>NZ_JAFCWR010000001.1:0-2059884 GCF_049897645.1 Brevundimonas sp. TWP2-1
GGAAGTGGGGCGACCCATGAAGCTTACTGGTACTAATAATCCGATCGGTTTGATCGTTTCTCAGCAAAACTCATTCGATGATTGCTCCTTGACCGAAGCAATCTCAGACAATGTCTTCTCATCATCCGCTGTCCGCCTGGTTGACCTGGTGGCTATGTCGGAGGTTCCCCACCCGATCCCATTCCGAACTCGGTCGTTAAGCCCTCCAGAGCCAATGGTACTTCGTCTCAAGGCGCGGGAGAGTAGGTCGCCGCCGGGTCTACCAGGCGGACAGCAGATGATGATAAAAAACACCGCAAACGCGGTCCTTCTCGAACCGTTCTTCCTTCACGACACTACCGCTTGCCGCGGGATGGAGCAGCCCGGTAGCTCGTCAGGCTCATAACCTGAAGGTCGTAGGTTCAAATCCTACTCCCGCACCCAAGAATACCTCACATTCCGGCGTGAGACTCTGATCTGAAGAAACCCCACGCGCTACGGCCGTGGGGTTTTTCTGCGTCATGGGCGCTCCCCAAACCAACAGGACGGCGGCTGTGACGTGACACCCTGAAACTCCTCCAGCAATAGCTGGAGGGCGCGTAGGCAGCAGGGACGTGTCGGAGGCCAGGCGTCTGAAGGCGCTGGAGGGTGGAGAACGCCAAGCTCAAGCGGATGCTGGCGGACTCGATGCTGGACAACGTCGCGCTGAAAGATCTGCTGGGGGAAAAGTGGTTACGCCCGCTGCGCATCGAGCGGCGGCGGCGCACCTCCAGTCGGTCTATGCGATGAGCTAACGTCGGGCCTGCCGGGTGCTGGGCGCTGATCGGACGAGCGTGCGCTATCAGGCGACGCGACCGAACGACGGCGTCCTGCGGGATCGACTGAAGGCTCTGGCTCGGGAGCGTCGGCGGTTGGGCTATCGCCGCGTGCACGTGATTCTTCGGCGCGAGGGCCATGCGGTCAAGAAGCGGGTCCAGCGGATCTACCTCGAGCAGAAGTTGACCGCGCGTCGGCGCGGCGGGCGCAAACGGGCCATGGGAACTCGGCGTCCGCTGGCGATTCCTCTGGCCGCGAACCAGCGCTGGTCGCTCCACTTCGTATCGGATCAGATGACTGACGGGCGGCGCTTCCGCATCCTGATGGTGATCGAACCGAAGGCCGGCGTAGCCACAACTGCACGCGGGAATACCTCGGCCTCGTCGCCGACACCTCGCTGTCGGGCCGACGGGTAGCGCCCGAGCAGGACGCCATTATCCTTCGACGAGGGCGACCTGAGACGATCATCGGCGACAACGGCACGGAGTATAGGTCCAAAGTCATCCTGGCCTGGGTCGACGACGTCGGCGTGGGCTGGCACTGCATGGCCCGGGCAAACCCTGGCAGAACGGCTTCAACGAGAGCTTCAACGGCCGGCTGCGCGACGAGCCGCTTCCGATCCCTGCCGCACGCCCGTGGCGTGCTTGAGGCCTGGCGGCGCGACGGCAACGAAACCCGGCCGCACTCGAAGCTAGGATGGCTGACGACCAAGGCCTACGCACAGGCGCTCACAGGACAGAGCGGCCGGTCTGGTGCGCTGGTTAATAGCTGCTCAGACCAGCCTATTGCCAACCCCGCCAACACCAGTTCAGATCACCAAAGGACCCTCATTATGGCTGGATGAGAAACGGGGGTCACGTCACTTCTTCACCCGTTTTGACGGAAAGTTGCTCCGCGCGCACCGTGCTTCCAAGGGGAGGAAAAAGGCATGACGAATGCGGAACTGAGCGTGGCCTTCTTCCTGCAGATGGCCGTGATCATCGCTGTCTGCCGCATCGTCGGCTGGCTGGCCAAACGTTACCTCGGCCAGCCGCAGGTGGTGGGCGAGATGATCGCCGGGGTGATCCTGGGTCCGTCGCTGTTCGGCCTTCTGGCGCCCGATCTTCAGGCGGCCCTGTTTCCCAAGGAATCGAAATCCATCCTGTTCGTCGGCGCCCAGTTGGGCGTGGGCCTCTATATGTTCCTGGTCGGGCTGGGCTTCCGGCGCGATCACTTCAAGGCCAATGCGAAAAGCGCGGCGGCCGTGTCGTTGGCGGGGATGGCGGCGCCCTTTCTGATCGCGGTGGCTATTGCGCCCTGGCTGGTCAGCCAAGGCCTGTTAGGTCAGGGCATCCAGACCTGGCAGGCCATGCTCTTCATGGGCGCGGCCATCTCGATCACCGCCTTCCCCATGCTGGCGCGCATCATCCATGAGCGGGGTCTGAGCGGTACGCGGCTGGGTTCGCTGTCGCTGGCAGCCGGGGCCATCGACGACGCCGGCGCCTGGTGCGTTCTGGCCATCGTCCTGGCCAGCTTCGGCGCAGGGCCGATGGTGGCGGTGATGGCCATCGCGGGCGGCGGCGCGTTCGCACTGTTCATGCTGACGGTCGGACCGAAACTGCTGGCGCCGCTGGGCCGCATCGTCGAGCGTGAAGGGCGGTTGAGCCCCACGGTGCTGGGGATCGTGCTGATCCTGTTCATGCTCAGCGCCTGGGCCATGGACGCGGTCGGCATCCACGCCGTCTTCGGCGGCTTCATCCTGGGCGTCGCCATGCCGCGCGGCCTGCTGAGCCAGGAGGTCAAGCTTCAGTTGGAGCCGTTCGCGGTGCTGGTTCTGTTGCCGATGTTCTTCACCTTCTCAGGCCTGAACACCCAACTGACCATGGTCAACAGCCTGGGCCTGCTGGCCGTGACCGCCGTCATCCTGCTGGGTTCCATACTGGCCAAGGGCGGGGCCTGCTGGGCCGCCGCGCGCCTGACGGGCCAGGACAACGCCACGGCCATGGGCATCGGCGCCCTGATGAACGCCCGGGGCCTGATGGAGCTGATCATCATCAACATCGGCCTGCAGCGCGGCATCATCGGCCCGGCTCTGTTCTCGATCCTCGTGCTGATGGCCATCATCACCACCCTGATGGCCTCGCCCCTGTTCGAATGGGTTTACGGCAGGAAGGCGCGCCGGCGAGGGGAACTGTGCCAGGTGGCCGACGAGGAATCCTGAGGCGATAGGACCACGCCGGCCTTCGATTTCCGTCCAGGCGCCCTCAATTTTATGAATCCTTTAGGCGCACGGCGAGGACTCACATCGCGCCATTACGTGGCTCCATGGTCCTGTCCCGCTCCAACTTGAGCGAGGAGGCCGGATTGGCCGACGTGATCTTTCTGGCGGTGGGGGCAGGGGCGTTCGCCGCCTTCGCCCTGCTCGCCACAGCATTGAAACGGGTATGACGATGATCGCCATGCTCTGGGGAGCGGGGGCGGTCGCCGTCGCCGTTTACATGGTCGCGGCGCTGCTGCGGCCCGAGCGGTTCTGAAGAACCGGGACGGAATTCATGAACATTCAAGGATGGGGCGAGATCGCCCTGACCCTTGGGCTGGCCGTAATGCTCGGCTGGCCCATCGGCATTTATATGTCGCGCGTCTGGAACGGCGAACGGACCTGGCTGGACCCGGTGCTGAAGCCGGTGGAGGCCGTCTTCTATGGCGCGGCCGGCGTCGATCCCAAGCGCAGCCAGGGGTGGCTGGGCTATGCCGGCGCCCTGCTGGCCTTCAACCTGGCGGGCTTCGTCCTGCTGTATGCCATCCTGCGTTTGCAGGGCGTGCTGCCGATGAACCCGCAGGGGTTTGAGGGCGTGTCGCCGCACCTGGCCTTCAACACCGCCGTCAGCTTCGTGACCAACACCAACTGGCAGAGCTATGGCGGGGAGACGACCCTGTCGACCTTCAGCCAGATGGTGGGCCTGACGGTGCAGAACTTCGTTTCGGCCGCAACCGGCGCGACCATTGCGGCCGCCCTGGCGCGGGCCTTCGTCGCCAATCGGGGCGAGGGCGTCGGCAACTTCTGGGCCGATCTGACTCGGACCACCCTCTATGTGCTGCTGCCCGCCGCCCTGATCCTGGCCGTGACCCTGGCGGGTCTCGGCATCGTCCAGAGCCTGGCGGCCAACGTCCATGCGACCGGCGTCGAGGGCGGGTCGCAGACCCTGCCGCTGTTCCCGGCGGCCAGCCAGGTCGCCATCAAACAGTTGGGCATCAACGGCGGCGGCGTGTTCAACGTCAACGGCGCCCATCCGTTCGAGAACCCGAGCGCCATCACCAATCTGCTGAGCGCCGTCGCGATCAACGTCATGGGCTGGGCTGCCTTCTTCGCCTTCGGCCGCACGGCCCTGGCGGGACGCGACATCAAGGCCTTGGCTGCGGCGGCCCTGATCATCCTGACCGTCTCAAGCGCGGCCATGTATGTGATCGAGACCCAGCCGGCCCCGTCCCTTGTCGCAGCCCAGGTGGACGCCTCGGTGAACATGGAGGGCAAGGAGGTCCGCTTCGGCGCGCCGGCCTCCACCGTCTGGTCCGTCGTCACGACCGGCGCCTCGAACGGCTCGGTCAACTCAATGCACGCCAGCTACATGCCGCTGGGCGGGGCCTTGCAGATGTTCCTGATGCAGCTTGGCGAGATCCTGCCGGGCGGGATCGGTTCGGGCATCGCCATCATGGTGGTCATGGCCCTGCTGTCGGTCTTCGTCGCCGGCCTCATGGTCGGGCGGACGCCGGAATATCTGGGCAAGAAGATCGAGGCGCGCGAGATCCAGTTCGCCATGATCGCGGTGCTGATCCTGCCGCTTTCGGTGCTGGGGTTCTCGGCGATCTCCGCCGTTTTCCCGACGGCGCTGGCGGGCCTGCTGAACAAGGGGCCGCATGGGTTGTCCGAGATCCTGTACGCCTACACCTCGGCGGCGGCGAACAACGGTTCGGCCTTTGCGGGCCTGACCGCCAACGCCCCCTGGTGGAACACGACCCTGGGGCTGGGGATGCTGTTCGGACGGTTCGTTCCGGCCGTCGCCGTCCTGGCCATCGCCGGCAGCCTGGTGGTCAAGCCCAAGCTGGCGCCCTCCACCGGCACCCTGCCCACCGACAACGGCCTGTTCATCGGCCTTCTGATCGGCGTGATCCTCATCCTCGGCGGCCTGCAGTTCCTGCCCGCCCTCGCCCTGGGACCGATCGTCGAGCACTTCCAGGTGCTCGCGGCGGTCGCCGGCGCCTGATTCCCCGGACATAGAGACATGACACAACTCACATTGGACCCACGCGAGGGCGGCCGTTCGTCGCCCCTCGCGGGCGGGCTATCGGGACAGATGATCGGCCGGGCCGTGGGCGACGCCTTCGTCAAGCTGAACCCCGTCAAACTGATCAAGAACCCGGTCATCTTCACCACCTGGATCGTGGCGCTTCTGTCCACGATCTCGGCTGCGGCGGCCATCGCGGGCGGTCAGTCGGCGGGCTTTGCGGTGCAACTGGCCGTATGGCTGTGGGCCACGGTCCTGTTCGCCAACGTCGCCGAAAGCATCGCCGAAGGGCGGGGCAAGGCGGCCGCCGACAGCCTTCGCGCCACCCGCGTCACGACAAAGGCCAAGCTGATCGTCGATCCCAAGACCGGCACGGTGGTCCCGACCAACGCCTCCGAGCTTGAGGTCGGGTCGATCATCCTGGTCGAGGCCGGCGACGTGATCGCCTCGGACGGCGAGATCATCGAGGGCGTGGCCTCGGTCAACGAGGCCGCCATCACCGGCGAAAGCGCCCCGGTGATCCGCGAAAGCGGCGGTGACCGGTCCGCCGTGACCGGCGGCACCACCGTCGTCTCAGACTGGATCAAGGTCCGCATCACCGCCAAGCCCGGCTCGACCTTCCTTGACCGGATGATCGCCATGGTCGAGGGCGCGGACCGCAGGAAGACGCCGAACGAACTGGCCCTGGCCGTGCTTCTGGCCGGTCTGACCCTGATCTTCCTGATCGCGGTCGTGACCCTGGTGGGCCTTGGCGCCTATTCCGGCGTCGATCTGGATCCCATCGTCCTGGGCGCCCTGTTCATCACCCTGATTCCGACGACGATCGGCGGCCTGATGTCCGCCGTCGGCATCGCCGGCATGGATCGGCTGCTGAAGGTCAATGTGCTGGCCACCTCGGGCCGCGCGGTGGAGGCGGCGGGCGACGTCGATACCTTGCTGCTCGACAAGACCGGCACCATCACCTTCGGCAACCGTATGGCGACCGAGATCATCCCGGTTCCCGGCATGCGTCCGGAAGCCGCTCTGGCCGCCGCCGTCATGGCGTCCCTGGCCGACGAGACGCCGGAAGGCCGGTCCATCGTCGAACTGGGCCGCAACGCCGGCGTCTCGGTCGATCAACCGGCCGGCGCCGTCGCCATCCCCTTCACCGCCGTCACCCGCCAGTCAGGCCTGGACGTCGGCAAGGACAGCTGGCGCAAGGGCGCGGTCGATGCCGTGCTTAAAGACCTGAACCTGACCGACGGTTCGGCGCCGGCCGAGTTCCGCCAGGCCGTAGACCGGATCGCCCGCTCGGGCGGCACGCCCCTGGCCGTCACCCAGAACGGCGCCCTGGTCGGCGTCATCCACCTGAAGGACGTGGTCAAGCCGGGCGTGAAGGCGCGCTTCGCCGACCTGCGCCGCATGGGCCTGCGCACCGTCATGATCACCGGCGACAATCCGGTCACGGCGGCGGCTATCGCCTCGGAAGCCGGGGTCGACGACTACCTCGCCGAGGCGACGCCCGAGGACAAGATGCGCCTGATCAAGGCCGAACAGGCCAAGGGCCGGCTGGTCGCCATGTGCGGAGACGGCGCCAATGATGCGCCTGCCCTGGCTCAGGCCGACGTCGGTGTGGCCATGCAGACCGGCGCCCAGGCCGCCCGCGAGGCGGGCAATATGGTCGATCTCGACAGCGACCCGACCAAGGTCATCGAGATCGTCGAGGTCGGCAAGCAGTTGCTGATCACGCGGGGCGCCCTGACGACCTTCTCGGTCGCCAACGACGTGGCCAAGTATTTCGCCATCATCCCGGCGATGTTCGTGGTCGCCCTGCCGTCGCTGGGCGCGCTGAACGTTATGCGTTTGCACAGCCCCGAGAGCGCCATCCTGTCGGCGGTGATCTTCAACGCCCTGGTCATCGTCGCCCTGATCCCGCTGGCGCTGAAGGGCGTCAAATACCGGGCCATCGGTGCGGGCGCTCTCCTGGGTCGCAACCTGCTGATCTACGGCCTGGGCGGCCTGATCGCCCCGTTCGTCGGCATCAAGCTGATCGATCTCATCATTTCCACGCTCGGCCTGGCCTGATGCGTGTGTCCAAGGACATCTCCATGCGTAAACCTCTCTCCAAAGCTTCCGGCCGCAACGACGCCTGGTTCGCCGCCGCCTGCATCCTGGGCATTGCGGGCCTGGGTCTGTGCAGCGAGGCCAAGGCTCAGGACGTCTCGGCGAACGTCGCCCTGACTTCCGACTATGTCTTCCGCGGCGTCAGCCAGACCCAGGAAAACCCGGCCATTTCGGCCGGGGTCGATCTGACCAAGAACGGCTTCTACGCCGGCGGCTGGGCCTCCAACGTCGATTTCGGCGACGACACCGACGCGGAGGTCGATCTCTACGCCGGCTATCGGCCCGAGGTGGCGGGCTATGCCCTGGACTTCGGCGTGGTCGGTTACCTCTACGCCGGCCAGCCGGACGGCGCCGACTATGACTATGTCGAGCTGAAAGCCGCCGCCTCGCGCGCCGTCGGTCCCGCCATCGTGGGCGCGGCGATCTATTATTCGCCCGACTTCTTCGGCGCGTCGGAAGACGAAGCGACCTATGCCGAAATCAACGGCGCCATCAGCCCGGCCGACAAATGGACACTCTCGGGCGCCGTCGGGCGTCAGTGGGTCTCGTGGGACCTGGACTACACCACCTGGAACCTGGGCGCGGCCTATCAGCTGACCAGCAATCTGGCCTTGGACGTCCGCTATCACGACACCGATCAACATGACTTCGGCGACATCTACGGCGAACGCGCCGTGGCGACGCTGAAGGCCAGTTTCTGAGGCGACGACCATGGTCAACCAACTTCGCCCGGCCCTCGTCATGACGGCCCTGTTCACCCTGCTGCTGGGGCTGGCCTATCCGCTCGCCGTCACGGGCGTGGCACAGGTCGCCTTCCCGGATCAGGCCAACGGCAGCCTGGTGCGCGACGCCGGCGGTCAGGTGGTCGGTTCCTCGTTGATCGGGCAGCCGTTCGCGGGCGCGACCTATCTGCATCCGCGCCCCTCGGCGGCGGGCGACGGCTATGACGCCGCCGCCTCGTCCGGCTCGAACCTGGGGCCGCTGAATCCGGACCTGACGACGCGGGTCGCCGAAACCGCCCAGGCCATTCGCGCCGAGGACGGTCCGGGCGTCATCCCCGCCGATGCGGTGACGACCTCGGGTTCGGGCCTCGACCCGGACGTGTCTCCGGCCTACGCTCGGCTTCAGGCCGCGCGGATCGCCCGCGCCAGAGGCGTTCCCGTGCAGCAGGTCCAGAGTATCATCGACGAGCGGACCGAGGGAGCCTTCCTCGGCTTTATCGGCCAGCCGCACGTCAATGTCCTGATGACCAATCGCGCGCTGGACGCCCGCTTCGGCGCGGAGGGCTGATTGCCCGAGACCGAGGCCGAAACGCCCGCGATTTCAGCCGTTCCGCGCCGCAAGCGCGGGCGGCTGAAGGTGTTTCTGGGCATGTCGCCCGGCGTGGGCAAGACCTACGAAATGCTGCGCGCCGCGCGCCGGCGAAAGGCCGAGGGGCTGGATGTCGTCGTCGGCGTGGTTGAGACCCACGGCCGCAAGGAGACGATGAGCCTGCTGCGCGGCCTGGACGTCATGCCGCGCGCGCCGATCGATCACCGCGACCGCGCACTGATGGAGTTCGACCTGGACGGCGCCTTGGCGCGGCGACCCGAACTGCTGCTGGTCGACGAATACGCCCACTCCAATGCGCCGGGGTCGCGCCATCCGAAACGGTGGCAGGACGTGGAGGAGTTGCGCGACGCCGGGATCGACATCTGGACGACGCTGAACATCCAGCATCTGGAGAGCCTATCCGACGTCGTCCTGCGCATCACCGGGGTGCGCCAGCGCGAAGCGGTGCCCGACAGCGCCCTGAGCGAGGCCGACGACATCGAGGTGGTGGACATCACCCCCGAGGATCTGCGGGCGCGTCTGGCCGAGGGCAAGGTCTATGTGCCCGAGACGGCGCGGGTCGCGTCCGAGAACTTCTTCAAGATCGAGAACCTGACGGCCCTGCGCGAACTGGCCCTGCGCCGCGCGGCCCAGACAGTGGACGATCAGTTGCTGTCGCATCTGCGCGAGCGCGGCGTATCGGGGCCGTGGGCGGCGAACGAGCGAATCCTGGTCCTGGTCGGCGGCGACGCCATGACCGCCTCGCTGGTGCGGACCGGGCGGCGGATGTCGGACATGATGATGGACGCCCCCTGGTCGGTCGCTCATGTCGAACGGCCCAGCGGATCGCGCGCCGACGCCCGCTCGGCAGGCCGCCTGTCCGAGGCCTTCAAGCTGGCCGAGCAGTTGGGCGGACGGCCGGTGACGATCAGCGGCGACGACGTGGTGCGCGCCGTCCTGGATCACGCCCACCGCAACAACGTAACCCAGATCGTCATCGGCAAGACGCGCGGCGGGCGGTTCGCCGAGTGGACCGGTCGGGCGCTGGCGACCGAACTGTTGCGCAAGGCCCAGGGCGTGGCCGTCCACGTCGTGACCGAAGGCGATCTGACGGCGCCCGAAGCCGCGCTCAAGCCCGGTCCCCGAGCGGCGCTGGAATGGCGCGCCTATACGACCGGCGCGGGCTTCGTCGGGGCCGCGACCGGCGTCGCCCTGTTGCTGGACACGCGGTTCGAGCGGGTCGATCTGGGCGTCATCTATCTGGCGGCCGTGGTGGCGGCGGGGGTTCTGAACGGCTTGCGGCCTGCGCTGGCGGCGGCGACCCTGGCCTTCCTGACCTACAACTTCCTCTTCCTTCAGCCGCTCTACAGCTTCCTGATCGGCTCGCCGACGGACGTGCTGACCCTGATCCTGTTCTGGGCCGTGGCCCTGGGGACCGGCGCCCTGGCGGGAAGGGTGCGCGAACAGGCCAGGGCGGCCCAACGTCGCGCCGCCGCCGTCTCGGCACTTCTGGCGGCCAGCCAGACCCTGTCGGCGGGCCAGGATCGCGCGACCACAGCCCGAACCCTGGCTGAACAGGCCTCGGCCGCCGCCGGCGCCGGGGCGGTGGTGCTTCTGCCGGACGAGGACGACCTGGTCCTGACGGCCGCCAGCCCCGAAGGCGTCACCCTGGCCCCCGACGCCATGGCCGCCGCCCGCTGGGCCTGGACCCATGGCGAGGTCACGGGACATGGCACCGGCACCCTGCCGCAGACCCATTGGCGGTTTCAGCCTTTACAGGGCGTGAGCGGCCGGGCCGGCGTGGCGGGCATCGACGCCTCGGCCGTGGCGGCGGGCTCGGACGAGGAACGCCTGGCCATGGCCCTTCTGGATCAGGGCGCGGTGGCGTTGGAGCGGGCCGACCTGGCGGGTCAGGCGCTGGAGACCGAGACCCTGCGTCGCGCCGACCGTTTTCGCGCCGCCCTGATGAACTCGGTCAGCCACGACCTGCGCACGCCCCTGTCCACCGTCCTGGGCTCGGCGACGACCCTGATCGACTATGGCGCGACCCTGAAGCCCGAGGTGCGCGACGACCTGTTGCTCAGCATCCGCGAGGAGGCCGAACGCCTGTCGCGCTATGTCGGCGACCTCTTGGACATGACCCGGCTGGAGGGCGGGGGGCTGAACGTCCGCACCGACTGGAGCGATGTGCGCGACATCCTCAACGCCGCCGCCGACCGGGTGTCGCGCCGCCTGGGCCAGCGCCGCATCACCCGCGACTTCCCGGCCCAGCTCAGCATGGTCGAGGCCGATCCGGGCCTGCTGGAACAGGCGGTGGTCAACATCCTGGAAAACGCCATCGCCTACAGCCCCGACGGCACGACCATCGAACTGGCGGCCTATGAGGATCGCGGCGCCGTCGTCATCTCCATCGAAGACGAGGGGCGCGGCATTCCCACGGCCGAACTGGAACGGGTGTTCGACAAGTTTCGCCGCATGGAAGAGTCCACCGACCGCGCAAAAGGCGCCGGCCTGGGCCTGGCCATCGCCAAGGGCTTCGTCGAGGCCATGCGCGGCCGCATCGCCGCCGCCAGCCCGATCCAGGATGGACCGGACGGCGGCAAGCTGGGCACCCGAATCCTGATCAGCCTGCCCAAGTCCATCGCCACCCACCCGGATCTGCTCTGATGTCCGCCGTTCGCCCCCAGGTTCTGGTCATCGACGACGAGCCCCAGATCCACCGCTTCCTGGCCCCCGCCCTGGACGCCGCCGGCTATGAGCCCCGCCGCGCCGACAGCGGTCAGGAGGGCCTGCGTGCCATCGCCCTGTGGAGCCCCGACGCGGTGGTGCTGGACCTCGGCCTGCCCGACATGGACGGCAAGGACGTGCTGACGCGGGCGCGCGACTTCTACCAGGGACCGATCATCGTCCTGTCGGCGCGAGACCGTGAGGCCGAGAAGATCACGGCCCTGGACCTGGGCGCCAACGACTATGTGGAAAAGCCGTTCGGCGTCGGCGAACTACTGGCCCGCATCCGCGCGGGTCTGCGTCAGGGCGCGCTGACGCCGGTCGCGGGCGGCGTGGTCACGGCCGGCGATGTCGTGATCGACCTGGACCGCCGCATCGTCACCCGCGCCGGCGAGCGGGTGAAGCTGCGGCCCAAGGAATACGACGTCCTGGCCTATCTGGCGCGCAACGCCGGCAAGGTGCTGGGCCATGTCGATCTGCTCAAGACCGTCTGGGGCGCCGGCCATGCCGACGACGTCCAGTATCTGCGTGTGGTCGTGGGCCAACTGCGGCACAAGCTGGAGGCAGACCCCGCACAGCCCGCTCTGCTCGTGACAGAGCCGGGCGTGGGTTACCGGCTAATGAGCTGAATTCACCCAAGACTGCATTCAGTCTGACCCAGACGCCGTCATGAAACAGGCGTCCGGGTCAGGATGTGCAACTCATCAGGCCAGCATGCGCACCTTGGGCTCGCGATCCCACTGGCGGGTGCGGGCGGGGGCGAGGAAGGCCTCGGCGTCCTTGGACAGATCGATTACGCCTGCGTCCGGCTCGACGCCCGCCTTGTCCAGCAGGGGCTGGGCCTCGGGGGTGTGGCCGACAGCCTTGAGGTGACCGAAGGCGTCTTTGGCGAAATCCACCGCGGCGCCTTCCTTCAGCAACTGGGCGCAACCGACGTCGGACAGGACGATGGCGACCGCGTCGAACAAGACAGAAGGGCTGCCGGCCAGCTGACCGTCGGCGGCCAGGGTCTTGCCGCCCTTGAGCTTGGCACCGCCGATCTTGGGCGCGACGATGAAGACCGAGCCGCCGTCGCCCTCGACAGTCGCACGCACGGCGTCGATGACCGCGCCGTCCGAGCCGTCGGCGACCAGGATGGCGACCTTTCGCCCCTTCAGGGTGTCGGGATATTTGCCGACGATGCGAAGCGCAGGTGAGGCGTCCAGATCGATGGGGGCGACGGCTGGTTCCGACGCCTTGGGCAGAGGCAGATTCAGGCCGTCGGCGACGCGCTGGGCCAGCGTCTCGTCGACGTTCTGCAGATTGGCCAGAACGCGCTCACGGACGTGGGACAGAGACACCTTGGACAGTTCGAACACGATGGCGCTGGCCAAGTGGGCCTGTTCGATCTCGGTCTGCGAGCGGAAGAACAGCCGAGCCTGGCTGTAGTGGTCGGCGAAGGTTTCGGCGCGCAGCCGGACCTTTTCGCCTTCGACCGGAACGGGCGCGGTGCGGAAGCCGCCCTTGGGGTCTTCGCGCGGTCCGCCGTCCTCGCCCGCCTCGGCCAGGCTGTTTGGTTCATAGTTGGCGCGGCCCTTGGGGACGGCCATCTGCATATGGCCGTCGCGCTGGAAGTTCTGGAAGGGGCAGCCCTTGGCCTGGTTGATAGGGATCTGGTGGAAGTTGACCGTGCCCAGGCGCGACAGCTGGGTGTCCTGATAGGAGAACAGCCGGCCCTGCAGCAGCGGGTCCTCCGAGAAATCGATGCCCGGCACGATATTGGTCGGCAGGAAGGCGACCTGTTCCGTTTCGGCGAAGAAGTTGTCGGGGTTGCGGTTTAGGACCATGCGACCGATCACGCGGATCGGATGATCCTCCTCCGGCACCAGTTTGGTGGCGTCCAGGATATCGAAGGGCAGGGCGTCGGCCTGTTCCTGGGTGAACAGCTGAACCCCGAACTCCCATTCCGGGAAGTCGCCCTGGTCGATGGCTTCATAGAGGTCGCGGCGGTGATAGTCGGGATCGGCGCCCGCGATCTTGACCGCCTCGTCCCAGCAGGTGGATTGCGTGCCCAGCTTGGGCCTCCAGTGGAACTTCACCAGGGTGGCGACGCCCTCGGCGTTCAACAGGCGGAAGGTGTTGACGCCGAAGCCTTCCATCATGCGCAGGCTGCGCGGGATGCCGCGATCAGACATGGCCCACATGACCATGTGCATGCTCTCGGGCATCAGCCCGATGAAGTCCCAGAAGGTGTCGTGGGCGCTGGCCGCCTGGGGATAGCCCTTGTCGGCCTCCATCTTCACCGAATGGATCAGGTCCGGGAACTTGATCGCGTCCTGGATGAAGAAGACGGGGATGTTGTTGCCGACCAAATCCCAATTGCCCTCGGTCGTATAGAATTTGACTGCAAAGCCGCGCACGTCGCGCGGCGTGTCCACCGAGCCCGCGCCGCCGGCCACGGTTGAGAAGCGTGTGAACAGCTCGGTCTTCTTGCCGACCTCGGTCAGAATCTTGGCCGTGGTGAAGTCCGACAGGCTGTCGGTCAGTTCGAAGAAGCCGTGCGCGGCTGATCCGCGAGCATGAACAATCCGTTCGGGGATACGCTCATGGTCGAAATGCTGGATCTTCTCGCGAAGAATGAAATCCTCCAGCAGGGTCGAGCCGCGCGGTCCGGCCTTCAGCGAGTTCTGGTTGTCGCTGATCGGCACGCCGTGATTGGTGGTGGTGCGGGTCTGCGGCGTGGCGGCGGTCTGGTGAAGCTCGCCGGCGTTGCCGAGCGAGGACGCACCGGCGGGGGTGGGGGTCTTGGCCATCTGGAAACCTTGGGGCGACGGCGTCCACAAAGCGCGGCGCGCATCGTGACCGTAACGTCCCTCAGGGTCGATGGTTCTGCGCGGCATCGTTCATAACGATCGATGCCGCAGAGAGATGTCACTCAAGCCTTCTGACCGTCAGTGTTAGCGTGATCGGTTTCACCTCTGGCAGCAGCGGCTAAATCGCGGCGCTCACCGTGTCAGAACTCTTCCCAGCCATCGCTGTTCGCGCCGACCGCGATGTCCCGGCCGCCGGCGACCTTGATCACGCGCTGTTCGATGCGAGGCGAGGGGCGCGTCATGCTGCGGCTTGACGCCGCGGCGGGCGCATTGCGCGCGGCGCCTTTTCCAGCGGAGACCTGGAAGAAGGCGACCTCGGATGACAGTTCGGCGGTTTCCTGACGCAGGGCGGTGCTGGCGGCGGTGGCCTGTTCGACCATGGCGGCGTTCTGCTGGGTCACCTGATCCATCTGGTTCACGGCGACATTGATCTCCTGAAGGCCGGTCGCCTGTTCCTTGGCGGAGGCGGCGATCTCGACGACCAGGGCGCTGATGTCGTCGACCTGCGAGGCGATGGCCTGCAGGGCCGAACCGGCCTGGCTGACCAGGCGCACGCCGTTCTCGACTTCGGAGCTGGACTTGGAGATCAGGGTCTTGATCTCTTTCGCGGCCTCGGCCGAACGCTGGGCCAAGGCGCGGACCTCGGAGGCCACGACGGCGAAGCCGCGACCCGACTCTCCGGCCCGCGCCGCCTCGACGCCGGCGTTCAGGGCCAGCAGATTGGTCTGGAAAGCGATCTCGTCGATGACGCCGACGATCTGGCTGATCTGTCGCGAGCCGTCCTCGATCTTCTGCATGGCCTCGACGGCGTTCATGACGACTGCGCCGGAGGCCTCGGCGCTCTTGCGAGCGCCATTGGTGACATCGGCGGCCTGGTTTGCGGCCTCGGCGGTCTTCTTGACCGTGACGGTGATTTCGTCGAGCGCGGCGGCGGTTTCTTCCAGGGCGGCGGCCTGCTGTTCGGTGCGACGCGACAGGTCCTCCGATGCCTGGCTGATCTCGCCGGCGCCGGAATCGATGCCCTGAACCGAACCCAGCACGCCCGTGACGGTCTCTTCCAGGCGGGAGATGGAGCGGTTGAAGTCGGTTTTCAAAATCTCGCTGCGGTCAGGGAAGGGGGCGTCGATGCGGTAGATCAGGTCGCCTTCGGCCAGGGCCGACAGGCCCTTGCCCAGGCTTTCGATGACGACGGTGTTCTCGGCGGCTTCCTGCTGAGCCATGGCTTCACGGCGGCGACGTTCGACTTCGGACTGGTCACGCATCGATTCCGTTTCCGTCTCCAGCGCCTTGGCGCGCAGGCCGTTGTCGCGGAAGACCTGCATGGCCTGGGCCATGGCCCCGACTTCGTCCTTGCGGTCGGTGTCGGGAATGGCGACGTCCAGCTTGCCGTTGGCCATGACCGACATGGCCCCGGTCATTCGGCGGACGGGCGCGACCATCAGGATGGACAGTTGCACGCCCAGGAAGACGGCGGCGGCGACCAGGATCAGCCCCCCGAC
Organism: Brevundimonas sp. TWP2-1; assembly: GCF_049897645.1. Lineage (NCBI taxonomy): Bacteria > Pseudomonadati > Pseudomonadota > Alphaproteobacteria > Caulobacterales > Caulobacteraceae > Brevundimonas > Brevundimonas sp. TWP2-1. Next base: position 15,550 of record NZ_JAFCWR010000001.1, read on the forward strand.
CGCCAGGGCGATGAAGGAGGCGGTGATCGCCGACGCCTGTTCGGCGTCGCGCACGTTCATCCGCTCGACTTCCATATCGCGAAGGTCGGTGATGGCCTTGGTGATGTGGGTGACGCGCACCCTGTCGCCGGAATCGATCACGACGCGTCGCGCGGCCTCGATACGGGCAGGGTCCAGCGCCGCCTCGGTCAGCGGCGTGCCGAACTCGGTGCGCCAGGCGGCGGCGTCGGCCTGGGCCTTCTCGACCAGCGCCTTCTCTTCGGGCGTCAGGTTGGCGGCGCCGAGAGCGGCCACCGAGGCTTCGAACTGTTCCCAGCCCTTTTTGTAAACGTCCAGATAGTCGGCGTTCCCGGTCAGCAGCACGCCGCGCATCTGCGAGTTCAGGCGAATGAAACCCTTCTCGGCCACATGGGTGTGGTCGATGATCGACTTGCTTTCGGCGTTCAGTTCGGCCGCCGTCTTCATCGCCGACAATTGGAAGAAGACCGCCCCGATCATGGCGGCCGCTACAGTCAGCAAAAGGGCGAAGGCGATCGCCAGTTTCCGCTGCATCGGGATGTTCTTCGGGTTCATGCGGTCATCTCGGCGGCTTTGGGGCGGAAGCCCGGAACGGCGGACCGTTCCGGGCAAGATGTAGTCTAGAAGGCGGTCTGGACGCGGACGGTGGCGGTGTTGCCGTTGTCGTCGCCGATGAAGGTCCCGGTGCGGTTATCGACCGACCAGGCGCTCCAGTGGGCGGAGACGCGGGTGTTGTTCGTCGGGTACCAGTTGACGCCCAGCAACCAGGTGTCGGCTTCGCCGCCGGTCGGGTTGTCGCTGTAGTCGGCGGTGTCGTAGCGGCCGACGATCTCGACCGCGCCGTAGCCGTCGGTTCCCAGCGGGTTCAGCACCTTGGGTCGGCCCCAGGTTCCGGTGCGGGGCGAAAGCGGCGGTTTCTCGCCGGTGATGAAGAAGCCGGCGGAGAGGCTGTAGGCGTCCTGATCGAAGTCGCGCGCGGCGGTCTCGACCACGCGCTTGCCGCCTTCGGCCATCAGCCAGCCCGAGCGATGCACGCCGCCCAGTTCCAGCCCCAGACCCTTGCTGCCCTTGGGATCGGCGATCGTTCCGCCCGACAGGCGCAGATTGTCGTTGCCGCGCGACGAGAGGACCAGGCTGCGCGATGCGATCGAGGCGTTCGGCGTCAGATCTTCAACAAAGGCCCAGCCGCCGAGATGCAGGAAGCCGGCGTCGGTCTTGATGGGCGACAAGTGGGTGCGGCCCATCAGGGTGACGCTGTCATTGGCTGTGCCGGTGCTGATGGCGTCGCCGGTCACCGAGAGCGAGGCGTGCCAAACGCTGCCGGTCAGTTTGGAGGTCACGCCGACACCATAGGCGCCGCGTTCCGGGCCGATGGTCGAGACCATCAGGCTGCGTTCCAGGAAGGGAACCACGTCTTCCGCCGTCCCGCCCTCGACGCCGCGGTCGTTCAGGCGCTGGCCTGCCGAGACCTCCAGGTCGCGGCCGCCGATCTTGGTGTTATAGGCGACGAAGGCGTTGGCGACGCTGACGGCGTTGTCCGCGAGGTCGGCTTCGATCCAGTAGGTGAAGCCGCCGGCGATCTTGCCTTGGCCGCCAAGGCGCAGGCCGCGCAGCTCGGTCGTGGTCAGATTGCGGTTGTCGAAGTCCGAGCCGAATGTGTTGGACAGGTCGGCCGTGACGCGGATGCGCGGCTTGAAGGTGAAGCCGCCGTCCGGGCTGCGCAGTTCAGGCAGGCCCGTGGCCCAATCGACAGGCGCCGGAGCCGGCGAGGCCGTGGTGGCGGCGGTTTGAACCGAGCGCGGCGCAGATGCCGTGAGGGCGGCCGGGCTTCCAGCGACGACGGGCCCGGCTTGAGCGGCAGTCTGCGACTGCGCCTCAAGCTGTTCGAGGCGTGCGGACAGGGCCTGCACCTGAGCGCGCAGAGCGGCGATCTCGTCGGCGGACGGCGCCGACTGGGCAAAGGCGGAGGTGGCGAGCGCGGCAAGGCCGACACCCGCCGCGAAAGTGCGGTGAATGTGCATGAACAACACGTCTAAAGGACGATTGTTAAGGAGCCCCCAAATCGCGATACGGAAAACTGCGTAGCTTGGGAGCAGCGCCGCCAGAGGTTTGCAAGCGCGCCGGGATCACGCAGGTGCGAACTCACCGCCTCTACCTGGGCGCGCGGGTCTCATCGATCAGAACGGGAAGAAGATCGGGATCGCCACCATGGCCGCCACCCAGGTGACCAGGTTCAGCGGCAGGCCTACACGCACGAAGTCCATGTAGCTGTAGCCGCCCATGTTGAAGACCAGCACATTGGTCTGATAGCCGAACGGCGTGGCGAAGGCGGCGGAGGCGGCCATCATCACACAAACCAGGAAGGGCCGGGGATCGACCCCCAGGCTCTCGGCCAGGGCCACCGCGATGGGGGTGATCAGCACCGCGACCGTGGCGTTGGACAAGAGTTCGGTGGCGAACAGGGTCACGCCGTACAGCACGATCAGCGCGCCCAGCGGACCCATGGGCCGGATCACGCCGATGAGACGATCCGCGCCCGCAGAGGCCAGGCCGGTCACCTCGATGGCCGTGCCGACGACCACCATGCCGGCGATAAGCAGCAGGATTTCTGGCCGTAAGCCGGCATAGGCCTCTTCTGGCGTGATGACCCTCAACAGGATCAGCCCCACCGCGCCCGCGAAGGCCGAGGCGGCGATCGGCGCCCAGCCCAACGCGGCCGAGGCGATCACCAGGACGAAGATGGCGAGCGAGATCATCGCCGGTCGCAAGCGGAACGGCCGGTCCGCCGCGCCATACAGTTCGACGTCGCCCAGGTGCGCATCGCCGGAGCCGTCGGCTTGGTTGCGAGAGCCGCCCATACGCGGCAGACCGAAGGGCAACAGGCGTTTGCGATGCGATATGGCCTCGGCTTCGGTGCGTCGGCGGGCGTCCTCCATCTCGGCTAGGCGTGCAGTCTCCGCCTCATCCCTGGCGACGGATCGACCCAGTTGGCGGGCACCGACGAAATAGAGCCATAGCCCGCCGACGATGGCGATGAACAGGCCCACGGGCGTGATCTCGAACAGGCCGAAGACCGGCTGGCCGGCGTTGCGCGCCATGTCGTTGACCAGAAGGTTGGTCGAGGTGCCGATCAGGGTCAGCAGGCCGCCCATGACCGTGACGTGGCTCAGCGGCATCAGGAAGCGTTTGGGCGACAGGCGCAGCGACTGTGCCACATCCCGGATCACCGGGGCCGCCAACACCACCACCGGCGTATTGTTCAGGAACCCGCCGACCGAGCCACACAGGCCGATGACGATCCAGATGCCCCTCGCGCCGATCCGGGCGGCCAGTTGCGTCGCCTGACGGATCAGCCAACCGAGCAGGCCGGACAACTCGATCGCATAGGCGATGACGAACAGGCCGGCCAAGGCGATGACTGCCGGGCTGGCGAAGGCGCCCTGCACCTCGACGGGGCGCACGACGCCCAGCAGCAGAAGCACGGCGGCGCCGGTCAGGGCGACGACGTCGGCGCGCACCTTGCCGTGGATCAGTACGCCGACCACGCCGACGAGCACCGCAAGGGCTGCGATCTGATCGAATGTCATGATCCCGTGCAGACCGCCCCCCGCCACGCTCGTCAACCTTTTTCGGATGGCCGCCCCCAAAACAGCGAACTGCGTGCTAGAGTGGTTCCATGCTCGAACCGATCGCGTCGCCTCGCCCGTCGGTCGTCGCGCTCGCGGCGTCCCTTCTCCTTTTCGGTCCCGTTCTCGGTGGTTGCCAGCGCGAGGAGGCCGAGCCTGCGCCACAGCCCGCACCCGTTGCGGCGCCGACGCCTGTGGTCACCGTCGCCTCCCCACCGACCCTGGATCGCGCAAGCCTGCTTCAGGCTATGGACCTCGCCGCTTCGGCCTTTGCGGCGGGGCGTGAGGTCGGGGGCGCGTCCCTGGCGGGCCGACGGTTCGTCGTGCGCCAGGCCTTTGGCTGCGGCGGTCCGGCCTTGACATCCGGTCAAAAAACTTCCGGCGATGGTTTGCCGGCCCTCGCATGGGGCGCGCGCAATCAAAGCCTGAAACTGAGCCTGGCGCCCGGCGACTGGTCGCAATCGGCCCTGATCGCCGATGACGCCGAGACCTGGGAGGCGGCCGAAGGCTTCTGGCTGGCGCGTCCCTGGTTGCGGACCGAGGGGTGTCCGGCCGCGCAGGGCGATCCTCTGACCCAGGGTCAGGCGTCGCCGCAGTCCATGGGGCTGGCGGCCGTCTTCAACGAGGGCGGTTCGCGGACCGGGCGTCGCAACGGCCGCGCCTATGAGTTCACCGTGCGGGGCGAGGGCGACCAGCCGCCCGCCGCGCCTGCCCAAGGGTATCGACTGGTGCTGGAGGGCCGCATGGCCGCCTTCGCAGACGGTCGCGCCGTCCGCTGCCGCGCGTCTGGCCCGGATCAGCGGCCGATCTGCATCGGCGCCGTCCGACTGGATCGCGTCGCCTTCGAAGACGCCGACGGCAAGATGTTGAGCGAATGGCGCGACGGCTGAGGGCCTGGTCGGCCGTCAAGCGGGCCAAGGTCGCCATCAGGCAGCGTAGTATTTCCGGTAGGCCTGATAGTCGTAGCCGGCATGGCCGTAGTCCTGTTTCGCCTGCTCCCTGACATCGACCTGGGTCAGGGTAACGCCCAGGGTGCGAGCGCCGGACTGGTTCAGGATGCGGATTGCGGCGGCGACGGCGCGCGCGGGGGTCTTGCGCCAGCGGGCCAGCAGAAGGACGCTGTCGGCCTTGGCCGCCAGAACGCGAGCGTCGGCCAGAACCAGCACAGGCGCGGTGTCGATGACGATCAGATCGAACGCCTGACGCAGCTCGACCAGCAGGGCGTCCATGGGCGGGGCGGCGAAGAGGTCGTCCGCCGACAGGCCGGAACCCGACAGAGGCAGGACGTGCGCGCCGGAGGCGGGGTCCAGAACCAGAAGGTTTCGCCAGGATGCCGCGCCATGCAGCACCTCGGCCAGGCCCGCATCGGGATCGAGGCCCAGTATCCGCGTGACGCCGCGCCGACGCGGGTCGCCGTCGATCAGCAGGATGCGGCCGCCCGACCGGGCTGCGACGCGGGCCAGGCAGACGGCGGCGGTGGTCTTGCCCTCGCCGGGCAGGGCGGAGGTGACGGCGACGATGCGGCCGGCCGGCTCGCCCACGACGCTGACGATGGGAGTGATCGAGGTGCGCAGGGCGCGGAAGGCCTCGGAGAAGACCGACAAGGGGCGGTGTAGCACGAGGTCGATGGGATGCAGGTCGCGATCTTCCAGCGCGGCGACGGAGGAGGCCAGCGGAATCGCGCCGATGGGGGGCAGACCCAGCTTACCTTCGATGTCTTCGGGACCGCCGAGGCCGGTCTGCATCGTATCGGCGACGAAGACGGCGAACGCGCCCGCGCCGACGCCCAGCACCAGCCCCAGCGCGAGGCTGAGCATCAGGTTCGGCGCGCTCTGCGAGGTCGGCGGCGTGGCGCGCGAGACGATGCGGGCGTCGGCCTGTTCGACGCCGGTCTGGGCGCTGGTTTCGCGATAGCGATCCAGGAAGGCGCGGTAGATGGCGCGCGCGGCCTCGGCTTCTCCCTCCAGTTCGCGCAGGCGGACCGAGGCGGCGTTGTTGTCGGCCAAGACGCTGCGCGCGGCGTTCAGGCTGGCCTGGACGGAGGCTGCGCGCTGCTGGGCGACCTGGGCCTGGGCGTCCAGGTTGGAGACGACGCGGCGGATCTCGGCCTGGATCTGGGCGTCGATGTCGGCCAGTTCCTGACGGGCGCGGATCATGTCGGGGTGAAGCGGACCATAGCGGACGGACAGGTCGGCGACGCGGGTGCTGATCGCGGCGCGCTGGGCGCGCAGGTTCTGGACCACGGGCGAGGTCAGGGCCTCGCCGACATCGTCGCCGTTCGATCCGGCCGCCATCTGGGACCGAGCGGTGTGCAGGCGGGCGTCCTGTTCCGCCTGTTGTGCGCGGGCGGACGCGAGTTGCTGATTATAGACCGAGATTTCCTGTTCGGTCAGGGTCGCGCCCTGGGCGCTGAGCAGGCCGTTTTCGATGCGGTAGAGGGAGACGGCGGCGTCGGCGATCTCGACCTGGCGACGCAGGTCCTCCAGACGGGCGCCGAGGAAGGCGTTGGCCTGGCTGTTGGCGTCGAACTTGGCCGTCAGCTGGGACTGGAGGTAGCGTTCGGCGAAAGCGTTGGCGATGCGGGCCGCCTTGGTCGGGTTTTCGGAAGTGAAGCCGACCGCCATCGAATAGGTCAGGCCGACGCGGCGCACGGTCAGGCGGCGGCTGACGGCGTCGATGACCTGCTGGCGTTCGATCTCGCGGTCGGGGATCGCGGCGCGGCTGACCCGGTCGGTGAGGACGGCGAAGGGCGAGCTGCGCAGTCGGGCGTTGAACTCGGGATCCTGGGTCAGGTTCAGCGCGTCCACGACCGCGGCGGCGAGCTGGGGCGACTTCAGCACCTCGACCTCGGTGTCGACAATGGCGGCCTCGGCGTCGAGGGCGGACAGGACGGCCGGGCCGGCGATCACCTGTTCCTTGCGGGTGTTGATCTGGAGATTGGCGGTGGCGGTATAGACCGGCGTCTGGCCCAGCATCAGGGCGAGAACGATCAGGCACACGATAGTCGAGACCGTCGTGAGCAGGACGAAGCGACGACGGAAAGCGGCGATCAAACCGTGGATATCGATGGCGTCGTCGGCGTGCTGGATTGAGGTGCCCAAGGCGTGGTCGTTCTGTGTCATCGCGCCATCGAACGGTGATCGTCAGCCTCAGTCGTGCGATGTCGCCTTCAGGTTGTCAATGTTCGCGCTGTGGCCGTTGTCAGAACTGGGCAACGGTCGCGACATAGAAGCGGGTCGAACGGTAGCTGGGGCCTTGGGCGGCGCCGGACGAGGACTGGTCGAGCCAGGTCAGGCCGGCGGTGAAGCCGTAGCGACGATTGATCCGGTAGGCGGCGCTGACGCCGGCGCCGAAGCGCGTGTCGGTACGCGCCAGACCGTTGTAGACGTCGTCGGCATAGGTCGCCTGTGCCGTCAGGATCAGGTTGCGCAGCAGCTCGTGATCGACGCTGAGCGACAGGTCGGTGCGAAGGGCGCCGGCCGCGCCGATGACGCCCGTATCCTCGACGGTTCGCGCTGCGGCCGCCGTGACGGTGGTCAGCTGCGTAGGGAACCAGGACAGCTTCGCCCGGCCGCCGAAACCGTCCAGGTCGCCGAACGCCGCGTCCTCGAAATCCTGGCGAATATAGCCGGCGGCGATCTTGCCCCGGATCAGGGCGCCCAGTTCGAAATCCACGCCCGCCAGGGTCTGATGGCCCGACGAGGTCCGCAGGGGCCGGCCGGCGATGCGGTCGTAGTCGCGGTCGTCGCTGACAACCTGCAGGAAGATCGCCGTGGCGGGGGAGAGGGCGTAGTCGGCGCGGCCGGTCAGGGTGAAGAGCGTGCGGTCGCGGTCGTCCTGTTCGATTATGGCGCCCGTCTCGCCGAAGCCGTCGCGATAGTCGTAGCGATGAACGACGGCCCGGGCCGAGACGCGCAGGCGTCCCCTGGCCCGTTCGGCGCCGAGAGACGCGGAGGCCAGGTCGAAGGCGATGGGACGTTGGGCGGTTGAATCGGCGCCGGAGGCGGTGCGGGCCTCGTGGTCATGGGCGTAGTCGGCAGCGAAGGTGATGCTGGAACCGCGAACGATATCGAGGCGGCCTGTGCCGCCCAGATTCCAGTCGATGGTATTCTCGCTGTCGAAGTCGAGATTTCGGTCGATCTGGGTGCGGGCTTGGGCCTGGAGTGCGTGGCGGGACCAGTTGGATTTGGCGGCGATCTTGGGGCGCAGTCGCAGGGTCGTGGCGGCTTGGCGGTCGTCTTCGGCGGCGAAGACGTTGTCGTCGTGGGCGATGTCGAACTGAAGCTGAGGAAACACCGTGAAGCCGCCGGTGCGGATGCCCAGGGCGTCGTAGGCGGGTTGCGGACGGTCGCGGACGGCGACAGCGCGGTCACGGGCGAACAGGTCGGTCGTGCGATCCTGGGCTGCCCTGACGGACTGGGCCGAGGCTTCTGACCCGCCGAACAGGGCTAGGGCGGCGGCGGCCGGAAGGATGTCGCGTCGCATCGGCCCCCGCCTTTCGCTTCAGCCGTTCTCGTATTGCCGCCACCAGGCGACGAACGTCTCCAGCCCGGCTTTCAGCGGCACCTTGGGCTGGTAGCCGCAAAGGGCGTTTAGCTTGGAAATGTCGGCATAGGTGGCGGTCACGTCGCCCGGCTGCATCGGACGCATGACCATCTTCGCCTCGACTCCCAGGGCGTTCTCCAGCGTCGAGATCATGTCCATCAAGCCGACCGGCTGGCTGTCGCCGATGTTGTAGACCTCATGCACGCCCCGAGCCGGCGGGTGGTCCAGCACGGCGACCACGCCGTCGACGATGTCGTCGATATAGGTGAAGTCGCGCGCCATCCGGCCCTCGCCATAGACCTCGATGGCGTCGCCGCGCACGATCTTCTGGGTGAAGCTGAAATAGGCCATGTCGGGCCGACCCCAGGGGCCATAGACGGTGAAGAAGCGCAGGCCGGATTGCGGGAAACCATAGAGCTTGGCGTAGCTCTGGCTCATCAGTTCGCACGAGCGTTTGGTCGCGGCGTAGAGCGAGACGGGATTGACCGTCGGGTCGTCCTCGCGAAATCCCGCACCCTCCAGCGGGCGATCGCCATAGACGGAGCTGGACGAGGCATAGACCAGATGGGTCACGCCATTGTGCCGCGCGGCCTCCAGTATCGACAGATGGCCGGCCAGGTTGGACCGTTCATAGGCGAAGGGGTTCTCCAGCGAATACCGCACGCCCGCCTGGGCCGCGAGATGGACGATCCGCTTAACCCCGGCGTCCGCGACCAGGGCGCGCATCTGCTCATGATCGGCGATGTCGCCGCGCACCATGCGAAAGCCGTCGCGCCCTTCCAGCCGGGCGGCGCGGGCCGCCTTCAGGCGCGGGTCGTAGTAGTCGTTGAAGACATCGACGCCGATCACCTGTTCGCCCCGGTCCAGCAGGCGCTCGGCGACGTGCATGCCGATGAAGCCGGCCGCGCCGGTGACGAGGATCGGCGACCCCATCAGCCGCGCCCGATGCCCATGTAGCGGAAGCCGCGGCTCTTCATGTCTTCGGGCCGATAGATGTTGCGCAGATCGACCAGGACCGGCTGCTTCATCAGAAGCTTGATGCGGTCCAGATCCAGGGCGCGGAACTGGTCCCATTCGGTGACCAGGACCACGGCGTCGGCGCCGACGACGGCGTCATAGGCGCTGTCCTTCATCTCGACATCCTGCAGCAGTTTGGCGGCCTCGTGCATGCCCTCGGGGTCGAAGGCCTGGACCTTGGCGCCGGCGGCGATCAGGGCGGGCGCGATGTCCAGGCTGGGCGCGTCGCGCATGTCGTCGGTGTTCGGCTTGAACGTCAGGCCCAGCAGGGCGACGGTCTTACCCTGGACGCTGGTGCCCAGGGTCGCGGCGACACGTTCGGCCATGGCCTTCTTGCGGGCGTCGTTGACCTCGACCGTGGCCTCGATCAGCCGGGTTGGGGCGCCGTACTGCTGAGCCGTGCGGACCAGGGCGATGGTGTCCTTGGGAAAGCATGAGCCGCCGTAGCCGGGGCCGGCGTGCAGGAACTTCGAGCCGATCCGCTTGTCCAGGCCGATGCCGCGCGCGACCTGCTGCACGTCGGCGCCGACGGCCTCGCACAGGTCCGCCATCTCGTTGATGAAGGTGATCTTCATCGCCAGGAAGGCGTTGGCGGCGTATTTGATCAGCTCGGACGTGCGCCGGCCGACGAACAGCAGCGGGCTCTCGTTCAGGTTCAGCGGGCGGTAGAGTTCGCTCATAACCTTCTGGGCCCGCGACCCCGTATCGCTGTCGATATCGTCGACGCCGATGACGACGCGGTCGGGCCGTTTGAAGTCGCCGATGGCGGCGCCCTCGCGCAGGAACTCGGGGTTGGAGACGACGGCGAAGTCGGCGTCCGGATTGGTCTTCCTGATGATGGCCTCGACCTCGTCACCCGTGCCGACCGGCACGGTGGACTTGGTGACGATGACCGTGAAGCCCTCGATCAGGCCCGCGATCTCCTCGGCGGCGGCGTGGACGTAGGAAAGGTCGGCGTGACCGTCGCCGCGACGCGTGGGCGTGCCTACAGCGATGAAGACGGCGTCGGCGTTACGGATAGCCTCGGCGCCGTCCAGGGTGAAGAACAACCGGCCTTCGCGCACATTGGCGGCGACCAGATCGTCCAGCCCCGGCTCGAAGATCGGGATCTCGCCCCGTTCCAGCCGTTCGATCTTGGACGGGTCCTTGTCGATGCACGTGACGACGTGCCCGAAGTCGGCGAAACAGGCGCCGGACACCAGGCCCACATAACCCGTCCCAATCATCGCTACGCGCATCGAAATCCCTCATCAGCGGCGACGCGACCTTTAGCGGGGCGGTGCGCTTGGGGACAATGGCTTTTGGTTTCTTGGTGCAACCGGATGCAGCCGACGCCTCGCGGCGCCGGCTGCAGGCAACAGGCCTAGAGGACGCCGATCATCGAGGCGACCAGCGGGTGACGGACGATGTCGCGTTCGGCCAGGCGAACCACGGCGATGTCCGGCACGGCCTCAAGACGAGCGGACACATCGGAGAGGCCCGAGATGCCGGGCAGCAGGTCGGACTGCTGCGGGTCGCCCGTGACCACCATCGTCGAGTGCCAGCCCAGGCGTGTCAGCAGCATCTTGAGCTGGACGTAGGTGCAGTTCTGCGCCTCGTCCACGACGATGAAGGCGTTGTTGAGCGTGCGGCCGCGCATATAGCCGATGGGCGCAATCTCGATCAGACCCTCGGCCATCAGGGCCTTGACCCGCTTCATCGACAGGCGATCCGACAGGGCGTCGTAGAGCGGCCGCAGATAGGGGGCCAGCTTGTCCTCCATATCGCCGGGCAGGAAGCCGATGGATTCGCCGGCTTCGACGGCAGGGCGGCTGAGGACGATACGGCCGATCTTGCCGGCCTCCAGCGCCTCGACGGCCTTGGCGACGGCGAGATAGGTCTTGCCGGTGCCTGCGGGACCGAGCGCCATGACCAGGTTGTGGTGGTCGATAGCCTCCATCATTTCGATCTGGCCCTCTGATTTGGGCTTCAGGGTCTTGAGGTAGCCCTGTTCCCGGTCGTCGTTGGACGGGTTGGGCGACCAGCCCGACCGTTCATTGTGCGGGGCATGGAGCCGGCGAACTTTCGACTCCTCCATGAAGTCACGCGAATCCAGAATTCCGTGTTCACGCGTTTGACGCTTGGTTGCAGCACGCTTGGTCATGGACGCCTCCAGGGCATGAAAAAAGGCGGACCCGAACGGGCGCCGCCTTGGATGGTCTTGGGGAGGAAAGGGTCGCGGCCCGCATCGCAGCGACCGCCCGGATCGACAGCAGGGCCGTCTGCAACGGGACAGGCCCGCCGCCGAACAACCGAACCAGGATCCCAACGCGCCACGCGAAAGCCCCGACAATGACCGGATCGGGCTTGATCCGGTTTCGGATCCGGGGCCGAAATGACGACCTACGAATCGCATCAACAGTTTGATGCTATCGTGGTTAGCGATCCGTTAAAGCCCTCATTTTTCAAAGATTAGGCGGTGCACTGATGACCATTTACGCATTGGGCGACAGCAAACCGCAGCTTCCGCCGCCGGGCGAATACTGGGTGGCGCCGAGCGCATCGGTGATTGGGAATGTGATTCTGCACGCCGACGCCAGCGTCTGGTTCGGCGCCGTGCTGCGCGGAGACAATGATCCCATCACAGTGGGTCCCGACAGCAACATTCAGGACGGCAGCGTGCTGCACACCGACATGGGATCGCCCCTGACCTTGGGGCGCGGGGTGACGGTGGGGCACAAGGCCATGCTGCACGGCTGCGAGGTCGGGGACTACAGCCTGATCGGCATCGGGGCGGTGGTGCTGAATGGGGTGAAGATCGGGCGCAACTGCATCATCGGGGCCAACGCGCTGATCACCGAGGGCAAGGTCATTCCGGACAACAGCCTGGTCGTCGGCCAGCCTGGCAAGGTGGTGCGCGAACGCGATCCGGCGCACATCGCCGTCCTGCAGATGTCGGCCGAACACTATGTGCAGAACTGGAAGCGGTTTGCGGCGGAGTTGAAGGAGGCCTGACGCTCAGGCTGCGAGAACCGCCCGCGCCGCCGCTGCATCGGCGTCGATCTGGGCCTTCAGCGCATCGAGCCCGTCGAAGGTTTCCTCGCCGCGCAGCCAGGCGACCAGTTGGGTGTCCAGCGTCTGGCCGTACAGGTCGCCGTCGAAGTCGAACAGCCAGACCTCCAGCAGCGGGGTCTCCAGCGCATACATGGGCCGCACGCCCAGGCTGGCGACGCCATCCACGATGCGGCCGTCCGCCAGCCGGCTGCGGGTCGCATAGACGCCGTAGGCGGGGCGCATGTAGTCGCCCAGAGCGATATTGGCGGTCGGCACGCCGATGGTGCGGCCGCGCTTGTCGCCGTGGACCACCTCACCCCGGATGGCGAAGGGGCGGCCCAGGATGGCGGCGGTGCAGGCCATGTCCCCGGCCTTCAAGGCTTCACGCACGGCGCTGGACGACAGCTTCAGACCGTCGGCGTCGTCCAGACGTTCGGCGACGGAGACGGTGAAGCCCAGCCGTTCGCCATAGGTCCGCAGCGCCTCGGGCGAGCCGGAGCGGCCCTTGCCGAAGGTGAAGTCGAAACCGACGGCGGCGTGGCGGACGCCCAGGCCGTCGGACAGCACGCGCTCGGCGAAGGCGGCGTCGGTCATGCCGGCCATCTCGGCGTCGAAGGGCAGCAGATAAAGGATGTCCACGCCCAGCGGGGCAAGCGCCTCGGCCATCTGCTCGGCGGTCATCAGGCGGAAGGGGGCGGCGTCGGGCTGGAACCAGCGGCGCGGATGGGGATCGAAACTGACCACGCCGAGCGGCGCGCCCAGCCGTCCGGCGGCGTCACGCGCGCCGTCGATGACGGCCTGATGCCCCCGATGCACGCCGTCGAAGGCGCCGACGGCGACCGCCGCGCCCTTCAGGGCCTCGGACAGGCCGCGCCAGTCGCGGACGATCTGCATCAGCGCTGGGACGGTTTGCGCCGGCGGGGAACGCGGACGACGGCGACGCCGTCCATGATCATGGACTCGCCGACGAAACCTTCGCAGCTGAGCTTGACCCGCGCGCTCTCGGCCTCGACCTCGATCACGGTGATCACGATGCGAACCACGTCGTCGATACGCACCGGCTGATGAAAGGCCAGGGTCTGAGAGATGTAGATCGATCCCGCGCCCGGCAGCATGGTGCCGACCACCGCCGAGCCGAACGAGGCGCTGAGCAGGCCGTGGGCGATCCGGCCGCGATAGGCGGTCTTGGACGCGTAGGCCTCGTCCAGATGGACGGGGTTGAAGTCGTCGGACGCCTCGGCGAACAGCCGGATACGATCCTCCGTGGCGACGACGATTTTCTCGGCGGCCATGCCGACGTGAAGTTCGTCCAGGATGTAACCACCGGACGGATGCTGCTGAACCAATTCGACCATGAAGCAGGCTTTAGCTGCGGTGCGACAAAATGGCGAGCCTTACCAGGCGAGTTCGAGCGCGGCGTATCGCGCATAGGTCGTTTCGGCCTTCAACAGGTCGCCGGCGCGGGCGGGATCCAGCGCCCCGTCCTCGCCCTTGGCCTGGTCGCCATGGATGCCCTGGGCGATGAACAGGCAGTCTAGGGCCTGGGCGTTGGCGCCCATGACGTCGGTGACGACGCCGTCGCCGATGCACAGGACGCGCGAGCGATCGACCGGCCGGCCCAGCAGGGTTTGCGCCTCGTGGAGGGCCAGGTTGTAGATGGGGGCGAAGGGCTTGCCTGCCATGACGACGCGACCGCCCAGGGATTCGTAGAGGTCGGCCAGCGACCCGCCGCAGTAGATCAACTGGTCGCCGCGCTGCACGACGCGGTCGGGGTTGGCGCAGATCAGTTCGATGTCGCGCGCCGCGCCGACGGCGAACCGCTCGCGATAGTCCTCGGGCGTATCGACCGTGTCGTCGAAGGGGCCGGTGACGGAGATGAAGGCGGCGTCCTGGGCGCTGTCGGCGCGCTTGAGGTCCAGGCCGGCGTAAAGAGGAGCGTCACGCTCGGGGCCGACGATCCAGGCCGGGCCGGGCGCGCGCTTGGCAAGTTCGGCGCGGGTGGCGTCGCCGGAGGTGACGAAGGCCTTCCACGCCTCGCGCGGCACGCCCAGCCCGTCGAGCTGTCCGATCACGTCCGAGGCCGGACGGGGCGAGTTGGAGATCAGCACGACATGGCCACCCTCGCGATTGAACTGCATCAGTGCCTCGCACGGCGCCGCCCAGCTTTCGCGGCCGTTGTGGATCACGCCCCAAACGTCGCAGAGCAGGATGTCGTAGTCGCCGGCGACGGCGCCGAGGTGAGGCAGGGCGTGGGGGAGGGTCATGGGAGGCAAGTAGAGGTTCGGGGCCTCGCGCGAAAGTCTCCTCCCTATGAAATGGGGAGAAGACGGTCAGGTCAGCCCGCTTCCTTCAACTGACCTTCCAGGCCCTGTTCGCGGACCTTGCGGTACAGGGTCGAGCGGCCGATCCCCAGGCGGCGGGCGATCTCGCTCATATGGCCGGCATAGACCTCAATGGCGTGCTGGATCAGGTCGCGTTCGATATCTTCCAGGGTTCGCAGATGCCCGCGGTCGTCCAGGATGCGGATCGGCTGGTCCGCCTGGCTGGCGTGATCGGCCTGGGCGCTGGCGGCCGTGGCGGCATACAGGGGCTGGGCGTCCGGCATGGGGGCGGCGATGCCCGAGACGGCGGGGAAATCGTGCGGTTGCAGGAAGGGCGCATCGGCCAGGACGATGGCGCGGAACACCGCGTTTTCCAGCTGGCGCACATTGCCGGGCCAGTCAAACCCTTGCAGCAGGGCCAGGGTCTCGGGCGCGCAGCCGGCGATCCGCTTGCCTTCCTCGGCGTTGAAGCGGGCGATGAAATGATCGACCAGGGGCGCGATGTCCTCGCGCCGATCGCGCAGGGACGGGGCCTCGATCGGAAACACGTTCAGGCGATAGAACAGGTCCTCACGGAAGGCGCCGTCCTTGACCTGCTGGGCGGGGTCGCGATTGGTCGCCGAGACGATGCGCACGTCGATCTTGACCGGCCGCTTGCCGCCGACAGGATCGATCTCGCCTTCCTGCAGGGCGCGCAGCAGCTTGACCTGCATGTCCAGCGGCAGTTCGCCGATCTCGTCCAAGAACAGGGTGCCGCCGTCCGCCTCGCGGAACTTGCCCAGCGTCTTGTCGACGGCGCCGGTGAAGGCGCCTTTCTCGTGCCCGAACAGGATGGATTCGATCAGATTGGCGGGCAGGGCGCCGCAGTTGACGGCGATGAAGGGCTTGCCGGCCCGGTCGCTGGCGCCGTGCAGGGCGCGGGCGATGACTTCCTTGCCCACGCCGCTCTCGCCGGTGATCAGGACGGGGATCGAGGATTTGGCGGCCCGGGCGCCCAGCGCCTTGACCATCCGCATCGGCGCGCTGTCGCCTACGATGTCGTCGAAACTGGTGCGGCCCTGGACGCGCTTGGTCAGGCGTCCGACCTCGGCGGTCAGACGCTTCATCTGCATGGCGTTGCGAACCCCGACCAGCAGCCGCTCGGGCCCGACCGGCTTGACGAAGAAGTCCTGGGCCCCGGCCTGCATGGCCTTGACCACCATGTCGATGCCGCCGTTGGCCGTCAGCACGATGACCGGCTCGTTGATCCCGGCGCTGCGCAGTTCGGCCAGGCACTCCAGCCCCGACATCTCGGGCATGATCATGTCCAGCAGGATCAGGTCGGCCCCGCCGCCGCGCACCATCCGGTCGATGGCCTCGCCGCCGCTGGCGGCATGGACCACGGCGTTGCCGTCCCGCTCCAGCACGGCCTGGATCAGCCGGCGCTGGGTCGGATCGTCGTCAACGACCAGAATGGTCTTGGCCATGAAAGCCCCTTGTGCTGTCGCCACCCCTGTCGCGGATGGATCGTTTCGGGACGATTTCTAGGAAGTCGAGGTGAAAATCGAGTGATGGGTCATGGTGTCCGCCGCGTTAACGGCCGCTGGGATCGTCGCACCGAATCTCGGGCGTCGCCTGTAGTTTCTGACCACCGACGATCAGGTCCGGCAGGGCGGCTGGAGCCGTGGTCACGCCTGTCGAGAGGGCTCCGTCCAGGGCCTCGGCATTGCGGCTGCACGCGGCCTGATACTGCCCGACCTTGCGCCACTGCCCGTCGTCGCCGTTCTGCTTAAACGCCAGGACCGTTCGCGCCATCGCAACCAGCAAGTCGTCTAGGCCGTCGCCGTTCAGATCCAGCGTCCGCACCGTGCACGGACTGGCCACGGAGCAGCCGAACAGGACATCGGCCTGGCTTTCGATCTGCGTTTGGAAGCTGGTGGGAATGGTCTGACCTGCAACGGCTTGCAGACGAACGGCCGCCGCGCGATCCCGACGCGCCTTGGGCGTGTCGCCGGACCGGTAGGTTCTGGCCTTGGCCGCGCGGGCCAGGCGCGCGGTTTCGGCATCGCCGGATCGCGTCAAAGTCTCCAGCGCGGCTGCGCCGACCTTGCCGCTCTCGAACCTCAGGAAATCATAGTCGAAGTCCCGAGCCGAGACCGCGCCGCGGTCCAGCCGCGCGATCTGATCCTTCACCGACATCCGGGCGGGATCGGCCAAGGGGCTGAACAGGGCCAGGATGACCAGCACCGACAGGACGGCGGCGACGACATTGGTCCGCTCCAGCGGCTTCATCCACCCGCCAGGCTTCGCTGCCGCCAGCAGATAACCCGCGCCATAGACCGTCCCGACCAGGGCGCAGGCGGCGGCGATGATCCGGTCGGGCGTCAGGCCGTGCTGGCCGATCCGCAGGCCCAGTCCCCACAGGGCCAGGATGACCAGAGGCGCGATCAACACCGAGGCGGCGCGGACGCCGTATTTCAGCACGACCGGCGGCACATTGTCGGGTCGCCCGTCCTGATAGGCCGTGTTGATCAGCACGATCAGGGCGGCGGCGGCTGACAGGACCAGGGCCGTCGCGCTGCGCGTCTCCCACAGGCCGTCCAGTCCGGTGAAGGGCAGGGCCGCCAGGAAGCCGCCGACCAGCACGGTGATCACCAACAGCAGCCAGGACAGCAGCATCAGGGCCACGGTCCGCACGCCCCGGATCAGGCCGTCGCGCACATCGGTCAGCTGGACCGCCGTGGCGAAGATCAGGACCGTGACGGGAATGGAAAACCACGCTTCGCCCAGGATGTCCTGCAGGAAGCTGAGGCCGATCATCTTGAACAGGGCCGCGCCCAGATGCAGCAGCACCCAGAAGGCGCCGGTGAAGCCCAGCGACAGGGCCAGTTGCACCCCTGCCTTCCAGGCCACGTCGAAATACTCGGGATAGTCGACGATCCAGCGCCGTTCGCGGATCGCCGGAACGATCAGGTGATGGGCGATGAACAGGGCCGCCGCGCCAAACGCCAACACCGGGAAGCTAAGGAAGGGCGCCTGCCGGAAGGTTTCCACCGCCTGACGCGCCACGTCGTGCGCGCCCAGCAGGGCCAGAACCAGGGTGGCGACGGCCGTCCATAGAACTAGCGCCGCCGGCTTGATCCGCCCCGCCGCCGCCAGCACGACGACAGGACCATAGCCTGCGGCCAGGGCCAGGGCGCCGAACACGGCCGGTTGGGTTTCAGGCCAGACATTCTTGTCCGCCGCCAGATACAGCAGATATAGCGCCAGTCCCTGAACCAGGCCGGTCGCCAACCGAATCGCGAACAGGCCGGACGCCCCGCCCAGGCCTGTGCGGCCGGTGTCTTGATGCGTCGTCTCGGTCATTCACGTGTCTCCAAAATGCAGGATCGCACGGCCGGCGCCGTCGAGAAAGCGTGACGGAAGGTTGCGACTGTCGTCTGACATCCCCAGAACAGGGGTCATGAACGCTCCTTTCAAGACGCCCAGCACCGACGCCCCGCTGTGGGACCTGACCGATCTCTATGCGTCGCGTGACGACGCCAAGGTCGCGGCCGACCTGGAAAAGGCGCGGGGCCTGGTGGATTCGCTGAACGGCCTGAAGGGAAAGCTGGCCGCCGAACAGGACGCCGCCAGCCTGGGCGCCGTGCTGGACCGGGCCATCCATCTGTATGAGCAGGCGTCGGACGTGCTGGGCGCGCTGGGCGCCTACGCCTTCCTGTCGGCCTCGACGGCGCGCGACGATGCGACGGCGCAGGGGTTCGAGGCGGATGTGCGCGAGAAGATCACCGCCATCGCCACCCCGACGGTCTGGCTGACGCTGGAGATCAACCAGATCGACGACGCCGCGCTGGAGGCCGCCCTGACCGCCCACGCCGGCGCGGCGCGCTGGCGGCCGTGGTTGCGGCGGGTGCGGGCGATGAAGCCGCACGAGCTCTCGTCCGAGCTGGAGACCTTCATCGCCGAGCGCGGGCCGATCACCGCCCAGTGGCCGCGTCTGTTCGACGAGCAGCTGGCTGCGTTGCGCGCCAAGGCGGGCAGCGAGAGCCTGACCCTGGCCGAGGCGCTGAACCGCCTGTCGGACGCCAAACCCGCGCGTCGCAAGGCCGCCGCCGAGGGCCTGTCGGAGGCCCTGGCCGCCCGCGCCCCGACCCTGGCCCTGGTGCTGAACACGGTCGCCGCCGACAAGGCGATGGAGGATCGCTGGCGCGGTTTCAAACGTCCCGCCGACAGCCGCCACCTGGGCAATGAGGTGGACGGCGAGGCCGTGGACGCCATGGCCGAGGCTGTCGCCGCCGCCTATCCGCGCCTGTCGCACCGCTATTATGCGCTGAAGGCCAAGGCGATGGGCAAGGCGCGGCTTGATCACTGGGACCGCAACGCCCCCATCGAGACCACGACGCCGCGCGCCTTCACCTGGACGCAAGGGCGAGAGATCGTGCTGGACAGTTTCTCTGACCTGGGCGGCGACTTCGCCGACCGGGCGGGCGGCTTCTTCGACAAGCCGTGGATCGACGGCCGGGCGCGGGCGGGCAAACAGTCCGGCGCCTACGCCCACCCCGTCACCGCCGACCGCCACCCCTATGTCTTCCTGAACTGGATGGGCGAGCGGCGCGATGTCCTGACCCTGGCGCACGAACTGGGGCACGGCGTTCACCAGACGCTGGCGGCCGATCAGGGCACGCTTCTGGCCGACACCCCTCTGACCCTGGCCGAGACCGCCTCGATCTTCGCCGAGGGACTGACCTTCGACCGTCTGCTGGCGACGGCGCCCAAGGCCGAGCAGCGCGGCCTGCTGGCCGGCCGCATCGAGGACGGGCTGAACACCGTCGTGCGCCAGATCGCCTTCCACCGTTTCGAGACCCGCTTCCATGACGAACGCCTGCAGGGCGAGGTGTCGCAGCAGCGCATCAACCAGCTCTGGCTGGAGGAAATGGCCGGCTCGCTGGGCCCGTCGGTCAAGCTGAACCCCGGCTATGAACACTGGTGGGCCTATGTCAGCCACTTCGTCCATTCGCCCTTCTATGTTTACGCCTACGCCTTTGGCGACCTGCTGGTCGCGGCCCTGATGGAGGCGCGGCGCAAGGATCCGGCGGGCTTCACGCCGCTTTATAGCGAGCTGTTGGCCGGCGGCGGATCGCGGACCTATGTCGAGGCGTTGAAGCCGTTCGGTCTGGACCCGCGCGATCCGGCCTTCTGGAGCGTGGGCTGCCAGAGGCTGGAGCGTCTGGTGGATCAGTTCGAAGCGCTGGCCTAATCAAGGCATGACTGCAGGCTTGAGCGGGGCGGGCGCCTCGGTGTAAGTCCGCCATAACGACGAGGGGATTTAACGCATGGCCGACCTGCACGACACCGCCAACTCACCAGCGGATTCCGACGCGCAAGCCTATCTGCATGGCCATATGGAAGTGCGCGAGCAGGTTTCGACCTACCGCCTGTTCCTGAACCTGGCCAAGTGGGGCAGCCTGGCCATCGCCGTCCTGCTGCTGTTCCTGACCCTGTGGTTCCATCCGGGCGGCAGCTTCATCGCCGCCGTCATCGGCGCTGTCGTCCTGGGCGGCGCAGGCTTCGTGGCGCTGAAGTCCAAGCCGGACGCCGCGCACTGATCCCTTCATCGGTTGCGTGATTTCCCGCTGCGGCGGTCTGAAATCACGCGACCTGGCCAAGCTTTGGCATAACCGTGCTTTGACGGCTTGCGTCGGAACGGCCTAACCTTCGTTCAACGAAAAGAACGAGGGGATTCGCTTGGCCGTCGCTATCGCCGTCACGAGAGAACGCCGCGAAGGCGAGACGCGCTGCGCCGTCACGCCCGAAACCGTCAAGAAGCTGATCGCCCTGGGGGCCACCGTCACGGTCGAGGCCGGTACCGGCCTGGGCTCCTCCATCCCCGACGCCGACTACGTCGCCGCCGGTGCGACGGTGAAGCCGGACACCCGCACGGTGCTGGAAGATGCGGACGTCGTGCTGAAAGTGCGCGGCCCCACGGCCCAGGAGACCAGCGCGCTGAAGCCCGGCGCCATCGTCATCGCCATGCTGGACGCCTGGCGCGACAAGGCTACGGTCGAAGCCCTGACCGGGGCGAACGCCACCGCCTTCGCCATGGAGTTCGTGCCCCGCATCACCCGCGCCCAGGTCATGGACGTGCTGTCGTCCCAGGCGAACCTGGCCGGATATCGGGCGGTGATCGAGGCGGCCTATGCCTTCGGCAAGGGTTTCCCGATGATGATGACGGCGGCCGGCACGGTCGCCCCCGCCAAATGCTTCATCATGGGCGTCGGCGTCGCCGGGCTTCAGGCCATCGCCACGGCGCGGCGGCTGGGCGCCGTCGTCACCGCCACCGACGTCCGCCCCGCCACCAAGGAACAGGTCGAAAGCCTGGGCGCCAAATTCCTCGCCGTCGAGGACGAGGAGTTCAAGAATGCCCAGACCGCCGGCGGCTACGCCAAGCCCATGTCGCCCGAGTACCAGGCCAAACAGGCCGAACTGACCGCCAGCCATGTGGTCAAACAAGACATCGTCATCACCACCGCCCTGATCCCCGGCCGCGCCGCCCCGGTGCTGTTGACGGCGGCCCATGTGGCCTCGATGAAGCCCGGCTCGGTCATCATCGACCTGGCGGTCGAGGCGGGCGGCAATGTCGAGGGCTCGAAACTGAACGAGGTCGTGACGACCGCGAACGGCGTGACCATCGTCGGCTGGTCCAACCTGCCGGGCCGCATCGCCGCCGACGCCAGCGCCCTCTACGCCCGCAATCTGTCGGCCTTTGTGGGGCTGATGATCAAGGACGGCGTGCTGGCGGTCGATCTTGAGGACGATATCCTCAAGGCGGCGGTGGTCACCAATGCTGGGGCCGTGGTGCATGAAGGGCTTAAAGGAGCAAGCTGATGGAACACGTCGATCCCACCGTCTTCCGCCTGGCCATCTTCGTGCTGGCGATCTTCGTCGGCTATTATGTCGTCTGGAGCGTCACGCCGGCCCTGCACACACCGTTGATGGCCGTGACCAACGCCATCTCCAGCGTCATCATCGTCGGCGGCCTGATCGCGGCGGCCGCCGTATCGGGCGACGTGACCGGCCCCAATGCGTGGATCGCCAAGGGGGCGGGCGTGCTGGCCGTCACCCTGGCCAGCGTCAACATCTTCGGCGGCTTCATGGTCACGCGGCGGATGTTGGCCATGTACAAGAAGAAGGAGCGGCCGGCGCCCAAGGCCGCGCCTGATGCGTCGTCCGGGGCGTCTTCGTGACCGACGCCGCGCAGATCGCCATCACCGGCTCCTGGGTCGCCACCGGCGTCGGTTTCGGCCTGTGGCTGTACGGCTGGTTCGGGACCAAGATTCCGATCAAGCGCCAGCGGCTGCACGACTGCGGCATCGCCCTGGTCTTCTCGGCCATTCTGGTCCGCGTCGTGACCCAGGACCGGCCGCTGGGCGTCTTCGAATGGGCCCTGTTCTTCATCGGCCCGCTGTTCATCGCCGCCGCCCTGTGGCGGCTGGCGCGCACGTCTTGAGGGGAGGGGCGTGATGAACGCATCGCTGGCCGCATTGGCCTATCTGGTTTCGGGCGTCCTGTTCATCCTGTCGCTGCGGGGGCTGTCCAGCCCCGAGACCAGCCGCCAGGGCAACACCTTCGGCATGATCGGCATGGCCCTGGCCATCGGCGTGACCCTGCTGACCCTGGGCACGACGGGCGCGCTGGACACCGTCACCCTGGCCTTGATCGCGGGCGGCGTCATCGTCGGCGGCGGGACCGGCGCCCTGATCGCCAAGCGGGTCGCCATGACCGACATGCCGCAACTGGTCGCCGCCTTCCACAGCCTGGTCGGCATGGCCGCCTGTCTGGTCGCCATCGGCGCCGTCTATGCGCCAGAGGCCTTCGGCATCCTGTCAGACGACGGAACGGGCATCAAAACCCTGTCGATCATCGAGCTGAGCCTGGGCGTCGCCATCGGCGCCATCACCTTCACCGGTTCGGTCATCGCCTTCGCCAAGCTGAACGGCAACATGAGCGGCGCGCCGATCATCCTGCCGGCGCGGCACCTGATCAATGTCGGCCTGGCGCTGGGTCTGGTCTTCCTGATCGGCATTCTGATCGGGACTAACGGCGCGGCGACCTGGGCCTTCTGGGGCGTCTTCCTGATCGCCCTGATCCTGGGCGCGACCCTGATCATCCCCATCGGCGGCGCCGACATGCCGGTGGTGGTGTCGATGCTGAACTCCTATTCCGGCTGGGCGGCGGCGGCCCTGGGCTTCACGCTGGAGAATATCGCCCTGATCATCACCGGCGCCCTGGTGGGGTCGTCGGGCGCGATCCTGAGCTACATCATGTGCAAGGGCATGAACCGCAGCTTCATCAGCGTCATCCTGGGCGGCTTCGGCGGCGCGGACGCGGCGGCCGGTCCCGCCGGCGCCAAGGAGACGCGGCCGGTCAAACAGGGCTCGGCCGAGGACGCCGCCTTCATCCTGAAGAATGCGTCCAAGGTCATCATCGTGCCCGGCTACGGCATGGCCGTGGCCCAGGCCCAGCATGCGCTGCGCGAAATGGCCGACAAGCTGAAGGAGGAGGGGGTCGAGGTGAAATACGCCATCCACCCCGTCGCCGGCCGCATGCCCGGCCACATGAACGTCCTGCTGGCCGAGGCCAACGTCCCCTATGACGAGGTGTTCGAACTGGAGGACATCAACGCCGAGTTCGCCAGCGCCGACGTCGCCTTCGTCATCGGCGCCAACGACGTCACCAACCCCGCCGCCAAGACGGACCCCACCAGCGCCATCTACGGCATGCCGATCCTGGACGTGGAAAAGGCGGGGACCGTCCTGTTCATCAAGCGCGGCATGGGCTCGGGCTATGCTGGCGTGGAGAACGAGCTGTTCTTCCGCGACAACACCATGATGCTGTTCGCCGACGCCAAGAAGATGGTCGAGGGGATCGTGAAGGGGCTGTGAGATGAGTTCGACCGTGGCGCTGACGGCCGTTCTGCCACTTGTCGGCATACTTATCGGTGCGGGCCTCCAGTATTTCTTTGGCCGCTCCCTTGAACTTCGGAAGCATATCCAGACGCAAAAGGCTCAAGCCTATGCGGACTATTTCGAAGCGTTCTCGCAGATCGCTGCTGTTGGCCGCACGAAAGCCGCCTTATCCGATCTCACCGACGCCAAAACGAGGATATGTATCTACGGATCAAATCTGGTTCTCGAGCGGCTTGCCGTATTCGAGCGGTCCGGGCCATCCACGACCTCGCCGGAGAGCCATAAGCAAGTGGCCATGCTGTTGGATGCAATGCGAAAAGATCTCGGTGCCTCGGTGAGATCTGCGAAGGCGGCGGATATCGGGGTGATCGTATTCGGCCCCGATTGGAAAGGCTAAGCCGCCTCGCTCACCGGCCTCAACGTCCCCGCCTCACGCATCAGCCTGTGCGCATTAATCGGATCGATGTCGCAGCCGTTGGGCCAGGTCGGAACGCCCATCTCGACGAAGACGCGGGCGAAGAAAGCGGCGTCTTTCAAGGGCTCGGTCATCGGCCCCAGGGCCGTGAATTCGCTCAGATCGATGACGCCTAGGGTGTCGTCGTCGAACACGATTTCCAGGCGGTGGTCGGCCAACGCCCGAACGCGGCGGGCCCGGACCATGTTGATCTCAGTCATCCGACAGACCCTCGATCCTGAACGTCGGCTGTCCCGACACGGCCAAATCCCAATTCCGCATCAGATCGACGCGGTTCTTCACCAACCATTCTACCACATAGCGCGTTTCGCGTCGCGCCAGGCGTCCGGCGATGACCTTGCCTGTCCGAATGTCGAACAGGGCCTCGGCGTCGCCATAGGCGGCATGCAGATGTGGCGGTGCATGATCGAAGAAGTTGATGCGGATCACGATGCCGAAGAAGATCGAGATGATGGGCATAGTTGGAGCTTAACCGTTCTCTCGTCCTCGCCAATCGCCGAAACCTCTATCGCCCAACCTTGACCGGCGCTATCACGCGTCCGTGAACGCCCTGTCCAAACCCGCCCCTGTCGCCCACCGCCGTTTCGAGGCCTTGGATTCCCTGCGCGGGGTGTGCGCCATCCTTGTGGTGATGTTCCATATGCCGGTGGCAAGCCATTGGCGCGATTGGGGTTTCATTCAGCACTCCTATCTGTTCGTCGATTATTTCTTCGTGCTGTCGGGCTTCGTCATCGCCCATGCCTATGCCGACCGGCTGAAGTCGGGGCGGGATGCGGGGCGGTTCATGGTGCGGCGGTTCGGGCGGATATGGCCGCTGCATCTGCTGATGCTGGCGGCGTTCGTCGGGCTGGAGCTGGCGCGGCTGGCGTTCCAGTTCGACAGTGCGCCGCCCTTCACGCGGGACCGGTCCATCGAGGCGATCTTCACCAACCTGGCGCTGATCCAGGCCTGGCATGTGCATCCCTATCTGACCTGGAACGGGCCGGCCTGGACGCTCAGCGCCGAATGGGCCTGCTATCTGATCTTCGCCGGCCTGGTGCTGATCGCGCCGAAGCGGTTCCGCTGGATCGGCCTGGTCCTGGCGATCATCGGGGGCGTGCTGGTGGTCAGCTACGCCCGGCGCTGGATGAACACGACCTATGACTTCGCGGTGCCGCGGGCGGTCTATGGCTTCTTCCTGGGCTGCCTTTTGCAGGGGCTGTGGACGCGGATTCCTCGGCTCAAGGGCGGCGCCGCGACGGTGCTGGAGATCGCCGCCATCATGGCGGCCTGCATCTTCATCGGCTATGCTCAGGGGCCGATCACCGTGGCCGTGACCCTGGTCTTCGTGGTCCTGATCTGGGTCTTCGCGGGCGAGGACGGCGCCCTGTCACGCGTGCTGGATCATCCGGCGCTGGTCACCCTGGGGCGGTGGTCGTTCGCCATCTACATGGTGCACATGTTCATCCTGACCGTGATGATGATCGTGGCCAGGAAGCTGGACTGGCTGCCCGTGCGGCGGATCGATTTCGGCTCGGTCTGGCTGAACGACCTGTTCGCCGTCGCCATGTTCGGCTTCATCGTGGCGGTCGCGGTCGTCGCGCACCGACTGGTCGAACAGCCGGCGCAGCGGATGATCGACCGCTGGACCAAGCCGAAAACGGCCTGAGCCTTTAGGCCGCCATCCGCCATTCCGACGCCCAGCCCGACGCCATGTCGCCCGCGCGACCTTCGTCCCACAGCATGTCCTCGTCCGAGTAGCGGCTGCTGGCGGCGGCCGAGATGACGTCGACCACCTGTTCCTCCAGCCGGTCCCAGATCACGGCGAGGTCTGACGAACCGTCGGCCTCGCAGGGCACGATGATGTAGCGGCTGGCGTTGATCGTCTGGGTAGGTTGGAAACGAGCCATGATGTGATCTCCTGAAGCGACGGCCTCTTGTCGATGATTGGGTTATGAAGCACTGTTGCGTCAGAAACGGACGTATGGATCGGCGGCGACGGTGAGACACGACAAGGCGGCGATGGTGATCGAACTGGCGCGGCGCATGGCCGCCAGCGCCGAAGGCCTGTCCATCGACGAAATGGCCCGCGACATGCGGGTGGGGCGCCGCACCGCCGAACGGATGCGCGACGCGGTCATGATGCTGTTCCCCCAGGTGGACGAGGTGTCGGATCCGCCGTCGAAACGCTGGCGCATTCGCGGCGGGTTGTCGGCGTTCGAACAGGCGCCGACCGCGACCGAAATGCTGGAACTGTCCAAGGCGGCGTCCGCGCTGCGGGCCGCAGGAGAACCGGCGCGGGCGACGGCGCTGGAGGGGCTGGAACGCAAGCTGAAGGCGGCGATGCGGTCCACCACCCTGAACCGGATGGCGCCGGACCTGGAGGCCCTGGTCCGGGCCGAGACCATCGCCGTCCAGGCCGGGCCGCGTCCTTCGGCGGACGAGGCCATGCTGACCGCCATTCGCGGCGCCGTGCTGGCGCAGCAGCCGTTGGGCTTTACTTATTCCCGGCCGGGCGCCGAACCGCGTCGGCGCAGTGTCGCCCCGTGCGGCGTCATGTTCGGCCGCGCCAACTATCTGGTCGCCGCCGACCGCGAGACCGGCCGCATCCAGACCTTCCGCCTGGACCGGATGAGCCACGTCGCCCCGCAGGAGGGGCTGGCCGTCCCGCCGGCCGATTTCGACCTGGGCGTCTTCGCCAGCCAGTCCTTCGGCATCTATCAGGACGAGATCGAGGATGTCGTGCTGCGGATCACGCCTCAAGGTGCGGCCGAGGCGAAGAGCTGGCGCTGGCATCCGACCCAGAGTTTCGAGGATCAGGCGGACGGCGCGGTCGTGGTGCGGTTCCGCGCCTCGGGCATGCGCGAACTGGCCTGGCATCTATTCACCTGGGGCGAGCAGGCGCAGATTCTGGCGCCCGAGCGACTGAAGGCCGTCATGGCCGGGGAACTGGCGGCGGCGGGGCGCGCCCTGGAACGGGCGTCAGCTTGACGAAACCGTAAGCTGACGCGGCGCGTTCAGCACCGCTAGGCTTCGCGCCGACCATCCTTCAGGAGATCGCCCTTGCGCGTCCACGCCTTCGCTTCGTCCGCCATCGCCGCTGTCGTTCTCATGGGCGGCGCCTGCGCGGCCGGCCCGATCGTCTCGCGGCAAGCGGCTCTGGATGAAAGCGCCCCCCAGGTGACCGTGACCCGCGACGGCGACCATCTGAACATCGACTATCGGTTCGGTCGCGACGTGCCGGTCTGGGCCTTCATGGATTCGGCGTTGGAGACGGACTCGCGCCAGCCCTGGCGGCCTCGCCAATGGACGGTGCAGACGCCAGGCGTGGTGATGGAGCGACGCGGGTACTACGACATCATTCGCAGCACAGACGGCGGCCCCGTACCGCGCGAGGTGCGGTTCCGGGTCAGGCCGCAAGCGGTGGACCTGGAGGCCGAATATCCGACCCTGCTGTTCTCCAACGGCGCGGTCGCCCTGCCGACGCGGCAACTGGACCTCTTCGCCCTGCCGTCGGCCCAGGCGGCGGAGGCGGTGCCGGACGACCTGAACCGGGTGACGCTGGACGGCGGATCGTCGCGCGTGACCTGGCGCGACGATAATGGGCCGGTGCTGTTCAATGGGCGTCGGCATCACCAACTGACCACGATGGACGAGCGCAGCTATGTCCTGCTGGGCGAGGCGACGGTGACGCCGGGCGAGGGGTTGTCGACCGTGATCGACCCCAACCTGCCGCCCTGGATCGGCGAGGAGATTCGCGGCTTCGCGCCCCGCGTCGGCCAACATTATCGCGACCGGCTGGGCGCGCCCGGCTCCGGCGGCGACACCCCGATCGTCATGGTGGCCTGGAACGGTCCGACCGAACAGATGACCAGCATGGGCGGCAGCGTCCTGCCCGGGCTGATCGTCATGTCGTTCGAGGGGCGGGGCGTGACCACGGCCCAGCCCGACATTATGGAGCGGTCGCGCTGGTTCATCGGCCATGAGGCGGCGCATTTCTGGCTGGGCCAGACCGTCCGTTATCAGTTCGCCGACGAGGCCTGGATCACCGAGGGCGGGGCCGACCTGATGGCGGTGCGAGCGCTGAAGCGTCTGGACCCCGCCTATGACGACCGCAGCGAGCTTCAGTCCGAGGTGGACGACTGTGTGAACCTGGCCCGTAAGCCGGTGGCGCAGGCGGGCGCGCGGGGCGAACACCGCGCCTATTATGCGTGCGGCGCCGTCTTCGCCATGGCGGCCGAGGGCGCGCAGAAACAGCGGACGGGCGGCGACTGGCTCGACTTCCTGAAACCTCTGCTGCGCCAGCCGGACGGCGTGCTGAGCCGCGAGGAATGGCTGACGGCCCTGACGCGGACCTCGCGTGATCCGTCGTTGCGCGGGGATATGGAGCGTCTGCTTGACCAAGGCGCCGCCGATCCGTCCGCCGTGATCGCACGCCTCTTCCAACGCACCGGCGTGGCTTTCCGCCTAGACAACGGCCGCATCGTCCTGAGCTGAAACGAAAAACGGCGACTGGATGAACCGGCCGCCGTTTCACGCTCCGCGCTGGGGGATGGTCAGCGCGGCGTCGTGGCCTCGGTGATCAGGATGCGCGACTTGGCGACGGCCTCGGCTTCGGTGGTTTCACCATCCGCGATCTGTTGCGCCAGGTCCATCAGCGGCGTGCCGGTGACGGACCCCGTCTCGCCGATCTCCTGCAGGTGGATGCCGTCATGGGCGACGATCAGGGCCGAGCCGACGGCGGCTGCGGCGGTGGAGAGGAGGAGAAGGTTACGCATGAATGGCCCCGCTTGATGACAGGCAGGCGTATTTGTGCGAACGATTATCAGAATCAACCGCAATGACTGTGAGGTTTGAACCGGAACCTTGGCCGTGACGTTGTGGCGTGATGAAAACAGCCCTGTTCCCGATGGTGGCCGCCATCGCCGCCCTGGCCGCCTGCGGCGATCAGCAGGTCAATCCCCCTAACGAGCCGGCAGCGCCGCTGAGAACACCCGACGCGATGCAGCAGGTCGAGCCGCCGGGTCCGTCGTCGCTGGCCATGCGTGGGCCGCGCAGTTTCGTGGGGGTGTGGGCGGCCAATCCGCAATGGTGCGCCCGGCCTCAGGGCGAGCGCAGCCCGATCACCCTGACGCCGCTACGGTTCGACGCCTATGGGCACAACTGCGACATCGCCAGCATCGACGAGACGGGTTCGGGCTATGTCGCGGCCTTGCGGTGCGCGACCCAGGGCCAAACCAAGACCGAGCGGGTGCATATGAGCACGACCGGCGATGTGATGAACCTGACCTACATCGACCGGGACATGACGACGGTGAAACTGGCGCGCTGCCCCGGCTCGCCGCGTGCGCCCGATCCCGCCAATCCGCTGGAAAAGATGATGAAGAAGGACGGGGCCGAGACCCCGCCCGCCGCGCCGCCTAGTTGAACAGGAAGTTCATCACGTCGCCGTCCTTGACGACATAGGTCTTGCCTTCGGCGCGCAGCTTGCCGGCTTCGCGCGCCTTGGCTTCGCCGCGCAGGGCGACGAAATCGTCATAGGCGATCGTTTCGGCGCGGATGAAGCCCTTCTCGAAGTCGGTGTGGATCACGCCGGCCGCCTGGGGGCCGGTGGCGCCGACGGGGATGGTCCAGGCGCGGGCTTCCTTCGGGCCGACCGTGAAATAGGTCTGCAGGCCCAAGAGCTTGTAGGCCTCGCGGATCAGACGGTTCAGGCCGGGTTCTTCGAGGCCCAGGGTTTCCAGGAACTCCTTCTGCTCCTCGTCATCCAGCACAGCGATCTCGGATTCGATCTGGGCCGAGATGACGACCGAGTTGGCGTTGTCCTGGGCGGCGCGCGCGGCGACCTTGTCGGACAGGTCGTTGCCCTTGTCGGCCGAACCTTCCTCGACGTTCGATACATAGAGAGCGGGCAGGGCGGTCAGCAGTTGCAGCATGTGCCAGGCCTTGGCGTCCTCCTTGGACACCTCGGCGGTGCGGGCGGGCTTGCCGGCGTTCAACTGGGCCAGGGCCAGATCGACCAGCTTCAGCGTCAGGCCGGATTCCTTGTCGCCGCCCTTGGCGCGCTTTTCCAGCTGGGGCCGACGGCGCTCCAGGCTCTCCATGTCGGCCAGCATCAGTTCGGTTTCGATGATCTCCAGGTCGGCGATCGGGTCGATACGGTCCTCGACGTGGGTGATGTCGTCGTCGACGAAGCAACGGGCCACGAAGGCCACGGCGTCGCAGTCGCGGATATTGGCCAGAAACTGGTTGCCCAGGCCCTCGCCCTTGGACGCGCCGCGCACCAGGCCGGCGATGTCCACGAAAGTGATGCGCGAAGGGATGATCTCTTTGGACCCGGCGATCTCGGCCAGGGCTTCCAGACGCGGCTCCGGCACCGCCACGTCGCCGGTGTTCGGCTCGATGGTGCAGAACGGATAGTTGGCCGCCTGGGCCGCCGCCGTCTTGGTCAGGGCGTTGAACAGGGTGGACTTGCCGACGTTGGGCAGGCCGACGATCGCGACTTTAAGAGCCATGGTATTCCTCGTGAGGCGCGAGCCTTTACCCGGTTCGAACCGGTTTGTCAGGCTCGCGCTTCAACTGAGGTCAGTGGGCGCCGTGATCCATGCCTGCCATGGCCGGCTGACGCACTTGCGCCTGCACCGTGATCGCCGGCGCCGAGGCGAATTGGAAGGTCAAAGGCACGGTTTCGCCTGCGACCAGCGGGGCGGTCAGGTCGATCAGCATCAGGTGGTTTCCGCCGGGCGCCAAGGCTACGGCCTGACCGGCTGGCAAAGGCAGACCCGCCGTCAGTTCGGCCATCTTCATCATGCCGTTCTCGGTCTTCATCTCATGCACCTGAAGCGATCCGGCGCGGGGCGTCGAGCCGCCGGTCAGCCGATCGTCGGTCGCTGCGGTCAGGGTGACGTAGCAGCCCCCGGCCTTGGCCCCGTTCGGCGAGGGGCGGCACCAGGCGTCGGTTGCGGTCACGGCGGCGGCGGCCGTCGTTGGGCCGGATGTCTCGGCGGCCGGCGTCTTGGCCGGCTCGGATGGATTGCAGGCCGTTAGCGAAACGGCGACGGCGGCGAGAGCGAGTTTGATTTTCATGATGTCGGGTCTTTCACGAGGCGGCGGAACGGCGCCGGATCATCGGTCGTACGGCTCGATCGAGCAACACGGCCGCGACCAGGCTCAGTCCTGTCAGAGGATAGAGGATGGCGAGGGGAAGGACGATGCCCAGGACGGCGGCGCGAACGCGCGGTCCTGGCGGGGCTGGCGGCGCGCCCAGGCGGCGGCGCGAAAGGTTCGGCGGACGGCGCTTCCACCACATGACCAGGCCGCTGATCGCCAGCAGCCAGACGCCGATACAGCCCAGCAGCATGACGATCCGGTTGGCCTGTCCGAACTGCGTGCCCTGGTGGGTGTAGATGCCCAGTTCGATGGCCTTCGCGCCCGCGCCGAACTGATCGTAGCCGATGTCGCCCAGCAGCCGCCCTGACGCGCCGTCGATATAGAGCGAGCGGCTGTCCTGAACGCGCGTAGCCTGGGTCGTGACCGTATAGGCCGTTGCGTCGGCCGCCGGTATGTTCACGGCATAGGGGCGCGCCAGACCGGCCTGATCCGCGATGTGCAGCACCTGCGCAAGACCGCCGTGACCGGCGTGGTCGTGCGTCATCACCATGCCCTCCATAGTCCACCCGGCGCCGACCGGTGCGTCATGGTGCTGGGCGCGTTGCCATGCGCCGGCGACGGGGGCGGGCGGTCGCCCCAACCCCGTCTCCTTGATCAGCCCCATGACACGGTCGCCCCAGACCGCCGACCAGGGCATGCCCGTGACCGCCAGGAACAGGACGACACCCCCGACATAGACTCCGGTCAGCGCATGCAGATCGCGCCAGAACGGCCGACGACGGCTGTCGGTCATCTTGGGCGTGAAGGTCGCGACGGCTCGGCCGCGCGGCCACCACAGATAGAGACCGGTGGCGAACAGGATGATGGTCCAGCCGGCGACGATTTCGACCAGAATGTTGAACGGCCGACCCAACAGCGCCAGGCTGTGCGTCTTCTTGACCAGTTCCATGAACCCGCCAGCCGGAATGACGCCGGTGGCGCGACCGGTGTGCGGATCGACGAAGACGGTCTTCTGGTCCCCACTGGGCCGATCGACCCTCAGCCGGATCGCCTGGTCGTCACGAGCGGGCATGACCAGATTGGCGACCCGCCCGCCGCCCGCGGCCTGAGCGGCCGACGCGACCCAGGTTTCCGGCGCCGCCCGGGTTTGAACGGCCGGCACACGGATCATGTCGCGATACAGAAACCCGTCGATCTCGTCCTTGAACAGATAGAGGCCGCCGGTCAGGGCCAGCAGCATCAGCACCGGCATGACGAACACGCCCGCATAGAAATGCCACCGCCACACGGCGCGGTAGGGACCGGACAGGTCGGCCGTTGGCTCAGAACGCATAGCGAACTCCCACATAGGCCGAGCGTCCCTCGCCGGGCACGAACACAGCCGTCGGGGCGACTCGCGCATCCGTCACGGCGTTGACGGAGGAGATGTAGTTTTCGCCTGTCAGGTTTCGCGCATCCAGGAACAGGGACACGCCATTGTCGAACCCCCAGCCCGCATTCAACGACAGGATGGCGTAGCCCGGGGCCGTCAGGGTGTTGGCATAGTCCACGAGGACATCCGACGGCGACCACTCCAGGCTGGGCGCGACGAACCAACCGGCAGGATGGACGTATTTCAGCTCGGCCCGGTACAGATGTTCGGGCACGACCGGCAGGCGATTGTCGCCGTAAGTCCGATCACCGTCGAAGACGAAGTCGGACCAGGCGTAGGTCTGTCGCAGGGTCAACCGGCCGTGGGGGCCGGCCATGATCCGCCAGTCCAATCCGGCTTCGATTCCCTGGTGAACCGTGTCGCCCGCATTGAATGTGGAGGCGGGAATGTCCGGGGTGACGATGAAGTTCAACAGTTCGCCGGTGATCTCGGCGCGATAGGCCGACAGATCGAAGGTGAGGGGACCGCGACGTCCTCGGGCGCCGATTTCAGCGGTCCAGGCATCCTGAATATCGACATCGACAAAGCGCGGTATCGCGCCTTGAACCAGCGCATTATAGCCGGGCGCCTCCACCGAACGCGTCAGGTTGGCATAGACCTGCGTGCCCGTCTCGTCTTCCCAAAGCAGACCGATGCGCGGGGAGAACCAGTCGAAGGTCACGTCGGCATTGTTGCTCGGGGCCAGATTGTTGGTGAAATCCCGCTCTGCACGGCCATAGCTGCCGCCCGCGACCAGGGCCAGTCGGTCGGTCACAAACAGGCGGCCCTCCGCGAAGACATCCAGGCCGACGGCGTCCTGAACCGAATCGCCGATCCTGGCGCCGGGTCGTGCGCCGCCCGCCGCCACGAAGGTGAAAGCGTCCGTCGCGCCGCCGCGATAGCTGACGCCGGCATAGGCGTCGGCGCGCAGCCCCATCACCTGTCCGTTCCAGTCCACGCGGCCATAGCCGCCCCATTGCAGGCTGTTCTGGTCGATGACGATGGAGATCGGGTGGTACAGATCCTTGTCCACGACATAGGCCGCGCCCTCGAACATCAGACTGTCGTCGATCCTCCAGCGGCCCAAAACGGTGGTGCGCAGGGACTTCACGTCTCTGGCAAAGGCCAGGGTGCGATTGTTGGCGGGCACGTCTCGCGGCTTGGTCAGGGCCTGTTGCCGCGTCACGGTGGATGACACGGACTGGTCCAGATCATTGCCCTGGACGATCAGCCGCAGCTCGCGGTCCGTGCCGAACGTACGACCCAGGTTCAGGGTCAGGCGTTTGGAGTCCGAGTTTTGATTGTCCCGGAAGCCATCGGAACGGGCGACCGTGGCGGCGGCGTAGACGTCCCACTCGCCTAGATCGCGGGCGATTGCGACGTGGCCGCGTTGTGTGTCGAACGATCCACCTTCGATGCGGATCAGGTTGCGGCTGGCGGCTGTCCGACCGGTGGGGGTCACCACATTGATCGCGCCGCCCAAGGCTGCGCCGCCAAAACGAAGGGCGTTCCCGCCCTTGTACACATCGATATGGCGCGCGATCAGGGGGTCGATCTCCTGGAACTCGCCGAACCCGTCGGGCGCGTTGAAGGGCACGCCGTCCTGAGCCAGCAGGACGCCGCGCAGATGGGCGCTGTTGCCGATGCCCGAGCCCCGAATCGAAAGCCGCACTTCCTCGCCCCAGCGACGCTGGGCGAAGACGCCGGGCACGCCGCGCAGCGTATCGGCGAAGCTGAGCGCATAGCGGTCCTGATAGGTTTCCGACGCCACGACGGCCACGGCGCCGGGGGTGCGCGACAGCAGGGCGCGGGCGTCTGCGACGACAGCGGGATCTTCGGCGTTGCGACGGCCGGTAACGATGACGCTGTCGAGCACGGCGGGCTCAGGGGTTTGCTGGGCGAAGGCGGGACTGGCCCATCCAGCGCTCGCCAAGGCGGCGAGCAGCAGCGCGCAGGGCGCTGCGGTGGTCTTGAAAGACATGATGATCCTGAAATCAGAACAAGAAAGACGCGCGGGCGTGAAGGCCGGCGCGGGCTCGGGGTCTGGTTCAGGCCTGGGGTGGTGCGGTGGAGGGCGGGCGCGGCGGGGCGCGCGCTGGCGGCGGCGGGCTGACGCTGGCGACGACGTAGACGACGCGTTCGGCGATACGAACGACCGGGGCCGGTTGCGGCGCGGGCGGACAGGGCAGGGCGGCGGCCAGAGGCATGAGGCAGGCCGCGCACTTGGCCCCGACGTGCTTGTTGACCGGGCCGTCCATCCCGCCGGACTGGATCGTCTGCGGCCCTTCAGCCGAACAGATGATCAGGGGCTGGCCCGGTTGAACCGCCGCCAGGGCCGCGAAAGGCAGCAGGCTTCCAAGCACGAGCGCGAAGACCGCCGCCAGGAAGGCGAGCGATTTCGAGGTCGACCAGTTATCGGCCTGGGAACGGGTCACGCCTCGCCTCTACGGCGTTTCGCGACGATGGGATAGGCGGCGGTTTGTCCTAAAGCTCGCCGCGCGCTGCCTGACGCGGGCTGAACTTGGGCGCGGGGGCCAGGCGCAGAACCTCACCCTGATAGCGTTCGTCATCGCCGGCGACGGCGAAGGGCAAGGCATCCGCGCAGGCTTGGAGCATCGCGTCCAGCCAAGGCTGTTCGGCCTTGTGGAAGTCGCCCAGGACGTGGGGCATGACCAGCTCCTTCTCGCCTGGATGGCCGATGCCCATACGTGCGCGGCGAAAGTCGGTGCCCAGGTGGCTGATCAGCGAACGGACGCCGTTCTGGCCCGCTGCGCCGCCGCCGGTCTTCATGCGGAAACGGCCTGGCGCCAGGTCGATCTCGTCGTGGAAGACGATGATCTCACTGGGTTTGATCTTGTAGAAGCGCGCTGCCTCTCCGACCGCACGGCCGCTTTCGTTCATATAGGTCTGAGGCTTCATCAGCAGCACCTTGACCGGGCCGTCGGCCGTCTCGACCTGGCCCTCGCTGACGATCGACTGGAACTTGGCCCGCTCGGGACCGAAGCGCCATCGGCGCGCGATCTCGTCGGCGGCCATGAAGCCGATGTTGTGGCGGTTCTTCTCGTATTTGCCGCCCGGATTGCCGAGCCCAGCGATGATGATCATGGCGTTCTCATGCCGTGTGCGTCAGGCAAAGAAAAGCCCCGCCGCGGCGAACCGGGCGGGGCGCAATCTTCTCGAAGAGCCGAAGGATCAGTCTTCGGTCTTCTCGACCGGAGCGGTTTCGGCAACGGCTGCGTCGGCGGCTTCGTCAGCGGCTTCAGACAGGGCGGCCGACGAGATCTTGATCGTGGCGATCACGAAGTCACGGTCGGTGATGGTGGCTTCCGCGCCCTTGGGCAGCTTGATGTCCGAGATGCGGATGGTGTCGCCAATCTCGGCCTTGATCAGGTCGACGACCAGCTCTTCCGGGATCTGGTCGGCGCGAACCAGGATTTCGACGGCGTGGCGCACGACTTCCAGCGAGCCGCCCTGACGCGAGAAGGGCGCTTCGTCGGCGTTCAGGAAGTGGACCGGCACTTCGATCTTGAGCGGGGCCTTCGCGTCGACGCGCATCAGGTCGAAGTGCAGGGGACGGTCCGACACGGGGTCGAACTGGATGTCCTTGGCGATGACCGGCTGGGTCTCGTCGCCGTACTTCAGGGTCACCAGGTGGCCCAGCAGCTTGCCGGTGTAGAGGGACTTGCGGAAGTCCTTCTCGTTCACGGAGATGGCGACGGGGGCTTGTTCGCCGCCGTACAGGACGCCCGGCACGAAACCGGCGCGACGCGCGGCGCGAGCGCCGCCGGTGCCGACGCCATCGCGGACGTCCACGTTCAGAATGATCTCGGCCATGTGGCTCGCCTCAACAACAACGGAAACGCCGCGCCAACCCTGGGCTCTCGC
This sequence comes from Brevundimonas sp. TWP2-1, assembly GCF_049897645.1. Classification (NCBI taxonomy): domain Bacteria; kingdom Pseudomonadati; phylum Pseudomonadota; class Alphaproteobacteria; order Caulobacterales; family Caulobacteraceae; genus Brevundimonas; species Brevundimonas sp. TWP2-1. Next base: position 51,915 of record NZ_JAFCWR010000001.1, read on the forward strand.
GGCGGGGGTGATGAACCCTCGAATTCAAGAGCGCGGGCTATTACACGCATCAAGCCCAGGGCGCAACCGTCAAAGGTTCCGCTTAAGCCGCCTGCGCCCGGTCCTTCAGCAGCGAAGCGGGCGCTGCGACGATGCCCAGCAGTTCGGCGGCGTTGAACGGCTTGGCCAGGTGGTGGTCGGCTCCGGCCGCGCGTCCAGCGGCCACGTGTTCGGGCATGGCGTTGGCGGTCAGCATGACGATGGGCGTGCGATCCATCCCCATCGTGGCCTCGTGCAGGCGAATCTCTTGCGTGGCCGTCAGCCCGTCCATGAGCGGCATCTGCATGTCCATCAGAACAAGGTCGAACGTGTCGGCCCGGAAGGCCTCCAGCGCCTGGACGCCGTTCTCGGCGATTACGATCTGGGCGGAGGTCTGGGCGAGAATCAGTTCGATAACGCGGCGATTGGTCGGGTGGTCGTCCGCCACCAGCACCCGCACGACGCGCTGCTCCTCGTCGCTATAGGTCTCTGTGGCCCGAGGCTCGCGGCGCGTCGGGGCTTCGCATTGCCTCAGCGGTAGGGTCAGGATGAAGGCCGCCCCGCCGCCCGGCTCGCTTTCGCACCCCAGGTCGCCGCCCATCATTTCCGCCAACTGACGGCAGATGGACAGACCCAGGCCGGAGCCGCCGAACTTGCGCGTGATGCCGCCGTCGGCCTGTTCGAATCGGCTGAACAACCGGCTGCGGGTCGCGGCGTCGAAGCCGATGCCGCTGTCCTCGACGGTGAAGCGCAGCACCGGCCGCCGGTCCTGATCCAGGCCGCGCTGGACGATCAGTCCGACGAAGCCCTGGCTGGTGAACTTCACCGCATTGGAAATCAGATTGGTCAGCACCTGTTTCAGGCGCACCGCGTCGCCCAGCACCCAAACGCCGTCTTCCAGATCAATGTCGACGTGGAAGTCCAGGTGCTTCTCGCGGGCGTTCTCGGCATACAACTGAGCCGCCTCGCGCACGACGGTCGCCAGTTCGAAGGCGTCCTCGGTCAGTTCCAGCTTGCCCGATTCGACACGCGCCAGATCCAGGATGTCGCTGAGCAGGGTCTGCAGCGTCTTGCCCGAGGCCTGCATCAGATCCAGCATCTCGCGCTGCTCCGGCGTCAGTTCGGTTTTGGACAGGGCCTGCGACAGGCCGATCACGCCATTCAGAGGCGTGCGAATTTCGTGGCTCATATTGGCCAGGAACTGGCTCTTGGCGACGTTGGCGGCCTCTGCGGCGTCGCGCGCCTCGGCTAGGGCCTGGGCGTCGCGTTTCAGGTCGGTGATGTCGTTGCAGACGGTCACCGTGCCGCCTTCCGAGGTGCGCCGATCCTGGATGCGCAGCCAGCGACCGCCGGCGATCTGTTGTTCGCCGTTGGACGACAGCTGACGTCGCGCCGCGATACGCTCGTTCAGCCATTCTTCTTCGCGCCCCAGCGCCTCGGCGTAGCGGCCTTCGTCGATCCCGATCCGCAAGGCCTCACGGAAGGGCAGGCCGACGACGAGATGGGGTTCAAGCTCGGGGTTCACCTCGGCATAGCGCGCGTTCCACAGGACCAGCCGATCCTTCGAATCATAGAAGCCCAGCCCGTCGGGCATCGCATCGACCGCCTCTCGAATGCGGCGCAGCGCCGTTGCGCGCGACATATAGGCCATGACTCCCAAGGCGGAGGCGACGCCGCAGATCAGCAGCAGGATGGCGCCCAGCAGCACGCGCATGGCTTCAGTGGAAATGCCCTGATCCGTCGAAACGCTGGGGCTAGGGGTGACGGTGATCGCCGCCATTCCGACGAAATGAAGCACGATCACCGCCATTGCGAGGCCGGCAGCCGTGACGACCAGCCTGACGATCCCGCCGCGACGATAGAAGAAGGCGGTCGTGCATCCGACAGCCATGGCGCCGATGATGGAGGCCGCCACCATGCCGGGATCCCAGCCGATAAGCGCCGGCGCCCTGATCGCAGCCATGCCGAGGTAATGCATGGCGCCGACGCCCGCGACGGCGATCACGGCGGCCAGGACGCGCCAGATCCGACCCTTGCCCATCATCGTGGAGCCGATCGTCAGGCCGATCATGGCGAGGGCGACGCCGAGCGAAGCCAGTGTCAGAAACAGGTCGTAGCGCACCGGTACGCCGGCGACGAACCCCTGCATGGCCACAAAATGGGTGGCCCATATGGACAGGGCGCCGATCAGCGTCGCCATGAGGACCGCACGTCGGCGTCGAACAGGGTCGCGCGCGCTCATCCGCTGCATAACATGGGTCGAAACACCCATACCGACCAGGCAGATCAGGGCGGCGAACACAGTGATCCGCCAGTCGTGATCGCGCGTGATGCAAAAGATGATGCGGTCCACGAGGCTTCTCCTTGGCGAATACGCTCGCAGAAAATCCTAAAGAAACCGTGCGGCGAAGCTTGCTCAATCAGCAGGCTGTCGGAGCGCCGTCACAGAATCCGTGCAAGGATCGCAAAACGCGTTCCAGAACGAGGTCGCCCTTACTCCATGCCTTACGAAGTCTCGCCATCGCCCGTCGCGCCGGTTTCCACCTCGCGCCTGTGGACGGTAGGCGCCAGCATCGGCATCGCCATCGTGATCCTGCTGGTCCTGGCGATCCTGCATCCCGAGCTGGCGAACTGGCTGGTCGGCGGGGCCGTGGTCGTGGCGGCTTCGGCCTGGCTTCTGAATATGTCGGAAACGGCGGCGACGGCTCCGACAGCGAATGACTCCGCCGCAGCGGAGTCTTCCACGGATGTAGTGACGGGCGACCTGCTGGATCGGGTGTTCGAGGCGCTGGACGACCCGGTGCTGGTCGTCAGCGGGGGCGAGCCGGACGACATCGCCGGCCGGCGCATCGTCATGGCCAATGGCGCCGCGCGCGACCTGTTGCGGATTCAGCGTCAGGGCGCCCTGCTGGTTCAGGTCATTCGTGAGCCCGGGGTGCTGGAGGCGGTCGACGAGGCCCTGTTTGGCGGCACGGCGCGCACCACGGACTATGCCACGGGCGGTCAGAGAGATCGACGCTGGCGGGCCTGGACCCGGCCCCTGTCGGTCGAGACAAGCACGGCGCCGGGGGCGGAACTGGCCCTGCTGATCCTGCGTGACGAGACCGACGCGCGGCGTACCGAGATGATGCGCGTCGATTTCCTGGCCAACGCCAGCCATGAACTGCGCACGCCGCTGGCCTCGCTGAGCGGCTTCATTGAGACGCTTAAGGGCCATGCCCGCGACGACGTCGCCGCAAGAGACCGGTTCCTCGACATCATGTCGGCCCAGGCGGATCGGATGGGTCGTCTGGTGGCGGACCTGCTGTCGCTGAGCCGCATCGAACTGAACGAGCATATTCCGCCCTCGGGCCGGGTCGATCTGGACCGCGCAGCCTCCGACGTGGTGGACGCCATCAGCGTGCTGACGCGCGAAAAGGAGATCGTCATCGTCCTGGATCAGGGCGAGGCGAGGGCGTCGATCAGCGGGGATCGCGACGAGATACTGCAGGTCGTGCAGAACCTGCTGGATAACGCCGTCAAATATTCGTCCCGGAGCGGGACAGTCGAGATTTCGGTCCGTTCGGACCTGTCCTTCGACGAGGCCTGGGCGTCGCGCATGCCCGGCGCGACCCGACTGCCGCTGGTCACGCCGGACCGCGCGTCCGGTATCTCCTATGCCGCCGTGACGGTGCGGGATCATGGACCGGGCATGGCGCGCGAACACCTTCCACGCCTGACCGAGCGCTTTTATCGCGTTGAAGGCCAGAAGAGCGGTGAGCGGCAGGGGACCGGCCTGGGGCTAGCCATCGTCAAGCACATCATCAATCGGCACCAGGGCGGCCTGGTCGTCGAAAGCGCGCCGGGCATGGGCGCCGCCTTCACCGCCTGGTTCCCCCAGCCGATCGAGCGGCGCTAGAGCCGCAGGGACCGTCGCTGTCACCCAACTGTCATCGACCCGTCGTAATCCGCTGAACATTCGCAGGCAGTAGTCGCGCCGCGTCGGTCCCGATGTTCAGGACCTTCGCCGATTCGCGCACGGCGCTTCGGACTTCTGAATGATCTGGATTTATCTGCTGATCCTCATCGCGCTGAGCGCGGCCGCCTTCGTTGGCGGACGCGAGCTTGCGCGTCGTCGCGCGATCGGCGCCAAACCCCATTCCCGGCCCGGCCAGCACGGCGCCTACGCCCTTATCTGGGTCGCGGCGCCCGCTTTGCTGGTGCTGATCCTGGCCTCGGTCTTCTCTGCGCCGTTGCAGCGCCAGTTGACCGCCGTCGGCACGCCTGACGCCGTCGCCGCCCTGGAACACTTCCGCCGCGACGCCTTCTTCGCCGACGCCCACCGCGTCGGTCGTGGCGAGCCTGCCCTGCAGATCTGGGAGCGCCCGCTGGCCGAACATCTGCCGGTCGAGGCGCGCCGCATGGTCCGAATCGAGCGCACCCTGTCCTGGGGCGGCGGGATCGCCGCCATCCTGGCCGCCATCCTGGGCGGCCTGTTCGCCCTGACCCAGATCAAGCCCCAGACCCGCGCCCGCAACCGGGTCGAGGGCTGGATCTACGGCGCCCTGTTCGTCTGCTCGGCCATCGCCGTCCTGACGACGCTTGGCATCATCGCCTCTCTGGCCTTCGACAGCTTCCGCTTCTTCCAGAAGGTGCCGATCCTCGACTTCCTGTTCGGCACGCAATGGAGCCCCCAGATCGCCATCCGCGCCGATCAGGTCGGGTCGTCGGGCGCCTTCGGGGCCGTGCCCCTGTTCGCCGGCACCCTGCTGATCATGGTGATCGCCATGTGCGTCGCCGCGCCCATCGGCCTGTTTTCAGCCATCTATCTGTCGGAATACGCTGGCCGCACGACGCGCGCGGTGATCAAGCCGCTGCTGGAGATTCTCGCCGGCGTGCCGACCGTCGTCTACGGCTTCTTCGCCGCCCTGACGGTGGGGCCGCTGCTGCGGGTCTTCTTCAACGAGATCGGGCTGTTCCTGATCGGCGGGCCGCTGGACGGCTTGGGCCAATATCTGGCGCTGGTTCAGAACCAGATGGCCCTGACGGCCGGCGCCGTGATGGGCATCATGCTGATCCCCTTCGTGTCGTCCCTGTCCGACGACATCCTGAACGCCGTGCCTCAGTCTCTGCGCGACGGCTCGTTCGCCATGGGCGCCACCAAGTCCGAGACGGTGAAGCGGGTTCTGCTGCCCGCCGCCTTGCCGGGCATCGCCGGCGCCCTGTTGCTGGCCGTGTCGCGGGCGATCGGCGAGACCATGATCGTGACCATGGCCGCAGGCCTGGCCGCCAACCTGACCTTCAATCCTCTCGACACCGTGACGACCGTCACCGTGCAGATCGTGACCCTTCTGACCGGCGACCAGGAGTTCAACAGCGCCAAGACCCTGTCGGCCTTCGGCCTGGGCCTGACCCTGTTCCTGGTGACTCTGGTGCTGAACATCATCGCCCACCGGATCGTCCAGACCTATCGGGAACAATATGACTGACGCGACCCCCGATCGGATCGACGGCGTGGCCGCCAAGGGGCGGCTGGATCGTCTGCGCGCGGGCCTGAAGCGTCGGCACGCCAAGGAAACCCGCTTCAAATGGTATGGCCGTCTGGCCATCGCCGCCGCCATGCTGTTCCTGGCGGTCCTCCTGGTCCGCATCGTCGAACAGGGCCACACCGCCTTCTACACCCACACGGTGACGGTGCCGGTCTATATGGACCCGGCGCGCGTCGATCGCACCTATCCCCAAGGCTCCAACTTCGAACAGTTGGCCGCTGAGCAGCAACTGGCCCGTATGGGCATTCAGGACGACGCGGCTGGGACGAGGGCTGCACAGATGAAGCGGCTGTTCTCGTCGGAACTGAAGTTCGTGGCCGCCGATCTGGTCGCCAAGCGCAGTGAAGTCATCGGCGAAACGGTGCCCTTGGCCGTGCCCCTGTCCGACGACGCCGACCTGTATCTGAAGGGCGAAATCTCCAGGGATACGCCCGAGGATCAACGCCGCCTGACCGACCAGCAGATCGCCTGGCTGGACCGGATGCAGACCGAGGGCGTCATAGGCTCGCACTTCAACACCGCCCTGTTCACCAACGGCGACTCGACCCAGCCGGAACTGGCAGGCGTGCTGGGCGCCGTGGTCGGCTCGGCCCTGATGCTGATGGTCACGGCCCTTATCGCCATTCCGCTGGGCGTCGGCGCCGCCATCTGGCTGGAAGAGTTCGCGCCCAAGAACAAGCTGACCGACATCATTGAGGTCAACATCAACAACCTCGCGGCCGTGCCGTCGATCGTCTACGGCCTCCTGGGGCTGGCCCTTTTCATCAACTGGATGCACCTGCCGCGCGCCAGTCCGATCGTCGGCGGTCTGGTCCTGGCCCTGATGGCGCTGCCGACCCTGGTCATCGCCACACGCTCGGCCCTGAAGGCGGTGCCGCCGTCGATCCGCGAGGCCGCCCTGGCCATGGGCGCGTCCAAGACGCAGACGGTGTTCAGCCATGTCCTGCCGCTGGCCATGCCCGGCGTCATGACCGGCGCCATCATCTCCATGGCCCACGCCCTGGGTGAGACCGCGCCGCTGCTGCTGATCGGCATGGTCAGCTTCGTGCCCGGCGTGCCGGCGGCCATAGACCAGCCGGTCGGGGCGCTGCCTTCGCTGATCTACATCTGGGAGAACGCCTCGGAGCGGGCGTTCCACGAACGCACCGCCGCGGCGATCATCGTCCTGCTGGTCTTCATGATCATCATGAACGCGGCGGCCATCATCCTGAGGCGGCGCTTCGAGCGCCGGTGGTAAGAGAATGAAATTCCGTATTTTCCGCTCCGCCGAAGACCAGTCCGGCGCCGGCCCGGTCGATCCGACCGAGACCCCGCGCATGGGCGGCCAGGTCCTGCCCGAAGTCACGCCGTCCAAAGCCCGCGCTGCCGCCGAGCCGCGTCTCGAAGACGCAACGCCCGTGTCGAACGCCACCGTCGTGGACAGCCCGCCGGTCGGCCCGATCAAGATCGCCGCGCGCGATGTCTCCGTCTTCTATGAGGGCAAGCAGGCGCTCTACGACGTCTCGCTGGATATCCCGGACAAGACCGTCACGGCCCTGATCGGGCCGTCGGGTTGCGGCAAGTCGACCTTCCTGCGGACGATGAACCGCATGAACGACACCATCGCCGGAGCCAAGGTCACCGGTCGAATCGCGATGGACGACGAGGACATCAACGACCGCTCCATCGACCCGGTGCTGCTGCGCGCCCGTGTCGGCATGGTGTTCCAGCGACCGAACCCCTTCCCCAAATCGATCTACGAGAACGTCGCCTACGGACCCAAGATCCACGGCCTGGTCTCGTCCAAGGCCGAGATGGACGACGTGGTCGAAAAGGCCCTGAAGCGCGCCGGCTTGTGGGAAGAGGTCGCCGACCGCCTGCAATCGTCGGCCATGGGCCTGTCGGGCGGTCAGCAGCAGCGTCTGGTCATCGCCCGCGCCATCGCCGTGAACCCCGAAGTGATCCTGATGGACGAGCCTTGCTCGGCCTTGGATCCCATCGCTACGGCGCGGATCGAGGAACTGATCGACGAACTGCGCGAGCGGTTCTGCATCGTCATCGTCACCCACTCGATGGCCCAGGCCGCGCGGGTGTCGCAACGCACCGCCTTCTTCCACATGGGCCGTCTGGTCGAGACCGGGGATACGGAAGACATCTTCCAGAATCCGCGCGAACGGCGCACGCTCGACTATATCACGGGACGCTTCGGCTAATCCGATGAACCAGCACACGGTCAAGGCCTACGGTGACGAGCTGAACCAGATCACGGCGGAGGTCGCCCGCATGGGCGGCCTCGCCGAGGCCCAGGTGGCTGACGCCATCGATTCCGTCGCCCGGCGCGACATCGCCCTGGCGCGCGCCGTCGTGGAACGCGACCTGAAGCTCGACGCCCTGCATCGCGACATCGAGAAGAAGGCCATTCGCCTGATCGCCCTGCGCCAGCCGGTCGCCAGCGACCTGCGTCGCACCTTGGGCGCCATGAAGATCGCCACCGATCTGGAGCGCACCGGCGACCTGGCCAAGAACATCGCCAAGCGCGCGCTGATCCTGGCCGAGGGCGAGCCGATGCAGCCGCTGACCCGTTCGATCGAGCGGATGGGCCGGCTGGTCTCGACCCGTTTGCGCGACGTGCTGGACGCCTACACCGCGTCGGAACTGGATCGCGCTGTCGCCGTCTGGCAGACCGACGACGAGGTGGACGAGCACTACAACGCCCTTTTCCGCGAACTGCTGACCTACATGATGGGCGACCCACGCACGATCGGCGCCTGCACCCATCTGCTGTTCATGGCCAAGAACCTGGAACGGATCGGCGACCACGCGACCAATATCGCCGAGACCGTCCACTACGAGATCACGGGCGAAGACATCGTGGGCGAACGCCCGCGCGCCCAACCCACGGCCGAGGATTCCGATCCGACGCCGAACCTTTCGACGCACTGAGCCGAGACCGGAGACACGACGTGCAGCCTTATATCCTTGTGATGGAAGACGAGGACGCGCTGGCGACCCTTCTTCAGTACAACCTCGAAAAGGAAGGCTACGACGTCGCCGTCGCCGCCGACGGCGAGGAAGGCATGCTCCAGATCGATGAGCGCCTGCCTGACCTAGTTCTGCTTGATTGGATGCTGCCCAAACTGTCGGGCATCGAGGTCTGCCGCCGCATCCGCGGCAAGGCCGAGACCCGCAACCTGCCGATCATCATGCTGACGGCGCGCGGCGAGGAGAGCGATCGGGTTCGGGGTCTGGACACCGGCGCCGACGACTATCTGACCAAGCCCTTCTCGATGGTCGAGTTGATCGCGCGCATCCGCGCCGTCCTGCGTCGCATCCGACCCGGCCTGGCCGACGACCGTCTGAACCACGGCGACATCATCATCGACCGCGTCTCGCACCGGGTGAAGCGTTCGGGTCAGGAAGTGCACCTCGGCCCGACCGAGTTCCGCCTGCTGGACCACTTCATGCAGCATCCTGGCCGGGTGTTCAGTCGCGAACAGCTGCTGGACGCGGTCTGGGGCTCGGACGTCTATGTCGAGGCCCGCACCGTCGACGTCCACGTCGGCCGCCTGCGCAAGGCCCTGGCCATCGCCGACGAAAGCGCAAACCCGATACGCACCGTGCGGTCAGCGGGCTATTCGCTGGATCTGGAAGGCTGATCTTTCAGATTTCGATCTGCTGTCCGCGATAGAGCAGGCGCAAAATACGAACCTCGCCTTTGTCTTCATCAACGACAAAGACCAGGGTTACGCTTTTCTCGAAGCCGATCAGACGCACGCCAGGCAAGATATCGTCCCGAACTTCCGCACGCATTGGATAATGCGTCAGGCGCAAGCTGAACGACCGAAGTCTTTCCGCGTAACGGTCGGCGGTCTTCCGCCCTGCGTTTTCAGCGACCCAGTCGTAGATGGCGTCGAGGTCGGTAAGGGCGCGCCTCGAAAAGACCAGCCGCCAAGGCTTCAACCGGCGGCCTTTCGGGCGAGATAGCGAGCCTGCACTCCGTCGAAAGCCTCTTCGGCCGAAATGCCCGGCTCGTCGCCTGACTTCCACGCTTCATACGCGGGCCTGACCTCTTCACGCATCCAGGTCGCGATATCCGGGTTCTGACCCAGCAGATAGTTCTCCACGCTCTCCACCACATAGGCTTCGGCGGTTTCGGAAAAGCCCGAGGCGACCTTTGCGTCGATCTCGCGCGCTGTCTCCTCAGGCAATTCGACGGTGATCTTGCGAGTGGCGGCCATGGTGTGATCCTCTCATGAAACCGCCCATGCCGCTACCGGCTCAGATCTGCTCGGCGACCACTTCGTCGGGGTCCAGCGCATAGACCGTGGCGCAGTATTCGCAGGTGACGTGAATCTTGCCGTCATCCTCCAGCATGTCCGTGCGCTCGGTCGGGTCGAAGGAGGCCAAGACCGAGGCGATGCGGCCGCGAGAACAGCGACAAACGGCCGTCAGTTCGCGCGCGCCCTCCAGCCGAACGCCGTCCTCGTGGAACAGGCGGAACAGCAGGGTCTCAGGCGAGATGGTCGGATCGACCAGTTCGTCATCGCCCAGGGTGCCGAACAGGGCGCGGGTGCGGTCCCAGACTTCTTCCGTGGAGCCGCGTGCGTCGTCGCCGGCGATGATCTGAATCATCGCGCCGCCGGTCCGCCACTGCGAACCCGTCTCGGTCTGGACCTGACCTACGGCCAGCCGCACCTTGGTCGGCACCTGTTCGGACTGCTGAAAGTAATGCTCGGCCGCCAGCGACAGGCTCTCGCCCTCGATCGGCGTGATCCCCTGGGTGCGTTCGAAGTCGGGGCCGCGGTCCAGCGTCATGATGAAGACGCCCTGGCCCAGCAGCGATCGGGCGCCGGGACGCGCAAACCCGCTGGATGCCTCGGCGACCTCGGCCTCGTCGTAGCGGCAATAGCCGCGCAAGGACCCGTCGGTGTCATAGTCGGCGACCACATAGCGCACCGGCCCATCGCCCTGGGCCTGAACCAGCAGGCGGCCTTCGAATTTCAGGCTGGAGCCGATCAGGGCCGCCAGGGCGCAGGCCTCGCCCAGCAGGGCGGCGACCGGCTCGGGATAGGCGTGGGCGGCCAGGATCTTGTCGATGGTCGCGCCCAGGCGGACCAGTCGTCCGCGCACGGGCCAGCCCTCGATCTGGAACGCGGCGGCCAGATCGTCGGAAATGGGGGTGTGAGGCGCGTGATCGGTCACGGCGAGGTCCTTTGGCGACGTCATTTCGGGATCGCGGCTATTTAGGCGCCCGAAGGCCCGATGATAAGGGCCCGATGATAAGGGGTTGTCTGTTCCGGCGCGGGAAGGCGTTCTGCGCGATGATTTCTTCTGCCTCGCCAACACTACGGAACCGTTTCCAGCGCGGTTCGCTCTTTTGGCTCAAGCGGAGCCGTCGCTCTGCCTATCACCACGCCAATCACTGAAGAGGTTCCGCCGATGATCCGCGATATCGATCCGATCGAAGAGATTCGCAAACATCCCGGCATCACGGCCGGCAGCCTTGCCGCCGTCGTTCTAGGGGCGGTCGCGGTCGTCTATCTGACGCAACGCAGCGGCCCGACCCGCTATCAGCGCATCAAGACCCGCATCGACCCGCGCGGATGGGTGGATACGTCAGAACTGCGCGACCGTTTCCATGACGCCGTCGACGCCTTCCGCCATCGGGCTGAAGATGCGGGCGAGCGCGCCAGTGAACTGTCACGCGATGCACGCCATCGCGCCGCCGACGCCGCCTATGATGCGCGTGATCGGGCCGATGAATGGTTCCGTGCGGCCCGCAAGAGCTCCAAAAAGGTGTTGAAGAAGCAGGGCAAGACGGCGCGCCGTTATGCCGACGACGCCGGCGCCTATGCTCGCGATCATGCGCGCGAAGGCGGGGCGATCCTGGCCGTCGCTACCATAGCCGCCGCCATCGGCGCGGCCGTGCTGGAAAGCCGTCGTCCCGACAGCCGCGTGCGCCGTATCGTTCGCTTCTGACATTTTCTTGCCGCCCGCCGTGTGAAAATCGCGACGGGCGGCAAGGTTTAAGCGCAACTCAGCCCAATCATCAGCACGGCTTGGCTTTGCCGCAAGCGCGAAGGCCGCTAAGACGCCGCCCATGAGCGCGCGTCCCACACTGATCTTCGACTTCGATTCGACCCTGGTCGATTTCGAGACCCTTGAGGCCCTGGCCGACATCGCCTTGGCCGATGCGCCGGGCGCGGCCGAGACGCGCGCGCAGATCGCAAGTCTGACCGATCAGGCCATGGCCGGAGAGCTTGAGTTCGGCGAGGCTTTGCGCCGCCGCCTGGCCTTGCTGCCCCTGACGCGCGCCCATGTCGCGGCGCTGGCGCAGACAGCCTCGGATCATCTGACGGCCTCCGTTCGCCGCAATCTGAACTTCTTCCAGCAGAACAAGGGCAAGGTCGTCATCCTCTCCGGTGGCTTCCGCGAGGTGATCGCGCCGGTCGCCGAGGAACTGGGCGTCTCGCCCGACCGCATCTTGTGCAACGATCTGGTCTATGACACGGACGACCGCGTGATCGGCGTGGACGACGCCAATCCGCTGTCGCACGCCAACGGCAAGCCGGCCGCCATCCACGCCCTGAACCTGTCGGGCCGGGTGGTCATGATCGGCGACGGCTGGAACGACGCCGAGGTGAAGATCGCCGGCGCCGCCGACGCCTTCTACGCCTTCACCGAGGTGGTGCGCCGCGCGCCGGTGGTTCAGGTCGCCGACGCCGAGGCCGCATCCCTGGACGAGGTGCTGCACGCCGAGGGTCTGGTCGGCCGCTGGTCCTTCCCGCGCAGCCGCATGAAGATGTTGCTGCTGGAAAACATCCACCCCGCCGCCGTCGAGCGGCTGGAGGAGGCGGGTTATTCAGTCGAGACGCAGAAGGGCGCTCTGGACGAGGACGACCTGATCGCCGCCATCAAGGGCGTCCATGTCTTGGGCATCCGCTCCAAAACCACCGTCAGCCGCCGTGTGCTGGAAGAAGCCGATCGCCTGATGGCCGTCGCCGCCTTCTGCATCGGCACGAACCAGATCGATCTGGACGCGGCGTCGGATCACGGCGTGGCGGTGTTCAACGCCCCCTATTCGAACACCCGCTCGGTCGTTGAACTGGCCATCGGCTTGATGATCGTGTTGATGCGCGATGTAGCGGACAAGTCGGCGGCCATGCACGTCGGCAAATGGAACAAGTCTGCGACCGGCTCCAAGGAGTTGCGCGGCAAGACCTTAGGCATCGTCGGCTATGGCGCCATCGGCAGCCAGTTGTCGGTGCTAGCCGAGAACCTGGGCATGCGGGTGCTGTTCTATGACCTGTCGGAACGGCTGGCCTTGGGCAACGCGCGCCGGATGCGCTCGCTGGATGCCCTGCTGGGCGAAAGCGACGTGGTCACCCTGCATGTCGATGGTCGCAAGGACAACGCCAACATCTTCGGCGCGGCCCAGTTCGCCCGGATGAAGGAGGGCGCGCTGTTTCTGAACCTGTCACGCGGCCATGTGGTCGATGTCGGCGCCCTGTCCCAGGCGATGGGATCGGGCCGGGTCGCGGGCGCGGCCGTCGATGTCTTCCCGGAAGAACCCCGCACCAATGCCGATCCGTTCGAAAGCCCGTTGCAGGGCCTGCCCAACATGATCCTGACGCCCCACATCGGCGGCTCGACCGAGGAGGCGCAGGAAGCCATCGCCGAGTTCGCGGCCGAGCGGCTGCTGGGCTATCTGAACCGGGGCGACACGACCTTCAGCGTGAACCTGCCGAACGTGCAGTTGGCCGAGGTGTCCGGCACGCACCGCATCCTGCACATTCACCGGAACCAGCCGGGCGTCCTGGCCGAGTTGAACCGCGCGCTGGCGTCGGCTGGTCTGAACATTCTGGGGCAACACCTGAAGACGGACGAGCGCACCGGCTATGTCATCACTGACGTGGATCGCGACTACGATCCCGAAGCCTTGCGCGAACTCAAGACGGTGCCGGGCACGTTGAAGTTCCGCACTTTGCAGTAGGCGTTCGTTTTTCCTCCGAAGGCTGACGTTGCGGCATCTTGCGCTCTGCGCCAACTGGCGCATCCTGTCCTCCAACGGCCGCGAACCATGACGGCTGCGGGAGGATTCATATGTCACGCTATCTCACCGGCGGCGCCGTCGCCGTTCTGGCTCTCGCCGCCTGCGCCTTTGCAGGCTCGGCCTCGGCCCAGACCTACAACCGTCTCGTCGTGTTCGGCGACAGCCTCAGCGACAACGGCAATCTGTTCCTGATCTCTGGCGGGACCCAGCCGCCGTCGCCGCCCTATGCCCGTCGGTTTTCGAATGGGCCGACGTTTGTGGAGCTGCTGGGCTTCAACGCCGCCAACTTCAACGGCTCGGTGACGGGCAGCATCAACTACGCCTTCGGCGGGTCTCGCACCGACGCCACGGCCGGCGTGCCGTTCGGCATGTTGAACCAGCTGTCGCGCTATACGGCTGCGGGCGGCCGATTCAGCTCGACCGATCTGGTCAGCGTCCTGGGTGGCGCCAACGACATCTTCCAGGGGCTGCCCGTCGCCGGCGCCTCGGCCAGCCCGGTCGCCGCCATCACGCCTGTGGCGACCACGGCCGCCGCCAACATCAACAGCCTTGTGAACACCGTGGCGGGCGCAGGCGCGGGGACGGTCCTGGTCACCAACCTGCCCAAGCTCAGCCTGACGCCTCAGTTCCGCGGTACGACGGCGGCGCCTTTGGCCGACTTCGCCGTCACGACCTTCAACACTGCGCTTCAGACCAATCTGACCGCAACGGCCGCCGCTCGCCCGGGCAGCAACATCATCATGATGGACCTGTTCAAGGTTAGCGATACCCTGGCCGCCAATCCGGGCCAGTTCGGCATCACCAACATCACCCAGCCCTGCTTCAATGGGGTGACGGTGTGCTCGAATCCGGACAGCTATTTCTACTTCGACGGCGTCCACCCGACCGCGACTGGGCATAGGATCATCGCCCAGCTGGCGACCGACTATCTCTACTACGGCGATATCGGCGCCCAATCGACGCTGCAGGGCGAGACGACCTATCGTCACCGCGAGGATGCCCTGGACGCCGCCGGCGAGGCCCTGTCGGGCCGCGAGGCTTGGGAAGCCGGAGTGTCGATCACCACGGCGGCCCTGATCGACAGCGTGGACACGGATGCGCGCGGCTCAGTCACCGAATCGTCCAGCGACGGCTGGGGCGGACGGATCGCGCTGGAGGCCGGACCGTCGGCCAACTGGCGCTTCGGCCTGGCCGGCACGGCCCGCAATACCGACGTCGAGAGCCAGGCTCTGAACTTCAACGTCGAAAGCTTCGGCCTGGACGTCTATGGCGGCTGGCGCTCGGGGGGCGTCTTCGTCAATGCAGCGATCGGCGTGGCGCGCGACAATATCGACGACATCAAACGCCTGACAAGCCTGGCGCCTATCGTCCATACCGCCGAGACGCGGGCGCTCAGCACAGGCGCTCGGCTTCAGGGCGGGGTGTGGTTCGACATGGGCGGCATCGCCCTGTCGCCCCGCGCGGCCCTGGCCTACGTCTCCAGCGACGTGGACGGCTATTATGAGCAGGGCGTCGCGGCCCAGTATCAGTATGGCGACCGCACGGTGAAGGCCCTGACCGGCGAGGTCGCCCTTCGCGCCGAGGCCGAAATGGGCCGGTTCGGCGTGTTCGCCGAGGGGGGCTATCGTGACGCCCTGGACGACAGCTCCGATCCGGTCCGCGTCGGCATCTACAACAACCCCGCCCAGGTGCTGTCGCGCGAGATCGACGATCCGTTCGGCGGTCAGTTCCTGGCGTCTGCGGGCGTCGAGGGCGCGGTCGGCCCGGTCAAGGTGACTGTCGGCTATCGCGGACGCTTCGGCGACCATGCCGACAGTCACATGGGCGGCATTCAACTGACGTTGCCACTCTAAATCCTTCTTTCTCCCATTGGGAGAAGGTGGCCCGGAGGGCCGGATGAGGGGCGGGCGGTGGGCCAGGTCGCACCGCCCGACCCTCACCCTTTGGCGGCTTCGCGCCGCCCTTCGGGTCGCGCCAGAACGACGGGTGGGCCGTCGTGCGCTCAAGCCCTCTCCCAACGGGAGAGGGACGACTGTTCTAACGCCCCTTCTTGCGCACCCACATGGCGGCGTCCGCCTCGGTCAACCAGGCCTCGGCGTCGGTATGGCCGTCCCAGGCGCGCACGCCGAACGAACCGCCCAGTTCGGTCTTCTGGCCGTCCCAGACGAAGCCTTCGGTCTTCAAGGCCTCGGACAACTGCCGCGCCTTGGCCCGGCCCTCTTCGTAGCCCGCGTGCAGCATCAGCAGCGCGAACTCGTCGCCGCCCAGCCGACCCACGGCGTCCGACTCGCGCAGATTGGCCAAGAACAGCTCCGCCACCGCCACCAGGGCCGCATCGCCGGCGGCATGGCCCAGCCGGTCGTTGACGCTCTTGAACCCGTCCATGTCCAGATACAGCAGCACCGCCGGCACCCCGTGCCGCTGGCAATAGGCCATGGTCCGCTGAAGCGCCGTGACGAAACCGCGCCGGTTCAGGGCAGGCGTCAGGACATCGTGGTCGGCTGCGGCCTCGGCGGCGGCGGCGCGCGTCTTCCACGCTTCCAGCTCGACGCGCAGGCGCTCGATCTCGGCGGTCAGGTCGTGTTCGGCCACGTCGGTCACGGCGCAGGGATGGCTCCGATGGCGCGACTCAGTCTGCGTCGCGCGGTCGAACGATGGTAGAGCGTGATCCGCCGACATTGAAGGCCGACAATAAGGGCCTGGAGGCGTGAAACCGCCCGCGTGCGGTTGCGGGCGTCACCCGCGTGCTGTAACGGGCGCCTTTCCGCGAGGGGCCTTACAGACATGGCGACTTCCGCACCGTCGGTGGCGATCATCATGGGCAGCCGGTCCGACTGGCCGACCATGAAGCTGGCCGCCGACCGCCTGGACCAGCTGGGCGTCGCCTGGCAGGCCAAGGTCGTCAGCGCGCACCGCACGCCCCAACGCCTGGTCGAGTTCGCCACGGGCGCCAAGGCCGCAGGATACAAGATCATCATCGCGGGAGCAGGCGGCGCCGCCCACCTGCCGGGCATGGCCGCCTCCATGACCGAACTGCCGGTGCTGGGCGTGCCGGTCCAGTCCAAGGCCCTGAAGGGCATGGATAGTCTGCTGTCCATCGTGCAGATGCCCGCCGGCGTGCCCGTGGCGACCCTGGCCATCGGCGAGGCGGGCGCCGCCAACGCCGGCATTCTGGCCGCACAGATACTGGCGTTGTCGGACGAAGCCCTAGCAGAGCGCCTGGTCGCCTTCCGCACCGCACAGACCGATTCCATCGCCGAAACCGTCGAGGACTGAGTGCCAGATCTGCCGCTTTCCCCCGGTTCGACCCTCGGCATCATCGGCGGAGGCCAGCTGGGCCGGATGCTTAGCCAGGCCGCCTCGCGCCTGGGCTTTGATGTCGTCATTCTGGACCCCGAGGCTGACAGCCCGGCCGGCCGTGTCTCCGCGCACCAGATCGTCGCCGCCTATGATGATCCTGACGCCCTGACCGCCCTGGGCCGCGCCGCCGACGTGGTCACTTTCGAATTCGAGAACGTCCCCGCCGATTCTATCGAACGCCTGGCCGAGGCCGGCGCCCTGGTCGCGCCCGGCCCGACCGCCTTGCGCGTGTCGCAGGACCGGGTAGACGAGAAGACCTTCCTCAACGCCGTGGGCGCCCCGACGGTCGCCTTCGCCGTCGTCGATACGCTGGACGATCTGGTCGTCGGCCTGACGACCCTGGGCGTGCCGGCCCTGCTGAAGACTCGCCGCGAAGGCTATGACGGCAAGGGCCAGGTCTGGATTCACGCCATCGAGGACGCGCCCGCCGCCCTGGAAAGCCTGGGCGGCCGCCCGGCCATTCTGGAAGCCAAGGCGACCTTCGTGCGCGAACTGTCGGTTATCGCCGCCCGCGACTGGGACGGCCATATGGCTGTCTATCCGCTGGGCGAGAACCGGCACGAGGGCGGCGTCCTGCGCACCACCCTGGCCCCCGCCGCCGTGGACGAAAAGACCCAGGTCCGCGCCCGGGCGATCGCCGAAGCGATTCTGGACGGGCTGGACTATGTCGGCGTGGTGGGGGTCGAACTGTTCGACCTGGGAGACGACGTCCTGCTGGTCAACGAGATCGCTCCGCGCGTCCACAACACCGGCCACTGGACCCAGGACGGCTGCGTCTGCGACCAGTTTGAACAGCATATCCGCGCCGTCGCCGGCTGGCCGCTTGGCCCGACGACCGCCCACGCCCGCATCGAAATGATCAACCTGCTGGGCGACGAGGTCGAGGACTGGCGCAAGCTGTCGGCTAAGTCCGACGAACGCCTGCACCTCTACGGCAAGGCCGAAGCGCGGCCGGGCCGCAAGATGGCGCACGTGAATAGGGTGTTGGGGGCGGTCTGATATTTGAGTTGTGTCCAACACAACTCGTGTCATGTTCGAGCCATGTCGCTGTCACTTGCTCTCTCGCTTGCGCTTCTGCTGGCCTCAACCTCGGCCGCTGGGGTGATCAGTGCGTTGCGTCCCCGCCAATCGTCGCGTTTCGCCGCTCTTGGCGTGTCCTTGGTCGCAGCCGCCATGGCCTTGATTGTCGCTGGCGTGGACCTTGGGTGGCGCCTTGGGCGAGATGCCGCCGAGCGCGACAATCGATCCGCAGTCACCGGGAGCGTCTGAACATGAACACCCCGATGGTCTTGTTTCTCATGGCGACCGCGTTGGCCCTGATCAGTTCGTCGGCGGCTGCATACGGCGCGCGCGCAGACCAGAGGAGCCCAAAAAGCGGCGGCCGCTCACAAGTTGTGGCAGGCGCCACACTTGGCATCGCGGTTTTGATTCTAGGCGTCGGGGTCTACCAACTTGGACATCAATCCGGTCGTGATCAGGCGCTGCGGGACAATCGCGCGGATCTTCGGTCCGCGAAGGTTTAGCTTTTCGCTCCGTATCGCATCCGGCTCAACGCATCGCTCACCCTGCGGAACGGCGCGTCGAAGTCCTTGCCGGACTTCCACTTCTCGAACGCCATGACGTTTTCGATCCGCCGCGCGACGAAGGCTTCGGCTGCCTCGCGGCCGTCGAACCAGCGCATGGTCAGGGCGGGGATCAGGATGCCCGACAGAATCGTCCGCTTCGAATAGTGGTTCCAGTCGGTCGCCTCGTCCCCGGCCCAGCGCCACAGATGGTCCGCGCTTTCCCAGGCGAGTTTCAGCCCCAGGTCGGCGTTGGTCGGCAGGGCCAGGAAGGCGGCGCAGCGGCGCGTGGCCTCCAGGTCGGCGGCGCCGGCCTCCATTCGTTCGGACACGGCGCGGGCGATTCGCTCGCGAATCTTCAGGGACTTGGGGTCGATCTGGCCGAGGGCCGCCAGAGCTCGCGCGTCATGGCGGCGTGACAGCAGGGCGGCGAGATCGCGCGCGCCGTTGGGCAGCAGCAGTTCCTCGTCGCCGCGCGACAGGCCGCACGCCTCGCAGGCCTCGCGCACCAGCCGCGCGTTCCAACCCAGCGCCGGCGCGCGGGCGATGGCGGCGTCCAGCACGCTCTGTTCGGTCCGGTCGGCCCAGTCTGTGGTGTCGATCATGGCCTGATCATACGCCTGTCGCGCCGGGGTTTCGAGCCTTGAAGAATGGTCGCGACGATCTGGACAGGTGCGGGCGGCTGGTGTATCAGCGCGCCTTCATCCGAGGGCCCGGCTTTCGGAAGACGATTTTATTTTGTTCGCCCGTCTCCCTTACAGGACGCGGCGGGCGGCCAAAGGAGAGTTCAACCTGGTACAGATTTTCGTTCGCGATAATAACGTCGATCAAGCGCTCAAAGCCCTAAAGAAGAAGATGCAACGCGAAGGCAGCTTCCGTGAAATGAAGCGCCACGTGCATTATGAAAAGCCGTCGGAAAAGCGCGCCCGTCAAAAGGCCGAGGCGATCCGTCGCGCTCGCAAGCTGGCCCGCAAGCGCATGCAGCGCGAGGGCCTGCTGCCCGCGCCGAAGCCGCGCGTTCCCGGCGCTGGCGCCGGTGGCGGCAGCCGGTAATATCCTGGCGTAAGCCAAAAGATTTGAGGCCGCCTCCTTCGAGAAGCGGCCTTTTTCTTTGTCTCCTCCCCGCAAGCGGGAAGGAGACAAGCTTCTAGGTCCGCCCGGTGATCGCCCGGCCGAACGTCTTCCAACTCAGCTTCACGTCCGACAACGCCCCTGCGCGGAAGGCTCGCCCGGCGATCCAGACCATCAGGGCGGCGGTGGCGAACATGCCCACCAGCGTCAGAATCACCTCGATCAGCGGCGGATCGCTGGGCGCCCGCGCGCTCATCAGGAAGGGGGTGAAGAAGGGGATCCACGACAGCACCTTGACCACCGGCGCGTCCGGGCTGGTCAGGGCCATCTGCATGACCAGGATCGGCACGACCAGGATCATCATGATCGGCCCCATCAGCGTCTGGGCGTCGCGCGGCGTCTCGCAGAAGGCGCCGATGGCCGCGAACAGCACCGCATACATCAGGTATCCGCCGACCATATAGGCGAGGAAATAGAAGATCAGGCCGTCGTGCATCAGCACCTGGCCGACCGTCGCCGCCGTCTCGGGCGAGGCCGACAGCAGGCTGAACGTCCCGATTCCCCCCCACACGCCCATGACCGTCAGCGTCAGCAGCGCCACGCCCAACACCTTGCCTGTCAGGATTTCGGTCGCCGAGGCTGAGGACAACAGCACCTCAAGGATCTTGTTCGACTTCTCCTCCATCACGCTGTTCAGCAGGATTGAGGCGCCGGTGATGACCAGCGACCACAGCAGGAAGCCCACACCCAAGCCAATGAACGACGGAATTCGGTCGCGCATCGACACCTCGCCCCCGCTGGCGGCGTTGGGCGAGAAGGCCTTGACCTCGGGCCGGAAGGTCTGGACCTCCTGGGCCACAGCCGGGGCCACCCCGGCGGCGGTCAGCAGTTCGGTGCGTCGTGCGTCACGCAGGGCTGTGCGGACGAAGCTGGACACGTCGTTGTCGGTGGCGCGGGCGGTCCAGACCTGGGCCGCAGGCTTGCCGTCCACGCGGTTCAGGAAGACCACGGCGTCCAGGCGGCGGTCCTTGGGCGCCGCCTTGTCCAGCGCCGCCTTGATGGCGGCGTCGCGCGCCGGGCCGGTCGCATCGGCGATGGCGGGCGGGGCGGCGACCAGGCGGATTTTGGGCCCGCTGATGGAGGCCACGGCGCGCCCGGCGCCGGCCTGCCCCTTTTCGGCGGCCTCGCGCAGGCGTTCGTTCTGGCGATCCAGATCGGATTGCAGCGAGGCGCGGACGGCGGCGGCCAGGCCCGTCGCGGCCGGACCTTCCTCGATCACCGCCACCAACTTGACCGGCTCGGCCGAGCGGATCAGCAGGGGAATGCCGCCGCCCAGAACGGCGAACAGCGGAAACGCCAGCAGCGACAGCCAGAAGCCGACAGTCTTGGCGTAGGCGACATACTCGCGTCGCGCGATCAGCAGGGTGCGGTTCATCGGGCGGCCTCCGCAGGTGCAGCGGGTTGATCGGGATGGTCGCCGGTCAGGCCGATGAAGGCGTCGTGCAGCGTCGTTTCCTTCAGCGCAAAGCCGCGCACGTCCAGACCGTTCAGGAAGGCCGTTTTCAACGTCTCCTGACCGCCCGCGCCCGGCGACAGGGCGATCTTCAACCGCCGCACGCCGTCCACATCCGACAGGGTCTCGACGCCGGCCACGCCGGGCAGGGCGGCGGCGGCCTGCGCGCTGATCGCGCCTTCCAGATCGAGGAAGCGAGGCGAGGTGGCCCGGGCCTGATCCACCGTGCCCTCGAACGCCTTGCGACCGCGCGCCAGCAGCACGACCTTGTCGCACAGCCGTTCGGCGTGCTGCATCACATGGGTCGAGAACAGGACGGTTGCCCCGTTCCCCGCCAGGTCGCGGATCATGGCTTCCAGACCCTGCTGGTTCATCGGGTCCAGACCCGAGAAAGGCTCGTCCAGGATCACGAACTCGGGCTGATGCACGACCGAGGCGATCAGCTGCACCTTCTGCGCCATCCCCTTGGACAGCTCCTTCATCTTCTTTTTCTGCGCTGCGCCCAGACCCTGCTGCTCCAGCATGGCCTTCGCGCGCTTCTTGCCTTCGGCGACCGGCAGACCCTTCAGGGCGCCGAAGAAGCTGATGGCCTCGACGGGAGTCATCTTCTTGTAGAGGCCGCGTTCCTCGGGCAGGAAACCGATCTGGTCGCGCACCTTGCGCCCGTCGTCGGCGCCCAGGATCTCGATTCGCCCCGACGTCGCCGGCTGCAGTCCCAGGATCATCCGCAGGGTCGAGGTCTTGCCCGCCCCGTTCGGCCCCAAAAAGCCGCAGATCGACCCCTTCTCGACCTGAAAACTCAAATCCCGCACGGCTTCGAAATCGCCGTAACTCTTGCTCACGCCATCCAGCGTCAACGCCGCCATATCGCTCCCCCCCCGTACTGTGGCGCTCAGCCTAGAAGCGCAGGTTGTGCGACGCCAGTGGATTTGGCGTCGCGGCCATCAATCCAGTACGGGCAGCTCGATATAGGAGGCGTCGTCTCCGGCGTGGTGGATGGCGTTGTCGGCGATCACGCTCTGGCTTTCCGTCTCGTTCGGCCCGCCTGTATTCAGGTTGCGAACGAACTTGGGGAAGTTGGAGCTGGTGACTTCGATCCGAATGCGGTGCCCCGGCTGGAAGGTGTTGCTGATCGTCATCGGCGTCGGTTGGAGCGTCGCCACCTGGCCTGGCGTCAGCGGCGTGGGGCGGTCGTATCCATCCCGGTACCGGGCGCGCATGATGGTGTCGCCGAGGATATAGGCCGTGCCGTCCGGCGCCACGTCAACCAGCTTGACCGCGAAATCGGTATCGGCCGCCGAGGACGACACTTTCAGCACCGTATCGATGAAGCCCGTGACCTGCATCGGTTCAGTCAGCGGTTCGGACGTATAGACCAGCACGTCGTTTCGCGCCTCGATCTGACGTTGGTCGAACGCTCCGGCGGTGACCAGGCCGCCGTTGCAGCAGTCGCCGCCGCCGATGGTCTGGACCGGGTTCATGGGGTCATAGCGATAGCGGTCGGTCTGTTCGCCTGTCGGCGGCGCTTCCCGGCTGAGCATGCCGTCACCGTTGAGGCTGTTGGCCGCCCCGCCAGAGCGCAGGTACATCCGCACGGTCTTGACCCCCGCCGGCGGCCACTGGGCGGCGGTGCGCCATTCGTTTTCGCCCATGTTGAAATACTGGACGTGCGGCGTGCTTTCAGGGAAGGCGCGACGCTCGCCCTTCAGCCAGCGGTCGAACCACGCGTGGACCAGGGCGTCGCTGTCGAAGCTGGCGTCGCCCAATGGCCGCTCGCCCGACTTGTAGTTCGGCCCCAGGCCACCGAAGGCGCAGTGATTGTTCGGCCCCACCACCACATACTGGTTCTCGGCCGCCTCGCGATCCTGCGTCGTCGAGCGGGCGTGGTTGAACAGTTCCATGTTCGGGCCGATCGACACGTCGTACCAGCTGTTGAACCACAGCGACGGCACGCCCCAGCCCATGTCGTCGTGATAGAGGCCGCCTTGACGCCAGGCTGGGTCGGCCGGTGTGCGGGCGATCAAGTCCTCGAACGTGCCGGCCGGCTCGCCCAAGTCTTTCAGCATCTCGTTGACCGGTAGGTGGCGGATCTGGCTGGGCCAATTCACGTCCGGCTTCTTGGCGTCCAGGTCGTTGTAGCGGACCAGCCGCGCGCGCGTTTCCTGGTCGATGTCCATGGGGATCTGCGCGCGCTGCGGATTGTCGACGCCATACAGCCAGACGAAGAACAGGTTGCGGGGCACGCCGCCGGTGTACCAGTTGCCCTGTTCCTGGAACCGGCCGACCTTGCCGATGCCGGCCCCCGACGCTTGGGGCACCATGGCGGCGTGGGCGGGGTGGTTCTGGGCCGCCAGCGCCAGCTGCCATTCCGCCGAGGACGAGCATCCCAGCGTGCCCACCTTGCCGTTCGACCATGGCTGGGCGGCGATCCACGTCAGGGCGTCATAGCCGTCGGTCTGCGGATAGCCCAGGATCTGATAGTCGCCGCCGGAGAAATACCGCCCCCGTTCGTTCTGGATCACGAAGGCGTAGCCTTGGCTGACCCAGCTCAGGGCCGAGCGAGTGGTCCGGGCGTTGTAGGCCAGCTCGTTGTACGGCGTTCTAACGAAGACGGTGGGTAGTGGACCGTCCACATTCTTGGGACGATAGACATTGGTCGCCAAGCCCACGCCATCACGCATTGGAACCATCACGGCCATTGTCACATCGGCGATGCGCGACAGCTCGGTCTGGGCGGCTGCGTCGCTGTAGCGTCCATAATCTTGAGCCGAGACAGTGATCGGCGTGGCCGCCAGAACTCCTGCGACGACAGCGGCGACGAACCTGTTCATTCCCAATCCCTCCAGAAAGCAGGGATGGATCTAGGACGATTGTAGCCTGGGTCGCAATGTCGCGGAGCTTAGCTCTTCGGCTTCACCGTCACTTCGAAATGGCGATCGACGACCTTGGTCGGATTGACCTGTGCGCCGTTGCGGCGGACTTCGAAATGCAGGTGGGGACCGGTGGAATAGCCGGTGGAGCCGACCAGGCCGATGCGCTGGCCCATCGTCACGGCGTCGCCGTTCGCCACGTCGATGCGGCTGAGATGGCCATACAGGGTGCTCATGCCGTTGGGGTGGCGCACCTCGATGAAGTTGCCATAGCCTTCGGCTTCATAGCCCGTGCGGACCACCTCGCCCTCGGAGGCGGTGAAGACGGTGGTGCCTTTCGGGGCGGCGATGTCGACGCCCTTGTGCGCACGGGCCTTGGCCTCGATGACCAGTTTGCGCAGTCCAAATGCGGAGTTGATCGCATAGCCGCGCACGGGGGCGGTGAAGGCGATCTGGCGCGTGATCGGACCGGCCTTCTCGACCTCGGCCTTGACCGGCGGGGCGACGGGGACGGCGATCGGGGCGGGCGGCGGCGTCGCGGCTTCACGCGCCGCATTGGGCGCAGCCGCCGCGGCGAAGACGGCGACCGCAGCGAAGGCGGCCGTCTGGCCGGAATGGATCAAGAGGGTCTTGCACCGCGCCAATGGCGCGTTGGTAAGCAGGCGTCGCATTCGGCGGCGTCTCCAGCGTTTTACGCTCTGGAATGAAGGCCCGCCGCGTCCGACGACGCACGGCGTTCCGTGGAAGCGCCGGCTTATGCCCTCGGGCTGGGGCGACTTTGGGGCTGAGGCAGGGCGGCGGATGGTCGCACTGGGGAACCGGCCGCTCGCTGTCGTCCGATCAAGCGATGATGTCGGGCAGGATATCGTCTTCGATCTTCACGATCTCGTCCTTCAGCGCCAGCTTCTTGCGCTTCAGCCGGGCCAGCATCAGCTGGTCGGGAATGACGGCCAGGCTCAACGCGTCGATGGAGGCGGCTAGGTCGGAGTGTTCCTGACGCAGCAGCTTCACCCGTGCATGAAGCTCGGCCATCTCTGCGGTGGTTTCAGGCGTGTCGTCGTTCATCGTGTCGTCCCCAAGCCGCTTATAGCCACGCAGGCCTCAGGTCGGAAGGGCGTCTGCGAGCCGGATCAGCGCCGGTCGCGGCGTGACGTTGGCCCACACACGCGCCGTCGCGACGAGAGCGTCGACGGCAGGACGCGGCGGGCCGGCTGGCGCGGGCGCCAAGGCCTCCAACGCCTCCAGCAAATGTCTTTCCGCCTCAAGTTCCAGCGCCTTGATGCGGTTGCGCACCGCCTCGCGCGGGCCGTCGTCGATGTCGGGAACGGGAGCCTTTAAGGTGCGGCGGATCGAGCGTAGCGGCGCGACCACGACGCTGTCCCAGGCGCGAGCGGTGTCACAGGCCGCTTCGACCGTCTCTTCGTCCGGCTTGCGGCCGGTCGCGGCGACCCAGCCAGACCAGAGCAGCACAGGCACATTCTGCTCATGGCTGTCCTGCAATGCCAGGCACGCCTCGCCGACCCCCGGCGCGGCATAGGCGGCGACCGCCCAGTCCCACAGCCGCATTATTTCAGGCCTTCCCAGCGGCGCACCGCGCCCCAGTCCAGGCCGAACAGATCCAGCGTCCGTCCGACCGACTGATCGACTATCTCCATGATCGAAGACGGCCGCGTATAGAGGGCGGGCAGGGGCGGGGCGATGATCGCGCCCATCTCGGTCAGGGCCGTCATGGTGCGCAGGTGGCCCAGATGGAACGGCGTCTCGCGCACCATCAGCACCAGCGGTCGCCGCTCCTTCAGCGTCACGTCCGCCGCGCGCGTCAGCAGGGTCGAGGTCACGCCGGTGGCGATCTCGCTCATCGTCTTGACCGAACAGGGCGCCACGATCATGCCCAGTGTGCGGAACGAGCCGGAGGCGATGGTCGCGCCCACATCAGCCAGTTTGTGCACGACCGACGCCTTGGACGTCAGGTCGTCGGGCGACAGATCCGTCTCCTGCGACAAGGTCAGCAGGGCGGCCTTGGTCACCACCAGATGGCTCTCGACCCCCAGATCGTTCAGCGCGTCCAGCATGCGCGCGCCGTAGATCGCTCCGGACGCCCCTGAAATTCCGACCACCATCCGGGCGGGCGGGTTCCGTATGGCTCCGTTCACATCATCGACCATTTTGGGGGTCAGCCTCCGTGGGGTCCGGCGAGACGGGCTGTCACTGGAAAGTGATTACACAGCTCGCCAAACCGGGCGCTCACTCTACTGGTCCCTAACCTGAGGAGGCGCAAGCCATGACCATCGAGGCTCGTATTCGCGAACTGGGTAATCGTCACCGTAGTCTGGATGAGACCATCCAGAAGGAGCTTACCCGTCCGTCCACGGATCCGTTGCAGGTCAGGGCGCTGAAGCAGAAGAAGCTTCGGCTGAAGGAAGAAATCACCAGTCTGGAGGCGCGGGCGCACTAGCGTCCCACCGCCCGAAAACGACGACGGCCCCGGAGATCGCTCTCCGGGGCCGTTTTCGTTCGTGAAACGAAGATCAGTCCTTGGTGCCGAATACCGAGGCTGCGGTCGGCTCTGCGGTCGGACGCTGACGGGCTTCCGGTACGAATTCGGGCTCGGCCTCGACCTGTTCGACCGGCTGGATGGTGCCGCCGCCCTTCTTGAGGTCGTCCTTGGTCTTCTTGTCGGCGGCCTTCTTGACGATCTCGTCCAGGGCCAGCTGGCCGACCAGGCCCAGGGTCACGGGATCGACCGGCTTGATGTTGGCGCTGTTCCAGTGGGTGCGGTTGCGCACGCTCTCGATCGTGGACTTGGTGGTGCCCAGCATCTTGGCGATCTGGGCGTCAGTCACTTCCGGGTGATTGCGCACGAACCAGGCGATGGCGTCCGGGCGGTCCTGGCGACGCGAGACCGGCGTATATTTCGGGGCCGGCTTGGCCGACTTCATCAGTTCGGCGTGACGGCTGACGATGGCCTTCATCCGGTAGTTCTCGTCGCCCTGGGCCTTGTCCAGCTCTTCGCGCGTCAGCTGGCCGCCCGTGACGGGATCGACGCCACGGATGTCGCGCGCCACGTCGCCGTCGGCGATGCCGCGGACTTCCAGCGGGTGCAGGCCGCAGAAATCAGCGATCTGCTCGAAGCTGAGGGAGGTGTTGTCGACCAGCCAGACCGCAGTGGCCTTAGGCATCAGAATGTCGCTCATGGGGCGTTCGTCCCGGTGTTGTTAAGCCGCCGAATGAGGCTTCGGCTGGCGTTGGATACGACGGCGCCCGGCCTTTCGACCGGGCGCGTAGTGTTTCGATATAGGCCTATTCGCCTGAAAAGAAAACGCCGACCGACAATCCTATACAGCAACGGTTCATCTGCTCCGGCGCAACCTTCGCGGTAGTGAAGACTTACAGCCTTGGGAGAGGAGAACCATCATGTCACTGCTATTCGCTGCGGCCCTTGCGGCCGCCATGTCGTCCCCGGTCGAGCCGCAACAGCAACGTGTCGCACCGAGAGGCGGCTACGCTCAAAGTTGCACCGAAGCCTATGTGAACCAGGGTCGGCTCTACGCCGATTGCCGAGACACGCGCGGCCAGATGCGCGGCACCTCGATCGAGCTGGCGCGCTGCGGCAATGAGGACATCAACAACGACAACGGCCTGCTGGTCTGCGGTCGCTTCCGTGGCGATTACGAGGGTGCCCAGCCCGGTCGTCCCGGCGGTCCTAGCAATGGCGGCCCCGGCAACGGCGGTCCGGGTTGGGGCGGCGGAAACGGCGGCGGCTGGGGCCGTTCGTCCATCACCGTCTATGAAAACTCCAACTTCCGCGGCGCCTCGCGCGAGTTCACCAGCGAGGATCGCAATCTCGGTCGCACGCCCTTCAACGACCGGATCAGCTCGGTCCGCGTCCAGGGTCGTTGGGAAGTCTGCACCGACGCCGAGTTCCGGGGCCGTTGCCGCGTCGTCGAAGGCGACGTCCGCAATCTGAGCGGCGGCTTCAACGACAGCATCTCGTCCATGCGCCCCGTGCGCGGCGGCGGGCGCTACTAGGCCTCAGACTGTCAAGACGATCTTGCCGATGTGCCCACCGGCCTCCAGTTCGGCGTGCGCATCGGCAGCTTGCGCCAACGAGAAGACCGCCTGAACCGGCGGTCTGACCGCGCCGGACGCCACCCAAGGCCAGACCGTCGCCTCGACGGCGGCGGTTAGTCGGGCCTTTTCGTCTGCGGGACGGCTACGTAGCGTCGATCCCGTCAGCGTCAATCGCTTCAGCATGATCCGCTGCAAATCCATCTCGACCTTGGCGCCGGTCAGGGACGCGATGACGACCCACCGTCCTCCGGCGTTCAAGCTGTTCAGGTTCAGGGCGGCGTAGTCGCGCCCCACCATGTCCAAAACCACATCGGCCCCGCCCGCCGCCTTGATCTGCGCTTCCAGATCGTCGGCCGAGGCGTCCAGGCTGATATCGGCGCCCAACGCTTTCGCCGCCTTGGCCTTGTCCGCCCCGCGCGACGTGGCGATCACCTTTGCGCCCGCCGCCTTGGCCATCTGAATCGCCGTCACGCCGATGCCGCTGGTCGCGCCGTGGATCAGCAAGGTCGCGCCGGCCTTCAGCCCGCCACCCTCGAACACATTGGCGAAGACGGTGAAGACGGTCTCGGGCAGCACGGCCGCCTGAACGAAATCGAGACCCTCGGGGATCGGCAAGACATGCCGCGCGTCCACAACCGCCTGTTCGGCATAGCCGCCGCCGCCCAGCAGGGCGCAGACCCGGTCACCGACCTGCCAGCGCCTAACGCCTTCGCCGACGCCTGCGATCTCGCCTGCGATCTCAAGGCCCAAAACGTCCGACGCGCCAGGGGGAGGGGGGTATCCGCCGTTCCGCTGCAACAAGTCCGGTCGGTTCACGCCCGCCGCCCGCACCCGAATCAGCATCTGTCCTGGGCCCGCAACGGGATCGGGGCGTTCGGCGATCTTCAGCGCCTCGGCCGGGCCTGAACCGCCTTCGATCTCGATCACGCGCATCGCACTTCCCTTGCATTCGTCCGTATCCGGGCGTTCAGATAAGGGTCCTGGGCCGCCTTGGCCATGACAGCGCGGAAGGCGACGACGATGTTCGAAGATATTGAACCCCGCCCGCAACGCGGCGAACCCCTTCGTTCCCTGTCGCGCGAAGACTTGGACGTCTATTCCATCGAGGATTTGCAGGAGCGGATCGCCGCTCTGGAGGACGAGATCAAAAGGTCCGGCAACGCTATCGAGGCCAAACGCTCCAAGAAAAACGCCGCCGACGCCCTTTTCAACTTCGGTTCCTGATCGCGAATGGCACGTCTGCATGGCATGAGCGTTGCATCTTTCCTGCAAACGGTTCCGTCAGGCGCCGATTGCAGGACGGACTCGCATTTTCCTCATGATCAAAGCTCAAATGACCTCCGCTCCGTCCTTCGCTGACCGCAGCCGCACCGTGCGCGATTTCGCCCGTTCGGAACTGTTCGACCGCACCTTCCGTGAAGGCATGGAACTGGTCGAGGAGACCGCCGCCTATCTGGACGGCGAGGGGCGTCGCGATTCCAAGATGCTGTCGCGCGCCGCCGCCCTGGCCTATGCGGCCGAGAGCATGAAGCTGACGACGCGCCTGATGCAGATCGCCTCGTGGCTGCTGGTCCAGCGGGCCGTGCGCGAGGACGACATGACGCCGGAAACGGCCTGCGAGCCGCGCTATCGCCTGAACGAGCGCCGCATTGAGGCCGAGCCCAGCCACGCCGAACTGCCCATCGCCCTGATCGAATATCTGGTGCGGTCGGAAAAGCTGTTCGACCGCACCCTGTATCTGGATCGCCGCATGTATATGGACGATCAGGACCAGGCTCCCGAGAACCCGGTCCTGAGCCAGATGGGTCTGCTGGAAGCCGCCTTCAGGGGCTAACCGCCCCTGTTACGGCCCGACGTCGTTGGCGTCGGTACGGCCGTCATCGACCGGCTTGGGCAGGTTTACGCCGATGCCTAGAGCCTCAGCCAGCTTGTCGTCGCGGCCATAGACGTCCTCGCGGAACGCCACACGGCCCTGACCGTCCACGAAGGCGGTCCAGTACAGCAGTCGCACCGAGATCTCGCGCCCGGTGGTGACGCGCGTCGTCTCGCGCGTGTCCTGGGCCGTATCGAACTGGGCCAGCTTGGTCGGGTCGGGCGCCAGCAGCAGGCGCGCGAACTCCACCGCATTCTGCACCCGCACGCAGCCGTGGCTGCGCTGGCGCGTGGACAGGTTGAAGGCGGCCTTCGACGGCGTGTCGTGCAGGAAGATGGCGTAGCTGTCGCGCAACTCGAACTTCACATAGCCCAGGGCCGAACGCGGCCCGGCGCGCTGGATGACCGTGCCGTCCTTCACATACATGTCGTTGGCGGCCAGATAGCCCGGCCCCTTGGGCAGGATCTCGCGGCGCGCGATGCCGGCTGGCACGTACCAGGGCGGATTGGCGACGACCGAGGCGAAGGGCTTCTCCAGGCTGGGCGTCTGGTTCTCGGCCGAACCGACGACGACGCGGTTGGAGTGGACCGGCTTGGCGTCCTTCCAATAGACCATGATGGCGGCGGCGGTGTTGACCTCGATCCGCTCGGGCGCGACATCGCGTTTCAGCCAGCGACGACGTTCCAGGTTCAGGGCGATCTGGCGGGCGCGGTCCTCGGCCGATGCGCCCAGCGAGCGCTGGGTGCCCGTGCCAATGCGGCCGTCGGCGCCCAGGCCGTGACGGTTCTGGAAGCCCTGCACCGCGCGCTGAAGTTCGGCGTTGTAGGTCAGGCCTTGGGCCTTCAGTCGCGCGCCGTCGGCGGCCGACAGGTCGCCCTCGGCCGTCAGCCGGTCGATCAGGGCGGGGATGCGGCGATCGCTGTTGCCCGGCTCGATGGTGCCGCCCGGCGCGAACGCGGGCCAACCGCCCTGCGCCGCCAGACGGCGATAGCGCACATAGCCGGCCGACAGGTTCTGATAGCCGATGTCGGTGGGCGCTAGGCCGTCGTACCAGTTGGCCAGCACATTGCGGTTCAGGGCGTCGCTGAGGCCGCGCGGCAGATCGACGCGGTTCTTCTGCATCTCCCACAGGTCTTCTACCGTCTCGGGCCGCACCTTGCCCTCGGCCAGGACGCGGGCATAGGCGAGGGCGGCCGTGGTGGTGCGCAGGTCAGCGCTGGCCGGATCGGCCGCCAGTCCCACGAAGTCGAAATAGTCCGCAGCCGACAAGCCGTGGCGGTCGGCGCGGGCGGCGGCGGCGTTCAGGGCGCGCATCCGATCTGCGTTCCAGACCGGCCGCCAGCCGTTCAGCTCATAGAAGGCGCGCACGTCGGCCTGCTGGGTGGGGGGCAGGCGCGAAATCTGATCGTTGAAGCTGTTGTAGAAGGCGGTCGCCTCCGGGCCACGCTGCACGAAGACCTGCTGCGCGCGCGCCGTGGAGCCGAGGGCCATGGCCGCCGTCGCGACGCCCAGACCCAGTTGCCGTCTATTCATATCCAGTCCGCTTCTTCGAATGCTTCGGCCAGCGTGGCCAACGCCCCTGGTACCCGAACGCCGCCACATTATCGGTGTTCCGGCCAAACAAAAAGCGCCGGCCTTGCGACCGACGCTCTTGTTAGGCTCTTTGCTGCGACATGTCGCAGCCAAGACGCGCTTACTTCTTGATGAAGCCGGCGAACTTGTTGTTGAAGCGCGAGACGCGACCGCCGCGGTCCAGCAGGTGGGCGTTGCCGCCGGTCCAGGCCGGGTGGGTGGACGGATCGATGTCCAGGTTCAGCGTGTCGCCTTCCTTACCATAGGTCGAACGGGTCTGGTAGGAAGTGCCGTCAGTCATCACAACATTGATGAAGTGATAGTCGGGGTGCGTGTCCGCTTTCATGGTCGTCGTCCGGTCTCTGCGCGATGACGATGCCGACCGTCTGTGCGCGTGAAATGAGAAACCCGCCAGAAATCCGGCGGGAATGAGGGGCGGCGTTTACACCGGGGGGCGTTCCGGGGCAAGAGGCGGGCGCAATGACCGACCAATCCAACGCCGCCGCCCCTTCCGCAAACCGCGCTTCAGGCGTGGCCTCGATGGAGGGCCGTCCCAGCGCCGGGGCCCTGTTGGCCGATCAGATGTCCGAGGCGGGCGCCAAGCGCGCCAAGCGCCGCGACATCCGCCCGCTGGCGCGGCTGATTCCCTTTGCGATGCGGCACAAGGGCCATGCCCTGATGGCGGTCTTCTGGCTGTTGCTGTCCACCGCCGCCTCTCTGGGTCTGACCGCCCTGGCGCGCGGGGCCATCGACCATGGGTTCGAGGCCGGCGGCGCCAATCTGAACATCTGGTTCCTGCTGCTGGGCGCCAATGCCCTGTTCCTGGGTCTTGCGACGGCCGCCCGCTACTATTTCGTCACCCGCACGGGCGAGCGCGTCATCGCCGATGTGAGGAAAGGCCTGTTCGGCCGCATCCTGACGCTGGATCCCTCCTTCTACGCCCATATGCGCACGGGCGAGGTGCTGTCGCGCCTGACCACGGACATCGCCCTAGTCGAGACGTTGATGACGACGTCCATTTCCTATGCGCTGCGCAACTTCCTGACCTTGATCGGCGGCGTCGCCTTGCTGTTCTTCGTCAGTCCCAAGCTGACCGGCTTCGTCCTGCTGATCGTGCCCTTCCTGCTGGGGCCGATCTTCATCTTCGGTCGCAAGGTCAGGAAGCTGACCGTCACGTCCCAGGATCGGTTCGCCAACGCCGTCGGCTTCGCCGGCGAGAGCGTGGACGCCATCGAGACGGTTCAGGCCTTCGGGCGTGAAAAGAGCGCCATCGCCCGCTTCGGCGCGGCGGTCGAGGACGCCTTCTCCGCCTCGCTGACCCGGATGCGGGCCCGCGCCTGGATGACCGCCCTGATCATCGTCGTCATGTTCGGCGGCGTGACCCTGGTGCTTTGGCTGGGCGCCCAGGACGTGGTCGCCGGCGTCATGTCGCCAGGCGCCCTGCTTCAGTTCGTGCTGCTGTCGGTCTTCGCCGCGGGGGCCGTCGGCGCCTTGGGCGAAAGCTGGGGCGACGTGCAAAAGGCCGCCGGCGCCATGGAGCGGATCGAGGAGTTGATGCGGGCCGTGCCCGACATCGCACCTCCGGCCCACGCCACGGCCCTGCCGTCGCCCCCGCGCGGCGAGGTTTCGATGTCAGCCGTCGGTTTCTCCTATCCCGGCCGACCGGATCTACCGGCCCTGAAGGGCTTCAGCCTGACCGTGCGTCCGGGCGAGACCGTCGCCTTGGTCGGCCCATCCGGCGCGGGCAAGTCCACCGTCTTCCGTCTGCTGCTGCGCTTCTATGATCCGCAAACCGGCATGGTTTCGGTGGACGGCGTCGACGTGCGTCAGGCCGATCCCGTCGATGTGCGCGAACGCTTCGCCTGGGTGTCGCAGGAAACGCCGCTGTTCTCGGGCTCGGCCCTGGAGAACATCCGCTTCGGCCGCGAGACCGCCACCTTGGAAGAGGCGCGCGCCGTCGCCGAAAAGGCCCAGGCTTTGGGCTTCATCGACGCCCTGCCTGAAGGCTTCGACACCCCCTTGGGCGAGCGCGGCAAGAGCCTGTCGGGGGGCCAACGCCAACGCCTGGCCATCGCCCGCGCCTTGGTCCGCGACGCGCCGATCCTGTTGCTGGACGAGGCCACCAGCGCCCTGGACGCCGAGAGCGAACGCCTGGTCCAGGTCGCCCTCGACCAGGCCATGGAGGAGCGCACCACCATCGTCATCGCCCACCGCCTGGCCACAGTGCTCCGCGCCGACCGCATCGTCGTCATGGACGACGGCCGCGTGGTGGAGGAGGGGACGCACGACCAACTGGTGGCCAAGGGCGGCCTCTATGCGCGTCTGGCCGAACTGCAGTTCCGGGCGAGCTAAGTCTGCGCTTGGACTAAAGGCCTGCGCGCGCCAGCGCCGGGAAGTCGCTGAAGATCGCGTCCACTTCCGCCTCGGCGAAGGCGGCGGCATAGGCTGCCATGTCGCCGTGCTGGGCCAGGCCTTCGCCGCGCCGCCGTTCGGCCGGCAGGAAGGCGTTCTCAGCCCGCAGCGTCCAGACCACCACTTTCAGCCCCGCCGTATGGGCGTCCGTGACCAGCGCGCTGGGCGCAGTCGTGCGGCCCTCGGCGTCGCGCGGCAACACCAGGATCATCTCCGGCGCAACCCATGCGGCATAGGCGGCCATGGCCTTCAGCCCCTCGGGCGTGATCATCTGGGCATAGGTCATGTCCGGTCGGTCCGCCGGTCCACCCGCGCCGGCGACCAACTGGGCCAGAGGGGCGTCAATGCGCGCCGCCAGCCGCTCCAGCGGCCCGACCTCGAAGCACTGGATGATTATCGATGCATCCGCGCCCGTCAGGTCCAGCCGTTCCAGCTCGGCGACGAAGGCGTCCTCCATCGGCAGGCCGATCCCGGCGAAATAGGTCGGGTGCTTCAGCTCTGGCGCCACGGCGATGGTCCGTCCCGTGCGGGTTGAAGCCGCGCGGGCGATGGCGACCACCTCGTCGAAGGTCAGGATCGGCTCTCGTCCGTCATAGGCGGCGCTGCCCGGTCGAAACGCCGGCAACCGCTCCCTGGTCCGCAGCGTCTTCAGTTCGGCCAGGGTGAAATCTTCGGTGAACCAGCCGGTGGTCTGGACGCCGTCGATGGTCTTGGTCGTCTTGCGATCCGCGAACTCGGGCCGGTCGCCGACGTCGGTCGTGCCGCCGATCTCGTTCTCGTGCCGATCCACGAAGACGCCATCCCTTGTCAGCACCAGATCCGGCTCGATCACGTCCGCGCCCTGTTCGACCGCCAGCTCATAGGCCGCGCGCGTATGCTCCGGCCGTTCGCCGGACGCGCCGCGGTGGGCGATGATCAGGGGCTGGGCCAAGGCGGGCGTTCCGACAAGGAGGGCGAGGGCGGTGACGATGGCGCGGATCATGCCCGATGGGTAGGGCAGGGCGACGACAAGCGAATGACGACGGCGTTTCTCCCTCCCCCTGCGGGGGAGGGGGGCGTAGCGGAGCCGGGTGGGGCGGGCAGGGCGACGTCCCACAGACCTGATCGCCTCAGTCCGTGCACCCTGGCCTTGCCGCCCCCACCTCGTCGCTTCGCGACGCCCCTCCCCGGTCGGGGAGGGAGAGGCGGCTATGCGGTTTCAGGACGCCTGCAGCACCTTGCGCAGCTGCGGATGCAGTTCGCTGTTGCTCGCCAGGATCGACACACCCGTCTTCGGATCGCCGTCGTTCTCGATGGTCGTCACCTTGCCACCGGCCTCGGTGACGAACAGGATGCCCGCCGCCACGTCCCAGGGCTTCAGATTGCGCTCATAGAAGGCGTCATAGCGACCGGCCGCGACCCAGGCGAAGTCCAGCGCAGCCGAGCCCAGGCGGCGCATGCCGGCGACGCGCTGGCCCACGGCGTGGATGTCCTTGATGGCCTGGGCGTGGCCCGACTTGCCGATGAAGGGCAGGCCGGTGGCGACCAGGCTTTCCGACAGGTCGCGACGACCGGCGACGCGGATGCGGTGATCGTTCAGATAGCAGCCCTTGCCCTTTTCGGCCCAGAACAGCTCGTTCATGACGGGGTTGTAGGTCACGCCGGCGACGATCTCGGAAGAACCGTCCGGCGCGCGCCGCTCCAGCCCCACCGTGATGGCGAAGTGGGGCATGGCGTGCATGAAGTTGGTGGTGCCGTCGATCGGATCGACGATCCAGGTGTGGGACTTGTCGGTCCCCTCCATCATGCCGCGCTCCTCGCCCAGGAAGCCGTAGCCGGGGCGGGCCTTCATCAGCAGTTCGTAGAGGGTGTCCTCGGCCTTCAGGTCGGCGGCCGTGACGAAGTCGCCGGGGCCCTTGCGCGAGACCTGCAACTGCGAGACCTCGCCGAAGTCGCGGAGCATGGGGCGGGCGGTCTTGCGCACCGCGTCGAGCATGACTTGGAGCAGGGCGGAAGCGAGGGCCATCGGCGGATCTCCTGGTCCGCATGTCCTGAAAAGGCGCTGACTGGCCCGGAGATGCGGAGAAGTTCAAGAAAGGGACGGCCTCGAATGAGGCCGGTCGTCGGTATCAGTCCGCGCGGCGGACGTATTCGCCGGTCGCGGTGTCCACGACGATGCGCTCTCCGGCCGACATATAGGGCGGGATCATGATGCGCACGCCGTTCGACGCCATGGCGGGCTTGTAGGAGGAGGAAGCGGTTTGGCCCTTCACGGTCGGCTCGGTCTCGGCGACTTCCAGCACGACCTGATCCGGCAGCGACAGGCCGATCGGACGCTCTTCGTGCATCTCGATGACGACCTTCATGCCTTCTTGCAGATAGGGAATGCGGTCCTCGCCGACCCAGTCCTTTTGTAGTTCGATCTGCTCGTAGGTGCCGTCGTCCATGAAGACCAGGCTGTCGCCGTTGTCGAACAGATAGGAGAAGTCCTTCTGCTCCAGCGTGACGCGCTCGACCTTGTCTTCCGACCGGAAGCGCTCGTTCAGCTTGTTGCCGGTTTCGAGGTTCTTGGCCTCGACGTTGGCGAAGGCGCCGCCCTTGCCTGGCTTTACGTGGCTGGCCTTGGTGACGACCCACAGGCCGCCATTGTGCTGCAGGACCATGCCGGGCTTGATGGTGTTGCCGTTGATCTTCATGGGGTCACATCGGAAATGGAGTTGCGCTCACGCGCCCGGATGGGGCGTGGCGAATAGGGCGCGATCCCTAGAGTAAGCCCTTGCAAAGGGCAAGGCGGGCCTAATGCAGGGTGCGCTCTCGCGACGCCTCGTCCGCCTTGCGATGCAGGAAGTTGCCGAGCCGCACGCCTGATCCAGTCGGAGAGGCCATCTTGCCTGCGCCCTCGTTCAGCTTGCGGGCCTCGTGCGCAAAGGCCGCAGCCAGACCGGCTGACGACATGGCGGCGATAACCTGACGCGCCATCGACGACGGGCGCAGGCCAAGCCAGACGGCGTTGACCGTCTGGGCCGCGACCCAGAGGCCCATGGCCGTGGTGCGCTCGCGCTGCGGCGGGGCGTTCCACACCCTCACGGCAGACAGGGTGGTGGCCGAAAACACGGCGGGCAGGATCAGGCTGAACGCCCCCCGAGGCTTTTCGGTGATCGGCAGATCCTTATTGCGGACCTGTTTCAGATTGCGCTTCGGCTTCATGGCTCCCGAGGCGATGCCGTGAGCCAAAAGGGCGAAACCGACGGTCAGGGCGATGCCGGCGAGGACATGTCCAGCGCTGCGGCCTTCGCTGTTCAGCAAATCCTTGGCGGCGTCGCGCACGTCGTCGATCGCTTCGTCGATATCGGTCATGGTCCGCTCCAGCTTGGCCCTAACAGGCTAATGACCAGAGCGGACCAGAGTTCCGTCAGAGGTCTGAGCTTAGTTGCCGGTCGCGGCGCTATCGGTGACGATCTCTTTCATGGCCGACTGCAGATAGTTCTGCGCGCCCATCAGTTCGATCAGCTTGTGCTGGTTTTCCAAGAAGTCGATGTGCTCCTCGGTGTCAGCAAGGATCTTCATCAGCAGATCGCGGCTGACGTAGTCGCGGGTCTCCTCGCACTGGGTCACGGCGGCGGCGGTCGTGGCGCGGCTGTCCAGTTCCAGTTGCAGATCGGCGCCCAGGCATTCGATCGGATCCTCGCCGACCTTCAGCTTGTGCAGATCCTGAAGATTGGGCAGGCCGTCGAGGAAGAGGATGCGTTTGATCAGCATGTCGGCGTGCTTCATCTCGCCGATCGATTCTACGTAGATCACGTTGCCGAGGTGCGACAGGCCCCAGCTTTCGAACATGCGCGCATGCAGGAAGTACTGGTTCACGGCCGTCAGTTCGTTGGTGAGCACTGCGTTCAGCGTGCGCAGGATTGCGGGGTCGCCCTTCATGGCCATGGTCCTTGGTCTCGCCACGGCGCATTCGCCGTCTGTCGAGCGAGGCAATACCACAGTAAAACGCGCGTTGTTTATTTGCGAGTTTTTATCACTGCATTGATAGTGCGAGTGATTTTCGGCCGCGAGCGCAGCTGAGGACTATTCGGCTGCGAGTGCGAACGCTTCGCGGCTGTCCTGAATCATCTGGCGCATTTCGCAGACGCATTTGGCGCACTGGGCCTGGCACTGATTGCGCGCGAAAATGTCGCGTGGACGGCAGGCCCCGGCCTCGATGGCCTGGGCGACATCACGCTGGCGAAGACCGTTACAGTTGCAGACGTACACGAGGCGCTACACGTTCCATCGACTGAGAATGGTTCGCTATAGCATGGGTTAAGGCGATTGCAAGTCGTTCGCATGGCTCGAACGTTGACGGATCGTCGCGGTGGGAGGCAAGGACGCGCATGGCCAGAACACCCACCGTCCCCGCCCGCCCGCCCTGCCGGCTATATCTGATCACGCCGCCCGCGATCGCGGACCTGAACGCCTTCGCCGAGACGCTGGATCAGGCCTTGGCTGCCGGCGATGTGGCGGCCCTGCAGATCCGGCTGAAGCCTGCGGACGACGCCACGATCCGCGCGGCGGTCGCGGCGCTGGCGCCCGTCGCGCGTCGTCACGACGTGGCCGTGCTGCTGAACGACCGGCCCGACCTGGCGCGCGACACAGGGTGTGACGGCGTCCATATCGGTCAAGAGGATGGCTCGCTGGCCGAGGCCCGCCGCATTCTGGGGCCGGACGCCATGATCGGCGTCACCTGCCACGACGACCGCGACCTGGCCTGGGACGCAGCCGAGGGTGGGGCGGACTACGTCGCCTTCGGCGCCTTCTATCCCACGGACACGAAAGAGACCGTTCATCGTCCGGGGCTGGAGATTTTGACGGTCTGGCAGGAAACGGTCGAGACCCCCTGCGTCGCCATCGGCGGCGTCACCGTCGACAATGCCGCCGACCTGGCCCGAGCGGGTGCAGACTTCGTCGCCGTCAGCAACGGCGTCTGGGGTTACAGCGAAGGTGCAGCTGAGGCGGTTAAGTTGTTCAATCAAAGATTGAATTTCTGACTTCAGGGGATATTAGGAACCCTGTGGTTTTTTACCCCGCCTCTATTTGGTCGGGACGGTTCCATGATCCTGAGCCGCGCGCTCAACAGTAACGACCCATCGGTGTCGTCATCGACGACGTCGCCAGAGGTTGTCCAACAACCGGGTGATCTGACCGACAGCGTTCATCCGTTTCAGCCTCTGGCTCCTGTACTGACGGGTGTAGCCGTCGCGATCCTCGTCGCCCTGGCCATCGCCTATGGCCGGTCGGCAGGACTGGTCGCGGGGCTATGGGGCGCCAGCGGCGTCGCGGTGGCCGTATGGTTGCGGACCAGCCGTGGTCGCCGCAGCGACATGACGTTTGCGGGGGGCCTGACAGTCAGCATCCTGATCGGAGAGATCATCGCCGGCAACAAGCCGGCTTTGGCGCTGGCCTTCACCATCGTCAACATGATCGAGATCGTGGCTGCGGTCCTGTTGGCGCGGCGGTTCTCGCCGACGTTGAACCTGTCCAGCCTTAACGGCGCCGTCAACTTCCTGTTCTTCGCCGCCGTCCTGGCGCCGATCCCGGCGGCCCTGGCCAGTTTGGTCATCCTGAATCAGATGGGACAGGGGGAGATCTGGCAGGGATTCCAGACCTGGTGGTTCGGTCATGCTCTCGGCATTGCCGTCCTCGGCTCCATGGGACTTTCGCTGACGCGCACCACGGTCAAGAAACTTCTTCGACCGTCGAAGATGATCGAGGCCGCCATTTTGTTGGGGCTTGTTCCCCTTTTCTACTATGTCGCCTTTGCGGGAAACATTCCCATGGGGTTCGTGCTGCTGCCCTTATTGCTCGCGATCGCCGTGAGGTTGGGTGTGGCGGGCATAGCCTTCACCCTCGTCGTCGTCAGCTTCTTGCTGGTGGGCGGGGCGATGATCGGTCATGGCCCGTACAACCAAGGAACGCTCTCCGAACAGGTTATGATGGCCCAGATGCTGGTCCTGATCGGCTACATGCCGGTTCTGCTGGTGGCGTCTCTGCTGGAAGAACGCGATCTATTGGCCGACCGCGCGCGACTGGGGCGAGAGCGCGCGGAAAAGGCGTCCGAAGCCAAGTCTCGCCTGCTCGCGAATGTCGCGCATGAAATCAAGAGCCCCGTCGCCGGCATCATCGGCATTGGCGATCTGTGGCGTCAGGGTCATCTGGGACCGATCACGGCTCAACAGACCGAAATGTCGGAGATGCTGGTCACCACGGCCCGTCAGGTCGAGACCTTGGCTCACGACCTGCTGGACGTCGCCCGCGCCGAATCCGGGGCGGTCAGGGTGGATCTGCGCCCGACAGACATTCCTGGTCTGTTGGAGGATGTGCGTCGCATCTGCTTGTTGCGACCGGACGCTGAAAAGATCGCCATGGAGGTCGTGTGTGAAGGCGATGGTTTGATTGCTGTCGCGGATTCCCAGCGCTTTGCTCAGGTGGTGACCAACCTGACAGTCAACGCCTTGAAATACGGCGGCTCTGGCGGTCGGGTCATCCTGCGGGCACGGCGCGAAGACGACAGCGTGCGTGTCGAGGTCAGCGACTTCGGGCCCGGCCTGTCCGTTCAGAAACAGGCGCAGTTGTTCGAGCCCTTCAACCGCCTGGGCCTGGAACGTTCGACGGTCGAGGGGCACGGCGTAGGCCTGGCCCTGGCCAAGCGGCTGGTCGAGTTGCAGGGGGGATCGATCGGCGTGATTTCTGCGCCAGGCGAGGGCGCCACCTTCTGGATCTTGTTGCCCAAGGCATAGGTCGCGCTTGCGGTCGAAGCCTCGCCGCGCGATTGTCCGATCATGTCCATGATTGCCCTCGCCGCCGCTCTCGTGATTTCAGGACAGGCGACGACGCCGCCTGCACAACGGCCTGCATCCGATCTGACGCGCGACCTGAACAGCGCTCCGCCATCGGCTGCTGCGCCTGCATCATCCACAACCCGTCCGACATCGACGCAGGCCCCGGCCCGCGCGACCACGCAAACCTTGCCTCCGATTGGTCAAAGTCCAGCCGCGACGCCTCGCCCGGCGCCGACGACAT
This sequence comes from Brevundimonas sp. TWP2-1, assembly GCF_049897645.1. Lineage (NCBI taxonomy): Bacteria > Pseudomonadati > Pseudomonadota > Alphaproteobacteria > Caulobacterales > Caulobacteraceae > Brevundimonas > Brevundimonas sp. TWP2-1. The sequence continues at coordinate 92,838 of NZ_JAFCWR010000001.1, forward strand.
CCCCCGCCCAAACGCCAGGCCAGACGCCCAGCAGAGCGACCACGCAAGCTCTGCCTCCGATTGGTCAAAGCCCGGCTGCGACGCCGCGTTCGTCCCCGACGACATCGTCCCAACGACCGGATCAGACACCCGACCGAGCGACTACGCCTCCCGCTACGGCACCGCGTCCAGCGCCGACCACCAGTGCGCCTCAGGCCACAACGCCTGCACCCGCTACGGCGACGCCACCGTCCGCAGCGCCTGCGCCGACCGCGCTTAACGCCGCAGCCATCGCGGCCCTGCCATTCAGGATTGAACTGCCGGCGGGTCTGACCATCACGCCCGCGCGGGCGGGAGCAGACGCCAACATCTACCGTGTCCAGCGCGGCGATCAGACCTTGCTGATGATCTACGCCGGGCCGTCGTCGCAGTTTCCGATCTATGACGGCGAGATGGTGCGCGCCGGCGGCCGCGCCTCGGTGGTGGTGACGGAGGTCGGACGGCGCCTGGCGATGGAGCATCTGTTCCAAAGACCGACCGCCCCCAAGGAAATCCACGTCTGGATCACCAGCGTCACCGGCGCCGACCGTGATCTGGCCGAACGGATCGGCCAGTCCATCGACGTCCGCTAAGCCGTCAGCCCTCGGACCAGACCGCCATTTCGGTTCCTGCGGGATCGGCGAAGTGGAACCGGCGACCGCCGGGGAAGGCGTAGATCGGCTTCAGGATTTGGCCGCCGGCCGCCTCGACCTTGGCCAGCAGGGCCTCCAGGTCATGGGCGTACAGAACGGGCAGGGGCGTCTTGGTGCGTTCGGTCTGATCGGCGTCGAAGCCACCGTCCAGCCCCTGATCGAAGGCTGCATAGGTCGGGCCGTAGTCCACGAAGGTCCAGCCGAACGCCTGGCTGTAGAATTCCTTGGTCGCGGGCAGGTCTGCGGCGGGCAGTTCGAGATAGTCCAGCTTTCCGTCTTCACGCACGGTTGATCTCCTCAGTTCGACGCCACCGACCGATCCCTCTTGCACGACGCCCGAACATGCGCAAACCTGCAAACGGTTCGCAGTTGCAGGAGTCGGCGATGATCGTGATGACGACGGGATTGTCGGGCCTCGTCGCCCTGATGCGGCAGGAGGAGCGCGCGGTCGAACCGCCGCCCAGACCGCAAGCCGGTCACCCGCAAAGCCTTCAATCCATTATTTCGGTGCGCAGACCGAGGCGATAAGCCGTCAGCCGACCTGGGCGCGATGCCTCAGGAAAGCGTCGGCCAGGACGCAGGCGGCCATGGCTTCCACCACCGGCACGGCCCGCAGGGCGACGCAGGGGTCATGGCGACCCTTGGTGCGCAGGTCCGTTTCCTCGCCGTCGCGCGTAACCGTCTGGCGCAGGGTCAGGATCGAGGAGGTGGGCTTGAACGCCACGCGCGCCGTCACCGGTTGCCCCGTCGAAATCCCGCCCAGCACCCCGCCCGCCTTGTTCGACAGGAAGACCGGCTGGTTGTTCAGGTCCAGCCGCATCTCGTCGGCGTTCTCTTCGCCCGTCAGTTCGGCGGCCTCGAAGCCCGCGCCGATCTCGACCCCCTTGGCGGCGTTGATCGACATCAGGGCCGACGCCAGTTCGGAATCCAGCTTGCCATAGATTGGCGCGCCCCATCCGGCCGGAACGCCTGTGACCTCCAGAGCGACCACGGCGCCGACCGACGACCCAGCCTTGCGAATACCGTCCAGATAGGCTTCCCACGCAGGCACGACCTCGGCCGAGGCGGCGAACAGCGGATTGTCGGATACGGCGTCGAAATCGACCTGATCGGGTGCGATCCGGTGGGGCCCGATCTGCACCACGCCTGCACGAATCCTGACGCCTTCGCCCAGCACCTTGCGGGCCACGGCGCCGGCCGCGACGCGACTGGCGGTCTCGCGCGCCGAGGACCGTCCGCCGCCCCGGTGGTCGCGCACGCCGTATTTGGCCTGATAGGCGTAGTCGGCGTGCCCCGGCCGATAGGCGCGGGCGATCTCGCCATAGTCCTTGGATCGCTGGTCCTCGTTCTCGATCATGATCGAGATGGGCGTGCCGGTGGTGACCGGGCCGTCACCGTCATCGAAGACGCCCGACAGGATGCGCGCCGTGTCGCTTTCCTTGCGCTGGGTCACGAAGCGGCTGCCGCCAGGTTTGCGCTGATCCAGCCACGGCTGGATGTCCGCCTCGGTCAGCGGGATCATCGGCGGGCATCCGTCCACGACGCAGCCGATGGCCGGCCCGTGGCTCTCGCCCCAGGTGGTCACGCGAAACAGATGGCCGAAGGTATTGTGCGACATGCGGTGACTTATGCCGCCAGACGCTCCTGCGTCCAGACCCGCGTGAACCGCAACAGCAGGTCTTCCGCCGCCGAAGGCGCGTCCGACGACGGCGTCAGGGTCACGAACAGATGCCCCGCCTCGAGCGATCCGCGCGCCGGCAGACCCAGGCCTTTCAAGCGAACCCGCACCGGCGCGGCCATGTCCGCCGTGATCCAGGCCGAGCGCGTGCCCGCATGGGTCTCGATCTCGACCCGCCCGCCGTCAGTCATAAGGCGCTGTTCCGTGGGCCAGGTCATGAAGATGTCGTCGCCGACGACCGACAAGCCGTCCTCGGGTCGGATCAGAACCGACAGATACAGGTCGCCGCCGTCCGCCGCGCCGCACCGTAGCCGCAGATGATCGCCGCTCCGCAGGCCAGCCGGCGCCGTGACCCGCACCACCCGCGCGCCCAGCCGCAGTTCGACACGCGCGCCGGCGATGGCCTGCATCGGGCTGAGCACCAGAGCCGGCGCAGGCGCGGGACGCAGCTGGGGCGCAGACAGGGCCGGCCGGGCGGGCTGATGCGCCTGGATCAGGCGATAGGCGGCGATCACGCGCCGGAACCGCTCGGCGTCGCCTCCGGTCTGGTCGGGGCGCGCTGCCTTCACCGCCGCGCGGAAGGCGGTCTTCAGCGCAGCGGCGTCGACATCGCCGCTGAGGCCCAGCGTCGACAGGGCCTCGCGGACGCCGGAAACATCGGAGGGGTGACCATGCGCGCTCATCCCGTCACCGTTCGCCCATCAGGGTCAATGGGCGGTTAACCGTGCTGCGCAAACGGCCGTTTTGACCTCGATCATTTCCAGAACGGCTCACAGGGATTAGATCACTGACATGACCGCATCCGTGATCCCCCCCAGCCCGTCGCGTGAGGAATACGCCCGCGACTATGCCGCCGCCCTGGCCGCCAATGGCGACGAGACCATCTTCGCGCGCGCCGAACCCATCGGGTTGTTCGTCGAGTGGCTGGCCGACGCACGGGCGCATGAGCCGAACGATCCCAACGCCATGACCCTGTCCACCGTCGATGCGGATGGCCTGCCGGATGCTCGGGTCGTGCTGTTGAAAGACGTCGATGCGCGCGGCTTCACCTTCTATTCCAACAGCGAGAGCGCCAAGGGCGTGGAACTGGCGGCCTGCGCCGCCGCCGCCCTGACCTTCCACTGGAAATCGCTGCGTCGTCAGGTGCGGGTGCGTGGCGCGGTCGAGCCGGTGTCGGCGGCAGAGGCCGACGCCTATTTCGCCAGCCGCGCCCGCGAAAGCCGGATCGGCGCCTGGGCCTCGGACCAGTCTCGGCCCCTTTCGGATCGCACGGTGCTGGAAGAAGCCGTCGGTCGTGAAACCGCGCGGTTCGACGGGCAGGACGTGCCCCGTCCCACGCACTGGACAGGCTGGCGGGTCGCGCCGCAATCGGTCGAATTCTGGCGCGATCGGCCGTTCCGCCTGCACGACCGGCTGCGGTTCGAGCGCGACGGCGAGGCCTGGCGGTCGGGACGTCTTTGGCCTTGATCCGCGATCAGTCGCGGAACAGCAGAGATCCGTCGCCGTAGGAATAGAAGCGATAGCCGTCCGCGATCGCGTGGGCGTAGGCCGCCTTCATCGTCGCGCTGCCCGCAAAGGCGCTGACCAGCATGAACAGCGTCGACTTCGGCAGGTGGAAGTTGGTCATCAGCACATCGACCGCCCGGAACCGATAGCCGGGCGTGATGAAGATGGCCGTGTCGCCGTGGAAGGGCTTGATCTCGCCGTCCTCGGCCGTGGCGCTTTCCAACAGTCGCAAAGACGTGGTGCCGACGCAGACGATGCGGCCGCCGTTTGCATGGACGGCGTTCAGGGCGGCGGCGATCTCAGGTGAAACCTCGCCCCATTCGCTGTGCATCTTGTGATCCGCCAGATCGTCGGCCTTGACCGGCAGGAAGGTGCCGGCGCCGACGTGCAGGGTCACGGCGTGGGTCGAGACGCCCTTGGCGCGGATGGCGTCGAGCAGGGCCGGGGTAAAATGCAGGCCCGCCGTGGGGGCGGCGACCGACCCGTCATGCTCGGCGAAGACCGTCTGATAGTCCGCACGGTCGCGGTCGTCCTCGGGCCGTTTGGCGGCGATATAGGGCGGCAGGGGCATGACCCCCACGTCGCGGATGGCGTCATCCAGCGCCGGGCCGGACAGGTCGAATGTCAGGGTGATCAGACCGTCGTCGCCCTTGGAAACGACAGTCGCTTCCAGCGTCCTTCTCCCCTCGGGGGAGAAGGTGGGCCCGGAGGGCTCGGATGAGGGGGCTGTGTCCACGATCTCTGCGGTTGAGGTTGAGTCCGCGTCGGGCAACCCCCTCATCCGTCTCGCTTCGCGATCCACCTTCTCCCCCGAGGGGAGAAGGGATGAGAAGGCGATCCGGTCGCCCGGCTTGATGCGCTTGCCCGGCTTCATGAAGGCGGACCAGACGTCGGGCGCGTCGCGGTGATGCAGCGTCGCCTCGACCTCGACCGTCAGGGTTTCGCCTTCCGAACCGACGCGCTGCCGCACCCCCGACAGACGGGCGGGGATGACACGTGTGTCGTTGAACACCAGGGCGTCGCCGGGGCGCAGGAAGTCGGGCAGGTCCCGGATGACCCGATCCTCCAAGGCGCCGCCCTTCACGACCAGCAGGCGGGCGGAATCGCGCGGATCGGCCGGACGCAGCGCAATCCGGTCTTCAGGCAGGTCGAAATCGAAATCGGCGGTCTTCATCAGACGGCGCAAAGACCGCAGGCCTCTGATGCGGTCAAGTGTAACCCGGCGCGAACGCCCCCGCCCAGGCGCCGTAGCGGTTCAGGGACAGGTCGTGCGTGTCGATCTCGGGCGACCGGCCGTCGATCATGTCGGCGAGGACGCGGGCCGAGCCGCACGACATGGTCCAGCCCAAGGTGCCGTGGCCGGTGTTCAGATAGAGGCCTGGGATCTTGGTCGCGCCGATGACGGGCGTACCGTCTGGCGTCATCGGACGCAGGCCGGACCAGTAGCTGGCGCCCGCCAGATCGCCGCCGCCGGGGAACAGGCTGCCGACGGAATGGGCCAGGGTTTCGCGGCGCAGGGCCGGCAGGGTGTTGTTGTAGCCCGACAGTTCCGCCATGCCGCCCACCCGGATGCGGTCGCCCAGGCGGGTGATCGCCACCTTGTAGCTTTCGTCCATGACTGTGGAGACCGGCGCGCGGTCGGCGTCCAGGATCCGGGCCGTGATCGAATAGCCCTTCACCGGATAAACCGGCAAATCCAGGCCCAGGGGCTTGGCCATCATCGGCGAATAGGAGCCCAGCGCCAGGACGACCAGATCGGCGGTCATCGCCCCCTTGCTGGTCAGGGCGCCGGTCGCGCGGCCGTTCGCTGTCTTGATGGCGTGGATTTCGGTCTCGTGATGGAAGACCACGCCCCGCTCCGCCGCCAGCTTCGCCAGGGCGTTGGTGAACAGGAAACAGTCGCCGGTCTCGTCATGCGGCAGTCGCAGCCCCCCGACGAAATCGACATCGGAGGCGGCCAGACCCGGCTCGGCGGCGATGCATCCGGCGCGGTCCAGAACCTCGCACGGGACGCCTGCGGCCTTCAGCACGTCCACATCTTTGTGCACGTCGGCCAGCTGTTTTTCGGTGCGGAACAGCTGAAGGGTGCCCTGCTGGCGGCCCTCATAGGCGATGCCGGTGTCGCGGCGCAGCAGGTCCAGCTGGTCGCGGCTGTATTCCGCCAGACGCACCATGCGGCTCTTGTTCAGCGCATAGCGGTCGTGGGTGCAGTTGCGCAGCATGGCCAGCGTCCAGCGCACCATGGCCATGTCCAGACGGGGGCGCACGATCAGCGGGGCGTGGCGCATCAGCAGCCACTTCATCGCCTTGACCGGGATCGACGGCGCGGCCCAGGGCGCGGAATAACCGGGGGAAATCTGGGCTGCGTTGGCGAAGCTGGTTTCCAGCGCCGGACCCGCCTGGCGATCCACCACCGTCACCTCATGCCCCGCTTGGCTGAGATACCAGGCGGTGGTGACGCCGATGACGCCGGAACCCAGAACCAGAACCTGCATGTGACGCTTCCGAACCGTGTTGATTGTCGGCGAAGTTACCCTCGCATCGTTCGATGATCCTGCCTGTTTGCGCAATGATCTGCGGCTGATAGATATGATACGCAATAATCTGCGGTCGAAAGGCGGAAACTTGTGGCCCTGCTTGATCCCACCGACCAGCGCATTCTTCAACGGCTTCGCGCTGATGGCCGCGTGAGCAATGCAGACCTGGCCATGGCGGTCGGTCTGTCGCCCTCGGCGTGCCTGCGCCGGGTGCGACGGCTTGAGGAACGCGGCGTGATCCGGGGGTATGCGGCCGTTCTGGCCAACGACGCCGACGACGGGGTGGTGGCCTACGTCGAGATCACGCTGGAGAAACAGACCGACGACCATATGCGCCGGTTCGAGGCGGCGGTGCGCAACCATCCCGAAATCCGCGACTGCTATCTGATGGCGGGCGAGGCGGACTATATCGTGCGGGCCGTGGCCCCCGACATCGCGGCCTATGAGGTGATCCACAAGGACGTGCTGTCGCGCCTGCCGGGCGTCTCACGCATCCACTCCAGCCTGGCGATCCGGAACGTTCTGGCGGCGCGCGGCTGAACCCTCGCCGTCTTGCAGTGTTCAGACGGGATGAAGATCACCGAACTCTTGCCCTCCGCTCTCATCGGCGCTGTCGCCAGCGCCCGCTCCATGACCCCGATGGCGGCCATTGCGGCGGCCGAGTTGGCGCACAAGCCGATGCCGGGCCGGGTCTTCCTGTTGAACCAGCCGCTGTTCAAGTTCGGCGCCCTGGCCATGGGTGTAGGCGAGCTGCTGGGCGACAAGATGAAGTCGGCGCCCGACCGCACGGTCTTTCTGGGCCTGCTGGCGCGGGTGATGAGCGCCGGGATCGCGGGATCGGCCCTGGCGCCGCGCGGCAAGGAAAAGCTGGGCGCCGGCGTCGCCGTCGCGACCGCCGTGCCGCTGGCCTATCTGACCCTGGCCGGTCGCAAGAAGGCCATGGCTCGCATCGGTCAGACGCGCAGCGGTCTGATCGAGGACGCCCTGATCGTCGGAGCGGGCGCTCTGGTCGTCGGCCTGACGGTCGCCCGGTTCAGCCGCCGCTAAGCGCTCGACAGGCGAGGGGCGGGCGGCGATAGATGCGACAGCATCTCCACAGGAACCCGCCATGATCACCCGCATCCAGCCCGGCGCCCGCATGAGCGAAGCCGTCATCCACGGCGACACCATCTATCTGGCCGGCCAGGTCGGAGAGCCGGGTGACGACGTCATCGGCCAGACGAAGACGGCCCTGGCAGAGGTCGAGGCCTTGCTGGCCGAGGCGGGCAGCGACAAGTCAAAAATCCTGATGGCCCAGATCTGGCTGGCCGATATCGGTGATTTCGACGCCATGAACAGCGTGTGGGACGCTTGGGTCGACACTGCCAATCCACCCGCCCGCGCCACAGGCGAGAGCCGGCTGGCGTCGCCCGAGTATCTGGTGGAAGTGATCGTCATTGCTGCAACTGGGGCCGCCAAGGGCTGATCGCTGCGGCTAATCGGTTGACCGGGCGATATGCAGACTGCAAACCGCCGACATGTTGCAGAACCTCGAAACCCTCGCCCGCGAGGCCAAGTCCTGGCCGTTTGAACAAGCCCGCAGTCTGCTGGCCCATGTGCTGAAGAAGCGCCTGACCGACGCCGAGCGGGACGCGGCGAAACTGTTGATCGACGCGGGCAAGGCGGACGAGGCGTTGACGACGTTCCCGGCGCTGCAACGGCCGGTGATCCTTGAGACAGGTTATGGCCCGTCGGGCCTGCCGCACATGGGCACTTTCGGCGAGGTTGCGCGCACGACCATGGTGCGCAACGCCTTCCGTGCCCTGACCGGCGACCATTGGCCGACGCGCCTGATCGCCTTCAGCGACGACATGGACGGGCTGCGCAAGGTGCCCGAGGGCATCCCGAACCCGGAAATGCTGCGGGAAGATTTGCACCTGTCGCTGACGCGTGTGCGCGACCCGTTCGGCACGCACGACAGTTTCGGGGCGCACAACAATGCGCGGCTTCAGGCCTTCCTGGATTCGTTCGGCTTCGACTATGAGTTCATGAGCTCGACCGAGACCTACAAGTCCGGCCGGTTCGACGCGACTCTGCTGACGCTGCTGGAGCGGTTCGACGCGGTCATGGCCATCATGCTGCCGACCCTGGGCGAGGAGCGGCGCGCCACCTATTCGCCCTTCCTTCCGGTCAGCCCCATCACCGGCCATGTGCTTCAGGTGCCGACCCTGGCGCGCGACGTCGAGAAGGGGACGATCACCTTCGAGGATCCGGCCGGCGAGCCCGGCAACCGCACCGAGGTTCCGGTCACCGGCGGCCATGTGAAGCTGCAATGGAAGCCCGACTGGGCCATGCGCTGGGTCGCGCTGGACGTCGATTACGAGATGTCGGGCAAGGACCTGATCGAGAGCGTGCGCGAGTCGTCGAAACTGTGCCGCGCCCTGGGCGGCACGCCGCCGGAAGGCTTCAACTACGAGCTCTTCCTCGACATCGAGGGCAAGAAGATCTCCAAGTCCAAGGGCAACGGCCTGACGATGGACGAATGGCTGCGCTACGGCACGCCCGAGAGCCTGAGCTGGTACATGTTCCAGTCTCCGAAGTCGGCCAAGAGCCTGCACTTCAACGTCATTCCCCGCGCCATCGACGACTACCTAGCCTTCATCGAAAGCTACAAGACGCAGGAGCCGGCCAAGCGGATCGACAACGCCGTCTGGTCAATCCATGCGGGCGATCCGCCGACCCACACCTCGCCAGTGTCGTTCGCCCTGCTGCTGAACCTGGTGGGGGTGGCCAACGCCTCGACCAAGGAGCAGCTGTGGGCCTATTTCGCCAAATACCTGCCCGAGGCGACGCCTGAGAATGAGCCGCTGCTGGACCGGCTGATGGGGTCGGCGCTGAACTATTACGAGGACTTCGTAAAGCCCTCGAAGTCATACCGCCTGCCGGACGACAAGGAGAAGGCGGCGCTGCTGGACCTGGCGGAAAGGCTGAAGGCCCTGCCGGCGGACACGACCGACGGCGAACTGATCCAGAGCGAAGTCTATGCGGTCGGCAAGGCGCACGCGTTCGAGCCGCTGCGGGCCTGGTTCGGGGCGCTGTACGAGGTGCTGCTGGGCGCCAGCCAGGGCCCGCGCTTCGGCTCGTTCGCGGCCATCTATGGCCTGCCGCAGACCATCGCACTGATCGAGGCGGGGGCGAACGGCGAACTAGCGTAACCTTGATTTTGGTCAAGATTCTTAACCCGGACGTTTTTGGATGGGCGCGTAGCCGGGGAGGCGACGTTGCGTTACGAAATCGACGAGGCTGCGCGGATACTGTGGCTGGACCTGATCTCTGCCGGGTCAGCCGACAAGGTGCTGACGGCGACGGTGAATCTGATCACCGAGCGGCCGGAGCTTTGTAGCTGGGATTGGATCGTTGAATGCGAGCCGATGCCAGATGATGCAACGATCCAGCATCTGGGCAAGCTCGCAGAGGCGTGGGGGCCGCCGCCAAGAGACGAGGCTGTGACGGTCTTCGTCACTCATGACAGTCTGCTTTATCTATGGGCGCGTGTGCTGGATTTTCAGTTCGTGCGTCGCAAGCATCTGATCGAGCAGGACGTCGAGGCGGCGCGACGGCTGGTCGAACGTCGGCGAAGGGCGCAAGCAACCAAGATGAACGGAAAATAACGGCGAAGCTCCGGGAGCCTTCAGGTTCGTCCAGGCATTCTCCCGTCATCGGCAAACGCGCTGACAGGAGAAGAGTTATGTCGAACAAGATTTTCAAGACCGGTCTGGCCACGGCTGCCGCTCTAGCCGCCATGGTGACGGCCGCCCCGATGGCCGCCCAGGCCCAAGCCAATGGCGTGACCAACTGCGACGCCCCCGGTGGTCGCCAGCGCGCAGGCGCCCTGATCGGCGCCGTCGTCGGCGGCGTGGTGGGTTCCAACCTGGCGCGTAACGAGCGCACGGCCGGCACCATCGTCGGCGCCGGCGCTGGCGCAGCGGCGGGTTCGTACATCGGCTGCAACCAGCAGCGCGCGCGTGCGGCGTCGGTGTCCAACGGCTCGCAATATCGCGCCTCGTCCAACCTGCGTATCCGCAGCGGTCCGGGCACCAACTATCGCCAGGCCGGCACCCTGTCGGCCGGCCAGCCCTTCACCGCCGTCGGTTCGCAGGGTGAATGGGTTCAGATCGCCGGCGGCGGCTGGGTGAACGCCCACTACGTCACGGCCAACTAGGTTTAGACCGAAGACCATCGAAAGCCCCGTCCGGTTCGCCGGGCGGGGCTTTTGCCTTGGTCGACTACTGGCTGACCCAAAGAATACGGGCCATCCACTCAATTTCGCGGCGAGGGACGACGCGGGGTGGATAGTCGGGATTGATGGAGGACAGGGTGACGGTGCGGCTGGTCAGGCTGGTCACCTCTTTGGCCAAGGTCTCGCCGGTCGTCAGGCGGGCGACGACACGGTCGCCGCGCCGCACGCGCGTCGCTTCCTGATCGACGATGACCCGGTCGCCCTCGCGGTAGAGCGGCGACATGGAATCGCCGGTGATTTTCAGGCTGAACAGGGTGTCCTTGGCGCGAGGGAGGTCGGTCTGATCCCAGCCCTCGCCGATCGGCAGACCCGCATCGTCGAAGAAGCCGTCCTGTCCCGCCTTGGCCAGCCCCAGCAACGGCACGCTCGCCGGACGTTCTAGCGCGTCGTCGGCAAGGATGGCGAAATCGGACAGAGATATGCCGGTCGTCTGAAGCACCAGGGTCATGCTCTCGGTCGATGGCCAGCGCGGACGCGGCGGATCGCCGGGGCCAAAGCGCTTGGACGGATTGAAGCTGGTGGCATCCAGACCGGCGCGGCGCGCGAGGCCCGACGGCGTCAGACCTTCACGCCGCGCAAGATTGTCGACGGCCTTCCACAGTTTGGCGTGCGATAGCGGCATGGAGTCCCGGCGACCGATTCGCCCACAGGATACGATGCGTGATTAGGAATTTCTACCTAGGTGCGCGGTGGCGGCCTTTCGGTTTTGCCATGCCCAAAACGTGCCCATGGTTAGGCAGCCGATAATCAGATAGCCGGTAAAATTCATGACGGTGTAGAGCGACGCCACCGACACAGGCTGCCCTGTCAGGATCATGATGTGAGACATCACAACGATCAGCTGAAGGCCGCTCGCCCAAACGGGCCAGGATCCACGAGATCGCCAGGCGATCGTGACGAAAGCGGCCAAAAGCGCCAAATCGATCACGAACATTCCCAAGGGAACGCCACGGAAGCCGCTATTCTCCTGCATGACGATCGTGGCAAACCAGGCGAACAGATAGGCTCCCGCGCCAAGCCGTTCCGGCTTTTCGCCTTTCAGAAAGGCGAAAAGCGCCATGCCAACCATGAAGACCGCGCCTACGACGGCGTAGATCATGTTCACCATGCGAAATCGCCCCCACGCAGAATGCGCAGGGGCGATAATGACCTAAGTCAGCCCAAACTGAAATCTCAGCAAGCTAAGCTTACCAAGAATTCACGCCACGCGGAGATGGCCCATCGGACGGGTCTGCTCTTGCGGATCCAGCCAATCATCAGGCTTGCCCACAGGACCGGCGGCATAAGTGCCGTAGCCGAGGCGGCGGTGATCTTTTTGGAGTTCGGCGTGGCAGGCCACGATGGACTCGCGCGCGGCCGACAGGGCGGCGATGGTTTCCATGGCCTTGGCCTGGGAAATCGTGCCGCTGACCGGCGAAAGCGAAAGCGCGGCGCGGGCGCCGATGAAGGATTGAACCAGCGTCGTCGCCTGGGTGATCGCGGCGTCAATCGCGAGTTCGGTAGCATGCAGATCGCCAGCAACGCTGGTGACGACTTCAGTGCGGTCCATGAAAGCCCCTCAGATAAGGTTACGTGAGGCTTATAGTTATCACGTCTTAACCATGCTTGGTAGAGGTATCTTCATAAGTGCGGCAATCGCGCGTTGAAGCGCCGCCATAAGGATGGCGTTGAAGTTCAGCATCCGTGGGGATCCAGGCCGAGTCGGCGCCAGGGCCAGCGGTGACTAGCCCTGGTTGTCCAAGAGGAAGTGTGCGGTCAGGGACGCGATTGGCTGTGCACGTTCTTCCTGCCAGGCCTCGGCCTGAACATGGGCGACGCGGCGGCCGGCGCGGCTGATGCGGGCGCGGGCGAAGACATCTATAGGTCGGCCAGTGCGCAGATAGGCGACCGTTACATTGATCGGGCGCGGCAGGCGAGAGCTGGGGAAGGTGATCGCAACCTGGGCCATGGCGGTCATTTCCAGCAGGGCGGCCGTCGATCCACCGTGCAGGGCGGGCAGCATGGGATTGCCGATCAGTTTGTCGGCGAACGGCATGATCACCGTGATCTCGTCGCCGCTGACCAGGGTCTGAAGGCCCAGGAAACGGGCATAGGGCATCCGGTCCAAGATGTCGGTCATGCGCCGGCTCCGGTCGAACGCTCACGGGTCTGGTTGAGGATATAGGCGGACTGGGCGGCAGCAACGGGATCTGAGGGATCGTCCTCGAACGCCCAGGCGCGCACGAAGGCGATGGTCGGCGTCAGGCGATAGCAGAGCCCCTGGGCCAGCAAATCCTGACGGGACCGCGCCGCGCGCATGTAATCGACCCGGAGGTCAAGGGTGGCGATGGGCTGGAAGGTATCGAGCGCCGTCCAGACCGCCAGACCGCCGATGTGATCGAGCAGGGTGGTGACCAGGCCGCCGGCTAAGACGCCGCTGTCGGGATCGCCCACCAGATCTTCACGCCACGGCACGCGAATGCGCGGCTCACCGTCGTGCAGTCCATCGAAGGCGAAACCCAGCGCGCCGGTGTGGGCGGCGCCGGCCGCCAGTTGCGGCAGGATGGTGGTCAGGAAGCTCTCTTGCATCGTGCGGGCTGAACCTTTTGAGCCGATTTTCCGATCATCTTGTATGAGGCGGCGACCTGACGGCGTCGAGAGCGTTACCGCAACATGATCCGCCCCGAAGACCTGCTGCACCCGACGCCTGCCGGCCTCTATTGTCCGCCTGGAGACTTCTATATCGACCCGGTTCGGCCGGTGGATCGGGCCGTCATCACCCACGGCCATGCGGATCATGCGCGCGCCGGACACCGTGCGGTTCTCGCCACGCGTCAGACGCTGGCGATCATGGCCGAGCGCTATGGCGCCGATTTCACCGGTCAGCCCCAGTCTGTCGAATATGGCGAGGCGACCGCGATCAACGGCGTGGACTTGCGGCTGGTCCCGGCCGGCCATGTCCTGGGGTCTGCCCAGGTCGAGGTGCGGTGGAAGGGACTGACCATGGTGGTCTCGGGCGACTACAAGCGTCGCCGCGACCCGACGTGTGCGCCTTTCGAGCCCGTGCCGTGCCACGTCTTCATCTCCGAGGCGACGTTCGGCCTGCCCGTCTTCAGCCATCCTCCGGCCGAGGAGGAGGTCGGGCGGCTGGTGCGGTCGCTGGGTCAGTTTCCCGAGCGTGCGCATCTTGTCGGGGCCTATGCGCTGGGCAAGGCGCAACGGATCATCCGCCTGTTGCGCGAGGCGGGCTGGGACCGCACCATCTATGTCCACGGCGCGATGGAGCGGCTGAACGTCCTGTACCAACGCGAAGGTATCGATCTGGGGCCGCTGGCGCCGACGCGCGACCTGCCCAAGAATGCGCTGGGCGGCGAGGTCGCCATCGCCCCGCCGTCCGCCATCCAGGACCGATGGGCCCGGCGGTTCGCCGATCCGGTCACGGCCTTCGCCTCGGGCTGGATGGGGGTGAAGGCGCGCGCACGCCAGCGGGGCGTGGAGTTGCCGCTGGTCGTGTCGGACCATGCCGACTGGAATGAGCTGACGGCGACCTTCAACGAACTTAAGCCCGAGGAAATCTGGATCACCCACGGCAGGGAAGAGGGTCTGCTTCGATGGGCCGAGATCAACGGCCAGAAGGCGAGGGCGCTGCGTCTGGTCGGTTACGACGAAGAGGACGAGGAGGCGCTGGACGTCCGTCCAGACTGAAGATTCATGCGGCGGACCGGTCGCCGTCTTCTTCAGAGAGCCGGTCGGCGTGGCCGGCCTCTTCCTGGGCCGCTGATAGGGCGGCGTTCATCGCCATACGCAAACGTTCAGGTTTGATCGGCTTTTCCACCACGGCGGCCATGCCTATGGAGAGGTAGTGTTTGGCGTCCTCGGGATCGGCGTTGGCGGTCAGGGCCACGATGGGCACGCGGCCGACGGCGCCGGGCAGGGCGCGGATCGCCTGGGTGGCCTGAACACCGTCCATGCGCGGCATCTTGATGTCCATCAGCACGAGGTCGTAGCGGCTTTCCTGAACGGCCTGAAGCGCCTCAAGGCCATCCTCGGCCAGCTCGGAGCTGCAGCCGAACATCTCGCAAAGGGCCTGGGCCACGACGCGGTTGGTAGCGTTGTCGTCCACAATCAGAATGTGGGGCGCCGACTTGAGGTCGAATCCCGACAGATCGGACACGTTGGATTGAGTTTCAGCCTCGACCACCGCGCGCGGGGCGGTCAGGTCGAAGGCGAAGGTGGCGCCGCGACCCTTATTGTTCTCGGCCCAAATCCGGCCGCCCATGCGGTCGATGACCTGGCGGCAGATCGACAGGCCCAGGCCCGCGCCATCGGGGCCGGAGCCGTGAACGAAGGGTTCGAAGATCGAGTCGACGCGGTCGGCCTCGACACCGGGGCCGTCGTCGCGGATGCGGGCCTCCATATGAATCTGGTCGCCCTCGACCCAGGCTTTCAGCCCCGCTTCGACCACGCCGTTGCGGGCGAACTTCAGTGCGTTGCCGATCAGGTTGTTGAACACCTGCTTCAGTCGCGTGCCATCGATAACGGCCGCCAGTTCGGTGTCGCCTTCATAACCGACCAACAGGGTGACGCCATCCTGAGACGCGCGCGGCTCCCACATCGACTGGATGTCGTCCATCACGGCGCGAAGGGCGGTGGGGGTATTGTTCAGCTCCAGTTCGCCCGCCTCGGCCTTGGACAGATCGACCGCGTCCTGAAGAATGCGCAGCAGGGTTTCGGACGAGTCCATGATCGTCTGGACGTGCGCCTGGGCCGCTGCGTTCAGCGGCTGACGTCGCAGCAGTTCGGCGACGGCCAGCACACCGTTCATCGGCGTGCGCAGCTCGTGGCTCATGATCGCCAGGAATTGGCTCTTGGCGCGGGCGGCGGCGATGGCCTGGGCGCGGGTGTCGCTGAGGATCGCGGCCTGTTCGGCCAGCTCTTCGTTTTGTTGGCGCTGACGCGTGTTTACAGCCTGCAACAGGGTCGCGGCCGTGCCTACGCCTAGATAGGCGCCGTTATGCGTGACGATGAAGCCGCGCAGCAAGGCGGCCGGGCCGCCCTTCAGCATGATGTCGCAGAAGGCGTCGATGCGAACGCCGGCCTCGACCACCGCCGGCTCAGAGTCCATGGCGTAAGTGATGGGGCGCAGGTCGTAGAGGGCGTGGCCGAAACGGGCGGCGATTTTTTGCAGGAAGGCGGTGCGTTCGACCAGTCCGACCGGTCGATTTCCATCGACCACGGGGATGACGAGCGTGTCGGGCTCGCGCTCGAAGCGCGCCAGCACCTCGCACCCGAGCGTCGTCGGAGCCACCGGCTGGGGACGCTCGGAAAGGGTTTCGATGGTCGGCATACTGCCTGGAACTCCTACTCGTTGGGACTAATGCCCAAAATCGCTTGCGGATTTGTTAAGCTGGCTCAGCTTGATGCATATCGCTGCAAACGGTGATTTTGCACCGCATCCGGGTCTGGTGTATGAGGCCCGCCTGACCCATCTGGGTCCCCATCCCTTTATGCATGCGCGCGGCCGACCGGCCGACCGCAGATTCGTCATGAGCGTCATCCTGGAAAAGACCTCCCCCACTGCCATAAAGACGGCCCTCGTCCTCTTCTCCGGCGGGCAAGACAGCGCGACCTGTCTGGCTTGGGCGCTGGAGCGGTTCGACCGGGTGGAGACGGTCGGCTTCGACTACGGCCAGCGCCATCTGGTCGAGATGGAGGCGCGCCAGGCGGTGCGTGCGGGCATGGGGGCGGCCCTGCCGCAATGGGCTGACCGGCTGGGCGACGACCATGTGGTGGACCTGACCGGATACGGCCGGATCGCCGAGAGCGCCCTGACCGCCGACCGCAAGATTGAGATGGACGCGCGCGGCCTGCCGACGACCTTCGTGCCGGGTCGCAACCTAATCTTCCTTGTGGCTGCGGCGGCTCTGGCGGATCGACGGGGGCTGGAGGTGCTGGTCGGCGGCATGTGCGAGACGGATTTTTCGGGCTACCCGGATTGCCGCCATGAGACCATGGAGGCCATGGCGCGGGCGCTGTCGCTGGGGCTGGACAAGCCGGTGGTGATCGACACGCCGCTGATGTGGCTGACCAAAGCCCAGACCTGGGAACTGGCCGATAGACTAGGCGGGGCCAAACTGGTCGAGCTGATCGTCGAGGATAGCCATACCTGTTACCGGGGCGACCGGACCCATCGGCACGCCTGGGGCTATGGCTGCGGCGAATGCCCGGCCTGCGAACTGCGCGCGGCGGGGTATGAAGACTGGGTCGCGTCCCAAGGCGCCAAGACGTGACCTATTCGGCCAAGGAAGTCTTTCTGACGGTGCAGGGCGAGGGCGGGCAGGCGGGACGGCCGGCGGTCTTCCTGCGCTTCGCCGGCTGCAATCTGTGGAGCGGGCGCGAGCAGGATCGCGCGATGGCCGTCTGCAGCTTCTGCGACACGGACTTCGTCGGCACAGACGGCGACGGGGGCGGCAAGTTCGCCACGGCGGACCTGTTGGCCGATCATGTTGCGGCGATGTGGCGAGGACGCGAGGGCGACCCGAAACTGGTCGTTTGCACCGGCGGCGAGCCCTTGCTTCAACTGGATCCGCCGCTGGTTGACGCTTTGCACGGGCGCGGCTTCGAGATCGCCATAGAGTCGAACGGCACCCTGGCGGCGCCCGATGGCATCGACTGGATATGCATCAGTCCCAAGGCCGATGCGGCGGTAGTTCAGACGCACGGAGCGGAACTGAAGCTGGTCTATCCGCAAGCCAAGGCCATGCCGGATCGGTTCGAACACCTTGATTTCGAGCGGTTTTGGCTCCAGCCCATGGACGGTCCCGACCAGGCGGAGAACACTGCCGCCGCCATCGAATACTGCCTGACCCATCCCCAGTGGCGCCTGAGCGTCCAGACCCACAAATACATCGGCGTCCGCTAATGCCCGTTTTCGAGATCACCAAACAGGCGACCTTCGACGCCGCCCATCATTTTCCGAACGAACCCGAGGGCAGCATCTATCGCCGCGTCCACGGCCATTCCTTCACGGTCGAGGCGACGATTCGCTCCGAGACCCTGGACGCCGAGCACGGCTGGGTCGCCGATCTGGGCGCACTGGATCGCGCGCTGAAGACGGCGGCCGAGACGCTGGATCACGGCATGCTGAACGAACACGAAGGGCTGGAACTGCCCAGCCTGGAGAACCTGTGCCTGTGGTTCGTCAAGACGCTGAAACCCGAGTGGCCCGGCCTTTGCCGGGTGCAGGTGGCGCGGCCGACGATCAACGAACGGTGCGTGTTGACCCTCTAATCAGCAGCGCTTGCCCTGGCGTTGCCGCTCTTCGCAGCGGCGTTGCTCACGTTCGTAATGGCGCTGTTCACGTTCGCGGCGCAGCTTGGTCTCCTCGTCCGAGGTGGTGACGGCGTCGAAGCCGGCGCCGACCACCGCGCCGGTGGCCTTGGCCGTCCCGCCGACGACGGCCGCAGTGCCTCCGACGACAGCGCCGACCAGGCAGCCCTGGAGCATCAGACAGCCCCCCAGAACGACGACGACTTGAGATACGGAAACGAGGCGATTTCGACGACGCATGAGGGACGACTCCAGAGATTTGGAATAGTCGCTGATAATCATGAATGAGGGCTGACTTCAGGCCGTGCGTTGCGGCAGCAGTTTGCGGCGCTGGCGCGAGAGAGCCAGCGGGGTTCCGTCGGCGCCCCAGGCGGCGGCCTCGTCCACGGTCCAGCCCAGGCCCAGGTCCAGCATCCGAAACTCGAAGAAGGCCCAGCCGTCGGGCGCCGTCTGCGGGGTCGGATCGGTCAGGATGTCGATACGCAGGTCCACGGTCGTCATCGCCGCCGGCGTCTTCGACAGGGTCCAGGCCGGCGGATAGAGGGCGTCCAGCAGGTAGCAGAGCCCGACCTCGTCCAACGCGCGACCGTCCGCCATCCGCATCCAGGTGCGCTCGACCGCGGGCCGGCCCTCGTTGCCGCCCAGGATGTTGGGGCCGCCGTCGAACCGATATTCGACATGCTGCGAGAAGTGCGGGGCCATGGGTCCGTGGATGGTCGCCCTGGGGTTCAGGCTGTCCAATGGTGGGGGCGGCAGGTGCAGGGGCGTGACCGGCGGCGTGGCGCCGTCCAGTCCGTATGTGCCGGTGGCGTGGTGGGTAAGGCGACCGTCCTGTTCCGCTTCGACCGCCGCATAGACGACGTTGCGGCCGCCGCGCAGCAGGCGCGGGCGGAAGGCGACCTGATCGCCGAACTTGGCCGCCGACAGGTATTGCACCGACAGGGTGCGCAAGGGCGCGGTCAGGGCCAGACCCCGCCGCATCGACTGGGCGCACAGGGCCGCCAGCAGGCCGCCGAAGGGAAAGCCCTTTTCCGGCGCCATGCCGGACGGGCCGTTGGAGAAATGGCCAGGCACCGGGGCGGACAGACCGCCGTCGTCGAGGGTGCGAAAGGCCAGGGCGGCGTCGAGGGAGATCGGCAGCGTCATTCCGCAATCCTGCGTCAGGCGAAGAGGCGGCGGAAGACCTGATGAAGATCTTCCGCCGAAGTCGAAGGAACAAGGCCACGAACCGCGAGGTTCGCACGTCCGTTGCCAAACAAGACTGACTTGGACCGTTCTGATTTGCAACCCTTGCCAAATGCCTGACGCGGGGTCACTTTCGCCGCATGGGACGCACCGCCGACTACAGCCGCCAAAGCTGCTCCATCGCCGCCACGCTTGAGGTGATCGGCGACCCCTGGACCCTGCTGGTCATCCGCGACGCCTTCAACGGCGTCAGCCGGTTCGAACAGTGGCAGGACAATCTGGGCGTGGCGCGCAACGTCCTGGCCGCCCGCCTGAAAAGCCTGGTCCAGCACGGGGTGCTGGAGCCGCAGCTCTATTCCCAACGCCCGCCGCGCAACGAATATGTCCTGACCGCAAAGGGCAAGGATTTGTACGGGGTGCTGGTCACTCTGCACGGCTGGGGCGCCAAACACGTCTATGGCGACGCCGACAGCGGCATCGACATGATCCACAAGACCTGCGGCTCGACCCTGACGCCGCGCATCGCCTGCGGCTGCTGTAACGAGATCGTCAAACCCCGGGACATCCTGCTGACGCGGGCCGAGAACCGGCCGACGGTGGGGGATGTGATGCCGAAAGAAGCCGCCTAGGCGCTATCGATCATCGTAGACTCTCGCCGGTCCATTCTTCCGATATAGTCCAAAGCCGCTCGGCCAGATCAATGTCGGCCGCCCGGGCGGCGACACCCCTGCGCCCGGTTTCGCCGGTGTTGAGCGGAGCGATGTCGCAATCTTCGCAATAGACTCCACCCAGCTCCGCCAGCGAGGGGCTGGTTGCGCACCAAAGGCTGGTGGCTGCGCCTTGGTCGAGGCTCTTCATGCCGCGGTCAGGATCGATGATGGGCTGTCCTTCGGCGTCCAAAGCCTCGAATCCTGCGATCTCTTCTTCTGAGAGATGACGCGCCAGATCCGTCAGAATTTGACCTGGATGAAGAGAGAAGGCGCGGACACCATTCGCCGCGCCGCGCCGATCCAACGCCATGGCGAACAGGGCGTTTGCGGTCTTGGACTGACCATAAGCGGCCCATTTGTCGTAGGGGCGACGCAGGAAGTCGATGTCGTCGAAATCGATCCCAGCGATTTGATGGCCCCGCGAAGAGACGGCAACGACGCGCCCCCCTTCAGCCGTCAGCAAGGGCCAAAGGGCGCAGGTCAGGCGGAAATGGCCCAAGTGGTTGGTGGCGAATTGCCCCTCGTGTCCGTCAGGATCACGGAATAGCGATGTCGCCATAACGCCGGCGCTGTTCACCAGGATCGAGACAGAGCGCGCCTCGTCTCGCATCTGCGAGGCGAATGCCAGTATTGAGCCGGGCGCGGTCAGGTCCATGTCCGCCACCATGGCGCCCGTGACGCCGTCCAAGGCGGCCTCGGCCCGAGCCCGATCGCGAGCGGGTACGACAACGCGGGCGCCGGCGGCAGCCAGGCTGCGAACGGTGACCAGGCCAATGCCGGAATAGCCGCCGGTGACGACTGCGGTCCGGCCGCCCAGATTTACCCCTGACATTACGTCATCGGCGGTGCTTGCGGCGCTGAAACCTGATCCGATGGGTTGCTGTCGCGTGATCATAGAAGATGTCCTGTTTGGCTGTAGCCAAAGGATCGACTATGGGGATCGAATGAAACAGACTTCCAAATACGTTTTTCTGTCGTGATAATCCAGAAATCGCCGATTGATCCCTTGTCCAGCGTCTTGGGCGCTATCGGCTTCAGCGTCGCCTGTTCGGTGCGATTGACGGCTGGCGGCGATTGGGCGCTGCGCTTTCAACCTATCGCGCTGAAGTTCAATGCTGTGCGCCACGGCGGCTGCTGGCTGACATTGGAAGGCGAGACGCCGATCAGGCTGGAGAGCGGCGACTGTTTCATCGTCTCCGGGCGGCCGTTCGTGCTGGCCAGCGCGCCTGATTTGCCTGCGGTCGATGCGGCGAAGGTGTTTGGCGAGAATGGTCTGTCAGCGGTCTACGGCCAAGGCGAGGACGTGGCCTTTCTGGGCGGGAGCGTGGAATTCACTGACACGGGCGCGGGGGATCTTCTGAATCTTTTGCCGCCCGCGTTGGTGATCCGAAGAGGTGCCGATGGGGCGGGTGTTATGGGCTGGCTGCTGGAGCAGCTGGATTTGGAATGGCGCGAAGGTCAGGCCGGCGGGCAGGCGGCTTGCGAGGACCTGCTGCGATTGATGTTCATCAACGCACTGCGCAGCCATTTGACTCAGGCGGACGAGGGGGCGCTGGGATGGTTGGCGGGTTTGAATGACCGGCCGACTGCGGCGGCCTTGCGAGCCATACATGCAGAGCCAGCGCGCACTTGGCGGCTTTCGGAACTGGCGCAGGAAGCAGGCCTGTCGCGAACAGGCTTCGCTGAGCGGTTTAAGACCAAGGTTGGTCGGACGCCCATTGAATACGCCACACGCTGGCGTATGCGCGTCGCAGCACGCCGTTTGAAAGACGGGCGTCGCAGCATCTCTAATGTCGCTCAGGAACTAGGCTTTTTGTCAGACAGCGCGTTCGGCGCGGCTTTTCGCCGTGTGTATGGCGTATCGCCTGGAAGCTATCGGGCCACTCACAAGGCATCCCAAGGGAACTGATGCTGCCGCTTTCTGGCAGCAAGTCTGCTAGGGTCATCGTGTGTCCCGGTCCGAACGCCTGCTTGATCTGCTGAACGTCCTGCGGCGGCATCGTCGGCCGGTGAGCGGGCAGGTGTTGGCGGATGAGATGGGCGTCAGCCTGCGCACCCTGTATCGCGACATCGCCAGCCTGCAGGCGCAGGGCGCGACGATCGAGGGGGAGGCGGGGGTCGGCTATGTGCTGAAGCCCGGCTTCATGCTGCCGCCGCTGATGTTCACGCCGGAAGAGATCGAGGCCCTGGTGCTGGGCTCGCGCTGGGTGGCGGACCGGGCCGATCCTCGCATGCGAGATGCGGCGCTGGCGGCGCTGGGGCGGATATCGGCGGTGCTGCCGCCCGATCTGCGCGACGAAATGGAGACCTCGGCGCTGCTGGTCGTGCCGGGCGCGCCGTTCCCGACAGACCAGGTCGATCCGGGGCTGTTGAGGAAGGCGATCCGCACCGAGCGGCGGCTGCGGCTGTGCTATCGCGACGAGGCGGGCGCGGCGTCCGAACGGGTGGTCTGGCCCTTCGCCCTGGCCTTCTTCGACCGGGTGCGGCTGCTGATCGCCTGGTGCGAACTGCGCGGCGATTTCCGTAGTTTTCGAACGGATCGCATCGTCGAGGCCGAGGTGATGGAAGCCCGCTACCCAGCCCGACGTCAGGCCCTGATGAAGACATGGCGCGAGGCGCACGAAAGGTCGAGGTCGTCCGAAGGTTGCTGACGGAAACTGGCAGCAGGACCGGCTAGGCTCCGTCGTGTTGGAGCAAGGGACGGGCTGATGATCGAGATCAAAGACATTCTTCTCGCTGTCGCGGATCCAGAGACCAGCGCGCGCTTCTATGCGGGCCTGCTCGGTTGTCGGCCGGTGATGGCGGGACCGGATCGGGCGCTGTTCGTGCTGAGTTCGGGGCGGGCGTTGGGGTTGTTGCGGTGCGCGGGCGATCGGCGCGAGGTGTGCGAGATCGATTTCCCTCTGGAAGGCGCAGCCGCCGTTGATCAGGCCCACATCGACTGGTGGGACCGGGGCGCGCGCATCCTGACGCCGCCGGTGGATACGCAGCCGGGCCGCAGCTTCGTGGCCGGCGACCCGGACGGGCATCGGTTGAGGGTCTATGCCGTCGCGACTTGAGGGGACCAATGAGCGGGCCCCCTCGGCTAAGTCGGGCCTATTTTCGCACGTGTTTGTCCAGAACCGCCGCTATGCGACGACCGCCGTCGTGTCGCGGATGAAGCCGCCGCCGAGCACACGTTCGGTGTCCACGGGGTCGTAGAGGGCGCAGGCCTGGCCGGGGGCCACGCCTTCTTCGCCGTCATCGAACACGATGCGGACGTCGCCGTCGATCATCGCCAGTCGGGCAGGGGAGGGCTGACGGGTCGAGCGGACGCGGGCCAGGACCGGGATGTTGGCTTCGGCGGCCTCGACGATTGTCGCCTCATCGCCCAGCCAGTTGGTTTCTTCCAAGGTCAGGCTGGCGGTCAGCAGGGCTTCGCGCTGGCCGACGATGACACGGCGGGTTTCGGGTTCCAGCTTGACGACGAACAGCGGCTCGCCCACGGCGACGTTCAGCCCCCGGCGCTGGCCGATGGTGTAGTCGGTGATGCCGGCGTGGGTTCCGAGAACCCGACCGTCCATATGCACGATCTCGCCGGCCTCGCGCCCCTGCGGACGCAGCCTGTCGATCAGGGTGCGATAGTCGCCGGAGGGGACGAAACAGATGTCCTGGCTGTCCGGCTTGGCGGCGATCTTCAGCCCTAGTTCGGCGGCGACGCCGCGTACCTGGGGCTTTTCCAGATCGGCCAAGGGGAAGCGCAGATAGTCGAGCTGGTCCGGGGTCGTGGCGAACAGGAAATAGGACTGGTCTCGGGAATGGTCGATCGCCTTGCGCATCTGCGAGCGATTGCCGGCGACGGCGCGTCGGACATAGTGGCCGGTCGCCATGGCCTCGGCGCCCAGATCGCGGGCGACGTCCAGCAGGTCGCGGAACTTGACCGTCTGATTACAGCGGATGCAGGGGACCGGGGTCTGGCCCTTCAGATAGGAATCCGCGAACTGGTCGATGACGGCGTCCTTGAACCGGCTTTCATAGTCCAGGACATAGTGGGGGATGCCGATCATCTCGGCGGCCAGGCGTGCGTCGTGAATATCCTGGCCGGCGCAGCAGGCGCCCTTCTTCTTCAGCGCCGCGCCGTGGTCATAGAGTTGAAGCGTCACGCCGACGACGTCATAGCCGGCCTTGTGCAGCAGAGCCGCGACCACGGTGGAATCCACGCCGCCCGACATGGCCGCGACGACGCGCGCCCCGACGGGCAGACCCACCGCCGCCCGCGCGCTTTCGACCGCCGCATCCATGTCGGTGCGGACGATGTTCGGAATAGCGCAGATGTCTTCGACCAGGGTCATTGCGGCCATTTAGTGCGGAACCCGCGCGATTTCGAGGCCTGTAACGAAAAGGGCCGCACCCGTTTCCGGATGCGGCCCTCCTTCGTCTTCGGGGGGAACCCTTAGGAGCGGTAGCTCTGGATCCGCGTCGTGCGCAGACCCTGCATGCCCCACTTATCGATGGCCTTCTGCCATGCGAGGAATTCTTCGGCCGTCAGGCGATACTTCGCCAGGGCGTCGTCAAGGCTGAGCAGGCCGCCGCGAACGGCGGCGACGACCTCGGCCTTGCGGCGGATCACCCACCGGTCCGTATTGGACGGCGGCAGATCGTTCAGGGTCAGGGGCGTGCCAGTCGGTCCGACCACGTATTGTTCGCCTTTGCTATTCAGGCGTCGCTCTTGCAACATGGGCTTATGCCTCTTTCACCAACACCGTAGTGTCATGAAAATAGGCGGTCCCGACTAAGGTCCGTTTAAGCGTCGTGGTGAAGGAACGGATAAAATCCGTCCCTCCCCGAACGACTCTGTAAACCTTGATTGCGCGACGATTCATCGAGACTAACGCTTACTTACTCGCCGATCAGCGTTTGATGTTGATCAGCTCGGCCAGCATTTCATCGGCCGTGGTGATGATCTTGGACGAGGCGGAATAGGCCCGCTGGGTTGTGATCAGGCCCGTGAACTCAGCGGACAGATCGACCGTCGAGGACTCTAGCTGCTTGGCCGCGATCTCGCCCGCGCCGCCCGTGCCGGCGGCTTTAAGGTTGAAGGTGCCGGACTGCAGGCTGACGGCGTAGGCGTTGCCGGAGACTTCACGAAGGCTGTCGGGGCTGGGGAAGGTGGCGACCGCGACCTGGGCGATGCGACGCATCACGCCATTGTCGAAGATGGCGGTGACGTAGCCGCCTTCGTCGATCTTGATCTCGCTCAAATTGCCGAAGGCCGTTCCGTTGGTGACCGTCGATTGAACCACCGAGGCCGTGTTCAGTTGGCTGAGGCCGCCTGCGGAGGTATTAAGCTCCAGTGTCACGGCTTGGGCGGCGATGCCCAGGCCGCCGGCCCAGGCGACCTGGCCCGGCGCCATGGTCAGGTTGTTCGGATCGGACATGCCGAAGTCCATCGTGGCCATGGTGGGGTCGGCAAACAGGCCCATGCCCTCCGGCCAGGTCTTCATCGTCTCGACATCCAGACGACCCGACGGGGTGAATGCGATCTTGCCCGTCTTGATCTGGCCGTTGGAATAGGGCGCGCCGGTCACGACATCGTCGGCCGGCACAGAAACGATTTCAGAATACCAGATGTTAGGCTCGTCGCTCTTCAGGAAGCGAATTTCCAGATTGCGCTGGCCGCCTTTGGAGTCCGAGACCGGAATGTTCATCTTGAAGTCGGGTTTGACGCCGACGGGGTTGTCGTCGTCGGCGTTGTACATGGCCATCGAGTTGACCGACGGATCATATTTCGTCCCGGCGACATTGGCGTTGCCCAGGCCGATGTCGGCCAGGTTCACCGTGTAGGCTGCGCCGCTCGCGGGCGTGAACTGCAACTGGGTCGGCGGCGTGCCGACAGGGGTGGCCGAGCCCGCGTTCGCGCCCGTGATCGTAAGGCCGGTCAGGGCCCCGGTCGTCGGGTCGAAGGTCGCCGCGCCATCGATCCTTTGCGAGCCGGATTTGATGACGACGTCATGGCTGTCGGCGCCGGTGCGGGTATAGCGGACCGAAACGTCGTGCGTGACCGGCGGCGTCGCCGTGTCGGTGACCCCCGTATAGGATTGGGCGCTGGCGGCGGCGGACGATGCCTGGTCCGAACGCAGGTTGGCATTGATCTGGATGCGAGTCGTCGGTTCGGCGGTGCCGCCAACGGATCCGATGTTGATCGAGCGCAGGCGCGACAGGTCCGACGGATCGGTCGCAATCTCGCCGTTGGAGTCCACCGGCCAACCTTGCAGATAAAGGCCTGCGCTATTTTTCAGATAGCCCTGCTTGTCGACAGTGAAGGCGCCGGCGCGGGTGAACAGGCGAGTGTCCGTGGCGCCGACGTCCTCGGCCTGTGTCGTGGTGACGAAAAAGCCCTGGCCGCTGACGGCGAGGTCGGTGCTGGAGGTCGTGCGCTGAAGCTGACCTTCCTGACTGACGAACGATCGCGTGTTGGTGGTCACGCCGCCGGCGGAATAGCTGCCGCCGGTCGAGGACTGGCTGTTGACCAGGGTCTGGAACTCGCTGGCCGTACGTTTGTAACCGACGGTGTTGACGTTGGCGATGTTCTGGGAAATCGCCGCCAGGGCGGCGGAGTTGGCGGCGAGACCGGAAACGCCGGCCAGCATTGCACTGTTGAGGCTCATCGTAGAACGCTCCTTAAATGAAGATCATCGGGAAGGCGGCGGATCGCATCATGCGGCCGCCTCCTCGGTGGGGACGTTCGGATTCTCCGTATCGTCGGTGTCGTTGTCGGCCTGCGCCTTGATCTCGTTCAGCGAGATCACGGTCGAGAGCGGAAGGATGGAGTCGCCGATCACCAGGTACGGCGCGCCGTCGTACATTTCGACGCCGGTCACCCGACCCTGGATCAGAGCCTGGGCGTCGACCTTGGCGCCTGTCGCGTTGGTCGCCGCGACCTTGAGCGTGTAGACGCCGCCGTCCTCTGCCGTTCCGCCGTTGTTGAGTTTTCCGTCCCAGTTGAAGGTATGCAGGCCGGAGTTCTTGTCCGGCGCGGCGCCCTCCCAAACCACGGCGCCCTTGCTGTCGACGACCTGCAGCGTCGCCTTGTCGGCGTCGGCGCCCAGTTCGTAGGCCCAGGTCGCCTTGCCGTCGTTGAACTCTGTGGCCGTCCATGCCGCCGTGACGCTCTTGCCGATATAGTTGGAGGCGTTGTCGAGGCCGCCTCCCGCCTGAGCGGCGAGCAGGCTGGTCAGCAGGTCGTTGGTCAGCAGTTGCTGCTCGACGCCTGCCATCTGGGTCAGCTGTCCGGTGAACTCGTTGGAATCCAGCGGCGACAGTGGATCCTGATTTTTCATCTGTGTGGTCAGCAGCGTCAGGAAGGTCTCGAAGTTCGAGGCCAGCATGGTGGTGCTGCTGTTCAGACGACCAGAGGCGTCGGCGGTGGAGATGGCGTCGACCATGGGGTCAGACCTTCACATCGACGCGGTCAGGCGTCTGGGAATGGTTGATCCAGGCGCCGGGCGCCGGGACGATGGGGGTGTCGGCCTGGGCCGCCAGGCGAGAGCCGCCGGCGAACAAGGCGTTGCGTTGCTGCTGACGGTCGAAGGCGCCGCCATTGCCGGCCGACGGATCGCGTTGCGAGAAGTCGAGCGCATCGCCTGCGACCTGGAAGCCGGCGTCCTGAAGCTGGCGACGCAGTTCGTCCGCGCGGCCTTTTAGATCGGCCGCCGCGGCGGGGTTGTCGAAGGCCAGGCGAGCGGACAACTGGCCGTCCTTGCCGATCTCCAGGCTGACATCCACGCGGCCCAGGTCTTCCGGCGTCAGCACCATGTCGAACCGTGTCGAACGGTTGTCCAGCCTGCGGGCGATCTGGGCGGCGAGTTGCGCGGTCGTCTCGACGGTCGCGCGCGACAAGGTCGAGAGGCCCTGGTCGCGATCAGGCGCGACGGCCTGCTGGACGCCTTGAGGGTCAGCAGGAGCCGCCGTGCCCCCCGTCTGTGCGGCGTCTGCTACGACGGGGAAAGGCATCGGCTCGGCAGTTGCGTCGGTTGTCGCCGTCGGTTTGGCGGAAAGGGGCGAGGCGGCGCCGGCGTCCGCCAGAGACGGCGTTTGTACGCCTGTCGCTTTTGCGTCGGCTGTGTCGGTCGAGACGGTCGATGTCGCGGCGTTGGCGGTCTGATGGGCGACTTCGTGACGCAAGGGCTTGAGAGGCGGCGCGGGCATTGTCTGCGGCGGCAGATCGTGAGCGGGGCCCGCCGCAGCGTCTGTGGACAGGTCGGGCATGCCAATCGCTGCGGCGATGTCGGCCGATACGATCTGAGCGGGCTTCGGCGACGCCGCAGCGACGGAAATTTGGACCAGAGCCGTCGAGATTTGGGCGGCGGTCATGGCTTGGGCGATGGGCGAGGGCGCGGACGGTGTGGCGTCGCCTGACGACATCGCCTGAAAGGCGGCCTTCTCGGCCCCTGATGCGGAAATATCGACGCCCGAAGGTTCGGCGGAATGCGTCGCGGTTTGTATCACGAATCGGACCGTAGGCGTTGGCTCTCCCGACTGCTTCTGGGCGGCCGATCCGGACGCCGAACGAGCGGCTTCGCTTTGCGGCCCATCGGTTGTCGTTTTTCCCGACGCTTCCGCGGCAAAGCTTGAAGAGGGGGGAGCGTTTTCCACCGCCATAACGTCGGTCGCCTCGTCTGCAGTCGCTTCAGGCGCCGCGGGCGGCACAATGGCGAAGGTCGCGCTTGTGTTAGCCGGCGCGGCGACGAGTTCGCGTGCGGCGACCTCTGTGGCCAAGGCCGTCAGCGGCGTCGGCTGCGCTGAGAGGAAAGATGACGCAAAAGCCGCGACCGCAATGTCGTCGTGGTCCAGCACTTCTTCGACCGCAATCGTGGTCTCGTCGGACGCTGAAGATGCGATTCCAGACTTTGAAGCGCCCTGAGTGCTCTGTGTTTGGCTTTCGAGCGGCGGTTCAAATGCGACGTTGTGACTTTCGTCATCGATGGCTTGCGTCACGGCGACGCTAGGCGTGCGGGAGATCGTAAAGCGGCCGAACGCGCCTCGTTCGACCGACGTATTGCCGAGGCCGGCGTCCAGAATACCGGCGACTTTGCTGGAGAACAGGCCGGCGTCGCCCATGTCTGCGGCGCCGGAGGCGGCAACCGGCGTTCCGGTCGAAACCGGAGCGTCAGGCGCAAACAGTGCGGAAACGATCGACATTGAATTGCGGCGGCTTTCGTGAAGGACGAAGACGGCGCCTGCTGCGCCCAAGGGTTCGCCGAAGTCAACGCAAGGGGCGGGCCAAGACCTTAGTTGAGCAGAAACAATAGCTAATGCAGGTCGATCGATGTGCGATCGTCAGGGTGGAGGTCGTTTATTGCCGCGCTATCGCCATTTTTTGCCCGGCTGTCGGCGAACGGCCTTCATTGCGGCGTTGAGCCTCAAAACCGCATCCGCGATGTTGGCCCGACCTTTGCGCGTCTTGCCGATCATGACGGCTGTCCGATCTGCGATCTTGTTGAAAAACAAAGCTCTGTGCGAGCGGGGACGGCGCGTGGCTGGGCAAGAACTGCGCGCGACGATGCAGCGGTTGCCGGGTAGGGCGGGGGAGACGCGTCAATGTCGCTGAACTCGATCATGAACATCGCGACGTCGGGGCTGAAGACGGCCCAGACCCAGTTGCGCGTGACCGCCGACAATATCGCCAACGTCGATACGCCCGGCTACATCCGCAAGGTCGCCGACCAGTCGGCCGCCGTCACCAACGGCTATGGCTCCGGCGTCGATGTCACGCGGGTGCGTCTGGCGACCGACCGCTTCCTGCAGGCGGCGAGTTTGAGCGCGGGGTCGGACGCTGCGCGTCAGACCGTGCGTTACGAGCTTTACGACCAGATCCAGAACCAGTTCGGCGATCCCAGCAGCGACAGCAACTTCTTCGCCCAGGTGGACAAGCTGTTCGCCAGCTACGCCACCCTGGCCGAAAGCCCGACCTCGTCCGCCGGGCGTCAGGACACGATCTACAAGACCCAGGCGATCTTCAATCAGGCCTCGGGCATCGCCGCGCAGATCCAGTCGGCACGCCAGGAGGCGGACGGCCGACTGTTGAGCGCAGTCGAGGCGGTCAATCCGCTGCTTGAGCAGATCGCCAAGCTGAACAAGACGATCGCCTCGGGCACGGTGACCAATGAGGATGTGACCGGCGCCCAAAACGCCCAGCTTGGACTGATCAACGAACTGTCCAAATATATGGATGTGAAGGTCGAGGCCCGCTCCAATGGCGGCGTGACCCTGCGCACCAATGCCGGCACGACCCTGGTGGGCGAAGGCGCGGCGACGCTGTCGTATCAGTCCGCCGGCACGGTAGACGCCACGACGGCCTTCTCCGACATCATGATCACCGAGCCCAGCGGCACGCGCTGGCCGCTGCTGGACGGCGTTTCGTCGGGTCAGATCAGGGGCCTGGTCGAAATCCGCGATGTCGATGCCCCAGCCGCCGCCACGCGCCTGGGCGAACTGACGGCCAAGCTGGCCGATGAACTGAACCGCGCACACAACGCCAACAGCAGCGTGCCGGCGCCGACGACCCTCACAGGGCGCAATACCGGACAGTCGCTTGAGAATGCTCTGACCGGCTTCACCGGCACGACCACGATCACGGCGGTCGATGCGGCCGGCGTGGTGCAGGCATCGGCTCGCATCGTTTTCTCCGGCGGCACGATGACGATCAATGGCGCAGCCGCCGACCCGACCACCTTCCTCAGCGTCCTGAACGCCCAGATGGGTGGGGCGGCGACGGCCAGCTTCTCGGACGGCAAGCTGCAACTGGACGGTGCTGGCGGCAACGGCGTCGCCATCGCCGACGATGCGACATCGCCCAGCGCCAAGGGCGGTCGCGGGTTCTCGCACTGGTTCGGTCTGAACGACCTGGTTTCGACCACCACGCCCAGCTTCTATGAGACTGGCCTGACCCTGGCGTCGGAACACGGCTTCGATCCGGGCGAAAGCCTGACCCTGCGCGTCTCTGGACAGTCCGGGTCGCGTCAGCGCGACATCACTGTCTCGGTCCCGGCGGGTACAGGGACGATGGGCGAGATGCTGGGCGCGTTGAACGACCCGATCACGGGCGTCGGACGCTATGGCTCCTTCAGCCTGGATGCGGCCGGCAAGCTGGCGTTCAAGGCCTACGATCCGGCCGCCACGACCCTGAGCGTGGTCAATGACAGCACGATCCAGGACCCGTCCGGCGTTTCGATGTCGCAATTGTTTGGCCTTGGGGAAACCGGGGCGACGCGGGCCGGCGCCTATACGGTTCGCAGCGACATTCAGCGGGACCCCGGCAAGCTTGCGCTGGCGCAACTGAACCTGTCGGCGGCGGCGGGCGCGCCGGCGCTGAGCAAGAGCGACGGACGCGGCGGCCTGGTGCTGGGCGACGTCGGCAAGAAAAATGTCGCCTTCGGCGCAGCCGGTGGAAACTCGGGTGGGACCAAGACCCTGTCTTCCTATGCCGCAGACTTCGCCGGCGAGATCGGCGGCAAGGCCTCTGCCGCCAAGACCCGCAGCGAGACCGCGACCGCTTTGGCCAGGGAGGCGGACAGTCGCCGCACCTCGGCCGAGGGCGTGAACATGGACGAGGAACTGGTCAATATGACCACCTTCCAGCAAGCCTATAACGCCTCCGCCCGCCTGATCCAGGCGAGCAAGGATATGTACGACGTTCTGATCGGAATCCTGCAATGAACCGCGTTGCGACCAACGGGAACTACCAGTCGGCCCTTCTCAGTCTGATGAACGCGCAGAGCCGCGCCCAGCAGGCGCAGGAGCGGATCGACAGCGAAAAGATCGCCACCGACATGTCCGGCTATGGCCGGGGCGCCGAGCAGCTGACCAGCCTGACCTCGACCCAGGCGCGGCTGGATGGTTTCATCGCCACCGGAGAAGCGGTCGCCGCGAGGTTAAGCGCGCAGGACTTGGCGATGAGCCGCATCTACGAGGGCGGAACGGGTGCGCGCGAAGCCATCGCCACCAGTCTGGCCGCCGGTCGGATCGACAATCTGATGGTCGAACTGGGCTTGAATTATCAAAACGTGCAGGGCGGTTTGAACGCCGAGCATCAGGGGTCTTATCTGTTCGCGGGCGGGCAGGGGGATGTCGCGCCGGCCACTGCCGGAACCATGGCCGCCTTGGCCACGGCGCCGTCGACCGCCTCGACCTTCGCCAACGACACGCTGAAACAGAAGTCGCGCATCGACGAGAAGACGACCGTCGAGACGGGCTTCCTGGCCAGCGAGATAGGCGGGCCGTTGACCGAGGTGTTCCGCAACATCCAGGCCTTCCAGAACGGCACGCCGGTGACGGTGGGCGGCGTGACCTATACGCCGACCGGGCCGGGCACGCTGACGGGCCAGCCCAATGCCGACATCACCGCCTTCCTGAACGCGCAGATGGGCGAACTGGACAAGGCCAATGCGGGTCTGACCAATCAGACCGCCAAGAACGGCCTGATGCAGAACCACGTCGAGTCGGCGCTGGAGTCTCAGGAAGGGCAGAAGACGGCCCTGCAGAAGATGATGCAGGACAAGTCGGGCTATGATCCTGCGCGCGCGATCACCGACCTTCAGATGGCGCAGGTGGCGATCGAGGCCTCGGCCCAGATCATCAACTCGCTGAAGAACACGTCGCTGTTGAACCTGCTGCGTTAAGCCGCCGCTTTAAAAAAGAAAACGGCTACGCTGGACCGATTGGTGGTCGAGAACGTATCATGAACAATGGCTCGTCTCGATCTGCGTCGAAAACTGTCCGTTCTCGCTGATGCGGCGAAATACGACGCCTCGTGTTCGTCGTCGGGGACGTCGAAACGGAACTCTGTCGGCGGCAAGGGGATCGGCTCGACCGAGGGCATGGGCATCTGCCACGCCTATACGCCGGACGGGCGCTGCATCAGCCTGCTGAAGATCCTGCTGACGAACTTCTGCATCTACGACTGCGCCTACTGCATCAATCGGGTGTCGTCGAACGTGGAGCGGGCGCGGTTCGATGTGGATGAGGTCGTCGACCTGACCCTGAACTTCTACAAGCGCAACTATATCGAGGGTCTGTTCCTGTCGTCGGGCATCATTCGATCCGGCGACTATACGATGGAGCAGCTGGTCCTGGTCGCCAAGACCCTGCGCGAGGTTCACGACTTTCGCGGCTACATCCACCTAAAGCTGATCCCCGAGGCCGATCCAAGGCTGGTGGAGATGGCGGGCCTGTACGCCGACCGGCTGTCGGCCAATATCGAACTGCCCCGCGACGAAGCCTTGGCGCGACTGGCGCCGCAAAAGGATGTCGCCGTCATCAAGAAGGCGATGAGCCAGGTGCGGCTGGGCGTCGAGGCGGCCAAGCCCGGCAAACGCGACAAGATCAAGCCGCCGAAGTTCGC
The DNA here is from genome assembly GCF_049897645.1 of Brevundimonas sp. TWP2-1. Lineage (NCBI taxonomy): Bacteria > Pseudomonadati > Pseudomonadota > Alphaproteobacteria > Caulobacterales > Caulobacteraceae > Brevundimonas > Brevundimonas sp. TWP2-1. The sequence goes on from NZ_JAFCWR010000001.1 coordinate 126,093, forward strand.
GCCGGGCGGCCAGAGCACGCAGCTGATCATCGGAGCCGACGGTGCGCCGGACACCGAAATCCTGGATCGCAGCGCGTCGCTTTATGGCGGCTATGGTTTGCGACGGGTCTATTATTCGGCGTTCAGCCCGATCCCTGATTCCAGCGCCGTCCTGCCGCTGTCCAAGCCGCCGCTGATGCGCGAGCATCGCCTCTATCAGGCCGACTGGCTGATGCGGTTTTACGGCTTTTCCGCGCCAGAAATCGGGGAGGGCGCGACGGGCGGCATGCTGGACCTGGCCGTCGACCCCAAGCTGGCCTGGGCGCTGAACAAGCGCGAGCAGTTTCCGGTCGATGTGAACCGGGCGCCGCGCGAGATGCTGCTGCGGGTGCCGGGGCTTGGCGTGAAGGCGGTGGACCGGATCGTGTCGGTTCGGCGCTATCGAACGTTGCGGCTTGAGGATGTCGGGCGGCTGACGCGGTCGGTGGCCAAGATCCGGCCGTTCATCACGGCGCTGGACTGGACGCCGGGCGGGCTGACGGATGCGGCGGACCTGAGGGCGCGCGTGACCAGCCGCACGCCCGAGCAGTTGAGCCTGTTCTGATGGCGACGGCGATGCTGGACGGCGAAACCGACTTCGACGGCTGGCGCAAGGCGGCGCGGGCGTTGCGGCTGGCGGGGGTGGAGCCGGCGGCGGCGCGGTTCGTGGTGCGCGGCGGGCTGTCTGCTGCTCAAGGCGGATTGTTCGATACACCCCATTCCGCTCATCCCCGCGAAAGCGGGGACCCAGTGCTGTCGTGGAGCACGATGGCTGGGATCGGCAGCGGGACATACGCCGAGAGTGGAACACCCAAAGATCTGGGTCCCCGCTTTCGCGGGGATGAGCGGTTAGAAAAAGAGTTCTCCGTCCCTGCCGCCTTCGTGGAGCTCGCCCGCGAGGTAATCCTGCACCGATCCGCCGACCGGTTCGACCTGATGTATCGGCTGCTGTGGCGTCTGCGGGATGAACCGGATCTGATCAAGGTGATTTCGGACCGCGACGTGGCGGACGCGCTGGAGCGGGTGAAAAACGTCAGTCGGGCGTCGCACAAGATGAAGGCCTTCGTGCGATTTCGTCAGGTTCACGATGATCGCGGTGAGGCCTGGGTGGCGTGGTTCGAGCCGCCGCACCGGGTGCTTGAAAAGACTGCGCCCTTCTTCCAGCGGCGGTTCACGACGATGCGGTGGTCGATCCTGACGCCGGACGGCTCGGCCTTCTGGGACGGAGAGACCTTGGGGTTCGGCCCGCCCGCGACACGCGACATGGCGCCGGCCGAGGACGAGATCGAGGACTTCTGGAAGACCTACTACGCCTCGACCTTCAATCCCGCGCGTCTGAAGGTGAAGACCATGCAGGGCGAGATGGCCAAATCCTATTGGAAGAACCTGCCCGAGGCCGCGCTGATCCCTGAACTGATCGCCGCATCATCAGCTCGCACCGAGACCATGGTCGCCGCGCCCGCGCCCGAACCCAATCCACGTTTCGCGCGCCTGACCGCCCCGGACCTTCATGCCGCGCGGCCGGACGCCGAGGCGGTGCCCAACAGCTTGGCCGATGTGACGGACGGCGTTCAGGCTTGCCGCCGTTGCCCCCTTTATCGTGATGCGACCCAGGGCGTGTGCGGGGAGGGGCCGGCGACGGCGCGGCTGATGATCGTTGGCGAACAGCCGGGCGATCAGGAGGATCTGGCGGGCCGCGCCTTCATCGGGCCGTCGGGGCAGGTGCTGAATGCGGCGCTGTCCGAGGCGGGCATCGACCGATCCGACGTCTATGTCACCAACGCCGTCAAACACTTCAAGCACGAGCCGCGCGGCAAACGCCGTCTGCACAAGACGCCGAACGCAGGCGAGGTCCAGGCCTGTCGCTGGTGGTTGGATGCGGAGCGGCGGCTGATCAAGCCCAAGGTCGTCTTGGCCCTGGGCGCGACGGCCGGTCTGGCGCTGTTGGGGCGCAAGCCCGCCGTGATGCAGGAACGCGGCGCGCCGATCCCGCTGGAGGATGGATCGAGCGCCGTCCTGACCGTACACCCCTCCTATCTGCTGCGCCTGCCCGATGCGGAGGCCAAGGCTCAGGCGCGTCGGCTGTTCCTCGACGATCTGGTCGCGGTTCGGCGTCGTATGGACTGATCCGAGAACGAATCCCGTTCGGCCGCGTTTGGCATCAGCGCCAGCGTGACAGTTGGGGAAAATCGAATGGGGGAGGCGGTCTCGACACGGTCGAACGACAAACATCCGCGCAAATGTCATCGCGCGTTGACATCGTCTGCCGGCTTGACCATTAGCGCGGTTGGGATTTCGGCTGCCTGGAGAGGCGGCCTGGGGAAGATCGTGATGTCCGACCGGTCGTTCGAGGCCCGATGAGCCAGCCGCAGTATGAAATCGTCGATGCGGACGGCGCTGCTAATCTGCGCCTGTCCGGCGACTGGACAACGACGGCGCTCGGCCGTCTGCCGACCGAGCTGAGCCGCGATCTCGAAGGCCGCGAGATCGCCAGTATCGACACCGCCGATCTGGGCCGGTTCGACACCGCCGGCGCGCTGGCGTTGGTGCAGGCGTCCAGTGGGCGTTTGTCGAAAAGCCAGTGGAAGGACCGGCCCGAGGCGGGTCGCATCTACCACATGATCGAATTGCTGGAGCGCGAGAGCGCCCCGGCCCCGAAACGCCCCAGCGCCTTCATCCGCACCTTCGCCAAGATCGGCCGGGGCGTCTATGATTTCGGCGGCGAGGCCATGCTGTCGCTGGCCTTCCTTGGTCGATTGATGGCGGCTGTGGTCGAGGCGGCCAAACACCCCGGCGGCATTCGCTGGCCCGCCTGGGTCAGCCAGGCCGAGCGGGCCGGGCTCGACGCCATCCCGATCGTCATGATCACCAACTTCTTCATCGGCGCCGTGATCGCCTTCATCGGCGTGGACCTGCTGACCGATTTCGGCGCCCAGGTGTTCGCTGTTCAGCTGATAGGCGTGGCCATGTTCCGCGAGTTTGCGGTGGTGATCGCCTCTGTCCTGCTGGCCGGGCGTTCGGCGTCTGCGTTCGCGGCCGAGATCGGCTCGATGCGGATGAACCAGGAGGTCGACGCCATGCAGGTCATGGGCGTCAATCCGTTCCAGGCGCTGGTGATCCCGCGTGTCGCGTCACTGGTGCTGATGCTGCCGCTGCTGACCTTCATGGGCATGATCGGCGGCCTGCTGGGTGGTCTGGTGGTGTGCTGGAGCTCGCTGAACCTTGGCCCGTCCTTCTTCTTCCAGCGTCTTGTCGAGGACGGCACCATGGCGCAGCACCTGATGGTAGGCCTGGTGAAGGCGCCGGTCTTCGCCCTCGTCATCGCCGCCATCGGTTGCCGTCAGGGCATGTCGGTCGCCGGCGATGTCGAAAGCCTGGGGCGCCGGGTGACCGCCGCCGTGGTGCAGGCCATCTTCGCCATCATCTTCCTGGACGCCGTGTTCGCCCTGATCTTCCTGGAGCTGAACATATGACCGATGCACCGGAAAACATGATCGAGGTGCGCGGCCTGCTGAGCCAGTTCGGCGATCGAACCATCCACGAGAATCTGGACCTCGACCTGGTGCGGGGCGAGGTCATGGGCGTGGTCGGCGGATCCGGCGCGGGCAAGACCGTGCTGCTGAACACCATCATCGGCCTGAAGGAGCCCGAGGGCGGCACGGTCAATGTCCTGGGCTACGACCGCGCGACCCTGACCGACGATCAGTCGGCGGACATCGAGCGCCGCACCGGCATCCTGTTCCAGCAGGGCGCGCTGTTCTCGTCGCTGAGCGTGCTGGAGAACGTCGCCTCGCCCCTGGTGGAGCACACCAAACTGCCCAAGGCGATTATCTATGAGTTGGCTGAGCTGAAGATCGCCATGGTGGGCCTCAAGCCCGAACACCATCATCTCAAGCCCGCCGAGCTGTCGGGCGGGATGAAGAAGCGGGCGGGGCTGGCGCGGGCGCTGGCGCTGGATCCGGAACTGGTCTTCCTGGACGAGCCGACGGCGGGTCTGGATCCCATCGGGGCGGCGGCGTTCGACGAGCTGATCCGGCAACTGGCGGACGACCTGGGTCTGTCCGTCTTCATGATCACCCACGACCTCGATACGCTGTACGCCATCTGTGACAAGGTGGCGGTGCTGGCGGACAAGCGAGTCGTGGAAAAGGCCACGGTGCAGGAGCTGGAACGCTCCGACCATCCGTGGATCAAGGAATACTTCCTGGGGCCGCGCGGTCGCGCAGCCACCAAGACGGCGGCCTGAGGAGAGCCGACTATGGAAAGAGACGCACATTACGCCGCAGTCGGGATCGCCACCGTCTGCCTTCTGGCGGCGCTGGCCGTGTTCACCATCTGGCTGGCCCGGCTGCAGTTCAACAGCGATTACGACATGTACGACATCGTCTTTTATGGGCCGGTGAACGGCCTGTCGGAAGGCGGCGAGGTGCATTTCAACGGCATCCGCGTCGGCGAAGTCACGGACCTGAACATCGACACCAAGCGCGGCGACCAGGTCATCGCCCGCGTTCGCGTGGACGGCACCACGCCGGTGCGCGTCACCTCGCGCGCCCAGCTGGAGCCGCAGGGCATCACGGGCCTGAACTACATCCAGATCACCGCCGGATCGCCCAACAGCGCCCTGCTGAAGGAGCAGTATCCTGACAACGTCGTACCGGTGCTGCAGAGCCAGCCGTCGCCGATCGCCGAGCTGCTGAGCGGTTCGGGCACGGTGCTGGCCCAGACGGTGGATGCGCTGAACCGGATTAATCGCGTCATGTCCGACGACAACATTCGCAGCTTCTCGACCAGCGTGAAGAATGTGGAATCCCTGACGACCGAGCTTGAGGCCCGCAAGGCCATCTTCCAGCAGTTGGAAGAGGCCGTCACCAACGCCAACGCGGCGGTGAAGGAATACCAGGGACTGGCCGTCGATACGCGCCAGATCATCAACACCGACGGTCGCCAGGCCATCGCCAATATCAACTCGGCGACGGCGGAGGCCCGCACGGCCATCGCCTCGGCCAACCGGTCGATCAGCGGGCTGGAGCGTCCGCTGGGCGACTTCACCACCAACAGCCTGCCGCAACTGAGCGGCACGATCGAAGAGCTGCAGGACGCCACCCGTTCGCTGCAGTCCCTGATCGACGACGTCCGCGCCAGCCCGCGCGACTTCATCGGTCGTCCCCAATCCAAAGAGCTGGAGGTGCAGCCGTGATCCTTTGTCCTGTCCTTCGAATGGCCGTCGCCGCGGCCGCTATGGCCGCGCTGAGCGGGTGCGCCCTCCTGTCGAGCCCAGACCCGGTGCAGAACTATCGGTTCGGCCTGCCGGTCGAGGCGCCGTCGGCCGTGGGCGACACGCCCGCGCCGCTGACGGTCTCGATCCGCCGCATCGAGTTTCCGCAGGCGACCGGCGACGACCGCATCCTGGGCGTCACGGGTCTGGAGACGGCCTATATCGGCGGGGCGCGGTGGGTGTCGCCGGCCTCGACCCTGTTCGACGACAGCCTGAAAGCCGCCTTCGCCAACCGGGCCGACCGGATTCGCGTGCTGGGCCGTCGCGAAGCCGGCACGCCGCCGCTGGTGTTGCAGGTGACGGTCACGACGTTCGAGGCGCGTTACGCCGCGCCGGGCGCCGTGCCGGACGTGGTGGTGACGGCGCGCGCGCAACTGCGCTCCACGCCTGAACGGCGCGCCGCGTCCGGCGGGACCATTCGCCCGGAAGAAGGGCGGTCGGTCGAACGCGTCTTCACCGTGACCCAGCCGGCCGGCGACAATCGCGTGTCGGCCATCGTCGCGGCCTTCGATACCGCCACCCGCGACATTAACACCCAGATCGCCGACTGGACCATCAGTTCCGCCAACTGACGGCCGGTCGGCCTTCATTCAGGGCTGCAGGACGCAGGCCTGCGGATGCGCTAGGCTGTCTCCGAATCTGACCCGGAGTTGTCATGAGTTTTTCCGCCACCGACGCTGCCTTCGAAGGCTTTCGGGTCGTTCGTCGTCACCCGGTCGTCGCCCTGGCCTGGGGGCTGGTCTATCTGCTGATGTATGTCGTCATGTTCGGCCTGGGCGCCGACAAATGGGCGGCCCTGATGGCGGCGGGCGAGGCGTTGGAACAGTCGGCCAACCCGTCGATGGCGGACTTCCAGGCCCTGGGTCAGGTCTATGCCGGCGCGCTGGCCTGGGCGGCCCCGGCCGGGCTGTTGATCGGGACGGTGCTCAGCGCCGCCGTCGCCCGGTCGGTCCTGCGTCCTGAAGAGTCGCGTTGGGGCTATGTCCGTGTGGGCATGGACGAGGTGCGCGTGCTGGTCGTCAGCCTGCTGGTCAGCATCATCGTGGGTCTCGCCTCCGGCGTGGGCATGGCCTTGGTGGGCGCCGCCATCGGCTTCGGCTCCGCGTCGGGCCAGCCTCTGCTGATCCTGGCGGGCGTGCTGCTGGTCTTCGCCGTCTTCGCCCTGATCGTTTGGCTGGCGATCAAGTTCAGCCTGGCCGTGCCGATGACCGTTGATCGCCGCAAGATCACGCTGTTCGAATCCTTCGGCGCCACCAAGGGCCATTTCTGGGCGCTGCTGGGCATGGCCGTGATCGCGGTCATCATGTCTCTGATCGTCAGCATCCTGGGCATGATCATTGGCGCGGCGACCGACCTGATGACCGGCGGGATCCAGACCCTGGCCCGCTTCGACGGCGTCGGCACGATGCAGATACTGGCCCAGGCCTGGCCGGCCATTCTGGTGTCGTCCGTCGTCAACGCCCTGATGTCGGCGCTGCAACTGGCCGTGCTCTATGCCCCGTTCTCGGCCGCCTGGGCGGCGCTGAAGCCGCGTTGAATCTCATCTCTCCCTCGCCGCCGGTTTCCGGCGGCGAGGGAGACTAAGGGTGTCAGGCCGACGCCTTGGCCCGCTTCTTCTTCGCCGGTTCGCCGACGGATCCGCCCAAGGCCGCGACCCGCGCCTTGCGTCGGGTCTCGTGCCGATCCAGCACCTCCTTGAGGTATTTGCCGGTCCAACTGGCGGTGTTATCCGCGACCTGTTCCGGCGTGCCGACCGCGACGATCTCGCCGCCGCCGTCGCCGCCCTCGGGGCCGAAGTCGAGCAGATAGTCGGCGACCTTGATGACATCGAGATTGTGCTCGATCACCACGATGGTGTTGCCGGCCTCGACCAGTTCCTGAAGCACCTCAAGCAGTTTGCGCGTGTCCTCGAAATGCAGGCCGGTGGTCGGCTCGTCGAGGATGTACAGGGTGCGGCCGGTCGCGCGTTTCGACAGTTCCTTGGACAGCTTGACCCGCTGGGCCTCGCCGCCTGACAGGGTGGTCGCCGGCTGGCCCACCTTGACGTAGCCCAGGCCCACCCGTTCCAGCGTCAGCATCTTGTCGCGGATCGGCGGCACGGCCTTGAAGAAGGTCGCGGCTTCCTCGACCGTCATGTCCAGCACGTCCGAGATCGACTTGCCCTTGAACACGATCTCCAGCGTCTCGCGGTTGTAGCGTTTGCCCTTGCAGACGTCGCAGGTGACATAGACGTCGGGCAGGAAGTGCATTTCGATCTTGATGACGCCGTCGCCCTGGCAGGCCTCGCAGCGGCCGCCCTTGACGTTGAAGCTGAACCGACCGGGGCCGTAGCCCCGCGCCTTGGATTCTGGCAGGCCGGCATACCAGTCGCGGATGGGGCCGAAGGCGCCGGTGTAGGTCGCCGGGTTCGAGCGCGGGGTGCGGCCGATGGGCGACTGGTCGATGTCGATGACCTTGTCGAAATGCTCCAGCCCTTCGATCCGGTCGAACGGGGCGGGGGCTTCGGACGCATTGTTCAGGCGACGCGCGGCGGCCTTGTACAGGGTCTCGATGGTGAAGGTGGACTTGCCGCCGCCGGACACGCCGGTGATGCAGGTGAAGACGCCGACGGGGATTTCGCCGGTCACGCTCTTCAGATTGTTGCCGCTGGCGCCGCTGATCTTCAGCATCCGCTTGCGGTCGATGGGGCGGCGGCCGTCGGCGGGGATCTCGATCTCGCGCTCGCCGGTCAGATATTTGCCAGTTAGGGACTTGGGATTGGCCATGACCTCGGCCGGCGTGCCCTCGGCGCAGACCTCGCCGCCGTGGATGCCGGCGGCCGGGCCCATGTCGATGACATAGTCGGCGGTCAGGATGGCCTCCTCGTCATGCTCGACGACGAGCACGGAGTTGCCGAGGTCGCGCAGCCCCTTCAGGCTTTCCAGCAGGCGGGTGTTGTCGCGCTGGTGCAGGCCGATGGAGGGTTCGTCCAGCACATAGAGGACGCCGGTCAGGCCGGAGCCGATCTGCGACGCCAGACGGATACGCTGGCTCTCGCCGCCCGACAGGGTGCCGGAGGCGCGCGACAGCGACAGATAGTCGAGGCCGACGTTATTGAGGAACCGCAGCCGGTCGCCGATCTCCTTCAAGATGCGCCGGCCGATCTCCATCTGCTTATCGCTGAGCGCCTCGGGCAGGGCCTGGACCCAGTCGTAGGCCTTCTTGATCGACAGGGTGGAGACGTCGGCGATGTCCTGGCCCCCGACCTTGACCGCCAGGGCCTCGGGCTTCAGCCGTTTGCCGTGGCAGGCGTCGCAGGGGGTCTCGGACTGATAGCGGGCCAGCTCCTCGCGCACCCAGGCGCTGTCGGTCTCGCGCCAGCGTCGCTCCAGGTTCGGCACGACGCCCTCGAAGGGCTTGGAGACCTCATATTTGCGGGCGTTGTCGTCGTAGGTGAACTTGATCTTCTCGGCGCCGGTTCCGTACAGGATCGCCTTGTGCGCCTGGGCCGGAAGCTCGCGCCAGGCCACGTCCATCGAGAAGCCGTAGTGGCGGCTGAGCGACTGAAGCGTCTGGGTGTAGAGGGGCGAGGGGCCGCGCGCCCAGGGGGCGACGGCGCCCTTGTGCAGGCTCTTGTCGCGATCCGGGATCACCAGATCGGCGTCGAAGGCCAGCTTGACCCCCAGGCCGTCGCAGACCGGGCAGGCGCCGAAGGGATTGTTGAACGAGAACAGCCGCGGCTCAATCTCCGAGATCGTGAAGCCCGACACCGGACAGGCGAACCGTTCGGAGAACAGCAGGCTGCGCGGGGTGGTCTCGCCCTCGGCGACACTGGCCCATTCGGCGTTGGCGATGCCGTCGGCCAGACCGAGCGCGGTCTGCAGGCTGTCGGCGTAGCGGGCTTCCTGGTCAGGCTTGGTGACGATCCGGTCCACGACGATGTCGATGTCGTGCTTGAACTTCTTGTCCAGGGTCGGGGCTTCGTCGATCGGATAGAATTGCCCGTCGATCTTCAGGCGCTGGAAGCCCTGGCGCTGCCATTCGGCGATCTCTTTCTTGTACTCGCCTTTGCGGCCGCGCACGACCGGCGCCAGCAGCAGGATGCGTTCGCCGTCGGGCAGGGCGACCAGCTTGTCGACCATCTGGCTGATGGTCTGGCTCTCGATCGGCAGGCCGGTGGCCGGCGAATAGGGCACCCCGACCCGCGCCCACAGCAGGCGCATATAATCATGGATTTCCGTCACCGTGCCGACGGTCGAGCGCGGGTTCTTGGACGTGGTCTTCTGTTCGATGGAAATGGCCGGCGACAGACCCTCGATCAGGTCCACGTCCGGCTTGCCCATAAGCTCCAGGAACTGGCGCGCATAGGCCGACAGGCTCTCGACATAGCGGCGCTGGCCCTCGGCGTAGATGGTGTCGAACGCCAGGGAGGATTTGCCCGAACCCGACAGGCCGGTCATCACCACCAGCTGCTCGCGCGGAATGTCGAGGTCCACGCCCTTGAGATTATGCTCGCGGGCGCCGCGAACGCGGATGAAGTTGTGCTTTTCGGTCATGCTGTCCGGAGAACGCGGAGGAGGGCCGGTCGGGTCCGGCGCGACATCGCTATATGGGGATGAATCGCTGGATTGAAGCAAGAACAATGTGTGAACATTGCGGCGATCCGCCGGCTGGGTTATCGTCGCGGCATGGCCGATGGTTTCGACATTCATCTGAACGAAGATCAGGCGCGGCGGCTGAAGGCTGCGGCCGAGGCGGCAGGCGTAGAACCGACGGCCTATGCCTTGAAAGCGCTGGAAGGCGTGATCGGCGATATCAGCATCGCAGGCGTCAGCGAATATTCGGCGGCTTGGGTCGCGGAGGACGCCGAACGCTGGGCGGAATATGAGCGAACAGGCGTAACAATTCCGCTGGAGGACGCCTTGCAGGACTTCCACGCCAATCTGGCTCGACGGCTGGCGGAGAAGTCGTGAAGTATCGGGTCCGGTTGCTGCCACCCGCGCGCAGCGATCTGATCCGCGTTTCGAACTTTCTGGCCGATGTAGCGCCGAGCGCCGCTCTACGCGCTGCTGATGTGCTGGACGATGCGCTCAGGACACTCGAAACCTTTCCCGAGCGTGCGCCGAAGAACCAGTTTGGCAGTCGAGACATGATCGTCCGATTTGGGCAGGCTGGTTATGTCATCCGCTATCATGTCGAGCGGGCGAGTGTCGTCATAACCCGTATCTTCCATACGCTGGAGGATCGTTCGTTCTGACCTAATCTGGCGTCCACGCCTGCGTCGGCCGCACGAACCGCTCACCCTTGGCCAGTATCACCCCGTTGGCGGTGGCGACGCCCAGTTCCAGGCTTTCGGCGATGCGGCGGGCGCGTTCGATGAAGTGATTGGCGGCGACAGTCGGGCACAGGTCGCGGGCGGTCTCGACGAAGAGGTCCAGCCAGCGGTCGAAGTGGCGGGCGTCGATGGGCAAGGGCAGGTGTTTCGGCATCGGCCGGCCCTGATAGACGCCGGTCGAGAGCGCGATTGACGACCAGAACAACTTCATCTGCGCCAGGTGCGGGGCCCAGTCGGTGATACGGGCCGCGAAGATCGGGCCGATCAGAACGTCATCGCGGACGCGGGCGTAGAAGCCTTCGACCAGGGCGTCGATCATGGCCTCGTCTATGCCGGTCTCTTCGCGCAGTCTCTGGACCGCAGCCTCGCGGCGGGCGGCGACGCCGGCGGGATCGTCGATGCGGAAACGGCTTTCCATAGCGGCCTGTCTAGCCGGAGCGAGCCTATTGGTCGAGGAAATCGCCGGCGTTGAAAGACAGGATGCAGACGGGATCGCCGCCCGCCGCATCGGTGGAGCAGGCATCCACGCCGAACAGATCGGCCTGGACCTTGGCGGTGGAGCGGAAGGTGCGGCCGTCGCGCTGGAACACCGAGCCGATCCTGTCGCTCCAGGGGATCAGGGCCGTCGCGAAAGCCGCGGCCGGCGCGCCGGTGCAGGTGAACAGCAGGAACTCCGCGCCGCGCCCGTCATCAGTGCGGCGATAGGCGCCAGCGGCGGCGGCCTGTGCGAGGCAGGCGGCGTAGAGGCGGGCGTTCGGCGTCGGACCCTGGGTCGGAACAGCGGCGTAGTTTGGAGCCATGGACGGGGCCTCGGGCGTGGTAGCGCAGGCGCCGGAGGTGAGAGTAAAGATGAGGGCGAGAGCGGCGACGGGCTTCATGAAAGTCTCCTGACGGTCAAGCTTCTCACGCGGCCGTGTTCGACGCCAGACTTGCGCATTGCACGATTACGACCCATCCTCCTTGTTCTGACGCGTTTTGCAGAAGGTTTGACGATCATGATCATCGCATTGGCCACCGGTTCCGCCCTGTCCGCCATGCTGCTCGTGATCCTCAATGCGAACCAGCCCAAGCCGAAACCCGTCCCCGTCCGCACTCGCGACACTCGACAAGGTCGCCGCTAGGACGCCTGACGGCGTAACCCTATTCGATAATCTGAGCCTGACGTTCGGCGCCGAGCGCACGGGCGTCATCGGCCGCAATGGCGCGGGCAAGAGCACGCTGCTGCGCCTGATCTCGGGCGCTTCGGCGCCGGCCGAAGGCGTGGTAGCGCGCACCGGCTCTATCGGTGTGCTGGATCAGCGGTACGACCCTGGGCCGAACGAGACGGCGGCGCAGACCCTGGGCGTCGCAGAAGACCTAACCATCATTGCGCGGGTGTTGGCGGGCGACGGCACGGCCGATGACCTGGCCGAGGCCGACTGGACATTGGAGGCGCGGCTGGGCCAGGCGCTGGCTGCCGTGGGGCTGTCGGGGGTGGCGCTGCATCGGCTGACCGTCAGCCTGAGCGGGGGCGAACAGACGCGGCTGAGGCTGGCCTGCTTGATGCTGGCGCAGCCGGACCTGATCCTGCTGGACGAGCCGACCAATCATCTGGACGTAGAGGCGCGGGCGCTGGTCGCCGAAGTGATCGGGCGCTGGGACGGCGGGGCCGTGGTGGTCAGCCATGACCGCAACCTGCTGCGTCGGATGGACCGGATCGTGGAGGTGTCGGGTCTGGGCGTTTCGATCTACGGCGGCGGCTATGACCTCTATGCCGCGCGCAAGGCGGCCGAGCGGGAGGCGGCGGAGCGGGGGTTGGCCGAGGCCGAGCGCGACGTCGCGCGTACGGGCGCCGAGGCGCAGAGGCGAACCGAAACCAAGGCCAAGCGCGACGCGGCGGGGCGGCGCAAGGCGGCCAAGGGCGACATGCCCAAAATCCTCCTGGGCGCACGGGCCGAGCGGGCCGAAAACAGCGGCGGGCGCGACCGGCTGCTGGCCACGCGACAGGCCGAGGCGGCGCAAGCCGCGCTGGCGGCGGCGCAGGATCGGGTGGAGCGGACGCGGGCGCTGGCGATCCCGATGCCGACGACGGGACTGGCGGCCGGACGAACGGTGCTGACGCTGGATCAGGCGTCGTGGGCGGCGCCCGAGGGGCGGACGATCGTCGCACCGATCGATCTGAGGCTGGTCGGGCCGGAGCGGGTGGCGGTGACCGGGGCGAACGGAGCCGGCAAGACGACCTTGTTGCGGCTGATCACCGGTGATCTGGAGCCCACGGCGGGGTCCGTCGAGCGGCCGGTGCGGGCGGTTCTGCTGGATCAGGAGGCGGCGATCCTGAAGCCGGACGAGACGCTGGTCGAGGCGTGGCGGCGGCTGAACCCCCAAGGGACCGTCAACGACGCCCAGGCGGCGCTGGCGCGGTTCCTGTTTCGCAACACGGCGGCCCAGCGTCGGGTCGGCGACCTGTCAGGCGGGGAGCGGCTGAGGGCTGCCCTGGCCTGCGTCATGACCGGCGCGACGCCGCCGCAACTGCTGGTGCTGGATGAGCCGACGAACCATCTGGATCTGGACGCCATCGCGGCCGTGGAGACGGCGCTTGTCGCCTACGACGGGGCGCTGGTCGTGGTCAGCCACGATGCGGATTTCCTGGCCGCGCTGGAGGTCACACGCACCTTGGTGCTGTGATGGGCTTAGGCTGTCAGCCCCAGGCTTCGACGGCGCCCTTGCGGCGGACCATCGAGGGGCTGGTGAGCTGGGTGCGCGGTTCGGCCTCGGCACGGCCGAACAGCCAGCCCTGGCCGTATTCGACGCCTGCGGTCTTCAGCTCGGCGGCGACGCCGTCGGTTTCGATCATCTCGGCGATGGTTTCCAGCTTCATCGAGCGGCACAGTTCCACGATGCTGTGCAGCATGGCCCTTGACCGTTCGTCCGTCTGGATGTCGCGCACGATGGCGCCGTCTATCTTGACCGCATCGACCGAGAGCTTTCGCAGATAGTCGAAGGCGGCGGCGCCCGCGCCGAAGTCGTCGATGCAGACCCTGATGCCGGCTTCGCGCAGGGCGGCCAGACGACGGTCGGCGGCCTCGATGTCGGCGAGGGCCGAGGTCTCGGTGACTTCGACCATCAGGCGTCGACGTTCCTCGGGCGCGCCGGCGGTCATGCGCAGCAGGTGTTCGACATAGGAGTCGTCGCCCAGCGAGGCGCCGGAGACATTGATCGCCATCTTCAGCAGGCCGGCGCCTGACTGACGCATCCGCTTAAGCACCTTTTCCGCGACGGCGAGGTCGAAAGATTCGATCAAGTCCAGCTCCTCGGCCATGCGGATGGCGTCGGCGGGGCCGCTGTTTGAGTTGAAGCGGGTCAGGGCCTCGAAATGATGAACGGCGCGAGAGTCGAGGTGGACGATGGGCTGGTAGTGGACCTGGAATTCGCGCGACTTGACCAGGCTGCGGAAGGTCTCGGCGTCGCGGAAGGTGCGTTTCAGCGAGTCCGCGAAGGCGATCTGCGGATTGATCAGGCCGTCGCCCTTCAAACAGCCCTCTATGGCAAACCGCATGGCGCGCAGGACGCACAGCGAATCCGATCCAGGCGGCACGGGTGAGCTGAAGGCTTCGGCGCCGAGGGACAGACCTTCGGCGCGGCCCGCTTCGACGATTTCGGCGGCGATGTCGCGGCGGTCGTTGGCGGGACGCAGCAGGGCGAACCGCACACCGGTCACCTGGGCCGCGCTTGATCCCTCGACGGCGGCAGACTGGAGGGTCGCCTCGATGCGGCGGTTCAGACGGTAGGCGGCGTCGCCGCTGACGTTCTCAAGACCCCGAATGTCCAGGAAGGACAGTGCGAGATCTGTGTCGCCGTCCAGCACCCGCCCGGCGTCTGTCAGGAATTCTTCCGCCTCCAGCAGAGGACGGGTTTCAAGATCTTCGAGCGCGAAGGCCGGGCCTTCATAGGAGATGGCGCAGGACACGGCCGGCGCCATCTGCGGCAGGACGAAAGCCCTGAAAGAGGCGCGCCGGACGCGGTCGGGACCTGCCGCCACCAGGACGGAGGTGGAGGGAATGCGCACGCCGGGCTTCATGCCGCGCAGGGCCGTCATCGTGGATGCGCCATCGTGCAACAGATCGAGCAGCGGTCGGCCGGTCCAGGTCGCGCCGGCATCCTCGCCCGCCAGCGCGCCGGCGCCGATCGCGAAGGAGACAACGCCCTCAGAATCCACCTCCACCAATGTGTCGGCGGATGCGAAGGCCAAGCCTAGGAGGCGGGTGGTCAGCGTCATGAAGACATGCTGACACGCAGTCGCTTAAAAAATAGGCAATTATCCTGAGGTCGCGAACCGTGATTTGCGGCGTCGATGACGTCGCCCCTCAGGCCATCCGGTTCAGCGCGACGGCGCGTCCGTCGCCCAACGCAGCACGCCCATCGGCGGCATAGGCGGAGGCCGGCGTGCGGGCGGCGGTCACCTCGGCGGCGATGGCTCGGACCAGGCCCTCTGAAATCTGACGGGCGGCGTCGACGGCGCGACCGTGACGGGTCAGGACGGCGTCGAAAGCGCGGGTGGCGTCGATCAGGGTCTTGCGGTCTTCGAGCGGCGCGCCGCTCAGCAGGGCCGGGTTCGCCTTCACGTGGGCGGAATCTCGACGGTAGAGATTGGCCATTTCCTGGGTCTCCGCCAGGCCTGACGCCACGTCCTGGGGCCGGCCGCCGGCGAAGGCGAGGGTCTCGGCTTCCAGCCGTTCGGTCAGGCGCAGCGTCAGGGTGGTCAGTTGACGCACGCGCGCCTGTGCCAGTTCGGGGGCCAGTTCGGTGTCCCTCATTGCCGCCCCTCCTGCATCTTCAGCATTTCGGCCATGACCGTGTTGCTCAGGCCGATGCCCCCGGCCTTGACTGTGCTCTTGGCCATTTCGTCCAGCATGAAGCTGCGCCAAGTCGCCTCTCCCTGACCGCCGCCGAACAGGCCGTCGGTCGAAATGCCCTCGAACATCGGCTTCAGCATCTGCGATATGAAGGTGGCCTCGAAGGCCTTGGCGGTTTCCTCGATCTTGTCGCGGTTCGGCGCTGTGGGCGCGGCCGCAGCGGGACGCAACAGATCAGGCGAGACGGTCAGATCGCTCATGCTCACATCACCTCGATGTCGGCCTGAAGGGCGCCGGCGGCCTTGATGGCCTGAAGAATGCTGATCATGTCGCGCGGGCTGACGCCCAGAGCGTTCAGACCGTTGACCAGGGTGGACAGGTTCGCCCCGCCCCCGACCATCCTCATCTGGGTGCCCAGATCCTCTTCGACGCTGACCTGGGTGGACGGCACGACAGCGGTCTGGCCCTGGCTGAAAGGTGCGGGTTGGCTGACGAACGGCTGTTCGTCGACCGAGATGGTCAGATTGCCCTGGGCGATGGCGACGCGGGAGATGCGGACGGCGTCGCCCATGACGATGACGCCGTTGACCTCGTCGATGATGACCTTGGCGGGGGTGTCGACGCTGACCGCCAAGTTCTCGATCCGGCTGATGAAGCCGGCCATGCCCAACTGTCCCGGCGCCCGCAGGGCGACCACGGTCCCGTTCTCGGCCAGGGCTGAGCCAGGGTAGGCGGCGTTCACCACAGCGGCGACGCGTTGGGCGGTGGTGAAGTCGGGGTTGCGCAGGTTCAGGCGCACCTCGTTCATGTTCGCCATCTGGAAGCCGGTCTCGCGTTCGACCACGGCGCCCGAGGCGATGCGGCCGGCGGTCGGAACGCCGCGCGTCACCGAAGAACCCGAACCGCCCGAGGCCGAGACCGCGCCAGTCTGGACCGAGCCCTGGGCCACCGCATAGACTTGTCCGTCCGCGCCCTGCAGGCTGGTGACGACCAGCGAACCGCCCAGCAGGCTCTTTGCGTCGCACATCGAGGCGACCGATACGTCGACGCGCGAGCCGGGCGTGGCGAAGGCCGGCAGATCGGCCGTGACCATGACGGCGGCCATATTCTTGGTGTTGGCGTTGGCGCCGCGGATGTTGACGCCCAGCCGCTCGGTCATGCCTTCCAGCGACTGACGGGTGAAGGGGCAGTTGCGCAAGCTGTCGCCCGTGCCGTTCAATCCCATAACCATGCCGTAGCCGACCAGCTGGTTGCCGCGCACGCCTTCGACGGCGACGATGTCCTTGATGCGGGACTGCGATTGGGCCAGCGCCGAGGTCGCACCGCCGGCGACGACGATCGTCGCGGCGACGGAGGCGATGAGGCGGGCAAGCAGATTTTGCATCGGTCAGGCGTCCACGCAAGGTTACGCCCCTTTCCCTGCGAGGATCATGCCGGATAATTAACGACGTGAATTCAACGTCGGCTGGCTTTGCAGCGGTATTGAAGCGGCAGGATTTGCCGGGGCGTTAACCAAACAGTCACCGCCGCCCGTCATGCATGGGCTCATGACGCGGAGCACCTACGCATGAAGGTTGTCGGCCCAAACGGCGTCAGCACGCCCGCAAGCACACGCACGACGCGATCCGCCAGCGGCTTTTCGCTGGGCCAGGCGCCGGCTGTGGCGTCGCCTTCAGCCGCGACGGCCAGCTCTGCGACCGGCGGCGTCTCTGACGTTTCGGCCCTTATGGCGCTGCAAGGGATCGAGGGGCCGCTTGAGAAGCGTCGCCGGGCGATCCGACGGGGCGGCGGTCTTCTGGACCGCTTGGAAGAACTCAAGCTAGCGCTTCTGACGGGCGACGCGGACGAAGGCTCGCTGGATCAGATGGCGCGAACCCTGCGCGAGGAGCGCACAGACGACGGTGATGCGGATCTGAGCGCCTTGCTGGACCAGATCGACCTGCGAGCCTCGGTGGAACTGGCAAAGGCCGAAATGCGCGGAAAACGGGGCTGAGGCGGAATAATCCCCTAATCTCAGTCGGCTAAGCTTCCCAGGTGAGTGACATTTGTCACTGTAAGCCCTCCGGTCACCGTAATCGGATCACGGAAGCGAGAACCGCGTTGCCGCGACTCGACAGGCTGACTATACGGCCATCTACGCCACAGGGGGGCGTGTTAGAGAGCGTGAGATCGATGAACGCTTTGGCGTCCGTTGTGTCCGACGAAACCGGCCCGTATCGGCCGTCTGACAGCGAGCCGTTCATGAACGAACGGCAGCAAGCCTATTTCAAGAAGAAGCTGATGGACTGGAAGGACGAGATCCTTCGCGAGTCCAAGGGCACGGTGGTCAATCTGAAAGCGGAGACCGAAAACCACCCCGATCTGGTGGATCGCGCCTCTTCTGAATCCGACCGCGCCCTTGAGCTTCGCACCCGGGACCGCCAGCGCAAGTTGATCTCCAAGATCGACGACGCCCTGCGCCGGATCGAGGACGGTTCCTACGGCTACTGCGAGGACACCGGCGAACCGATCAGCCTGGGTCGTCTGGAAGCCCGCCCGACGGCGACCCTGTCGGTCGAGGCCCAGGAACGCCACGAACGCCGCGAACGCGTCCACCGCGACGACTAACTTTCAGCCCGTTCAGGCGGAAAGAGCCGGGATCAGATCGGTCTGGCTGAAGTCGTCGCCCTTGAACAACAAAGGCGCGTCGCTTTCCTTAGCCAGGGCATAGGCGAAACAGTCGCCGAGATTGAGCCTAGCGGGCGTGCGCTTTCCGAAGTCTCGTTCAGCGCCTGCGGCCAGAGACGCCGTGCGTGATGTGGCGGGGGCGATCCGTATTCCCAAACTTGCGATCACGAGATCCAGATCCGCGACGCCGGCCTCACCGCGCAGTGCTCTCAGACGCGTGGCCGCTTCCCAATAACCGACAGGCGACATGAACAGGTCTGTTTCCCGCGCCATGAACCGACGGAACGCCATGTCTTCCGGTTCTCGCAGAAGCACCGCCACCAGGGCGGACGCATCGACCACGATCATTTGGGCAGACCGTCTTCGTCATAAATGTCATCGTCGGTCAGCAGGGGGCCAATGATCGGCAGGCTGTTGAAGTGAGCGACGATTTCTTCCACGGCGGCGAGTTTGGCCTCGATTTCAGCCTCGCGTCTGGCGACCAGCCGTTCGTCCCGCTCTCGGACCATGTCCTCGACCAAGTCGGTGATGGACTTCCCTTCAAGACGTGCAAGTTCACGCAGCCGTTCGGCGACTTCGGGCTTTCTGATCTGAACCGGCGCATTCATGACGGATCGAGTTCTATCATGATAAGCCGTTCAATCCTACCCACGCCTTGACTTCGCCGGGTTGCGGGGCGACCTAGCCGCCTCGCTTTCGAGGTCGTCTATCCATGTCCGTCAAGGTCCGTTTCGCCCCGTCTCCCACGGGTAAGCTGCACGTCGGCAATGTCCGCACCGCCCTGGTGAACTGGATGTTCGCCAAGGGGCAGGGCGGGTCGTTCGTGCTGCGGATCGACGATACCGACCTGGCGCGCTCCACGCCCGAGTTCGAACAGGGGATCGAGGACGATCTGACCTGGCTGGGGATGCTGTGGGACGAGCGTTACAACCAGTCCAAGCGGTTCGACCGCTATGAGGAGGCCGCCGCCAAGCTGAAGGCTTCGGGCCGGCTGTATCCGGCCTATGAGACCGCCGACGAACTGGACCGGCGTCGCAAGGTGCAGCTGTCGCGCGGCCTGCCGCCGATCTACGACCGCGCCGCGCTGGAGCTGACCGAAGACCAGAAGGCCGCCTATGAGGACGAGGGCCGTCGCCCGCATTGGCGTTTCAAGCTGGAAGGCAAGCGGGTCGCCTGGGAAGACCTGGCGCGCGGTCATGCCGAGGTGGACACGGCCTCGATGTCGGACCCCGTGCTGATCCGCGAGGACGGTCTGTTCCTCTACACGCTGCCGTCGGTGGTCGACGATATCGACATGGCCATCACGCATATCATCCGGGGCGAGGACCACGTCACCAACACGGGCGCTCAGATCGAGATCTTCGAAGCGCTGGGCGCGACCGTGCCCGGCTTCGCCCATATGCCGCTGCTGGTCGGCGCCGACGGCGCGGCCCTGTCGAAACGCCTGGGCTCGCTGTCGATCAGCGACATGCGCGACCAGGGCTACGAACCCATCGCGATCACCAGCCACCTGGGCCGGATCGGAACGTCCGATCCGCTGGAAGTGGGCGCCTCTGTCGAGGCCCTGGGCCAGAGCTTCGCCTTTTCCAAGATGGGCCGGTCCCCGGCGCGGTACGACACCGCCGATTTGGACCGTCTGAACGCCCAGGCTCTGCATGTCATGGACTATGCGACGGCCCAGCCGCGTCTTCAGGCGCTGGGCGCCGATCTGGGCGAGACCTTCTGGTCTGTGGTGCGCGGCAACCTGACCAAGTTCGCCGATGTCGCTGAAATGGCGAAGATCGTGCAGGGGCCGGTCCAGCCGGTGATCGAGGACGCCGCATTCATCGAGACGGCGCTGCGTCTGCTGCCGGACGTGATCGACGAGAACGCCTGGTCGGCGTGGACCTCGGCCGTCAAGGCCGAGACGGGCGCCAAGGGCAAGGCGTTGTTCATGCCGCTGCGTCTGGCGCTGACGGGCCAGCCGCACGGGCCGGACATGGCGGCCATGGCGCCGCTGATCGGTCGCGAGACGATAGAACGACGTCTGAGAGGCGAGGCGGCCTAAACCGCCTCGCACTTCATTAGGCGTTGCAGACGGCCAGTTCGTCGGCGCTCAGTTCCACGCCCTTGTAGGAGAAGGCGGTCACTGGACCGAACTTCTGAACCACGCGACGGCAGGCGCGCGTTGCAGGTTGCGGCGTGCCGCCCGAAGCGGTGCAGGTCGCGCCTTCGCAGGACCAGCGCGCGCCGTCGATGATGGTGGCGCGAGCGGGCGCCGAGGCGGCGTCGACCAGGGTCAGGCTGGTGGCGGTAGGGGCCTGGGCGACGGCCGGAGCGGCGGCGAACAGGGCAGCGGCGATGAGCAGGGCGCGCATGGAAAACTCTCCGAAATGAAGAACGGCGTCGTGCCGCTGAGCCCCAATGTCAGTTTTCCATAAAAACTGTCAATACGTAGTCGCGCGAATATTAGCGACGATCACTTATCGCCGATCATGCTTCAACTGCGGCATGTCGCCGCCAGTCTGAACCTGGGCCATCGCCTCTTCGACCGTGTCGGCGACGGTCCAGGCGTCGAGGAACGAAGGCGGGGTCATCCCTTCCTCGACGCTGTGCTTCATCAGGGCGAAGAAGCCGTTCCAGAAGCCGTTCAGGTTCAGGAAGACGACCGGCTTGTGGTGCAGATCCAGCCGCTTCCACGACAGCAGTTCGACGACCTCTTCCAGGGTACCGATGCCGCCGGGGGCGACCACGAAGGCGTCCGACTGATCGTACATCAGCTGTTTGCGCTCGTGCATCGAGGTGACGACGACGGTCTCGACCTCGTCGAACAGGCGTTCGCGGCTGCGCAGGAAGGCCGGCATGATGCCGACGACCCGGCCGCCCGTGTCATGTGCGCCGCGCGCCGATGCGCCCATCAGGCCCACGCCGCCGCCGCCATAGACCAGCCGCCACCCGGCCTGGGCCGTCGCCTTGCCAAAGGCGTAGGCGGCCTCGGTGTAGGAAGGATCGGCTGTCTCGGAAGCGCCGCAGAACAGGCAGACGGAAGAGCCGTCGAACGGCAGGAACGAAACGGGGGGCAGGGACATGGAGCCTCGAAGAAAACGAATACCCGATCTGGCCATGGCCAAACCGACGGCGCTCAAGCTAACACAGGCTCAAGCCGCTGGGTCGCCAGTCCTATATCGTAGAGGCGAAGGATGAAACGTCGGATGATCGTCGCGTGTGTCGCGGTCCTGGCTGCGGCGGCCTGTTCCGACCCGCAAGGCGGCGTTGCGGGGCCGACAGGGGCGGATGAAGCCTCGCCCTGGGTCCGGCCGCCGCTGATCGACGGTGTGACACGTGATGGCGGGGTGCTGGTCGTGCGCGGGGCGGCGGGTCCGAATGCGCGCGTCGTGCTGCGTGCGCCGGGTGCGGCTGCGGTGGCCGCCAGCGCGGATGGGGCGGGCCGATTCGAGCTTCGGCTGCCGCCCCTGCACGGCGATGTGCGGTTCACGCCCGAGGTGCAGGTGGGCGAGGACGCCGCCGTTTCGCCCGAGACACTGGTGGTCATCCAGGGCGGGGCGGGGCCTGTGGCGCTGATCGCCGCAGGCCAGCCGACCGTCCGTCTGGATGGCGCAGGCGGGCTGGACGCGGTGGACTCGGACGGCGCCACGCTGATGGCGTCGGGTCAGGCGGAAAGCACGGCGCCCGTCGTGACGATCAACGGCGTCGGCGTGACGGCGACGGCGATCGGGCGCGGGCGGTGGCGGGCCGTCACGGGACACGCGGGCGCAGCGGCGATCACGGTGAACGGCAAGAGCGTCGACTATCCGGGCGCGGGCGGTGCGACGGTTTTCGTCATCGAGCGAGCCGGGCAGGGTTGGCGGATTACCTGGCCCGTGGCGCCGAACGGTCGCCAGTCGGCGTGGCTGCCGGATCGGGTCGGTTAACGTCCTGGAAACCAATTCGGTTAACTAAGAGGGTCGTCCTCAGGGACACCATCACCGAACCTTATTTCAGCCCGGCGCCCCCCGCCGGGCTTCTTTTTGATCGAAGATCAGCCCTTGTCGGGCGTGTCCTTCACCTTTTCCGTGCGGTCGCGGAACAGGGCGGCGCGGGCCAGAAGGGTCAGGGTGACCGGTGTGGTGACGGTCAGGAACAGTCCGATCAGGATTTCGCGCGGCATGAAGCGCCCCTCGACTGTCGTGAACCACACCACAGACGCCGCGAGGATCAACGCCATGCCCAACGTCGCGCCCAACGTCGGCGCGTGGACACGCTCGTAGAAGGTCTTCAGCCGCGTCAGCCCGACTGCGCCCAGCAGCGACAGGGCAGAGCCGGCAACAGCCAGACCCACGACGACGAAGGCGGCCCATGCGGGAATCTGAGCCTCGGTCATTCGATCACCTCGCCGCGCATCAAGAACTTGGCCAGGGCCACGGTGGCGGCGAAGCCCAGCATGCCGATCACCAAGGCGGCCTCGAAATAGAGCTGGCTGTTGGTGCGGATGCCGAACACCACGACCAGCAGCATGCCGTTCAGATAGAGGGTGTCCATACCCAGCACGCGGTCCTGGGCGCGCGGGCCGTGGATGATGCGCCACGCGGCCAGGCCCATGGCGCAGATTAGCATCAACTGGGCCAGGCCCAGGCCCCAGGTGAGCACCGCCGCCGTCATTCGAAAATCTCCATCAGCCGGCGCTCGTATCGGTCCTTGATCAGGCGCACCCAGGTCTCTTCGTCCACCAGGTCGAGCACGTGCAGCAGCAGCCGGCCGGTCGCGGACTCGTACTCGACCCACAGGGTGCCGGGCGTCGAGGTGACGATGATGGCCAGGACCGCCAGGCCATATCGGTCGCGCAGGTCCAGCGGGATATGGATGAAGCCGGACGTCCGTTCGTGGCGACGACGACCCAGGATGATCTGCGACACCGCCCAGTTCGAGCGCACGATGTCGCTGACGACGTCGATGGCGAGGCGCGCCATGGCCTTGGGCGCCTTCAGCCGCACGCGATCCACGCCCAGGGCCAACATGATGATCGGCGCCAGCAAGGCCAGCAACAGGGCGAGCACCAGGGACGGCGGGGCGACCGAGGCGCTGAGCAGGATCGAGGCGACGAACAGGCCCAGCGACAGGACGGGGTAGGGCAGGATGCGTCTCATCGGCCGCCACCACCCAGCACGGCGTGGATGTAGCCCTGCGGCTCGGCCAGCCAGGCCGCCGTATGGTCAGTGTAGATCAGGGCGGACCCGGCGAAGATGGCCAGGAACACGCAGGCGCCGAGCAGGGCGGCGACCGCCGTCAGCTCGGCCGCGCCCACGACGAACGCCGGCGCATCCTCGTCGCGGGTCCAGATGGCGCCGACGCCCAGGCGGGTCAGGCCGATCAGGGCGCCGAGGCTGGACACGGACAGCACCGCCACCAGCGTCCAGGCCGCCGCGCCGCCGACGCCGACTAACGCGCTGATCATCGACAGCTTGCCGACAAAGCCCGCCAATGGCGGCATGCCGGCCACCATCAGGGTGCAGATCAGAAAGGCCCCGCCCAGGGCCGCCACGGCCGCCGGAATGACCAGGCCGGGTTCGTTGCGTTCCTCGTCGTCGAAGGGATCGCGATATTCGTCGTCGAAGACGGCGCGCGCCTCGCCCACATCGGCTTCGCGTCCGCGCTGCAGAATCTCGGCCAGAAGGAACAGGGCCGCACAGGCTAGGGTGGAGCCGATCAGATAGAAGAGCGCGCCGCTGAGGGCCGCCGTGTCGCCCACGCCCAGGATCGCCAGCACGGTGCCGGACGAGATCATCACTCCGAACCCTGCGGCGCGCGACAGGTCGCGCGAAGCGATCAGGCCGAAGGTGCCGAACGCGATGGTCGCCAGACCGCCGAACATCAGCCAGGTGAGCCCGAACCCGGCCGAGGCCCCTGCGTCGGCGCCGAACAACAGCAGGCTGAGGCGGATGATCACATAGACCCCGACCTTGGACAGGATGGCGAAGACCGCCGCCGCCGGGGCGCTGGCGGCCGAATAGGTCGAGGTCAGCCAGAAGCCGACCGGCCACATGGCGCACTTGACCAGGAAGGCCGTGCCCAGCACCGCCGCCCCGATGTGGAACAGGCCCAGGTCATTGGCGGCGATGGTCGGCACCCGCGTCGCCAGATCGGCCATGTTCAGGGTGCCCGTCACCCCATAGATCAGGCTGACGCCGATCAGGAACAGCAGGGATGCGGTCAGGTTGACGGCGATGTAGATCACGCCCGCCCGCACCCTGGCCTCGCCCGAGCCGTGCAAGGCTAGGCCGTAGGAGGCGGCCAGCATCACCTCGAAAAAGACGAACAGGTTGAACAGATCGCCGGTCAACAGGGCGCCGTTGACGCCCATGATCAGCAGTAGGAACAGGGCGTGGAAACGCGGCCCGGCGCGGTCCCAGCGCGCCAGGGCGAAGATCAGGGCACAGCCGCCCAGGACGCTGGTCAGCGCCACCATCATCGTCGACAGCCGGTCGGCGACAAGGACGACGCCGTAGGGCGCGGCCCATGATCCCAGGCGATAAACGCGTGCGGTGTCGCCGCCGCCCACCGCGCCATTGGCGCTCTCGTGCAGCAGGATCAGCGCCATGATCAGAATGGCCGCCATGGCCGCCAGGCTGAGCGAGGCCTTCAGGATGCGGCGGCGCTCGTTCGCCATCAGCATGGCCGAGGCGATGATCATCGGCAGGACGATGGGGCCGATGATCAGGTGGGAATACCAGTCGGTCATGCGTCGGGCTCCTTGCCGTCGACATGGTCGCTGCCGGTGATGCCGCGGGCGGTCAGTATGACCACCAGGAAAAGCGCCGTCAGGGCGAAACTGATGACGATGGCCGTCAGGACCAGGGCCTGGGGCGTGGGGTCGGCATAGCGGGCGGGATCGAACACATCGCCCTTCAGCACCGGCGGGGCGCCCGACTTCAGCCGTCCCATGGCGAAGATGAAGATGTTGACCGCATAGGACAGCAGCGACAAGCCCATGATCACCTGGAAGGTGCGAGGCCGCAGCATCAGCCACACGCCCGAGGCCGACAGCACGCCGATGGCCAGGGCCAGAACCAGTTCCATCATGACGGCTCTCCTTCCTCGGCGTCTCTTTGCTTGGGCTTGCGCAGCGACTGGTGCGCCAGGGCCACCAAAGTCAGCACTGTCGCGCCGACCACCAGGACCACCACGCCCAAGTCGAACAGCACGGCGCTGGCCAGGGGCACGCGGCCCAGGATCGGCAGGTCCGCGTACTGGAACCAGGAGGTCAGGAAGGGATAGCCGAACAGCCACGACCCGATCCCGCTGAGCGCGGCGATCACCAGGCCGGCGCCGATCCAGAAGATAGGCCGGATGGCCAGCCGCTCCTCGACCCACCGGGCGCCCGAGGCCATGTATTGCAGGATGAAGGCGATCGACAGGGTTACCCCGGCTGCGAATCCGCCGCCCGGCAGGTCATGCCCGCGCAGGAACAGATGGACGGCCAGCAGGATGATGAAGGGGAAGATCCAGCGCATGACCACGCGCGGGATCAGCATGGTCTCCTTCAGGGTGTCGCCTTCCGAGCGGGTGTCGTGATCGCGGTCCGAGGCGTTCTGGGCTTTCTGCTGACTGGGATCCGGCAGGGTGTCGTCCGCTGGGCGGAACCGGCGCAGCAGGGCGAAGATCGTCAGGCCGACGATTCCCAGGACCGTGATCTCGCCGAAGGTGTCGAAGGCGCGGAAGTCGACCAGGATGACGTTGACGATGTTGCGCCCGCCCGCGTCCTTGTAGGCGTGCTCCACGAAGAAGCGCGAAGTTCCCTCGACCGACGGCCGCGTCATGACGGCGTAGGAGATGGCGGCTAAGGCCGTACCGACCGCTGCGGCGATGACGACGTCGATGCGGCGGCGACGACGCGAACGCCGCTCCATGGCCTGGGGCAGGCGGATGGTCTCCAGCCGTTTAGGCAACCAGCGCAGGCCCAGCAGCAGAAGGACGGTGGTCACCACCTCGACCAGCAACTGGGTCACGGCCAGGTCCGGCGCCGACAGCCAGACGAAAGACAGGCAACTGGCCAAACCCGCCCCGCCCATCAGCACCACGGCCGCCAGCCGGTGATACTTCGCCTGCCAGGCCGCCGCGACCGCGCAACTGGCGCCCACCAGCCACAGGCCTGCAAAGGCCCAGTTCGCCAGGGTCGGGGTCGGCATGATCGGCCTGATGACCAGGCCCGCGCCGAGGGCGGCAAGACCGCCCGCCAGCAGGGCGACCAGGACGATGGCGCGCAACTGCGGCTGTTGCCGCGTCGCGCCGAACAGGCGGACCAGGGCTTCGGACCCCTTGAACAGGCCGGTCATGGTCCGTTCGAACAACCAGCCGCCGTTCAGCCGCTTCCAGCCCCAAGGGCCGCCGCGCGGGTTGGCGTTGATACGTTTGCCGAAGACGACATACAGGCCCACGCCTCCGGCCAGGGCGACGAAGCTCAGCACCAGCGGCAGGTTGAACCCGTGCCACAGGGCCAGGCTGTAATAGGGCAGGTCGAAGCCCAGCACCGAGACGGCGGCGCTCTTCAGAAACGGTCCCACGGTCACGGCCGGGAAGATTCCCACGACCAGGCACAGGGCCACCAGCACCTCGACCGGACGCCGCATCCAGGCGACCGGCTCGTGCGGGACGCGGTCCAGCTTGGTCGGCGGCGGGCCGAAGAAGGTCGTGTGGATGAATCGCAGCGAATAGAGGACGCTGAAGGCGCTGGCCAAGGTCGCCAGGGCGGGAAGAAGCAGGTTCAGGCCGTGCGTGTGCACGCTGGCCACCGCCTCGGCCAAGAACATCTCCTTGGACAGAAAACCGTTCAACAGGGGCACGCCCGCCATGGCCGCCGCCGCCACCATGGCCAGGGTCGCGGTGAAGGGCATGAAGCGGAACAGACCGCTGAGCTTCCTCATATCCCGCGTGCCGGCCTCATGGTCGATGATGCCGGCGGCCATGAACAGTGAGGCCTTGAAGGTGGCGTGGTTCACCGTGTGGAAGATGGCGGCGATACAGCCCAGGGGACTTCCTAGCCCCAAAAGCAGGACGATCAGGCCCAGATGGCTGATGGTCGAGTAGGCCAGCAAGCCCTTAAGGTCATGCTGGAAGATGGCGCACCAGGCGCCCAGCAACAGAGTCGCCAGACCCATGCCGCCGACGATCAGATACCAGCTCTCCGTCCCCGCAAAGACCGGCCAGAACCGGATCAGCAGGAAGATGCCCGCCTTCACCATGGTCGCGGAATGCAGATAGGCGCTCACCGGCGTCGGCGCGGCCATGGCGCGCGGCAGCCAGAAGTGGAACGGGAACTGGGCGCTCTTGGTCATGGCGCCAAGCAGCAACAGGATCAGGGCCGGCAGATAGAGCGGGCTCTCCTGGATCGCCTCGCGCGAGGCCAGGACGACATCCAGATCGTAGCTGCCGACGATCCGCCCGATCAGGATCATGCCGACCAACAGCGCGATCCCGCCTGTCGCCGTGACCGTCAGCGCCATGCGCGAACCCTCACGCGCGGCCGAATTCTGGTGCCAATAGCCGATCAGCAGGAAGGAAAAGAGGCTGGTCAGTTCCCAGAAAACCACCAGTTGGATCAGGTTGCCCGACAGCACCACCCCCTGCATCGCGCCCATGAAGGCCAGCAGAAAGGAGAAGAAGCGCGGCACCGGATCCTTCGGCGACATGTAGTAGCGGGCGTACAGCACCACCAAGGCGCCGATCCCCAGGATCAGGGCGCTGAACAACCACGACAGCCCGTCCAGCCGCAGCACCAGATTGACCCCCAGCGATGGAAGCCAGGGAATCTCGTAGCGCAGCGTCTCTCCGTCCTGGAACATCGGCCATAGCGCCGCCAGACACCCCAGGCTGACCAGGGCCACGACCCAGGACAGGATGGCCGCAGACGTTCGTGCATGGCGCGGCAGGCCGGACGCGACGATGGCGCCGAGGAAGGGCAGGACGAGAATGACGACGAGGAGGAAGCTGATGGACATTACGGCGGCGCGTCTCTCCGAAGTCTCGTGAGGGGCATGGCCGAACGCTCAAGGTTCGGCAAGGTTCTGATCGCCTTTCACCTACGAACTGGAAAGCGGCGCGTCAAAGCGCCACCCCGGCGCGGCGGCGCTGATGGCGGGCGTGCGAATTCGCTGTTGCAAGCAGCCCGTCGGCCGATGCCTGGCGAATATTGCTTTGTCAGGGAGGAGCTTAGGTCAAAGTCCTGTAAGAACGGTGGTCTTTACTTCCGAGTGGCTCCGCGGGTAGGATTCGAACCTACGACCAGCCGATTAACAGTCGGCGTAATGTTGTTGTAAATGGGCCCGGTCTTCTGACTGTTCCGCAAATGTTTACGTCCGATAAACGATTGATTTGTTTAGGGCTGAGACAAGAGCCAGACGATCCGAGGTCGTCGTTATGAGCATGTATGAAGACGAAACTGCAGCTTTTTGGATGAGCCGCCCGGTCGCCGACGTCGTGGCGGCTTGCGCTGATCTCCACGCGTGGCGCCGGCAAGCACTTGCGGAATCAGAAATGAAGCTCGTGCTTGGCGCTCGTCTCGGATTGGCAAGTCGCCTCAAGGGTCGTGGAATAGAGGTTGGCGCTGGGTCGCGACCGTTCCCTGTGCCTGGTCACCTTCAGGTGGCCTACGGCGACATCCGCGATGAGCCTGCGCTCGCGGCATATTTCGGGGTCGATACGGTGTCAGGAGGCGACACCTTTATTGACGCGCAGACGTTCGCTGGAATCCCAGACAGCAGCGCCGACTTCATCATCAGCGCGCATGTGATCGAGCATTTGCTTGACCCTATTGGCGCCATCCAAGCGGCCGCCCGCGTCTTGAAGCAAGGAGGGCAGATGATCTTGGTGGCGCCCGATCGCAGGAAGACGTTTGATCAGTTGCGTCCCGACACGACCTTGGCCCACCTGATTGCCGACGCACTTGATGGCGGTGTCGGCACGCGCCTAGACGCCTATCGTGAACACGTAAGGTTCGTGCACCCATACATGACCGGTGAGACGATTGCAGAGCATGAGGTGGATGACCACGCGCAACGCCTGAGCGACGCAGGGATGGACATCCACGTTCACGCCTGGGGCATGGATGCGCTTACCGAACTGGTCAAGCACTGCTGCAAGATCACCCAGCTTTCTGTTGAAGGCGCTCTGTCTGTTGGAAACGAGAACGCGTTCGTCCTGCGCAAACGCGGTCTCGTGAACAAGCTGGAAATAAAGAGTCTGACGGGGAGCTGATAATGAGTCTGACGGGCATTGCCTGCCGCCACGATCTGAGAGCGAAAAGCTCAATCAGATCAAAGCCCCCGAGTGGCTCCGCGGGTAGGATTCGAACCTACGACCAGCCGATTAACAGTCGGCTGCTCTACCACTGAGCTACCGCGGAACATGCTCGGGAGGCGGGCCTATAGCAGCGCCTCTTCTGATCTTGCAATGGGAAATTGAGCAAATCGACCCGATAATTATCGACGATCCCGAAGACCCGCGTGTTGCGGCCTATCGAGACATCCGCGAACGCGATCTGACGGGCCGCAAGGGCCTGTTCATCGCCGAGGGGGAGGTGGTGGTGCGTGGGCTGGCGTCGGCAGCGTCGCGCTGTCGGCCGTTGTCGCTGCTGCTGGCCGAGAAGAGGGTAGCGGCCCTGACGGATGTGATCCAGGCCTTGCCGCCCGCAACACCCGTCTATGTGGCGCGCCAACCGGTGCTGGACCGGATCGCCGGGTTTGAGCTTCACCGGGGCATATTGGCCCTGGGCGAAAAGCCTGCGCCGCCGTCGCTGGCCGAACTGCTGGCGGATGTGAGGCCTCAGGATGTGTTCGTTGTCGCCAGCGGCATCGGCAATCACGACAATATGGGCGGGCTGTTTCGGAACGCCGCCGCCTTCGGGGCCAAGGCGGTGTTGCTGGATGCGACTTGCTGCGATCCCTTCTACCGCAAGGCCATTCGCGTCTCGGTCGGGGCCGTGCTGCGCACGACGTTCGCTGTCGCCGAGGCCGAGTTCATTGTGGACGCGCTGCAACAGGCGGGCGTCGAAGTGCTGGCCCTGACGCCGTCGGCGACGGAGCGCCTGTCGGATTATCGGCGCACCGGGCCGGTCGCTCTGGTGCTGGGATCGGAGGGGCCGGGTCTGCCCCGTGACCTGATCGAGCGCTGTCGGTCCATAGGAATCGCCATGGCGGGCGGATTTGATTCGCTGAACGTCGCCGCGACCAGCGCGGTGGCCCTGCATCATCTGACGACGACGGCGCTGGCGCGGGGCTGAAAACGCGAAGGCCGCCCCAAGGGGCGGCCTTCGTCCGTGTCATCGCGATGGAGGCCTGACCGGGAATCGAACCCGGGTGCAAGGATTTGCAGTCCTCTGCGTCACCACTCCGCCATCAGGCCGCTTTTGGTCCCCGATTTCTCGGGGGCGGTCATCGCGAGGGGCGTTCGCTATCAGATCGGATTGTCCGCTGCAACGCACGGACCTATAAGCGCGCGAGTTTTCCTCCCGGATTATCGTTGAAGGCTGCCCTACAGATGGATTTCACCGCAGAGCGCAAGGCTATGGTCGACTCGCAGGTGCGGGTGAACGACGTGACCGATCGCGCCATTCACCTGGCCATGATGGCCGTGCCGCGTGAAAAGTTCTGCGCGCCCGATCGCGCATTCGCCGCCTATTCCGAAGAATCGGTCGTCATCGCCGGCGAGCGTCGCCTGATGCCCGCCCGCGATGTCGCCAAGCTGCTGCAGGCCGCCGATGCGCGGACAGGCGAGAAGGCCCTGGCCATCGCCGCCCCTTACGCCGCCGCTGTGCTGGCGCGCATGGGCGTGGCGGTCACCGCTCAGGAATCGGACGACGCCGTATTCGCCGTTGTCGGCGAGACCCTGGCGGCCGAGGGCGTGACGACGGTGGTCGCGCCTCTGACCCAGCCGACCGGCGAGGGCTGGGACCTGATCATTTCCGAAGGCGGCGTGCAGAGCCTGCCCGAATCGTGGGGCGCCGCCCTGCGTCCCGGCGGCCGTATCGTGGTGGTCGAGCGTCGCGGCGCCATCGGCAAGGCGGCTTTGTATGTGCAGACGCGCGAAGGCCTGTCGCGCCGCGAACTGTTCGATTCGTCGCCGTCGGTCCTTGCCGAGCTGACGCCGGCCCCCACCTTCGCGCTGTAAGAAACAAGAGACGCACGGTTGCGACGGAAATCCCGTTCGCAACCGTGAAGAAAACTTAACTGGCGTGTGGTTCAGTCAGGCCGCAGTTACGCTTGAGAAAACATTCGGGCGTTCCTCGGGGCGTCAGGCAAGGACGGACAATGTTGAAACGCTCGCGTGTGCTGGCTTCGGCCGCAGTGGTCGCCGTGATGACCGGACTTGGCGCGCCTGCCTGGGCAGAGACGCTGCAGGACGCGATCGCCTTGGCCTATCGGACCAATCCCAACCTGCTGGCCCAGCGCGCCACCCAGCGCGCGCTGGATGAGACGGTGGTCCAGGCCCGCTCCGGCCTGCGCCCGACCCTCAGCGCCTCGGCGGGCGTGGACTACACCCGCAGCGACTTCCCCACCGTGACCCAGTTCGTCGACACCAATGGCGACGGCGTGCCGGACACGCAGGTCTCGTCGTCCTCGTCGGAAACCGACGGCGCGAATGTGGGCGTCAGCCTGAGCCAGAACATCTGGACCGCCGGCCGCACCTCTCGCGCCATCGACCAGGCCCGCGCCAGCGTCCTGGCCGGCCGCGAGAACCTGCGCGAGATCGAACAGTCGGTCATGCTGTCGGTCATTCAGGCCTATGTGAACGTGACCCGCGACATGGAAATCCTGCGCATCCGCCAGGAAAACCTGACTGTCCTGCAGCGCCAGCTGGAAGAGACCAGCGCCCGTTTCGAAGTCGGCGAAATCACCCGCACCGACGTCGCCCAGGCCGAGGCGTCGCAGGCGCAGTCCGAAGCCGATCTGGCCAACGCCCAGGCCCAGCTGTCCACCTCGCGCGCCGCCTATGCCGCCGTCGTGGGCCAGTCGCCCGCCGATCTGGAAGCCGCGCCGGCCCTGCCGCCCGTGCCCAGCGACTTCGACGTGGCCATCGAAACCGCCCTTCAGCGGAATCCCGGCGTGCTGGCCGCCACCTATACGCTGCAAGGCGCAGAGGCGGCTGTCGCCGCCGCCCGCTCGGAATATCTGCCGTCTGTTCGCGCCACCGCTTCGTATGGCGGTTCGACCAACGATCTGGGCGATCTGGGTGAACTGGCCGACCGTCGCAGCTTCACCGCCGGCGCCACCCTGTCGGTGCCGCTGTTCACGGGCGGTCTGAACCGTTCGCGAGTCGCCCAGGCGCTGGAACGCGCCAATGCGGCTCAGATTTCCATCGAGGGCGAGCGCCGCACCGTCTTGCAGGACGTCAGCTCGGCTTACGCCCAAGTCCTGTCCACCCGCGCCACGGTGTCGGCAGGCAGCGAAGCGGTTCGCGCCGCCTCGGTCGCCGCCGAGGGCGTGCGTCAGGAGGCCCAGGTGGGGCTGCGGACCACGCTGGATGTGCTGAACCAAGAACTGGCTCTGCGGAACTCGCAAACCTTGGTCGCCAGCGCGCGCGCCGCCGAGTATGTGGCCCGCGCCTCGCTGCTGGCCGCCATGGGTCAGCTGGAAGGCCCTGCGCTGAACCCCTCCATCGACGCCTATGATCCCGCGACCAACTACGACCGGGTCAAGGGGCGCGGCGGTCTGCCTTGGGATGGCGTGATCGAGACGCTGGACCGCGTGGCCTCGCCGCCGATCGTCGCAGCCGCCGATGCCGCCGATGCGCCGATCGACACGCAGTTGAAAGGCGAGGTCGTTCGCACCGCGCCGCAGAACTGACGGCCGCCAAATACGGACTGAAACCGCCCGTTGATTCCGACGGGCGAAGATGCGACGACAAGGCATAGGCGCCGAACGATCCGTCGTGCGGCGCCTGACCCTTTCGCGGCGTGCGGCTTAGTCCGTAAGCCAACTTCTTCCCAGGCCTCGCCCAAGGTTGCGCCATGACCGATCAGTCCGCCCAGGAACCGACCATGGAAGAGATCCTGGCGTCGATTCGCCGGATCATCTCCGAAGACGACGCTCCGGCCGAGACGCCGGCCGCAGCTGCGCCTGAAGCCACGCCTGAGCCTGTGCCCGAGCCGCTTGCGGCCGAGACCATCTTCGCCGCACCGGTCGAGCCGACGCCGGAACCCGCCGCCGTCGAGGACGACGTGCTGGAACTGACCGATCGTTACGAAGCGCCAGCGGAGATCATCGGCGACCTGGACGTGGTCGAACACACGCCTGAACCCTATCAGCCCGAGCCGGAACCCGCGCCGCTCTATGCCGAATCGGCGCCCGAGCCTGCGCCCTCTTATGACACCCTGGTCGGCGACAGCGCCGCCGCCAGCGCCGCCTCGGCCTTCGCCGGCCTGGCCGCCTCCTTCAAGAAGCCGGAGCCGGCACAGGCCGCGTCGGGCGACCTGCCCTTCGTCAGCGGCAACACCGTCGAGGCCATGGTCGCCGAGATGCTGCGTCCGATGCTGAAGGACTGGCTGGACAACAATTTGCCCGGCATCGTCCAGGCGGCCGTACAAAAGGAAGTCGAACGCATCGCGCGCAGCGCCTAGCCCTTCGCTTCACCGCAGACTAATCGAAGGGCGGCTCCTGCTGGGGCCGCCCTTTGTCATTCGAGGCCCCGTGCGGCCGCGCCGCTTGCGCCGCACGACAACGAACAAAGAAGTCCCATGCTTGAGAAGACCTTCGAACCCCAGGCCGCCGAGCCCCGTCTGTACGCCCAGTGGGAAGAGAGCGGCCTGTTCGCGCCGCGCGCCGCCGCCGCGACCGACGGCGCCGCCGACGCCTATTCGATCGTTATCCCACCGCCGAACGTGACCGGAAGCTTGCACGTCGGCCATGCGCTGAACAACACGCTGCAGGACATCCTGGCCCGTTATCATCGGATGAAGGGCAAGGCGGTGCTGTGGCTGCCGGGCACGGACCACGCGGGCATCGCCACCCAGATGGTGGTCGAGCGTCAGCTGGCCGCCGCCGGCAACGTCGGCCGCCGTGACATGGGCCGTGACGCCTTCATCAAGAAGGTCTGGGAATGGAAGGCCGAGAGCGGCGGCGCTATCGTCCAGCAACTGCGTCGCCTGGGGGCCTCGTGCGACTGGTCACGCGAACGGTTCACCTTGGACGAGGGGCTGAACGCGGCCGTGCGCAAGGTCTTCGTGCAACTGCACAAGGAAGGCCTGATCTATCGCGACAAGCGATTGGTGAACTGGGACCCGCATTTCCAGACCGCCATCTCGGACCTGGAGGTCGAACAGCGCGAGGTGGACGGGGCCTATTGGCATTTCGCCTATCCGCTGGCGGACGGCGTCACCTACGAACACCCCATCGCCTTCGACGAGGACGGCAAGGCGACGGAATGGGAGACGCGCGACTTCATCGTCGTCGCCACGACCCGGCCGGAGACCATGCTGGGCGACACCGGCGTGGCGGTTCATCCCGAGGACGAACGCTACGCCGGCCTTGTCGGCAAGTTCGTGACCCTGCCCATCGTGGGGCGTCGCATCCCCATCGTCGCCGACGATTACGCCGATCCGACCAAGGGCTCGGGCGCAGTTAAGATCACGCCGGCGCACGACTTCAACGACTTCGGCGTGGGCAAGCGGGCGGGTCTGCCGGCTATCAATATTCTGACCAATACAGCGCAGATCACAAACGAGCCGAGCATACCGCAGGAGTATGTCAGTATGGACCGCTTCGCCGCGCGTAAGGCCATCGTCGCCCGCGCCGAGGAGGACGGCTGGCTGCGCGAAATCGAGAAGACCAAGCACGTCGTCCCGCACGGCGACCGCTCTGGCGTGGTGATCGAGCCATGGTTGACTGACCAGTGGTACGTCGATGCTCACGCCCTAGCCCAACCCGCTGTGAAGGCTGTGGAGCAAGGCGAGACGGTGTTCGAGCCTAAGTCCTACGAGAAAATTTATTTCGAGTGGTTACGCAATATCGAACCTTGGTGCATCTCGCGCCAACTGTGGTGGGGCCACCAAATCCCTGCTTGGTATGGACCGGGTTTGGACGATAACGGAGCTTGGTCGTTAGCGAATGGTGAGGCACTGCCACGCCATACTTTCGTTGCTGAAACAGAAGAAGAAGTGCTTCAAGCAGCATCGAATTTCTACAAGATGCCGGTCCGGTTGGGCACCCGCGAGGAATGGAGTGCTTCGTTCTGGGCAGGGGGCGATGATGTCGTCATCTTCCGCGATCCAGACGTTCTGGACACCTGGTTCTCATCCGCCCTGTGGCCGTTCTCGACCATGGGCTGGCCCGATAAGACCGAGGATCTGGAGCGGTTCTATCCGACCAGCGACCTGGTGACGGCGGCGGACATCATCTTCTTCTGGGTCGCCCGGATGATGATGATGGGCCAGCACTTCATGGGCGAGGTCCCGTTCAAGCGCGTCATCATCAACGGTCTGGTCCGCGACGAGAAGGGCCAGAAGATGAGCAAGTCCAAGGGGAACGTCATCGATCCCCTGGGCATCATCGACGAGCTGGGCGCCGATCCGCTGCGGTTCACCATGGCCATCCTGTCGGGCACGCGCGACATCAAGCTGTCGAAGCAGCGCATCGAGGGCTACCGCAACTTCGGCACCAAGCTGTGGAACGCCGCCCGCTTCAGCCAGATGAACGAGGCGCGCCGCGTCGAGGGCTTTGATCCGGCTACCGTCGAACAGACGATCAACCGCTGGATCCGCGGCGAGCTGACCAAGGCCGAGCGCGCCGTGTCTGAGGCCATCGAGGGCGGGCGGTTCGACGATGCGGCGGGGGCGCTGTACCGATTCGTCTGGAACGTCTTCTGCGACTGGTATCTGGAACTGGCGAAGCCGGTGTTCAATGGCGCGGACGAGGCGGCCAAGGCCGAGACGCGGGCCATGACTGCCTGGACCCTGGACCAGACGCTGAAACTGCTGCACCCGGTCATGCCGTTCATCACCGAGGAGCTGTGGGCCGAACTGGGCAAGGAAGGGCCGGCGCGCGAGAGCCTGCTGATCGGCGCGGAATGGCCGGTGCTGCCGGACGGCTTCATCGACGCCTCGGCCGAAGCCGAGATCGGTTGGCTGGTCGATCTGGTCGGCGAGATCCGGGGGCTGCGGGCCGAGATGAACGTGCCGCCGGCGGCCAAGCCGCCGCTGGCCTTCGTCGCGCCGGACGCCGTCACGGCTGAACGGATCGCACGCCACCGCGACCTGATCCTGACCCTGGGTCGGGTGTCGGAGGTCGGATCGGCGGACGCCGCGCCGACCGGGGCCGTGACCTTTGTTTCCGGCGGATCGACGGTCGCCCTGTCGCTGGCGGGCATCATCGACCTGACCGCCGAGCGGACACGTCTGGAAAAGGAGATCGCCGCCTTCGACAGCGATATCGGCCATGTGAACAAGAAGCTGGGCAATCCCAATTTCGTGTCGCGCGCTGCGCCGGAAGTCGTTGACGAGCAACGCGCCAAACTGGCCGAAGCCGAGGCGGGCAAGGTCAAGCTGCAGGCGGCGCTGGCGCGGCTGAGCGAGATCGGATGAGGCTGGACCAGCTTCTGGTCACGCGCGGCCTGGCGGAAAGCCGGGCCAGGGCGAAGGCAGCCATTGAGGCCGGCGGCGTCACCGTGGATGGGGCGCCGGCCAGGTCCGGCTCCCAGACCGTGGGGCCCAAGTCCGTCATCGGCTATGTCGACGCCCACCGCTGGGTCGGGCGCGGGGCGCTGAAGCTGGATCACGCTCTGACCGTCTGGCCCGTGGCGGTCGAGAGGCGGGTGGTGCTGGACGTCGGGGCGTCGACCGGCGGCTTCACCGAGGTCTGTTTGGATCGAGGGGCGGAGAAGGTGTTCGCGGTCGACGTCGGCTTTGGCCAGATGCACGAGCGGGTCGCGGCCGATCCGCGCGTGGTCAGTCTGGAGCGGACCGACGCGCGCGACCTGACGCCGGATCTGATCCCTCAACCGCCGTCGCTGATCGTGTGCGACGCCAGTTTCATTAGCCTGATCAAGGTGCTGCCCGCCGCTCTGGATCTGGCGGCGCCGGACGCAGACCTGATCACCCTGGTCAAACCGCAGTTCGAGGCCGACGGTCCCGGCAGTGGCAAGAAGGGGGTGGTCAAGGATCCCGCCGCCCACGCGGCCGCCGTCGAACGTGTGCGGGACTGGCTGGAGGCGATGGGCTGGACCGTGCAGGCGACGATCGAGAGCCCCATCACCGGCGGCGACGGCAATGTCGAGTTTCTGTTGTGGGCGAAGAAGCCGGGCTAAACGTCAAATCGCGCGAAGGCCGCTAGCCCCTCAACAGCGCGCTCAATTCGCGCGGAGCGCGATAGCCCTCAAACACGGGCTCAAGTAGCGCGAAGCGCGATAGCCCCTCAAAAAATGAGAAACCGCCGAAGGATTGATCCTCCGGCGGCTCCCGTCACGTCGTCGATCGACAGGGGGGCTGAAAATTAATCGACGACGCGATATCGGCCGTACTGGTCGGGGCAGGTGCGGACATAGCGGGTGTCCGTGCGACCATCGGGCAGACGGACCTGGCTTTCGGCCAGACGGCATCCGTCTGAATTCTGATAGGATTCGACCGGACGCGAGCGGTCGTCATAATAGCCGCCACGGTCGTAGGCGTAATCGCCGCGACGGTCTTCGTAACTATAGCCCTGATCGCCGGTGTAGCGATCGTCGTAGTAGCTGGGCTGGCTGTAGCCCTGGGCGTAGTAGCCGTTGGAGCCATAGCTGCTCTGGTAGCTGCGGCAGGCGTCCGAGCTGGATCGGCCGACCTGCGACCCGACCACGGCGCCGAGGACGCCGCCCAGGATGCTGCCTTCGGTGCGCCGACCACGCGCGGCCAGCTGCGATCCGATGACGGCGCCCGCGCCGCCGCCGATCACTGCGCCGGCGCCGGTGCGACCCTGGCGTTCACGCGCGCAGGGGTCGTAGGACTGCTGATAGCCGCGCCCGTAGTTGTAGGACGGGGCATACGAGCCGGTGCCGTAGTTCTGGCTGTAGCCGTTGCCGTAATAGATTTGCGCCGACGCCGTGAGCGGGGCGGCGGTGACGCCGAGCGCCAGGGCGGCGACGGCGGCGAGCGATGTTTTGGTGAGACGCATTTTCCAAACCTCTGAGGACCGAGCGGTTTCCGTCAATCGTTAACGGCAAAGCCTCGTGTCTCGTTGCAGAGAGATTTACGACCGCGAAGCTGAACGGCAATTGATCGGTTCGTTCATCTTCGTTCATGTTCGACTCGCCCGCGATTACGTCCGCAAAACGCCGCGTGGGTTGAGCGGCGGGGTACGCACGGCTAGAAGCCCGCCGATGGACATCTTCACGATCGACCGCGTCGGCGGCCAGGGCGACGGCGTCGCCCAGACGCCGTTG
Organism: Brevundimonas sp. TWP2-1; assembly: GCF_049897645.1. Classification (NCBI taxonomy): domain Bacteria; kingdom Pseudomonadati; phylum Pseudomonadota; class Alphaproteobacteria; order Caulobacterales; family Caulobacteraceae; genus Brevundimonas; species Brevundimonas sp. TWP2-1. The sequence goes on from NZ_JAFCWR010000001.1 coordinate 164,575, forward strand.
GGGCCGGTCTTCGCCGGCCTGACTCTGCCCGGCGAAACGGTGCGCGGCGTGGTCGTGGACGGCCGGTTGGAGCAGGTCGATATCGTCACCCCTAGCCCCGACCGGATCGCACCGGTGTCGCCGCAGTATGGCGACTGCGGCGGGTGTTCGCTTCAGCACTGGTCAGAGGGACCGTATCTGGACTGGAAGCGCGAGCAGGTTCGGCTGACGCTGGCGCGCGAGGGGATCGAGACCGAGATCGAGGCGACGGTGGCGACGCCGCCTGGAAGCCGTCGTCGTGTCGCCCTGCACGCCCGCCGGACCCAGGATGGGCGGGTGGTCCTGGGGTTCAAGGCGCGGCGGTCATGGCGGCTCGTCGAGGTGCGGGCCTGTCCCGTCGCCGATCCCCGGATCGTGGCGGCCATTCCGGCGCTTGCCGAGTTGGCCGCGGCCTTCTTCGAACATCCGAAATCCGCGCCGACCCTGCATGTCACCTGGACCCTGTCGGGGCTGGACGTCGATGTGACGGGGGTCGAGCGGCGCTCGGGCGGCGGGCTGTCGGCCGACGCCCAGTGGAAGGCCATCCAAGCGGCGCATCGGGCCGATCTGGCGCGGCTCAGCCTGGCGGGCGACACCCTGGTCATGGCGCGCCAGCCCAAGGTGGCGTTCGGCCCGGCGACGGTCTCCCTGCCGGCCGGCGGTTTTCTACAAGCCGTGCCCCAGGCGGAAGACGCAATGACCGCCCGCGCGGTAGCGGCGGTGAAGGGGGCCAGGAAGATCGCCGACCTGTTTTGCGGCGCGGGCGCCTTCACCTTCCCATTGGCGACGGTAGCGCCGGTGATCGCGGCGGACGCGTCCAAGCCAGGCATCGCCGCGCTGAAGGCCGCCGTCGGTTCGGCCAAGGGCCTGAAGGCTATCACCGCCGAGGCGCGCGACCTGTTCCGCCGGCCGCTCAATCCGTATGATCTCAAAGGGTGCGACGCCATCGTGTTCGATCCGCCGCGCGCCGGGGCCATCGACCAGACGACCCAGATCGCGGATACGAAGGCCTCGGTCGTCGTCGGGGTGTCGTGCAATCCCCAGACCTTCGCCCGCGACGCCCGCGTGTTGATCGACGCCGGGTTTCGGCTGGAGACGGTGACGCCGATCGACCAGTTCCTGTGGTCGTCGCATGTCGAACTGGTGGGGGTGTTCAGGCGATGACCATGGACGATCAGCATGACGAAGACGGCGGCGGTTTCGACGCCGAGGACTGGACACGGCTGAAGCCGTTCGTCGGCGCCGTGGCGACCCTGGACGACGTCCAGGCGCGCCGGGCCGTTTTCGCCTTGGCCGAGACGGACGACCCGCGCCCGATCGTCATGGACCTGCCCCAGCCCGTGATCTGGTGGGAGGAGGACGGCGAGCAGGCGGCGGTGGCCGTGCAGGCCGAAAGCCACCTCGGCCCTGACGGCGAGGAGATGGAAATCCTTGGCCTTATCCTGCCGGACGGCGAGGGGGCGGTGGCCCTGATGGAGGATGTCGATCTGGTCGATGATACCGATCCGACCTGGCGCGACCTGGTCACCCGCGCCATCGACCCGTCGGCGGCGGACAATTAACTCAGCGCTGCGGCGACGCGGGCGACGAAGTCCGGCTGAGCCGGGATGTCGCCATGGTCCGCGCGGGGGAACACCAGACGCTCGACATCGACGCCGCGCGTCTCAAGGTCCTGAGCCAGTTTTCGGCTGAGCGCGGGCGGCAGGGTCTCGTCGCGACCGGCTTCCAGCACCACGACCTTGCCCGGATAGCCGTCCAACGTCGCCGGCACGTCCACGGTCGCCAGGGCATCGGCCAACTGGACGCGGACCAGAGGCCGCCACAGGCCGATCATCTCGTTCACGGCGTCGCGGGCGGTGGGCGTCGTCGCCTCAAGCACAAGGGAGTCGGCGCGTATGACGCGCGCGGCCTCAGCGCAGATCGGGCCGCCCAGGGAATGCCCCCACGCGATCAGTTTGCGGCTCTCGGCGTCGGCCTGTGCGCGAGCGGTCGCCGCGATGATCTCGCCTGCGGACCTGTAGGTCGCGAAGTTCGCCTGTCCAGGCGTGTCGCCCGAGCCGGGATAGTCGAACATCAACACATCGCCGAATGGCGCGAGTTCGGTCGCCACCTGCGCGCCGCTGATGCCGCGCCGGAAGAGATTGCCGCCGCAGTAGAGGATCAGCGGTGCGTCTGTGCGACCTGTCCGCACCCGCGTGGCGGCGACCGCGCCTCCGGGATATTGCAGGGACAGGGTTTCGGCCCCGGGAATGGCGCGACCGGGCGTTAGGTCGATCTTCTCGGCCTTCACGCGCGCGTCAGGATAGAAGAACTGTCCCTCAGGCACGCTGACGGTCATGCAGCCGGGCAAGACGCTGGACAGGCACAGGGCGGCGACGGCCGCCGACAGACGCTTGATCATGAAATCCCCCAAGGATGCGGGACGCTAACCTGAAGGTGTAGGTTCAGGCAATCTTGTCGAGGGGCAGGTCGAAAAGATCCATCTGCGGCCGAGCGTCGGCGGGCACGCGGAACTGGGTTTCATCCAGCAGGCGGTGCGGCGTGTCGAGGCCGTAGCGTTTGACGGCGGCCTTGAACCGCGCGCCGATCAGTTCGGCCACCGGGCCGGTGCCCTTCATGCGCTGCGACCAGTCGGCGTCGTAGTCCTTGCCGCCGCGCGTCTGGCGGATCAGGGACATGACGCGAGCCGCACGATCCGGCCGGGCGTCGGCCAGCCATTCGCGGAACAGGTCCTTGATCTCCAGCGGCAGACGCAGGGTGACATACATGGCCCGCGTCGCCCCAGCCTTGGCGGCGGCTTCGAGGATGGATTCCAGTTCGTGGTCGTTGAGGCCGGGGATGACGGGCGCGAACCCGACGCCGACGGGACAGCCCGCATCCGCCAGGCGGCTTATGGCCTCCAGCCGTTTCGCCGGGGTCGAGGCGCGGGGCTCCATCGCGCGGGCCAGACCCCGATCCAGCGTGGTGATGGAGACGAAGGCCGACGCCAGCCCCGCCTTTCCCATAGGGCCCAGGATGTCGGCGTCGCGCCCGATCAGAACCGACTTGGTGATGATGCTGAAGGGGTGGTTGAAGCGTTGCATGACCTCCAAGATTGAGCGCGTCGATTTCAGATCGCGCTCGACCGGCTGATAGGGGTCGGTGTTGCCGCCTATGTGGATGCGTTTGCACCGGTATCGTGGTGCGAGGAACGCCTGTTCCAGCAGACTTGCGGCCTGGGGCTTGAAGAAGATCCGGCTCTCGAAATCCAGGCCCGGGGATAGGCCCATCCAGGCATGGGACGGACGGGCGTAACAGTAGATGCAGCCATGTTCGCAACCTTTGTAAGGGTTGATGGAGCGGTCGAATCCGATGTCCGGGCTGTCGTTCCGGGCGATGATGGTGCGGGCGTGCTCCGGGGTGAGGGTGGTGCGCAGCGGCGCGGCCTCGGCGTCGTCGCGCGTCCAGCCGTCGTCGAACGACTGATGCTGTTCAGGCTCGTAGCGGCCGGTCGCATTCGAACGCGCCCCTCTTCCCTTGGCGGTTTCCATGGGAAGGACGATGCGACATCATGGGGAACAAAGCAAGAACATTTGTTCTCGCTTGTGATCACTTCAGTCGGGGCCGATGACCATGCAGGTGACCCGACGTTCGGCCAGGGCCTCGCAGGCGGTCTTGGCGCCGGCTTCTGTCAGGCCGACGAAGCGCGAACGATACCAGTCGCCGGCCGTCTGGACATTGCGTTCGGCCGTGGCGAACTGGGTGCGGAAACGGCGGTTCAATTCGGTCAGCCAGTCGCTGGCCACCTTCTCGTCGCGGAAGGCGCCGACTTGAACGGCCCAGCGTCCGGCGGGCGTGCGGGCGGCGGCGCGGGCCGGCTCTCGCGCCGGGGGCGGGGTCGTGCGACGCGGTGTGGTCGAGGGCGCAACGGCCGCGCTGGACGGCGCGCCGTTCAGTGAGGCTGTGACATTGTGGGGCGCGCGGGCGTTCGGAGAAGAGGCTGCGGCCTGGCCGATGGCCTGTGCGGTTGCGGCGGTGCGCTGGCTGGCGGCGCGTTCCGACGGGGCAGGCGCGACGCGGGTCGGCAGGGCGGCGGGCGGCGGGGCTGCCGTATAGGCGACGGCAGTGGATTCGGCGCCGATCCCGTCCTCGTCGTCATTGACCGAGGCGTAGGCGATCGGAGCGTCGGCCGAAACGCTGCCGACGCCGAAGCCGCGCTGTTCGAAGAAGGTCTGGGCGATCTGTATCCGCTCGCCCTGGGCGCGACGGCGCTCGACCTCGAAGCCGGTGTCCATCAGTTCGGCGACGTGGGCGTTGCGGCTGGCGGTCGAACGGCCGCCCAGCACGATGGTGATCAGTCGGCGTCCGTCGCGCACGGCCGAGGCCGCGAGGTTGTAGCCCGAGGCGTTGGTATAGCCGGTCTTCATGCCGTCATAGCCGCGCCCGGTGGGAAGCAGGCCGTTGGTGTTGCGATAGTTGCGACCATTATAGGCCCAGTCATGCAGGCCGAAGTAGCTGTAATACTGTGGGAAATCACGCATGATTGCGCGCGCCAGGATGGCCTGGTCGCGCGCCGAAGTGATCTGGCGCGCATCGGGCAGGCCGTTGGCGGTGAAATAGCGGGTTTGGGTCATGCCCAGCTGTTCCGCCTTCAGGGTCATCATATTGGTAAAACGGGCTTCCGACCCGCCGATGTGCTCGCCGATGGCCAGGGCCATGTCGTTGGCGGACCGCACGGCCGTAGCGCGCATGGCGTCGTCCAGGGTGATGGTCTGGCCGGCGGCGAGGCCCAACTTGGACGGGGGTTGCGAGGCGGCGCGCGGCGAGATCGTCAGCACGTCGTTCACGTTCGCCTTGCCCTGAGAGAGGGCCTCGAACGCCAGATACAGGGTCATCATCTTGGTCAGGGACGCGGGATAGCGGCGGCTGTCGGCGTTGCGCGCGAACAGGACCTCGCCGGTGGCGGCGTCGATGACGATGGCGGCGTAGCGGCTGTTCTCCTGAGACTGGGCCTCGATCGGCCGGACATTCGCGCCCAGGACCAGCGAAAGCGCGAGAACGGCGAACAGGCCACGGCGGAGAAAAGCGATCATGGGCGGGACAACCCTCGGTGAACAGGGTGTGACAGGCCCCCCGGCCGTCACGAAGAAAGAGCTAGCATAGGAGGCGCGGGTTTCATGGTGGTTAACCGCTCGTCAACGGGAATTTGACCCGACGACCAAGGTTATCGCCGATAATATGCTGCATTGCACAATAAGCTTGAAAAACCTTCGCACTTGCAGCATAAGCAGGGCCTGCGAGGACCAGCCTCGCCTGAAATTTTCCGCCCAGCGCCCGTCACCTCGGGCCACATCACCGGAGAGACGACCATGGCCGACGCCACCGAAAATGTGAAGAAGACCGCCGATCAAGTCACCGCCGCCGCGGCTTCGGCCGGCGCCAAGGTCAAGGCTCAGGCCGAGACCATGCAGGCTGCCGGCACCCAGGCCTTCCGTGAAGGCATCGAGAAATCGACCGCCTCGCTGGCCGAGCTGAACGCTCATAGCAAGAAGAACCTGGACGCCATGGTCGAGTCGGCTGCCGTCGCCCAGAAGGGCGCCGAGGCCCTGTCGCAACAGGCGCTGGGCTTCGCCAAGTCGTCCTGGGAAGACGGCGTCGCCGCCTCCAAGGAATTGTCGACGGCCCGCTCGGTGCAGGAGTTCTTCGAGCTGCAGACCGCCTGGGCCAAGAAGTCGATGGAGCGCTATGTCGCCGAATTGACCAAGACGAACGAGATCATGACCGCCACGGTCAAGGACAGCATCAAGCCGATCAACGAGCGCGTCACCGCCTCGGTCGAAACCTTCCAGGCCGCCCGCTAAACACGGCGTCCTCTACGGATCGAGAAGGCCCCGGAGTTCGCTCCGGGGCTTTTTTACGTTTTGGATCCGTCGTTTGCTCTTCACGCAATCCGTGACTGGACGCCGCTTCAATTCAGGCCATCATTCCCTATCTGTTGAAGACAAGACGACTCCCCGATTACGGAATACGAATGCCCATACAAAGGCCCGGTGATACCGGGGGCGGTCAAGGCACCGCCACCGTCACCGAAACAAAGCCGAAGCTTCAGAAGCCCTCGCTCTATCGGGTGCTGATCCTGAACGACGATTATTCGCCGATGGAATTCGTCGTCTATGTGCTGGAGCGGTTCTTCCAGAAGAGCCGCGAAGAGGCCACCCGCATCATGCTGCATGTGCATCAGCATGGCGTGGGCGTCTGCGGCGTCTTCACCTACGAGGTCGCCGAGACCAAGGTCGCGCAGGTCATCGAGACCGCGCGCCGCCACCAGCACCCTCTGCAATGCACGATGGAAAAGGACTGAGAGGAACCTCCCGATGCCTTCATTTTCCCGTCCTCTCGAAGAAACCCTGCACCGCGCGGTGGGATACGCCAATGCGCGCAGGCACGAATATGCGACGCTTGAGCACTTGCTGCTTGCGCTGATCGACGATCCCGACGCGACCGGCGTGATGCAGGCCTGCAACGTCGATCTGACGGCGTTGAAAGCGGCGCTGACCCTGTATGTGGACAACGATCTCGCCGCCCTGGCCACGGCCGACGGCGAGGACGCCAAGCCGACCGCCGGCTTCCAGCGCGTCATCCAGCGCGCCGTGATCCACGTCCAGTCGTCCGGCCGCGAAGAAGTGTCCGGCGCCAATGTGCTGGTCGCCATCTTCTCCGAACGCGAAAGCCACGCCGCCTACTTCCTGCAAGAGCAGGACATGACGCGCTACGACGCTGTCAACTTCATCGCTCATGGGATCGCCAAGAAGGCGGGCGCCACCGAGGCCCGTCCCGCCAAGGGTTCTTCGCCCGAGGAGGCCGAGGACGCCTCGGCCGTCAAGTCGGGCGGCGAGGCGCTGGAAGCCTATTGCGTGGACCTCAACGAGAAGTCGCGCCAGGGCAAGGTCGATCCGCTGATCGGTCGCCAGGCCGAGGTGGATCGTTCGATCCAGATCCTGTGCCGGCGGACCAAGAACAATCCGCTGCTGGTCGGCGACCCCGGCGTCGGCAAGACCGCCATCGCCGAAGGTCTGGCCCGCAAGATCGTCAACGGCGAAGTGCCCGACGTCCTCAAGGACGCCACCATCTATTCGCTCGACATGGGCGCGCTGCTGGCCGGCACCCGCTATCGCGGCGACTTCGAGGAACGCCTGAAGCAGGTGGTCAAGGAGCTGGAGAACCACGAGAACGCGGTCCTCTTCATCGACGAGATCCATACGGTTATCGGCGCCGGCGCGACCTCGGGCGGGGCCATGGACGCCTCCAACCTGCTGAAGCCGGCCCTGGCGTCGGGCTCGCTGCGTTGCATGGGGTCGACGACCTATAAGGAATATCGCCAGCACTTCGAGAAGGACCGCGCCCTGGTGCGTCGCTTCCAGAAGATCGACGTCAACGAGCCGACGGTCGAGGACACGGTGAAGATCCTGAAGGGTCTGAAGACCTACTACGAGCAGCACCATAAGGTCCGCTACACCGACAGCGCCATCCGCACCGCGGTCGAGCTGTCGGCTCGCTACATGACCGACCGGAAACTGCCGGATAAGGCGATCGACGTGATCGATGAGGCGGGCGCCGGCCAGATGCTGTTGGTGGAATCCAAGCGCAAGAAGGTCATCGGCCAGAAGGAGGTCGAGGCCGTCATCGCCAAGATGGCCCGCATCCCGGCCAAGTCGGTGTCCAAGTCCGACACCGAGAGCCTGCGCGAACTGGAAGTCGATCTGAAGCGTGCGGTGTTCGGTCAGGAACAGGCCATCGAACAGGTCTCGGCGGCGATGAAGCTGGCGCGGGCGGGTCTGCGCGATCCGAACAAGCCCATCGGCAGCTTCCTGTTCAGCGGTCCGACCGGCGTCGGCAAGACCGAGGTCGCCAAGCAACTCGCCGCCACCTTGGGCATCGAGATGCAGCGGTTCGACATGTCGGAATATATGGAGCGTCACACCGTCAGCCGGCTGATCGGGGCCCCTCCGGGCTATGTCGGCCATGACCAGGGCGGGCTTCTGACCGACGCCGTCGATCAGCACCCGCACTCGGTGGTGCTGCTGGACGAGATCGAGAAGGCGCACCCGGATGTCTACAACATCCTGCTGCAGGTGATGGACAACGGCATGCTGACGGATGCGGTCGGCAAGAAGGTGGATTTCAGGAACGTCATCCTGATCATGACCACCAACGCTGGGGCCGCCGACAACGCCCGCGCCTCCATCGGCTTCGGCCGGGGCAAGGTCGAGGGCGAGGACGACAAGGCCATCCAACGCCTGTTCGCGCCGGAGTTCAGGAACCGTCTGGACGCCATCGTGGCCTTCAAGCCGCTGCAGGCCGACACGATCCGCTCGGTGGTGACCAAGTTCATCCTTCAGCTGGAAGCCCAACTGGCGGACCGCAACATCACCATCGAACTGACCGACGAAGCCGCCGACTGGCTGGCCAAGAACGGCTTCGACGAACTGTATGGCGCGCGTCCTCTGGCGCGGGTCATCCAGGACTCGATCAAGAAGCCGCTGGCCGACGACATCCTGTTCGGACGTCTGACGCGCGGCGGACACGTCAAGGTCCAGCTGAAGGACGGCAAGATCGACTTCGACATCGCAAGCGCCAACGCGCCCGCGAAGGCCGAGGAAGAAGAGACGGCCTGATCCTCAAAGGGTCGAAGGCGGAAGGCCCGGCTGGAAACAGCCGGGCCTTTTTCTATGTGGCCTTGTAGGGCGACATGTCCTCGGTCATCGCCGCCATCTCGGCCTGCATCGCCGGGCGTTCGCCGTCCAGATAGCGGGCGACGGGATCGCGCAGGGCCGGGTCGGCGATGAAGTGGGCGGAATAGACGGGGGAGGGCAGGTAGCCGCGCGCGATCTTGTGGTCGCCCTGGGCGCCGGCCTCGACGCGAGACAGGCCGCGCGAGATCGCGAACTGGATCGCCTGATAATAGCAGAGCTCGAAATGCAGGAAGGGCACGTCTTCCAGCGTGCCCCATTGGCGGCCGTACAGGGCGTCGCGGCCGATGAAGTTCAGGGCGCCGGCGATGGGCGTCTGGTCCCTAAACGCCATGACCAGGGCGATCCGGTCGGCCATGGTTGCGCCGACGCGGCTGAAGAAGTCGCGCGTCAGATAGGGCTGTCCCCATTTGCGCGAGCCAGTGTCCATATAGAAGGCGAAGAAGGCGTCCCAGTGCGCCTCGGTGATCTCGGCGCCGGTCAGGACGCGGATGTCCAGATCGGCCTGGGCGTCGCGGCGCTCGCGCTTGATCGTCTTGCGGCGGTTGGCCGACAGGGCGGCGAGGAAATCGTCGAAGGTCTGATAGCCGCTGTTGCGCCAGATGAACTGGATGTCCTGCCGCGGCAGCAGGCCCGCCTCGGCCATGGCCGACCATTCCGGCTCGGTCGGAAAGTTGACGTGCAGGGACGAGACGCCTAGCCGCTCGACCAAGGTCACCGCCCCCTGGATCAGGGCCTGGCGCACCGTAGCGGCGTCGGTTTCGGGATGGTTCAGGAAGCGCGGCCCGGTCGCGGGCGTGAAGGGCACGGCGCCCAGCAGCTTGGGATAATAGCGACCGCCCGCCCGTTCATAGGCGTCGGCCCAACTGTGGTCGAAGACATATTCGCCCTGGCTGTTGCCCTTCAGATAGAGGGGCATGACGCCCAGGACGGCGTTGTCGTCACCCCGCAGGGCCAGATGACGCGGGGCCCAGCCTTGCCGCGGCGCGGCGCTGCCCGAGGCCTCGCAGGCGTGCAGGAAGTCATAGGAGACGAAGGGATCGCCGGTGGACCGCGCGCACGCGTCCCAGGCCTCGCGGCCGATGTCGGCGATCCCTTCGTGAACCGAGATCTGAAAGATCAGCGGATCTCCACGATCGCATCGATCTCGACGGCGAAGCCGAGCGGCAGCTTATAGACGCCGACGGCCGAACGGGCGTGCTTGCCCGCGTCGCCGAAGACCTCGACCATCAGGTCCGAGCAGCCGTTGATCACGGCGGGAATGGCGATGAAGTCGGGACCGGCCTGAACGAAGCCGCCCAGTTTGACGATGCGGACCACCCGGTCCAAATCGCCGTCGCAGGCGGCCTTGATCTGGGCGATCAGGTTCAGACCGCACAAGCGGGCGGCCTCCGTGGCCTGTTCCGGCGTCACGTCCACGCCGACCGTGCCCTTGATCCCGCCCGAGGCGTCGTTCGACAGCTGTCCCGAGATGGTGACCTGATTGACCGAGCGGACATAGGAGACATAGCTTGCCACCGGCTTGGCGGGTTCCGGCAGGGTGAGGCCGAGTTCGGCGATGCGGGCTTCGATGCTCATGGGGGCTCCTTTTATCTGGGCGCGGTTTAGCGCGCGGCAAGGGCGGCGTCACGTCCGTCGCGCGGCTTTAAAGGTTCGCCAACCGCGCCGTGTCATTGTGCCGATCATGGATATGCACCTGACCCCCGACGTCGCCGTCTTCCATGCCGTGCTGGCGCGGCTGTCTCCCGGCGACCGGGCGCGCGTGGACGCCACCGCAGCACCGGCCGCGCTGAAGGCCGCCGAGGCCGCGCCGCACTGGGATTTCGAAATGCCGGCCAAGGCGGTGGACGCCCTGCTGGGCGCTGAGGCTTCGGACGACGTGCGGCGGGGTCTGGTCGCGGCCTGGGCGCTGCAACTGCCCGATCGCGCGGCGGCGATGCGTCTGCCGGCCGAGGTGATGGCCCTCTATCCCTACTGGATCGAACAGTTGGCGGCGTTTCTGGACAAGGCCGAGGGCGATTATGTCTTCGACCACTGGTCCAAGGATGTGCGCTTCACCCTGGCGCTCAGCGTGCCGGGCGCCAAGAGCCAGGTGATCGACCTCAGCTCGCCCGTCGGGCCGGGCCAGATCGTCAAACACGTCCGCGACGGCTGGGGCATCAACCCCCTGTTCCGGTATCTGGCGACGGGCGCCAAGCGCGAGCCGTGGCTGGAGGTGCACACCGAAAGCCGTTGGCTGCGGGGCTTCAACGAGGACGGCTGGAACGAGGCCTGGGCCACGGCGGCGGAGCTGTGCCGCGCACGGCCGGAACTGGCGGGCATGATCGGCTCCAGCTGGTTCTATGACCCGCCTCTGACCGAGATCAGCCCGCGCCTGGCCCACCTGCGGCTCAACCCGCTGAACGGCGGCGCCTTCATGGTCCATCAGGGACCGGCGCCGATCCACACCGAACGGGCGGCGACGGCCTCGGCGTCGAGGAAGGCACTGATCGACAGCGGGGAATACACCGCGCGGTCGTGGCTGATGATCTGGCCGCGCAAGGAACTGATCGCCTGGGCGGATCGGCGCAAGGCTGCCGCTTGACCCATCTCCGTCATCCTCGGGCTTGACCCGAGGATCGGATGCGGATCGGGTTGTGCATCACCCTTGACGCAATGCTGCAGAACGCTCGGCCCTCGGGTCAAGCCCGAGGGTGACGAGGTCTATTGGGTCGCCACCCGCCAGGCCGCCGCGACCGGCTGGATGTCGAGATCGGCCGCCTTGGCCAGGCGGATCAGGCGGTCGATGTCCTCGGTACGACAGCCGTAGGGCGTCGGCGCATCGCTGACGTCATGGCCATAGGCGATCAGCCAGCCCTTGGACGCTGCCGTTTCAGCCACCAGCTGTTCCAGATCGTAACCGGGCAGACGACGGCTCTCCAGCCCGATGGCCTGCAGCAGGTTGCGATCGGCGCGGCCGACGTTGATCCCGTCGCGCACCCCGCGCCCGCACAGGAAGCGTTTGTCGATGATCGCCTTGGACCCCAAGGCGCAGTCGCCGAAGGGATAGGCGAAGGTCTGCATCTGATACCCATCCAGCCGCTCGGCCACCCAGGCGGCGTTGCGGGCCAGGCTGGCGTCCAGCTCTGCCGGCGACAGGGTCAGGGTCGAGACATGTTCATAGGTGTGGCAGCCGACCTCGTGTCCGGCCTCATGCAGCGCCTGCAGGTGCTCCACCTCGAACTGCGGCAGGTCCAGATTGCGACCGCCCGCCAGGCCGCCGCAGACATAATAGGTCGCCTTGACCCCGTGCTCGGCCAGGATCGGCCCGGCCTCGGTCCAGGCCGATGCCGGGATGTCGTCGAACGACAGGCTGAGAATGCCGCGCGCGGGCTGGATCGTCTCGGCGCGGACGTCGAGATAGCGGCCGGCGCGGCGGCGCATCTTGTCGATGAAGGCGTTCATTCTGCCCTTATGAGGGATCAGGCTTAAGGGCGGGTTTCAGACCGTGACGGGCTGGGCGGTCAGGCCGCGCACGCCGAAGACGCGACGATAGCGTTCGATCTCGGCCGGATCGCCGACCGCCTTGGCCGGATTGTCCGACAATTTGACGGCGGGCCGGCCCCCGGCCTCGACCACCTTGCAGACCAGGGAGATGGGCTCCAGTTCCGGCGCGAAGGCCGGCGAGCAGTCGCGGAAATCGTTAGTCAGATTGGTACCCCAGCCGAAGCTGAGGCGGGCGCGGCCGTGGAAATGGGCGTGGGCGGCTTCGATGCCGTCGATGTCCATGCCGTCCGAGAAGATCAGCAGCTTCTCCTTCGGGTCGCGGCCGTGGGCGCGCCACCAGTCGATCAGCCGTTCGCCCGCCACGATCGGCGGGGCTGAATCGGGCCGGAAGCCGGTCCAGTCCGCGACCCAGTCGGGCGCCTGATCCAGAAAGGCCTCGGTGCCGAAGGCGTCGGGCAGGACGATCAGCAGATTGCCCGCATAATGCCTGCGCCACTCGTCCAGCACGGCATAGGGAACCTGGGCCAGCGCCGCATCGTCGGACGCCAGCGCCGCCATGACCATAGGCAGTTCGTGCCCATTGGTGCCGATGGCTTTCAGGTCGTTCTCCATCGCATGCAGCACATTGGACGTGCCGATGAAGGACGACCCCAGCCCTTCCTTCAGCGCCTGAATGCACCAGCGCTGCCACAGGAAGCCGTGCCGCCGCCGCGTGCCGAAGTCCGACAGGGCCAGATCGGGCAAGGCGCGCAACCGCTCGACCTTGGACCACAGCCGGGTCTTGGCGCGCGAATAGAGGATGTCGAGCTCGAAACGGCCCAACCGCCTCATGCCGACGCGGCAACGCAACTCGTTCAGGATCGCCAGCGCCGGGATTTCCCACAGCGTCACCTCGGCCCAGCCGCCCGAGAAGGTCAGCACATACTGCCCGTCCTGAACCGACAGGTCGTAGTCGGGCAGGCGATAGTCGGTCAGCCAGGCGATGAAGTCGGGCCGGAAGATCTGCTTCACGCCATAGAAGCTGTTGCCCGCCAGCCAGACGAGTTCCTTGTTGGTGAAACGCAGGGTGCGGGCGTGATCCAGTTGCTCACGCAGGGCGTTGATGTCGATCTCGTCCGCCAGGCGCACGCGGGTCGTGCGGTTGATGACCTGAAAGACGACCGGCACGTCGCGATGCTCGCGCCAGATCATCTGAAGCATCAGCAGCTTGTAGAAGTCGGTATCCAGCAGGCTGCGGACGATTGGGTCCAGGCGAAAGCCGTGGTCGTAGGCGCGTTTGGCGAGATCCATGGCGCTTCCTACGGCTTCAGCGCGCGCCCCGCCACCACGGCGTCCTTGCCGAACTTTTCGCGCAGCTTGTCGATGGCGCGTTCGGTCTTCAGCGTGCGGGTCTCGGAAGTCTGGAACAGGCCGATGGGCGCATCCTCGGCGTCCTGCACGTCGGCCATGCCGATGCCGATCAGCCGATAGGACGGGCCCAGTTCGGGCTTCAGCAGGTCGCGGCCGGCGGCGAACAGGGCGCGCGCCGTCTGGACCGGGTCGGGCAGGGTGATGCGGCGGGTGATGATCTTGAAGTCCGAACGACGCAGTTTCAGCACAAGAACCCGGCTGGCGACGCCGTCGCGGCGCGCCTTTGACGCCAGCTTCTCGCACAGGGGCCACAGCTCGGCCTCCAGCGCCTCGGGCGAGGTCAGGTCTTCGTTGAAGGTGGTCTCGGCGCTCATCCCCTTGCGGTCGCGTTCGGGGTTCACGGCGCGGGCGTCGCGGGCGTGGGCCAGCTCGTGCAGGCGCAGGCCCGATTCGCCGTAACGTTTGACCAGATCGCGTACGTCCGCCCGGGCCAGATCGCCGATGGTCGAATAGCCGTCGCTGCGCAAAGCCTTGCCGAACACCGGGCCGACGCCGGGCAGGGTGGTGACGAGACGCGGCGCCAACAGAGCCTGGGCGTTTGCGGCCCCTACGACGGAGAATCCGCGCGGCTTGTCCATCTCCGACGCCATCTTGGCCAGGAAGCGGTTCGGGGCCAGGCCGATGGAGACGGTCAGGCCGGTCTCCTCCTCGATCTGCTTCTGGAACCGGATCAGCTGAAACGCCGGCGGCCCGCCGTTCAGCCGCTCGGTGCCCGACAGATCGACCCAGGCCTCGTCCAAGGACAGCGGCTGGATCAAGGGCGTCAGCTTGCCCAACGCTCCCAGAATGCGCTGTGATTCAAAGACGTATTTGGTGAAATCGGGCCTAATGACTACCGCCTCGGGGCAGGCCTCCAGCGCCTTGAACATCGGCATTGCCGAGCCGACGCCGTACTGGCGCGCGACATAGCAGGCGGTGGAGACCACGCCGCGCTTGCCGCCGCCGACGATGACCGGCTTGTCGCGCAGCTCCGGCCGGTCGCGCTTCTCCACCGAGGCGTAGAAGGCGTCGCAGTCCATGTGGGCGATGGACAGCTGGTCCAGTTCGGCGTCTGCGACCACGCGTCGCGACCCGCACGCCGGACAGCGGCGCTCGGGCGGCCCGGCGGGATCGGCGCCGGTCCACAGGCAGTCGCGACAGATGGCCTTGATGGCCACGCTTAAGGTCTCCGTAAGGTTGGCTTCACCCCAACTTAAGACTGGGCGCCTACGAATGCGACCAACGAGGCGTCCCGCGTTCAGGGTCGCGCAGGTCAGGTGATGATGTCCAAGAAAGTCCTCATCGTCGAGGATAACGAGCTGAACATGAAGCTTTTTCATGATCTGCTCGATTCCCAGGGCTACGAGACGCTGCAAACCCGTGAAGGGTTGCAGGCGTTGGCCCTGGCGCGCGCCCATCATCCCGATCTGATTTTGATGGATATTCAGCTGCCTGAAATCTCGGGCCTGGAAGTCACGAAGTGGCTGAAGGACGATGAGGAACTAAGCCACATCCCCGTCATCGCCGTGACCGCCTTCGCCATGAAGGGCGACGAGGAGCGGATCCGCCAAGGCGGGTGCGAGGCCTATATCTCCAAGCCGATCTCGGTGATGCATTTCCTCGAAACCATCCGGCAGCACCTCGGATGAGCGCCCGGATCCTCGTCGTCGATGACGTGGACGTGAACGTCCGCCTGCTCGAAGCCAAGCTGACCATCGAATATTACGACGTCCTCAGCTGCAATGACGGCGCGACGGCCCTGGCCATCGCCGCCGAACATCAGCCGGACCTGATCCTGCTGGACGTCATGATGCCGGGCATGGACGGGTTCGAGACCTGTCGCCGGCTGAAGGCCCAAGCCGAGACGCGTCATATCCCTGTCGTACTGGTCACCGCGCTGGACGGCCGCCAGGACCGCATTCGGGGGCTGGAAGCCGGCGCTGACGACTTCCTGACCAAGCCCATCGACGACGTGATCCTGTTCGCGCGGGTCAAGTCGCTGACCCGGCTGAAGCACGTCATGGACGAACTGCGCGAGCGCGAGGAAAGCGGTCGGCGCCTGGGCGTCGATTCGGACAAAGCCGCGCGGCTTCGCAGCGAGGGCGGGCGGGTTCTGATCGTCGATGACGATATGCGCCAGGCCGAGAAGATGGCGGCCGAGCTGAGCGGCGAACACCGCGTCACCATCGAATCCGATCCCGAGGCGGCTCTGGTCGCGGCCAAGGGCGCGCTGGACCTGATCATCGTCAATGTCGCCGCCGCCGGTTTCGACGGCCTGCGGATCGTAGCCCAGGCCAAGTCGGGTGACGCACGCCGCGCGCCGATCCTGGCGGTGGTGGAGCCGGCCGAACGGCCGCGCATGGTCAAGGCGCTGGAACTAGGCGCCGCCGACATCCTGCCGCGTCCCATCGACACCGAGGAGCTGTCGGCGCGAGTCCGCACCCAGATCCGACGCAAACGCTATACCGACTTCCTGCGCCAGAAGCTGGACAGCAGCATGGAGATGGCCGTCACCGACGCCCTGACCGGCCTGCACAATCGTCGCTACATGACCAGCCAGCTACAGGCGTTGGTCGGACGCGCAGCCCAGGGCGGAGCCCAGGTCGCGGCGCTGGTGCTGGACATCGACCACTTCAAGTCGGTCAACGACAGCTTCGGCCATGACGCCGGGGACGAGGTCCTGGTCGAGTTCGCCGTGCGCCTGGCCACCAACGTCCGCGCCGTCGATCTGCCGTGCCGGATGGGCGGGGAGGAGTTCGTGGTCGTCATGCCGGGCGCCAGCCTGGAAGACGCCGGCCGCGTCGCCGAACGGATTCGCCGTGATGTCGCCTCCGCCCCATTCCGGGTCATGGGCGGCAAGGAACAGATCACCATCACCATCTCGATCGGCGTGTCCGCCACGACCGGCGACGGCGACACGCCGGAGGGCCTGCTGAAACGTGCCGACGAAGGCGTCTATGAGGCCAAGGCCGCCGGCCGCAACAAGGTCATCGCCAAGGCGGCCTGACCGACCCCTAGACAACGAAAAACGCCCGGCTGGAGACCAGCCGGGCGTCTTCAGTTTCTCAGCCGATCAAGTAGTTACTTGATCTTGCCTTCCTTGAACTCGACGTGCTTGCGCACGACGGGGTCGTATTTCTTGACGACCATTTTCTCGGTCATGGTGCGGGCGTTCTTCTTGGTGACATAGAAGAAGCCGGTGTCGGCCGTGGAGTTCAGGCGGATCTTGATGGAAGCCGGTTTGGCCATCGGAATTACCTCTGCGACGGCGAAAGCCGCTTAAAATAAGAGGCGCGGAACATACTCAGGATCGCTCCAAAGTCAACGGGCGCGATGCCACGTTGATGCGGTCGGATGCACATATAGTGTGACCGTATGAAAATCGCATCCTTGCTGGCCGCTGCGGCCCTGGTTTCCCTGTCGTCCGCCGGCGTCGCGGCGGCGTCTCCCGCTTCGGCCCCCGTTCTGAGCCAGAACGATTTCCTGGCGCGGCTGAACGCCCTGTGCGGCCAGCGATTCGAAGGCCGGGTCGTCACGACCGACGCCGCCGACGCCACGTTCGCCAGCGAGCGGCTGATCATGCACGTCCGCGACTGTTCGGCGGACGAGGTGCGCATTCCGTTCGCGGTGGGCGAGGATCGGTCGCGCACCTGGGTCGTGACGAAGACGGACACAGGGCTGCGGCTGAAACACGATCACCGGCATGAGGACGGCACGACCGACGTCCTGCACTGGTATGGCGGCGACACGGCCAACGCGGGCACGGCCGAGCGGCAGGAGTTTCCAGTCGACGCCGAATCGATCGCCCTGTTCAACGCCAACGACGCGGCGGTCTCGACCACCAATGTCTGGGCGATGGAGGTTCATCCCGACCGGATGTTCGCCTATGAACTGCGCCGCCCCAACCGCCATTTCCGCGTCGAGTTCGATCTGACGAAGCCGGTCGCCGACTAAGAATCAGACGACGCGCCAGGTTTGAAGCGGCCGCACGGTGGCGCAGGCGGGGCCGCCGTCCTTGGCGCGGCCGGGCAGGGCGACCTCCAGCAAGCGCCCCTCGCACGCCTGAACCAGCAGATCGGCGGGGATGTCATGGATGTCGATCTTGGCGCGTCGGCTCCATTCGCTGGCGTGCTGGCCCGCAGACGCGCCGATGGCGATATAGACGAACCGCCGCGCCGGCCCCTCGCGCCGCACGAATGTCCCGGTCAGTCTCCCGTCGTCGGACAGGGTGACGGGCACGTCGAAGCTGATCGGGCCGTCGCCGGCGATGCGCGGCTCGACCGGCATATTGGCCTTGTCCTGCAGGCTGTAGGCGACGCCCGCGACGGGGGCGGCGATGGTCAGGCGCAGGGTGATCGTCGATCCGGCCATGTTAGTCCCTGTGTTCGACCGTGTGACGGCCCCGCACCATCCGCACGAAAGGCAGGGGACGGTTCGGGTGTTCCAATCGCTCCGCCAACTCTCCCAGCACGAAACGGGTGATGGCGGGCAGGTCCAGGCTGCGCGCCTCGTCCAGCGGCAGCCAGGCGATCTCGTCCAGTTCGCCAGAGCCTGCGGTCGGGTCCGGGCTCAGCAGAGCCTCGGCCGGCGCCATGAAGAAGCGGGCATCGAAGCGCCGCGTGCGACCCGGAGGCGTGATGGCGCGGGCGATGTAGGACAGGACCGACAGATCGGGCAGGGCGCCCGCCTGACGATACTCGCGCCACGGTCCGGCGACTGAGGCGCTCGGCGCGGACCGCCCCAGGATCAGCCCGGTCTCCTCGAAAGTCTCGCGCACCGCTGTCAGCGCCAGGGCGCGCGCCCGGCGGGCCGTCAGTTCGCCTTCCAACCGCCGCACGACATCGGGCGGCAGGTCGCCTGTCGCAGCGGCGGTAAAGTCGCTCCGGTCGATCCGCCCGCCTGGAAACACCCATTTCGACGCCATGAACACATGCCCTGGCGCCCGTCTTCCCATCAGCACCTGGGGCTGCGACCCGCCTCGCGTCAGGATCAGGGTCGCCGCATCCTTGGGTCGCTGCGCGCCGCCGACGCGCGGGGCGTCGGCCAAGTCCTGTGTGGCGTCGAAGGGCTGATCTTTCATTCCGCTCATCCCGGCGAAAGCTTGGACCCAGTGCTTTCGTTCGCACAGGCGGTCGGGGTTGGCGTCCGAGCCTCGCGACAAGCGCTCTTCGCCCAAAGAACTGGGTCCCGGCTTTCGCCGGGATGAGCGGATGTTTTTGTCACTTCCGCTTGCCCTTGCGCACACCCTTCAGCCCGCCTGAGGGCCTGCCGCCCTTTGCTGGCTTGGGACCGCCTGGGCGACCCTTGCCGCGCATCGGCGGGCCGTCGCCGCCGCGTCCTCGGACGCCGTAGCGCGGGGCGGGGGCGTTGGGATCGCGCGGCTCCGGCTCGCTGAGCATTTCGAACACCAGGCCGCCTGTGACGGGGGTGGCCTCCATCAGCTTGACCTCGACCTTGCGGCCCAGGGTGAACCGCTTGCCTGTGCGTTCGCCGACCAGGGCGTGGGCGCGGTCGTCGTGGGCGAAATATTCGCTGCCCAAGGTCGAGACTGGGACCAGGCCGTCCGCGCCCGTCTCGTCCAGCCGGATGAACAGGCCGAAGCGGGTCACGCCGGTGATGCGGCCGGTGAAGGTCGCCCCGACGTGCTCCTCCAGATAGGCGGCGATATAGCGGTCCATGGCGTCGCGTTCGGCGGCCATCGACCGGCGCTCGGTCATGGTCACGCCCTCGGCGATGGCGGGCAGTTCGGCGATTTCGCGATCCGTCAGCCCGTCCTTGCCGAGGTTCAGCGCCCGGATCAGGCCGCGGTGGACGATCAGGTCGGAATAGCGCCGGATCGGCGAGGTGAAGTGGGCGTAGCGGTCTAGGTTCAGGCCGAAGTGGCCGATGTTCTCGGGGCTGTAGATCGCCTGCATCTGGCTGCGCAGCACGACCTCGTTGACCACGTCGGCGTGTTCGGTGTCGCGGGTTTCGTCCAGCAGCTTGTTGAACCGCTTCGTCGTGCCCGGCTCGCCCTTGTTCCACGGCTTGCCGATGGTGGAGAGGAAGTCGGCCAGGTTGAAGATCTTCTCCTGGCTGGGCGTGTCGTGGATGCGGTAGATCAGCGGGGTCTTCTTCTGCTCCAGCGTTTCGGCGGCGCAGACGTTGGCCTGGATCATCATCTCCTCGATCAGGCGGTGCGCCTCCAGCGAGGCGCGCTTCTCGATGGAGGCGATGCCACCGTCGGGGGCCATGCGGATGCGGCGCTCGGCGGATTCGATCTGCAGCGGGCTGCGCTTCAGCCGGCCCTTCAGCATGGCGTGGTAAGCGTTCCACAGCGGATAGAGGATGGCCTCCATGATCGGGCCGGTGGCGTCGTCCGTTTGCCCGTCGATGGCGGCCTGGGCCTGTTCGTAGCTGAGCTTGGCGTGCGACCGCATCAGGCCGCGTACGAACTTGTGGCCGGTCTTTCGGCCGTCCTTGTCGAAGACCATCCGCACAGCCAGGCAGGCGCGGTTCTCGCCCTCCTTCAGGCTGCACAGACCGTTCGACAGCACCTCCGGCAGCATCGGTTCGACGCGGTCGGGGAAGTAGGTCGAGTTGCCCTTGTCGCGCGCCTCGCGGTCCAGATGGGTTCCGGGGCGGACATAGGCGGCGACGTCGGCGATGGCGACCCAGACGATCCAGCCGTTCGGGTTCTTCGGATCGTCGTCGCGCGCCGCATAGACGGCGTCGTCGTGGTCGCGCGCGTCGGCGGGGTCGATGGTGATGAAGGGGACCTCGCGCAGGTCCTCGCGCCCCTTCAGCGTCGGCAGGGCCTGATCCTTGGCCTCGCGCTCGACCGCCTCGGAGAAGCCGGTCGGGACGCCGTGGGCGTGGATGGCGATCAGGGAGGCGGCGCGGGGGTCATCCTCCTTGCCGATATGTTCCAGGATCTTGCCGCGCTTGGGACCGAACCGCTGCTCGCCCTTTTCTATGGCGGCCAGGACCAGATCGCCGTCACGCAGGTCGCCGGACTGGGCCTGGGGCACCAGCAGCACGTCCTTGGAACGACGATCGACGGGCTCGACGCGGGTCTCGCGCGCCGACTTGCGGATCACGCCCAGGACGCGGTTCGTACCCACATCCAGCTTCTTGATCAGCCGGGCTTCCCAGCCGTCCGCGCCGCGCTGGAACTTGACCAGCACCCGGTCGCCCAGGCCCGGCGCAGGCCCCGGTTTGGACTTGTCGGGCATCAGGATGGCGCGGGGCGCATCGGCGCTGGCCTCGACCAGACGGACATACAGTTCGCCGTCGCCGTCGCGTTCGATCACGTCGGCGACGCCGACGGGGGGCAGGGCGCCGGCCTCGGAGAAGCCCTTGCGACCGCGCTTGCCCAGCCGGCCTTCTTCTTCAAGTTCGCGGATCATTTCGCGCAGGGCCCGGCGGTCGCCGCCCTTCAGTCCGAAATGGCGTGCGATATCGGTCTTCTCGGCCGATCCGGCCTCGCGCAGGAAGGCGAGGAGGGTGTCTTTGTCGGGCAGGCCGGCGGGCGGCCTCTTGGATGAATTGGTCATTATGTCTTTCGTAGCGCGGAACCACGCCTTTGGGTAAATCTTGGGGGGTCAAATCTTGCGTGAGTTGACCGAGTGAATGCGGGGCTTCAGCTTCCGCCGTCCCCGAATGGAGTCTTCGATGTCCCTGCATGCCCCCGCCCTGAGCGCGACCGTGAAGTCGCCGCTGGATCTGATCGGCAAGACGCCGATGGTGGAGGTGACGAAGATCGACACCGGCAAGTGCCGCCTGCTGCTCAAGCTGGAGTCCCAGAATCCCGGCGGCTCGATCAAGGATCGGATCGCGGTCGAGATGCTGGATGCGGCCGAGAAGGAAGGCTGGCTGAAGGAAGGCGGCACCATCGTTGAGGCGACGGCGGGCAATACGGGCCTGGCGCTGACCCTGGTCGGCCGGGCGCGGGGCTATAAGGTGCTGCTGGTCATTCCGGACAAGATGTCGAAGGAAAAGATCCAGCATCTCAGGGCCATGGGCGCCGATGTTCGCCTGACCCGTTCGGACGTGCCGCACGGACACCCCGAATATTACACCGACATGGCCGAGCGTCTGTCCCAGGCGATCCCCGGCGCCTATTACGTCAACCAGTTCGCCAACCAGTCGAACGCCGACGCCCACGTGAAGACGACGGGGCCGGAGATCTGGGAGCAGACGGGGGGGGATATCGACGCCTTCGTCGCCGGCATCGGCTCGGGCGGCACGATCACCGGCGTGGCGCGCTACCTCAAGAGCGTGGGTTCGAAGGCCCAGATCGTCCTGGCCGATCCAGTCGGATCGACCCTGGCCGGCATCGTCAACGACGGCGTGCCGGGGCCGGACGGCAGCTACACAGTCGAGGGGATCGGCCAGAACTTCGTGCCCGACACGGCGGACATGACCCTGATCGACAAGGCCTATTCGATCCCGGACGCAGAGGCGATCGCCACCGCGCGCGAACTGCTGCTGAAGGAAGGCATCCTCGCCGGCTCATCGTCGGGCACGCTTATCGCCTCGGCCCTGCGCTGGTGCCGGGAACAGACGGAAGCCAAGACCTGCGTCACCTTCGTCTGCGATACGGGGGCCAAGTATCTGTCCAAGGTCTACAACGACGCCTGGCTGGCGGACCAGGGCCTGGGCGAGCGCGAGCTGCACGGCGACCTGTCGGACCTGATCAACCGCAAATACGAGAAAGGCGACGTGGTCGTGGCCGGACCGGGCGACACCCTGGACACCGCCTTCAAGCGGATGAAGGGCGCCGACGTGTCCCAGTTGCCGATCATCGAGGACGGCCGCTTGGTCGGCATCCTGGATGAGAGCGACCTGATCCAGGTGATGAACACCGACGAGATCACCCGCAAGGAACGGTTCGCCAAGCCGGTGGCCTCGGCCATGACGCGCGATCTGGACACGCTTCAGGTCAAGGAGCCGCTGGACGCCCTGATCCCTGTCTTCGACCGTGACCGTGTGGCCATCGTGCTGGACGGCGAAAAGTTCGTCGGCCTGATCACCCGCACCGACCTGATCAACCACCTCAGCCTGAACCGGTAAGAACGATGGCCGACAAGAAGAACAGCCAAGGGTTTTCCACCCGCGCCATCCATGCCGGCCAGCATCCCGACCCGACCACGGGCGCGGTGATGACGCCGATCTACGCGACCTCGACCTACGCCCAGGAAAGCCCGGGCGTGAACAAGGGCTATGAGTATGCGCGGGGCAAGAACCCGACGCGCGAGGCGTTCGAGGCCTGTATCGCCGACCTGGAGGGCGGGACGCACGGGTTCGGCTTCGGCTCGGGCATGGCGGCGACTTCGACGGCGCTGGAGCTGCTGGACGCGGGTGATCATGTCGTTACGGGCGACGACCTGTACGGCGGCTCGTGGCGGCTGTTCGAGCGGGTGCGCCGGCGCACCATGGGGCTGGACTTCGCCTATGTGGACCTGAGCGACATTGCAGCGGTCGAGGCGGCGATCACGCCCAAGACCAAGATGCTGTGGGTCGAGACCCCGACCAACCCGCTGATGAAGCTGGCGGACATCGCCGCCCTGTCCAAGGTGGCCAAGGCGCATGGCCTGCTGCTGATCGTGGACAACACCTTCGCCACCCCCTTCTGCCAGCAGCCGCTGAGTCTGGGGGCGGATGTGGTGATGCACTCGGCGACCAAATACCTGAACGGCCATTCGGACATCATCGGCGGGGTGCTGGTGACGGCCGATCCCGATCTGGCGACGCGGATCAAGTTCCTGCAGAACTCGGTCGGCGGGATCATGGGGCCGTTCGACGCCTTCCTGGCCAACCGGGGGCTGAAGACCCTGGCGTTGCGGATGAAGGCGCACTGCGAGAACGCCCTGACCGTCGCGCGCTGGCTGGAGACCCGCAAGGGTGTGGCCAAGGTCATCTATCCCGGCCTGATCGCCCACCCGCAGCACGAGCTGGCCGCGCGCCAGATGAGCGGCGGCTACGGCGGGATGGTGACGGTGGTGCTGGAGGGCGACCTGGAGCGCACGAAGCGCGTGCTGGAGCGGGTCGAGGTCTTCACCCTGGCGGAGTCGCTGGGCGGGGTCGAGAGCCTGGTGAACCACCCGGCGATCATGACCCACGCGAGCGTGCCCAAGGACGTCCGCGAGGCGGGCGGCGTGACCGACAACCTGATCCGGCTATCGGTCGGGGTCGAGAACGTCGAGGACCTGATCGCGGATCTGGATCAGGCCCTGGGCTGATCTCAGCTGGAGGGTAGGGCGGTCTGGTGGCCGGTGACGGGCGGCAGCTTCTTCTTGGGAGCGACGCGTTTCACCGGCGCCTTGGCGGCCTTGGGCAGGGCGGCGCGGCGGGCGATCTCGGTGTCTATCACAGGCAGGATGTCAGCGGCGGCCATCACTTGAGTGGAGGCGCCGGTTTCGGCCAGGCGCGTGGCGTTGGCGCGCAGGCTGTTGAGGTCGGCGTCGGTCATCGTCGGGATTTTTTCGGCGAGGGTCGTCATGGGTCACGTCCTGATGGAACGGGCTTCAGGGCCGGCGCGCGAGGCGCCAGCCCTTCAGCTGATTGAAGGCGATCTCGACCACGACGCGGTCGCCCAGCATGGATAGGCCTTTAGGCGAACCGAGCGAGGGCAGGACCGAGACGACGTGGCCGTTGTCCAGGCGGACCTTGCGGCCGCCCAGAGGCAGGTGCTTCGTCACGACGCCATCAAAAGCGATGGCGTGCGTGTTGAGAAGCGTGTCCTACTCTGCCGCCGTAAGGCGACCAGCGGATTCCTTGCCGGAGCGCGAGTCACGTTCGATTTCGTAGGAAATCTTCTGGCCTTCGTTCAGCGAACCAACGCTCGAAGTTTCGACGGCCGAGGCGTGGACGAAGACGTCCTTGCCGCCATCATCGGGAGCGATGAAGCCGTAGCCTTTGGTGGGGTTGTACCATTTTACAGTGCCGGTAGCCATTTGGAGACCTCCGTCTGGCGTTGACCGCAGGGAGGGATCCCTGGTCGGCCTGTCGGGTCTGAATGGGATCGGCTTTTGGACCTCGGTGCGTGATGCAAAGGGAGCAGCGGCGTTACGCAGAGAGATCGACAGCCCCTATATGGGCCCGCGACGCCGTTTGTGCAAGGCGCGGGGCTCAGAAGGCGTAGGCGACCTTGGCGACCAAGGCGTCTTCGTACTGTTCGCCGAAGGTGTGGGCGTTGGTGTCGTAGTAGCGCAGGTCCAGCTCAATCGCGTCCGTCAGGGCGTAGGTCGCACCGGCGTTCCAGCCCGTGTAGTCGGGCGCGTTGTCCTGCTCGCGCCGGCCCAGCGCGACCGTGCCGTTCAGACGATTGGTGAAGTCCCAGCCCACCCGGCCCTCGATCCAGGTGAAGGCTTCGGTCGAGCCGGCTGCGTCCGGCGAATACTGGATCTGCAGGCGCGCGCTGGCCGGGCCGATGGAGCGGCTGGCGTTGCCGGTGAACTCCCAGGCGTCCTCGTCGTAACCCGCCTCGGCGTCCAGGCGGTTCTTGTAGGCGACGTTGAAGTCGAAGCTGTAGCCGAACGCCTCAGGCTGATAGCCGGCGACGAACTCGGCCTCCACGTTGGAACCGCCCGACTGGATCGTCTCGAAGCCGGGGCCGACATAGAACAGGCCGTCCGCGCTTTCCCACGTCGCCGAGCCGAAGGCGTAGCCGTCGTTGCCGGACTTGGACGCGTTCTTGGAACGGTTGTCCGTCCCGGCGCCCAGTTCGAACGACCAGGCGTCGCGAGCGGACGGCGCCTGTGCGGATTGGGCTGCTGCTGGGGTAGCGACAGCGGCGGCCAAGGCGGCGGCGGCCAAGGCAGTGGCGGAAAGGGCGGCGAGAACGGTCGTGCGGATCATGGCGGCTCCAACGCGCGAGATGCGGATTGGCGCCGCCTTTAGCGTGCTCCGGTCTTGATGGCGAATTCATCCGTGGCCTGAGCGAACTCTTGTCGCAGGCGGGCGACCAGATCGGCGGTCGGCAGGACGTCGTGGATGGCCCCCGCGCCCTGGCCGGCGGACCAGACGGTCTTCCAGGCCTTGGCCTCGTCGCCCATGTCCAGCTTGTGCTCGGGCAGGTGTTTGGGATCGATCCCGTTCTCAATCAACGACTTGCTCATGAAGTTGGCCGGAATGCCCGACACGGCCGGGGTGTGGACGATGTCGGTCGCGCCGCTGTCGATGACCATCTGCTTATAGGCGTCGGCGGCCATGGCCTCGGTCGTGTTGATGAAGCGGGTGCCCATATAGGCGAAATCGGCGCCCAGCATCAGCGCCGCCGCGACATCTTGTCCGGTCGAAAGGGCGCCGGACAGGATGATGGTTCCCTTGAAGAAGCTGCGGACCTCGTTGACCAAAGCAAAGGGGTTGATGATCCCCGCATGACCGCCCGCGCCGTTGGCGACCAGGATCAGGCCGTCGACGCCCGCCTCCGCCGCCTTTCGGGCGTGGCGGATGTTGGCGATGTCGTGGAAGACCTGACCGCCATAACCGTGAACCGCATCCACCACGTCGCGCACGGCGCCCAGCGAGGTGATGATCAACGGCACCTTCTCCTCGACCGACACCATCATGTCGGCCATCAGCCGGGGGTTTGTCGGGTGGACGATGTGATTGACGCCGAAAGCGGCGGCGTCAGGCTTCAGCCGTCCCTTGATCTCGTGAATCCAGTCGCGATAGCCCTCGGTCGTGCGCTGGTTCAGCGACGGAAAGGTGCCGATGACGCCCGCATTACAGGCCTCGACCACCAGATCCGGCCCGGAGACCAGGAACATGGGCGCCGAGATGATCGGCAGGATCAGACCTTTTTGCAGCGAAGCGGGAATGGCCACGGGCGTCTCCTGGGTTTTGTTTCGCTACGCTTAGCGGGCTGTCGCGGGGGAAGGCAATCGTCAGCGCGGCGGTGCGTTGAACGGCACCCCGACCGTGAAGGTCCTGTCTTCGTCGCTCGGGCCGAGCGTCGCCGGATTCAGACGGCCGCGTCGCACGACCTGGATACCGGCCTGCCCGAAGCCGAGGTTCGGCGGTGTTTCCTCGACGACGCTGCAAGAGGTCGGAACCCCGGCTGCTGTCGCAGTGCAACGGACGTCCACCCGACCGCTGATGCGCCTGCGCAGAGCTTCGGGAGGAAAGTCGGCGGGCATTGGCCGGGGTTGGACGGACCATTGCATGGTCTGCGCGGCTTCGGCTTGTGGAGGGGCAGCGGGCGAGGTCTGCGATGGTAGGACGACCATGAGAGCGGCGAGGATGGAAAGGGTCATTGCTGGATCCAGGCGAGATTTCAGTCTCGGCAGCGAAAAACAGAGTCTCAATCGTCTCAAATCGGGGGGTGACATTGCACGTGTACGGGGAAATGGAGT
This sequence comes from Brevundimonas sp. TWP2-1, assembly GCF_049897645.1. Classification (NCBI taxonomy): domain Bacteria; kingdom Pseudomonadati; phylum Pseudomonadota; class Alphaproteobacteria; order Caulobacterales; family Caulobacteraceae; genus Brevundimonas; species Brevundimonas sp. TWP2-1. Next base: position 191,537 of record NZ_JAFCWR010000001.1, read on the forward strand.
GCAAAATGCAATGAAGTGCAATTGGGCGGCGGTGTTGGTCTCCGAAAAAACAGTCCAGGTCAGTCCAAGTTTTTCGGCCTTCTAGTTGAAACCGCCCATCATACGGGCGCTTGCGGGGACGGTCGGTCGATTGACGCTGCTGGTCATCAGGCCGTTGAAACGGCGAAAGAAGTTCTCGCGAAATAGGGTGGATGTCGCCCCTTAACCCTCCCCCGTCGGGGGAGGGGAACCGCGAAGCGGTGGAGGGGGCCGATCGCGCACCTGTCGGTGAATATGATCCACCACCGCCGCCATCTCGCCCAGCACATCCCGCGCCGCGATCCGAACGACGGTGATCCCGCGCGCATTCAGCCATTCGGTTCGGCGCCTGTCGTGTTCGACGGCGTTGGGCTGTGCATGGCTGTTGCCGTCCACCTCGACCGCCAGACGGGCGTTCTCGCAATAGAAGTCCAGGATGTAGGGGCCGATGGGGTGCTGGCGGCGAAAGCGAATTCCGTCGAGGCGGCGGCCTCGAATCTGCTGCCATAGCAGCATCTCGGGCAGGGTCATTTCACGGCGCAACTCGCGGGCGCGGGCGACGGTAGACTTGGGTGCATAGGTCGTTTGCGTTCTCGACCGTGTGTGCGGCCGGCCCCCTCCACCGCTTCGCGGTCCCCCTCCCCCGATGGGGGAGGATTTTCAAGCCGGTCGCAAGCGCCTAAATGCCCCGCATGACCCATTACACCGACAACCTCAGCCAGCTCGGCGCCCAGACCGCTGCCCCGACCAGCCCCGAGACGGCCGTGCTGGAGCGGGTGCCGAACCCGCATGCGGGTACGCTGTATCTGGCCCGGTTCACGGCGCCCGAGTTCACCAGCCTGTGCCCGGTGACGGGCCAGCCGGACTTCGCCCATATCGTCATCGACTATGCGCCGGGCGAGTGGTTGGTCGAGTCCAAGAGCCTGAAATTGTACCTGACCAGTTTCCGCAACCACGGCGCCTTCCACGAGGACTGCACCGTCGCCATCGGCCGGCGCCTGGCGGACCTGCTGGCGCCGAAGTGGCTGAGGATCGGGGGCTATTGGTATCCGCGCGGCGGCATCCCCATCGACGTCTTCTGGCAGACCGGAGCGCCGCCCGAGGGGCTGTGGCTGCCGGATCAGGGCGTGCCGACGTATCGCGGGCGGGGTTAGAAGCTTGCCAGTATTCAGATCTGACTGTCAGAGGTCTCCGTGCATTACCGTAATAATTAATCTGAAAAGAGGGTAGCCTACGCCTATCAAGAATGTCATGCATGATGATATTGTAAGATACGCGGCCCATCGTCTAGATTGTTCAGCTTTCTTGTCTTCGCTTTCGACAATTTTTTCGTCCACATTTTCAGGCTGCTTCAGATTTTCCCAGGTGTTGTTGGCTTCTGAATATCGCCAGCTATTCTCGTCATGCCTCCAGGCGGATCCGATGAAGCCAAAAGCTGCGAAAGCTGCCGTGACGCCGAGCAAGAATAGCCACATCGATGGAATGAGTTGGTAAAGAAGTATTGTGTTGTCCTTCGGTGCGGAGAGCGTTGCATACCCTAGAAGGGCGGCTCCATTACCTATGCCCAAGGTTCCGAGCCAACGCTTTGCCGCATCATTGGCGTGTGAAGCGGCGTTAGCTATTTCTGTTTCATAAAGTTTGGCCAGCTTTTCTTCAGCGTTCATATCGACCCCTACTAATTACATGGTGCGAAAATTCGCTTACGGCGAAAGCTTTTTAGCCACAACCTGTATGCAATGCGGAAGCCTATCTGATGGGGAGAAGGAATGACCCACCGCCTCCCCCTCGAAGCCTGGGGCCGCCGTCTTCTCACGCGCGCTGAGACCTGGGCCGACCAGTCCCGCCCGCGTCGCTACGCCTACGAATTCCTCTGGTTCGGGCTGAAACAGGGGTGGGCGTGTCTGTTCGGGGGGCTGATGCTGGGCTTGATCCTGGGGACCTTCCTGTTCTGGCCGGAAGGGGCGCCGGTGTCGCGCTACGACTTTCTGGCGGTCGGGGCGGTGCTGATCCAGGCGGCCATGCTGGCGTTCCGGCTGGAGAGCTGGGAGGAGGCGCGGGTGATCTTCCTGTTCCATGTGGCGGGGACGATCATGGAACTGTTCAAGACGGCGCACGGGTCATGGGGCTATCCCGAGGACAGCCTGTTGCGCATCGGCGCGGTGCCGCTGTTCTCGGGCTTCATGTATGCGGCGGTGGGCAGCTATATCGCGCGGGTGCAGCGCATCTTCCATATCCGGGTGCGGGGGTATCCGCCGCTGTGGACGACCTGGGTGCTGGCGGCGGCGATCTATGTGAATTTCTTCGCCCATCACTGGCTGCCGGACGTGCGGATCGCGCTGTTCGCGGCGACCGTGCTGCTGTTCGGGCGGGGGTGGTTCCATTTCACGGCGGACCGGCGCGGGCGGTCGATGCCGCTGCTGCTGGGATACGGGCTGGTGGCCCTGTTCATCTGGTTCGCCGAGAACCTGGGCACGCTGGGGCGGGCCTGGGTCTACCCGGGGCAGGAGGCGGGGTGGGAGATGGTGTCCCTGGCCAAGCTGGGCAGTTGGTTCCTGCTGATGATCATATCCGTGGTGCTAGTGTCCCTGGTCCACCGGCCGGAGGAAGAGCCGTCAGGCGGTGTGGGCCAGGGGCTGGGTCGCGCGGGGCCATGAGACGGGCGACAGGGCCTCGACCGCCGGCTTGGCCAGCAGATAGCCCTGCATCAGGGTGACGCCCAGGTCGCGCAGGACGTCGTGTTCGGCCAGGGTCTCGACCCCTTCGCAGACCGGCTCGACGCCCAGGTCACGCAGCATGTTCAGGGTGTTGCGCACGATGGTGCGCTTGACCGGGTCGGTGTCGATGTCGCGGATCAGGGCCATGTCCAGCTTGACGATGTCCGGCTGGAACAGGGTCAGCAGGCCCAGGCCCGCATAGCCGGCGCCAAAGTCGTCGATGGCGGTCTTGAACCCCATGGCCCGATAGGAGCGCAGGATGTTCAGGATGTGGGCGGCGTCCATCGCCTCGCTCTCGGTGAACTCGAAGATGATCCGGTTCAGCGGGAAGTTGGTGCGCATCGCCGCCGCCAGGGTGGCGCGGATGCAGGCGCGCGGCTCATAGACCGCATTGGGCAGGAAGTTGATCGACAGGTTGGCGCCGTCGGCCGTCATGTCCAGACCGGCCGCCAGGTCGATGGCGGTGGTCCGGCAGACCTGATCGAAGGCGTAGCGGTTGTCGGGCGAGACCTGCGACAGAACATGGCCGGCGCCTTGGCCGTCCTTGCCGCGCACCAGGGCCTCGTAGGCGAAGACGGTCTGGTTCGCGACATCGACGATGGGCTGAAACGCCATGGTGATCGGCAGGTCGAACCCGGCCCCATCTTTACAACCCACACAGGACATCGGCCCAAACGTCTCCAGTTAAGGGTCTGATGTTAGGGAGGAAAGATTAAGGATCTCCACTGCTCCGCTTACGGCAGGCGTGTGACCTTGGCGGCCATGTCGGGGCGGGGGCGTTCCAGAGGCGGCTCTGTCAGGGTTCCGATATGGATGAAGCCGGCGACGGTTTCGCCTTCGGCGACGCCGAACAGGGCGGCAGCCTGGGGATCGTAGCTGTACCAGTCGGTGATCCAGCTGGAGGAATAGCCGAGGCCTGACGCGGCATGTTCCAGGTTCATGCACACCGCCCCGGCCGACAGCTGCTGCTCCCAGATCGGCTTGGCATTGGGAATGGGGGTGGAGACGACCAGGATGGTGAGCGGCGCGGCCGTCAGCTTGGCCAAGACCACCTGATCCTTGGCCGGTCGGTTGTGCAATTCGGCCAGCACCGCCAGCCGCTCGGCGATTTCGGCGCGCGATTGCGGCCCCATGACCACGAACCGCCAGGGGAACAGCTTGCCGTGGTCGGGGGTGCGGGCGCCCAGGGTCAGGATCTGCTCCAGCTCCGCCTCGGACGGGCCGGGCGCGACCAGGGCCTGGGCCGGGGCCGAACGGCGCGTCGCCAGCCGGTCGAGAAAGGCCTGTGATGGAACGGGCAGGGGCAGGGGTTCGTTGAGCGCGACCATGCCGTCTAGCTAGGCTTTCATCCGCGTCTTCGCCATAGGTGGACAATGAGCAATTCCGACGAACCGAAATGGGCTGAGGGCCTGTCCAAGCCGCCCGCGTGGCGCAGCGACGGGACCGAGACCGTGTTCGACAGCCCTTGGATGACCCTGACCCAACATCCGGCGACGGCGCCGACGGGGCATGCTGCCGACTATGCCGTGGTCCGGTTCAAGAATGTCGGAACCGGCGTCCTGCCGGTGCATGACGACGGCACGGTGACCCTGGTGGGTCAGCAGCGGTTCGCCCTGGCCAACTATTCGTGGGAGATGCCCGAGGGGGGCGCGCCGCTGGACGAGGATCCGTTCGACGGAATCCGGCGCGAGCTGGCCGAGGAGGCGGGGCTGAAAGCCGAGCACTGGCTGCCAGCGCTGACGGTCGAGATGTCGAACTCCATCACCGACGAGATCGGCATGACCTGGATCGCCTGGGGCCTGAGTCCTACGCCCATTGCGCCGGACCCGACCGAGATAATCGCCGTGGTGCGTGTGCCGTTCTTGGATCTGCTGGACGAGATCGGGCGCGGGACGGTGCGCGACAGTTTGACGGTGGCGACGGCCTATAAGGCCTATCATATGGCCCACAACGGCGAACTGCCCCAGGCGCTGGCGCAGGCCATGCTGGGGCGCGTATGATGAGTGCGAAGGAGCCGGTCATGGCCAAGCTTGAAGTCGTCGCGGAGACCGAAACCGACAGCGTGTGGCGCCAGCTGCGCGCCTCGGCCGAGGCCGCCTCGCGCGAAGAACCGCAATTGGGCTCGCAGATGAACGCCGTCATCCTGTCGCACGACGACCTCGCCGGCGCGCTCAGCTTCCAGATCGCGCGCAAGCTGGCGGACGGTGAGATGAGCGCCATGTCGGTGCGCGAGGTCTGCCTGTCGGCGTTCAAGGCGGATGCGGCCATGGTCGAGGCGGCCGAGGCTGATCTTCAGGCCGTGGCCGAGCGCGACCCGGCGATCCGCAACCTGTTGCAGCCCTTCCTGTATTTCAAAGGCTTCCAGGCTTTGCAGGGCTGGCGCGTGGCGCACTGGCTGTGGGGGCAGGGGCGCGAGACACTGGCCTTCCACTTCCAGAGCCGAATCTCCGAACTGTTCCAGTTGGACATCCATCCGGCCGCGCAACTGGGCAAGGGGCTGTTCCTGGACCACGGCACCGGCATCGTCATCGGCGAGACGGCGGTGGTCGGCGACGACGTATCCATGTTGCACAACGTAACCCTGGGCGGGACGGGCGCCGAGCGCGGCGACCGCCACCCCAAGATCGGCAAGGGCGTCCTGTTGGGCGCCGGGGCCAAGGTGCTGGGCAATATCCACGTCGGCGACTACGCCAAGGTCGCCTCGGGCTCGGTGGTGCTGAAGGACGTGCCGTCGGGTTGCACCGTGGCGGGGGTGCCGGCGCGTCTGGTCAACTGCCCGACCAACGCCGAACCGGCCAGGACGATGGATCACACCCTGGCCGAGGTCGTCTACGACTTCGTCATCTGAGCCGTCGCCTCACAACGCGATCCTGAGTGACGCGCGCACGCTGCGGGGGGCGCCGGGGAAGATCCACAGGGCGCTGTAGGAGCTGGCGGCGTATCGCTCGTCGAACAGGTTGTCGACCTCGATCCGGGCCGTGACCTGGGGCGTCAGGCCGTAGTCCAGCGCCGCCTTGGCCTTCCAATAGGCGGGCAGGCGCACGGGATTGAGTGTCAGGGCGCCGGCCCGATCCCCGACATAGGCGGCGCCGGCCATAACCGACCAGGTCGTACCGTGCGCTGTGGCGAAGCGGCCGATGGCGAACAGCGAGCCGGAATGTTCGGGCACGTTCAGCACGGCGTCTGTGGCGAAGGCGCTGTCGTCGGCCGTGGCGTCGGTCCAGCCGTAGTTGGCCACCACCTGCCAGGCGTCGTCGATGCGCAGCGACCCGTCCAGCTCGATCCCGCGCGTCGTCAGCTTGCCGACCGGGGCCAGGTAGTTGGGGTCGACCGGGTCGGTGGTCAGGATGTTCGACTTCTCGATATCGAAGACGGTGGCCGCCAGATCCAACCCGTCCCAGGCGCCGGCCAGGCCGATCTCGTAACCCTTGCCGTCTTCGGGGGCGAAGCCCAAACCATCGCGACCTGTCCCTGAGTTCAGCACGAAGGACTGGCCATAGCTGGCGTGGGCGGTCAGGTTGTCGGTCAGTCGATAGCGGGCGGCGAACCGGTATTTTAGCGGCGTATCGCTGGCCTCGCCGACGGCGCCGGTGCGGTTGTTGCGGATGGTCTGGTCGTAGTCGTCGAACCGCAGCCCGGCCAGCAGGCTGAGACGGTCGTTCACCTCCCACAAATCCTGGGCATACAGGGTGACGACCTCGCGGGTTTCCAGATTGTCGGTGAAGGGCAGGGGCGTCGGCGGCGTCACCGCGCCATAGACGGGGTTGAAGACGTCGATCGGATAGGGATTGGCTGCGCTCGGATTAATACGCAGCCACTTCTCGCCATAGGTCAGCTGATAAGCCTTCACGCCGAAGCCGAGGTTGTGGACGCCCAGCCCCATCTCGACCACGCCGTTCAGCTCCAGCCTGGCCGACAGGTCCTCGACGGTGAAGTCGCGGCCCCGGCGTTGGCGCCACAGCTGGTCGCCGACCAGGCGGGACTGGTCGCTGGACAGGCCCTTCAGCGAGCCGCCGCGCCAGGCGATGCCGCCGTTCACGCTCCAGCCGTCGTTGATCCGGTATTCGCCGGTGATCTGGTGCCGTTCGTTGCGGAACCGGGTCACGCCGTCGCCCGGCTCGCCGTAATAGTTCGATTCCGGCAGGGCCAGCGCGTCGCCATCGATCGCCGGCATCCCCCGGTCGAACAGGGTGGTGAAGGTCGTGAACTCGCCCACATAGGTCAGGCGCAGGTCGTCGTTGGGCCGCCAGGTCAGGGACGGGGCGATCACCGTGCGGTCCAGGCCGACATGGTCGCGCCAGCCGGTGCTGGTCTCGCCCGCGACCACCAGCCGTCCGGCCAGGGTGTCGCTGATGGGGCCCGTCAGGTCCAGTTCGCCGCGCCTCAAACCGAACGAGCCGACCGTGGCGGTGAAGGCGGCGCCGGTCGCGAAGCGCGGAGTCTTGGACACGATGTTGATGCGTCCCGCCGGGTCGATGTCGCCGAACAGGGCGCCGGACGGCCCTTTAAGCACCTCGATCCGTTCGGCCGTGGCCGGGTCGCGGGGCGGGGCCATGCCCCGGTTGGCCAGGAAGCCATCGACGTAATATTCCGCGCCGCCGTCGGGCGTGCCCAGGAAGCCGCGAATGGCGAAGTTGTCCATCACCCCGCCGCGATTGTTCTGCTGGCTGACGCCGCTGACCAGCTCCAAAGCGTCGGCCAGGCGGGTCGCGCCCACAGCCTTGATCAGGTCGTTCTCGATGGAGCGGCTGGACGGCGACATCGCCTCCGTCACCGGCCCGGCGCCCAGGGTCAGGTCGCGCGGCGCCTGACGCCGGCCCAGGACCACGATCTCGCCCACCGTCTGGGGTTCGGCCGCCTCAACGGGGGCGGGGGCGGGGGCGTTGGCGGCGACCAGCAGGCACGCGCAGGCGCAGCTCATGAGGAGGGACAAGGCAGACTCCGTTTGTAACGTTATACTATATCGGCTATCCGCTCCGGCATGACGATGTCAACCACTGCAACACCTGTTCCCGCCTTCGCCTCTTCGACCGCCGCCGCCGCAGTCCGTTCGGTCGGTCGGATCCGATCCGTCGACGCCCTGCGCGGGCTGGTGATCCTGCTGATGCTGGTCGATCACGCCCGCGAGTCGTTCTTCATCCACGCTCAGGTCTCGGACCCGATGAACCTGGAGACGACCTCGCCCGCCCTGTTCTTCACGCGGCTGTCGGCCCATCTGTGTGCGCCCATCTTCCTGGCGCTGACGGGGGTGGGAGCGTGGCTGTATGGGAACAAGCAGGCCCAGGGCGCAAACGGGGCCAGGTCGGCGTCCGACTTCCTTTGGAAGCGCGGCTTGTTTCTTGTGGTTCTGGAACTGACGGTCGTCGGTTTCGGCTGGAGCTTCTCGTTCACGCCGCAGATCATCTATCTGCAGGTCATCTGGGCCATCGGCCTGTCGATGATCGCGCTTGCTGCCCTGGTGCATCTGCCGCGTCCGGCGCTGATCGTCGTGGGACTGGTGATCGTGCTGGGACACAATCTGCTGCATCCCATTACCGTCGCGGCGGGCCAACCGGGCCATGTGATCTGGGCGGTGCTGCACGATCGCAGTCTGATGGACCTGCCATGGGGCGGGCAGGTGCGAACCTCCTATCCGCTGCTGCCGTGGATCGGGGTGGCGGCGCTGGGTTACGCCATCGGGCCATGGTTCGTGGGCGAGCAGAGGACGCGGCTGCAGCGGCTGGTGCTGACGGGCCTGTGCGCGCTGGCGCTGTTCGTCGTGCTGAGGGCGATCAATGTCTACGGCGATCCGACGCCCTGGGCCGTGCAGGCGACGCCGATCCAGACGGTGATGAGCGTTCTGAACCTGACCAAATATCCGCCGTCGGCTGACTTCCTGCTGCTGACGCTGGGTGTCGGGGCTCTGATCCTGGCGGGGTTGGAGAAGGCGCCGGATCGGCTGGTCGGTTTGTTGGCCGTCTTCGGCGCGGCGCCGTTGTTCTTCTACATCCTGCACATCTATGCGCTGCACCTGTTGAATCTGGCGGCCTTGACCGCCTTCGGTCCCAATCAGGGCGATGGGTTCGCCGTGCCGGGCGTGGCCTGGCTATGGGGGCTGGCGGCCGTTCTCGCCGTGCCCTGCTGGTTCGCCTGCCGTTGGTTCGGCGGGGTCAAGCGGCGCAGTTCGCAATGGTGGATGCGTTACCTCTGAAACGGGGAAAATGCGCATCGCCGGTTTCCCTGAACCGCCGATGTCTCTAGGGTCCGCCGCCAACATTCAGACCATGAGGCCCCCCGTGAAAGACACCGACCTGAAGCGCATCGAGGCCCACCTCAAGCGCACCTTCAACACTGGCGGCATCATCCTGAAGGCCCGCCCGAAACAGAACGACTCGGCCGAAGTCTATGTCGGCGACGAGTTCATCGGCATCGTCTTTGAGGACGAGGACGAGGAAGGCTCGTTCATGTTCGAAATGGCGATCCTGGCCGAAGACCTGCCGGAATAGGCTTTCGTTCCAAGACGTGATCGCCCGGCCTCGACCGACGCGGGGCGATCACGGCACGACCGGCTTTCAGGCGGACGGGGTTTCGTACATCTTCGCCGCTCTGCCCTCGCGTGCGGTGGACAAGAGGCGCTAGTGGCCATCCACCGGCGTCGGCGCCTCGAACATTGGCAGGTCACGCAGATAGGTTTGCAAGATTGTGGCCTTGCGCGACCGACACTTGGTCGCTCACGCTGACCTTTCAAGAATCCTTGTTTGAGGTTCCCATGCCCGTGAAAACCGTCGCCGAGTTCGTCGCCGCCTACAAGGAGAAGGACGTCAGCACCGAAGCCTTCGAACTGGAGAACCAGTATCTGCTGGAGGTGCGGCTGAACGGGTCGGTCTGGGCCAAGTCCGGGGCCATGGTGGCGCGGACGGGACAGGTGAAGTTCACGCGCCAGGGCCTGATGGAGCAGGGCCTAGGCAATCTGCTGAAGAAGGCGGTCAGCGGCGAGGGCATGGTGCTGATGAAGGTGGAGGGGCAGGGGCGCGTCTATCTGGCCGACACGGGCAAGAAGATCACCCTGCTGCGCCTCGACAACGAGACCATCTTCGTCAACGGCAACGACGTGCTGGCGCTGGAAAACGGCGTCAGCAACCAGATCACCATGATGAAGCGCGTCGCGGGCATGATGTCCGGCGGCCTGTTCAATGTGAAGCTGAGCGGCAGCGGCATCGTCGCCATCACCTCACACTATGATCCACTGATCCTCAAGGTCAGCGCGGCGACCGGCCCCGTGTTCACCGACCCGAACGCCACCGTGGCCTGGTCGGGAAGCCTGTCGCCGGAGATCGCCACAGACATCTCGTTCAAGACCCTGGTGGGCCGTGGCTCGGGCGAGAGCATCCAGATGAAGTTCGCCGGCGAGGGCTGGGTCGTGGTCCAGCCCTATGAGGAAACCTATATGCAGGCCGCCAGCAACTGACAGCGGCGCGGGCGGGGCGCGTGTCGCCCCGCCCGCAGCTTCGCACTGCCGACGGCAGCGATCGTTACCCGAGGCGCTCCAGCCCGTAGAGCGCCTCGACGATGTCTTCGGCCTTCTGCTGCACCAGTTGCTGGGCGTCGCGGACCCCGCGGTTGTAGAAGGCGCCGCCTATCTCCTTGCCGATGAAGTCCAGCAGCATCTCGGCGGGTAGCTGACCCAGTTCCTGATCCAGCTCGCGGGCGAAATAGTCGCGCAGCTTGCCGGTCGCGGCGGCGCGTTCGTCCTTGGAGAATTCGATGGGTTTCAACCGGCGACCTCGGCCAGGGCTTCCTCCGCCGCGACCCATGCGGCCTCGGCCGTCGCGAGGTCGGCTTCGGTCTTGGCGCGGGCGCGGGTCAGGCCCTCCAGGGCTTTCGGATTGTTGACCGAGGCGGTCGCCATGTCGTCGTCGATGCGGGCGATCTCGGCGGTCAGGCGGGTCATGTTTTCCTCCGCCTTCTTGACCGCGTGACGCAGGGTCGAGGGCGAAGGGCCTGATTTCTTGTCGTTCTTGCGGTTCTTGTTGTTCTGAGCGGGGGCGGCGAGAGCCGCCGCCGCCTCTTCCTTCTTGATCTGGCTGGGCTTGGATATGGCGGCCTTGGCGCGGTCGAGGACGAACTTGGCGTAGTCCTCCATGTCGCCGTCATAAGGCTTCACCGTGCCGTCGGCGGCCAGCCACAGACGGTCCGCGACCATCTCCATCAGCGAGCGGTCGTGGGTGATCAGGATGACGGCGCCGGTATAGTCGTTCAGCGCATCCAGCAAGGCTCGGCGACTGTCGATGTCCAGGTGGTTGGTCGGTTCGTCGAGGATCAGGACGTGGGGCGCATCCATGGCCACCATGTTCAGCAGCAGGCGGGCGCGTTCGCCGCCGGACAGGCTGTCGACCGTGGTCTCCTGCTTCTCATAGCCCAGGCCGAACTGGGCCAGTTTGGAGCGGCGGGCGCTTTCGGGCGCGTCCGGCATGGCGCGGCGGATGATCTCCAGCGGCGTGTCGGTGGGATCCATCGCCTCGATCTGATGCTGGTGGAACCAGCCCACGCGCATCTTCTTGTCGCGGTGCAGTTCGCCCTCGGAGACGTTCAGGGCGCCGGCGATCATCTTGGCGAAGGTGGACTTGCCCGCGCCGTTGACGCCCAGCAGGCCGATCCGGTCGTCCAGGTCCATCCGCAGGTTCAGATTGCGCAGGATCGGCTTTCCGGTGTCGTAACCCACATTGGCCCGTTCCAGCCGGATCAGCGGCGGCGCCAGCGGGCGCGGCGGCGAGGGCAGGGTGAAGGGGGCGACACGCTCTTCGATGGTGGTGGCCACCGGCTGCATCTTCTCCAGCCGCTTCATGCGCGACTGGGCCTGGGCGGCCTTGGAGGCCTTGGCCTTGAACCGGTCCACGAAGGATTGAAGGTGGGCGCGTTCGGCGTCCTGCTTGGCCTTGGCCGACAGTTGCAGGCGCGCCTTCTCGGCGCGGGCCTTTTCGAAGGCGTCGTAGTTACCGGTGTAGAGGGTCAGGGTGTGGTTCGCGAGGTGCAGGATATGGGTGCAGACCTCGTTCAGCATCTCCCGGTCGTGGGAGATGATCAGGGCGGTGTGCGGGTATTTCTTCAGCCGCGCCTCAAGCCACAGGGCGCCTTCCAGGTCGAGGTAGTTGGTCGGTTCGTCGAGCAGCAGCATGTCCGGCTCGGCGAACAGGGCGGCGGCCAGGGCGACGCGCATGCGCCAGCCGCCCGAGAACTCGGACATCGGCCGGGCCTGGTTCTCCTGGTCGAAGCCCAGGCCGACCAGGATTTCGGCGGCGCGCGCAGGCGCGGCGTCGGCGTCGATCTCGATCAGGCGGGCCCAGATCTCGCCCATCTCCTCGGGGGGCGCAGTCTCCAGCCGGCCCAGCAGGGTGTGGCGTTCGACGTCGGCTTCCAGGATGGTGTCGATGACGCTGACCGGCGTCGCCGGGTGTTCCTGATCGACCGAGCCGATGCGGGCGGTCTTGGGCAGGCTGATCTCGTCGCCGGCGGCGTGAAGCTCGCCCAGGATCAGTTTGAACAGGGTGGACTTGCCGATGCCGTTGCGGCCGACCAGACCGACCTTGGCGCCGGGCGGCAGGCTGACGGAGGCGTCCACGAGGAATTTGCGGCCCCAGGCGTTGAAGGTCAGGTCGGTGATCTGGAGCATTGCGACGAAGGTTCTTCGATTGAGCGACATCCCTCAATCGGCAAGTCTGCGTGCGACGTGCGTCAGGGATGCAAAAGGGACAGTTGGAAACTCGGGAGGTCGTCGCTATAAGCCCGCGACACTCAATCTCCCAACAAGAAGTCACTTTCCATGACCGAACGCACCTTCTCGATCATCAAGCCCGACGCCACGCGCCGCAACCTGACCGGCGCGATCAACGCCGTGATCGAAGGCGCCGGCCTGCGCATTGTCGCCCAGCGCCGCGTCAAGCTGACGACCGAGCAAGCCCAGAAATTCTATGAAGTCCACGCCGAACGCCCGTTCTACGGCGAGCTGGTCGAGCAGATGACCGCCGAGCCGGTCGTCGTTCAGGTGCTGGAAGGCGACAACGCCGTCGCCGCCTATCGTGAAGTCATGGGCGCCACCAACCCCAAGGACGCCGCTGACGGCACGATCCGCAAGCAGTTCGCCCTGTCGATCGGCGAGAACTCGGTCCACGGTTCGGACAGCCAGGACAACGCCAAGATCGAGATCGCCCAGTTCTTCACCGACGACCAGATCGTAGGCTAAGCGCATCGCGCTCAAGTCGCGAGGGACCGCGTCCCGAGCGTAGCGCAAAGAGGATCCGTCCTCTTCAGATAGCGTGACTATATAGGCCCGCGTCCGGAACCGGACGCGGGCCTTGTCGTTTGAGCTTCATCGATTCATCCCTCTCCCGGAGAAGACCCATGAAGACCATGATCAAACTGGCCCCCGTCATCGGCGTTGTCGCCCTGCTGGCCGCCTGCGGTCAGACGATGGAACAACGCGCCGCTACGGGCGCCCTGGGCGGCGCCGTCGCCGGTCAAGTCGTCGGCGGCAACACGGGTTCGACCGTGGCCGGCGCCGCCATCGGTGCTGTCGCCGGTGCGGCGACCACGCCCCGCTAAATCCAGGGCGAAAGCTCAGGATGACAAAAAGGCCCGGAGCGTTCGCTCCGGGCCTTTTCTGCGTCTTGAGACCGGCCGCTTACCAGATGCGGGCTCGGGCCTCGGGGGCGATATATTCCTTCTGGTCCGGCGACACGCCGAAGGCCGCGTACCAGGCGTCGATGTTGCGCGGCGAGGTGGCGGCGCGCACCGAACCGGGCGAGTGCGGATCGGTGGTCAACTGTTCCTTCAGCGCCGCCTCGCGCGACTTCTCACGCCAGACCTGGGCCCAGCCCAGGAAGACGCGCTGATCGCCCGACAGGCCGTCGATCACCGGGGCCGGCTGGCCGTTCAGCGACTTGTGGTAGGCGTCCAGCGCAAGCAACAACCCGCCCAGGTCGGCGATGTTTTCGCCCATGGTCAGGTCGCCGTTGACGCGGACGCCGGGCAGGGGCTCCAACGAGTTGTAGATGTCGCCCAGCACCTTGGCGCGCGCCTCGAAGCGGGCGGCGTCTTCCGGCGTCCACCAGTCGCGCAGCACGCCGTCGCCGTCGGACTTGCGGCCCTGGTCGTCGAAACCGTGGGTGATCTCGTGGCCGATGACCGCGCCGATGCCGCCGTAGTTGACGGCCGGGTCCGCGTTCGGATCGAAGAAGGGCGCCTGCAGGATGGCGGCCGGGAAGACGATCTCGTTGCGCGGCGGGTTGTAATAGGCGTTCACCGTTTGGGGTGTCATGCCCCATTCCAGAGGATCGACCGGCTGGCCGATCTTGCCGCGCTTGTAGGCCCACTCGAAGGCCGAGGAGCGTTCGACGTTGCCGTAGAGGTCGTCGGCAGTCAGCTCCAGCCCGTCATAGGACCGCCACTTGTCGGGATAGCCGATCTTCACCCCGAACTTGGACATCTTGTAGAGGGCCTGTTCGCGCGTGGGTTCGCTCATCCAGTCCAGGGTCTTCAGCCGCTCGGTCATGGCCGCCCGGATATTGCCGACCAGGGTCTCCATCTGGGCCTTGGACGAGGCGGGGAAGTGCAGTCGGACGTATTCCTGGGCCAGGACCTCGCCCAGCTGACCGTCGACCAGGGCCACGCCCCGGTTCCAGCGCGGACGGTTTTCGGGCTGACCGCGCAGGGTCTTGCCGCGGAAGTCGAAGCGGGCGTCAACGAAGGCCTTGGACAGATAGGGGCTGGCCTGATCGACCACGTTGAACGCCTGCCAGGCCTTCAGCGTCTCGATGGGGGTGTCGGCGAACACCTGGGCGATGCTGGGGATGGCGGTGTTTTCCATCAGCACCAGGGTGTCGACGTCCGACACCTGGGCGCCGGCCAAGAAGCCGGACCAGTCGAAGCCGGGCGCCAGGGTCGCCAGGTCCGCGACCTTGGTGGGGTTGTAGAGCTTGTCGATCTGGCGACGCTCGACCGTCGTCCACTGCTTGTCCGCGACCTTGGTCTCGAAGGCCAGGATGTCGGCGGCGGTCTTGGCCGGGTCGGTCCAGCCGATGGCGGTCAGGGTGGTGGTCAGATAGGCGAGGTAGGCCTCGCGCTGGGCGGCGAAGTCGGGCTTCAGATAGTAGTCGCGGTCCGGCAGGCCCAGCGAGCCCTGACCCAGATAGGCCGAGTTCAGGTCGGGCTTCTGCAGGTCCTCGAACACGTCGATGCCGAACAGGGAGGCGCCGAAGCCGGAGTGGCTTTCGCCCATCAGGCGGGACATGCCGGCGTGGTCGCTCACGGCCTTGACGGCTGCGAGGTCGGCGGCCAGCGGCGTGGCGGCCAACTGCTCGATCTTCGCCTCGTCCATGAAGCTGGCATACAGGGCGCCGACCTTCTGGGCGTTGGCGTTGGTCGGGTTGGCGGCGCTGGTCTCGATGATCGACTTCAACTGGGCCTGGGCGGTCTCATACAGGACGTCGAACGGGCCGAAGCGGGCCTTGTCGGCCGGGATTTCCGTCGTGCGCAGATATGCGCCGTTGGCGTATTCATTGAAGTCGTCCCCCGGCTTTACGCTGGTGTCGCGGCCGGCGAGGTCGAAGCCCCAGGGGGTAATGCCTGGCGCGCCATGTGAATGACCTTGTGCCGAATGGTCCTGGGCCGAGGCCGCGCCGCCGGTCAGTGCGACGACGATACAGGCCGAGCAGGCGGCCATCAGACGAATGCGATTCATGGAAGACTGGGTCCCGATTTTGATCGGCGGCACCATCGCGCCGGTGCGGCGGTCTGTCGCATGACGTTTTTGTAATCTTCGGGCCGTCAGCGCCGTTCCCGACCCAAGCAGAAGTTGCCCAGCACCTGCGGATAGAGCGTGTGCTCCGCCGTCTTGACCCGTTCGGCCAAGGCTTCCGGCGTGTCGCCCTGGACGATCGGTACGCGGGCCTGGCCCAGGATCGGGCCTTCATCCACGCCTTCGGTGACGAGGTGAACGGTGCAGCCGGCCTCGGCGTCGCCGGCGGCGATGGCGCGGGCGTGGGTGTCGAGGCCGGGATACAGCGGCAGCAGGCTGGGGTGGATGTTCAGCATCCGCTCGCGCCAGCCGCCGACCAGCCAGGGCGTCAGCACGCGCATGTATCCGGCCAGGGCCACGACCTCGACCCCGGCGGCGCGCAGCGCCTCGTCCACGACGCGCTCGTGGGCCTCGCGATCCTTGCCGAACGGCTTGTGCGGGATGGCGACCGTCGCGACCCCCTTGGCCGCCGCGATGGCCAAACCAACCGCGCCCTCGACGTTCGACAGGACCAACGCGACCTCATAGCCGCTGTCCGGCGTCTGACCCGCGTCGATGAGGGCGGCCATGTTCGAGCCTGCCCCGGAGATCAGGACGGCCACGCGGGTCTTGGGCGCGGGCATCACTCGGCGGGCGGCGTTGCGGGCGCGGGCGCTTCGAACGAACCCGGCGCGCCGGGGAAGACTACGGGGCTTTCATAGCCGTCGGCGGACAGGGCGGAGACGCCGAAGAACCAGTCGTCGATGACGATGTTGGGCAGGACCAGGGTCGTCGCATCCGCAGGCACCGCGCGGCTGAAGGTCCATTGCGGGGCCGTGGTCGCGCGCCACCAGACACGGTAGCCGGCGGCGCCGGGCACGGCGGTCCAGGCGATGGTCGTGTCCGGCTTGACCGCGCCCTCGATCGTCACGCCGGTCGGGGTGGCGGGGGCTGAGGCCAGGGCGGCCATCGTCACCGTGTTCAGCCGCGCCACCTGGCCCAGATAGGCGAAATCGACGCCATCGATGGTGTCGCCGTAGTGGATGCCGTTCTCGACCCGCAGGTCCTGATGCTGGCGATCATAGTTCTCGGCGCCCTCGCTGATGCGCACGGCGGGGAAGCCGGCCTTGAGCATCTCGACCTGGTCGCCGCCACGGCCGTAACGGTCGGTGCGATCGATCATCTCGACGTCGAAGTTGGCCAGATAGCGGTCGGCGATCCCGTCCACGAACCGGGCCAGGTTGCGCGACGAGGAATCGACCTCTCCTCCGTTATAGCGACGGCGTTCGGCCTGTTCCGGGGTCTCGACCGTCTTTGTGCCTTCGGAGAAGACGCGGACGCGGGTGGTGTCGCGCACGCCGTTCTGGCCTTCGGAGTTGCCGATGATGTCGTTGTTCAGATTGGCCTCCACCTTCCAGCCCTGGGCTACGGCGTAGTTGGCCAGAATCTTGCCGCCCAGCAGGCCCTGCTCCTCGCCCGACAGGACGGCGTAGACCAGGGTGGCGGCGAACTTGTGCTTGGACAGGACGCGGGCGGCTTCCAGCACGGCGGCCACGCCCGAGGCGTCGTCGTTGGCGCCGGGCGCGTCGGAAGTGAAGTCCATCACATCGGTGACGCGGCTGTCGATATGGCCCGAGATGATGATGACCCGGTCGGGATCGGTCGTGCCCCGCTGGATGGCCAGCACATCGACCACTTCAGTCGGCGTCGGCACGCGGCGGCCGGTGACGGTGTCGGCGGGCAGGGCGATGGTCAGGCAGCCGCCGCACTCGGCGGCCATGGCGCGAAACTGGCGCTCGGTCCAGCGGCGGGCGGCGCCGATGCCGCGCGTGTCCGACCGGGTTTCCGACAGGGTATGGCGCGTGCCGAACCCGACCAGGGCCTCGATGTCGGCGCGCATACGGTCAGGCCGGATGTCGGCGGCGACGCCGTGCAGCAGGGGCTGCTCTACTGCGGCGGGCGTCTGGGCCTGCGCCGCCCCCGTCGTCAGGGCCAGGGTGAGGACGGCGACGGAGGCGAGCAGGGCGGTGCGCATGGGGATCAGGCCTGTTCCAACTGTCCGCAGACGAAGGCGACTTCGCCCGCGTTGAGCAGGGCGGCGAGAACCGGCTCGGCATTTTCGGGCGAGACGATCAGCATAAAGCCGACGCCACAGTTGAAGGTGCGGCGCATCTCGTGGTCGCTGATGCCGCCGGTCTCGGCCAGCCACTGGAAGACGGCGGGCATGGGCCAGGCGTCCCAGTCGAACGACGCCTGCAGGCCCTCGGCGATGCAGCGGGGCGGGTTTTCGATCAGGCCGCCGCCAGTGATGTGGGCCGCGCCCTTGATCAGGCCTGCCTTCATCAGCGGCAGGACCGGCTTCACATAGATGCGGGTCGGTTCCATCAGGGCCTGGGCTAGCGAACGGTCCTTGGCGAAGGGGGCGTCGTCGCCCCAGGCCAGGCCGGACTTCTCGACCACCTTGCGCACCAGCGAATAGCCGTTCGAGTGCGGACCGGTGGAGGCCAGGCCGATGATGATGTCGCCGGCCGCCTGGCGATCCAGATAGGGCAGGGCGTGGCCACGCTCGACCGCGCCCAGGCTGAAGCCGGCCAAGTCATAGTCGCCGTCGGTGTACATGCCCGGCATTTCGGCGGTCTCGCCGCCGACAAGGGCGCAGCCGGCCTGGCGGCAGCCCTCGGCGATGCCGGCGACGACGCGGCGTGCGGCGTCGATCTCCAGACGACCGGTGGCGTAATAGTCGAGGAACAGCAGGGGTTCGGCGCCCTGAGCCAACAGGTCGTTGACGCACATGGCGACCAGGTCGATCCCGACGCCGTCATGACGGCCGGTCTCTATGGCGATCTTCAGCTTTGTGCCGACGCCGTCGGTGGTGGTGACGATCAGCGGATCCTCGAACCCGGCGGCCTTGAGGTCGAACAGGGCGCCGAATCCGCCCAGCGACGGCTCAGATCCGGGGCGCGCCGTCGATTTCGCCAGCGGCTTGATATGTTCGACCAGCAGTTCGCCGGCGTCGATGTCCACGCCCGCATCGGCGTAGGTCAGGCCGTTTTCGAGAGGCTTTTGGGTGTCGCTCATGAGATCTCGGGCCTGAATCGGGGCGGAAATGCAGCGCGGCTCTTGCCACAGGTAGGATGCGGGGGGCTATAGCATCGGAATGACGCCGATCACCACCACCGAGGCGCTGGCCGAATTCTGCGCCCGCGTAGCCACAGCCCCCTTCATCACGGTCGATACCGAATTCATGCGGGAAACGACCTACTGGCCCAGGCTGTGCCTGATCCAGGCGGCCACGGCCGAACACGCCGCGATCATCGATCCGATGGCGGAAGGGCTGGATCTTGAGCCCTTCCTGGCGCTGCTGCGCGACGAGAAGATCATCAAGGTCTTCCACGCCTGTCGCCAGGATGTCGAAATCTTCGTGCGCCTGGGGGCCATGCCCAAGCCGATGTTCGACACCCAGGTCGCCGCCATGGCCGCCGGGTTCGGCGAACAGGTGGCCTATGATTCGCTGGTGCGGCAGATGCTGCGCATCGAGGTGGACAAGGGCAGCCGGTTCACCGACTGGGGCCGTCGCCCGTTGTCGGACAGCCAGCTGATCTATGCCCTGGGCGACGTGACCCACCTGGCGGCCCTGTATCCCAAGCTGCGCGATCGGCTCAGCAAGGAAGGGCGGCTGGATTGGGTGATGTCGGAGATGGAGAGTCTGGTCGATCCGGCGCTCTACGACACCAATCCCGAAAACGCCTGGAAGCGGCTGAAACCCAAGAAGTTCTCGGCCAAATATATGGCGGCCTTCAAGGCCGTCGCCGTGTGGCGCGAGCGTGCGGCGCAGGAGCGGGACCAGCCGCGCGGCCGTATTCTGAAAGACGAGGGGATCGACGAGATCGCCCAGCAGACGCCGACGGATGTCGAGGCCTTCAACCGTCTGCGGTCGGTGCCGAAGGGCTTCGGCGGGTCGCGCCTGGGCCTGGAACTGGCCGAGGAGCTGAAGCGCGTTCTGGCCGATCCCGAATCGCACGCCCCCGACATGGAGCGCCCAGCGCACCGCCAACCGGCCCCGCCGTCCGTGGTCGAACTGCTGAAGGTGCTGCTGAAGGCCAAGAGCGACAACGCCGGCGTGGCGTCAAAGCTGATCGCCACCGTGTCCGACCTGGAAAAGATCGCCATCAGCGACGACGCCGATGTGGATGCGATGAAGGGCTGGCGCCGCCAGTTGTTCGGCGAAGACGCGCTGAAGCTGAAACGCGGCGAGATCGCCCTGGTGCTGAACGGCGCGCGGGTCGAGATCGTCGAGATCGAGTAGGGACGTCGTCCCCTCCCCACATCGTGGGGAGGGGGACCGCGAAGCGGTGGAGGGGCTTTTGAAGGCCCACAGGCGCCTGTGATGCGGTGCAGAACCCCTCCGTCACGGCGCTGAAGATGCGCCGCGCCACCTCCCCATTTCATGGGGAGGAGACGGTAGGGCGCTAGATTTTCAATCCCAGATCCATCGCCTCCGCCAGGGCCTTGGCGCGCTTCTTGGTCTGTTCGCCCAGCAGAACGTCGGCGTAGCCTTCGGTCGCCGTAAGGCGCAGGTCGCCGCCCTTCACCTTGGCCGTCGCATTGGCCAGCAGTTGCGGCGAACGGCCCGACAGGTCGCAGGCCAGGCGGATGGCCAGGCCGATGGCGCGGGCGCGTTTAGCGGCGTCGCCGCTCAGCAGTCGCTCGATGATCTCGGGCTGGGGCGTGGCCGGGCCGCCGCCGTAGCGGGCGTTCAGGGCGCTGGCCAGGAAGGCGCGCTCGACGTGGCTGATGCCCGCGACCGGCGCGCGCAGCACCTGGTCGAACACCAGTTCCAGCCGGTGGTCGGGATGCAGCCGGGCGCCCAGGTCCGCCAGGCGGCAGGCGGCGGCGACCAGGACCGCGTCGCGTTCCTCGCCGAACACGGCGGGCAAGGCGGCGACGATCTCGGAAATCCAGCCGTTCAGCGCGCCGGGCAGGGCCGGGGCCACGCCCTGTCGTCCGCCCAAGGCCCTGCAGCCGGCCAGCAGCGGATCGGCCGTGCGCGTCGCCTCGTCCAGCGTCTCGAACAACAGGCCCTCGCGCACGCCCCAGGCCGACATCTCGATCGACTTCAGGTCCAGATGCTGGATCAGCCCTTCCAGCACCAGTCCGGCATAGGGCAGGGTCTCGGCCCGTTTCTTGGACACGCCGGGCAGTTTCGCCAGGCTTGCGACCGACTGCTGGGCGACCAGCCGCGCGGTCTCCAGCGCGTCGTCGGCCGACATCTGATACTGATGCACCACCCTCAGCGGATAGGCTTTCAGCGTCATCTGCACCTGGGCCAGGGTGCGCCAGGCGCCGCCGACGGCATAGAGGCGGTCGCTCTGGAACTGGGCCGCGACGGGTTTCAACGCCTGGTCGATCCGGGCCTTGATGCGCTCGGCGTCGAACCCCTTGCCGTCGGCTAAAGCGAACGGCCCCAGCGGCAGGGTCAGGCCGTGCTCGACCCCGTTTCCGTTCAGTCGAGTCAGCTCCAGGCTGGCCCCGCCCATGTCGGCCGAGACGCCGTGCGCCAGGGGGGCGCCGGCCAGCACGCCCATGGCGGCGTATTTCGCTTCTTCCTCTCCGCTCAGGACGCGGATGTTCAGACCGGTCTCGGCGGCGACACGTTGGCAGAACTCCGGCCCGTCGATGGCTTCGCGGACTGCGGCGGTGGCGGCGATCAGGGTCGCATCCGGCCGCACGCCTTCCAGCACGGCGGCGAAGCGGCGCAACGCCGTCATCGCCATGACCACGCCCTCGGGCGACAGCTTGCGCGTCGTCGGCAGGTCGCGGCCCAGGCCGGCCAGCACCTTCTCGTTGAAGACGGTCCAGATCGCCCGGCCCTCCAGCCGGTACAGAACCAGCCGCACCGAGTTGGAACCGATGTCGATCGCGGCGATGTCGCGGTCGGTAAGCGTGATGTCGGGCATCAGCGGCCGGGACGCTCGTAACGCAGGACGGCAGGCAGGCTCTTGGCCTTGCGGCCTCGGCCCGACAGGCTGGGATTGGTCATGAAATATTTGTGGGCCGAGAAAGGCCGCTCCGGGTCCGCTGGGGTGACGCGTGTATAGCGCCCTTCCGCGTCCAGAACCCAGCTTTGCGCATCATCCTTCAGATTGGCGACCATGATCTGGTCCAGCACCTGGTCGTGAACGGTGGCGTTGCGGATCGGCGTCATCAGCTCGACCCGGCGATCCAGGTTGCGCGTCATCCAGTCGGCCGAGGAGATGAAGACCTTGGCCTTGTCGTGCGGCAGGTCCTTGCCGTTGGCGAAACAGACGATGCGGCTGTGTTCCAGGAACCGCCCGACGATGGACTTGACCCGAATGTTTTCCGACAGGCCCGTCACGCCGGGCCGCAGGCAGCAGATGCCGCGCACGACCAGATCGATGCGCACGCCCCACTGGCTGGCGCGGTACAGGGCGTCGATGATCTCGACATCCACGAGCGAGTTCAGCTTGACCCAGATGGCGGCGGGCTTGCCCATGGCGGCGGCCGACATCTCCTTGCCGATCAGGTCGATCAGCGTGGATTTCATGTTCAGCGGCGAGACGACCACGGTCTCCAGATGGTCCGGCGTGGCGTAGCCGGTGATGTAGTTGAACACCTTGGTCGCATCACGCCCCAAGACTGGATCGCAGGAGAAAAGCGACAGGTCGGTGTAAACCTTGGCCGTGACCGGGTGATAGTTGCCGGTGCCGAAGTGGCAGTATGTCTTCAGCGCCTCGCCCTCGCGCCGCACGACGACGCTCAGCTTGGCGTGGGTCTTGTATTCGACGAAGCCGAAGACGACGTGGACGCCGGCCCGTTCCATCGCCCGCGCCCAGCGCAGGTTGGCCTCCTCGTCGAACCGCGCCTTCAGCTCGACCAGGGCCGTGACGTTCTTGCCGTTTTCGGCCGCCTCGATCAGGGCGGCGACGATGGGGCTGTCCTTGGAGGTGCGGTACAGCGTCTGTTTGATGGCGATGACGTTGGGATCGCGCGCCGCCTGACGCAGGAACTGCACCACCACGTCGAAGCTCTCGAACGGGTGGTGGATCAGCAGATCCTTTTCGCGAATGGCCGCGAAGACGTCGCCGCCGTTGTCGCGCACCCGCTCGGGATATCGCGGCTCATAGCCCTTGAACTTCAGGTCCGGGTGGCCGCCGCCGATCAGGTCCGACAGCTGGGCCAGGCCCAGCATGCCGTCCACCAGCACCACGTCCTGGGGCGCGGCCTCCAGCTCGCCGACGATGAAGTCGCGCAGGTCGGCGGGCATGGACGCCTCGATCTTGACCCGCACGACCGAGCCCAGGCGACGCTGTTTCAGCGCCTCCTCGAACTCCAGCACCAGGTCCTCGGCCTCTTCCTCGATCTCGATGTCCGAATCGCGGATCAGGCGCAGCACGCCCTTTTCCTGAACCTCGCAGCCGGGGAACAGGTGGTCGATGAACAGCAGAAGCATGTTCTCCAGGGTGATGAACCGCTTGTGCCCCGGCGTGGACCGGCCGTCGGTGGGCAGTTGCCAGAACCGCTGAACCTGGGTCGGCACCGGCACCAGGGCGTAGAAGGTCTTCGTCTCGCCCTTGCGCTTCAGCTTCAGCGCCAGCGAGAAGCCCAGGTTGGGCAGGAAGGGGAAGGGGTGCGCCGGGTCGATCGCCAGGGGCGTCAGCACCGCGAATAGCTGGTTCAGAAACTCGGGCTCCAGCCGATCACGCTCTGTCTTGGTGATCTTCTGGCGATCGACCACCTCGATCCCGGCCGTGGTCAGTTCCTTTTTCAACTGACGCCAGCGCAATTGCTGCTCGGCCATCAGCTCGCCGGCGGCGATATTGATCTGCTCCAGCTGTTCGGCGGGCGTCAGGCCGTCGGCGGACAGGACGCGCACCCGCTCGCGCAACTGGCCCTTCAGGCCGGCGACGCGCGTCATGAAGAACTCGTCCAGGTTATTGGCCGAGATCGACAGGAACCGCAGCCGCTCCAGCAGCGGGTGGTTGGGGTTGGCCGCCTCTTCCAGCACGCGCTCGTTGAACGCCAGCCACGAGATCTCCCGATTGAAGAACCGGGTCGGCGAGGCCATCAGCTCTTCGCTCAGCGCCAGTTGAGGGGCGCGAGAGGCGGGAACTTCCTCGCCTCGGGTGTCGTCGTGGATGGCGGCGTCGGTCATGACCCGGTTCTCGCCCGCGTCTGTGACGGCCGCAAGCGGGTGCGTAGAAAATGTCGCGCCTTAGTCGGCGGCGTCCATCGCATCCAGCACCTGGCGTGCAAGGACGCGGGTGACCGGGCGGTGCAGGGCGTCCAGCCGTTCGACCACGGCCGCAGCGGTCTCGGCCGACCGATCCAGACGGCGCACCAGATAGTCGATCACGTCGTCGGCCGGTGTGATGCTGCGCTCGGCGAAGCGGGCGCGCAGGATGGCCGACAGGACGGCGTCGTCGGGCGCCGCGATGGAGACGGCGCGCACGGCGTCCAGGCGCGAACGCAGGTCGGGCAGATCCACCGACCACTGACGCGGCGCCGACCGCGACACCAGGAGCAGGGCGCCTCCGCCCGAGTTGGCCAGGTTGATCAGGTGAAACAGGCTTTCGTCGTCCGCATCGGCCGCCCGGTCCAGCAGCACGGGCCGGCCTTCCAGCTCCAGGGGATCGATCAGGGCGGCCTCGGCGCCGTTCAGCGGCACGGCCCCGACCCGTTCGGCCCAGTCGGCGGCGAGGCGGCTCTTGCCCGATCCCGCCGGCCCATGCAGGGCCAGCACCGCCCCCGCGCCGTCGGGCCATCGCGCCAGCACGCGCACCGCCTCGGCGTTGCTGTCCGAGGTCACAAAGGCCTCGCCCACGACATGACGCTCCAGCGGCAGACGCAGCTGTTCGGCGGTCGGACGGGGCAGGGCGCTCAGCGCGGTCATGACCCCGTCTTAGCAGAGGCCAGGATTAATCGCGTCAGGCCCGCTCTGTTGGTTCCGGGGAGGGAACCTCGCGCCTGTGGATGGAATCAGGCGAATTCGGCCAGGGCGGGGTTCAACTTGCCCGCCTTGAACTCGGTGACCTGATAGTCGGCCAGGCCGTGAACCTGGAACGGATCGGCCTTCAGCAGGGCCTCCAGTTCCTCTTTCGTGCCACCGCTGCGCACCACCAGGATGCCGCCCGTGCGCGGAACCATCGGTCCGGCGGCGATGATCAGGCCGCTGGCTACATGCTGATCCAGCCACTCGCGATGCTCAACCGTCTTGGCCTCGATGGCTTCGATCGGCTGGGTGTAGGTGATGGTAACGATGAACATGGCGGCCTCGGGTGGGACAGGAGCGCCAGATATCATGCGTGGCGACAGGCTTTGCAACGGCTGAAACCTTGACTTTCCGGGGCGATGATGCGCCCTACGCCGCTTCGATTTCGGGCGCCGAAGGCGTCAGATTCCACCGCCAAAGTCTCCAGACGGTCTGTTCCATGCACGCCTATCGTTCCCATACCTGCGGCGCCCTGCGCGCCTCCGATGCCGGTTCCGCCGTTCGCCTGTCCGGCTGGGTGCACAGGAAGCGCGATCACGGCGGCCTGCTGTTTATCGATCTGCGCGACCACTATGGCCTGACTCAGCTGGTGCTGCACCCGGAGACGCCGGGCTTCGCCGCCGTCGAGCGTCTGCGCGCCGAGAGCGTGATCAAGATCGACGGCGAAGTGGTCGCCCGCGAGGCCGGAGTGGTGAACCCGAACCTGCCGACCGGCGAAGTCGAGGTCCGCGTCCAGGGCGTCGAGGTCCTGTCGGAAGCCGCCGAACTGCCGATGCCGGTCTTCGGCGACCAGGAGTATCCTGAGGACATCCGCCTCGCCAACCGCTTCCTCGACCTGCGTCGCGAGCGTCTGCACAAGAACATCGTCCTGCGCTCCAGGGTCATCTCCTCTATCCGCCAGCGCATGGTCGCCCAGGGCTTCCTGGAGTACCAGACCCCGATCCTGACCGCCTCGTCGCCGGAAGGCGCGCGCGACTTCCTGGTGCCGTCGCGTCTGCACCCCGGCAAGTTCTACGCGCTGCCGCAGGCGCCTCAGCAGTTCAAGCAGCTGCTGATGGTCTCGGGCTTCGACCGCTATTTCCAGATCGCCCCCTGCTTCCGTGACGAGGACCTGCGCGCCGACCGTTCGCTGGAATTCTACCAGCTCGACGTCGAGATGAGCTTCGTGACCCAGGAAGACGTCTTCGCCGCCATCGAACCGCTGATGCACGGCGTGTTCGAGGAGTTCGGCGAGGGCAAGCCGGTGTCGCCCATCGACGGCGTCCACACCTTCACCAACGATTTCGGCGAGACGTTCGAGCACAAGGGCTTCGAGCGCCTGACCTACGCCCAGTCGATGGCCTGGTATGGGTCGGACAAGCCGGACCTGCGCAACCCGATCAAGATGCAGGTGGTGTCCGACCACTTCCGCGACGGCGGCTTCGGCCTGTTCGCCAAGATCCTGGGTGCGGACGAGAAGAACGCCGTCTGGGCCATCCCGGCGCCGACCGGCGGTTCGCGCGCCTTCTGCGACCGCATGAACTCCTGGGCACAGGGCGAGGGCCAGCCCGGCCTGGGCTATATCTTCTGGTCTGACGACCAGGGCGCCTGGGGCGGCCCCATCGCCAAGAACCTGGGCCAGGAGCCGACCGAGGCCCTGATGTCGTCGCTGGGCCTGGGCAAGGGCGACGCCGCCTTCTTCACCGCGGGCCTGCCGTCGGTCTTCGCCAAGTTCGCCGGCCTGGCCCGCACCCGCGTGGGCACCGAGCTGAAGCTGATCGACGAGAACCAGTTCAAGTTCTGCTGGATCGTCGACTTCCCCATGTTCGAATGGTCGGAGGAAGAGAAGAAGGTCGATTTCAGCCACAACCCGTTCTCGATGCCGCAGGGCGGAATGGAGGCGCTGGAGACCCAGGATCCGCTGACTATCCGCGCCTTCCAATACGACATCGTCTGCAACGGCTATGAGCTTTGCTCGGGCGCGATCCGGAACCACAAGGCCGAGATCATGCTGAAGGCCTTTGAGATCGCCGGCTACGACGCCTCGGTGGTCGAGGAGCAGTTCGGCGGCATGCTGAACGCCTTCCGCTACGGCGCGCCGCCGCACGGCGGCCTGGCCCCCGGCATCGACCGGATCGTCATGCTGCTGGCCGGCGAAACCGCCATCCGCGAGGTCATCGCCTTCCCGCTGAACCAGCAGGGCGAAGACCTGCTGATGAACGCCCCGACCGAGGCCGAGGAGCGTCAGCTCAAGGACGTCCACATCCGCACGGCCCTGCCGATCAAGGTCTGATCGGGCCGACATCGCCAGATACGACAAAGGGGACGCCGCGAGGTGTCCCCTTTTTCCATTCACGCGCCGTTCGCGTCCAAGGCGAGCGGGGTTGTCTGCAACCGCAAACCGAAGTCTACGTTCGAAACGGACGTTAACTTTTCGGTAACCAAATGCGACGCGCTATCCGCCTGGGTCTTTTCATCGGCACCGTTCTGGGCATGAGCGCCTGCGCGACCCAGTATGACGCCGACGGTCGGACGGTTTCGGGGGGCTATGGTTCGGTCGATGCGGGACGGGCGGGCTGAGGCTCAAAGGAAAACGTAGCGCTGGACGCGATCCTGCCCTAATGTAGCGATGCGGACGCCGGATGTTGCGCCGCGTCGGTCCCCACACCCCCCTAGATGTTACTCATCGCTATTGTCGTCGTTCTGCTCCTCGTGGTGCTTAACGGCTTGTTCGCCATGACTGAATTGGCGGTCGTCTCCTCGCGGAAATCCAAACTCCAGGCGAGGGCGGAACGGGGAGACCGGGGGGCCAGGGCGGCGTTGAAGCTGTCCGAAGAACCGACTCAGTTCCTGTCCGCCGTTCAGGTCGGCATCACCCTTATCGGCATTCTGGCGGGCGCCTATGGTCAGGCGACCATCGCGGGCGAGCTGGATCGTATTCTGGAAGTCAGTTTCCCGGCGCTGGCGCGATACACCGAAGTCTTCGCCACGGCCCTGGTGGTCGTGTGCATCACCTATGTGTCGCTGATCGTCGGCGAACTGGTGCCCAAACGGATCGCTCTGATCTTCCCGGAAGCGGTGGCGTCCAAGATGGCGGGGCCGATCTCCAAGATGGCGATCGTGCTGAAGCCGTTCGTGCTGCTGCTGACCGCCTCGACCTCGGGCATTCTCAAGCTGCTGGGCGTCAAGGACCGCGATGGTTCGGACGTGACCCAGGAAGAGGTGGCGACCATCCTGGCGGAAGGCACCTCGGCCGGTCTGATCGAGCCCGAAGAACAGGTGATGATCGAGGAAATCCTGCGCCTGGGCGACCGCGCTGTGCGGGTGGCCATGACGCCGCGCCACGACGTCTTCTGGATCGCGCTGGACGATCCCGAGGAAATCCTGCGCGAAGAGATTCGCACCTGCCCCTATTCGCGGATCGTGGTGGCGCGTGAGAGCGACGTCGATAATCCGCTGGGCGTGGTCCACAAGAAGGACCTGCTGGACAGCCTGCTTACGCACGGCAAGTTCGACATCGAGCCTCTGGTCGCGGAACCGGCCTTCATCCCGCAATCGACCTCGGTGCTGAAGGCGCTTGAGATCCTGAAGGGGTCCAAGGTCCACATGGCCTTCATCGTCGACGAATACGGCGCCTTCGAAGGCGTGGTGACGGCGACCGACATCCTGGAAATGATCGCCGGCGACTTCAACGAGGGTCACGACGAGGAACAGGCCTGGATCCATCAGCGCGCCGACGGCAGCTGGCTGGTCGATGGTCAGACGCACCTGGACGAACTGGCCGACAAGCTGGGCGAGGATTTCGGCGATCACGAGGGCTACCACACCGTCGCCGGCCTGATTCTGCACCAGCTGTCGCGCGTGCCGGACGAGGGCGAAGTGGTCCAGGTCGGCCGATTCGAGGTCGAGGTCGTCGACATGGACGACCGCCGCATCGACAAGCTGATCTTCAAGGAACTGATCCAGGCTCAGGAAGAGCGGGACGCCATCGCCGCGCATCAGGAAGACTAGGTGGAAGTGTCATATCGCCCTTGAAATGCAGGGCGGTGTCGGGCATACGCCCCCCTCTGGCGAACGCACGGACCTGAGGGTTCGAGCGGTTGTCTAGGAGTTTAGCTCAGCTGGTAGAGCACCGGTCTCCAAAACCGGGGGTCGTGGGTTCGAGTCCCCCAACTCCTGCCAATCCCCCCTGTCGCTTCCGGATGGGACTTCCCATCTGGGGCGACAGGAACAATTGTGTGAAGAGCAACTGATGGCCAAGGCCAAAACTCCCGGCAAGCGGCCTCAGGGCAGCGCAAAGCCCCAGATGGGCGCCAAGCCCCAGGCGGCCGGCGCCGCCGCCATCACGGTCGATTCGCCCGAGCCCAAGAAGCCCCGCACCAGCCCCGGCCAGTTCTTCAGCCAGGTTCGCGCCGAGGGCCGCAAGATCGTCTGGCCCAGCCGCAAGGAGACCTGGATCACCTCGGTGATGGTCTTCATCATGGTGATCATCGCCGCGATCTTCTTCTGGATCGTGGACACCGGCCTGGGCTTCGCCTTCCGCTACATCATCGCTCTCGGATCCTGAGAAAGACGCGCCCATGACCGATGCAGCGCCCGCAAAGCCCGCCAATCCGCGCCACAAGTGGTATATCGTCAACGCCTACTCGAACTTCGAGAAGAAGGTAGCGGAGCAACTGCGCGACCAGGCCAAGCAGCAGGGCCTGGAAGACGCCTTCTCCGAAATCCTGGTTCCGACCGAGGACGTCGTCGAGATCCGTCGCGGTCGCAAGGTGAATTCGGAACGCAAGTTCTTCCCCGGCTATGTGCTGGTGAAGATGGAAATGACCGACCAAGCCTATCACCTGGTCAAGAACACCCCGAAGGTCACCGGCTTCCTGGGCGCCGCGGGCGGCACCAAGCCCCTGCCGGTCTCGGAACGTGAAGTTCAGAACATCATCGGTCAGGTGGAAGAGGGCGTCGAACGTCCGAAGCCCACCATCCGCTTCGACATCGGCGAGAAGGTCAAGGTCATCGACGGCCCCTTCGCCAGCTTCGACGGTTCGGTCGAAAGCGTGGACGAAGAACACGCCCGCCTGCGCGTCGCCGTCTCCATCTTCGGTCGCGCCACGCCGGTCGAGCTGGAATACGCCCAGGTGGAGAAGGTTTCGGGCTGAAGCCTGCGCACCTCACAGATTTGAAGCCGCGTCCGAAAGGGCGCGGCTTTTTCGTTTCGGCGTCGCAAGGACGCCAGCCCGTTTGCCTTTCCAGCCCCCCTCTGTTACACGCGCGCCTTCGCTCGGCGGGCCTCGGCTCGTGGGGCGGCAAATCCGTGGGAGGCAGCCATGCCGCACCACGGCTCACCGGCCCTGCGTTCGTTCGTCGGGTCATTCATAGGAGAGACCAATGGCCAAGAAGATTCTCGGCTATATCAAGCTGCAAGTGCCGGCCGGTTCGGCCACGCCTTCGCCCCCGATCGGCCCGGCTCTGGGTCAACGCGGTGTGAACATCATGGGCTTCTGCAAGGAGTTCAACGCGCGCACCGAGAAGGAAGCCAAGGGCACCCCGCTTCCGACCGTGATCACAGTCTATCAGGACAAGTCGTTCACCTTCCTGACCAAGACGCCGCCGGCGACCTGGTACCTGAAGCAGGCCACGGGCCTGAAGTCGGGCTCCAAGCTGGTCGGTCGCGAGACGGCCGGTACGGTCAAGGTTTCGCAACTGCGCGAGATCGCTGAAAAGAAGATGAAAGATCTGAACGCGAACGACCTCGACGCCGCGACCAAGATCATCGAAGGCTCCGCCCGCGCGATGGGCCTCGAAGTGGTGGAGGGCTAAACCATGGCCAAGCAAACCAAGGCTCAAAAAGCCCGCACAGGCGTCAGCCAAGACCTGCTGCCTTTCTCCGACGCCATCAAGCTGGCCAAGGAAAACGCCAAGTCGAAGTTCGACGAATCCCTTGAGATCGCCGTCAACCTGGGCGTCGATCCCCGTCACGCCGACCAACAGGTCCGTGGCGTGGTGAACCTGCCGTCGGGCACCGGCCGTGACGTTCGCGTCGCCGTCTTCGCCAAGGACGCCAAGGCCGCCGAAGCCACCGCGGCCGGCGCCGAACACGTCGGCGCCGAAGATCTGTACGAGAAGATCGCCGGCGGCTTCATGGAGTTCGACCGCGTGATCGCGTCGCCGGACATGATGGCCCTGGTCGGCCGTCTGGGTAAGGTGCTGGGCCCGCGCGGCCTGATGCCGAACCCGAAGGTCGGCACCGTGACCCCGAACGTGGCTCAGGCCGTCAAGGACGCCAAGGGCGGCGCCGTCGAGTTCCGCGTCGAGAAGGCGGGCATCGTCCACGCCGGCATCGGCAAGGTCTCGTTCACTCAGGACGCCCTGGAAGCCAACGTGAAGGCCATCGTGGACGCCCTGGTGCGTTCCAAGCCGTCGGGCGCCAAGGGCACCTATGTGAAGCGCATCAGCCTGTCTTCGACGATGGGCCCAGGCATCAAGGTCGACCCGTCCTCGCTGGGCGCCTAAGCCTCGATACAACCAAGACGGAAGAACGGCGGGGAGCGATCCCCGCCGTTTTTTCTTGCCCGAAGGTCGTCTCTGCAATCAGGATGAGCACCTACCTGGGGGATGACATGAAACAACTGATCGGCGGCCTGTGCATGGCCTTGACGCTGCTGGCTGCGCCGGTGGCAATGGCAGAAACTACCGATGTTTCGGCCGAAAAACTGGCGCTGGCCAACAAATTCATCGCGCTGATTCAAGGGGAACAGATGGGCGCGGCATTGGGTCAGATGACGGCGATGATGATGCCGCAATCCGACACCATGTCGGCGGAGCAGGCAGCCGAGTTTCGTGAGGTCATGTCGGAAGCGACCGCGAGCATGTTGCCACGGATGTTCGAGGCAGTGGCGCCGATCTATGCCGACATTTTCACGCTGGAAGAGTTGGAAGCCCTCGTCGATTTCTACCAGAGCGATGTCGGCCGCTCGATGATGAGCAAGAGCTATGAGGCGGCGCCCCGGATCGCGACGGCGATCCAGGGGGTCATGCCCGAGCTGATGGCCGATTTGGGAGACCAGCTCTGCAACCGTTTCGAATGCACGCCTGAACAGAGGCGCGAGGTTAAGGCCGCCATGGCTAGAGCGAGCCGTGGCCAGGCGGCGCAATAGTCCTTAATAGGCTGCCGTAAAGCGCGCGCGGCAGTGCTGGGGGTTTTCCAGTTCGTCCACCATGGCGATGGCGTAGTCGGCAAAGCCGATCTTGCTGTCGCCCTTGTCGTCCACGACCAGTTGGTCGGTTCCGGTCCGGAAATGGCCCAGGCGGGGCGTTTCCTCGATCACGGCGGCGGGTGAGAAGAAGGTCCAGTCGATCTCCGTCTCGTGGCGCAGGGCGTCCAGGAAGACGATGCCGCCCTGTGCGAAGGGCTTCCACTCCTCGGGAAACTCGGGCGTGTCGATCAGGCGGACGCCGGGGGCGACCTCCAGGCTGGCGGCGCCGCCGGTGATCAGCAGGCGAGGGATGCCGGCGGTCTTGAGCGCGTTCAGCAGGGTCTCGGCCGGCACGTCGAAGTGCAGGGCGCTGATCACGGCGTCCGAACCCTTGATCAGGTCGGCCAGTGCGGCGGCGTCCGAGGCGTCGCCCGCGACGGGCGTAACGCCGTCGGCGGCGGGGATGGCCTCGGGTTTGCGGGCGATGGCGGTGACGGCATGGCCGCGCGCGGCGAGTTCCCTTGTGATTTCTGAGCCGGCGCGACCGCTGGCGCCGAGGACTGCGACTTTCATGGAAGGCTCCTTTGGGTATCCAATGGATACCAGGTGCGCTATGGGATGCGGCCATGCAAGACGGCACCTTTCACACACCTGGTCACCCCCCAGAAACCTGGACCCGCGGCGACGTGTTCGCGGCGAACTGTCCGACGCGGCAGTTGCTGGACCGGATCGCGGACAAGTGGAGCACTCTGATCCTGATCGTGCTGGGCGAGGGGCCGATCCGGTTCAATGCGCTGAAGCACCGGGTCGATGGCGTGTCGCAGAAGATGCTGAGCCAGACGCTGAAGTCGCTGGAGCGGGACGGTCTGGTGTCGCGATCCGTCGTGGCGACCGTGCCGGTGTCCGTAACCTATGCGGTGACGCCGCTGGGCTGCACCCTGATGGCGGCGATGCAGTCGATGATCGACTGGGCCGAGACCCAGATGCCCCAGGTCGCGGCGGCTCAGGCGGCCTACGATCAGCGGTCATCCGACGCCCACTGATTTTATTATCGCGTGCGGCGAACGGCCACGCTCGACCTGCGTTCCTGTCGCGACCTTGAAGGGGGCGATATGTTCGGACTGGGAAGATTGATGGGCGACAAGGCTAATGTGGGCCTTGGCTCGGGTGGGAGCGATCCGTGGAAGGGGCGGCTGGCGTTCGGCGCCATCGTGCTGGTCTCGGCCTATTTCGCGGTCCAACTGATCGTGACCCTGCAGACGCTGTGGCTGCTGATTTTCGGGGCCATTGTGGTCGCCGTGGTTCTTCGCGCTCTGGCCGATCCCCTGGTGCGCTGGCTGAAGGCGCCGGATCCGCTGGCGGTGTTTTTGTCGCTGGTGATCGTGGTCGCCGTGCTGGCGGGGATATTGACCCTTTTCGGTGCGCAGATCACCGAGCAGGTCGTGGCTCTGTCGGCCGTCGTGCCCCAGGGTTGGGACCAGGTGCAGTCCTGGATCCAGGCCCAGCCCTACGCCGCCCAACTGTTCGAGCAACTGCAGGGGTTGGGTGACCGGGCTGGCCAGGCGTTGCAGGTGGCGCAGAAGTTCGCGCTTGGCTTCGCCTCGGGTGTGACGACGCTGGTCTTGGTGATCGTCGCCGGCGTGTTCCTGGCCATCGAACCTGCCAAGTCGCGCGAGGGTCTGCTGTCGATGGTGCCGATGGACCGTCGAGCCCGTCTGCGCGAGGTGCTGAACAGCTGCGGCAAGGCGTTGAAGGGCTGGCTGAAGGCGCAACTGTTCTCGATGGTGCTGGTCGGTACGCTGACGGGCGTGGGTCTGGCGATCATTGGCGTTCCCTCGGCCCTGGGTCTGGGGCTGCTGACGGGCCTGGCGCAGTTCGTGCCCATCGTCGGACCCATCGTCTCGACCGTTCCGGCGGTTCTGGTGGGGGCGACCCAAGGGTGGGAGACCGCCCTGATGACGCTTGCCCTCTATGTCGTGGTGTCCCAGCTGGAGAGCAACTTCATCACGCCTATGGTGCAGAAGAACGTGGCCAACCTGCCGGTTGTGCTGGGCATCTTCGCTGTGGTGGGCATCGGCACCCTGTTTGGGCCGCTGGGCGTACTGTTCGCCACGCCGCTGGCGCTGGTGCTGCACACCTTGATCACGATGCTGTATCGTCAGGATGTGCTGGGAGATCCCGATGCGAAGGCGCCCGGCGAAAAATAGGACGCCTGCGTCAGTTCGCTTGACGCAGGCGGCGCGATCACCTTTGGAACGCGCTGATCCTTTCGCTGGTGCAAAACGTCGCATGGCCTGTCTCAAGACCCGATCCTCTCGGAACCGCGCCTGATGGCGTCGGGCGTCAAACGCACCTCGCGATCCGAAACCCGTCAGGTCGCGGCCCTGCCGTGGCGGCTGACGGACGAAGGTCGTCAGATCCTGATGATCACCTCACGCGAGACCCGCCGCTGGGTCATCCCCAAGGGTGGTCGGATGGTCGGCAAGACCGATCCCGAGGCGGCGGCCCAGGAGGCCATGGAGGAAGCCGGGGTGCGCGGCGAGATGGACCAGACCTCCATCGGCGTCTTCCGCTACGCCAAGGGTCTGAAGGATGGAGGCGTGCGCCAGTGCGTGGTCTCTGTTTATCCGCTTCAAGTGCTGGTCCAGCTGGGCGCCTGGCCCGAGGCGCACCAGCGCGAGCGGCGCTGGATGAGCCTGAGCGAAGCGGCGGACCTGGTTCACGAACCCGACCTGGCCGCCCTGATCCGCGACTTCGACGCCACGCCCCTGGAAGATTGAACGACCTCAGTCGTCCAGTTCGGGATACCGGCGGAAGATGCCGTCCTCGTTGAAAGCGATGCGCCGCGGGCTGGCCAGATAGGCGGCGATGCGGGGCAGGGCGGCGACACGGTCGCGGACGGCGACCAGGTGCGGCGTCGTCTTCAGGACACGCGCCGACGCCTTGGGAAAGGCGTAGGTCAGGCCTTCGACGACTTGGAAGAGCGACAGGTCGGCATAGGTCAGGCGGTCGCCGACCATCCAAGCCGAGCCTTGCGGGTTTCGGCTCAACACCTGTTCGCCCCAGCCCAGGAACTTGGCGATCCGTTCCTTGCGAAAGCCCTCGGCGCGGCGGGCGGCCTCGGGTTTCTGGTCGTCGTAATAGGCCATCAGATCGACGGGGTGGTGGGTGTCGTGTGCCTCTGCGACCAGGTCGGCGAAAGTCAGCTGGATCTGGTTCAGCCAGGCGCGGTCGCTGTCGCCGTTCGGGCTGAGGCCCAGTTGCGGACCCAGCCAGGCCAGGATGGCCGCGACCTGCCCGACGGGGCGGTCGCCCAGGCGCACGAAGGGCGGGGCGAAGGGCGGCGTGGCGGCGTCCTTCATCAGCCTCATCATCGCCTTTCCGTCATCCTGGCGCGAGACATCGACATAGTCGGCGCCGGCCGCCTCCAGCGCCAGACGGACGAACTCGCCCCGTCCCTGGATGGTCGGCCAATAGTAGAGTTCATACGCCATGCGATCCGCGCCTTGATTTCCGTGATCCGTCCCTGTAAGAGCGCCGCTTCCCGTCACAGGTTCATTCCTTTGACGGTCCTGTCCGAGAACTTCGGGGCGTGGGGGTCACCCAGGCCATAACTGTCAGAGAGCCCTCTGACGCCGTGGGGAGATGGGGACGCGACCCTTACGCTGTCAGCCCGCATTCCGGGACGGACGCCGTCAGACGCATCCTTCGGACAATACGACCGGCTTGAACGCTTTGCAGCGATGCACGGCGCTTTGGCCAATCCGTCGTCGGGAATAAGCCCGGCGGCGAATACCAAGACTGGAGACCGCAATGGACCGCGCTCAAAAAGCCGAGTCGATCGAAACGCTCAAGGGCGTATTCGCCGACGCCGGCTCCGTGGTCGTGACCCAAAACCTGGGTCTGACCGTTGCGGAAATGGAAGATCTGCGTGGTCGTCTTCGTAAAGAAGGCGGCGCGTTCAAGGTGGTCAAGAACCGCCTGGCGCTGAAGGCGCTCGAAGCCGAAGAAGGCAGCGAATTCCACGGCCTGTTCAAGGGTCCCGTGGGCATCGCCTATTCCGAGAACCCCGGTACGGCCGCCAAGGTCGCCACCGAGTTCGCCAAGGCCAATGATCGCTTCAAGATCATCGGCGGCTTCATGGGCGACACCGTCGTCGACCAGAAGGGCGTGGAAGTTCTTTCCAAGCTCCCGACGCTCGACGAAGTCCGCAGCCAACTCATCGGCCTGCTCAACGCGCCTGCGACTCGTATCGCTGGCGTGCTGCAAGCACCCGCCGGTCAGCTGGCTCGCGTGTTCAACGCCTACGCCACCAAGGAAGCCGCGTAAGCGGCCCAGCCTTTCATCTCTGCATCACTCTCTAAAACCAATCCTCCGAAGGAACACTGACAATGGCTGACCTCGCCAAGATCGTCGAAGACCTGTCCGCTCTGACCGTTCTCGAAGCCGCTGAACTGTCGAAGCTGCTTGAAGAAAAGTGGGGCGTCAGCGCCGCTGCTCCCGTCGCCATGGCTGCTCCGGCTGCCGGTGGCGGCGCTCCGGCTGAAGCTGCCGAAGAGCAAACCGAATTCACCGTCGTCCTGCTGGACGGTGGCGACAAGAAGATCAACGTGATCAAGGAAGTCCGTGGCGTGCGTTCGGACCTGGGTCTGAAGGAAGCCAAGGACCTGGTCGAAGGCGCTCCGCAGAACGTCGTCGAGAACGTCTCCAAGCAGAACGCCGACGAAGTCGCCAAGAAGCTGACGGAAGCCGGCGCCAAGGTCCAGATCAAGTAAGATCTGACTTTCGGCATTTGCTGAATATCGGAAAGGCCCGGCGGGAAACCGCCGGGTCTTTTTGTTTGCTGGGCCTACCGCGCTTCGCGCTACTTGAGGCCGATTTGCTGCCATCCTCGCGCGGAGGTGTGTCGGGCGCTCAGTTTTGCGGTCGGGTGCGTGAGGCGAAGAAGGCCCAGAGGGCGTCGTTGTCGGCGACCCAGCTGTGGCCGCCGCCGGCGGTGATGCGGCCCACCACGTCCGCGCCGTCGCGGCAGGCGGCGTAGCCTTCCTCATAGACCTTGTCGGCGAGCCAGCGGGTGTCGCGCACCTGGGTGCAGCCGTTCAACTGGGCCCAGCGCTGTTCGGCGGCGTGCATGGTGTAATGCCAATAGCCCGCGCCCTCGCCCTGGATCGGATTGGTCGTGTCCGCGTCGCCGGCGAAGGCGATGACCGGCATGGGGCGCGAGGGACGGCAGGTGGCGGGATCGGGCTCTTCCGGTCGGTCCTTACGCGGATTTCCGGCGCGCAGGCCCACGACAGGCGCAATGGCGGCGAAGCGGTCGGCGGCGACGCATCCCAGCCAGGACGTCATCCGTCCGCCGCCCGACAGACCCGTGGCATAGACGCGGCTGTCATCGATGCAGCCCTGATCCGCGAGCACCCGGATGGCGGTCGTCAGATAGGCGACGTCGTCGGCGTCGCTGGGGCCGGGAACCGCGCCGGTGATGGTCGGGACGCCGGGAATGTTCCAGACGAAGCCCCGCTCGACCGGGATCCCGGCGTCGGGCGCCGCGACGATGAAGCCGTGCCTGTCCGCCGCCTCCGCCAGGCGAGACGAGGCCAGCATCTTCTCGCCCGTGCCGCCGCTGCCGTGCAGCAGGAAGACCAGGGGCGCGGGCGTGTTCGGATCGAAGCCGGCGGGCAGGTGGAGCAGCATCGAGCGGCCGGTCCGGCCGATGGCGACGGCCTGGGTTGCGCCCGCTTGCCCGACGCCGCAGGGCGCCGGAGATGAGGCCTGAGCCGCCTGGGTAAAGGCCATTACGCCCAGCAGGGCCGCGATCATGCCGATCCAACGCTTCATGCGGTTCGTTCCTCGTGAAGAGAGCTGGCAGGGTGGGTGTTTTTCCATGCAGAGGCCAGCCTTGAGGCGCAGCGTGCGGCTTCCCATCTGTGGACACCCCAAGAGACGGAGCCTTCCTTATGAACATCCTGCTGGTGCTGACATCGCACGATCAACTCGGCGACACGGGCAAGAAGACCGGCTTCTGGCTGGAAGAGCTGGCGGCCCCCTATTACGCGCTGAAGGATGCGGGCGCGCAGGTCGTGCTGGCCTCGCCCAAGGGCGGACAGCCGCCGCTGGATCCCAAGAGCGACGACGCGGACGCCCAGACCGACGACACGCGCCGCTTCAAGGCAGACGCCGAAGCGCAAGCCGCCTTGGCCTCGACCGTCGTTCTGTCCTCGGTGAAGGCCGATGATTTCGACGCCGTCTTCTATCCCGGCGGTCACGGGCCGCTGTGGGACCTGGCCAATGACGCGGATTCCATCGCCCTGATCGAGGATTTCGCCAAGGCCGACAAGCCGACTGGCTTCGTCTGTCATGCACCGGGCGTGCTGAAGTCGGTGACCGGCGCAGACGGCAAGCCGCTGGTCAACGGCCGCAAGGTGACGGGCTTCACCAACTCTGAAGAGGATGCGGTGGGTCTGACGGACGTGGTGCCGTTCCTGGTCGAGAACGTGCTGATCGCCAATGGCGGCGACTATTCCAAGGGGCCGGATTGGGGGTCGTATGTGCAGACCGACGGAAAGCTGGTGACCGGCCAGAACCCGGGGTCGTCGCGTGAAGCGGCCGAGGCGCTGCTGGGGTTGTTGAAGGCGTAGCACGAAGGGGCTCCCAGTTTCGGGTAACACCACCTGTCGGTTGATCATCGGTCGATGAACCGCCGGCCGTCGTGGGCGCCGAAATCGTGGTCGCCAGTTCCGTGACCTGTCTGTAAGCGGTCCGCTGTTCCGCGAGACAAGCTCCTTTGATGAACAATCTGGCCAAGGCGCTTCTGGGCGACTACGTGGGCGCCATGCCGCTTCACATGATCAAACTGGGCGTCGGGGTGCCGGATGTCGAATGGCTGGAGGCCCGCGCCGACAAGGGCGGGCCTCTGGTGGTCCACACGCGGATGACGCCTAAACGCGCGCCGGAAATCGAGGACGGCGGCTCGCTGTACTGGGTGGTGAAGGGGACCATCGTCTGCCGCCAGCCCGTGCTCGACATCGCCACCCTGGGGGAGGGCAAGCAGAGCCGGTGTGAAATCACCCTGGCGCCCCAGGTGATCCGCACCGCCCCCATGGCGCGGCGGCCCTTCCAAGGCTGGCGCTATTTCGAGCCCAAGGACACGCCGGTCGACCTGACCGAGCTGGATGCAGGCGAGGCGCCAGAGGAGTTGGTGCGCCAGCTTCGCGAATTGGGCGCCTGGTAGGCTGAACCCACAGAGTTTTTGGGTGTTGACCGCGACGGGTCCGCGTGGCCTGTGCCGCCTCCGATGATCGCGCTCAGCCCCCAGACCCGTACCGCCTTCCGAGACCTGCTCAACCTGGCTTGGCCGGTGATCCTGTCGCGCCTGGGAATCATGACCATGGGCCTGACCGACGCCATCGTGGTCGGGCGGTTTTCGAGCCAGGAATTGGCCTTCCACTCCCTGGCCTGGGCGCCGACCTCGATCGTGGTGACGACGGCGGTCGGGCTGATGCTGGGCGTGCAAGTGATGACGGCGCGGATGCTGGGCGAGGGGCGTCGGCACGCCGTCGGCTCGGTGCTGCGTCGGGGCATGACCTATTCGCTTCAGATCGGCGTGGTCTCGATGATCGCCCTCATCGCCGTCGGCCCCTGGGGGCTGGGTCAGATGGGGCTGGACGACGGTCTGGCCGAGGGGGCGGGACCGGCTCTGGTCGTCTTCGCCCTGTCCATGCCCTTCTATCTGATCTCGGTGACGGGACAGTTCTTCCTGGAGGCCCTGGGGCGGCCAAAGCCCGGCATGGTCGCCATGTGGGTGGCGAATGGGGTCAATCTGGCGCTGAACATCGTGCTGGTTCCCGATCTGCTGGGCATCGGTTTCGACGGCGCCTTCGCCTCGGCCTGGGCGACGTTCGGGGCGCGAGCGGCGCTGGCGATCTTCCTGGTGGTCTATATCCTGCGCCTGCCCGAGGCGCGGGCTCTGGGTATCTTCGACAAGCCCGAGCGTGATCCCAAGGCGGCGCGCGAACAGGTCAAGGTCGGCCTGGGCGCCGGCGCATCCTATTTCATCGAGGTCGGGGCCTTTTCCGGCTTCACCTTCTTCGCCGGTCAGATCGGCACGGCGGAGACGGCCGCCTGGGCGGTGGTGCTGAATGTCTCGGCCATCGTCTTCATGCTGCCCATGGGCCTGTCGTCGGCGACGGCGGTTCTGGTGGGCCGCAGCTATGGCGCGGGCGACGGGCGAGGGGTGTTGAGGGCCGGTCTGGTGGGCTTGAGCGTCGTGACGGCAATGACCTTCATCGTCGCCCTGCTGGTCTGGCCCAGCGCGCATCTGATCGTGGGCGCCTACAATCGCGATCCGGTCCTGCTGGCCATCGCCGCCCCGGCTCTGGTGCTGGCGACCCTGTTCTTCGTCGCGGACGGAATCCAGGTGGTGGCGGCCCAGGCGAACCGCGCGGCGGGCGACGTCTGGTGGCCCACGATCATGCATTTCGTGGCCTATGGGGCGGTGATGATGCCGCTGGGCTGGGTGCTGGCGCACCGTATGGGCGTGGACGGTCTGGTCTGGGCCATCGTGATCGCCAGCCTGGCGTCTTCTGTCCTGCTGACCGGGCGGTTCGTCCGGGTGGCGCGGCGGCTGCCTTAGAATT
Organism: Brevundimonas sp. TWP2-1; assembly: GCF_049897645.1. Taxonomy (NCBI): domain Bacteria; kingdom Pseudomonadati; phylum Pseudomonadota; class Alphaproteobacteria; order Caulobacterales; family Caulobacteraceae; genus Brevundimonas; species Brevundimonas sp. TWP2-1. The sequence continues at coordinate 231,838 of NZ_JAFCWR010000001.1, forward strand.
CTCCCTCCCCTTCATGGGGAGGGGCGGCGAAGCGTAGCGCAGCCGGGGTGGGGAAGTTAGAACTCCGCCCAGGCCCCTTCGGGCCTGATCGCTGCGCGATCGTCCCTCCCCATGAAGGGGAGGGAGAGGTGACGGCGCGTTCGTCACTGTCTATATCCCTGCGCTTCCCCGAACTCCTGGACGATCATGGCCCGCATCCTCATCACCTCGGCGCTGCCCTACATCAACGGCATCAAGCACCTGGGGAATCTGGCGGGCTCGATGTTGCCGGCCGACGTCTGGGCGCGATTCAAGCGGGCCCAGGGGCATGAGGTGCTGTACATCTGCGCCACCGACGAGCACGGCACTCCGGCCGAGCTGGCCGCCGCCGCCGCCGGCCAGGACGTGCGGACCTATTGCGACGAGCAGCATGAGATCCAGAAGGCCGCCGGCCAGGCGTTCGGCCTGAGCTATGACTGGTTCGGCAGGTCGTCGAACCCGCAGAACCATCGCCTGACCCAGCATTTCGCCGAGGCCCTGGAGAAGAACGGCCTGATCGAGGAGCGGGTGGATCGGATGATCTATTCGATCGACGACGCCCGCTTCCTGCCCGACCGTTATGTCGAGGGCACCTGCCCCCACTGCGGCCATGTCGGCGCGCGCGGGGATCAGTGCGACAACTGCGGCCGGTTGCTGGACCCCACCGATCTCATCGACCCCTATTCGTCGGTGTCGGGGTCCAAGAACCTGGAGGTGCGCGACACCCGCCACCTCTATCTGTTGCAGACCAAGATCGAGCCCCAGATCCGCGCCTGGGTCGACGGCAAGACCGGCTGGCAGGTGCTGGCCAAGTCCATCGCCTACAAGCACCTGGACGAGGGGCTGATCGACCGGGGCATCACCCGCGATCTGGCCTGGGGCGTGCCGGTGCTGAAGGACGGCTTCCCCCGTCCGGGCATGGAGGACAAGGTCTTCTACGTCTGGTTCGATGCCCCCATCGAATATATCGCCGCGACGGAGGAATGGGCCGAAGCGACCGGCGGGTCGTGGCGCGACTGGTGGCGTCTGGACGAGGGGGCCGAGGACGTCCGCTATGTCCAGTTCATGGGCAAGGACAATGTGGCCTTCCACACTGTCAGTTTCCCGGCGACCATCATCGGCTCGGGCGAGCCGTGGAAGACGGTGGACCAGCTGAAGGCCTTCAACTGGCTGAACTGGTACGGCGGCAAATTCTCGACCAGCCAGAAGCGCGGCGTCTTCATGGACCAGGCGCTTGAACTGCTGCCGGCCGACTACTGGCGCTGGCGTTTGACGGCTTACGGCCCGGAACATGCGGATTCGGCCTTTACCTGGGAGGATTTCCAGGCCTCGACGAACAAGGACCTGGCCGATGTGCTGGGCAACTTCGTCAACCGGATCGTCAAATTCGCCGAGTCGAAGTTCGACGGCGTCGTGCCCGAAGGCGGCGAGGCCGGGCCTGTCGAGATCCAGCTGGAAGCCGACATCAAGGCGGGCATCGCCGAGGCGACCGAACAGTTCGAGGCCATGGAGTTCCGCAAGGCGGCCCAGGCCCTGCGCGCCGTCTGGGTGCTGGGCAACGAATATCTGCAGGTCGCCGCGCCCTGGACCGCGCTGAAGACCGACCGCGACCGCGCGGCGGTGGGCGTGCGGACGGGGCTGAATCTGGTGGCTCTGTTCGCCCGTCTGGCGGCGCCGGTCCTGCCGTTCTCGGCCGAGAAGATCGCGGCTTCGGTGGGATCAACCGACCTGAGCTGGCCGGGCGCGGACGAGAATGTGCTGAATAGTCTGGCCGTCGGTCAGGCTGTGGCGGCCCAGGGCGTGTTGTTCGCCAAGATCGAGGACGCCCAGGTGGCGGAATGGTCCGAACGCTTCGGCGGCGCGGACGCCTGATTGGGCGGGCGGGGATATGCGATGACGCCGACCTTGACGCTCTTGACCGACGAACGGCGCGCCGCGATTCGCGAGCGAATGGCGCGCACAGGCCGCACGCAGATCGACGGCATCTTGGCTTTGAACGACGCTCAGGGACTGTATGAGGCGGCGACGACCGCCGACTACAATGTCGTGACGCGGCGCGGGAAGGGGCATGTCGATCTGCCCGCCGCCTGGCTGGCGTCGCTATCGCCGGATCAGAAACAGGCCTTGGGGCAGGCGGTGCAGGCGTCGGCCCAGACCAACTTTCAGTATCTGTACGACAACCACCCCATCTACGACCTGGTCGAGGCGGGGCAGGCGGCGCCGGTGTGGTCCGACCTGCTGGCCTTCCTGAACGACGAGGCTTTCCTGAATCTGATGCGCGATGTGACCGGCGAGCCGCGCATCGCCCTGGCCGACGCGCAACTGACCCGATATCGCCCCGGACATTTCCTGACCGAGCATGACGATCATGCGGACGGCAAGAACCGCTTCTTCGCCTATGTGCTGAACCTGACGCCCGTCTGGCGGATCGAGTGGGGCGGCCTGCTGGCCTTCCACGGCGCCGACGGCAATGTGGCGGAGGCCTTCACCCCCCGCTTCAACACCCTGAACCTGTTGAAGGTGCCGACGCCCCATTCCGTGACCCAGGTCGCCCTGTCGGCGGCGGCGGACCGGATATCGGTTACGGGGTGGTTGAGGGGGCTCTGATCAAGCCTGTTCCGCGACGATCACAGGAAGGCCGGCGGCGTGCCAGGCCTGGATGCCGCCGGTCAGGTTGAACAGAGGCTGGCCGTTGGGGCCGGTCGGGCCGACGAAGGCGCAGACCTGGTGGCTCCGGCCGCCCTTCAGGCACTGGACGATGATCTTCCTGTCGGCCGGCAGGTCCAGCGCCTCCCAGGCGGCAGGCATCTGGCTGAGCGGGGCCAGGATGGCGCCGTCGATGCGCGCCGCGGCGAACTCGTCCGGTTCGCGCACATCGATCAGGACTGCCTCGCCGGATTGCAGCCAGGCGGCGGCCTCCTCGACCGCGACCGTGGCGACCGTCATACCGCGGGCGCCGCAGCCGGCGCCGTCGGTTCGGCGGGCGCCGGGGTCGGGCTGGTCTCGGTGCGCCTCTGGCCCAGGTGTTTGGCGGCTTCCTCGGGACTGATCTCGATAAAGGCCGGGGCCGAGGCGTTGAACTCGTCCATATGGCCGGTGCGGACCACCACCTGACGGGCGCCGTCCCAGATCATGTGGATGGCGACGTACAGAACCACGACCAGGCCGACATAGCCGATCCAGCGGTAGCGATGCAGCAGCTTGGCGATGAAGGTGGCGGCCAGACCCATCAGGGCGATCGACATAATCAGGCCGAAGACCATGATCCAGGGGTGGTCATGGGCGGCGCCGGCGACGGCCAGCACATTGTCCAGCGACATGGTCAGGTCGGCGATCATGATCTGAAGCAGGGCGGCGCCGAAGGACTTGCGCTTCAGGCCCAGCTCCTCGGGCGACGGCCCCTTGCCGTGCTCGATGCTCAGGGCCAGTTCGAGTTCTCTCTCGGCCTCGGCCTGGTCGTGGGTGCGCTGTTCCTGCAGTTCGCGCCACATCTTCCAGCAAACCCACAGCAGCAGAAGACCGCCGGCCAACAGCAGGCCGACCAGCGCCAAAAGTTGCACCGTGATCAGAGCAAAGCCGATGCGCATGACGACGGCGGCGGCCAGGCCGATCAGAATGGCCTTCTTGCGCTGTTCCTGGGGCAGGGCGGCGGCGGCCAGGCCCACGGCGACGGCGTTGTCGCCGGCCAGGACCAGATCCATCAGGAGGACCTGGCCCAGAGCGGCGGCCTGGCTGGCGAATTCGGGAGACGAGAAAAATTCCATTTCCGCTCTCTAACGCCGGTGCGACCTTCTGTCAGCCGCGTTGAGCGCGAGACGCCTCATAAAGCGCGACGGCGGCGGCATTGGAGACATTCAGGCTCTCGAACCCGCCCGGCATGGGGATCTTGGCCAGGACATCGCAATGCTCGGCGACCAGTCGGCGGATGCCGTCGCCCTCAGACCCCATCACCAGGACGGTGGGCTGACGATCCAGCGCCTCTTCCAAAGTCTGCTCGCCCGTCCCGTCCAGACCCACGGCGCGCCAGCCCAGGTCGGCCAGCCGTTCCAGGGCGCGCGACAGGTTTGTCACCCGGGCGTGGGGCAGGCGTTCGGTGGCGCCGACCGCCGCCTTGGCCAGGGCGCCGGCCAGGGCGGGGGCATGGCGGTCCTGGACGATGATTCCCCGCGCGCCGAAGGCCAGGGCCGAACGGAAGATGGCGCCGACGTTCTGCGGATCCGTCAGCTGGTCCAGCATGACGATGACGCCCTGGGCCGGATCGGCCAGCTCTTCCAGCGATACGCCTTCCAGCGGCTGGACCTTGAAGGCCAGGCCCTGGTGCACGGCGCCGGGGGGCAGCATCCGGGTCAGGGCCTGGACCTCGACAACCTCGATCTTGTGACCGTGGGCCAGTTTGCCCTCTTCGATCTCGGCGGCGCGCTCGGCCGTGGCCAGGAGGCGACCCGTGCCGCGACGCGCGGGATTCGCCAAAGCGGCCAGGACCGGGTGACGGCCCCACAGAAAATTATCGGCGTCCGACTTGTTCCGATCGGGCGCACGGGCCGGGCGGGGCGCATCGTCGCGCCCGCCAAACCCTTGCGGAGCGGGCTTTTGCCCCTTGTCGCGCGGCCCCTCAGGCCGGTTTCCGAAGACCGGTTTTTTACCGCTTCTACGGTCGTTGCGTTCTGTTTTCGACGACACTATAAGACGCCCTCCGATTTGGAGCCCCAAGGGCTTTCGGGTCTGGGCGCCCCCTCTATCCTAGAGGAGGCGACAAGCCGAAGGCTTTTGTTTCGTCCCGCTTCTTTATGGCGGAAACGAGGGGTCCGACGGTTCGACAAGGCGCGCTGGGGGAATGTCCCGAGTGGCAAAGGGGGGGGACTGTAAATCCCCTGCGTAAGCTTCGTAGGTTCGAGTCCTACTTCCCCCACCACGCGCCTTGACGGATACGACGGATCAGGACGACGGAGAGGAACCGGCTGCGGCGTTCCTTCGCGAACTTCCGCAGTCTCCGCGCGGGTATAGCACAATGGTAGTGCAGCAGCCTTCCAAGCTGAGGATGTCGGTTCGATCCCGTCTACCCGCTCCAGGTTTTTTGATCAGCATCGCGCCCCTCAACCCGGGCCATCAGGAGTTTGGCCATGGCCAAGGAAAAGTTCGAACGGAACAAGCCGCACTGCAACATCGGCACGATCGGCCACGTTGACCACGGCAAGACCACGCTGACGGCTGCGATCACGATGACGCTGGCCAAGGCCGGCGGCGCGAAGGCCATGGCCTATGCCGACATCGACGCAGCGCCGGAAGAAAAGGCCCGCGGCATCACGATCAACACCGCGCACGTGGAATATGAGACGGCCAACCGTCACTACGCCCACGTCGACTGCCCCGGCCACGCCGACTATGTGAAGAACATGATCACCGGCGCCGCGCAGATGGACGGCGCGATCCTGGTGGTGTCGGCTGCCGACGGCCCGATGCCGCAGACCCGCGAGCACATCCTGCTGGCCCGTCAGGTCGGCGTGCCGGCTCTGGTGGTCTTCATGAACAAGGTCGACCTGGTCGATGACGAAGAACTGCTGGAACTGGTCGAAATGGAAGTGCGCGAGCTGCTCTCGTCGTACCAGTTCCCGGGCGACGATATTCCGATCACCAAGGGTTCGGCCAAGGCCGCGACCGACGGCGTGAACCCGGAAATCGGCGAACAGCGCGTTCTGGCCCTGATGGAAACCGTCGACGCCTACATCCCGCAGCCGGAACGTCCGGTCGATCTGCCGTTCCTGATGCCGGTCGAAGACGTCTTCTCGATCTCGGGCCGCGGCACCGTGGTCACGGGTCGCGTCGAAAAGGGTATCGTCAAGGTCGGTGAAGAAGTCGAAATCGTCGGCATCCGTCCGGTCCAGAAGACGACCTGCACGGGCGTCGAAATGTTCCGCAAGCTGCTGGACCAGGGTCAAGCGGGTGACAACGTCGGCGTTCTGCTGCGCGGCACCAAGCGTGAAGACGTCGAGCGCGGCCAAGTGCTGTGCAAGCCGGGCTCCATCACCCCGCACACCAAGTTCCTGGCCGAAGCCTACATCCTGACCAAGGAAGAAGGCGGTCGTCACACGCCGTTCTTCACGAACTATCGCCCGCAGTTCTACTTCCGCACCACGGACGTGACCGGCATCGTTCACCTGAAGGAAGGCGTCGAGATGATCATGCCCGGCGACAACGCCGAACTGAACGTCGAACTGATCACCCCGATCGCCATGGACCAGGGCCTGCGCTTCGCCATCCGTGAAGGCGGCCGCACCGTCGGCGCCGGCGTCGTCGCCAAGATCGTCGAGTAGTAAGAGCGGCCTCAAGTCGCGAGCCTCCGCGAGGCGAGCATAGGCCGACCAAAAGAGTAAGCGTAACAGAGCGGCCCCCGGAGAGATCCGGGGGCCGTTTTGCTTTGTCCCGCTGGTCTTTCCCTTCTCCCATGGGGACAAGGTGGCTCGCAGAACCGGATGAGGGGGGTACGGTGCTGATCGCGTCGCACAGCGTAACCCCTCACCCTTTCGCGCAAGGCCGATCGCTGCGCTCTCGGGCGCTCAAGCCCTCTCCCTGTGGGAGAGGCAAGGGATGGGGAAGTTTGGAAAGCGGGGCGTCAGGGCTCAGAAACGGCTCTCGTCAACGCGCCGTTCAGTTTCCGGCGTTTACGAAGTTGCGCACGCGCGGAGGTGTCGGCGTGGCGGGCGTGCGGATGATGCGGATCGAGGTGTTGCGGCAGGCCTGGGCCGTCAGGCGGCCGGGCAAGCGGGTCGAGCCGTCGCCGCAGGCCTCGCTGATCTGGTCCTGGGTCAGGCCGCGCGCGTTCGACAGATCCGCGCCGCGAATGTCGGTGCGGCGCAGTGAGGCGTTCGAGAAGTCGGCGCGCGAGAAGCTCGCGCCGCTCAGTCGCGCGCCATCCAGGCTGGCGTTCGAGAAGTCCGCGTTCGAGAAGTCGCCGCCCGACAGGTTGGAGGCGTTGACCTCGGCGTTGGAGAAGTTGGCGCCGGCCGCGCGGACATTGGTGATCGTCGCCCCGAACAGTTCGCTGTTGGAGAAGTTGGTCCCCGCCAGGGTCGCGCCGTTGAAGTTCACCCCATGCATCTCGCCGCCCGAAAGGTCGGCGCGGGTCAGATTGGCGCGGACGAAGGACGACCCTTGCGCCTCTGCCCCGTTCAAGTGGGCGCCCGTGAAGTTCGCGGAGGTGAAGTTTGCGCCGACGATCTCGACGCCTGACAGATTGGCGCGGCTGAAGTCGCTGCCGGTGAAGTTGGAGCCCATCATCTCGGCGCCGCGCAGATTGGCTCCGACCAGGGTGGCGTTCATGAAGCTGGCGCCGGTGAAGGTCGCCCCGGTCAGATTGCGGCCCGACAGTTCGCAGCGATTGCACGATCCGCCCAGCGACACCGAACGGGCCACGTCGCGATCCTGCATCGACATCTCCACCCCGGCGAAGGCCGGCGAGGCGATGAGCGCCGCCCCCCAAGCCGTGCAGAGCGCCAGAAGCGCCAGCGAGGGTTTGACCCGGATATGTTCAGCGATCTGTTTCACGAGACCTGAATGCCCCGAAACCCCTGCCATACCTACTTAAATCGAGGTAACTTCATGAAATCCCGGCAAGGTCGGCGACCCTCAGCAGGCGGGAATGCGAAGCCCGCGCGGCAGGACGGTCGACTCGTCGCCGCACGCCTGGTTCAGCTGGCCCTGGGTCAGGCCGGTGGCCCGCGTCAGCTGGGCGCCCGACAGATTGGTCCCCGACAAGGTCGCGCCCGAGAAGCTTGCGCCCTCCAGATAGGCGCCGACGAAACTGGCGTTGGTCAGGTTGGCGCGCGAGAAGTTGGAGCCGGAGAAGACGCCGCCATAGGCCTCGACGTCGCGCATGTCGGTGTTGGAGAAGCGCGTGCGGTTCATGACGCTCAGGCTCAGATCCGCCTGACGCAGCCGCGAACCCGACAGGTTCAGGCCCCGCGCCTCTACGCCAGAGAAGTCGCCCTGGAACAGGTTGCATCCGGCGCAGGACGACCCGCGCTTCACGCTGGCGATCTGGCCCGCGTTCTGGGCCAGGGCGGGCGCGGCGACGGCCAGCAGGGCGGCGATCAGGCCGAGGGAAAGTGTGCGTTTCATGGACCGGGCTCCGACGTTCGATCGTCTTGCAGCAAACCCTAGGCCATAACCCTTAACCTAGCCCTGACCTCCGAAGCCGCGCGAAGTTGATCTAACCTTGGCTTTAAAAGCCATGCGCCGATAGGTGCTGCGATGAAGCCAATCGCTAGAACAGTTCGATCAGAGAAGGCGGGTCGAAGACGTGGCGAGCTATCTGAAACTGCGCCAGCCGCATTCGAAGCCGTACCGAACGCGAACAGCATGAATGAAAAGCTGACAAAATCGTTGAGGTCGCTGACCCACGTTCCATCTCTTGGATGCCCAAGCGTCAGGGTGACGTTCGCAACCAGAAAGGCGAAACCCAACAAGTAAGACCAGTCACGCGAGAGCCAGGGCCTCGTATCGAATGGGTAGAGTGCGATCCGATGGACGCCGTAGATCCAGCCCCATTGCAGAATTATAGCAAAGATAAAGAATGCTGCGCCCCAGGTTGTGGGAGCGCCATGATTCATCAACCCGACAAATATTCCCGCGATTGCAGTCAGCGATAGCCAGATTGGGCTGATGTTCGCTAACGCAGCCCACCATTTCGAATTCAAGGCGTGACTGCCTTCGGCTCGGCCCCGCAGGTGTCGCAGACCCAGGCGGCGCCGCGCTGCTGCAGGCTGAAGTCGCCGCAGGCGGGGCAGGCGACGGCTTCGCTATTGGCGACGTGGCGCGGCTCGGGCTCGGCCTTCTTGCCGAAGGGCAGGACGACCAGATTGTCGGGCGCCGATCCCCGCGCGAACCCCTTGGAGATGAACCGGGCGGCGGGCACGGCTTCGTTGGCGTCGGGCTTTCCATCACCCAGACCATCTGCATTCAGCTCGTCCGTCCCGGCGTTGGCCAGTTCGTCGCGGTCCAGATAGGAGACGCCCAGCTCGCGGAAGATATAGTCCAGGATCGAGGTCGCCGACTTGATGGAATCGTTGCCTGTGACGCGCCCGGCCGGCTCGAACCGGGTGAAGACGAAGGCGTCCACGAACTCATCCAGCGGCACGCCGTATTGCAGGCCTATGGAGATGGCGATGGCGAAATTGTTCATCAGGCTGCGGAAGGCGGCGCCTTCCTTGTGCATGTCGATGAATATTTCGCCCAGCTCGCCGTCTTCGTATTCGCCGGTGTGGATATAGACCTTGTGCCCTCCCACGGCGGCCTTCTGGATATAGCCCTTGCGCCGGTCGGGCAGTTTGCGGCGCGCCCGTTCCCGCTCGATCACGCGCTCGACCACCCGCTCGGTCGGGGCGGGACGAGGAGACTCGCGCACAGTCTCGGCCCGCGCCGCGTCGATGTTCGGCAATGACAACAGCGGACCGGCCGGCGGCGCGGCGCGGGCCAGGCGGATGGCGCGACGGCCGTCCAGCGCGCCCTGGCTCAGCAGCCGCGCGGCCTGGGCTGGCGTGGCGCGCCATTCCATCGGTTCGACCGCAATGTCAGCCAGGTCGCTGAACGGCTCGATGGCGCGACGCAGGTCCGCCACGGCCGCCGCCGGATCGGCCAGCAGGGCGGCGACGGACGCCGGCGCCTCGGGCCAATCGCTCAGGTCGCCATGACCGAAGACCCAGCGCGCCGCCGCCGTCTCGGCCTCTTCGGACACGCCCAGAAGGGTCAGTAACAGGCCGTCGCCGTCCTCGACGCCCAGCACGTCGCGGATGAAACCGGGGTCCAGCACCGGGGCGGCGAAGACCGTGTCGAAATCCTCGGCCCAGGCCAGGGCGTTCTCGATGGCGGCCAGTTCGATGTCGGTGAAGCCCAGCGCGCGCAGCGACGCATGATCGATACCCGGCGCCTCGACCAGGGTGCGCCGCCCGAACGTCCACCGCTCCGCCGCCTCGACGTCGCCGCCCGCCGCCGAGATCGCCGCCGCCAGGGCAGGGTGCAGCCGGTGACCGATCTCGCCGTCCGCCGTCTGGAACACATCGACCGCCGCGATCCGGCCCAGCCCCAGCCCCAGCCGCAGCCGCGCCTCAGCATCCTCGACGAACAGGCCGATGGCCGAATGCCGCCGCGCCTTGGGCGCGACCGCCAGGGCTTTCGACGCGACTGCGGCGATGGGATTGGCCAGCCCCTTCAGCACATCGCGCCGCGCGCCTTGAGTTTCGGCGGCGGCGCCCTTCAGGTCGTCCCAGTCGGGGCAGAGACCGCGCACGCTCGCCAACTCGGCCGAGGTCTGCGCCGCCGTCGCGGCGACCAGTCCCGCGAACGCCTGCGCCCGAGCCGTTCGATCATTGTCCGCCGCCAGGGCCCCCAGCAACCCGTCCAGCCCCAGGGCGATCACGCCCGGCGACGTCGCCTGAAGGTCCAGAGCCACCGTCAACAACCGCGTCAGGCCCGCCAGATCGGTCGCTGCGTCGCCGTCCAGCGCCAGCACGGCGCCCAGGTCGATCACGGCCCGACCCGTCGTCGCCGTCGCGGTTTCCGCATCGCGCGGGTCGAAGGCGACGATCAGCCCGCCGTCCAGCGCCGCTTCCGCCGCCAGCAGGGCTTCCGGCGCGCCCGCCGCGATCTGCGTCCGATCCGCCAGGGCGACCAGAGGCGCGCCCTCGATCGTCGGCTCCAGCGCCATGGCGGGCCGTTCGCCGTCGACGGCTCTCAGGATGTCGGCGTCGCTGGCGCCGCACCGTCGTGCCAGCGCCGCCGCCCGGCCCAGGGCCGGATTGCGCGAGGGGTCGCCGCAGTCGCTGCGCGGTCCTTCGCAACGGTCCACCGCATCGGCCACCCCCGCCAGGGCCTCGGCCAGGGCCTGCGCCGCCTGGGCGCCCAGGCGCGCGGCGGCCCGCTTGCCGCTGTGCGCCTTGATGCGCGCGCCCGCGCCTGGATCGTTCAGATCGACGACGCTGGCTGCAATCGGCCCCGATCCCGCCGGCGCCGCGAGGCCCAGCTTGAACGCCCCCGACAGTTCGGTGGCGAACACAGCGGACTCGGCCCGGTCGAACACGCCCTCCGTCACGCCGGTCGCGGCCAAACGCTCGACCCAGGCGTCCACGCCGCCGTTCAGCCAGTCGCCCGACATCGGCGTTGCGAATCCCGCCGCCTCGACCCAGTCCAGCCAGGCCTCGATCTGCGCATCGGACCAGCCGGCGGGGGCCAGCACCTGCTGCACGCTGGTCGGGCGTTCGACGGCGCGGGTCTCCATCGCGACTCGTTCGGCGCGAACGGCGAAGCCTGATTGAAAGCGCATGGCGGCGTCTCTCCGAAAGGTTCGCACCAGCCTAGGCGGTCGCGCGCCGCTTCGCCAATACATCTGGTGTGCTCAGGCCGTATTGCCCACAAGATATCGATTCAACTGGCCCCGCCTGAACGCTGGACGAAGAGCGCGCGGCTTTCTATGATCCGCGCCAGACGCCGCCTCCCTTTTCGGCGAACCCTTACGGTTGGATTGCACGACGTGTTGAGCAAGATTTTCGGCTGGTGGGAGGGCGCCACGATCGGCACCCGCTTCACCATCGCTAAGCGCGGTCGCTTCGTCGGCCAGGACGAGAACGGCAATCGTTATTTCGAGAGCCGCGACAACGTCAGCTACGACGGCCGCAAGCGTCGCTGGGTCATCTATGACGGCTATGCCGAAGCGTCCAAGGTCACGCCCGACTGGCACGGCTGGCTGCACTACACCTTCGACCTGCCCCCGACCGAGCAGCCGCTGCCGCGTCGCGTCTGGGAAAAGGATCACCTGCCCAATATGACCGGCACGCCCCTGGCCTGGCGTCCGCCCGGCTCGCTGGCCAACGAGGCCAAGCGCCCGGCTGCGACCGGCGACTATCAGGCCTGGACCCCCGAGTGAAAACGCGCCGCATCCTGTTGGGCGCGGCGGCCGTCGCGGGCGTGATGAGCGCCGGCGCGGTGACCGCCAGCGTGCTTCAGGACGCGCCGCGTGACGCCCGCCCGGTCCAGGATCCGATCGGCGACATCCTGCGCAATACGCCGGACCAGACTTCGGTGCCGACCGAGACCCCGCCTGCCGGCGCGCCTGCGCCGCGTTCGCCCGTCGCGGTGACGCCGCCGCCCGCCATCGTCATCGCCGAAGACGCCGCCGTCGAGGAGAAGGCCGAGGACGAGATCAAGGCCGAGCGGCCCGTCGCGACCAAGGCCATCGAACAGCCGGCGACTCCGGCCCGCCGCCAGCGTCGCAAGTTCGCGATCATCCAGGCCATCGACAAGGTCACGGCCGAGTCGATGAAGTTCGAGGTCGAGGTCGGCGGTCGCCCCGTACGCTTCAACCGCAACCTCATCTTCGCCGCCCGCGCTTGCGAGGTCACGACCCCGGACGAACTGACCGAAGACGCGATCGCCTATATGGACGTGTCGCTTCAGCCGCGCGGCCGCGAGACCGCGCCACGCCAGATCTTCCGCGGGTGGATGTTCGCCTCGTCGCCGTCCGTCAGCGGCGTCCAGAACCCCTATTACGACGCCTGGGTCGTGGGCTGTAAGAACTGACCGCCGCGAGGAGGCTGAAGATGGATCGCGATAAGCCGCTCAAGAAAAGCGAAACGGTCGAAATCCGACTGCCCCACGCGACCAAGACCGCCTTCATGGCCCGCTGCCGCGCCGAGGGCCGCACCGCCAGCGACGCCATTCGCCGCGTCATCGACGCCGAACTGAGCCAGACGTCTTCGACCCGACGTTCTCCCCGCCTGGCGCCCCGCCTGGGCTGGCGTCCGCTGCTGGCCGCCGCCGTCGCCGGCCTGGCCCTAGGCGCCGTCGCTGCGCCCTCCCTGGCCCAGTCTTCGCCGCCCAGCCGCGCCGCCTTCGACCGGATGGACCGCAACCACGACGGCGTCGTCAGCTTCGACGAATGCCGCGGTCGCTAAACACCACGTACCGCGCGCTAAACACCACCCCATTTTCCGTCACCCTCGGGCTCGTCCCGAGGGCCCACGGCGGATGCAGATGCGGTGGATCGGCATTCAGGCAGCGCGTTTCAACATCTAACGCCCGAGCGAGGGTTCAACAGTGGGCCCTCGGGACAAGCCCGAGGGTGACGGGGTGTGGGGAGACGACCTACCGAATCCTTACCAAAAACCGGTCCTACTGAAGGTTCAGCCAGGTCCAGGGCTTGAACAGGCTCGCGCCCGGCTTCCATGAGGCCAGCACGATCTCGGCCCGACCCATGATGTTCTCGGCGGGCAGCAGGCCGACCCCGACCTCGGCCGGCCAGCGGCTGTCCAGAGAGTTGTCGCGGTTGTCGCCCATCATCAGATACTGGCCCGGCGGCACGCGGTGCAGGGGCGTGTCGTCGCCGGGCAGGTCCGGCCCGCCGTCATAGGTCACATAGGTCCGCCCGTCGGCCAGGGTCTCGCGCACCTGCTGCACCCGGCGCTGTGGCGCGTCATGGTCGGCGACGACATCCAGCCGGGTCTGGCGCACCGCATCGCCGTTGACGAAGACCACCCCGTCGCGCACCTGAACCGTGTCGCCCGGCAGGCCCACGACCCGTTTGATCCACGTCTGTTTCGGATCGCGCGGCAGGCGGAACACCACGACGTCCCCGCGCCGAGGCTCGCGCCCCATCACCCGCCCCGGCGCCATGGGCGGGTCTAACGGCAGCGACGCTGTGCTCCAGCCATACGGATATTTCGACACGACGATATAGTCGCCCTTCACCAGCCCCGGCTCCATCGACGACGACGGAATGGTGAAGGGCTGGAACAGCAGGATGCGGAGCAGGGTCGCCAGGATCAGGGCGACGACCAGGGTCACGGCGATCTCTCGCACCTCGCGCAGGACTGTCGAGCGGGGCGGGGCCTTGGATAAGGCGGATGGGGTCTGGATCATGCCGCCATTGACGGCCAGACCCGCCGCCGACGCCAATCCGAACCTGTCGGGACAGGCCGAAAATCGTGTCCGGACAGATCAGGCGGAGCACATTATGCCGTGGCCAGAGCCACCGCCTCGACGCCGGTCATGGCCACGCGCAACGCCGCCTGATCCGGCCTGACCGACAGGGCGGGGGACAGCCGGTCCAGATAGGTCGCCTGCGGCGTCTCCACCGCGCCGAACTGGCTCAGGTGATCCGTCAGGAACTGCGCATCCAGCAGGGTCCAGCCGCCCTTCCTCAACCGCGCGACCAGATGCACCAGCGCGACCTTGGACGCATCCCGCTCGCGGCTGAACATGCTCTCGCCGAAGAAGGCCCCGCCCAGCGACACCCCATACAGCCCGCCCACCAGCCGCTCGTCCCGCCAGCATTCGATGGAGTGGACGAACCCCATGGCGAACAGGGCCGCATACAGCCGGCGGATCGGCCCGTTGATCCAGGTGTCCTCGCGATCCGGTCCCTGCGCCGCCGCACAGCCGTCCAGCACCGCCTCGAAGGCGGTATCGACCCTTACCTCGAACGGCTCGCCCCGCACGGTGCGACGCAGGCGGCTGGGGATGTGGAAGGCGTCCAGCGGAATGACGCCCCGCTGTTCCGGCTCGATAATGAAGACGCGCGGATCGTCGCGCGCCTCGGCCATCGGAAACACGCCCCGGGCGTAACAGGCCAGCAGGTCCTCGGGGCCGAAACCGCCGAAAGGCCCGCTGGCGCTGAAATCGGGATCTGTCAGGCGTCGCCCTTCTGACGGGCGGCCCACTTCTCCAGCCAGTGGATGTCATAGTCGCCGGACAGGATGTCGGGCTCCTGCAACAGCTTCTGGAACAGGGGGATGGTGGTATCGACGCCGCCGATGACGATCTCGTTCAGCGACCGCTTCATGCGCGCAATGACCTCTTCGCGGTCACGGCCGTGGACGATCAGCTTGCCGATCAGGCTGTCATAATAGGGCGGGATCGAATAGCCGGCGTAGATGGCGCTATCCAGACGCACGCCCAGGCCGCCGGGGGCGTGGAAGTCAGTGATCTTGCCCGGCGACGGGGTGAAGGTCTCCGGGTTTTCGGCGTTGATACGCACCTCGATGGCGTGGCCTTTGAACTCGATGTCCTCTTGCGTGAACGACAGCGGCAGGCCGGCGGCGATACGGACCTGTTCGCGCACCAGGTCGACGCCGGTGATCATTTCCGTAACCGGATGCTCGACTTGCAGGCGGGTGTTCATCTCGATGAAGAAGAACTCGCCATCCTCCCACAGGAACTCGATGGTGCCGACGCCCAGATAGCCGATGGCGGCGATGGCCTTGTTGACCGTCTCGCCGATCTGCTTGCGACCCTCGGCCGACAGGGCTGGCGAGGGGGCCTCTTCCAGCACCTTCTGGTGACGACGTTGCAGCGAGCAGTCGCGTTCGCCCAGGTGGACGACGTTGCCGTGGCTGTCGGCGATGACCTGGATCTCGATGTGGCGCGGCTTCTGGAGATAGCGCTCCATATAGACGGCGCCGTTGCCGAAGGCGGCCTTGGCCTCGGACTGGGCGGTCTGGACGGCCTCGACCAGGTCGTCAGCCGTCAGGGCCACCTTCATGCCGCGTCCGCCGCCGCCCGCCGCCGCCTTGACGATCAGGGGGAAGCCGATGGACTTGGACGCCTCGATGGCGGCTTCGATAGTCTCGACCTCGCCGTCCGAGCCGGGAACGCAGGGGATGCCGGCTTCCATCACCGT
The DNA here is from genome assembly GCF_049897645.1 of Brevundimonas sp. TWP2-1. Lineage (NCBI taxonomy): Bacteria > Pseudomonadati > Pseudomonadota > Alphaproteobacteria > Caulobacterales > Caulobacteraceae > Brevundimonas > Brevundimonas sp. TWP2-1. The sequence goes on from NZ_JAFCWR010000001.1 coordinate 247,520, forward strand.
CTTCTTGGCGCTGATCTTGTCGCCCATGACCCGGATATGCTCGGGCTTGGGACCGATGAAGGTCATGCCGTGGGCTTCGACGATCTCGGCGAAGCGAGCATTTTCCGACAGGAAGCCGTAGCCGGGGTGGATCGCCTGGGCACCGGTGATCTCGGCCGCCGCGATGATCGACGGGATGTTCAGATACGACTTGGCGGCCGAGGCGGGGCCGATGCAGACGCTCTCGTCGGCCAGGCGCACCCACATGGCGCCGCGGTCGGCTTCGGAGTGCACGGCGACGGTGGAGATGCCCATCTCCTTGCACGCCCGATGGATGCGCAGCGCGATCTCGCCGCGGTTGGCGATCAGAACCTTGGTGAACATCAGGGCGCCTTAGGCTTCCAGCAGGACGAGCGGCTCGCCGAACTCGACCGGCTGGGCGTCGCCGACCAGGATATCGAGGACCACGCCGTCGCGCGGGGCCTGGATCGGGTTCATCGTCTTCATGGCCTCGACGATCAGCAGGGTCTGGCCCTTTTTGACCTTGTCGCCCGGCTGGCAGAAGACCGGCGCTTCGGGCGAGGCTTGCAGATAGACGGTGCCGACCATGGGCGACTTCACCTCTTCGCCGGATCGGGCGACGATGGTGGCGGGATCGGACGGCATGGAGGCCGGTGCGGCGACCGGGGCCGGCGCGGCGGCTGCGGCCGGCGCAGCGGCATATTGCACCGGCGCGGCGTTGACCGTGATCTCGCGGGCGACGCGGATGCGCAGGTCGCCGCGCTCGACCTCAACCTCGGTCAGGTCGGTCTCGTTCAGGATGTCGGCCAGCTGGCGAACCAGGGCGGCGTCGATTTCGGCGTGTTTCTTGTCATCGGCCATTGGATTTGCGCCTTGTCTTTCGTGGTCTTGAGTAAACGGGACGGGCGTCAGCCGCGTTCCCGAACCTTGGTGAGAGCCGCCTGGACGGCCAGTTCATAGCCTGCCGCGCCGAAGCCTGCGATGACGCCGGTCGCTGCGGAAGACACATAGGAGTGATGGCGAAACGCCTCGCGCGCCGCCGGATTGGACAGATGCAGCTCGATCACCGGGATCGACAGCGTCTTCAGCGCATCGTGCAGCGCCACCGACGTATGCCCATAGGCCGCCGGATTGATGATCAGGGCGTCCGCGCCTTCACGGGCTTCCTGAATCCAGTCCACCAGCACGCCTTCGTGGTTGGTCTGGCGGAACACGATCTGCACGTCGCCCGCCGCCTTGATGCAGCGCTGTTCGATGTCCGCCAGGGTGTCGCGGCCATAGATGTCCGGCTCCCGAACCCCGAGCAGGTTCAGATTGGGGCCGTTCAGCACATGAATGACGGGCGTTTCGGCCATGGTTTCCGGAATCGGGCGCTGCGTCGCAGCACAAGAGGGGCCTTTTAGCCGACGCAGGGCCTGGGTCAAACGGTCCCCGCATCGAACTTTACCCAAGGTCACGCCGCATTGGCGCGGATTTCGCAGCCAAGGCCGCATTCGTCCCCGGTCGGGACAGCCAGCGGGAGCGCAGACGATGCGCCAGGACGGCAAACTGATCCTTCGCACCGTCGTCGCCGCCTTTGCGGCCGTGGCGGTCGCCATCGGCGCCTTCCTGTTCGAGGCCGGCTGAGCGCCCGTCTGGCGAACCCGGCCTTAAGCATCTATCTCAGCCCCGACGCCGCCAGCGCCCGGAGACCAGACGCGTGCACCAGATCCATCTCAACGGCGAACCCCGCCAGGTCCAGGCCGCCACCATCCTGGCCCTGGTCGAAGAGTTGTCGCTGGACCCGCGCAAGGTCGCGGTCGAACGCAATCTTGAGATCGTCCCCAAGTCCCTGCACGCCGCCACCCCCGTGGCCGCGGGCGACCGCATCGAACTGGTCCAGTTCGTCGGCGGCGGTTGATCGCGATCAAATCCCGCTACGACGGCTTTCCCTGACGCCTTGGGGGGACTAGGTCAGATCCATGACCGATACAGCCAACGAAACCTGGTCCGTCGCCGGCCGCACCTTCAACTCGCGTCTGATCGTCGGCACCGGCAAATACGCCGACTACGCCCAGAACGCCGCCGCCGCCGAGGCTGCGGGCGCCGAGATCGTGACCGTGGCCGTGCGCCGCGTGAACCTGACCGATCCGAACCAGCCGATGCTGGTGGACTATGTGAAGCCCGACCGGTTCACCTTTCTGCCCAACACCGCCGGCTGTTTCACCGGCGAGGATGCGGTGCGCACCCTGCGCCTGGCGCGCGAGGCAGGGGGATGGAGCCTGGTCAAGCTGGAGGTGCTGTCCAACACCGCCCACCTGTATCCCGACATGATCGAGACGCTGCGGGCGCTGGACCTGCTGATCAAGGACGGGTTCGACGTCATGGTCTATTGCACTGACGACGTCGTGATGGCCAAACGGCTGGAAGACGCCGGCGCCGCCGCCATCATGCCCGCCGCCGCGCCCATCGGCTCGGGGCTCGGTATCCAGAACCCCATCAACGTCCGCCTGATCGTCGAACAGGCCAAGGTGCCGGTGCTGATCGACGCCGGCGTCGGCACGGCCTCGGACGCGACCTTGGCGATGGAACTGGGCTGCGACGCCGTCCTGATGAATACCGCCATCGCCGGCGCCAAGGACCCCATCCGCATGGCCCGCGCCATGAAACACGCCGTCATCGCCGGACGCGACGCCTATCTGGCCGGACGGATGCCGAAGCGGATGTACGCGGACCCGTCGTCGCCGCTGGCCGGACTGATCTGACGACTGGGAGCGTTGAAGAAGCCCTGAAGTCCCACAGGCGCCTCTCCCTCCCCTTCATGGGGAGGGACGATCGCGCAGCGATCAGGGTGGGGCCGTAAGGGCGGGCGCAGGGCTTCACACGCCCCCACCCCGGCTGCGCTCCCCTTCGCCGCCCCTCCCCATGAAGGGGGGGAGAAACGCGCTCAGCCATCACAATGACGCTGGTCCATTCGTAGCGAATCCAATCGCTTGCGGGTTTATGTCCCCCTTCTCCCATCCCCCCTCCGAAACGCGCGTATTCTAATCCCGTCCCGTCGCCCGGAGGGCTCGCTTGGCCTGCGACCTTGCGGCGGCGGGAGCGTATGGAACGGGAGCGGGTCTGGAACGGCCCGTGCTGACATCGACTCATGGAGCGGTGTCAGAGGGTCGAGGGGGATACTCGATCGCACTCGGGACGGGGTTCGCAGACCCCGCCGACCCGTCGCAGGCTTATGGGGTTAGGCGATAAGACCGCCACCGCTCGACGCCCCGAGCTTGCAGGCCAACCAACCGCGCGGAGCGTCATACCCTTCGTCGAAACGGTAATCTCTAATCACACTCCGGGCGAAGGCCCGGCGCTCCGCCCAGTCCTCCAAACTTCGCAGCGAAGGCGCGAAGACGATAGCCCCTGTCCGGAGAACCGCATGGCCCGCCCAAAACCTCGTCGTCCCAAGCCCGGTCGCGGCCTGCCGCCGCCCCACAAACAGACGCCGGAAGAAAAGGCCGAGATCGAGCGCCTCCTCGCGGAAATCGAAATCCAGCACATCCGTCTGGATGCCATCCTGGTCGAGAAGCATGCGGAGGCAGCCGAACGCGCGCGCATCAGGGCGCTCAATGGCCATCCGCCAGTCGAGCGTGCCGTGCTTCGACCCGGAGAATTCCGTGTCGGGGATCTCTTTCGTTAGTCGTCCAGCAAGGCCTGCAGCAGCGGATGGGCCAGCACCGGCGCGGCGAGACGCACCACCGCCTGCGGGTCTTCCAGCCGAACGGCCGCCGTGGCGTCGGCGACGATGAAGTCGGCGTGTGTTCGCGACGGTTCGGTCAGGCGCTCGTGGCCCGGACGCACGGTGGCCAGATATTGCGCCACGACCGAATCCGCCGACCGCCCCCGCTCGGTCTGGTCGCGCAGCAGGCGGCGGATGAAGCGGATGTCGGACGGGGTGTCCACGAACACCCGGATGTCGAACAGGGCGGTCAGGTCGGGGGTGCACAGAACATGGGTGCCCTCGACGATCACCACCTCGGCCGCCGCGATCGGTTCGCCGCCCGGCTCGCGCCCGTGATGGATGAAGGAATAGACCGGCGCCGTCACCGCGCGCCCAGCCTTCAGCTCTTTCAAATCCGCGATCATCAGGTCGTGATCGCGCGCCGCCACGTCGTCGAAGTCGAAGGTCGCGGCGTCGAAGCCGGGCAGGGAGGCGGCGTCGCGGTAATAGCTGTCCTCGCGCACCAGCACGGCCGCACCGTCCGGCAGGGCCGAAACCAGGGCCTCGGCCAGGGTGCTCTTGCCGGAGCCGGAGCCCCCCGTGATCGCGATCAATATGGTCATGGGTGGTCTTCTAGTGCGGTCGCGCGGCCGACGCCACGGGGGACGATCCGTCGCGCGGCGGCTGACGTTACGTCACGTTGCTTATCGCCGATCACCGATGTTAGCGTCCGCTCAAGCGTCGCATCCAATCAGACGCAACCAAGGAACAGGAAACGATATGCTGGGCTTGATGCAGGACTGGCCGCTGACGGTCGACAAGATCATCGACCACGCCAAGAACTGGCATGGCGACCGCGAGGTGGTGACCCGCTCGGTCGAGGGCCCCATCGTCCGCACGACCTATGCCCATATCCACGAACGCGCCAAACGCGTGTCCAGCGCCCTGAAGGCCTGGGGGATCAAGCCGGGCGACCGCGTCGCCACCCTGGCCTGGAACACCGCCAACCATATCGAGGCCTGGTACGGCATCATGGGCATCGGCGGGGTGTGCCACACCCTGAACCCCCGCCTGTTCCCGGAACAACTGATCTACATCATCAACCACGCCGAAGACCGGATCATCTTCGTCGATCTGACCTTCGTGCCGCTGCTGGAAGCCATCCTGCCGCACATCCCCAAGGTCGAGCGCGTCGTCATCATGACCGACGCCGCCCACATGCCGCAGACCAAGCTGCCCAAGGCCGTGGCCTATGAGGACGCCATCGCCGGTCAGTCGACCGACGTCGTCTGGGGCGACTTCGAGGAAAACACCGCCTGCGGCCTCTGCTACACCTCGGGCACGACGGGCCATCCCAAGGGGGTGCTGTATTCGCACCGCTCCAACTTCCTGCACACCTTCATGGGGCTTCAGGCCACCGTCATGGGCGCCACGCCCAAGGAGGTGATCCTGCCGGTCGTGCCGATGTTCCACGCCAACGCCTGGGGCATCGCCTTCGCCGGCCCCGCCGCCGGGACCAAACTGGTCATGCCGGGCGCAAAAATGGACGGTCAGTCGATCTATGAACTGATCGAACAGGAAGGCGTCACCTTCTCGGCCGCCGTGCCCACCGTCTGGCAGGGGCTGTTCGCCCATATGAAACAGCACGGCCTGGGCTTCTCGACCCTGAAGCGCGTGCTGATCGGCGGCTCGGCCTGCCCCGAAAGCCTGATCCGCGGCTTCCAGGACGATTTCGGCGTCGAGGTCACCCATGCCTGGGGCATGACCGAAACCTCGCCCATCGGCACCATCGCCAACCTGCCGCCCGAGATCCTGCGTCTGCCGTATGACGAGCAGATGAAATACCGCCTGAAACAGGGCACGCCGCCGCTGGGCATCGAACTGAAGCTGAAGGACGAGGCCGGGGCCGAACTGCCGCACGACGGCGCCACCTTCGGCCGCCTGATGGTCAAGGGACCGACCATCAGCAACACCTACTTCAAGGAAGAAGGCTCGATCCTGGACGACGAAGGCTTCTTCGACACCGGCGACGTGGCGACGGTGGACGAGAGGGGCTTCATGCAGATCACCGACCGCGCCAAGGACGTGATCAAGTCGGGCGGCGAGTGGATCAGCTCCATCGAGATCGAGAACATCGCCATCGGCCATCCCAAGGTCGAGATCGCCGCCGTCATCGGCGCCGCCCACGCCAAATGGGACGAGCGGCCGGTCCTGATCCTCAAGCTCAAGCCAGACCATGCGCTGGACAAGCAGGAACATCTCGACTTCCTGCAGGGCAAGATCGCCAAATGGTGGATGCCGGACGACGTGGTCGCCGTAGAGGACATACCGCTGGGCGCCACGGGCAAGATCGACAAGAAGCTTCTGCGCGAGCGGATGAAGGACTACCGTCTGCCTGCCGTCGTCTGACCGAACCGGAGCCTGAATGCCGACCAGAAAGCCTGTCCCCGCCGTCCTGCCGTGGTTGACGGCGCTTGCGGCGGCGCCGGTGGTGCTGATCGTGGCGGCCGTCGCGGCGACGCGATTCGGCGGCGTCGATCTGTCTGTCAGCTACGACCTGCTGACCTGGACGGTGGCGCGCATCCTGGCCTGGATCGGTCTGGCGGGCGCCCTGGCGGCGGCGGTGCTGGCGCTGCGCGACTTGAAGGGCAGGGGGATCTACGCCCTGGCCGCCCTGGTCCTGGCCGGCGCGACGGTGGGCGGTTTCGTCTTGCGTCAGGGCCAGGACGCCGCGCCGAACCCGCGTGACTTGACCACCCATGTCGAGGAACCGCCGGCCTTCTCGCGCGCCGCCCAGCATCGCGGATCGACGCCCCAGACCTGTCCTGACCTGAACGCCATCCCGACCCAGGTCCTGGCCCAGCAGGCGACCTCGGCTTTGGTCGACGCCGGTTTTGTGATCACCCGCGCCACCACCTTCCAGGTCGAGGCCGTCCATGAGGGCGCGTGGTTCGGCTTCGTCACCGACGCCGTCGTGCGCATCCGCCCCGGCCGCACCGACATCCGCGTCGCCGCCCGCGACGCCCGCCCCGACGGCGGCGCCACCTGCCGTCTTGCAACCAAGATCGCCCGGAACCTGGAGGCTGAACGCTAGACCAGACGAAAGCGAGCCGTCAGACCGGGCTCGACATCGCTGACGGCCGCTCCATCCTCGACCAGCTTGATCAGATGGGCCAGCACCGACAGCGACGCCGCCGGCCATAGCCGCTGATCGACGGCGGCGTACAGAACCGGCACCATCTCGGCGACCGTCCGATCCCCCGCCGCCAGCCTCCGAACGATCTGCGCCTCCCGCTCCAGCCGATGGGCGCGATACGCCTCCAGAAACGGCCGCACCTCAGTCACCGGCGCCCCGTGCGTCGGCCACAGTACGTCGAACTCCCGCGCGATGACCGCGTCCAGACTGGTCAGATACTGGCGCATATTCCCATCGGGCGGCGCCACGACCGTCGTCGACCAGCCCATCACATGATCGCCGCAGAACAGGGCGTTCTCCTCGCGCAGGACGAAGGCCATGTGATTTGACGCATGACCCGGCGTGAGCATCGCCTCGATCGTCCAGCAGTCGCCTTCGATCGCTTCGCCTCCCGTCAGCACGACATCGGGCGCAAACTCGGCATCGTGATCCTCGTCCAGGGCGCCCGACGCATGCGTCTCTCGCACCGGAGGCCGGGCCGCCAGAACCCGCGCCCCCGTCGCCTCAGCGAACGGCCTCGCCAGCGGCGCATGATCCCGATGCGTATGCGTCACAAGCACATGGCTGACCCGCCGTCCCTCGACCGCCGCCATCAACGCCGCCAGATGCGCCTGATCCAGCGGCCCCGGATCGATCACCGCGACCTCGGCCCCCGCGCCAGGCCGCCCGACGATATAGGTCCCCGTCCCGGTGAAGGTGAACGGCCCCGGATTGTCGGCGATCACGCGCTGGATCAACGGCGAGACCTGATTGCGCCGCCCATAGGCGAAGTCGAACGCCCGGACGAAGGGGATCATCTCGACGGCTCCGTGTGGCGCAGAGCTTGCGTTAACGCCTCGGTAATCATGCTTGGAGCGCCCGCCATGGCCCGTTCGATCGCCTTCGCTGTATCAAATCGGCTCCCGCTCGTCGCGACCGTCTTCCTCTGTCTCGCCGCGGTGCAACTGATCGCCGCCTCCTGCACCCCCGAACCCGCGCCCTATGCGGCGCGGGCAGTGATCGAGCGCTGAACGCGACTATTCGCGGCGGACACGGAAGGGCGGATCGTTCGCCACCTTCATCATATAGCTTCCAAGCGCCGCCCGACGCACGGTCACCGGATATTGCCGGTTGGCCGAGAAAAGCACCTCCACCCCATCAGTCTTTCGCCACGTCGACCCGTCATCCAGCATGATCGACCATTCGCCCCTGCCAAGATTCCTGGCCGAGGTCATAGTGGCGGAGATGGATTCCAGGTTGTCCGCCCGACCCGAATTCTCAAACGGGTTCAGCGCCGAGACGTTGAAGCCGAACAACCGGCGCTGATTCTGCTCGACGTCCTGCCGACTGACGACGGCGACCTCTCCAGCTGCCGCCAATCGGGTTGCGGCGGCGTCGAAGCACGCCAATCTCGCAACATCGGCCTCGATCTGGCGGCAGCGAGTGACCGTCCCGATCAGGTCGTTTCCGGTGGTCGCGTTATTTTGTCGCGCGTCCGCATGTCCGGCGACCAAACTCGCCGCAATTGCTGACATGATTGCGAGTTTTGATCCGGTTGTCAGGCTAATGTGGGTCATTATGTTCTCGTGAAATTAGTGTGTCGTCCAAGTATATCATTAGAAATCAAGGCGCGTCCGGTGTCTCTGTGGCGACTGTGGTGTGTCGTCTTTGCGACAGGCGTGTCTCCAATGTGTTCAAGCGTCGCCTTCTCGCTGGACTTAGCAGGGTCGTTGGTATGCTCTCCCGTCCAACCGATCGCGTGGTCGGCAAACGGCTATTGATTGAGCGGTTCGTTTCTTAACGACTTTGGCTCTTCCCGGGAGAACAAGCCTTGAACACCAACAGATATCGTCGCGGCCTTCTGGCGACCACGATCATCGGCGGCGCCGCTCTGGCAATGGCCGCTACGCCCTCGTTCGCACAGTCGACTGACGACCAAGCGACCGACGTAGGCGAGATCGTCGTCACCGGTTCGCGCATCGCGCGTCAGGACTATCGTTCGACCAGCCCGATCGTCACTGTCACCGCCCAGGATTTCCAGGCGACCGGCGCCGTCACCATCGACAGCCTGATCAACGACCTGCCTCAGTTCACGCCGTCGATCTCCTCCACCTCGAACAACCCGTCGAATGGTGGCCAGGCTAACATCAACCTGCGCAACCTGGGTTCCAACCGTACGCTGGTCCTGATGAACGGCCGTCGCGTCGTTCCGTCGAACTCGGACGGTTCGGTGGACGTCAACCTGATCCCGACCGCCCTGATCAAAAACATCGAAGTCATCTCGGGCGGCGCCTCGGCGGCCTATGGTTCGGACGCACTGGCCGGCGTCGCCAACTTCATCCTCGACGAGAACTTTTCGGGCGTTCAGGTCGATGCTCAATACGGCGAGACCGACCGTAGCGACGGAAAGACCGAAAGCTACTCGGTCACCGTTGGCGGCAACTTCGACGACGACCGCGGCAACATGGTGCTGTCGCTGGGGCGCTCGACCCGGGATGTCATCTTCAACGCCGCTCGTGAGTTCTCCGCTATCTCGGGTCCCTCGGGCACCTCGCCGCTGGGTTCGACGATCTTTGACGGTAATAATCTGCCCAGCCTGGCAGCAGTTCGCGCCTATTTCGGCAATGCGACCTTGTCTAACACTGGCGCCTTCGGCTTCAATGACGACAACTCGCTATTCTCGTATACAGGCAAGTTGAACGTCAAGAATCCGGCTGGTGCTGGAAACGAATACACGGCTCCAGGCGCTGACTATACGTTCAACACCGGTCCGCTGAACTACTTGCAGCTGCCGCTTGAGCGCTACAACGTCTACGGCGGCGGTCGTTACAAGATCAACGAAAACGCCGAAGTCTATGCGAATGCATTGTTCACACAGTACATCGCCGACACCGAACTGGCCGCCAGCCCGGCAGCGAGCGGCACCGGATTCCGCGTTCCCGCGACCAACCCGTTCATCACTGCTGATCTGCGGGGCCTGCTGAACACGCGCGCCAACCCGAACGGTTCGTTCCTGCTCAACAAGCGTTTCACCTCGCTGGGCGGCCGTCACTCGACGGAAGAGTACAACATCTACCAAATCACGACGGGCGTCCGTGGTCAGGTTCCGCAAAGCAGCTGGACCTATGACGTCTACGGTTCGTATGGTCGCGTTTCGAATACGACCACGCAGACGGGCAACGTGTCGCGCTCTTCGGTTCAGCGCCTGCTGGACGCGGCGGACGGCGGCGCCAGCCTTTGCGCAGGCGGCTTCGATCCGTTCGGCGTGACGACCCTGTCGGCCGAGTGCAACAGCTACATCGGTCGCTCGGCTCGCAACTCCACTGTCACGGAACAGCGCGTCATCGAAGCCTCGCTGCAAGGCAAGGCGTTTGATCTGCCGGCCGGTGAAGTTCGCGTCGCTCTTGGTGCTCAGTATCGCCAGGATGACTTCGCATTCGGCGCCGATTCCTCGCTCGCACAACAGAACGCTGTGACGCCTCACCTTGGCGCCAACGGCCTGCCGGATGGCGGCAATGTCGGCGGTTCGGAAATCGCTGGCTTCAACCCGACGCCTTCGTTGAGCGGCGGCACGAACTCGAAGGAACTGTTCATCGAAGCCCTGGTGCCGCTGCTTGCGGACCTGCCCTTCATCGAGCAACTGGATCTGAACCTCGGCTATCGCTACGCCGACTACAGCACAGCCGGCGGCACCCAAGCCTACCGTGCGGAACTGGACTGGACCGTCGCCGGCGGCCTGCGCGCTCGTGGTGGTTACAGCCGCTCAGTTCGTGCGCCTTCGATCGGCGAGCTGTTTGCGACCGCCAGCACGGACTTCCCGAACATCGGCGCGCCTTCGGCGGCCGGTACGGGCGGCGACCCCTGCGACATCCGCAGCAGCTTCCGTCAAGGTTCGAATGCCGCTGCAGTGCGGGCGCTCTGCCTGGCTCAAGGCGTTTCGTCTCAGGCAATCGATCAGTATACTTATTCGAACAACCAGGTCGAAAGCCGCACAGGCGGTAACCCGGACCTGTTCGAAGAAACCTCGGACAGCTGGTCTGCCGGTCTGGTGTATCAGTCGCAGTTCGCTTCGCCCTGGCTTTCGGGCTTCTCGGCTTCGATCGACTACTACAATATCGAGATCACTGATGCGATCGGGTCCATCGGTGCGCCGGACTCGCTGGCGGGCTGTTTCAACGTCACGGGTGAAAACCCCACGTTCGACGCATCCAACAGCTACTGCCAGCTGTTCCGCCGTGATCCGCTCTCGGGCAACATCGTCGGCGCGATCGAAAACCAGGCCAACCTCGGCATGATCAAAACGTCGGGTATCGACTTCCAGGCTGACTGGGCATTCAACATCGCCGACATCGGTGGTGGTGATTGGGGCCGTCTGAAGTTCAACACGGTCATCAGCTGGCTTGAGAACTATGAAGACAACGTCGTCGAAGGCGGCGTCTTCACCGACCGTACCGGCACCATCGACAGCTCGTTCGGAGAAACCTTCCCCGAATGGAAAGCTCTGAGTTCGGTGACTTGGGCCAGCGGTCCGTTCTCGGTCGGCGCGCGCTGGCGCCGGGTCGGCGAAGTCACGGTGATCAACACCACCGAAGTTCTGCCTTCGATCGACTACTTCGACCTGAACGGTTCGTGGGCCGTCAACGACACGGTCGCCCTGCGCGCCGGCGTCAACAACCTGACCGACGAACAACCCAACGTCTTCGTCCCGGGCGTTCAGGCCAACACCGACCCGTCGACCTATGACGTGCTGGGTCGCCGCTACTATGTCGGTCTGACCGCCAAGTTCTAAGGCCGGTCAACGACACGAGACTGAGGCGGCGGAGCAACGCTCCGCCGCCTTTTTCGTTTAAGCGCCGCCGTAGAAAAACCATCGGCGTGGGCGAGCGTTGATGATCGTCGCCGTTCGCGGCGCTCCTGAAGGAAGACCATGCTCAAACTCCTCGTTCCCGGTATCTCGGCCCTGTCGCTGCTGGCCGCAGGCTCTGTCGTCGCCCAAACCCAAGACGGCCCGATCGTCACGGGCAATCGTTCGGGCGAGACCGCCGACGCGCTGAAGACCCGCGAGGCCATCGCCTATGCACGGCCGCTGCCGCGGGGCGCGCCCAACGCCGACTATCCGCTGGTGGCCTGGTGCGATGCGCTGGTGACGGGGCATGCCGATCTAGGCGACACGCTGCCGACCAAGGCGCCCGAGGATGTGGAACTGGTGCGTCTGGGCCGCTTGGAAGCTCAGGATTTCCGCAGCGCTCTGGTCGTCGCGACGCCGCGTCAGTCAGCAGCGTCCAAGGCCGAGGCAGAACAGGCCGTGGCCGGGGTCAAGGCCCAGTGGGCGACGCTAATGAGCAACCCCGACGCCGAAGCGCGCAGCCAATCTTTCGGCCTGTTCTTCGGTCTGCCCGGTCGTTGCGAACATGCCGCACGGCGTATCCGCAACAATGTCACGACGCCGCCCGCCACGCTGGAAAGCGTCGGCATCAACTAGGCGGGATCGCGCGACCTATCTGACAAACACGGCGGCTTGAGCTTCGGCTCAGGCCGCCGTTTCGCGTTTGGCGGCATAGGGATCGTAGTTGAGGATGGGCGCCAGCCAGCGTTCGGCCGTCGCCACGTTCCAGCCCTTGCGACGGGCGTAGTCCTCGACCTGATCCAGATCGATCTTGCCGACGCCGAAATAGTGGCTGCCCGGATGGCCGAAATAGAGGCCCGAGACCGAGGCCGGGGGCGTCATCGCATAGCTTTCGGTCAGGGCCATGCCGGCGTTGTCCTCGGCCTGTAACAGGCGGAACAGCGTCGCCTTTTCCGTGTGGTCGGGCTGGGCCGGATAGCCGGGGGCGGGTCGGATGCCCTGATACTGTTCGGTGATCAGGTCGTCGATCCCGGTCGCCTCGTCGGCGGCGTAACCCCACAGTTGGGTCCGGACTTCCTTGTGCAGCCGCTCGGCGAAGGCCTCGGCCAGGCGGTCGGCGAGCGACGTGGCCAGGATAGACGAATAGTCGTCGCCGGCGTCCTTGAACCGTTTGGCGACTTCCAGCTCACCATGACCGGCGGTGACGGCGAAGGCGCCGATATAGTCCTCGCCCTCTTCGGCGATGAAGTCGGATAGGGCCAGGTTGGGCTTGCCGTTCGACTTCTTGATCTGCTGGCGCAGGGTGTGGAAGCGGGCGATCTCGGCGTCCCGGCTTTCGTCGGCGAAGACGATGACGTCGTCGCCCTCGGCGCGGGCGGGCCAGAAGCCGACCACGCCCTTGGCCGTGAACCACTTCTCGTCGATGATCCGCTTCAGCATGAGCTTGGCGTCCTCGAACAGGTCGCGCGCAGCCTCGCCGACGATCTCATCTTCGAGGATTAGCGGATAGCGGCCGATCAGCTCCCAGCTGGCGAAGAAGGGGGTCCAGTCGATGTGGTCGGCCAGGTCCTTCAGGTCCCAGGCGTCGAAGGCCTTCACGCCGATGAAGGACGGCTTGCCGGGCAGGGGCTGGGTCGGATCGATGCGGAAGCGGTTCTCGCGCGCCTGGGCCAGGGTGGCGCGGGCCTTCACCTCTTGACCGCGGGCGTATTGCTCGCGGATGCGGATATATTCGTCGCGGGTGGCCGCCTCGTTCTTGGCCCGGTCGGTCTTGGACAGCAGGCCGGAAACCACGCCGACGGCGCGGCTGGCGTCGACGACATAGGTGGTCGAACCCCGGCGATAGGCGGGCTCGATCTTGACCGCCGTATGGGTGCGGCTGGTGGTGGCGCCGCCAATCAGCAGGGGGATGTCGAAGCCGCGCCGCTCCATCTCGGCGCCGACGAAGACCATCTCGTCCAGCGACGGGGTGATCAGGCCGGACAGGCCGATGATATCGACGTTGTGCTCGAGGGCGGCGTCCAGGATGCGGTCGGCCGGGACCATGACGCCCAGGTCGATGACCTCATAGTTGTTACATTGAAGGACGACGCCGACGATGTTCTTGCCGATGTCGTGGACGTCGCCCTTGACCGTGGCCATCAGGATCCGGCCGGCCTGTTCGCGCGGCTTGCCCGCCTTCTCGGCCTCCATGAAGGGCTCCAGCCAGGCGACGGCCTGTTTCATCACGCGGGCGGACTTCACCACCTGGGGCAGGAACATCTTGCCCGAGCCGAACAGGTCGCCGACCACGTTCATCCCGTCCATCAGCGGGCCTTCGATGACGTGCAGGGGGCGGTCGAAGGAGAGGCGGGCTTCTTCCGTGTCGGCGTCGATATATTCGGTGATGCCGTTGACCAGGGCGTGGGCGATACGGGCGGCGACAGGCTGGTCGCGCCATTTCAGATCGACGACGCGGGCGACGCCCTTGTCGCCCTTGTAGTTGGGGGCGATGTCGACAAGGCGTTCGGTGTTCGAGACGTTCGTCCGCTGCGGACGGTTCAGGATCACGTCCTCGACCGCCTCGCGCAGGGTCGGGTCGATGTCGTCATAGACCGGCAGGTCGCCGGCGTTGACGATGCCCATGTCCATGCCCGCCTGGATGGCGTGGTACAGGAAGACGCTGTGGATCGCCCGGCGCACCGGCTCGTTGCCGCGGAAGCTGAACGAGACGTTCGACACCCCGCCCGAGATCCGCGCGTAGGGCAGGGTCGCTTTGATGACCTTTACCGCCTCGATGAAGTCGACGGCGTAGTTGTCGTGTTCCTCGATCCCCGTCGCCACGGCGAAGATATTGGGGTCGAAGATGATGTCCTCGGGCGGGAAGCCGACCTCGTTGACCAGGATATTATAGGCGCGGGTGCAAATCTCGATCTTGCGGGCGGCGGTGTCGGCCTGGCCCACCTCATCGAAGGCCATGACCACGACGGCGGCGCCATAGCGCAGGCATTTGATCGCATGGTCGCGGAAGGCCTGTTCGCCCTCCTTCATGCTGATGGAGTTGACGATGGGTTTGCCTTGGACGCACTTCAGGCCCGCCTCGATCACCTCCCATTTGGAGCTGTCGATCATCACCGGCACGCGGGCGATGTCGGGCTCGGCCGCGATCAGGTTCAGAAAGGTCCGCATGGCGACGACGCCGTCCAGCAGGCCCTCGTCCATATTGATGTCAATGATCTGGGCGCCGGCCTCGACCTGTTGCCGGGCGACGTCCAGGGCGGCCGAATAGTCGCCCTCGACCACCAGCTTGCGGAATTTGGCCGAGCCGGTGACGTTGGTTCTTTCACCGACGTTGATGAAGGTGGGGCGCATCAGGCAGACTCGACTACGAGGATAGGCAACCGGTTTCGCTGCCAAAGGCTTTTTTTGATCGACCGGGCGCGGCGCCATGACGTGATGGCTACAGCACTGGTCGTGACGGCTTTTTTGAAGCCCCGACTATCCAGGAATATCCAGGAGCGTGTCGGATAGCCTTTGGGACCGCTGACAGAGACGCCTCGGCCCGCAATGACCGCATCGCAAAGAGCGAGTGCCTCTTCGACGTCGCGATCATTTCTGAGCAGTTGGAAGTCCAGGCCTTGGCCGCAGCTCAGGCTTAGTTCGAAGCTACCGAGGCGCGCGTCCAGAAGAGACATGTCGCCGCCGTCCCCCATTCGGAGAAGAATATATTTCTTAGATTCGTGATCGATCGCGCAGGCTGGGCTGCTTGCCGCGAGTTTTCGGAGTTCGATACGCAACCGCTCGAACGCCTCAACCTCTGCGGTCTTGCTCACGCCACCATCTCGAACGGTTCCAGCCCCGACAGACGCAGAGCCACCGGCCGTTCCGGAATCGCGCGCGGCTTGAGCGGCGCGACCTCTTCGGCGACGTGCTTGATGTGGTCCGGCGTCGTGCCGCAGCAGCCGCCGACGATGTTGACCAGGCCGGAGGCGGCCCATTCCTCGATGAAGTGGGCGGTCTCGTGTGGTTCCTCGTCGTACTGGCCCATGGCGTTGGGCAGGCCGGCGTTGGGATAGGCGGCGACCAGGGTGTCGGCGACGCGGCTAAGCTCGGCGATGAAGGGGCGCATCAGGTCGGCGCCCAGGGCGCAGTTGAACCCGACGGCGAAGGGTTTGGCGTGGCGCACGCTGTTCCAGAAAGCCTCGGCGGTCTGGCCCGACAGGGTGCGGCCCGAGCGGTCGGTGATGGTGCCGCTGATCCATATGGGCAGGGCGTCCATGCCCTCGTCTTCCAGGTCCTTGATCGCCTTGATCGCGGCCTTGCAGTTCAGCGTGTCGGTGATGGTTTCGATCAGATACAGATCGACGCCGCCCTCGTTCAGCGCCTTCACCTGATGGCGATAGGCCTCATAAACCTGATCGAAGGTCACCAGCCGCGCGCCGGGGTCGTTCACGTCGGACGACATCGACAGCATCTTGTTCAGCGGGCCGATCGAACCGGCGGCGAAGCGCGGCTTGTGCGGCTCCTTTTCCGTCCAGCGGTCGGCGGCGGCGCGGGCCAGTTTGGCGCCTTCCAGATTGATGTCCCACACCGCCTGGGCGTCGAGGGCGTAGTCCTCCTGGGCGATGGTGGTGCCGGAGAAGGTGTTGGTCTCGCTGATATCTGCGCCCGCGCCGTAATATTGGTCGTGCAGGTCCAAGATGATGTCCGGGCGGGTGATGCAGAGGATGTCGTTGTTCCCCTTCATCTGGTGCTTCTCGTCATAGCCGTTGGCGGCGACGAAACGGTCGGCGCGGAAGTCGGCTTCGGACAGGCCGCGCCGCTGGATCATCACGCCCCAACTGCCGTCGAGGACCAGGATCCGTTCCTTGGCCGCCTGATGCAGGGCGGCGATGCGTTCGGCGCGGGTCATCGATTGGCTTCCTGACGTGCGAGGTTCGCCTCGAAAGCGGCTCTCAGTTCATGCGAGAGGGCGGGGAGGGCGCCTCGATCAACGAATGCGGCGGCGTCGCCAGCCTGCTGTCGCCGGCGACGTTCAAACAGATCCACCAGGCCCGGATGGTTCGCCAGCAAAATATCGACATGCATCCTGTCCAACCGGTCGAACGTGGAGCGGAAGTCCGACACGATTTGGGGATATTCCGTGTTGTCGACCAAGGTCGCCCCGGCCACGCTGGCGCTGCAGAAGAACAGGACCGTCAGGGTCTTATCCTGCTGCTCGACCGGCACGCTCCAGCTTGTGCATCCGGCGGTGTGACCGGGCGTGACGCGCGCCGTTAGGATCGTACCGCCCAACTCCACCGTATCGCCGTCTCGGACTACGCGATCGACGGTGATGGCCGAAAAACGTCCTTCGTAGTTGGCCAGACCGATATGGCGCCCACTCTCCAATGCCGGCTTATCACCCTCGCTGGCGACGACTTGGGCGCCGGTGGCGGCTTTCAGCGCGGCCATGCCGCCAGCGTGGTCGAAATGGGCGTGACTATTCAACAGCAATTTCACGTCAGCCGGATCGAAGCCGAGCTTACGGATCGACGCCAGGATCAGCGGCGCGCTTTCGGGCAGACCGCCGTCGATCAGAATATGGCCTTGCGGCGTCGTAATAAGGTAGGCCGAGACCCCTTCAACGCCGACATAGTTCACATTGCCGGCCACATTGAAGGGTTGGACCGGTCTGTTCCATTCGATCCGTTCCTCGGCGGTTTGGGCCGTAGCGGAAAGCGGCGAGTAAACAAGAGCGACGGCGAAGGCGGCGACCGAAAGCAACTTCATACGACGGCGCTCCTGGTTTCACGCACGCCCAGAACGCGGCAGATCGCATAGACCAGATCGGCGCGGTTCAGGGTGTAGAAGTGGAAGTCGGAGAAGCCCTCTTCCTGCAGACGCGCGCAGGTTTCGGCGGCGACCGAGGCGGCGAGCAAGCGTCGGGTTTCCGGGTCGTCGTCCAGCCCGTCGAAATGGGCCTTCAGCCAATCGGGGATGCTGGTCCCACAGGCGCTGCACATCCGGGTCAGGCCGGCGAAGTTGGACACAGGCATGACGCCAGGGATCAGGGGAATGGTCACCCCCGCCGCCCGCACCCTGTCGCGGAAACGCAGGAAGGCGTCGATGTCGAAGAAGAACTGGCTGACGGCGCGGGTGGCGCCGGCATCGACCTTGGCCTTCAGCACCTCGATGTCGTGGTCGATGGAGGGGCTCTCGGGGTGGCGTTCTGGGTAGGCGCCGACGGTGACGTCGAAGCCACCGGCGCGGCTGATGGCCTGGGTCAGTTCGGTGGCGTTGGCGTAGCCGTCTGAGCGAGGTTGATAGACGCCGCCGATGCCGGAACCGCCCGGCGGATCGCCGCGCAGGGCGACGATGTGATCGACGCCGATGGTCTTGTAGCCCGCGATGACCTCATCAACTTCTTCGCGGCTGGCCTCGACGCAGGTCAGGTGGGCGGCAGGGCGAAGCGAGGTCTCGGTGATGATGCGCTGGACTGTGCGGTGGGTCCGCTCACGCGTCGAGCCCCCGGCGCCGTAGGTGACCGAAACGAAGGCGGGGTTCAGCGGCTCCAGGCGTCGGATCGCCTTCCACAGATTGGCCTCTGCCTCGTCGGTCTTGGGCGGGAAGAACTCGAACGAGACGCGCACGTCGTCGCGGTTGGACCCGGCGCGAGCGACAGGGCCCAGGGGCGACAGCAGCAGGGCGCGAGCGTCAGCTAAGGAAGCCATCAGGCGGTCTTTCTGTCCTGGACGCGGCGTTCCGCCGTCCAGATGGTCACGGTCAGGCCCTCGGCGTCGTGCGGCAGGGCGATGGGGGCGGAGGGCGTCAGGCCGCCGTCCAGCAGCCAGCCGTTGATCTCGCTGTCAGCGAAACCCAGGCGGCGATGCTGATGCGCTTCCCGCATATGTTCGAAGTCGTGGGGAGCGAAGTCGATGATGACCAGGCGGCCGTTCGGGCTGACCAGGCGGGCGGCCTCGGCGACGGCGGCGGACGGGTCGGACAGGTAGTGCAGCACCTGATGCACGATCACCAGATCGGCGCTGGCCGCGGGCAGGCGGGTGGCGAATATGTCGCCGTGGCGCAGCTCGACCTTGTCCAGCCCGGCCTTGGTGACATTGGTGCGGGCGATGTTCAGCATGTTCTGGCTGAGGTCCAGCCCGACCGACATCTTGGCCTTTTTGCCGAACAGGGTCAGCATCCGACCCGAGCCGGTGCCAAGATCGACGACGCGTTCGAACGGGCCGGGGCCGACGGCCTTTTCCAGGGCGGCTTCGACGGCGGTCTCGCTGACGTAGAGCGAGCGCAGGCGATCCCACTGGGGCGCGATCTGTTCGAAATAGCTGACGGCGGCTTCCTCGCGGTCCTTGCGAACCTCGTCGAGGCGGCGGTGATCGGCCTCGCCTGCATCGTCAGCCAGAATGTCGAGCACCGTGTCGATCAGGCGGCGTGCCTGGGCGTCGTGCGACAGGCGATAATAGACGCGGGCGCCGTCCGGGAAGCGTTCGATCAGCCCGGCGTCTGTCATCAGCTTCAGATGGCGCGACACGCGCGGCTGGCTCTGGTCCAGGATGCGCGACATCTCCATGACCGAAAGCTCTTCGCCGGCCAGCAGCGACAGGATGCGCAGGCGGGTGGGTTCTCCGGCCGCGCGCAGGGCTTCGACAGTCTGATCAGCGGACAGGCTCATATGTTCATATAAAGATATCCTTATATGATTTGGCAAGCGAAATCGCTTCCTTGACGGGGCCGCGACGGGAATAGTTCGTGCGTGCGTTCAAGAGTTCGAAGCCCTTTTGGAGCAGTCCCATGCGTCGCCTGTTGATCACCGCTTTCGCTCTCGCCGCCGCCGGTCCGGCACTGGCCCAGAGCGACTTCCCTGAACCGCCGACGCCCCAGATGTCGGGTCCGCCCATGGGGGGACAGATGGGCGGGATGCGGCCGCCGGAACGCGAGAACCTGGCGCAGATGCAGGCGCGGATGACCCAGATGTTCGACCGGCTGGACGCCAATGATGACGATCTGGTCGATGCAAACGAACTGGCCAATGCGCGTGGCGGTCGGATGCTGACGCGGATGGATGCGGACGCGGACGGCCGGGTGACGCGCGACGAGTTCAACATCGGCGTCGACGCCCAGTTCAAGACGCTGGACAGGAACGGCGACGGCGTCGTGACGGCGGACGAACGCCCGCAGCGCCCACGCTGAAGTCAGGCCGCGGGCGTCTTCAGCGGTTCACCCGCGAAATGCGCCTGAAGGTTCTGCATCAACAACATCAGCATGCCCTGCACCCCGGCGGTCGTGGCCCCGGCGGTGTGGGGCGTCAGTACGACGTTGGGCACGTCGGCCCAGCGGTTCGGGTCGGTCGGCTCCTCGATGAAGACATCAAGCGCAGCCTGGCCCAGGCTTCCTGATTTCAGGGCGGCGATCAGGGCGTCTTCGTCCACGACCTGGCCGCGCGAGACATTGACCAGCAGGCCGTCAGGGCCCAGCGCGTCGAGGATGTCGCGCGAGATCAGGCCCTGGTTGGTCTCGTCGGCCTTGCAGGCGACCACGAGGATGTCGCTGGCTTTGGCCAAGGCGAGCAGGCTGTCGGCGCGCGGCCATTCGGCGTCGTGCGGGCGCGGTCCCCACCAACTGACCGCCATACGGAAGGCTTCGGCGCGGTCGGCGACGGCCTTGCCGATATGGCCCAGACCGACGATGCCCAGTTTCTGGCCGCCGAGGGAGGCGGTGATGGTGCGGGTCTCGGCGGTCCAGCCGCCGGAACGGACTTGGCGATCGCCCGAGGCGATCTGGCGACGGGCGGCCAGGATCAGACCCAGGGCGTGATCGGCGACATCCTCGTGATTGACGCCGGGGGCATGGGTGACAGCCAGATCGCGCTCACGGCACCAGTCGATGTCGATGCCGTCATAGCCCGAGGTAAAACAGGCCAGCAGGTCGAGGTTGGGCAGGCGTTCGATCAGCGCCTTGTCCAGCGCAGCCTCGCCCGCGACGATCATGACGCGGATGTCGTGGGCGGCCTCGATCGGCGGGCCTTCCCAGAAGCGATAGACGTCGTAGGCGCTCTCCAGAAACCCCGAGAGCGGGGCGAGATGCCGCTGCATGATGAGAACGGCGGGGCGTTGGGTCATGCAGCGGCTCCTCTTTTCAGGTCAGGCGATCAGCGCCCGAACTTCTGGTGCTGGATGCGCTTGGGAATGATGCTGTCGGCGCCCAGGCGGCGCATCTTGTCCTGTTCATAGGCTTCGAAGTTCCCCTCGAACCATTCCACATGGCCGTCGCCTTCGAAGGCGAGGATGTGGGTGGCCAGACGGTCAAGGAACCAGCGGTCGTGGGAGATGACCACGGCGCAGCCCGCGAAACCCTCAAGAGCCTCTTCGAGGTTCTGCAGGGTTTCGATGTCCAGGTCGTTGGTCGGTTCGTCGAGCAGGATCAGGTTGCCGCCCGAGGCCAGGGTCTTGGCCAGGTGGACGCGGTTACGCTCACCGCCGGACAGTTGGCCGACCTTCTTCTGCTGGTCGCCGCCCTTGAAGTTGAAGCTGCCGACATAGGCGCGGGTGTTGATTTCGCGCTTGCCTACCATCATCACTTCGGTGCCGCCCGAGATGGCCTGCCAGATGGTCTCGTCCGGCTTCAGATCGTCGCGCGACTGATCGACATAGGCCAGCTTGACCGTTTCGCCGACCTTGACGGTGCCGCCGTCAGGGGTTTCCTGGCCGGTGATCAGCTTGAACATGGTCGACTTGCCGGCGCCGTTGGGGCCGATGACGCCGACGATGCCGTTGGGCGGCAGCTTGAAGGTCAGGTTGTCGAACAGGGTCTTGTCGCCATAGGACTTCTTCAGGCCCTCGACTTCCAGCACGACATTGCCCAGGCGCGGGCCAGGCGGGATCTGGATGTGGGCGTGGGTCTGGGCGCCGCGCATCGATTCCTGCTCGTCGACCATCCGCTCGTAGGCGGCCAGACGGGCCTTGGACTTGGCCTGGCGGGCCTTGGCGCCGGAGCGCACCCAGTCCAGTTCGCGGCTGAGGGCGCGCTGGCGGGCTTCGGATTCCGAGTTTTCCTGAATGACGCGCTTGGTCTTGGCTTCAAGCCACGAGGAGTAGTTGCCCTCGTGCGGGTGGCCCTTGCCGCGGTCCAGTTCCAGCGTCCACTTGGTGACCAGATCCAGGAAGTAACGGTCGTGGGTCACCAGGATGACGCAGCCGGGGAAGTTTTCCAGGTGGTGCTGCAGCCAGGCGACGGATTCGGCGTCCAGGTGGTTGGTCGGTTCGTCGAGTAGCAGCATGTCGGGCTTGCTCAGCAGCAGGCGGGCCAGGGCCACGCGACGCTTTTCACCGCCGGACAGGTTGGCCGTCTCCCAATCGTCGGGCGGGCAGCGCAGGGCGCCCATGGCCATTTCGATGCGGCTATCGATGTCCCAGACGTCGCCGGCGTCGATCTTCTCCTGGAGGGCGGTCATCTCCTCCATCAATTCGTCGGTGTAGTTCTCGGCCATTTCAGTGGCGATGGCGTTGAAGCGGTTGACCCACTGCTTCTCTTCACACCAAGCCTCGACGTTCTCGCGAACGTTCAGGCTGTCATCCAGCTTGGGCTCTTGTTCCAAGTAGCCGCGCTTGATGCCGTCGGCGGCGCGCGCCTCGCCGGTGAACTCGGTGTCCAGGCCGGCCATGATCTTCAGCAGGGTGGATTTACCCGAGCCGTTGACGCCCACGACACCGATCTTGGCGTCGTTGTAGAAGCTGAGCCAGATGTTCTCGAAGATCTTTCGGCCGCCGGGGAAGGTCTTGGTCAGACCCTGCATCTGGAAAATATATTGCTGCGCCATGAGGTGCGGTGCGCCCTTCGGGTTCGTCTGATTGGGGAGTTGGGCCGGATGTAGCGATCCTGACGCCCGAGAGCAAATAAGGCGAAAGCCGAACGCACCAAACGATGCCGCGCTAATTGAGCGCCTTCAGCAGGGCCGCGTGGAAGCGGTCGGGATCCTGGGTTTGGGGCGCGTGGCCCAAGTCGGGGAAGGCTACCAGGGTCGCGTCGGGAATGGCCTCGGCGGTGCGGCGGCCAAGGGCAGGATACTGGCCGAGACGGGCCTGGATCTCGGGCGAGGCGCGGTTGGCGCCGGGGGCGGTGCGATCCGTGCCCCCGATGATCAATGTGGTCGGGGCGGCGATGCGGGCGAACTCATGCGCGATCGGCTGGGTGAAGATCATGTCCGAGGTAAGGGCCTGGTTCCAGGCGACGGCGTCGCCGCCCGGTCCGGCGTACATGCCCGCCAGCATGGCGACGGGTTCGTCGTATTCGGGTCGCCACTGGCCGTCGTAATAGACCTTCTGCTGATAGGCCTTGATGCTGTCGAAGGTGGTGCGGCGCTCGTTGGCGTAGGCGGCATCCAGCGGGGCGTAGGGGACGCCCTCGGCCTGCCAGTCTTCCAAGCCGATGGGGTTGACTAGAACCAGGCGCTCGACGGCGTCGGAATGCTGGATGGCGAACCGGGCCGCCAGCATGCCGCCCATGGAATGACCGACGATGACGGCGCGGTCGATGTTCAGGCTGTCGAGCAGGCCCTTGGTGTTGGTCGCCAGTTGCGGGAGGCTGAACTGATAGGCGGCGGGCTTTGAGGCCTTGCAGAAGCCGATCTGGTCGATGGCGATGACGCGGAAACCGGCCTCGGCCAGGACGCGGATGGTGGGCGCCCAGGTGGCGGAGCAGAAGTTCTTGCCGTGCAGCAGGACCGCCGTGCGGCCGTTGGCGGGGCCGGTCGGGGCCACGTCCATATAGGTCATTTCCAGCGGCTGGCGCTGGGACTCGAACGCAAAGGTCTGGACGGGGAAGGGGTAGTCGTAGCCCTCCAGACGGGGGCCGTAGGTCGGCCGGTCCTGGGTCGGGGCCTGTGCCTGATCTTGGGCTGACGCGGTCGTGGCCGCGAGGAGAAGGGCGAGTGAGGCGGGGAGGAGGGTGCGGATCATGATGGGGCCAACGGTACAGGCTGGACCGGCGTTCCGCCCCGCGACCCGTTGTCCGGTCAGCCCGCCGGCTTGACCTCAAGCAGTTCGACCGAGAAGCGCAGGGTCGAGTTGGGCGGCAGTTCGCCGCCGCCGACCCAGCGCGAGCCGTAGCCGAGCGAGGCGGGGATGACGAACTCGTAGATCTCGCCGACGCGCATCAGGGCGACGCCCTCGGTCCAGCCCTTGATGACGCGGTTCAGGGGAAACTCGGCCGGCTCGTTGCGGGAATAGGAGCTGTCGAACTCGCGCCCGTCGATGAAGGTGCCGCGATAGTGGACCTTGACCGTGTCGGAGCCGGAGGGCTGGGCGCCCTCGGGGTGGGCCTTGCCGACGCGGCGGTACTGCAGGCCGCTGGCGGTGGTGGTCCAGCCGCGCCGGGCGCCGTTCCAGGCGAGATAGGCGGTGTTGCCGGCGTCCCAGGCTTCCTGCGGGGTCTGGGAGGTCTGGCCCGCGACGGCGGCGGCCGCACGGGCGGCGGCCGAGGCGGTCTCGGCGTAGGTGACGGGTTCGCCGCGCGTGGCGCAGGCGGACAGGGCGAGGAGGGCGAGTAGGGGCAGGGCGGTGCGTGTCATATGGCGACGCTAGTTGACGCAGATGTCGGCGGCAACGGGATTGGACGGCGGGAATGAAAAGGTTCCGTGGGGCCTTTATTTCGTCGCGAATGCGCGTATATGTGCGCGCTCCGCAACACTCCATATGAGTCTGCGCGCAAGCGCCGAGGCCCGGTCCGTCGCCCTCCGACCGTGCGAAGGCGCGGCTCCTTCCCCAGGGAGCCGGTACATTTCAGGCGTCCTGGTCCGGCAGCGGGCCGAGGGTGGACGCCGAAACCCTGGCTGCGGACGCGGAAACGCGCGCCGTGGCTGCTGCATTTCACGCACGACTTTCCCGGGTCGTGCGTCATGGGAAACACTGAATGACTGACGTCGCCCACGATCTCGCCATCAACGGTCAGATCGCTTCCGCCACCTCGTTCACCGGCAAGAAGCGCATCCGCAAATCCTTCGGGCGTATCCCCGAAGCGGTGGCGATGCCCAACCTGATCGAGGTCCAGCGCGCTTCCTACGAACAGTTCCTGCAGCGTGAGGTCCGTCCGGGCGTCCGCAAGGAGCAGGGCATCGAGGCGGTCTTCAAGTCGGTGTTCCCGATCAAGGACTTCAACGAACGCGCCATCCTTGAATACGTCTCGTACGAGTTCGAAGAGCCGAAATACGACGTCGAGGAGTGCATCCAGCGCGACATGACCTATGCCGCGCCGCTGAAGGTCAAGCTGCGCCTGATCGTGTTCGAGACCGACGAGGAAACGGGAGCCCGTTCGGTCAAGGACATCAAGGAGCAGGACGTCTACATGGGCGACATCCCGCTCATGACGGACAAGGGCACCTTCATCGTCAACGGCACCGAGCGCGTGATCGTCTCGCAGATGCACCGTTCGCCGGGCGTCTTCTTCGACCACGACAAGGGCAAGACGCACAGCTCGGGCAAGCTGCTGTTTGCCGCCCGCGTGATCCCGTACCGCGGTTCGTGGCTCGACTTCGAGTTCGACGCCAAGGACGTGGTCTATGTCCGCATCGACCGCCGCCGCAAGCTGCCGGCCACGACCTTCCTGATGGGTCTGGGCATGGACGGCGAAGAAATCCTGAAGACCTTCTACGAGACCGTGCCTTACGAGAAGCGCGGCGAGGGCTGGGTCACGCCGTACAAGGCCGAGCGCTGGCGCGGTGTGAAGCCGGAGTTCGACCTGGTCGACGCCGACACCGGCGAAGTGATCGCCCAGGCCGGCCAGAAGATCAGCGCGCGCGCCGCCAAGAAGCTGGGCGACACCACGACCTCGCTGTCGCTGGCCGCAGACGCCCTGGTCACCAAGTACCTGGCCAATGACGCCGTCAACTTCGAGACCGGCGAGATCTTCGCCGAGGCCGGCGACGAGTTGGACGCCCCGACCATCGATGTGCTGGAGCAAAACGGCTTCACCACCATCGAGGTGCTGGACATCGACCACGTCACGGTCGGCGCCTACATGCGCAACACCCTGCGGGTGGACAAGAACGACAACCGCGAGGACGCCCTGTTCGACGTCTATCGCGTGATGCGTCCGGGCGAGCCGCCCACCCCGGAAGCCGCCGAGAACATGTTCAACTCGCTGTTCTTCGACAGCGAACGCTACGACCTGTCGGCCGTCGGCCGGGTCAAGATGAACATGCGCCTGGAGACCCCCGAGGTTTCCGACGAGATCCGCGTCCTGCGCAAGGACGACGTGCTGAAGGTGCTGCAGATCCTGGTCGGCCTGAAGGACGGCCGTGGCGAGATCGACGACATCGACAACCTGGGCAACCGCCGGGTCCGTTCGGTCGGCGAGCTGCTGGAAAACCAGTACCGCGTCGGTCTGCTGCGGATGGAGCGCGCCATCAAGGAGCGCATGTCCTCGGTCGACATCGACACGGTGATGCCGCACGACCTGATCAACGCCAAGCCGGCCGCCGCTGCGGTGCGCGAGTTCTTCGGTTCGTCGCAGCTGTCGCAGTTTATGGACCAGACGAACCCGCTGTCGGAAATCACCCACAAGCGTCGCCTTTCGGCGCTTGGCCCGGGCGGTCTGACGCGTGAGCGCGCGGGCTTCGAAGTCCGCGACGTCCACCCGACCCACTACGGCCGCATCTGCCCGATCGAAACGCCGGAAGGCCCGAACATCGGCCTGATCAACTCGCTGGCCACCCATGCGCGCGTCAACAAATACGGCTTCATCGAGAGCCCGTACCGTCGCGTGAAGGACGGCGTGGCCCAGAACGAGGTGGTCTACATCTCGGCCATGGAAGAGTCGAAATACACGATCGCCCAGGCCAATATCGAACTGAAGAACGGCAGCATCGTCGAGGACCTGGTCCCCGGCCGGATCAACGGCGAATCCCAGCTGCTGAACCGCGACGCCGTGGACATGATGGACGTGTCGCCGAAGCAGGTCGTTTCGGTCGCCGCCGCCCTGATCCCATTCCTGGAAAACGATGACGCCAACCGCGCGCTTATGGGCGCGAACATGCAACGTCAGGCCGTGCCTCTGGTGCAGTCGGACGCGCCGCTGGTCGGCACCGGCATGGAAGCGGTCGTGGCCGTGGACTCCGGCGCCGTCGTGGTCGCCCGTCGTGAAGGCGTCGTCGAACAGATCGACGGCACCCGGATCGTCGTGCGCGCCACCGGCGACGTGGACGCCGCCCGTTCGGGCGTCGACATCTATCGCCTGTCGAAGTTCCAGCGTTCCAACCAATCGACCTGCATCAACCAGCGCCCGATCGTGCGCGTGGGCGACCAGGTGAAGGCCGGCGACGTCATCGCCGACGGCCCGTCGACGGACCTGGGCGAACTGGCCCTGGGCCGCAACGCCCTCGTCGCCTTCATGCCCTGGAACGGCTACAACTTCGAAGACTCCATCCTGATCTCGGAGCGCATCGTGCGCGACGACGTCTTCACCTCCATCCACCTCGAAGAGTTCGAAGTGATGGCGCGTGATACGAAGTTGGGTCCGGAAGAAATCACCCGCGACATCCCCAACGTCGGCGAGGAAGCCCTGCGCAACCTCGACGAAGCGGGCATCGTGGCCATCGGCGCCGAAGTCCAGCCGGGCGATATCCTGGTCGGCAAGGTGACGCCGAAGGGCGAAAGCCCGATGACCCCGGAAGAGAAGCTGCTGCGCGCCATCTTCGGCGAGAAGGCTTCGGACGTGCGCGACACCTCCCTGCGCCTGCCGCCCGGCGTCGCCGGCACGATCGTGGACGTTCGCGTCTTCAACCGTCACGGCGTCGACAAGGACGAGCGCGCCATGGCGATCGAACGCGCCGAGATCGAACGCCTGGGCAAGGACCGCGACGACGAGCTCAAGATCCTTGAACGCAACGTCTATGGCCGCCTGAAGCCGCTGATCATCGGCAAGAACGCCGTGTCGGGACCCAAGGGTATCGGCCGCGGCGAACTGACCGACGAGAAGCTGGCCGAGGTCAGCCGTGGTCTGTGGTGGCAGATCGCCCTGGACGACGAAAAGGCCATGGGCGAGCTGGAAGCGATGAAGCGCCAGTTCGAAGACGCGCGTAAGCAACTGGACCGTCGTTTCGAAGACAAGGTCGAGAAGCTGCAACGCGGCGACGAACTGCCCCCCGGCGTGATGAAGATGGTCAAGGTCTTCGTGGCCGTGAAGCGCAAGCTTCAGCCCGGCGACAAGATGGCCGGCCGTCACGGAAACAAGGGCGTCATCTCCAAGATCCTGCCGATCGAGGACATGCCGCACCTGGAAGACGGCACGCACGTGGACGTCGTTCTGAACCCGCTGGGCGTGCCTTCGCGCATGAACATCGGCCAGATCTTCGAAACCCACCTGGGTTGGGCCGCAGCCGGCCTAGGCAAGCAGATCTCCGGTCTGCTGGAAGCCTGGCAGGGTGGTGGCCAGAAGCAGGCCCTGATCGATCGTCTGACGCATATCTACGGCGCGGAAACCCCGTTGCCGCAGGATGAGGAAGAGCTGATCGAGCTGGCGAAGAACCTGTCCAAGGGCGTGCCCTTCGCGACTCCGGTCTTCGACGGTGCGCACATCGGCGACATCGAACGCCTGCTGGAAGAAGCTGGTCTGAACAAGTCGGCCCAGTCGATCCTGTACGACGGTCAGACGGGTGAGCAGTTCAAGCGTCCGGTCACGGTCGGCTACATCTACATGCTGAAGCTGCACCACCTGGTCGACGACAAGATCCACGCCCGCTCCATCGGTCCGTACTCGCTCGTCACCCAGCAACCGCTGGGCGGCAAGGCGCAGTTCGGCGGTCAGCGCTTCGGGGAAATGGAGGTCTGGGCTCTGGAAGCCTACGGCGCCGCCTACACCCTGCAGGAGATGCTGACGGTGAAGTCCGACGACGTGGCCGGACGGACCAAGGTCTACGAGGCCATCGTCCGCGGCGACGACAGCTTCGAGGCCGGCATTCCCGAGAGCTTCAACGTGCTCATCAAGGAAATGCGTTCGCTGGGTCTGAACGTGGAGCTGGGGAACAGCTGAGCCGGATCACGAGCCCTCTCCCGCCAAGGCGGGAGAGGGCGATCCCTCCGCTTCTCTCCGTTCTGAATAATTTTCGCGGGTCTACCCCGCAGAAGGAATCAAGATGAACCAGGAAGTCCTGAACATCTTCAACCCGGTCCCGGTCACCCCGACCTTCGACCAGATCAAGATCGCCCTGGCCTCGCCGGAAAAGATCCGTTCGTGGTCGTTCGGCGAGATCAAGAAGCCGGAAACCATCAACTACCGCACGTTCAAGCCCGAGCGTGACGGCCTGTTCTGCGCGCGTATCTTTGGCCCGACCAAGGACTACGAATGCCTGTGCGGCAAGTACAAGCGCATGAAGTACAAGGGCATCATCTGCGAGAAGTGCGGCGTCGAAGTCACGCTGGCTCGCGTTCGCCGCGAGCGTATGGGTCACATCGACCTGGCCGCCCCGGTCGCCCACATCTGGTTCCTGAAGTCGCTGCCGTCGCGCATCTCGCTGATGCTGGACATGGCGCTGAAGGACGTGGAACGTGTCCTGTATTTCGAGAACTACATCGTCACCGAGCCGGGCCTGACCCCGCTGAAGCAGAACCAACTGCTGACGGAAGACGAGTTCTATCGTTACCAGGAAGAGTTCGGCGATGACGGCTTCACCGCCGAAATCGGCGCCGAGGCAGTACGCAACCTGCTGATGGGCATCGACCTGCACGCCGAGGCTGAAAAGCACCGCGGCGAGCTGGCGGACAGCCCTTCGGAAATGAAGGCCAAGAAGGCGTCCAAGCGCCTGAAGCTGATCGAGGCCTTCCTGGAATCGGGCAACAAGCCCGAGTGGATGATCCTGACGATCGTGCCGGTCATCCCGCCGGAACTGCGTCCCCTGGTGCCGCTGGACGGCGGTCGTTTCGCGACCTCCGACCTGAACGACCTGTATCGCCGCGTCATCAACCGCAACAACCGCCTGAAGCGCCTGATGGAGCTCCGCGCGCCGGACATCATCATCCGTAACGAAAAGCGGATGCTGCAAGAGTCCGTCGATGCGCTGTTCGACAACGGCCGTCGCGGTCGCGTCATCACGGGCGCCAACAAGCGTCCGCTGAAGTCGCTGGCCGACATGCTGAAGGGCAAGCAAGGCCGCTTCCGTCAGAACCTTCTGGGCAAGCGCGTCGACTACTCGGGCCGTTCGGTCATCACCGTGGGACCGGAACTGAAGCTGCACGAGTGCGGCCTGCCTAAGAAGATGGCGCTGGAGCTGTTCAAGCCGTTCATCTATGCGCGCCTTGACGCCAAGGGCCTGTCGGGCACCGTCAAGCAATCCAAGCGCATGGTCGAGCGCGAGCAGCCCGCCGTCTGGGACATCCTGGACGAGGTCATCCGCGAGCACCCGGTCCTGCTGAACCGCGCGCCGACGCTTCACCGTCTGGGCATCCAGGCGTTCGAGCCCAAGCTGATCGAGGGCAAGGCCATCCGCCTGCACCCGCTGGTCTGTACGGCGTTCAACGCCGACTTCGACGGCGACCAGATGGCCGTTCACGTCCCGCTGAGCCTTGAGGCCCAGCTGGAAGCACGCGTCCTGATGATGTCGACGAACAACATCCTGTCGCCCGCCAACGGCAAGCCGATCATCGTGCCGTCGCAGGACATCGTCCTGGGCCTGTACTATCTGTCGCTGGTCAAGGACGGCGAGCCGGGTGAAGGCAAGCTGTTCGCCAACATCGGCGAGATCGACGCCGCGCTGGACGCCAAGGTCGTCACCCTGCACACGCGCATCAAGGCGCGCTGGACGGAACAGGACGCCGAAGGCAAGGAGATCACCAAGGTGATCGACACCACGCCGGGCCGGATGAAGCTGGCGGCCCTGCTGCCGCGCAACCCGAACGTCGGCTATCGCCTGCTCGAAAAGAACCTGACCAAGAAGGAAAT
Source organism: Brevundimonas sp. TWP2-1 (assembly GCF_049897645.1). Taxonomy (NCBI): domain Bacteria; kingdom Pseudomonadati; phylum Pseudomonadota; class Alphaproteobacteria; order Caulobacterales; family Caulobacteraceae; genus Brevundimonas; species Brevundimonas sp. TWP2-1. The sequence continues at coordinate 278,135 of NZ_JAFCWR010000001.1, forward strand.
CGGCAATCTGATCGACGTGGTCTATCGCCACTGCGGTCAGAAGGCGACGGTGATCTTCGCCGACCAGATGATGGGCCTGGGCTTCCGCGAAGCCGCCAAGGCCGGCATCTCGTTCGGCAAGGACGACATCGTGATCCCGGCCAAGAAGGTCGAACTGGTCGCCGAGACCCGCACCCAGGTCGAGGAGTACGAACAACAGTACGCCGACGGCCTGATCACGCGCGGCGAGAAGTACAACAAGGTGGTCGACGCCTGGTCCAAGGCTACGGACCGGATCGCCGACGCCATGATGGCCGAGATCGCGCAACCGCGCGTGCTGATCGAGGGTGAAAACCCCGACATCAACTCGGTGTTCATGATGGCCAACTCCGGCGCCCGTGGTTCGCAGGCGCAGATGAAGCAGCTGGGCGGCATGCGCGGCCTGATGGCCAAGCCTTCCGGCGAGATCATCGAGACGCCGATCACCTCGAACTTCAAGGAAGGCCTGACCGTCCTTGAATACTTCAACTCCACCCACGGCGCCCGTAAGGGTCTGGCCGACACCGCGCTGAAGACCGCCAACTCGGGTTACCTGACCCGTCGCCTGGTGGACGTTGCGCAGGACTCCATCGTCACCGAGATCGACTGTGGCTCGACGCGCGGCATCACGCTGCGTGCGGTTATGGAAGGCGGCGACGTGCTGGTCTCGCTGGGTCAGCGCATTCTGGGTCGCTATGCGGCCGAGGACATCAAGGAGCCGGGCACCGATAACGTCCTGTTCCCCGCCGACACCTATCTGGTGGAAGAGGTCGCCGAGGTCGTCGAGGCCGCCGGCGTCCAGTCGGTCAAGGTCCGTTCGGCCCTGACCTGCGAGGCGGAAGCCGGCATCTGCGCCCACTGCTACGGGCGTGACCTGGCGCGCGGCACCAACGTCAACATCGGCGAAGCGGTCGGCGTCATCGCCGCCCAGTCGATCGGCGAGCCGGGCACCCAGCTGACCATGCGGACCTTCCACATTGGCGGTACGGCGCAGGTGGCGGAAACCTCCTTCATGGAGGCGACCAACGCCGGCGTGGCCAAGATCACCGGCCCGACCGTCATCGCCGCCCACGGCGACCTGGTCTCCATGAGCCGCAACGTCATCGTGACCGTGGTCGTGGACGGCAAGGACCGCGAGACGCACAAGGCCCCTTACGGCGCCCGCATCCGCGTCAAGGAAGGCAGCGAGGTCAAGAAGAACCAACGTCTGGCGGAGTGGGACCCCTACACCACCCCCATCCTGACGGAAGTCGGCGGCATCATTCGCTTCGAGGATCTGGTGGAAGGCCTGTCGGTCAAGGAAGAAACCGACGAAGCGACGGGCATCGCCCAGCGCGTCGTCAGCGACTGGCGCGCCAGCCCGCGCGGTTCGGACCTGCGTCCGGCCATGGGCGTCACCCTGGGCGACGGCTACGCCAAGCTGGCTTCGGGCTCAGACGCCCGTTACCTGCTGCCCGTGGGCGCGGTTCTGTCCGTGTCGAACGGCGACGAGGTCAAGCCGGGCGAGATCATCGCCCGCGTTCCGACCGAAGGAGCCAAGACCCGCGACATCACCGGCGGTCTGCCGCGCGTCGCCGAACTGTTCGAAGCTCGCCGTCCCAAGGACTGCGCGGTCATCGCCGAGATGGATGGTCGCGTCGAATTCGGCCGCGACTACAAGAACAAGCGCCGCATCAAGATCACGCCGGAAGTCAACGCCGACGGCGTGCAGGCCGAACCGGTCGAGTTCCTGATCCCGAAGGGCAAGTACATCTCCGTCCAGGACGGCGACCTGATCCAGAAGGGCGACTACATCATCGACGGCAACCCGGATCCGCACGACCTGCTGCGCATCCAGGGCGTCGAGGCGCTGGCCGAGTATCTGGTGAACGAAGTGCAGGAGGTCTATCGCCTGCAAGGCGTGCCGATCAACGACAAGCACATCGAAGTCATCGTGCGTCAGATGCTGCAGAAGGTCGAAGTCCTGGATTCGGGTGAAACCACCCTGATCCGCGGCGACACCGTCGAAGTCGCCGAAGCCGTGCTGGAAAACCAGAAGGTCGAGAAGCGTGGCGGCCGTCAGGCCACCACCCAGCCCGTCCTGCTGGGCATCACCAAGGCGTCGCTGCAGACCCGCAGCTTCATCTCGGCGGCGTCGTTCCAGGAGACCACCCGCGTCCTCACCGACGCCTCGGTCCACGGCAAGAAGGACATGCTGGAAGGCCTGAAGGAAAACGTCATCGTCGGCCGACTGATCCCGGCAGGCACCGGCGCCTACCTGCGCGCCCTGCAGAAGATCGCCAACGATCGCGATGCAGAGCTGACCCAGGCCCGCGAAGACTCGATCGAGCCGTTGCCGGCCGATCTGCAACTGGAGCTGGAGAGCAGCGAAAGCTGATCTTCCGTTTCGGAAGCGAAGACATGAAGGGGCGGCGCTGGAAACGGCGCCGCCCTTTTTCTATGGCTGACGGCGACGTTCGCCACGGTTGATCGTCGTTTCTGCGCCCTGGCGCATGTCCACGCCAGGAACGTCAGGCAGTTGGGCACCGGCGCAGCCCGTGCCGAAGTTCGATCCCACGCAGTCCGCCGGGCCGACCACGCCCACGCCGCCTGACAAGGGGCGGCGGCGTTGCTCCCATTCCGCCAGACGACGCGCCCCCTCGCGGGCGAAGGCGGCGTCGCGCTCGGGATTGCCGGTGCCGGTGATGGGGGCGGCGTTCAGGCCGCGCCGCATGGCGTCCTCGCGACAGTTGGCGCGCTCGGCAGTGCTGAGCTGTTGGGGCGTTGTGCAGCCGATCAGGCCCTGACGCAGGGTGCGGGCCATGGCGTTCGAACGGTCATTCGGATTGACCGTCCAAGCGTCGGGCGGGGCGGTGACGCCCTGGGGCGAGGGGGCGGCGATCCGGGGACGGAGGGGCGCGGGGCGAACATCCTGCGGCGTCTCCGGGCGCGCAGAGGGGGCGGCGACCTCGCGGGCGTTGCGAGGCGTCGTCGTGGCGTCGCTGGCGGGGGGCGTCTGGACCGGGATGCGCGGCTGCTCGTCGGGCAGGAGAGGGCGCGGCGTGATGTCGACATAGATCGGCGGCGGCTCTGAAACGAAGTCGGGTCTTTTGATGCCGGGCGCCGTGAACGACAGGAAGGCGATCAGGGCCGTGTTGATGACGACCGAGGCCGTCGCCAGCCCAGCCTTGCGCCAGTCGGGCCGTCCGGGGCGTGGCAAGGGCAGGGCGGTCATTCGCGGCGCTTTCTGAGGTTGGGCAGGAAGCCGTCTCGCGAGGAGAATAGCTCGACTTGCACGGTCACGCCTTCACAACCGGCGATCGGATTGGGGCGTTCGCACGGCGGATCGCCTCGGGTCGGCATGGCGCGCTGCGCCTCCCACGCGGCAAGACGGCGCGCGCCGTGGCGGGCGAAAGTCGCATCGCGTTCCGCATTCCCCGTCCCAGCGATGGCGCGCGCGTTCTCGCGCCCGGCCCAGCGTTCGTCGCAACGACGTCGCGCCTCTGGCGACAATCGTTGTGGGGCGTCGCAGGACAGGATCGCGCCGTTCGATCCCGGCGTGACCGCGCCGACCCGCCACCGGGCGTCGATGGCGTCGTTCTCGGCAGGGCTGATCGAGGGCGCTGAGGCCGGCGCTGTTTCTGAGATCTGCGATCCCGGCGAATCATCCCGCGTCGTGGGTGTCATATCGCTAAGCGGGGTGGCGGACGCCGGTCTATCAGCGACATCAGCCCCTGCTTGCGGCGTGCGCGCCAGCCTTGGCCAGGCCTCGTCCAAATAGACGATCATCGGTTCGCTTCGCAGCGGTCGATTGCGCGGACCAAGGTCGGTCAGGGACAGTAGGGCGATCGCGCCGGCGTTGAGCCCAACGGCGGTCGCCGCCAGCCCGGCCCTGCGCCAGTCCAGCCGTACCTGCCCCGATCGACCGATCGCAGTCGCGGTCATCACCCCTGGCCCCTCCGTTCGGATCAAGCTGAACGCGAAGCGTGGCAGGTTTCAGGCAACTTGCGGTTCTATTGGAGACGGCCAAGCTTTGAGGGACAGGGCGGCGGTGGCGAGGTGTTAACGCCGCCTTCTTGACCTTGGCCCCTATCGCGCGTAGAAGCCGCCCACTTTCGAGGCGTGGCCGGTTCGCCGGTTGCTGAGATCGTGACAATCTAACGGACGGCCTGTGCGCCGCCGGAACGCCCAAAGCGCGCGTTCCGGTTTTTCTGTTTGTCGTTACGGCATCAGTCTCGATGACACCCGGGCGAGGGGATGGTCCCCCGTTCACAAGAAGGCGAGAGGCGCTTCGGTCGAAAGACACACGCCTCCATCAGAAGTCGAGATAAGTTTCGAATGCCTACGATCAACCAACTGATCCGCAAGCCGCGCAAGCCCAAGCCCACCCGTAACAAGGTGCCGGCTCTGGAGGGTTCGCCCCAGCGTCGCGGCGTTTGCACCCGCGTCTATACGACGACCCCGAAGAAGCCCAACTCGGCTCTGCGTAAGGTCGCCAAGGTCCGTCTGGCCAAGAACGGCTACGAAGCCGTTTGCTACATCCCCGGTGAAGGCCACAACCTTCAGGAACACTCGGTTGTTCTGATCCGCGGCGGCCGCGTGAAGGACTTGCCCGGCGTTCGCTACCACATCCTGCGCGGCGTGCTCGACACGCAAGGCGTCAAGGACCGCAAGCAGCGTCGTTCGCACTACGGCGCCAAGCGTCCGAAGTAAGCCATTCCTCTCCGGGCCGTCGCGCCCGGAGGCCTTTTCGAGATCTTCCCGGCGTGCGCCGGGCACTGCAAGGAATAACCTATGTCGCGTCGTCACCGCGCCCAGAAGCGTGAAGTTCTGCCGGATCCCAAGTTCGGGGACCTGATCGTCACCAAGTTCATGAACTACGTCATGTACGAAGGTAAGAAGGCCGTCGCCGAAAACATCGTCTATGGCGCCTTCGACATCCTGGCCGACAAGAAGAAAGACCAAGAGCCGGTCGCGACCTTCCACGCCGCGCTGGACAACGTCGCACCGTCGGTCGAAGTCCGTTCGCGTCGCGTCGGCGGCGCCACTTATCAGGTGCCCGTCGAAGTCCGCCCCGAGCGCCGTCGCGCATTGGCGATCCGCTGGCTGGTAAACGCTGCGCGCAAGCGTGGCGAGAACACCATGACGGAAAAGCTGGCCGCCGAGCTGCTGGACGCCTCGAACAACCGCGGCACCGCGGTCAAGAAGCGCGAAGACACCCACAAGATGGCCGAAGCCAACCGCGCCTTCAGCCACTATCGCTGGTAAGCGTCTTAAAACCGCCAACTGCGGTCACTATCTAAGACTATCCGGCGCGGGCGGTTTGAGTTAAATCGCCCGCGCTCGCTTATCCGCACAGACCGATCTCCCGAGGGCGCTGTTCGCGTCCTGAGAACATTCCCAAAGGGCGCCGGTGGCGCCCGAATTTCTGGCAAGGCACGCTTTCATGGCCCGCACGCACGCGCTCAAGGACTACCGCAACTTCGGCATCATGGCCCACATCGATGCGGGCAAGACGACGACGACCGAGCGGATCCTGTATTACACCGGCAAGAACCATAAGATCGGCGAAGTCCACGACGGCGCCGCGACCATGGACTGGATGGACCAGGAGCAGGAACGCGGCATCACGATCACGTCCGCCGCGACGACCGCTTTCTGGAAAGAAAAGCGCCTCAACATCATCGACACCCCCGGCCACGTGGACTTCACCATTGAAGTCGAGCGTTCGCTGCGCGTGCTCGACGGCGCCGTGACGGTGCTGGACGGCAACGCCGGCGTCGAGCCGCAGACGGAAACCGTCTGGCGCCAGGCCGACAAATATTCGGTGCCGCGCATCGTCTTCGTCAACAAGATGGACAAGATCGGCGCCGACTTCGACGCTTCGGTCCAGTCGATCCGCGACCGCCTGGGCGCCAAGGCCGTGCCGATCCAGTTCCCGATCGGTTCCGAGTCCTCGCTGACCGGCCTGGTCGATATCGTCGAGATGCGTTCGGTCGTCTGGGACAACGACGCCCTGGGCGCCAACTTCACCGTCGGCGAGATCCCGGCTGACCTGGTCGACAAGGCCAACGAAGCCCGCCAGTACCTGATCGACAACGCCGTCGAACTGGACGACGAGGCGATGGAAGCCTACCTCGAAGGCACCGAACCTTCGGTTGAAGTGCTGAAGAAGTGCATCCGTAAGGCCGTGCTGACCGGCGCCTTCTATCCGATCCTGTGCGGCTCGGCCTTCAAGAACAAGGGCGTGCAGACGCTGCTGGACGCCGTGGTCGACTATCTGCCGTCGCCTCTGGACATCCCGCCGACGCCTGGCATCGACTTCAAGACGGAAGAGCCGGTCGTTCGCAAGGCGTCGGACGACGAGCCCCTGTCGGTCCTGGCCTTCAAGATCATGGACGACCCCTTCGTCGGCTCGCTGACCTTCTGCCGCCTTTACTCGGGCAAGATGGAAACGGGCATGAGCCTGCTGAACTCCAGCCGCGACAAGAAAGAGCGCGTCGGCCGGATGCTGCAGATGCACTCCAACAACCGTGAAGACGTCAAGGAAGCCTACGCCGGCGACATCGTCGCCCTGGCCGGCCTGAAGGACACCCGCACCGGCGACACCCTGTGCGATCCGCTGAAGTCGCCCGTCATCCTGGAGAAGATGGAGTTCCCGGCCCCGGTCATCGAGATCTCGGTCGAGCCCAAGACCAAGGCCGACCAGGAGAAGCTGGGCGTCGCCCTGGCCAAGCTGGCTTCGGAAGATCCGTCCTTCACCGTCTCGACCGACCACGAGTCGGGCCAGACGATCCTGAAGGGGATGGGCGAGCTTCACCTGGACATCAAGATCGACATCCTGAAGCGCACCTACAAGGTCGAGGCCACCATTGGCGCGCCGCAGGTCGCCTATCGTGAATCGCTGGGCCGCAAGGTCGATATCGACTACACGCACAAGAAGCAGACCGGCGGTACGGGCCAGTTCGCCCGCGTCATGCTGACCTTCGAACCCGGCGAGCCGGGCTCGGGCTTCGTGTTCGAGAACTCGATCGTCGGCGGCGCAGTGCCCAAGGAATACATCCCCGGCGTCGAAAAGGGCCTGAACTCCATCAAGGACTCGGGTCTGCTGGCGGGCTTCCCGCTGATCGACTTCAAAGCGACCCTGACGGACGGAAAATACCACGACGTCGACTCCAGCGTGCTGGCGTTCGAAATCGCGGCCCGCGCCGCCTTCCGCGAACTGAAGGAAAAGGGCGCGCCGAAGCTGCTTGAGCCGATCATGGCGGTCGAGGTCGTGACCCCCGAGGAATACCTCGGCTCGGTTATCGGCGACCTGAACGGCCGTCGCGGCATGATCCAGGGTCAGGACATGCGCGGCAACGCCACTGTCGTGAACGCCTTCGTGCCGCTGGCCAACATGTTCGGCTATGTGAACACGCTGCGCGGCATGTCGCAGGGTCGCGCCCAGTTCACGATGCAATACGATCACTACGAGCCGGTGCCGCAACACGTCGCCGACGAAGTGATCAAGAAGTACGCCTAAGCTTTCCCTTTTCGGAAAGCGGACCTATATGCGCCCGGACCGTAAGGACCGGGCGTCCTTAACCCCCAAACTGCAGGACCCCCGGTTCGGGGACCTTAGGAGCTAGAAAATGGCCAAGGAAAAGTTCGAACGGAACAAGCCGCATTGCAACATCGGCACGATTGGTCACGTTGACCATGGCAAGACGACGCTGACGGCTGCGATCACGATGGCGCTGGCCAAGGCGAGCGGCGGCAAGGCGATGAACTACGCCGACATCGACGCAGCGCCGGAAGAGAAGGCCCGCGGCATCACGATCAACACCGCGCACGTGGAATATGAGACGGCCAACCGTCACTACGCCCACGTCGACTGCCCCGGCCACGCCGACTATGTGAAGAACATGATCACCGGCGCCGCGCAGATGGACGGCGCGATCCTGGTGGTTTCGGCCGCCGACGGCCCGATGCCGCAAACCCGCGAGCACATCCTGCTGGCCCGTCAGGTCGGCGTGCCGGCCCTGGTGGTCTTCATGAACAAGGTCGACCTGGTCGACGACGAAGAACTGCTGGAACTGGTCGAAATGGAAGTGCGCGAGCTGCTGAGCTCGTATCAGTTCCCCGGCGACGACATTCCGATCACCAAGGGCTCGGCCAAGGCCGCGACCGACGGCGTGAACCCGGAAATCGGCGAGCAGCGCGTGCTTGAGCTCATGCAGACTGTGGACGACTACATCCCGCAGCCGGCGCGTCCTCTGGACCTGCCCTTCCTGATGCCGGTCGAAGACGTGTTCTCGATCTCGGGCCGCGGCACCGTGGTCACGGGCCGCGTCGAAAAGGGTATCGTCAAGGTCGGTGAAGAAGTCGAAATCGTCGGCATCCGTCCGGTCCAGAAGACGACCTGCACGGGCGTCGAAATGTTCCGCAAGCTGCTGGACCAGGGTCAAGCCGGTGACAACGTCGGCGTTCTGCTGCGCGGCACCAAGCGTGAAGACGTCGAGCGCGGCCAAGTGCTGTGCAAGCCGGGCTCCATCACCCCGCACACCAAGTTCCTGGCCGAAGCCTACATCCTGACCAAGGAAGAAGGCGGTCGTCACACCCCGTTCTTCACGAACTATCGCCCGCAGTTCTACTTCCGCACCACGGACGTGACCGGCATCGTTCACCTGAAGGAAGGCGTCGAGATGATCATGCCCGGCGACAACGCCGAGCTGAACGTCGAACTGATCACCCCGATCGCCATGGACCAGGGCCTGCGCTTCGCCATCCGTGAAGGCGGCCGCACCGTCGGCGCCGGCGTCGTCGCCAAGATCGTCGAGTAATCGACGCACGATCCGGCCTTCGGGCCGACCAGTAAGCGTAACAGAGCGGCCCCTGGAGAAATCCGGGGGCCGTTTTGCTGTGCGGCAGCGGCGAGGATATTGAACGTCGATTGCGGCGGGGCGTTATGGGCGTCTCCCCAAAGCCAAGGTTCCCGATGCGTCTGATCTCGTTGCTTGCCTGCCTTGTGGCCCTGTCGGCCTGCGCGACCCATCCCGGCAAGGTCGATCATGTCCGGTTCGCCGGCGATGCGAAGACGGTGTTGGCGACGACCGAGGATGGCGTGCTGCGCGGCGTGGACGGGGCGGGGACGCGGGCGTTTCTGGGCGTGCCCTTCGCCGCGCCGCCAATGGACGACCTGCGTTGGCGCGCGCCGCAGCCGATGGAGGCGTGGAGCGGGGTTCGGGATGCGACGCGGATCGCCAAGGACTGCACCCAGGCCATCGGGCGGCGCTCGATCCTGGGAGGCGGCGGCGGGATCGTGGTGGGGTCCGAGGACTGTCTTTACCTGAACATCTACTCGCCGGGCGGGCAGGCGGACGAGGCCCGGCCGGTGATGGTCTATATCCCTGGCGGCGCCTTCACCGTGGGGTCGGGGGCCAATTATGACCCGTCGAAACTGGCTCGCGACCAAGGGCGGGTGGTCGTGACGATGAACTATCGGCTGGGCGCCTTGGGCTGGCTGGCCCATCCGCAGTTTCAAGGCACTGGCGAGGGATTCGGCGGCAACTTCGGCCTGATGGACCAGCAGGCGGCGCTGCAGTGGGTGCATCGCAATATCGCGGCCTTCGGCGGCGATCCGTCCAATGTCACCCTGTTCGCCGAGAGTGCGGGGGCGTGGACGGCCTGTTATCTGATGGCGTCGCCGCAGTCCGAGGGGCTGTATCAACGGGTCATCATGCAGAGCGGCGGATGTCTGGAGCCGTCGTCGCTGGTCAGTGCGCAGGATGCGGCCCAGTCCGGGCCGATGTTCGCCGAACGGCTGGGCTGCACGGGCGCGGATCAGATCGCCTGCCTGAAGGCCTTGCCGGCATGGCGGTTGTCGCGGGCGGCGTCGCTGAGGGCGGGCATCAATGGGCCTGGGTCGTGGGGGCCGGTGCATACGGATGCGACCGTGCCGGAAAGCCCGGCGGCAGCGATCCGCGAGGGGCGGTTCACGCGCGTGCCAGTGATCGTAGGCACGAACCTAGACGAGGGGCGGCTGTTCGCCAACGAGGTGCAGGACATGGACCGCTATCAGAAGGAGACGATCTGGATGTACGGCGACCAGGGCGAGCGGGTGCTGGCGCGTTATCCGGTCGGTAAGGATGGGCCGGCCTACGCCATCGCGACCAACTTCACGGACCAGAGGTTCGCCTGTCCGTCACAGGCGTTGAGGCGGGTGTTGGCGCAGCATGTGCCGGTGTGGGGCTATGAGTTCGCGGATCGCGAGGCGCCGTTCGTGCTGCCGGACTGGATCGTCGGTCTGGACCTGGGGGCCTATCACGCCAGCGAACTGGCCTATGTCTTCGGGACCAGTTGGGTGTTTGCGGACGTGAAGAAATTCACGCCGGAGCAGAAGGCCTTGTCGGAACGGATGCAGCGGCTGTGGGCGACGTTCGGAACGGCGGACTTCGCCGCAGAATGGCCCCGCATCGAGAGTGCGGGGCCGGTTCGAGTGTTCAAGCCAGAGGGCGATGCTATGGACGACGACTTTTTCGCGCGCCACCACTGCGACTTCTGGGACGGGACGCCGTTCGGCGCCGTCCACTGATCCTCAGATAAAGCGGACCGTGACGCCGGGCTTGACCTTGTCGGCCAAGGTCCAGGCATCCCAGTTGGTCAGGCGGACGCAGCCATGCGAGGCGGTCTTGCCGACCAGGTGCGGGTCGGGCGTGCCGTGGATGCCGTAGCTGGGCTTGTTCAGATCGATCCAGACGATGCCGACCGGATTGTTCGGTCCGGGTTTGACTATGACCTTTTCCTTGCTGTCGCCATAGCTGAGCTTTGACGGATCATAGGTGTAGTCGGGGTTCCGGGCGACGCCGTTGACCTTGACCGTGCCGGTCGGGGTCGGGTTGTCGCCGCTGCCGATGGTGGCGGGGAAGTAGGCGATCAGCTTGCCGTCGGCGTCGAAGGCCTTCACCGAGCCTTCGCTCTTGTCGATGTCGATGTGATCGACGTCGGCGGGCAGAGGCGTGGTGTTGACGGCCGGCACCAGCAGCGCCTGACCGACACGGTTGAAGTCGGCGCCCGGGTTCATGGCGCGCAGCAGCGCCTCGGTGACATGGAAACGTTCGGCCAGGGCCTCGACGACGTTGGCGTAGCCCATGTGCGCGGCCTGGCCCTGGGCCTCCAGGTCCGTGGGAACGACGCCCAGATAGGGACCGGCGATGTCCTGCTGCGTTATGGCGTAGGTGGTCGTGATCGCGCCCGGACCGGCGGCAGCGCGCAGCCGGCCCATCACTTCGGCGTCGAGTTCGCCGGTCACGGTCATGGCGTTCGCCTCCTGGAAGGCGGAAATGGCCTGACGCATGTTCGACCCCGCCAGACCATCGATGGCGCCGGGCGAGAAGCGGGCGCGTTCGAGCAGAACCTGGGCGCGGACCAGGGCAGGTTGAGCCTGAGCCTGAGCGGCGTCGGGCTGAGGCGACTGAGCGGCCTGGGGCGCCGGCTGGGCGGGCGGCGTATAGGCGGTGTTCTCGATGGCGTCGCGCGAGAGGGGGCCGGTCGCGCCCGCCTGCACCGCCGGGGCCGAGGCCGGCGCCTGTTCCTCCCTGGGCGAACATGCGGACAGAGACAGGGCGGCGAGGGCTGCGATGCAGGCGGATCGGTTCATTGCGGACTTTCGAGGCAGGCGGGACAGATGGGCGATATCAGTTCTGTTCGCCTGTGGCGGGATCGGTTTCGGTCTCGCCGGAGTTGGAGGAGCCTTCCGAGCCCTTGGGTTCGGTGGCGGGGCGCGGCGGCTCGCCGTCTGCGTCCGGGCGCAGGTTTTCGTTTTCGACGCTTTTGCTGTCGGGGCGTTGGTCGGTCATGGTGGTCTCCCTTTGGATCAAGGCAACGCGCAGGGGGCAAGGCGGCTCCGTCAATGCGCGTTCACCATGCCGGTGAACCCTGATGAAACGCGCGGGGTGCAGGGTGCGGTCTGGAATGGACCTTGCTGCACGGGGTTCAATGAGGATGCGTATGGCCGGAACGCTGCAGGTCGAGATCATGGACGCGGGGGCGCTGGACGCCGCCGCCGTCGCCCTGTGGCGTGCGTGGACGGACGGAAGTCCGGAGCTGGCCAGCCCCTATTTCCGCTGGGAATACGCCGAGATCGCTTCGAGGGTCTGTCCGGGCGCGGCGATCGCGGTGTTCCGGCGCGACGACGAGATCGTCGGCTTCTTCCCGCATCAGCGGCGCGGGGGGGGCGTGCAGCCGCTGGGCGCGCCGATGAACGACTATCACGGGGTCATCGCGCCGTTCGGCGAGACCATCACGCTGGAAGATGTGGCGCGGCTGCTGAAGGCCAAGCGGCTGAACGTGCCCGGCTGGATCGGCGTCGGCGAGACGGGGCAGGCGCGCGAGACGGTGCAGGTCGTAATGCCCGAGACGGGATACGACGCCTGGTACGCCGAGCGGCGCTCGACCTTCGGCAAATATTTTAAGGACAAGGAGCGGGCGCGGCGCAGCCTGGAGGCCGAACTGGGGCCGATCCGGGTGGAGCGCGGGCTGCGCGATCCGGCGCTGCTGGATCACCTGATCGCGCTGAAGGCGGCGCAGTATCGGCGGTCGGGCCTGCACGACATTTTCGCCTGCGGCTGGACGCGGGATCTGCTGCACGCGCTGATGAGCGAGCCGCGCGCGGACTTCGGGGCCTCGATGGCGTCGATGCATGCGGGCGACAAGCTGGTGGCGGTGGAGTTTTCGCTGCACGCCGGGCGGCACTATCATTTCTGGTTCCCGGTCTATGAACCGGCGCTGGCGCGCTGTTCGCCGGGCATACTGCTGAGCATGGACACGATGCGGCTGGCGGCAGCCGAAGGCTTCCGGGTGTTCGACTTCGGGTTCGAGGGCGAGACCTACAAGAAGTATTTCGTCAACGCCCGCCAGACGGTGCGCGAGGCCGTGGTGATGCGGCCCGGCGTGACCCAGGTGCTGGGCGACGTGACGGTGGCGGCGCTGAACCGCGCTGGCGGACGGGGCGAGGCGGTTCGGGCGTCGCTGCGCCGGCGCTGGGCCACCATCGAAGCCTGCGAGGCGACACCGGTCGGGCGGTTGAGAGGCGCAGCGGTTGCGGCGCGATCCGCCGTTCAGAAGGCCGCCGCCAAGAAGAAGACGCCGGCGCGCGTCGCCCACGTCTGAAGGAGAGGCTGCCATGACCGAACGCCGCACCCGCTATCCTGGGCCGATCGCCGAGGCGAAGACGCACGCCCATTCGCTGATCGATCAGGGGTTCGCCGAGGACGCGGCGCTGGCGGCCGTGCTGGATCGCTATCCGGCCGAGCTGTTCGACATCAACCTGTATGACTATGACGACGAGGGGCAGGTCAGCTTGCGCACCGGCGCGCGTGGGCGGCTGTCGGGCGAGGAACTGCTGGAGGCGATCAAGCAGGGACGGCTTTGGGTCAATCTGCGCGGGGTCGAGACGGGCTGGCCCGAGCTGTGGGCGGCGGCCATGAAGGACTTCGCCGCGATCCAGGCGACCTATCCGGGGATGCGGGCGGTGCGCAATGCCGGGCAGTTGATCCTGTCGTCGCCCAAGGCGCGAGTGCCTTATCATTTCGACGCGGCGGGGGTTGTGCTGTTCCACCTGCGCGGGCGCAAGCGTCTGTTCGTCTATCCGGGCGACGAAGGGCATCTGCCCGAGCGCAATATGGAACAGGTGGTGGCCCGCCAGACGACCGAGGAACTGCCTTATACGCTGGCGTTCGAGAACGACGCCCAGGTCATGGATCTGGAGCCGGGGCGGGCGCTGACCTGGCCGTTGTATGCGCCGCACCGGGTCGAGAATCTGGACCGGTTCTGCGTCAGCCTGTCGATGGATTTCCAGACCTGGCCGTCGCGGTTCAGGAACGGGGCGCTGTTCACCAATGCGGTGATCCGCAGCCGCGGCGGCCGGCCGCGCTTCACCGACGGCATGACGACGCCGGAGCTGGCCGCGCGCTGGGCCGCTTCGCTGGCGCTGAAGAAGGCGGGGGCGATGAAGAGCAAGATCGCAAACTTCGAACGCGATTTCGAACCCGAGGTCGGGGCGGCGGACGGGGCGGGCGTCATTGGCCGCCCATCCTGAACTCGGGGGGTTAATTCGAGTTCATGACCCCGAGTTAAAATGACTTCGGCGCGGGCGGCGCGCACCTTCTCCTCACATTCGGGAAAGGGAAGCCGCACATGAAGACCGCACTGATCGCCGCTGCCGCCGTCGCCACACTGACGGGTCTGGCCGCTGCGCCCGCTTCGGCCGCCGAGGTCGAAATCCGCAACGCCGTGGCGCGCGTCGTCGTCATCGTCGAGGATCGCCAGGACATCGGGGTCGAGGTCACGCAGGGCCAGACGCGCCTGCCGGCCATCCAGGTCCGGCGCGAAGGCGGCGACGTGAAGATCGATGGCGGTCTTCGTCGCAACGGCATGTGGGGCGGTAACGACGGCATCCGCAGCTGCAACTCGGGACGGTCGGACGCCGCCCAGCCCGGCCAGGGCGCGACGGTCGAGGTGCGCGACCTGGGGCGCATCCGTCTGGAAGACGCGCCGCTGATCGTGGTGCGCACCCCTCGCACCGTCGGTGTCAGCGCCAGCGGCGCCGTGTTCGGCTCGGTCGGGCGTGGCGCGCGGTCGGTCGAACTGAACAACGGCGGTTGCGGCAACTGGAACGTCGCCAATGTAGACGGCGATCTGGAACTGGGCCTTGGCGGGTCGGGGGCGATCCGCGCGGGCACGTCGCGTTCGCTGGACGCTAGCGTCGGCGGTTCCGGCTCCATCGCCGCCGGACCGACCGGCAGCCTGAAGGCGGCCGTGGGCGGATCGGGCAATGTGGACGTGGCCAGCGTCAACGGCCGGGGCGAGCTGTCGATCGGCGGCTCTGGCGGGGTGAACGTGCGCCAGGGCCGGATGGACAAGCTGTCGGTCGCCATCGGCGGCTCGGGCGATGTCCGCTACGGCGGCGCGACCCGTGATCTGGATGTCGCCATCGCCGGATCGGGCAGCGTTCGCGTCGCCTCGGCCACAGGCTCGGTGTCTCGCTCTGTCGTCGGATCGGGAACCCTGCATATCGGGCGCTAAGACCCGTTTCTCCGCCGCGAGAGGAAAGGCCTCCGGTCGTGGAACCCCGGGGGTCTTTTTCGTGCGTCGCGTCAGCCAAGAAAAAGCCCCGGCGGATCGCTCCGCCGGGGCTCTTCGTCTCAGATCAGACGTCGAGGATCAACGCAGGCCGAACAGCTTGGTGACGCTGCCCAGGTTGCGGCCCAGGGTGCCGCCAGCGCGGTCGCGCGATTGCAGATCGCCACCGAAGTTGTAGCGAACGCCGACTTCGAAGGTGTCGGTCGTCAGATCAGCGTCTTCCAGCTCAGCGCGGTCGTAGCCGGCGAAGACGCTGTAAGGCGTCGCAGCGAAGGCGTATTCGGCGCCGACGCCGGCCGACCAGCCGTCGGTGCTGACGCCAGCGAAGTCCACGTCCGAATAGGAGGCGCGAGCGGCCAGACGCAGGGCGGGCGTGGCGTAGAAGGCGGCTTCACCACCAACGGTCCACAGGTCCGCGTCATCGACGGTGCCATACGACACGACGCCGGTCAGCGTGGCTTGCTGGAAGTACTTCTGACCTTCAGCGCCGAACGTCATCAGCGTGTCGCCACCGGCGATTTCTTCAGCGCCGACGAAGCCGCCGAAACGCATGTCTTCGATGGCCTTGGTCAGGTGAACGGCGCCCGACAGGGTGGTCTCGTCGCCGAAGTCGTAGTCCGAATAGGTGCCGGCGGCGTTGAAGGTCACAGTCCAGTCGCCGAAGGCGGGGGTGGCGACCGTGCCGGCGACGGTGGCGCCGTCCAGGTCGGCGTCAGCGCCGGGAACTTCGATCTTGGAATGGTTGTAGGCGACGCCGACCGAACCGACGGCGTCTTGAGCGAAGGCCGGAGCGGCGAACAGGGTGGCGGCGGCAGCCGTGGCGAGGAGGATCGTCTTCATTTTCTTTTTGTCCTTAGCAGTCTGTGCCCGGATGGGGGTCCAGGGAGGGCGCCTGCTATCAGGATGTGCCGAAGCTGAGCAATAAACCGCCGTTACATAAATGTCTTGAAACTGTCGTGTGGCGGATCGGTCACGCCTTGTGGTTAGAATGTGTCAGTTCGGCGTGCTTCATGGGGCGATCGGTTAACAGAGCCAATCGCATAAACATATAAGCATATCCTTATGTATCTTGACGTGAGCCGTGCCTTGCGGTCATCTGACGGTGTCGTGGTCTGCACGCGCTCCTCGGGGTGCGTGGAGCTAAGAGGGAAGCCGGTGTGAAACCGGCGCTGCCCCCGCAACTGTAAGCGGCGAGTCGAGGGTCCATCTCGTGTCACTGGCGTTCGCGCCGGGAAGGCCGGGCCCGAGGCATCGACCCGTGAGCCAGGAGACCTGCCCCGACAGATAACGTCCTCCGGCGGGGTGCCCGGTCAGGCCGCATGCGCGCCGCCGGACCCATCGCGTCTGCGTCGGCGTCCGCGCGACCCTGTCCGAAACCTGGCCACAACACAGGTTTCGAATGTCATGACCCGCCACACCGTCCAGGTCGCCACCCTCGGCTTTCCCCGCATCGGCCCCAAGAGGGAGCTGAAGACCGCGCTCGAAGGGCACTGGGCCGGAAAGATCGATGTGGAGACGCTGCTGTCCACCGCCGCCGATCTACGTGGCCTCACCTGGGCGCGGCAACGCGATCTGGGCGCCGACATCGTGCCGTCCAACGACTTCTCTCTGTATGACCAGGTGCTGGATCTGACCGCCATGGTCGGCGCCGTGCCGGCGGCCTATGGCTGGAGCGGCGAGAGCGTCGATCTGGCGACCTATTTCGCCATGGCCCGAGGATCGCGGGGCCATGACCAGGTCTGCGAGCATGGCCATGTCCACGGCGGCGGCAATCCCGCCTCGGGGGGCGTGCCCGCCATGCAGATGACCAAGTGGTTCGACACCAACTACCACTACCTCGCGCCCGAGTTCACTGCCGACCAGGTGTTCCGCCTGGGTTCGACCAAGTCGCTGGACGAATATCTGGAGGCCAGGGCGCAGGGGATCGAGACCCGGCCGGTGCTGCTGGGGCCGGTGTCCTATCTGCTGCTGGGCAAGACGCGCGGCGAGGCCTTCGGCGTGCTGAGCCTGCTGCCGCGCCTGTTGCCGGTCTATGCCGAGGTGCTGCGGTCGCTGGCGCGGGCGGGGGCGACCTGGGTGCAGTTGGACGAGCCCTGCCTGGTCACGGACCTGAGTGACGAGGCCAGGGCGGCCTATGACCACGCCTATCGCGTGCTGACGGATGTGACGCCGCCGATCAAGGTGATGCTGACGACCTATTTCGGGGCGCTGGGCGGCAATCTGGAGACGGCGCTGAAGCTGCCGGTGCAGGGGCTGCACATCGATCTGGTGCGCGCGCCGGAACAGCTGGCGCAGGTGGCGTCGGCCGCTCGTCCCGATCAGGTGCTGTCGCTGGGCGTCATCGACGGCCGCAATGTGTGGAAGGCCGATCTGAACGCCGTGCTGGACCGGGTCGAGCCCTTGGTCGCGGCGGAGCGTCAGGTGGTGATCGCGCCGTCCTGCTCGCTGCTGCACACGCCCATCGATCTTGAGCGGGAAACGGCGCTGGATGCGGAGATCAAGGACTGGCTGGCGTTCGCAGTGCAGAAGGTTGGCGAACTGGCGATCCTGGCGCGGGCGCTGAACGAAGGTCGGGCGGCAGTGAAGACCGAGCTGGACGCCTCGACCGCGTCGGTCGCCTCGCGCCGCACCTCGCCGCACATCAACGATCCCAGGGTGCAGGCGCGGGCGGCCGATACCGATCCGGCGCTGTCGAACCGAAGCTCCAGCTTCGAGATCCGGCGCGGAGTGCAGCAGCGGCGGCTGAACCTGCCGGCCTATCCAACCACGACCATCGGCTCGTTCCCGCAGACGGCCCAGGTCCGCAAGGCGCGCGCCGAACACGGCAAGGGCGTCATCGACGATGCGGCCTATGCCCGGTTCCTGCGCGAGGAGACGGCGCGGACGGTGAAATGGCAGGAGGACCTGGGGCTGGACGTGCTGGTCCACGGTGAGTTCGAGCGCAACGACATGGTCCAGTATTTCGGCGAGCAGCTGTCAGGCTTCGTCTTCACCAAGGCCGCCTGGGTGCAGTCCTATGGTTCGCGCTGCGTCCGGCCGCCGATCATCTTCGGCGACGTGTCTCGGCCCAGGCCGATGACGGTGGAGTGGTGGCGTTACGCCCAATCCCTGACCGACCGGCCGATGAAGGGGATGCTGACGGGACCGGTCACGATCCTGAACTGGTCCTTCGTCCGCGACGACCAGCCGCGCAGCACGACCTGCCGCCAGATCGCCTTCGCCATTCGCGACGAAGTGACGGACCTGGAGACGGCCGGCGCCGCTGTGATCCAGATCGACGAGGCGGCGCTGCGTGAAGGCCTGCCGCTGCGTCGCGCCGACTGGGCGGGGTATCTGGAGTGGGCGGTCGAGAGCTTCCGCATCACGGCCTCGGGGGTCAGGGACGAGACGCAGATCCACACCCATATGTGCTATTCCGAGTTCAACGACATCATCCAGTCCATCGGGGCCATGGATGCGGACGTCATCTCCATCGAGACCTCGCGGTCCAGGATGGAGCTGCTCGACGCCTTCTCCGACTATCGTTATCCGGCCGAGATCGGGCCGGGCGTCTATGACATCCATTCGCCGCGCGTGCCGTCGGTCGAGGAGATGGCGGCCCTGCTGACGGCGGCGGCGGGCAAGCTGCCGGCGGATCGGCTGTGGGTGAACCCGGATTGTGGCCTGAAGACGCGCGGCTGGCCCGAGACCGAGGCGGCGCTGACGAACATGGTCGCCGCTGCGAAGGCTGCACGGGCTTGAGCGTCACGCTTATCGACATGGTGTTCCCTGGGGACGCCAATCACCACGGGACTTTGTTCGGGGGCGTCGTTCTGGCGCACCTGGACAAGGTCGCCTTCCTGGCCGCCGCGCGTCATGCGCGGCGGCCGACCGTGACGGCGGGGTGCGAACGGATCGACTTCGCCGTGCCTGCCCGGATCGGGGAGATGGTGGAGGCGACGGGCAAGGTCGTGCGCGTCGGCCGCACGTCCATGGGCGTCGAGGTCGAGCTATGGGCCGAGGCGCCGGTCAGCGGCGAGCGGCGGCTGTGCACACGGGGCGTCTTCAACATGGTCGCGCCGCGCGGGCCAGGGCAGGGCGACCTGCGTCCTCTTCAGGAAGATCCGCCCGAGGATGACGGCTGGCTGCGGGCGGTGGAGATGGTCTTCCCGACCTGGACCAATCACTACGGCACGCTCTACGGCGGCGACGCGCTGAAGCTGATGGGCAAGGCGGCCTTCATATGCGCCACGCGCAAGGCCAGGGCCGTCATGGTCATGGCGGCGTCGAACCGCATCGACTTCTCGTCTCCCATAAGAGAAGGCGACATGATCGAACTGGCGTCGCGCGCCATAAAGATCGGCCGGACTTCCGTCACCATAGAGGTCGAACTGTGGGCCGAGGGGCTGCTGACGGGCGAACGGAGACGGTCTGCAGCGGCCGAGTTCGTCATGGTGGCGGTGGACGAAGCCGGACGGCCCAGGCCGATTTACAGGCCGGCGTCGGCGCTGGAGATCGCCTGACGAAATCCTGTGTCAGCACGGGTTTGCGCGCTTGACGAAATCAGAATCGGTAGGCATAAGCCACCACTCTTGTTGGACCGGCTGTGCAGTTCGCTGCAAACGCGGTCCGCAGGAACGACCTAAGTCACTGTTCTTTGCAGCTTCTTGGGACTTCAGCGGCCTTCGCGGGTAACTGCGTGGGCCGATCGTTTTTGCGGATTTGCGTTCCCTGAGGGCTTTTTGCCCGAAGGCCTTCGGTCTTTGAAATAGTTCACAGGGACGCGGTCCTCCGACCGCATTGGAAGTAAGCACCGATATGGATCAAAGCATCCGCATCAGGCTCAAGGCCTTTGATCACCGCGTCCTCGATTTCTCGACGCGCGAGATCGTCAATACAGCCAAGCGCACCGGCGCGACCGTTCGCGGTCCGATTCCGTTGCCGACCCTGATCGAAAAGTTCACCGTGAACCGCTCGCCGCACGTCGATAAGAAGTCGCGTGAGCAGTTTGAAATCCGCACGCACAAACGCGTGCTCGACATCATCGACCCCACCCCGCAGACCGTGGACGCGCTCATGAAGCTCGACCTGTCCGCCGGTGTGGACGTCGAGATCAAGATTTAAAGTAGAAAGAGGCGGGATCCGATGCGCACGGGCGTGATCGCCAAGAAGCTGGGCATGACCCGCGTGTTCGCCGATGACGGCGCGCACGTACCGGTCACTGTGCTCCAGCTCGACGGCTGCCAAGTCGTCGGCCAACGTACCCAGGAGCGTGACGGTTACGTCGCCCTCCAACTGGGTGCTGGCACGAAGAAGGCCAAGAACACTAACAAGGCTCAACGCGAGACCTTCGCCAAGGCGGAAGTCGAACCGAAAGCCTATGTGACCGAGTTCCGCGTCGATGCGGACGGTCTGCTGGACGTGGGCGCCGAACTGTCGGCCGAACACTTCCTGGTAGGCCAGAAGGTCGACATCCAGGGCGAGACCATCGGTAAGGGTTTCGCCGGCGCCATGAAGCGCTGGAACTTCGGCGGCCTTCGCGCCACCCACGGCGTTTCGGTCTCGCACCGTTCGCACGGTTCGACGGGTAACCGTCAGGACCCGGGTCGCACGTTCCCCGGCAAGAAGATGGCCGGCCACTACGGCACGGAAACCGTCACCACCCAGAACCTGACCGTCGTCCGCGTGGACGCCGAGCGTGGCCTGATCCTGATCAAAGGCGCTGTCCCCGGTCATGACGGCAGCTACGTCAAGGTTCGTGACGCCATCAAGAAGGCTCGCCCGGCCGACGCTCCGTTCCCCGGTGCGCTGAAGTCGAGCAAGTCTGCTGCTCAACCCGCCTCGACTCCGGCTGAAGAAGCCCCCGTCGAAGCGACCGAAGGCGGTGAAGCGTAATGAAACTCTCTGTCATCCAACTCGACGGCAAGGCTGCTGGCGACGTGGAACTGTCGGACGCCGTCTTCGGCATCTCCGACATCCGCGGCGACATCCTGGCCCGCACCGTCAACTGGCAACTGGCCAAGCGCCGCGCCGGTACGCACAAGGTTCAAACCCGCAACGAGAACTCTCGTACGGGCAAGAAGATGTACAAGCAAAAGGGCACCGGCGGCGCTCGTCACGGTTCGCGCCGTGCACCGCAGTTCGTTGGTGGTTCGCGCGCCTTTGGTCCGATCGTTCGCGATCACGGCTTCTCGCTGCCGAAGAAGATCCGCGCGCTGGCCCTGCGTCACGCCCTGTCCTCCAAGGTCAAGTCGGGCGACCTGATCATCGTCGACACCGTCTCGGTCAAGGAAGCCAAGACCGCCTCGCTGCGCGAGACGCTCGGCAAGCTGGGCTGGACCAAGGCTCTCATCATCGCGGGTCCCGAAGTCGACACGAACTTCGGCCTGGCCGCACGCAACATCCCGCACATCGACGTGCTGCCGAACGCCGGCCTGAACGTCTATGACATCCTGCGGGCTGACAAGCTGGTGCTGACCAAGGCCGCCATCGAAGCGATCGAAGCTCGCTTCAGCGATAAGGAAGCCGCGTAATGGCCGCTCAACCTACCGCCAAGCACTACGACACGATCCTCTCGCCGATCATCACCGAGAAGGCGACGATCCTGTCCGAGCAGAACAAGGTCGTCTTCCGCGTCGCCGACACGTCGACCAAGGACGAGATCGCCGCGGCGGTCGAAAGCCTGTTCAAAGTCAACGTCCTGAAGGTCAACACCCTGGTTCAAAAGGGCAAGACCAAGCGCTTCCGGGGTATCCTGGGTCGCCGGGTCGACATCAAAAAAGCGATCGTAACGCTGGCCGACGGCCAGTCGATCGACGTCACCACGGGGCTCTGATCAGATGGCCTTGAAACATTACAATCCGACCTCGCCGGGCCGTCGCGCCCTCGTGCTGGTCGACCGTTCGGAGCTCCACAAGGGCCGTCCGGAAAAGTCGCTGACCGAAGGCCTGACCAAGTCGGGCGGACGCGGGCAGGGCGGTCGCATCGCGGTCCGCTTCCGTGGCGGCGGCGCCAAGACCCTGTACCGCCGGATCGACTTCAAGCGTCGTAAGTGGGACATGGTCGGCACGGTCGAGCGTCTGGAATACGATCCGAACCGCACGGCCTTCATCGCCCTCGTGACCTACGAAGACGGCGAGAAGACCTACATCATCGCGCCGCAACGCCTTAAGGCGGGCGACACGGTGATCGCGGGCGAAAAGACCGACGTGAAGCCGGGCAACGCCATGCCGCTCCGTTCGATGCCGGTGGGTACGATCATCCACAACATCGAAATGAAGCCAGGCAAGGGCGCTCAGCTGGCCCGTTCGGCCGGCGCCTACGCCCAACTGGTGGGTCGCGATCAGGGTTACGCCCAGATCCGTCTCGGCTCGGGCGAACTGCGCATGGTCCTGGACGGCTGCATCGCCACGGTGGGCGCGGTTTCGAACCCCGACCACATGAACCAGAACCTGGGCAAGGCCGGTCGCAAGCGTCATATGGGCTTCCGCCCGCACGTTCGCGGCGTCGCCATGAACCCGATCGACCACCCGCATGGTGGTGGTGAAGGCCGGACCTCTGGTGGTCGTACCCCGGTTACGCCGTGGGGCAAGGACACCAAGGGCACCCGTACCCGTAAGAACAAGGCTACGGACAAGTACATTATCCGTACCCGCCACGTTAAGAAGGCTCGCTAAGAATGGCCCGCTCCTCCTGGAAAGGCCCGTTTGTCGACGGGTATCTGCTCAAGAAGGCCGACGCCGTTCAAACGTCGGGCCGCAAGGACGTGATCAAGACCTGGTCGCGCCGCTCCACCATCCTGCCGCAGTTCGTCGGTCTGACGTTCGGCGTCCATAACGGTCAGAAGCATGTGCCCGTGTCGGTCTCGGAAGAGATGGTCGGCATGAAGCTCGGCGAGTTCGCCCCGACCCGGAGTTTCCCGGGTCACGCGGCGGACAAGAAGGCCAAAAGGAAGTAACTGATGGCCCAGACAAAAAATGAGCGTCGGGTCGCCCCGACAGAGGCCCGCGCAAAGCTGGTCAACGTACGCATCAGCCCGCAAAAGCTGGGCCTGGTCGCCGCATCGATCCGCGGCATGCCGGTCCAGAAGGCGCTGAACGAGCTGGAGTTCAGCCGTAAGCGTATCGCGACCGATGTCCGCAAGGTCCTGTATTCGGCGATCTCGAATGCCGAGAACAACCACAACCTCGACATCGACAACCTGATCGTCGCCGAGGCCTATGTGGGCAAGAACCTGGTGATGAAGCGCTTCGCGAGCCGTGCTCGTGGTCGTTCGTCGCGCATCCTGAAACCGTTCAGCGAGATCACCATCGTGGTCCGTGAAGCCGGCGAGGCCGCCTGATGGGTCAGAAAATCAATCCGATCGGTCTGCGCCTCGGCGTGAACCGTACGTGGGACAGCCGTTGGTTCGCCGCCGGCGCCGACTACTCCCGCCTGCTGCACCAGGACCTGAAGCTGCGCGAGTGGCTGCGGGAACGTCTGGGCGCCGCCGGTGTGTCGCGCATCATCATCGAGCGCCCTCACAAGAAGTGCCGCATCACCATCTACGCCGCCCGTCCGGGCGTCGTGATCGGTAAGAAGGGCGCTGACATCGAGAAGCTCCGCAAGGACATCTCGGCGCGCACCGAAGGTGAAGTTCACCTGAACATCATCGAAGTCCGCAAGCCGGAAACCGATGCGCAGTTGATCGCTGAAAACATCGCGCAACAACTGGAACGCCGCGTGGCCTTCCGTCGCGCCATGAAGCGTTCGATGCAGTCGGCGATGCGTCTCGGTGCCAAGGGCATTCGTATGAATGTCGCCGGTCGTCTGGGCGGTGCGGAAATCGCACGTATGGAATGGTATCGCGAAGGTCGCGTGCCGCTTCACACGCTGCGCGCCGACATCGACTATGGTTTTTATGAAGCCAAGACGACCTACGGCATCATCGGCGTGAAGGTCTGGGTCTTTAAGGGTGAAGTGCTGGAGCACGATCCCATGGCGCAGGACAAGCGTTGGGCCCAGGAAGCTTCGGGTCCGTCCTCGAACGAAGGCCGCGAACGCGGCGGCCCCCGTGGCGACCGCGGTCCGCGTCGCGACCGGGGACGTGAGAACTAAGTCATGTTGCAACCGAAGAAGACCAAGTACCGCAAGGCCTTCAAGGGCCGGATCCATGGCTCGGCCAAGGGTGGCTTCTCGCTGAACTTCGGGTCGTATGGCCTGAAGACGCTGGAGCCGGAACGCATCACTGCGCGTCAGATCGAAGCGGCTCGCCGCGCGATCACTCGCCAGATGAAGCGTCAGGGCCGCGTCTGGATCCGCGTCTTCCCCGACCTGCCCGTCACGGGCAAGCCGGCCGAAGTCCGGATGGGTAAGGGCAAGGGCGCCGTGGACCACTGGGCCGCGCGCTGCCACCCTGGCCGTATCCTGTTTGAAATCGACGGCGTTCCGGACGATGTCGCCCGCGAAGCGCTCCGTCTCGGCGCAGCCAAGCTGCCGGTCCGCACCAAGGTGGTGACCCGCATCGACGCCGGCGTCGCTCATGTCGAGGTAGCCGCCTGATGACCAAGATCGCCGACTTGCGGTCGCAAACGACCGACCAACTGTCCGACGAGCTGCTGAAGCTCAAGAAGGAACAGTTCAACCTGCGCTTCCAGGCGGCCACCGGCCAAATGGAAAAGACTCACCGCGTTGGTGAAGTCCGCAAAGACATCGCACGCATCTCGACGCTTCTGCGCGAGCAGCGTGCGGCCTCGTAAGGAAACGAATATGCCCAAGCGAATTCTTGAAGGCGTGGTCGTGTCCGACAAGGGCGAAAAGACCGTCGTCGTGAAGGTGGAGCGCACGCTGCTTCACCCCGTTCTGAAAAAGATCGTTCGTCTTTCGAAGAAGTATCACGCGCACGACGAAGCCAACGCGCTCAAAGTCGGCGACATCGCTCGCATCGTCGAGTGCGCCCCGAAATCCAAACTGAAGCGCTGGGAAGTCCTTTCCAACGCCTCGGCCTCGTAATCAGAAGGATCTGATCTTATGATCCAGATGCAAACTAACCTGGAAGTGGCCGATAATTCGGGCGCCCGCCGGGTCATGTGCATCAAGGTGTTGGGCGGCTCCAAGCGCCGCTACGCCTCGATCGGCGACACAATCGTCGCCTCCGTGAAGGAAGCCATCCCTCGCGGCCGCGTGAAGAAGGGCGACGTCGTTCGCGCCATCGTCGTGCGCACCGCCAAGGACATCCAACGCAAGGACGGCTCGGTCATTCGTTTTGACAAGTCGGCCGCCGTCATCGTCAACAAGCAGAACGAGCCTGTCGGCACGCGGATCTTCGGCCCGGTTCCTCGCGAACTGCGCGCCAAGAACCACATGAAGATCATCTCGCTGGCTCCGGAGGTCCTGTAACATGGCCGCCAAGATCAAGAAGGGCGACCGCGTCGTCGTCCTCACCGGCAAGGACAAGGGCCGCACGGGCAACGTGCTGAAGGTCCTGCCTACCGAAAACCGCGTCCTCGTCGAAGGCTGCAACATGGTTCAGCGCCACACGCGCCCGAGCCAGGCTGACCCGCAGGGCGGTATCAAGAACAAGGAAGCCTCGCTTCACCTGTCGAACGTCGCGATCGCCGACGCCAACGGCAAGGCGACCCGCGTCGGCTTCAAGATCGATGGGGACACCAAGGTCCGCATCGCCAAGACGACGGGAGACGTCATCTGATGGCTACCGAAAAGTACACTCCGCGCCTCAAGGACGAGTATCACGCTCGCATCCGCCAGGTGATGAAGGAAAAGTTCGGCTACACGAACGAAATGCAGGTGCCCAAGCTGGACAAGATCGTCCTGAACATGGGCATCGGTGAAGCTGTCGCGGACTCCAAGAAGGCGAACACCGCCCTCAAGGATCTGACGGCCATCGCCGGTCAGAAGGCCGTCGCCACCAAGGCCCGTAACTCCATCGCCGGCTTCAAGCTGCGCGAAGGCATGGTCATCGGTGGCAAGGTCACCCTGCGCGGCGACCAGATGTACGAGTTCCTGGACCGGTTCATCACGATCGCGCTGCCGCGCGTGAAGGATTTCCGGGGTCTGAAGGGCACGTCCTTCGATGGTCGCGGCAACTACGCCACGGGTCTGAAGGAACACATCGTGTTCCCGGAGATCAACTACGACCAGATCGATCAGATGTGGGGCATGGACATTGTCGTCTGCACCACGGCCAAGACCGATGAGGAAGCCAAGGCTCTCCTCACCGAGTTCAAGTTCCCGTTCGTGAAGAACTGAGCGGGAAGGGAAGAGCACAATGGCTAAGAAAAGCGCCGTAAACCGTAACGAAGCCGTCAAGGCCCTGGTTGCGAAGTATGCCGCGAAGCGGGCCGCCCTGAAGGCGACCGCCAACGACGAAAACCTGCCGCTGGAGGAGCGCTTCGACGCGCGCCTGAAGCTGGCTGAACTGCCGCGCAACTCCGCGCCGAGCCGCATTCGCAACCGTTGCGAAGTGACGGGTCGTCCGCGGGCGTTCTATCGCAAGCTCAAGATGAGCCGGATTGCGCTGCGTGAACTCGGTAACCAGGGCCAGATCCCTGGCCTGACGAAATCCAGCTGGTAAGGGGAGCGAACAGACATGATGATCAACGATCCCCTGAGCGACATGATCGCTCGCATCAAGAACGCGGCGACCCGCAAGCGTTCCAAGGTGCTGACCCCCGCTTCTCGTCTGCGTCAGCGCGTCCTCGACGTGCTGCAGGACGAAGGCTACATCCGCGGCTACAACCTGGTTCAGAACCCGGGTGAGTTTCCGCAGTTCGAGATCGAGCTGAAGTACTTCGACGGTCAGCCCGTCATCGCCGAGATCGCTCGCGTGTCCAAGCCGGGCCGCCGCGTCTATTCGGCGATCGGCGATCTGAAGCCGATCAAGAACGGCCTCGGCATCTCGATCCTCTCGACTTCGAAGGGCGTCATGTCCGACGCCTCCGCCCGCGACGCTAACGTCGGCGGCGAAGTTCTCTGCAGGGTCTACTGATATGTCCCGTATTGGCAAGAAAACCATCGCTGTGCCGAAGGGCGTGACTGTCACGCTCGACGGCCAGAAAGTCA
Source organism: Brevundimonas sp. TWP2-1 (assembly GCF_049897645.1). NCBI lineage: Bacteria > Pseudomonadati > Pseudomonadota > Alphaproteobacteria > Caulobacterales > Caulobacteraceae > Brevundimonas > Brevundimonas sp. TWP2-1. Next base: position 305,294 of record NZ_JAFCWR010000001.1, read on the forward strand.
CCGTGAAGGGCCCCAAGGGCGAGAGCTCCTGGACCGTCGCCGAAGAAATCGAAGTCACCCAGGAAGGCGACGAACTGTCGCTTGGTCTGCGGTCGGACACGCAACGCGGTCGCGCGATGTGGGGCCTGTCGCGCACCCTGGTCGACAACATGGTCGTCGGCGTCACCTCCGGCTTCGAAAAGTCGTTGGAGCTGGTCGGCGTGGGTTACCGCGCCGCCATGAAGGGCGACGCCCTTTCGCTGCAACTCGGCTTCTCGCATGAAGTCGATATCGCTCCGCCGGCCGGCGTCAGCTTCGCAGTGCCGAAGCAAACCGAGATCAAGGTCTCGGGCGCTGACAAGCAAGCCGTCGGTCAGATCGCCGCGGTCATCCGCAAGCTGCGTCCGCCGGAGCCCTACAAGGGCAAGGGCGTCCGTTACGCGGGCGAGAAGGTCCGTCGCAAGGAAGGCAAGAAGAAGTAAGTCATGGCTCTTTCTCTTCGACAACAAGCCAAGCGCCGCTCGGAGCGCACTCGTCGCCGCCTGAAGGCTGTCGCCAACGGTCGCCTTCGTCTGTCGGTCAGCCGTTCGGACAAGAACATCTCGGCCCAGATCATCGACGACGCCCAAGGCGTGACCGTCGCGTCTGCCTCGTCGCTGGAAGGCGGCAAGGGCAAGCGTGGTTCGGACACCGCTGCGGCCGCCGCGATCGGCAAGCTGATCGCCGAACGCGCCATCGAGAAGGGCGTCAAGGACGTCGTCTTCGACCGTGGCGAGTACATCTATCATGGACGGGTCAAGGCGCTGGCGGAAGCCGCGCGTGAAGCCGGCCTGAACTTCTAAGGGACGCGACAGATGGCGCATCAACCCCAACGTGGCGGCGGCGGCAACGACCGCAACCGTCGTGACAACCGCAATGGCCCCCAAGCCGATGGTCCGGATTCGGACATCGTCGAGAAGCTGGTCCACATCAACCGCGTCGCCGCCACCGTCAAAGGCGGCCGTCGCTTCAGCTTCGCAGCCCTGATGGTCGTCGGTGACGGCAAGGGTCGCGTGGGCTTCGGTCACGGCAAGGCGCGTGAAGTGCCGGAAGCCATCCGCAAGGCGACCGAAGAAGCCAAGAAGACCATGATCCGCGTTCCGCTTCGCGAGAACCGCACCCTGCACCACGACGGCAACGGCCGTTGGGGCGCCGGCAAGATCATGATGCGCGCTGCCCCTCCCGGGACCGGCGTCATCGCAGGTGGTCCGATGCGCGCCGTGCTCGAAACCCTCGGCGTCCAGGACGTCGTGGGCAAGTCGACCGGTTCGTCGAACCCCTACAACATGATCCGCGCGACGTTCGAAGCGCTGAAGGTCCAGTCCTCGCCCCGTCAAGTCGCGTCCAAGCGCGGCAAGAAGGTCGCGGATCTGATGGGCCGTCGCAACGACGGCGCTTCGACGCCCGAAGCTGTGGAGTCCTAATCATGGCCCCGTCCAAGAAGACCGACGCCAAGACCGTCACCGTCAAGCAGACCGGTTCGCCGATCCGCCGCAAGAACGACCAGCGCGCCACCTTGGTGGGCCTGGGTCTGAACCGCCTGGGTCGTGAATCGACCCTGGAAGACACGCCTTCGGTTCGTGGGATGATCGCCAAGGTCGCCCACCTGACCGAGATCGTCGAAAAGTAAGCCGTTTCGCCCTCTCCCGAACCCGGGGGAGGGCGTTTCTGCACTTGCGAATACCCCAGGGGTCGCCTATCAGCGGCCCTTAAATTTTTACAGCCGAGTCCGGATCAGTGGTCCGGGCGCTAGCACCCGAAAGGATCAGGCATATGAAACTGAACGAAATCCGCGACAACGAAGGCGCGCACAAGAAGCGCATGCGTGTCGGCCGTGGCCCCGGTTCGGGCAAGGGCAAGACCGCTGGCCGTGGCGTCAAGGGTCAGAAGTCGCGTTCGGGCGTCGCCATCGGCGGCTTCGAAGGCGGCCAAATGCCGCTGTACATGCGTATGCCTAAGCGCGGCTTCAATAACGCCAACGCTCTGAAGCTGGCGGAAGTGAACCTGTGGCGCTTGCAGGACGCCATCGACGCCGGCAAGCTGGACGCCAAGTCGGAACTGAAGGGCGACGCCCTGGTCGCCGCCGGCGTCATCCGTCGTGTCAAGGACGGCGTGCGCCTGCTGGGCACCGGCGAGCTGAAGCAAGCGCTGAACTTGGTTGTCTGGTCGGCCACCTCGGGCGCCATCAAGGCCATCGAAGCCGCTGGCGGTTCGGTCGTTCAAGAGCGCATCGCCGCCGAAGCCAAGGCCGCTGCACGCGTCGAGAAGCGCAACCTGGCCAAGGGCAAGGTTCCGCCCGCCAAGGCACGTCTGGGCGACGAGAACAAGATCTCGGCCCGCACCAAGCGCGCCGCCGCCAAAGCCTGATCAACGCGTCGTTGCGGCTGATTGGGCCGTGGCCTGAACACATCGCAGCGACGAAAGAACGGAAGCGGCCTCGCAAGAGCGCCGCTTCTCGCCTATCTGACGACTCAATCAGTCGTGGGGACGCATAATGGCTTCGGCCGCAGAACAACTCGCCGCCAATATGAACATGGGCTCGTTCGCGAAAGCGACCGAGCTGCACAAGCGCCTGCTGTTCACGCTGGGCGCGCTCCTGGTCTATCGGATCGGGACGTATGTGCCGATTCCGGGCATCAACTCGCAGGCCTTCCTGCAGTTCTTCCAGGACCCGTCGGGTCAGCGCGGCATCCTGGACATGTTCAACATGTTCTCGGGCGGCGCGGTCGAGCGTATGGCCATATTCGCGCTGAACGTGATGCCGTACATCTCGGCCTCGATCATCGTGCAGCTGATGGGCACCGTGTATCCGCCCTGGGAGAAGCTGAAGAAGGAAGGCGGCGAAAGCGGCCGCAAGCAGCTGAACCAGTACACCCGCTATTTGACGGTGTTCCTGGCGCTGGCGCAGTCCTTCGGCATCGCAGCGGGCCTGAACAGCACGGCCGGCCTGGTCGACAATCCGGGCGTCTTCTTCATCGCCTCGACGGTCGTGACCCTGACCGGCGGCACCATGTTCCTGATGTGGCTGGGTGAGCAGGTGACGGCGCGCGGCGTCGGCAACGGCATCTCGCTGATCATCTTCGCCGGTATCGTGGCGGTCCTGCCGTCCACCATCGCCCGCCTTCTGGGCCTGGCCCAGCAAGGCCAGATGTCGGCCTTCGCCCTGTTGTTCATCGCCGCGCTGGCGGTGGCGACCGTGGTCTTCATCGTCTTCATGGAACGCGCCCAGCGCCGCCTTCTTATCCAGTATCCGAAGCGCCAGGAAGGCAACCGCATGGCCGGGGGCGAGCGTTCGTTTCTGCCGCTGAAGGTCAATACCGCAGGTGTGATTCCGCCGATCTTCGCCTCGTCGCTGCTGATGCTGCCGACGACGGTGGCGACCATGACGGCCAACGCCGACCTGCCCAGCTGGATGAGCTGGCTGCCGCTGGTGACGGCGCAGCTGACGCACGGCCAGCCGCTGTTCATGGCGCTGTACGCCGCCCTGATCGTCTTCTTCTGCTTCTTCTACACCTCGATCACCTTCAACCCTGAAGACACAGCCGAGAACCTGCGTAAGTATGGCGGCTTCCTGCCGGGCATCCGTCCGGGCAAGCGCACGGCGGAATATCTGGACTATGTCCTGACCCGCCTGACCGTGATCGGGGCGGCCTACATCACAGCCGTCTGCCTGCTGCCTGAGTTCCTGGTCGCCCAGATGGGCAACAGCCTCTACTTTGGCGGAACGTCTATCTTGATTGTCGTGTCGGTCACGATGGACACTGTGGCGCAGATTCAGTCCCAACTGCTGGCGCACCAGTACGAAGGCCTGATCAAGAAGGCGAAGCTGCGCGGTCGTGGCGGTCGTGGCGCGCCCACGCCTGTGCGCCGCTAGGTCTTAAGCTGACAGACGCCCAGGGGAGGGCTGAAGCATGAACTTGATCCTGTTCGGACCGCCGGCGGCGGGCAAGGGCACCCAGGCGAAGCGGCTGGTGGAAGAGAAGGGCATGGTCCAGCTCTCCACCGGCGACATGCTTCGCGCGGCGATCGCCTCTGGCTCGGAGCTGGGGCTCAAGGTCAAGGACGTGCTGGCGCGTGGCGATCTGGTCACCGACGAGATCGTCATAGCCCTGATCGAGGATCGCCTGACGGAGGCCGAGGCCGCCGGCGGCGCCATCTTCGACGGCTTCCCCCGCACCGTGGCCCAGGCCGAGGCGCTGGACGAGATGCTGGCCAAGCGTGGTGTCCAGATCGACGCCGTCGTGCGGTTGAAGGTCGATGACGCTGCGCTGACGGAACGGATCGCCAAGCGGTTCGCCGAGCAGGGCCGGCCCGACGACAATCCTGAATCGTTCAAGGTTCGGCTTGAGGCCTACAATCGCAACACGGCTCCGCTGCTTCCCTATTATGAAGCCCAGGGCAAGCTTACCGAAGCCGACGGCATGGGCACCATCGAGTCTGTGGCCAAGGCCATCGACGAGGCCCTGGCCTGATTTGCGATCTCAGGCGTTGATCGCCTGATGAACGAGCCTGCCGATCCCAGACCTGAGAAGAGCCGCCTGCGTCGCTGGCGCATGGCGGGCATCTTCGTCGCCGTCGCCGTCGCCGAGATCGGCCTGTTCCTGCTGCTGGGGCGGGTGAGGGGACCGGCGCAGACGCCAGTGGTCGAGCCGCCGCCGTTCGAAGTCGTGCTCTACGATCCCCCGCCGCCGATTTCCAACGAAGCGCTTGCACCCGAGACGGGCGGCGGCGCGCCCGCTGCGCCCTCCGTCATCCACACGCCTCCACATCCGCCCAAGGACCGTCCGCGCGAGGTTCCCGCGCCGGCTGTGAAGGCGCCCGAGCCTGCGCCCGTCGTGGGTATCGCGCCCGCCCCGTCGCCCCAGCCCGGTTTTGGCCAAGGCGGGCAGGGGACCGGCAGCGGATCCGGCGTGGGATCGGGCAATGGTCCCGGCAGCGGCTCGACCGGACCGCGCCTGGTCACTGGCCCCACCATCGGCCAGATTCGCGCCAATCACCCGTCGAACGCGCGCAGCCGTTATGGTCGGGTGGAACTGTCTTGCATAATCCGCCTGGACAGCCGTCTGGACGGTTGCCGCGTGGTGGACGAGTCGCCGCCCGGTATGGGCTTCGGCGCGGCGGGCCTTCAGGTCTCCGGCTTCTTCCGTTTTCAGCCCCCCACCGAGGACGGACGACCCGTCGAGGGACAGCGCGTCACTGTTGGTGTGGACTTCGGGCGTCCGCCGAACAGAGATTGACGAAGGCCGTGATGGATTTCATGGTGGCGGCGGAGGGAAGTATGTTCGCCGCATTACATTTTTCTTCGCCTCGACGCCGCAGCATGCGGCTCCTGACGGCGGTTCTGGTGGCTGCAATTCACCTAGCAGCCCTATGGCTGCTGGCGACCACGGCGACAAGAATGGTCGTGCCTTCCGAACCTCCAGTTTTCAATGTTGTTTTGTTTCCTCGCATCGGCGTCGGTGCGAACAGCGATTTGAGCACGTCGGGAGGCGCTCCTGCGGCGCCATCTCGTATCCACACGCCTCCGATCTTTCCTGATCTGGAAGAAGAGATCGCGGCCCCGCGCGCCCAAGACATCGCTCAGCCGTTGGTGACTGGCTTGGCCGATGTTGTAGGCCCCGCTCCCGGCATGGGCGAGGGCGGCGTCGGTGATAGGCTGGGTGCCGGGTTAGGGGCCGGCAATGGACTCGGAGATGGAGGGCAGAGCGGCCCGACGCTGATCCAGGGGCCTGCTCATTCAGTCATATCGGAATCCGTGTCCAGAGCCGCGCTTTACGATAGCGCCGGCGCGCATGTCGTTTTGCGGTGCCAGCTAAGGATATCCGAGCGGTTGGAACGTTGTCGTGTGATCGGAGAGCACCCTCGACCCTCTGGTCACCGACGAGAAGCTCTTGCGCGTGCAAGGGAGTTTCGAATTAAACCTCCTACGAGAAACGGAATTGCGATGGATCGTCACACGATGACGGTTGCCCTGGCTTTTCCGCTTCCAAAGGAAGAGGCGGACCAGCCCTCTGGTTGACGCCTCGTGAATCACATGTATAAGGGCGCCTTCCCGCGAAGGGCGCCACGCTCCTGGTCTGTTGACCGGAGCGTTTGTTGCGTCTGACTAACGCGTATCTGGAGAATTTCGTGGCCCGTATTGCTGGCGTCAACATCCCGACCAACAAGCGCGTAGAGATCGCGCTTCAGTATATCCATGGCATCGGCCCCGCCGCCGCCAAGGACATCACCGAGAAGGTGGGCATCGAGTCCGCCCGCCGCGTGAACCAGCTGACGGACGCCGAAGTCCTGTCGATCCGCGAGACGATCGACAAGGATCACACCGTCGAGGGCGACCTGCGCCGCGAGACGTCGATGAACATCAAGCGTCTGATGGATCTGGCCTGCTATCGCGGCCTGCGTCACCGTAAGGGCCTGCCGGTCCGCGGTCAGCGCACCCATACGAACGCCCGCACCCGCAAGGGTCCCGCCAAGCCGATCGCCGGCAAGAAGAAGTAAGACAGACACATGGCCAAGGAACCGGGTCGCGTAAAGAAGCGCGAGCGCAAGAACATCACCTCGGGCGTCGCCCACGTGAATGCTTCGTTCAACAACACCATGATCACGATCACCGATGCCCAGGGCAACGCGATCTCGTGGTCGTCGGCCGGACACATGGGCTTCAAGGGTTCGCGTAAGTCGACCCCGTACGCTGCCCAGATGGCCGCTGAAGATGCAGGTAAGAAGGCCCAGGAGCACGGCGTCAAGACGCTGGAAGTGAACGTCTCGGGTCCGGGTTCCGGCCGTGAGTCGGCTCTGCGCGCTCTGCAGTCGGTCGGCCTGACGATCACGACCATCCGCGACGTCACGCCGATGCCGCACAACGGTTGCCGTCCGCCCAAGCGTCGTCGCGTCTAAGCGACCCCGCCCAAAGCACCCCCATCTCCGTCCGCTCCATCATGGCCTCGTCGACAAGGCCGGAGCAGGCGAAACCCGTTCGAGGGACAAAATGATCGAAAGAAACTGGCAAGAGCTGATCCGTCCCGAGAAGCCGCAGATCGAGATCGGTTCCGACGCCCAGCGCAAGGCGCGCCTGGTGGCCGAACCTCTCGAACGTGGCTTCGGCGTGACGCTCGGCAACGCGCTTCGTCGCGTTCTGCTGTCCTCGCTGCAAGGCGCGGCTGTCACGGCCATCCAGATCGACGGCGTCGTTCATGAATTCTCGTCGCTGGAAGGCGTGCGGGAAGACGTGGTCGACATCGTCCTGAACATCAAGCAACTGGCGCTGCGCATGCACGCCGAAGGCCCCAAGCGCATGACCTTGCGCGCCACGGGCCCCGGCGTCGTGACGGCCGGCCAGATCGACGTGCCGGCGGACATCGAGGTTCTGAACCCCGACCACGTCATCTGCACGCTGGACGACGGCGCGTCGGTCCGCATGGAACTGACCGTCCAGAACGGCAAGGGCTATGTGGCGGCCGAGCTGAACCGTCCGGAAGATGCGCCGATCGGCCTGATCGCCGTCGATGCTCTGTATTCGCCGGTCAAGAAGGTGGCTTATCGCGTCGAGCCGACCCGTCAGGGCCAGTCGCTGGACTACGACAAGCTGCTGCTTGAAGTCGAAACCAACGGTGCGGTCACGCCGGTTGACGCTGTCGCTTATGCGGCGCGCATCCTGCAAGACCAACTCCAGATCTTCATCACCTTCGAAGAGCCCAAGAAGGCTGTCGAGCAGTCGGACGGCAAGCCCGACCTGCCCTTCAACCCGGCGCTGCTGAAGAAGGTGGACGAGCTGGAACTGTCGGTTCGTTCGGCCAACTGCTTGAAGAACGACAACATCGTCTACATCGGCGACCTGATCCAGAAGACCGAGGGCGAAATGCTTCGCACCCCGAACTTCGGCCGCAAGTCGCTGAACGAGATCAAGGAAGTTCTCACGACGATGGGCCTCAGCCTCGGCATGGATGTGCCGAACTGGCCCCCCGAAAACATCGAAGACCTGGCCAAGAAGTTCGACGACCAGATCTAAGTTCAACCCTCCGCCCGTCTCCCTTGGGAGAATGCCGGGGCGGTTAGAAGATTACGGTTCCAGGTCCCGCCATTCTACCATGGTTGGGGGATACCGGTTCCGGAGTAGGAGAGACCCTGATGCGCCACGGCGCCGCCCATCGTAAACTCGGTCGCACGAGCAGCCACCGCACCGCCATGTTCGCGAACATGGCCGCCTCGCTGATCAAGCACGAGCAGATCACCACGACCCTGCCCAAGGCGAAGGAACTGCGTCCCTTCGTCGAGAAGCTGGTCACCCTCGCCAAGAAGGGCGACCTGCACGCTCGTCGTCAGGCCATCAGCCAGGTTCGCGACGTGCCGCAAGTCGGCAAGCTGTTCGAAACGCTCGGCCCGCGCTACAGCGAGCGTAACGGCGGCTATATCCGCATCATGAAGGCGGGCTTCCGTCACGGCGACAACGCCCCGATGGCCGTTATCGAGTTCGTCGATCGCGACGTCGAAGCCAAGGGCAAGGACTCCGGTCCGGTCCTGGCCTTCGAAGGCGGCGACGAAGACTAGAATTTGGTCGCAGGACCAGACGCCGAAAGGGCGGTCGGAGCAATCCGACCGCCCTTTTGCTTTGCACGGACATGAGGCATGACGCGCGGATGAGCGTTTCGATCGTTGATTTCCGTCCTGATCACGCCGCTGCCTGGGCGCGGCTGAACACCGCCTGGCTGGCCGAGGGTGGATTCGCCATCGAGGCGAAGGACCGGCGGTCCATCGACGATCCGCACGGCGTCTTCCTCGCCGACGGCGGCCGTGTCTTCATCGTCGAGCGGGACGGCGAGGCGATCGGCTGCTGCGCTTTGATCCGGCTCGATGACGGGTTCGAGGTATCCAAGATGACAGTGACGCCGGCCGCGCGCGGCCTGGGCCTGGCGCGACAGCTTTTGCAGGCCTGCGAGGCTGCAGCGCGCGAAGCGGGGGCGGTGCGGCTCTACCTGGAAACCAACAGCGCCCTAACCGCGGCCATCGCTCTCTACGAGAGCTTCGGCTTCGTCCATCTGCCGGCGCGGCCGACGCCCTATGCCCGCGCCGATGTCTTCATGGAAAAGCGGCTCTAGCCTTCCGCAAAAAGCATGGCGGTGGACGCCTATTCCTTCGACAGGTCTTGGCGGTTGAACCAGGCGACTGCGGCGGCGAACGGGACGCCGATCCACAGGCCCAGGCTGATCACACCCTTGGCGAGGGCGTGATCGGGCACATCGGCCGCCGCCATTCCGCCCTGGATGACGGCTTTCAGCAGGTCCGTGGCCAGGCCCGGCGACAACAGGGGCATAAGCCAGCCGTCCGGCGTCACGCCCATGGGCAGCAGGAGCTGGGGCAGGAAGAACTGCGCGATGCCGATCACAAGCGGCGCGAACAGGGCCGCCAGCAACGACCGGGTCACCACGGCGCCGAGCAGGCCCAGCATGGTGAACTGAAGGATGCGCGCCCAAGAGGTCAGGGTCAGCAGGCCGAAATCCGCCGCCGCTGCGCCGGTCATCGAGAAGGTGACGGGGCGGCCGAACACCGCCGCCTGGATCAGGCTGGCGATCACGTCCGAGATCAGGGCGGCGAAGGTCGCCAGCACGATCACCAGGGCCACGACCACGACCTTGCCCGTCAGCAGGTTTGGGCGGGTGTTGCGCGCGCTGATCAGCCGCCAGGTCTCCCAGCGATAGTCGCCTGCGTAGATGGTGGCCGCGCCGATCAGGACGAACATCAGGATCGCGGGATTGGCGAAGTCGCCGGCGCTCTTGACCAGAGTCAGACCCAGATCGAGCGGTCCGCCCTTCATCAGTTCGGGCGGCAGCTTGCCGGCCAGCTTGGCCTCGTTGGCCTTGGCCACCACGAAACCCAGGGTGGCGAGGAGGATGCCCATGATCGGGATGAACAGCACGCTCCAGAACAGGGCGGTGCGGTTCTTGGACAGGCGGTAGGTTTCGGATCGGATCGCGTCAGCCAGCACGGTTTTGCTCCTGCACGCCGGTCCAGCCGGTTTCGCTCATGAAGACGTCTTCCAGGTCGGCGCCGATCCAGCGGGCCTCCTCGATGTCGACACCGCCTTCAACCAAGGCCTTGATCGCGGCGGCGGCCTCGGCGCGGGGCACGGCGGCCACCACGGCGTCGCCGTCCAGGGTGGCGCGGTCGCCCAGCACCGACAGGGCCTTGGCCAGGGGGGTGACGGACAGGCGCAGACGTTCGCCCGACGCGGTCAGGTCGGAGACCTTACCCTCGGTGATCACCTTGCCCTTGTTGAAGATGGCGACGCGGTCGCAGACGCGCTGAACTTCCTGGAGCTGGTGGCTGGCTAGGATGACGGTGACGCCGTCGTGGTCGGCCAGGCTGCGGATCAGGGCGCGCATTTCCTGGATGCCGGGCGGATCCATGCCGCTGGTCGGTTCATCCAGGATGACGAGGTCCGGCTTGGTCATCAGGGCGGCGGCGACGCCCAGGCGTTGCAGCATGCCGACCGAAAAGCCCTTCACGCGCCTGTTCGCCGCCTCGGTCAGGCCGACGCGTTGCAGCCAGTTGTCGATCTCGGCCGAGGTCACGCCGCCGTGCGCGCGGGCCAGCCATTCCAGCACCTGACGGGCGGTCATGAAGGGGGGAAAGCGCGGCGTCTCGATCATCGAGCCCATGCGGCGCATCGACGCCGGATCGCCGATCCGCCCGCCCATCACCGTCGCCTCGCCCTCGGTAGGGCGAATCAGGCCCAGCAGGGTGCGGAACAGGGTGGACTTGCCCGCGCCGTTAGGGCCGAGAACGCCATAGACCCCGCCACGCGGGATCGACAGGGTCAGGCCGTCCAAGGCCCTCACCGTCCCATAGGTCTTGGTCAGGCCGCGAATGTCGATGACGGTTTCCATGACGCAAGCTTGGCGCGAGAACCGTGTTCCCACAAGCCGTCGCAAGCCTGTCGTCCATTAAGTTTAGGCAATGGTTCAATGTCGTCTGTGAGTAAGCTTATGTCCCGTCTTCCCATCTCCTGTCTGGCCTTGGCCGCCGCCGTTGTGGTTGCGTCGTGCGCGAGCGCGCCAGTCTCGGTCCAACCCGTCTCGCAATCCCCGGTCGTTTCCGCGTCGTCGTCGCAGCCGGCGCGCCCCGATCTGGTGATTCTGGTCTCGATCGACGGCTTCTCGCCGGACTACCTGGGCAAGGGCCAGACGCCGGTGCTGGACGGGCTGGTGGCGGGCGGCGCCTTCGGGCCGATGCGGCCGTCGTTCCCCAGCGTGACCTTCCCCAACCACTATACGCTGGTGACGGGGCTGCACCCGGACCATCACGGCGTGGTCGGTAACCGATTCACGGACGCGCAACTGGGCGCCTTCACCATGGCCAGCAAGGAGACCGGCTTCTGGGATCAGGCCGAGCCGATCTGGGTCACGGCGGAAAAGGCCGGCATTCGCACCGGCACGATGTTCTGGCCGGGGTCGGAGGTGGATATCCATGGCGTCCGGCCCAGCCATTGGATGCCCTTCGATCAGTCCATGCCGGGCGATGCACGGGTGGATCGGGTGCTGTCGTGGCTGGACCTGCCGGCCGACCAACGACCGAAGCTGGAGACCCTCTATTTCGACATCGTCGATACGGCCGGACATCGCCATGGTCCCGACGGCGCAGAGACGCGTGCCGCCGTGGTCTCGGTCGATGCGTCCATGGGGCGGCTGGTCGAGGGGCTGAAGGCGAGGGGGCTTTATGACCGGACGATGCTGGTGATCGTGTCCGATCACGGCATGGCCGCCACATCGCCGGAGCGGGTCGTCTGGATCGACGACATCATCGACCCGGCGGCGCTGAAGATCGGCTATGGCGGGGCGGTCCTGACCGCCGACCCGGCGCCGGGCCGCGAGGCCGAGGTGCAAGCCAAGCTGGTCGGGCGTCATCCGCATATGGAATGCTGGAACAAGGCCGATGTGCCGGCGCGGCTGGTCTATGGCTCCAATCCGCGCGTGGCCCAGATCGTCTGTCTGGTCGAGACCGGCTGGCTGACGGCGACGCGCGACCGGCCGGTGACCCGCGCGGGCGGCGCCCACGGCTATGACAATCAGGCGCCGGAGATGGCGGCGGTCTTCATCGCCCATGGACCCGGCGTCGTCGCGGGGCGGCGATTGACCGATCTGGACAGTGTGGACGTTCAACCCTTCCTGGCGCGCATGCTGGGCTTCGACGCGCCTGCGGGCGACGGCCGAGCCGCCGACACCTTGCCCGTCACCACGCCCTGATCGGGTGCCCTGACTGAATAATTGGCGATCCGGCCAATTAAGCGCACAAAGGTCGGCAAGCGGGGGAGGCGGGAATGCGCAAGGTTCTGTGGGTGGCGACGGTTTCGGCCGCCTGTCTGATGGCGCCGGTCGCGGTCGCCGACGCCACGGCGACGGCGGCGACCCTGGCCCTGATCGCTAATCCCCAGGTCTGCGGTCGCGTGGACGCGGTCGGCGATGTCCAGCCCACGGCGGACATGGTCATGGTCCCCGGTTTCGGCGACGAGGCTTTCGCCGTCGATACCAAGAACCCCGAGGCCCAGGCCTGGTTCGACCACGGGGTACGGCTGCGCTGGGCGTTCGAACATTCGGAATCGGTGCGGGCCTTCCGCAAGGCGCGGCAACTGGACCCATCGTGCGGCATGTGCGCCTGGGGCGAGGCCTGGGCCATCGGGCCCAACCTGAACGGCGGCGGGAACGACCCTGATTCCGTCGCCACGGGCCTGAGGACGGCGCGCGAGGCGCGCAGGCTGGCCGGCGACGCCACGCCGATGCAGCGCCAGATGATCGACGCCCTGATCCAGCGTTATTCCGGCAAGGAAAGCACGCGCGCCCTGCGCTTCGCCCGCACCATGGACCGGATCGCCAAGCGCCATCCCGACAACGTCTCGGTGGGGTCGATCACCGCCGACGCCTGGATGTTGCAGCCCGAGGGCGACTGGTGGGACGAGAACGGCAAGGCGGCCGATCCCGCCGTGACGCGCGCCATGGCGATCCTGGAACACAGCCTGACGGTCAAGCCGAACGATCCGGCCTCCATCCACCTCTATATCCACCTGACGGAATGGTCGGATGATCCGCATCGGGCGCTGGCCTATGGCGAGCGGCTGGCGCTGCTGGCGCCGGGCGCCAGCCACCTGGTGCATATGCCGTCGCACACCTTCTATCGCGTCGGGCGGTACAAGGACGCGATGATGTCCAACGTCAACGCCGTGGCGCTGGACAAGACCTACGACCGGCTGGCTAGCCCGCCAGGCGGCATTCGCGGCATGAGGCTGCACGCTCACAACATCCATTTCGGCATGGGCGGCGCCCTGATGGCGGGCGGTGCCGAGCGGGGGCTGGAGCTGGCCGACTGGTATATGGCGACCTATCCGCAGCTGCTGGGCGCGCCCGAACCCGGTGACGACGGCTATGTCGTTTATCGTCAGATTATGGCGGCCGACGCCTATGCGCTTTACGGCCGGTTCGGGTCCGACGCCCAGGTCGCGGCCCTGCCCGAGCCGGACATCGGTCGGCCGCTGATGCGGGTCGGCTGGCGCTATGCGCGCGGCGAGGTGGCGGCCAGGCGGGGCGATGCGGCGGCCGTGCGGGTCGAGGCCCAGGCCATCGCGGCCCTGCTGGCGGACAAGGCGTTCAAGGGCGCGATGGCGGATCGTCAGATCGGTTTCGCCGAACTGTTCCAGAAGGTGCTGGAAGGCCGCGCCGCCATGATCGATCAGGATTATCCGACCGCCATCGCCGCCTATGGCCGGGCGGCGGCGATCCAGGCGATGAAACCCGAGGGCGGCGATCCGCCGATGATCTGGTACCCGACGCGCCGCAGCCTGGCCGCCGCCATGCTGGCGTCCGGCGATGCAGCCGGGGCCAAGGCCAAGATTATGGAACTGCTCAAGGACTGGCCCAGCGATCCGTACAGCTACTATGTGCTCTATCGCGCCGAGCAGACGCTGGGCGATGAACCGGCCGCGAACGACGCCCTGCGGCATGCGGGCGTCGAATGGATCGGCGGGGAAATGACGCTGGGTGAGGCGTAACGACCTTTTCCTTCTCCCGTTGGGAGAAGGTGGCCCGGAGGGCCGGATGAGGGTCGGCCGGTGGGCCAAGTCGCAAGACCCGACCCTCACCCTTTCGCGCCAGAACGACGGCTTCGCCGCCGTGCGCTCAAGCCCTCTCCCAACGGAGAGGGTTATTTCTTCGCCGCTTCGATCAGTTTGGCGATCTCGGCGGGGTCGATGCCGGGGCTGGCCTTGCCGTTGATGAAGAAGGTGGGCGTGCCGCGCAGGCGCAGGGCGGCGGCCGTGGTGTGGATGTCGGCGATGTGGCGTGTGGTGTCGGGCGAGGCGATGGCGGCCTTGGCGCGGGCCATGTCGACGCCGTTGGCGGCCAGGATGGCGTCGATGGACTGGATCGACAGGGCGCGCTCGGTCATCAGGGCGTCGTAGACCTCCAGATACTTGCCCTGCTGATGCGCGGCCAGGGCGGCGCGGGCGGCGTATTGCGAGGCGATGTCGTCGCCGCGGTCCAGGATGGGCCAGTCCTTGAAGACGAAGCGGACTTCCGGGTGGGCGGCCATCAGGGCGCGATAGTCGTGGGCCACGGCCTTGCAGCCGGGGCAGCGGAAGTCGAAGAATTCGACCACCGTGACCTTGGCGTTCGCCGGACCGAAGGCGGGGTCGCGGGCGTCGGGCGCCAAGAGGCCGGCATTGGCGGCGGCAGCCTGGTTGGTCTCTTCGACGCTGGCCTCGGCTTCCTTCGCCTGCAGCGCCAGTTGCGTCTCTTGCAGCACCTCGGGGTGCTCCAGCAGATAGGACCGGACGTCGGACCCACCGGCGCTGAAATAGGGCGCGACCGAGAACCCCAGGGCGATGACCGACAGGCCCAAGGCCAGATAGCCTGCGCGCGCGCCGCTCAGCCACGCAGGCTTGGCGGTCTTGGTTTCGGGCGCAGGCGTGGGGGCGTCGTCGGTCATACAGGCTCGCAGTCGGGGGAAGGGGTCAGTTGAGGGTGGCCGGTCGGCGCGCGGCGTCGCGACGGTCCAGGTCGTTGAGATCGTCGGGCGTGGCGCCCGAGGCCAGGACGATGTCCACGGCCCGGCGCCATTCCATGGAGCCGGGGTCCAGCATGGAGCGGGCGCGAAGGGCGAACTGGGTCGCCTCCTTCTCGCTGCCGGCCGCGAAATAGTATTCGGCGGACGCCAGGCGGGCCTCGCCTTCCTTGCCTTGCGAGGCATAGGCCTGGGCCAGCAGGCGCCAGGCCATGGTGTTGTCCTTTTCGGCCACCACGGCATGCTTCAACTGGTCGATGGCCTCGTCCAGATTGGCCTTGTCGTTGGTCTCGATCAGGGCGTGGGCCAGGTTGACGCGCAGCAGGGGGGCGTCGGGCTTGAGGCGCACAGCCTCGCGGTGGGCGGCGACGGCCTCGGCCGCGCGGCCTTCCTCGAACAGGATCTGGCCCTTCAGTTCCTGGAAATAGGGGTTGTTCACGTCGCCGGCGATCAGTTCGTCCACCGCCGTCAGCGCCTTTTCCGTCTGGCCGTCGCGATACCAGGCGATGGCGCGGGCGTAGCGGCCGGGCAGGGAGGTGTTGGTCGACGGATAGTCCCGCAGCGTCGCGTTCGGCGGATCCATGAAGGCGTGGATCTTGGCAAGGATCAGCGCGTGCTGGGCCATCCGTTCGGGGCTGTCGCGGTGATCGTAGTGCGGCTGTTCCTGCACATAGCGACGCAGGGTCTCGATCCGGTTCGACGACAGGGGGTGGCTGCGGAAATAGGGATAGCGACGGGCGTCGGAGAAGACTTCCTGCGATCTGAAGTTCTCGAAGAAGGACACCAGGCCGGCCCCGGATTCCCCTGCGCCCTCCAGTGCGCGTGCGCCCGTGATGTCGGCCTCGCCTTCCTGGCTCTGCATATAGTGCAAGGCGCCCAGGGCGCCGAAATACTGGCTGGAGCCCAGCAGGGCGACGCCGGCGTCGGGCGCGCCGGCGGCGATGGCCAAGGCGCCCAGGGCCATGGTCATCAGCATGGGCTGGCGGCCGGCGTTCTGGGCCCCGTCGCGCAGGGTGTGGCGGTTCTTGATGTGGCCCGCCTCGTGCGCCATCACGCCCAGCAGTTCGCCGGGCGTCTTGGTGCGCAGGATCAAGCCGGTGTTGACGCCCATGATCCGCCCACGCGTGGCGAAGGCGTTCAGGTCGTCGTCATTGACCAGCAGGACCTGGATGTCGGTCGGGTTCAGCCCCATCGAGACGAAGACCGGGTCGGCCCATTCGCGCACGATGCCCTCGACCTCGGTGTCGCGGATCAGGCTCTGGGCCGAGGCCTGGCCGGCGACGACGAGAGCCATCAGGCCCGCCGCCGTCGCCGCCAGAACACGAGATGCAGATCGGGGAAGCCATCTCATGGCTCTACTCCAATAGCGACCGGCCCCCGCCTGCATCCTGACAGTCTAATCGTGACCGATCAGCGGCGCCACCATCCACGCTTGGGCTTTTCAGGCGGTGCGACGATCTGGTTCGGATCTTCGGCGATGATCGCCTCGACATCGATCTCGGGGACTGGCGCGACGAACGGCTCGGCCAGAACAGCTTCTGCGACCGGAATCGGAGCCGGCTCCTCAACCGGCGAGACCTCGACAGGCTCAGCCGCCAGGGCCTCCTGCGGGGTCACGTCCAGTTCGACCGGCGCGCCCTCGACCGCAGCCTCGTTCGGCTCGATGGCCGTGTCGGGATGCGGTTCGGCCGCGATCTCGACATTGGCGCTGGCCGATTTGCGGCGAACGCGACGACGTTGCGGTTCCGGCGCGACAGCCGGGGTATCGATTTCGGTCGTCTCGGCGGGCGTATCGACCATCACGGCCATCGGCGTCTCGGGCGAGCCGTCGGGCGGCATGCCTTCGTTGGTGGCGCGGTTCTCGACCTTGATCTCGTGACCGACAGGCGCGTCGCCACGACCCCGACCGCGACGACGGCGACGGCGCGAACGGCCGCCCTCTTCGCCGGCGCCTTCACCAGCGACAGCGTCCAGGCCTTCGACCTCGGACTGAGCCACAGCGGGGCGTTCGACGCGCTCAGGACGCTCAGCCCGTTCGGAGCGCTCAGGACGACCTTCCGACCGGCCCGGATTCAGCGGGTCGAACCAGACATAGGGGTCGTCCAGCGACGGCGTGCGACCGCGCACCCAGGTATAGACGTCGCGCTCGCCATCCTCGCGGACACGGCGACCGCCACGGCGGCCACGGCGACGGCGACGGCCGTTCTCGTCTTCCTCGTCGTCCGAGGCGTCGTCGATGTTCAGGGTGTCGGCGGCTTCGACGGTTTCGGCGACCTCGGCGGTCTCGTCGTCGCGACGACCGCCACGACGGCGGCGATTGCGGCCCCGACCGCGATCGCGGTCACGACCGCCGGACTCGGCGCGTTCAGAACGTTCGCGCGGCTCGTCGTCGTCGCTGTCCTCGCGGTCCAGCGCCTCGACATCGTCGTCGTCGTCGTCGCCGACGATTTCCTCGTCGTCGTCCTCATCCTCGTCTTCGTACAGCGAGGCGTCGAAGTCGTCGTCGAGATTGGGCATCTCGATCTCGGGCGCGACGAAGTCCTCGTTGGTCTCGGTGCGCTCGATATTGTGTTCGCCCTGACCCAGGCTGTCGTCGATCTGGACGATGACGTTCAGGCCGCGACGTTCCAGCAGCGACTGCAGATAGGCGCGCTTGTGGTTCAGGATGTACAGGCCGACGGCGGTGCAGACCTTCAGCACCACGACGCCCGCGCCGTTCTTGCCGGCCTCGATGTCGACCGCGCGCAGGGTCATCAGGGCGGCGGATTCGGCCGAGCGGATGCGTCCCGTGCCCTGGCAGTGCGGGCAGGCCTCGGTGGCGCCCTCGATCACGCCCAGGCGGCGACGCTGGCGGCTGATCTCCATCAGGCCGAACGGCGAGATGCGGCCCATCTGGATGCGGGCGCGGTCGGAGGACAGGGCTTCCTTCAACACGCGCTCGACGGCGCGGTTGTTCTTGCCCTCATCCATGTCGATGAAGTCGATCACGACCAGGCCGGCGAGGTCGCGCAGGCGCAGCTGGCGGGCGGCTTCTTCGGCCGCTTCCATATTGGTCTTGAACGCCGTCTGCTCGACGTTGCGTTCCTTGGTGGCGCGGCCGGAGTTGACGTCGATGGCCACCAGGGCCTCGGTCTGGTTGATAACCAGATAGCCGCCGGACTTCAGCGGCACGACCGGCTGGTGGATCTGCGTCAGCAATTCCTCGATGCCGTTGGCGGCGAACAGGGGCCGCGAGCCGCGATACAGGTGAACCTTGTTGGCCTGGGCGGGCATCAGCACGCGCATGAAGTCGCGCGCTTCCTTGAAGCCTTCGACGCCCTCGACCTGAATGCCGTCGAAATCCTTGTCGAACATGTCGCGCACGGCGCGGCGGACAAGGTTCTCTTCCTCGTAGATCACCGAGGGGGCGTGAGAGGCGAGGGTGGTTTCGCGGATCGTCTCCCACAGACGCAGCAGATATTGATAGTCGCGCTTGATCTCGGCCTTGGTGCGCTTGGCGCCGGCCGTGCGGATGATCAGGCCCATGCCCTTGGGCACGTCCAGGGCCGAGACGGCGCTCTTCAGGCGGCGACGGTCGGAGGTGTTGGTGATCTTGCGGCTGATGCCGCCGCCCTTGCCCGTATTGGGCATCAGGACGCAGTAGCGGCCGGCCAGCGACAGCCAGGTGGTCAGGGCCGCGCCCTTGGCGCCGCGTTCGTCCTTGACGACCTGAACCAGCAGGATCTGGCGGCGCTTGATGACGTCCTGGATCTTGTAGCGACGCATCAGGCGGCGCTTCAGACGTTCCTCGTCGGCCAGGGCGCCTTCGGGATCGACGTCGTCGCCGGTGGATTCCCGATCCAGATCGTCCTCGTCCTCGTCGTCGTGCGCTTCGGCCATGATGGCTTCGCGATCGGCGACCGGGATCTGGTAATAGTCCGGGTGGATTTCGTTGAAGGCCAGGAAGCCGTGGCGGTTGCCGCCGTATTCGATGAACGCAGCCTGCAGGCTGGGCTCTACGCGGGTGACCTTGGCGAGGTAAATGTTGCCGCGAAGCTGGCGCTTCGCACGGGATTCGAAATCGAATTCCTCAATTTGGCGTCCGTCCACGATGGCGACCCGGGTCTCCTCGGGATGCGCCGCATCGATCAGCATTGTCTTTGACATGGATAGTCTCTCTCTGGCGCGCGCAGGCCGACCGTCCCGGAACACCGGGCAGGGTCATGGCGGCTCGCCGAATGAAGGTGAGGGCCGGCGCGCGCGACATCCCCTCGCCGAGAACGGCGAAGCGGGCTTGATCAAGCCGTTGGGGAACGCAGGCGGAAAGGCCCATTGAAGTCGTCGGTCCTGAACCGGGCGCGCCAATCCCTTGGGAAGGCCGCGTCCCTGGTCCGCTCTTCGAACCATCGGCGATGCCGGGGCGGTTCTCGGATTGGTGAAAGTCAACGCCGCGAGGAGGGCGCGCCAAGATTCGCAGAGGCGAAATCGGCGCGATCGGTTCGCGAGCGGTTCACAGCATAGTCACGCAACTGGAGAATTAAAAGGCGTTCGCCTTAACCCCCTGAATACGAGCCTCTGGCATGATGACGGCCTAGTAGGCTTTATTTGGGTTTGGCGTCGCAATGAGCGGTCGCGTTTTGACAGGTTTGATGCGCTGGGGCGCGAAGGAATGGGCGATGACCGCCTTGGCCTTCGTTGTCATCTGCATGGTCGGTCTGTCTGCGACGCGCGGTTTCGCCTGGGGCGCCCAAGGCGACGTGCTGGCGGTGCGCTTCGGCGCTGACGGCGACCGAACCCGTGTGGTCATCGATCTGGACAAGTCGGCGCAAGGGCGCGTCATCGACGCGGGCGGCGAGGGCCGCGTAATCCTGGCCCTGAACGGCGTTGCGCCGGGACGGGGACTGAACGGCGGCGGATCGGGCCTGGTAAGGTCTTACGAGGTGACCTCGTCTGGGGGGGCGTCGCGGGTTCAGTTGGAGCTGGCGCGCGGCAGCGAGATCGAGCGCCGTTTCCTGCTGCCGCCCGGCGACGGCGTCAGCCACTATCGTTATGTCGTGGATCTGAAGGCGACCGGCGCGGCTGCGCGCGCGTCCGCCGCGCCTGCGCCGCGCCGGGCCGAACGGCCGCTGATCGTCATCGACGCCGGCCACGGCGGCAACGATCCCGGCGCCAGCGGCGCTCGCGCCAAGGAAAAGGAAGTCACCTTGGCCGCCGCCCTGGCGCTGAAGACCGAACTGGAGAAGAACGGTCGTTACCGCGTGCGGCTGACGCGGTCCGACGATCGGTATGTCGACCTGTATCGCCGGGTGTCCATTGCGCGTCAGTCGGACGCCGACCTGTTTATATCCCTGCACGCTGACGCCGGGGCCGATCCAGCGCTGCGCGGGGCCAGCGTCTATACGCTGTCGGAACAGGGCGCCGGCCGGGCCGTGCGCGAGTTCACGCGCGGCGACAATTGGCACCGCGAACTGCACCTGCCGGGCCGCGACCCGTCGGTGGACCGAATCCTGCTGGACATGACCCAGCGCGCGACCCAGAATCGCTCGGCCCAGTTCGCCCGCGTCCTGCTGACCCATCTGGAAGGCTCGGACCAGCCCCTGCTGCGCCGCAGCCACCGCGATGCGGGTCTGGCCGTTCTGCTGGCGCCCGATGTGCCGGCCGTGCTGCTGGAGATGGGCTTCATCACCAATCCCGAGGACGAGCGGCTGCTGACCGACGAGCGCGCGCGCCGTCGTTTGATGAAGTCGGTCGCGGACGGCATCGACCGCTATTTCCGCGAACCGTCGGCGCCGATGATGACCGCTTCCAACAGCGGGGCGGCGGGTTAGGGCAGGCGCGGCGCAACCAAGCCCGGCTTCGCCGGTTCCAAGCCCATGAGAAAAGCAATCGTTACGGGTGGTGCAGGTCTGATCGGATCCGGCGTCTGCAAGGCCTTGGTCGCGCGCGGGTGGGAGGTGGCGTCCTTCGATCTGAAAGCCGGCAAGGCCGACGGCCGCCATATCCTGTGCGACATTGGCGACGAGGCCTCGGTCGCCAAAGCCTATGAGGACCTCGGCTGGTCGGAGCTGGACCTGTTGGTGAACAATGGCGGCGTGGCTGATCCGGTCAACGGGCCGCTGGCCGAGCTTTCGCTGGAGGACTGGCGCAAGACGGTGGACAGCCATCTGACGGGCGCCTTCCTGATGACCCGCAGCGCCATTCCGTTGATGGCGAAGGGCGGGAGCATCATCAACATGGCCTCGACCCGCGCCTTCATGTCGGAACCCGAGACCGAGGCCTATGCCGCATCCAAGGGCGCCATGGTCGCACTGGCTCACGCCCTGGCCATCAGCCTGGGGCCGAAGACGCGAGTGAATGCGATCGCGCCTGGCTGGATTTCCGGCGACGACGACCTGCGTCCCGTCGATCACGATCAGCATCCCGTCGGCCGGCTCGGACGCGTCGAGGACATCGCTCAGGCCGTGCTTTATCTGGCCGACGCGGGCTTCGTCACGGGTCAGGTGTTGACGGTGGACGGCGGCATGACGCGCAAGATGATCTACGCCGAATAGGCGAGATCAGGCCAGGCCGGCCTTCTTGAGCGTCTTCCAGGCCTTGATGACACGTTGCAGCTTGGCCTCCGCGCCCCGGTCGCCGTTGTTGGTGTCGGGGTGAAAGCGTTTCAGCAAGTCGTGGTACTGGGCCTTGATCTTGGCCTTGTCCGCGCCGGGATCCAGATCGAGATCGGCCAGGGCGGCGCGTTCCAGCTTGCCGATGCGGCGATCCTCGGTCGGAGACTGAGGCGCCTGATCGCCCTTGCGACCGAACAGGCCGAAGCTGTCGCGCCATGAACCTGCGCCGGTGGTGTTGGACGTGCCCATCTTGGCGGCGAAGGCGGCGGCTTCTCGCGTGAACTTGCCGGCCTGCATTTCCCAGGTCGGGCGGCCGCCGGTCATGGCCTCGTTTTCCTGAAGGTTGCGAATCTGGCCTTCGCTCATGCCTGCGTAGAAGTTCCAGCCCTTGTTGTACTCGCCGGCGTGGGGCTGGCAGAACTCATAGAAGTCGTTCAGCCGCTCTCGCGACTTCGGCGCCTTGGCGGCCGCCGCCCTGCGGCAGTCGGGCCATTGGCACGGCGTCTCGCCCGGCTTGAGGTGAAGGACGTCGGCTTTCGCCGCCTCTTCCTCGGGTTTGGGCGGCTTCACCCGAATGTCGGTGAAGCGCGGCTTGTATTGAAAGGAGGCGGACATCAGCCGAAGTGTAAGGCCGAATGGGACAGCATCAAGGAATCGATCATGTCAGAAGGCCCGGTTGCGACGATTATTCGTGCAAAACTGACCGATGGGCTCTCGCCGCAACGGCTGGAGGTCGAAGATGACAGCTGGCGACACGCCGGCCATCACCATGAAGGCGGGATGGATGCAAAGCCCGGTGGGGAAAGCCACTTCAATCTGGTGATCGTTTCAGCCGCTTTCCAGGGGCAGTCGCGTCTGGCGCGTCAACGGGCGGTCAACGACTTGCTCAAGGACGAGATGGCCGGACCCGTCCACGCCCTGTCGATCAAGGCGCTGACGCCGGAGGAGGCGGGGGAATCGATATGACGGAAAAAACAGCGTTCACATCGTCTTAGAACCTTCGTCTTAGCGTCACGCGACCAAACAGAACGTGGGGATCTGGGCTTATGGTGGAATCCGACGGCGTCGCGAAAGCGTTAGAGGGCGATCAGCGCGCCGGCGATGCAGCCCAGGCCCTGACGGCCATCCTGCAAACGCAATATCTGCGCTACCTGATCATTGCCTCGTGGGCTCTCGGGCTGCTAGGCACGGTGGGTCTGTGGCAGGCGGTGCTGTGGTTCGGCGTGACGGTCGCGGCGGGCGCGGTGCGCGGCTTGGTCGAACACCGGCTGAGCCATCGCGTGGGCACGAACTGGGGGGTCATCTTCCCCATCGTCGCTACGGTGACGACCGGCGCCTGGGCCATCGCGCCCTTGCTGGCCTGGTTTTCGCTTTCCGATTTCGGACGACCGCTGGCCCTGGCCCTGATTATCTCCGGCTATGTGCTGGTGTTCGCCCAGCTCCGCAGTTCGCCGCGTCAGGCCTTGATCATTTCGTCCCCCTACGGTGCGGCGGCGGCGGTCATTCTGTTCAGCCTGTGGGGCTCCAGCGACTTCTGGTCGATGCTGGCCGTCCTGCCGTTCACGGCGGCGGGGCTGTTCGTCCTGGTGACCATGACCCTGCTGCGCGAGGAACGCATCCGCGCCTTCCAGTCGCATCAGTCCCATCTGATCGAGGAACTGGAAGCTGCGCGCGACAAGGCCAATGCCGCCAACGACGCGAAGTCCAATTTCCTGGGCGTGATTTCCCACGAACTGCGCACGCCGATGAACGGCGTCCTGGGCGCAGCTCAACTGCTCAGCGCGACGCGTCTGGAGGCGACGCAGCGCGAGTATCTGTCGATCATCCGCAACTCGGGCGACAACCTGCTGTCGCTGCTGAACGACATCCTCGACATGACAAAGATCGAGGCGGGCAAGATGAACTTCGAGGTCGTCGATATCGCCGTCGACAGCCTGCACAAGCGGATCACCGGACCGTTCGAAGCCCAGGCCGAGGCCAAGGGGCTGGAGTTCGTCTCGACCCTGGAAGGTGAAATCCCGACGGTGGTGCGCGGCGACCCGCTGCGGGTCTGCCAGGTGGTTCAGAACCTGCTGTCGAACGCGGTCAAATTCACCGAATCTGGCCAGATCCATTACATCGTGCGCGGTCATCGCGTGTCGGACCAGCGGGTGCGGTTCGAGTTCATCGTCAAGGACAGCGGCACCGGCATTGCCGCGGCGGACCTGGAGCGGCTATTCCTGCCCTTCACCCAGGTCGACACCTCTTCCACACGCCGCTTCGGCGGCACGGGCCTGGGCCTGACCATTGCGCGGCGCATGGCCAACATCATGGGCGGCGATATCACCGTCACCTCAAGGCTGGCGGAAGGGTCGTGCTTCACCCTGGAGATTGAGGCCGAGGTGGTGGAGTGGGCCAAGCCGCTCGCGGCCGACGAAGTTCATGCCGAGATCAAGGGCGGCGAATCGCTGCGCGTGCTGGTGGTCGAGGACCATCCGGTGAACCGCATGATCCTGGAAGCCTGGATGAGTTCGGCCAGCCACGTCACCTCGACGGCCGAAAACGGCCAGATGGCGGTCGAGATCGCCAAGGATCAGCCGTTCGACCTGATCATCATGGACGTGAACATGCCGGTGATGGACGGCCTGACCGCGACCCGACTTATTCGCGACGGCGGGGGCCAGAATGCGGGCACGCCCATCGTCGTCCTCTCGGCCTCCGCCCGCAACGAAGACCACGAGGCAGGCCTGGAGGCCGGCGCCGACGCCTATCTGAACAAGCCCATCGATTTCAGCGCCCTGGCTGCCCTGATGGGACGGGTCGGGGGCGGACGCGAGGCGGTCGCGCAGATGGCGCTGCCGCCGTCCGAGACCTCCGTCGCCGCGTGATTGCGGCGGGGACGTGTTCTTAAGGTGAATGTAGGCCTCTGACGATGGTTCAGAAACGCCTCAGCCGCGAGGCTCCATAACTGCACTCAAGTCGAAACCCTTCGGCGCAGTTGGAGACACGATCATGAGAAAGATCCTTACCGCTACGATGGCCGCGTTGATGGCCACCACCGCACTGGGCGCCGCCGGCGCAGCCTCGGCCCAGTCGCGCGGCGATCACCGCTACGAGCAGCGCGATAACCGCCAGGATCGTCGTGACGACCGCCGCGAGTTCCGTCAGGACCAACGCCAGGACCGCCAGGAATATCGCCAGCAACAGCGCGCCTACGACCGTTGGCAGCGGGCCGAGCGTCGCTACAACGCCCCTCGCTACGTCGCCCCGCGCGGCTATGCGGTGCGGACCTGGAGCTATGGTCAGCGGATGCCGTCCTACTACCGGACCAACGCCTATGTGGTGAACGACTACGGACGTTATGGCCTGCGCGCTCCGCCCCGCGGCTACCAATATGTCCGCAGCGGCAATGACGTGGTTCTGGCCGCCGTCGCCGGGGGTCTGATCACCGCCGTGATCGCCGGCCTGTTCAACTGATCCCCCTGAGATTGAAGACGCGCCCCGGAGGGAAACCTCCGGGGCGTTTTTCGTTCTGCTATGCGGCGACGCTTCGAGCGCCCAAGATGGATGACGATGCGCGCCTTCGCCGAGCTTCTGGATCGCCTGTCCCTGACGGCTTCGCGCAATGCGAAACTGGTGCTGGTGAGGGATTATCTGAGGGCGACGCCCGATCCTGACCGGGGCTGGGCGCTGGCGGCGCTGACGGGCGACCTGACGTTCGACGCCGCCAAACCGGCCATGATCAGGAAGGCGGTCGAGGGGCGTGTGGACAGCGTCCTGTTCGGCTGGTCCTACGACTATGTCGGGGATTTAGCCGAGACGGTGGCCTTGATCTGGCCCGTCAGCCCCGATCACCGGCCCAACCGTGAGCCGGAACTGGCCGAGGTGGTCGAGGCCCTGCGCACCGCCAGCCGGGCCGAGGTGCGCGGTCTGCTGGAAGGCTGGCTGGACGCGCTGGAGCCGAAGGGCCGTTGGGCGTTGCTGAAACTGATGACCGGGGCCTTGCGTGTGGGCCTGTCGGCGCGGCTGGCCAAGACGGCGGCGGCGATGATGCGCCCGGACGCCGTGATGGCGCCGCCGTCGCCGGACGGCGACGAAGCCCAGATGACGCTGGACACCATCGACGCCTCGGCCATCGAGGAGGTCTGGCACGCGGTCGAACCGCCCTATGCCGACCTGTTCGCCTGGCTGGAGGGCAGGGCGGATCGGCCCAGCCCGGATGCGCCCGGCCGGTTTCGTCCCGTCATGCTGGCGGTCGCCATCGACGAGGCGGTCGATCTGCCCAAGCTGTCGCCGGCCGATTACGCCGCCGAGTGGAAGTGGGACGGCATACGGGTTCAGGCGGTGCTGGAGGGCGATGTCGGCAAGCTCTATTCCCGCACCGGCGACGAGATTTCGGCCGCCTTTCCCGATGTGATGGAGGCTCTGGCGTTCCAAGGCGCGATCGACGGCGAGCTGATCGTCTGGCGCGACGGGGCGGTGGCGCCGTTCGGAGACCTGCAGCAGCGGCTTAACCGCAAAACGGTGGACGCCAAGGCCATGCAGGCCTTTCCGGCGGCGGTGATCGCCTATGACCTGCTGGCCCAGGAAGGCGAGGATTTGCGCAGTTTGCCGCTTCGCCAGCGCCGGGCGCGGCTGGAGGCCCTGGTGGCCGGTCACACGGGTGAGCGGCTGCATCTGTCGCCGGTGGTCGATTACGCCGATTGGGGTCAGCTGGCGCGGCTCAGGGCCGATCCGCCGGTCGGGGCGGCAGCCGAGGGGCTGATGCTGAAACGTTGGGACAGCCCATATCTGGCGGGACGGCCCAAGGGGCCGTGGTTCAAGTGGAAGCGCGATCCCCACGTCATCGACGCGGTCCTGATGTACGCCCAGCGCGGACATGGGAAACGATCCAGCTTCTATTCCGACTACACCTTCGGCGTCTGGACGCCTGAAGGGGCGCTGACGCCGGTGGGCAAGGCCTATTTCGGCTTCACCGACGAGGAGCTGAAGCAGCTCGATAAGTTCGTGCGCGACCACACCATCGACCGGTTCGGGCCGGTGCGGTCGGTGCGGGCCGAACGCGACTTCGGCCTGGTGCTGGAGATCGCCTTCGAGGGGTTGAACCGATCGACGCGGCACAAGTCGGGCGTGGCCATGCGTTTCCCGCGCGTCAGCCGCATTCGCTGGGACAAGCCGGCGCGAGAGGCCAACACCATCGACGACGTGATGGACCTGCTGGACGCCATCGAAAGCGGCGGCGGGCGGATCGCCAAGGTCTGAAATCGGGCTTACGGGGGTTCCAATCGGCGCGTCAGGCGTTAGACCCGGCCCATGTCTTCGCCCATCCCAGCCGATATCACCCCTATCGCCGAAGCGGTCGCCGCAGGGCGCAAGGCCGTGTCCATCGACGCCGCCGTGATCGCCAAACTGACCGACATGGCCGGTGATTTCGCGATCAACCTGACCATCGCCATCCTGATCTTCGCCGCGACGGTCTTTGCGGCGAAATGGGCGTCAAGGGCGGCGCGAAACGGCCTGTCGCGGGTGCGCGGCTTCCGTCACGATCCGACGGTTCTGAGCTTTGCGGTGCAGGTCGTACGGGTGGTGGTGTTCATCATCGGCATGATCGCGGTGCTACAGCGGCTGGGCGTGCAGACGACCTCGATCATCGCGGTCCTGGGCGCGGCGTCGCTGGCGGTCGGTCTGGCGCTGCAAGGCACGCTGTCGAACGTGGCGTCGGGGATCATGCTGCTGGTGCTGCGGCCCTATCGCGTCGGGGACGTCGTGGACGTGGGCGGCATGTCGGGCACGGTGCAGCGGCTCGACCTGTTCACGACCCAGTTGTCGAACGCCAACAACCACAAGATCGTCATCCCGAATTCCAAGGTTCTGAGCGATCCTTTGACCAATCTGACGGGACAGCAGACGCGCCGGATTGAGATCAACTTCACCGTCGGTTACGGCGACGACCTGAACCAGGCGCGTTGCGTTCTGGCCGACATGGCCGAGGCGCACGACAAGGTGCTGCACGACCCGCACCCGTGGACGGGGGTGACGGGCCTGCTGGACAGCTCGGTCCAGGTGACCCTGCACGCCTGGGTCAAGGTCGGCGACTGGTGGCAGACCCAGGCCGACCTGATGCAGGGCGGCAAGGAGGCGCTGGACGCCGCCGGTATCGAAATCCCGTTCCCGCATCAGGTCGCCGTGCCTTATGGCGACGAGGATGTGATGCCCGTGGTCCGTGTGCGGACTGTCGAGGATGACGCAGCTGATTTGAAGGCGACGACCCGCTGATGCGCTACGATTTCGGATCCGACAACACCGCCGGCATGGCCCTGAGCGCCATCGAAGGACTGGTGCGCGCCAACAAGGGGTTCGCCCGCGCCTACGGCGGCGACGACGTCACCGCGCGCGCCGCCGATCAGATTCGCCAGCGGCTGGATGCGGACGCCGAGGTGCGGTTCGTCTTCAGCGGCACGGCCGCCAACGCCATCGCCCTGTCGATGCTGGCCCAGCCCTATGAGGCGGTTCTGACGCACAACGCCGCCCACATCTGCACGGACGAAACCGGCGCGCCGGGCTTCTTCGGTCATGGCGTAGGCCTGATCGGCCTGCCGGGCTTTTCGGGCAAGATCGATCCGCTGGCCCTGCAGGCGCATCTGGGCGAGGCCGAAGTCGGCCACCGCCAGCCGCCGGCGGCCTTGTCTCTGACCCAGGCCACCGAATATGGCGCGGTCTATACCGAGGAGGAGCTGCGCCACCTGATCGAGCCGACCAAGGCGCTGGGCTACGGCGTCCATATGGATGGCGCGCGCCTGACCAATGCGGTCGCGTCGGGGTTCGATCTGAAGGACATCCCGCGCCTGGGCGTAGACGTGCTGGTGTTCGGCGGGGCCAAGGCGGGCGCCAACTGCGCCGAGGCCATCGTCCTGTTCGACAAGCGCCTGGCGCGGCGTCTGGACAATCGTCTGAAACAGGCGGGGCAAACCGCGTCGAAGGCGCGGATGTTGTCGGGACCGATGCTGGGGCTGCTGGAAAGCGGAGACTGGGAATCGGGCGGCGCCCACGCCAATCTGATGGCGCAGAAGCTGGCGGCGGGGATCGCGGTACGCACGCCCTTCGTGCTGGCCCACCCGGTCGAGGCCAACGCCGTCTTCGTGCGGATGTCGCCTGAGGCGCACGCGCGCCTGAACGCTCTGGGCTGGGCCTGCTATCCGTTCGACGACGGATCGGTTCGCTTCGTCTGTTCGTGGGCGACGCAGGAATCGGCCGTGGACGAGTTGATCGAGGCGGTCGTCAGCCTGGGTTGAGCGACTAATCCCCGGTCGCGCGCCAGCGTGGCCTTTCCCCGGTCGCAATGGGTTTCCATATGCGGATCATGGCGATACGAGGCGAACGCTCCGGCGGCAGGCGTGACCCGATGGTCAAGGCGCAGCAGGCAGGCAGCACACAGGACAAGACGGACGGACCCCCGACGCTGACGGCGTTGGCGGACCTTGCGCGGCTGGTTGCCCGTTCAGGCGCGCCGCACCTGAAACTTAGGCTGACCTTCGCCATCCTATTGACGCTGGCGGGCAAGGGGCTGGGTGTCATGGCGCCGCTGGTGCTGGGCGCGGCGGTCAATCGGCTGGCGGCGGGGCAGGGCGCGGCGACTGCCGTCGGTCTGGGCTTTGCAGCCTTCGCCATCGGCTGGACCTTTGTGCGGTTCCTGTCGGCCGCCTCTCCCCTGATTTCGGACGTGGTGTTCGCGCCCGTGCGCGCCGCCGCCCAGCGCACCACGGCGGCCGAGGCCTTCGCCCACGCGTTGAGCCTGTCGCTGGACTTCCACCAGACCAAACGCTCGGGCGCCCTGTCGCGGACGATGGATCGCGGGTCGCGCGCGGTGGATTTCCTGCTGCGTATCCTGGCCTTCAACCTGATCCCGACCGGGGTCGAGCTGGTGCTGGCGGCGGGGGTGCTGGGCGCGAAATACGACTGGCGGTTCGCGGCCGTCGCCGTGGTCGTGGTGGTGATCTACACCGCCGCCACCTTCGCCATGTCCAACTGGCGGCTGGAACATCGCCGGATCATGAATGCGGCCGATTCCGAGGCCGCCGGCGTGTCGGTGGATGCCCTGCTGAACTATGAGACGGTCAAGTCGTTCGGCGCCGAGACGCGTGCGGCCGCCACCTATGACCGGGCGCTGGGCGACTATGCCGAGGCCTCGCTGAAGGCCAACAGCTCGCTGGCCATGCTGAACGGCATGCAGGCCCTGGTGATGAACCTGGGTCTGGGTGTCATGGCGGTGATGGCCGGGTTCGAGGCGGCGGCCGGGCGGATGGGGCCGGGCGACGTGACGGCGGCGGTTCTGATCATGATCTCGCTGTATGCGCCGCTCAACATCCTGGGCTTCGCGTATCGGGAAATCCGCCAGTCCTTCATCGACATGGAGGAGATGCTTAAGGTGACGCGTCAGACGCCCCAGGTCGCCGATGCGCCAAACGCTGTGGCCCTGCCGCGACCCGTCGATGCGCGGGGGGCGTCGGTCGCGTTCGAGGGCGTCGGCTTCCGCCACGATGCCCGCGCGAACGGCCTGGAGGACGTCAGCTTCTTCGCGGCGCCCGGCACGACGACGGCGCTGGTCGGGCCGTCCGGCGCGGGCAAGTCCACCATCGTCAAACTGGCGCTGCGGCTGCTGGATCCGCAGGAAGGGCGCGTGCTGATCGACGGGCATGACGCGCGGCAGGTGACCCAGGCGTCGTTGCGTGCGGCGGTGGCCCTGGTGCCGCAGGACGTGGCCCTGTTCAACGACACCCTGGGCGCCAATATCGCCTTCGCGCGGCCCGATGCGGACGAGGCCCAGGTCTGGGCGGCGGCCGAGGCGGCGGAACTGGCCGACTTCATTCGCGGCCTGCCGGACGGGATGGAGACCAAGGTCGGAGAACGGGGCCTGAAGCTGTCGGGCGGCGAGCGCCAGCGTGTGGGCATCGCGCGAGCCTTGCTGGCCGATCCCTGTATCCTGATCCTTGACGAGGCGACCAGCGCCCTGGACAGCCGCACCGAGGCGGCGATCCAAAGGACCCTGCAAAAGGCCCGACACGGCCGCACGACCCTGGTGGTGGCGCACAGGCTGTCGACCGTGGCGGACGCCGATCAAATCCTGGTTCTGAAGGCCGGGCGGATCGTCGAGCGCGGCGGGCACCATGAGCTTGTGGCGCGTCAGGGCGGGGAATACGCCGCCCTGTGGCGCAAGCAGACGCGCGCCGGCAAGGCGTCTCAGGTCGCGGACTGATCGCTCGCGGGCAGCTTCTTGCGAAGGACTTCGTGCAGATTGGTCAGGATGGCCGTTCGCGCGGCCTGTTCCTCGGCCGGCAGGGACAGCAGCAGCTTCATCGCCTGGGCGTGAACGGTGGCGATGCGCCAGTCGAATCCCCCCTGGCGCGGCGCGGCGTCCAGCAGGTCGCACAGACCCTTGGCCGCCGTGCACAGGTCGTCCATCGCAAACGGGCTGGCCGCGTCGATGATCTGGCTGGAGGCGGAATAGGCCAGGTCCAGCCGCATCGGCTCGATCAGCCCGGGCTCGGGCTTGGCCAGCAGGACGGCGATATTGTCGGCGATGATGGCGCGGGCCTGGTCCTGCAAGGCGTCCAGATTGGCCCTGGCCTGGGCCAGGGCGACGCCGACGCTGACGCCGCCGGGGCGATCCAGCATTTCGGACAGGCGCGACTTGCGCTGGGTGTGGGTGATGACGGTCATAGGGCCAGGCTCTCCATCGCATTGGCCTTGCGCAGCATGTCGGCCCGGCGTTCGACGCCCTCATAGCCGCTGTGTCGGAACCGGCGATCCGGTCCCAGATAGTCGCCGACCTCCAGGAAGGGCCGACTGTCGCGCGCGACCCACAGGATGCGCTCCAGCAGCATGGCGGGGCTGAAGGGTTTGGTGACGACGAAGTTGGCGCCGCAGTCGCGGGCCTCGGCCACGCGACCGCGCCGGATATGGCTGGCGGTCATGATGACGGGCGTGAAGGCGTTGGGGTTGGGTCCGGATCGACGCAGCCAGCGCACCAGCTCGAACCCGTCGATGTCCGGCATGTCGGTGTCCACCACCAGGAGGTCGATGGGCTTGTCGGTCAGCAGCTTCTTGGCCTGGGTTCCCGTGCTGCAGGCGAAGGCCGGGCGGATGCCGAAACCGGTCAGGGCGTTGGACGTCAGCGTCAGGGAGAAGGGCGAATCGTCGACGATCATCGTGATCGCGCCGCTCAGGTTGAAGACGGCGCTTTCGCGCAGGGATTCGCCGCTGCTCATGCCGCGTAGGCCTCGATCTGTCCCGCCGTCGTCGTGATCATGGCCGGTCGCAAATCCCGAAGCCCCTCGATAAAGGCCAAGGTTGGCAGACGATGGTGGACGCTGCGTTAACGCTGTCTGTTACAGCGCTCCGATGGAGTAGAAGCGGTCGGCGCGGCGCTTCTTGATCTGCTGGGGCGACAGGCCCTCGAAACCCTTCAGCTCTTCGGCCAGCACGTCGCCGACATTGGCCATGGCGGCGTCGCGGTCGGTATGGGCGCCGCCGACCGGTTCCTCGATCAGGCGATCCACGATCTTTAGGCCCATCAGGTCCGGGCCGGTGATCTTCATGGCCATGGCCGCGTCCCGGGCCCGCGCGCCATCGCGCCACAGGATGCCGGCCGCGCCCTCGGGCGAGATGACCGAATAGATCGAATGCTCCAGCATCAGCACGCGGCTGGCCGCCGCGATGGCGATGGCGCCGCCCGAACCGCCTTCGCCGGTGATGGTGGCGATGGAGGGCACGCCCAGCGTCAGGCAGCGCTCGGTCGAACGGGCGATGGCCTCGGCCTGGCCGCGCTCCTCGGCGCCCAGGCCCGGATAGGCGCCGGCGGTGTCGATGAAGCTGAGGACCGGCAGGCCGAACTGCTCGGCCATGTCCATCAGGCGCACCGCCTTGCGATAGCCCTCGGGCCGGGCCATGCCGAAGTTGTGGGTGATGCGGGTGGCGGTGTCGTGGCCCTTCTCGTGGCCCATGATCACGACCGGGCGACCGCGAAAGCGCGCCAGGCCGCCCAGTATGGCCTGGTCGTCGCCGAACTGACGGTCGCCGTGCAGCTCGTTCCAGTCGGTGAACAGGCTCTGGACGTAATCGATGAAGTGCGGACGCTGCGGGTGGCGCGCGACCTGGGTCTTCATCCAGGGATCGAGACCGGCATAGGTCTTCTTGCGCAGCTGCTCGGCCTTCTTGCGCAGGCCCTCGATCTCATTGTCGAAATCGCCCGAGGCGTCGGACAGCAGCGACAGCTCCTCGATCTTGGCTTCCAGATCGGCGATCGGCTTTTCGAAGTCGAGATAGTGCGTGGCCATCAAGGCGTCCGGGAATTGCGAGCGGGCAAGAGCGCCCTTAGGGAAGGCGGGGGAACCTAGAGAGGTCAACGCCGCCGGGCAAGCGGCGGTTCAGTCGTCGCGCGCCAAGGGGTGGTTTTGGTGGACGACCTGGGCCAGGCGGTCGGTGGCGACGTGGGTGTAGATCTGGGTCGTGGCGATGTCGGCGTGGCCCAGCAGGGTCTGGACGACGCGCAGGTCGGCGCCGCCTTCCAGCAGGTGGGTGGCGAAGGCGTGGCGCAGGACGTGGGGGCTGACGCGGGCCGGGTCGATGCCGGCCGTGATCGCGGCCTCGTCCAAAAGTTGGGCGAAGCGGCGCGGGGTCAGGTGGCCGGTGCGGCCTGAAGAGGGGAAGAGCCAAGGACTGTCGGGCGCCTCGGGCTTACGCCCATCCTTGCCCTTGAGCTTGGCGTCGCGGGCCGTCAGCCAGGCCTTGATCGCCTCGCGCGCGGCGGTGTTCAGCGGCGCGAGACGTTCCTTGCCGCCCTTGCCGCGCACGATCAGATAGGCGGGGTCGCGGCGGATGGCCTCGACCTTGAGCCCCAGCAGTTCCGAAACGCGCAGACCCGAGGCGTAGGCCATCTCGACCATGGCGACCAGGCGCAGGCCTGCCGCCGCATCTCGGCTGGCTGAGGCGGTCAGCAGGGCGTCGATCTCCTGGCGGCTCAGCACCTTGGGCAGGGACCGGCCATGTTTCGGCGCGTCGATGCGACGCGACGGATCGTCGGTGCGCCAGCCCTCGGCCAGGGCGAAACGATAGAACTGGCGCGCGGAAGACCGACGTCGTGCGGCGGTGGCGGCGGACAGGCCGCGCCGCGACAGGTCGGCGAACCATCCTTCGACGGCCTCGGCATCGGCCTTCATCAGACCGCCGGCGTCCGACAGCGCCGTCTCGGCGTCCGCCAGGTCGCGGCCATAGGCGGACAGAGTGTGGGGCGAGGCGTCGCGTTCGACGGCCATCATCTCCAGAAAGGCCTCGATCTGGGGCGTCATCGCACCGTCCGTCCTTCGAACGGATGGCGTGGGGGCGGGCTTGGTGTAGAGGTTTGATCGATCATGCTTGCCTGCGTCGCCGCCTTCGCCGTCCTTTCGACCGACCGTTCCGCCGGAGCCGCCGGATGAGGCGGCGCGCGAATCCGGGACCGACCCGCACCATAGCCCTGGTTGGGCTGATGGGGGTGGGCAAATCGTCGGTGGGGCGGCGACTGGCCAATCGGCTGAAACTGCCCTTCGCAGACGGGGACGTGGAGATCGAATCGGCGGCCGGAATGACGGTGTCAGAAATCTTCGCAGCCCTGGGCGAGGCCGAGTTCCGGGCGGGCGAGGCGCGGGTGATCCGCCGCCTGCTGGAAGGACCGCCCATCGTTTTGGCCACCGGGGGCGGGGCGATGATGAACCCGGAAACGCGGGCGCTGTTGAAGGCGCGGTCCGACACGGTCTGGCTGAGGGCGGATCTTGCGGTGATCGCGGAGCGGGTCGCGCGGCGCGACACGCGGCCCCTTCTGCGGGGCAAGGACCCGCTGGAGGTGCTGACGACCTTGGCCGAGGCGCGCTATCCGATCTATGGCGAGGCGGACGTGACCGTGGACGTCGGGCAGGGCTCGCACGGCCAGGCGGTGGACGCCATTCACAAGAACCTGCGCCGACACTGGCGCCACAGACGGCGCGCGGAGACGAAGACGTGACGATCATTCCGGTCAGCGGCGGGGCCTTCGCGGCCTATGACGTGGTGGTGGGACGCGGGCTGCTGGCCCAGGCGGGGGCGCATATCGCGCCGCTGGCCAGGGGACGGACGGTCATCGTCACCGACGAGACGGTGGCGGGCATCCATGCCGAGGCCCTGACGGCGTCGCTGACGGCGGCGGGCGTCAAGAGCGAGATCGTGGCCGTGCCGGCGGGGGAGGGCTCCAAGTCCTTCGCCGAGTTGGAGCGGGTGCTGGACCGGTTGCTGGAGATCGGGCTGGACCGCAAGGACGTGGTCATCGCCCTGGGCGGCGGGGTCGTCGGCGACCTGGCGGGTCTGGCGGCGGCGCTGTTCATGCGCGGCATAGACTTCGTGCAGATCCCGACGACCCTGCTGGCCCAGGTGGATTCGTCGGTCGGCGGCAAGACCGCCATCGACACGCCGCGCGGCAAGAACCTGGTCGGCGCCTTCCATCAGCCGCGTCTGGTCCTGGCCGACATCGACGTGTTGGCGACGCTGCCGGAACGTCAGGTGAAGTCCGGCTGGGCCGAGGTGCTGAAACACGGGCTGATCTGCGACGCGGCCTTCTTCGACTGGCTGGCCGGCGAAGGCGCGGTGGGCGCGACCGGCGATCCGGCGGCGCTGGAGCGGGCGGTGATCCGCTCGGTCGAGATCAAGAGCGCCGTGGTCGGCGAGGACGAAAAGGAGGCCGGGCGTCGCGCCCTGCTGAACCTGGGCCACACCTTCGGCCATGCGGTCGAGACCGAGGTCGGCTTCGACGAAGGCGCGCTGGCGCACGGCGAGGCGGTGGCCCTGGGGTGCTGCATGGCCTTCCGGTATTCGGCGCGCGAGGGGCTGTGTTCGGTCGCCGATGTCGAAAGAGTCGAGGCGGTGGTCGCGGCGGCGGGTCTTCCGACACGCCTGACGCAGGCGGGATCGTTCACAGCCGACCGGCTGCTGGCCCTGATGGCGGGTGACAAGAAGGCCGAGGGCGGGGCGCTGACCCTGATCCTGGCGCGCGGGATCGGCCAGGCCTTCGTGGCCAAGGGCGTGGACGCGGACAAGGTCCGGGCCTTCCTGATCGAGGAAGGCGCGACCGCGTGATGCGGATCGCGACGGTTCCGCTGGAGGACAGGTTCGTGCGGCTGGAGCCGTTCGAGAACGGGCTGAAGGCCGAGGTGCGGACGGCGCTCGATTGCGACGCCGCCGCCTGGGACATCATGGTCGCGCCGGCCTATGGCGGCCATTTCGACGGTTGGTGGGACAACGCCCTGGCGGCCATGCAGGCGGGCACACGGATCGCCTATGCGGTGCGGCGGCTGTCTGACGGCGTCGTCGTTGGCACGACCAGCCTGTACGAGATCAACCGGGCCTATCGCCGATGCGAGATCGGTTCGACCTTCTATCGGCCGCAAGCGCGGGGCGGAGCGATCAATCCGGCCTGCAAGCGGCTGTTGCTGGGCCACGCGTTCGACGCGGGCGCGGTGCGGGTCGAGATCATCACCGACGCCGTCAACGCCCAGAGCCAGGCGGCCATCCTGAAGCTGGGCGCCAAGGCCGAGGGCGTGCTGCGCAAGCACAAGATCACCTGGACCGGCCGAGCACGCGACACCGCCATGTTCGCCGTGATCGACGACGACTGGCCCGAGGTGCGCGACGGGCTGGATCGACGGTTGGCGGCATTCGGGGCCGATTAGGCAGCGCCTTCAAACCCTTCGCCCATTACCAAAGCTTCACTGGCGACCTGAGGATTGAAGTGGTCGGTTGCCGGCTTCTCGAACGGGGCCGGCATCATGTTTCGACAGCTTACAGCGACACTGGCGATTGTCGTCGCCCTGACCGGTGCGCCGCTCCACGCCCTGGCCCAGTCTTCGACCAGTGCGGACCTGGACGCCTGGGCCCAGCGCCAGATGAGCCTGCGCTCCATTCCAGGCATGCAGATCGCGGTCGTGAAGGATGGGCGGATCGTCCATTCGGGCGCCTATGGCCTGGCCAATCTGCAGACGCCGGTCCCTGTGACCGAAGAGACCGTCTTCTCGATCAACTCGGCGACGAAGACCTTCGCCGGCGTCGAGATCCTGCGGCTGGTCGAGCGCGGCGAGGTGGACCTGGATGCGCCTGTTTCGACCTATCTGGCGGACTTGCCGCAAGCCTGGCGTCCGATCACCGTGCGTCAGTTGCTGACCCATATGTCGGGGCTGCCGGACATCATCACGCCCGACGGCGGCTATGTCGGTCGCGACAGGGCGGGCGCGCTGGCGGCCCTTGCCGACCTGCCCTTGAGGTCGGTTCCGGGCGAGCGGTTCGCCTATAACCAGACCAACTATATGCTGCTGCAATGGATCGTCGAACAGGCGCAGGGGCGTCCGTTCGAGGCGGTCTTGGGCGAGGACGTCTTCAGGTCGCTGGGCATGACCCATTCGGGGTTCGGCGATTCCCTGGATCTGATCCCCGGCAAGGCCGACAGCTATCGCTTCAGTCGTCCCGGAGAGGGCGAGGCGCCGCGCCTTCAGAACGTGCACGAGCTGTTTCCGCCGTTCGCCCGCGCCGCCGCCGGCATCAACAGTTCGGCGCCCGATTTGGCGCATTGGCTGATCGCTCTACAAGCCGGCGAAATCCTCAAGCCCGAGACGCTTGAGGCGCTGTGGACGCCGGGACGCTTCAACGACGGCAAGGCGGGCGAGTGGGCCAATGGATGGGTCGTCGTCGACCGCCAGGATCACCCCTCGGTCGGCATGACGGGCGGCGGCCGATCCGCCTTCTTCGTTTATCCGAAGGATCGGGTGGCGGTGATCATCCTGACCAATCTCGCGGGCGCCTCTCCCGAGGAACTGGTGGATTCCGTCGCGACCCGCTTCATTCCGGGCATGAAGTTGACGGGCGTGGCCGCGCTGCAGGAACGGCTTGAAGCGGAAGGGTTCGATCAGGCCGAACGGGTTGCGGCGGAACTCGCAGCACGGGACGGGGCTGGTTCGCTGCCAGAAAGCGATCTGAACAACTGGGGCTATCGACTGCTGTCCAGGGGACGGGTCGCAGACGCCCTGACCATGATGAAGCTGATCGTCAGCCTCTATCCGCAAAGCGGCAACGCCTACGACAGCCTGGCCGAGGCCTATGCAAAGTCAGGCGACCGTGCGCGGGCCAGGGAGAACTACCAGCGCTCGCTCGCGCTGGATCCGGACAACACCAACGCCGTCGAGCAACTGCGTCTGCTGGGAGCCGAACCGTCCTAGAGGCGTCAGGGAATCAGGCGCTCGGACCTCAGCTGTTCGAACAGGGCGAAGTAGGCGTCGTCGGTGGGCTGGTAGTCGAGGAAGCCCAGGCGGCGGCTCTTGCCCATGTCGGTCACCACCTCGATGGGGCGGCCGAGGTCGGCGTCGGTGTGCCAGGGCGAGGCCAGCCGATCCAGATCGGGCTCGATCAGGGTCTCGCGTTCGGCGATCCGGCGCCAGACGGCGTGGTCGCCGGCCATCTGGGTCTCCAGTGGAGAGAGTGTCCCGTCGAACTCGGCCGGGTGCAGGCCGAACCAGTCGGCGATCCGTCCCCACATCCACTTCCAGCGGAAGACATCGCCGTTGACGACGTTGAAGGCCTGGTTCGCCGCAGCGGGCGTGGTGGCGGCCCAGACCAGGTGACGGGCCAGCTGGGTGGCGCTGGTCATGTCTGTCAGGCCGTTCCACTGGGCCTCGGAACCGGGGAAGCGGAACGGGCGGCCCGTCTCGCGGCACAGGCTGGCGTAGGCGGCCAGGGTGGTTCCCATGTTCATGGCGTTGCCGACGGCCTTGCCGATGATGGTGTGGGGGCGGTGGACGCTCCAGGTGAAGCCGTCGCGTTCGGCGGCCGAGAAGACCTCGTCCTCCTGGGCGTAGTAGAAGTTGTCGATATCCAGTCGGCCCTGTTCCTCGCGGAACGGGGTCTGGGGCAGGACGCCCTGGCCATAGGCCTCGAACGGGCCGAGGTAGTGTTTCAGGCCGGTGACAAGGGCGACGTGGCGCACCGAGGCCGCCGGGCGCACGGCGTCCAGCACGGCGCGCACCATTGCGGCGTTGACGCGGATGTTCTCCGCCTCCGTATCCTGGCGCGCCCAGGTGGTGAAGAAGACGGCGTCGGGGCGGGCGTCGGCGAGGGCCGTCGCTGTCGCCGCAGGATCGTGCAGGTCGGCGACAATGGGCGTGACGCCCGCCTGCGCGACCGGGCGGCGGGCGAGGCCCAGCACCGACCAGCCTTGCGACACGAGTTCGGCCGCGACGGCGCCGCCGGCGATGCCGCTGGATCCCACCACAAGGGCTGTTTTCGACATGGTCGTCTCCTGTTGGTTCGCACATCACCTAGTGGGGGCGACGCCGGGTCGCTAGAAGGCACCATTTGGGGACCTGGGTCCCGAAAGGCGACCACCATGCAGGCAAGCGGCGAAGACGAGGACTGGCGCGAGGACTGCGCGCCCCGGCGGGTGCTGGAGCTGTTCGCGACCAAATGGACCAGCATGGTTCTGCACACCCTGCATGCGCGTCATGGCGGCTGTGCGCGGGCCGGCGTGCTGCTGCGCAGTCTGCCGGGGGTGTCCAAGAAGATGCTGACCCAGACGCTGCGCGAGATGGAGGTCAGCGGCCTGATCAGCCGCCATGTGCTGGAGACGATGCCGCCCGCCGTCGAATACCGGCTGACGGACCTGGGCGCGCGGTTCGTGGAGCCGGTCGAGCTGCTCTACGCCTGGGGGCGGGACAATGCGGAGGCGCTTGACCGGCTCGCGCCGCGACCGACGTCGCGCAGGGGCTAGGCTTTAGTCCACGGCCCGGCACTGCGTCGGCTGGCGGCCTTCGACGGACCAGGTGGCGAGGACGCCCTTGCCGCGCAGTTCGACGTTGGAGGCGCGGTACCAGATGCCGTCGGCGGCGCGTTCCTGATACAGGTCGATGGCCTCGCCGGACGAGTTGCGGATGGTGGCCATCTGGCGCGGATTGTCGAAATCGACCGACAGGCGCTCGCCGTTGTCGCACAGATAGACGGTGTGGACGACGCGGTTCAGGGTGCGGTCCTGGATCTCGGCGCCGGTGCGCTGGCGGGCGGTCTGGGCGTCGATGGCGCGTTCCTTGACCTCGTCGCCGGTGGTGGGGGCCTTGTCGGGGTCGGGACCGCAGGCGGTCAACAAAGCAAGGGCGGCGAGGCCGCTGAAGACGATCGACTGCGGCAGATCCGGCTTGAACAACGCTATTCCCTCCAACGGCGCCGCTTGGCGCGGCGTTCTAACGTGCGCCGCCTGCCGCCGTTCCCCGCCGTTGACGGAAGAAGGACTTGAGCAGGGTGGACGCCTCCTCCGCCAGAAGACCTGAGTCCGTCGTCGGGCGCCAGTGGCAGGTGGGTTGTTCGAACAGGCGAGGGCCGTGGATGACGGCGCCGCCCTTGGGATCGTCGGCGGCCCAGACGACGCGGCCGATGCGGGCGTGGCTGATGGCGCCAGCGCACATGGCGCACGGCTCCAGCGTCACATACAGAGTCAGGCCCGTCAGGCGGTAGTTGTCGAGCGCCGTCGCCGCGCGCCGCATGGCCACGATCTCGGCATGGGCGGTGGGGTCGTGTGACGCGATCGGACCGTTGGCGCCGGTCGAAATTACCTCACCTGAGGCAGGATCGACAAGAATTGCACCCACAGGCACCTCTCCTGCGTCCGCCGCCGCTTGCGCTTGGTCCAGCGCCATGCGCATGAACCGCTCATCATGGTCCGCCATACAGACGACAACGACAAGAAGCCCCGCGCCCGTCAAGACGAACGGTCGCCCCGGCCCTTTAAATCCTCCGGTCCCCGCAAGAGCGGCGACGGGACGAAATCCTATGGCGACAAGCCGCGCAGCCCTCGCGAAGACGGCCCCAAACGGTTCGGCGACAAGCCTGATCGCGGCGACAAGCCGCGCGCCGGCAAGGACGGAAAGCCGTCCAAGACGCCTGACACGCCCCTGCGCGCCGAGCGAATCGCCAAGACCATGGCCCGCGCGGGCATCGCCTCGCGCCGCGAGGTCGAGCGACTGATCGGCCTGGGCAAGGTGGCGGTCAACGGCCGCATCCTGGACACGCCCGCCACCCTGGTGACGCGCGACGACGTGATCACGGTGGACGGCAAGCCCATGGGTTCGACCCAGGCGACGCGCGTCTGGCGCTATCACAAGCCTGCCGGCCTGCTGACAAGCCACCGGGATCCGACCGGACGCCCGACGGTGTTCGACGCCCTGCCGGCCGGTCTGCCGCGCGTGATCTCGATCGGACGCCTGGATCTGTCCACCGAAGGCCTGCTGCTGCTGACCAACGACGGCGAGCTGAGCCGGGCGATGGAACTGCCCTCGGCCGGGCTGGTGCGTCAGTACCGGGCGCGGGCGCGGGGCAAGATCACCCAGGCCCAGCTGGACGAGCTGAAGAACGGCGCCGTCGTGGAGGGCATCTCCTACGGTCCCATGGTCGCGACGCTGGACAAGGCCAAGGAGTCCAAGTCCGAGGACGGCCGGACGCCGAGCAACCTGTGGATTTCGGTCTCGATCACCGAAGGCAAGAACCGCGAAGTCCGCAAGGTGTTGGAGTCGGTCGGCCTGACGGTGAACCGCCTGATCCGCCTGGCCTATGGCCCGTTCCGCCTGGACGTCCTGCCTGTCGGATCGGTCGAGGAGATCGGGCCGCGCGTGATCCGCGAGCTGCTGGCCGACTACATCCGGCCCGAGAACCTGCCGACCGGCAATACGGTCGAGACGCCTGCGCCCATTCCCGGTCGTCGCCTGTCCACGCCGATCCTCAAGGGGAACTCGGGCTCGGCCATGTCGGACCCGTCGCGCAAGCCCAGCCGGGTGCGCGCCGCCGAGACGGCCCAGGCCGATGCGGTCGAGCGCCGCGAGCGCCCGCCCAAGAAGGAGGGCTGGGCCAAGGCGACGCCCCGCACCGTCCATCCCAAGAAGACCTACAAGCCCCGCGAGGACGGCGAACGTCCGGCGCGCGCCTATACGCCCCGCGAGGACGGCGACCGTCCGGCCCGCGCCTATACGCCGCGCGACGGCGCCCCGGCGCGCACCAGCGACGGGCCCAAGCGCGAGTACAAGCCCCGCACGGCGGGGGCCGACGACGGCAAGCGCGACTTCAAGCCGCGCGGCTTCGGCGCCAGCGGCAGCAGTCGCGAGACCCGGCCGCCCCGCACCGGCGGCGGCAAGCCGGCCGGGCCTTCGGGCACCAG
This sequence comes from Brevundimonas sp. TWP2-1, assembly GCF_049897645.1. Lineage (NCBI taxonomy): Bacteria > Pseudomonadati > Pseudomonadota > Alphaproteobacteria > Caulobacterales > Caulobacteraceae > Brevundimonas > Brevundimonas sp. TWP2-1. The sequence goes on from NZ_JAFCWR010000001.1 coordinate 347,168, forward strand.
CGGCCGCGCGCCAGGGGGCAAGCCCCGCACGCCGCGCTAAGAGGCGAACGGAGACCTGACGATGGATGCACGCCTGTCCGGCCGGTGCCTGTGCGGCGCGGTGACCTTCACCGCCACGCCCAACGGCGGCATGCACGCCTGCCATTGCCCCACCTGCCGGCGGCAGTCGGGCGGCATCCTGTTCAGCGTCGATTGCGGCGACAGCGTCGAGGTCCAGGGCGATGTGGCGACCTATGCCTCGTCTGACTGGGCGACGCGGCAGTTCTGCCCGGCCTGCGGGACCGGGCTGTTCTGGCGCGCCAACGACGGCGGGCTCACCATGGTCTCGGCCCAGGCGTTCGACGATCCGACGGCCTTCGCGCTGGAGGACGAGTTCTGCATCGAGAGCAAGCCGGACGGCTATGCGCTGGCGGGCGACCGGCCGCGCCTGACGACCGAGCAACTGTGGGCGCAGTTCGCGCCGCCGCAGGCCTGACGCCGTGCGGATCGTCGCCGGCAGCCTGAAGGGCCGGGCCATCGTCGCGCCGGAGGGGCAGGGCACGCGCCCGACCTCGGACCGGGCGCGGCAGGCCGTGTTCAATGTGCTGGAACACGCGGCCTGGGCCGAGAGCCTGAACGGCGCGCGGATCATCGACCTGTATGCCGGTTCGGGCGCCCTGGGGTTCGAGGCCGTCAGCCGGGGGGCGGGCTTCTGCCTGTTCGTCGAGACCGACGACGGGGCGCGGGGCGCCATCCGCGAGAACGCCGACGCCTATGGGGTGATGGGGCGCACGCGGGTGCATCGACGCAGCGCCACGGACCTGGGCGTCAGGCCCGGATCGGACGGCGAGGCCTTCGACATCGCCTTCCTGGACCCGCCCTACGGCAAGGGGCTGGGGGAACAGACGCTGCTGCGGCTGCTGGAGGGGAACTGGCTCAAGCCCGGCGCCCTGGTGGTGTTCGAGCGCGGGTCAGTCGAGCCGGAGATCGAAACGCCCGGCTATCAGCGGCTGGACGCGCGCGACTATGGCGCGGCGCGGGTGCTGTTCCTGAAGGTCCTGACCCCGACCGCCTGAGCGGGAAAAGTGCACTCTGAATTTTTTGAGTGCACTTTAGTGCAGATTTTTGCGAGCGGATTGCAGGGCGATCAGTCCTAAGGCGGCGGACCCAGCAGGGCCTCGTCCTCCTCTTCGATCTCGCGGCGCATCTCGTCGAGGCAGGCGCGGACTTCCTCGCGGCTCTGGCCCTTGAAGAAGTCGGCGTCGAAATCGCGGGCCTCGCGGGCCAGGTCGTCGGCCAGACGCCGCCAGCGGCGGGCGTCCGTCGCGCGCCCGCTTTCCACCGCCTCGGCGAAGCGCAGGCGTGCGGTGCGGGCCAGGTCGTCCATGTCCAGGTCGGAATAGAGACCGAGATCGATCTCGCCGGGCGGCGGCTCGACCTGGTCGCTGCGCCGCCAGCCGTATTTGCGGGCGCGACGGCGAAAGGCGGACAGGCCCAGGTCGTGGCGGCGACACACGGCCTCGGCGCTGAGGCCGGACAGATAGTCGGCGCGGGCCTGGGCCCAGGTTTGAGCGGCGCGGATGCGATAAACGTCGGTCATGACCGCAGCCGTAAACCAACGCTACGTCAAATGCGGACATGGGGTTTCTCCTGTCCTTCTCCCATTGGGAGAAGGTGGCCCGAAGGGCCGGATGAGGGTCGGCTCCATCCGTCGGCGTCAGCCGTCGCAGGGGCTCGGGTCCAGCATGCGACCCTCACCCTTTGGCTGCTTCGCGCCGCCCTTCGGGTCGCGCGAAGGCCGATCGCTGGCGCTCTCGGGCGCTCAAGCCCTCTCCCAACGGGAGAGGGTTACAGCTTTTCGACTAGGCCGCGCGCGGCGGCCGTCACCTCGGCCCAGGTGATTTCGAACCCGGCGTCGTCGCCGAAATAGGGGTCGGTCACGGCTTGGCCCTCGCGGCCGGGGACGTGGTCGAGCAGCAGGCTGAGTTCGGCGGCCGCGTCGGCGGGGGCCAGGCGGCGCAGGTTTTCCAGATTGTCGTGATCCAGGGCCACCACATGGGTAAAGCGGTGGAAATCGGCCTGCGTCACCTGCCGCGCCCGCAACCCCGAGATCTCGACCCCATGCCGCCGCGCCGTCGCCTGCGCCCTCGGGTCCGGCGGCTCGCCCGCATGCCAGTCCCCGGTCCCGGCGGAATCGACGATCAGGCCGAGGCGGAGCCGCTCCGCCTCGGCGCGCAGGGCGGCCTCGGCGAGGGGCGAGCGACAGATGTTGCCGAGGCAGACGAAGAGGATGGAGGGCATGGGCTTGATAATAAGATATTGCAGGTGATGTGAAACTTCAGAAAGTCCAAATTGCTTTTGAGGGAAGACAGACGATAGAGAGAGTGACGGCTGACGTGTGCGCTGGGGAGGGCGAATGTCGTGACTAACAAGCGCAAACAGCGGCGAGCTAGAGGTCGTGAAAAAGGACAATCTGTCCTCCGATCAAGATACCCCGAACATTACTTCTTCAAAGGCCCAAATCGACTTTCTACATACACGCCTGGAGAACTTCAATCGACGCTGGAATTTCTTATTAGATTTGATGAATGTACGAAAATTTGTACCAAATCGGTTTTGTTGGACCTTCACGAAACGAAGTATATTGACGCAACCGCTTGCGTAATGCTTGCTGCAGCTATCCAACGCTGCCAACTTGGACAAAATTTGCATGTCGATGTGAGGATGCCACGCAATGGGTCAGCCCGGTTTGCACTTAAAGTGTTCGGGGTTGCCGACGATGCCCGTGCTGGAGATGACGTGCCGGAAGAAATCGGTGAGCAGGTGATGAAAGTCACTTCTGGGATGAAGGGAGATCCTTCCCCTGGAGAGAGGACTTTCGAAGTGGCTCGGCTAGCTGAGCGTCTTGATACAGGTGAAACGCTTGCCGACCGCGTGCATGGGGCGCTTAACGAAGCGGCCGATAATGTGCTGTCGTGGGCTTACGGTATGAATGCTTCGCCAGACTCCACTGAGCGGTGGTGGGTCGCTGGCCTGCTTACAGATCGAAGCGCCACATTCATCGCACTGGACCATGGTGCTGGAATTCCCACCACAGCACCGCAAAATTTGGGTGACTCGCTTACCGGTCTCATCAAAACGATGATGCAGGATAAAGGCTGGCGGCAAATCAATTTGAAGCCGACCGACTCGCAAATTCTTTTAGCGACGATACATCAGCGTCGGACCATGAGTGGGCTTGAAGAGCGTGGCAAAGGCCTGAATAACATGATTGCATTGATCGACCGCTTCTCAGCAGGCTTCATAAACATTTTTTCAGGCGATGCGGTTTATGGCTATCGTACTCCTGCCGCAAACGAGGCTGATAAAGAGCACTGTACCCCGTTGGGCTTTCAGTTTCCTGGCACGCTGATTGTGTGGTAGTTGCAATCGCAGGCGTTCGAGGCTTGAAGTTGAGATGTTGGCAAAAATGACCAAGAAAATTAGCTTGGCAACCGACTTCAACCCGTTTCCCTTCGGGCGTTATCCGTCTCATGGTGAGTGGAACGGACAGCGCTTCCGTGAGGAATGGCTTGCTCCTGCGCTAAAATCTGGAGAATCAATAGAAATTGATTTGGATGGGGCTCGTGGGTTGTCGCCCTCCTTCTTGGAGGAAGCTTTTGGAGGCCTTGTTCGCATTGGGTTTGCTGCAAAAGATCTGACGGCCCGTCTTCAGATTAAATCTGATCGAGATCCATCGTTTGTCGATACGATCTTTGGATACATTCGAGATGCAAAGGCGGCATAGATAGTGGCAACGCCAACGGAGGCACTTTTTAGTGCGTGCTTGGGCCTTGCTGGCGGCGTGATAGGCGCAATAGCCATTGAGCGCTTAAAGGCGGGCGTTGCTTCTCTAGAGGCTGAATTTGTTCGACTGGATACCGTCGAAGATGAGCTTTTTGAAATCTTCGAGATGCCCAACGATGTAATTGAGCGTGGCCCTGCATTGCGACGTTTGGTCAGCAAGCGCCGTCGCCTTGGCCAGAATATTCGCCGAAAAGTTATTGATGGCGAAGCCTACAAGTCGTGTAAGGTGCAACTAGTTTTGCTGGATGGCCTTTTGGCAAAGGCCGAGGATGCAATTCCTCTGACTGACGATATTGAACGCGATATTGAGGCGGCAATGGCCCGACTACGTAGTCAACTGCGTCGTTCCTCCAAAACAGCAAGAGCCTTTGCGTTTCTCAGAGGGGACGCTTAGCAGCTGAACTCGTTGTGCGTCTAACGTATTGCCCTTTTCTCACCTCCGCCCGAACAGCTTCTCCAGATCGTACAGCTTCAGCTCCACATAGGTCGGGCGGCCGTGGTTGCACTGGCCGGAATGCGGGGTGGCTTCCATCTGGCGGAGAAGGGCGTTCATCTCAGGGGCCGAGAGGACGCGGCCGGAGCGGACGCTGCCGTGGCAGGCCATGGTGCCGCAGATGGCGGCGAGGCGTTCCTTGAGCGACAGGGCCTGGCCGTGTTCGGACAGGTCGTCGGCGATGTCGCGGATCAGGCCCTGGACGTCCGTGTCGCCCAGCATTGCCGGGGTCTCGCGCACCAGGACGGCGCCGGCGCCGAAGGCCTCGACGATCAGGCCCATCTCGGCCAGTTCCTCGGCGCGGGCGGCGACGCGTTCGGCCTCGGCCGGGTCCAGATCGACCACCTCGGGCGTCAGCAGGGCCTGGCGGGTCACGGACCCCTCGGCCATCTGGGCCTTCATCCGCTCATAGACCAGCCGCTCGTGGGCGGCGTGCTGATCGACGATGACCAGGCCGTCGCGGGTCTGGGCGACGATATAGTTGGCGTGGAGTTGGCCCCGGGCGGCGCCCAGGGGGTAGTCGAGGGGGTCTGTGGGCGGGGCGTGATTGGTGAAGGGTGAGTCGTGACTGGCGGGGTCGGCAGCGGCGGGGTGTTGGGGCCATGACGGGCCGTCCCAGCTGGGTTCCACGCGGGCGCTGCGTTCGTTGAGGCCGGGGATGATCTGGGCGGCGGCGGCGGGTTGGGACCAGCCGGTCCAGCCGCTGAAACCCTGGGCCGAGGGGGCGCTGGGGCTGTAGGCGGGGCCGGTGGAAAGGCCGGTGTGGGCCTGGAAGTTGGACAGCGTATCGGCGGCGACGGTGGTGGAGGCGCGGTGGCCGGCGGCGTGCAAGGCGTGCCTCAGGGCGCCGACGATCAGGCCGCGCACCAGGGCCGGATCGCGGAACCGGACCTCGGCCTTGGCGGGGTGGACGTTGACGTCGACATAGAGCGGATCGATGTCGAGGAAGAGGACGGCGGCCGGGTGCCGGTCGCGCGCCAGGAAGTCGGCGTAGGCGCCGCGCAGGGCGCCTTGCAGCAGGCGATCCTTCACCGGGCGGCCGTTGACGAACAGATACTGATGCGCCGCATTGCCGCGCGAATAGGTGGGCAGGCCGGCGTAGCCCGACAGGCGCACGCCGTCGCGTTCCTGATCGATCAGCAGGGCGTTGGCCTCGAAGTCGCGACCCAGCAGGGCGGACAGCCGCTTCAGCCGGCCCTCGTCGCCGGGGTGTTCGGCGGGCAGGCGCAGGGTGACCTTGCCGTCCAGCGACAGGGTGAAGGCGACGGCCTCGTGCGCCATGGCCTGGCGCTTGATCTCTTCCGAGATGGCCATGGCCTCGGACCGTTCGGACTTCATGAACTTGAGCCGGGCGGGGGTGGCGTAGAAGAGGTCGCGCACCTCGACCCGCGCGCCGTGCGGGCCGGGGAAGGGGGCGGGGGCCAGGGGACGGGTCTCGCCGCCCTCGACCGTGATGACCCAGGCGTCGGTCTCGTCGCGCGAACGCGTGGTGATCGACAGGCGGGCGACCGAGCCGATGGAGGGCAGGGCCTCGCCCCGGAAGCCCAGGGTGTGGATGCGCAACAGGTCCACATCGCCGGCGTCGTCGGGCTCCAGCTTGGACGTGGCGTGGCGTTCGATGGCGAGCGGCAGTTCGGCCTTCGGAATGCCCTTGCCGTCGTCGGCGATCAGGATGCGCGACAGGCCGCCGCCGTCGGCCTGGATCTCGATATTGCGCCCCCCGGCGTCCAGGGCGTTCTCGACCAGTTCCTTGATGGCGCTGGCCGGCCGCTCGACCACCTCGCCGGCGGCGATGCGGTTGACGGTTTCGGGGGAGAGGCGGCGGATGGGCATGAGGGCAGGAAGATAGGGGGCGCGGGGGATTCGCGCCATGAGGCACGACGGCGTCCTTCTCCCCTTGGGGGATAAGGTGGGGCCGCAGGCCTCGGATGAGGGGGTTCTGTCCGCCTCGGGACGGTGAGGGCGAAACGGCGGACACAGCCCCCTCATCCGTCTCGCTGCGCGAGCCACCTTCTCCCCCGAGGGGAGAAGGATTACTCGGCGGTCTTCTTCTTCGCCGGAGCCTTCTTGGCGGCGGGCTTCTTGGCTGCGGCCTTTTTGGCGGCCGGGGCCTTCTTCTTCGGCGCGGCGCCGGCCTTGGCGGCGAGCAGGGGCAGGGCGTCTTCCAGGGTCAGGTCTTCGGGCGCCACGCCCTTGGGCAGGGTGGCGTTGATCTTGCCGGACTTGACGTAGGGGCCGAAGCGGCCGGCCATGACGTGGATCGGCTCGCCCGTTTCCGGGTGGGCGCCCAGGTCCTTGAGCGGGGCCGTGGCGGCGCCGCGACCGGGACGACCGGCGCGCTTTTCGGCCAGCAGGGCGACGGCGCGGTTCAGGCCGACCTCGAACACCTCGTCGATGTCCGAGACGTTCGCATAGGTGCCGGCGTGCAGGACGAAGGGACCGTAACGGCCCAGGCCCGCCGTGATCATCTTGCCGTCCTCGGGGTGAACCCCGACCTCGCGCGGCAGGGCCAGCAGGCGCAGGGCCTGGTCCAGCGACAGGGAGGCCGGCGACCAGCCCTTGGGCAGGGACGAGCGTTTGGGCTTGTCGCCTTCCGGCGGCGTGATTTCGACATAGGGGCCGAAACGACCGATCTTGAGTTGCACCGGCTGGCCGGTCTCCGGGTCAATGCCCAGTTCGCGGTCGCCGCTCTCGGCCGAACCGTCCTCGGCCGACGGGCTGGCGACGGGGCGGGTGTATTTGCAGTCGGGGTAGCGTTCGCAGCCGATGAAGGCGCCGAAACGGCTGGTCTTCAGGCTGAGCTGACCGATGTGGCACAGGGGGCATTCGCGCGGGTCGGAGCCGTCTTCCTTGGCCGGGAAGATGTGGGCGCCCAGGCTTTCGTTCAGGGCGTCCAGAATGGCCGTGGTGCGCAGTTCGCCGGCGGCCTGGGTCGCGGCGTGGAAGTCCGACCAGAACTCGCGCAGCAGCACCTTCCAGTCCAGCTGACCGGCCGACACCTCGTCGAGGCGCGTCTCCAGCGCGGCGGTGAAATCGTATTCCACCCATTTTCTGAAGAACTGCTCCAGGAAGGCCGTGACCAGCCGTCCCTTGTCCTCGGGATAGAAGCGGTTCTTGTCGACGCGGACGTATTCGCGGTCGCGCAGCGTCGACAGGGTCGAGGCGTAGGTCGAGGGGCGGCCGATGCCCAGCTCTTCCAGCTTCTTGACCAGGGTGGCTTCCGAATAGCGCGGGGGCGGTTCGGTGAAATGCTGGTCTGTGCGGATGGCGTCGACCTTGGCCTTGGCGCCTTCCTTCAGCGCGGGCAGGCGGCTGGTGTCGTCGCTCTCGTCCTCTTCGGCGCCCTTCTGCTTCTCGTCGCGGCCTTCCTCATAGACGGCCATAAAGCCGTCGAAGGTCACCACCTGGCCGGTGGCGCGCAAGCCGGTCAGGCCGTCGGGCGTCTCGATATCGACCGTGGTGCGGTCCATGCGGGCCGCCTCCATCTGGGAGGCGACCATCCGTTTCCAGATCAGTTCGTAGAGCCGCTGAAGATCGGATTCGAGGCGCAGGCTGTCGGGATGGCGCGCGATGTTTGTCGGCCGGATCGCTTCGTGCGCTTCCTGAGCATTCTTGGCCTTGGTCTTGTAATAGCGCGGTTCCTGCGGAACGAAGGCCGGGCCGAACGCCTGGCTGATGACCTCGCGCGCCTGGGCGATGCCCTCAGGCGTGGTCTGGACGCCGTCGGTCCGCATATAGGTGATCAGGCCGCCGGTCTCGTCCACGCCCTCATACAGTTTCTGCGCCGCCTGCATGGTGCGCTGGGCGGAAAAGCCCAGCTTGCGCGAGGCTTCCTGTTGAAGGGTCGAGGTGGTGAAGGGCGGGGCCGGGTTGCGGCGGACGGGCTTCTTCTCGACCGAGTTGATGGTGAAGTCGCCGGCGTCGATGGCCGCACGCGCGGCGGCGGCGGTCGCCTCGTCCTTGATGTCCAGACGCTGGATCCGCTTGCCTTCATGCTTGACCAGGCGGGCGGTGAAGGGCGGGCTGTCGGCGTTCAGGTCGGCCTCGATGGACCAGTATTCCTGGGCCTTGAACTTCTCGATCTCCATCTCGCGATCGACGACGATGCGCAGGGCGACCGACTGGACGCGGCCGGCCGAACGGGCGCCCGGCAGCTTGCGCCACAGGACGGGCGACAGGGTGAAGCCGACGAGGTAGTCCAGGGCGCGGCGGGCCAGATAGGCGTTCACCAGCTCCATGTCGATCTGGCGCGGGGCGGCCATGGCGTCGAGGACGGCGGACTTGGTGATGGCGTTGAAGGTGACGCGTTCGACATGCGTATCCTTCAGCACCTTCTTCTTGTTCAGCACCTCCAGCACGTGCCAGCTGATGGCTTCCCCTTCGCGGTCGGGGTCGGTCGCGAGGATGACGCGGTCGGCGCGCTTGGCGGCCTCGGCGATTTCGGACAGGCGTTTGGCGCCCTTGGCGTCGGCCTCCCAGTGCATGGAGAAGTCGTCGTCGGGCAGGACCGAGCCGTCCTTGGACGGCAGGTCGCGGACGTGGCCGTAGGAGGCCAGGACTTCGTAGTCCGGGCCGAGATACTTATTGATGGTCTTGGCCTTTGCGGGGCTCTCGACGATGACGAGGTTCATATCTGTCCGGTCTCGGGAAGGGGCGCGAACGTGGTTGGAGCGGGGCCGTGTGTCAATCGCACCTGTCGTCTTACAGCCCAAGGTAGTTGTGTTTTAATGAAACACGATTAGATTGCGTCTCTGACAACGGAGGCGATCATGGCGACGGCACACCCCCAATCGGCGAGCGCGCCGGAGTTCCGATCCGACATAGAGGCGGCGGCCTTTCCTACCCGGGAATACATCGGCGCCATGGCGCTGGAAATGGCCCGGCTGGCGCGCGACGAGGGCGACGCCCGGCTGGCGGGGATGCTGGAACAGGTCGCGGGCGTGGCGGGCCATCCGGCCGCCTAGATCGACGCCAGACCGCCGGGCAGCAGTTCGGCGCGGCCGGTCAGGCTGAGTTCCAGCAGGGCGGCGGCGACTTGGGAGACGGGCATGTTGAGGGCGCGGGCGATCTCGTCGCGCGGCGTCGGGGTCGGAGACAGCAGGGCGGCGACGCAGTCGAGGAAGGCGTCGTCGATATCGCCGTCGAATCGCATCGGATCGGCAGGCGGCTCGCGCAGGGTGCGCAGGGTGTTGAAGGCGCGGTCGATGTCGTCGATCCCCTCGCACAGGATGGCGCCCTGACGCAGCAGCTCGTTGGGGCCGCGCGCGCGGGGATCCAGCGGCGAGCCGGGCACGGCGAAGACGTCGCGCCCCTGTTCTGCGGCGAGGCGGGCGGTGATCAGGGAGCCGGACCTGATCTCGGCCTCGACCACCACGACGCCGCGCGACAGACCAGAGATGATGCGGTTGCGGCGGGGGAAGTCCCGCGCCTGGGCGCGAGCGCCGACCGGGCTTTCGGAGACGATGCAGCCCTGATCCGTCAGGCGGGCGTAGAGGTCGGCGTGTTCGGGCGGATAGATGTCGTTCACCCCGCCGCCCAGGACGGCGACGGTCCCGGTGTCCATGCTTCCTTCGTGGGCGGCGGCGTCGATGCCGCGCGCCATGCCCGAGACGACGACGTGGCCGGCCTGACCCAGCTCTTGCGCCAGGCCGCGCGCGATCCGCTGACCGCCCGCAGAGGCGATGCGGGCGCCGACGATGGCGACCGAGGGGTGGTTCAGCAGGTCGGTACGGCCGCGCGTCCACAGGATGGGCGGGGGCGGATCCAGCGCGGCCAGCATCTCGGGATAGTCGTCGTCGCCCAGCACCAGCAGGCGGGCGCCGATGGCTTCGCCGGCGGCCAGTTCACGCTCGACCGCCTCGACCGGCGGGGGCGTGGAGGCGCCGCCGGACTTGCGCACCAGATCGGGCAGGGCGTCCAGCGCGCTGGCGGCGGACCCGTAGCGGTCGATGAGTTGGGCGAAGGTAACGGGACCGATGCGGTCGGTGCGGGCGAGCCGCAGCCGGGCAAAGCGTTCGGCCGGGCTCAGGCTCACGCCTTCTTGGCCCCGATGCGCGGTTCCTCGCCCTTCAGCAGCCGGGCGATGTTCTGGTGGTGACGCACCCAGATCAGGACGGCGGCGAAAACGGTCAGGGCGAGGATGGGCAGACCCACCGGCAGGCCGACGACGGCGAGCGGCAGCAGGGCCAGCAGCGGGGCAGTCGCCGCCGAGATCAGGGCGGCCAGCGACGAATAGCGGAAGACGAAGGCGCTGATCAGCCAGACCGCCCCGGCCATCAGGCCCAGGGGCCAGGCGGCGGCGAGCAGCAGGCCATAGAAGGTGGCGACGCCCTTACCGCCCTTGAAGCCCAGCCAGACGGGAAAGAGATGGCCCAGGAAGGCCGCGCCGCCGGCGACGGCGCCCGCGACCTCGCTGTCGAACAGGTGGCGGGCGATCAGCAGGGCGACTGCGCCCTTGCCTGCGTCCAGCAGCAGGGTGGCCAGGGCCAGATCCTTGCGGCCCGTGCGCAGGACGTTGGTCGCGCCGATATTGCCCGAGCCGATATTGCGCACGTCGCCGGCGCCGGCCGCGCGGGTGATCACCACGCCGAACGGAATCGAGCCGAGCAGATAGCCGCCCAGCGCGACCAGCGCCAAGGTCCCGATCGCGGGGCCCACCAGATCCTGCACGTTGATTCTCTCCCCGCGAAATGCTGCGGCAAAATGCGTCGGCGAGCGTTGCGGAGCAAGGGCGATCCGACCTCTTGACCCGACGATCGGCGCAGCGTCTGGTCCGTCCGACTTGCCGGAGCGCCTCAATGACCCGAATCCCCACCGCCGCCGCCGTGATTTTGCTGTTGTCCACGGCAGGTTGTGTTGGCGCGCCGCCGGCGTTCACGCAACCCGCCGCCGGGCCGGCGATGGCGGCCTATTTCGACTGCGTCCGGGACGGCGGCGTGGCGATCTCGGCGCACCGGGCGGTCTCCGCCATGGATCAGCCTGAAAACTCCATCGCCGCCATCGAGGCGACGGGACGGGCGATCCCCAATGCGATCCTTGAGCTAGATGTCGTCCTGACCAAGGACCGGCAGTTGGTGCTGATGCACGACGACACGATGGACCGCACGACGACCGGGCGCGGCCGGGTCGCGGACCTGACCCTGGCGCAGGTGAAACAGGCGCGGTTGAAGGCGTCTAACGGCGCCCTGACCCGCGCCGCGCCGCCGACCCTGGGCGAGGCGCTGGACGCCGCCGGGCGCGTCGGGGGCATCGCCAGCATCGATCTGAAACCCGCAGACGGCGAAACGACCGTCGATCTGGCGCGGGCGGTGATCGATCAGGTGCGCCGGTTGCGGGCGTCAAACCGGGTGATCCTGATCACCTATAACGAGGCCGATGCGCGGGCCGTGGCGGCCATGGCGCCGGAGATGATGATCTCGGCCGGACTGAGCGGCGTGGACGATCTGCAAGGGCTGAACGCGCCGCAAATCCTGGCCTGGACCGGCACGCGCGAGGAACGGCCGGCCCTGTGGCGCGCGCTGCGTGAGGCCGGCGTCGAGGTGCAGTTCGGCACCCTGGGCCGGGAAGGCGTGCGCCGCGACGACCGCTACGCCGCCGATGGCGACGTGTCGGAATACCGCGACCTAGCGCGCCAGGGCGTGACCGTGATCGCCACCGACACGCCGCTGGCGGTCAAGTCGGTGCTGGGCGCCGAGCTGGCCAAGGCGGCGACGTGCGAGCGGGTGCTCTAAACAACATATCCGTCACCCTCGGGCTCGTCCCGAGGGCCTACGGTTAGCCTGTCGCCGGCATCAACCGTGCTGCTCCGGCCCATGCCACCAGACTGGCGGCGCATTCCAGACCAGGGACAAATCGTCCCAGTTCGGATTGTCGCGCTCGATCAGATTGATCTTCCAATCTCGCAGATAGCGTTTGATCGCCTTCTCGCGTCGAATCGCGCTGACAATCAGCTCGTGAGGTTCGAACCAGACCAGGCGTTTGAGGTCGTGATCCTTCGTAAAGCCGGGGATTGCGCCTGCCTGATGTTCGCTGACGCGCCTGTACAGATCGCTGGTCACGCCGACATACAGAGTGCCGCGTATGCCGTTCGTCATGATGTAGACGGCGACCAGACCTCGTTCCATGAGCGAAGTGTTGTCAGGCGTGGGCCCTCGGGACAAGCCCGAGGGTGACGGGGTTTTTTGAGTTCAGTGAACCTTGCGGCCGCCCACCCAGGTTCCGATCACCTTGCCCTGGAGCCTGCGGCCATCGAACGGGGAGTTCTTGGATTTGGAGTGCAGGGCGTCGGCGTCGACGATGATCGGCGCGCCGAGGTCGAACAGGACCAGGTCGGCGGGGGCGCCTTCGGCCAGCACCCCGGCGTCGAGGCCCAGCAGGACGGCGGGGCCCTGGGTCAGGGGACGGAGCACGTCCAGCAGGTCCAGCCCGTCCTCGTGGTGCAGGGTCAGGGCGGCGGGCAGCAGGGTTTCCAGGCCGATGGCGCCGGGCGCGGCCTCGGCGAAGGGACGGCGCTTGTCCTCGGCGGGGGCGGGGGCGTGGGCCGAGGTGATGACGTCGATCAGCCCCTCGCGAACCGCCTCGATCAGGGCCTGACGATCGGCCTCGGAGCGCAGCGGCGGGTCCAGCCGGTAGAAGGTGCGATAGTCGCCGATATCCACCTCGTTGAAGCACAGGTGGTTGATCGAGACGCTGACGGCGACCTCCAGTCCCTTGGCCCGCGCCCGGGCCAGGGTCTCCAGCGCGCCCTCGGTCGAAATCTGATCCACCAGGAACCGGGCGCCGGTCTGTTCGACCAGGGCCAGGTCGCGCTCCAGGCCGATGCGCTCGGCGATAGCCGGGCTGCCGGACAGGCCCAGACGCGTGGCCAGTTCGCCGGAGGCGGCGACGGCGCCTTCCGTCAGCCAGGGGTCGGACGGGCGGCAGGCGATCAGGGCGTTGAAGGCGGCGGCGTAGCTCATCACCCGTTGCAAAGTACGGCTGTTGACGATGACCTTGTCGCCGTCGGTGAAATACAGGGCGCCGGCTTCGTCCATCAGGCCGATCTCGGCCATGCGCTGGCCGTCCAAGGCCTTGGTCGCGGCGCCTGCAGCGCGGACGTTGACCAAGTTCAGGGCCGCGCCGCGCCGCTGGATGAAGTCGATCATCGCCGGGTCGTCGACGGCGGGGTCGGTGTCGGGCTGGACCACGATGGTGGTTACGCCCCCGGCGGCGGCGGCCAGACTGGCCGACTTCAGCGTCTCCTTGGGCTCGGCGCCCGGTTCGCCGGTCTTGACGCGGATGTCGATCAGGCCGGGGGCCAAGCACAGGCCGTCGGCGTCGATGGTCTGGTCGGCGTCGATGGGCGATGCGCCGTGAACGACGCGGACGATGCGGCCATTCTCGATCAGGACGCCGCCGGGACCGTCATAGTCGGTGGCGGGGTCCAGCAGGCGGGCGTTGATGATTGCGAGCGTGTTCATCGGAAATCCTCCCCCGTTGGGGGAGGGGGACCGCCCGAAGGGTGGTGGAGGGGGCCTGCCGCGAACAGGGTGTCTGGGGCGTGCCCCCTCCACCGCTTCGCGGTCCCCCTCCCCCAACGGGGGAGGATTTGAGCGTTCGTCGTCATCACTTATCCCCCCAACGGGCCGACAGGGAGGCCAGCACGGCCATGCGGGCGGCGACGCCCATCTCGACCTGATCCTGGATCAGCGAGACGTCCAGGTCGTCGGCGACGTCGGAATCGATCTCGACCCCCCGGTTCATCGGCCCGGGGTGCATGACCCGGGCCCCCGGCTTGGCCCAGGCCAGCTTCTCGCGATCCAGGCCCCAGAAGCGGAAATATTCGCGGGTCGAGGGCACCAGGGCGCCGGCCATCCGCTCCAACTGAAGGCGCAGCATCATGACCACGTCGCAGCCGGCCAGCCCCTCGCGCATGTCGTGGAAGACCTCGCAGCCCCATCGGTCGGCGTCGCCGGGCACCAGGGTGGGCGGGCCGATCAGGCGCACCCGCGCCCCCATCATCTGCAACAGGGCGACGTTCGACCGCGCCACGCGGCTGTGGGTGATGTCGCCGCAGATGGCGACCGTCAGGCTGGTCACATCGCCGAAGGCGCGGCGCATGGACAAGAGGTCCAGCAGTGCCTGGGTCGGGTGTTCGTGGCGGCCGTCCCCGGCGTTGACGACGGCGCAGCCGACCTTCTGGCTGAGCAGTTCCGCCGCGCCCGAGGCCGAGTGGCGGATGACCAGAATGTCGGGTTTCATGGCGTTCAGGGTGACCGCCGTGTCGATCAGGGTCTCGCCCTTCTTCACCGAGGACGAGCCGACCGGCATGGTGACGACGTCGGCGCCCAGCCGCTTGGCGGCGATCTCGAACGAGGAACTGGTGCGGGTCGAGTTCTCGAAGAACAGGTTCACGACCGTGCGGCCGTGCAGCAGGTCCAGCGCCTTGGACGACTGGCGATTGAAGTCGACGAAGGCGTCGCCGAGATCCAGCAACTGCGGCGTGACGAACGGATTGAGGTCCGACGCGGCCAAGAAGTGGGGTTTCGGGAACGGGACCAGCCGGTCGCGGATGGTCTGGTCGGTGACGTCTTGGGGCTGGGTCATCGAGACGCGGCTATAGGCGTGACTCGGTCTGAACGCCAGTGTCGGGCGTCAGTCAGACGAAATGGAACAGCGCCAGAAGAACGGGGATGACCACGGCGCTGCCCACGGTGGTCAGGGCGATGACGCCGGCGATCAGGGGCGCGTCGCCGCCCATCTGACGCGCCAGGATGTAGGAGGCGGCCGATCCGGGCGCGGCGCCGCAGATCAGGGCGATGCCCTGGGCCAGGCTGTCGCCGCCCAAGGCCCAGGCGATGAACCACATCAGGGGCGGCATGACCCCCAGTTTGACCAGGGTCACGGCGGCGATGGTGGTGCGGCTTCGCTTGACCTCGGCAAACGACAGCCCCGCCCCGGCGACGATCAGCCCCAGCGGCAATGCGGCGGCGCCCAGTAGGTCCATCGCGTCCGACAGGCCGGGTATCAGGGGCACGCGCAACAGGTTCAGCGCCAGTCCGATCAGACAGGCCAGCAGGATCGGATTGGCGAGCATCGACTTCGCCAGCCCCAGGGCCGACGGTTCGCGCCGCAACGACCCCCATTTGGCCAGCACCGCCACACAGGCGATATTGGTGACGGGAATGATGAAGGCGATGGCGACGGCGGCAAGCGCGGTGCCCTCCGAGCCATAGACCGACTGGATCACCGGCACGAAGACGAAGCTGTTCCAGCGGATCACCCCCTGGAAGACGCTGGTGTAGGCCGGGCCGTCCAGGGTGATCAGGGGCTTGGCCGCCAGGGTCGCCGCCGCCACGATCAGCGTCGCCCCCACCGCCGCCGCCCCTGCCACCGTCGCCCCGCCGCCGGCCAGGTCCGCGTGCCAGATCGCGGGGATCAGGAAGCTGGGATAGAAGATGTTGATCGACAGCTTCTCGATCGGCCGCCAGGCCTCGTCGGGCAGGAAGCCGGATTTTCGCAGCCCATAGCCGAGGGCGATCATCAGAAAGACCGGCAGGACGCCGGCGATCAGCCCCGTCAAACCCAGGTCGCCTGATCCCGCACTCGATCCAGCGCCCCTTGCAGAATCCAGGCGGCGGCGGTGCGGTCCACGACCTGCGCCCGGCGCTTGCGGTTCAGGTCCAGGTCCTCGATCAGAAACCGCTCGACCGCGCTGGTGGACAGCCGCTCGTCCCAGAAGGCGACGTTGATCGACCGCAGCCGCTCCAGATTGCGGGCGAAGGCGCGGCACGACTGGGCGCGCGGCCCCTCGGTTCCGTCCATATTGGCGGGCAGGCCGATCACCAGGGCCGAGACCTTGCGATGGGCCATCAGCTTGAACAGCTGTTCGGCCTCCAGCGTGAACTTGGACTTGCGGATCAGTTCCAGCGGCGAAGCGATCAGACGCGTGGCGTCCGACACGGCGACGCCGATGGTCTTCTCGCCCAGATCAAGTCCCATCCACGGCGTGTCGGGCGGGCAGGCGGCGGGCAGGTCGAGGAGGTCGAGAACGGGCACGGGCGGGCGGTAGGCCGCAAACCGGCGGAAGTCAAAGCCGTCACCTTGTGAATCCGAGGTCGGAAGGCTAATCCCGCCGATACATTCCCTATCGACGTGCATTGGAGGGCCGCATGGCCATCGACGCTGCGACGGTGCGCAAGGTTGCGCATCTCGCCCGCATCAAGACCCCCGAGGATCGGCTGGAGCCGCTGGCCCAGGAGCTGAACGGCATCCTGCAGTGGATCGAACAGCTGAACGAGGTCGATGTCGACGGCGTCGAGCCCATGACCTCGAATGTCGCCCAGCCCCTGCGCCTGCGCGAAGACGTGGTCACCGACGGCGGCAAGATCGACGCCGTCCTGTCCAACGCCCCGAAGTCGGCCGACGGCTTCTTCGTCGTGCCCAAGGTGGTCGAATAGTCATGAGTGACCTGACCAAACTGACCCTGAAGGGCGCCGTCGACGGCCTGAAGGCCAAGGACTTCTCCTCGGCCGAGATCACCCAGGCCTTCCTGACCAAGATCGAGGCCGCCAATCCGACCCTGAACGCCTATGTCGAGGTGACGGCGGACAAGGCCATGGACATGGCCCGCGCGTCCGACGCCCGCATCGCCGCCGGCGAGGGCGGGGTGCTGGAAGGCGCGCCGCTGGGCATCAAGGACCTGTTCTGCACCGAGGGCGTGCAGACCACGGCCGGCTCCAACATGCTGCGCGGCTTCGTGCCGCCGTATGAATCGACCGTCACCGCCAATCTGTGGCGCGACGGGGCGGTCATGCTGGGCAAGCTGAACATGGACGAATTCGCCATGGGTTCGTCGAACGAGACCTCGGCCTTCGGTCCGGTCAAGAACCCGTGGAAATCGACTGGTTCCAACGCCAATCTGACGCCGGGCGGATCGTCGGGCGGTTCGGCCTCGGCCGTCGCCGCCGACCTGTGCCTGGCCGCCACCGCGTCCGACACCGGCGGCTCGATCCGCCAGCCCGCCGCCTTCACCGGCACGGTCGGGATCAAGCCCACCTATGGCCGCGCCAGCCGCTTCGGCATGGTGGCCTTCGCCAGTTCGCTGGACCAGGCCGGACCGATCACCAAGACGGTCGAGGACGCGGCCCTGCTGCTGCAATCCATGTGCTCGTTCGACGCCAAGGACTCCACCAGCCTCGACGTCCCGACGCCCGACTGGACCCAGTCGGTCGGCAAGTCGGTCAAGGGGCTGCGCATCGGCGTGCCGCGCGAATATGTCGTGGACGGCATGCCCGCCGAGATCCAGGCCCTGTGGGACCAGGGCGTGGCCTGGCTGAAGGACGCGGGCTGCGAGATCGTCGAGATCAGCCTGCCGCACACCAAATACGCCCTGCCGACCTATTATATCGTCGCGCCGGCCGAGGCCTCGTCCAACCTGGCTCGCTATGACGGGATGCGGTTCGGGCACCGGGCGGATCAATTCAGCTCGCTGGACGACCTCTACGCCACCTCGCGCGCCGAGGGCTTCGGCAAGGAGGTCCAGCGTCGCCTGACCATCGGTGCCTATGTACTGTCGGCCGGCTTCTACGACGCCTATTACGTCCGCGCCCTAAAGGTTCGTCGCCGCATCGCCGAGGACTTCGACAATGTCTGGGGCCAGGTGGACGCCATCCTGACGCCGTCGACGCCGTCGGCCGCCTTTGCTCTGGGGGACAAGCAGATCGATCCGCTGACCATGTATCTGAACGACGTCTTCACGGTCACGACCAACCTGGCCGGCCTGCCGGGCATCTCGGTGCCGGCGGGCGTCGACGCCGGTGGGTTGCCGCTGGGTCTGCAGGTCATCGGCAAGGCGCTGGACGAGGCGACAGTGTTCCAGGTCGGCGCCGTGCTGGAACAGGCGGCGGGCTTCACGGCCAAGCCGGGGCAGTGGTGGTGATTTCTCAACCAGGAGTTTAGCATTCCCGAATCGAGGGGGAGTGCCATGCAAGAACAGCTTCTAAGAGAGATTGCCAACCAATACTTGGTGCCCTTGTTTTCGGGTGCCTATTTGACGCCTGCTATCGATAAAAAGACGAGCTCCCAGTTGGTCGCTTGGCGCGATCCAATGTCCATAGCTTTCAAAGTAGAGCGTAGTGACAATTATCGTTTAATATTGACGCGTCCGCAGCGTTTTGCGCAGCCGGGAGAAGTAACGCTCACAGAATATCAAGTTGTTCAAGCCTTTGTGGATATCGTGGGTGGGATGGCATCACAGCTGGCTTCTGACCTACGGCATGATTTGCTCTCCACCTTCCAGCGAAGGGTTGTGGCTAGGGCAGTTCAAGGGGCTGCGAGAGAGTCATTGATTCTCAATGGTATTGATCGGCTAGCCCATTGGGGCAATCGTCTCTATGAAGGCGCCCCAATATCAGCGTCGATTGGGTTCCGAAATCTGCCCCAATCCGACGGAATTACACTAGAAGAGCTTTCAAAATCAGACTTTGGAGCCGTTATAAGCAACGGATTTGACACGTTGTTAGAGTTCGATTTTTCGGGGCGTCTTGTTTCGCATCAAAGTAACTTATCCACGTCAGGTTCGGTGCCATCTTATTGTCCGCTCCGTCAGGCCTACATCGCCGAGTGGACGACAAAGAAAGAAACTCGTGTAGCGTTATCCCTGAATAGGTTGGGGGAGGTTCTCATATTTCGAAATCAAGAGCTGCTATTTGCCCGACGCTCCGGGCAATGGCATTTTTTGACTCATGATCCAGTAATAATGCAGATGGGTATCCCTAAGGATACTCAACTTAGAAAAGCGATCTATGAAACCTGCCTTGATGCCTCATTCGCGAGAACTGGTGCATGCATTGGGGTTGTCGGTTTTGACGATCGACAAAAATGGAAAGAAGTGGTTGTACATAAAGACGACTATTTATCCGTTCCTACGTCTAGTAAATCCCAAACTCTGAAGAAGATTATAGGTAGCCGAACCTACACTCAGCTGGATCGGAGGTTGAGGCAAGAATTGGCGGCTATCGACGGAGCAACTGTCTTATCCCACTCTGGTCAAGTGCTGGCGATAGGAGCTATTCTCAAAATTGACGGCGGCAGTACCGGTGGTGGACGGCTGGCAGCCGCAAAGGCGCTAAGCAAGGTTGGCTTGGGCATTAAGGTGTCTCAAGACGGAAGCATCACAGGATTCCGTAAGGGGCGGAAAGACGCCGCATTTAAAGTCATGTGATCAGGTCATTTTTGCCGTTCCGAAACGACGACAGATAGCGCTAATAAGGGTCATGATAGACACGAAAACTGCCGACGCCTCCAAACTCATTCAAGGCCGCACCGGCGATTGGGAAATCGTCATGGGGCTGGAAATCCACGCCCAGGTGGCGTCGAAGGCCAAGCTGTTCTCCGGCGCCGCCGTCGGCTTCGGCGCGGGGCCGAACGAACAGGTCTCGCTGGTGGACGCCGGCTTCCCCGGCATGCTGCCGACCCTGAACAAGCACTGCGTCGAACAGGCGGTGAAGACCGGCCTGGGCCTGCGCGCGCAGATCAACAAGCGCAGCCAGTTCGACCGCAAGAACTACTTCTATCCCGATCTGCCGACTGGCTATCAGATCAGCCAGCTCTATTACCCCATCGTCGGCGAAGGCGTGGTCGAGGTGGAGGCCGAGGACGGCAGCTTCTTCAACGTCGGCATCGAGCGGCTGCACCTGGAGCAGGATGCGGGCAAGCTGATCCACGACCTGTCGCCGACCGAGAGCTATGTCGACCTGAACCGCGCCGGTACGGCCCTGATGGAGATCGTCTCGCGCCCCGATCTGCGCACGCCGGAAGAGGCGGTCGCCTACGTCAAGAAGATCCGGACCATCCTGATCTATCTGGGCACCTGCGACGGCGACATGGAGAAGGGCAATCTGCGCGCCGACGTGAACGTCTCGGTCTGCCGTGCGGGCAACTACGAGAAGTTCAAGGCCAGCGGCGATTTCAGCTTCCTGGGCACGCGCTGCGAGATCAAGAACGTCAACTCGTTCCGCTTCATCTCCCAGGCGATCCAGTACGAGGCGCGCCGCCAGATCGAGATTCTGGAGGACGGCGGCTCGATCACTCAGGAGACGCGCCTGTACGACCCGACGGCCGGCGAGACGCGCTCGATGCGGTCCAAGGAAGAGGCGCAGGACTATCGCTATTTCCCGGATCCCGACCTGTTGCCGCTGGACCTGGAAGAGGCCTGGATCGCCGAGATCAAGGCGTCCCTGCCTGAGTTGCCGGACGACAAGCGCAAACGGCTGATAAGCCAATATGGCCTGTCTCAGTACGACGCCATCGTGCTGATCTCCGAACAGGCCAAGGCGGACTATTTCGAGGCCGCCGCCAAGGGACGCGACGCCAAGCTGGTGTCGAACTGGGTCACGAACGAGGTCTCGGCCCGTCTGGCGGCCGACAATAAGGACTTCAGCGAGAACACGCTGCCTGCGGCGCATGTGGCGCAACTGGTCGAGCTGATCGAGACCAACGTCATCTCGTCCAAGATCGCAAAGGAAGTGTTCGATCACGTCTGGAACGGCGAGGGTTCGCCGGCCGAGGTCGTCGAGAAGCACGGCCTGAAACAGGTCACCGACACCGGGGCCATCGAGAAGGCCGTGGACGAGATCATCGCCGCCAACCCGGACAAGGCGGCGGCCGTGGCCGACAAGCCCCAAGCCATCGGCTGGTTCGTCGGTCAGGTCATGAAGGCCACGGGCGGCAAGGCCAATCCGGCGGCGGTCAACGACATCCTGAAGGCCAAGCTGGGTCTTTGATGCTTGGGGGCTGCGGCCCCCAAACCCCTAGTTGGTCGCTAACGCTCGCGACGCGGTCGCTCGCTGCTTGAGCGACGCGTTCAACTAAAAAGGCCCGGAAATCGCTCTCCGGGCCTTTTCAGTTTTGGGCTCAGGCCGAGGGCGGCGTGGGCGTGGGCGGGGTCGGCGGTTCGGGGGGAGCCGGCGGGACCGGCGCATCCGGATCGGTGGGCTCCGTCGGCTCGGGGGGCGGCGGCGGCGCAGGTTCCTCGACGGGCGGGGGAGCCGGCGGCGCGGGCGGCGTCGGGGCGTTCGGATCCCACGTCGGCGGGGGAGCGGGATCTTGCGGCGTCTGCTGATCGACCGGCGGGGGCGGCGGGGGAGGCGCGGTCGGGGCTTGCTGAGCCGTCGCGGCGCCGGCCAGCAACAGCGAGGAGGCCAAGGCGGTCAAGGCGATCTTCATTGGGGAATATCCTTTACGTGAAAGTGCGTCTTGAAGGCGTTCGGGCGTCGTCGGGGATGACAACGACAAGCAGGCTCGGACCCTAACGAGGCCGATTTTCGTCCCCGGCCCGTGGAGTAGTTCTGGGAGCTCTATGCTGGGTGTCGTCTTTCGATAATCTTGTGACACGCCTTCGCGTCGGGGCGCGGATACAGGCCGATACAGTCGCGTCGGGGATCACGGCGCACTCGCCCAGGTCACGAGAGGGCCATGGTTGGGCGTGCGCCGGTGCGCCAAGTTACGAAAAAGCCCGACGGCCGGGGGCCGTCGGGCTGAAGGTTCGAAATCGTCAGGCGGTCACCAGCGCCAAGCGTCACGGATGACGTCGACAATATAGCCGTCGTATTCGTCGATCAGATAGATGGTGTTGTCGACGGAAACCCAGCGCGTGCCCTCGGGCGGATAGCCCAGGCCATAGGTGCGCCAGTCGTTCAACTGATAGCGCCAGAAGGTGTCGGGCAGATACTGGCCGACAGACCATGTGCGGTTCCAATAGGAGCGCGGGACGCTGTAGTAGCCCCAGCCCGGCGCGAAATAGAAGCCGGCGCGGACGCCGCTGTAGCCTCTGAAGCGGTTGTCGTTCCTCCACCAGTCCGAGCGGTGGTTGCGATAGAAGTCACGACGCCACTGGTCAGCGTTGAAGCGCTGGCGGAACTCGCGGTGCTGGCGATCACGGTCCGGCCGGTTCCAGCCCGAGCCGGGGCGGTCAGGACGTTGACCGCCGGCGTTGGGACGGTCGGGCCGGTTCCATCCGCTGCCGGGACGATCCGGGCGTTGGCCGCCAGTGCTGGGGCGATCAGGACGGTTCCATCCGCCGTCAGGACGGCCGGGGCGTTGGCCGCCCGTATTGGGGCGGTCAGGCCGGTTCCAGCCACCCTCGGGCCGGTCGGGGCGTTGGCCGCCGGTGTTGGGACGGTCGGGGCGATCCGGGCGTTGGCCACCCGTGTTCGGACGGTCGGGCCGGTTCCAGCCGCCTTCGGGCCGTTCGGGACGTTCGCCGCCCGTGTTCGGCCGGTCGGGGCGGTTGAAGCCGCCTTGGGGACGATCCGGGCGCTGCCCGCCTGTGCTGGGGCGGTCAGGGCGCTCGCCACCGGACGGCCGCTCGGGGCGGGGCGCGGTGTTTTCAGGTCGGCTGGGGCGCTCAGCACGCGGTTGGCGCGGCGCGTCCTCACGGCCCATCTGGGGACGTTCCGGGCGGTTCATGCCTCGGGCGCGACCTTCGCGTCGCGGTTGCTCTTGTTGAGCCTGGTCCTGGGCCAGGGCCTGAACGGGTGCTGCGAGCGGGCCGGAGACGGCGGCGATGGCGGTGAAAGCCATCAGGAGGCGTTTCATGGTCTTTGGTTCCTGCACGCCGGTTCTCCGGCGGCTTGGGGTGATGATCGGCCGGTGGCGATGAACCCAGGCTGAACATCGTTCGCAATCAAGGCTCTGCCTGAAAAACAGAACCCCGCAGACAAGGCCTGCGGGGTTCGAGAGGTCGATCTGTCGCGCGGTCTAGTAGACGCCCGACAGGACGCTGGCGATCAGGCCGCTGGCGACGGCGATCAACAGGATGTCGTTGCCGGCGTGGACGTAGCGATAGCCGCGGGGGGCTTGGCGAAGGCCGTAAACATAGGGGTCGCGGACATAGTAGCTGCGATACTGGTGGGGCAGGTAGCCGCCCGTGCGCCAGCGATAGCCGCTGTAGCGTGGCTCGACGCGGTAGTAGCCATAGCTGGGCGCATACCAGTAGCCCGCGCGCGGACCATTGTAGCCGCGGAAGTCGGAGCGCCCGCGCCACCAGTTGCTGTTGTTGCGATCCCAGCGGTCGTTGCGCCAGTCGCGGCGGTCGTCACGGCGTTCGGCCCGATAGTCACGACGGTCGTCGCGGCGGTCCTGACGATAGTCCTGGCGATTGTCGTAACGGCCGTTGCGCCAGTCGCGGTTGTCGTCGCGGCGATCCTGGCGGAAATCGCGGCGGTCGTCGCGGCGATCCTGGCGATATTCGCGGCGGTCGCGATCCTGCGCCTGGACGAGCATCGGCACGGCCGTGGTCGACAGGGCGATGGCGACGACGGCGGCCTTGGTGAGGCGGTTCATCTTCGTGCTCCATTCTGGGCCGACGACGGAGATGCCGAACAGACCCGTTAATGACGTTGAAGGTCGGATTTTGCGCCTGAACGCCCGCTGAACGATCGCGTCAGGTTTGCGAGACCGCATCGCGGCGGGCGTCTGCGCGATGCGGGTAGTCGTAAACGAAAGATTTCCAAGAGATTTCCGAAGCCTGAATTCCGCGAGAAGTATTCATCCCTGCTTTACTGAAAAGTCGGCACGACCCATTCGCCCGTTAACTTTAACTTCAAACCACGGGTATTTGATGGCGTCTCAGAGGCGGGCCCAGAATGGCGCCCGATCAGGAGATACGGTGATGACCGCGCAAGAATTGGCGCACGACCTGCAGGCCCCGCAAGACGGTCTGCCGCTGCCGACCCCGGACATGTCCGGCGACGACCTGTTCAAACTGGGCATGATGTATTCGGCCGGATCGGGCGGTTGCCCGATGGACCGGGTGTCGGCCCACATGATCTTCAACCTGGCGGCCATGAAGGGCTCGATCGAGGCGCGCGTCTATCGCCGCGAGATGAGCATGGAGATGGAGCGCGAGGAGATCGCCGAGGCCCAGAAGGCCGCGCGGCGCTATATCGACCAGGGCGTGGTTCAGCTGGTCGCCTGAAGCGACCCGTTCAGAACTGCGCGAAGCCGCTGCCGTTCGATCCATTGATCGAATAGCTGAAGCCGATAGGCAGGGCGGCGCGCACCTGGGTGAAGAAGGCCGCCAGTTCGCCAAGGGTCGAACGCGGCACGAAGATGATGTCGCCCCGGCGCAGGGGAACCACCTCGCCGCGACGTGGACGCAGGTCAACGACGCGCATCATGCGCGACCCGCCCGGACCGCGACGGATCAGGGCCACGCTGTCCTGGCGTGACGTGGGCTCGAAGCCGCCGGCCTGGATGACCGCCTGATAGGCGTCCAGATCGCCGATCATTTCGAAGACGCCAGGCGTGCGAACCTCGCCGTCGACCCAGACACGGATCGGGCCGGCCTGGCGCAATGTCACCTCGACCGTCGGCCGCACCAGTTGCGGCGCATAGGCCGCCGACACGACCTGCTGCAGCTGGGGCAGGGTGCGATCCGCCGCCATGACCGATCCGATCAGGGGCAGGGCGATCCGACCGTCGGGGCCGATCCTTACCGTGCGGGTCAGTTCCGAGGCCGTGGGCGTGGCCACCTCGATCTCGTCGCCGGGATAGAGCAGATATTCCGGCTCCTGATCCGTCCAGTCGGCGAAGGGAATGCCGGGGAAGTCGCCGTTCATGGGTCGTTCGACGCGCTGCGGGCCGCTGGCGCACGCCGCCAACGAGGCGGCGAGGGAGGCTGAACCCAGGGTCAGCAGGAACAGGCGGCGATCTGACAGCATGAGAATCGGTCGGCCTCGACGAGGAGATTTGAGGCAACCTCGCCGGTTATGGGTAATCATCGGTTAACGCCGGTGGGTGAAGGGTGGCGAGAACAAGCCTTTCAAGGGATTCGGCCCGCTCTATGCGTTCCACGGCACACGTCACGGCAAGACCACGCTACGGCGTGCTGGACGTCATCGGCCTGCTGTTCCGCGAGCTGTTGCTGATGATCGTGGTCTTCGTCGTGATCCTGGCGCTGGGGTTCGCTGCGGCGATGACGCTGAAGAAGAGCTATACCGCCACCGGATCGGTCTTCGCCGGAGTGGGCCAGGAATACGTCTATCAGCCGCGCGTCGGCACGGCCGAGCGAGGCCAGGCGCCGCAGGGCGACGAGGTCGCCAACTCCGAAGCCGCCATCCTGGGATCGGGCGCAGTGCGTCAGAAGGTGGTCGAGGCCCTGGGTCCCGCCGCCATCCTGGGCGAGGCGCCCAAGGGCGGACCGCAGAAGGCCGAGGCGGCGGCGCGGCGTGTGATCGGAACCAGCCTGGGCATCGCCACCGCGCCGGGCAGCGCCGTTATCCGCCTCAACTACAAGGCCGGCGATCCCGAGCAGGCGGCGCGGGTGCTGAACACCATCATCGAACAGTATCTGGTCTATCGCCGCGAAGTCTTTCAGGACAAGACGCCGGCCATCGCAAGCCAGCGCGTCGCCTTCGAGGACGAGCTGGGCAATGCGGACCGGGCCTATGAAAACTTCCTGATGTCCAACGACATCGGTGATTTCGCGGCGGCCAAGGCGACGCTGGCGGCGACCTATCAGACGATCTTCACCGACCGGATGTCGACGCAGAGCCTGTTGAATCAGACTGCCCAAAGGCTGAATACCCTGGTCGCGCAGCAGGCGGGCACGCCGGCGGAAGTGGCCCTGCAGCAGGATCTGAACATTTCGGCCCAGGATCAGGTGCTGCAACTGCGCACCGAGCGCGAGCAACTTCTGTCGCGCTATCAGCCCGACGCCCAGCCGGTGAAGGATATAGAGGCCCGGATCAACCAGCTTCAGGCCTATGTTGCGACCGGCACGGCCGTGGGCGCAAAGGAGGTCCGCACCGGGCCGAACCCCGTCTGGACCGAGCTGGAGACGACGCGGATCAATACGCGGGCCGAGCGGGACTCGCTGGCGGCGCGGCTGGCGGTCCTGGATCGGCAACTGAACGACATTCGCGCCCGCCAGACGCGGCTGACCGCGCTGGAGTCCGAGAACTCGACCCTGGCCGGCAATCGCGAGGTGCTGAGCGCCTCGATCCGCGAGTTCCAGCAGCGCGAGACCCAGAGCCGCGCCGACAACGCCCTTGTCGCCGCCGGCGCCGATAATGTCACCGTCATCGAACGCGCCCAGCCGCCGTCGACGGGCAAGAGCCTGAAGATCCCGCTGCTGGCGGCGGTCTTCCTGTTCGCGGGCTTCACGGCCCTGTGCGTCGGTCTGTTGCGGGTGTTCACGCGGCGCGGCTTCACGACGCCGGCTTCGATGAGCCGGACGCTGGACATGCCGGTCCTGGCCGTCGCGCCCGCCAAGGCGGCGTAGCGAAAGCCGTGCTAGGCTGAGGGCTTAGGGAGCGCCTTGGCGATTCGATGGTCGATCTGACTTCAGAAATGGCGGGCCTTTGGGCGGCGCTGGGACCGGCGCCGGCGCATCGCGCACGCGTCATTCAGTTCGCCTCGGCCGCGACCGGCGAGGGCGTCTCGACCGTGGCGCGCGAATTCGCGCGTCTGGCGGCGGTGCGGGCGAGAAAGCCCGTCTGGCTGATCGACGGCGACCTGGCCCAGCAGGGACAGCTGGAGACCGTGTCGGCCGAGCCGGATCGGTTCGGCCAGGTCGGCAAGGCGGCGCAGGCCTCGCCCGACGGATCCAGCTTTTACGCCGTGACGCCGCGCGTGACGGGGCGCGACGGCAAGCCGGTGCCGGATTCGCGGTTGCTGACGGCGCGGTCGTGCCTGGGCGGACGGCTGTGGGTCACGCATTTCCACATGGAGGCGCTGCGGTCCGGGCACCGGGTCGAGGCGATCGGAGAGCCCCGCTACTGGGAGGCGCTGCGGCCCCATGCGGACACCATCGTCATCGACGCCCCGGCCGCCGACCGCAACGACATGGCGATCATCCTGGCGCCCTTCGTGGACATGACGGTGCTGGTGGTCGCGGCCGAGAGCACGGCGGCCAGCGCCCCGGTCATCCTGCGCGACGAGATCGAGGCCGTGGGCGGGCGGATCGCCGGGGTGGTGATGAACCGCTCGACCTACAAGCCGCCCAGCTTTTTGCAGCGGCTGACGGGCTGATCGTGTACGATTCCGCAAGTTCGCGTAGGAAATTAGTGGGTTGAGCTGAAAGCTGACCCATCTGCGGCGCCTTTGTGCGCGTCGCGCATTGTGGGGGCCATGACCACGTCAATCGCCTTCGTAGGAGCCGGGCCGACAACCCTCTATGCTCTGTACGCCCTTCTCGCGCAGGGCGCCGGTTTGGCGCGCATAACTGTCTTTGAGGCGAACAAGGTCGCCGGGTGCGGCAGTCCCTACAGTCCGGACTGGAACGATCGGGCGATGCTGTCCAACATCGCCAGTATTGAAATCCCCCCTCTGTACGACACTCTGGCGGACTGGCTTGGCGCACGGACGAGCGCCGAGCTTGAGGCGCTGGACATCGACCGCACTTCGCTGGACGAGCGCACTTTTGTGCCGCGCATCGCCCTGGGCCAGTATTTTGAAAGCCAGTTCGCGATCATGGTGGAACAGGCTCGGGCCGCCGGGGTCATGATCGACGTCAAGACGGGCTGTCGCGTCGTCGACGCCGCAAACAGAAAGGCGGGCGTGGAGTTGGCATTCATGTCCCCGCCCTCGCGGCGAACGACCAAGGCGGTGTTCGATCATGTCGTTCTGGCGACTGGTCATCAGTGGCCATCTCGCCAGCATGCCCAGCCCGGCTATTTTCTCAGCCCTTGGCCGGCTTCGGTCCTCGCGGACCTTCCAGCGACGACCGTCGGCATCCGTGGCTCGTCGCTGACAGCCATCGACACGGCGGTCGCACTGGCCACGTCGCATGGAGAGTTCGTTCACCGCGACGGACGGCTGGTTTATAAGGCGATGCCGGGGACGGACGGCTTTCACATCACCATGATGTCGCGCAAGGGCCTTCTGCCGGAGGCCGATTTCTTCTTCCCCTTGCCGCATCCGCCGCTTGAGCATTGCACCCCCGAGGCGGTCGCGGCCGCTGTGAACAGGGGCCCGGCGGGGCTGCTTGATGCGGTCTTCGACCTGTTTCGAAAGGAATTGATCCAGATCGATCCCGACTACGCCGCCGAGACAGGACTGCACCAAGCCACGCTTGAGACGTTCGCCGAGGCGTATTTCGCCCGACGCGCAGCGGTCGATCCCTTCGTTTGGGCCGCCGCCAACCTGAATGAGGCGCGGGCGAACCACGCGGCGCAAGTGACCGTGCCATGGCGCGACGCCATCCTTCGCATGCACGAGATCGTCGCCGTCATCGTCCCTCATCTGCACACAGGCGAGTTCGACCGTTTCAGCCGCGTGTTCAAACCGATCTTCGTCGATATCTATGCCGGCGTGCCGCATGAATCGATTGAGCGAATGTTGGCCCTGCACGCGGCGGGCAAGCTTGAGGTTCTGGCGGTCGGCGACGACTATGCGGTCGATACCCGTTGCCCCGAGGGCGGGGCGCGCGTGACGATCGATGGGGCGACCCGGCACTTCCCCGTCTTCATCGAGGCGACGGGACAGCCGGCCTTGAGCGGCATCCAGTTCCCGTTCTTGTCGCTGCTGGAACAGGGAATCGTCCGAGACGAGGTCGCGAATGACGCGCCCGATGTCGTCCGCGGAATCGCCGTCGATGACCTGTTCCGCCCGGTCAATGCTCCGCTGCCCATAGACCGACTGTTCTGTCTCAGCCTGCCCTTCCTGATGGGGCGCTATCCCTTCGCGCAAGGCATCACCAGTTCACACGAGATGGGTGGGATCGTCGGTCGGCGACTGGCGTTGATCCTGAATACCGCAAAGCCTGCGGTCGATCTCGCCGAAACGGCGGCCTGAAGCGAGGACTGATGAAACTGTTTGCGATCTACATCGGGGGCGAACATCCGGCCGCGAACATCGAGGTACACGACATGCGGTTCATCGCCGCCCCCTCTATCGAGGCGACGTATGAGACCTTGCTCGCCCAGTGGTGGGGGCGCGAGGGCACGCTGCACATCGATTGCTGGTCAGAGCTTTCGCAAGCCGACGGCTATGAGATCAGCCTTTTGCCGGAGCCCTACGACGGCAAGGAAAAACTCTATTACGTGAACCTCGGCGGCTATGACGGCGTGGCCTTTGCCGAGCAGCACCGGAACGTCTTCGTCGTCGCTGACAGCCTGGCTGCGGCCAAGGCGCGCGCCATCAAACAGTCGACAGGATGGACCGACGCGCATCGTGACGAAATGTACGAAGCAGAGCAGGCCTTTGCACTGGACGACGCCGCTCAGGCTGAACGGCTACATATTCACCTGAAGCCGAGCTTGATGACCGGAGACCCGAACTTCACCTGCCATTACACCCCGATCCGCTGATTCTGAGGTCAGGCTTCAGGGCGGCCGAGCATCGCTGAGCCATAGAGTTTTGGCTCGAATCCCTTGGTCCAGAAGACCTTGCCCAGGCCTCTGGCGCAGCGGTCGTAGGTGTGGGCGCGGTCGGGGCGACGCAGGAGGGCGGCCGCCAGCGACAGGGCGCCCCAGACGCCGGTCTGGGCCAGGCCGACCAGCATCCATTTGACGACGCCGGGCCAGTCGCGGCGGTCGGCGGCCATCTGGGTCGGGCTCTGGCCATAGGCGAAGGCGCGGGTGAGGGCGTAGTTCAGGGTGGCGCGGTGAGGCGGGGCGAACTCGTCCGCCCAAGCGTCGGCGGCCCAGCCGAACCGGCCGCCGCCCGCCGACAGGGCGGTAAACAGCCGGTCGTCCTCGCCCCCGGTCTCGTTCATGGCGACATCGAAGGGCGCGTCGCCGGGCAGGGCGGTCGCGCGCACCATCAGACTGTTGCCGCAGCCGTGGATTTCGTCGGTCAGGCCGGTCTCGCGCGGGCCGTCGCGGCCGAAGAACCGTTCCAGATAGGCGGTGGTCCAGCCGGTATTATCCGGCACGCGCCCGCGAATGGGGCCGAAGACGACATCGGCGCCGGTCTGGCCTTGCGCGTCCAGCAGGGCGGCGAGCCAGCCGGGCGAGGCGGCCTCGTCGTCGTCGAGGAAGGCGATCAGGGGCGCGTCGGTCGCCGACAGGCCGATGTTGCGTGCGGTGGCCACGCCGGGCACGGGGGAGTGGACGTAGGTCAGGGGGATGGGCGCCTCGGCGCGCAGGCGCTCGATCAGAGTGGCGGCGGACCCTTGCGGGTCGTTGTCGGCGATGACGACGGCGGCGACGCGGTCCAGCGATCCGGTCTGGGCGAAGACGGATCGCAGGGCGCGCTCCAGGCTGTCGGGGCGACGCAGGGTCGGGATGATGACGGCGACATCGCGCATGGTCAGACGGCGTCCGCATAGACGGCGGCGCGGTAGAGCCTGAGCGCAAAGGCGCGGGCCTTGACCGGCAGGACCGTCGTCAGGGCGGCCTGTTTCATCAGGCGGCGCGCGAGGGGCAGGGCGGGCAGGCGTTTCAGGGCGCGCGCGGCCTTGTAGCTGGGATAGGTCTGGACGATGGCGGGATGCAGGGCGACGACGCGGGCGAAGTTGCCAGCGCCCTGGTCGAACTTGCGCGCCAGGTCCTCGACGGTGTCCAGGCCCATGTGGGTGGCCGGATTGTCGATGTGGACGACGGGAAATCGGCGCGAGACGCGCATGGCCCATTCCACGTCTTCCCAGCCCCAGCCGCTGAAACCGGGATCGAAGGATTCGGCGGCGAAGACGTCGCGGCGCACCAGGAGGTTGGAGGTGTAGACGTATTTCTCGGGCGTCAGTGTGCGCTGGGACGCCGGCAGGCATTCCGAGGCGCCGGACAGGGCGCGGTGGACGGCGAACCGGGCGTCGGTCGGGGCCTGATCGAGAGAGAAGCCGCCGAAGGCCACGGCGGGTGCATCCTGGGCGAACAGGCGCAGCCAGGTCTGAAGGAAGACCGGGGTGTCGGGCCGCATGTCGCTGTCGAGGAACAGATAGGCCTCGCCCCGGGCGGCGGTGGTCAGCCGGTTTCGTCCCCTGGCCCGGCCCTCGTTGGCGGCCAGGGTGATCAGGCGGATGGGCAGTTGGAGACTGTCGATGGTCGCCTGAAGCCGGGCAGTCAGGTTGGCGTCGGCCGTGCCGTCGTCCAGCAGGATCAGCTCGACCGCGCCGGACAGAGCGGCACCCTCGGTGTCCAGTTGGCGCAGCAGGGCCTGGGGATCGTCGCGCAGGAAGGGGATCAGGACCGAGATCGTCGGCGTGGCCTGCGACCAGGCGACGTTGTCGTGGATGTGGGCGCTCATGCCGGCACGCTCCGGCGCGCGCGGATCAGGCGCAGCAGCACGTCGCGGACCCCTGCGGCGTTCAGGGTCAGGGCGACGACGGCATAGACGAGACCGCCCACGCCGGCGTCCAGCATCAACTCCACGAAGCCGCCGATGGGGGGCAGCAGCCAGACGACCCCGGCCATGACCGCCGACGCGATCCCGCAGCGGATCAACGCCTCCCAGGGCATGGGCAGGGCGATGGCGCGGCGGCTGAGCAGCAAGCAGGCGATCAGGCCGATAGCGAAGCTGGCGGCGGTGGAGACGGCCGCGCCGAGGACGCCCAGCCGAGGGATCAGAATCAGGTTCAAGCCGACGTTGCACAGCGCCGGGATGGCCATGGTGACCAGCAGCAGGCCGGTCTTCTTACCCAGGGTGAAGCCGAAGCCGAAGTAGTAGGCGATCATGCCGGACAGGAAGGACGAGGCCGCGATCCAGGGCGTGACCAGCGCAGCGGCGGCGCGCAGGTCCTGGCCGATCATCAGCTCCGCCATCGGCCGTGCGACCATCGACAGGCCGACGGCGGCGGGCAGGCCGATCAGGATCAGGGTCGATCCCTGCTCCAGCGCCGTGCGACGTAGGGCCTCGCGTCCCCCGCGCTCCAGCGCCATGACCATCGCCGGCGCCCCGGCCGCGCCCAGCCAGATGAAGATCACGTCCAGGGTGCGGTTCGCCAGGCTGTAGCTGGCGTGATAGGCGCCGACCGCCCCCGCATCCATGAAGGCGGCCAGCAGGAAACGATCCGTGGAGGCCAGCACCACGGCCAGCGTCAGCGACGCCGCTATCGGATAGCCGTAGGCGGCATAGGCCTTGAGCCGCGCCCGATCGACCGTTCCGCCGGTCGCCTGACGCAGTTCGCCGGGCAGGATGAAGGGCAGGGCGAACAGGGGGGCGATGGCCAGGCCCAGCAGGGGCGAGGCCGCGCCGGCTCCGGCGACGGCGAATCCGGCGCCGACCAGAAAGCCCAGAATGGAGACGCCGATGTCCACGCGGGCGGCCTTGGACACCTCGCCCGCCGCCCGGTACCGCTCCTGCGCCAGCTTGGCCAGGTTGCGCACCGGCGCGCCGGCCAGGCCGAAGGCGACAGCGATCTTGAGCGCAGGCGGCAGGGGCGCCAGCCACACCACCAGGGCGGCGATGGGGGTGAAGACGGCGATGATGGCGAAGGAGGTGCGGTACAGGCTGGCGAAATGCGTGGCCAGGCCCTGGGGCGTGCGTTCGGCCGCCCAGAAGCGCGCCATCGACGCCTCAAGCCAGCTGAAGGTCACGGTGTGGGCCAACGTCGTGACCGAAAAGGCCAGGGCGTAGTGGCCGAAGTCGTCGGGGCTGAGCAGGCGCGTGAAGACGAAGATGGTCAGGAACCCGACCACCCCCTGGACGATCTGGGCCGGCAGATAGCCCCAGACGCCGCGCCAGAACATGCGCTGTTCGCTCAACGCACGGCCGCCCGGTCGCCCAGCAGGACGGGGATGGTGACGGCGATGACCCACAGGTCCAGCCAGAAGGACTGGCGTTCGATATATTCGATGTCCAGCTGGACGCGCTCACGCACCTGGGCCTCGGTGTCCACGGGACCGCGCGAGCCCTTGATGGCGGCCCAGCCGGTCATGCCGGGCTTGATGCGGTGGCGATGGGCGTATTCGGCGACCAGCAGGGCGGATTCGGTCTCGCCGGTCTTCATGCCGATGGCGTGGGGGCGCGGGCCGACCAGGGACATCTCGCCCGACAGGACGTTGAAGATCTGGGGCAGCTCATCCAGGCTGGTGGCCCGGATGAAACGGCCGACGCGGGTGACGCGGTCGTCGCCGGGGCAGACCTGGCGGCTGGCGGTGGCGTCGGCGGCGTCATGACGCATCGAGCGGAACTTCCACACCACGATGGTCTCGTGATTGAAGCCGTGGCGACGCTGGCGGAAGAGGATCGGACCAGGGCTGTCCAGCCGCACCGCCAGGGCGACCAGGGCCATGACGGGGGCGGCGACCACCAGGGCGACCGCGCCGATCAGCAGGTCCTGCATCCGCTTGTTGAAGGCCCGACGATCCGGATCGGCCGGCCCGTCCAGCGACGCCAGCGGCGCATTGGCCAGCCGGTTCAGCACCCCGTCACGACCCAGTTCCGAATCGACCAGCACCGTCAGCGGATTGGGCAGAGCGTTCAGCCGCTGCGTCAGGTCGCGCACCCGTTGGCCCGCATTCGGATCGATGGCCAGGACGATCCGGTCCACATAGGGGGTCATCCGGTGGGTCAGCAGGGCGTTGGCGTCACCCAGAACCGGCACGCCGGCGACGCTGTCGGGCGAACGGGCCAGCCGATCGTCGAACACGCCCAGCACATTCATGTCGCGCCGCTCCAGCGCCCGCTCGATCAGGGTCTGGGCGTTACGCGTCGCGCCGACGATGACGATATTGGGCGACAGGGCGCCGAGACGCCGCCAGCGGGCGATCACCGCCAGCCACAGCCCATGCAGCACGATCAAGGCCGCCGTCGTCGTCAGCGCCCAGGGCGCGACGATGTCCAAGGCTGGTCGATCCAGCAGCCATCCCAGGATCAGGGCGACGCCGGCCGAGACCACTCCCACGCTCGCAACCCCGGCCAGATGCAGGGTCCAGGGCGTGTCGCGACCGAATCGATAAAGCTGTAGCGCCCGCATCGACACAAGGACCAGCACTGCGCCGCCGATGACGGGCGCGGCGTCGCCGACCGTGATGTCGGCCAGGCCCATGGGCTGGATCGCCAGGATCGCGCCCAAGGCCAGACCGACGACCACCAGCACATCGACGAGCCTGAAATAGTGGGCCGACAGCCGCACGGTCGACCGCTGGCGCGCATTCAGCCACACCTCGGGGCGGAACGGCCCACGCGCGGCGCGGCTCTTGGGCGGCGCGTCGGCGGCGAGAGTGGCGGGGCGGTCGAGCAAAGGGCGATCCAGAGGCGAAGAGCGGCCGCGATACTGCCGGTATCGCCTCTATGTCGCGTTAACGTGGACACTTTCGCCCGAACCGGATTGCGCGACGCATCAGCCTCCGCTATCGACGCCGTCGCAGGAGACGTGGCCGAGTGGCTGAAGGCAACGGTTTGCTAAATCGTCGTACCCCGTAAGGGGTACCGAGGGTTCGAATCCCTCCGTCTCCGCCACGCACCTTCAGCTGGATGTCTCCAAGCTCAACATCTTCCAAGAACCTCTGAAGCTGCCGCGGCTTAGGCTCGCCAGTCTGGGCTATTCACCCCCTCTAACCTCCGTGACTTCCCGCGTTCGCCGCAGAATGTCGGGCTGCGTCTCTGCGTGCCCGACTTGACCGACGATTTCCCTGCTAACAGGGAAATTTCGACGATTCTTGGAGGCGAGAATACAAACCGCCGTGGGCAAACGCCCACGACGGCTGAAGTCAAATCCTGCGACCCAAGCCGCATCAGGGAAATTGTCAGGGAATCATAGCGCCGAAGATTTCGCGCTACGCCGACAAGACGGTAGCGCTGACGTGATCATTACTTGGAGACAGGAAGCGGGTTTTCTTCACTTCGACGCCGATAATCGTGTAGTAGGGTCCAGCCCTGCTTCCAGCACTCTTTCGAGCAGCGTCGATGCAAGCGGCTGGGTCATGGTCGGGCTCAATTCTGAACGCTACAGCTTTCCGGTGGAACTCCTACGAGGGGACTGAGCCAATAAGCTTCAGTGATTGCGCCGCGTCCGGTCCTGGCGCTTTTCCGAAATGAGAGTGCAGGGCGATTTGCGCCTAAGCGGCATTTGCGGAGATGGGACCGGTCACTGAAATCCATTCAGCTTCGTCGAAAACTTAGGCCAATATCCTTAGGTAAGAAGTCGAAAGACAATCCCTCCAACCAGGCCAGATCTCTTCCCGCCGCGATTGCTCAAGTGAAACTGGGCGTCTTGGGCTTCAGCGAGAGTGTGAACGATCGCCAGGCCGAGGCCGGAGCCGGACGCTTGGGATGAGGCGGCGCGGAAGAAGCGGTCGGTAAGGTGGGGAAGCGTGGCTTCATCGACGCCTGGGCCGTGATCCCAGACGCAGATCGCACCCGTCGTTTGAACATGCACGATCACAGGCGGTGCGCCGTGGTGGAAGGCGTTGTCGATCAGGTTGAGGATCTGTTCGGTGATGAGGTCCTCGGCCCCGAGGACGGTGACCGGTTCGGCTGGAAGACGAAGACGCAGGGCGCCGTCAGGAAAGCTGCGGCGCTCACGGGCGGCCTGGCAGGCGCGGCGTGCGGCGCGGCCGAGGTCGGCGGAAGACTCGATGCGGGCGCCGTCGGCGCGGGCCGTGGACAGCAGTTGTCCGACGAGGCGCGTCATGCCGCTGACGGCGTCGCGAGAATCGGCGAGCAACCTTCTCTCCTGATCCGTCCAGGGACGGGAAGAGCCTGCGAGGAGTTCGAGATTGGCGGACACCACCGACAGCGGCGTGCGCAGCTGATGCGAGGCGTCGGCTGCGAACCGCTGAATGCCTGAGGTCGAGGTCTCCAGCCGCGCGAGCAGATGGTTGAAGGCGTTCAGAACCGGCCAGAACTCGCGCGGGGCCAGATCGACATTGGTCGGGGCGAAGTCG
This sequence comes from Brevundimonas sp. TWP2-1, assembly GCF_049897645.1. NCBI lineage: Bacteria > Pseudomonadati > Pseudomonadota > Alphaproteobacteria > Caulobacterales > Caulobacteraceae > Brevundimonas > Brevundimonas sp. TWP2-1. The sequence goes on from NZ_JAFCWR010000001.1 coordinate 383,237, forward strand.
GCCGAGGGGCTGGGGCGGCGCGTCAGATCGTCGATCAGACGTTTGAGCGAGTTCAGGCCCCATTGCAGGGCAGGCCAGATCAGAAGGGCGGCTAGCACGACCAGAAGGCCGGGAAGGAGCAGCATGCTGCGGTAAAGCTCGCGCAGACTGGCGCGGCGGGAGTCCAAACTTTGGGCGACCGAGACGCGGATGGGGGCGTCGCGGCCAGGGATGATCAGGGTCTGTTGCGCCATCCGCACCGAAACGCCCCGGACCGACAGGTCTGCGAAGACCGGGCGGTCCGCCTGGGCCTGAGCGAGGTTGGGCAGTTCTGAATAGCCAGTGACGAGCCGGTCGCCTTCGCTGACGCTGTAGAAGACGGCGTCACGCTCGGGGCCGTCCAGCAGGGCAAGCGCCCAGGGTTCCACGTTCACGGTGATGCGGTCATCCGCGACCGACACGGTCTCGCGGATCGTTTGCAGCGCGCCGGCCAGCAACCGGTCCGCATTGTTCGCCACCACCCGCTGGGCCGTCCAGGCGCCGACCGCCAGGACGACGACGGCGAAGATCGCCAGCGGAACCACCTGTGCGATCAACAGGCGTGTGACCAGGCTGTGGGAACGGGCAGGCCGGGCGCGGCTCATGGATCGAGGCGATACCCGCGACCACGGATGTTGGTCACGGCGGGGCCGTCGGGCTGAAGCTTGCGACGCAGCCGTCCGACGTGGATTTCCAGCGCATTGAGGGACGGCGCCTCGTCCTGCGGGAAGACCTCGGCGGCCAGCAGGTCGCGGTCCACCACCTGTCCCGGCCGGGACGCAAGGACGCGCAGGGCGGCCCATTCGCGGGGGCGCAGAGCAAGGTCTCGGTCGTTGACCAAGGCGCGCCCGGTGCGCCAGTCGCAGAAGAGGGTTCCGACCACGACCGCGCCGGCGGCCTGTCCCTGACGCCGGCGCACGATGGCGCGCAGGCGCGCGACCAGTTCCGACGGAGCGAACGGCTTGACCAGATAGTCGTCGGCCCCGAGGTCCAGGCCCGCGACGCGGTCGCCGAGCGCGTCGCGCGCCGTCAGCATCAGAACCGGCGTCGACGATCCTCGACGCCTCAGGGTTCTGAGCACTTCGAAGCCGTCGATGTCGGGCAGGCCGATGTCCAGGATGGCGGCGTCGAAGACCTCTGCGCTCTCCAGCTGCAAGGCCTGTTCGCCGCTGTCGATACAGCTTGCCTCGAAGCCCGCCTCATGAAGACTGGCTTCAAGCGAATGCCGCAGCGCCTTGTCATCTTCGACGACGAGTATTCTCATGGCGACGGAACGGGGCGACGGATCATGCGCGACACCATAGCCAGAAAGCCGGAGCGGTGAAGACGGATCGACGACATCTGCTGATGGGGCTGGCGGGAGGCATGGCCGGATTGGGCGCCGCCGCCTGTTCGTCGGAACCGGAGGGGGCGGGCACGGCGCAGCGTGTGCGCTGGCTGGCGCGTCGCGAAGGGGCGCTGCACATCCTGACCAACACCAGCCTTATGGGGCCGGTGCTGGAGGCCTTTCGTCGTCGCTGGCCCGGGATCAGCGTGCGTCTCGAAGACATAAACTCCACGCGGATCGCCGAACAGGTTCGCGCGCTGGCGGATACGGGGCAGGACGGGCCGGATCTGGTCTGGAGCACGGCGATGGACGTGCAGGTCAAGCTGATCAACGACGGCTATGCCCAGGCCTACAAGTCCCCGCATCGGGCGGCGATGCCCGATGGGTCGGTGTGGCGCGACCAGGGGTATGGGCTGACCGCCGAGCCGATCGTGTTCGCCTACAACAAGGGCCAGCTTGCGGGCGATGTCGTGCCCCGCAGTCACGCGGATCTGCTGCGGTTGCTCAGGACGCGGCCTGACGTCTTCGACGGACGCGTCACTCTCTATGATGCGGAACGCAGCGGCGTGGCCCTGATGCAGTTGTCGGCGGACGTGCAGATCTATCCCGACGCCTGGCCGTTGATGGAGGCGCTGGGCGCGCAGCGTCCGCGACTGGACACCTCGGGGCAGAGGATGATGGCCCAGATCGCCGATGGGCGGATGGTGTTCGCCTACAATATGAACCGATCCTACGGCGAGTCCTGGGCCGAGCGTGTTCCCCAGATCGGACTGATCACGCCTGACGACTATCATCTGTCCGTGTCCCGGGTGGCCTTCATTCCCCGCAACGCCGCGCACCCGAATGCGGCGCGACTGTTCCTGGACTTTCTGCTGTCGCGCGAAGGCCAGCGGGTGATCGGCGCGCTGGGTGTCCGGCCGGTGCGCGACGATGTCGATGCGCCCATACGTCCCGCTTCGCCCGGCGTTCGGCCTATCCGTGTGGGGCCGGCCCTGCTGGCCAATCTGGATCAGGCGCGCCGTGCGACCCTGCTGACGCGCTGGGACACAGCGATGCGTTCTGGCGTCAGGGCGCCCTCGGATCCTGCAGCGCCCTGAGCGTTCCTGTGGATAAGTCCACAAAGTCCGAAACCCGCCTTTCTGTCACGCCGCCGTCACTGCCGCATGAGCCGCCGTTCGAGCGCGGCCATAAACGATGCGCGCCGATCTGGAAGAGCAATGAAATGCGAACCTGGCGCTTATTGCCGCAATAAAATTGCGGTTTTCACGTATTTGACACCAGGCGCGGGGTCGATCTTACTCAGCTTCAGCAAGGCGGGAGAAATCGGCTCCGGCCGACGCCGAAGGCGCAACCGCCCCGGAAACGCTCAGGCAAACGGACCGTCTTGCTGAAGGAACGCTGGAGAGAAGGACGGGTCCGGGGGATCCGCCCTCGCCGAAGGAGAAACGGGTCGCAAGGCCCCGAAGCTCTCAGGCCTGATGACAGCGGGGGCGAAACGACGCCGCAGAGCGTCGCTCGCGTCAGACACCCCTGGGGAGGGGCGTCATCTTTATGAGGACCATCGCCTTGTCTCGTCTCAACCGCCATCTGACCACCTGCTGCAGCGCCATCGCCCTTCTGTCGTGCGCCGGGATCGCTCACGCACAGGACGCCCAAACCGCTCAAGAGGCCGCCGCCTCGGTGGACGACATCGTCGTCACCGCGTCCCGGATCGACCGGGCCGGCTTCCAGGCGCCCACGCCCACCATCCATCTGACGGCCGAGGATCTTTCGGTCGGCGCGCGCCAGAACATCGCCGCCGCGCTGAACGACATGCCTCAGTTCAAGGCCAGCAGCTCGCCCCAGACGACCGGCACCAACACCGGCGCCGGCAATGCGCCGGTCGATCTGCGCGGCCTGGGGATCAACCGCACGCTGGTCCTGATCGACGGGCGACGGGTGTCGAGCGAGAACGACCTCAACAGCATTCCGTCCGTTCTGGTGAAGAGCGTCGACGTCGTCACCGGCGGTGCATCCGCAGCCTGGGGTTCGGGCGCCGTCGCCGGCGTTGTGAACATCGGCATCGACCGCTTCTTCACCGGCGGCAAGCTGGGCGCCGAATACGGCATCTCTTCCTTCGACGACGCCGAGCAACAGCGGTTCGAAGCCGCATGGGGCACGCCTTTCGCGAACGGCCGCGGTCATTTCGTGATCGGCGGCGAATATCTGGACAATGACGGCGTCGTTCCCAAGACCTCGCGTCCGGCCATCGGTCGCTGGGCTCAGGTCTCGAACGGCGCAGGCGCGTTTGTCACCGTTCCCAACGTCGGCTTCTCCAACGCGGCCTACGGCGGTCTGATCATGTCCGGCGTGAATGCTGGCAAGGTGTTCAATCCCGACGGCACGCTGCGCGCCTTCAACTATGGCACGGTGGTCGGCACGAATACGGTCGGCGGCGAGGGGCCGTCGAACGACGACCTCAGCCCCCTGGTCACGCCCCAGCGGCGTTACGCCGGTCTGGCCAGCGCCACCTACGAGCTTTCCGACAAGCTGCGGCTGACGGCCGACGTTCGTCACTCGCGGATGTGGAACAACTACATCTGGTTCGGCGATCACAACCGCGGCAATCTGACGATCAAGAACGACAACGCCTTCCTGTCTGCGGCGATCAAGCAGCAGATGGCGGCGGCGAGTCAGACCTCCTTCACCATGGGCCGCTTCAACTCCGACCTGTCCTATTCGACGATCGATTTCGAGCGGGTCACGACCCAGGCGACCATCGCCCTGGACGGCGAGTTCGGCGACAACTGGCGCTGGGGCGCCTACTACAGCCATGGCGAATACGAGAACAATATCGACACGCCGGGCTTCCTGCTGACCACCAACTACGCCCAGGCGGTCGACTCGGTCATCAGCCCCGTGACGGGGCAGGCCGTCTGCCGCGTGACCCTGACCAACGCCAACTCCGGCTGCGTGCCGATCAACCTGTTCGGCCTGGGCGCACCGTCACAGGAAGCCATCGACTATGTCACCGGCACGCCGCAACAACGGACCACGACGAAGCTGGACGTCGCCGGCGTCAGCCTGCGCGGCGAGCCCTTCAGCCTGCCTGCGGGGGACGTCTCGATCGCCGTCGGTCTGGAGGCCCGCAAGGAGCAGACCGATCAGCGCGTCGGTGAGCTGGATGCGGCCAAGGCGTTCCAGACCTTCAGCTTCTCGGCCATGTCGGGCGAGTTCACCGTCAAGGAAGCCTTCGGCGAAATCTTGGTGCCGATCGTTCGCGACCTGCCGGTGCTGAACAATCTGGAATTCAACGCTGCGGCCCGCATATCGGACTACGACACCACGGGCTCGATCTGGTCGTGGAAGGTCGGCGCGACCAACGAGTTCTTCCCAGGTTTCCGCGGGCGCATCACCCAGTCGCGCGACATCCGGTCGGCGAACCTGGCCGAACTCTACACCACCACCACGACCGGCTATAACAACATCAACGACCCCTTGAAGGGCCAGACCGTCTACACGCTGAACAACGGCGGTGGTAACCCGAACTTGGCGCCGGAAACGGCGGACACCCTGACGCTGGGACTGACCTATTCGCCTCCGTCGATCCCCGGCCTGAACATGTCGGTCGACTACTACAACATCAAGATCGACGACGTGATCACGACGATCGCGCCTCAGGATCTGGTCAGCCGCTGCTTCAACGGCAACACCGCCCTGTGCGCCAATGTCGATCGCGACGCCTCGGGCAATCTGATCCGCACGCGGTCCACCTATGTGAACCTGGCCGAGTATCACACCGACGGCATCGACGCCGAAGTCTCCTATTCGTCCCCGGCGGACCTGTGGGTTCCGGGCGCGACCGGACGGGTACAGATGCGCCTTGTCGGAACCTGGGTGAACAGCCTGACGACGGACGACGGCATCTCCGAGATCGAATACGTCAAGTCGCAGGGCTACGCCTTCGGCCTGGGCGTGCCGGAACTGCGGGTCAACGCCAGCCTGGGCTGGCAGGGCGAGGTGTTCGGCGCAAACCTGCGCGCCCGCTACATCTCGGAGGGCGTCTACAACAGCACCGTCAAGATCGTGAACAACGACATCGACGCCTTCACCTATGTCGATCTGGGGCTGACGGCCGATCTGGCCCATTACGGCGCCGACGGCGTTGAGCTTTACGCCAATGCGACCAACCTGTTCGACAAGTCGCCGCCGGATGGGTCGCTCTTCTCTCCGTACTACGACGTCGTCGGTCGGTACGTCACGGTCGGCGCGCGTTACCGCTTCTAGTTCGGGTAGTGCGTGCCCGGTCGCCGGCTTCGTTCTCCCGATCGGGAGCCGGCGACCCCTTCTTCTTTCCCCCAGTTCACGGTCTGAATGATGATCTCTCGTCTCCCGCTGGCCCTTGCGCTCGCCCTTTCCGCAGCGCCCGCCGCCTTCGCCGAAGCGCCCAAGCCGGCCGCGATCGTGGCCGATGGACTGCCGGCGGTGCCGGACGATCTGGTCGCTGCGACCCAGCCCTATCTGCAGGCGCGTCGCGCCGCCTTCATGGGGTGGAACGCCGCAGACCGGTCCATGCTGGTCAAGACCCGGTTCGGCGCCACGGACCAACTCCACGTCGTGGCGTCGCCCGACGGCGCCCGGACCCAGATCAGCTTCGAGGCGGAGCCGATCGTGGGCGGCGCGTTGTCGCCTTCCGGCCAGACCCTGCTGGTCCAAAAGGACAATGGCGGGGATGAGTTCTATCAGCTCTACACCCTGTCCGGCGGCCGGCTGAATCGCATCACCGACGGCAAGAGCCGCAACTGGTTCGGCGCCTGGAGCCCGGACGGTAAACGTGTCGGCTATGCCTCGTCGCGCCGCAACGGCGCCGACATGGACCTCTATGTCGTCGATCCCGCCGACCCCTCGACCGACCGTCTGGTGGCGCAGGTTTCGGGCGGCGGCTGGAACATCGCCGACTTCTCCAAGGATGGGGCCAAGGCCCTGGTTCTGAACCGGATGTCGATCAACAACGCCGTGGTCTATGAGCTGGACCTGGCGTCCGGCCGCATGACCCCGCTGACGGATCCGGCGGCGCAGGTTTCTTATGTCGATCCCAAATATGCGGCCGACGGCACGGTCTGGGCGACGTCCAACAAGGACAGCGACTTCCTGCGCCTGGGGCAGATCGGGCAGGGCGGGTTCGTCCCCGTCAGCACCGAGGCGCGATGGGATGTCAGCGATTACGCCCTGGCGCCGGACGGCAGCTTCATCGCCTATGCGGTGAACGAGGCGGGCGTCTCGCGGCTCAAGGTCATGGATGTCGCCACGGGCGCCGTGCGCGTCGTCACGGGCCTGCCGGAGGGCGTCATCCCCTACAGCATCGGCCCCGCCATCGACATAGCCCCCTGGGGCGCGATCGGGCTGAGCCTGTCCTCCGCCCGCGTGTCGGGAGACGCCTTCTCCATCGATCCGACCACATTGGCGGTCACCCAGTGGACCCACAGCGAGACCGGCGGCCTGGACCCCGCGATCAACATCGAACCCAAGCTGGTGGAGGTGAAGAGCTTCGACGGCGAGACCGTGTCCGGCTTCCTCTATCAGCCCGATCCGGCCAAATTCCCCGGCAAGCGCCCCCTGATCGTCGATATCCACGGCGGCCCGGAAGGCCAGACCCGTCCCGATTTCCTGGGCTCTCAGAACTATCTGCTGAACGAACTGGGCGTGGCGATCTTCTTCCCCAACGTGCGCGGGTCGTCGGGTTACGGCACGCGTTTCGTTAACCTGGACAACGGCCCGTTCCAGCGCGAGAATTCGGTCAAGGACATCGGCGCCTTCCTCGACGCGCTGGAGGTCAACCCTGAGCTGGACGCCTCGCGGTTCGCCGTGACCGGCGTCTCGTACGGCGGCTATATGTGCTACGCCACGGCGGTGCATTACAGCGACCGGCTGAAGGGGGCGAACTGCTACGTCGCCATCTCCAACTTCGTCACCTTCCTGGAAAACACCCAGTCCTATCGCCGCGACCTGCGACGCGTGGAATACGGCGACGAGCGTGATCCGGCCCAGCGCGCGCAACTTCAGGCGATCTCGCCACTGACCAGCGTGGACAAGATCACCATTCCGCTGCTGGTCGCCACAGGCGGCAATGACCCCCGTGTGCCGGCGTCCGAAGCCGACCAGATCGTCAGCGCGGTCCGCAGCAACGGCGGCACGGCCTGGCACCTGCTGGCGCAGAACGAGGGTCACGGTTTCCACAAGAAGGAGAACGAGGACTACTATTTCTGGACCAGCCTGTTGTTCTGGAAACAGACGCTGCTGGGCGACGCCGCGCGCTGAGCCCCCCCCGGGCGCGTTTCAGAAATCTATCCATGACCTTCAGAAGCATCGTCGCGGCGAGCGCGGTTTCGGCCGCGCTGCTTGCGGCGCCCGCGATGGCGCAGACCCGCACGCCCGTTCGAACCGACCATCACGTCCACGTCCATTCGCCCGCCATTCTGGAGATATTGCCGGCCTATTGCAGCAGTCCGGGACGGCTCGGCGCCTGCGACCCGGCCTTCGTCAAACCGCTGACAGCCGATGCTCTGCTGGCGGATATGGACGAAGCGGGGGTGCAAACGGCCTGGATGATGTCCAAGGCCTATCTGGCTGAAAGCCCGATGATGGTTCCCCCGCTGGCCGACGCCGCGACGCGGGTTCACGACGCCAACGCCTTCACCGTGGCCACGGCGGCGGCGCACCCGGGGCGACTGGTCGCCTTCGTGTCGGTCAACCCGCTGGCGTCCGATGCTCTGGCTGAGATCGAAGCGTGGAGGGACGCGCCCTTCGCCGACGGATTGAAGGTGCACCTGACCAACTCGGGCGTTGATCTGCGCAATCCCGACCACGTGCGTCGCCTGGCTGACGTCTTCGACGCCGCGTCGGACGCTCGGCTGACCATCATGATCCACATGCGCACCCGGGCAGAGGACTATGGCGCGCCCGACGTTCGCATCTTCGTCCAACAGGTTCTGCCCCACGCCCGCAACGTCCCCGTCGTCATCGCCCATTCCGGCGGCTGGGGCGGCCTGGACGCGAACACCTGGGACGCGCTGGAGGCGTTTCGATACGTCCTGGCGGACCGGCCTGACACATTCCCCAACCTCTACTTCGACCTGGCCCAGGTTTTCGACGCCGATACGTCGCCGGAAAACCGGGCGCGACTGGTCGAGGTCATGAGAAGCATCGACGTCGAGCGTTTCGCGCCAGGTTCCGACTGGCCCTTCTCCGGGTCTTTGGACGGCTATCTGAACGACGCGATGGGGTCTTTGCCGCTGTCGTCACGGGAAGCGGCTGCCCTGCGGCAAAGACGCGTCGCGGTGAGATAGCGAGCCGAATGGCGTCCGCAGCCTCGACGCTTTGACGGAAAGTTCGTCCGCGCGCATCGTGCTCCCAACGGGGGAGCGACGGTAGGTGCAAGGCGGCGGGGAATCGGAACGGGCGCGGGTGCGCTGGTTGGCGCAGGAAATCCTGCCCCATGAGCAGGACGTTCGTGTCTGGTTGAAGCGTTCGCTCGTCACGTCCAACGATGTCGATGACGTCGTTCAGGAAGCCTATTGCCGACTGGCGAACCTCAAGGCGGTCGAACAGATCGAAAGCCCGCGGGCCTATTTCTTTCAGACCGCGCGGTCCGTGGTGCTGGAGCAGATGCGGCGCGCCCGGATCGTGCGGATCGACGCCGTGACGGAAATCGACGCCCTGCGCATCGAGTGGGACGAACCGTCGCCCGAGCGTATCGCCGGGGGGCGCAAGGAACTCGAACGCGTAATGAAGATCGTCGCCACATTGCCGGAACGCAGCCGGCGCATCTTCGAGATGCGCCGGATCATGGGGCTGTCGCAAAAGGAAATCGCGGTTCAGCTGGGCGTGACCGAAAACGTGGTCGAGAACGAAGCCGCGCGGGGGCTGAAGGCAGTTTTGGCCGGCCTGGCGAAGGCGGATTCCCAAATCCATGCGTCGTCGAGCGGGGAGCGGCGCGCATGAGCCGGGAAATCTCGACCGAAATCGACGCCGTCGCCGCTGATTGGGCCGCTCGGCTTGACGTGGGCGCGTTGGGCGCTGCGGATCAGATCGCACTGAACGACTGGCTCGCAGGCGACAGCCGTCGTCAGGGCGCCTTGTGGCGGGCGCGGGCGGTCATGACCTTGATGGTCGATCCCGTGTCGGAGGCGAAGGGGCGCCAGACGCCGGCAAAGCTCGACCGCCGCATCCTGTTGGGCGGTTTTGGCCTGGCGGCGGCGGTCGCCGCCGGCGTCGTGCTGACGCCGGTCTTGTCGCGACAGCGTTATCGCACCCTGGTGGGGGAGATCCGCCGGGTGCCGTTGGCGGACGGGTCGATGGCGGCGATCAATACCGATACGACGCTGGATATCCGCTTCCAGAAGGCCGAGCGCGCCGTGACGCTGGACCACGGCGAGGCCTGGTTCCAGGTCGCAAAAGATCGGGCGCGTCCGTTCGTCGTGGCGGCGGGCGACATTCGGGTTCAGGCGGTCGGCACCGCCTTCTCCGTCCGCCGCAAGGCCGGCGGGGCCGAGGTTCGGGTGACCGAAGGCGTGGTGGAGGTCTGGAGCGACAAGGGCGCCGAAGGACTGCGTCGCCGCGTCGTGGCCGGCGAACAGGTCTTCGTCAGCGATCAGGCCGGCGCCTCCAGCCCGGTCAAGCGTCCGTTGGAGATGGAGCGCGCGCTGTCGTGGCGGGATGGCCAGATCGTCCTGGACGGCGACACAATCGCCGCCGCCGCCGCCGAGTTCAATCGCTACAACAGCCGCAAAATCGTGATCGTCGATCCCGATCTGGAAGGCCGCACAGTGGTCGGCTGGTTCCGCACCAACGAGCCGGAGAGCTTCGCCGAGGCCGTCGGCGTCGCCCATGGTGCAGGGGTGACGGTCGGAAATGACGTCATCATGCTGGGTGGAGCGAAATAAATCTTTTGATCCGGCGACGGAAAGTCGATCGCCGGACATCGAGACTCTTGGAACCCTCGCAGAAGGGTCCGGGAACCAGGAAACAGAAAAGGGAGGGCCGACGCATGGCCATGTCGCGAAACCAAGGCGCGAGGGCGTCGCTGATGATCGCCGTCAGCACGATGGCTCTGGCCGGCGCTGGCGCCGCCCAGGCGCAAGACAGGCAGTTCAATGTTCCGGCGCAACCCGCCTCGACCGGCGTGGCCGCATTTGCACGTCAGGCCGATCTGCAGGTTCTGGCTTCGACGGATGCGGTCGCCGGACAACGGACCGCCGCCGTGCAGGGCGTCTATTCCGTCAATCAGGGCCTGAACCAGCTTCTGCAGGGCAGCAATCTTGTCGTGGCGTCCAACAACGGACGTACGGCCGTTCTCGCCGGTGCGACCGTCGCGCCGCAGACCGCCGCTCAGGGGAGCGAGGTCGAGGATCAGGCCGACGAAGTCGAAACTATCGTGGTAACCGGTTTCCGCGCTTCGTTGGGCAGTGCGCTGACGGCCAAGCGTCGGGCAAACGGCGTCGTCGATGTGATCAAGGCCGAGGACATGGCCGACTTCCCCGACGCCAATCTGGCCGAGTCCATCCAACGGGTGCCGGGCGTCTCCATCGCGCGCGACGCCGGCGAAGGCCGTCAGATCACGGTGCGGGGTCTGGGACCGCAGTTCACGCGTGTCCGCATCAATGGCGTCGAGGGTCAGAGCACGGCGTCGGGCACCGACAGTTCGGGCGGCGCGAACCGCAATCGCGCGTTCGACTTCAACGTCTTTGCGTCCGAGCTTTTCAACAGCATCACCGTGCGCAAGACCGCCTCGGCCGAGACCGAAGAAGGTTCGCTGGGCGCGACGGTCGATCTGCAGACCGGGCGACCCTTCGACTATGCCGGCGCCAATCTCGTGCTGTCGGGCCAGTACGGCTACAACGACCTGTCGCGCAAATGGGACCCCAGGTTCGCCGCGCTCGCCAGCAACACCTGGATGGACGGCCGGCTCGGCGCACTCGTGTCGGTCGCCTACACCAAGCGTCAGTTGTTGGAAGAAGGCCACGGCTCCGGCGGCTGGCTGAACGGCACGGAGGCCGGCGGTTACAATCCCGCGTCGCCCTTTGCCGATGCGAGGCGGGCCGATGTCTATACGCCGCGCTTCCCGCGCTACGGCCGGCTCACCCATGATCAGGAGCGTCTCGGCCTGACCGGTTCAGTACAGTTCCGCCCGCAGGAACAGACGCTGATCAACCTCGATCTGCTCTATTCCGACTTCAAGGCGACGCGTCAGGAGAACTGGCTGGAGGCCCTGTCCTTCGCCCGTAACGCGTCCCAGGGCGGACGGCCGGAAATCATCGTGCGCGACGGCGTCATCGATGCGAACGGGGACATGGTCTATGGCCTGTTCGACGACGTCGATGTGGAGACCGAGACTCGCTACGACGAGCTGGACACCAAATACACCCAAGGCACGCTGAGCATCGAACATGCGTTCAGCGACCGGTTCCGCGTCAAGGGGCTGATCGGCTATTCCAAGTCCGACTTCGACAATCCGATCCAGACGACGGTGATCCTGAATCGTGAGAATTCGGACAACTACTTCTACGACTATCGGCAGAACCGCGACGCGCCGCTGATCGGCTTCGGCTACGATGTCACCGACCCGCTGGCCTATAATTTCGGAGCCGCGCGTTCGGAGATCCGCCTGCGTCCGCAGGGCGTGACGAACACGATCAAGACGGCGCAGCTCGACGGAGGCTTTGACCTGACGCCGTCGCTGACGCTGAAGGCCGGGGTGAACTACAAGGAATACGAGTTCGATTCCTGGGCTCTGGCGCGCGTCAACGAGGGCGTGGTGCCCCAACTGCCCGCAGGTGTGACCCTGGCAAGCCTGACCGAGTTGGTCAGCGGCTTCGGACGCAATCTGGGTGCGCCGGACGGCACTGTGACCAACTGGATCGCGCCGAACCTCAACGCCTTTGCGGACCTGTTCAACATATACAGCGGCACGGGTCTGTTCGAACTGAGCGGCGCATCGAACGCCAATGCGCGGGGCAACATCCGCAATGTGACCGAGAAGGATACGGCCGCCTATCTGCAACTGGACTTCGATACGGAGCTCGGCGGTATTCCGGTGCGTGGCGACATCGGCGTTCGCTATGTGAAAACCAAGCAAAGCTCGACCGGCTATCAACTTGTCGCCGGCGCCGCACAGCAGACGACGGTCGATCGCGACTATGACGACGTGCTGCCGGCACTGAACCTGACGGCCGAGGTCACGCCGGACTTCCTGCTGCGCTTCGGTGCGGCCAAGGTCATGACGCGTCCCAATCTCGGCAGCGTAACGCCGGGCGGAAGCCTCAGCACGGTCGGCGTGTTCAGCGTCAGTTCGGGCAATCCGTACTTGGATCCCATTCGCGCCACGACCTACGACCTGTCGGCCGAATGGTATTTCGCCCCGGACGCTCTGCTGTCCGTCGGGCTCTTCTACAAGGACATCGAAAGCTACATCCAGACCTCGCGGATCTCGCAGCCGTTCAATCAGTCAGGCCTGTCGCCGGACTTGCTCAACGGCCTGGGCGTGTCGCCCAGCGATGTCTTCCTGTTCAGCCAGCCGGTCAATACGGAGGGCGGGCCGCTGAAGGGGATCGAGATCAGCTATCAGCAGCCGTTCACCTTCCTGCCTGGGCCGTTCGACAATCTCGGCGCCATTTTCAACGTCACCCTGGTGGATTCGAAGATCAGCTACATCTCGTCGCGGTCTCCGTCGGGCTTCGTCGAAAACGACCTGCTCGGCCTGTCGAAGACCGCCTACAACGCCACCCTCTATTATGAGGACGACCGGTTCAGCGCCCGTGTGTCGGCCGCCTATCGCGATCGCTATCTGACGGCGGTGCCCAGCGGCACCAGCACCAATGATATCGACGGGGTGCGCGAGATCGTGACGGTGGACGCCTCGGCCTCCTACGCCCTGACCGATCGCATCAAGGTGACGTTCGAAGGGTTGAACCTGACCGACGCCGTCAACGAGCAGTACACCGACAGCCGCCGCGACAGCATCTACATCTATTCGCACACGGGGCGGCAGTACAACTTCGGCGTCCGCTACACTTTCTAAGATACTTCCAACTCCCCCCAAGGAGACCTGGCGCTGACCGGTTCGCCGGTCGGCGCCGATTTTCATTCGGAGCCGCCATGATCCCGCTGGTCTCACGTCGCAAGCTTCTGGCCGCTGGCGCCGTCCTGCCCATGATGGCGTCGACGCCATCATGGTCGGCTGCGACAGCATTCGACGCGGTCATCTGGGCGGGATCCGGCGACCGCCGATTTGGAGCGCCTGTCTATCCCAGCCTGTCCGCCGCCATCGCCGCCGCGCCAGCAGACGGACGAAAGCCGTTCCGCATTCTGGTGACCCGCGGCATCTGGACCGAGCAGGTCGTTGTGGACAAACCCTTCATCCATCTGATCGGCGAGGATCGGGCGGGGTCAGTGATCAATCACCTGGCGGCCTCGGGGCTGGCGGCGCCGGATGGCCGGATGTGGGGCACGTTCCGCACACCGACCCTGTTCGTGCGGGCGCCCGATTTCCATGCCGAGACTTTGACGATCAACAACGCCTTCGACGGTCTGGCCGAGATGACCAAGCCGAACGGCCTGCATTCGCACAATGGGGCAGGGCCGCAGGCCGTGGCCTTGATGATGGACAAGGGGTCAGACCGCGCCGTGATCCGCAACTGCGATATTCTCAGCTATCAGGACACCCTGTTCCCCGATGCAGGCGCGACCCTGTTTGATCGCTGCCTGATCACGGGCAGCTATGATTTCATCTTCGGGGGCGGGCGCGCCTGGTTCGAACGCTGCGAAATCCGGTCGCGCCTGCGGCCTGCCGATCCGGTCGAGGGCTATGTAGTGGCCCCCAGCACGCCCATCGAACAGGCTTACGGCTTCGTCTTCCACGACTGCCGGTTGACCAAGGATGCGGACGTCGCACGACACTCCGTCTTTCTGGGACGGCCGTGGCGTCCCTCCAGCGCCTTCCTGGATGGACGATATGGCGACCCGCGCTTCGTCGGAGCGGCGACCTTCCTTGACTGCTGGATGGACGACCACATCGCGCCGGCCGGCTGGACCGAGATGTGGTATACGGGACGCGACGGCAATCCGCGCACCATGCTCCAGCCTGAAGACGCCCGCTTTGCCACCTTCGGCTCGCGCGGGCCCGGTCGGGCGGAGTTCTCACGTGGTATGCGCCTGACGGGGGCGCAGGCTGCACGGATCAAAAAGGAGATGGTGCTCGCAGTGCTGTCAGCTTAATCGAGGCGGCCCGCAACTTGCCCAACCCGACGACATCTCAGGCGACAGCGACGGCCCACGCCGCATCCGCCCAGGCGCGGAAAAGGCGCAGGGTTGGTTGGCTGATGAGATTTCTTTGAGTGTAGAATGTATTGTAGGTCGCGGCGTGGGTGGTGAGGAAGTGCTGTGGTGAAGCCTGGAACTTGAACAGCTGCTGTTGCCGCTCTCGCCGGCCGACGGGCAGATGAGAGTGTCCGCCCAATAGTTCTCTCGCAATCGGCCCGGGGAATGCAGATGGCGCAGGCCAAGCTGGCTCAAAGTCGCCTGGTATGATGCGAGGCCATCGGTCACGATCTTTTCTGGCTCAACAGGCTGGTTTCGCAGCAGACGCCGGAGCAGTTTTAAGGCCGCATTGGTATCCCGTCGTGGCTGAACGATGACGTCCAGCACTTCGCCCTCATCATCCACGGCGCGCCAGAGGAACATGCGTTTTCCACCGATCAAGCAAACAACCTCGTCAAGGCGCCAGCGGGGAGAGGGGGAGAGGGCGAAGCTTCTTCAGCCGTCGTGCGATCTGAGGTCCGAACTTGATCGTCCAGCACCTGATCGTCTCATAGCTGACGTCGATTCCGCGCGCGGCCACTAGCTCTTCAACGTCGCGAAGGCTGAGGCTGAAGCGAAAGTAGAGCCACACGGCCTGCCGGATCACCTTCGATGGGAAGCGATGGCGCTTGAACGATAGCGGCTTCACGAAATGCGATCTCCGATCAGACTCTTAGGGGTCCGAAGTGGAGACAGGTTAGCGTTAGACTGACAGCACCGCCATCCTCTCAAGAGAATCCTGGATTGGCGACCTGAGACATGATCCAGGCGGTTGCTCCGTTTACGATTTCTGACGCTGAGGCGACGGACCCGCTCTCTTTATCTAGCTGAACAATCGCCACCAGGGCTTCCACGGGGTCAGATGGTGCTCGTGGTGGCGGCCGAAGTGGAAGCAGGTCAGCAGCGACAGGACTGGGCCGAACGGGCTGCTGCGGGCGTTGTGGTGGTCGGCGAAGGCGTCGTCGGTGTGGCGGTGGGGCAGCCAGGTGCCGAAGGTGAAGAGCTGGAGCGCCGAGAGCAGGGCGGGAGCGGCCCAGAAGACCAGCAGGTTCGGGATGTGCGCGCCCAGGGCGAAGACGGCGATGCAGACCAGCAGGGTCAGCACGGCCAGCTCGCGCCAGCCGAAATAGGTGCGGAAGAAGCCGTAGAACCACGGAAGAAAGGCGCGCGGGGCGTCGGCATGGAAGTCGGGATCGTCGGCGGTGCCGGGCGCGGCGTGATGGCCGTGGTGGGCGGTCTTCAACGGGGTGAACCGGAAGCCGGCGTAGAGGCCCAGGGCCAGGCTGCCGACCGCGACGTTCAGCCTGGGTCGGCCCGGCGCCAGCGAGCCGTGCATGGCGTCGTGCGCGACGATGAAAAGGCCCACGGACAGCCAGGTCTGGATCACGACGATCAGCGGGGCGATCAGAACGCTCCACGCCGTCCAGCGGTGAAGATAGACGCCGTAGATGTGCAGAACCAGCCAGGCCGACGCGATCATTCCGGCGAGCGTCAGACCGATCAGGGTCTGGTTCGGGACGATCCGGGGCGCAGGGGAGACGGCGGACATGGCGTCACACTAGCGCACTGTGCGCGGGTAAGCACCCTGTTCGCTTGCCGCATCCGTCGTCGCGTGTCACCTGTCGGGAATGCAGGCCGACGCCGTTGACACCTCTGGGGCTGATCTCCTCCTGATCGGCGGCGGCCTCGCCAACGGTCTGTTGGCGCTGCGCCTGTCGCAGGTTCGGCCCGACCTGGATGTCCGCATCGTCGAGGCGGCCGAGACGCTGGGCGGCGTGCACACCTGGTCCTTCTTCGAGGGGGATTTGACGGCGGCGCAGCACGGCTGGATCGACCCCTTGGTCGTGCATCGCTGGCCCGGCTATGCGGTTCGGTTTCCGCAGTTCGAGCGCAGTCTGTCCACCGGATATCGCAGCGTGACGGCCGAACGGTTCGCGGCGGTGGTCAGCGCGGCCTTGCCCGGCCGCATCATGCTGGGCGCGCCTGTCGTGTCGGTGTCCGAGACCGAGGCGGTCCTGGCCGACGGTCGGCGGCTGAAGGCGAGGGCGGTCATCGACGGGCGAGGGCCGGTCGGCACGCCGGACCTGGCGCTGGGCTTCCAGAAGTTCGTCGGGCTGGAGGTTCGACTGGCGGCGCCGCACGGCCTGACCGCACCCATCGTCATGGACGCCCGCGTCGATCAGGCGGGAGGCTATCGTTTCCTCTACACCCTGCCGTTCGACGACCGGACCCTGTTGATCGAGGACACCCGCTATACCGACGGAGCCGAGCTGGATCGCGACGTGTTCCGGCAGGGTGTGCGCGACTATGCCGCACAGCAGGGGTGGGTCATCGAGACGGTGCTGAGGGAGGAAGACGGCGTCTTGCCCGTGGCCCTGGACGGCGACATCGCCGCGCACCTGACCCGCATGGGGCCGACGGCCTTGAGCGGCCTGCGTGCCGGACTGTTTCATCCGACGACCGGTTATTCCCTGCCGGATGCGGTGCGCCTGGCCGATCATCTGGCGGACCTCTGGGCGAAAGATTTCGAAGGCGCGACCCTGGCCGCCGACATCCGCCGCCATGCGTGCGACGTATGGGTCGGGCGAGGTTTTTATCGGTTACTGAATCGGATGTTGTTTCGCGCGGCGCGCCCCGAAGAACGATACAGGGTGCTGGAGCGGTTCTATCGTCTGCCCCAGCCGTTGATCGAACGCTTCTACGCCGCAGGATCCACCCTCGCCGACAAGGCGCGGATCCTCAGCGGAAAACCCCCGGTGCCCCTGGGCGCCGCACTGACCTGTCTGGTCGAAAAAGGACGTGCGTGATGCGGGCTGCAGTGATCGGATCGGGTTTCGGGGGGCTGTCGCTGGCCATACGGCTGCAGTCGGCGGGCATCCAGACCACGGTGTTCGAGGCGCGCGATTTGCCGGGCGGCCGGGCCTATGTGTTCAAGGACAAGGGCTACACCTTCGACGCCGGTCCCACCGTCATCACCGATCCGTCGGCGCTGGAGGAACTGTTCGAGGCCAGCGGCCGCAAGCTGTCGGACTATGTCGAACTGCTGCCCGTCGCGCCCTTCTATCGGCTGTGCTGGGAAGACGGCGACGTGTTCGACTACGTCAACGACCAGGACGAGCTGGATCGCCAGATCGTGGCTCGCAATCCGGCGGACAAGGAAGGCTATCGCAAGTTCCTGGCCTATTCCGAAGACCTGCTGAAGGAAGGCTATCTGAAGCTGGGGGCCGTGCCGTTCCTGGACTTCGCTAGCATGATCAAGGCGGCGCCCGAGCTGATGCGGCTTCAGGCCTGGCGGTCGGTCTATGACAAGGTGGCCAGTTTCATTCAGGACGAGCACCTGCGCCAGGCCTTCAGCTTCCACTCCCTGCTGGTCGGCGGCAATCCGTTCGCGACCTCCTCGATCTATGCGCTGATCCATGCGCTGGAGCGGCGCTGGGGCGTGTGGTTCCCGCGCGGCGGGACCGGCGCCCTGATCCAGGCCATGGTGCGCCTGCTTGAGGACCTGGGCGGCGAGGTCAGGCTGAACAGTCCGGTCGAGCGGATCACCATGGCGAACGGTCGCGCGACCGGCGTGGTCGTGGGCGGCGAGACCCTGGCCTTCGACATGGTCGCGTCGAACGCCGACGTGGTTCACACCTATCAGCGCCTGCTGGGCCAGGAGCCGCGCGGTCAGAAGGAGGGCGCCAAGCTGGCGTCGCGGCGCCATTCCATGTCGCTGTTCGTCATCTATTTCGGCCTGAAGCGCGTCCACCCCGAGGTGCGCCACCACACGGTGCTGTTCGGCCCGCGCTATCGCGAGCTGATCGCTGAAATCTTCAAGGGTCCGGACCTGCCCGACGATTTCTCGCTGTATCTGCACGCGCCGACGCGGACCGATCCGTCCCTGGCGCCCGAGGGTTGCGACGCCTTCTATGTGCTGGCGCCCGTGCCGCACCTGGCCTCGGCTGACATCGACTGGGAGGTCGAGGGGCCGCGCTATCGCGACCGGATCCTGGCCTATCTGGAGGAGCGCTACATCCCCGGCCTAACCGCCGATCTGGACACCTGCCGCATCTTCACGCCGGTCGATTTCCGCGACCAGCTGAACGCGCACCAGGGCTCGGCCTTCTCGCTGGAGCCGATTCTGACCCAGAGCGCCTGGTTCCGGGTGCACAATCGCGACGACCAGATCCCGAACCTCTATTTCGTCGGCGCAGGCACCCATCCCGGCGCGGGCGTGCCCGGCGTGGTCGGCTCGGCCAAGGCCACCGCCGCCCTGATGATCGAAGACGCGAGGCTGCCGGCATGACCGACGCCGTCCTGGACCACAGCCGCCAGGCGATGGAGCAGGGCTCCAAGAGCTTCGCCGCCGCCGCGCGCCTGTTCCCGGCGGCGATCCGCGACGACGCCTGGATGCTCTATTCCTGGTGCCGACACTGCGACGACGAGATCGACGGCCAGGTCCTGGGCCACGGCGCGGTCGGCATCGACCCGGTGCTGGCCAGCGAAAAGCTGGTCGAACTGCGCGCCCGCACCGCAGCGGCCCTGGCCGGAGAGCCCCAGACCGACCCGGTCTTCACCGCCTTCCAACGCGTGGCGGATCGTCATTCCATCCCGGCCGAGGAGGCCATGGACCTGTTGCACGGGTTCGAGATGGATGTGGTCGGGCGGCGCTACGACACGCTGGAGGACACGCTGGACTATGCCTATCACGTTGCGGGCGTGGTCGGGGTGATGATGGCCCGGATCATGGGGGTCGAGGATGCGCCTACCCTGCGCCGCGCCCAGGATCTGGGGCTGGCCTTCCAGCTGACGAACATTGCGCGCGACGTGGTCGAGGATGCGAGGGGCGGGCGGGTCTATCTGCCGGGCGCTTGGCTGGACGAAGCCGGGGTGCCGCGCGATCAGGTCGATCAGCCCCAGCACCGCGCCGCCGTCGCCCGCACAGCCCAGCGCCTGGTGGCGGCGGCCGAACCCTTCTACGCCTCGGCCCGGTGGGGCTTGCGCGATCTGAACCCGCGTTCGGCCTGGGCCATCGCCACGGCGCGCGGCGTCTATCGGTCGATCGGCCGGCATGTCTCGCGCGCCGGGCCAGCGGCCTGGGACGGTCGGACCTCGGTCGACAAGGCGGGCAAGCTGATGCTGCTGGGGCGGGGCGGACTGATCGCCCTGTGGTGCAAGACGCTGGACGCCTGGCGCGAACCGCCGCCGCGTCCCGCCCTGTGGACCCACGTCTGAGGGTCAGCGCGCCGCGCGCCGCCGTTCCAGAACGAGCGATACCCCCAGGCCCGCCGCGCCGAGACCGGCCAGAACCGCCCAGCCGGCGACGACGCCCGGCGTGAACTCGGCCCGCCAGATCACGGCCTGATAGGCCTCGATGGCCCAGGCGTGCGGCGTGATCCAGCCCAGGGCGCGGAAGGCCTCGGGCATCAGGAAGCGCGGCGCCATCGACCCGCCCAGCGCCGCCAGCAGCAGAACGACGAAGGTGGTCAAGGGCTGGGCCTGTTCGCGCGAGCGACAGGCCGCCGTCAGCGCCAGGGCCAGACCGGCTGCAGAGAACCCGACCAGACCCGCCGTCACGGCCGCCGCCGCTGCCTGCCATGGCGCGAGGTCGGGCAGTTTCGCCCAGGCCGCGACGAAGACGGCGGCCGACTGCATTACCCCCACGACCGTCAGCCACGCCGCCCGCCCGGCCAGGATCGGCGCCAGGCCGCCCCTCGCCAGAGCCAGCCGCGCCTGAAGCCCCGAACGCCGCTCGTCCAGTCCGCCCATGGCCCCGTGCATGGCGGCGAAGAAGACGAACATGACGCTGACCGCCCCGGCGTAATAGGCGGCCTGGACATCGCCGGTCGGCCCGACCTGCACCGTCGCGACACGGGCGGTGGGCGGCGCGACCTGGCCGGACAGGGCGGCCGCCATCGGCTCCAGCCGCGCCTGAAGCGCCGCCGCCGCCACGTCGCGACCGGCGGCGGACATCACCACGATCTGGGGCGGACGCCCCGTAGAGGGGCGGATCAGGATGCCGGCGTCCGCGCGACCGTCGATCACCGCACGCTCCAGCTCGCCTGCATCCTCGACCGTGCGCAGCCGGGCGCCCATGTCGCGCGCCAGGGCGTCATGCATCGCCGCCGTCGCCGGGGTGCGCGCCGCATCGTGCATCACCACGGCCGTGTCGATCTCGCCCCGCGCGCCCGCGCCGAAGATGGCCGCGAACAGCAGATAGACCAGGGGCGGCAGCAGCAGCGTCAGCAACACCCCGGCCCGGTCGCGCCAGAAACCCCTGGCCCAGGCGCCCGCCACGGCCATCATGACGACGCTCCCGACAGATGCGCGACAAGGTCGTCCAACCCCGGCCGCCGCACGGCGACCTCTCCCCCCTCGCCATCGACCACGGCGGCCAGCATCTGGGCGACCGCGAGCGCATCGTCGCAGAGGCGACGCCATTCCAGCCTGTCGTCGGCCTGGATCAATCCGGCCTGGGCGAACCATTGGGCGGCGGCGTCCGAGGCCGGCCGCTCCAGACGAATGCTGAGCAGCCGCGCCGCGCCGAAGGCCTGGTGCAACAGGGCGTTCGGCGCGCCTTCCGCCAACAGCCGACCCTGCGCCAGCACGCCGATCCGGTCTGCCGTATCGGACACGAAGACCGCGTCGTGGCTGATCAACAGGCAGCCGGCGCCCGCCTTGACCGTCTCGCGCAGGGCGGCGGACAGGACGCCGCGCGTGCCGGCGTCCACCCCTTCCGTCGGCTCGTCCGCGATCAGCAATCGGGGCTGTCCGACCAGGGCGGCGCTCAGGTTCGCGCGGCGTCGCCATCCGCCGGACAGGGTGCGCACAGGCTGATCCGCGCGCGGACCGCAGCCGGTCAGATCGAGGGCGCGGTCCACCGCCGCCCGACGGTCACCGCGCGCGACCCCGCAAAGCCGCGCCGTCACCTCGACATTCTCGCGCGGCGACAAGGCGGGAAACAGGGCGCTGTCCTGGGGCGCCAGGCCGATGCGGGCGCGCGCCTGAGTTCCGTCGCCCACCGCCACACGCCCCCGGCGCACGGGCAGAAGGCCGCAAGCGACGCGCGCCACCGTGGACTTGCCCGCGCCGTTCGCGCCCAGCAGGGCGTAGACCTCCCCCGCGTTCAGGGTCAGGCTGAAATCCCGCAGCACCGGCCGGCCGTCATAGCCGGCCTCTATTCCGTCCAGGACCAGCGCCGGCGCGACGCTAGATCCCAAGATCGGCCTGCTGGAAGAGATCGCGGACATAGAGGGTCAGGGGGCTGTCGTGGCCGACCGCCTCGGCCGCCCTGGACAGGGACTGACGCACCGCCGCGCGGACGCGCCCTTCGCCCCACAGATCGACGAAGGTGGTCGTGTCCTGATCCTGGCCCACATCCTTGCCGACGGCGCTGGTGGTCGAACAGGCGTCCAGCAGATCGTCATAGAGCTGGAAGGCGAAACCGACCGACTCGCCGAAGGCCGACAGACGGGCCAGGTCGTCGGCGTCGCCCCCGCCCAGCAGACCGCCGCCGCGCACTGTCGCCACGAACAGGGCGCCGGTCTTCAGGTCGTTGATCTGACGCAGGGCCACGGCGTCCCGCTCTTGCGCGTCGTCGCGCAGGTCGCGCATCTGCCCCTCGGCCAGACCGTCGAAACCGACGGCCTGCGTCAAAAGGTCCAGCGTGGACAGGCGCACCTCGGCCGGCAGCCGGCTTTGCAGAATCAGTCGTGTGGACTGGTTCAGCAGGGCCACCGCCGCCAGCACGGCCGCGTCCTCGCCATGGCGGCGATGCAGCGTCGGTTGTCCCCGCCGCAGGACCGCATCGTCCATACAGGGCAGGTCGTCCAGCACCAGCGACGCCGCATGGACCATCTCCAGCGCACAGCCGTAATCCAGCGCATCGTCGGGACGCCCGCCCACATGGGCCGCCGCCAGCATGGCCAGCACCGGCCGAACCCGTTTTCCCTGTCCCAGCAAGGCCTCGCGCGCCGCCAGCGACAGCAGGCTCTCCGGCGACGGCGCCAGTTCGGTCAGGCGCGACTGGACCCGCAGACGCAGGTCGTCGGGCGCGCAAGGTTCGCATGCCACGGGCGGCTGGGGCCTCGCGCCGACGATCGCCATACAAGTCTCCTGGTGTCGTCTGACCGTCGCGTTGCGACGACGATCCGAACCGTTGTGATCGCATACGGCATCACGACCGCGTCGGATGCAAGCCGCCGTCGCCGTGTTTCCCGGTCATGAGATGCTCAGGAAAACCGGCTGGCTCAGGCGCCGCTGCTGGAAGAGCCGCGCTTCTGGGTCAGTTCGGCCTTCAGCGCTCGCGCCGACCGCACCCACAGAAAGCCGAACGAGACACAGCCTTCTTTCGTCCGTACCGCGTGGTGCAGGCGGTGCGCCTGGATGCGCCGCGTCCAGAAGCCTGACCGACCTTCGACGCCGGTCGGGAATCGCCGATGCACCAGGCCGTCGTGGAAATAGAAATAGATCATCCCATAGGCCGTCACGCCCAGACCGATCGGCAGGGCCCAGGCCCAGACGTGCAGGCCCAGCGCGATCAGAATGATCGCCGGCGCCGCGAACACCACGGCGAACAGGTCGTTCTTTTCCAGGACATCGTCGTGCGGTTCGTGGTGACTGCGGTGCCAGTCCCACAGCAGGCCGTGCATGACGTAGCGATGCATGGCCCAGGCGAAGACCTCCATCCCGAAGACGGTCACAAGGAACAGCAGGATCATCACCGGCAAGGACATGATCGCATCATAGGCGGTTTGAACGGCGCCCGCCACGACTTGACCCGGACATATGTTTGGCCGTCTGTGCGCCCATGCTGATGGACCTGCTCGTCACGACCCTCGCGCTCAGCCTGATCATCGGCGTGCGCTATCTGCTGGTCGGCGTCACGACACACTGGTTGCTGTGGGGCGGGCCGGGGCGGGGGCGTCAGTTGAACCACAAGGCGCCGGCCGCGAAACGCATCCGCGCCGAAATTATCGCCTCCCTGATCTCCTGCCCGATCTACGCCTTGCCGGCCGCCCTGGTGCTGGAGCTTTGGAAGCGGGGCGGGACGGCGATCTACGGCGATGTTCACGCCTGGCCGCTGTGGTGGCTGCCGGTCAGCTTCGTCGTCTATATGCTGGCCCACGACGCCTTCTATTATTGGGTCCACCGGGGGCTGCATCACCCGCGCGTCTTTCCCTGGGCCCATGCCGAGCACCATCGGTCGCGCGACCCCAGCGCCTTCGCCTCCTTCGCCTTCGACCCGGCCGAGGCCGTCGCCACCGCCTGGTTCCTGCCGGCCCTGGCCCTGTTCGTGCCTATCCATTGGGGCGTGGCCTTGGCGCTGTTGACCCTGATGACCGCGACGGCCGTGTTGAACCACGCGGGTCGCGAGGTCTGGCCCGCGTCCTGGCTGCACCGCGCACCGTTGCGCTGGCTGATAACCGCCACCCACCACGACGCCCATCACAAGCGTTTCAACGGCAACTACGGCCTCTATTTCCAGATGTGGGACCGCTGGGCCGGAAGCGAGATTTCACAGCGACGCGACACTTCGGCTGATCGTCCGCGATAGCGCAGCTTCATCGGAAGGCGGCGGGTTTCAATCCATGTCGCTGGAGCTTGTCGTATAGGGTCTTTCTGGGAACCTGCAGCTCATTGAGGACGGCGCCGATGTCGCCTCGATGGGCGTTAAGGGCGTCACGCAGCAGTTCCGCTTCGAAGCGGTTCATTCGTTCCGGCAAGCTAAGGCCTTGCTCGTGAGGACGCGACGCGTCATCCAGCGACAGGGCGACGCGTTCTGCGAAGTGGGCCAGTTCGCGGATGTTGCCGGGCCAGTCGGCCTCGACCAGCAGACGCCGAACATTGTCGCCGACGGCTGGCGGTTCGATCCCGTGGCGATCGGCGGCGCGGCGCAGGAAGTGGGCGAACAGCAGGGGGATGTCCTCGCGCCGTTCTCGCAAGGGCGGCACACGCAGCCGCACCACATTCAGCCGGTAATACAGGTCTTCGCGAAAGGCGCCGGTGCGCGCCGCCTCGCCCAGGTCGATCTTCGACGAGGCCAGTATCCGCAGGTCCAGGGCGCGGGGTTCGTTGGCGCCGATGGGGTGCACCTCGCGTTCCTCCAGCACCCGCAGCATCTTGACCTGAACGGCCAAGGGCATGCTTTCGACCTCGTCCAGGAACAGGGAGCCGTTATGCGCCCGCTCCACATGGCCGACGCGGCGACGCAGGGCGCCGGCGAAGGCGCCCAGTTCGTGGCCGAACAGTTCGCTCTCGATCAGACCGTCGGGCAGGGCGCCGCAGTTGACCGCGACGAAGGCGGCCAGCCGACGTCGGCCGCCGTTGTGGAGGGCGCGCGCGACCGCCTCCTTGCCGGTTCCGGTCTCGCCCTCGATCAGCACGTCCATTCTGGCGTCGGCGATCTGGGCGATGGTGGCGCGAAGGGCGGTGATCGCGCGAGACGACCCGGCCAGCGGCAGCTCCTGCCCGCCGTCCGAGGCCATGGCCAGCAGGCGGCGGTTCTCCAGCACCAGGCCGCGTTTCTCAAGCGCCCGGTTCAGGCTGTCCTGAAGGCGTTCGAACGGGAAGGGCTTGGCGACGAAATCATAGGCGCCGTCCTTCATGGCCGCCACAGCGTCGGTGATGTCGCCGTGGCCGGTGATCATGATGACCGGCAGGGCGGGGTCCAGAGCCTGCAGGCGACTAAGGAACTGGCGCCCGTCCAGACCGGGCATCCGCAGGTCGGTGACGACGACGCCGGGGAAGTCGGCGTCGATCCCCCTCAGCGCCGGCTCGGCGCCGGCGAAGGCGCGCACGTCATAGCCTTCCAGCGTCAGGCGTTCGACCAGGGCCTGGCGAAAGTCGGCGTCGTCCTCGATCAGGGCGACGGCGTTGGGGCGGGCGAACTCCATCAGGCGATCCTCAGCGTGGCGACGAAGGTCGCGCCTTCGCCCTCGTCGATCAGGTCAAGCTCGCCGCCGAAACCGGCGACCAAGTCGCGGCAGATGACCAGGCCAAGGCCCAGGCCATTGGCGCGGGTGGTGACGAAGGGGGTGAACAGCTGGGCGCGCACGGCGGGCGGCACGCCGGGGCCGTTGTCGGAAATGATCAGGCGAACACGGTCGCCCTCGCGCGTGACCTTCAGCATCAGCCGTGGCCGGTCGCGGCCTTCCAGCGCCTCGGCGGCGTTTTTGACCAGGTTGACGATCACCTGTTCCAGCCGGAATTGATCGGCGCGCACCGTGACGTCGGCGTCACCTTCGCGGATCAGTTCGACGCCGCCCTCGTCCAGCCGACCTCTGATCAGCAACAGGGCGCCGTGAATGGCGTCTTCCAGCCGGACCACGCCGATCTTGGGGTCCGACTTTCGGGAGAAGACCCGCAGGCCTTCGGTGATGGCGCCGATGCGCTGGGTCAGGTCGCCTATGCGCGCCAGGGCGCCGCGCGCCTTTTGCGGTTCGTCACGGTCCAGCAGGACGCCGGCGGTTTCGGCCTGGGTCTGGATTGCCGCGACCGGCTGGTTGATCTCGTGCGCCACACTGGCGACAATCTGGCCCAGGGCGGCCAGCTTGCTGGCCTGGACCAGTTCGTCACGAAGCAATTCGCGAGCGGTCTCGGCGCGGCGGCGCTCCTCGATCTGGCGGTTCAGGGCGGCGTTTGCGTCGCGCAGTTCGCGGGTGCGTTCGTCAATGCGCCGTTCCAGCTCCAACCGGGCCAGTTCCTCGGCGCGGCCGCGGACCAAGGCCAGCTGGCGACGGCGCAAGAGAAGCACGATCACGCCGCCTAAAAGGACAAGCACAAGCCCTGCAAACGCGCGCGCGGTCGTGACCGCAGTCTCGATGGCGCCACGCGTCGGAGACAGAAGATGCAGGGTCCAGCCGGGGGTCTCGGTAGAGACTGCGGCGTGCATCCAGGTTTGCCGGGGGCCATCGACAGAAGTCTGGACCAGACGCGGGCGATCGCCTGACGGAGTGCTGAAGGGGAGGGGGCGAAGAGCCTGGGGTTGAAGCGTCTGGTCCGTCAGAGTCAGGCGTCGGCGATGCGCATCCAGCGCCTTGGTCGTCCGAAACCGCCAGTCCGGCACGCTGGTGATCAGGACGACGCCTCCGGGACCGACGACGAAGGCCGGTTCGCCCGACGCACGCCATTCAGCCTCCAACGCGTTGAACTCGACCTTGACGACCACCACGCCCAAGGGGCGGGCGTCAGGTCCCTCCACACGGCGCGCAAGATAAAGACCGGGGCGACGCGAAACCGTGCCCAGGGCGAAAAACTCGGCCTGGCCGTCGCGCATGGCGTTGATGAAATAAGGCCTGAAGCTGTAGTCCGCACCGACAAAGCTCGTGGGCAGACGCCAGTTGCTGGCGGCTTGCGTTTGGCCATCGACCCCGATGACGTAGATGGCGGCGGCGCGTGTCTGGCTTGCCAGACCTTCCAGCTTTTTGCTGACGACATCGCCTGCAGCATATGGCCCGGCCGCCAGCAGGTCGGCGATGTCGGGATCTCCGGCCAGGGCGACAGGCAAGGAGCGGTGTTTTTCCAGCTCGCTGCGCAGGACGGCGGCATGGAGCGCGGCCGAGGCATCGGCCTGGCGGGCCAGTTCCGTCGTCACGTCGCGCCGTGCGGCTTCTCCAACACCGAACGCAGTGATCGCCGCCACGATCGCCCAAGCGGACACGAGCGCCAGCCACGGTCCTCGCGTCTGTTTTACAGAGCCCTCAATGGGAGCCGACGTCGTCATTCGACCACTGTGCGGATTATCGCACGAACTCGCCAGTCTTTTGCGCGAAAAACCGCATGAGGTTCATATGTGCCGGGTCAGTATTTCGAAAATAAACAATATAAAACAACAATTTATTGGCGATAAGGTATTCGCTTCTTCCCGTCGCCGAAATCACTGATGGTTCTATCGAACGGAGCGTGGCGAAGACCGCGTCCATCGAGGAAACCGCGAGATCGCGTTCTCGCCCATCAGGAGCCTATCGTGATCCAGATATCGTCAGAGGCCGCGCCAGTGGTCCGCAAGCCCTTCTATCGGCATCTCTACTTCCAGGTTCTCCTCGCCATTTTCGCCGGCGGCCTCATCGGGCATTTCTTTCCCACGTTCGGCGAGAGTCTGAAGCCGCTGGGCGACGCCTTCATCAAGCTGGTGAAGATGATCATCGCGCCGGTGATCTTCCTGACCATCGTCACCGGCATCGCGGGGATGCGCGACATCGGCCGGGTCGGCCGGGTCGCCGCCAAGGCCTTCGCCTACTTCCTGACCTTCTCGACGCTCGCACTGATCATCGGCATGATCGTGGCCAACCTGGTCCAGCCGGGCAACGGGCTGAACATCGATCCAGCCAGCCTGGATGCGAGCGCGGTCTCCAAATATTCCGAGCAGGCGCATGAGACGACCATCGTCGGCTTCCTGACCAGTATCATCCCCGACACCTTCGTCAGCGCCTTCTCCGAAGGCAATATCCTGCAGGTCCTGTTCGTCTCGGTCCTATTCGGCTTGGCCCTGGCCATGATCGGCGACGTCGGCAAGCCTGTCCTGAACTTCCTGGAATCGATCAGCACGGCCTTCTTCAAGCTGGTCGCCATCCTGATGAAGGCCGCGCCGATCGGCGCATTCGGGGCCTTCGCCTTCACCATCGGCAAATACGGCATCGGCTCGATCGCCAACCTGGCCGCGCTGGTCGCCACCTTCTATGCGACCGCCGCCATCTTCGTGGTCGGGGTGTTGGGCCTCGTCGGCTGGGCCAACGGCTTCAACATCCTGAAGCTGATCCGCTATCTGAAGGAAGAGCTGTTGCTGGTGCTGGGCACCTCCTCGTCCGAGGCCGCCTTGCCCAGCCTGCTGCAGAAGATGGAGCGGGCTGGCGCCTCCAAGTCCGTGGTCGGCCTGGTCGTGCCGACGGGTTATTCGTTCAATCTCGACGGCACCAACATCTATATGACGATGGCGGCCCTGTTCATCGCTCAGGCTCTGAACATCGACCTCAGCCTTCAGGACCAGATCGTGCTGCTGCTGGTCGCCATGCTCAGCTCCAAGGGCGCGGCGGGCATCACCGGCGCCGGCTTCATCACCCTGGCCGCCACTCTGTCGGTCGTCCCGGCCGTGCCGGTCGCGGGCATGGCGCTGATCCTCGGCATCGACCGCTTCATGAGCGAGTGCCGGGCCCTGACCAACTTCATCGGCAATGCAGTGGCCACCATCGTCGTGGCCCGGTGGGAAGGCGACCTGGACCGCGACGCGCTGCGAGACGCCCTGAATGGCGCGCCCCGTCCGATCGCGGCTCAGCCCGATCCGGCCGCCGGACCCGGCGACAAGGCGCTCATCACCGCCGACTAAGGCGTCTTCAAGAAGGCAGGCGGCGTCAGAGCGCCGTCTGCCCTCGGCGCGCAACGCCATGCAGCGCTGACCAATCCCGCAATCGCGAATTTCAGGTAGATCTATGCACATTCACCGCACTTTCGCGGCGGGTGTCGGCCTTGCCGCGCTCGCCACCTCCGCCTTCGCCCAGTCGGCGCCGTCCGCCGACGAGATCGCCGCTCTGCGCGCTCAGGTGCAGGCCCTGTCCGCCCGCCTCGAACAGCTTGAGGCCCAGTCGCGGACGGCGGTTCCGGTCCAGGCCGCCCCCGCCGTCGCAGGATCCCCGGCCGCCATCGCGCCCCGCCCGGTTCAAACCGCCGCCGCGACAGCCTCGCCCACTCCCGCGCCTGTCGATTGGGCCACGGGCCTGCCCGAACTGCGCAGCCCGGACGGCAGCTTCACCTTCAAGCCCCGCATCCGCGTCACGGCCGACCTGTCCAACACATTTGGCTCGGACTTCGATGGTCGCAATCTGACCACGACCGAGCTGCGCGGCCTGCGCCTGGGCGGCCAGGGCAAGATCGCCGGCGGCTTCACCTACTGGATCGAAGCCGACCTCGCAGACAACGCCGTCAGCGTCGCCAACGCCTTCGTCGCCTATAACACCAAGATCGGCGGCCGCGACCTGGAGGTCTCGGCCGGCCAGCGCCTGAACGACCGCGGCGTCGAGGGCGGCACGGCGGAAGACGTGGTTCCCTTCCTGGAACGCAGCCTGATGGTCTCGACCATCGGCCCGGAACGCGGCGCTTACGGCGTCGGCGTGACCTCCAAACTGACCGGCAGCGTCTGGCACGCCTCGCTCTCGGTGACCGGCGACGCCATCAGCACCGGCACAGCCAATGACAGCGTCACCCTGATGGGCCGTACCCACTGGTCGCCGTTCAAGACCGACGCTGGCTTCCTGCATCTCGGCGGCTGGGGCTTCGTCGAGGATCTGACGCCGAACGCATCGATCGCCTCGCGCAGCCTGGTCGTCTCGTCGCGCGGCAACGACAATCTGCGCCTGTCGGGCGGAACGATCGCCGATCCCAAGGGCAGCAAGGGCCTGGGGCTGGAACTGGGCGGCGTGCATCGCTCGGGCTGGCTGATGGCCGAAGGCGGCAAGCGCGTGGTCGAGACCGCCGCGCGCGACTTCGATCAGGACGCCTACAGCCTCTCCGCCGGCTTCTTCATCACCGGCGAGAAACCGCCGCTTTCGCCCCGCACCGGAACCTGGGGCCGACCCAAGGTGCTGAACCCGCTGGGAACCGACGGCTACGGCGCGGTCGAGATCGTCGGCCGCTACGACACCGCCGACTACAGCGACAACCCGACCGGCGGCGAAGCCGACACCTGGTTGCTGGGCGTCAACTGGTACCCGACGAACAACACCCGCGTCTCCGCCCACTGGAGCGCCTGGTCGGTCGATAACCGCACCGGGACCTTCATCGGCGACGACAACGGCAACACCGCCACCGTCCGCGTCCAGACCGCCTTCTGACGACCTTATAGATCAGTAGGCGGATCAACCGTCGCCGCATCGTCTCGACCTCGTCGTCAAGGCGATGCGGGGATGTCGTCGCCCCGACATGGGCTCGGCGTAGGCAGCCCCCAGATTAGTCGAATCTGGGGGATCAGATGTTCAAGACCACTTTGAAGACGCGCCTGTTGGCAGCCGCGACCCTGACGGGCGCCATGACGGCCGGATCGGCCGCCTGGGCGCAGGAGCAGGCGCCGGTCAACAGCGTGGACGATGTCATCGTCACCGCGCAGCTGCGCGAGCAGAAGACCATCGACGTGCCGTTCGCGCTGACGGCCTATTCCGGCCAGTTCCTGGAAGACCTGGGCATTCAGGAGTTCGAACAGCTGTCGGCCTTCGTGCCGGGCTTCCTGGTTCAGAACCAGTCGCCGAACAATCCGGGTTTCGTGATGCGCGGCATCACGTCGGATTCCGGCGCCGCGACCTCGGAGGCCCGCGTGTCGGTGTTCCAGGACGGGGTGTCGATCTCCAAGTCGCGCGGCTCCTACGTCGAGCTGTTCGATCTTGAACGCGTCGAAATCGCCAAGGGGCCGCAATCGACCCTGTATGGGCGCGGCGCCCTGATCGGCGCGGTCAATCTGGTGCAGAACCGAGCGCGTCCCGGCGCGACCGAAGCCTATGCCAATATCGAGGCCGGGAACGAAGGCTATCGCATGGTCGAGGGCGCGCTGAACCTGCCGGTCGGCGACACCGGCGGCGTTCGCCTGGCCTCGCGCCTGAAGACGCGTGACGGCTCGGTCGAGAACCTGCGGGGCGGCGAAGACTTCAACGCCATCGAGACCCGCGCTTTCCGCCTGTCCGGCGCCTGGACGCCGTCGGACGCGATGCGCTTTGACGTGATCGGCAACTATCAGAAGGACAACGCCTCGGGCACATCGTTCAAGTCCATCGCCTATGCGCCGGCCGATCCGAACACCGGCGCCGTGCTGGGCGGCAAAGAACCGTGGGAGGGCGCGGCCCTGACGCGGGGCGCCGCGTTCGACGGCGGCAAGGCGCTGGGTCTGGACCGCGAGGTCTGGGGCGTGACGGGTCTGGCGCGCATCGACCTGAACGCTGCCTGGAGCCTGAACGCGACCACGGCCTATCGCGAGTTCACCAACTACGAGACGTTCGACGCGGACGGCGTGTCCCTGCCGCTGCTGACCGCAGCCGAGGATACGCATGGCGAACAGTGGAGCCAGGATCTGCGTCTGGGCTTCGACAACGGCGGTCGCCTGACGGGCTTCGTCGGCGCCGGCTGGTTTCATGAGGAAGGCTATCAGCGCACCCCGACCCAGTTCGACGAGCGCCTGATCCTGGCCCAGCTGTCGGGCCTGCTGGACGGTTCGCCCACGACGGTCGGCGACCGGACGCTGCCGCTGGCGGCCTATCCGGCCATCGCCCAGGCTGCGCTGGGCGGCCTTCTGACGCCGCTGGGCGCCGGCGCCTTCGCCACGCCCATCGCCGCCAATCTGAAGTCGGCCCATATCGAGACGCCGATCAACAGCTCGGAACTGACGTCCTACGACGTCTTCGCCGACGCCACATACGCCTTCACCGACCGGTTCGAGATGTCGGCGGGCGTGCGCTACACTCGCGACGACAAGACGACGGGTTTCGCGAACTCGGTCCAGAGCCGTTCGACCCTGGGCGCCCTGCTGGCGTTGCAAGCCGGCGCCATTCCGGCGGCGCAGGTTCCGACCTTCCTCGGCGCCCTGGCCAATCCGGCCTATCTGGCCATTCCCGCCAGCGCCTTCCCGCTGTTCGGCCTGATCGCCCAGCCGACCGCCAACAACGGCGACTTCGCCTACTTCGACTCCGAGGATGACGGCGTGACCTGGCGCCTGACGGCGCGCTACGCCCTGAGCGCCGACACGAACGTCTATGCCAACTATGCGCGTGGTCGCCGCCCGGAAGTGATCAGCGCCTCGGCCCCGTCGGCGCCGCTGGGCTCGCCCCGGTTCGCAGCCGTCGATGCCGAGACGGTCGACAGCTATGAGGTCGGGGCCAAGTCGTCGCTGCTGGACGGCCGCCTGCGCGTCGACGGCGCGGTGTTCCTGTACGACTATCAGAACTTCCAGACGACGGTTCAGGAAGGCACGACCTTCATCGTCACCAACGCCGGCGAGGCCAAGTCGTATGGGTTCGAGACCCAGGCCAACTTCGCCGTCACGTCGAACTTCGACCTGTTCGCCACCTATGCCTACAACCACTCGCGGTTCGAGAACGGCATCTATGACGGCAACCAGTTCCGCCTGTCGCCGGACAACGCCGCCTCGATCGGCGCGACCTGGCGCCTGCCGGTCAGCGGCGGCGAGATCGCGGTTCAGCCGACCTACACCTGGCAGTCCAAGGTCTTCTTCAGCGACGACAACGACCTGCCGGCGCTGCAGAGCCGCAACATCGTGCCCGACCGGGTTCAGGACGAGTATCAGGACGCCTACGGCCTGCTGAACCTGCGCGTCCGCTACACCCCGGACTCGGGCGACTGGGGCGTCGAGGCCTTCGGCGAGAACGTGCTGGACGAGGAATACATCAAGGACGCCGGCAATACGGGCGACGGTCTGGGCATGCCGACCTTCATCGCCGGACGGCCTGCGTCCTACGGCCTCGTGTTCAAGCTGAAGCTCTGAGGATCTGACGATGAAAATGGATCGCCGCAGTCTTCTGGGTCTCCTCGGCGCGGGGGCGGCGTCGCCGGCCGTTGCGCAGGCGACCAACACCGGATCGGTCGCCTTCCGGCATGGGGTGGCCAGCGGCGATCCCGATACGCGCTCGGCCGTCTTCTGGACCCGCGTCACCCCGGCCGGTTCGTCGGTCGGGGAGGTCGCCGTGGTGCTGGAAGTCGCACATGACGCCGGATTCGGCGACATCGTGCGCCGCTCGACCGGTCTGCGCGCGCGGGCCGAGCGGGACTTCACCGTCAAGCACGACCTGGACGGCCAGGGTCTGGAGCCGGGGGCTGAGTATTTCTACCGCTTCGTCGCCAATGGCGTGACCTCGCCGGTCGGGCGGGTGCGGACCTTGCCTGAGGGTGCGACGGCTGATCTGGCTCTGGCCGTGGTGTCCTGCCAGCTTTATCCAGGCGGGCTGTTCAACGCCTATGACGCCCTGTCGAAGCTGGATCGGCTGGACGCCGTCGTCCACCTGGGCGACTACATCTACGAATACGGGGCCGAGCCGTCCGACTATGGGATGAGTTCAGGCGCGGCCCTGGGGCGGGTTCCGCAGCCGGCGCACGAGATCGTCAGCCTGGCCGACTATCGGACGCGCCACGCCCAGTACAAGAGCGACCCCGACCTGCAGGCCGCCCACGCTCGCGCGCCCTTCATCTGCGTATGGGACGATCACGAGGTCGCCAACGACGCCTGGATGATGGGCGCCGAAAACCACCAGCCGGAGACCGAGGGCGACTTCGCGACCCGCAAGGCCGCCGCCCTTCGCGCCTATTACGAATGGATGCCGATCCGCGAGCCCAAGGCCGGCGCGCTGAACGAGGCGATCAACCGCAGCTTCGACTTCGGCGACCTGGCCACCCTGACGATGGTCGAGACCAGGCTGCTGGCTCGGGGCGAGCAGATGACCTTCGCCGACATCCCCAAGACGGCCGAAGGCGCGCCAGATGTCGCGGCGTTCGAGACGCTGCGCCAGGCGCCGGACCGCGACCTGCTGGGCGAGCGTCAGCGTCAGTGGATCGGCGAGACGTTAGCCCGATCCAGGGCGGCGGGCCGTCCGTGGCAGATTCTCGGCAATCAGGTGGTGATGGCCAAGGTCAAGGGGCCGGACATCTCGCGCATGATGCCGCCGGAGCAGATCCAGCAGATGCTCGCGAGCCTGGCGGAGGATGTCCGACCGCAAATCGAGGCGGCGATCCAGCTGTTCAAGCTGGGCCTGCCGTTCAATCTGGACAGTTGGGACGGTTATCCGGCCGGGCGCGAGCGTCTTTACGAGACCTTTGCGGCGGCGGACGTGGCGCCCATCGTCCTGGCGGGCGACAGCCATGCCTTCTGGATCAACGAACTGCACGACAATGCGGGCGCGCGCCGGGCGGTGGAGTTCGGCACGTCCTCGATCTCCAGCCCTTCGCCGGGCGACCATGTCGGCGGCCTTCCGCTGGGCGTGGCGCTGTCGGCGGCCAATCCCGAGGTCAAGTTCTGCGACCAGACGTCAAAGGGCTATGTCCTGCTGACCATCACCCGCGATCAGGTCGTCGGCGAGCTGTGGGCGGTGTCGACCATCATGGCCAAACCCTATGAGCTGAAGAAGGTGAAGACCTTCGCTGTCTCGCCGCAAGGCGATCTGACGGAAGTCTGACCCCGCCATAGACCCAAACGAAACACGGCCCGCAGGCGACTGCGGGCCGTGTCTTTTTGTGCGTTGTGAACCGGCGGATCAGACCGCCTTGGCGCGGTCCTTGTCGGAGGAGCTGCGGGCCAGTTCGCGGTTCAACCACAGGGCCACGAGGGTGCAGATGGCGCCCGACAGCAGATAGGCGCCGGCGGCGATCAGGCCGAACTGGCTGGAGATCCACAGGGCCGCCAGCGGGGCGAAGCCTGCGCCGAACAGCCAGGCCAAGTCCGAGGTCAGGGCCGAGGAGGTGTAGCGATGGGTCAGGCTGAAGCTGGACGCCACCGGACCCGAGGCCTGGCCGAACGACAAGCCCAGCAGGATGAAGCCGGAGATCATGAACGTCAGCTCGCCCGCCGCGCCGCCGTTCAGCAGCTGCGGCGCAAAGCCCGAGAAGGCCGCGATGCCGGCGGCGGTGATCGCCAGCAGGGTGCGGCGGCCATAGCGGTCGGCCAGAACGCCCGACGCCAGGATGGCGATCAGGCCGAACACGGCGCCGACCATCTCGATCATCAGGAAGCGCACAGGCGTCTCGTTGGTGAACAGGAAGACCCACGACAGGGGGAAGACGGTGACCATGTGGAACATGGCGAAGCTGGCCAGGGGGGCGAAGGCGCCGATGGCGATCTTGGGGCCTTCGGCGCGCAGGGCCTGCGACACTGGGGTGGGCTGAAGCTCGCGGGTTTCGAACAGCTTCTGGAAGGCCGGGGTCACCACGATGCGGAGGCGGGCGAACAGGGCGACCACGTTGATGGCGAAGGCCACGAAGAACGGATAGCGCCAGCCCCAGTCCAGGAAGTCGGGGGCCGACAGGGTGTTCAGGAAGAAGGCGAACAGAGCCGAGGCGACCAGCAGGCCGATGGGCGCGCCCAGTTGCGGGATCATGGCGTACCAGCCGCGCTTGCCCTCCGGCGCATTCAACGCCAGCAGCGAGGCCAGACCGTCCCAGGTGCCGCCCAGGGCGACGCCTTGGCCGATGCGGGTGAGGGCCAGCAGCACCGGCGCCCACATGCCGATGCTTTCATAGCTGGGGATGAAGGCGACCGACACGGTCGAGGTGCCCAGCAGCAGCAGGGCGGTCGTCAGCTTGGCGCCACGCCCGAACTTGCGGTCGATGGCGATGAACAGGACCGTGCCCAACGGGCGGAACAGGAAGGCGAGGGCGAAGATCGCAAACGACAGCAGCGTGCCGCCCACTGCACCCGCGTAGGGGAAGATAAGCTGGGGGAAAACCACCACCGAGGCGATGGCGTAAACAAAGAAGTCGAAAAACTCGGAAGTTCGGCCGATAATGACGCCGATGGCGATTTCGCCCGCATCCACCTTGCCATGGTGCGAGTTTATCTTGGCGGCGTCGCGTTCCAGCGACTCTGACGAGGGGGTCGTCGAGGCGGACATGGGCTTGGTCGCTCCGTGTGAGACAGGATTATCAGGCGTACGGCCGATTGCCGCATTATGACCGGGCGCCCTTTGCGATGAAAGCGGCCTCAAGAGGATAGGACAGATTGTCCAATGTCGTTCCAGAACGAAGCTGACTATCCCGCAGCCTACGAACGCCAACCGTCGCGGCGCCTCCCCTTCGCCCGACGCTTTTCGATTGGATCCGCCTTGCGCAGTCTGCGCCTACTCCTGCTCGCGCCCCTCGTGGCCCTGCTGTCGGCCTGCAATCTGGTCGTGCTGAACCCTGCCGGCGACGTCGCCGCCCAGCAGGGCGACCTGCTGATGATCTCCACGCTGCTGATGTTGATCATCATCGTGCCGGTGATGGCGCTGATCGTCTTCTTCGCCTGGAAATACAGGGCGTCGAACAAGGAGGCCGAGGCCGAGTATCAGCCCGACTGGGATCACTCCACGTCGCTGGAGCTGGTCATCTGGGCCGCGCCGCTGATGATCATCATCTGCCTGGGCGCCCTGACCTGGGCCGGCACCCACCTGCTGGACCCCTATCGGCCGATCGACCGGATCAAGCCGGGTCAGGCCGTCGACGAGAGCGTCGAGCCGCTGCAGGTCAATGTCGTCGCGCTCGACTGGAAGTGGATGTTCATCTACCCGCAGTACGGCATCGCCACGGTCAATGAACTTGCGGCGCCGATCGATCGTCCGATCCGCTTCCACATCACCTCGTCCTCGGTGATGAACAGCTTCTACATTCCCGCTCTGGCTGGTCAGATCTACGCCATGCCGGGCATGGAGACGAAGCTGCACGCCGTGATCAACCGTCCGGGCGAATACGAAGGCTTCTCGGCCAACTATTCCGGCGACGGCTTCTCCAACATGCGCTTCGCCTTCCACGGCCTGGACCAGGCCGGTTTCGACCAGTGGGTGTCGGGCGTCCGCCAGGGCGGCCAGACGCTGGATCGCGATCAGTATCTGGAGCTGGAAAAGCCCAGCGAGAAGGTGCCGGTCCTGCACTTCGGCGCTGTCGACGGCGCGCTGTGGGACGCCATCCTCAACATGTGTGTCGAGCCGGGCAAGATGTGCATGGGCGAGATGATGGCCATCGACCGCCAGGGCGGCCTGAGCATGGCCTCGGTGCGCAACACCATGCCGCTGGTTTACGACAAATATGCCGGGCGCGGTAAGTCGCCGGCCTATTTCGGGTCGAACGAAAGCTACGTCATGACCATCTGCACCCCGTTGCAGGCCGAGGCCGCCGCCGCCGACCGCATGCGTCGCGCGGAACTGGACACCGTCGTCGGCCCGACCAGCCTGGAGCGTCTGACGGGGCAGGGGCTGTCGCCCAAGCAGACCCCCATGGCCTCGTTGACGAACCTGGCCCGCAATCCCTTCGCTGCGGGGCCGGTTCCGACCGACGTCCGTTCCGCCCCCAACGCCTGAGCGAACACAGTCGATGAACGCTGACCAACTCATTCCGCTAATCTTCGGGCGCCTCACGTGGGAGGCCCTGCCTCTGCACGAGCCGATCCTGGTCGTGACCATGTCCGTGGTCATACTGGGCGGCCTCACCCTGTTCGGCGCCCTGACCTATTTCAAACTGTGGGGCTATCTCTGGAAGGAGTGGTTCACCACCGTGGACCACAAGAAGATCGGGATCATGTACATGATCCTGGGTCTGATCATGTTCGTGCGCGGCTTCGCCGACGCCATCATGATGCGTATCCAGCAGGCCATGGCCTTCGGCGGATCCGAGGGCTACCTGAACGCCCACCACTACGACCAGATCTTCACCGCCCACGGCGTGATCATGATCTTCTTCGTGGCCATGCCGCTGGTGACGGGCATCATGAACTATGTCGTGCCCCTTCAGATCGGCGCACGCGACGTGTCCTTCCCCTTCCTGAACAACTTCAGCTTCTGGATGACCACGGCTGGTGCCCTTATCGTCATGGCCTCGCTGTTCGTGGGCGAGTTCGCGCGCACCGGCTGGCTGGCCTATCCGCCGCTGTCGGGCATCGGTTACAGTCCCGGCGTCGGGGTCGACTATTACATATGGGCGCTGCAGATCGCGGGGGTGGGGACGACCCTGTCCGGCATCAACCTGATCGCGACCATCGTGAAGATGCGCGCGCCCGGCATGGGTATGATGAAGATGCCGGTCTTCACCTGGACCTCGCTGTGCACCAACGTGCTGATCGTGGCGTCCTTCCCGGTCCTGACCGCCGTCCTGGCCCTGCTGACGCTGGACCGTTACGTCGGCACCAACTTCTTCACGAACGACTTCGGCGGCAACCCGATGATGTACGTGAACCTGATCTGGATCTGGGGTCACCCCGAGGTCTACATCCTGATCCTGCCGCTGTTCGGCGTCTTCTCGGAGATCGCCTCGACCTTCTCGGGCAAGAAGCTGTTCGGCTATACGTCGATGGTCTACGCCACGGTCGTCATCACGATCCTGTCCTACCTGGTCTGGCTGCACCACTTCTTCACCATGGGCTCGGGCGCGTCGGTGAACAGCTTCTTCGGCATCACCACGATGATCATCTCGATCCCGACCGGGGCCAAGATCTTCAACTGGCTGTTCACGATGTACCGGGGGCGAATCCGCTTCGAACTGCCGATGATGTGGCTGATCGCCTTCATGCTGACCTTCGTGATCGGCGGGATGACGGGCGTGCTGCTGGCGGTGCCGCCGGCCGACTTCGTGCTGCACAACTCGCTGTTCCTGGTGGCGCACTTCCATAACGTCATCATCGGCGGCGTGCTGTTCGGTCTGTTCGCGGCCATCAACTTCTGGTGGCCCAAGGCCTTTGGCTTCAAGCTGGACAAGAAGTGGGGCCTGATCAGCTTCTGGTGCTGGGTGCCCGGCTTCTGGCTGGCCTTCCTGCCGCTGTATGTGCTCGGCCTGATGGGCGTGACGCGCCGGATGCGGGTGTTCGACGATCCGTCGCTGCAGATCTGGTTCGTGATCGCCGCCATCGGCGCGGGCGTGATCGCCCTGGGCATCGCGGCCATGTTCATCCAGTTCGCCGTGTCGATCATCAACCGCGACAAGCTGCGCGACACCACGGGCGATCCGTGGGGCGGCCGCACGCTGGAGTGGGCGACGTCCTCGCCGCCGCCGGCCTACAACTTCGCCGCCACGCCGGTCATCCATGACGCCGACGCCTGGTGGGACATGAAGAAGAAGAACTATCAGCGCCCGCTGACCGGCTACAAGGCGATCCATATGCCCTCGAACACGGGAACGGGCGTCATCATCTCGGGCCTGTGCCTGGTGATGGGCTTGGCGCTGATCTGGTACATCTGGTGGCTGGCGGCGATCAGCTTCATCGGGG
Organism: Brevundimonas sp. TWP2-1; assembly: GCF_049897645.1. Taxonomy (NCBI): domain Bacteria; kingdom Pseudomonadati; phylum Pseudomonadota; class Alphaproteobacteria; order Caulobacterales; family Caulobacteraceae; genus Brevundimonas; species Brevundimonas sp. TWP2-1. The sequence goes on from NZ_JAFCWR010000001.1 coordinate 422,821, forward strand.
TGCTGGCCGTCTCGATCGGGCACACCTTCAACTACAAGCGCGACTACTACATCCCCGAGGATGAGGTTCGCGCGACCGAAGAGGCGCGCACGCGCGCCCTGGCCGGAACGGAGGCCTGATCCATGAGCGCGACCACGATCAAGCTCGACGACCCCACCGTCTTCCACCTGGAAGAGGAGCCGCATCACGAGGAAGGCTCCAGCACCATGCTGGGCTTCTGGCTCTATCTGATGAGCGACTGCCTCATCTTCGCGATGCTGTTCGCCGTGTTCGGTGTCTTGGGCGGCAACTATGCCGCCGGGCCGGGTCCCAAGGAACTGTTCGACCTGGAGCTGGTGGCGATCAACACCGCCATGCTGCTGTTCTCGTCGATCACCTACGGCTTCGCCATGCTGGCGATGGACAGGAACAACCAGCGTCAGACCTTGATCTGGCTGGCGGTCACCGGCCTGTTCGGCCTGGCCTTCCTGGGGATCGAACTCTACGAGTTCGCGCACCTGATCCATGAAGGCGCGACGCCGCAACGCAGCGCCTTCCTGTCGGCCTTCTTCACCCTGGTGGGCACCCACGGCCTGCACGTCACCTTCGGCATCATCTGGCTGGTGACGCTGATGGTTCAGGTCAGCATGAAGGGCCTGATCCCCGCCAACAAACGCCGCCTGATGTGCCTGTCGATGTTCTGGCACTTCCTGGACGTCATCTGGATCGGCGTCTTCACCTTCGTCTATTTGCTGGGCATGCTGCGATGAGCGCCGACAAGAACGACCACTCGCCCGAGTCCCACGACGCGGACCATCTGGGCCACGAGGGGCACAATCACGGCTCGTTCAAGAGCTATATGATCGGGTTCGTCCTGTCGGTGATCCTGACGGCGATCCCGTTCGCCCTGGTGATGACCGGCGTCCTGCCGACCCAGGCGACGGCCCTGATCGTCATGGGCTTCGCCGTGGTGCAGATCGTGGTCCACATGATCTACTTCCTGCACATGAACTCGAAGTCCGAGGGCGGCTGGATCATGCTGGCGCTGATCTTCACCATCATCGTCGTCGTCATCGCCCTGTCGGGTTCGCTGTGGGTCATGTACCACCTGAACACCAACATGATGCCCATGACCCACGACATGACGAACATGGGCAGCTGAGGTCGAGATCACGGACCCGTCTTCAGCCCCGGCCCCCGATAAGGCCAAGCGCTCGCGACCGATCCGCATCGTCGTATCGGTCGTGGGGCTGGTCTTGTTCGTCGGCTTCCTGGCCTTGGGCGGCTGGCAGATTCAGCGACTGGCCTGGAAGACGGACCTGATCGCCCAGGTCGACGCCCGCGTCCATGCGCCGACTGTGCCCGCGCCGGGACCGGGGCAGTGGCAGAGCGTGACGCGACAGGACGACCAGTATCGTCGAGTCGCCGTGCAGGGGGTCTTCGAGCACGACAAGGAAACCTTGGTTCAGGCCGTGACCGACGCAGGCGGCGGCTTTTGGGTCATGACGCCGCTGGTCGATGCGCGCGGCTTTACCGTCCTGATCAACCGGGGCTTCGTGCCTGCCGGACGGCGCGATCCGGCCGCGCGCGCCAATGGACAGGCCATGGGGCCGCAGACCATCGTGGGGCTGCTCAGGATCACGGAACCCAAGGGCGGCTTCCTGCGCGCCAACGACGCCGTGGGGGACCGCTGGCGGTCGCGCGACGTGACGGCGATCGCGGCGCGGCGTGGCCTGACGAACGTCGCGCCCTATTTCATCGATGCGGACGCGACGCCCAATCCGGGCGGCTGGCCGTTGGGCGGGCTGACCGTGATCCGGTTCGCCAACAGCCATCTGGTCTATGCCCTGACCTGGTTCGGCATGGCCTTGCTGACGCTGGTCGGCCTTTGGCTGTTCCTGCGCGACGGCAGGCGCAACCGGCCATGACCACGGCCCTGCAACGGCTGCTGGGGCTGGGGCTCAGAGGTGGCGTCGCCTCGCACGGCGGGGCCAACCGGCGCAACATGCTGCTGCTCATCCAGCTGCGCTGGCTGGCGGTCGCCGGGCAGATGGCGACGATCCTGCTGGTCCAGTATGTGATGCATATCCCGCTGCCGGTGCTGTGGTTGCTGGCGGCGCCGGCGGGGCTGGTGCTGGTCAATCTGATCAGCGCACCGCTGACCGCGCGCCGCGAGGAGGTCGAGGATCAGGCCCTGATGATCGCCCTGCTGGCGGATGTGGCGGCCCTGACCTGGCTCCTCTTCCTGACCGGGGGCGCGGCCAATCCGTTCGTGGCGCTGTATCTGCTGCAGGTCGTGCTGGGCGCCGTGCTGCTGGCCCCCGTCTATGCCTGGGCGCTGATCGCCATCACCAGCCTGTGTTTCGCCGGGCTGGGCCTGCATTCCCAGCCGCTGAACCTGCCGCCGGCGCGTGAGGATTCGCTGCTCAGCCTGTATCTTCAGGGCAGTTTGATCTGTTTCGTCCTGATGGCGGTGCTGCTGGTGCTGTTCGTCACCCGGATCAGCCAGAACCTGCGCGAGCGCGACGCCTCCGTCGCCGCCATGCGCCAGCAGAACGCCGAGCACGACCACATCGTCCGCATGGGCTTGCTGGCGTCAGGCGCCGCGCACGAACTGGGCACGCCGCTGGCGTCACTGTCGGTGATTCTCAGCGACTGGAAGCGGATGCCGGCCCTGACCCAGGACGCAGATTTGGTTCAGGACATGACGGTGATGCGGGCCGAGGTCGAGCGGTGCAAGGCCATCGTCACGGGCATCCTGATGTCGGCGGGCGAGGCGAGGGGACAGGCGCCCGAGCGCACCACTCTGCGGGCCTTCGTCGCCGATGTCGTCGCCAGCTGGAACGGCGACGGCGTGGCCGTGCAGATCCGCGACGAACTGGCCCAGAACCCGTCCATCATCGCCGACCCGGCCCTGCGCCAGGTGCTGGGCGTGCTGTTCGACAATGCTGTAGAGGCGGGGGCCAGGCGCATCGCCGTCACCACGACGCGGACAGACGACACGCTGGGCATCGCCGTGCGAGACGACGGGCCGGGGTTCCCGGCCGTCATCCTTCAGGCCTGGGGCAAGCCCTACAACTCGACCAAGCCCCGTGCGGGCGCCGGCCTCGGGCTGTTTCTGCTAATGAATGTGATCCGGTCGCTGGGCGGTCGGGTCGAGGCTTCCAATCCTCCGGCCGGCGGCGCAGAGGTTCGGCTGACGTTGCCGCTGTCGGCGCTGGCGCCCAAGGACGAGATCGTTCCATGACCGATGAGGCCAGACTGCTGCTGATCGTCGAGGACGACGAATCCTTCTCGACCACCCTGCGACGCTCGTTCGAACGACGCGGCTATGCCGTCGTCAGCGCCGCCAATCCCGACCAGATGACCGAGGTGCTGAAGACGCACCGGCCCGGCTATGCGGTCGTGGATCTGAAGCTGGGCGGTCACTCGGGCCTGACCTGCGTGGAGGCCCTGCACGCCTTCGATCCCGAGATGAACATCGTCGTCCTGACCGGCTTCGCCAGCATCGCTACGGCGGTCGAGGCCATCAAGCTGGGCGCGCGCCACTATCTGGCCAAGCCCGCCAGTTCCGACGACATTGAGACGGCGTTCGGGCGGGCGGACGGCGACGCCGAGACGCCGCTGGGCACGCGCCCGACCTCGATCAAGACCCTGGAATGGGAGCGGATCCACGAGACGCTGGTGGAAACCGAATTCAACATCTCCGAGGCCGCGCGCCGCCTGGGCATGCACCGCCGCACCCTGGCGCGAAAGCTGGAAAAGCGGCGCGTGACCTAGTCGAGATCGGCCGCGATCCGGTCGGCCAGAGCCTGCAAGGTCGCCGTATCGGCCATGGGTGCATGGCCGTGACCCTTCATCTCCCGGTCGGCCCAACGCGGCACGATGTGGAAATGCAGGTGGAATACGGTCTGTCCGCCCGCGTCGCCGTTGAACTGAAGGATGGCCAGACCCTCTGGCTGCAACGCCTTCTCCACCGCCTTGGCCGTGCGTTGCAGGGCGGCGGTCATGCGGGCCAGAATCTCCGGCTCGACCTCCAGCAGATTGCGGGCCTGGGACTGTTTGGCGATGATCAGGACGTGGCCTTCCGACTGGGGGAACACGTCCATGAAGGCCAGGACGTGGTCGTCCTCCCACACCTTCACCGAAGGGATGTCGCCGCGCAGGATCTTGGCGAAGATGTTGTTCGGGTCATAGGCGCCGTGCAGGCTCATGAGCGGTCTCCGTGCAGTCTGGGGGTTGGATAGCAGCGGTGGCCGCGAAGGGGGAGCCTTCGAGGACGCCGTGCATTATGGTCACGCTTGAACACAACGAGGCACGACATGATCCGTTTCATCATCCAGGCGCTGGTCACCATGGCGGGCCTGTGGCTGTCCGCCCGTTTCGTGCCGGGCGTCGACTTCACCAGCACGGGATCGCTGATCGCAGCGGCCATCATCCTGGGGCTGGTCAACGCCTTCGTGCGGCCGATCCTGGTGGTGCTGACCTTCCCGATCACCGTGGTGACCCTGGGCTTGTTCCTGCTGGTGGTGAACGCCGCCATGATCGGGCTGACATCCATCTTTCTGGACGGCTTCCGGGTCGACGGCCTGTGGGCCGGCATCGGCGCCGCCATCGTCACCGGCGTGGTCAGCTGGATCGCCGGCGCCTTCATCGGCGGCGGCGAAGAGGCGCGCCGCTAGGCGTCCACCGCCACGGCGCCTAGGATGACGCTCTGAAGAGCGACGATCTCAATGGGCTTCTTCAGCACCCCGTCGGCGCCGGCCGCCCTGTAGCGCGCGACATCCTCGTCGAAGACATTGGCCGTCAGCATATGGATCGGCGTGCGGGGGCGTCCGGATGCGGCCTGTTCGGCGCGGATGGCGATCAGCGCCTCTACGCCATCCATGACGGGCATCATCACGTCCATCAGCACGAGGTGGAAGGTCTGGTCGCGCACGGCGGCGACCGCCTCCTGTCCGTTCTCGACCAGGGTCAGATCGACGCCGAACGGTTCAAGCAGCAGCGTCAGCAGCTTGCGATTGGCGGGATGGTCTTCGGCGGCGAGGATCCGTGGCGCCTGACTTGAGGCGACCGGCGCAGGTGCCGCCGGCGAAGTAGGCATGGATGCCGGCGTCGCTCGGTCGGCGGTGAAGCGGAACCAGAAAACAGCGCCTTGCGGGCGCGCCGACCGGACGCCCAGGGCGCCGCCCAGCGCCTCGACGCTGGCGCGGCAAAGGGCCAGGCCCAGGCCCGAACCGCCCGCCGCGCGCCCGGCTGGGAGCTGTTCGAAGGGTTGGAAGATGCGCTCGCGTTGGTCCGCCGGCACGCCAGGTCCCTGGTCGTGGACTTCGAAGTCCAGGTCGATGCGCCCGTCAGGGGCGAGCAGGGCGCGGGCCAGGATGTGGATCGTTCCGTTCGGCGTCAGCTTCAGCGCGTTGGACAGATAGTTGATCAGCACCTGTTCCACCCGCGCCTCGTCGGTCATGACGACGAAATGCTCTGGCGCGCCCTGGCGTTCGATCTCCAGCGTCAGGCCCAGTTCCTCGACGCGCGAGCGCCAGACGCGGGCGATGGCGTCCAGCCGTTCGGAGAGATCGACGGGGGCGAGCTGGAGGTCGTCCTGGCCGGATTCGATCTTGGAGATGTCCAGGGCGCCGTTCAAGAGCCTCAGCAGCATGCCGCCTGCGTCCGCCATGTCTGTGACCACGGCGGCTTCCGCTGCAGGGCGTGGACGGCCGCGCAGCACCTCGGTCAGGCCCAGGATGACGTTCAGAGGCGTGCGGACCTCATGGCTGATCATCGCCAGGAAGCGGGACTTGGCCTTGTTCGCCCGTTCGGCGGCGGCGCGGTTGACCTCGGCCTCGGCCAAGGCGGCGCGGATCTCGCGAGAGCGTTCCGTGACGGTGATCATCAAATCGATGGTCTCGCGGTCGCTGCGCCATTGACGCCAGGCGGCTGCGCTGACGCCTATGACGAACAGGGCCACGGCGCCCAGAAGGCGGGGGTCCGAACCGACCTGATACGAGGCGATCACCATGGCGGCGATGGAAGGCGGCAGAACGGCGGCGGCGAAGCTCGCGCGGCTGATATGCACCTGATGGGCGCCGACCATCAGGTTGCCGGCCAGCAGCAGGCGAAGATAATCGAGATGTTCAGGTTCGGCCTGCCAGGCGGCGAGGATGAACACGGCGTTGTGGCCGGCCAGACATAGGGTGATGATTTCAGCCGACAGTCGGAATCTGCGCGCCGCGCCAGACGCGTCGGGTCGGGCGAGGGCGGTTTGAACCGCATGCCAGAGAGGGACATAGAGGCCGAATTGGAAGAGCGCGAAATTTGCCGCCCATCCCCATCCCAGCACCCAGAAGGTCAGGAGAACGATGGCGGCGATGGTGGCCAGCCGCACCGGGAACATGTCCCGGTACCGCTCGGCATAGGCTTTTAGGTAATCTGTACTGTCGGCCACGACGCCATGTCCCCTCTTCAAGCTTGGCCATAAGCCAGGGAGCTTAACGAGGCATCAACCGTGGATGGGATCAGCCGATCTTCACCCGCGTCGCCGCTTCCGGCAGGTCCTCGCCGAAGGCGCGCTGGTAGAACTCGGCGATGGTGGGGCGTTCCAGTTCGTCGCACTTGTTCAGGAAGGTCAGGCGGAAGCTGAGCGCCAGGTCGCCGTTGAAGATCAGGGCGTTCTGGGCCCAGGTGATGACGGTGCGGGGCGACATGACGGTGGAGATGTCGCCGTTCATGAAGGCGTTCCTGGTCATGTCGGCGACGCGGACCATGGCGGCGATTCGGCGACGGCCCTCGGCGTCGGACCATTCGGGCACCTTGGCGGCCACGATCTCGGCCTCGACGTCGTGGTCGAGGTAATTCAGCGTCGTGACTATGTTCCAGCGGTCCAGCTGGGCCTGATTGATCTGTTGCGCGCCGTGATACAGACCCGTGGTGTCGCCCAGGCCGATGGTGTTGGTCGTGGCGAACAGGCGGAAATGCTTGTTGGGACGGATGACGCGGTTCTGGTCCAGCAGGGTCAGGCGACCCTGGGCTTCCAGCACGCGCTGGATCACGAACATCACGTCGGGACGGCCGGCGTCGTATTCGTCGAACACCAGGGCGATGGGGCGTTGCAGCGACCAGGGCAGGATGCCCTCGCGGAACTCGGTGATCTGCTTGCCGTCCTTCAGCACGATGGCGTCCTTGCCGATCAGGTCGATGCGGCTGACGTGGCTGTCCAGGTTCACGCGCACCAGGGGCCAGTTCAGGCGGGCGGCGACCTGTTCGATATGGGTCGACTTGCCGGTGCCGTGATAGCCCTGAACCATGACGCGGCGGTCGAAGGCGAAGCCGGCGCATATGGCGATCGTCGTCTGCGGATCGAATTGATAGGCCTCGTCGATCTCCGGCACATGGCTGTCGCGCTCCGCGAAGCAGGGCACGGTCATGTCGCTGTCCACGCCGAAGGCCTCGCGCAGGGTCACCCGGCGGTGCGGTTCGAGCGTCAGCAGGGGATCGGGGGAGGCGTCGAGCGGGGAGGTCATGGACCTCATCTAGAGGCGCCGCGCGCGCGGCTCAACACGCGCGCGGCCCTTAGCGTCGCTTATTTCGCGCTGAGGCGAACATCCACGTTGCCGCGGGTGGCGTTGGAGTAGGGGCAAACCTGGTGCGCCTTCTCGATCAGGTCGTCGATGACGGTCTGCTCCAGGCCATGATCGGTGACGGTCAGGTCCACGTCGAGGTTGAAGCCCTCGCCCTTGGTGTTCTTGCCGAAGCCGACGCCGGCGGTGACCTTGGTGTCGGGGCCGACAGGCGTTCCGGCCTTGCCGCTGACCAGGCGCAAGGCGCCAAGGTAGCAGGCGGCGTATCCGGTGGCAAAAAGCTGCTCGGGGTTGGTCCCGTCGCCGCCCTTGCCGCCCATTTCCTTGGGCGTGGACAGTTTGACGTCGATCTTGCCGTCGTCGGTGGCCGAGCGGCCGTCTTCGCGGCCTCCGCCGGAGGCGGTGGACTGGGCGCGATACAGAACTTCCATGGCAGGCTCCTTGGGTTGGGATGCTTGAGATGGGGTCTTAACGGGAGACGGGAAGGGGACGTTGCACGCCCGCTCTAGCAATCGACCGGCGACGCGGGCTAAAGCACCCTTTCGGGGCGCGTCGTCGGAGTACGCAGTGAAGATTGCCGAACGCTGGTTCGTGTGGGCGGGCATGGTTCTGCTGGGCGGCATCGCCCTGGCGGGGCTTGTGGTCGCCGTCTATGCGGCGTGGCTGTTCCACGACCTGCCCGATGCGTCGGAACTGGCGGATTATCGCCCGCCGACCGCGACGCGCGTCTATGCCGGCGACGGCACCCTGATCGGCGAGTTCTCGGACGAGCGCCGAATCTATGTCTCCTACGACCAGATTCCGACGCCGGTGATCCATGCCTTCCTGGCGGCCGAGGATCGTAACTTCTTCCAGCACGGCGGCATCGACGTGGGCGGCATCGGCCGCGCCTCGATCAAGAACGTCTTCAACCTGGCGCAAGGCCGACGGCTTGAGGGCGGTTCGACCATCACCCAGCAGGTGGCCAAGAACGTCCTGCTGACCAACGAATCGAGCCTGAACCGTAAGCTGAAGGAAGCCATCCTGGCCAATCGTCTGGAGGCGACCCTGTCCAAGGAGCAGATCCTCGAACTGTATCTGAACGAGATCTTCCTGGGGTATCGGTCGTTCGGGATCGCCTCGGCGGCCTACAACTATTTCGGCAAGTCGCTGGGTCAGCTGACGCCGGACGAGGCGGCCTTCCTGGCGTCCCTGCCCAAGGGGCCGAACAACTATCACCCCAAACGCCACCCCGGCGCGGCCAAGGGCCGGCGCGACTGGGTGTTGGGCGAGATGGAACAGAGCGGCTGGCTGACGCCTGCGGAACTGATCGCCGCCCGCGCCAAGCCGTTGGTCACGCGCGATGCGCCCCAACGTTCGGACTACAAGGACGCGGACTTCTTCGTGGAGGAGGCCCGTCGTCAGGCCGCCGCCAATCCCCAGTTCGGCGAGCAGCTTCGTGCCGGCGGCTTCTACATGCGTACGACGCTGGATCCGACGTTGCAGACGGCGGCGCGTCAGGCCCTGATGCAGGGGCTGGAAAACTATGACCGACGTCACGGCTGGCGCGGCGGCTGGGGCACCACCGACTTCGCCGACGGCTGGCAGGCGGTCGCGCTGAAGGAACAGGCGCCGCCCGAACGCCGCACCTGGCAGCCCGCCGCCATCGAGAGCGTCAGCGGCAACACCGTCCGCATCCGCACGGCCCGCGACGACAAGACCGGCACGCTGCTGGCGGCGGACGCGGCCTGGGCCAACGCCAACCGTCAACTGAAGCGCGGCGAGCTGATCTTCGTGGAGCCCAAGGGCGGCCAGTACGCCCTAAAGCAAGTGCCGCGCGTCAACGGCGCCCTGGTGGCCATCGAGCCGCAGTCGGGGCGCGTGCTGGCCATGGTCGGCGGCTACTCCTATGCCCTGTCCAGCTTCAACCGCGCCACCCAGGCGCGGCGTCAGCCCGGTTCGGCGTTCAAGCCCTTCGTCTATGCGACGGCGCTGGAAGGCGACTTCACCCCGGCCTCCATCGTGCTGGATGCGCCGATCAGCTTCGCCGGCGGGGCCAATGGCCAGCGCTGGACGCCGGAAAACTACAGCCGCCAGTACTACGGGCCGCAGACGCTGCGGCGCGGGCTGGAGCTGTCGCGCAACGTCATGACGGTGCGGCTGGCCCAGTCGGTCGGCATGAAGAAGATCGTGGATCAGTCGGCCAGGATGGGTATTCCCGGCCTGACCCCGAACCTGTCGGTGTCGCTGGGCGCCGGTGAGGTGACGCCGCTGGAGATCACGGCCGCCTATTCCGCCTTCGCCAACGGCGGACGGCGGGTGACGCCCTATCTGATCGACTATGTCCAGGACCGCGACGGCGAGACCATCTTCCGGGCCGACAACCGCAGCTGCCGCGAATGCGGACGTGGCTTCTCCGGCCAGGAATCGCCGCGTCTGCAACAGCGCGGAACTCAGGTCATCGATCCGATCACCGCCTATCAGATGAGTTCGATGCTGGAAGGCGTCGTTCAGCGCGGCACCGCCGCGAGCGCTAGGGGCTTGGGTCCGTGGGTCGCCGGCAAGACGGGCACGACCAACGAGTATCGCTCGGCCTGGTTCGTGGGCTTCACCACCGACATCGTGGTCGGCGTCTTCATCGGCTTCGACGACAACCGGTCGCTGGGTTCCGGCGAAGCGGGGGCCTCGGCCGCCGTGCCGGTCTTTACGGAGTTCATGCAGACGGCGCTGAAGGAACGGCCCGCCCGGCCCTTCGTGCGGCCTAAGAACGCCATCTTCCGCACCGTCAACGGCATCGAGGAAGCCTTCCGCCCCGGCACCGAGCGTCAGGCCCCGCCGCCTGCGCCGACCGGGCCGGTGCAGCCCACCGGACCGCAGAATTACTACGAGGTCATCCGACGTGAGCAGGAGGCCGCGAGCGGCGCCCCGGCTACTGCACCGGCGCCCACCGCACCGCCGCCGCCGAAGAAGGCGCCGGCCGAGGACTTGAGCGGACTGTACTGAAGCTCTAGGTAGGGCTTTCGAACAGCGCGTCCTCGTGGCGCGCCGTTTTCCTTTCATCCGCCCTGTTCGAGGGCGTTGTGTCGCTGGAGAATGCGATGAGACCGGATGTCGAGGCCATGAAGGCCGACATCGAGCAGAGCGTCGCTCTGCTCAGGAGGCGTCTTTGACTGGGATGTCGCTCTAAGAAAGCTCGATGAGCTGAACGCGCGGGTCGAGGACCCGACGCTGTGGGACAAGCCCGAACAGGCCCAGGCCGTCAGCCGCGAACGCTCGCAGCTGGAAGCCAAGATCAACACCGTCAAGGCGATGGAGCAGGACCTCGAAGACGGGGTCATGCTGGCCGAGATGGCGGACGAGGAAGGCGACGAGGGCGCGCTGGAAGACGCACGCGCGTCGCTGCGGGGCATCAAGGAACGCGCCGCCCGCGCCGAGCTGGAAGCCCTGCTGTCTGGCGAGGCCGACGGCAACGACGCCTATCTGGAAGTGAACTCCGGCGCCGGCGGCACCGAATCGAACGACTGGGCCGGCATGCTTCTGCGGATGTATTCCCGCTGGGCCAAGGCGCATGACTATGAGGTCACGATCGAGGCGTATGAAGAAGGCGAACAGGCGGGGGTCAAATCGGCCACCATCCTGATCTCCGGCCCGAACGCCTACGGCTGGCTGAAGTCGGAATCGGGAGTTCACCGCCTGGTGCGCATCAGCCCCTATGACGCGGCGGCCAAGCGGCACACCAGCTTCGCCTCCATCGGGGTGTCGCCGGTCGTCGATGACGCCATCGAGATCGACATCAATCCGTCGGACGTGCGCACCGACACCTACAGGGCCTCGGGCGCGGGTGGTCAGCACATCAACAAGACCGACTCGGCCGTGCGACTGACGCACATCCCGACCAACACCGTGGTGGCCTGTCAGGCCGGCCGGTCGCAGCACCAGAACCGCGAACAGGCGTGGAAGATGCTGCGGGCGCGCCTGTACGAGCTGGAACTGCAGAAGCGCGAGGCTGTGGCCCAGGCCCTGGCCGACGCCAAGACCGACATCGGCTGGGGTCACCAGATCCGGTCCTATGTGCTGCAGCCGTATCAGATGGTGAAGGACCTGCGGACCGAGGTCGAGACCTCGGACACGCAAGGGGTTCTGGACGGCGACCTGGACGCCTTCATGGGCGCAGCCCTGGCGGCCCGGGTCGGCGAGACGCGCGGGTCCAGCACGGATTAAAGAAAAAGGGCGGCCTGTCAGGCCGCCCTTTGTTTGTTGGGCTATCGGCATTCCGTTTGGGCTACCGGCCTTCGGCCTGCTTGAGCCCGTTGTGTTGGAGCGTCAGGCCGGGGTCTTGGCTTCCGGCTTGTCCGTCTTGGCGGGCTTCTCGGGGGCTTCCAGCATGGCGGCGCCGGGCGTGTCGCGCTTGGCCTGGTTACAGCGGCCCTGGAACCAGGCGCCCTGGTCGATGGACAGCTGCTCCTGGGTGATGTCGCCCTCGACGCGGGCGGTGGCGTAGAGCTTGACCTGTTTGGCGACGATGGCGCCGGTGATGCGGCCGCGAACGTCCAGCACGTCGGCGTGGACGGTGCCTTCGACCGCGCCGCCTTCGCCGATGACGACACGGGCCACGCGGACGTCGCCCTTCAGATTGCCTTCGACCTGAAGCTCGCCGGCGCCGGAGATGTTGCCTTCGTATTTCACCCCGGCCGCCAGGGTGGACAGGTTGCTGGACCGGGTCGCCGGGCGGGCCGGTTCGGGCGCGCGGGCGGCGGGCGTCGCCGCCGGCATATTGGGGGTCGGCGACGGCGTCGGTTCAGGGGCGGGGGGAATGCCCAGCCCGGTCGATCCGCTATCGTAGGATTTGCTCTTGGTGAACATGGTGCGCTCCGCATCTGCCAGCCAAGGCCGGCCAAGCCCCTAGTAGCCCTGAAGGCCACTAGGCCGTGGGCGAGGCCCCAAGGTCAAGCACGGCTTCCGAACCGTGGTCGTCGATCACAGAGCCTTGACAGCCTCCAGCACGGCGGCGGCGTGGTCGGCGACCTTCACACTGCGCCAGGCGCGGGCGATCCGGCCCTCGGCGTCGATCAGGAAGGTGGCGCGCTCAATGCCCATATATTCGCGGCCGTAGAGCTTCTTTTCCACCCAGACGCCCCAGGCCTCGCAAGCCGCGCCGTCCTCGTCCGAGGCCAGGACGACGGAGAGGTCGTATTTGGCTTTGAACTTGTCGTGCTTCTTCACCGTGTCCTTGGATACGCCGATCACGGGCACGCCCAGGGCGGCGAAGTCGGGGGTCAGGGCGGTGAAGTCCTGGGCCTCGCGCGTGCAGCCGGTCGTGTCGTCCTTGGGATAGAAATAGACGACGGCCGGCTTTCCCTTGAGGGCGACGAGGGAGACCCGGCCGCCGTTGTCGGTCGGCAGGTCGAGAGCGGGGGCGGGCTGGCCTTCGGTGGCGGACATCAGACGGGCCTCACCAGAACGATCTTCTTCTTGCCGGCCGCCAGCTTGATCACGCCGTCCTTGAGATCGGCCTCGGTCAGCAGATGGGCGCCGTCGGCGACAGGCGCGTCGTTCAGACGCAGGCCGCCGCCCTGGGCCAGGCGACGGGCCTCTCCGTTGGATGCCGTCAGGCCGGCCTTCGTCACGACGGCGGCGATCATGGCGCCGTAAACCTCGGCCGACGGCAGTTCGACGGTCGGCAGGTCGGCGGAGACCTGACCCTTTTCGAAGTTGCTCTCGGCGGCGGCGCGGGCCTTGGCGGCTTCTTCGGCGCCGTGCAGCAGGGTGGTGGCGGCGTCGGCGAGGGCCTTCTTGGCGTCGTTGGTGGCGGCACCCTCCAGCGCCTCGAAACCGGCGATCTCGTCCAGCGACAGGTCGGTGAACAGGCGCATGAAACGGCCGACATCCGCGTCCTCGGCGTTGCGCCAGAACTGCCAGTAATCATAGGGGGACAGCTGTTCGGCGTTCAGCCAGATCGCGCCTTGGGCCGTCTTGCCCATCTTGCCGCCCGAAGCGGTGGTCAGTAGCGGCGTGGTCAGGCCGAAGGCGGCCTTCTGATCCACGCGACGCACAAGATCGACGCCCGAGGTGATGTTGCCCCACTGGTCCGACCCGCCCATCTGAAGCGTGACCTTGTGGCTGCGGTTCAGTTCCAGGAAGTCCACCGACTGCATCAGCATGTAGTTGAACTCAAGGAAGGTCATCGGCTGCTCGCGCTCGAGGCGCAGCTTGACCGAGTCGAAGCTCAGCATGCGGTTGACGGTGAAATGGGTGCCGAAATCGCGCAGGAATTGGATGTAGCCGTAGCCGGACAGCCAGTCGTCGTTGTTGACTATGACCGCGTCGGTCGGGCCGTTGCCGAAGGTCAGGAATTTGGCGAAGACCGTCTGGATCGAGTCGATGTTCGACTGGATGGTTTCCTCGGTCAGCTGGGGGCGCGAGGTGTCCTTGCCGGTCGGGTCGCCGACCTTGGTGGTGCCGCCGCCCATCAGGACGATGGGTTTGCCGCCGGCCTGCTGGAGCCGGCGCAGCATCATGATCTGGATCAGGCTGCCGACGTGCAGCGACGGGGCGGTGGCGTCGAAGCCGATGTAGCCCGCAACCACGCCCTCGGCCGCCGCATGGTCCAGTTCGACCGGGTGGGTGATCTGATGGATGTAGCCGCGCGCCTGAAGCGTGCGCAGGAAGTCGGACTTGAAGGCTTGATCGGTCATGGCGGGGCTCCGTTAGCAGGGATGCCGGCGGTCGTCTTCCATTTCCGAAGAACGCGTCGCCAGCGAAGGCGGCGCGTGTTCGCGGGCCGCTCGCTTACAGCGGGCGGTAATACAGGCCGGTGGCGGCGTGTGCGGCGAACATGGGTTCATCGATAAGGCGCAGCGTTGACCGGCGTCAAGCCTTCGCTACGAAGGACCAATGCGTCTGCCCCTGATCCCGCACCCGACCTGTTCCCCCGCCGGGCTGACGCTGGATGTCGAGGCGCGACGCGTGGGGCGGGTGTTGAGCCTGGAGTATGGGCTGGCCGGGCCGGTCGAGATGGTGCGTTGGCCGCAGGCGACGGCGCGGGTGCGGACGGACGAACTGTGGCGGACGACCTGTTTCGAGGCCTTCGTGCGGACGGCGGACGGCTATGTCGAATATAATTTGTCGCCGTCGGGGGCCTGGGCGGCCTATCGGTTCGACGGCTATCGCGAGGGGGTGCGGGCGCTGGAGATCGCGCCGCCCTTCATCGTGACGCGGATGGCGCAGGGGCGGTTCGTACTGACGGTCGATTTCGAACTGCCGGAGGATGCGACGGACGCGGTCGGGCTGACGGCGGTGGTCGAGGGGCTGGATGGGGCGATCGCCTATTGGGCCCTGGCGCATCCATCGGATAAGCCGGACTTTCATCATCCCGACTCTTTCGCGCTGGAACTGCCATGAATTTCGGTCTCGACCGCCTGCTGTCCGACGACGCCCTGAGGGCGCAGCTGAAGGGACGGCGCGTGGCGCTGCTGGCGCATCCGGCCTCGGTGACCAAGGATCTGAGCCATGCGGTGGACGCGCTGGCCGCCTGTCCGGAGATCACCCTCACCGCCGCCTTCGGCCCGCAGCACGGGATGAAGGGCGATCTTCAGGACAATATGATGGAGAGCCCGGATTATCGCGATCCGGTGCACGGGTTTCCGGTCTTCAGCCTGTACGGCGAGGTGCGCCGGCCCAAGGACGAGTGGATGGAGACGTTCGACGTCGTCCTGATCGACCTGCAGGACCTGGGCTGCCGCATCTACACCTATGTGACCACGCTTCTGTATGTGCTGGAGGCGGCGGCGAAACACGGCAAGTCGGTGTGGGTGCTGGACCGGCCCAATCCGGCGGGGCGGCCGGTCGAGGGGCAGACGCTGAAGCCCGGCTGGGAGAGTTTCGTCGGGGCGGGGCCGATGCCGATGCGGCACGGGATGACGATGGGCGAACTGGGCCTGTGGTTCATCGGCCAGTTCAAGCTGGAGGTGGATTATCGCGTGGTGGAGATGCAGGGTTGGGCCCCCGAGGCGGGGCCGGGCTTCGGCTGGCCGCTGGGCGAGCGGGCCTGGGTCAACCCCAGCCCGAATGCGCCGAACCTGTCGATGGCGCGGGCCTATGCCGGGACGGTGATGCTGGAGGGGGCGACCCTGTCGGAAGGCCGGGGCACGACCCGGCCGCTGGAGCTGTTCGGGGCGCCGGATATCGATGCGCGGGCGGTGATCGCCGAGATGCGCGCGCTGGCGCCGGAGTGGCTGGGCGGGTGTAGCTTGCGCGACATGTGGTTCGAGCCGACCTTCCACAAACACGTCGGGAAGTTGTGCAGCGGGGTTCAGATCCATGTCGATCACCCCGGCTATGACCATGCCGCCTTCAAGCCGTGGCGGGTGCAGGCCTTGGGGTTCAAGGCGATTCGGCGGCTGTATCCCGACTACGACCTGTGGCGCGATTTTCCGTATGAGTATGCGTTCGGGAAACTGCCCATCGATGTGATCAACGGCGGACCGGGGCTGCGGGAATGGGTGGACGACGCGGCGGCGGGGGCTGGGGATCTGGATGCGGCGACGCGGCCGGATGAGGCGGCGTGGGAAGAGGCGAGGCGGGCGTTCCTGCTGTATTGAACCTCGCCTAAACTTCGCCATGAAGGCGCGATGAGTTCCTCTTTCGGTTGTGGAGAGGCGCTATGATTGGATTGATTTTGGCTGCGGCGATGCTTGTTCAGCACGCGCCAACCGAGGTGAGCGCCGAGGCAAGAGCCTTAGTTGCGCCGGTCGCCGAGGCCATCGCAGTCGAGAAGGCGCGACAGGCCGATTTACCTCCCCCAACGTCAGACCGCGAGCGGCTCGAACGTATGGGGGCTTTGGATCAGGTCGGGAGGCGCGCCTTTACGGTTCTGGACTTCAGCACCTTGCCTGCGGATGAGCGACAGTCCGCTGAGGCCTTGGCTTGGGAAAGCATCGGGGCCGTAGACAAGGCTTTGCTCGAAGAACTTCTGACCATGGTACCACCTGAGGGCTGGTTCAAGAAATCGGTCTATGGCGAGCGCGCTGCGGGCGCGGCATTCCTGATCATTCAGCATTCTGATCTGGAAAACTGGCGACGATTCGTTCCGGTTCTAGAGCCCCTCGTCGCGCAAGGAGAGGTCGACGGTCAGAGCTATGGCCTGATGTATGACCGTTTGGCGATCAATGAGGGTCGGCCGCAGCGCTATGGCACGCAGATGACGTGCAAAGACGGGCGTTGGGTCGTGGACAAGCTGGAGGATCCCGAGCACGTCGATGAAAGACGCAGCGCCATGAATTTTCCGGGCACGGTGGCCGAGTACGAAGCGCATTTCCGAACCTATCCGCCCTGCACCTGATGCCGCCACTTCATATAACCAAAATCTATTGTGCATCTGCAAATAAGTGATTGGGCTTATTTGTTGCGGTGCGGTAGGGAGAGCGTCTCCCAACCACCCTGCATTGGATTTTCCGCATGGCCTTGATCAACACGACCATCAAACCCTTCACGGCCGAGGCCTACAAGAACGGCAAGTTCCTGACGGTCACGGACGCCGATGTCGCGGGCAAGTGGGCGATCTTCTTCTTCTATCCGGCCGACTTCACCTTCGTGTGCCCGACCGAGCTGGAAGACCTGGCCGATCACTATGACGCGTTCCAGAAGCTGGGCGTCGAGATCTATTCGGTGTCGACCGACACCCACTTCTCGCACAAGGCCTGGCACGACTCGTCGCCGGCCATCGGCAAGATCAACTACACCATGCTGGGCGACCCCTCGGGCCAGGTGACCAACAACTTCGACGCGATGCGTCCGGGCGTGGGCCTGGCCGACCGTTCGACCTTCCTGGTCGACCCGGACGGCGTGATCCAGTTCACCGAGACCACGTCGGAAGGCATCGGCCGCAACGCCGCCGAACTGCTGCGCAAGGTCAAGGCCGCCCAGTACGTTCGTGCGCATCCGGGTGAAGTCTGCCCGGCCAAGTGGGAAGAAGGCGAAGCCACCCTGGCCCCGTCGCTCGACCTCGTCGGCAAGATCTAAGACTAAAGACGCCTATCGGGTCCGGCCTTCGGGTCGGACCCACCCGGCCGCCTCCTTATCTCGTGGGGGCCGGACGCTATCGCGCAAGCCTCGCCGGGATCGGCTTGAAGGCGGCGCGCAACCCCTGAAATTCGAGGACTGCCTCATGCTGGACGCCAATCTGAAATCTCAGCTTGAGGGGTACCTCAAGAATATCGTCCATCCGGTCGAACTGGTCGCCTCTCTGGGCGCCGGGCCCAAGTCGATCGAGCTGAAGACACTGCTGGAGGAGATCGTCTCGGTCTCGCACGGCAAGGTCGAGATGGGCCGCGACTATGACGACGAGCGCCAGCCCAGCTTCCTGATCCGCAGGAAGGGCACGGACATCGGCGTGCGGTTTGCGGGCATTCCGCTGGGCCACGAGTTCACCTCGCTGGTTCTGGCCCTGCTGCACGTCGGCGGCCATCCGTCCAAGGCGGCGCAGGAGCTGATCCAGCAGGTCAAGGACCTGGACGGCGACTATGTGTTCGAGACCTATTTCTCGCTGTCGTGCCAGAACTGCCCCGACGTGGTGCAGGCCCTGAACCTTATGAGCGTGCTGAACCCGCGCATCAAACACGTCGCCATCGAGGGCGGCCTGTTCAAGGACGAGGTGGACGAGCGCAAGATCATGGCCGTGCCGACGGTCTTCCTGAACGGCGAACTGTTCGGCCAGGGCCGGATGGAGCTGGAGCAGATCTTCGCCAAGCTGGATTCGGGCGCCGAGGCGCGCGCGGCCGAGAAGATCAAGTCCAAGGACCCGTTCGACGTCCTGGTGATCGGCGGCGGCCCCGCCGGGGCGGCGGCCGCCATCTATACGGCGCGCAAGGGCATCCGCACCGGGATCGCGGCCGAACGATTCGGCGGCCAGGTGCTGGACACCATGGCGATCGAGAACTTCATCTCGGTGCCGCACACCGAGGGGCCGAAACTGGCCGCCCATCTGGAACAGCATGTCCGCGAATATGAGGTGGACCTGATGAACCTGCAGAAGGCCGCCAAGCTGGTGCCGGCCAAGGTTCCGGGCGGGCTGCACGAGGTGGTGCTGGAGAACGGTGCGTCGCTGAAATCGCGGACCGTCATCCTGGCCACCGGCGCCCGCTGGCGCCAGATGAACGTGCCGGGCGAGGATCAGTACAAGAACAAGGGCGTGGCCTATTGCCCGCACTGCGACGGGCCGCTGTACAAGGGCAAGCGAGTGGCGGTCATCGGCGGCGGCAACTCGGGTGTCGAGGCGGCCATCGACCTGGCCGGCATCGTGGCCCATGTGACCCTGATCGAATACGACAGCGAGCTGCGGGCCGATGCGGTGCTGCAACGCAAGCTGGCGACCCTGCCGAACGTGCGGATCGTCACCTCGGCCCTGACGACCCAGGTGCATGGCGACGGCGAGAAGGTGACGGGCCTGTCCTACAAGGACCGCAACTCCGACGCCCATCACGACGTCGATCTGGAAGGCATCTTCGTTCAGATCGGGTTGGTGCCGAACACCGAATGGCTGAAAGGCGCCGTGGGCCTGACGGCGCGTGGCGAGATCGAGGTGGATCATCGCGGCGAGACCTCGCAGCCGGGAATCTTCGGCGCGGGCGATGTGACGACCGTGCCCTACAAGCAGATCGTCGTGGCGATGGGCGAGGGCTCCAAGGCGGGGCTGGCGGCCTTCGACTACATGATCCGCACCGTGCCGGCGGAACAGGTCGTCGAGGCGGCGTGATCTATCTGGGCCGTGCGAATGCGCTTCACACGGCCCGCCCGATCTCGACCAGGATCGCCCAGGCCAAGGTGACGACGAAATAGACCCAGCGCGCCGCGAGCACGATCAGCAGCGGGACCGCCCACAGCACGGCCCAGACGTAATAGGTCAGGTCGGAATGGGTGACGGCGCGCAGGATCAGCGCCACACCGAACATCGGTAGGGTCAGCAGCAGGTAAGGCTTGATCGGAAGACGGCCGATTGCCCGCGTCAGTCGGATAATCTTGCTGGAGAATGCGGGCGTTTGCTGTGGGGCAGGCGTGGTCATCGGAACAGCGCCCATCCTGCGAGTGCTGACAGGGCCAGGACCACGGCCGCAGCGTAGCGGCTCTTCCAGAACCACACCGCCGCGAAGGCCGTCGCAAAGATCAAGAGCGCGATGGGGATAGACGGTGCACGTTGAAGCGTCGTCAAACCCAGTTGAAGACTGGTGGCCGCAATGATGCCGACAACGGCGGCGGCGACCCCGGCCAGTACACGGTGCAGGCGTTCGTCGGCGACGACCGCCTCCAGCCGCTCATAGAAGATCATCGAAAACGCGAAGGCGGGCAGGAAGACGCCGGCCGTCATCGCCAGGGCGCCCACCCACCCGCCCACGACGAAGCCCACGAAGGTGCAGAAGATGACCAGCGGCGCAGGAATGACGCCGGCGAAGGCCAGGCCGTCCAGGAAGGTTCCATCATCGATCAGGCCGCGTCCGACGGTATCCGCGCGGACATAGGGAATGGCGGTATAGGCGCCGCCGAAGGTCAAGAGACCGGCCTTCAATCCGGTCCAGAGCATGGCCCACGCGGTCGGATCGGCGGATGATGCGGCGCCGTGCGCGTCCATGGGGTTCGCCCAGAGGTAAAGAGCCACGGCGGCGGCAAGCGCGATCGCCATGACGATGAGGGCGGAGACGCGCCGTCCGGCCTTGATGAAGGCATAGGCCGCGCCGCCGGCGATCAGGACGATCCAGAAGCCGGTCTCCGCCAAGGTGGCGACGAAGCCTATGGCGGCGACGGCCCAGAGCCAGCGATCCTCAAGGATATGCGCGCCGATCTTGTGGACCGCGCGCATCACGACCGCCACGACCGCCGACTGGACGCCCAGGAAGGCGCCGGCCAGAAGGCCCATGACCGGGGTCAGCGACACATAGGCCCAACCGATCCCAAGCATGATCAGGAAGCCCGGCAGCATGAAGCCGAGGCCCGCTAGCAGACCGCCGATCCGACCCTTGGCGCGCATGCCCAGATGCACGCACAGCTCGTGCGCCTCGGGTCCCGGAAGGACCTGAAGGACCGCCAGCAGCCGATTGAAGTAGGCGCTGGACATCCAGCCTTCCTGGTCCACCAGATCGCGGCGGATCATGGCGATCTGCGCCACCGGCCCGCCGAAGGCCAGAAGGCCGAAGCGAAGGAAGCGGAGAAACAGGGCCGCGTAGGACAGAGAGGGCGGGGAGGGCTCTTGATCGCTTGGGGTCACAGGCCGTGCTCCAGTTCACACCCTTTGGCGCGGAAAAAGGAGCGGAGCTTGGACGCCAAAGCGCCTGATCGGGCGTCCGCATGGCCCGGTCAGGCAGCCTAATGCCGATCCCAGCCTTTTCCAAGCGTCGTCTGCATCAGGCCGCCTTCGCGCCTGTCAGGTCGTCTGCGGAACGCTGCCTTGTGGGTGACCGCAGCCGATGAGCCCGAGAGGGTCTTTGAAAGCGCCGTAGACGCTTTCCGGCATCTTGTCGGAGGGCTGTTGCGGCGGGTTTGAGGCTCAGACCGGCTTTCGCGGCCTGAACCCAAACCCTGGTCAGGCCGGCTTTTCTTCCAGACGCTTGTCCAGATAGGCGCCGACGCGGCGATCGACGGCGCCGATGTGGTCCTGCCAGAAGTGGCTGGCGCCCTCTTCCAGTTCGTAGTCGATGATGATGCCCTTTTGGGTGCGCAGCTTGTTGACCACGCGTTCGACCTCGACCGGCGGCACGACGGTGTCGGCGGTTCCGTGCAGGAACAGGCCGGACGCCGGGCAGGGGGCCAGGAAGCTGAAATCATACATGTTCGACGGCGGCGAGACCGAGATGAAGCCGTCCGTCTCGGGGCGGCGCATCAGAAGCTGCATGCCGATGTAGGCGCCGAACTGATAACCGCCGACCCAGGTCTGGCTGGCGCCGGGATTGTTCGTCTGAAGCCAGTCGAGGGCCGTGGCGGCGTCAGCCAGCTCGCCGATGCCCGAATCGAACTCGCCCTGCGACTTGCCGACGCCGCGCGAATTGTAGCGCAGGGTGGCGAATCCACGCTGCTGGAACAGCTGGTGCAGGGTGACCGTCACCGGGTTGTTCATATGCCCGCCCGCCTTGGGGTGCGGGTGCAGGATCAGGGCGATCGGTGCGTTCGGGCGCTTGCCCGGGGAATAGCGGCCTTCGATGCGACCGGAGGCGCCGGGCAGGATGACTTCAGGCATAGGGGCTCTGGAATCCGTTCAACTGTCATTTCGCAGGTGCGTAATACTTGACCAAGGAGGTGGGACTTTCTAAGTCCCTCCGCAAGCACGCCGCCTTCGCGAAGGCGCGGGTTCTAGCACAAGAGCCCCGAAAAGCGCGCAATTTTTGAAGGTGCGAAATGCGTCTGTCGACCAAGGGACGATACGCCGTAATGGCGATGGCCGATCTGGCCAAGAACGGACGCGGCGAGAGCGGCGAAATCCGGGCGGTTTCGCTGGCCGAGATCGCCGCGCGCCAGGAGATTTCACTGAGCTATCTGGAGCAGTTGTTCGCCCGGTTGCGCAAGAGTGAGCTGGTCAAGAGCGTGCGCGGACCCGGTGGCGGCTATCGCCTGGCCAAGGCTGCGCACGAGACGGTGGTGGCCGAGATCGTGCTGGCGGTGGACGAGCCGATCCGGGCGACGCGCTGCGTGGCGCACGGGTCGCCCAAGGGCTGCATGTTGGCCGGCGAACGCTGCATCACCCACAATCTGTGGGAAGATCTGGGCGACGAGATCCATCGCTATCTGGCCCGGGTGTCGCTGGAGGATGTGGTGATGAACCGCACGGGCCAGCGTCGCCGCAATGTCGATCAGTCCGCTCCGGTTGGAGTGGCGGCATGACCGGCGTCTATCTGGATTACAACGCCTCGGGTCTGGTGCGGCCGGAGGTGCAGGACATCATGGCGCGCGCCCTGGCCGACAACGGCAACCCCTCGGCGGTCCATGCGGCCGGACGACGGGCGCGGGCGCGGGTCGAGACGGCGCGGGCCCAGGTCGGAGAACTGGTCGGGGCCGATCCGACGGCGGTGGTGTTCAGCAGCGGCGGTACGGAAGCCAATGCGCAGGGCATCGTCAGCGCCCTGGCGGCCGGATGCGAGCGTCTGATCATCTCGGCGACCGAACATCCGTGCGTGGCCGAGGCGGCGGCGCATGCGGGGGCGCCGGTCGAGGTGGCGCCGGTTGATGTGAACGGCGTCGTCGATCTGGACTGGTTGGCGCAGGCGTTGGCGCGTTCGGGCCGGGCCGTGGTCGCCATCCACCATGCGAACAACGAGAGCGGCGTGATCCAGCCCGTGGGCGAGGCCGCCGCTCTGGTGCGCGCGGCTGGGGGCTGGCTGCATGTCGATGCCATCCAGTCGGCGGGCAAGATCCCTGTCGATATGCGCGTTCTTGACGCGGACAGCCTGACCCTGTCAGCGCACAAGCTGGGCGGGCCGCAGGGCGTCGGGGCGTTGATCCTCAAGGACGGCGTGTCCGGCGTTCGGATTCTGCACGGAGCGGGGCAGGAGCGGGGCCTGCGCGCCGGGACCGAAAACGTGCCGGGCATTGCGGGCTTCGGCGTGGCCGCCGACTGCGCTGGACGGGACCTGGAGACGATGGCTTCGCATGTCGGCTGGCGCGATTCCGCCGAGGCCAAGGTCAAGGCCGCCGGGGCGACCGTTATCGGCGGTGGCGTGCCGCGGCTGCCCAACACCCTGTTCATGGCGGTCGAGGGCTGGGACAGTCCGCAGCAGCTGATCACACTCGATCTGGCCGGGGTCATGGTGTCGGCGGGGTCGGCCTGTTCTTCTGGCAAGGTGAAGCCGTCCAAGACCATCAGCGCCATGGGGCTGAATACGCTGGCGACCGGAGGCGTGCGCGTGTCCGGCGGCTGGGGCACGACCGAAGGCGACTGGGTGCGGTTCGCCGACGCCTGGGTCTCCGCCTACAACAAGCATAAGACACGCGCCGCCGAGCGCGTGAGAGAGGTCGCCTGATGGCCGCCGTCAAGGAAACCATCGACGCCGTCGCCGCACTGGAAAAGTACGAGCACGGCTTCACCTCGGACATCGAGACGGAATATGCGCCGCGTGGCCTGAGCGCCGAGATCGTGCGCTTTATCTCCGAGAAGAAGGGCGAGCCGGAGTGGATGCTGGAATGGCGCCTCGCCGCCTATGAGCGCTGGCTGGCGATGGAAGAGCCGACCTGGACGGCAGTGAAGTACGAGCCGATCGATTACCAGTCGCTGTTCTACTATGCGGCGCCCAAGAAGAAAGACGGACCGAAGTCGCTGGACGAGGTCGATCCCGAAATCCTGGAAATCTACAAGAAGCTGGGCATCCCGCTGAGCGAGCAGGCGGTGCTGGCGGGCGTCGAGGGCGCGCCCCGCTATGCCGTGGACGCGGTGTTCGACAGCGTGTCGGTGGTCACGACCTTCAAGGCCGAGCTGGCCAAGGTCGGCGTGATCTTCATGCCGATTTCCGAGGCCTTGCGCGAATATCCCGAGCTGGTGCGGCAATATCTGGGGTCGGTGGTGCCGGTCTCGGACAACTATTTCGCGGCCCTGAACAGCGCGGTCTTTTCGGATGGATCGTTCGTCTACATCCCGCCGGGCGTGCGTTGCCCGATGGAGCTGTCGACCTATTTCCGCATCAATGCGAGCCAGACGGGCCAATTCGAGCGGACCCTGA
This sequence comes from Brevundimonas sp. TWP2-1, assembly GCF_049897645.1. Taxonomy (NCBI): domain Bacteria; kingdom Pseudomonadati; phylum Pseudomonadota; class Alphaproteobacteria; order Caulobacterales; family Caulobacteraceae; genus Brevundimonas; species Brevundimonas sp. TWP2-1. The sequence continues at coordinate 447,047 of NZ_JAFCWR010000001.1, forward strand.
TCATCGCCGACAAGGGCAGCTACGTCTCGTACCTCGAGGGCTGCACCGCGCCGATGCGCGACGAGAACCAGCTGCATGCGGCGGTGGTCGAGATCGTGGCGCTGGACGACGCCGAGGTGAAATATTCGACGGTCCAGAACTGGTATCCGGGCGACGCCGAGGGCAAGGGCGGCATCTACAACTTCGTCACCAAGCGGGCGGATTGCCGGGGTGATCGGTCCAAGGTGTCCTGGACCCAGGTCGAGACCGGTTCGGCCGTGACCTGGAAATATCCGTCTTGCATCCTGAAGGGCGATGAGAGTTCGGGCGAGTTCTATTCCATCGCCATCACCAACGGACATCAGCAGGCCGACACCGGCACCAAGATGATCCATCTGGGCAAGAACACCAAGTCGCGGATCATCGCCAAGGCGGTGTCGGCGGGGAAATCGGACTCGACCTATCGCGGCCTGGTCTCGGTGCATCCGAAGGCGACGGGGGTGCGCAACTTCACCCAGTGCGACAGCCTGCTGATCGGGAAAGAGTGCGGCTCGCACACCATCCCCTATATCGAGGCCCGCAACGGCTCGGCGCAGCTGGAGCACGAGGCGACGACGACGCGGTTGTCGGACGACCAGATGTTCTACGCTCAGCAACGCGGTCTGTCGCAGGAGGAGGCGGTGGCCCTGCTGGTCAACGGCTTCGTCCGGGACGTGATGCAGAAGCTGCCGATGGAGTTCGCCGTCGAGGCGCAGAAGCTGGTGGCGATCAGTCTGGAAGGCTCGGTCGGATGACTTATCCCGAAACCGAGATCGACAAGATCGGACTGGAGTTGCACCAACTTGCCGAGGCTTACGCCAAGAAGGCCGAGAGCCTCGCGTTCGATCCATACTTCCGGGACGCCGTGATGAAGGTCTCTGTCTCGTCGTTCGTCTGGGCGCTCTATCACGCCGCAGACGAGCGGGGGCGCGCCGTTCTCGCCGAAGAACTCATTGAACAAACCACAGCCGTTCGCCGCGCTGTCGATCCTACCGAATTGGCTAACTGAATGCTCTCGATTTCCAACCTCCACGTCTCTGTCGGCGACAAGCCGATCCTCAAGGGCCTGACGCTCGACGTTCCGGCGGGCGAGGTGCACGCCATCATGGGGCCGAACGGGGCCGGGAAATCGACGCTGGGTTACGCCCTGTCGGGACGGCCGGGCTATGAGGCGACCGAAGGCGCGGTCGAATGGGCGGGCGAGGACCTGCTGGCGCTGGACCCGGCCGAGCGGGCGGCGAAGGGCGTCTTCCTGTCGTTCCAGTATCCGATCGAGATTCCCGGCGTGCCGGCCCTGACCTTCGTGCGGACGGCGCTGAATGCGCAGAAGCGTGCGCGGGGCGAGGAGGAGGTGGCGGCGCCGGCCTTCCTGAAGCTGGTCCGCGAGGCGTCCAAGGCGCTGAAGATGGACTTCGACATGCTGAAACGGCCGCTGAACGTCGGCTTCTCAGGCGGTGAGAAGAAGCGGATGGAGATCCTGCAGATGGCCCTGCTGGAGCCGTCGCTGCTGATCCTGGACGAGACGGACTCAGGGTTGGACATCGACGCCTTGCGCATCGTGTCGGAAGGGGTGAACGCCCTGCGCCGTCCCGACCGGGCCATGCTGGTCATCACCCACTATCAGCGCCTGCTGGACTACATCAAACCGGACCGGGTCCATGTGCTGGCCGGCGGGCGGATCGTGGCCTCGGGCGGGCCGGAGCTGGCGCATCAGTTGGAGGCGGAAGGGTACGACAAGTATCTTCTGGAACCGGCATGAGCGCGGCCTTCGCTATTGATCTGGCCGACGCCGAAACCTTTCCGTCCCGGCGGACAGAGGCGTGGAAATACAGCGACCTGAAGCGCTGGCTTCGCGCGGCGCCGGAGCCTTCGGGCACGGCGGCGGTCGGGCCGCCAGGGCCGTTCTATGACCTGGGCGGAGAGGCTATCGTCTTCGCCAATGGGCGCGCCGTGGGTGTGACCGACTTCATCGCCTCGGGCGAGCAGACGCTGCGGCTGCGCTATATCTCCGACGCGGTCGGGACGGGGCACACGGCCGGGGCGCGGGTCTCGGCGCGGGCGGGCGCCAAGCTGCTGCTGCTGGAGACGCACGAGGGCGCGGGCTCGGCCTATGTGGCGCACAATACGCTGGAGCTGGATGTGGCCGCCGGGGCCGAGGTGACGCGCGTCGTCTTGGTCGAGGAGCCTGAGGACGCCATCTCCATCGCCGAGGCCCATGTGAAGGTCGAGGCCGGCGGCGTCTATCGCCAGACCATCGTCACGACCGGCGCCAAGCTGCAGCGGATCGAGACCCGCATCACGCATTACGGCCAGGGTGCCCAGGTTCAGGCGGACGGCCTGTATCTGCTGAACGGATCGCGTCACACCGACCTGACCAGCGTGGTGCGCCACGTCGAGCATGACGGCGCGACCAGCCAGTTGATCAAGGGCGTGGCCCGCGACACCGCGCGCGGCGTCTTCCAGGGCAAGATCGTGGTCGAGCGCGGGGCCGACGGCACGGATGCGCGCATGGGCCATCACGCCCTGATCGCGTCGGAACGGGCCGAGATCGACGCCAAGCCGGAACTGATCATCTATGCCGACGACGTGCAGTGCGCGCACGGCAATACGGTGGGGACGCTGGACGAGAGCGCCCTGTTCTACATGCAGCAGCGCGGCATTCCGGCCGGGGAAGCCCGCGCTCTGCTGACCCAGGCCTTCCTCATCGAGGTCATCGACCGTATCGAACATGAAGGCGCGAGAGAGGTGGCGCGGGAATGGCTGACGGCTCGGTTGTGAACCTTTTCGATCCCTATGCCGTCCGGGCGCAGTTCCCGATCCTGTCGCGACAAGTGAACGGCAAGCCTCTGGTCTATCTGGACAATGCGGCCTCGGCGCAGAAGCCGCGGGCGGTGATCGACGCCTTGGTGGCGACGATGGAGGGCGGCTACGCCAACGTCCACCGGGGGCTGCACACCCTGTCAAACGAGGCGACCGAGGCGTTCGAAAAGGCGCGCGAGATCGTCGCCCGCTTCTTGAACGCCGAAAGCCCCGAACAGGTCGTCTGGACTAAGGGCGGCACCGAGGCGATCAACCTGGTGGCCAACGGGCTGGGGCTGAGCATCGAGCCGGGCGACGAGATCATCGTCTCGGAGATGGAGCACCATTCCAACATCGTCCCGTGGCATCTGCTGCGCGAACGGCGCGGGGCGGTGATCAAATGGATCCCGGTGCTGGACGACGGTTCGCTGGACATGGCGGCCTATGCCGACCTGCTGGGACCGAAGACGCGCATGGTCGCGGTCACCCATATGTCGAACGTGCTGGGCACCATCAATCCGGTGGCCGAGATCACGCGCCTCGCCCATGCGGCCGGGGCTCAGATCTTGATCGACGGGTGCCAGGGCGCGGTCCATGCGACGCCGGACGTGAAGGCCATCGGTTGCGACTTCTATGTCCTGACCGGCCACAAGCTGTTTGCGCCGACCGGCATCGGCGCCCTGTACGGCAAGGCCGAGGCGCTGGAGGCCCTGCCGCCCTATCAGGGCGGAGGCGAGATGATCGAGACGGTCGAGCGTGACCGCGTGACCTACGCCAAGCCGCCGCATCGGTTCGAGGCTGGGACGCCGCCGATCCTGGAGGCCATCGGCTTGGGCGTGGCGCTGGAATGGTTGGCGCAATACGACCGCGCGGCGGTGCAGGCGCACGAACATGCGCTGTATCAGCACGCCGTGGACCAGTTGGACGGCCAGGGCTGGCTGCGGATCCTGGGGCAGGCGGACGGGAAGGGCGCGATCCTGACCTTCGCCGTCGAGGGCGCCCACGCCCATGACGTGGCCCAGATCATGGACCGTTACGGCGTCGCCGTGCGGGCCGGGCTGCATTGCGCCGAGCCGCTGTCGAAAAGAATGGGCGTGACGTCGAGCACCCGCGCCTCCTTCGCCCTATATAACACCGTGGAGGATGCCGACGCCTTCGTGGATGCGCTGATCAAGGCGCGGAACTTCTTCGTGTAAGCCGATGACAGATCAACCTATTCAAGACAGCGACGCCTTCAAGGACGCCTGGGACGAACCCCAGAAGAGCGCCCTGTCTCAGGCTGAGCTGGACACGCTGACCGATCAGCTGATCGAGGCGTTGAAGTCGGTCTATGACCCGGAAATCCCGGTCGATATCTATGAGCTGGGTTTGATCTATCGCGTGGACGTCAACGACGACCGCGACGTGGTGGTGGACATGACCCTGACGGCGCCAGGCTGTCCGGTCGCCGGCGAGATGCCGGGCTGGGTCGAGACGGCGGTCGAGAAGGTCGAGGGCGTGCGCAGCGCCAAGGCCAATCTGGTGTTCGACCCGCCGTGGGACAGCTCCAAGATGAGCGACGAGGCCAAGCTGGCCCTGAATATGTTCTGATGACCGATCTTCAAACCACATCCCGTCCCCGCCGCCCGCGCCCCAAGGCCGTCACCCTGACCGACGCCGCCGCCGAGCGCGTGCGCGAGATCCTGGACAATGCCGAGAACGACCACATCGGTTTGCGGATCGGGGTCAAGAACGGCGGCTGCGCGGGGCAGGAATACACCTTCGCCTATGCCGACAGCGTCGGGCCGCTGGACGAGGTGGTCGAGGACAAGGGCGTCACCATCCTGATCGAGCCCAAGGCCGTGCTGTTCCTGATCGGCACAGAGATCGACTACGAGACGACGCGTCTGGCGTCCAAGTTCGTGTTCAACAACCCGAACCAGACCGACGCCTGCGGTTGCGGCGAAAGCGTCACCATCGTTCCGGTCGCCGCCGATTGACATGGCGTACGACGCCGATTTCGGCGAGTGGGTGCGTGAGCATTTCCACGCGCTCGGCCGGCTGGAGATCAAGCGGATGTTCGGCGGGGCGGGGGTCTATGCCTCCGGCGTCATGTTCGCCCTGCTGGATGACGGCATCGTTTGGCTGAAAGGCGACGAGCCGCTGGGCGAGGCGTTCGTGGAGGCCGGCTCGCGTCAGTTCACCTATCCGACCAAGGACGGGCGAACGATGAGCATGGGCTATTGGACCCTGCCGGAGACGGCGCTGGACGACCCCGACGAGGCGGTCGCCTGGGCGCGGCGGTCGCTGGATGTTGCGGTTCGCAAGGCGTCGAAAAAGACCCGACAGCCTCCATCTCTATGAGCCAGGCACGATCTGGATGGCATGACCGGAATGCGCTTCCGCCTCGGCCCTTGCGCACTGGACGGCGCTCTTGGCGTCGGTGAAGACGCCTTCGAACAGACCGTCGCTGGAGGTGACGCGCCAGCGGCCGCCGACAGGCTGGATCGTCAGCGTCTCGATGGCCGGCGGCGATGGGGGTGCAGCCGCGATCATTGGGTGCGCCAGTGCTGGTCGCGGTTCAGGCGGTCGGCCTCGGCCTGCAATCGTGCAGCCAGGCGTTCGGCGGCGGCGCGGTCGGGCAGGGGGCGGGTCGTGGCTCTGTTGACCGCCACCGCCCAGCCGCTTGCGCGTGCCACCACCGTGTATCGTCGGGGCGGGACGGGGGCTGCGGCCCCGCCTTCGACATGGCCCTGCATCATCGCGACGGTCCCCGAGGAATCGGCGCGCCGAACAGGGCGCCGATGAAGGTCATCGCCATCTGGACGGAGGTCGGCTTTTGGGCGGGGCGTTTCAGCGATTCCGCCAGCAGGTGTGAACGGCTCATGGGTCATCTCCTTGGATCCCAAGCAGACGCCCGAACCCCGTAAAGCCGCCATGTCGAAAGCGCCGCGCCGCATAATACGGACGTAAAGCGGCGCGATCGCGGGCCTTGCGACCACGCAGATGTGGGCGGTTCATCGGTCACGCTTGAACCGTGGGTCTTTCAAACCACATACTCATCCGAACGCCGTCGGAATCGACGGGCCGTCATGCGCCGGTCGGGCCTCTTGCCCGGCGGACCGTGGCGGCGGGCCGGAGATGATCAATGGCCCAGGAGTACGCATCATGACTGAACCAAAGATCCTGCCCGTCCTGCCGCTGAGAGACATCGTCGTCTTCCCGCACATGGTCGTGCCGCTCTTCGTGGGCCGCGAGAAGTCCGTGAAGGCGCTGGACGAAATCATGAAGGGCGAAAAGCAGATCCTGCTGGCGACCCAGAAGAACAGCGTCGATGACGATCCGTCGCCCGACGCCATCTATCCCATCGGCGTGCTGGCCACTGTGTTGCAGCTGCTGAAACTGCCCGACGGCACGGTGAAGGTGCTGGTCGAAGGCAAGGGCCGTGCGCGCCTGACCCGATTCACCGACCGCGAGGAGTATTTCGAGGCCGAGGCCGTCGAGATCGAGGACGAGCCGGGCGATGCCTCGCAGACCGAGGCCATGCTGCGCGCCGTCGTCGAGCAGTTCGAAAACTATGTGAAGCTGAACAAGAAGGTCCCGCCCGAGGCCCTCAGCTCCATCCCCCAGATCACCGACGCCTCCAAGCTGGCCGACTCGGTCGCCGCGCACCTGTCGGTCAAGATCGCCGACAAACAGGGCCTGCTGGAAACCTTCGACGTGCCGAAGCGGCTTGAGAAGGTCTATGGCCTGATGGAGGGCGAGATTTCCGTCCTTCAGGTCGAGAAGAAGATCCGCTCGCGTGTGAAGCGCCAGATGGAGAAGACCCAGCGCGAATATTATCTGAACGAACAGATGAAGGCGATCCAGCGCGAGCTGGGCGAGACCGACGACGCGCGCGACGAGATCATGGATCTGGAGAAGCGCATCCGTAAGACGCGCCTGTCCAAGGAAGCTCGCACCAAGGCCGAGGCCGAGGTCAAGAAGCTGCGCAACATGAGCCCGATGTCGGCCGAATCCACGGTCGTGCGGAACTACCTCGACTGGCTGCTGTCCGTGCCGTGGGGCAAGGCCAAGCAGAAGCCGATTGATCTGGTCAAGGCCGAGGAGATCCTTGAGGAGGACCATTTCGGCCTGGAGAAGGTCAAGGAACGGATCGTCGAATATCTGGCCGTCCAGGCCCGAACGGGCAGCCTGAAGGGGCCCATCCTGTGCCTAGTCGGCCCTCCCGGCGTCGGCAAGACCTCGCTGGCCAAGTCCATCGCCAAGGCGACCGGGCGTGAATACGTCCGCATGTCGCTGGGCGGCGTACGCGACGAGAGCGAGATCCGCGGTCACCGCCGGACCTATATCGGCTCCATGCCCGGCAAGATCATCCAGTCGATGAAGAAGGCCAAGACCACCAATGCCTTCGTCCTTCTGGACGAGATCGACAAGCTGGGCTCCGACTGGCGCGGCGACCCGTCCTCGGCTTTGCTTGAGGTGCTGGACCCGGCCCAGAACTCGAGCTTCGGCGACCACTATCTGGAGGTGGACTACGACCTGTCCCAGGTGATGTTCGTGACGACGGCGAACAGCCTGAACATGCCGCAGCCGCTGATGGACCGGATGGAGATCATCCGGGTGTCTGGCTACACCGAGGACGAGAAGGTCGAGATCGCAAAGCGGCACGTCCTGCCCAAACAGCTGACGGACCATGGTCTGAAAGCCGACGAGTTGATCGTGCCGGAAAACACGATCCGCGACCTGATCCGCTACTACACCCGCGAAGCCGGCGTGCGGTCGCTGGAACGCGCCTTGGGCGGTCTGGCCCGCAAGGCCGTGCGCGAGATGGCCAAGACGGGCGCCAAGTCGATCACGGTGGATGACGCCAAGCTGGCCGAATACGCGGGTGTGAAGAAGTTCCGCTACGGCGAGACGGACGAGGAGGATCAGGTCGGCATCGTCACGGGCTTGGCCTGGACCGAGTTCGGCGGCGACATCCTGACAATCGAGGCGATCAAGATGCCGGGCCGCGGTCGCATGACCGTGACCGGCAATCTGAAGGAGGTAATGAAGGAGTCGATCTCCGCCGCCGCCTCCTACGTCCGATCGCGGGCGCTCGACTTCGGCGTCAAGCCGCCGGTGTTCGAGAAGACCGACATCCACGTCCACGTGCCGGACGGCGCTACGCCCAAGGACGGTCCGTCCGCCGGCGTGGCCATGACGGTGGCGATGGTCTCGGTTCTGACCGGCATCCCGATCCGCAAGGATATCGCCATGACCGGCGAGATCACCCTGCGCGGCCGGGTCACCGCCATCGGCGGCCTGAAGGAGAAGCTGCTCGCGGCCCTGCGCTCCGGCGTCAAGACCGTGCTGATCCCGCAGGAGAACGAGAAAGACCTCGCTGATGTGCCGGACAACGTGAAGTCGGCGCTGGAGATCGTGCCGATCTCCACGGCAGACGAAGCGCTGAAATGGGCCCTGATCGGTCCCCTGACTCCAGTCGAATGGGACGAGGCGACGGATCCGTTGCCGGCGCCAGTTCCGTCTCTCGACGGGCCGACGGCCGCCATCAGCCACTAACGTCAAGTTGAACAGGGAGCGCCGCCGGTGAGCAAGCCGGCGGCGTTTTCGTTTTTGACGCAACCGTCGATCTGCCCTTTAGTGATTCGCCTGGGGGAACAGATGACCAAAGCGGAACTGATCGGTCGAATGGCCAGCGCGGCGAACATCAGCCGCGACCAGGCTAAGTCGGCGCTGGAGGCATTTACCGACGGCGTGGCTGAAGCCTTGGCGGATGGTCGGGACGTCAAGCTGATCGGCTTCGGCAGCTTTGTGGCCATGGAACGCAAGGCCGGCGTCGCCCGCAATCCTCGGACGGGGGCCGCCGTGGCGCGCCCTGCATCCCGCACCGCGCGCTTTCGTGCTGGGGAGGGTTTGAAAAGCGCCTTGAACGGTTGAAGTCCAACGGGCATAAGCCCGGCTCTGTATTGAGGGCGGCTAGCTCAGCTGGTCAGAGCATCTCGTTTACACCGAGAGGGTCGGCGGTTCGAACCCGTCGCCGCCTACCAAACAAAAAGGCCGCCGGATCGCTCCGGCGGCCTTTCGTGTTTCTGGCGTTCGCTTTCGATCAGAAGCGGAAGCTGGCCCGCAGCAGCAGCGAGTATCGGACGTAGTCTTCAAGCAGCTCTGCGTCGCCGGTAACCGACAGCATGCCCAGTTCGTTGCCGAAGTTCAGGCGGAAGCCCAGGATCGGCCCGCCGCCCTCGACGGCGTCCGGCGACAGGATGAAGTCGGGGCCGCCGCTGGCGAAGCGGGCGATGGTCTCGCCGGCGTCCACGGAGATGTTCTGGCGATAGCCTATGCGCAGTTCGGGACGGACCCAGCCGTTACGACCGAAGCCGTAGCCGATGTTCATGGCGGCCACCGCCGAGAAAATGTGGCTTTCGCGCGAATCGATGTCGAGGTCGAAGCCGTCGCCGCCGCCGGTCTCGCTGCGGGCGCCTTCGGACAGGCTGAAATACTCGCCGTAGATTTCGGGACGAACGTTCAGGCGACCGAAGTTGCGCTCATACGATGCTCCGCCGGCGACCGCCGCTGTCCAGCCATGCCAGTCGGATTTGTTGTTCAGATAGACGCCGCTGGCGACCAGAGACCGGTCGGCGGTGAAGGAGGCATAGCCGCCGGCCGCACGGGCCCAGGTCGTCCAGTACTGTCCTTGGGCGCGCCAGTAGAGGCCCAGTTCCAGCAGGTTGGCCGACAGCACCTCTTCGGCCTCGGCTTCGGGGTCCTTGATGTCCGACGAGGTGAAGGCGGCCGTGATGCCGAAAGCGCCCAGGCTGGAGCCTTTCTCCACACCGCCCGCAACGCCGAAGCCTTCCGAGCGGAAGCCGTAGGAATCGGTCTTGTCCTTGTCGGCGTAGAAGTTGATCTCCTGCACCCAGGCGCTGGTTTCGCCAGGCGCGGCGACCGCGTTGCGGCCCGTCAAGGCGCGGGTGACCGCGTCCACGCCGGCCGACAGCGACATCAGCGGACCGCCGGAGTGGTCCGGCAGCATCTGCTCATAGGCGTCGATAAAGCCGTCGCGCGACGTCTGCGACAGGAAGAGGTTGCGCAGCGTCTCATTGGATCCCAGCGCGCCATAGACGGCGTCATAGGCGGAGGCCTCGACCGGGATCAGGCCGGCTTCCGTTGCGGTCCGGCGGCGCGCATCGACATAAACGGTGTTGCCCGCAACGCCGCCTTCCACAACATAAAGATAAGGCGAGTTGTCGGACAGTAGGGTCTGGTTGATCTGGCCCACATTCAGTGTGCCGGCGGTGATGATGTTGAATCGCTCGGGCCCATCAATGAGCGACGCGAAGCGAACACCAAGGGTCGAGCCGGTCGCCAGGGTCGCATTGCCGCTGACATTGAAGCCGCCGGCGCGGTCATTCGCTGGGTCCAGATTGACCAGCAAAGTGCCTTCTGCGCCGATGTTCAGGTTGGAGATGGCCGTCGCGCCAGTCTGGGTGGCGGCCAGCGTGCCCTTGGACACGTTGATGTCCAACAGGCCGTCAGCGTTCCCGATGGCGCCCGAGACGACAGCGCCGCCGCTGATGTTCAGACGGTCCGCGCCGGCCCCGAAATCGATATCACCATTGACGACGCCGTTTTCGATGTTGAGCGTATCTGCGCCCGAGCCGAGCTTGATCGCGCCCACGATGGCCGGTTCGGTGGCGTCCGGCACGCCGTCCTTGTCCGTATCGACCGCCGTGCTGTCCGAGGCGGCGAGGACGCCGTACTGGCGCAGCGTGATCCCGGTCGTGTTGGCGGACAGGTCGATCGCCGTGACTGTCCCATCGACGGCGGTCGTGTCCGTGCTGTTAGCCGTCAGTGAGCCGATGATCGACCCGGCGTTGTTGAGCTGGGTCAGCGAACCCGATTGGTCGCGGATGACAGTGGCCGAGCCATGGTTGCCGCCGAACGAGGCCACGAGGTTGCCGGTGTTGGTCAGCGATCCGACGTTCGCGCCGGCGCCGATCAGAATGGCCGTGGCGTTCTCGGTCTTGCTGCCCGAGGCGACGGCCTGGATCGCGCCCGAGTTGTTGATCGTGGGAGCGGTGACGCCCGATCCAATCCACACGCCGGTGGCGTTGGCGTCTACGGCGGTCGATGAGATGCCGCCTTCGTTGCGGACGCCGCCGACCACGTTGACCGCTTGGCCGCCCGTTACACCGAGTTGAACCGCCCGAGATTCGACGCCAGAATAGAGGCCGGAACCGATGATGGTGCCACGATTGATCAGGCCATAGGCCGCGTCGCCCGTGCCGACGGCGCCCAGGGTCACGGCATTGGTGGTAGAGCCGATCAGAAGAGCCGGCGCACCGCCCAGCGAGGTGATCGAAGCAGCGGTTTCGCTGGCGTCCGGGATGCCGTCGCCGTCACGGTCCGTGTCGTCGCGGTTCTTGACGCCGTCGCCGTCATCGTCCTCGTCGCCGTTCTTGACGCCGTCCTTGTCGTCGTCGCCCTCAATGCCCGTGTCGGAATAGGCCAGGGCCTTGTCCAGCAGGACGCCGCCGGCGACGTTGGCGCCCACGCGCACGGCCGGCCCACCTTGGAGCAGGTCATCCGCGTCCAGTTCGTCGAGGAACAGGGTCGTGGCGTTGTCGAATGTGCCCGTCGTCGGACGCGCGGAAGGGGGTGTCGTGTAGCGGTAGCCTGTGGCGACGACCGAGGAGTGGATCTTCAGCGCGCCGCCGACGTCGCCCTCAATGGAGACGCCGGTCGCATTGGCCCCGAGCGCCGAGATGGAGCCGGAGAGATCGACGTTGCCGGAGACAGGGCCGGTCGTACGAATGGCGGTGCTGTCATTGCCGGTCACGCGTACCGTGCCCAGGCTCTGCAGCTTACCGCTCACCGCAGATTCGACCGACAGGCCGTAGGAGTTGTTGCCCTCGACCGCGATCGCTCCAGTGCCTTCAACCAGGATGTTGCCGGTGAAGGGTGACGCGCCGGTCACTCGCACGCCATATCGGTTGGTTCCGGTCGCAAAGGGACCGTCCAAGTCGCCGTCGCCGTCCGTATCCTTGATGTCGGCCGTTTCCTGCGTGTCGTTGACGGTGATGGTGCCACCGACGATGACCGAGCCGGTGTTGCCGCCGTTGATCAGGATGCCCGTCGAACCGTCGGCCGACTTGTCCATGGTGATCGAGCTGCCGCTGTCCAGATCGACGGTGTTGTTCGAGTTCAGGGTCACTGCCGCGCCTGTGGCGACCGCGATGCTGCCCCCGCTGGCGATGCGGATATTATCGGCGGCCGTGCCGGTCGCATTGGAGGTCTGGATCGGCGTCGTCCGGGCGGTCGAGATGACGATCTCGGCCTGAGCTCCGGCGGCGGCCATCAAGGGGGCGATCGCTACGGCGGTCGCGAGCAGAATACGCATTCGGTAGAAACCCCTGGTGGTCACGCATCACGGTACGGCCGATCCCTTAGCAGGGTCCGCGCCAGCCTTCCAAGTTTATCGAATTTGAGGCGAATACAAGGCCGCAGTTGCTGGCGACCCTGCCTATGAACGGACCCGTGTTTTCCGGTTTGCGAGCGTTGCGGGGGATACGGAGCGTTTTGCAGCGCGTCGCTCTTGAGCTTTGCCGCGACGGGGTTTACGGCCGTCGCAAGGTCTAAAGGCCGCGTCCCGGCGACGCATCCAACGAACCCCTTCGGCGTTCGACAGCCCAGACCAGGCGAGAACACCCCATGAGCATGACAGACCTCGACGTTCAGGAAAGCGAACTCCGACTGATTCCGGGGCTGGACGTGGAAGTCGCCGACACCTTGCGGGCCCTGAAGGCGGCGGCGATGGACGAGCGTCCTCGCCTGGTGGACACCACCATGCTGTATGCGCCGCGTTCGGGCGGGGTGAAGCGCTACATCCTGTCCAAGAAGGCTTGGATCGAATCAAACCGGCCTGGAGTCAGCCATTCGCTTATCGTGCCCGGCGCCCGGCACAAGGCGCGCACCGACGGCATCGTGCAGTTGCGGGCTACCAAGTTGCCGTTCGGGGATGGCTATCGCTGGCCCAGCTCGGTCAAGCGGTGGAGCGCCTGGGTGGCGGCGATGAAGCCCTCGATCATCGAGGCCGGCGATCCCTATACGCCGGGGCAGGGCGCTCTGGAGGCCGGTCAGCGGGTCGGATGCCCCGTCGTCGGCTTCTGTCATTCCGATCCGGCGGGTCTGGCGGCGCTGCACTTCGGCGAATGGGCCAAGAAGCCGGTCGAGAAGCGCTGGGCCAAGCTGTTTTCCCAGTTCGACCGAGTGGTGTCGCCCAGCCGTTTCATCGCGCGACGGCTTGAGGAGGCCGGAGTCGACAATATCGTCATCCGTCCCTTGGGCGTGGAGATCGACACCTTCCGGCCAGAACGCCGGGACCGTCAATGGCTGCTGAACAAGCTGGGCCTGGGCGAGGACGCCCGATTGCTTTGCTTCGCCGGACGGCCCGCGAAGGAGAAGAACGTCGATGTGCTGATCGAGGCGGTCCAGAAGCTGGGCGCCCCCTATTATCTGGTTCTGGTCGGCGCGGGCGCCGGGATGCCGGAAGAAGATCGCGTCATCTCCATGCCGTACGAAAGCGATCCTAAGGCGGTCGCCAAGATCATCGCCAGCTGCGACGCCTTCGTTCACGCCAACGACAAGGAGCCGTTCGGCCTGATCGTGCTGGAGGCCATGGCGTGCGGGCGACCCGTGGTGGGGGTCAACGCAGGCGGTGTCGCCGAGACGGTGGACGAGACCGTGGGTCAGTTAGCCGTCAGTGCTGACGCCGACGACTATGCCCAGGCGGTCGAGGCCCTGTTCGCGCGCGACATCGAAGCCATCGGTCGGGCGGCGCGCGAGAAGGCGGTCAGCCAGTTCGCCTGGAATCGAGTGTTCGAGGACCTGTGCATGGTCTATGGCGAACTGACGGGCGAGGCGGCCTTCGTGAACCCGGATACGGCGCTGCCGCTGCATTGATGGGGTCGTGCAGACGCACGGCGATCAGCAATTGAGTAAGGCGCGTTCCGAAACGGGGGCGCGCCACTTCTTTTTGCAATGTCTGGAAAAGAAGTGGCGCGAGTGACGGGGCTCGAACCCGCGACCTCCGGCGTGACAGGCCGGCACTCTAACCAACTGAGCTACACCCGCGTATCAGGTCGAAACTTTTGAGCTGTTTCGAAAGCTTTTTGGGAAGGCGGTGTGCGCCACTCTATCTATTGCTAGAGAGAGTGGCGCGAGTGACGGGGCTCGAACCCGCGACCTCCGGCGTGACAGGCCGGCACTCTAACCAACTGAGCTACACCCGCGTTTCCCGGCCGAAGCGGCTGTGCGCCCCGGCGAGGGGCGTCGTTTAGGCGGGCTGGCACATCGCGTCAAGCGACCTTTTCGGAGAAACGCGACCCTCAACGCGACGGGGCTGTGGACGGCGTGACGATCGCCGCCTGTGGCGGGCTGTGCGGGCCCGCCAGGCCGCCGCTCGTTGGCTCCTGAGCGGCCACGGCCGGGGCGGGAGGCTCATAGTGGACGCCCACGCCCGGCCCCAGCGGTAGGTCGAAGGCGACCCAGGCCGCCACCATGGCCAGACCGGCGACCAGGAAGGCCCCGGCATAGGGCAGCATGGTCGCCATCAGCGATCCCAGGCCGAATCGCGGATCCCAGCGCTGGGCGAAGGTCAGGATCAGCGGGAAGTAGCTCATCAGGGGCGTAGCGATATTGGTGACCGAATCGCCCATCCGATAGGCGGCCGTCGTCATCTCGGGCGAAATGCCCAGCAGCATGAACATGGGCACGACGATGGGCGCCAGGGCCGACCATTTGGCCGAGGCCGAGCCGATGAACAGGTCGAAGAAGCACGAGACGAAGACGACGCAGATCAGCAGCAGCGGAGCGGGCAGGGCCAGGGTCTTCAGTCCGGCGGCCGCGTTCACCGCCAGGATCGGTCCCAGGCCCGACCAGTTGAACATGGCCACGAAGTGGGCGGCGAAGAAGGCGAGCACGATATAGGGCGCCAGCTGGGCGATGCCGTCGCGCATCATCGTCACCATGTCGCGGTGCGACTTGATCGTCCCGGACCCGGCGCCATAGGCCCCACCGGCGACGAAGAAGGTAATTGCGAAGAAGGCGACCAGGGACTTGTAGAGCGGATTGAACTTCTGCTCCGGATCGACCTCGGGATCGACGAACGGCGAGCCGGGCAGGAAGGTCAGCGTGGCCCACAGGGCGATCATGCCCAGAACCGCCAGGCCGGCGAACCGCAGGCCGCGCTTCTCGGCGGCGGTCAGGGGCTGTTTTTCCGTGGCGTTGGGGGCGGCGACGCCCTCGGCCGGCTTCCAGACGCCCAGGCGCGGCTCGATCACGCGATCCGTCAGGAACCAGACGATGGGAGTGAAGACGAAGACGACCCCGACGATGAAGAACCAGTTGCCGGCGATGTTCACCGAGTATGACGGGTCGATCAGTTGAGCGGCGGGCTCCGTGATGCCCAGGATCAGCGCATCGCTGGCCCCAGGAAACAGATTGCCGGCGTATCCGCCCGAGACGGCGGCGAAACCGGCTGCGAGGCCGGCCAGCGGGTTACGGCCCGCAGCCGCGAAGATCACGGCCGCCAGAGGAATGACGACCACATAGGACGCGTCCGACGCGTGGTGGGACACCATGCCGGTGACGACGACGATTGGCGTCAGTATGGCGCGCGGCGCGTTCAGCAGGGCGCCGCGAATGGCGGTGGCGAACAGGCCCGTCCGCTCGGCGACCGATGCGCCGTATATAATGGTGATGACGATCCCCAGCGGCGGAAAGTCGGCCAGGGTGCGCGGCATGCCGATGATCAGCTGGCCCAGGTTCTCAGGCGACAGCAGGCTCTTGGCGACCAACTGGTCGCCGGTCACCGGATTGACGGCGGACCATCCCAAGCCCGCGCCGACCATGCTGAGGACGATCAGTCCGCCGATCAGCCAAAGGAACAGGAAGACTGGATCGGGCAGGCGATTCCCGATCCGCTCCACGGCGTTCAGGGCGCGGCTGGCTGCGCTCATTCGGATGACTTTCGGTTACACGATCAGGTCCGCAATAGGGCTTTGCGGACGCCAGCCGCGCAAGCGTCGGGCCTGCGACATATGGCGCAGAAACTTGCGATCCATTCTCAATGAAAAGCCAATGTCCGCAGGGGTTTGAACGGCGACGTTCTTGGGTCTAAGAAGCGCCGAATCCCGCCTCTCCCCGGCGGACGAGGTTCTTCGAATGAACGCATTCCTTCTCGAATATCTTCCGGTGGTCATCTTCGCGGGCGTCGCCGGCCTGATCAGCATCCTGTTCATCGCGCTGCCGCTTCTGCTGGCGCCGAAGAATCCGGATTCCGAAAAGCTTTCGGCCTATGAGTGCGGGTTCAACGCCTTTGACGATGCGCGCATGAAGTTCGACATCCGCTTCTATCTGGTGTCGATCCTGTTCATCATCTTCGACCTGGAGGTGGCCTTCCTGTTCCCGTGGGCGGTGTCGATGTTCGACCTGTCGCACGGCAGCATGATCTTCGCCTTCTGGTCCATGATGGTCTTCCTGGGCGTGCTTACCATCGGCTTTATCTACGAGTGGAAGAAGGGAGCCCTGGAATGGGAGTAGTCGCCACTTCCACGCCGACGACCCTGGTCACGGCTTCCGGCGCGCCGCTGGTTCCGGCCGGCGCCGCCGCGCGCTCGACCGTCGAGGGCTATGACCCCAAGGTCCACGACAAGTTCTTCGAGGCCGTGAACATGGAACTCGGCGAGCGGGGCTATCTGGTCGCTGCCGCCGACGACGTCATCAACTGGGCGCGCACGGGCTCGTTGATGTGGATGACCTTCGGTCTGGCCTGCTGCGCCGTCGAGATGATCCAGATGTCGATGCCGCGCTTCGATGTCGAGCGCTTCGGCATGGCGCCCCGCGCCAGTCCGCGCCAGTCGGACCTGATGATCGTCGCCGGCACCCTGACCAACAAGATGGCTCCGGCCATCCGCAAGGTCTACGACCAGATGCCCGACCCGCGTTACGTCGTGTCGATGGGCAGCTGCGCCAACGGCGGCGGCTACTACCACTATAGTTACAGCGTCGTGCGCGGTTGCGACCGCGTCGTACCGGTGGATGTCTATGTGCCCGGCTGCCCGCCGACGGCGGAGGCGCTGCTTTACGGCCTGCTGCAGCTGCAGAAGAAGATCCGTCGCACGGGGACGATCGACCGATGACGTCTCTGGCTGTTCAAGCGCAACACGAAGCCGCCCTGACGCCGCTGGGCGCGGAGATGGTCGGCGCTCTGGGCGTCGAGGCGCAGATCGCATTCGGCGAACTGACGCTGGTCGCGCCGCGCGAGCGGATCGTCGAGGTGCTGACTGCGCTGCGCGATCAGTTCGGTTTCCAGCAGCTCCTGGACCTCTGCGGCGTGGACTATCCGGATCGCAAGGAGCGTTTCGAGGTCGTCTATCATCTGCTGTCGATGACGCGGAACGCGCGCCTGCGCGTCAAGGTGTCGACCGATGAGACCCAGCCGGTGCCCTCGGTCATTTCGGCCTATCCGGCCGCCAATTGGTTCGAACGCGAAGCCTACGACATGTACGGCATGCTGTTCTCGGGCCACCCGGATATGCGTCGCCTGCTGACGGACTACGGCTTCGAGGGGCATCCCCTTCGCAAGGACTTCCCGATGACGGGCTATGTCGAGGTTCGCTACGACGAGGAACAGCGCCGCGTGGTCTATGAACCGGTCAAGCTGACGCAAGAGTTCCGCACGTTTGACTTCCTGTCGCCTTGGGAAGGCGCCGAATACCCCGCGCCGGTTCTGCCGGGCGACGAGAAGGTGGGAGGCCAGGCGTAATGGCTGACGGAAACCCCACCCTGCCGCCGCTGGGCGTCGATGTGTTCGAGGACGACCTCGACACGCGCACCGCCCACGCGCGCGAGATGGAAGACCGCAAGTTCACCATCAACTTCGGTCCGCAACACCCGGCCGCGCACGGCGTGCTGCGCCTGGTGCTGGAGCTGGACGGCGAGATCGTCGAGCGCGTCGATCCGCACATTGGCCTGCTGCACCGCGGCACCGAGAAGCTGATGGAGGCGCGCACCTATCTGCAGAACGTGCCGTATCTGGATCGTCTCGATTATGTGTCGCCGATGAACCAGGAACACGCCTTCTGCCTGGCCATCGAAAAACTGCTGGGCATCGAGGTGCCTTACCGGGCGCAACTGATCCGCGTCCTGTATTCGGAAATCGGCCGCATCCTGTCGCACATGCTGAACGTGACGACCCAGGCCATGGACGTCGGCGCCCTGACGCCGCCGCTCTGGGGCTTCGAGGAACGCGAGAAGCTGATGGTGTTTTACGAGCGCGCCTGCGGCGCCCGTCTGCACGCCAACTACTTCCGTCCGGGCGGCGTCCACCAGGACCTGCCGATGGACCTGATCGACGACATCGGCCGCTGGTGCCACGAGTTCCCGCCGGCGCTGAAGGATATCGAAAGCCTGGTCACCGAGAACCGTATCTTCAAGCAACGCAACGTCGACATCGGCGTGGTGTCGAAACAGCAGGCCCTGGAGTGGGGCTTCACCGGCGTGATGCTGCGCGGGTCGAACATAGCCTGGGACCTGCGCAAGTCGCAGCCCTACGAGTGCTATGCCGAGCTGGAGTTCGACGTGGTCGTCGGCAAGAACGGCGACTGCTGGGACCGCTATCTGGTGCGCATCGAAGAGATGAAGCAGTCGGTGCGGATTATGGAGCAGTGCATCCACAAGCTGCGCAACTGCCCCGGCGAGCCGGTGATGATCGAGGACAACAAGATCGTTCCGCCGCGCCGTGGCGAGATGAAGCGCTCGATGGAATCGCTGATCCATCACTTCAAGCTGTATACCGAAGGCTTCAAGACGCCTGAGGGCGAGGTCTACGCCTCGGTCGAAGCGCCCAAGGGCGAGTTCGGCATCTATCTGGTGTCGGACGGCACCAACAAACCGTATCGCGTGAAGATCTCGGCGCCGGGCTTCCGCTCGCTGCAGGCGATGGACTGGATGAACCGCGGCCACCAGTTGGCCGACGTGTCCGCCATTCTGGGCTCGCTCGACATCGTTTTCGGAGAAGTGGACCGATGAGCGTTCGTCGTCTCGCCAAGGAACAGCCGGCCTCGTT
Organism: Brevundimonas sp. TWP2-1; assembly: GCF_049897645.1. Lineage (NCBI taxonomy): Bacteria > Pseudomonadati > Pseudomonadota > Alphaproteobacteria > Caulobacterales > Caulobacteraceae > Brevundimonas > Brevundimonas sp. TWP2-1. Next base: position 465,978 of record NZ_JAFCWR010000001.1, read on the forward strand.
CGCCTTTACGGCCGACACGACAGCCAAGGCCGAGTGGTGGATCAAGAAATACCCGGAAAGCCGTCGCCAGTCGGCGGTGATCCCGATCCTGTGGCTGGTGCAGAAGCAGGAGGGCTGGGTCTCCGAACCCGCCATCCGCGCCGTCGGCGAGCTGCTGGGCATGCCCTTCATCCGGGTGCTGGAGGTCGCGACCTTCTATACCATGTTCATGCTGGAGCCTGTCGGCAAGACCGCCCTGATCCAGGTGTGCGGCACAACGCCGTGCATGCTGCGCGGCGCCAATGAGCTGATGAAGGTCTGTAAGGACAAGATCGGTCCCAAGGATCATATGTCCGCCGACGGCCGCTTCACCTGGCAGGAAGTCGAATGCCTGGGCGCCTGTTCGAACGCGCCGATGGCCCAGATCAACGACTACTATTTCGAAGACCTGACGCCCGAGACCATCGGCCAGATCATCGACGATTTCGCGGCGGGCAAGACGCCGAAGCCGGGATCGTATGCCGGCCGCGTCACGTCAGAACCGGCGGGCGGCGCCAAGACGCTGCTGGACGCTACACTGTATGACGGGTCGGCCGCCAAGCCGATCACGAAGCTGCCGAACAGCGACCCGGCGCCGGTCGAGAAGGCGCCGGCCTGATGGCGCCGCCTGATCTGAGCACCGACGAGGGCCGCGCGGCCTATCGCAAGGAACTGCGCGGCGTCGGGCGTCCGTTGCGGGCCGGCGGCCTGGCGATGGTCGTCGGCGCGGCCGTTCTAATCCTGATCTCGCGTCAGGGCGCGGTCGGACCGTGGGCGGTCAATCTCTCCTACTTCATGCTGGCGGCGGGCTGGGTGATGGTCATTGCGGCCATCTGGATGCGTACTCGTCACCACAAGCGCCGTCTGGCGGAAGGACTCTGAGGGCCATGATCGGCATTCTCGAAGACAAGGATCGCATCTTCACCAACCTGTACGGCTTCCAGGACTGGACGCTGGACGGGGCGAAGAATCGCGGCGCCTGGAACGCCACCAAGGACATGTTGGACCTTGGCCGCGACTGGATCATCAACAACGTCAAGGCCTCGGGTCTGCGCGGCCGTGGCGGCGCGGGCTTCTCGACAGGCCTGAAGTGGTCGTTCATGCCCAAGGAAATGAAGGATCGCCCTCACTACCTGGTCATCAACGCCGACGAATCCGAGCCCGCGACCTGCAAGGACCGCGAGATCATGCGCCATGATCCGCACCTGCTGATCGAAGGCGCGCTGATCGCCAGCTTCGCGATGCAGGCCCACGCCTGCTACATCTACCTGCGCGGCGAATACGTGCTGGAGCGCGAGCGTATGGAAGCCGCCGTCAAGCAGGCCTATGAAGGCAAGCTGATCGGCAAGGACAACGTCCACGGCTGGGACTTCGACGTCTACATCCACCACGGCGCCGGCGCCTACATCTGCGGCGAAGAGACGGCCCTTCTGGAATCGCTGGAAGGCAAGAAGGGCCAGCCGCGTCTGAAGCCGCCGTTCCCGGCCGGCGCGGGTCTGTACGGCTGCCCGACCACGGTGAACAACGTCGAGTCGATCGCCGTCGTCGGCACGATCCTGCGTCGCGGCGCGGACTGGTTCGCCAGCTTCGGTCGTCCGAACAACACCGGCACCAAGCTGATGTCCCTGTCGGGGCACGTGAACACGCCATGCGTCGTCGAAGAGGCCATGTCGATCCCGCTGCGCCAGCTGATCGAGGATCACGGCGGCGGCGTTCGCGGCGGCTGGGGCAATCTGAAAGCCATCATCCCCGGCGGCGCATCCTGCCCGGTCATCACGCGCGAACAGGCCGAGACGGTCCTTATGGACTTCGATTCCATGCGCGAGGTTCGCTCGTCGCTGGGAACGGCCGGCGTCACCGTCATGGACGAGTCGACCGACATCGTGAAGGCGATCGCCCGCATCAGCTACTTCTTCAAGCACGAGAGCTGCGGCCAGTGCACGCCGTGCCGCGAAGGCACCGGCTGGATGTGGCGCGTGCTGGAGCGGATGGCCGTAGGCGAGGCCGATCCGTCGGAGATCGACCTGCTGCTGGACGTCGCCAGCCAGGTCGAGGGCCACACCATCTGCGCCCTGGGCGACGCCGCCGCCTGGCCCGTTCAGGGCCTGATCCGTCACTTCCGTCACGAGATCGAAGACCGCATCGCCAACTACCGCAGCCGCCGCGCGAATTTCGCCGGCCACGCCATCGCCGCGGAGTAGGAATGCGCCTTTCCACCGCCATCGTGATCGGAGCCTTCGCTCTCGCCGCCTGCGGCGAGCGTGAAGCTGCGCCCACGCCTGCGGAAAAGGTGTCGGCCGAGGTCAAGGCTTCGGACGCCGTGCAGGCGGCGCCCAAGGTTCTGACCGTCGGCGAGCTGCGCCGCGTGTGTCAGGCCGGTCTGGCCCAGGTGCATGGCCAGGAGCCTGCGGCAATCGCTGTCGACGGCGTCGAGAACGGCGTAGTCCACGCCTCGTGGCGCGCACCGGTCGATGGCGGGCGGATGCGCGCCGACTGCCGTGTCGAAAACGATCTGATCGTGTGGAAACCGCTCGATCTGCCCGATGCAACGCTCGTTCGCTGGATGAACCAGTCGGGCGACCCGGTGATCCGTTACGTCATGGACGGCGACACGATCACCATCACACAGACGCTCCCGGATGGGACCACGGAACAGGCCGAACTGGCCGTTCCCGCTGAAGAAGAGGCCCGCTGATGCCAGTCGCCAAGGTCAACGGCGTCGAAACCGAGTTCGAGCCCGGCATGACGGTGCTCCAGGTCGCCGAACGCGCGGGGCAGGAGATTCCGCGCTTCTGCTATCACGAACGCCTGTCCATCGCCGGCAACTGCCGCATGTGCCTGGTCGAGGTGAAGCCCGGACCGCCGAAGCCGCAGGCCTCGTGCGCCTTGCCGGCCGCCGAAGGTCAGGAAATCTTCACCGACACGCCGATGGTCAAGAAGGCGCGCGAAGGGGTGATGGAGTTCCTGCTCATCAACCACCCGCTGGATTGCCCGATCTGCGACCAGGGCGGCGAGTGCGACCTGCAGGACCAGGCCATGGGCTATGGCCGCGACGGCTCTCGCTATGCCGAGAACAAGCGAGCGGTCGAAGAAAAGGTCATGGGTCCGACCATCAAGACCTTCATGACGCGCTGCATCCAGTGCACGCGCTGCGTCCGCTTCATCACCGAAGTCGCCGGCGTGCCGGACATCGGCATGATTTCGCGCGGCGAGGATGCCGAGATCACGACCTATTTGGAGAAGTCGGTTGCTTCGGAACTGTCAGGCAACGTCAACGACCTGTGCCCGGTCGGCGCCCTGACGCACCGTCCGTGGCAGTACCACTATCGTCCGTGGGAACTGAAGAAGACCGAAACCATCGACGTCATGGACGCCCTGGGCTCGAACATCCGCGCCGATTTTCGCGGCTCCGAGGTGATGCGGGTGCTGCCGCGCGTCAACGAGGGCATCAACGAAGAGTGGCTGTCGGACAAGAGCCGCTATGTCGTCGACGGCCTGACCGCGCGTCGTCTGGATCGCCCGTGGATACGCGAAAACGGCAAGCTGCGCGCCGCGTCGTGGAACGAGGCGCTGGACGCCGTCGCCGCCAAGCTCAAAGCCGCACCGGCTGACCGTATCGGCGTGATCGCCGGGGACCTGCAGGACGCCGAGTCGATGAAGGCGACGCTGGACCTGTTCCGCGCGCTTGGCTCGAACAACACCGACTGCCGCCAGGACGGCGCCGCCCTGGGCTATGGTCCGCGCGAGGGCTGGCTGTTCAACACCGGCGTGGAAGGCATTGAAAAGGCTGACGCCATCCTGATCGTGGGTGTGAACCCGCGCATTGAGGCGCCGCTGCTGAACGCCCGTCTGCGCAAGAGCTGGATCAAGGGCGACGTCGAGATCGGCCTGATCGGCGAACAGGCCGATCTGACCTTCGACTACGCCTATCTGGGCGCCGGTTCGCAGACCCTGGGCAAGCTGCCCAAGTCGGCGATGGACTTCCTGACCAAGGCCGAGCGTCCGGCGATCATCGTCGGATCCGGCGCGCTGAACGGGGAGGGCGGCCCGGCCGTCCTGAACGCTCTGGGCGCCTTGGCGAAAAAGGTCGGCGTCGTCACCGACAGCTGGAACGGCTTCAACGTCCTGCACCACGCCGCATCGCGCGTCGCCGGTCTGGACATGGGCTTCGTGCCCGCTGAAGGCGGCCTGACGGTCGCCGAGATGCTGAAGCCGGATGCGCTGGACGTGCTGTTCTTGCTGGGCGCCGACGAGGTCGATCCGACGGGTTCGAACGCCTTCCGCGTCTATCTGGGCAGCCACGGCGACCGTGGGGCGCACGGCGCAGACGTGATCCTGCCGGGCGCCGCCTATACCGAGAAGTCGGGCCTGTATGTGAACACCGAGGGCCGGGTGCAGATGGCCGAACGCGTCGTCTTCCCCAAGGGCGAGGCCAAGGAAGACTGGGCCATCATCCGCGCCCTGTCGGCCCGCGTCGACCAGACCCTGCCTTACGACACGCTGGAGCAGCTTCGCGCCAAGCTGATGGGCGATCATCCGACCTTCGGCCGGATCGACTATCTGCCCGCGCCGGCGTCGTTCGACGTGGCGGCCCTGGGCGCCAAGGGCGACCTGGGCGACCGGGTGTTCGCCTCGGCGATCACCGACCCCTATCTTTCCAATCCGATAGCGCGCGCCAGCGCGACGATGGCCGAGCTGTCCGCCCTGCGGATCGCGCCGGTCGCAATGGCGGCGGAGTAAGCCATGGACCCCGTTTCTTTCTGGGCCACGCCTCTGGGCTGGACGCTGATCACGCTCGGTCAGGTTCTGCTGATCACGGTCGGCGTGCTCATCGCCGTCGCCTTCCTGCTGCTGGCCGACCGCAAGGTCTGGGCCGGTGTGCAGATGCGCAAGGGTCCGAACGTCGTCGGTCCCTTCGGCCTGCTTCAGTCCTTCGCGGACATGATCAAGTTCGTGCTGAAAGAGGTCGTGATCCCGGCCGGTGCGGACAAGGCGGTCTTCATCATCGCCCCGATCATCACCGTGATCCTGGCCTTCATGGCCTGGGCGGTCATTCCGTTCGCGCCCGGCTGGGTGGTTTCTGACCTGAACGTCGGCATCCTGTACATCTTCGCGGTGTCGTCGCTGGGCGTGTACGGCATCATTATGGGCGGATGGGCTTCGAACTCGAAGTATCCGTTCCTGGGCTCGCTGCGCTCGGCGGCGCAGATGGTGTCCTATGAAGTGTCGCTGGGCCTGATCATCATCAATGTGATCCTGCTGGCCGGCACGATGAACCTGTCGGCCATCGTCGACAGCCAGAAGGGTGTGTTCTGGAACTGGTACGGCTTCGGCGGCGGCGCCGACACCTGGCCGTTGGTCGTGATCCTGTTCCCGATGTCGATCATCTTCTTCATCTCGGCCCTGGCCGAGACCAACCGTCCGCCATTCGACCTGCCCGAGGCCGAGTCCGAGCTGGTCGCCGGTTATCAGGTCGAATACAGCTCGACCCCGTATCTGCTGTTCATGATGGGCGAGTACGTCAACATCGTCTTCATGTCGGCGATGATCAGCCTGCTGTTCTTCGGCGGCTGGAACCCCGGCGTACCGCAGGCCTGGATGGATGGGCTGCCAGCCTGGATCGCCTATACGATCTATCTGCTGACCTTCATGGCCAAGACGGTCTTCTGGTTCGTCTGCATCTCGATGGTGAAGGCCTTCGTGCCGCGCTATCGCTATGACCAACTGATGCGCCTGGGCTGGAAGATCTTCCTGCCGACCTCGCTGGTGGCGGTCGTGATCGTCTCGGCCTGGCGCGTCTTCGTGGTGGGGTCGTGATGAAGGGTCTTGTCATCGCTTTCGGCCTGCTGACGCTGACGGCCGCCTGCGCGCCCGACAATACGCGCATGCCCGAGTCGAGCTATCAGTGGCAGCAGCGCCAAGACCGCATCGAACAGGACTGGCGCGCCAGCCAGACCGCTCCTCAGTCCGCCCCCAAGACGACGCCCGCCCCCAAGGATAAGCCCTGATGTTCACCCGTATCGTCCAGGCGACCAAGGGCGCGATGATGCTGGACGTCATCGGCGCCATCGGTCTGTCGCTGAAGTACATGGCGCGGCCCAAGATGACCGTGAACTATCCGTTCGAGCGGAACCCGCAGTCGCCGCGCTTCCGCGGCGAACACGCCCTGCGTCGCTATGCGAATGGCGAGGAACGCTGCATCGCCTGCAAGCTGTGCGAAGCCATCTGCCCGGCCCAGGCCATCACCATTGAGGCCGAACCGCGCGCCGACGGCAGCCGCCGCACGACCCGCTACGACATCGACATGGTCAAATGCATCTACTGCGGCCTGTGCCAGGAGGCCTGCCCGGTGGACGCCATCGTGGAGGGGCCCAACTCCGAATTCGCCGTCGAGACGCGCGAGGAGCTGCTCTACGACAAGCAACGCCTGCTCGATAACGGCGACCGCTGGGAACGGCAGATCGCCAAGAATCTGGAACTCGACGCGCCTTACCGCTAGAGCGTGATCCCGAAAAGTGGCTACCGGTTTTTCGGATAAGATCACGCTCCACTCAAGTTGCCGTTCAAGACCTCTTCAAGAGGAAGAGGTCTTGAACTAGGCAGCTCACGCTAACGGGTCGGCGATTCCAAAAACGGGGTCGCGGCCGATACGAAAGGGGCTTCGTCCCGACATGCTGCAAGGCATAGCCTTCTATCTGCTGGCGGCGGTCGCCACGGTTTCCGGCCTTCTGGTCGTGACCGCGCGCAATCCCGTGCACAGCGTGCTGTGGTTGATCCTGGCATTCTTCTCGTCGGCCGGTCTGTTCGTTCTGCTGGGCGCCGAGTTCCTGGCGATGTTGCTGGTCGTCGTCTATGTCGGCGCGGTCGCGGTCCTGTTCCTGTTCGTCGTCATGATGCTGGACGTGGACTTCCTGAAGCTGCGCGAAGGTTACGCGCGCTATCTGCCGCTGGGGGCGATCATCGCCGCCGTGCTGCTGGTGGAGATGATCATCGTCTCGGTCGCCGTGGTCCAGGGCGGGGCGGCGGCGGGCCTGCCGGCGCCGGGCGCGCCGGATGCCAGCGTCACCAATGTCGAGGCCATCGGTCGCGTGCTCTACACGGACTACGTCTACTTCTTCCAGGCGGCCGGGATCGTGCTGCTGATCGCGATGATCGGCGCCATCACCCTGACGCTGCGCCACAAGCCGAATATCAAACGCCAGAACCCCGGCGATCAGGTGAACCGCGACCGTCGCAAGTCGGTCGAGATCAAGCCTGCCGCGACGGGCGAGGGCGTCAGCGCCGAGGAGCTTCTCTGATGGACATCGGTCTGACCCACTATCTGACGGTCGCCGCGATCCTGTTCACCATCGGGGTGTTCGGCATCTTCGTGAACCGCAAGAACGTCATCATCATCCTGATGTCGATCGAGCTGATCCTGCTGGCGGTGAACATCAACTTCGTAGCCTTCTCGACCTATCTGAACGACATCAGCGGGCAGATCATGGCGATGTTCGTCCTGACCGTCGCCGCGGCCGAGGCCGCCGTCGGCCTGGCCATTCTGGTGACCTTCTTCCGTAACCGCGGCGACATCGCCGTCGACGACGCCTCCGTGATGAAGGGTTGAGCGTGACTTTCCATACCCTCGTCATTCTCGGGATCTTCGCCCCGCTGCTGGGCGCGGCCATCGCCGGCTTCTTCGGACGCCGGATCGGCAATATCCCGTCGCAGGCCGTCACGACCGGCCTGCTGTTTTTCTCCTGCGCCGTCGCCTGGACGGTGTTCGGGCAATGGACCTGGGGCCACATGGAGCCCTTCACCATTCGCCTGGCGCCCTTCATCAATGTGGGCGACTTCCAGTCGGCCTGGTCGATCCGCATCGACGCCCTGTCGGCGACCATGCTGATCGTGGTCACCAGCGTCTCGTCGCTAGTTCACCTGTATTCCTGGGGCTACATGGCCGAGGACGACAGCCGGCCGCGCTTCTTCGCCTATCTGTCGCTATTCACCTTCATGATGCTGGCGCTGGTGACGGCCGCCGACTTCATGCAGATCTTCTTCGGCTGGGAAGGCGTGGGCCTGGCCTCCTATCTACTGATCGGCTTCTGGTTCAAGAAGCCGACGGCCAGCGCCGCCGCCATCAAGGCCTTTGTCGTCAACCGCGTCGGCGACTTTGGCTTCGTCCTGGGGATCATGACGATCTTCTGGATGTACGGCACGATCGAGTTCGCCGAGCTGTTCCCGATGATCGCCACCAAGGCGAACACGACGTGGGAGTTCCTGGGCGTCCAATGGTCCGCCCTGGATCTGGCCGGCTTCCTGCTGTTCATCGGCGCCATGGGCAAGTCGGCCCAGTTCTTCCTGCACACCTGGCTGCCCGACGCGATGGAAGGCCCGACCCCGGTTTCGGCCCTGATCCACGCCGCCACCATGGTGACCGCAGGCGTCTACATGGTCTGCCTGCTGTCGCCGATCTATGAGTATGCGCCGGGCGCGTCGCAGATCATCGCCATCATCGGCGCGATCACGGCCCTGTTCGCCGCGACGGTCGGCCTGACCCAGAACGACATCAAGCGGGTCATCGCCTATTCGACCTGTTCGCAGCTGGGCTACATGTTCTTCGCGGCGGGTGTCGGCGCCTATCAAGCCGCCATGTTCCACCTGTTCACGCACGCCTTCTTCAAGGCCCTGCTGTTCCTGGGCGCCGGTTCTGTGATCCACGGCATGCATCACGAGCAGGACATGCGGAAGATGGGCGGACTGTGGAAGCTGCTGCCGGTCACCTATGCGGTGATGACCATCGGCACCATCGCCATCACTGGCCTGGGCATCCCCGGCGTGGGCGGCTTCGCAGGCTTCTATTCCAAGGATTCGATCATCGAGAGCGCCTACGCCTCGGCGGCCTCGGGTCATTCGGCTATCGGCCTGTTCGCCTTCTTCGTCGGCATCATCGCCGCCGGTCTGACGGCCTACTATTCGTGGCGCCTGGTCTTCATGACCTTCCACAACAAGCCTGTGTGGAAGGAAGAGGGGGCGCACCACGGCGACGATCACGCCACGGATGCGCAGTTGGAGACGCACTCCGAGCCGTTGCCTGACGATCATGGTCATGCCGTCGCGCATACCGCCCATGACGACCATGCCCACGACGACCACGGTCATCATGGCCCACTCAAGCCGCACGAGAGCCCGTGGGTGATGCTGGTTCCGCTGATCCTGCTGTCGGTCGGCGCCGTCGCCGCCGGTTTCGTGTTCGCGCCGCACTTCATCGGCCACCACGAGGGCGAGTTCTGGCGCGGGGCGATCTTCACCGGAGAAAACAACCACGTCCTGCACGAGAGCCACGACGTCCCGACCTGGGTGAAGTGGTCGCCGCTGATCCTGACCCTGATCGGTACGGCCTTCGCCTACTGGATCTATGTCGCTCGCGAGGGCATGGGCCGTCGCATGGCCGAGCGGAACGGCGTCATCTACCGCTTCCTCTACAACAAGTGGTATTTCGACGAGCTGTACGACTTCGTCTTCGTGCGCGGCTTCAAGGCCATCGGCGACGTCTTCTGGAAGATCTTCGACGTGAAGATCATCGATGGTCTCGGTCCGAACGGCGCTGCCTGGGTGTCGCTGAAATCCGCCGCTCGACTGGCCAAGATCCAGTCCGGCTATGTCTATCATTATGCCTTCGTGATGCTGCTGGGGGTCGCCGGTCTGCTCACCTTCGCCATCCTCGCGTGGGGAGCCTGATCTCGTGCCCTACATCCTGAGCCTCGTTACATTCCTGCCCCTGATCGGGGCCCTGGCGCTCTTCGTCGCCCGGCTGACCTTCAAGTCGGCCGACGCCGCCGCTCCGGCCGCGCGCTGGATCGCCCTGGTCACGACGCTGGTCACGCTGGCGGTTTCGGTCGTGCTGGTCGCCGGCTTCGATCCAGCGAACACCGGCTATCAGTTCGTGGAGTTCGTCCCGTGGTTCGCGGGCGCCAGCTATCACCTCGGCGTGGACGGGATCTCGATCCTGTTCGTGCTGCTGACCGCCTTCCTGATGCCGATCTGCATCCTGGCCAGCTGGAAGTCGATCGAGACGCGCGTCGTCGAATATATGATCGCCTTCCTGGTGCTGGAGACGCTGGTCATCGGCGTGTTCACGTCGCTGGACCTGTTCCTGTTCTACATCTTCTTCGAAGGCACCTTGGTGCCGATGTTCCTGATCATCGGCATCTGGGGCGGGGCGAACCGGATCTACGCGGCCTACAAGTTCTTCCTCTACACCCTGCTGGGGTCCGTCCTGATGCTGCTGGCCATGCTGTGGATGGCGCATGAGGCCGGCACCACCAGCATCCCCGAGCTGAAGCAATACGCCTTCGACCCGGCGGTTCAGCCGTTGCTCTGGCTGGCCTTCTTCGCCTCGTTCGCGGTCAAGATGCCGATGTGGCCGGTTCACACCTGGCTTCCGGACGCCCACGTTCAGGCGCCGACGGCCGGTTCGGTCATCTTGGCCGGCATCCTGCTGAAGCTGGGCGGCTATGGCTTCATCCTGTTCAACGTGCCGATGTTCCCGGTCGCGTCGGAGATGTTCCGTCCGCTGGTCTTCACCCTATCGGTGATCGCCATCGTCTATACGTCGCTGGTCGCCTGGCGTCAGACGGACATCAAGAAGCTGATCGCCTATTCGTCCGTGGCCCACATGGGCTTCGTGACCCTGGGCATCTTCTCGGGCAATGACGTCGGCATGCAGGGCGCCATCTTCCAGATGATCAGCCACGGTCTGATCTCGGGCGCGCTGTTCCTGTGCGTCGGCGTCGTCTATGACCGGATGCACACTCGTGAGATCGCCTTCTACGGCGGCCTGACGTCGCGCATGCCCTGGTATGCGGCGATCTTCCTGATGTTCACCATGGCCAACGTCGGCCTGCCGGGCACCTCGGGCTTCGTCGGTGAAGTGCTGACCATGACGGGTGCCTATCAGGCCTCGACCTGGGCGGCTCTGGTGGCGGCCTCGGGCGTGATCTTCTCGGCGGTCTATGCGCTGACGCTGTACCGCGCGGTCATGTTCGGCGAGATCACCAATCCAAAGCTTCAGGCCATCACCGACATCGACAAGCGCGAACTGCTTCTGTTCGTGCCGTTGATCGTCGGCACCATCTGGCTGGGGGTCCATCCGGCCGCCGTCCTCGATTACACCGGGCCTGCCGTCGAGGCCCTGACCAGCGCCTATCGCGCCGCGATCGGCGGGTGAGACCATAATGCCTGATTTGTCCTCCGCCCTGCATCTCGCCGCCTCGGAAGTCACCCTCGCGGTCGGCGCCCTGGTCCTGCTGATGGTCGGCGCCTTCATCGGCGACAAGAGCGCCCGTCTGGTCTCGATCCTGTCGGTCCTCTTGCTGATCGCCGCATCGGTCATCGCCATCGTCGGCCCGTGGGGCGTCGCCTTCAACGGCGCCTATGTCGCGGATCCCTTGGCCATCTACGCCAAGAGCCTGATCTATCTGTCGGCCGCCGTGGCGGTCGTCTTGGGCGACGGCTGGATGAAGCGCACGCGCATCGCCAAGTTCGAATATCCGGTCCTGATCGTGCTGGCCTCGGTCGGTATGGGGATGATGGCGTCCTCGGGCGACCTGATCTCCATGTATGTGGGCATCGAGTTGCACTCGCTGGCCCTCTATGTTTTGGCCGCCTTCCACCGCAACGACGTCAAGGCGTCGGAAGCGGGTCTGAAGTATTTCGTCCTGGGCGCCTTGTCGTCGGGCCTACTGCTCTACGGCTCCAGCCTGATCTACGGCTTCGCCGGTTCGATGCGGTTCGAGGACATCGCCGCCTTCGCGCAGGACAACCCCGGTCCCGGCCTGGTCTTCGGCCTGGTCTTCCTGATTTGCGGTCTGGCGTTCAAGGTTTCGGCCGCGCCGTTCCACATGTGGACGCCCGACGTCTATGAGGGCGCGCCGACGCCGGTCGTGGCCCTGTTCGCCACGGCCCCCAAGGTCGCCGCCATGGTCCTGATCGCGCGCGCGCTGGAACACGGCTTCGGCGACGCCCACGCCCAGTGGTCCCAGGTCCTGATCGCCATCTCCCTGATCAGCTTCGTCGTCGGCGCCTTCGGCGGTCTGGCTCAGAAGGACATCCAGCGCCTGTTGGCCTATTCTTCGATCGCCAACATCGGCTATGCGCTTCTCGGCATCGCGGCGGGCACGGCCGAGGGCCTGCAGGCCATGCTGATGTTCATGACCCTGTATGTCATCGACCAGCTGGGCTTCTTCGCCATCCTGCTCAGCCTTTCCAAGTCGGGCCGTCCGATCCGCCGCATCGCCGACCTCGCCGGTCTGAAGAAGGATCGTCCTTTGACGGCCGTGGCGCTGACCATCCTGTCGCTGTCGGTTCTGGGCATGCCGCCGTTCTCGGGCTTCTGGGGCAAGTACTATGTGTTCGGCGCCGCCGCCGATGCGGGTCTGTGGCCTGTCGCCGCCGCCGGTCTGGTCGCCTCGGTCGTCGCCGCCTTCTACTATCTGCGCATCCTCAAGCTGATGTGGTTCGATGCGCCCGTGGACGATATCGCCACAGACGCCGCGCCGGTCGAGGCCAGGTGGATCGGCTGGGCCTGCGCCGCCTTCGCCTTCCCGCTGGTGATCGTGGGTCTGACCTGGCTGGAGCCGCTGACCAAGGTTGCGAGCGCCGGCTTCGGGAACGGGTAGGGCGTTGACGCCCGTCCCCCTGGTAATTCTCGACGAGATCGACTCGACCAACGCCGAGGCGCGCCGCCTCGCCGAGGCCGGTGAGGCCGGGCCGCGCTGGATCGTGGCGCGGCGTCAGACCGCCGGTCGCGGGCGTCGCGGACGCAAGTGGGAAAGCGATCAGGGCAATCTGGCCGCCACCCTGCTGGTCACCACGCCCAAGTCGGCGGCCGAGGCGGCCCAGGCCACCTTCGTCGCGGCCCTGGCTGTCGCCGACCTGCTGGACGTGTTCGTCTCGCCAGCCCTGGTGTCGATCAAATGGCCCAATGACGTCCTGCTGGACGGGGTGAAGGTCTCGGGCATCTTGGTCGAGTCGGGCGCTCATGCGAACGGTGATCTGTGGCTGGCGGTCGGCATCGGCGTGAACCTGGCCCATGCGCCCGAAGGCACCGAACGTGGCGCAACCTCCATCGCCGCTCGCCTGCGCGCCGACCTGGCCTATGTCCCGCCCATCGAGGCGGCTGCCGAGATTCTGGCCGAGACCTTCGCCGTTTGGTGGGGGCGCTGGCAGACCTTGGGCTTCGACCCGGTTCTGGACGCCTGGACCAGCCGTCTGACCGGGCTGAACGGTCCGTGTGTCGCTCGACTTGACAATGAAACCCTGGAAGGCCTGGCCGAGGGCGTTGAGCCGGACGGTGCGCTGCGCCTGCGTTTGACCGATGGTTCGGTGCGCCTCATCTCCGCCGGCGACGTGTTTTTCGGCAAGGCCGCCTGATGCTGCTGGCGATCGAACAGGGCAATACCAATACGCTGTTCGCGGTTCACGACGGCTCGGACTGGATCGCCCAATGGCGCGCCGCGACAGAGGCCAGCCGCACGGCCGACGAATACGCCGTCTGGCTGAATCAGCTGATGGTCATGAAAGGGCTGAAGTTCGACGCCCTCAGCGGCTGCATCATTTCCAGCGTCGTGCCGCAATCGATCTTCAACCTGCGCAATCTGGCGCGGCGCTATCTGAACATCGAACCCCTGGTCATCGGCGAGAACGCCGAACTGGGCATTGAGGTGCGGATCGCCAAACCCAGCGAGGCCGGCGCTGACCGACTGGTCAACGCTGTCGGGGCGTCGCTGATGTATTCCGGCGACCTGCTGCTGATCGACAGCGGCACGGCGACGACATTCGACATCGTGTCCGCTGATGGCGCGTTCGAAGGCGGTCTGATCGCGCCGGGCATCAATCTGTCGCTTCAGGCGCTTCACGAGGCGGCGGCCAAACTGCCCCGCATCGCCATCCAGAAACCCGAACACGTCATCGGCAAGGGCACGGTCGAGGCCATGCAGTCCGGCGTCTTCTGGGGCTATATTTCGTTGATCGAAGGCCTGGTCCAGCGCATCAAGGCGGAGTGGGCGCGGCCCATGACCGTCATCGGAACCGGCGGCGTCGCCAGCCTGTTCGAAGGCGCGACCGACAGCATTGATCACTTCGATCCCGATTTAACTATTCGCGGCCTCCTCGAAATCTGGCGTCGTAACGCCCATTTGACTGATTGAATGAAAAAGCAAAACCAAGACGAACTCGTTTTCCTGCCTCTGGGCGGCTCCGACGAAGTCGGTATGAACCTCAACGCCTATGGCTTCGGCCCGGCGGACAATCGTGAATGGCTGATCGTCGATGTCGGCGTCACCTTCGGCGACCTGTCCACGCCCGGCGTCGACGTGATCGTGCCTGATCCCTCCTTCCTCGAAGGGGAGAACATCAAGGGCATCATGCTGACCCACGCGCACGAGGATCACATCGGCGCTCTCGGCTGGCTGTGGCCGCGCATCAAGGCGCCGGTCTACGCCACCCCCTTCACCGCCTATCTGATCAAGGACAAGCTGCGCGAGCGCGGTATCTTTGATGAGGTCCAGGTGATCGAGGTGCCGCTGGGCGGGACTGTGGACGTCGGTTCGTTCGGCGTGACCTTCGTCAACATGAGCCACTCGATCGCCGAGCCCAGCGGCCTGGCCATCGACACCCCCCTGGGCATGGTGTTCCACACCGGCGACTGGAAGATCGACGACCAGCCGATCATCGGCGAAAAGACCGACGCGCCCGCCATCCGCGCCCTGGGCGACGAGGGCGTGCTGGCCATGGTCTGCGATTCGACCAATGTCTTCGTGCCGGGCGTCGCCGGGTCAGAAGGCGATGTCGCCGTGGCGATCGCCAAACTGATCGGCAGCCTCAAGGGTCGTGTCGCCGTGGGCTGTTTCGCCTCCAACGTCGCGCGTATGGACAGCGTAATCCGCGCGGCCGAGGCCTGCGGCCGTCGCGTGTCCCTGGCCGGCCGCTCGATGCACAAGATCACTGCGGCCGCCAAACACGTCGGCATGTTGCAGGACGTGAAGCCCTTCCTGTCGGACGAAGAGGCCCGCGTCTGGCCCGCCGACCAGATTTTGTATCTGTGCACCGGCAGCCAGGGCGAGGCCCGTGCGGCATTGTCGCGCGTCGCCGACGGCACCCACCCGGTCGTGAAGCTGGGCCTGGGCGACCACTGCATCTTCTCGTCGCGCCAGATCCCCGGCAACGAACTGGCCATCGGCAATCTGCAGGACCGGCTCGCGGACCGGGGCGTGCGCCTCTACACCGAGAAGGATCACCCCGGCATCCACGTCTCGGGTCACCCGTGCCGTGACGAACTGAAGCAGATGTACGACTGGGTCCGGCCGCAGATCGCCGTGCCGACCCACGGCGTGCGCCGCTTCCTGCTGGAACACGCCAACCTGGCCAAGGACATCGGCATCAAGGAGACCGTCACGCCGCGCAACGGCGACATGGTCCGTCTGGCGCCTGGCCCGGCCAAGATCATCGACGAGGTGCCTAGCGGCCGCCTGTACGTCGATGGCGGCATGCTGGTGACCGAACAGGGCGAGGCCCTGAAGGAGCGTCGCCACGCCTCTACCAACGGCGTGCTGATCGTCAGCTTCGCCCTGGACAAGCGCGGCCGTATCGCCAGCGACATCGACATCCGCAGCGTCGGCCTGCCCGGCGACACGGGCACACCCCTGGGTGACGCTCTGGACAAGCTGGCCGAGCGGGTCGAGCAGGTGATCAAGGGTCTGAAGGGCGACGCCCTGGACGACGAAATGGTCATCGAACAGGCTGTGGCTCGCGTGCTGAAGAAGGCCAGCCAGCAGATCTGGGATCGCCGTCCCATCGTCGAGACCGTGGTCCTGCGGGTCTGATGCAACCTTGACCGTTCGGGCGCATTTCCTGCGCCTGAATGGTCGGGGGAACCCATGTCTGACAAACCCACCCGCGCGCGCCGCCTGCTGGAACGTGTGCGCCATGCCCGCCATCCGTTGCACGGCTGGCGGCGGTGGGCGCTTATCGTGGGGCAGGGGATGGTCGGCTTCGTCGCCCTGTTCGCCGCCGTCAATCTGGTCCTCAGCCTATCGACGTTTCGTGGCGAAGATCCGCTGTCCCGCACGGTCCATGAACTGCGCGTCCTGTGGTTCAGTCCGCCTGACGGCGCACCCATGTCGCCCACGGCCTTTCCTACCGTCTATGGCCGCGACCTGGGGCCGGCGCCCGACACCGTCGCCATCCACGCCTTCCTGGAGCGCGAGGCAGAGGACGGCGTCTTCCTGCTCGACCATGTGATGGTGGATCGGATCCTGAAGCTGAACGGCCGGATCGATGCGCGCAGCGTGCCGAGCGGCGTCTATGTCGGCGCCCACGCCTTGGGGCCGGACGATATGCCTCTGGTGCCGGTGACCAAGTTCATGGCCCACTATCTGCTGTTTCCGCGCCACGCCTATATTCTGGTGGTGCCCGAGAGCGGGCCGGCCATCGCCTTTTCCGCGAGCCAGAACGCCAAGTTCGGCATCGATACCCACCCCGAACGCCTGTCCGCCGAGATCGCGCCGTTCGATCCGAACGCCTATGACTTCCCCAGTTCGGGCGAGGCGCTGCACGAGATGACCCGCATCACCAACGATCCCGCCAGCGTCGCCACGGCCGTCGAGATGCTGAAGGGCGCGCAGGCGCGACTGGCGGCCGAGGGGCTGACCTATGGTCTCTTGGCGCCGAACTCCAACACGGCTGTCGGCTGTGTGCTGCAAGGCTCGGGTGCGATCACCCAGCAGGCGCGATCGTCGATCCTGCTCGCCCTTCGCGCGCCGGGGTTCGGGGCGGAATGCGAATAGCGGTCGCGACAATCGGCTCAACTCGGATATATCCACGCAAATGGCCGAGCGACTTTTCCTGTTGAACCCCGACTGGCACGACGACCAGGGTGGACCGTGGTTTTGCCCGCCCGGCGCCTATATCGAGGGCGTGCTGGCCTTCTATCCTCAGCTTCGTGATGTGCTGGAGGTCGTCTATCTCGACCATCCCCGTCCGCGTCAGCCGGTCATCGACCAGGTCGGCGAGACACATCAAAGCTGCCCCATCCTGATCCTGGACGATACGCTCGACTGGCCTGACGCACAGGTCAGCGAAACGACCGGCCGTCGCTTCCTTCAGGATCACGCCATCGCCCCCTATCTGGCCGCCCGATACGGCGTCGGCCGGCCCCATCCCTAGAGGTCCATCATGCCCATCGGCGTCTTCACCATGGTCGGCATCTACATCATCGCCTGGTGGACGGTGCTGTTCGCCGTGCTGCCGCTGGGCACGTCGCGCGAGACGCACGAGCCGCCGACCGACGGCACGCAATGGGGGGCGCCCACGACGCCGAACCTGAAGAAGAAGTTCGTGACCACCACCTGGGTCTCGGCCCTGGTGTGGGTGTTCGTCATGGTGCTGATCTTCACCGGTTGGCTGCCCTTGCCGAACTTCGCCAACGGCCCGGCCGTCTAAACCGCAACCCGGCCTAGCTTTCGCCCCGGTCCAGCGGCTAAAGCCTTGTTCCGTCTCTACGCCTAGGATTCCCATCATGCGCCTGTCGCGCTTTTTCCTGCCCACGCTGAAGGAAGCCCCTTCGGACGCCCAGATCGTCTCGCACCAGCTGATGCTGCGCGCCGGCATGATCAAGCAGGAGGCCGCCGGCATCTACGCCTGGCTGCCGCTGGGCCTGCGGGTGCTGCGCAAGGTCGAGCAGATCGTCCGTGAGGAGCAGCAGCGGGCCGGGGCGGTCGAACTGCTGATGCCGACCCTGCAACTGGCCGACCTGTGGCGCGAGAGCGGCCGCTACGACGCCTATGGCCCCGAGATGCTGCGCATCACCGACCGGCACGAGCGCGAGCTGCTGTACGGGCCGACCAACGAGGAGATGATCACCGACATCTTCCGGGCCTATGTGAAGTCCTACAAATCGCTGCCGCTGAACCTGTTTCACATTCAGTGGAAGTTCCGCGACGAGCGCCGTCCTCGCTTTGGCGTGATGCGCGGTCGCGAGTTCCTGATGAAGGACGCCTATTCCTTCGACGTGGACGAGGCCTCGGCCCGCAAGGCCTACAACCGCATGTTCGTGGCCTATCTGAACACCTTCGCCCGCATGGGGTTGAAGGCCGTGCCGATGCGCGCCGACACCGGCCCTATCGGCGGCGACCTGAGCCACGAGTTCATCGTTCTGGCCGAGACCGGCGAGAGCGCCGTCTTCTGCGACAAGGCCCTGGTCGAAATGCCCGCGCCCGGCGCGGATGTGGACTGGGACGATCTTCAATCCATCGTCGATGAGCGCACAGCGCTTTACGCCGCGACCGAGGAAATGCACGACACGGCCCAGTTCGAGGCTCAGACCGCCGAGGGCGACCGCCTGTCGGCGCGCGGCATCGAGGTCGGCCACATCTTCTATTTCGGCACGAAATACTCCGCCCCGATGAAGGCCAAGGTCGCAGGACCCGACGGCCAGGACGCCGAGGTCCATATGGGCAGCTATGGCGTCGGCGTATCGCGCCTGCTGGGCGCCATCATCGAGGCCAGCCACGACGAGAGCGGCATTATCTGGCCCGACGCCGTGGCCCCGTTCGACGTGGTCGTGATCAATCTGCGCGCCAATGACGCCGCGGTCTCAGCCGCGTGCGAGGACGCGGTCGCCCAGCTCGAAAAGGTCGGCAAGGACGTGCTGTACGACGACACCGACGAACGCCCGGGCGGCAAGTTCGCCACCGCCGACCTGATCGGCGTGCCGTGGCAACTGACCATCGGTCCCAAGGGCCTGGCCGACGGCGTGGTCGAGCTGAAGCGTCGCGCCACCGGCGAGAAGGTCTCCGTGCCCCTAGCCGAAGCCATCGAAAGGCTGACCGCTTGAGCCTGCCGTCCCGTCCTTCCGGCGCCTTCTCCTCGTGGGAGATCGGCCTGGCCCTCCGCTACTTGCGCGCAAAGCGCAAGGAGGGCGGGGTCGCCACCATCGCCGTCATCAGCTTCATCGGCATCATGCTGGCCGTCGCCGTCCTGATCAGCGTCATGAGCATCATGTCCGGCTTCCGCAGCGAACTGCTGGGCCGGATGCTGGCCTTCAACGGGCACATGTATGTGCAAGGTCCGGTGTTGACCTCGCCGGATCGTGACGCGGTCCTGGCCAAGATCGAGGCGATCCCCGGCGTCTACAGCGTCAACCCGCTGAACGAGGCCCAGAGCCTGATCCGTGTCGGCGGCTATACGACTGGTGTAATGGTAAAGGGCATCCGCCCGCAGGATCTCGCCAAGACGCAATATGTCTTCGATAGCCTGACTCCGCAGGAACGCGCTTCCTTTGGTCAAGGCGCCTATGGCGGGGACCGTGTGTTGATCGGCGCCGCGTTGGCGACTTCGATGGGTTTGCGTGTCGGCGATCCGATCACCGTCTACTCGCCGACTGGCGCCGACAGCGCCTTCGGCAATCTCGGCGGATTAGAGAAGACCTATTTCGTCGGAGGTCTGTTCCGCTCGGGAGCAGCCGATTACGACCGTGCATTCATGTTTATGCCGCTGGAGCAGCAGCAGCTCTTCTTCGGCAAGGAAGGCGTTTGGGACGCCATCGAGATCAAGGTCGATGACCCCGATCAGGTCGGCGCCCTGACCGCCGCCATCCGCGATGCGGCCGGCCCCGGCGCGGTCGTCAATGACTGGCGCGAGCGCCTCGCCGCCTTCTATGGCGCGCTGAAGGTCGAGCGCGTGGCCATGAGCATCATCCTGGGCTTGGTCGTCGCCATCGCCGCCATGAACATCATCTCCGGCATCGTCATGCTGGTGAAGAACAAGGGCCGCGACATCGCCATCCTGCGCACCATCGGCGCCAGTCCGTCGTCCATCCTGCGGGTCTTTTTCATGGCCGGCGCCATGATCGGGGTGGCGGGCACGATCGCGGGGTTGGTGCTGGGGCTGCTGTTCTGCTGGAACATCGGCTCGATCCAGCATTTCCTGGAGTTCGTGCTGCAGACCAAGCTGTTCGATTCCGACGTCTATATGCTGGACGCCATTCCGGCCCTGGTTGATCCGGCCGACGTCGCCTGGGTGACCTTCTGGTCGCTGCTGATGAGCTGTATCGCCAGCCTGCCGCCGTCCTGGAACGCGTCTCGCATCGATCCCGTGGAGGCGCTCCGCTATGAGTAAGGCTCCGATCCTGTCGGTGCGCGGCCTGACCCGCACCTATGACACCGCCCAGGGCGGCCTGACCGTCCTGAAGGGTGTCGATCTGGACGTGTTTCCGGGCGAACTGGTCGGGCTGATCGGCCCGTCGGGCTCGGGCAAGTCGTCCCTGCTGCACGCCGCCGGCCTGTTGGAGAAACCGACCAGCGGCACGGTCGCCATCGACGGCGAACAGGTGGGAAATCTGGACGAGCGTGCGCGCACCCGCCTGCGTCTGGGACGGATCGGCTTCGTCTATCAGTTTCATCACCTGCTGCCCGAGTTCGACGCGCGCGACAACGTGGCCTTGCCGATGCGGATCGCGGGCCTGCCCCAGGACGAGGCTCGCAAACGCGCCGAAATCACCCTGACGGCGCTTGGTCTGGGCGAGCGGTTGACGCACCAGCCGGCTCAGTTGTCGGGCGGGGAACAGCAGCGGGTCGCTATAGGCCGGGCCCTGGCCAATGGGCCGCGTCTGCTGCTGGCGGATGAACCGACCGGCAATCTGGATCCGACCACCAGCCAGTCGGTGTTCGAAGCCCTGCGCGACCTGGCCAAGAACACGGGCGTCGCCGCCCTGATCGCCACCCACAATATGGAGCTGGCCGGCCATATGGACCGCGTCTTCGCCCTGAAGGACGGCCATCTGGAGGAGCGCGCGGCCCAAAGCCAAGCCTACTGATCAGCTGACGGCGGCGTCGCCCCAGATCGCCCGCAGGCGTTCAGGGCGGCGGCAACCGACCCGATAGGCCTGATAGCTGGCGGCGTGTCGCTTGGCATAGTCCTGATGCTCCGCCCCCGCCGGCCAGAACCGCTGAAGGCCGACGACCGGCGTAGTGAAGCTCTTGCTCAAGATCCGCATGGCTGCATCGCGAGAGGCGACGGCGTCGGCACGTTGGGCGCCCGTGGCGAAGACGGCGGCCCGATACGACGGCCCCTGATCGCAGAACTGACCATTTGGATCGGTGGGGTCGATGGTGCGCCAGTAGCGATCCACCAAGGCGCGATAGCTGACGACCTGCGGATCGAACGTGACCTGAACGGCCTCCATATGACCTGTGCCGCCTCGCACCACCTGTTCGTAGGTCGGATTGGCGGTATGGCCGCCGACGAAGCCGGACACCGCTGACCGCACGCCGGGCAGGTCGTCAAAGGCCTTTTCCTCGGACCAGAAACAGCCGCCCGCAAAGATGGCCGTCTGCAGGCCGGCGGATCGCGCCTGGGCCTGGCTCGTGTGGACAACAGCGGCGCCGGTGGCGGTCAGGGTTGCGGCGGCGAAGAGGGCGAGGGCTGCTCTGCGGTTCAGCATGGGTTGTCTCCAATGTCCTTCATCATACGACGGCGCCGCGCCGATGGTTTCAGTGAAGCCAGTTGACGAGAACAAAAAGCCAACATAGAACATTACCGGAACAAATTGAGTGAGCAGGAGCCGAGACCATGCCGCGTTTGATGAGGGATATGCTGTCGCTAGCGTCGTGCGGCGGTTTCGTGTGGATGGCCTGGACCGTGGCGATCAGCGTCACTGCGGCCTGATTTCAGACGATTGAGACGATTCAGACTCTGTTTTTCATCCGCGCCGTCGGAACCGGGCCTATCCACAGCCCATCGGGGCGAGGACGGGTTTGTGATGTTCGCACGTCGCCCGATATGAGACTCAGGTCAGGATAGGCAGCCCATCCAGGGTCGAGGTCGGAGAAGGTGTGAGCGAGCCGGTGAACAGTCAGGGTTTCGTCCATCTGCGGGTCCGCTCGGCCTATTCGCTGCTCGAAGGCGCGATCAAGGCCGCCAAGGTCGGCAAGCTGGCCGCCGATGCGGGCATGCCGGCGGTCGGGGTCGCGGATAGGGCCAATCTGTTCGGCGCGCTGGAGTTCAGCCAGACGGCCAAGGAGGCGGGCGTCCAGCCTCTAGTGGCCTGCGCCCTGCCGGTGTTCGGCATCGGCGGTCAGATCAAGGCCCGCTGGGCCAAGGTCCCGACCGTGGTGGTGCTGGCTCAGAATACGGCCGGGTGGCTCAACCTGTGTGCGCTGTCGTCGTCAGCCTATCTGGATGCAGGCGAGATGGCCGAGCCGGGCGTGTCTTGGGAACAGGTTGTCGCGCGTTCCGAAGGATTGATCCTGCTGTCCGGCGGCCCGGACGGCCCGGTCGATCCGCTGTTCGCCCAAGGGAATAAAGCTGAAGGCGCCACGACCCTGGCGACCATGAAGGCAGCTTTCGGCGACCGCTTCTATGTCGAGCTTCAGCGCCACGGGCTGGATGACGAGAAGCGGGCCGAGCCGGGTCTGGTCGAATGGGCATACGCCAACGACACGGCTTTGGTGGCCACAAACGATGTCTATTACGCCAAGGCGGCGCAGGCGAAGTCGCATGACGCCCTGCTGTGCATCGCCGACGGCGCCTTCACCGGCCAGGAAGATCGCCGTCGCATCACGGGCGAGCACTGGTTCAAGCCGGCCGCCGTCATGCGCGAACTGTTCGCCGACCTGCCCGAGGCCTGCGACAACACCATCGACATCGCGCGCCGTTGCGCCTTCCTGGTCAACACCCACGCGCCCATCCTGCCGCGGTTCGACACCGGGGCAGGGCGGTCCGAGGCCGACGAACTGGCGCACCAGGCGCGCGAGGGGCTGAAGGTCCGCCTGACCGAGGTCACGCCGGCCTTTCCCGAGGCGGAATACTGGAGCCGTCTGGAATGGGAGGTAGGGATCATCCAGCAGATGGGGTTCCCGGGCTACTTCCTCATCGTGGCGGACTTCATCAAATGGGCCAAGACCCACGGCATCCCCGTGGGGCCTGGGCGGGGCTCCGGCGCGGGGTCCTTGGTCGCCTGGTCGCTGACCATCACCGACCTGGATCCGCTGCGGTTCGGCCTGCTGTTCGAACGGTTCCTGAATCCCGAGCGGGTCTCCATGCCCGACTTCGACATCGACTTCTGTCAGGAGCGGCGTGAGGAGGTGATCGACTATGTGCAAGACCGCTACGGCAAGGACCGGGTGGCCCAGATCATCACCTTCGGCACGCTTCAGGCGCGGGCCGTGCTGCGCGACGTGGGGCGGGTGCTGCAGATGCCGCTGGGCCAGGTGGACCGGCTCTGCAAGATGGTGCCGAACAACCCGGCCGCGCCCGTTACCCTGGCCCAGGCCATCGAACTGGAACCGCGTCTGAAAGAGGCGAGGGACGCCGAGCCGGCGGTTCGCACCCTGCTGGAAACGGCGCTGGAGCTGGAGGGGCTGTATCGCAACGCCTCGACCCACGCCGCCGGCATCGTCATCGGCGACCGGCCGCTGACTGAACTGGTGCCGCTGTATCAGGATCCACGCTCCACCATCCCGGCGTCCCAGTTCAACATGAAATGGGTCGAGCCGGCGGGTCTGGTGAAGTTCGACTTCCTGGGCCTGAAGACCCTGACTGTGCTGGACCGGGCGCGCGCCTATCTGGAACGGCGTGGCGCGGCCAAGGACTGGAACACCCTGCCGCTGGACGACGCGCGCACCTATGAGCTGATGGCTTCGGGCCAGACGGTCGGGGTGTTCCAGCTGGAATCCCAGGGCATGCGCGACACCCTGCGCAAGATGCGCTGCGGCTCGATCGAAGAGATTACCGCCCTGATCTCGCTCTATCGGCCGGGCCCGATGGAGATGATCGATACCTATATCGACCGCAAGTTCGGTCGGGCCGAGGTGGATTATCTGCACCCCAGCCTGAAGGAGGTGCTGACCGAGACCTACGGCGTCATCATCTACCAGGAACAGGTGATGAAGATCGCCCAGATCCTGGCGGGATACAGCCTGGGCGAGGCCGACCTGCTGCGGCGCGCCATGGGCAAGAAGAAGAAGGAGGAGATGGACTTCCAGCGGGCGCGCTTCATCGCGGGCGCGCTTGAAAAGACGGTGCCCGAGGCGCAGTCCGGCTCCATCTTCGATCTGGTGGCCAAGTTCGCGGGCTATGGCTTCAACAAGTCCCACGCCGCCGCCTATGCGCTGATCTCCTTCCAGACGGGGTGGTTGAAGGCCAACCAGCCGGTGGAGTTCTTCGCCGCCTCGATGAGCCTGGACCTGTCGAACACCGACAAGCTGGCGGTCTTCTATCAGGACGCGCGACGGTTCGAGGTGCCGGTGCTGTCGCCCGACATCAACCGCTCGTCGGCGGACTTCGATGTGGCCTTCGACGACGACAAGGGGGCGGTGCTCTACGCTCTGGGCGCGATCCGCAACGTTGGCCTGGAGGCGATGAAACACGTCATCGAGGTTCGCGAGACAGGCGGTCGTTTCGCCGATATCTTCGACTTCCTTGAACGCGTCGATCCGCGCAGCGTCAACAAACGTGCGCTGGAAGGCTTGGCCAAGGCCGGCGCCTTCGACAGCATCCACCCCAACCGGCGTCAGTTGCTGGAACAGGCCGACGTGCTGATGGCCTATTGTCAGAGCGTGGCGGCCGAGCGCGCTTCGTCACAGGTCAGCCTGTTCGGCGGGGACCAGGCCCACGCCGGTCGTCCGCGTCTGAAGACGGTCGAACCCTGGGTCGGGCCGGAACGGCTGGATCACGAACTCTCGGCGGTCGGTTTCTATCTGTCCGGTCACCCGCTGGACGAGATGACTTCGGCCCTGAAGCGCAAGCGCGTCACCTTCGTTGCCGAAGCCATTTCCCTGGCCGAGGCCGGCCACGAGGCCTTCCAGATGGCGGGGGTCGTGCGTCGCAAACAGGAGCGGGCCAGCGCGCGTACGGGCGAGAAGTTCGCCTTCGTCACCTTCTCGGACCCCACGGGCGAGTTCGAATGCCTATTCCCGCCCGAACAACTGCGCAAATGCCGCGAAGTGCTGGAGCCCGGCGCCTCGGTCATGGTGCGGGTGCGCGCCAAGTCGTCGGAAGGAGAGGTCCGCTTCTTCGGCGACGACGCCTCGCGCATGGACAACCTTCTGGACGACGCCAACATCGGCCTGCGCATCCACGTTTCGGCGCGCAGCGCGGACGCCGAAGCGCTGAAGGCCCGGCTGGAACGCGCCCGCTCCGGCGCCATCGGCAAGGGTGGCGAGATTTCTCTTGTCGCCTCGCTGGAGGGCCGCCAGGAGGTCGAGGTCAAACTGCCCGGCCGCTACCGGCTGGACGGCGCCCTGCGCGGCGCGCTGAAGTCCGCGCCGGGCGTGGTGATGCTGGAGGACGCCTAGGCCGCGACAGACTTGGGTATGGTCAAGCTATTGATATTTCGGAACCTCACGGGGGCGTGATGGGTTTGGTCAGTGCATAGGGAGACTGTTCCAATGAAATATCTCGCCATCGCCAGCGTCGCCTCGCTGGCCCTTCTCGCCGCCTGCAACCAAGGTGGCGACAGCGCCGCCCAGAACACCAGCGAAGCCGTCAACGCGACGCAGGACGCCACCTCCGGCGTCGTCGGCCAGACCTCCGCCATGACCATGGGCGCCAATACCGTCGATGGCTTCGTCACGGGCCTGGGCACCGGCAACATGTACGAGCTTGAAGCCGCCAAGATCGCCGCCGCCAAATCGACCAACGCCGACGTCAAGGCGCTGGCCGCCATGATCACCAAGGATCACACGGCTGCGGGTGAGAAGCTTGGAACGGCCGCCGCGGCCGCTGCGCCCAACGTCGCTATCCCGACCGCTCTTGACGAGCGTCGCAAGGGGCTGATCGACAATCTGAACGCCGCCACGCCGGGCGATTTCGACAAGGTCTATCTGGACCAGCAGGTCGCCGCTCATAACGAGACCCTGACGCTGCTCAACGGCTTTGACGACAATACAGACGCGCCGGCGCTCGCGACCCTGGCTCGCGAACTGATCGCGCCCGTCACGGCCCATCGTGACCGCGCCCAAGCGCTGCTCGATGCGATGAACTAGCGAAAGCCGTCTATCGATCTTGGAAAGGCGGTCCCGAAAGGGGCCGCCTTTCTTGCATTTGGCGAGGCGACGCTTGCTATTGCGGCCCATCCGGCCTACACGGCCCCCGCATTTCGCAACGCGGGTGAGGCGCATCTCGGGGAGAAATCCTGAGACGCACCATTCCGAGGGTCGTCAGACCTTTAATCCCCCGCGCCACGTTTGATCGGAAAAAGGACTGAACGATCATGGCTTTGCCAGAATTCTCGATGCGCACCCTGCTTGAAGCAGGCGCTCACTTCGGCCACCAGACGCACCGCTGGAACCCGAAGATGGACCGCTACATCTTCGGCTCGCGCTCGAACATCCACATCATCGACCTGTCGCAGACGATGCCGTTGTTCCACCAGGCTCTGGTGGCCGTGCGTGACGTCGCCGCCAAGGGCGGCCGCGTCCTGTTCGTCGGCACCAAGCGCCAGGCCGCTGAGCCGGTCGCCGAAGCCGCCAAGCGCTGCGCCCAATACTACATGAACAACCGTTGGCTCGGCGGCACGCTGACCAACTGGCGCACCGTCTCGGGCTCGATCGCTCGTCTGCGCGAACTGGAAGGCATCCTTGAGAACGGCGGCGAAGGCCGCGTCAAGAAGGAGCTGCTGAACCTGGAGCGCGAGAAGGACAAGCTGGAACTGTCGCTGGGCGGCATCAAGGACATGGGTTCGATTCCGGACATCATGTTCGTGATCGACACCAACAAGGAAGCGATCGCGATCCAGGAAGCTCGCAAGCTGAACATCCCGATCATCGCCATCCTGGACACCAACTCGGATCCGGACGGCATCACCTATCCGGTCCCCGGCAACGACGACGCCGCCCGCGCCATCCAGACCTATTGCGACCTGATCGCCGACGCCGTCCTGGACGGCCTGGCCGCCGGCGCTTCGGCCTCGGGCGTGGACCTGGGCGCTGCGATCAATCCGGAAGAGCCCATGCTGCGTGAAGCCTCGACCCCGGTCGAAGCCGACGCCGCTCCGGCCGGCACTGAATCGGTCGCCGCCGAACTGGAAGCCGCTGCTGAACCGGCTGTCGCCGACGAAGCGGCGCAAGCCGCCACTTCGGAAGCGAACGACGCCGTCGAAACCGAGAAGGCCGCAGTCTGAGACTGCCCTTAGGCCTTCCCGCTTTAAGGTGAAGGCCGTGCGTTGAACTGACACACGGCCGGGCTACATCAGCCCGGCCGTTCCCACATACGAAATCCCCCAAGGAGAAGAACATGGCCGAGATCACTGCCGCCCTCGTGAAGGAACTTCGCGAGCGTTCGGGCGTCGGCATGATGGACTGCAAGAAGGCGCTGGTCGAAAACGACGGCAACATCGAAGCATCGATCGACTGGCTGCGCGCCAAGGGCCTGTCCAAGGCCGCCAAGAAGGCCGACCGCGTCGCCGCTGAAGGCCTGGTCGCCGTGGCGTCCAAGGAAGACGGCAAGGGCGAAGTCGCCGCCGCCATCGAGTTCAACGCGGAAACCGACTTCGTCGCCCGCAACGAACTGTTCCAGAACGCCGCCAAGTCGTTCGCCCAACTGGGTCTGGACCATCACTCGGTCGAAGCCCTGCACGGCGCCGAACTGGAAGCCGGCAAGACGGTCCAGGACGAAGTGACCAACATGATCGCCACCATCGGCGAGAACATGCAACTGCGCCGCGCCGCCCGCCTGTCGGTGTCGGAAGGCGTCGTCTCGACCTACGTCCACAACGCGGTTTCGCCGGGCGTGGGCCGTATCGGCGTGCTGGTGGCTCTGGAAGGCGAGGGCGACAAGACTGCGCTTCGCGAACTGGGCCGCAAGATCGCCATGCACGTTGCAGCGACCGCTCCGCTGTCGCTGAACACCGACGATCTGGACCCCGCCGCCATCGAGAAGGAACGCACCGTTCTGACCGAAAAGGCCAAGGAAGAAGGTCGCCCGGAAGCCATGATCGCCAAGATCGTGGAAGGCCAGATCAACAAGTTCCAGAAGGATGTGGTGCTGTCCAAGCAGCCGTTCGTCATGGATCCTGACGTGACCATCGAACAGCTGGTCGCCAACTCGGCCAAGGAACTGGGCTCCTCCAACCTGCACCTGGCCGGCTTCGTCCGCCTGGCGCTGGGTGAAGGCGTCGAGAAGGTCGAAGGCCCCGACTTCGCGTCGGAAGTCGCCTCCATGATGGGCGGCAACTAAGAAATCTTCCCCTCATTCGTGAGGGTTTTGTATCAGAAGGGCGCGTTCGGCTTTGATGGCCGGCGCGCCTTTCGTCTATAAGAAGCCGCCTGATTCAATGGCGCCGCAGTCAAACGGACCTTCCCGCATGCCCGACGCCACCTCGACGTTCCGTTACAAACGCGTCCTGCTGAAGGTTTCCGGCGAGGTGCTGATGGGCGATCAGTCGTTCGGCGTCGATATGAAGACGGTCGATGCGGTCGCCAAGGCCGTCGCGGACGTGGCCGCAGAAGGCGTCGAGATCTGCCTGGTGATCGGCGGCGGCAACATCTTCCGCGGCCTGTCCAAGGCGGCGGCGGGTATGGAGCGCTCACAGGCCGACTATATGGGCATGCTGGCGACCATCATGAACGCCCTGGCGATGCAGTCGGCGCTGGAGAAGATCGGCGTCTCGACCCGCGTACAGAGCGCCATTCCCATGGCCGCCATCGCCGAACCCTACATCCGTCGTCGCGCCCTTCGTCATCTGGAAAAGGGCCGTGTCGTGATCTTCGCCGCCGGCGTCGGCGCACCGTTCTTCACGACGGACTCGGGCGCGGCCCTGCGCGCCGCCGAAATGGGCTGCGACGCCTTGCTGAAGGGCACCAGCGTGGACGGCGTCTATACCGCCGACCCCAAGAAAGACCCGACCGCCACCCGCTATGAAACCCTGACCTATCAGGATGTCCTGGCCAAGGACCTGCGGGTCATGGATGCCTCGGCCATCGCCATGATGCGCGACACGGGCATACCGATCGTGGTCTTCTCCATTCGGGAAGAAAACTCGCTGCGCCGGACCCTGACTGGCGAAGGCACGTTCACGGTCATTCAGGACGTCGCTTGAACGTCTGCGTGACCAGGAAAGACAAGAGAGACCAAGACCATGGCAAAGCCTGAACTGAAGACCTATCGCGACCGCATGGAGCGGTCGGTCACCGCCCTGAAGGAAGAGTTCAGCGGTCTGCGCACCGGACGCGCCAATGCCGGCCTGCTGGAGCCAGTGCGGGTCGAAGCGTATGGCTCCGCCTCGCCGCTGAGCGCCGTCGCCGCCATCAGCGTGCCCGAGCCGCGCATGATCAGCGTCAACGTCTGGGACAAGGGCATGGTCGTCGCCGTCGAAAAGGCGATCCGCAACGCCAACCTGGGCCTGAACCCCATCGTCGACGGCCAGACGCTACGCATCCCTGTGCCGCCCCTGACCGAGGAACGCCGCAAGGATCTGGTCAAGCTGGCCGGCAAATACACCGAGCAGCAGAAGATTTCGGTCCGCAACGTCCGCCGCGACGCCAACGACGACCTGAAGAAGGCCGAGAAGGCCGGCGAGATCAGCCAGGACGAACAGAAGAAGATGGAGACCGAGGTCCAGAAGGAAACCGACGCGGCCATCAAGCGCATCGACGAGGCCTTGAAGACCAAGGAACAAGAGATCATGCAGGTCTAGGCGAAACGGCTTGGCCCTGAAGGGATCACACCACAGATGACGGCAGACAGCGCCGCGCCTTCAGGCCAAAGCCCAAAGGAACGGGGCCCGGATGGGCCGCGCCATGTCGCCATCATCATGGACGGCAATGGACGCTGGGCCCAGGCGCGCGGCCTGCCGCGGGCTCTGGGCCACCGCGAGGGCGTGCAGGCGTTGAAGCGCACGATCCAGGCGGCGCCGGACCTGGGCATCGACTGTCTGACCGTGTTCGGTTTCTCGACCGAGAACTGGAGCCGACCGGAAGACGAGGTGTCGGACTTGATGGGGCTGGTGCGGACCTATGTCGCCAGCGATCTGACGCGCCTGACCAAGGCGGGTGTGCGCCTGAAGATCCTGGGCCGTCGCGAAGGCCTGCCTGCAGACATCGCCGCCATTATCGAAAGAGCCGAGGCGCAGACGGCGCATAACGACCGCTTCCTGCTGCAGGTCGCCTTCAACTATGGCGGCCGGGCCGATCTGGTGGACGCCGCCCGTCGCCACATGGAGCGTGTGCTGGCCGGCGAAACGGTCGAGCCGATCACCGAGGCGGTCCTGACCTCCGGGCTGGCGACGGCGGGTTCGCCGCCGCTGGACCTGATCGTCCGGACGTCCGGCGAGCAGCGGCTGTCGAACTTCCTCCTGTGGGAAGCCGCCTACGCCGAACTGGTGTTCCAGGACATCCTGTGGCCCGACTATGGACCCAAGGCGCTGGCCGAGGCGATCTCGGCCTTCGGTCAACGTGATCGTCGCTATGGCGGCCGTGTGGTCGCGCCTGAGCGCGCGACGGCCTGATGGCGGTCAAGGGGCGTGACATTGCGTTGAGGGCCGCTTCCGCCGCCGTGCTGGCGCCAGCTGCGGTCGCTGCGACCTGGTTTGGAGGGGTTTGGTTCCTGGCGCTGGTCGTCGTCGCCGCCGTCGTTCTCGCTTTCGAATGGGGTGCGATGAGCGCGCCGAAAGCGCCGCGGCCGATCGGCTTGGCCGTTGCTCTTGCGGTCATAGCCTCAGTCGTCAGCGCCTACTTCGGCGTCATGTCGGTGGCTTTTGTCACCTTGGTATTTGGCGCCGCGGCCGCGGGCCTGCTCGCCCGCAAGCGCGGACAACAGGCGGTCGATGCTGCCTACGGCGTCCTTTATCTCGGCTGGCCTTCAATCCTGCTGATCTGGCTACGGGACGGCGAGAGCCCGGTGGGTCTGCATTGGACGGCGCTGGTCTTCGCCGTGACCTGGTCGGCGGATATTCTGGCCTATCTGGCAGGATCTACGGTTGGCGGTCCCAAGCTTTGGCCGCGCTATTCGCCCAACAAGACGTGGTCGGGCTTCATCGGCGGCATTCTGGCGGGGGCGGTGGCCGGCGCCGCCATGACCGCTTGGTTCGACATGGGCCGGCTGACCATATTCTGGGGTGCGATTCTGGGGCTGGCGGCGGCGCTGGCGACCATGGGCGGCGACCTGTGGGAATCGGGCCTGAAGCGTCGGTTTGGGGTCAAGGACGCGGGCAACACCATTCCCGGCCATGGTGGGCTGTTGGACCGGGTCGATGGCCTGATGTTCGCGGTCGTCATTGTCGCGGCGGGGCGGCTGGTCGTTCTGATGCTGGAGCGCGGAGCGTGATCCGGCGTCGCGTCACGGTCCTGGGCTCGACCGGCTCGGTCGGCGCCTCGACGCTGGACCTGATGGCTCAGGCCGAAGCGACGGGCACGGGCGTTTTCGAGGTCGAGGCGCTTACGGGCGGGGCGAACATCGCCAAATTGGCCGAACAGGCGCGACGCTGGCGTCCGAAAGTGGCGGTCACGGCCGATCCGGCGAGACTGGACGCGTTGCGAGACGCCTTGGCAGGAACCGACATTGCGGTGGCTGCCGGCGACGCCGCAATCGTCGAGGCTGCGACGCGGCCGGTCGATTGGATCATGGCCGCCATCGTGGGTGCGGCGGGACTGAAGTCGGCCTGGGCGGCGGCGGCCACCGGCGCGACCCTGGCGCTGGCCAACAAGGAAAGCCTGGTCTGCTGCGGCCCAGCCCTGATCGAGCGGGTCAAGCGGGCAGGGGGGCGGCTGATCCCGGTCGATTCCGAGCACTCGGCCATCTTCCAGGTCTTTCCCGCCGATGCTCCTGAACGGGTATCAAGGCTGATCCTGACCGCATCGGGCGGGCCTTTCCGGCAGACCCCGCGCGATCAGATGACCGGCATCACGCCCGAACAGGCGGTGGCGCATCCGAACTGGAGCATGGGGGCCAAGATTTCCGTCGATAGCGCCACCATGGCCAACAAGGGCCTGGAGATGATCGAGGCGGCCTATCTGTTCGACATGCCGCAGGACCGAATCGACGTGGTGGTGCATCCCGAATCGATCATCCACAGCCTTGTGGAATATGTGGATGGTTCGACGCTGGCCCAGATGGGGCCGCCGGACATGCGAACGCCCATCGCCTGCGCCCTGGCCTGGCCTGACCGGATCGCCTGGCCGGCGCCCAAGCTGGACCTTGCGGCCCTCGGGCGACTGACGTTCGAGGCGCCCGATCTGGTGCGTTTCCCGGCCCTGGATCTGGCCCGTCAGGCTTTGAAGGCGGGGGGCGCGGCGCCCGCCGTGTTCAATGCGGCCAATGAGGTCGCGGCCTTCGCATTTCTTGACCGCAAGCTGGCCTTTCTCAATATTGCCGCAGTCGTCGCCGAAACCCTTGAGCGTGCGACGAAAGCGGGAATGGCTTTCGGTCCTGGAGACGCCTGCGGCGCGGCCCTGTCGGTCGATGCCGAAACGCGTCGAATGGCCGAAACCGTCATCGCCGGTCTTGCGAACGCGGCCTGATAGCAGGCCAGGGGAGACGATTTTCGAATGCTGGGCGTCCTGGGTCAGGTCCTGATCTCAATCGCCTCGTTCCTGCTGGTGCTGACGTTCATCGTCACCATCCATGAACTGGGTCACTTCTTCGTCGCACGCGCCTTTGGCGTGAAGGTGGATCGCTTCGCGGTCGGCTTCGGCAAGGCCGTGTTTAGCCGCACCGATCGTCACGGCATCGAATGGCGGCTGGGTTGGCTGCCGCTTGGCGGATATGTGAAGTTCTCCGGCGATCTGGACGCATCCAGCGTGCCGGACAGGGCAGGGCTGGACGAGCTGCGCCAGCGTGTGGTCGCCGAGCGCGGGCCGGGCGCCGAGCGCGATTATTTCCACTTCAAGCCCGTGTGGCAGCGCGCGTTGATCGTCGCCGCCGGGCCCATCGCCAACTTCATCCTGGCCATCACTATCTTTGCGGTCGTCTTCATGGCCGTGGGCGTTTCGTTGCGCCCCGCCCGCGTGGCTCAGGTTCAGGCGGGATCGCCCGCAGCCGTTGCCGGCTTCCAGGTCGGCGACCTGATCACCGACGTGAACGGCAAGCCTATCAAGGACGGCAGCGCGGTGACGCGCACCGTCATGCTGTCCACCGGCGATCCCGTGCGCTTCACCGTCGAGCGCGCTGGGCGGCCCGTCGAACTGGTCGCGACGCCCGAACGCCGCGAAGAGAACGACCCCATCGCGGGACGCGTCAAGGTCGGCCGCATCGGCCTGGGCCTGGGGTCATCGGCCGGCGATGTGCGCCATGTCCGCTATGGCCCGGTCGGCGCCGTGGTCGAGGGCGTGCGCCAGACCGGCGACGTGATCGGCTCGACCCTGACCTATCTCGGGCGTCTGGTGACAGGTCGCGAGTCGGGCGATCAGTTCAGCGGACCGTTGGGCATCGCCAAGGCGACAGGGTCGCTGACGACCGCTGCGGTCGAGGCTAATCCGGCGCCGAGCGCCATCGCGATCAACCTCGTGCTGACGCTGACAACCTTGGCCGCCATACTTTCGATCGGAATCGGCTTTCTAAACCTTCTTCCCATCCCGATCCTCGACGGCGGGCATCTGCTTTTCTACGGTTATGAAGCCGTGGCCCGGCAGCCTGTGTCGGCGCGGTTCCAGGAGATGGGCTATCGTGCAGGCCTTGCGCTTTTGGCGGGATTTATGTTGTTCGCGACGTGGAACGACCTACAGAAGCTCAACCTCTTCCAATTCCTCGGCGGGCTCGTCTCGTGAGCCGACGCCAGCCCCCGATGGTTTCCCGAATGAATGACATGACCTCTCGCGCCGCCGTTCGACTCAGCGCCCGTTCCAGCCTGCTGGCTCTGGCCGTCGCCGCCGGCCTCGGCGCGCCTGCCCTGGCTCAGACTGCGCCCGCGACGGCGCCCGCCACGCCGGCCCCCGCTACTCCGGCCCCAGCGCCCGCTCAGACCGCGACGCCTCAAACCTCCGCCGCCGCCGCCGAGCCGCGCGTCGAGATCGCTGCGCCGCAGACGATCACGATCAACCGCATCATCGTGCAGGGCGCCCAGCGGATCGACCAGACGACGGTCCTGTCCTATCTGCCGATCCGACCCGGCGACGCGGTGGATGCCTCGGTGCTGGACGTCGCCGTGCGCACCCTGTCGCGCACCGGCCTGTTCGCCGACGTTCAGCTGGGTATCCAGAACGGCGACCTGATCGTGCAGATCGTCGAAAATCCGATCATCAACCAGGTGGTGTTCGAGGGGAACAAGGCGCTTTCCCAGGACAAGCTGACCAAGGAAGTCACCTTGGCGCCGCGCGGCATCTATACCCGCGCCAAGGTGCAGGAAGACGTCGGCGCCATCGTCGAGCTGTATCGCCTGCAAGGCCGGATTTCCGCGACCGTGACGCCCAAGCTGGTTCAGCTTGAGCAAAACCGCGTCGATGTGATCTTCGAGATCAACGAAGGCCCGCAGACCGGCATCAGCGCGATCAACGTCCTGGGCAACGACGCCTTCTCGGATCGCGACGTGCGCGGCGTGATGGTCACCGAGAAGTCCACCTGGTGGAAGTTCTTCTCCAACAACGACAACTACGACCCCAACCGCCTGGAATACGATCAGGAGCAACTGCGGAAGTTCTACACCAACCGCGGCTTCTACGATTTCCGTGTCGTCTCGTCGGTCGCCGAGCTGCAGCCGGACGATCAGGCGTTCCAGCTGACGCTGACGTTGAATGAAGGCGACAAGTACAACTTCGGCGAGGTCAAGGTCGTCACCCAGAACGACCGTCTGAACGCAGACTTCCTGCAACGTCTGATCCCGATCCGCTCGGGCGATCTGTACGAGAGCGACAAGATCGAGCAGGCGGTGGACGCCCTGACCTTCGCTGCCGGTTCGGCGGGTTACGCCTTCGTCGAGATCAACCCGACGTATAAGGCCAATCCCGACACGGACACGGTGGACGTGACCTTCAATGTGTCGGAAGGCCAGCGAGTCTACATCGACCGCATCAATGTGGTGGGCAACACCCGCACCATCGACCCGGTCATCCGTCGCGAACTGCTGTTGACCGAGGGCGACGCCTTCAACCGCGCCCTGATGGAGCGTTCGCGCAACAATCTGCGGGCACTGGGCTTCTTCAAGGACGTGACGGTCGAGGAAACGCGCGGCAGCGCGCCGGACCGTTCGGTCATCAACGTCAACGTCCAGGAACAGCCGACCGGCGAACTGTCCGTCGGCGCCGGCTTCAGCTCGGTCGACAGCTTCACCGTCAACCTGGGCATTTCCGAGCGGAACTTCCGGGGGCGTGGCCAAAACGTCGTGGCGCGCCTTGAATGGGGTTCGCTGCGCCAGCAGGTGGACTTCCGCTTCACCGAACCCAAGTTCCTTGGCCGTGATCTGCGGGCCGGCTTCGACGTATTCCACTCTCGTTACGACCTCAGCGAATATTCGTCGTACGACTATCGTTCGACTGGCGCGGGCCTGCGTCTGTCCTATCCGTTGAACGGCAACATGCTGCTCAACACCCGATACTTCCTGAAGTCGGACGAGATCATCGTGCCGACCGGCTATTGTGACGGCGCGGGTCAGGGGTCGTCGGCGCTGTGCGATCAGGTCGGCAGCTACATCAACTCGTCGGCCGGCTATACGCTGCAGGTTAACTACACCAACGACCCGGTCCGCCCGACGCGCGGCTGGGCGGGCTCGCTGCGTCAGGATCTGGCCGGTCTTGGCGGCGATGTGAACTATGTGAAGACCGAGGCCGACGCCAGCTGGTACTATGGCTTCACCCCAGCCTGGATCGTCAGCGTTCAGGGCTCGACCGGTTACGTCAGCGGCTGGAACGGCGACCCGATCCGCATCAACGACCGCTTCTTCAAGGGCGGCAACAGCTTCCGTGGTTTCGAGACGGCCGGTATGGGTCCGCGCGACCTGACCACGACCGACGCTCTGGGCGGCAACTTCTACGCCATCGGCACGGTCGAGCTGACCCTGCCGAACTATCTGCCCGAGCAGTACGGTATCAAGACCTCGCTGTTCGCGGATGTGGGCACGCTGGGCGTGTTGGACGACCGTTACAAGCTGACGTCCACGGGCACCGTGAACACCAATATCGCCGACGAGCTGTCGCTGCGTGCGTCGGCGGGCATCAGCATTCACTGGAGATCGCCGATGGGGCCGATCCGCTTCGACATCTCCAAGGTTCTGTCCAAGGAAGACTACGACAAGACGGAATCCTTCCGCTTCTCGACCTCCACCCAGTTCTAATCGCGGCTTTTTCGACCGCACGAGGAAACCCTATGAAAACTCTGATCATCGCGGCGACCGCCGCCGCTTCGCTTCTCGCCACCGCTGCTTCGGCGCAACAGGCGCCCGCCAACCCCGGCCCGGTCATCCCCGGCGTCTGCGTCTATTACAACGCCCGTCTGCTCGCCCAATCGTCGGCCGGCCAGGCTGTCGAAGCCCGCATGCAGCAGCTGGCTCAAGAAGTTCAAGGCGAACTGCAACCCTACGCCACGCAGATCCAGACCGAGGCCCAGCAGCTTCAGACGTCGGGCTCCAGCCTGCCGGCCGACCAGCTGCAACAGCGCCGTCAGGCCCTGCAGCAACGCGCACAGGAAGCCCAGCAGCTGGAATCCACCCGTGAGAACGAACTGCGCTACACCCTGGGCATGCAGCGCCAGGCCATCACCGAAGCCGTCTCGCCGATCCTGACCGCGCTTTACCAAGAAAAGGGCTGCGGTCTGCTGCTCGACCGCGAGAGCGTCTTCATGATGAACCCGGCCATGGACGTCACCGACCTGGCCATCCAGCGCCTGAACACGGCCCTGCCGACCCTGAGCTTCAACCGCATGCCGGTGCCGGCTCAGACGCAAGCGCAACCGGCGGCTGCCAACTAAGCCGCCGATGCCGGATCCTCGCTTCTTCGAAAACCTGTCGCCCCTCAGCGTCGCCGAACTGGCGGCGCAGATCGGCGGCGAGGTCGAGCGGGGCGGGGATCGCATGATCGCCTCCGTCGCGCCCCTGTCCTCTGCGGACCGGGGCGCGATTGCGTTTTTGGGCGACCGCAAGTTCGCCTCCGCCCTGGCGGCGACGAAGGCCGGCTGCGTGATCGTGCAGGCCGAGGCCAAGGACGCGGCGCCTTCAGACGCCGCCGTGATCGTTTCGAGAACGCCTCAGGCCGCCTGGGCCAAGGCGTCGCTTCTGCTGCACCGCGCTGTTACGCTCGATATGGCGATCACGCCTGACGAAGCGGCCGAGGACGACAGCGTTGTGGTCGAACCGGGCGCGATCCTGGGCAAGGGCGTCCGCATCGGTCGCGGGTCCCGCATCGGCGCCAACAGCGTGATTGCGCCAGGCGTGCAGATCGGCCGGGATTGCGTCATCGGCTCGAACGTCACAGTGGGCTTCGCCCTGATCGGCGACCGGGTGAAGCTGTACGCCGGCGCACGTATCGGCGAGGCGGGTTTCGGCGCCACCGGTACGGCCGCCGGCGCCATGGATATTCCGCAGCTTGGCCGCGTCATCCTGCAAGACGGCGTTACGGTCGGCGCCAACTCCTGCATCGACCGCGGCGCCTACGACGACACGGTCATCGGCGAGAACACCAAGATCGATAATCTGGTCATGGTGGGCCACAACTGCGTCATCGGCCGCAACAATCTGATGGCCGCCAATACGGGCATTTCGGGCTCGGTGACCAGCGGCGACAACGTCATCTTCGGCGGCAAGGCGGGGATCGGCGACCACATCACCATCGGCGAGGGCGCGCGGGTTGCGGCCGGGGCCGGGGTGCTGGCGAACATACCGGCAGGGGAGACCTGGTCCGGTTATCCAGCCCGTCCGATCCGACAGTTCTTGCGCGAAACCATCTGGCTCGCCAAACAGGCCTCTTCAAAGAAGGCCCCGAAGGAATCATAGGGATGAGCGAAGACGGCAAGATCGATTACGCCGAGGTGATGCGGCGGCTGCCGCACCGCTATCCCTTCTTGCTGGT
Source organism: Brevundimonas sp. TWP2-1 (assembly GCF_049897645.1). Taxonomy (NCBI): domain Bacteria; kingdom Pseudomonadati; phylum Pseudomonadota; class Alphaproteobacteria; order Caulobacterales; family Caulobacteraceae; genus Brevundimonas; species Brevundimonas sp. TWP2-1. Next base: position 503,963 of record NZ_JAFCWR010000001.1, read on the forward strand.
GGACAAGGCGGAGGCCTTCGTGCCCCGCACCTCGATTGTGGGGATCAAGAACGTCAGCCACAACGAGCCCTTCTTCCAGGGGCATTTCCCGATCGACCCCGTCATGCCCGGCGTGCTGATCGTCGAGGCCATGGCCCAGACGGGGGCCCTGCTGATGTCCAAGACCCTGGACGTCGCCGTGGCCGACAAGGTCATCATGTTCATGTCCATCGACGGGGTGCGGTTCAGGAAGCCTGCGCGGCCGGGCGACCAGTTGCGGATGGAGGTCAAGGTGATCAAGGCGCGCGGTGACGCTTACAAGTTCCGCGGCGAGACCTTTATCGACGGCAAGCTGGCGGCCGAAGCCGAATTCATGGCCATGGTCGTGACCGTGCCCACTCCAGCGACAGAGTCCGCCGCCTGATGACCATTCACCCGACCGCCCTGATCGACGCCACGGCGACCCTGGCCGACGGGGTCCAGGTCGGGCCATGGTGCACGGTCGGGCCGAACGTGGTTTTGGCCGAGGGCGTGCGCCTGGTCAGCCATGTGGTGGTCCAGCAGGACACGACGGTGGGGGCGGGGACGGTGATCCATCCGTTCGCCGTCATCGGCGGCGATCCGCAGCACAACGGCTACAAGGGCGAGCCGGTGCGGCTGGAGATCGGGGAGAACAACCTGATCCGCGAACACTGCACCTTCAACCGGGGCACGCCGCAGGGGACGGGCGTGAGCGTGGTCGGCGCCAACAACCTGTTCATGACCGGCGCCCATGTGGGCCACGACTGCGTGGTGGGCGACAATGTCGTCATGGCCAATAACGCCACCCTGGGCGGCCATGCCCAGGTCGGGGACAAGGTCTTCCTGGGCGGGCTGTGCGCGGTGCACCAGAACGGGCGTGTGGGGCAGGGGGCGATCATCGGCGGTCTGGCGGCCGTGACGCGCGACGTCATCCCCTACGGCTCGGCCTGGGGCAATCATGCGCGGCTGCGCGGGCTGAACCTGATCGGGCTGAAGCGCAAGGGTTACGGCAAGGACCAGGTGCGACGATTGCTGGCGGCCTATCGCGACCTGTTCGAGGGCCAGGGCGAGTTCGCGGGCCGGATCGACGGGGTGGCCGAGACCTATGCCGACCTGCCGGAGATCATGGAGATCATCGCCTTCATCCGCGACGGCGGGCGGCGTCCGCTGTGCCTGCCGAACGCGGAATGACCGGTTCCGGCAAGCTGGGCCTGATCGCCGGCGGCGGCGACCTGCCGGCGGCGGTGGCGGCGCGGTGCGACGCCGAGGGGCGGCCGGTCTTTCTGATCCGCCTGGCCGGGTTCGCCGATCCCCATCTGGCGCGCTGGCCCGGCGCCGAGTTCGGCATGGCGCAGATCGGCGCGATCCTGAAGGCGCTGAAGGCCGAGCGCTGCACGACCGTCTGTCTGGCGGGCATCGTCAATCGGCCGGATTTCAAGACGTTGAAGCCCGATTTCAAGGGCGCGACCCTGCTGCCCGGCATCGTGGCGGCGGCGTCCAAGGGCGACGACGCCCTGTTGCGCAAGATCCTGTCGGTGTTCGAGGCCGAAGGTTTCGCCGTCGAAGGCGCCGACGACATCCTGGGCGGAGAGATGCTGGCTGCTGGGGCGCTGGGCGCCGTGTCGCCGACGCCTGAGCAGCTGGCCGACCTGAAGAAGGCGCTGCACGTTGCAGAAAAATCAGGCGAACTGGACATCGGGCAGGGCGCGGTCGTCTGTGACGGCCTTGTCTTGGCGGTCGAGGCGCAGGAGGGGACCGACGCCATGCTGAGCCGAGTCGCCGGTCTGCCGGCCGATCTGCGCGGATCGACGGGTGACCGCAAGGGCGCGCTGGGCAAGGCGCCCAAGCCGATCCAGGACCTGCGGGTGGACATGCCGGTGATCGGGCCGCGCACGGTAGAGATGGCGGCGGCGGCGGGTCTGGCCGGCATCGGCGGGGTGGCGGGACGGCTGATCCTGATCGACCGCGCGGCCATAATCGCGGCGGCCGACCGCCTTGGTCTGTTCGTCTGGGGCGAAGCGCGATGAGCCGCCCGTTGAAGATCATGCTGGTGGCGGCCGAGGCCTCGGGCGATGCGCTCGGCGCCGGTCTGGCCAGGGCGCTCAAGGCGCGGCTGGGTGCGGACGTCACTTTTGTCGGCGTCGGCGGTCCCCGGATGGCGGCCGAGGGTATCGTCAGCCCGTTCAATATCGCTGAACTGTCGATCCTGGGCTGGATCGAGGGCCTGCGCGCCTATGGCAAGGTCAAGCGCCGCGTCGAGGAGACTGCAGCGCTGGCCGAACGAGAAAAGCCCGACGCCGTGGTTTTGATCGACAGCTGGGGTTTCACCATCCGGGTCGCCAAGGCCATCCGCGCCGCGCGGCCGGATGTGCCTCTGATAAAATACGTCGGGCCGCAGGTGTGGGCGTCCCGGCCGGGCCGGGCAAGGACGCTGGCGGGTGCGGTGGATCATCTGCTGGCGCTCTACGGCTTCGACGCCCCCTGGTTCGAGCGGGAAGGTCTGCCGACGACCGTGGTCGGCTCGTCCGCCCTGCATGTCGATATGGCCGGCGCCGACGGCGCAGCCTTCCGTGCGCGACGAGGCATCGCCGCCGACGCCAAGCTGCTGCTGGTGCTTCCGGGCAGCCGTCCCAGCGAGATCACGAGGATGACGCCGGTCTATGAGGCGGCGATCGGCAAGTTGAAGGCCGTCGATCCGGCGCTGGAAATCGCCGTCGTCGCCGCCGGGACCGTGGCCAATGACGTGGCCGGAAGGGTCGCCGCCTGGCCGTTCCGGGCGCATCTGGTGGACGAGGCCGAGAAGTATGACGCCATGCGCGCCGCGACGGTCGCCCTGGCCACCAGCGGCACGGTCTCCACCGAGCTGGCCCTGGCCGGCGCGCCGATGGTCATCGCCTACAAGATCGACGGGCTCAGCTATCAGTTGATGAAGCGGTTGGTGACGGCGAAACACGTCACCCTGTTCAACGTCGCCGCCGACGACAGGATCGCACCGGAGTTCATCCAGCACGAGGCGACGCCCGCCATCCTGGCGGCGGCGGTCGGTCGGTTGCTGTCCGATCCGGCCATGGCGGCCGAACAGGCGCAACGTCAGACAGCGGCCTTGGACTTGATGGGGCGCGGCGGAGCGGACCCGTCGGAGTTGGCGGCGGACGCGGTGCTGAAAGTCATCGCCGCCAAACGGAAGGCCTGACGATGGGGCGGGCCCTCAGTCCTCGGCGCGCCGCCGAGGTTCGGGCCGCGTTGCAGATGGCGGTCGGCGCCATGGCCGCGCTCTATCTCGCCACCTGGCTGAACCTGCCTCACCCCTACTGGAGCGTGATCTCCGCCATCGTCGTCATCCAGGCCAGCGTCGGGGGCGGGGTGCTGACCGTCGCGCGGGATCGGGCCATAGGCACGGTGACGGGCGCATTGGCCGGTGCGGTCTTCGCCTTCCTGCGTCCGCCCGGCATGGAAAGCATGGCCCTGAGCATCGCCGCATCCACGGCCTTGCTGGCGTTTTTCGGAACCGGGCGCCCCTGGCTGAAGATCGCGCCCGTGACGGCGACCATCGTCATCGCCGGCGGGACGGGCGCTGAAGGACCGGCGTCGCTGGCCCTGGATCGGGTGATGGAAATCCTGGTCGGCAGCGGTGTGGGGGTCCTGGCGATCCTGGCGCTGTTTCCCCGGCACGCCCGCCAGTCGTTCAAGCTGCAGGCGCGCGAGGCGGCGGGGGAGGCGGCGGCGCTGTTGGCCTTGATATCCCGAGGCGATGCGTCGGACGCGTCCGAGATCACCCGACGCCATGCCGATCTGAAACGACGGCTGGATGCGCTGGGTCAGGCGGCCAAGAACGTGATCGATCTGCCGGGGCCCCAGCGTGAAACCGCGGACCGCGCCGCCCTGGCGCGCGCCTTCTGGCGGGTGCGCAGCGACATCGTCATCCTGGGGCGGGGTTTCCAGGCCGAAGGCGCAGGCGCGCGGCTGGATCCCTGGTCGCAGGACGCTGCGCGTGCGGTGGAGCGGCTGGAGGCCCTTTCGCAGGGTAAGGCCGCCACGCCCATGGGGCCGATCGACCAGAGCCTGGCCCTGTCCATGGCCGTAGAGGGCGACGACATGGCGTTGGGCGCCGCCGCCATCGGCGTGGCGCACATGCACCGCGATCTGGACGATTTGGCCGCGCGGTTCGCCGATCTGCAGCTGGTCTGACCGCAAAGAAAAACGCCGGGGATGGCTCCCCGGCGCTCTGAATTTCAGTTTCGTCGATCAGCCGCGCTGTTCGATCGGCACGTAGTCGCGCTCGGTCGGGCCCGTGTAGAGCTGACGCGGGCGACCGATCTTCTGCGAGGGATCGGCCATCATTTCCTGCCACTGGGCGATCCAGCCCACGGTGCGGGCCAGGGCGAACAGGACGGTGAACATGCTGGTCGGGAAGCCCATCGCCGACAGGGTGATGCCCGAATAGAAATCGACGTTCGGGAACAGTTTGCGCGAGGTGAAATATTCGTCCGACAGGGCGACCTTCTCCAGCTCCTTGGCGACCAGGAACAGCGGGTCGTTCTCGCGGCCCGTGGCGGCCAGGACTTCATAGGCCGACTGTTGCATGACCTTGGCGCGCGGATCGTAGTTCTTGTACACGCGGTGGCCGAAGCCCATCAGCTTGTACTTGCGGTCCTTCACCCCCTGGATGAAATCGGGGATGTTTTCCGGCGTGCCGATCTGTTTGAGCATGGTCAGCGCCTCTTCGTTGGCGCCGCCGTGCGACGGGCCCCACAGGCAGGCGATGCCGGCGGCGATACAGGCGAACGGATTGGCGCCCGACGAACCGGCCAAGCGGACGGTCGAGGTCGAGGCGTTCTGTTCGTGGTCGGCGTGCAGGGTGAAGATGCGGTCCATGGCGCGCACCAGGGCCGGATCTACGTTATAGTCCTCGGCCGGCACGGCGAAGCACATGCGCAGGAAGTTCTCGGCATAGGACAGGTCGTTGCGCGGCGACACGAACGGCTGGCCGATGTGATATTTATAGGCGCGGGCCGCGATGGTCGGCATCTTGGCGATCAGGCGGATGGCCGAGATGTCGCGCTGCACCGGATCATGGATGTCCAGGCTGTCGTGATAGAAGGCTGACAGGGCGCCGACGGTGCCGACCATGATGGCCATCGGGTGGGCGTCGCGGCGGAAACCCTCGAAGAAGCGGTCGAACTGGCTGTGCAGCATCGTGTGCATGGTGATGCTGTCTTCGAACTTCTCGAACTGCTCGGCCGTCGGCAGCTCGCCGTGCAGAAGCAGGTGGCAGACCTCGACGAAGTTCGACTTCGACGCCAACTGATCGATGGGATAGCCACGGTGCAGAAGCACGCCGGCATCGCCGTCGATGTAGGTCAGGGCCGATTCGCACGCAGCCGTGGAGGTGAAGCCCGGATCGAAGGTGAAGGCGCCCGTTCCCGCATAGAGCTTGCGGATGTCGATGACGTCCGGGCCGGTGGAGCCCGAAAGGACCGGCAACTCGACGGTCTTGTCCTCGAAGGACAGGGTCGCCGAGCTGGCGGGTTTGGCTTGTTCAGTCATGAATGCCCCTTTGCATCATACGTCCAGCGCGGGGAGGCGTCGGCCGCTTTTTGGTTTGTGGGTGATCACTTAGTCTGTTGCAGCGCATCATCCAAGCGCCCGAGACTTTCGTCGCGCCCAAGAGCTGACAAAGTTCGTGCAATATCGGGTGATGTTGACCCAGCGGTAAGGGCCGCGCGCATCGGCGGACCGATCTTGCCGAAGCCGACGCCCTCGGATTCAGCGAAGGCTTTGAGCTCGGCTTCCAGTGCGAAAACGTCCCAAGACTGGAACAGAGCCAGCCGGTCACGCAGGCGACCGAGGCGGTCCAGAGTCTCACCGGTCAGCAGGGCCTGTCCCTTGTCGTCGAGAACCAGCGGGCGAGTCTTCAGGACGAATGCGGTCTGATCGGCCAGGTCCAGCACGGTCTTGGCGCGGTCCTTCACGAAGGGCATGGCGCGTTGAAGCCGGGCTTCGTCCGCCTCGGCGAGGATGTGTCCGCGCTGCAGGTGCATGTCCAGCGTCAGCTTGGCCAGGCGCTCGTCGTCGGCAAGACGCAGCCAGTGCGAATTGACGTGAGCCAGCTTGTCGAAGTCCAGCCGGGCCGGAGCCTTGCCGATGCCGGCGAGATCGAACCATTCCACCGCCTGGGCGTCGCTGAACAGTTCGTCGTCACCGTGGGCCCAGCCCAGCCGGGCCAGATAGTTGCGCATGGCCTCGGGCAGATAGCCCATCTCGGCATATTCGTGGACAGCTTGGGCCCCGTGGCGTTTTGACAGTTTGGCGCCGTCGGGCCCGTGGATCAGAGGGATATGGGCGAAGGTCGGCCGGGTCCAGCGCAGGGCGTCGTAGATCAGGCTCTGGCGGGCGGCGTTGTTCAGATGGTCATCGCCGCGAATGACGTGGGTCACGCCCATGTCGTGATCGTCCACGACGACGGCGAGATTGTAGGTCGGCGCCCCGTCCGAGCGCAGCAGGACCAAGTCGTCGAGATCTTCGGTGGACCAGCTGACCGAACCCTGAACCTCGTCGGCGACGGTGACGGTCGTCGCCTTGGGGCGGCGGAAGCGCACGACGTGGGGTAGGGCCAGGTCATCGACCGTGGGCTCGCGGTCGCGCCAAGGCGATTCGAAGGTGCGTTTTTCGGCCTTGGCTTCATCGCGCAGACGGCCGGTGTCCTCGGCAGAGGTGAAGTCACGGTAGGCGTGGCCCGTTTCGAGCAGTTGATCGACCACCTCGCGATGGCGGTCGGCGCGGCTGTACTGGAACACCGGCTCTTCGTCGGCGAACAGCTCCAGCCAGCTCAGGCCGTCGAAGATGGCCTTGACCGCCTCGTCGGTGGAGCGTTCGCGGTCGGTGTCCTCGACCCGGATCAGGAAACGCCCAGCGTGTCTCTTGGCGTACAGCCAGTTGAACAAAGCGGTTCTCGCTCCGCCGATATGCAGATAGCCTGTCGGCGAGGGGGCGAAGCGGGTGACGACAGTCGAGGAGGGTGAGGTCATAGGCGATGGGTCCGTAAGCGAGGCCCTTATACGCCCCGACGCGGCAAAGCCTACCCCCGCCGCGCGATTGCGCGCGTGGTTGGGCGAGGAGGTCGCGGCGCAGACGCTGCGATGGCGGTTGTGGGCACCGGTCGCGTTCGGCGCCGGCGCCGCGGTCTATTTCGCCCTGCGGATCGAGCCGGGGTTGTGGCCTCTGTTGCTGGGCGGAGTCGTCGCCTTTGCGGCCTGGATCGCGGCCAGGCGGCGGGGATGGGCGCGACGTCTGACCTGGCCGTTGTTGATGATGGCCTGTGTCGCCGGCGGTTTGGCGGCCGCCAAGGTCCGCACCGAAATGGTCGCCGCGCCCATCGCGCCCGCAATGAGCGAGCCGACTGTGATCGAGGCCTGGGTCGTGGACGTCGACAGTCCTGGCCAGAGGGGCGCGCGGATCGTGATCGCGCCGGTCTGGATACCCGGGCTGACGCCCGAACAGACGCCCGTGCGTTTGCGGGCGACGGTGCGGGGCGAACCGCCCAAACCAGGCGAGGCGATCCGTCTCTTCGGCATCCTCAATCCGCCACCGGCGCCGGCCAGCCCCGGCGCCTATGATTTCGGCCGCAACGCCTTCTTCCAGGGGATGGGCGGCGTGGCCTTCGCCCTGGGTGAGACACGGCCGGCCGATCTCGCGCCGCCGCCATGGCGGCTTCGGTTGGCGATGGCCGTAAATGGCGCGCGGTACGCCCTGGCGGAGCGGATCGTGGCGCGCCTGGGCGAGCGGACGGGCGGCATCGCCGCCGCCATGACCACCAGCCACGAAACCTGGATCAGTCAGGAGGACATGGACGTCATGCGGGATTCCGGCCTGGCGCACATCCTGTCGGTGTCCGGGCTGCACATGGCCATCGTCGGCGGTTTCGTCTTCTTCGCCGTGCGGCTGGGCGTGGCGGCCTGGCCTTGGCTGGCGCTGCGGGTTCCGGGCAAGAAGGTCGCGGCCATGGCGGGACTGACGGCGGTGGGCGTCTATCTGGTGGTGTCGGGTGCGCCGCCCCCGGCCGAGCGAGCGGCCATCACCGCCTCCATCGCCTTCCTGGCCATCCTGTTGGATCGCCAGGCGGTGACGATGCACGGCCTGGCCGTCGCGGCCTTCATCGTCCTGGCCATCCAGCCGGAAGCCATCGTCACGCCGGGCTTCCAGATGTCGTTCGCGGCGACCGCCGCACTGGTCGCCCTGGTCGAGGCCTGGCCCAAACGAACGCGAGAGATTTCCGCCCCGTGGCCGATCCTGGCGATCCAGCGGTTCGGCGGCTGGCTGACGGCGGCCGTCGCGGCCAGCGTCGTGGCGGGGCTGGCGACCGGGCCGTTCGCCATGCAGCATTTCAATCGCACGGCCATGTACGGGCTGTTGGCGAACCTGGGCACGTCGCCAGTCGCGGACTTCATCCTGATGCCGGCCCTGGCCATTGGAGCCGCGCTGGAGCCGCTGGGATTGGGCGGGCCTTTCCTGGCGGTTGCGGGATCGGGCGTCGATCTGATGCTGTCGATCGGAACCTGGACGGCGGGGCTGCCGGGGGCGGTGCGAACGGTGGCCAGTGCGCCGGACTATGTCCTGCCGATCGCCTTCCTGGGGGTGCTGTTCATCTGTCTGTGGCAGGGGCGGCTGCGATGGCTGGGCCTGCCGCTGGCGGCGGCGGTGCTGGTCTGGCCGCGCGCGCCGACGCCGGATGTGTGGATCGGAGACGGGGGGACAAACGCCGCATTTCATCGCGAGAGGGAGGCGGTCGTCGTCAGGCCCGGCGTCCGAGAGTTCGCCGTCGATCTGTGGTCGCGGCGGCGCGGCCTGACCATGACGGATCGGCCTGAGACGGGCTGGGTCTGCGAGCGCTTTTCTTGTCGGCCAGAAGCTGAGCGGGTCGGTCCTGTCGCGATCTGGTGGGGACGCAGGTCTCCCAGTCCGGACCAGATGGAGGCCTTATGCCGCGCGGCGCCCGTCATAAGCGTACGCGCGGTCGTCACATCAATCCCAAGTGCTTGTCAGGATCGCCTGGTGCTCGACGGCGTCGATTTCGCCAGAGGCGGCGCGGTCGAGTTATGGCGTGTCAGTCCGTCTGAAACGGGCCGATGGCGCGCCGTCTGGACGGCCGACGTGCGGGGCGACCGCCCCTGGGCACGCCAGCCGAACCCGGACGTCAGTGATAGCGGCGCATGAGGCCGACCAGCTTGCCCTGAACGGCGACCTGATCCGACCCGTAGATCTTGGTTTCATAGTTGCGGTTGGCGGGCTCCAGCGCGATGGAGGCGCCCTTCTTGCGAAGCCGCTTCAGCGTTGCGTGTTCGCCTTCGACCAGCGCCACGACGATCTCGCCCGAGGAGGCGTTGTCGGTCGATTTGATGACCACCATGTCGCCGTTCAGAATGCCCGCCTCGATCATCGAATCGCCTTCGATCTCAAGCAGGTAATGTTCGCCCGAGCCCAGCATGGATTCAGGAACGGGATAGCGCGCCGTCTCGTGCTCGATGGCGTCGATTGGCGTGCCGGCGGCGATCTTGCCCATCAGCGGCAGTTCTCGAGTGTCATTGGCCGCAAGCGGCGCCACGGCGCGGCCGCCGCCGCCTTCGATCACGTCAGGCTTGAACCCGGCCCGGCCGCGCGGCGCGCCGGCCGTGGCCTGTTCGGGCAGTTTGGTGACTTCCAGGGCTCGGGCGCGGTGGGCGAGGCGGCGGATGAAGCCGCGCTCCTCCAGCGCCGTGATCAGCCGGTGGATGCCCGACTTGGACGCCAAATCCAGCGCCTCCTTCATCTCGTCGAACGAAGGGGAGACGCCCGTCTCCTGTATCCGTTCGTGGATGAACATCAGCAGTTCGTGCTGCTTGCGCGTGAGCATCGCCAGGCCCTCATGCGCCCGCCGACGAATCGGAACGGGCCGTGAACATTTGTCGATGTTCTGTAAGTGTTCCTTCCTAATGTCAACTTAACAGCGCCCTTAGGACGCCGCGTGACGCAAGGAATGCGATCAGGCCGCCAGCAGTTGCCGCGTCGCCGCCTCGACATCCGCCTGACGCATCAGGCTCTCTCCGACCAGTATGGCCTGGGCGTGGGCGGCCGAGACGCGCTCGACATCTTCAGGCGTGAAGATGCCGCTTTCGGCGACCAGCAGGGCGCGGACCGGGCTGAGCATCGACAGGCGCTCGGTCACTTCCAGGTCGACCTCGAAGGTGCGCAGCGACCGATTATTGACCCCGACCAGATCGCCCCCGAGCGCACAGGCGCGGGCCATCTCTTCTTCGTCATGGGTTTCGATCAGGGCGTCCATGCCGAAGCGTTCGGCCTCGGACAGCAGTTCTGCAGCCAGCCGATCATCGACCATGGCCAGGATGATCAGGATGCAGTCGGCGCCCAAAGCGCGGCTCTCGGCGACCTGCCAAGGATCGACCAGGAAATCCTTGCGCAGACAGGGCAGGGCCACCGCATCGCGGGCCTGGCCCAGATAGGCGTCATCGCCCTGGAAACTGGGGCCGTCGGTCAAGACAGAGAGGCATGCCGCGCCGCCCGCCTGGTAAGCACGCGCCAGGGCCGGCGGGTCGAAGTCGGGCCGGATCAGCCCCTTGGACGGACTGGCCTTCTTGATCTCGGCGATCAGGGCGGGACGACCGGTCTCTTCTCCCACACACTCAAGGGCGGCGCGGAAACGACGCGGAGCCGAAGCGGTGCGGGCGAGAGCCTCAATCGCGTCCTGCGACGTGGCGGCCTTGCGGGCGGCGACGTCTTGGCGCTTGTAGGCGGCGATGTGGTCCAGAACGTCGGTCATGCGGGGTCTTCGCTTTCCAGCGGCGTGGAGGTGATGCGGGCCAGACGCTCCAGAGCCTCGGCGGCCCGGCCGTCGTCTATGGCGGCGGCGGCGAGGATAGCGCCTTCGGCAAGGTCGGCCGCCCGGTCCGATACCACGAGGGCGGCGGCGGCGTTCAGCAGCACGATGTCGCGGTAGGGACCTGTGGCTCCCGCCAGCAGCGCGCGCAGGGCGACGGCGTTCTCCTCGGCGTCGCCGCCACGGATGTCTGCGATGGAGGCGCGCGGCAGGCCGGCGTCCTCGGGCGTGACCTGGAAGCGGCGAACCGCGCCGTCCTTCCATTCCGCGACTTCGGTCGATCCAGAGGTCGCCAGTTCGTCCAGGCCCTGTCCATGGACCGTCCAGGCTCGGGTCGCGCCGAGCCGACCCAGCACCTCGGCCAAGGGCTCCAGCAGGCGGGGATCATAGACGCCCATGACCTGGCGTTTCGCAGATGCCGGGTTTGATAGCGGCCCCAAAAGATTGAAAACTGTGCGAAAACCAATCTCAGCTCGCACGGGCCCGACATGGCGCATGGCCCCGTGGTAGGCGGGCGCGAACAGGAAGCAGATGCCGGCCTCGTCCAGCGCCTTCCTCTGCTGAGCCTGATCCGCTATCAGGTTCACGCCCAGGATCGACAGAACGTCGGAAGACCCTGATTTCGAAGACATCGCCCGGTTGCCATGTTTGGCGACCTTCAGGCCCGCGCCGGCCAGAACGAGGGCGGCGGCCGTGGAAATGTTGTAGGTGTGCTGACCGTCGCCGCCGGTGCCGCAGGTGTCGATCACCTCGTACGGATGATCCAGCGTGAGAGCGGCCTCGCGCATGGCGCCGGCGAAGGCGGCGATCTCATCCACCGTCTCGCCGCGCATCCGCATGGCGGTGACGGCGGCTGCGACTTGCGACGGGGTCGGCTCGCCGCGCAGGCAGGCGGCGAAGAAGTCGTGCGCCTGTTGCGATGTCAGCGGATGGCCCTCGACCAGTCGGGCGAGGATCGGCTTGAACCCGTCGCCCACGATCAGGCGGCCGCGAGGCGCTTCACGCCGGCGATCTCAAGGAAGTTGGCCAGCATATCGTGACCGTGTTCGGTGGCGATGGATTCCGGGTGGAACTGCACGCCGTGAATCGGGCGGGTGCGGTGCTGCAGGCCCATGATCTCACCATCGGCGGTCCAGGACGTGACCTCCAGACAGTCGGGCAGGCTCTCGCGCTTCACGGCCAGCGAATGATAGCGGGTGGCGGTGAAGGGCGACGGCAGGCCGGCGAAGACGCTCTTGCCCTCGTGCAGGATGGGCGAGGTTTTTCCGTGCATCAGCGTCTTGGCGCGGATCACGTCGCCGCCGAAGGCTTGGCCGATCGCCTGATGGCCCAGGCAGACGCCCAGGATCGGCATCGACGACGGAGCGGTCTCGATCAGCGGCAGGCAGATGCCGGCCTGGTCCGGCGCACAGGGGCCGGGCGACAACAGCACGGCGGCGGGGTTCAGCGCCCACGCTTCGTCCACCGTCAGGTCGTCGTTGCGCACCACATGCGTCGGCGCGCCCAACTCCGCGAGGTAGTGGACGAGGTTATAGGTGAAGCTGTCGTAGTTATCGACGACGAGGATCATGGCTTGGCTTCTAGGCTCGACAGGCGTCCGCGCCAAGCGGGCGCGGCGGTAAAGCGCATTTTAACCCGACCCGGAGATAAATGCGGCTGTGAAACTCGCCGCTGAAAAAGATATCGCCGCCAAGATCGCCGCCGCCAAGGCGAAGCTGGTCGTGGTCGAGACAAAGCCCAACCCGGTCGCCGCCCTCGGCGCCGCTGCATTCGCCGCGACGGCGGCTGTGCTGATGGCGGGCGTCGTCATCGTCGGCCCTGGGGTTCACTTCGACGATCCGACAATGACCGTTACGCGCTAACGATTGCCGGTGCGGAAGCGCCAGGCGTCGTCGGCCGCCCGCATCGGCGCGCGCGCCTTGTGCTGGGTCTCGGCGTATTCGGCCGCAGGATCGCTGTCGGCGACCACGCCGGCGCCGGCCTGGACGAAAATCCGGTCGTCGGCGAACAGGGCGGTGCGCAGGGTGATGCAGATGTCCGCCTCGCCGCCGGCCGAGATGTAGCCGACGCCGCCACCGTAGCCGACGCCACGCTTCTCGCTTTCTAACTCGTCGATGACTTCCATGGCCCGCACCTTTGGCGCGCCGGACAAAGTGCCGGCAGGAAGGGCCGCCAGCAGGGTGTCGACGGCGTCCAGCTTCGGATCGGCCTTGCCGCGCACGTTGGAGACTATGTGCATGACCTGGCTATAGCGTTCGACGACGAAGCTCTCGGTCACCTCGACCGTGCCGGGTGCAGCGACCCGACCGACATCGTTGCGGCCCAGGTCCAGCAGCATCAGATGCTCGGCCCGTTCCTTGGGGTCGGCCAGCAGTTCGACTTCCAGCGCCTTGTCCGCCTCGGGCGTCGCGCCGCGCATGCGGGTGCCGGCAAGCGGGCGAATGGTGACCTCCCCGTCTTTCAGCCGAACCAGAATCTCGGGGCTGGAACCGGCCAGCTGGAAGCCCTCGAAGTTCAGATAGAATAGATAAGGTGAGGGGTTCTGGCGACGCAGGGACCGATAGAAGGCGAACGGATCCTCGGTCCAGAGCGCCGAAAACCGGTGGCTGAGCACGACCTGGAAGATGTCGCCCGCGCCGATGTAGTCCTTGGCCTTGGCGACCATTTCGCCGAACGCGGCTTCGTTCACGGGTGAAGTGAAGGTCGGCGCCGGCGTTTCCTGCGGCGCGGCGCGGACGGGCAGGGGCTCGCGCAGCGCGGTCTCGAAGGCATCCAGTCGCGCCACAGCGGCGTCGAAGGCCTCGCGTGGGGCGATGCCGGCGTCGGGATAGGCGGCGGAGATGAGAACGATCTCGTGGCGCACGGAATCGAAGATGGCGACCAGCGACGGACGGGTCAGAACGGCGTCCGGCAGATCCAGAGGATCGGGGTTGGGCGCGCCCAGCGGCTCCAGCAGGCGAACCATGTCGTAGCCGAAGACACCGAACAGGCCGGCGGCCATGGGCGGCAGGCCATCGGGCAGATCGAACTTCGACGCCGCGATCAGGGCGCGCAGCGATTGAAGCGTCGGCAGGGCTTCGGGCGTGAACCGGCCCTCGGCGATGGCCGGCCCGCGCGACAGTTCCGCCGCGTTCGAACGACAGCGCCAGACGACGTCGGGGTCCAGCGTCAGGATCGAATACCGTCCCTTGACCGCACCGCCCTCGACAGATTCCAGCAGACAGGCGTAGGGGCGGTGCCGACCCAGTTTCAGATAGGCCGAGACCGGCGTTTCCAGATCGTCGATGATCCGGCGCACCACCACCTGCGGCCGACCGGCCGAAAGGCCGGAGCCGAAGGCGTCGAAGTCGGCTTGCCCCGATACGGCCTCGGTCATTGCGCCGGGGCGGCGGGCGTCGCGTCGGCCGACAGGCCCAGGGCCGAGCGGGCCTGAGCCGGGTCGTTCTTGGCCTTGGAGCGCTGGGCGCCGGCGGCGAAGGACGTCTCGACCATGGCCTGGACCAGTTCCTGCGTCAGGCGCGGACGAACCTGCTCGGCCAGCGGCCCTGCCACGGCGGGATTGGCGGCACGGACGTTGTCCACGCGACCGACGACATAGGCGGTCTGCGACGCGGGTTGTGAGAAGGCCTGGCCCTTGGACTGGCCGAACAGACCTTGCAGCACGCCCTGACCCAGCGAGTCCTGCGTCGCCTGGTTGCGGACGACGCCGGTGCGGACCGTCAGGGGCGCATTGACCGAGCGGGCGACGGCGGCGATCTCCTCGCCGTTGCGGACGCGGGTGGTCAGTTCTTCCGCCTTGGTCGAAAGGCGACGCATCGTCTCGCGCTGGATCCATTGGGCCGTCAGGGGCTCGCGCACCTCGGCCAAGGTTGGCAGGGCCGACGGACGGATGTCGTTCACGCGCACGGCGAAATACTGGCCCTGGCCGGCGTCGATCACGTCGCTTTCGCCGCCTTTGGTCAGACCCCAGGCCGTCTCGAAGATTTGCGGCGGGGCGTTCAGCGCCTGGGCGTTCGGCAGTTTGCCGTCGCGGGTGAAGGGCGGCAGATCGACCACGCGGCCGCCGGCTTCGCGGGCGGCGTCGGCCAGGTTCTTGCCGGCCGTGCGAGCGGCTTCGTACTTCTCGACCTTGGCGTAGGTCTGGGTCTTCACGTCTTCGGCGCGCAGTTCCTGGATCAGTTCTTCACGTGCGCTCTCCAGCGTCGCAGGCGCGGCGGGCTGGATGGCGGTGACCTTGGCCACGGCGAAGCCGACGCCGGCCTGGACCGGGTCGGAAACCTGGTTGGCTTGCAGGCCGAAGACGGCGCCGGCCGTCGCGGCGTCGCCGATGGCGGAGCGGGGCGTGGCGTCGAAGGTCGCGGGCGTGACGTTGTTGGCGCGACCGACGTCGGCCGGCGACTGGCCGGCGCGCAGGGCGGCGGCGATCTTCTGGGCCGTTTCGCGGTTCGGCGCCGTCAGGGTGACGAAGGTGCGGGTTTCGGGCTTGCCCAGAGTGTCCTTCTTGAACTCGAAACGCTCGCGGATGCGGTCTTCCGAAATCGGCGTCGCGGCCGAGGCTTCAGGCGTGAACAGGACGACGGAGACCATGCGGAACTCCGGCGCACGCAGGCGTTCGGCGTTTTCCTGGATGAAGGCGTTCAGCTGGGCGTCGGTCGGGGCGGGGACCTGGCCCGCCATTGCAGACGTGACCTCGAACCAGCGACCGTCGCGGCTTTCGAAGGCCGATCCGGCCAGCAGCGCACCATAGATGCGCGGCACGCGGGCGCCGGCGAAGACGGCGGCGCCGAAATGTTCGGTGACGTATTGGTCGCGCAGGTCCTGTTCCAGCATGGCCGGGGTCAGGTTCTGCTGGGCCAGGGCGGCCTCATAGGCCTGTTGGTCGAACTGGCCGGTGACCGAGTTGAAGAAGGCTGGGATCTGGCGGATCTGCTTGACGATCAGTTCCTTGCCCGGGCGGATGCCCGCCTTCCAGGCCCAGTTCAGGAAGCCCAGCTGCTGGGTCTGCTCGGTCAGGAACCGGGTGTGGATGTTCTCCGCGACCAGTTCCTCGTTGGTCAGAGGACGGCCGACCTGCTGCTGCAGGCGTTCACGCACCTGATCGAAGGCCGTGCGGAACTCCACCTCGTTCATCGAACGGTCGCCCGCATCGATGACGTGCTTGGGACCCAGGTTCGAGAACACGTCCATCCGCGCGCCGACGATCACGAAGCTGATCGCGATCAGGACAAGGAGGGCGGCCGCCCATTTGGATCGAGAGAAGGCGCGGAAGGCGGTAAGCATTCGAAAACCCGAGACTGGCCGAGATTGGGGCCGATGTTGGCGTCAGTGGTCGCGTATAGTCGGGCCGGGCACGCTGCTGCAAGGACGGCATCGTGTTCGGATTGCGGCGGAGCCCCTTGGCTTCGCGGTTTTCGCCTTCTAGACAGGCGGCCATGAAACAATCCGTGAAGTTGATCGTCGGCAATTGGAAGATGAACGGCCTGTCGGCCGCCCTGGCGCAGGCTGAAGCGATAAGGGACGCCGTCAGCGCAGCAGGGCAGGGGCCTAGGGTCGTCCTGTGCCCGCCGGCCACGCTGGTCGATCGGATGCGTGCGGCTCTGACCGGCAGCGGCGTCGCCGTGGGCGGTCAGGACTGCCATGAGAAACCGGTCGGCGCCTTCACCGGCTCGGTATCTGCGGAAATGCTGGCCGATGCGGGCGCGACCGTCGTGATCCTTGGGCATTCGGAACGCCGCGCCGCCTTTGGCGAGACCGATGCGGATGTCGCCGCCAAGGTCGAGGCCGCTATCGCCGCGGGGCTGGAGCCCATCGTCTGCGTCGGCGAAACGCTGGAGCAACGCGAGGCGGGCGAGGCCATCGCCGTCGTTTCCACACAGGTCGAGGCTTCCTTGCCCATGGGCCTGTCCGAGCGCGACTTCGCCGTGGCCTATGAGCCGGTATGGGCCATCGGGACCGGTCTGACGCCGACGCTGGAACAGATCGCCGAAGTCCATGCCGCCATCCGTGCGGCCATAATCAAGCGGCTGGGCGAGAGCGCGCGAACCGCGCCGATCCTTTACGGCGGCTCGGTGAAGCCCGAAAACGCCCAGGACATTCTGGCCACGCCGGAAGTCGGCGGCGCCCTGGTCGGCGGGGCGTCGCTGAAGGCCGACGATTTCATGCCTATCGTCAAAGCGGCTGCCTGACGTTTGCTCCGGGCCGGCTTCGATGATAGAGGCCGCCGCTTGATCGGCGCAGATCCGCGCCCACATGAATGACGCCATGCTCCAGACCATCCTGCTCGTCGCCATCATCATCATCGCCGTGTCCCTGACGGGCGTGGTGCTGCTTCAACGTTCCGAGGGCGGCGCCCTGGGCATGGGCGGCGGACCGTCGGGCTTCATGACGGCGCGCGGCGCAGGCAACCTGCTGACGAAGGTGACCTGGATCCTGGCCTTCCTGCTGTTCGGCCTGACCATCGTCCTGACCGTCGTCGGCAACATGGACCGCGCTTCGGTCTCGGTGATCGACGCCGACGCCGTCGGCTCGCTGGCCACCACGCCGCAGACTCAGCAGCAGGCACCCGCCCAGCAACAGCCCGCCGCTCCGGCCCAGCCGACGGCTCCGTCGCTGGACGATCTGGAAGCCAGCCTGCCGTCGGCGACGACGGCGCCGGCCCAACAGCCCGCCCAGTAACGGTCAGGCCAACGATCCGACTTCCCGAAAGCGCGCCGCAGGGCGCGCTTTCTTCTTTTGATCAACAGTTCGATTCGCAGCGGGCGATGCGCCGTTCGCGAATCATGGAGTAAGGTGTCCGCCCATGGCTCGCTATGTGTTCATCACCGGCGGCGTGGTTTCCTCGCTAGGAAAAGGCCTCGCCTCTGCCGCTCTCGGCGCTCTTCTGCAGGCGCGTGGCTACAAGGTCCGGCTGCGCAAGCTGGACCCCTATCTGAACGTCGATCCGGGCACGATGAGCCCGTACCAGCATGGCGAGGTCTTCGTGACCGACGACGGCGCCGAGACCGACCTGGACCTGGGCCACTACGAGCGGTTCACGGGTGTGTCGGCGGCCAAGTCCGACAATATCACCACCGGCCGGATCTATTCGACCATCCTGGAGAAGGAACGTCGCGGCGACTATCTGGGCGCGACCGTCCAGGTCATTCCCCACGTCACCGACCAGATCAAATCCTTCTGCCTGACCAAGGCTCTGACCGATGACGGCGAGGAGGTCGATTTCGTCCTGGTCGAGATCGGCGGCACGGTCGGCGACATCGAGGGCCTGCCGTTCTTCGAAGCCATCCGTCAGCTGGGCCAGGATCTGCCGCGCGGTCAGTCCTGCTTCGTCCACCTGACGCTGCTGCCCTTCATCAAGACCGCCGGCGAGATGAAGACCAAGCCGACGCAGCACTCGGTCAAGGAACTGCGCTCGATCGGCATTCAGCCGGACATCCTGCTGTGCCGCTGCGAGTTTCCGATCCCGGCGGAAGAGAAGCGCAAAATCGGCCTGTTCTGCAATGTGCGCGAAAGCGGCGTGATCCAGGCGATGGACTCGGCCGACATCTACGCCGTGCCGCTGGATTACCACCGCGAAGGTCTGGACCGTGAAGTCCTGGCCCATTTCGGCATCGACGACGCGCCGGAGCCCGACCTGACGATGTGGCAGGAGATCGCGAGGCGGCGGCTTCAGCCGGACGGCGAAGTCACCATCGCCGTGGTCGGCAAATATACCGTGCTCAAGGACGCCTATAAGTCCCTGATCGAGGCCCTGCATCACGGCGGGGTGGCCAACAACGTCAAGGTCAACATCGACTGGGTCGAGGCCGACACCTTCGAAGGCGACCCCGAGGCCTGCGAACAGCGGCTGCAAGGCGCCCATGCCGTCCTGGTGCCGGGCGGATTCGGCGAGCGCGGCTCGGAAGGCAAGATCGAGGCGGCGCGGTTCGCCCGCGAACGCAACATTCCCTATTTCGGCATCTGCTTCGGCATGCAGATGGCGGTTATCGAGGCGGCGCGGAACCTGGCCGGCTATCCCAAGGCCTCGTCCACCGAATTCGGTCCGACCGCCGAGCCGGTCGTCGGCCTGATGACCGAATGGACCCAGGGCAACCAGCGGGTTCTGCGCCAGCAGGGCGGCGACCTGGGCGGCACCATGCGGCTGGGCGCCTATGATTCGACCCTGACGGCTGGATCCAAGATCGCCGAAATCTACGGCTCCACCGCCATCAGCGAGCGTCACCGCCACCGCTACGAGGTCAACATCAACTATCGCGAGGCGATCGAGCAGAAGGCCGGCCTGGTCTTCGCCGGCTTGTCGCCCGACGGCGTCCTGCCCGAGACGGTGGAGCGCCCTGACCATCCCTGGTTCATCGGCGTCCAGTATCATCCCGAGCTGAAGAGCCGACCGTTCGCGCCTCACCCGCTGTTCGCCAGCTTCATCGGCGCGGCCGTGGTGCAAAGCCGCCTCGTCTGAGGGAACGCCGTTCACGGACTCGGTCAGGTCTGCGTTGTGCAGTATGATGCCCAGAACGGATCGATTTGACACGATCCGAGATGCGGCGGGGCCGTCGATGATCGGCGAGTTGCTTTATCACCTGCACCGGCATGTTCGCCTGGTGCTGATCGCCGGCGGGCTGATGCTCGTCCTCGGCGTGATTTTGCTCGGCTATGAGGCCGTGCGGCATAGGGGCGAGCCGCCGGCCCGCCCGGCCGAAGCCGGGCAGGCCTGAGCCGTCAGTCGATCTTCAGCCGCATGAAGATCATCGCCCCGTCAGGATCGCCGCCGTAAAGCGGCTCCAGCGCCGTCGGCACACGGTTCATTGCATAGAGACCGCCGAGTCCGAACCGGACGTTTTCGGCGATCCGCCAGTCACGCACCACGCCGATCGACACCTTGCCGACCGTGTAGAGCGGACCGTGGCCGCCGCCGACGCCGGGAACCAGTTCATCCGTCTCGATTCGTTCGGCGCGGGCGAAGACCGTCCAACGATCGTTGGGGTGGACGGCGGATTCCAGCAACCAGCCGTCTTTCGACTCGTCATGATCGTTGGTCTTGCGGCCCCAGGCCAGGGTCGAGGACCACCACCCGGTCTCGCCTAGCCGCCGGGTGTGAATGGCGCTGGCCGACCATTTGGTCTCGTCCTCGTCCGGCTCCAGCTGTTCCGGCGCGGAGACATCGGCGTAGGAGGCCTGGAGCGACCATTCGTCTGTCGGGTTCCAGGCGGCCCGTACGGACCAGCTGTCCAGCCGTGGCGAATCGATGCCCCAGCGTTCCTCGTCCGGTTCGCGTCCCTTGAAGGCCGAGGTCTCGATCTTAAACCGATCATGCGCCCAGCCCAGGGTCGTCACGCCGAAGACGATATGGGTCGAGTCCAGCCAGTGGTGGGTTATGGGCGCCTCGGGACTGTCCATCGCGCTCATCCGGTGCATGAAGGCGGGCGGGCCGAAGGCGGGCTCGCCGGGCAGGCCGATGTAGCCATAGAGGCTGTCTTTTTCGGACAGGCGTTTCGAATAGCTGGCCGACAGCTCCATGAAGAAGTCGTGCGGGTGCTGGCGGTCGACCAGGGGATCGACGCCGTTCGCCGTCTCGCCGGCGGCCAGCAGCAGGGGATAGCCGGACTTGCCCATCAGGGGGTCGGGGCTGAGCATGGCGCGCAGGTTCAGGGTCGAGCCGTCGTCGAAGTCACGGCGGGCCGTTGTCATCAGCATGCCTGAGACGAAGGTCTCGTCCCCGCCGCGCGGCCCGGACTGGCTGTCATAGGTCAGGTTGAGCAGGGCGTGGGTCATCACCATCCAGTCGCCTCGGACGGTGTGGATTCCGGCGTGCTCGCCGGCGTCGGGTTGCCAGCTGGTGCCCGAGGCGTCCCGGCTCATGGGCCAGGCGCCATAGGGGCTGGTCATCGCATGACCCATGCTTGCGTGATCAACTGGCGTCGCATCTGACATCGGCATGGGCATGTCGTGGCCGGCGTGCGGGTCCGCCGACGGTGCGGTCGTTGTTGGCTGAGTATGTTGGGAGTGGTCCTGCGCCGCCGCAGCCTGAGCCACGGCGAGCAGGGATACGCCGGCGCAGGCGCCGACGAGAATGCGGATAGCCATTCAAGGCCTCCTCTGATGATCGTGACGGAATGCGCCCTCGTAAGGCGCGAGCGGTGTCAGACGATCAGGAGGCGGGGCGGGCCGGGTTCGGGCGACAAAAGCCGACCGGCAGGCATGTCGATCAGTCCGGCGGCGAGACGTGCGGGCGAGACCTTCAAGCCGGACAGGGGCGCGGGATCCAGTGTCGGCGTCGCCACGCAAGCGACGCAGCAGATCATCGCCTTCATGGCCTTGGGGGCGTGACCGGGGGCCTCGCCCGGCATGGGCTGGCCTGTTTCATGGCAAGGCGCTGCCGCAGCAGGCGACGCGGACGCGCCGACCGTGCCGAGCGCCAGCACCGCCAGGGCGCCGATCAGCAGCAACAGGGATTGAAGGATCTTCACCGCGTCAGGATAGGCGTCGGGGCGATGCGTCGCAATGCGTCAACGGGTCGGCTTCTTGTCCACCAGCGGCAGGCCGGGGTCGTCGGGGGCCGCCGAACCACCTTCGCCCAGCGCCCGCTGCATGAAGACGACATCGCGCCAGTCGTCATGCTTCCATCCTGCCGCTTTAAACAGGCCCGCGTCGGTGAAGCCGCGCGTGCGATGCAGGGCGATGGACCCTGTGTTCTCGGAATCGCCGATCACCGCCACCATCTGACGAAGACCCATCGCCTCGCAACGCGCGATCAGGGCATCCAATAAAGCGCCGGCGACGCCGCGTCCCCTGGCCCAGGGCGCGACATAGATCGAGTCCTCGACCATGTAGCGATAGGCCTGACGGGTGCGGAACGGCCCGGCATAGGCGTAACCGGCCACCGCACCGTCGATCTCGACCACAAGTCGCGGCAGGCCGAGAGCTTCGACCCCGGCCAGCCGGGACGCCATTTCGATCTCGTCAGGCGCCTCCAGCTCGAAAGTCCCGCGACCATTGGCGACGCTCTCGGCATAGATGGCCGTTATCGCGGCGATGTCGTCGGGAAGGGCGTCGCGAACCGTCGGTGCGCTCACGCCTTCTCCCAGCCCTTGTCGATGGCCCAGACGGCGAAGGCGTAGTCGTGGGCGACTTCCTTCAGATAGTCGAACCGGCCGGCGGCGCCGCCGTGACCCGCTTCCATATTGATCTTCAGCAGCACCGGCTTGCCCGAGGTGGTGGCGGGTCGCAGCTTGGCGACCCACTTCTCCGGCTCCCAATAGGTGACGCGCGGATCGGACAGGCCGCCTGTGGCCAGCACCGCCGGATAGGCCTTGGGCTCGACCTGATCGTAGGGGCTGTAGCTCATCATGTAATCGTAGGCGGCCGGGTCTTCGATCGGATTGCCCCACTCGGGCCATTCCGGCGGCGTCAGCGGCAGGGAGGTATCGCTCATGGTGTTGATCACATCGACGAAAGGCACCTGGCCGATGATGCCGGCCCACAGGTCGGGACGCATGTTGTTGACCGCGCCCATCAGCAGGCCGCCGGCCGACCCGCCCTGGGCCACGATGTTTCCGGCTGCGGCGTATTTGCGACCGATCAGATGTTCGGCGGCGGCGATGAAGTCGGTGAAGGTGTTCTTCTTCGTCATCTTCCTCGCGTCGAGGAACCAGCCCCAGCCTTTGTCGGACCCGCCACGAATATGAGCGATGGCGTAGATCCAGCCGCGATCCACCAGCGACAGCCGGTTTGTCGAGAAGCTGGCGGGCATGGGGATGCCGTAGGAGCCGTAGCCGTAGAGCAGCAGGGGCGCAGAGCCGTCGACCGGCGTCGATTTGCGGCGCAGCACAGTTACCGGCACCAGCTGTCCGTCCGAAGCGGGGGCGTTCAGCCGCTCGACCACATAGTCCGCGATATTGTGGCCCGACGGGATCTCCTGCGTCTTGCGCAGGGTCCGCTCGCGCGTCGCCATGTCGTAATCGAAGGTCTGGGTCGGCGTTGACGGCGAATTATACGCGTAGCGGGTGGTCGTCGTCTCGAACTCGGATGCGCCTGCCAGCGACAGGGCGAAAGCGGGTTCGTCGACGGCGATCTCGTGCTCCTCGCCGGCGCGGTCGCGGATGATGATGCGCGTGTTGGCGTCGGCGCGTTCCTGACGCGCCAGGTGGTCGTTCGTCAGGTCCAGACCTTCGATGAAACGACCGGGCGTGTGGGGGACCAGGTCGGTCCAGTTCGCCTTGGACGGGGTCGCCGTCGGGGCCTGGACGATCTTGAAATCGATGGCGTCGTCGGCGTTGGTGCGGATCACCCAGCGGTCGCCCCAGTGATCGGCGTCATAGCGAATGGCGACCACGCGCGGCTCCAGCACCACGGGTTCGGCCGTCGGCGTGGCGGCAGGGATGTAGCGCGCCTCCGACGTTTCCTGGTTCTGGATGCCGATGACGATGAACTGGTCGTCAGCCGTGCGGCCCACGCCGATGAACATGCCGTCGTCGGCCTCTTCATAGACCAGGGTGGTCTCGCCGCCCTTGGCCGGACGGCGGAAGATCTTGTCGGGGCGGCCGTTGTCGTCGCGATTGGTCCAGAAGATCCACTGGCTGTCGGGTGAGAAGACGAAGTCGCCGGTGGCGCTGTCGATCACGTCGGGCAGGACTTCGCCGGTCGCCAGATCCTTGACGTAGATCTTGTGGACCTCGGAGCCCTGCGCATCCTCGGCATAGGCGAACAGGGTGTGATCCGGGCTGTGGCTCGCGGCCGAGACTTCCGAATAGGCCTTGCCCTTGGCCAGTTCGTTGGCGTCCAGCAGCAGTTGGGGCGTGGGGGCCATGACGAAATTCTTCGTCACCGGCTGACCGTCCACCATCCATGTGCCCTGGCGCTCGACCCGCATGTAGCGGGGATGCTGATCGCCCGTCTGGTATTCGACATAGTAGTTCCAGCCGCCGTCCGGCGCGGGGACGGAGCTGTCGTCCTCCTTGATGCGGCCGCGCATCTCCGCAAACATCGTCTGCTGCAGGGGGAGGGTGGAGGACATCATGGCCTCGCGATAGGCGTTCTCGGCCGTCAGATGCTCCTTGACCTCGGCCTTGATCAGGGTCGGGTCGCGCAGCACGGCCTGCCAGTTGTCGTCCTTCATCCACTGATAGTCGTCGGTCCGGGTGCGGCCCAGTTGCTCGATGACGACAGGGATTTTCTTGGCAACGGGCGGTTGAGGCATGGGAGATCCGGTGGACTGGCGGGCGAGCGCAGGGGAGGCCGAGGCGGCAAGCGCCGTCGCAGCGGTGGACATGATCAGTTGCCGACGATTCATCGGTCGCTCCCCTTTATAGCCGAAGGCGAAGTTTGGGCGCGGCAGGCGTCGAACGTCAAATGAAGAAACGCCCCAACGCCTAGCCCGCTAAGGCGTCTACCGTCATCCGTTGCAGCAATTCGCCGCCCTGGCCGATGGCCGCCAATCGGCTGGAGACATGGCCCAGCACATTGGCGGCATAGACTTCGTAGAGGTCCAGCTTGCCTTGCAGCCAGGCCGGATCGCCGTCCTGCGCATCCAGCTTCGCCTTGGCCGCCAGCGCGCCCTTGGCCAGCATCCAGCCGCCGACGACGTCGCCCAGCAGTTTCAGATAGGCGTCTGCGGCCGCCAGCACGTCTGCCGCCGCGTTCGGATCGGCCTTCTGATCCAGCAGCCACAAGGTCGCGTCCTCGACAGCCTCGATGGCCGTGGCGAAGCGCTCGACCGGCTTGCCGCTATAGAGACCGCCCAGATCGACCAAGGTGGCCTTCATGTCCACGATCAGCGCACGGGCCGATTCGCCGCCGTCCATCGACAGCTTGCGCCCGACCAGGTCCATCGCCTGGATGCCGTTGGTGCCTTCGTAGATCGGAGCGATGCGCGCGTCGCGATAGTATTGGGCCGCGCCGGTCTCCTCGATGAAGCCCATGCCGCCGTGAACCTGGATCCCCATCGAGGCGACCTCGCAGCCGACATCGGTGGACCAGGCCTTGGCGATGGGGGTGAACAGGTCTTCTCGGCCTTTCCAGCGACGACGCTCCTCTTCGGTCCCGGCGTGCTTGGCCAGGTCGGCGGCGACGCCGGTAGCCAGGCAGATGCCACGCGCAGCCGAAATCTTGGCCTTCATCACGCTCAACATCCGGCGCACGTCGGGATGGTCGAAGATCGGGGCGTTGGCTTCGCCGGTCCAGACCGAGCGGCCCTGGCGACGGTCCAGCGCATAGGCGAGGGCGTGTTGGTAGGCGCGTTCGGCGATGCCGACGCCCTCGACGCCGACCGCCAGGCGGGCGGCGTTCATCATCACGAACATATGGGCCAGGCCCTGGTTCGGTTGACCGACCAGTTCGGCGGTCGCGCCTTCATAGCTCATGACGCAGGTGGGCGAGGCGTGGATGCCCAGCTTGTGCTCGACTCCGACCGGGCGGAAGGCGTTGCGGTCCCCCAGGGTCCCGTCGTCATTGACCGCGAACTTGGGCGTCAGGAACAGGCTGATGCCTTTCGGCCCCTTGGGTGCGTCAGGCAGGCGGGCCAGCACCAGATGCACGATATTGTCGGTGGCGTCGTGATCGCCCCAGGTGATGTAGATTTTCTGGCCGTTCAGGGCGTAGGTGCCGTCGCCGTTCGGCGTCGCCGTGGTGATCAGAGAGCCCAGATCGGAGCCAGCGCCGGGCTCGGTCAGCACCATGGCCCCGGTCCATTCGCCGCTGACCAGCTTGGTCAGATATTTGGCCTTCTGCTCTTCCGTTCCGACCTGTTCCAGCGCCTCGATGGAGGCCAGGGACAGCATGGGGCAAAGGCCGAAGGCCATATTGGCGGCGTGGACGGTCTCGTAAGCCGCGAGTTCAAGCGCCTTGGGCAGGGCCTGACCGCCGGCCTCGGTCGCGGCAGACAGGCCGGTCCATCCCCCGGCCGCAAACTGGCGATAGGCGTCTGCGAAGCCCGGCGCGGCGGTGACCGAGCCGTTGGCGTAGGTCGAACCCTTCTGGTCGCCGATCCGGTTCAAAGGCGCCAGCACCTCTTCGGAGAACTGGCCCGCCGCTTCCAGCACTGCCGAGGCGACATCGGCGTCATAGTCGGGAAAGGCGCCGGTCGCCGCCACATCGGCCATGCCGGCCACCGCCTCCAGGGTGAAGGCCAAGTCTCGAACGGGGGCGCGGTAGGTCATGGGTTTCCTCAATCGTCGTTGCGGCCTAAGTGCCGCGTCGGGGCCTGTCGCTGCAAGCGTCTTGGCGACGCGCCCCATCTGAGTGCAAGGTGACGTAGTGCCGTCACGGAAGGGAAGACATGGGCGAGCCCCGCAATCGATATTCGACCGTTTCCCTGCTGTTTCACTGGGGCATCGCCCTGGCGGTCCTGTTCCAGGTGCTGCTGATCACGGCGCATGAGAATACGGAGGGGCCGATTTCGGGCCAGTTCGTGATGCTGCACAAGTCGCTGGGCCTGACGATCCTGACGTTGACCCTGGCGCGGATCGGCTGGCGTCTGGCCCATCCCGCCATTCCCTTGCCGTCCGGGCTGCCGCGGTGGCAGCGGATCGCGGCGCGCGTTAGCCATGTCCTGTTCTATCTGGCGCTGATCGTCATTCCCATGACTGGCTGGCTGGCGTCATCGGCTGGCGGGCGTGCCATCGAATGGTTCGGCCTGTTCTCCTGGCCGCTGCTGCCCATTGGTGGTGGGCGCGAGACGGCGCGCAGCCTGATGGGTCTGCATGAGCTGGCGGTGAAGGGCCTTTACGTCCTGATCGCCCTGCATGTGCTGGCGGCGCTGAAGCATCAGTTCATCGACCGGGACAATGTGCTGCACCGGATGATCCCGATCATCCCCCGCCGGCCGTGAGCGAGACTCCGGATCAGGCGGCGCAGGCGTTGGCGAACGGCGATCTTATCCTGATGCCGACCGAGACGGTCTATGGGCTGGGCGCTGATGCCGGCAATGCCCAGGCGGTCGCGGCAATCTTCGCCGCCAAGGGAAGACCGAGGTTCAACCCGCTGATTTCCCACGTCGTCGATGCGGATGCTGCGGCGGCCATCGGAGCATTCGGTCCGGCGGCACGCGCATTGGCCGAGGCCTTCTGGCCGGGTCCGTTGACGCTCGTCACGCCGGTTCGGGACGCTACGCGCGTCTGCGATCTGGCGCGCGCCGGGTTGGACAGCGTGGCGATCCGCGTGCCCGCCCATCCTATGGCGCGAGCGGTGTTGTCGGCGTTCCGCGGTCCCGTCGTGGCGCCGTCGGCCAATCGCTCGGGACGGCCAAGTCCCACGACGTTCGCGGATGCGGTGGACGAGACCGGCTTTGCGGTCGCCGCCGCCGTCGATGGTGGTTCTTGCCAAGTCGGCTTGGAGAGCACGGTCGTGTCGGTGCTGGACGGACGTGTCGCCCTGCTGCGACCGGGAGCCGTCACCCGGGCCGAGATCGAGGCGCTGGTCGGCCCGCTGGCAGACAGCGGAGAAGGGCATCGGTCGCCTGGGCGGTTGGCTTTGCACTACGCGCCGGACGCGCCGGTCAGGATCGAGGCGGATGAAGCGAAGAGCGGCGAAGTCCTGCTGGGGTTCGGCCCCGGCGTCGGCGATCCGCGCTGGAGTTTGAGTCCGTCTGGCGATCTGCGGGAGGCGGCGGCCAATCTGTTTCGGCTGTTGCGCGAGGCGGACCGGACGCATCCGGTGGGCATCGCCGTTTCGCCGATCCCGATGACCGGATTGGGCGAGGCCATCAATGATCGGTTGAGACGAGCCGCAGGCTTCGTCGGTTAGCCGAACCGGGCCTGTAGATCGACGCTGGACTGGCGGCCGACGCTGGGCAAGCAGGTCGTGAGCCAGTCGTCCGCGGCGGCGCGACCGCGCGCTTTCAGGTCGTTGAGGAAGCCCCATTCGGTATTGAACTTTGACCGCAACGACAGGTCCGACAGCCAGCCGTCCGCCTCGATGGCGTGCAGGCGGACGTGGCAATAGGGGCCTGATCCGCCGCCCTTCAGCTGGCCTTGGGCGATCAGCTCGCCGGCCAGGGCGATGGCGCGCAGTTCGGCGACCAGGGGCGCGTTGAAGACGATCTCGTTCAGCCGATCCACGATGTCGCCGGCGCTGCGGGGCGTCTCGTCGCGCGCCAGGGGGTTCAGCGTCACCAGCAGCACGTCATCCGGTGTATCCTCGCCGGTCAGCGGCCAGAGCGGCGGATTGGTCAGATAGCCTCCGTCCCAATACAGCTCGCCGTCGATTTCGACCGCTTGGAACAGATGGGGCAGGCAGGCGGAGGCCATCAGGACGTCGGCGTTGATCTCGTGCGTCTCGAAAAGCCGGGTCTTGCCTTGGCGGACGGCGGTGGCGGCGACGAACAGCCGTATATCCGAGGCTTGGACCGCGCCGAAATCGACGGCCGCCTTCAGAACTCGATTCAGAGGATTGTGGTTCAGTGGGTTGAATTCATAGGGGCTCATGGACATCGCCAGCGTTTCGCCGGCGCGCCAGAACGGGTTGTCCTTGATCCAGTCGGGCGGCTGGGCGGCGTTCCACATGGCGCTGTCGCCAAAGACGTTTCGACCACCGGACTGGTTCACCTCGCGCCACAGCTTGTCCAGCGCCACACGGGCGTCGCCGGTCGCGAGGCCGGACACCAGGGCCGCGCCGTTCATGGCCCCGGCCGAGACGCCGGACACCGCGCGGACATCCAGCCGGTCGTCTTCCAGCAGCCGGTCGAGCACGCCCCACTGAAAGGCGCCATGCGCGCCGCCGCCCTGAAGGGCGAGACAGACGGGGCGACGGCCCGTGGGAGCGGGCAGATCTTCCGCCGGTTGGGCGGTCTTGCGTATGAAGATCGCCATGGTCGCCCCAGTCTGAAATTATTGAGCGGTCCAACCGCCGTCGATGGAGAAGCTGGCGCCATTCGCCGAGGCGCCGAGATCGCTGACCAGATAGAGGAAGATCCCGGTCAGTTCGTCCGTGGTCACGAATCTCTTGGTCGGCTGAGCGGCCAAAATGACGTCGGTCAGCACCTGCTCCTCGGTCATGTTGCGGGTGCGGGCCTGGTCCGCGATCTGTTTCGTCACGATCGGCGTCTCTACGAAGCCGGGGCAGATGGCGTTGCAGGTGATGTTGTCCCGCGCCAGTTCCAGCGCCACCGTCTTGGTGAAGCCGATGACGCCGTGCTTGGCCGCGACATAGGCGGACTTGAACGGACTGGCGACCAGGCCGTGGGCCGAGGCCATGTTGACGATCCGGCCTCGTCCTTGCGCCTTCATGATCGGGATGGCGGCGCGGGTGGCGTAGAAGGTCGAGGACAGGTTGATGGCGATGATCTTCTCCCACTGGTCGGTGGGGAATTTCTCGACCGATTCGACGTGCTGGATACCGGCGTTGTTGACCAGAATGTCCACGCGGCCGAGTTCGCCCTGGGCGAAGGCGACCATGTCCGCGATCTCTTCGCCGCGTGTCATGTCGGCGGGATGATAACGCACGCGAACCCCGGACGAGGCTTCCAGGTCGGCGCGCGTGCGCTCGATCTCGGCTGGATCCCCCAAGCCGTTCAGGACGACGTCGCCGCCGCCGGCCGCCACGGCCCGCGCCAGGGCCAAGCCGATGCCGGAGGTCGATCCCGTCACGATCGCAACCTGGCCCTTCAGATCGCCGATCATGCGCAGCGCGGGCGTTTCGCCTTTGACGTCAGAGGATGTTTCGGGCCGTTGCGACATGGATCCGCCTTGGGTTCTTTTGCGGGAGACTAACGGCAGGACAGGGCAGGGATCAAGAATTTCCCGATCTGATGAATATCCATTCGCTTTCGGTCGAGGCGGCCTTGTCGAACGTGTAGCCGTCGCGGTCGAAAGCCTTCAGGTCCGCCACCCGTTCCACGCGCTCGTCGATGGCGAAGCGAGCCATGGCGCCGCGCGCCTTCTTGGCGAAGAAGGAGACGACGCGGCTCTCGCCGTTCTTCTCTTCGCGGAACTGCGGCGTCACGACCGGCAGCTTCAGCGCCTTGGCGTCCACTGCGCCGAAATATTCCTGGCTGGCCAGGTTCACCAGGGTGGGATCGGTCTGGCCTTCGGCGTCTTCGTTCAGTTGTTTGGAAATCCGCTCGCCCCAGAAATCATACAGGCTGGTCCCGCGCCGGGTCTTCAAGCGCGTGCCCATTTCCAGGCGATAGGGCTGAATCCGGTCCAGCGGACGCAGCAGGCCATAGAAGCCCGACAGGATGCGAAGATGGTCCTGGGCGTAGTCTAGCGCCTTGGCGTCGAGTTCGCGCGCCTTCAGCCCCTCATAGACGTCACCGGCGAAGGCGAAGGCGGCCTGGACGCCATCTGTCGATTCAGAATCGAAAGCCTTGAATCGCGCGACGTTCAGGGTCGCCAAGTCGTCTGAAATCCCCATCAGGCGGCGAAGATCGGCCTTGGTCTGACGCCGCGCGGTCGTCGCCAGGCTGGCGGTATCCTCGACGAATCGACGTTCAGTGCCGGGAATCGCTGGATCGGCCTCGGTGAAGTCGAGCCGTTTGGCGGGAGAAAGGACGATCAGCAAAAGACGCAACTCCGTAGTGTGTCCGCCCACATAGGATGCTTCGATGACGATTTGAACCGGAGTGCGGAGACGCCTGGCCTTACGCCTCCAAGCGCGACCAGCCCAGCTTGCCGAGGACTTCCATCGGGCGGAAGTCGGCCTTGTAGTCCATCTTGGCCGAGCCTTGGACCCAATAGCCCAGATAGACGAAGGGCAGGCCGACCAGGGCAGCCTGACGCACGTGGTCGAGGATGGCGAACCGGCCCAGGCTGCGGCGCTCCATCATCGGGTCGTAGAAGCTGTAGACCATCGACAGGCCGTCCTTGAGCAGGTCGGTCAGGGTGACGGCGACCAGGTCGCCAGGCCCGCCGTCGGTCGAGGGCAGGCGATATTCGATCAGATGGGTGCGGACGGCCGTGTCCTCGACCATGGCGACATAGTCGAGCCAGCCCATGTCGCTCATGCCGCCGGTCGGGTGGCGCGTGGTCAGGTAGCGGCGCAAAAGCTGGAACTGCTCGGTCGTGGCTTCGGCCTCGACCAGGCTGCGCGACAGGTCTTCGTTGCGGGTCAGCACCTTGCGCTGCGAACGGCTGAAGGCGAACTCCGGCACGGGCAGACGCACGGACACACAGGCGTCACAGGCCTCGCAGGCCGGGCGATAGGCAATGTTCTGGCTGCGACGGAAGCCGGCGATGGTCAGTTCGTCGTTGACGTGGGCGCCGTCGGAGAAGGGCAGATTGGCGAAGACCTTCCGCTCGGTCTTGCCCGGCAGATAGGGGCAGGGCGCGACCGAGGTCATGAAGAAACGGAGTTGTCGGGTCGGTACGTGCTGGGTCACGGCCTCAGGTCCGCATCCGATCTTGCCAATATTGCGACAGGTGAACGCCCATCGCGCGATTTGGCGTCATTCGTGGCCGGGCTGCAAGCGTGTTCGCGTCGCAGCCGAGCGGGGTCACAGAGAGGTGTCCATCGGAAGGACGGGCGCCTCGCGTAGCAGCACGATGGCGATGCGGCGGTTGCCGGCCAAGGTGGGGTCGTCGGGATAGAGGGGATCGGACCCCGCCTTGCCCGCCACCGAATAGACCCGATCAGGATCGACGCCTGCACCCTGAAGCACCAGGCGCGAGCCGTTGGCGCGCTCGGACGACAGGCTCCAGTCCGCAGGCGCGCTGGCGCGGTTGGAACCAGCCGTCGCGCTGGTGTGGCCGGTGATGGAGATGCGGTTCGGCAGTTGGTTGATGACCTTGGACACCGCACGCAGCAGCACCTGGGCCCGCGCGTTCGGTCGTGACGAGTTGTTGTCGAACATCGACCGGCCTTCCTGATCGACCAGCTGGATGCGCAGCCCCTCGGGCGTCTGGTCTACGATCAGCTGTTTCGACAGCTCGGCCAGTTCCGGCATCGACTGCATGGCCTGACGCAGGGATTCGGCGGCGCTGGCGAATTCTGCGGCTTCGCGTTTCTGGATTTCGGCCTGAAGGGCGGCGTCGCTGGCGGACGACAGGCTGGAGCCGGTCTGGTCAGTGGCTGGAGCCTCGGGCGCCAGGTCTTCCAGCACCGACTGGGAGCCGGAACTCTTGGGGCCGTCGTCGCCAAGTGACGTGCCGCCCAGGATGCCGCCAGAACCAGACGTGGTCTCGGACACGCTGGCGGGCGCGAAATATTCGGCGATGCCGCGCTTTTGCTCGGGGTCGGTCGTGTTGATCAGCCACATCAGCAGGAAGAAGGCCATCATCGCGGTCACGAAGTCCGCATAGGCCACCTTCCACGCGCCGCCGTGGTGGCCTCCGCCGGAGACCTTCTTAACCTTCTTGATGAGGATCGGGCGATCGCTCACGGACATGGAATCTGATCCCCAGGAATGGTGCCCCATTGTGGGCTCGCCAAGGTTAACCGGGCGTTGACCTTGAACGACGTCGCGACCCGGCCTAGTCCGACGCGGACATCAAGGAGCCAGTCATGAAGATCGCATTCGCCGGCCTGGGCGTCATGGGCGCCCCGATGGCGCGTCATCTGATCGAGGCGGGCCACGACGTGACCGGCTTCAATCGCACCACGGCGAAGGCCCAGGCCTGGGCGGCGGCGACGGGCGGCAAGGCGGCCGTGACGGTCGCGGAGGCGGCGCAGGGCGTCGAGCTGTTCATCCTATGCGTCGGCAACGACGACGATGTGCGTGCGGTGGTGACGGAGGCCTTGCCGCATCTGTCGGAGGCCGCCGTGATCGTCGATCACACGACCACCTCGGCCAAGGTAGCGCGCGAACTGGCGGAACTGGCGCAGGGGCAGGGGCGGCAGTTCGTCGACGCGCCGGTGTCAGGCGGTCAGGCTGGGGCCGAGAACGGGCAGCTCAGCGTCATGGCCGGCGGGGATGCCGCCGCCTTGGCGACGGCGGAGCCAGCGCTGAAAGCCTATTCCAAGGCGATCAAGCACATGGGCCCGGCCGGATCGGGCCAGCTGACCAAGATGGTCAACCAGATCGCCATCGCCGGCGTGGTTCAGGGCTTGGCCGAGGCGGTGCATTTCGCCCAGGTCGCAGGCCTGGACACCGACGCCGCCTATGAGGCCGTGTCGAAAGGCGCGGCACAAAGCTGGCAGATGGACAATCGCTGGAAGACGGCGGCCAAGGGCGAGTTCGAGTTCGGCTTCGCCGTCGATTGGATGCGCAAGGACCTGGGGCTTGTTCTTGACGAGGCGCGGTCGAACGGCGCGCGCCTCAGCCTGACGGCCCTGGTCGATCAGTTCTACGCCGAGGTTCAGGCCATGGGCGGCAACCGCTGGGATACGTCCAGCCTGGCCGCGCGCCTGCAATCGCGGGACTGACGCCTAAAGCGTGCGGTGCATGATGTGCAGGCCGACCAGGCCGTGGGCCGGGTGATCGAAGGCCTCGGGCACGGTGCCGACGATCTCGAAGCCCAGCTTTCGCCACAGGCCGACGGCGACAGTGTTGGTCTCCACGACCGCATTGAACTGCATCGACTTGAAGCCGGCGTCGCGCGCGAAGGCCAGCGCGGCCTCGCCCAGGCTGCGGGCCACGCCTCGACCGCGCGCGGCGGGACCGACCATGAAGCTGCCGTTGGCGACGTGGGCGCCGTTTCCCTGCTGGTTCGGGATGATCTTCGCGGCGCCCAGCACATGGCCATCTTCAATCGCGACCAGGGTTCCGCCGGGCGCGGGCGGCATCCACATCGTTCGGGCCTGCGCCTCGGTCAGGTCCAGCGGATAGGTATAGGTCTCGCCTGCGCGTGTGACGGCCTCGATGATCGGCCACAGGCTGGGCCAGTCGGCGCCGGTGATCGGCCGGATCTCGACGACCATCAGCCCATCACCCCAGCAGCCGCGCGGCCTGGGGCGCGAAATAGGTCAGGACGCCCGCACAGCCGGCCCGCTTGAACCCGTGCAGGGTCTCCAGAACGGCGCGATCGTGATCCAGCCAGCCGTTGGCGATGGAGGCCTGCATCATCGCGTACTCGCCCGACACCTGATAGGCGAAGGTCGGGACGCGGAAGGTCTCGGACACGCGGCGGACGATGTCGAGATAGGGCATGCCCGGCTTGACCATCACCGCGTCGGCGCCTTCCGA
Source organism: Brevundimonas sp. TWP2-1 (assembly GCF_049897645.1). NCBI lineage: Bacteria > Pseudomonadati > Pseudomonadota > Alphaproteobacteria > Caulobacterales > Caulobacteraceae > Brevundimonas > Brevundimonas sp. TWP2-1. Next base: position 537,877 of record NZ_JAFCWR010000001.1, read on the forward strand.
AAGGTCCATGGCGACCTCCTTCAAGGCCTCGTCCGAGTTGGCGTAGTCCATTTGATAGGTCTTCTTGTCGCCCTTCAGCATGGTCGAGGAGCCGACCGCGTCGCGGTAGGGGCCGTAGAAGGCCGAGGCGAACTTGGCCGCATAGGACAGGATCAGGGTGTCATGGAAGCCGTTGGCCTCCAGCGCCTCGCGCACCGCCTGGATGCGGCCGTCCATCATGTCGGACGGGGCGACCACGTCGGCGCCGGCGTGGGCGTGGATGAAGGCCTGTTCAGCCAGACGGTCCAGCGAGGCGTCGTTGGCGATCCGGTCGCCCTCCATCACCCCGTCGTGACCATGGTCGGTATAGCAGTCCAGCGCCACGTCGGTCATGACGCCGATCTCGGGCGCGGCGTCCTTGATGGCCTTGATGCATTCGGGGATCAGGCCGTCGGGATCGGTCGCGCCGGTGCCGACCGCGTCCTTGATCGCGCCGTCCACATTGGGGAAGAGGGCGATCATCGGAATGCCCAGGTCGCGCGCCTCGACGGCGGCCTTGGCGGCTTCCCTGGGCGACAGGCGGAAGACGCCGGGCATGGAGGCGACGGGGACACGATCCTCGGCGCCGTCGTGGACGATCAGCGGCCAGATCAGATCGGCCGGCGTCAGCGTCGTTTCCGCCACCAAGCGCCGCACCCACGGGCTGGACCGCAGGCGACGCGGACGGGCGAGAGGGAAGGGGGCGGGCTGATAGGGAAGCATGACGAAACCTTCGAAACTTGGCGTCGGACTAGCGCCGCAGCGACCGGGGCGCAAATCGCGTGATGCGTCGGATCGTTTCGCGCGTGATGACGGCTTGCGCGGACCGGCGAAATGCGAGCCTATCGCGAAAATCCTGGGAGATGATGATGATCAAGCGATTGGCGGCCGGCGCAGCAGTTCTGGCTCTGGCGACGGGCCTTTCGGCCTGCATCATCGTGTCGTCCGACGGCGGGTCACGGACTGTGGTCGCGAGCGACAACGCCGCCATGGCGGCGCCGTCCTATGTCCCGCTCTACACTGATGCCGTCGCCGATCCGAAGCGTCCGGCCGAAGAAGTGGCCCGCGATCCGCTGCGTCATCCGGCGGACATCCTGGCCTTTGCTCAGGTCGCGCCGGGCGACAAGGTCGCCGACATTCGTCCCGGCGCCGGCTATTTCACCCGCCTGTTCTCGGACGTGGTCGGGCCGACCGGTCGGGTCTATGCCTTCGTGCCCGAGCGGACGATGGCGCGCGAAAACGCCGGCGCAGACGCTCTGGTCGCCGCCTATTCCAATGTCACGCGCGTCAACGGCCTGCTGGACTCGATGACCTACGCCGAGCCGCTGGACATGATCTTCATGAGCCAGGAATACCACGACTTCCACATTCCCGGCTTCAACACCGACGTGGCGAAAATGAATGCGGCCGTGTTCGCGGCGCTGAAGCCCGGCGGTCGTTACATCCTGATCGACCATGAGGCAGCGCCCGGCACGGGCATCTCGGCCGTCCAGACCCTGCATCGCATCGAAGGCGAGTATCTGAAGCGCGAGGTCGAGGCGGCGGGCTTCATCTACGAGGGCGAGAGCACGGCCGTCGCCAATCCAGCCGACGACCACAGCCTGAACGTCTTCGACGAGAAGATTCGCGGCAAGACCGATCAGTTCGTCTATCGCTTCCGCAAGCCCAGCTGAAGCTGAGCGATAGTGAGAACCGTTATCAATTAAGGGTTTGGGTCGTTTTGTCCATGTGGCTCGCATGGACAAGCCCGCGCCGGGGGAGCAAATAACGCAAAGACATCGCCATAAGCGAAAGAACGCGTAGTTTGTTCGACTATAAGGCCGCCTTTAAAAGCTCAGTGGAGCAGGTTCGCAGCGAGGGACGTTACCGCGTCTTCGCCGATCTGAAACGCGTGCGCGGACAGTTCCCGCTGGCGGTGCGTCGTCGCGACGACGGAACCCAGCAGGACGTCGTGATCTGGTGCTCCAACGACTATCTCGGCATGGGCCAGCACCCCGTCGTGCTGGATGCCATGCATGAGGAGATCGATGCGGTGGGCGCCGGCGCCGGCGGCACACGCAACATTTCCGGCACGACCCGTTCCGCCGTCGATCTCGAAGCCGAACTGGCCGATTGGCACCAGAAGGAAGCGGCGCTTCTGTTCACCTCGGGCTATGTCGGCAACGAGGCGACCCTATCGACGCTGCAGAAGATTCTGCCCGGCCTGATCACCTTCTCCGATTCGCTGAACCACGCCTCGATGATCGCCGGCATTCGCCACGGCGGCGGCGAGCGTCATGTCTTCATGCACAACGACCTGGCGCATCTGGAGGCCCTGCTAGCCGCAGCGCCGGCCGAGGCGCCGAAGCTGATCGCCTTCGAAAGCGTCTATTCGATGGATGGCGACATCGCCGATCTGGCCGGCACCATCGCCCTGGCGAAGAAATACGGCGCCCTGACCTATCTGGACGAAGTCCATGCTGTCGGCCTGTACGGCGAAACCGGCGCAGGCGTGGCCGAGCGCGACGGCGTGCTGGACCAGATCGACATCATCGAATGCACCCTGGGCAAGGCCATCGGCGTGATGGGCGGCTATATCGCCGCCGACGCCATGATCATCGACGCCGTACGCAGCTGGGCCTCGGGCTTCATTTTCACCACTTCTCTGCCACCCGCATTGACGGCGGGGGCGCTGGCCTCCGTGCGGCATTTGAAGGCCCACCCGGAACTGCGCGTCCAGCACCAGGAACGCGCCGCTACGCTGAAGTCGCGTTTCGCGGCGGCCGGCATTCCCGTGATGGAAAGCGAGAGCCACATCGTGCCGGTGCACGTCGGCGATCCGATCCACTGCAAGATGATCTCGGACATGCTGCTGGACGAGTACGGCGTCTATGTTCAGCCGATCAACTACCCAACCGTGCCCAAGGGAACCGAGCGTCTGCGCTTCACTCCCTCGCCGAACCACACCGACGCCATGATGGATCACCTGGTCCAGGCGATGGACAAGCTGTTCGCCCACTGCAACGTGGCGCGCCGGCCCGTCGCGGCCTGAGGCTCGGCGATGGCGGATGACGACCTCGGTGAGGTGATCGTCGAACTGGTGCGCAACGGCCCCTACGTCAAATGTTCCGCCATCCACGTCGCCACCGGCCGCGAGGTCAGCGCCATCGGGCCGGTCAATGAGCCGAAGTCCGTCGAGCGGGTGGCGATCGCCAAGCTGCGGCGGGCTTTGGCGCCAGGCTGACCACAAGATGTTGTGGTCGGGCGCTGTGGGGACTAGATAGGCGGCCTTCTGATTTTCGGGGATTCCAGCGTGACGGCCTTCACCCACGACGCCTATTTCACCAAGACGCTCGCTGACGCCGATCCGGACGTCTTCAAGGCCATTCAGGGCGAGATGGGGCGGCAGAAAGAGCAGATCGAGCTGATCGCGTCCGAGAACATCGTCTCCCAGGCGGTGCTGGACACGCAAGGCTCTGTGCTGACGAACAAATACGCCGAGGGCTATCCCGGTCGTCGCTATTACGGCGGCTGCGAATTCGTCGATGTGACCGAGGATCTGGCGCGCGAACGGGCGAAAAAGCTGTTCGGCGCGGCCTTCGCCAACGTCCAGCCCCATTCGGGCGCCCAGGCCAACCAGGCGGTCTTCTTCACCCTACTGCAGCCCGGCGACACCTTCCTGGGCATGGACCTGGCCTGCGGCGGTCACCTGACTCACGGCTCGCCGGCGAACCAGTCGGGCAAGTGGTTCCGGCCGGTGACCTATAAGGTGCGCGAAGACACCCACCTGATCGACTACGACCACGTCGCCGAAATGGCCGAGCGCGAGAAGCCCAAGCTGATCCTGGCCGGCGCCTCGGCCTACAGCCGCCATATCGACTTCAAGCGGTTCCGCGAGATCGCCGACAGCGTCGGCGCCTATCTGATGGTGGACATGGCCCACTATGCTGGCCTGATCGCCGGCGGCGCCTATCCCGATCCCGTGCCCCACGCCCACGTCGTGACGACGACGACGCACAAGACGTTGCGCGGGCCTCGCGGCGGCATGATCCTGTCCAACGACGTGGACCTGGGCAAGAAGATCAACTCGGCCGTCTTCCCCGGCCTGCAGGGCGGGCCGCTGGAACATGTGATCGCGGCCAAGGCCGTGGCCTTCGGCGAGGCGCTGCAGCCCGAGTTCAAACTGTACGCCCAGCAGGTGGTCAAGAACGCCCAGGCCCTGTCGGGCGTGCTGATCGAGCGCGGTCTGGCCATCGTCTCGGGCGGCACCGACAGCCACCTGGCCCTGGTCGATCTGCGGCCCAAGGGCGTGACCGGCAAGGCGACCGAGCACGAGCTCGAAAAGGCGCTGATGACCTGCAACAAGAACGGCGTGCCGTTCGACACCGCGCCCTTCACCGTTACTTCGGGTGTCCGCCTGGGCACGCCGGCGGGCACCACGCGCGGCTTCGGCGAGGACGAGTTCAAGCAGATCGGCCACTGGATCGCCGACGTCGTCTCGTCGATGAACGGCGGCGACGAAGCCGATCCTGCCGTGGTCGCGGGCGTCGCGGCCCAGGTTCGCGAGTTGACGAACCGCTTCCCGATCTACGGATAAAGCCCTGATGAAGTGCCCTTTTTGCGGTCATCAGGATACTCAGGTGAAGGACAGCCGGCCGTCGGACGACGGCTCGGCCATTCGACGCCGTCGATCCTGCCCCAACTGCAATGGGCGCTTCACCACCTTCGAGCGGGTGCAGCTGCGCGAACTGGTCATCCTGAAACGCAACGGGCGGCGCACGCCGTTCGAGCGCGACAAGCTGGAACGCTCGCTGGGCGTGGCCCTGCGCAAACGCCCGGTCCAGGCCGATCAGGTCGAGCAGATGGTCAACCGGATCGTGCGTCAGTTGGAAATCCTGGGCGAGACCGAAATCCCGTCCAGCACGGTCGGCGACTTCATCATGAAGGCGCTGAAGGGCGTGGATGAGGTCGCCTATGTCCGCTACGCGTCGGTGTACAAGGACTTCCGCCACACGGGCGACTTCGCCAAATTCCTGGGCGACGAAGGGTTCGACGAACCGTCCGGCAAGGCCTGATGCGGGTCACCCTGAAACTGGCGACCTCGCTGGATGGGCGCATCGCCACGGCGTCGGGCGAAAGCCAGTGGATCACCGGCGAGGCGGCGCGGCTGGAAGGCCACCGCCTGCGCGCCGCGCATGACGCCATCCTGGTCGGCGTCGAGACGGTTTTGCACGACGACCCTGAACTGACGGCGCGACTGCCGGGGCGCAGCGTGGATCAGCCGCTGCGCGTTGTGCTGGACAGCCGCTTGCGGACGCCGCCGACGGCGAAGCTGGCGAGTGAAAACACTCTGATCCTGACCGTCGCCGCCCCACGCCCTATCGGTGCGGCCGAGGTGAAGCGGGTCGAGGCGGACGACGGGCGTCCGGCGATCCCGGCGGTTCTGCAAGCTTTGAAGGCGGCGGGCGCCAAGTCGGTGCTGATCGAAGGCGGGGGGCAGGTCGCGGCGTCTTTCCTGCGCGCCGGCGTTGTGGATGCGCTGGAATGGTTCCGCGCCCCGATCCTGTTGGGCGGTGACGGCAGGCCCTGCGTGGCGTCCCTGGCTCTTGCAAAGCTGACTGACGCCCCCAAGTTCCGTCGCCTGGGCGTCGAGCCTGTCGGGGACGACCTGTGGGAACGCTACGCGCGTCTCTGACGCGGTCGATTTCAGACGATTGAGACTATTCAGACTGTGTTTTTCGGGTCCGAAAGGGGCCAGCGTCCAATGTTCACCGGCATCGTCACCGACATCGGCCGCGTCCGCGAGGTCCGCGAGACCGATCGCGACCGCCGTTATGAGATCGAAACCATCTGGGATACCGACGGCATCGACCTGGGCGCCTCGATCAGCCATGCGGGTTGCTGCCTGACGGTGACGGAAAAGGGGCAAGATGCACGGGGGGGCTGGTTCGCCGTCGAGGTGTCGAACGAGACGCTGTCCAAGACCACCCTGGGCGCCTGGAAGGCCGGCGACGGAGTCAATCTGGAGCGGGCGGCCAAGCTGGGCGACGAGATGGGCGGCCATGTGGTGTCGGGCCATGTCGACGGCCTGGGCCGCGTCGTCTCGATCACGCCCGAGGGCGGATCGCACAGGATCCAGGTCGAGACGCCGGCGCCCCTTCACCGCTATATCGCCGCCAAGGGATCTATCACGGTCGATGGCGTGTCCCTGACAGTGAACGCCGTCGAGGGACAGATATTCTCGCTGAACATCATCCCGCATACGTGGGATGTGACGACCCTGGGACGTCTGAAGGTCGGTGATCCGGTCAATCTGGAGATCGACATGCTGGCGCGTTACCTCGCGCGGTGGCAGGAGACGGCGTGATGCAATTGGCCGCGAACATGAACGACAGTCCGATCAGTCCCATCGAGGACATTCTGGAAGACGCCCGCAACGGCCGTCCCTACATCCTGGTGGATGCCGAGGATCGCGAGAACGAGGGGGACATCATCATCCCCGCGCAGTTCGCCACCCCCGACCAGATCAACTTCATGATCCGCCAGGCGCGCGGCCTGGTCTGCCTGGCCATCACCGCGGACCGAGCGAACCAACTGCGCCTGCCGCCGATGGCCGCTGACAATCGCGAGAGCATGAAGACCGCCTTCACCGTCTCGATCGAGGCCAAGGACGGCGTGACCACGGGGATTTCGGCGGCCGACCGGTCGCGCACCATTCATGTAGCCACAGACGCGTCGAAGGGCATGGACGACATCGTCTCGCCCGGCCACATCTTCCCGCTGGTGGCGCGCGACGGCGGGGTTTTGGTTCGCGCCGGCCATACCGAGGCGGCGGTGGATATCAGCCGGATGGCGGGCCTGACCCCGGCCGGGGTGATCTGCGAGATCATCAAGGACGACGGCGAGATGGCGCGGATGCCTGATCTGGTCGCCTTCGCCCAACTGCACGGGCTGAAGATCGGCACCATCGCCGATCTGATCGCCTATCGCCGCCGCACCGAGCGGTTTGTCGAGCGGATCATGGACACGCCGTTCGAGAGCGTGCACGGCGGGCCTTTCCGGCTGATGCTCTACAAGAACACCATCGAGGGGGCCGAGCACGTCGCCCTGGTCAAGGGCCGCATCGACCCGACCAAACCGACGCTGGTGCGGATGCACCAGGTAGACTTCGCCTGCGACCTGCTGGGCCATGTCGAGGCGCGCCAGGACTATGTGCCCACCGCACTGAAGCAGATCACCGATCACGACGGCCCCGGCGTCGTGGTCTTCCTGCGCGATCCGTCGCTGACCTCGCTGGCCGAACGGTTGGCGGGGGTGGACAAGCCGGCGGCGATGGACCGGTCGCTGCGCGCCTATGGCGTGGGGGCTCAGATCCTGCTGGACCTGGGCGTCAAGGACATGATCGTGATGAGTTCGACGCGACCCGAACCGACGGCGCTTGAGGGCTATGGCCTGCGCATCGTCGGCTGGCGCGACATGGATGGAGAAGACAAGGCGTGACTGACGCACCCCGTATTCTGATCGTCGAGGCGCGCTTCTACGACGACCTGGCCGACGCCCTGCTGGAAGGCGCCAAGGAGACGCTGAAGGCGCGGGGCGTAGACTTCGACGTCATCACCGTGCCCGGCGCGCTTGAAGTTCCGCCCGCCATCGCCCTGGCCGAGGAAGCCGGGCGTTTCCCGACCGCGCCTCGCTATGACGGCTATGTGGCGCTCGGCACGGTCATCCGCGGCGAGACCTATCATTTCGAGATCGTCTCGGACCAGTCTGCGGCCGGCATTATGGCCTTGGGCGTCAAGGGCGTGATCATCGGCAACGGCATCCTGACGACCGAAGACGAGGACCAGGCCTGGTATCGGGCCCGTCTGTCGGAAGGGGATAAGGGCGGCGGCGCGGCCAAGGCCTGCCTCGACCTCATTGCATTGAAGAAGCGGTTGCGTCATGGCGTCGGCGCATGACTGAACCTAACAGCGTCAAAGCCGTCCTCGAACAACTCGCCGAAGCCGAAAGGCAGCGCGCCGAGCCCAATCTGAGCTCGAAACAGCGTCGCGCCCGCACCGTGTCGCGCCTGGCCGCCGTCCAGGCCCTGTATCAGATGGAGCTGGCGGGCGAGGGCGTGGAGACGGTGATCACCGAGTTCTCGAACTTCCGTTTCGACACCGATATCGAGGGCGAAGCGCTCGCCGAGGCCGACGAGGCCTATTTCGCCGACATCGTGCGCGGCGTGATCGAAAGCCAGCGCGACATCGATGCGGCCATCAAGGCGCGCCTGGCCTCGAACTGGAAGCTGGAGCGGCTCGACGCCACCCTGCGCGCCCTGCTGCGCTCGGGCGCCTGGGAGCTGATCAAACATCCCGAAACACCGCGCGAGGTCGTGATCGACGAATATGTCGAACTGGCCAAGGCCTTCTTCGACGATTCCGAGGCGCGCTTCGTCAATGCGGCGCTGGACGGTGTGTCCAGAGACACGCGCAAATAATGCCGGCGCTCGACGTCGCGGGCGAGTTCGAGACGATCGAGAGGCTGTTGCGGCCCCTGGCCCATCCCGAATGGGGCAGGGGGCTTGCCGACGATGTGGCGGTCCTGCCGTCGCGTCCCGGCTACGATCTGGTCCTGACCAAGGACGCCATCGTCGAGGGCGTGCATTTTCTGCCGGACGATCCGCTGGACACGGTGGCCAGGAAGCTGCTGCGGGTGAACCTTTCGGATCTGGCGGCCAAGGGGGCCGAGCCGTTCGGCTATCTGATGGCCTGCTGCTGGTCCGAACGCTGCGGCTGGCCGGAGCGCGAGGCCTTTGCGGCCGGTCTGGCCGAGGATCAGGCGGAGTTCGGCGTCTTTCTGCTGGGTGGGGACACCGTGAAGACGCCCGGCCCGGCGACGTTCTCGCTGACGGCCTTGGGATGGGTTCCGACGGGTGCGTCCGTGTCGCGTGCAGGCGCCCAGGCCGGGGATCTGGTGTTCGTGACCGGCGCAATCGGCGACGGCCTGCTGGGTTTGAAGGCGGCCCGGGGCGAGCTGTCGCTGGCGCCTGAACGCCTCGCGGCCCTGGCGACCCACTACCGCACGCCGACGCCGCGCGTGGATTTCGCCGATGTCGTGCGGGATTTCGCGACGGCCTCGGTCGATGTCTCGGACGGCCTGGCCGCCGATCTGGCCCATGTCGCCAAAGCGAGCCGGGTAGGCGTCTCATTGAACCTGAACGTCCTGCCTCTGTCGGCGGCGGCCCAGGCCTGGTTTGCGGACCGGGTTGATCCGCAGCTGTCGCTGGAAGACCTGGCAAGCGGCGGCGACGACTATGAGATCGCCTTCACCGCCCACCCGCGCCACGAAGAAACCCTACGTCGCGAGGCTGAACACCGCCTGTTGCGTCTGACCCGAATTGGCGAGGTGACCGCTGGATCAGGCCTGACCGTCACCTATGACGGCCTGCCCATCGTCATGGCGCGCGGCGGTTGGACCCACGGTTGAGGTGGCAAGGGAATCCTAACGGCCTTGCGTCATAAGCGACGGATGAACCGTCGCTCCCTGATCACCGCCGGAACCGCCGCTCTCGCCGGGGCGGCCGCCACATCCGCAACCGCATCGAGCAGCAGCGACGCGCCCGCTGCGCCGGCCGCGCTGAGCATCGCCGGCCTGGGCCTGCCCGTGATCGAGGGCGGCCGACTGAGGAACTACGTCTTCGTCGCGCTGCGCCTTCAATTGGGGCGAGGTAAGACGGTCGAACAGATGCGGCCCAAGGAAGCGTTCTTCCGTGACGCTCTGGTCAAGGCCGCGCATCGGACGCCGTTCACCGTCGCGGGCGATTGGACGCGTCTGAACGAACAGACGCTGTCCGCCGCGGTCTTGGCGGCTGCAAACGCGATCTCCGGGCGAGGCTCGATCACTGGCGTCGAAATCGTGTCGCAAAGCCCAAGACGCCGCACGGGCATGCCGACGACGCGTTGACGGCTCGTCGATCACGGTTGCGCGACCTGTAAGGCCATGACACGCTCCTCTTGCAAATCCCAAAGGACGCACTGACGCGTCCGCCGCGTGCGGGGGGACCGGAAGGCGGACAGAGGCGATAACGCCCGACCGCGCCAAGGCCTGCGCGCCTGTTTGCAAGGGCATGGAAACGCCAATGACGAACTCACTTACGCTGGTCTTCGCGGCCGGTGTGCTGGCGGTGCTGTATGGCGCCGCTCAGACCGCCGTGCTGATGAAGGCGAGCACCGGCAACGACAAAATGCGAGAGATCGCCGCCGCCATCCAGGAAGGCGCCTCCGCCTATCTGAAGCGGCAATATCTGACCATCGGCATCGTCGGGATCGTGATCCTGATCGCAGCCTATTTCCTGATCGGCATCTACGCCGCCGTCGGCTTCCTGATCGGGTCCGTCCTGTCCGGCGCGGCCGGCTATGCCGGGATGCTGATCTCGGTGCGAGCCAATGTGCGCACGGCGCAGGCGGCGTCCGAAAGTCTGTCCAAGGGGCTGAACCTGGCGTTCCGCTCGGGCGCCATCACCGGGATGTTCGTGGCGGGCGGGGCCCTGATCGGGGTGTCGGGCTATTATATCGTGATGACCCAACATCTGGGCCTGGCGTCGACCGGACGGGAGGTGATCGACGGTCTGGTGGCGCTGGGCTTCGGCGCGTCGTTGATCTCGATCTTCGCGCGTCTGGGCGGGGGAATCTTCACCAAGGGCGCCGACGTGGGCGGCGACATGGTGGGCAAGGTCGAGGCGGGCATCCCCGAGGACGATCCTCGCAACGCCGCGACCATTGCTGACAACGTCGGCGACAACGTCGGCGACTGCGCCGGCATGGCGGCCGACCTGTTCGAGACCTATGCGGTGACGACCGTCGCGACCATGGTTTTGGCCGCCATCTTCTTCCGAGGACAACCCTATGTCGATCTGATGATGGTCCTGCCTCTGGCGATCTGCGCGGTGTGCATCGTCACCTCCATCGTCGGCAGCTTCTTCGTGCGGCTGGGCAAGAGCCAGAACATCATGGGAGCCCTGTATCAGGGCCTGATCGTGACCGGCGTCCTGTCCATCGGCGCGGTGTGGTGGGTGATAAACCAGATGGTGACGGGGCCGATCGTGACGGCCAGCGGCCTTGAGATTCAGCCGATGGCGCTGTTCTGGTCCGGCATGGTCGGTCTGGCGGTGACGGCGGCGATCGTGGTGGTGACCGAATATTACACCGGCTCGAACTTCCGGCCTGTACAGTCCGTGGCCAACGCCTCGGTCTCGGGACACGGCACCAATGTGATCCAGGGGCTGGCGGTGTCGCTGGAATCCACCGCGCTTCCGGCCCTGACGATCATCGTCGGCATCGTCGCCAGCTTCCAGCTGGCGGGCCTGTTCGGCATCGCCATCGCCACCACGACCATGCTGGGCGTGGCGGGGATGATCGTGGCGCTGGACGCCTTTGGGCCGGTGACGGACAACGCCGGGGGCATCGCCGAAATGGCGGGCCTGCCCAGCGACGTGCGTCATTCGACGGATGCGCTGGACGCCGTGGGCAACACGACCAAGGCGGTGACCAAGGGATATGCCATCGGTTCGGCGGGCCTCGGCGCGCTGGTGCTGTTCGCCGCCTATACGTCGGACCTGCAGTATTTCTCGGCCAATCCGGCGGACTATCCGTTCTTCGCCGACATGGGGCCGATCGCCTTCGATCTGACCAACCCCTACGTCGTCGTCGGTCTGCTGTTCGGGGGGCTGTTGCCCTTCCTGTTCGGCGGGATGTCGATGATGGCGGTGGGACGTGCGGCCGAGGCTGTGGTCGCCGAGGTACGGCGTCAGTTCCGCGAGAACCCCGGCATCATGACCTATGAGGTCAAGCCGGAGTACGGCCGGGCCGTCGACATCCTGACCAAGGCGGCGATCCGCGAGATGATCGTGCCGTCGCTGTTGCCGGTGTTGTCACCCATCGTCCTGTTCGTCGCCATTCTGGGCATCTCGGACAAGGCCAACGCGTTTGCCGCGTTGGGCGCCATGCTGATGGGGGTGATCGTCACCGGCCTGTTCGTGGCCATCTCCATGACCTCGGGCGGCGGCGCCTGGGACAACGCCAAGAAGGTGATCGAGGAAGGCTTCACCGACAAGAACGGCGTCGTCCACGGCAAGGGCTCCGAAGCCCATAAGGCGGCCGTGACCGGCGATACGGTGGGCGATCCCTACAAGGACACCTCCGGTCCGGCGGTGAACCCGATGATCAAGATCACCAACATCGTCGCCCTGCTTCTGCTGGCGGTGCTGGCGAGCGGAAACATCGGCTAGGTCGTCTGACTGCCGATACGAAAACGCCCCGGAGAGCGATCTCCGGGGCGTTCTTGTTTGGGAAGAAGGTCGCCTTAGTCGGGGCGGCGCTGGCCGGGCGTGTCTTCGTCGGTCCGAGGCAACTGGCCACGACCGACATTGCCGAGCAGTTGTTCCAGCACCGTCAGCTCGCGACCGCGCGTCGGCGTCTCGTTGCGGTTCATGGCGATCTGTTCGCCATCGGTCAGGCCCAGTGTGCGCACCGACGCCACCTGGTCGCCCTGCGGCACGAAGGTGATCTCCGTCACCGTGCGGGTGGAGACCTTTGGCAGGTTGTAGGTGTATTTCTCGGTCGTCTGGCTGATGTAGTACCAGACCTGATCAGGCTCGAAGGTCGAGGTGGTCGAGGGCGAGCCCAGCTTGGCCAGGACCGTCTCCTTGGTGTCGGTGCCGGCGACCACGTCCTGCGGCTTGGCGTCGATGGCCTGGAAGCCGTTGGAGCCGATGGTCGGAGCACAGGCGGCGGACAGGCCGGCCAGCGAAACGGCGACGAAAAGCGGGACGAAACGGGACATGGTCGGGCGCCTGCGAGAGAACAAGGTCTTTGACCTAGACGGACCTGCGTCCTAGTTCAACGGCGCGGCGGAAAAGGGGCCGTTGAAACCCATGCTCAAAAACCTGTTCAAAGCCCGACCCGGCGTCCGTATCGGTGACGATCTGTACGCCAAGGCTGTCAGCCAGGCGCGCAATCCGGCCTTCTATACGCGGCTGGGCGTCGCCGACCGCATCGACGCCCGATTCGAACTTTATACGTTGCACGTGCTGCTGCTGGTGCTGCGGCTGCGCGACGAGAATACGGCCCAGGGCCAGGATGCGGCACAGGCTGTGTTCGACGTCTATGTCTCCGCGCTGGACCATGCCCTGCGTGAGGAAGGCGTGGGCGACGTCGCCGTCGGCAAAAAGATGCGCAAGCTGGGCGAGGCCCTGTACGGCCGGATGAACGCCTATGAGCAGCCGCTGCGGGCCGACGACGCCGTCGCTCTGGCCGAGGCGATGGCGAAGAATGTCTATGCAGAGCCGCAGGCGATGCACGCAGAGGAACTGGCGCACTATGCGCTGACCACACGCGCGGCTCTGGCGGCGCAGGATTTCAACAAGGTGCTGGCGACGCCGGCCTGGGCGGAAGTTTAAGACAGATGAGCGTGACGCTCCCCTACAGCGAGACGGTGCGGGTCAATCAGATCGGGGCCGGACTGAGCCGGAAACTTGAACCCGATGCGGACACGCGCAAGCGAATCGCCCGCGCTCTGGATCTGCAGGGCCTTGAAGACTTCGTCGTGGATTTCGACGTGAAGCCGACCCCCTCCACCAGCGAGTGGACCCTGAAGGGTCGTATCACGGCCCATGCCATTCAGTCCTGCGGCCTGACGCTGGAGCCTTTGCCCGTCGATGTGGATCGCCGCTTTTCGATCCAGCTGGTCCAGGCTAAGCCTCAGGAGACCGAGGAAATCGAGGTCACGCTGGACGAGGAAGACGCCGATGTGATCGAGGACGGCAAGATCGACCTGGGTCAGTACGCCGTCGAACAACTGCTGCTGTCGCTGGATCCTTTCCCGCGCAAGCCGGGCGCGGAATTCGTGCAACCAGAGGAGCCGGGCGAGATTTCACCCTTCGCCGCCTTGAAGGCGCTTAAATCTCAGGACGATAAAGGCTGAGGTTGACGCAGGGGCCGGGTGGTTGCATCCCCCGGCTTCGGCGCTATCGTCCAGCGCATACTGCCAAGCGTCGCGCGACAAGACGACGCGGCCAAACGAGGTCCATTTGCCAGCCCCAGTTACGATCTCGCTTGACGCCATGGGCGGCGATCACGGGCCATCCGTCGTCGTTCCCGGCATCCGCAGCTACATCCGCGCCCATGACGGCGAGGGCGTTCGCTTCCTTCTGCATGGCGACGAGGCCAAGATCGCCCCCGAACTGGCGCGCTGCGGCCTGGCGGCGGACATCTGCGAAATCCGTCACACCGACAAGGTCGTGGCCATGGACGAGAAGCCGGCCCAAGCCATGCGGCGCGGCAAGGGCTCCAGTCTGTGGAACGCCATCGAGGCGGCGAAGACGGGACAGGCAGGCGGGGTCGTCTCGGCCGGCAACACCGGCGCCCTGATGGCGATCTCGAAACTGATTCTGCGCATGTCCGCGCCGGGGCTGGAGCGGCCGGCCATCGTCGCCAGTTGGCCGACCTTCAAGGGCCATACCGCGGTTCTGGATGTGGGCGCCAATATCGGCAGCGACGCCGAGCAACTGGTCGAGTTCGCCATCATGGGCGAGGCCTTCCAGTCGGCGGTGCGCGGCATCGCGCGCCCGACGATCGGCCTGCTGAACGTCGGGTCCGAGGACATGAAGGGCAATGAACAGGTCAAGGAGGCTCACGCCATCCTGCGCGACGGCCCGTTCGACCTGAACTATCACGGTTTCGTCGAGGGCGACGACATCGCCAAGGGCACGGTGGACGTGGTCGTCACGGATGGCTTCACCGGCAATATCGCGCTGAAGACCGCCGAAGGCACGGCGCGCTATATCTCGGCCCTGCTGAAAGAGGCCCTGACTTCGAACCTGCAGTCGAAACTGGGCGCCGTCATCGCCATGCCGGCGCTGAAGAAAATGCGCCAGAAGATCGATCCCAGCACCATCAATGGCGGGCCGCTGCTGGGTCTCAACGGTATTGTCGTGAAGAGCCACGGCGGCGCCGACGCCAAGGGATTCGGCAATGCGATCCGCATCGCTGTCGATCTGGCCCGCAGTGACTATATGAGCAAGGTGGGGGACAACCTGGGCAAGCTGGACGCGGTGTTCGATCATGCCGCCAAGCCCGCCGCATCCGTGGGAGAACCCCTCCAGTGAGCGTCACTCGCAGCGCCGTGACCGGCGTCGGTTCCTATCTGCCGGAACAGATCGTCACCAACGCCGACCTGGCCAAGTTCGTCGATACGTCCGACGAATGGATCCAGGAGCGCACCGGCATCAAGCAGCGCCACAAGGCGCGCGACGACCAGCCGACCAGCGACCTGGCGGTCGAAGCCGCAAAGAAGGCGCTGGCCGACGCCGGCAAGACAGCGGCGGACGTCGATCTGATCATCGTAGCCACCACCACGCCCGACATGACCTTTCCGGCCGTCGCCTCGATCGTTCAGGCCAAGTTGGGCGCCGGCGTCGGCATCGCCTTCGACGTTCAGGCGGTCTGCTCCGGTTTCGTCTACGCCTTGAGCGTCGCCGACGGTTTCGTGGCGCGCGGCCTGTCGAAATGCGCCCTGGTGATCGGGGCCGAAGAAATGACGAAGCTGATGGACTGGACTGACCGGACCACCTGCGTACTGTTCGGCGACGGCGCCGGCGCCGTGGTGCTGGAACCACGCGAAGGGCAGGGGACGTCCGACGATCAGGGCATGTTGGGCTTTGCGTTGCGCGCCGACGGCTCCAAGACCGATCTGCTGTATGTCGATGGCGGCCCATCGACGACCGGAACGGTCGGTCATCTGCGCATGGCCGGCAACCAAGTGTTCCGCCATGCCGTGGTGAATATCGCTGAGGGCATCACCGCCGCCTGCGCCGCCGCCAACATCGAGATCGCGGACGTGGACTGGTTCGTGCCCCACCAGGCCAATCAGCGCATCATCAAGGGCGTCGGCGACCGGCTGGGTCTGGACGAGAACAAGGTCATCTCGACTGTCGCGACCCATGCCAACACCTCGGCCGCCTCCATCCCCTTGGCGCTTGACGCCGCGATCCAGGACGGACGGATCAAGAAGGGCGACATGATCCTGTTGGAAGCCATGGGCGGCGGTCTGACCTGGGGCGCCTGCGCCCTGCGGCTCTGAGGTGGCGACTTTAAATCGGCCATAGGCATTGATTTTTCGGGGCCTTTGCGGCCCTATGAATGCGAGCGGATCGCATGAGCGGGGATATGATGGCAGGCCAACAGACCGTGACGCGCGCTGACCTGTGCGAAGCCGTACACAATGAGGTCGGCCTGTCGCGTCAGGAGTGCTCAAGCCTGGTCGAGCGCACCCTCGAATTGATCGTCGAATCGTTGGAACGCGGCGAGACGGTGAAGCTGTCCGGCTTCGGCGTCTTTCAGGTTCGCGAGAAGCGCGCCCGAATGGGCCGCAATCCCAAGACCGGCGAACCGGCGGCGATCAATCCGCGCCGTGTCATCAGCTTCCGCGCCTCGCAGATCATGAAGAGCCGGGTTCACGACGCCGTCGTCGAGGACTGACGCGCGTGGCCAAGAGCGCCGATGCCTTTCGCACCATTTCCGAAGCGGCCGAAGAGGTCGGCGCGCCCCAGCATGTGCTGCGTTTCTGGGAGACGAAGTTCGCCTTCGTGACGCCGGTGAAACGCGCAGGCGGGCGGCGATTCTATCGCCCTCAGGACATCGCTGTGCTCAAGGCGGTCAAGCGGCTGCTGCACGATGACGGCCTGACGATTCGCGGCGTCCAGCGTCTGCACACGGAACAGGGGCTGAAAAAGCTGATCGGGGCTGAAGCCGCCGCCTTGATCGAGGATGGCGACGTTGCGATCAGTTCCGCCAAATCCGGCGCGAAGCGGCTCGAAACCTCGAATTTGCAGCAGGTTCTCGCCGATCTGGAGCAGGCGAAGGCCCGTCTGGACGCCGTTCTTTCACGGTAGGTGGAAAAGTCGTTTTAGCGTTTGCGGACGACGATCCCCCCGTCTATAGGGAGCGCCTTCGGAGCGTGGCGCAGCCTGGTAGCGCACTTGACTGGGGGTCAAGGGGTCGCAGGTTCGAATCCTGTCGCTCCGACCATTCTTGCAAAAGAATGATGTTGGTGGGGTCGTCCTTACGGGCGGCCCCATCGTCGTATCTGGGCCTATCCGCGCTCGGCCCACTTCAGCAGCGGAATGAGCGGCAGGCCCCAGGCGGTGCCGCCGATGCCGAAGAAGAGGAAGTCGATCCACTGCGACGCAGGCAGCATTCCGCGCAGGGCGATCAGGCCCCAGACCCAGAAGATCAGGAAGGCCAGGACGCCGATCGCGGCGACGAAGCGACGCAGTCGCGGGTGCATCAGCGCTTGTTCCTGAACAGGAAGAAGGCGACCAGGCAGAAGGCCGAGCCGATCAGGGCCCAGGGAACCCAGACCCAACTATCCATGGTGCTGACAGCGAAGACCCGCACCGCCAGGAACCAGCCACAGGCCAGGCCGACGCCGGACACCAGGCTGGTGCCGCCGAAGCCGCGACGGCCCGTCAGAAGGTCCGCGATCCAGGCCAGCAGCAGGCCGCCCACAACGGCGGCGGCGATATCGGCGTATTGCAACCCTGATCTCCTGCGGCGTCAGCGCCGTTAACTCAATCCGACTCGATCTTGTCGCTCCGGGCGGGCATACCGCACCGGTCGCGATTTGGTCATCGTCGAGCGCGACACCATATCCGGGTCAGTGTCGGGCGTCGAATGAACCGTTTCGGAAATCCAGATCGCAATCGCGCCGTCGCCGTGTGGCTGTTCGCCACGGCGGCCATCGTCTTCCTGATGGTGGTTGTCGGCGGCATCACCCGCCTGACGGGCTCGGGTCTGTCGATCACGGAATGGCAGCCCATCATGGGCGCGATCCCGCCGCTGAACGACGCCCAGTGGGCCGAGGCCTTCGACAAGTACAAGCAGATCCCCCAATACGCCCAGATCAACGCGGGCATGAGCCTGGGCGAATTTCAGGGCATATTCTGGTGGGAATGGCTGCACCGGCTGATCGGGCGTGTGATCGGCCTGGTGTTCGCCCTGCCGCTGATCTTCTTCCTGCTGTGCCGTGTGGCGCCGCCGCGTTCGCTGTTCCGCCAATGGGCCATGCCGGACCGCCTGATCTGGCGCTGCATCGTATTGCTGGCTTTGGGCGGGCTGCAGGGTCTGATCGGTTGGTGGATGGTGTCCAGCGGCCTGTCCGAGCGGGTCAGCGTCGCACCCGAGCGTTTGGCGACGCACCTAGGCCTGGCCTTCATTCTGTTCGCGGCCCTCATCTGGACAGCGCTGGAGGCGTGGCATGGCGAGGATCACGGACGGCCGCCGTCTGGTTGGGCGCGGGGCGCCGGTTTCCTGTTGGGCGCGGTCTTCGTGCAGTGCCTGCTGGGCGCCTTGGTCGCGGGCGGTCATGCGGGTCTGGTCTATACCGACTGGCCGCTGATGAACGGCGCGGTGCTGCCGCCGGCGGACTGGAGCCTGGGGGCGAGCGCCTTCCTGCATGATCAGGCCCTGACGCAGTTCAATCACCGGCTGGTGGCCTATGGCCTGCTGATCGCGGTCAGCATCTACGCCTTCCAGGCCTGGCGCTGGCGTGTGGCCGAGGGAATGGGCCTGGCCGCCTTCGTCCTGGCGGGCGTGGTCTGGTTCCAGGCCTTGCTGGGGATCGTCACCCTGATGCACGCCGTGCCGGTGTGGCTGGGTGTTCTACATCAGGGCGGCGCCGCCGTCGTGCTGGCCGTGGCGACGGCGAACCTGTGGCTAGTGCTGCGGGCTCAGGCCCGGATATTCATGTCCGGACCGAGGACCATGGGCCTCTGATCGCCAGGGTCATGCCCGGATACATGATGTTGACGAACAGCACCTCGCCGTCCGGCGAGAAACAGGCCCCGGCGAACTCGGAGTTGCCGGTGAAGACGTTGCGCCCGATCGTATAGACCTTGCCGTCCGGGGTGACGCCCTTCAGGTGGTTGCGGACGTCGGTGGAATAGTTGTCCTCGCACAGGATCAGGTGGCCCCACGGCGCGATGGTGATGTTGTCGGCCATGTTCATGGTTTTCAGGTCCGTGCTTTCCACGAACAACTGCAACCGGTCAGCCGCTCCGTTCAGGCCGGGAACCAGCCGCATGACCTGGCCGCGCCGGATCGGTCCGCCCGAGGTGGCGGTGAAATACATCTCGTCGTCGCCCCACCAGACGCCTTCACCGCGGGCCACCAGGGCCGCGCCCGCCGCATGGCCGCGTTTGGCCAGGTCGCCGTTGGGCGATTCGACGTCGTCCATGTCGATCCATTCGATCTCGCGCCAGTCGCCGACGGCCCAGGTACGGGCCTCCTGGTTGCGGGTGTCGGCGGCGGTAACGCCTTTCCAGGCCATGGCCTGAAGCCGCCCGCCCTCGGCCAGCTTGCCGGGGACCTTGGGGATGAAGCGGTAGAACAGGCCGGTGTTGTCGTCTTCGGTCAGATAGACCATGCCAGTGCGGGGATCGATGCAGACGGCCTCGTGGTCGAAACGCCCCATGGCCTTCAGCGGCACGGGATCGACGAGGCCGGTCGCCGTGGCCGGCACCTCGAACACCCAGCCGTGGCTCTTGGTCACGTCGGCGTCGGCCGGCGTTTCAAGCGTTTCCTCGCAGGTCAGCCAACTGCCCCAAGGCGTCGGGCCGCCGCAGCAGTTGGTCGAGGTGCCGGCCAGGGTCAGATGCTGGCTGACCATCTGGCGGGTCGCCAGATCGTAGATGATGGTGGAGCAGCCGCCGGGCAGGGGACGGCCGTCCTTGTAGGTGTCATAGGCCTTGGCCGCGTCCAGCAGGCCGAGGCGCTCTTCTCGCAGGCCGCCGGGGCCGAGGTTCCGGTGCAGGCCGGACGAGCCCTTGAGCTCGTGATTGATCACCAGAGCGACGCGCGAACCTTCCAACGGGAAACAGGCCATGCCGTCGGGTTGCCCCGGCGCGAACAGGCCGTCGGCCATGGTGTCGCCGCTCTGGGCCACGACCTGGTAGGAAAAGCCCTCGGGCAGGTCGAGCAGCCGGTTCGTATCGCGCACCAGCGGACCGTAGCCATGAACCTCATTGACGTAGGTTTCTTCGCCGGCGGCCTGGGCGGAGGCGTGGCGCGCCAGACCGGCGAAGGCGGCGGCGGCGCTGGAGGCGATCAGGCCGCGACGGTGAAGGATCATGAGAAGGCTCCGAAGGTGTCGGCCCCCGATGCCTCGGAATGATCATGGTTTGATGACGATTTTTGTTATTTCGTAACGTCAAATGGCGGCGCAGGACTGGGTATTTTAATACCGTATTTAGAAAATTACATGAAAACAATGCAGTAGGGTGAATACGTTGCATTTGCGTGCGTTGACGCGACCAATCGTCTCCTGTATCAGCGCGCCTTCATTCGGTTCTCTCGGGGGCCGGACCCGATTTTCGTCTCCAGGAACCCTCTCAAATGCTGAAGAGCACTACGGCTTCGTTGAAGCCGGCCGAGGTCGAGAAGAAGTGGATCCACATCGACGCCGAAGGCGTCGTGGTGGGCCGCCTCGCGACCTTCATCGCCAACCGTCTGCGCGGCAAGCACCGCGGCGACTACACCCCCCACGTCGATTGCGGCGACTATGTCGTCGTCACCAACGTCGACAAGGTGGTGTTCACGGGCAAGAAGTCGACCGACAAGGTCTACTATCGCCACACCGGCCACCCGGGCGGCGTCAAGTCGACGACCCCCGAGAAGGTCCTGGGCGGCCGCTTCCCCGAGCGCGTGCTTGAGAAGGCCGTCGAGCGCATGCTGCCGAAAGAAAGCCCGCTGGCCCGCAAGCAGATGACGCACCTGCGTCTGTTCGCCGGCGGCGCACACGAACACGAAGCCCAGCAACCGGAAACGATCGACTTCAAGTCGGCGTCGCCCAAGAACACCCGGAGCGCCTGAGCATGACTGACGCGACGCAAGACACCGCCGCCACCGGCTTCGACGCCCTGAAGGGCCTGAGCTCTTCGGTCGAGAACGACGCCCCCGTCTATGTCCAGAAGCTGGACGCCCAGGGCCGCGCCTATTCGACCGGCAAGCGCAAGAACGCGATCGCTCGCGTTTGGGTCAAGCCCGGCACCGGCAAGATCACCGTCAACGGCAAGGACCAGGAGCAGTATTTCGCTCGTCCCGTGCTGCGCATGATGATCGCCCAGCCGCTGACCGTTTCGGACCGCGCCACCCAATATGACGTGATCTGCACCGTCGAAGGTTCGGGTCTGTCCGGCCAGGCCGGCGCCATCCGCCACGGCCTGTCGCACGCCCTGACGCACTTCGAACCGGAACTGCGCAAGGTTCTGAAGCCGCACGGCTTCCTGACCCGCGACAGCCGCGTCGTCGAGCGCAAGAAGTACGGCCGCGCCAAGGCACGCCGTTCCTTCCAGTTCTCGAAGCGCTAATCGCGTTCACGCGGTTTGGATTTGGGGCGCTTCGGGGAGACCCGGAGCGCCCTTTTTCTTGTCTATCTTCTCCCGCAAGGCAGGACGGTCAGGAGCAGCCTATGACTCACACCATCTTCATCGACGGCGAAGCCGGCACCACGGGGCTGGAGATCCGCGAGCGGCTGGAGGCGCGCCTGGATCTGGAACTGGTCCTGCTGGGCGATCGGCGTCGCGATGTGGATGCGCGGCGCGAGGCCTTGAACGGCGCCGATGCGGTGATCCTGTGCCTGCCGGATGATGCGGCGCGGGAAGCCGTGGCCATGATCGAGAATCCGTCGGTCAAGGTGATCGACGCTTCGACCGCCCATCGGGTCGCGCCGGGCTGGGCCTATGGCTTCCCGGAAATGGATGCGGGACAGCGTGATCTGATCGCGCGGTCGTCGTTCGTGTCGAACCCCGGCTGCTATCCTACAGGCTTCATCGGACTGATGCGGCCGCTGGTGAGGGCGGGGCTGGTTCCGGCGACCTATCCGGTCACGGTCAATGCGGTGTCGGGCTATTCCGGGGGCGGCAAGGCCATGATCGCTGAGTTCGAAGCATCAGGCGCCGCGACTGCCTATCGCGCCTACGGTCTGTCGCTGAAGCACAAGCATGTGCCGGAGATGACGAAACACACGGGATTGAGCCGCGACGTCTTGTTCGCTCCAGCGGTTGGAAACTATCGGCAGGGCATGCTGGTGGAGGTTCCGCTGCATCTGGCCGCCTTGCCGGAGACGCCGTCCGTCGAACGCCTCCACGGCGCACTGGTCGAAGCCTATGACGGACAGCATTTCGTCGAGGTCACCGATCTGGAAGAGACAGAGGCCCTGTCGGGTCTGGAACCCGAAGGCCTGAACGGCACCAATCGCCTGCGTCTGCACGTCTTTGGCGACCGCACTGGCGAACAGGCGCGGCTGGTGGCCCTGCTCGACAACCTCGGCAAGGGCGCGTCAGGCGCGGCGGTGCAGAATCTGAACATCATGCTGGGGCTGGATGAGACGGCCGGCCTGATCTGAGCGGCTGAAACCATTTCGCCGCGTCCTTCGTATGAAGGGCATGACCCAGTCCCTGATCGTGCATCGCCGGGGCTTTCTGATGGGCGCCGGCACGCTTGCCCTGTCCGCCTGTTCTCCCGAAACCTCCGAGGCCGGGGAGGGGCAGTATGCGACCTCGCCCTATCGTCGCGTTTCCGATGCCGACTGGCGACGGCGACTGGGCGACGCCTCATGGCGCGTGATGCGGCACGAGGGGACGGAACGGCCCTATTCCAGCCCCTTGAACGACCAGCACGGGCGCGGAACCTTCGTGTGCAAGGGTTGCGACCTGCCGCTGTTTCGGTCGCAGTGGAAGTTCGATTCCCACACCGGCTGGCCCAGCTTCTATGACGTGATGGCCGCCAACATCGGCAGACAGCGCGATCTGGCCATCGGCATTCCACGTACGGAATATCACTGCGCCCGTTGCCTCGGGCATCAGGGACATGTGTTCAACGACGGCCCTCGTCCGACCGGCTTGCGCTACTGCAACAACGGCGTGGCGCTGAAGTTCGTCGCGGCCTAACCACGCCGCGCCCGAATGGCGGAATCGACGGTCAGGCCGAAGATGACCGAGGCTATGATCACCAACAGCCCATAATCGTGGCCCGCAAAGAAGACCGGCGCGCACGCCATGCCGATGACGATCAGGGGGAACATGCCAGCCCAAACCGCCGTGCCGGGCGTGTCGGGGTGGATCATCGGTTGAATCGCCGGGCGCTTCAAAGCCTTGGCCATACGCCCGTTCAGCAGGACGAAGGCGGCCGAACAGATCACGGCCGAGATGATGTATTTCACCGTATTGCCCGGTTCGCCGAAGACGCTGGCCGTCATGATCAGCAGGATCAGCGCCACCCCCGTGCTGATCGCGAGCAGGGCGTTGGGTTCGATACGGTTCAAGACTTCACTTTCACATAGCTGCCGGGGGCCGGCTCGATGGGCTTGAGCGGCCCCTTTTCAGGATCGCGGGCGGGGATTTGCTTTCCGGCACGCTTGGCCAACCATGCAGACCAATGCTCCCACCAGCTGCCGGCATGCTCTAACGCGTCGGCCTGCCATTCGGCCAGGGTCGCGGGCAGGGCGGCATTGGTCCAGTGCTGGTATTTCTTGGCCGCAGGGGCGTTGATGACGCCGGCGATATGGCCCGATCCCGCCAGGGTGAAGGTGACGTCCTTGCCCCCGAACAGTTTGGCGGAGCGATAGACCGAGTTCATCGGCGCGATGTGATCCTCGCGGCTGGCCTGGAAATACAGCGGAATCGTCACCTTCGACAGGTCCGCCGTCAGTCCGCCGATCTGGAAGGCGCCCTGGGCCAGGGCGTTGGCCCCATACATCTGGCGCAGATAGTCCAGATGCAGCGTCTTGGGCATCCGCGTCTGGTCGGCGTTCCAGAACAGCAGGTCGAAGGCGGGCGGATCCTTGCCCAGCAGATAGTTGCTGATGAAGAAGGACCAGATCAGGTCATTGGAGCGCAGGGCGTTGAAGGTCTCGGCCATGGCTGCGCCGGGCAGGACGCCGCCCGCCGCATCCATCTGACGCTCGATCTCGGCGATCCAGTGCTCGTCCGTGAACAGCAGCAGGTCGCCAGCCTCGGCGAAGTCGTGCTGGGCGGCGAAGAAGGTGGCGGCGGCGACCCGCTTGTCGCCCTTGGCCGCCATGTGCGCGAGGCCGGCGCCCAGCAGGGTGCCGCCGATGCAATAGCCGACGGCGTTCAACTGCTTGGTCCCGGCCTGTTCCAGCGTTTTCTCAACCGCGCGATAGATGCCTTTTTCCAGATACTGGTCGAAGCCGAAACCGGCCTTGTCCTTGTCCGGATTGACCCAGGAACAGACGAACACCGTAAAGCCCTGGGCGGACAGCCAGCGGATCAGCGAGTTCGCCGGCTGCAGGTCCATGATGTAGAATTTGTTGATCCACGGCGGGAAGATCAGCAGCGGGATCTCGTGCTGGGTCTCGGTCGTCGGCGCATACTGGATCAGTTCGAACAGCTCGCCGCGCCAGACGACTTGGCCCGGCGCGGTGGCGACGTTCTCGCCGACGACGAACTTGCCGTAATCCGCCTGGCTGATGCGCAGCGCGCCGCCGCCGCGCTCCAGATCGGCGGCGAAGTTCTGCATCCCCTTGACCAGCGATTCGCCGCTGGTTTCCGCCAGGGCCTTCAGGGCGACGGGATTGGACGCCAGGAAGTTCGACGGCGAGAAGGCGTCGGTCAGCAGACGCGTGAAGAACTGGGCGCGGCGTTTCAGCGTCGGATCGACATCCTCCACGCCCGCGATCAGGCCGTTCATCCAGTCCGAGGTCAGCAGATAAGACCGCCGCATCATGTCGAACATCGGGTTTTCGGACCAGGCCGGGTCCTTGAACCGTTTGTCGGCCGGGGTGGGGTCGGGCGCCTCGCCAGCCGCCTGCCGCGCTGTGGACGACCACAGCTGCATGTATCGGCCAAACAGGTCGGCCTGCGCCTGCATCATTTTGTCGGGCTGTGCCGCCAGGCTGGTCATGACCGAAGTCATCGCGGGGGCGACATTGAACGGATCGGGAGAAAGGGCGGCGGGGCGGTCGGCCTGGGTCAGGGCGGCTTCTGCAATGGCGCTCTGAGCCATCATGGCCGCCTTGGCCAGGTTCATCGACAGGGTCTCGATCATCTCGGCCTGTGCGGCGCCGGGGAAGGTCGGTTCAGGCGCGACCTCGGCGACGGTTTCAGCCGGCGCATCCTGCGAGCCGGCAGGCTTCGGCTTGGGCTGGCGCTGGGGGCGGGGCTTGGCGGAGGTCGGGCGTCCGGCCTTGCGCGCCGGGCGTTCGGCGGCGTCTGTCGGCGTCTTTGGGAGCTTGGCCATGATCGTCCTTCGCGCTTCCTGCACCAGAGGCCGGTTCATCCGCCCTTCCGCGCGTGGCGATGATGGCATAAGACCAGCCAGGAAATGAACGCGCTGAATTCGAAAAAGATGATCCTGATCGCCGCAGTCGCGATCTCAGCGCCGCTGGCCGGCTGCATCGGCGGTTCTGCGTCCAAGACCGAGCCCGTTTCGCCGCTGGCGCCGCGTGTTCAGGAACTGGTCGACGCCAATCGCCACTATCCCCGCTGGGAGGATTTCCCGGCCGCGCCCACCGACCTGCCGCCCGTCGCACAGGTCGCCGCCAATGCTCAGCGCCTGCAGAATGACAGCACGACGCTGAGCAGCGAGATCGCGCGGATCGATTGGACCCTGACCGATCCCGAGGCTCTCGCCGCCGAGACGGCGGCTGCGGTCCAGTCCGTGCCGGTTTCGCCCGACGCCGCCCGCACCCAGGCGGACATCGAAGCTTTCGCCCAGAGCCTGCGCGATCGCGCCAAGGCGCCGCCGCCGCTTGATCGCCGCCCGACGCAATGACCGGTCGCCGGGGATGCAGAATCCCGCGATAACGTGCTGATGGCGGATGACGGCGGCGCAAAGACACTGAATGCATTTCTGGGCGTGTCCCGGTCTCTCTCAGGGCGCGCCTGGCGTCAGCGACCTGCGGATGCGGTGACGACCCGCGCCCACATGCAGGGCCTCGGGCTGGACGAGCTTCTGGCCCGCGCCCTGGCGTCGCGTGGCGTATCGGCGGATCAGGGGGCCGATTTCCTGAACCCGACCCTGCGGGCTCTGTTTCCCGACCCGTCAAGCTTTATGGACATGGATGCGGCGGCCGATGCGATCCTGAACGCTCTGCAGGCCAACGCGAATATTCACGTCTTCGCCGACTATGACGTGGACGGTGCGTCCAGCGCGGCGCTTCTGGTGCGCTGGTTCCGGGCCATGGGTCACGAGCTGTCTATCTATGTCCCCGACCGGTTGACCGAAGGCTATGGCCCCAGCGCCAAGGCGTTCGACACTCTGAAGGCCTTGGGCGCGGATCTGGTCATCACGGTGGACTGCGGCGCGGCGGCGAACGAGGCGTTGGCCCATGCCGCCCACATCGCCCTGAACGTCGTGGTCATCGACCACCATTTGATGCGCAGCGAGCCGCCGACGGCCCTGGCCGTCGTCAACCCGAACAGGCCGGGTTGCACCTCCGGTCAGGGCAATCTGGCGGCAGCGGGCGTGGTGTTCGTGCTTCTGGCGGCCCTGAACCGCGAGGGACGGCGGCGCGGCCTGTTCGCAGAAAGGCCAGAGCCCGACATCCGCCAATGGCTGGACCTCGCGGCCTTGGGGGCCATCTGCGACGTCACGGGCCTGACCGGGTTCAACCGGGCTCTGACCGGCTTGGGTCTCAAGGTCATGAGCGAGTGGCGCAATCCGGGTCTGCGCGCCCTGCTGGCGGCAGCGGGCGCGGAACAGGGCCCGGCAAAGAGCAATCATGCGGGCTTCATCCTGGGCCCCCGCATCAACGCCGGCGGTCGGATCGGGCGGTCCGACCTGGGCGCGCGGCTATTGTCCACCGACGATCCGGCCGAAGCCGAATCGCTGGCGGCCGAACTGGATGCGCTGAACCTGTCGCGGCGCGACGTGGAACGGGCCGTGACAGACGCCGCCGTCCGGCTCGTGGAGGCCACGGGCGTTCATGCCGACGATACCGCGGTGGTCGTGGTCGCGGGCGAAAACTGGCACCCCGGCGTCGTCGGCATCGTCGCCGGCCGCCTGCGCGAACGCTGGCGCAAGCCTGTCATCGTCATCGGCGTCGATCCCGTGACGGGACTGGGCAAGGGGTCGGGACGATCTCAACCCGGCATGAACCTGGGTCGTGCGATCCAGGCGGCGTGGGAGAGCGGCATCCTGATGGCGGGGGGCGGTCACGCCATGGCCGCCGGCCTGACGATGGACAGCGCGCGGGTCGCAGAATTGACAGCCTTCCTGAACGAGCGGCTGGCCTCCGAACGGGTCGAGGCTGTGGCGCAGGACCTGCTGGAGATCGACGCCCTGATCGATCCCGGCGCGGCGACGCGCGACCTGTTCGAATCGTTCGAGCAGTTGGCGCCCTTCGGTCCCGCCAACCCCGAGCCTAGCTTTGCCTTGACCGGTGTTCAGGCGCGCGAGTCCGTGGCGATGAATGGCGGTCATGTCCGTTGTCGCCTGGTCGGCGCAGACGGCGCCTCGGTGAAGGCCATCGCCTGGCGCTGCGCCGATCTACCGTCTGGTCAGGCCTTGCTGTCGGGACAGGGCGGGTTGAACATCGTCGGGCGGCTGAAGGCCGACGACTGGAACGGCCGCAAGGGCGTGCAGTTCGAGATCGAGGATGTCGCTGACCCTCGAATGATCTGACGGCCGCCCAAAAAACTCGAAATCCAAGCTTGCACCGTCCCGAGGGCGCGGCTATATCGCCGGCTCTCCCGCGCAGCGGTCCCTTCGTCTATCGGTTAGGACGTCAGGTTTTCAACCTGAAAAGAGGGGTTCGACTCCCCTAGGGACTGCCACGCGGGCAGGCCTCCGGTAGAGCCTAAGGCTCCCAGAAACAGAAAAAACCTTACATTTCAGACGATGCGGAAGCGCAGCCGCTGATCGTGTCGCGTCTGCATCTTCGGTCCTCCAAGGCCCACACTTCGCCCCGCACGTGCATTTTCCGCTTTTCAAACTTTCGCGGAACAGTGTTAAATATAAAGACGAGTCCGCTGGAGGCGCGGGCGGGGGTTCTTAAGTGTCTGATTATAGCGAGACGGAAACGGCGCAGACCGTTCGCGTCACAGGGCGCGTGAAG
This sequence comes from Brevundimonas sp. TWP2-1, assembly GCF_049897645.1. Classification (NCBI taxonomy): domain Bacteria; kingdom Pseudomonadati; phylum Pseudomonadota; class Alphaproteobacteria; order Caulobacterales; family Caulobacteraceae; genus Brevundimonas; species Brevundimonas sp. TWP2-1. The sequence goes on from NZ_JAFCWR010000001.1 coordinate 565,987, forward strand.
TGGTTCGATGCGACGAAGGGCTATGGCTTCATCGTGCCGGACGACCCGACGCTGACCGAGATGCGAGACGTCCTGTTGCACATCAGCAGCCTGCGCGACCTTGGCCGAGACGCCGCCGACGAGGGCGCGCCCATTACCTGCGACTGCGTCAAACGTTCGAAGGGCTGGCAAACGATCGAAATCCACGACCTGGGGGACGGCGAAACGGTCCAGGTCGCGCGTCGCCCCGCTGCTGTGACCGCGCCTCGTTCACCCGTTGAGTCCGACGAAGAGCTGGAGACAGCCCTGGTCAAATGGTTCAATCGCACCAAGGGCTACGGATTCGTCGTGCGTGATCGCGAACCTGGCGATATCTTCGTCCATATCGAGACCCTGCGGCGCTGCGGCCTGGAAGATCTGATTCCCGGCGATGCGGTGCGGGTGCGATTCGCCAACGGCCCGAAAGGCCTGGTGGTCGCGGACATCAGAACGGGCGACTGATCCGGCGCCCAGGAGAGGCGTATGATCGAAGCGACGAGACGTTTTCTGATGGCGGGCCTGCTGATGCTCGCCGTCGCCGGTTGCGCCGCCAAGCCGCCGCTCGGCCCCGATGGCGAACCTCTGCAGAAGCTGGCCGTGGTCACCACCTCCGGCGAGCATCCGTTCTGGGTCGAGATCGCCGACGAAGAGCCTGAGCGGCAGCGCGGCTTGATGTTCCGTCCGCCGCTGGAAGACGACCGCGGCATGCTGTTCCAATGGCCGGGCGAGGCGCCGCGCGAGCAGAGTTTCTGGATGCGCAACACGCCCAGTTCCCTGGACATCCTCTACATCGACCCCCAGGGACGAATCGTCTCCATCGCGTCCCACGCCACGCCCTTCTCGGAAGCGCCCATTCCATCGAACGGCACCGCCAACGGCGTGCTGGAACTGCGCGCCGGGCGGGCGGCAGAGATCAACGCCAAGCCCGGCGACAAAGTTTTACATCCTTATTTCAAGCCTTGATTGCGGATCGCGTCGTGAAGTGCCAATAGAGCGCTCCGTTCGGTCCGGGGTGTAGCGCAGCCTGGTAGCGCATCTGGTTTGGGACCAGAGGGTCGGAGGTTCGAATCCTCTCGCCCCGACCAACGGAATGCCGCTGGATCATCCGTCCAGCGCGCGTTATGGCAGGGCCAGAGGCCCCGCCGTCACTGAGGATTTCGCCATGCTGGCTCGCATTTACCGCCCGGCCAAAACCGCGATGCAGTCGGGCAAGGCCAAGAGCCGCGACTGGCGTCTAGAATTCGAACCGGCCTCGGCACGCACCATCGATCCGCTGATGGGCTGGACCAGCTCCAGCGACATGAACGGTCAGGTCCGCCTGACCTTCGAGTCGAAGGAAGAGGCGGTCGAATACGCCGAACGCCACGGCATCGCCTTCCGCCTGCACGAGCCGAACGATCCGCCGATGATCATCAAGGCCTACGCCGACAACTTCGCCACCAACCGCAAGCAGTCCTGGACGCACTGACGCCTGACGTCTTGCAAGAGCGCCCATAGCTCAACCGGATAGAGCACCCGCCTTCTAAGCGGGATGTTGCAGGTTCGAGTCCTGCTGGGCGCGCCATCCCCGGCGCCTTCGAGGGGCCTGATCCATGACCGACCTTCAGACCTCGCCCCAACACGCCGTCCGTGTCGCAGCGCTTTATCGTTTCGCACCCGTCGCCGATCCTGCCGCCGTCCGCGATGCGCTTCAGGCCGTTTGCGACGCCGGGGAGGTGAGGGGGACGCTGTTGGTCGCCCCCGAGGGGCTGAACGGCACCATCGCCGGGTCGGAGGCGGCCGTCGAGGCGGTGCTTTCTGCGATCCACGCCATGCCGGGGTTCGAGACGCTGGAGCTCAAATACGCCTGGACGGGCACCTTGCCGTTTCACCGGATGAAGGTGCGCGTCAAACGCGAGATCGTCACCATGGGCCAGCCAGACTTGGACCCGGCGCGACAGGCGGGTGTCTATGTGGCGCCGACGGACTGGAACGCGCTGATCGCCGATCCGCAGACCTTGGTCATCGACACGCGTAACGATTACGAGGGCGAGATCGGCGCTTTCGAGGGGGCGATCCAGCCCAATACCCGCAGCTTCCGCGACTTTCCCGACTGGTTCCGCACCGAGGGCCGCGCCCTGCTGGAGCAGACCGGCGCAAAGCGGGTGGCCATGTACTGCACCGGCGGCATCCGCTGTGAAAAATCGACGGCCTTCCTGAAGGCGGAAGGCGTCGAAAACGTCCACCACCTGGAAGGCGGCATCCTGCGCTACCTTGAGACGGTGGATGAGGATGAGAGCCTATGGCGCGGCGAATGCTTCGTCTTCGACGAGCGCGTCTCGGTCGGGCACGGGCTGAGCCAGGGGCCGCATACGCTTTGCAGGGGGTGTCGTTTGCCGGTGGATGATGCCGGTCGCGCCTCGCCCCACTACGTCGAGGGCGTCTGCTGCGAGCGTTGCCACGCCACGCGCGACGACGCGCAGCGAGAACGCTATGCCGAGCGCCACAGGCAGATGGAAATCGCCCGCAAGCGCGGCGACATTCACCTTGGGACCGCTCGCAAGGACTGAGTTCAGCGACGCGGCGGGCGAGGGAAGAAGGCGCTGGTGCGGGCGGCATAGGCGTCGAAAGCCTTGGGTCGCGAGCGCCGCATGTGTTCTTCCAGCAAGGGCACGCCGGACACCTGGGTCAGCAGCCAATACATATAGGCCGGCCCCGTCAGCGCCAGCCAGCCCCATGGCCATTCGCCGCTCAGATTGATGGCGAACAGGGGCCAGGCGCACCAGCCCAACCATTCGAAGAAATAATTCGGATGACGTGACCAGGCCCACAGGCCGACATCGCAAACGCCGCCCTTGTTGGCGGGATTGCGCTTGAAAGCCGACAGTTGCCGATCCGAGACGGCCTCGCCGAAAAGCGCGCCTGCGAAGACCAGCGTCGCGAAACCGTCCTGCAGGGTCAGTCCGGGCGTTGGATTGCGCGCGGCCGCCATGACGCTGAGCGCCAGGAAGGCGGCGGCCCCGGCTTGAAGCATCAGGAAGCCGAACATCTTGGCCTGAAACCCGGCGCCCCAATCCTGGCGCAGCCGGGCATAGCGGGCGTCTTCGCCCTCATGGGCGGCGCGTGCGGCGATGTGAGCGCCTAACCGCAGTCCCCACAGACCAATCAGCAGGGCCGCCAGATATTGCCGCAAGGACGGCGCCGCGCCGTCGATTGGAAACAGCGCAACACCAACGCCGGCCGCGCCCAGGCCCAGCGACCAGAAGGCGTCGGCCCAGCCGCCCTGGCCTGTGCGTTTCTGCACCAGCCACGCCGCCGACATCACGATGACGAGAAACAGGGCAGCAACGCCCCACAGCGCCGCCAAGCCGGTCACAGGCGAACGAACGGCTGAATCAGCTTGCCTATCCAGCCGTCCAGCTGGATCTGGCCATCCAGCGCCACGACGCAAAGGCAGGGTTCGTCCGACACGACGCGCGGCTGGTGCAGCACTTCCGTATCGGCCTCCTCGAAGTCACCCACGTCGAATCGCTCGGTTTCCGTCGCATAGGCGCCGGAGATGACGCAGGTCAGTTCGATGCCGCCGTGCGTGTGTTTGGGCGTCTCTCGGCCAGATTCGATCTTCAGCAAGATCACGCGACAATCGCCGTCACGCGGCGCATGCACATCGCGCACCCGCATGCCCGGCCCGACCCAACGCCAGGGGCTGAGCGCATAGCGCCGCAGCGGCTCGGGCAGTTCGGGCATGTCGTTCAACGGAGCCAGCGCCTTCACCTCGCCCGCGTCCGTTTCGATCCGCGCCATGGCCAGGGCGAGCGCATCCTGCGACAGGGCAGACGGCGTCGCCTCGTCGAGAAACTCGCCGCCGACGGCCTGAAGATCACGCACCCATGCGTCGTTCGCCGGCCGCATCGCCAGATGCGCGGCCATCACGACGGCCTCAGGCGGGCTGAGCGTGCCGGCGGCATAGGCCAGCAGCCGTTCTTCGGAAGGATTGCGTTGCGGGTTCATCGCGCGGCCTCCTCGGCCGGGGCGAGGATCAGGCGGAGCTTGGTCATGGCGTTACGAATACGGGATTTGACGGTGCCGAGCGGCAGGTCGAGGTGTTTGGCGATTTCGGAATGGGAGCTGTCCATGAAGAAGGCGAGGCGCAGGACCTCGACATGATCGGGGCTTAATCGAGACAGGGCGTCACGAACCCGGTCTGCGTCCTGCGACATCGACAGCAGTTCGTCGGGGCGGCGCACATCCTCGCCTGCCAGTTCGATCTCCGGCGTCGGCAGGGGGCGCGCATCGCGGCGCAGCATGTCGAGGCGGCGATTGCGGGCGATGGTGAAGATCCAGGTCGCGGCGCGGGCCTTTGATGAGTCGAACAGGTCGGCCTTGCGCCATACGGTCAGCATCGCATCCTGGGCGAAATCTTCGGCGGCGCCGGGCGTCGCCCCGGACTTGATCAGCCAGGCTTTCAGGCGCGGCGCAAAATAGGCGAACAGGGCTGCAAAGGCCTCCCGGTCCCGACGCAGCGCAATCGACTCGATCAGCCGATCATGCAGGAGGGGGTCTGAAGGATTGTCGAGTGTCTTCATGCGCGGGGACCGGCATGGATTCGACGTGAAGGGCAGTGTCTCGACATGCATGGACCCTAATACGCCTGGCGGAAATGTCTGGATCAATCGCGATCCGATCATGACGGCGACCCGTAATCCGTTCATGCCTAGGCTTGCGCCAGCGGGCGTGTATTCGGAGTTTCCATGTCCCTGTCGTCCGCGAATCCTTCTGCTGATCGTCTGAAGATCGCCGTCATCGGCTCCGGCGTCGCGGCCCTGTCCTCGGCCTGGCTGCTGTCCCAGCGGCATCAGGTCACGATCTACGAGAAGGCCGACCGGCTGGGCGGGCATTCCAACACCGTGACGGCGGGGGTGTCATCAGGCGACATCGCCGTCGATACCGGTTTCATCTGCTTCAATGACGCGACCTATCCCAACCTGATCGCCCTGTTTGAACACCTGGGCATCGCGACCCGCGCCACGGACATGTCGTTCGCCGTCTCTTTGGACGACGGCCGGTTCGAATATGCGGCGCCCGGCCTGTTCGCCCAGCGTCGCAATGCCCTTCGGCCCCGGTTCTGGTCGATGCTGAGCGAGATCCTGCGCTTCTATCGCGATGCGCCCAGGGATCTGGCCGGCATGTCCGATTCGTCTTTGACCCTGGGCGATTATCTGAAGCGCGAGGGTTTCAGCGAGGCGTTCCGCGACGACCATCTGCTGCCCATGGCCGCCGCCATCTGGTCGTCTCCCGCGCACACGCTGATGGATTATCCGGCCGAGTCCTTCATCCGCTTCTGCGGCAATCACGGCCTGCTGAAACTGGTGGGCCGTCCCCTGTGGCGCACCGTCGAGGGCGGCAGCCGCGTCTATGTCGAACACCTGGCCCGCGCCATCGACGACGTGCGCCTGGATCGCGGCGTGACAGTGGTGCGGCGCACGGAGGAGGGCGTCTTCGTCCATGACAGCCAGGGGGGCGTCGAGCGCTTCGACCAGGTGGTGATCGGGGCCCACGCCGATCAGGCCCTGGCCATGCTGGCCGAACCCACGGACGAGGAAAAAGCCCTGCTGGGCGCCTTCCGCTACAGCCGCAATCTGACCGTCCTGCATACGGACGCCACCCTGATGCCGCGCCGCCGTCGCGCCTGGGCCAGTTGGAACTATATCGGGGCCGACGACGGGCTGTGCGTGACCTATTGGATGAACAAGCTTCAGGGCCTGCCAGGCGACGACCTGTTCGTCACCCTGAACCCGCCGCGCCCGCCGCGCGCCGACACCATATTGCGCAGCGAACTCTACGAACATCCCGTCTTCGATCCCGCCGCCATTCAGGCGCAGAAGCAGTTGTGGAGCCTTCAAGGGCAGGGCGGCGTCTGGTTCTGCGGCGCCCACTTCGGCGCCGGCTTCCATGAGGACGGCCTGCAATCCGGTCTGGCGGTCGCCGAACAGCTCGGCGGCGTTCGTCGTCCGTGGTCGGTCCAGAACGAGAGCGGCCGCATCCATCTGTCGCCGCTGCCGACCCCGGTATTCGAGCAGGCCGCGTGACCCAAGCCTCGGCCCTCTATCGTGGCCGGGTCATGCACCGACGCCTGCGCCCCAAGACCCACCAGCTGAACTACCGCGTCTTCTGGCTGCTGCTGGACCTGGCCGAGATCGACGATCTGGATGGAGGCCTGCGATTGTTTTCTCGCAATCGCTTCAACCTGCTGTCCTTTCACGACGCCGACTATGGCGACGGCTCCGGCGCCTTGCGGCCTCAGGTCGAGGCGTGGATGCGCCTCGCGGGCATCGATCTCGACGGCGGCCCGATCTGCTTGCTGACCATGCCGCGCGTGCTTGGCTACGTCTTCAATCCGATCAGCCTCTACTATTGCCACCACTCCGACGGCCGACTGGCGGCGATGGTGTACGAGGTGACCAGCACCTTCGGCATCCGCCACGCCTACGTCATTCCCGTGCCAGCCGAAGACCAAAGGCCCGGCCTGATCCGACAGGGCGCCGCCAAGGCGCTGTACGTGTCGCCCTTCATGGGAATGGAGATGGACTATCGGTTCAGAGGCCACGCGCCCGGCGAAAGGCTCGACATGACGATCGACGGCCTGGACGCCGCCGGCGTGCTGATCACGGCGTCCATGGCGGCCGAACGCCAGACACTTGACGACCGCCAGATCGCGGCAGCCACAGCGGCGATCCCGCTAATGACCATCAAGGTGGTCGCCGCCATCCATTACGAGGCGCTCAAGCTCTGGCTGAAGGGCGTCAGACTGACGCGGCAACCGCCGCGAGCGAAGATGCCGGTGACGATCCAGAAGCAGGCGCAGGGCAGCCGACTGGGGCGCTAGGCTGCGCAAGTGTCAGACTATCGCCTAAGATATATTATGTGAAATATTTGATTGACCTCAGATGGCTCGGCATGACAGCCGGCTCAGCCTTTCCATAAGGACGCCAGCACCTTGGGCAAAACATCGCTCAGGTCGTCAGAGGTTAATCCCGGTCCAAAACGTTCCGCAGCATCGGAATGGATCCAGACCGCCGCGCATGCCGCATCGAAACTGTCCATCCGCTGAGCCGCCAATCCGCCGATCATGCCCGCCAGCACATCGCCGGTTCCAGCTGTCGCCAGCCAAGCCGACCCGTTCTCATTGCGGCGAAGGCGGCCGTCGGGCGATGCAATGATGGTCTGGGCGCCCTTAAGGACGATGGTCGCCTGGGCCAGGCGCGCGGCTTCGATGGCGGCGGTCTCGCGGCCTTGGGCCAGCAGGCCTGGGAACAGCCGTTCGAACTCGCCCTCGTGCGGCGTCAGGATGTCGTCGCGGTCCAGAACGGCGAACAGTTCGGCGGTGCGACCCTTGAAGACCGACAGACCATCGGCGTCGATCACCAGAACAGCGCCGCTCAACGCCAGGGCTTGGATGTTGGCGATCGTGGCCTCTTCCAGTCCAGCGGCCGGTCCGATCACGACGGCGTCGCTTCCGGCGGCTTCACGACCTAAGATTTCAGGTGAAGAGAACGGGGTCAGCATGATCGCCTGGACGGCGGGCGCGATGACGGCGACTGCTTCCGGCGCGCACAGGATTCGCACGACTCCGGCGCCCATTCGAAGGCCAGCGTGCGCCGCAAGCCGTGCAGCGCCCGTTTGATGGGCCTTTCCCGATACGACGGCCAATCGGCCCCGCGTATGCTTGTGCGTTTCCGCGCTCGGCCAAGGCAGAAAATTGCGCCAGATCGCCGGGTCGTTGGTTTCTATCATCCGCGTTCCGATTATCCGTGGCTTATCTGCGAAAATCGCTTGCTTTGAACGCCCTTGCTGTGTCCCATTTGGGCCCGAGCGCCGCTGCATTCCGTGCGCCGCTCCGGGGTCGCCATGAAGAAAATCGAAGCCATCATCAAGCCTTTCAAGCTGGATGACGTCAAAGAGGCGCTCCAGGACGTGGGCGTGCAAGGCATGACTGTGCTGGAGGCCAAGGGATATGGCCGCCAGAAGGGTCATTCCGAACTGTATCGCGGCGCCGAATACGTCATCGACTTCCTGCCCAAGATCAAGATCGAGGTGGTCGTCGCCGACGACCTCGCGCCCGCCGTCGTCGAGGCCATTCAGACCTCGGCCCGCACGGGCAAGATCGGCGATGGCAAGATCTTCGTGTCCGACGTCGCCGAGGTGATCCGTATCCGCACCGGCGAGACCGGAGCCCAGGCCGTCTAAGCTCGACCACCCTCCCCGGCCCTCGTCCCCTTGGGTCGCTGACCGGTTTCCTCCCCAAACGCCAAGAAACAGGACTTCCGACAATGAGCGCCAGCAAGATCCTCAAAGAGATCAAGGATGAGGAGGTCCAGTATGTGGACGTCCGCTTCACCGACACGCGCGGCCGTCTGCAGCACGTCACCTTCGACGTCGATCTGGTCGACGAGGATTTCCTGAACGAAGGCACGATGTTCGACGGCTCGTCCATCGCGGGCTGGAAGGCTATCAACGAGTCCGACATGCTGCTGAAGCCGGACCTGACCACGGCCTATATCGACCCGTTCTACCAGCAGAAGACGATGTTCCTGTTCTGCGACGTGCTGAACCCGGACACCAACGAGCCGTATAACCGCGACAGCCGCTCGATGGCCAAGAAGGCGCTGTCCTACGTGCAATCGTCGGGCGTGGGCGACGTGGTCTATTTCGGCCCGGAAGCCGAGTTCTTCATCTTCGACGACGTGCGCTGGTCGACCCAGCCGCACAACACGTCGTATTCGTATGACTCGATCGAACTGCCGGCCAACACCAACGCCGAATACACCGAAGGCAATATGGGTCACCGCCCCGGCGCCAAGGGCGGCTATTTCCCGGTCAACCCGGTCGATTCGGGCCAAGACCTGCGCGGCGAAATGCTGGGCGTAATGCGCGACCTGGGCTTGCAGCCCGAGAAGCACCACCACGAGGTGGCGCCGGCCCAACACGAGCTTGGTCTGAAGTTCTCGGACCTGCTGACCATGGCCGACCGGCTGCAGCTGTATAAGTACGTGATCCACAACGTCGCCGCGGCCTATGGCAAGTCGGCGACCTTCATGGCCAAGCCCATGTTCGCGGACAACGGCTCGGGCATGCACGTCCACATGTCGATCTGGAAGGACGGCAAGCCCCAGTTCGCTGGCGACCAGTACGCCGGCCTGTCGCAGGAATGCCTGTGGTACATCGGCGGCATCATCAAACACGCCAAGGCCATCAACGCCTTCGCCAACTCCACCACCAACTCCTACAAGCGTCTGGTCCCCGGCTACGAAGCCCCGGTGAAACTGGCCTATTCGGCCCGCAACCGTTCGGCCTCGATCCGCATCCCGCACGTTTCGTCGCCGAAGGCCAAGCGCCTGGAAGCCCGCTTCCCCGACCCGATGGGCAACCCGTATCTGACCTTCGTCGCCCTGCTGATGGCCGGTCTGGACGGGATCGAGAACCGCATCGATCCGGGCGCGCCCGCCGACAAGAATCTGTACGATCTGCCGCCGGAAGAGCGCGGCTCGATCCCCGAGGTCTGCGGCTCGCTGCGTGAAGCCCTCGAAAACCTCGACAAGGACCGCGCCTTCCTCAAGAAGGGCGGCGTCATGGATGACGACTTCATCGACAGCTACATCGAGCTGAAGATGGAAGAGGTGATGCGCCTGCAACTCCACCCGCACCCGGTCGAGTTCGACATGTACTATAGCTGCTGATCGTCAGATCGGCCGCAGATCAGGGCGTCGGCGGGAAACCGTCGGCGCCCTTGTCAATTCAGGCGGCGGCGCCCTGTTCTGCCGCAGGGATCAGCCTCTGGTCCAGCAGGGCGTGCAGCGAATCCACATGGCCGTCTCGGGTCGCTGTCGGAGTCGGGTCCGACGTCATCACGACCGTAAGTCTCAGGTCCGGCACGACGAACACCATCTGGCCGCCGTAGCCCCAGGCGAAGAAGACCTCATGGCGGCCGGAGCGCCGAATCCACCAGCCGTAGCCATAGGGATTGCCGCTCCAGCGCGATGTGCCCCTGCCCCGCCACGACTGCTGGACCCAGCCCTCCGGCAAGATGCGCCGACCCTCGTGCAGACCGTCGTTGCGGTACAACTCCCCGAACTTCAGCAGCGCCAGCGGCGACAGCCGCATGTCATTGCCGCCGAAATAGACGCCTTGCGGATCGGCCGGCCAGGTCGGCACTTCGATCTTCAGGGGGTCGCCCAGCCATTCCCGCGTCAATGCCAGGGTCGAACGCCCGCTGGCCCGCGTCAGACAGGCCGACGTCAGGTGGGACGTGCCCGTCGAATAGACCATTCGTCCGCCGGGATCGGCCTCGAAAGGCCGGGCCAAGGCATGGCGCACCCAGTTTCCGCTCGACACCCAGGCGCCGTAGTCCGCGCCGGACGTGGACCCCAGCCCCGCCTGCATCGACAGCAGGTCGCCGATGGTCACCTGGCTGAGGCGCGGATCGGGATCGCTCGGGAAACTGTCGGACAGGAAGGCCGAGATCGGCTGATCGACACCCGAGAACAGGCCCTGGCTGATGGCGATGCCGCCCAAGGCGGCGATTACGGACTTGGACGCGGACTTGACGTTGACCGGCGTTTCCAGCGACGGCCCTCGAAACACCTGTTCGAAAAGACTTTGGCCGTCACGGGCAACGATCATCGCCTGAAGTTTGGGCAGGGCCGCGCCGGCAGTCTCGGCCTGGGCCATCAGTCGGGCAGCCAGGCCTTGGGTGCGAGCAACGGGCGGCGGGATCTCGGCGGCTTCGCTACAGCCATAGCTGAACGGCAAGGCCAGTCCAGCGGCGATCAGGGTTCGACGGTTCATCGCCGATCTAATCGATCAAAGGGCCGCTGGTTTCCTCCTGCGACGACGCGACGCTTGTGCCGAACGTCAGGCCGCTTCGGCTTCCAGATCGTCGGCCTTCTTTCGGCGCAGTTCGATCAGCCGCACGCACCAGATCGACACCTCATAGAGAATCACCAACGGGATCGCCAACATCAGCTGGCTGATCGGATCCGGCGGCGTGACCACGGCGGCGACCACCACCACGGCGACAATGGCGTAGCGGCGGCCCGCGGCCATGACCTTGGAATTGATCAGCCCGGCCAGGCCCAGCAGGGTCGTGACGACCGGCAACTGGAAGCACAGGCCAAACGCCAACAACAGCGAGGTCACGAGGCTGAGATAGTCGGAAATCTTGGTCGTCTGGGCCACGGAAATACCGTCGCTGGCCACCTGCTGGCTCAGCGAGAACAGCATCACGAACGGCAGCATGACGTAATAGACGAGCGCCCCACCCAGGCAGAACATGACCGGCGCCGCGATCAGGAACGGCAGGAAGGCGCCGCGTTCGTTGCGATACAGGCCCGGCGCGACGAAGCGGTACATCTGCCAAGCCATGACGGGGAAGGTCAGGACGGCGGCGCCGAAAGCCGCAATCTTCATCTTGGTGAAGAGCTGCTCCAGCGGCGCCGTCGCGATCAGCTGAACGACGGCCGCGCTGCCTGGGGGATAGGGCTTCAACCCCGTCATCACCGCGATCAGTTCAATAGGATTGGCGTGACCGCCGCTGGCCATGGCCGCCGCATGGACAGCGACCGCCGCCTGATAGGGTTTGATCAGGGCGATCTGGATCTGATTCGCGAAGGCGAAGCACAGGATGAACGCCAGGAAGAAGGCCACGACGCAGATCAGCAGCCGCCCACGCAGCTCGATCAGGTGATCCATCAAGGGCGCGCGCGACGCCTCGATCTCGGCCTCGTCACGATCGGGAGACGTCACAGGTCAGCGGCCTTCTTGCGCGGGGTCTTGGGCTTGGCGGTCGCCGACTCTGTCTTGGCGGCCGGGATCGCCGGCTTGGGCTTGGCCGATGCGCGCGGCTTGGTCTTCGAGGGCTTGGTCGTCGTCGCAGGCTTCGCCTTCGCAACTGCCCGTTTAGGCTTCGTCTCCACCACGGGCTCGACGGGCGTCGGCGTGTCCGGCCATTCGTCAGCGGCCGGCGTCATGACCGGAACCTCCGGCTCGGGCGCAGGCAAGGCGGCCGTGGGCGTCGGCGACGTCAATCCTGCGTTGATGTCCTTGAAGGCGGCGTCCGCCTCGGCGCCCAAGGGATACATGGCCCCCTGCCCCGTCCGCAGCGCCTCGACCTCCTTGCGCAGGTCGTCCAGCTCGGACTGGCGCGCCATCTCGTCGAAACTGCTGCGGAACTCGTTGGCCATGGCGCGCGCCTTGGCGACCATCTGGCCGACGCGACGCATCAGAACAGGCAAGTCCTTTGGCCCCACCACAAGCAGGGCCACCAGACCGATCACCACTAATTCGAAGCCCCCGATACCGGGGCCGAGCCCGCCCATGCGTCAGCCCTTACAGACGACGACTAGCGCTTCAGCTCTTCCTTTTCCGCCTCGGTGCGCGGCAGCGAGCTGACGCCGTCGTGCGGACCGTCCTTCTTGTCGTCTTCCTTAAGGCCGTCCTTAAAGGCGCGGATGCCCTTGGCGGCGTCGCCCATGATGCCCGACAGCTTGCCCCGGCCGCCGAACAGCAGCGCGATGACGACAATGACGATGGCCCAGTGCCAGATGCTCATGGAGCCCATGGGTAATCTCCTTGAAGGGACCGATAATCGATCCCATCCACTATTCTTCGTTCCGCATATAGGCGCAGTGATGGCCCCGCGCCAAGGGACGCTGTAGGTCTGCGCGACCATGAATCCCTCCGATCACGTCATCATCCACACCGACGGCGCCTGCAAGGGCAATCCCGGCCCCGGCGGCTGGGGCGCCCTGCTCCAGACAGGCGGCGGTCACGAAAAGGAATTGTGGGGCGGCGAAGCCAACACGACCAACAACCGCATGGAGCTGATGGCCGCCATCATGGCGCTGGAGGCGCTGAAACGGCCCTGCAAGGTCGAACTGCATACCGACAGCAAATACGTCATGCAGGGAATCACCGAGTGGATGCGCGGCTGGAAGGCGCGCGGCTGGCTGACCGCCGACAAGAAGCCGGTCAAGAACGCCGACCTGTGGCAGCGCCTGGACGCCGCTCGTCTACGCCACGATGTCAAATGGCGCTGGGTGAAGGGGCATGCGGGCCATGAGCTGAACGAGCGCGCGGACCAGCTGGCGAATCGCGGCGTCGCCGATCTGAAACGGCGCTAGACCGCCTCGACTTCCTTTTCCGGCTCGGCCGGACGGCGCCGCACGCGCGATCCGCTCATGACCGCGCCGAACAGAGCCGTGACTGCGGCGATCTGGAAGCCATGCGCGACACCATTGATCGGCGCGGTCGATAGTAGGAAGGCGACGACCACCGCGCCCAGCGACTGGCCAACCACGCGCGCCATTCCCAATGTACCGCCCGCCGCCCCAGCCCGTTCTTTCGGCGCCTCAGACAGCATGGCGCGGTTGTTGGGTGACTGGAAGAAGCCGAACCCGGCGCCGCAGACTGCCATCCGCCACACGATGTCGAAATGGGTCGAATCGGCGTTCAGGAAGCTCAAGGCCATCAAGCCGCAGGCGAAGACGCTCAGCCCGATGGCGCCCAATACACCCGCCGAATATCGATCCGACAGGTAGCCGGCCAAGGGCGCCGCGATCATCGTCGCCAGCGGCCAAGGCGTCATCAACAGGCCCGTCTCGACCGCCGTCAGCCGCAGCGATCCTTGAAGGAAGAAGGGCAAGGCCACGAAGGCCATCATCTGCGCCGTGAAGGAAATGATGGAGGTCGCCACCGACAGGCTGAACATCGGCCGCGCCAACAGGTCCAGCGGAATCAGAGGCGAAGCCCGCGACCGCTCGTGGCGAATCAGCAAGACGCCCGCCGCCAAGCCCGCCCCCGTCAGGCCGAACCCCAATACGGCGGCCTCGCCATGCGCCAAGGATTGCAGTCCGGTGATAGCCAAGCCGAACGCCGCCGCATTCAGCGCAGCCCCGGTCCAGTTCAGCTTGCGCTTGTGCAGCGGATTGTGCGGCAGGGTGAACCCGGCGAGCGACACGGCCAGCAGCCCAATGGGCACGTTCAGCGCAAACAGCCAGCGCCAGTGCCCGACGGCCAGGATGGCGCTGGCGATAGTCGGCCCTGCCGCCGCCGCCAGTGACACGATCACGGCGTTGATGCCGACGGCCCGACCCAGCAGTCTCTGCGGATAGGTGAAGCGCACCAGGGCGCCGTTGACGCTCATGATGCCCGCCGCGCCGAACCCCTGGATCACGCGCGCCAGGCTCAACGCCTCGATGGAGTTAGCGAAGACGCACGCGATGGACGCCAGGGTGAAGACGGCCAGCCCCGCCTGCGACACCCTGCGATAGCCGACGATCTCGCCCAGCGACGCGAGAGGCAGCAGGGCGACGACGATGGCGATCTGATAGGCGTTGACGATCCAGATCGACGCCGCCGATGACGCCTGCAAATCCTGCGCGATGGACGGCAAGGCGACGTTGGCGATGGCTCCGTCCAAAACGGCCAGGGTGATTCCCAGGCCGATAGACGCAATGGCCCAATACCGCCGGGGCGTGGGCAGACCGTCCGAGGCGGCGTTCTGGCTGGCTGTCATCCTCGACGAACGCCTCGTGGGCCGCGTCGTTTCAGACCGGCGACTGAACCGTCAGCAAAGATCCCGTGACCCGCATCACCACCACATCCTGCCCTTCCACCGGCTGTTCCCCCTCGATCTCGGCCGGCCATTCGGCGCCCGAGATGAAGACACGGCCGCGCCCGGAAACGAACGCCTCAACCACCCGCGCCCGCTGGCCGATAAGTCGGCTGTCGCGGTCGTTGATGTCGGGACCGGCGGGGTTGGCCTTGGAGATCAGTCGACGAGACAGAAGCGTAGCGATCACCGTCAGAACGGCGAAGACGGCGACCTCGCCCGGCAAACCCAGCCGCACGCCCGCAGCCGTCATCACCGCGACGACGCCGGCCGAAACGGCGGGCCACAGCAGCCATTCGGTCGAGAACATCGCCTCGACCGCCAGCAGCAGAACTCCAACAGCCAGCCAGATCCAGAACGGCTGGGCGACATAGAGATCAGCGAGCGACAGCATCGTTCAGCCTCCTACGATCAGGCCGAGGGTGGGACTGCGCCGCCCGCAGGGCGACGCGGGGGTGCGGGACGAACCGGCGGTGTCGAAGCGGCGCCGGAGTTCTGCTCCTTGGCCAGGCCGACCATCTCGCCGATGCCGGCGATGGTGCCGACCAGGGCGCCCATTTCGGCGGGCACGATGACGGTCCGCTGCTGCGGGCTGCGCGCCAGTTCGGCGAAGGCTTCGACATACTTCTGGGCGATGAAGTAGTTGATTGCGTTCACATCGCCGCGCGCGATGGCTTCCGACACCATGGCGGTGGCTTTCGCCTCCGCCTGGGCTTCGCGTTCCCGAGCCTCTGCGTCACGGAAAGCGGCTTCTTTGCGGCCTTCGGCCTGAAGAATGGCGGCCTGTTTGGCGCCTTCGGCCCGCGCGATGGCGGACTGTTTTTCGCCCTCGGCTTCGGTGATGATTGCGCGCTTTTCACGCTCTGCCTTCATCTGGCGAGCCATGGCGTTCGTGATGTCTACGGGCGGGGTCAGGTCCTTGATCTCGATCCTGTTGACTTTGACGCCCCAGGGTTCAGTCGCAGCGTCGATGACCGTCAACAACCGCGTGTTGATCGAGTCGCGTTGAAAAAGAACCTCGTCCAATTCCATCGAACCGACGACCGTCCGCAGGTTGGTCATGCAGAGCTGGGTGATGGCGTAGGGAAGGTTCTCGACCCGATAAGCGCCCGCTGACGCGTTCATCACCTGAATGAACACGATCGCGTCAACCTTCACCATGGCGTTGTCCTTGGTGATGACCTCCTGGGTCGGGACGTCCAGCACCTGCTCCATCATGTTCATGCGGCGACCGACCCGCTCCACGAACGGGGTCAGGAAGCCGATGCCGGGGCTCAGCGTCTTGGTGTATTTGCCGAAACGTTCGACTGTGTATTCACGGCCTTGCGGTACGATCTTGATGACACTGATCAAGAGCACGATAGCCAGCAGAAGCACTACGCCGGCGAATATGGTGGTGACGTCCATTCAGATCCTCCCTGAGGCGATCAGCCTACGCGCTGGACGCGAGCGGCGCCATAGAAACCGGACGAACTGATCGACGCTAAAGGCCGCGCTTGGCCCGCCATGCCGCCAGCCGGACGCTGACGTCACGCTCGATGTCGCCATAGAACAGGTTGTAGGGCACGATCTTGCGCCGATCCGCCCAACTTCCGCCGGCGGTCAGGAAGTCCGCGTCGGGCGCGCTGTGCCACAGCAGCCCGCCACGACATTCGGTCGAAATCAGTCGCCCGGTCAGGGCCGGACGCGCGCCCCATTCCAGCCCCGTCGCGTTGGTCGCCCCGCTGTGTTGTCGGGCCTCGGCGCGCGGCTGTTGTGTCGAGCCGGTAACCGGGTTGACGCACATCGGTGGGGTCGTCAGCCCAACCAGTTCGCCCCGATCATTCCAGTCGAGCGCCCGCCGCAGCTTGCGCCGCGCCGCCGGTTCGTCCCCGTCCTCGACCGACGACCAGGCGACGATACAGCCTGTCTCATCCGACGCGTCGCAGGGCGTGACCCTCTGCTGGAACATCTCGCGACTGACCAGGGTCTCGATCAGATAGGCCGCAACCAGCCGGTCCTTGAGCTTCGGATCGGCGGTAAGTGCGTCGCGCACCAGCAGCGCTGACAGTTCGCCGCCCTGCTCCACCCCCGCGATCACGATTGGTCCGGTCGGATGATTGCGAAGCCACAGGGCGAAGGCCGCCTTCACATCCTCATAGGCGAAGGCCCGCGCCTCACGCGCATCGTCGCGCAGGGTCAGGCGGGTATAGAGGCTGGCCTGGCGATAGAGGGGCGCGCTGACCTTGCCCTCCCGCGCAAACGGCGAAGCATAGTTCGGCAGGACGACGCGGCGCAGATAGGCGTTCGCCCGTGTATCATCGATCGGCCCATTCCACTCGGCGCCACCGTCGAAGGTGGTCGGCATGACGAAGAAGACCGACGCCCGATCCGGCGCGCCTTCGTCCATCAACGCCCAGGATGACGCCGACCGATAATCCGGCGCAGGCGGCGGCTTGTAGGTTTGGAACGGCACCTGGGGATCCAGCCCCGCTCGCAGGATATCCCCGCTCCAGACCGCCACGGCGGCGGTCAGGATCAAGACGGCGGCGAACCCCGCATAGCCGACCCATTGCCTGAAGGTCAGCCGGCGCATCAGCGATACGGATCAGCGGTGGACAGGAAGTCCTGCACGTAGCGCCGCACGCCCTCTTCCAGCGGCGTGGACTGGCCCTCGAACCCGGCGGCGCGGATTCGATCCATCCGGGCTTCGGTGAAATACTGGTACCGGTCGCGGATCACCTCGGGCATGTCGACATACTGGATGGAGGCTTCCTTCCCGGCGGCGGCGAAGGTGGCCTTGGCCAGATCGTCGAACGACCGCGCCTGACCGGACCCGGCGTTGAAGATGCCGGACACCTCCGGCGACTGCAGCAGGAACTCGATGATGTCCACGACGTCGTCGACATAGACGAAGTCACGCAGCTGGCCGCCATCGGGATAGTTCGGATTGTGCGACCGGAACAGGCTGACCGTCTCGCCCGCCTCGACCTTGGGCCAGATCTGGGCCACGACCGACTTCATTCCGCCCTTGTGGCCCTCGTTCGGCCCATAGACGTTGAAGAATTTCAAACCGGCCCACTGGCGCGGCGCCTGGCCGCGATCCGCCTGGCGCACGGCATGCTGATCGAACAACATCTTCGAATAACCATAGGCGTTTAGCGGCCGAAGCTTCGACAGAGACTCCGCATCATCATCGTCGTTGAAGCCGGCGTCGCCGTCGCCGTCGCCATAGGTGGCTGCCGAGGACGCGTAGATCATCCTGACGTCCCGGATCGTGCACCAGTCCCACAGGTCGCGCGACAGGGTGAAGTTGGTGCGCAGGATCAGGTCGGCGTCCGGCTCGGTCGTGGAAGAGATGGCGCCCATATGCACCACGGCCTCAATCCGTTCGGCATGCCGCTCCAGTTGCTCGAACAGTTCCTCGGGCGACCAGAAGTCGGCGATGGCGTGCTTGGCGATGTTCTTCCACTTGGCGAGGTCAGCGGTCTCCAGCCGATCGCACACTACGACGTCATAGGCCGTCTCGGCCGTCAGCCGCGCCACGATGTTGGAGCCGATGAAGCCGGCGCCGCCTGTCACCACGATCATCCTGGGCGTCATCACTCTTGTCCTATCGCTGGCGCTTGAGCACCAGTCGTCATCTTCTCGATCGTGCGCGTGGTGGAGAACCCGTCCTTGAAATCCGCCAGCTTGACCTCGCCGCCCCAACTCTCGACCAGATCGCCGCCGACCACGCCCTCACGCGTATAGTCCGAGCCCTTGATCAGCACATCGGGCCGCAGCCGTTCGATCAGGGCGACCGGCGTCGGATCATCGAAACTGGTCACGCGATCCACACTGGCCAAGCCGCCGATGACGACCGCCCGACTGTCCAGATCGTTGACCGGCCGACCCTCGCCCTTCAGCCGCTTGACCGAGGCGTCGGTATTCAACGCCACCACCAGTCGGTCGCACCAACTGCGCGCCTGGGCCAGATAGGCGACATGGCCCCGGTGCAGGATGTCGAAACAGCCGTTGGTGAAACCGACCTTCAGCCCCTGACGCCGCCAGGCCTCGACCTCGGCCGCCAGCTCGTCCAGCGGCGTCACCTTGGCGACGGCGGCCGTCGCATGCTGGCTCAGTTCGGCCTCGATCAGTTCGGCGGGCGTGACCACGGCCGTCCCGGCCTTTCCGACCACCACGCCCGAGGCCAGGATGGCGAACTCGACCGCTGTCTCCAGCGACGCTCCGGCGCCTAGGGCCAGGCCGATGGCCGCCAGACAGGTGTCGCCGGCGCCTGAGACATCGAACACCTCGCGCGCCCGGCCGGGGAAATGCTTCACCGGCTGACCGCGCCGGGCCAGGCTCATCCCCTTGCCCGCGCGCGTGACGATCACGGCCTTTGTGGTCGTGCCGGCCAACAAAGCGTCCAGCGCCGCCTCGACTTCGGCGTCTGTTCCGACCGGCAAGCCCGTCGCCCCGGCCAATTCAGAGGCGTTGGGCTTGATCACATCGACCGCTCCATAGCGGGCGAAGTCACGTCCCTTGGGGTCGACCACGATTCTCGCGCCCGACGCCTTCGCTGCAGCCAAGGCCGAACCGATCAGCGCGTCGCCGACCACGCCCTTGGCGTAATCAGACAGAAGATAAACGGAAGTGCCCGTAAAGGCGTCAGAAGTGTCGATGCCCACCGGCGCCGCTTCGTCGTCCAGCCGCAACAGCTGTTGCCCCCCCGAAACGAACCGCGTCTTGACGATGGTGGCGGCCTCGGCGGTGCGGGCCAGAGCGTCCTCGATCCGTGGCTCGGCGGCGATCAGAGCGGTCAACTCGGCGCCCGCCGCATCGTCGCCGACAACGGCGCCCAAACGCGCCACACCGCCCAGCGCCGCAATATTACGCGCCACATTACCGACGCCGCCAGGCATGGCGACAGTGCGGGTCGTGCGCAGCACCGGGATCGGCGCCTCGGGCGAGATGCGGCTGACCTCGCCATAGACGTAGCGGTCCAGCATCAGGTCGCCGACGCAGGCGATCTTCAGGCCGCGCACGCGCTCCAGCAGGCTTTGCAGGGCGCCCAGGTCCAGGGTGTCAGACATGGGTCCGACCTAGAGGATTCAGGCGGCCTGCGCCACCGGCGCCTTGGCCCCGATCTTGATGGCCAGGTCGTCGAAGGCGATCAGCTGCGCGGCCAGGGCCTCGAACTGGTCCAGCGGCACCATGTTGGGGCCGTCTGACGGGGCGTTGTCCGGGTCCGGGTGCGTCTCCACGAAGACCGCGTCCACGCCGACCGAGACGGCGGCGCGCGCCAGCACCGGCACGAACTCGCGCTGCCCGCCCGAAGACGTGCCCTGCCCGCCGGGCTGCTGGACGCTGTGGGTCGCGTCGAACACGACGGGGCAGCCGATCTCACGCAGTACCGGAAGCGCCCGCATGTCGCTGACCAGGGTGTTGTACCCGAAGCTGGCGCCGCGCTCGCAGGCCATGACGTTCGGATTGCCGGCGCCGACCACCTTGGCGATGACGTTCTTCATGTCCCAGGGTGCCAGGAACTGACCCTTCTTGATGTTGATCGCCTTGCCAGTGGTGGCGGCGGCCAGCAGCAGGTCCGTCTGACGGCTCAGGAAGGCCGGGATCTGCAGCACGTCGACCACCTCGCCCACCGGGCCGCACTGGGCCTCG
Organism: Brevundimonas sp. TWP2-1; assembly: GCF_049897645.1. Lineage (NCBI taxonomy): Bacteria > Pseudomonadati > Pseudomonadota > Alphaproteobacteria > Caulobacterales > Caulobacteraceae > Brevundimonas > Brevundimonas sp. TWP2-1. The sequence goes on from NZ_JAFCWR010000001.1 coordinate 586,292, forward strand.
GAGTGGACGTCGGTCAGGGTCGGCAGGCCGGTGACTTCGCGAATCTCGGCGAAGATCGGCAGGGCGTCCTTCAGCCCGATTCCGCGCGCGGCGCTGGCGCTGGTGCGGTTCGCCTTGTCGAAACTGGTCTTGTAGATGATGCCGACGTTCAGCCGTTCGCCGATTTCCTTCAGCGCATGGGCCGTCTCCAGCGCGTGCTGACGGCTTTCCATCTGGCAGGGACCGGCGATAAAGGCGATTCTGGCGCCGCCGCCGATGACGACAGGCGTCCGAAGACCTTCGGACAACGTAATGACAGCGTTGGGTCGGCTCACGAGGCGGCTCTTTCGAAGTTCGAGTGTTGTAGAGGCGGCGTTTGCCGCAGCTATTGGGCCATCAGGTGGCGCTCTGAACGGTTGAGTGCAAGTTATCACGGAGTTCGCCCGCGTGGCCACCAAGCCTGTCATCCTCTGGTTCCGCCGCGACCTGCGCCTGCACGACAACCCCGCCCTGAACCATGCCGCCGAGACGGGACAGCCGATTCTGCCGGTCTTCATCCTGGATCGGAACCCGGATCGCCAGACCGGCGCGGCGTCGCTGTGGTGGCTCGACAAGTCGCTCCGGGCGCTCGACGCGTCGCTTCAAACCCGGGGTTCGCGGTTGATTTTGCGAAGCGGCGATTCGCTGTCGCAACTTCAGAAGCTGATCCAGGAGACCAGTGCCGACGCCGTCTTCATGAACCGGCTGTTCGAACCGCAAGCGTTCGAACGCGACGCCGAGATCGCTCATGCGCTGAAAGCCGACGCCGTCGATTGCCGAGGCTTCAACGGATCGCTGCTGTGCCGCCCCGGCGCGGTGCTGAACGGCACGGGCGGCCCCTATAAGGTCTTCACGCCGTTCCTGAAGGCACTGCTGGCCCAGGCCGAACCGCCCGCCCACACGACAGGCCCGCGCGCGATCGACACCCCGATTGCCATCGAGAGCGAGTCGATCAACGACTGGAAACTGCATCCGACGGAGCCGGACTGGTCCAAAGGCTTCGACTGGACGCCGGGCGAAGACGGCGCCTCGACCGCTCTGTCCGACTTCCTTGCCCACGGGCTGAAGGCTTACGCGGTCGGCCGCGACCATCCTGACCGTCCCGCAACCAGCCGCCTCTCACCGCACCTGCATTGGGGCGAGATCAGTCCATGGCGCGCCGTCGAACGTGCGCGTGACGCGGCTGCAGCAGGCAAGGTCCCCGCCGCCGAGGCGGAGAAGTTCGTCGCCGAGATCGGTTGGCGCGATTTTTCCGCCCACCTGCTCCACCATTTCCCGACCATGCCCGAGCGCGCCTTCCGGCCCGAATACGACGCCATGCCCTGGCGTGACGATCCCAAGGGCCTGACGGCCTGGAAGCGCGGTCGCACCGGCTATCCGCTGGTCGATGCCGGGATGCGCCAACTCTGGGCGACCGGCTGGATGCACAATCGCGTGCGGATGGTGGTCGCCTCCTTTCTGGTCAAACACCTGCTGATCGACTGGCGCGAGGGCGAGGCCTGGTTCTGGGACACGCTGGTCGACGCCGATCTGGCCAGCAATGTGCAGAACTGGCAGTGGGTCGCCGGGTCCGGGGCCGACGCCGCCCCGTATTTCCGCATCTTCAACCCCATCGCCCAGGGCGAGAAGTTCGACGCCAAGGGCGGCTATGTCCGTCGCTGGGTTCCCGAACTGCGCGCCCTGCCCGATCGTTGGCTTCAAGCCCCCTGGACCGCCCCGGTCGAGGTGTTGCGCGACGCCGGCATCAGGCTTGGCAAAGACTATCCCCACCCCATCTTGGATCATGGCCAAGCTCGCGCCCGCGCCCTCGACGCCCTCAAGACGGTGTCGGGACGCGGGGACGACACGACCGACCGTGATTGACGCGCAGAAAGGTTCATCATGAGTCTCGCCACGACCGACCTGGAGGCCGCCGCCGCCCGGACGCCCCGCGTCTTTGCGATGCTGCTGCGCCTGCTCGCCTCCAACTGGACCTACGGACGTCTGACGGTGCATCTGCCGAACGGCGAGGCCCATGTGGTGGAAGGCGAACAGCCGGGCCCCAGCGGCGTGATGCACGTCAAGGATTATGGCTTCGCGCGCCGTGTCCTGTCCGCCGGCGACATCGGGTTCGCCGAGGGCTATATGGCCGGCGAATGGGACAGCCCGCATCTGGCCGCCCTGCTGGAGACCCTGGTCGATAATTACGACCACATCCGCCGCCTGTTCGACGGCAACTGGCTGATGATGGCGGTCAACTGGCTGTCGCATCGCAGCAACCGCAACAGCCGCACGGGCTCCAGGAAGAACATCCACGCCCACTACGACCTGGGCAACGCCTTCTATCTGAACTGGCTGGACGCCTCGATGACCTATTCGTCGGCGCGCTTCAGTCGCGAGGACGAGACGCTGGAGGCCGGGCAGCGCGAGAAATACGCCAGCCTGGCCCGGATGATGGACATGAAACCCGGCATGTCGGTCTTGGAAATCGGCTGCGGCTGGGGCGGTTTCGCAGAGTTTGCGGCGCGTGAGATCGGCGCGGACGTCACCGGCATCACCATCTCCAAGGAGCAGCACGACTTCGCCCAGCAAAGGCTCTTCAACGCGGGGCTAACCGAAAAAGCCAGGGTCGAGTTGGTCGACTATCGCGACGTCCAGGGCCAGTTCGACCGCGTCGCCTCCATCGAAATGTTCGAGGCGGTCGGCAAGGAATACTGGCCCGCCTATTTCGACAAGGTCCGCGATGTCCTCAAGCCGGGCGGCGTGGCGGGGCTGCAGATCATCACCATCCAGGACGTCCTGTTCGAGGAATACAACGCCCGCACCGACTTCATTCAGAAGTACGTCTTCCCTGGCGGGATGCTGCCTTCGGAGGAGCGATTGGCGCCCGTCACCTCAGCGGCAGGCCTTTCTTGGCAGGCCGTCGAAAGGTTCGGTCTCGACTACGCCTCCACCCTGAAACGGTGGGACGAGCGCTTCCAGGCGAGTTGGTCCGAGATCAGCAGGATTCCCGGTTTCGACGAGCGTTTCCGGCGACTATGGCGCTTCTATCTCGCCTATTGCGAGGCCGGCTTCCGCTCCCGCCGCACCGACGTCATCCAACTGGCCCTGTCCCGACCATGAGCTTTCTGATCTCCACCGAAAACTTGGCTGCCCGCCTCGGGGAACCCGGCCTGCGCATCGTAGACGGCAGCTGGCATCTGGACGGCCGGAACGCCCGCTCTGAGTTCGAACAGGCCCATATCCCCGGCGCCGTCTTCTTCGATCTGGACGCCGTGTCCGACCGCGACAGCGCCCTGCCCCACATGATGCCGTCGCCGCAATCGTTCGCGGCGTCTGTCGGCGCCCTCGGCATCGGGAACGACGACCGGATCGTCGTCTACGACACGGCCGGCCTGTTCTCGGCGGCCCGCGTCTGGTGGATGTTGAAGACCATGGGCGCCAAACACGTTCAGGTGCTGGACGGCGGCCTGCCGAGTTGGCTGGCGCATGGCCGCCCCGTGCAGACTGGCGGATCGGAAGCCGTCGTGACCCACTTCGAAGCCGCAGATTCCCGCGAGTCTGTCGCCTCGATCGATGACGTTCGCGACGCCTTGGCCCAAAGCGTGCAGATCCTTGATGCGCGTGGCGCTGCTCGGTTCAATGGCCAGGCCGCCGAACCTCGTCCCGGCGTGCGCAGCGGTCATATGCCGGGCGCGCTCAACCTGCCCTACGGCCGCTTGCTGAACGAGGACGGCACGATGAAGCGCGGTTCGGAGCTGGAGCAGGCCTTCACCGAGGCCGGCGTGGACATAGACCGGCCCATCGTCACCACCTGTGGCTCCGGGGTCACCGCCGCCATCCTGACCCTGGGCCTGGCCGAGCTGGGTCGCTCGTCACGCCTCTACGACGGGTCCTGGTCCGAATGGGGCGCCCGCGAGGACACCCCGGTCGAGACCGTCTGAACCTCAGGCCGGCGGCGCTACGGGCACGACATCGTCGGCTTCGACAGCGTCGTCCTCTTCGCCACGTGACACCACGGTCGCCAGCACCAGGTCGCCGGTGACGTTCAGCGTCGTGCGGCACATGTCCAGGAAGCGATCCACGCCCAGGATCAGGCCGATGCCTTCGGGCGGCACCTTCACCATCACCAGGATCATCGCCACGACCGGCAGCGAACCGGCCGGCACGCCCGCCGTGCCGATCCCGCCCAGTATGCAGACCAGCATGACGATGACCTGCTGGGTGATCGTCAGATCGATGCCGAAGAACTGGGCCAGGAACAGGACTGTCACCCCTTCGAACAGGGCCGTGCCGTTCTGGTTGGCGGTGGCGCCGACCGTCAGTACGAAACGCGCGATCTTGCGCGGCAGCTTCAGCTCTTCCTCGGCCGCCTTCAGCGACACCGGCAGCGAGGCGTTGGACGAGGCGGTCGAGAAGGCCACCACCATCGGCTCGCGCACGCCCTTGAAGAAGGCGATGGGCGAACGGCCGCCAAGGATCCAGATCACCAGCGGATAGACCACGAACATGTGGATTGCCATGGCGCCCACGGCAACGCCCACATAGGCCGCCAGCCGCACCAGCAGGTCCCAGCCGAACAGGGCCGCAAGGTTGAACATCAGGCAGGCGATGGCGATGGGCGCCAGTTTGATGAACAGGTTGATCAGCTTCATCGTGACTTCGAACAGGCCCTCGATGACCTGCTGCAGGCGGTCGGTCGCGGGCGACTTGGCCATGACCAGGCCTATGCCGAAGAACAGGGCGAACACCATCACCGGCAGAATCTGGTTCTCGGCAGCCGCCGTGAAGACGTTGGACGGGATCAACTCTAGGAAGAAGTCGCCCAGCTGGATCGTCTCTGGCGCGCCGCTCACGATGCTGGCGGCGCCGTCGCGCCCTTGATTCAGCAACTGTTGCGCCAATACGGGATCGACGCCCCGTCCGGGCTGGAACAAGTTGACCATCACCAGGCCAATCACCACGGCGATGCTGGATACCAGTATGGTCAGCACCAGCGTCTTGATCCCTGCGCGTCCCAGCGAGCTGAGATCGCCCATCTCGGCCACCCCGACCACCAGGGCCGAGAACAGCAGGGGGATGACCATCATGAACAGCAGGCGCAGGAAGATTTGACCCAACGGCCCTGTGACGTTGTCCGTCAGCCAGACGACCCAGCCCGTGTCGGCGCCCAACGTCAGATTGACGATGAGACCGCCGCCCAGACCCACGGCGAAACCGATCAGCATCAGCCAGTGCAGCGCGAGGCCGCCACGTTTCGTCTCGGTCATCTATCCCCCAGGAAGCGATACAAACGTCGGCGCTTATCGGATCGGCAGACCATAGATCAAGCCGGCCGGGCGCGCGTTCCATTGTGCGTTCAAACCGCGCGCCAGGTCGAGCGCCGATTGCGACCCCAGATTCCGCTCGAAGATCTCGCCATAATTGCCGACCGCCCCAACGGCGTCCTTGGCCCAGGTCTCCGACAGCCCCAGCATGGGGCCGAACTCGCCCTCGGCGCCCAGCAGACGCCGGACGCGCGGGTCTGTCGCGGCCTTGGACTGCTCTTCCACACTGGCCTTTGTCACCCCCAGCTCCTCGGCCAGCATCAGGGCGTTCAGGGTCCAGCGAACGGTCGAGGCCCAACGTTCGTCGCCCGCCTTGACGACCGGCCCCAGCGGCTCCTTGGACGCTACGTCCGACAGGATCACATGTTCGTTGGGGTTGGTCAGAACGGTCCGGGCGGCGGCCAGGGCGGAGATGTCGGCGCTAAAGGCGTCGCAATCCTCGCGGCCATAGGCGTCGCGCGCCGCCTCTTCGGTTTCGAAGACGACAGGCCGATATTCGATGCCACGCGACCGGAAATAATCGGCGGCGTTGATTTGCGAGGTTGAGCCGGATTGAACGCAGACCCGAGCGCCGTTCAACTCGGTCGCGCTGTTCAGGTTCAAGGACCGCCGTACCAGAAAACCCTGGCCGTCGTAATAGTTGATGCCGGCGAAGACGAACCCCTCGCCCGCGTCACGGCTCATGGTCCAGGACGAGTTGCGCCACAGCACGTCGATCCGGCCGTCGTTCAGCGCCGCGAACCGATCCGTCGCCGACAGAGGCACGAACCGCACGGCATTGGCGTCGCCCAGCACGGCCGCCGCCGTAGCGCGGCAGAAGTCCACGTCGAACCCGCGCCACTGACCGCGATTGTCGGTATAGGCGAACCCGACCAGTCCCTGATGGACGCCGCAGTTCAGGCGGCCGCGCCGCTTGATCGCCGCCAGCGTCGGGCTTTCGGGAACGGCGCTGGGCGTTGTCGCGGTCGGTGCGACATCGGTCGTCTCCGGCGTCGGATCGGCGTCCTGCCGCCCGCACGCGGCCGTCAGCAGCACCGCCGCCATCGTTCCGATCATCCAGCACCGCATCGCGTTCCAATCCCTCGCCGCTTGCGCCCCGCTGGCTTTAGAGGCCTTTAGGCTCCGATCCGCAACCCATCGGAAACGCCATGTCGCCGCATTCGGACCGCACCCGCCTGATCGCCGCCGCCACACGTCGGGGTCAGGGCCGCCGCGGCGTCAACCCACCCATCGAGCGCGCCTCGACCATGCTCAGCGACACCGCCGGCGTCATGCGCGACGAGACGGGCGGCCCGACCTATGGGCTCAGCGGAACCAGTGCGGCGCGCGATCTCCGAAGGGCTTTGGCCGATTTGGAGGGCGCCAAGGACGCCTTTCTGGTCCCGTCCGGCCTCGCGGCCGTCACGGTTCCGCTTCTGGCGCTGCTGCGACCGGGCGACGAGGTGATCACCACGGACGCCGTCTATGGACCGACGCGTCGCTTCCTCAGCCGCTATCAGGCCGCACGCGGCGTCACGACCCGGTTCCTCCCCGCCGACGCCGATGCGTCCGCCATCATCGCCGCCTTGGGCGACCGGACGCGCCTGGTGCTGATGGAGTCGCCATCATCCCTGACGTTCGAAATGGTCGATTTCGCCGCCGTGGCCCAGGCCTGCCGCGCGCGAGGCGTCCTGACGGTGGTCGACAATACCTGGGCCGCCGGCCTAGCCTATCGCCCGCTGGCCCATGAGGTGGATGTGAGCGTCCAGGCCGTCACCAAATACGTCGGCGGTCATTCCGACGTGCTGATGGGCAGCATCGCCTCGAATGCCCCCGCTTGCCTGCGCGCCATCGGCGACACCATCGAGGATCTAGGGTGGCATGTGTCGCCCGATGACGCCTGGCTGGCGCTGCGCGGTTTGCGGACCCTGCCGCTGCGCTATGCGGAACAGGCCAGGTCGGGCCTGACCGTCGCGGAATGGCTGCAAGCGCAGCCCGAGGTTTCCCGCGTCCTCTACCCGCCCCTGCCCGGCTCGACCGGCCACGACCTGTGGCGAAGGGATTTCACCGGCGCGGCTTCCCTGATGGGCGTGGTCATGAAGGGCGGCGATAAGGCGGCGGGCGAGGCGTTCCTCGATGCGTTGACACTGTTCGGTCTCGGCTATTCCTGGGGCGGGTTCGAAAGTCTGATCACCCACGAGACCCATCAGATGGCCTATCGCGACCATCCGCCCGTGCTGGAGGGCGAACTGATCCGCATCCATATCGGTCTGGAAGACCCCGCCGACCTGATCGCCGATCTGGAACGAGGCCTCGCCGCCTTCACCGCCGCACTCACGGTTCCTTAAGCGCCGTAAAGGACTGTGCGCCCGTGCGCGAACCGCCCGTTCAGACCCCGGATGATTCGCCGCCGCTGTGGGAACAGTGGGCGGCCGGTTTCGTCGTCTTCATGCTGACCGGCGCCCTGATCGCTCCCGTCATCGCCCCGACCCAGGTCGAGACGCCGATCCTGCGGTTCATCTGGTTGCCCGTCTATGCCGTCATCGCCGGCCTGATCGTGTTTCGCTTCGACAAGGTCATTCGGGCCTGGCCGGCCTGGTTGATGATGTTCGGCCTGGTCGCCCTGTGTTTCGTCTCCAAATACTGGTCCATCGATCCCGGCGTGACCGAGCGCCGGGTGATCGCCATGGCCATCAACAGCGCCTTCGCCATCTATCTGGGCGCCCGCTTCCGCGACGACGCCCTCCCGCGCGTCCTGATGTACACCGGGCTGGTGATGGCGATCGGCAGCCTTCTCATGGTGTTCGGCTATCCCCAGGTAGGCGTGCACCAGTTCGACAACGCCGGCCTTTGGCGCGGCCTCTGGTACGAAAAGAACCAGATGGGGCTGGTGATGGTGGTCGGCGCCGTTTCAGCCGCAGCGACCCTGGCCGCCGATCATATCGCCGGACGCAGCAACCGTTTCTGGGTCTGCCTGCTGACCCTGGGCCTGACCACGCTTCTGGTGCTCGCCACCCAGTCCAAGACATCGCTTCTGTGTTGGGGCCTGGGCTTGGGCATGGTGGGAGGCTGGTGGGCGTTGAAACAGGGCGGCGCCGTGATCACGGTCGCCGGAATCTGGCTGGGCGTCATCACGGCGGCGGCCGCCACTTGGCTGTGGAACTCCGATTCCGCCGCCATACTGGAAGCCCTGGGCAAGGACCCGTCCCTGACCGGCCGCACCCTGATCTGGGAGGCCCTGATGCGCAAGGTCGCCGAGCGTCCCTGGACCGGCTATGGCTTCAGCGCCTTCTGGGGCGTGGACTCCATTCCCGCTCGCGAAATCCGCATCGAGACCCAGTGGCCCGTACCGTCTGCGCACAACGGCTGGATCGACCTGCTGGTCCAGTTAGGCTGGCCCGGCGCGGTGGCGGTCGGCGCCGTCATGGCGATCTCGGCGATCCTGATCGTCGCGCGGCTGAACGGGCTGGGCGCGCGCGAAGGTTATTGGAGCATCGCCTATCTGACCGTGTTCACAGCCTTGAGCCTGTCGGAGAGCGTCCTGCTGACCCACGCCAACCTGCCGTGGATACTGATGCTGGCGATCATGGCCCGCGCCGTGACCTTCGATCCGGCCCCTGTTCGCGCGCCGCTTGCTCGACCGGCCTCACGGGCCTACCAGACCCGCTCCCGAATCGCCTCAGACTATGTGAATGGCCGCCGACCTCTTCGCTTTTGACGACGAACCCGAAGCTCGCAAACCCGAGCCTCCTAAACCTGTGTCGGTGAAACCGCCCGAGGCGCCCCCCGCGCCTGCGCCATCCCCTGCTCCAACCGCAGCCGCCACGCCGACGGCCGGCAGCGCCAACGCCTATTCCGCCTCCTCAATCGAGGTGCTCGAAGGGCTGGAACCCGTCCGCAAACGCCCCGGCATGTATATCGGCGGCACCGACGAGCGGGCCCTGCACCATCTGTTCGCCGAAGTCCTGGACAACGCCATGGACGAGGCGGTGGCCAAACACGCCAAGCTGATCACCGTGGATCTGGACGCCGAGGGCTATCTGTCGGTCCGCGACGACGGGCGCGGCATCCCGGTCGACCCCCACCCCAAACACCCCGGCAAGTCGGCGTTGGAAGTGGTCATGACCGTCCTCCACTCAGGCGGCAAGTTTTCCGGCAAAGCCTATGAAACCTCAGGCGGTTTGCACGGCGTCGGCGTCTCGGTTGTCAATGCGCTGAGCGAAAGCGTCGAGGTCACCGTCTGGCGCGACGGCTTCGAATGGAAACAGGCGTTCAGCCGCGGCGCCGTCCTGGCCCCCATCCAGCAGATCGGCCCGTCCAAGAAGCGCGGCACCCTGATCCGCTTCAAGCCCGACGACGAAATCTTCGGCATGGGCGCCGCCTTCAAGCCCGCGCGCCTGTTCCGCATGGCCCGCTCCAAGGCCTATCTGTTCCGCGGCGTGGAGATCCGGTGGACCTGCGCGCCCGAGCGCATCACCGATGCCACCCCGACCCAGGCCAGCCTGCACTTCCCCGGCGGTCTGGCAGACGCTCTGGTGGACCGGATCGGCGAACTGGACACCGTCACCCCGACCTTCGCCGGCCGCGCCGAGCGCCAGGGCGAGGCGGGGGCCTTCGAATGGGCCGTCACCTGGTCGCCTATCGGCTTTGGCGAATCCGACGGCTTCATCCAGTCCTACTGCAACACCGTCTCCACCCCCGACGGCGGCACCCACGAGGCCGGCTTCCGCGCCGCCCTGGTCAAGGGTCTGAAATCCTACGGTGAGCTGACCAACGAGAAGCGCGCCGCCATCATCACGGCCGAGGACGTCATCGCCAACGCCGGCGCCCTGATCAGCGTCTTCATCCGTAATCCCGAGTTCCAGGGCCAGACCAAGGACCGCCTGTCCTCGCCCGAGGGCACGCGCATCGTGGAGCAACTGCTCCGCGACCCGCTGGACCACTGGCTGACCGAGAGCCCCAAACAGGCCAACGCCCTGCTCGGCTTCGTCATCGACCGCGCCGAAGACCGCCTGCGCCGTCGCAAGGACAAGGAGGTCCAACGCGCCGCCGCCACCCGCAAGCTGCGCCTGCCGGGCAAGCTGTCGGACTGCAGCCGCCAATCAGCCCAGGGCACCGAACTCTTCATCGTCGAAGGCGATTCGGCCGGCGGCTCAGCCAAACAGGCGCGTGACCGCACGACCCAGGCCATCCTGCCCCTGCGCGGCAAGATTCTGAACGTCGCCTCCGCGACGGCGGACAAGCTGCGCCAGAATATCGAACTGTCCGACTTGGCCCTGGCCATGGGCGTTCAGCCCGGCAACCGCTTCAACATTGACGACCTGCGCTACGAGCGGATCGTCATCATGACCGACGCCGACGTGGACGGCGCCCACATCGCGGCCCTGCTGATCACGTTCTTCTATCGCGTCATGCCCGAGACCATCCGCCAGGGCCGGGTCTTCATGGCCCTGCCGCCCCTCTATCGGATCTCGGCCGGCCCCTTGAGCGAATACGCCCGCGACGACGCCCACCGTGACGAACTGCTGGCCACCGTCTTCAAGGGCAAGAAGACCGAGATCGGCCGGTTCAAGGGCCTGGGCGAAATGATGGCCTCCCAGCTGAAGGAGACCACCATGGATCCCAAGAAGCGGACCCTGGCGCGAATCACCGTTCCTGATGCCGAGACCGACATCGAGGACCTGGTCGAACGCCTGATGGGCAAGCGCGCCGACGCCCGTTTCCAGTTCATTCAGGAAAACGCGCAGTTCGTGAAAGAAGAACTCGACGTCTGAGGCCCTCGCGGCCCTTCCACCGAACGACGACGCCTGACAAAAGGGGGCATGCAGACGCCCGCTCCCTCCCCCGCCGTGCTCGATGAACTAAAAGCCGCGCTGGGTCCGGGCGGCTGGACCCAGGATCCCGAGGTCATCGCCCCGTCCCTGACCGAATGGCGCAATCGCTGGACCGGCAATACGCCGATCCTTCTGACCCCCCGCTCGGTCGAGGAGACGGCCAGGGCCGTGACCATCTGCGCCCGCGAAGGCGTGGCCATCACCCCGCATGGCGGCGGCACCGGCCTGGTCGGCGGCCAGATTCCTTTCGGCGAGGTCCTGTTGTCGACCCGCAAGATGCGCGCCGTTCGCGACGTGACCCCGCTGGACGACGCCATGACGGTCGAGGCCGGTCTGACGCTTTTGGAAGCCCAGCAGGCGGCGACGGCGGCCGGTCGTTATTTCCCGCTCAGCCTCGCGGCGGAAGGGTCGGCCTCCATCGGCGGCGTCATCTCCACCAACGCCGGCGGCACCCAGGTGCTGCGCTACGGCATGATGCGCGACCTGGTGCTGGGCCTTGAGGCCATCATGCCCAATGGTGAAATCTTCCGGGGCCTGAAGCGCCTGCGCAAGGACAACACCGGCTACGACCTGAAACAGCTACTGATCGGCGCCGAGGGCACGCTGGGCGTCGTCACCGCCGCCACTCTGAAACTCTTCCCCATTATGCGTTCGCGCGCGGTCGCCGTCGTCGGCCTGGAGACGGCCGCCGCCTCGGTCGAGCTTCTGGCCCGCGCCAAGGCCGAGACCGGCGGCGGGGTCGAGGCCTTCGAGCTGATGAAGCGGCTGGGCATGGAACTCGTGCTCAAGAACATCCCCGACACCCGCGAACCGCTGGACTCGACTCCCGACTGGTATGTCCTAATCGAGATTGCGTCCGGCACGCCGGGCGGCGCCGAGGCCCAGATGGAGGCCCTGCTGGAAGTCGCCTTCGAGCAAGGCCTGATCACCGACGCCGCCATCGCCCAGAACGACGCCCAGCGCGCGGCCTTCTGGCGTCTGCGCGAAGAACATTCGGCGGCGCTCAAGCCCGAGGGCGGCGGCTGGAAACACGACGTCTCCGTCCCCATCAGCCGTATCGCCGAATTCATCGACGAAGCCTCGGCCGCCGTCGAACGCTTCCACCCCGGCGCCCGCATCTCGGTCTTCGGCCACGTCGGCGACGGCAATCTGCACTACGACATCCTGCCGGGCTTGGGTCAGGACATCCCCGCCTTCATCGGCCGCTGGAAGGAGGGCTCGCAAGTGGTTCACGACGTTGTCGGAACCTATGACGGCTCGATCTCCGCCGAACACGGCTTGGGCCGGCTGAAGACCGAAGAGGTCAAACGCTACAAGTCGCCCCTGGAGATCGAAACCATGGCCGCCATCCGTCGCGCCATAGACCCGAAGAGGATCATGAACCCGGCCGTTCTGTTCTGACCTAGGACCGCCGGGTGATGTTCGCCGCCAGCGCGGCTTTGAGATGGTCTGCACGGGCTTGGGAAAGTCGCCCCTGCATGCCCCGTGTCATCTCTGGAAGATGTGCGCCGGGCGTCTCGCCTGCGTCGAACACGAAAGCTTCGAACATGCTGCGCCAGACCTCGCGCTGCTCGTACGGCAGATCGCGGACGCCGAGCATGGCGTGGATCAACGCTTCCATCGGACGTAGCTCCGCCGAGGCTTCGTTCCACCAGTAGTTCACCAGCATCGCGAAAGGGTCGAAAGACTGGACGTGATGCCACCACATGTAGGGAATGTAGATCGCGTCGCCTGGGCCTAGATCAGCGACCTCCGCCTGCGCCCAGGCCAGATGAAAGTTCGGAAATCGCTCGTGATCCGGCGCATCCAGACGAACCATGCTGGTCAGCGGGCCCGCCAATGTTCGCTCGAACGGGCCGACATAGAGATTTCCGGTCTGGCTGGGTGGAAAGAAGATGAACTGCCATCGACCCGCGACCGCACAGGCCACATTGGCGTTCATGTCGTGGTGGGTCTGAACGACGGCGGCGTTGCCGATCCAAAGCCGCGCCACAGCGCCTCGCACCGCCACAGGCGGTGGGTTTGCTGCACTGAAACCTGGAGCGGCCGCCGGTTCCGGCATGGATTGCGCTGCCAGAGAAGGCGGATGCTCCGTACCGTCCAAATCCAATAGACCCTTGAACAGAGCGATGAGCGGCATCCGAAGCGTTTCGAAATTGGTCCCCGTCAACGCCTCATCATAAAAGAACAGCCCTGCCTGATCATGTGGGGTTCGAAGGACCGGCGCAGGTTCAGCCCTCGTGAAGGGCGACAGGTACGCAGCCAGTGCTTCTCCCCCTGCTTTTCCAGCCCTCACCGCTGGCCAATGATCGACCAGCCCCCGCATCACCACTGGTCGACCGCCGGCCACGATCTCGCGTTCAAAGATGTCCGCATCGACATCATGAAGCTCGCGAGTTCGTCGTTCGGGCGAAGGTATCTTCATCGCTTATGGCTTAGTATGCCGACCGAAGATCGCAAAGTCGTCTCACCTGAACTTCCTCAAGCCGCGCGGCCCCTGGCGACCGGCGCCGGCGCGTTTGCCCAGCCAGTCCTTCCAGTCGGGCCAGTTGCGACGGCGTCCGCCGCCGTCTGCCCACTCGGGGCCCTGTTCAGCGTTGAACACAGTCACGTCGGCCAGGCCGCCCTGTTTGAAGTTTTGCAGGCGCACACCCTTGCCGCGTCCCATCTCGGGCAGTTCGGCCAGGGGGAAGATCAACGTCTTGATGTTCTCGCCGATCGTCGCGACGTGGTCTCCGGTCACCCGCAGAACGGCCAGCAGGTCGCCGTTCAGCACCTGTTTGCCGCCCCGCTTCTGGGCCAGGGTCTCGTCTTCCGGGGCGATGAAGCCGTAACCCGCCTTCGACGCGATCAGCAGTTTCCCGCCTGGCTGATGCGCCAGGACGTTGATGATCTCGGCCTTCTCGTCCAGATCGATCATCAGGCGCAGCGGCTCGCCATGCCCGCGACCTGACGCCAGCTTGTCGGCCCCGATGGTGAAAATGCGCCCGTCCGACGCCGCCACCAGCAGCTTGTCGGTTGTATAGGCCGGCACAAGGTAGGCCAACTGGTCGCCTTCCTTGAACTTCAACTCCGACGGATCCTCGACCTTGCCCTTGGCGGCGCGGATCCAGCCGCGTTCCGACAGGATAACGGTGATCGCCTCGCGCGGGATGAAGGCTTCGGGCGCGACGAAGGCCGAACTGTCGACGGCCTCGGCGATGGTGGTCCGACGCGGCGAGATCAGCGCCTTGCGCACCGCCTCCAGTTCCTTGGACACGGCCTTCCACTGCTTGCCCTCCGACGACGTCAGCGCCTGCAGATGCGCAAGTTCTTCCGACAGCGCATTGAATTCCTTCTCGATCGCCATTTCCTCGATCCGCGCCAACTGACGCAGACGGGTGTCGAGAATATAGTCGGACTGGGCTTCGGTCAGGCCGAAGCGGGCGATCAGCACCGCCTTGGGCTGCTCCTCCTCGCGGACGATGCGGATCACCTCGTCCAGGTTGAGGAAAACGATGCGCAGGCCTTCCAACAGGTGCAGCCGCTTCTCGACCCGCTCGATCCGCCACTGCGAACGCCGGTTCAGCACCACACGACGGTGATCCAGGAAGGCGCGCAGACACTCCTTCAGCCCCATGACGCGCGGCGTGCCGGTGGCGTCCAGCACGTTCATGTTGATCGGGAAGCGGACTTCCAGATCGGACAGTTTGAACAGACTTTCCATCAGCATTTCAGGCTCGATGGTGCGGTTCTTGGGCTCCAGGATCAGGCGAATGTCTTCGGCCGACTCGTCGCGCACATCGCCCAGCAGAGGCACCTTCTTGTGCTCGATCAGGTCCGCTAGCGCCTCGATCAGGCGCGACTTCTGCACCTGGTACGGCATCTCGGTGACGATGATCCGCCACACGCCGCGCCCCAGGTCCTCGGTTTCCCAACGCGCGCGCAGACGCACCCCGCCCCGGCCCGTCTCATAGGCGTCCAGGATGGAGGCATGGCCTTCGACAGCCACGCCGCCGGTCGGGAAGTCAGGGCCCGGCACCAGTTGCACCAGTTCGGCCGTCGTCGTCTCGGGCCGCTCCAGCAGCATCTGGCAGGCGTCGATCAGTTCGCCGACATTGTGCGGCGGGATCGAGGTCGCCATGCCGACAGCGATACCGGACGAGCCGTTGGCCAGCAGATTGGGGAAGCCGGCCGGCAGGACGATCGGCTCCTCGTCCTGATCGTCATAGGTGGCGCGGAAATCGACCGAGTCCTGATCGATTCCGTCCAGCAGCAGCACGGCCGCCGGGGTCAGCTTGCACTCGGTGTAGCGCATGGCCGCGGCGCTATCGCCGTCGATATTGCCGAAGTTCCCTTGACCGTCGACCAGCGGATAGCGCTGGGCGAAGTCCTGGGCCAGGCGCACCAGGGCTTCATAGATCGAGGCGTCGCCGTGCGGGTGGTATCCGCCCATCACCTCGCCGACGACCTTGGCGCATTTGCGCGCCGCCGCCTGCGGGTTCAGCCGCATCTGGTGCATGGCGTACAGGATGCGCCGGTGCACGGGCTTGAACCCGTCCCGAACATCGGGAAGGGCGCGGTTGGTGATGGTCGACAGGGCGTAGGCCAGATAGCGACGGCTGAGGGCCGTCTCCATCGGCTCGTCGATGATACGGCCGCCTTCCGGCGGCGGAGCGTGGATCGTCATGGGCCAGCGAATCGGGGATGGGAAGCCGGAAGTCTAGCCCGAAGCTGCGCCTAAGTCGGGGATAGTTGGCGCGAGGCCAGACGATGCGTGGATGTTCGTCAGGAAGGTCCGCTCTTTCGCGGGGCCTCAACGACGCCTAACTGCAAAGGCGACCAAGGAGCGCATCGTGAACAGCCGACTGACGCAAACCATCGGCCTCGACTATCCGATCATCCAGGCGCCGATGGCGGGAACCTCGACGCCTGCGCTGGCTGCCGCCGTCTCAAACGCGGGGGCGCTGGGCTCCATCGCGATCGGCGCCGTGAACGCCGAGGAAGCCCGGCGTCAGATTCAGGCGACCCGCGCCCTCACCGCCCGACCGTTCAACGTCAACGTCTTCTGCCATGTCACCGCTGCGCCGGATCAGGCTGGGGACCAGGCGTGGATCGAACTCCTGCGCCCCCTGTTCGCGCCGTTCGATGCGCAGCCGCCGGAGCAGTTGCGCAACATCTATCCCAGCTTCCTCGACGACGACGCTCAGTTGGCGGTTCTGCTGGACGAACGCCCGGCCGTGGTCAGCTTTCATTTCGGCCTGCCGAAGCCGAAGCAGATCGCCGCGCTGAAGGCCGCTGGCGTCCTCCTGCTTGCGACCGCCACCTCGCCGGCCGAGGGGCAAGCCGTTCAGGACGCCGGCATCGACATGGTCGTGGCCCAGGGCTGGGAGGCCGGAGGCCATCGCGGCGTGTTTGACCCCGCCGACGACCTGAGATTCGCAACCCTGCCGTTGACCCGACTGCTGGCCAGCCGGCTGACCATTCCCGTGATTGCGGCGGGCGGGATCATGGACGGCGCAGGCATTGTGGCGGCAATGACGCTGGGCGCGGACGGGGTCCAGATGGGCACGGCATTTGTCCCCTGCCCCGAATCCTCGGCCGATACTGTCTATCGACGGGCGATGGCGGGTCAGGAGGCCCAGCGGACCCGCGTATCCGCCGTGCTGTCCGGTCGGCCCGCCAGAGGGATGGAGAACGCCTTCATGCGCCAGGCGCAAACCGACGCTGTCGCCGCCTATCCCCGCGCCTACGACATCGGCAAGGCGCTGAACACAACGGCCAAGGCCGCCGGCGACGACGGCTACGCCGCCCAATGGGCCGGACAGGGCGCGCCGCTGGCCCGCGTCATGCCGGCGAATCAACTCGTGCGGACGCTGGCCGAAGAAATCCGACGAGCCGCGAACATTTTCCGCGGCGATGAAACCAACCGGCCCGTCGGTTCGAACGTAGGGAAGAACCACCCTCCCCGTCAGGCCGCGCCATGATCCTGTTCCTGCTCTCCTATCTCGCTGGCGTCCTGACCATCGTCAGCCCCTGCATATTGCCGGTCCTGCCGTTCGTTTTCGCGCGTGCCGGTCGCCCCTTCCTGCGCAACGGATTTCCGCTGTTGGTTGGGATGGCCGTCACCTTCGCTGGCGTGGCGACCCTGGCGGCGCTGGGTGGGGGTTGGGCGGTTCGCGCCAACGAAGTCGGACGGTGGATCGCCCTGGCGGTCATGGCCGTGCTGGGCCTCAGCCTGTTGCTCCCCGCCTTGGGCGACCGCCTGATGCGGCCGTTCGTCGCCGCCGGTTCATGGCTGACGGATCGTGCTGAACGTCACAGTGGGGATCAGGGCGAGGTGCGGGCCTCCCTGCTGCTCGGCGTGGCGACGGGTCTGCTGTGGGCGCCGTGCGCCGGGCCGATCCTGGGCGTGATCCTGACGGGCGCCGCGCTTCAGGGCGCGGGCGTCGGCACGACGGTGCTGCTGCTGGCCTATGCGGCGGGGGCAGCGACCTCCCTGGGTCTGGCCCTGCTGGTCGGCGGTCGTGTGTTCAAGGCCATGAAGGGTGCGCTGGGCGTCGGCGAATGGGTCCGCCGCGGGCTGGGCGTGCTGGTTTTGATCGGCGTGGTCATCATCGGCCTGGGCGCCGACACGGGCTTGCTGACCCGCATCTCGGCCGCCAGCACGGGCCGGATCGAACAGGCGCTGCTGAGCAGCACCGGTCGCGGCATGCCGACGAACGAAGCCCCGACCGACCTGGCCAACCTGCCGGTCGAGGGCATGATGCCCCCGCTGACCGGCGCGACGACCTGGATCAACACGCCGCCCCTGACGACGGAGCAACTGCGCGGCAAGGTGGTGGTGGTCGATTTCTGGACCTACTCCTGCATCAACTGCATCCGCTCCATCCCCTACGTCCGCGCCTGGGCCGAGAAGTACAAGGATCAGGGTCTGGTGGTGATCGGCGTCCACACGCCCGAGTTCGCTTTCGAAAAATCCGAGGCCAACGTCCGCCAGAACATTCAGCGGCTGGGCATCACCTATCCGGTCGCCATGGACAACGAATTCGCCATCTGGCGCGCGTTCAAGAACCAGTACTGGCCCGCCCACTACTTCATCGACGCCAAGGGCCAGATTCGTCACCACCACTTCGGCGAGGGCGACTATGACGGCTCCGAACGGGTCATTCAGCAGCTTTTGAAAGAGGCCGGCGCGGCTGACGTCGCCCGCGACGTGGTCGACGTTCAGGCCCAGGGCGCAGAGGCCGCCGCCGACATGGCCCAGGTCGAATCGCCGGAAACCTATGTCGGCTATGCCCGCGCCGAGAACTTCCGCTCACCGGGCGGCCTGGCCAATGACGTGATCAAGGATTACGTCGCCGCGCCGCTGCAACTGAACGGCTGGACCCTGTCCGGCCGCTGGAGGGTCACCCGCGAACACGCCGATCTTCAGGCTGCAGGAGGTCGCGTCGCCTTCCGCTTCAAGGCGCGCGACCTGCACCTGGTGATGGGGCCGAGCAAGACCGGCGACCAGCCGCGTTTCCGCGTCCTTGTCGATGCCGTCGCGCCCGGCCCCAACGCAGGCAGCGACATCGACGCCCAGGGCATGGGCCGCATCGACGGCGAGCGGCTTTATCAACTCGTCCGCCAGACCGGCCCGGTGCGCGAGCGGACGTTCGAGATCGAGTTCCTGGATCCCGGCGTCCAGGTCTTCGCCTTCACTTTCGGCTAGGAGCCCGGCGTCTAGAGGCGGCCGGCGTCGGCCAGCTTGTCCAGCATCCAGACGCGCGCCGGCGGCAGGGGCTTGTTCTGCGGGTGGAACACGAACTGTTCGAGGAAATGCCCGGTCAGGTCGAACCCCGCCTTCACGTCGCCATCGATCAACCCCGCCTGTGCGCCCAGCATGAAGGGCGGCAGGGTCAGCATCTTGTCGGCATAGGGCGCGCCGGCGTCGCGGCTGACCGCCCGGCCGGTGCGGGGGCTGACGTAGATCAGGTCGTCGGCAGTGCCCGTCGCCGCGCACTTCGACAGATCGAGACCGAACCCCAGGTCTTCCAGCAGCCCCGCCTCGAACCGCACGAAGATGGCGGGCCAGACATCCGGCAGGGCGAAGGCCGCCATCAGCGCCTCGAAGGCCAGAAAGACGCCAGGATGCGGTTCGCGCTCGGGCAAGGCGCCTTGCGCGACACCGGCCGCCGCCGCCAACCCGGTCAGCGCCAGGGCGTCGTCGAACAGGGCGCTGGGCCCCTCGCCTACCGGCTCCAGCCGCGCAGCGCCCAGATGATCCGAGGTCCGCGCGCGATAATCCGCCACGACCCGCGCCCCGGCTTGCAGGAAGGGCTTCATCTTGCGCGACGCCCCGCCCGCGACATAGGCCGAGCGCCGGCCGTGGTTCTCGGTCAACAGGTCGACCACGGCGCCGGTGTCGCCATGGCTGCGCGCCGACAGGACGAACGCCTCTTCGTGAAAGTCCATCAGTCGGCCGGGCCTTCGGCGATCAGTCCGACCACGCCCTTGGCCTTGTCGTTCGGCACCGTGAAGCTGAGGACATATTGCTCGATCTTCCAGCCCTCGTCGGTCAGACGCAGCACGCCCGATCCTCGCGTCAGCCCATAGGCGTCGTTGTCGAGCAGTTCGTCGAACCAGACGATGCACCGACAATCGCCCGGCGCCAGGGTCGCCACCCGGTCATGCGGCCGATAGGTCCAGCCCTTGCCGCGCGAGAAAAACGGCGTCGCATAGGCGCGAAACTCGGCCAGCGACCAGCGCTCGGTCGCATCCGTGCCGATAAACCGGGCGTCGGGGGTGAAGAGATCGAAATAGGCGTCGCCATCAGCGCGCGACGCGGCCTCATGCATCCGGTCCAGAATGACGCCTGCGGCGACGGCGGGGTCATCCGAAGCCTGCATCGGAGACGCGGACAGGGCGAGTGCGGCGAAAAGGGCGATCATGCGGCTGTTCTAGTCCTGTTCTCCCCATTGGGAAACCAGGCGGATGTCTCAGCGCGCCAGCGTGGTCGGGAACTCGCGGCCCAGTGCCTCGGCCATCGCCTGCTGGCTGATCAGAAACACCTGGTCGCGCAGATGATAGTTGTTCGACAGGACGATCACCGTCACGTCGGCCTCAGGCTGATACAGCATAAGGTTGCGGAACCCGCCCCAACTGCCGGTGTGATAAATCTGGCGGTCCTGGAAACTAGGCTGGACCTGATCGCCCAGACGGTTCGAGAAGATGCCGAAGCCCCAGTCCCGACGCGGATGGCTGTGCTCGTTCGGCTTCGTGTCTGCCGGCGCATGGTCGGCCAGCATCTGCTGGTAACTGCCCGGCTTCAGCAGCGCGCCGCGATGCAGCGCCCTTTGCCAGACCAGCAGGTCGTCCAACGTCGAATAGACCGCACCCGCCCCCGCAACGATGGAGGTATTGGCGTTCGGCTGGGCCGCCAGGCCGCCGGGGAAGTTGGCGTAGCCCATGATGACGTCGTGGTCGCCGCCGTCCAGATCCAGCCCGCTGTCCTTCATGCCCAGGGGCTTGAAGAAGGCATCACGCATATAGGTTTCGTAAGGCTGACCGCTAGCCTTTTCGACGATGGCGGCGGCCAGGTTGAACGCCGCGTTGTCGTAGCGGACCTTGGTCCCCGGCTCGAACTGCAGGCCGAACTGCTTCGAATCCTCGGTCAGTTCATCCAGCGTCGCGTGCGTCGTGCGGCGCATGCCCCAGCCGGGCCGCGCCATCAGGTCGGGAATGCCCGAGGTGTGGGACAGCAGATGGCTGATCCGCACCGACGCCCAAGCCTGGGGACAGGGCTGTATCCATTTGCAGACAGGGTCGGAGACGTTCAGCTTGCCCTCGTCCTGAAGCTTCAGGATCGCCGTCGCCGTGAACTGTTTCGAGATCGAGGCCAGGCGGAAGCGGGAATCCAGCGCCAGCGCTCGGTCCTGTTCGTAGTTGGCCTTGCCATAGACCTGGCGGAACAGCACACGGTCGCCCTTGGCCACCAGAACCGCGCCCATGAACCGGCCTGCCGCCGCCTCGCGATCCATCCGCGCAGCCAGTTGCGGCAAATCCTGAACCACGACCAAGGGCGGACGCGGCGGGGCATCAGCCCGCTCCGTCACCAAGGCTGCATCGGTCTTGGGTGGAACAGCCGTAGCGATGCCGCCCCAGACCGCGCCGCCGAGGATCAGCGCCCCAAGGACGCCCAGAACGAGCCGGGGATGGCCCCCAGCGGTACGCGGTACTTCAAACACAGGAACTCAGACGTCGAAATCCAGACCGAACTGGGCATAGAGCGCCCGCGAGTCCTGCCATTTCGGATCGACCTTGACGGTCAGGAACAGGTGGACCTGGCGACCGAGCAGCTCGTTCAGCTCCTCGCGCGACTTCTGGCCGATCCATTTCAGCGTCTGACCGCCCTTGCCCAGGACGATGGGCCGCTGGCTCTCACGCTCGACATAGATGGTCTGTTCGATCCGGGCCGAGCCGTCGGCGCGTTCCTCGAAACTGGTCGTCTCGACCGCCGCCGAATAGGGCAGCTCTTCATGGACGCGCAGATAGACCTTCTCGCGCGTGATCTCCGCCGCCAGAACCCGAACCGGCACATCAGCCGCCTGGTCCTCGGGATAGAGCCACGGCCCCTTGGGCATGGACAGGGCCAGACGCTGTTTCAGGTCCTCGACGCCATCGCCGTTGGCGGCCGAGATCATATAGACCTCGGAATAGACGCCGCTCTCGAACATCTTCTGCGACAGGGCCAGCAGGGTGTCGCGGCGCATGCCGTCGATCTTGTTCAGCGCCAGCACCACCTTGGTGCCGGTGGACTGCAGGTTGGCGATAATGGTCTCGGTGTCCTCGGCCGAGCGGCGATCCGCCGCCGTGCCTTCACGACCTTCCGAGTTGATGTGCGACTGGGCGTCGATCAGGTGAACGACGATGTCTGCGTCCTGTGCGCCGCCCCAGGCCGAGGCGACCATGGCCCGGTCCAGACGACGACGCGGGGTGAAGATGCCGGGCGTGTCCACCAACACGATCTGGGCGTCGCCTTCCATCGCGATGCCGCGCACGGGAAAGCGCGTCGTCTGCACCTTTTGCGTGACGATCGAGACCTTGGACCCGGTCAGCCGGTTCACCAGCGTGGACTTGCCGGCGTTCGGCGCGCCGATTATGGCGGCGAAGCCCGCGCGCTGGTTTTCGAAATCGGTCAAATGACGCCTTCACGTTTGAGGAGAGCCGTTGCGGCCGCCTTCTCCGCCTCCTGACGCGAACGCCCTTGCGCGGTCAAGGGCTGCACGTCCTGCACGGAAACTTCGACGGTGAATGTGGGCGCATGATCCGAACCCGTCCGATCCGACACGCGATAGGTCGGCAGCGGCCTGCCCTTGCCTTGCGCCCACTCCTGAAGCGCCGACTTGGGATTGGTGACGGTCCGCGACGGCGGAGCCGACAGTTCGTCGGCCCAGGCGGCGTTGAAGAAGGTCCGCGCCGCATCAAGGCCGCCATCCAGATAGACTGCCGCCAGTATGGCCTCGACTGCATCGGCGATGACGCCCGCCTTGCGACGCCCGCCGGTCTTGGTCTCGCCCGGCGATAGCCGCAAGGCTGGGCCGACGCCCAGCGCTTCGCCGACGCGGGCGCAGGCCGTCTTGTCGACCAGGGCATGCAGACTGGACGAAAGCTGGCCTTCATCGGCCGTCGGAAACTCTGCCGACAATCGCTCGGCGACCAGCAGGCCGAGCACCCGGTCGCCCAGGAACTCCAGCCGCTCGTTGTCGCGCGGACCGTGGATCCCGACCGGCGCCCCCTCGCCCACGCTGGCGTGGGTGAGGGCGCGCTCCAGCAGGGCCTTGTCCTTGAACGTGTGTCCCAGACGCGTTTCCAGCGCCGCGACGGCTTCGGTTCGCGTATTCGCCATTACTTCAAGACGTTGAAGAACCGGTCGAGCCGCACGTTGAACCAACTGACGGGGTTCCACAGCGACGAACCGGGCTTCCAGGAGAACAGGATGATCTGCGCCTTGCCGACCAGATTCTCGGCCGGGACCATGCCCACGCCGCTGGACTGTTCGACACGGCTGTCGATCGAGTTGTCGCGGTTGTCGCCCATCATGAAGTAATGGCCGGCCGGGACTTCATAGACCGGGGTGTCGTCCAGATCGTTTCCGGGACCGAAGTCCTGGGTCATGAAGCTTCTGCCTTCCGGCAGGGTCTCGCGCACCTCGGTCACCGGACGCGGGCCGAAGATGTCGTTGATCTCCTGCTCGCTGACCACGACGTCCTGAACCGGCTTGTCGTTGATATACAGCTTGTTGGCGATCATCTGGATGCGGTCGCCGGGCAGGCCGATCACGCGCTTGATGAAGTCCGTCTTGTTGTCACGCGGCAGTTTGAACACGACGACGTCGCCGCGCTTGGGCGCCGAGCCCATGATCCGGCCGTCGAACAGCGGCGGGCTGAAGGGGATCGAGTGTTTCGAGAAGCCGTACGACCACTTCGACACGACGATATAGTCGCCTTCGTAAAGGTTGGGCTCCATCGAGGCCGACGGAATGGTGAAGGGCTGGAACAGGAATATCCGCAGCACCATCGCGATCAGCAGTGCGAAGACGATGGTCTTGAAGATTTCGCCGGTTTCGCTGGCTGCGGACGGCGTCTTGTCGCGACCGCCGGACTTTTGCGCATAGACCTTGTGGTTCGACGTGGTCGGCTCTTGCACCGACTTGACCGGAGCGTCCGCCTCCGAAGCCGCAAATCGCTCTTCGGGAGTGGCGTCGCGTTTGGCGTCGTCGGGCTTTTGGTCTTCGCTCATGCGATCAGGCATCCTCGCCGCGTCTGCGCGGTCATCGCGCACGCCTATAACTTGATTACGACTGCGGCAAGGCTTCGATCACCACGAAGGCGAGCGCATAGGGATGTTCGTCGCTCAGCGTCAGGTGGATTTTCGCCTCATGTCCGGCCGGCGTCAGCCGCGCCAAATGATCGGCGGCATGCCCGGTCAAAGCCATCGTCGGTTGACCGGAACGCAGGTTCACCACCCCCATGTCGCGCCAATAGACGTCGGCCCGCATTCCCGTGCCCAACGCCTTGGCGCAGGCCTCCTTGGCCGCGAAACGCTTGGCGTAGCTCCAGGCCGGATCAGGCTTGCGGTCGGACCGTGTGCGTTCCAGCTCGGTGAAGCAGCGGGTCTTGAAGCGATCACCGAACCGATCCAGCGAGGCTTGGATGCGGCGGATGTCCGACAGATCCGCGCCGACACCTATGATCATTTCGCCGCATCCATCGCGGCCCGCATGCGCCGGATCGCGCCGTCCAGACCGATGAAGATCGAATCGCCGATCAGGAAATGGCCAATGTTCAGTTCGCGGATCTCGGGGATCGCCAGCATGCGCGGCGCCGTGTCGTAATCCAGCCCGTGACCCGCATGAACCTCCATCCCCAGGATGTCGGCCTGTGCGGCGGCGGCGGCCAGGCGTTCGAACTCGACCTCGCGCTCGCCGGGATCGGTCAGATGGCAATAGCGTCCGGTGTGGAACTCCACCACCTGAGCGCCTACGGCGGCCGCAGCCTCGACCTGCGCCTCAGTAGGTTCGATGAACAGAGAGACGCGGATGCCGGCATCCGTCAGAGCCTTCACCACAGGAGCGATGCGCGCCTCGTGACCCGCGACCGCCAGACCACCCTCCGTCGTGACCTCCTCGCGCCGCTCGGGCACAAGACAGGCCGCATGGGGCCGATGGCGCATGGCGATGGCCAGCATTTCTTCGGTCACCGCCATCTCGAAGTTCAACGGCTTGCCCGCCCGCGCGCACAGGGCGCTCAGCACGTCGATGTCGGCGTCGGTGATGTGGCGGCGGTCTTCCCGAAGGTGCGCGGTGATGCCGTCCGCGCCCGCCGCGAGGGCCGCTTCGGCTGCGCGGGCCGGATCGGGATGCGTCCCGCCGCGCGCATTGCGCACGGTGGCGACGTGGTCGATGTTGACGCCCAGCCTGACCGGTTCGCGCATGGCTCTACTTCGACAATCTGCGGCTGCCGGGATCTTCCACCGGAAGCGCGGCCAGTTCCGGCGGCAGGGCGTCGGCCGCATAGGCCGGCACCTCCAGCGAGGCCAGGGCGATCAGCGGCACCCCCACCTCCACCTTGCCGCCCGACCGATCGACGATACAGGCGGCGGCCACCACCTCGCCCCCGGCCGCCTGGATGGCGGCGATGCATTCACGCGACGACAGGCCGGTCGTGACGATGTCCTCGACCATGACGACCTTCTCGCCCGGTTCGACTGAAAAGCCGCGACGCAGTTTGAACTGGCCGCCTTCGCGCTCGACATACATCGAACGGACCTTCATGTGTTTGGCGGTTTCATAGCCGGGGATGATGCCGCCCACAGCCGGCGAGATGGCGACATCGACGGGGCCGACCGTGGCGACGATCTTGTCGGCCAAGGCCTTGCACAGCCGCTCACAGCGCGCCCCGTCCATGAAGACCAGGTTCTTCTGCAGGAAGACCGGGCTGTGCAGGCCCGACGACAGGACGAAATGGCCTTCGCGCAGGGCGCCGGCGTCGCGAAACTCGTTGAGGACGTCTTCAGTGTTCATGCGTCGTCTCTAGACCCGGATCGCGCGCGGATGAACCCTCCGGCGACGCTTCATTCGATGTTTTCGTTCGGACGCAGCCCGCGCGACAGCAGTTCGGCCCATATGCCCTCGGCATCCTCGGCGAAACCGATCAGATCCAGATCCGAGCGCGCGATCATTCCGTGCTCGACCAGAGTATCGAAACCGATGACCGATGTCCAGTAGGCCTTGTCCACCAGCACGACCGGCACAGGCGGCGCCTTCTTCGTTTGGCGCAGGGTCAGCATCTCGAACATCTCGTCGAAGGTGCCGAACCCGCCCGGAAACACCACCAGCGCATTGGCCCGCATCGCCAGGTGCATCTTCCGCATCGCGAAATAGTGGAACAGGAAGGTCAGTTCCGGGGTGGAATAGGCGTTCGGCTCCTGCTCATGCGGCAGGATGATGTTGAAGCCGACGGAGGGCGCCCCGGCGTCCACTGCGCCGCGATTGGCCGCCTCCATGATGCCTGGCCCGCCGCCGGTGGCGATGACGTTGTCGCGCGGCTCGCCCACGGAACCCCGAAACGCCCCGCCCCGCTCGGACGCCAGCCGACCGAAGGCGCGCGCCTCTTCGTACCAGCGATGGCCCTCACGGATGCGCGCACTGCCGAAGACGACGATGGTGGAGCGCACGCCCCAGGCTCTCAGCGCATCCTCCGGCTTGGCGTATTCCATCAGGAAGCGGACCCCGCGCATGGAATCGCCCAGCAGGAAGTCCTGATCCATCGCCGCCATGCGATAGGACGCCGACGCCATCTGGGCCGCGTTCGGCTTGACCGGCTCGCTCATTCGCCCCGCGCGCGCTCGACGGAATCGACCGACGGATTTGCCCGCAGCGCCGCCATGATCATGGTCGCGTGTTTGGCGTCCTCAACCTCGACGTCCACGTCGACGTCGAAGAAGTCCTGCTGACGGTGCGCCATCGACAGGTTGATGATGTTGCCGCCGGCCTCGCCGATCAGGGTCGTGACCTGGCCCAGCACGCCTGGCGCATTGCGGATCGTCGCGCGAATACGCGCGGCGGCCACCGCATCCGTTTCGGCCTGTGGCGTCCACTGCAGATCATGCCAGACCGAATCGTCGTCCGCGAAGGCAGCCAGGGTCTGGCAATCGATGGTGTGCACCGTCAGGCCGGACTCGGGTTCCAGAATCCCCACGATCCGATCGCCCGGCACCGGGGTGCAACACTGGCCGAAATGCACCGTCACGCCGGGCGTCAGCCCGCCGCCGCGCACGAACAGCCGCGCCTTGTCGCCCTCGATCCGCTGCTTCTCCGGCCCGGCCTTCAGACGCCCCTTCAGCGCAGGGAACAGGATTTCAGCGGCGGTCGTCGGCGACAGGCGGCCCCGGCCCAGCCCGTCGAACAGATCCTCGTCATTGGCGACCGCCAGCATCTCCAGCACCGGCTTCAACGACACGTCGGTCAGGGACTTCTCTACGCGGCCCAGCGTCTGATCCAGCGCCACCCGGCCCAGCTTGATGAACTCTTCCCGCTCCGACGTGCGGATGTGGCGACGGATGGCGGATCGCGCACGGCCCGTGACGGTCAGGCTGCGCCAGTCGGCGGGTACTTCGCGCTTGGAGCCCCGAATGATCTCGATCACGTCGCCGTTCTGAAGTGGCGTCCGCATCGGCTTCAACTCGCCGTTGACCTTGACCCCGACCGCCGTGTCCCCGACCTCGGTGTGGACGGCATAGGCGAAGTCCAGAGGCATGCCGCCGCGCGGCAGGGTCACCAACTGACCCTTGGGCGTGAAGACGAACACCTGATCCAGGTACATTTCGAGCTTGGCGTGCTCGACCCAGTCCTCGCCGCCCTCGCCGTGCTCGATCACCTGCACCAGATGGCGCAGGTTCTGCAGCGGGTCACGCCCACCGCCCTGCTCCATCGCCTCGCGGTCGAAGCCATAGGACTTGTTCTTGTAGCGCCAGTGGGCGGCGACGCCGTCCTCGGCGATCCGGTCCATCTCCTCGGTGCGGATCTGCATCTCGATACGCAGGCCGCGCGGCCCGACGACGGTGGTGTGCAGCGAGCGATAGTTGTTCGACTTGGGCGTCGAGATAAAATCCTTGAACCGCTCGGGCACCATCGGCCATTCGCGGTGGATCACGCCCAGCGCGCGATAGCAGTCGTCTTCCGCCTCGACGATGACGCGGAAGCCATAGATGTCGGACAGGGACGAGAACCCGACCGATTTGCGCTGCAGCTTGCGCCAGATCGAATAGGGCGTCTTCTGGCGGCCATAGACATTGGCCGTCAGGCCCGCCTCCGACAGCACGCGCTCGACCTCGCCTGCGACGCCTTCGATGGCACGGCCGTGTTCCAGCTTCAACGCCTCCAGCCGCCGCTCGATGGCGGTCTTGGCGGTCGGGTTCAGGTGGGTGAAGGCCAACTCTTCCAGCTCGGACGCAATCGAGTGGATGCCGATCGACCGGCCCAGCGGCGCATACACCTCAAGCGTCTCGCGGCTGATCCGCTCGCGCTTCTCGGGCTTCACATACTGAAGCGTGCGCATGTTGTGCAGACGGTCGGCCAGCTTGACCAGCAGCACCCGCACGTCCCGGCTGATGGCCAGGATGAACTTGCGCAGGTTCTCGGCCTGGCGCGTGTGCTCTGCCTGAAGCTCCAGCCGGCTCAGCTTGGTCACGCCCTCGACCAGAACGGCGACCTCTTCGCCGAACATGCCGGCGATGTCGTCGCGCGTCGCCGAGGTGTCCTCGACCACGTCGTGCAGCAGGGCTGTGACGATGGTGGCGGTGTCGAGCTTGTAGTCGGTCAGTATGCCCGCGACCTGGATCGGGTGGGCGAAATAGGGATCGCCCGAGGCCCGCAGCTGCGAGCCATGCATCTTCATCGCATAGACATAGGCGCGGTTCAGAAGCGCTTCGTCGGCTGTCGGATCATAAGCCTTTACGGCCTCGATCAGTTCGAACTGGCGCAGAATCGGCGCGCGCTTGAAAGCCGGCGGCGAATCTGAGCCAGCCGATTTAGGGTCGTTTTTGTTTGCAGCTTGGGGCGCCGGCGGAACCGTTTCGGTCCGCGCCGGCAGGATAGTGACGCCAGGGGCTCCCTCGGGCGTCAGTACCGCTCCTCCTGACCGCCGTCGCGGTCGCTTTGCAGGGCGCGAATCAGTTCCGCCTCGGCCATGTTCATGTGTTGCGGCGCGGCCAGCAGGGCGACCGTCTCCGCCTCGTCTTCGGCTTCCGTACGCTCATCGACGCGTTGCAGCGTGGTGATGATGGTCTCAAGCAGTTCGTCCGGAACGACAGTGTCGTCGGCGATTTCACGCAGGGCGACGACCGGGTTCTTGTCGTTGTCGCGGTCGATCGTCAGGGCGGAGCCATTGGCGATGCTGCGAGCACGGTGGCCGGCAATCAGCACCAGACCAAAGCGGTTCGGAACCTTCTCGATGCAGTCTTCGACGGTGACGCGGGCCATGAAATTCCTCGAACGCGGGGGAGAACCGCGTTAAATACAGATGGGGACTGACTTTTGCAACGCCACAGGGGCGAAAGTGCGGCGTCAGTCGGTCCTATGCGCCAAAGGATAGGCGATGATCAGCACCAGATCGTCTGCGCCGACCTGCTGGATGCCGACATTGCCGCCGTCATACAGATAGGCCGTGTCACCGGCCTTCATCCGTGTGGTGACGCCGTCCGTGGTCACGTCCCCCTCCCCGCTGACGACATGATAGACCTCGTCGTGGGCGATGACGTGCAGCCCGATGGACGATCCCGGATGCATGACGCGCTTTCTGAACTCCATCGACCGGTTCGGCGCCACGCCTGAAATCCGGTAGGCGGTGCTCATCCCCCTCCCGTTATGCGGTGGCGGCTGGCGGACCATCGTATCCGCCTAATGGATCACCAGACCGACGCCGGCCGGCAGCAAGGCAGGCGCAGGATGCGATTCCTGCACCGCTCCGGCAGCGAGCATGGCGGCTATGGAAAGGACGAGCATGAAATGTCTCTCGGTGTCAGGACCGAGATCAGCTCACGAACCGCCACCTACTTCAAGGGATGGGCGTCGCGACCGACCGACGCCGTCTCGACCAGTTCGCTCGCAGTCCCATCCTGCGTTGGATGCCGCCAGAGCGGCGCGATCTCGGCGATCGGCCCCATGACGAATCGTCGCTCGGCGGCGCGGGGATGGGGAAGGATCAGCCCGTTCAGATCGCCGCTCAGCCGCCCATAGGCGATCAGGTCCAGATCCAGCGTCCGCGGCGCGTTGCGAACAGACCGCTCGCGACCAAATGCGTCCTCGATCCGGCCCAGCGCCGCCATCAGCGCATGCGGATCATGGGCGGTGCGCACCATGACGACGCCGTTCAGAAAGGGCGGGTCCTCAGGGTCGGGCCAGGCCAGCGACGACCACCACGACGACCGGGCCACGACATCGATCCCCTCGCTGCGAAATCGCGCCAGCGCCGCCTCCAGCGCTTCGCGGCACGATGCCCATGCCCCCTTGTCATTGCAGCCCAGCGCCACGATGACTGCATCATTCGGGTCGAACCCGTCATCGATTCCGACATCGACGGCGGCAGCGTCCGGCAAGTCCGATTTTTCATCTCTTTCGACGGCATCGACCATGTTTCATCCCACCGACCGGCTGGCGATCTTCATCGACGGCTCGAACCTATATTCCGCTGCGCGCGCCTTGCAGCACGACATGGACTTCCGGCGGATGCTCGACTGGTTCCGCGAGAAATCCATCCTGACGCGCGCATATTACTATACGGCCGTGGTCGAGGGCGAAGAATTCTCGCCCGTGAAACCTTTGGTCGACTGGCTGGACTACAACGGTTTTTCGGTCGTGACCAAGCCGGTCAAGCGCTTCACCGACGGCCAGGGCCATAGCCGGATCAAGGGCAATGTGGACATCGAGATCGCGGTGGACATGCTGGAGCTGGCTCCACACATCGACCACGCCGTGCTGTTTTCCGGGGACGGAGATTTTCGGCGGGCGGTTCAGGCGGTTCAGGCGCGTGGCGTGCGTGTCACCGTCGTCTCGACTCAGAAGACCCAGCCGCCGCACATCGCCGACGAACTGCGTCGCCAGGCCGATGCTTTCCTGGATCTGAACGACATGATGGCCGAGTTCGGCCGTCCCAAGAGCACCCAATGATGCTGACGCCCGAGCCGCCCCGCGACTGTCCGCTTTGCCCGCGCCTGGTCGCCTATCGCCAGGAAAACGCGCGCCAGAATCCCGATTGGTGGAACGGCCCGGCCGCCTCGTTCGGCGATCCGAACGCGCGCCTGCTGATCGCGGGTCTGGCCCCCGGCCGCACCGGCGCCAACCGCACCGGCCGCCCCTTCACCGGCGACCATGCCGGCTGGCTGCTCTACGACACCCTCAAGAAGACGGGCTTTGCGCACGGTCACTATGATCCGAACGGCGACGACGACCTGACGCTGACGGACTGCATGATCACCAATGCGGTTCGCTGCGCCCCGCCCGGCAACAAGCCGCTGCCGATCGAGGAAACCACTTGCCGGCCGTTCCTGATCGACCGGCTGGCCCTGCTGCCCAATCTGAAGGTGATCGTGACCCTGGGCGACGTGTCGCGCCGCAATATCCTGAAGGCGTTCGGCCGTCCCGCCTCCGCCATGCCCGCAGGCCATGGCGCCCAGGGCGAGGCGGGCGGCTACGTCATCCTGAACAGCTATCACTGCTCACGGCTGAACACGAACACCGGCCGCCTGACCCCTCAGATGTTCGAGGACATCTTCGACCGCGTCCGCACCCTGATCGACGCCTGAGGCTCAGCCCTTGTCCCGCATCAGCCGGGCCTTGTCGCGTTGCCAGTCCCGTTCGGCCGAGGCTTCGCGCTTGTCGTGCAGCTTCTTGCCCTTGGCTAAAGCGATCTCCAGCTTCGCCTTGCCAGCGTCGTTCAGATAAAGCTTCAGCGGAATGATCGTCTGGCCGT
Organism: Brevundimonas sp. TWP2-1; assembly: GCF_049897645.1. Classification (NCBI taxonomy): domain Bacteria; kingdom Pseudomonadati; phylum Pseudomonadota; class Alphaproteobacteria; order Caulobacterales; family Caulobacteraceae; genus Brevundimonas; species Brevundimonas sp. TWP2-1. The sequence goes on from NZ_JAFCWR010000001.1 coordinate 617,921, forward strand.
CGCGCTGGACAGCCCCGATCAGGCGGTCGATCTGCTTTCTGTGCAGCAGCAGTTTCCGCGGACGACGCGGTTCGTGGTTGAAGCGATTGGCCTGTTTATAGGGCGGGATGTCAGCGTTGATCAGCACGATCTCGCGCCCCTCCACCGCCGCATAGCTTTCGGCGATATTGGCCCGCCCGTCGCGCAGCGCCTTGATCTCGGTGCCCAGCAACTGAATCCCGGCCTCGATATTCTCCTCAAGGAAATAGTCGAACCTCGCACGGCGGTTCTCGGCGATGACCTTGGATTTGGACTGAGGTTGCGGCGCCATCAGCCGACGCCCGCATCCGCCATGGCGCGGTCGATGAACGGCTTGACCGTATCCGACGTCGGCGACAGCGGAAGTCGAGCCTCTTCGCTGCACAGCCCCAACCTGGCCAAGGCGTATTTGGTCGGCGCCGGCGAGTTGTCGAGGAACAGCGCCTTGCACAGGCCGATCAGCCGGTCCTGCCAGTCGCGAGCCGTGGCGTAGTCGCCCGCCGCCGCCGCATTGTGCAGGGCGACCATGGCCTCGGGCGCGACATTGGACGCCACCGAGATCAGCCCGACCCCGCCATGGGCGTGATAGCCCAGATAGCTGGGATCATCGCCCGAGATCAGGTCGAACTGGCCGCCGATATTGGTCCGCATCCAGCTGACCCGGCTCATGTCGCCGGTCGCGTCCTTGATGCCGACGATGTTCGGATGGGCCGCCAGCCGCGCCACCGTCTCGTTGGCCAGATCCGCCCCGGTGCGCCCCGGCACATTGTAGAGCAGGATCGGCAATTGGACCGCGTCGGCGATGGCCTCGAAATGCGCCGCCATCCCCGCTTGCGACGGACGGATATAATACGGGGTGACGATCAGCGCCCCGTCCGCGCCAACCGTCTTGGCGTGGCGGGTCAGGTCGATGGCTTCCTTGGTGTAGGGCGAGCCCGTGCCGGCGATGACACTGACGCGCCCGGCCGCCAGCCGCACGCACAGTTCGATCACATGCTTGTGCTCGTCCAGGTCCATGCTGGCGCCCTCGCCCGTCGTGCCCATCGGCACGACGCCGTGGACCCCTGCGGCGATCTGGCGCTCCAGCAATCTGGCGAATGCGGCTTCGTCCACGTTTCCGTCACGAAGTGGTGTGATCAGGGCGGTGATCACGCCCTTGAACAAGGGGGCGGTCATGGGACTAAACTTGGCCTGCGTGGGGAGTGACGATGGACGGATGTTCATCGCCTTTGCAATGAGCGCGGGACGTTAGGTCGCCAGCGGCTCCGCCGCAACCGGATTGAATGAGAACAGGACAGATCATGATAGCGACCAGTCTGGCGGCGGCCCTCGCCGTCCTTGCGCCGAACCCGCAGGACGTCCTGCCGACCCAGCCTGTTCCCTACGCGTCGGCGTCGTCGTCCGTGCCCGGCTATTCGGCGACCTATCAGGGCCGCGTGCTGAACGATCAGGACACGGCGCTGTTTCGCCAGGGCCTCGCCGCCGCCCGCGCCCGCGACGTCTTCGGCGCCCAGTCCGCCATGTCCCAGATCCGCGACGCCTCGGCGCGCAAACTGGTCGAATGGGCGCTGATCGACACCTCGGGCGAGCAAATGTCCTATGCGGACCTCGCGCGCGGCCAGAGCGATCTCGCCGGCTGGCCCCGCAACGAATCACGCCGCGCCGCCGCCGAAAAGGTTCTCGACCGTTCCGGCATGGGCGCCGATGCGGCCCTGGCCCTGATGTCCGACGGAAAGCCCACGACGGTGGAAGGCGCCATCGCCTATGCCTCGGCCCTCGAACAACGCGGTCGCCAGGACGAAGCCCGCGCCCTGGTACGCGACTGGTGGCGCACCCGCTCGTTCGACGATGCGCCCCAGTCGCGCATCCTCGGCCAGTGGGGATCCTGGCTGACGCCCGCCGATCACGAGGCGCGGCTGAACGTGCTGCTGCTCGGCCCGCACGGACCGGCGACGCGCAGCATGGTCAACCTGGTTTCGCCCGACCGCGCCGCCATCGCCAACACGGTCATGACCCTGCGCTCGGCCTACAGCCCCGACGCCGTCATCGCCAATCTGACGCCTGCCCAGGCCGCCGATCCCGCCGTCGTTCTGGAACGCGTCCGCCTGCTGCGTTCGCAGAACCGCCAGTCCGAGGGTTTCGCCCTGCTGGCCAACCTGCCGCCCGCCCCCGCCCACACGGCGGGCGACAACACCCTGTGGAGCGAGCGTCGCAACTACTTCCTCGACGCCCTGCAGCAAGGCAACTGGCGCGCCGCCTATGACGCCATGAACGGTCACGGCTTCACCTCGGGCGACCGGATGGTGGATGCGGACTTCTTCGCCGGCTGGGTCGCCCTGACCAAGCTGAACCAGCCCGAGGTCGCCGCCCGCCACTTCGAGGCCCTGCGCACCGCCTCCTCCACCCCGATCACCCAGGGCCGCGCCTTCTACTGGCTGGGCCGGGCCGCCGAGGCGCGGGGCGAACGCGACGCCGCCCTCGCCTATTATCGCAACGGCGCCCAGCACTGGCAGACCTTCTATGGTCAGTTATCCGCCGAGAAGGCGGGCATGACCACGCTTCAGCTGCCGGGCGAACCCGTCCCGTCCCAGTCGGATATCGCCCGCTTCGAAGGCAACGAAATCGTCCGCGCGACACGTATCCTGGGCGAGACCGGCGAGACCAGCCTGCTGCGTGTCTTCGCCTATCAGCTCGACAATGATCTGCCGACCATCGAGGATCTGGCCCTGCTGATGGACCTGTCGCGCGGCTATGGTGAAGGCTTCACCGCCATGATGGTCGGTCGCGCCGCCAGCCAGCGCGGCTTCGTCATGCCCGAGCGGATGTACCCCATCCGCATCCCGCCCCAGGTCGGCGGCGCCGCCCCGCTGGAGTTCACCCAGGCCATCACCCGTCAGGAATCCAGCTTCGACCCTCGCGCCCGTTCCGGCGCCGATGCGCGCGGCATGATGCAGTTCCTGCCGTCCACCGCCTCTGGCGTCGCGCGCCGTCTAGGCATGAGCTATTCGGCCGAGCAGTTGTGGGATCCCGACTACAACATGACCTTGGGCAGCTATCACCTGGGCGAGCTGATGGCGTCGAACAGCGGTTCCATGCTGCTGGCGACCGTCGGCTATAACGCCGGGCCGGCGCGGTCTGGCCAGTGGGTGTCGCGATGCGGCGATCCGCGCGGCGACGCCACCGCCGCCATCGACTTCATCGAATGCGCGCCCTTCACCGAGACGCGCAACTACATGATGCGTGTGATGGAAAACATGGCCGTCTACAAGGCGCGGCTGAACGGTGGTTCCGCGCCCCTGACGCCTTCGGCCGACATTTCGCGCGGTTCGGCGGCCGGTCCTCGCCCCTACGCCGCCTACTGAGCCCGGCGGGCCGCCAGCAGCGGCCCGTTCGGCCCCTCGATCCAGCCGCCGTCCAGCCCGAACACTTCGCGCAGGACGGCGGGCGATAGGGCCCGGATCGGTACGGCGTCGGCAACCACCCTGCCCTGATCCAGCACCACGACACGGTCCGCCATCGTCGCGGCCAGCGTCAGATCGTGCAGGCTGACCAGCACCCCAGCCCCTGCGTCGGCCCTCGCCCTCAGCAGCTCCAGCACCAGCCGCTGCGCATCCGGGTCCAGCCCCGCAATCGGTTCGTCGGCCAGCAGCAGCGGCGCGTCGACCACCAGGGCTCTGGCCAGCAGAACGCGCGCCCGCTCTCCGCCCGACATCTCGGCAACGCCCCGATCCGCCAGATGACCGGCGCCAACCTCGTCCAGCGCCGCCACGGCCCGCGTCAGCGCCTCTGCGCCCGACAGGAAGGGCGCGCCCAGGGCCGCCACCTCGACCGCCGGCAAGTTCCAGGCGATCCGCCGCTCCTGAGGCAGATAGGCCGCCCGTTCCGCCCTCTGATGATGGGACAGGTCTGCGATCTGCGTCCCGCCCAGCCTGACCTGACCGCCAGTGGTATCAAGCAGGCCGACGGCCGCACGAATGACGCTGCTTTTGCCCGCCCCGTTCGGCCCGCACAGGGCGACGACCTCGCCCTGTGCGACCGACAGGTCCACGCCATCAAGCACGACAGCCATGCCCAGCCGCGCCTGCACCCGTTCCAGGGACAACAAACTCACAGCCGCCACTCCCGCGCCGCACGCCAGGCGATCAGGGCGAACAGCGGCGCGCCGATCAGGGCGGTGAACACGCCCAGCTTCAGCTCCTGATCCGTCGGCGTCAGCCGCGCCAACAGGTCCGCCAAAATCAGCATCAGCCCGCCCGCCAGCGCCGACGGCGCCAATATCCGCTTGGCGTCGCCTCGCACCGCCGCCCGTACAAGATGCGGCGCCGCCAAGCCCACGAAACCGATGACACCCGCCACCGCGACCGCCGCTCCGGTCGCCACCGCCGCCGCGATCAGGGCGAACAATCGAATTCGCTTCATGTTCAGTCCTGACGTCGCCGCCCCCTCGTCGCCCAGGGTCAGCATCCGCAAGCCCGATCCAGACAGACCGGCGAACACCGCCGCGACAATCACTGCGGGCGTCAACCAGGCCACATCGACCCAGCTTCTGTTCTGCACCGACCCCAGCAGCCACGACATCACCTCGGCCGAGGCGATCGGCGACGGCGACAGGTTGAAGATCAGGGCGGTCGCCGCGCCCGCAAAGCTGGAAAGGGCCACGCCGAACAGGATCAACGCCTCCGGCGCCCGCATGGCCCTGGACGCAACGATCAACAGTCCCCCAGCCAGCGCCGCACCCGCCAAGGCCGCCAACTCGACCAATCCCGGCACGGCCGCCGCGCCCAGCACGATGGCCAGCGCCGCGCCCAGGGCCGCCGTCGCCGACACGCCCAGCACGCCGGGATCGGCCAACGGATTGCGCAGCAGCCCCTGCATCACCGCACCCGCGAGCCCGAGGGCCGCGCCGACGACCAGGGCGCAGACCGCGCGCGGCGCCCGCACCTGCCACAACACTTCGGCCGGCCCCGACCTGGGATCGCCGAACGCGGCGGCATATTGCGCGCCGCTGAAGGCCGTCTCGCCTGCCAGGATCGCCAGCGCCAAGGCCGTCACGATCAACAGTCCCAGAATCAGACACAGTCGCATCGTCGCGATCACGGCCGGCCCTCAGCCATCATCTCCACAGCATCGGCCGCGAACCAGGCGGGACAGGTCAGGCTGGCTGCTGGCAACCGCGCCGCCGTCTGTCCCTCGGCCGCCCGGCGAACGACCGGATGGCGACCGGGGCCGCGCAGGTCGGCCCTCAACTGATCGAAAAAGCCCAGGATGAACCGCGCCGGCGGATTCAGGGCGATCTGTTCCACGCTGACGGCGCCGAAACCGGGGGCCGTAGCCAGATTGCGAAATCCTGCCGCGCGCATCATCGCATCCATCAGCGTGCCCGGCCCGGAGGTGAAGCCCCCCGAGGTCAGATAGACGGCCCCCGGCGCCTTCGTCGTCCCGCCAGCCGGCGCCGTCCGCGCCAGCTTGGCGTCCATCCGCTGCTCCAGCCTGCGTCCGCGCTCGACCTGGCCCAGATCGCGCGCCGCCGTGCGGATGTTCTGGCGAACGCCTTCCAGATCGACGGCGTCATTGATCGTGATAACCTTGACCCCGCGCTGTTCAAGCGCCGTCAGCAATCGAGGCTCGCCGCCCCAGTAGCGGACCACCACATCCGGCCTGAAACCGACCGCCGCCTCCAGCGTCGGCCTCAACTGCCTATGTCCGGCCGCCTCGCGCCGCAACCAGGCGTCGGGATCGTCGGCGCGGGGGGACAGCGCCAGTTCCGCATCCGGCGCAAGCGCCAGAACATATTGATCCGCACACTGATCAAGCGCCATGACCCGCAACGGCTTCGCCTGGGCCGCGCCTGCGCCGGCGATCAAGATCAGGGCCGCGAGCCCCCCCAAGCTTCGCTTCATGGCCGGGGCAGGCCCGTGAACACGGCGTCCAACATCGTATCGACCAGCGCCTGACGATCCGCCCACGGAAAATACGGCTTGGTGATCATCAACGACACCACCCCATGCGCCGTCGCCCATATGGCCTGGGCAAGGACGCTCGGGTCGCCTTTCAGCTCGCCCGCCGCCACCGCGTCGGCCACCGTCGCTTCCAGCGTCGTGAACAGACCGCCGCCCAGTTCGCGCGCCATGTCCTGGGCGCCCTCGCGCGCCTCGACCGGCCGCGTCAGATAGATCAGGCGATAGGCGTTTGGATGGGCGAAACCGAAATCGACATAGCCGTCGATCATCCGCCGCAACCGGCGTATCGGGGGCGCGTCCTCGTCCGCCACCGCCGCATTGGCGGCGATCAGGCGCGCAAAGGCGTCGCGGCAGATCTCCTGCAGGATCGCGCCCTTGTCGGGGAAATGCATGTACAGCGCCGTGGACGACAGGCCGACCTCGTCCGCGATCTTGCGAATCGTCGCGCCCTCATAGCCATGCTCGACGAAGATTCGCTCGGCCGCCGTCAGGATTTCGCCGCGCCGCGAATGGCCTTCGCCCTTGGGCTTTCGGGTCGTGCGCGAGGAGTTCGAAACGTCAGACAAGCGGCTGCTCCGGGTGAGGCGCCCTGAATAGCGACAATCCGTCCCAGACGCCAACCAGCTTGCCGAACGCAGTTGTTTCAAATAGCGATTAGCGGTTGTGGAGGTGCGGGGGCGGCGACATGGAGGTTTGGACACATCCGGGGATCACGCCTCGCAGGAACGGCGCCGCGCGACGCATGCCCAGCGGCTTCCAGATCACGGCGATGGTCTTGCTTTCCTTGGGCTCTGCCGCTGCTCTGGTCCGCTGGCCTCAGGCCGCTTTCCTGGCGCTGCTTGTTCTGTTCCAGGCCGCCTTCGTCGTCTCGGCGATCTGGAAGACCGTCATCGCCATCGCCAGCCTGCGCCGTCCCAGGCCCTGCGCCCGTCCCATCTTATGGCCGCGCTACACCATACTGGCGGCGCTGCACGACGAGGCGGCGGTGACGCCGCAACTGATCGCAAACCTGGCTCGCATCGACTATCCGCCCGATCGGCTCGAAGCCTTCATCGTCCTCGAAACTCACGACCACGCCACCCTCGCCGCCGCCCAGGCCACGCCGCGCCCGTCTTGGATCAGGATCGTGGTCGTCCCGCCGGGTTCGCCCCTGACCAAGCCACGCGCGCTGAACCACGCCCTGAGGCAGGCCACCGGCGATTTGATAACCATCTACGACGCCGAAGATCGACCGCATCCGCAACAACTGCGCCAGGCGGCGGCGCGTTTCGTCGCCCAGCCTCGGCTGGGGTGCCTCCAGGCGCCGCTGCGCATTCGTCCTTCGGGTCGCGCCGATTCCGCCTTCCTGGATCGTCAGTTCGCCTTTGAATACGCCGCCCTGTTCGAGGTGACGCTGCCGGGCATGGCGCGGTTGGGTCTCCCCTTCCCGCTGGGCGGCACCAGCAACCACATCCGCATGACCGCCCTTCGCGCCGCCGGCGGATGGGACGCGCACAATGTGACCGAAGACGCCGACCTCGGCTTTCGTCTGTGGTCACTGGGCTGGAGGCTGGACGTCATCGACTGCCCGACCTGGGAGACCCCGCCCGGCGCCCTGGACCGCTGGCTGCCTCAGCGCACACGGTGGCTGAAGGGCTATATGCAGACCTGGGGCGTCCACACGCGACGCCCGCTGGGCCTGGGGCGACGCGGCCTGCTGTCCCTGGTCATGACCCTGGGCGCCGGCATCCTGTCGGCCGCAGCCCATGCCCCGACCCTGGCCTGGCTGGCGTCGGCGCTGATGGTTGGGCTTCATGCCGGGATCGCGCCGGCGACGCCTGTGGGTTCCTTGGGCGTGCTGGCCCTTGGCGTCATTGCCGCCTGGATGGGCTGCGCCGTCGGCGCCAAGCGCGCCGGGCTGGACTATCGGCTTGGCGACATGCTCGCCGCCCCCGCCTATTGGTCGCTGCTCAGCCTCGCCTTCGTCCATGCCGCTTGGCGCCTGGTCGTCGAGCCGCACGTCTGGGACAAGACCCCGCACGATGGCGACGCCCAAGCGCCGGAATTGACCGTCGTGGCGCAGGAGTCTGGACGCGAGGCCGCCTGAGCGCCTATCAGCCCGACGATGGCGCCCGTCCTTTCAAGAACTCCCGAAACGCTCGTGACCTCCGGCTGGTCCGATTACGCCCTGCTGGACTCCGGCGACGGCAAGAAGCTGGAACGCTACGGCCGCTACACCGTGGTCCGTCCCGAGCCGCAATGTTTCTGGTCGCCACGCGATCCGGCGGCCTTCGAAAACGCCACCGCCACCTTCGACCCCCAGCAGGAAGAGGAAGATTCCGGCCGCTGGAAGTTCGACCGCCACGGCCCCATCGACGCCTTCCCCCTAAAATGGCGCGACGTGAAATTCACCGGCCGCTTCACCCCCTTCCGCCACCTCGCCTTCTTCCCCGAACAGGCCGCCAATTGGGAGTGGCTAGATGGACGCGTGCGGAGCTTCGTCAGTGAAAATGGCCGCGCGCCTAAAATCCTGAACCTGTTCGGCTATACCGGCGTGGCCAGTCTGGCTGCGGCTGCCGCCGGCGCCGAGGTCACCCATGTCGACGCCTCCAAGAAGTCGGTCGCCTACGCCCGCGAGAACGCCGAACAGTCAGGCCTGGCCCAGCATCCGATCCGCTGGATCGTCGAGGACGCCCGCAAATATGTCGCCCGCGAGGTCCGTCGCGGCTCCAAATACGACGGCATTATCCTCGATCCGCCCAAATACGGACGCGGGCCGACCGGCGAGGTCTGGCGCCTGTTCGAGGACATGCCGGCCCTGTTGAAGGATTGCGCCGCCCTGCTGGCTGACGACGCCGACTTCCTGTTGCTGAACGCCTATGCCGCACGCGTTTCGGGCCTGTCCCTGGCGCACCTCATGGTCGAGGCGACGCACGATCGCGGCGGTCGCATCGACTGGGGCGAACTGGCCCTGTCCGAGGACGGTCCGGACGCCCGCGCCATCGGCCTGTCCTTCTTCGCGCGGTGGAGCCGATGAGCGCCCGAGACGAATATCGCGTCATCACCTCTCTGACGAACGACACGATCAAGAGCGTCCGCGCCCTGCATATGCGCAAGGAACGCGACCTGACCGGCGCCTTCCTGGCCGAGGGCTTGAAGTTCATCGGCGAGGCCCTGGACCTGGGCCGCGCGCCGCGCATGCTGCTGGTCGGCGAGGAAGCTCGCCCCCATCCGCTGCTGGACCGGGCCAAGGCCGAAACGCGCAAGGCCGGCGGCGACATCATCATCGTCACCCACGCCATTCTCGAAAAGATCAGCCGTCGCGACAATCCGCAGACCGTGCTGGGCGTGTTCGAACAGGCCTATGCCCCGCTGGACAGCCTGAACCCTGCCGCCGCCCCCTGCTGGGTGGCGCTGGAGCAGGTGCGCGATCCCGGCAATCTGGGCACCATCATCCGCACCGCCGACGCGGCCGGATGCGGCGGCGTCATCCTGATCGGCGACTGCGTCGATCCCTATTCGGTCGAGGCCGTGCGCGCGACCATGGGCTCGGTCTTCGCCGTCTCGATCACCAAGACCGACCCCGAGGTCTTCCTGGCCTGGCGCAAGACCTGGCCCGGCAGCGTCGTCGGCACCCGCCTGGACGCCAAGGTCAGCCACCGCTCGGCGGTGATGCAGAAACCGTCGCTGATCCTGATGGGCAACGAACAGGCCGGCCTGACCGACGATCTCGCCGCCGCCTGCGACGTCAACGTCAAGATCCCGATGCGCGGCCGGGCCGACAGCCTGAACCTGGCCATCGCCACGGGCATCATGGTCTACGCCGCGACCGACGAGGCCTAACGCTTCTCTTCGGGCGCCACACGTCCCATGCCCCACAGGGCGACGATGCTGACCAGGGCCGAAATCACCAGATAGCCGCCCACGGCCGCCGGCCCGAACCGCTCGGCCAGTTTCAGCGCGATATAGGGCGCCAACGACGCCCCCAGGATGCCCGCCAGGTTGAACGCCATAGACGCGCCGGTATAGCGCACCGCCGTCGGGAACGGCCGCGCCATGGCCGCGCCGATGGGACCATAGGTGCAGCCCATCAGGGCGAACCCCAGCGCAAAGAAGATCAGCAGCCCGGTCAGACCGCCCCCGAACAGCGGCGCGAACAGGAAGCCGAACAGGCCGATCCCCACCGACGACCAGATCAGCACCTTCACCTGCCCGTATCGGTCCGCCAGCAGCGCCGTCACCGGAATACAGGCGGCGAAGAACAGCACGCCGATCAACTGGATCGGCAGGACATCGGCCCGCGCCAGCCCCATTCCCGTCGTCGCCCACCCCAGGGCGAACACCGTCATCAGATAGAACAGGGTGAAGGTCGTCACGCCGCTGAACGTGCCCAGCACCAGCGCCGCCTTGTGATGGGCGAACAGGGTCACGGCCGGCGCCTTGACCCGCTCGTCGCGATCCACAGCCTTCTGGAACTCTGGCGTCTCACTGATCTTCAGCCGCACCCACAGGCCGACGAACACCAGGATGGCGCTGGCCAGGAACGGGATGCGCCAGCCCCAGCTCTCGAATGCGCTCTCACTCATGGTCGAGGTCAGGATGATGAAGGATGTCGTCGACAGGATGAAGCCGATGGGCGCGCCCAGTTGCGGGAACATGCCGAACCAGGCCTTCTTTCCCGGCGGCGCGTTCTCAGTCGCCAGCAGCACCGCCCCGCCCCATTCGCCGCCAAGGCCCAGTCCCTGGCCGAACCGGCACAGGGCCAGCAGCAACGGCGCCAGCAGGCCGACCTGCTGGTGCGTCGGCAGCAGGCCGACGGCCACCGTCGACAGCCCCATGGTCATCAGGGCCGCGACCAGCGTGGCCTTACGCCCCACCCGGTCCCCGAAATGCCCGAACGCCAGGGCCCCGATGGGCCGCGCGAAGAAGGCGATGGAGAAGGTGGCGAACGAAGACAACAGCGCCGTGCCCGGATCTTCGCCGGGGAAGAACAGCACCGGAAACACCAGCACGGCGGCCGTGGCGTAGATGTAGAAGTCGAAGAACTCGATCGTCGTGCCGATCAGGCTGGCGAACAGCACGCGACCAGTGGAGTTCTTCGGCAGGACGGCGTCGGACATCATGGGCTCCCAGTTGCCTTCAGCGATGCCCGTTTCCCTGCCGTGGCGTCAAGGCGATCAAGTCCCGCGCGGCTTAACCCGGTTCGTCGGTTGCGCCTCGGCCGGGTTCTCGGGCCAGGGGTGACGGGGATATCGACCGCGCATCTCGGCCCGCACCGCCGCCCAGGAACCGGCCCAGAAGCGCGGCAAGTCCTTGGTCACCTGCACCGGCCGTCGCGCGGGCGACAGCAGCGCCAGGGTCAAAGGCACGCCGGCGACCATAGGGTGCGTCGTGACGCCGAACAGTTCCTGCACGCGAATGTCGACGCGCGGGCCGCCCTCGGCGCCGTAATCGATGGCCGCCGATCCCAGCGGCGTGACCAGACGCGTGGGCGCCAGGTCGTCCAGCTTGCGCTGCAACTCCCAGGGAATGAGACCGCGCAGGGCCTCGGCCAACCGACCGTCCGCGATTCCTTCCAGCGACTTGGCCCCGTCCAGCAAGGGCCACAGCCAGTCTTCTCGCGCCGCCAGCAGGGCGTCGTCCGATAGGTCGGGCCATGTCGGGTCGCGGTCGTGAAGAAATGCCAGGCGTGCGCGCAGGCCCGCCGCCTGCTCACCCCATTTCAGCGCGCCAAGCCCGTCCGCCTCGACCTCGGCCCTGAGCGCGGCGGCCAGGGCCTTCGCATCCGGCGCGCCGACGATCTTTTCGTCCAGCACGATGGCGCCGATCCGCCGCGACCGGCGGATCACCGACCGTCCCGACGGCTCGCGCACCAGCCGGTCCTCGACCGAGATCAGCCGCGCCAGATCGGTCTCGATCCGGTCCGCATCCAGCGCCGCCGCCAGCCGAACCCGGTCGCGGCTGTCGCCCCCGCCCAGTTCCGCCACCGCCAGCCAGGGCTCTCGCGCCAGATGATCCGTTGCCTCCAGCACCGCCCCACGCCCGCTGGCCAACAGCAGCTCGCCCGCCTTGCCCCGCGCCTTGGCGATCCGCTCCGGGAAGGCTTCCGCCAGCAGCAGGCCCGGATCGATCATGCGACCCGCCCCGCCGCCCGCCGCGCGCGCCCACCGATCCGCCAGCTTCATCGCGTCGCGCGCTCGCGGCGAACGATCGCGCTCCAGCCCGACAAGGCGATCCGCCAGATCGACGCTCGACCCGCCCAGCCCCGGCTCGCTCAGCACCGCCGCGATCCGCGCACCCATCATCGCGCCTCCCGCGTCGGAGGCCACGGCGACCATATGCGCCAGCCGCGGCGACAGCGGGATCCGCGTCAGCCGCAGCCCATGTTTCGACAGTCCCCCGTCCGCATCCAGCGCCCCCAGCCGCGTCAGCACCTTGCGCGCCTCGGCCATGGCCCCGGCCGGCGGCGGGTCCAGCAGGGCCAGCCCTTCGACCGACCGCGCGCCCCATCGCGCCAGGTCCAGCGCGAGGCCCGTCAGGTCCGCCTCCTGGATTTCCGGCCGCTGATGCGGGACCAGACCACGCGTCTGTTCCTCATCCCACAGGCGATAGCAGACGCCCGGCTCGGTGCGCCCGGCCCGGCCGCGTCGTTGCTCGGCCGAGGACCGACTGACCTTGACCGTCGCCAGACGGGTCAGGCCGCTGGACGGCTCGAAACGCGGCACGCGCGACAATCCGCCGTCGATCACTACCCGCACGCCTTCGATCGTCAGGCTGGTCTCCGCAACGGAGGTCGCCAGCACCAGCTTGCGCCGCCCCGGCTCCGCAGGCTCGATGGCCCGATCCTGCTCGCCGCGGTCCAGTCCGCCATACAGAGGCACGACATCGACGTTCGGCAGTCGCAGCCGGTCGTTCACCAGCCGCGCGACCCGGTGAATCTCGCCCTGTCCCGGCAGGAAGACCAGCACCGACCCCGTCTCTTCGCCCAGAGCGTTCAGACAGGCCCGCGCCACGGCCTCCTCGAACCGCTCCGACGGATTGCGGCCCAGATACCGGGTCTCGACCGGCCAGGCCCGCCCCTCGGCCTCGATCACCGGCGCACCATCGAGCAGTCGCGACACGCCCACGAAGTCCAGCGTCGCCGACATGACGAGCAGCCGCAGATCCTCGCGCAGCAGGCCTTGCGTCTCCCGCGCCAGGGCCAGCCCCAGATCCGCGTCCAGGCTGCGTTCGTGAAACTCGTCGAACAGGACCGCGCCCACGCCCTCCAGACCCGGATCGTCCAGAATCATCCGCGTGAACACGCCCTCGGTGATCACCTCGATCCGCGTCTTCGGCCCGATGCGGCTTTGCAACCGGGTGCGATAGCCAACGGTCCCGCCGGCCTGTTCGCCCAGGGTCCTGGCCATCCGGTCGGCCGCCGCCCGTGCGGCCAGGCGTCGCGGCTCCAGCACCAGCACCTTGCCCTCCAGCCATGGCTGATCCAGCAGAGCCAAGGGCACGACCGTCGTCTTACCGGCCCCCGGCGGCGCGGCCAGCACCGCAGTATTGCCGCTCGCAAGGGCGGCTTTCAACGGTTCCAGAACGGCGTGGATGGGCAGCATGCCCCGCCTCTAGCCCGATGCACCCCGATCACGAAAGCGTCGTCACGCCTTAACCCCCTCGTCATGCGCGTTGCGCGCCGCCTCATCCGTCGCTAGCGTCCGCCTCAAGCAGCCGAGGGGCTGTATCAAAACCGTGGGGGTATTTTATGTGGCGCGTTAAGTCGCTCGACGCGATCCTTGCCACGGCCGAGAGGAAATCTCTTCATCGGTCGCTTGGTCCAATTCAACTGACGCTTCTGGGGATCGGGGCCATTATCGGCACCGGGATCTTCGTCCTGACGGCTGCGGCTTCGCAAAAAGCCGGGCCGGGCATGATGGTCAGCTTCGTCATCGCCGGCGCCGTCTGCGCCGTCGCGGCGCTCTGCTACTCCGAACTGGCGGCCATGGCCCCGGTCTCGGGCTCAGCCTACACCTATACCTATGCCGTGATGGGCGAACTGCTGGCCTGGACGGTCGGCTGGGCGCTGATCCTGGAATATGCGGTCGCAGCGTCCGCCGTGTCGGTCGGCTGGTCAGGCTATGTCCTGGGGTTGATAGAACAGGGGCTAGGGTTCGACTTCCCTGACCTCCTATCCGCCGGCCCCGCCTGGGCCATGAACGGCTTCATTCCCACGCCCGATTTCTCGGTCGGCATCGTCAACATCCCGGCCATCATCGTGGCCCTGCTGGTCACCGGTCTGCTGATGCTGGGGACGACCGAATCGGCGCGCGTCAACGCCGTGCTGGTTCTGATCAAGGTGGCCGCCCTGGCGGTCTTCATCGTCATCACCCTGCCGGCGATCAAGACGGCGAACCTGTCGCCCTTTGCGCCCAACGGCCTGTTCGGCGAGTTCTCGGGCATGGGCATCGTCGGCGCCGCCGCCTCGATCTTCTTCGCCTATGTCGGCTTCGACGCCGTTTCGACGGCGGCCGAAGAGACCAAGAACCCGCAACGCAACGTGCCGATCGGCCTGATCGGCTCCCTGGCCATCTGCACCGTCTTCTATCTGCTGGTCGCCTTGGGTGCAGCGGGCGCCATCGGCGCACAGCCGGTGCTCGGCGCCGCAGGCCAAGCCGTCCAGCCCGGCTCTCCGGCCTTCATCGCCGCCTGCGCTCTGCCGGCCAATGCCGAGGCTCTGGTCTGCTCCAACGAGGCCCTGGCCCACGTGCTGCGCGTTATCGGTCATCCGCAGATCGGCAACGCCCTGGGCACCGCCGCCCTGCTGGCCCTGCCCTCGGTCATCCTGATGATGATCTACGGCCAGACCCGCATCTTCTTCGTCATGGCGCGCGACGGCCTGCTGCCGGAAGGCCTGACCAAGATCCACCCCAAGTGGAAGACGCCCTACATCGTGACGGCCGCAACCGGCATCGCGGTGGCCATCGGCGGCGCCCTGTTCCCGGTCGGTCAGTTGGCCGACATCTCGAACTCGGGCACCCTGTTCGCCTTCTTCATGGTGTCGCTGGCCGTGCTGATCCTTCGGGTCAAGGAGCCGAACCGCAAGCGTCCGTTCCGCACGCCGTTCATCTGGGTCTTCGCGCCCCTGTCGGCCTTCGGCTGCGCCTTCCTGTTCTGGAACCTGCCGCACGACGCCAAGATGGTGCTGCCGATCTGGGGCAGCATCGGCCTGGTGATCTATTTCCTGTATGGCTATCGCAAGAGCCACCTGGGTCGCGGCCTGATCGAAGTCCACGAGACCGACAGCGACCTGCCGCCGCCGCCCGTCCCGCCTATCCGCTAAGCGAAAGTTCCGGGGCCTGTTGCGCAGGTGCGATAGGCCCCGGAACACGGCCTCAAGTAGCGCGAAGCGCGATAGGCTTATCAATAAAGAAAAGGCCCCGGAGCGATCCGGGGCCTTTTTGCTTTGGTGCGGATGAGAGGACTCGAACCTCCACGCCTCTCGGCGCTAGAACCTAAATCTAGTGCGTCTACCAGTTCCGCCACATCCGCATGGGCAGGCAGTCGCCTCTAGAGGGTGACGACGGTCAGGGCAAGACCTCAGCGACGCCCGGCGACCAGTTCGTTGCGAATGGACCGCCCCAGCGGATCACGCGCCTGCCAGGTATCGCCGACATCGGCCTCGACCACACGACTACAGAAGCGCGGCAGGATCTGACGCGGGCTGAAGCCGCTCAGGCAGATTTTGTCCCCCTCGGCCGACCAGCGCGCGTTCAACCGCCGCCCATCCGAGAACTGCGACGTATACCGCCCATCCGGCTCAAAATAGTGCCTGACCCATTGCCCGTTCGGATAGTGGGAGACGATCGTATTGCCGAACGCCTTGGACATGTCAGCAGACGCGGGCGAGGCCGCCAAGGCGCTCGCTGCTACCAATCCGCAGATCAACACACCCTGCCTCACCCGCCTCTCCTGCGCCGCCTCTGCATCGACTATCGACGATACATAAGACGGCGCAAGCGAAGCGGTTCCTCAATCAGACGTTTCCGCGACGGCCCGATTCGAACAGGAACCAGACGCGCTTCTCGCTTTCGTCGATCCAGTTCTCCAGCA
Organism: Brevundimonas sp. TWP2-1; assembly: GCF_049897645.1. Lineage (NCBI taxonomy): Bacteria > Pseudomonadati > Pseudomonadota > Alphaproteobacteria > Caulobacterales > Caulobacteraceae > Brevundimonas > Brevundimonas sp. TWP2-1. Next base: position 633,973 of record NZ_JAFCWR010000001.1, read on the forward strand.
GGCTGGCGGTGGCGATGTCGTTATGTTCGTCGCAGAGGTCGTGGACCTCGCGCATCCGAGCGATCAGCTCGCCGTTGTCGTCGCGAAGCTCGGCCAGCATATCCAGCGGATCGACATAGTCTGCGTCATTGTCCGCGACGCGCGATTCCTTAGCGATCTGACCGATGGAACGCAGCGTGGTGCCGCCGATCTTGCGCGCGCGCTCGGCCATCGGATCGGTCATGGCCAGAATTTCCGCCGACTGCTCGTCCAAAAGCAGGTGATAGTCGCGGAAATGCGGGCCCGACACGTGCCAGTGGAAGTTCTTGGTCTTGATGTAGAGGGCGAACGTATCGGCCAGCAGCGTGGTCAGCGCGGCCGAAATATCCTTGGTCGCCTCCACCGACAGGCCAGTCGGCGTTCTCAGCGGCGCAAGGCGCTTCTCACGAGCGGTCACCATCGTCGTTCTCCTCAACAGTCTGCAGTCAAGCTAGGAAGCCGGGCGTCCGAACGGAAGCCCTGATGCAGATCATAATGCTGAAGCTGTGAAAGGGTTCGGCGGCGCCGACCTTTGTCGGCGGATGGCTGGGGAACTAGGACTCGAACCTAGAATGACGGTACCAAAAACCGTAGTGTTACCATTACACCATTCCCCAGCAGGACCGGCGTTTCCGAAGCACTCTGTGCGGCGGAGGCGGTCAGATACGCCAAGCGGTTTTGGGATGCAACACCCTCTTTCAGGACTATTTTCACGCACCGCGAAGTTGGGGTGAAATGGACGCTTGCGGCCTCCCGAACCCATAGCTATAAGCCGCGTCCTCACTTCGGGGCGACGCCGCCAGGCCCGCCCCCACGGTCGGAGTGTGGCTCAGCCTGGTAGAGCACTGCGTTCGGGACGCAGGGGTCGGAGGTTCGAATCCTCTCACTCCGACCATCTTCTCTTTCGAAATATAGACGGCGCGACGGCGGGTTTTCACCCGCCGCCCATGCTGTTTTCATCATCGTCGTTCGCCGCTGTCTCCATTGCCTGACGCGCCACGGCGTTCAGATGCGCCCCCACCGATTCGATGGTCCGCAGCCCCAGCGCCTTGCGACGCGCCAGCAGATCCGGCGACCCGGCGTCGTAATCCGCCATCAGCCGGCGCACGAACGCTCCACCCTGAACCTCGGCCAGCACCTGATCCATCGCCTCACGCGACGCGGCGTTGATGATGCGCGGTCCCGTCAGATAGGCGCCGTATTCCGCCGTGTTGGAAATCTTGGCGAAGGCTCCGGCGATACCCCGTTCGTACATCAGGTCGGTCACCAGCTTGGTCTCGTAGAAACATTCGAACCAGGCCACCTCGGGCGGATAACCGGCGTCCACCAGCTTCATGAAAGCAGAATCGATCAGTTCGGCGATCCCGCCGCACAGCACCACCTGTTCCCCGAACAGGTCGCTTTCGCACTCGTCCCGCATCGTCGTTTCCAGAATGCCCTTGCGCCCGCACCCCAGCGCCGCCGCATAGGACAGGCCCAAGGCGTGCGCGCCGCCCGACGCGTCCTGATGCACCCCGAACAGGCAGAAGACCCCCTCCCCGGCCTCGTACAGGTCGCGGATGCGCGGCCCGATCCCCTTGGGCGACGCCAGGATGACGTCCAGGTCCTTGCGCGGCTGAACCAGGCCGAACCGGACCGACAGGCCGTGGGCGAACACCAGGGCCGCTCCCGGCCGCACGTTGGGCTCCAGCTCGTCGCGCCACAGGTCGCGATGCGCCTCGTCCGAGGTCATGACCGCGATCACGTCGGCGCCGGCGGCGGCCTGCCCGGCCGTCATCACCGCGAACCCATCCGCGCGCGCCAGCTCACGAGTCTTGGACCCGGCCTTCAGACCTACGACGATGTCCGCCACCCCCGAATCGCGTAGGTTCAGCGCATGGGTCCGCCCCTGACTGCCGTAACCGATCATGGCCACGCGCTTGCCGCGAATGATCGAAAGGTCGCAGTCGCGGTCATGGAAGACGGGCAGCGGATTGGATAAGGTCTGGGTCATGACCGTCTTCATAACCCCTTCCTCCGTCGTCGCCTTCTGGAAAGAGGCCGGTCCCGAAAAGTGGTTCGCGAAGGACGAGGCGTTCGACGCCGATTTCCGCGACCGCGGCCGCGCGGTCCATTGGGCGGCGGCGCGCCGCGAAATGGACGACTGGATGGAGACGCCGGACGGGGCCTTGGCCCTGCTGATCCTGCTGGACCAGTATCCCAGGAACAGCTTTCGCGGCACGGCGCATCAGTTCGCCACCGACCCCCTGGCCCTGATGTTCGCCAATCAGGCGGTGGCGCGCGACCTGCATCTTCAGGTCGAACCCGAGCTGAAGAACTTCCTCCTGCTGCCCTTCGAACATTCCGAACGGATCGAGGACCAGGACCGCTACATGGCCCTGATCGCCGGCGACGAAGAGCTGGAGAAATGGGGCAAGCTCCACCGTGACATCATCGTCCGTTTCGGCCGCTTCCCCCACCGCAACGCCGCCCTTGGCCGTGAGACAACCGCAGAAGAACAGGCATTCCTCGACGAAGGCGGTTTCGACGGCTGAAGCGCACCGCCTCCTCCCAAAGTCCCACAGGCGCCTCTCCCTCCCCTTCATGGGGAGGGACGATCGCGCAGCGATCCGGGTGGGGCCGTAAGGACGGAGGCAGTGCTTCACACGCCCCCACCCCGGCTGCGCTCCGCTTCGCCGCCCCTCCCCATGAAGGGGAGGGAGAAAAGCTCGCCAGCCATCACAATGACGCTGGTTCATTCGCAGCGAATCCAATCGCTTGCCGATTTATGTCCCCGTTCTCCCATCCCCCCTCCGAAACGCGCGTATTCTAAACCCGTCTCGTCGCATGGAGGGCTCGCTTGGCCTGCGACCTTGCGGCGGCGGGAGCGGATGGAGCGGGAGCGGGTCTGGAACGGCCCGCGCCGACATCGACTCATGGAGCGGTGTCGGAGGGTCGAGGGGGATACTCGATCGCACTCGGGACAGTCCTCGCAGGGGCTGCCGACCCGTCGCAGGCTTATGGGGTTAGGCGATAAGACCGCCACCGCTCGACGCCCCGAGCTTGCAGGCCAACCAACCGCGCGGAGCGTCAACCCTTCGTCGAAACGGTAATCTCTAATCACACTCCGGGCGAAGGCTCGGCGCTCCGCCCAGCCCTCCATCCCCTCCGCCTGTGAAAGCGCGAGGCTGATCACCCCTGTCCGAACGAATCAATTCCTGTGGACGACGCCGATTTGCCGCGACCCCGAATCGAATTCTGAGGCACCTTGAACCCATGACCGTTCAGATGATCCACGCCACGCTTCAGGCCGACGTCCGGGCCCGCATCGCCGCCGCGCCCGCCGATCATCCCGAGCGGCAGTATTTGAACCTGCTGCGCGACATCCTGGACAATGGGGTGCGTCGCGACGACCGCACCGGTACGGGCACCCTGGGCGTCTTCGGCCGCCAGATGCGCTTCGACCTGTCCAAGGGTTTTCCCGTCCTGACGACCAAGAAGCTGCACCTGCGCTCGATCATCGTCGAACTGCTGTGGTTCCTGCGCGGCGAGACGAACATCGGCTGGCTCAAGGACAACGGCGTCCGCATCTGGGACGAATGGGCCGACGCCGACGGCGAGCTGGGTCCGGTCTATGGCAAACAGTGGCGCTCCTGGACCGCGCCGGACGGCCGCGTCATCGACCAGATCGAGAAACTGGTCCACGGCCTGAAGATCAACCCCAACAGCCGCCGTCACATCGTCACCGCCTGGAACCCGGCCGACGTCGACGACATGGCACTGCCGCCCTGCCACTGCCTCTTCCAGTTCTTCGTCGCGGATGGAAAACTGAGTTGCCAGCTTTATCAGCGTAGCGCCGATGTCTTTCTGGGCGTGCCGTTCAACATCGCCTCCTACGCCCTGCTGACGATGATGCTGGCCCAGGTCGTGGGGCTGGAGCCCGGCGACTTCGTCCACACCTTCGGCGACGCTCACCTGTATCTGAATCACCTAGACCAAGCCGAGCTTCAGCTGACCCGCGAGCCCCTGCCCCTGCCAGTCATGCACATCGCCCCCAAGACCGACCTGTTCGCCTTCGACCTGTCCGACTTCACCCTCGACGGCTACGAAGCCTGGCCGCACATCAAGGCGGCCGTGGCCGTCTGATCGCCCTATCGTTCCGGACATTTCCATGCTGATCCGCGCCGCCTTGACCAGTCTCGTCATTCTGGCTGCGCCAACAGCGTCGGCCTTCGCGTTGCCGATCTCATCCGTCATCACAACGCCCGAGATCACCCCAACTCAAGCCAGAGTCCCAGCGCCGGACGGTCGTGCGATCCCGATCAGCATCTGGACCGCGCCGGACGAGCGCGGCGTGGTGGTCTTCAGCCACGGCTACAACGGTTCGCCCACCGCCTACCAGCAGCTGCTGTCGGCCTGGGCCGCTCATGGGTTTACGGTAATCGCGCCGCTGCACGTCGATTCCCTGCGCCATCCCGAACAGGCGAAATACGATAACCGCGCAGCCTTCTCGACGAGGTTGTTGGACCTGGGAGTAGCGCGCGCTCTGGCGAGACACGCCCACCCGGGCAAGCCGCTAATCGTGGCAGGTCATTCCTTCGGCTCGCTGATGTCCCTGATCGAGGGCGGGGCGGTGACTGTCGCAGGCCCCATGGGCGATCCGGCGGTGAAGGGCGTGATCGCCTTTTCCTCTGCCGGGAACATTCCCAACGTCGTGACGCCCGACACCTATCGCACCCTTGACGGTCCGCTGTTGATGATCACCGGCGACCGGGATCTGGTTCCGGGTTTCGCCGACGACTGGCGGGATCATCGCGCCGCCTTCGACGCCAGCCCCGCCGGAGACAAGACCCTGCTGATCTTCTCCGGGGCGGACCATCAACTACCCGGAACGGCGGACGGCGAGCGGTTCGACCATATCGTCCAGGCGACCGAGGATTTTCTCGACGCCTATGCCCTGAACGACGCCGCCGCTCGCGCGCGGCTCCAGACCTTCGCCGCAGAGGGCGTCACGGTGGAGCGGCGCTGAAGACATGGACCTGAAAGACCTGACCGCTTCTGTCCTGCGCATCTCCGACATCTACGCAGCCGAACACAGCATCGACCGCGACCGGGATTGGGCGCTGCTGAAGCTTCAAGAGGAGCTGGGCGAACTGACGGCCGAGCATCTGCGCCTGACCGGCCGCGCGAGAGGCACGCCCGACGCCCAGGCACTGGGCGACGAGGCGGCGGACGTGCTGGGCATGCTGCTGATCTACTGCGCCCAAGCCGGCGTCGATCTGGATCAGGCCATGCAGCGCAAATGGCTGAAGTGGCTGGAGCCCCAAACCGAGGTCGCGGCCGAAACCTAGGCCTCCGGCGCAATCATGATCATCGGCTTCAGGCGCTGGACCAGGGCGTCGTCGCTCTCGATGCGCTCGACCACGATGCGGTTCTTCATCATGCCCATCTGCATCGTGGCGCGGAAGGCGATCACGTCGCCGGCCGCGGCGATGAAGCCCTCCAGCGTCGGCTTGTTCTGCTTGCCCGCCAGACCGCCGAACGCCATCGACAGCTGGTGGCCGCCCGGCGAGACCGAAATTGCGGTGAAGCGCGGGCTCTTCAGCTGGGCCACGAAACGATCGTCCACCGACAGGTCCATGCCCGCCGCCTTGCCCACGAAGCCTTCGCGGTAAACGATCAGCAGCGCCTGATCATGGAACTGCGGCCGGAAATCCAGCACGGCCTGCTTCTGCTCCGGCGTCGCCGCCTTGCCCAGCTTGGTTCCCGCCAGATTGGCCATGATATAGGCCGTGAACACACCCAGGAAGGCCCCGACCATCATGGGCAGATAGCCGGCGTCTGCGCCCGCTGACGAAAAGAAGAAGGCCAAGCCTCCGCTGACAAGGACGGCGACCAGGAAACCGACCACGATGGCGGGGATGTACTTGCTCATGACAGGGGTCGCGTCCATGGGTTGGGCCACTTCAACGCATCGATACGGTCAAGGTTCTTGCCCCAGCCCATCATTTCTCTGGTCGTCGCTCGCGGAAGCAACGGCGTCATCGGCCGCGACGGCGACCTGCCCTGGCGTCTGCGCTCGGACCTGCAGCGGTTCAAGGCCATCACCGTCGGCAAACCCTGTTTGATGGGCCGCAAGACCTGGGAGAGCCTGCCGCTCAAGCCCCTGCCCGGCCGCCTCAACATGGTGCTGACACGAGACGAATCCTACGAAACCGACGGCATGTCCAAGGGCGCCCTGGTCTGCGCCACCCTGGACGAAGCCGTCGAGATCGGTCGCGAAACGGCCGAGGAAGACGGTGTGGACGAGATCTGCGTCATCGGCGGCACCGCCCTGTTCGAGGCCGCCCTGCCCCGCGCCAGACGCCTCTACATCACGGAAGTGGACGCCTCGCCCGACGGTGACGCGGTCTTCCCCGCATTCGACGAAACGGCCTGGGTCGAGGTATCTTCGGAATCCCATCCAGCCGGCGAGAAGGACGATCACGCCTTCACCTTCCGCGTGCTGGAACGACGCTAGGAGAGACAGATGTACGTCACCACCACCAACGACCTGCCCGGTTTCCGCGTCACCCGACATATCGGCCTGGTGCGCGGCGTGACCGTACGCTCGCGCAACGCCATTTCCGACGCCATAGGCGGGGTCCAGTCGATGCTGGGTGGCCGGGTCGGCGCCTATGTGAAACTGGCCGAAGCCGGGCGTCAGGAAGCCTATGACGAGCTGGTCAAACACGCGACGGAGCACGGCGCCAACGCCATTCTGGCCGTCCGCTATGACGCGACCGAGATCATGCCCGGCGTGACCGAGGTGCTGTGCTACGGCACGGGGGTGATCGTCGAGCCGGCCTGAACCGGCTCGACTGATCGGGTCAGGACAGGGTCATCAGGTCCGCGCGTTCGAAGTTGCGCAGTTCATCCGAACGGCCGTCGCGGACCTTGTTGACCCATTGAGGGTCGGCCAGCAGGGCTCGGCCCACGGCCACCAGATCGAACTCCTCGTTCTCCAGGCGACGCAGCAGACCGTCCAACGATGCGGGCTTCGAACCCTCGCCGCCGAAGGCCGCGATGAACTCGCCGTCCAGACCGACCGAGCCGACCGTGATGGTCGGCTTGTTCATCAGCTTCTTGGCCCACCCGGCGAAGTTCAGATCCGATCCCTCGAACTCCGGCTCCCAGAAACGGCGTTGCGAGCAGTGGAAGACATCGACCCCGGCGTCCGACAACGGCGTCAGCCATTCGACCATCTGGTCCGGCGTCTCGGCGATCCGAGCGGCGAAGTCCTGCTGCTTCCACTGCGACAGGCGCAGGATGACGGGGATGTCGTCGCCCACGCCCTCGCGCACCGCCTTGACCACCTCGGCGCCGAACCGGGCGCGGTCGGCGATGGTGGGGCCGCCCCAACGATCCTCGCGCACATTGACGCCGCCCCAGAAAAACTGATCGATCAGATAGCCGTGGGCGCCGTGGATCTCGACGGCGTCGAAGCCCAGCTCCCGCGCCGCACGCGCCGACCGGCCGAAGGCGGCGATGGTATCGGCGACGTCCTCTTCCGTCATCGGCTCATATTTGGTCTTGCCGGGGGCCGTCAGGCCCGACGGGCTGTCTACCTTGCCGAGCGGTTTCCAGTCCTCGCCCTGGCCGCGCGCGGAACCGACATGCCAGATCTGCGGCGCGATCAGACCGCCCGCAGCGTGAACTTCATCCACGACCGTCTTCCAATGCGGCAAGGCCTCGCCATGGAACACCGGCACATTGGCGTCATTGCGAGCGGCGGGCCGCTCAATGACCGTTCCTTCGGTGACGATAAGCCCGACGCCGCCCTCAGCCCGGCGGCGATAGTAGGCGGCGACGTCCGAGGTCGGGATGCCGTTCGGCGAAAAGGACCGCGTCATGGGCGCCATGACGATGCGGTTGGGCAGGGTCAGCCCCTTGATGGTGAAGGGGCTGAACAGGGCGTCGACGCTCATCGGATCTCCTTGGATATCGGTAAGACCCAAGGTGGCGAATAGGGTTGCGTTTGAAAACCCCGCCTTCGCAGTTATTTTCTAAAGGCCCAGAGCAGTTGCGACACGGTCCGCGATCGTAGCGAACCGACCGGCGATTTCGCCCGACGGATCAACCGAAACCGGCGGACGGCCTGCGTCCCCGCCTTCGCGCAGCGCGGCATCCAGCGGCAGATCGCCAAGGAACGGGATGCCCAGGCGTTCGGCCTCGGCCTTGGCTCCGCCCTGACCGAACACCGAACCGCTCATGTTTTCGATCAGGCCCAGCGTCGGCACATTGACCCGATGGAATAGCGTGTGCGCACGGCGTGCGTCAGCCAGCGCAACCTCCTGCGGGGTCGAGACGATAACGGCGCCGTCCAGCGGCGTCTTCTGGATCAGGGTCAGCTGCACATCGCCGGTGCCCGGCGGCAGATCGACGATCAGCACGTCCAGCGGCGCATCTTCAGTCCCCCATCGGGTCTGGGTCAACATCTGGGTGATGGCCTGGGACGCCATGGGACCGCGCCAGATCATGGCGTCGTCCATCTTCGTCAGCAGACCGACCGACATGGCCTTCAGACCATGGGCGACGTGCGGCACGATGGCGCCGTCCTCATAGGCCGGCTGCCCGCTGATCCCCAGCATGGTCGGCAGCGACGGCCCATAGACGTCCGCGTCCAGAATCCCGACCGACAGCCCGCGCGCTGCCAGCGCTGCGGCGAGATTGACGGCGACCGTGGACTTGCCGACCCCGCCCTTTCCGCTGGCCACCGCCAGGACACGACGAACATGGGCCGGGCGATCTGTCGGAACCGGCGCCTTGGCTCGCCCCTGATCGACCGCCGCCTTGGACAGGCCCGCCGTGCGCGGCGCAGCGGCAGGCTTGGTCTCGGCGGTCAGGATGACGGAGACGCGCGCCATTCCGGGCAGCGCCTTCAGCGCCGCCTCCGCTGCGTCCCGGATGGGCGCATAGGCGGCGGCCTGGCTGCGATCTACTTCCAGCGCGAAACCCGCACGGTCGTCGGCCACCACCAACCCCTGAACCAGGCCGGCGGCCACAAGACCCTGGCCTGAAACCGGATCGATGATCGCGTCGAGGGCGGCGAGGACGGCGGTGCGTTCGACCAAGGCGGTCTCCAGAAGACTTGCAGGCTATGATGCGCGCGTTCTATCGCCCTCGAACCCGTCCCGCGAGCCACGATTTGTCCCAGCCGCCCTCAATCACCCTGATCGCCGGCCCGACAGCCTCGGGAAAGTCGGCGCTCGCGCTGAAGATGGCGCGTGAAACCGGCGCGGTGATCATCAATGCGGACAGCCAGCAGCTTTACGCCGACCTGCGCATCCTGACGGCGCGGCCGTCCGTTGAGGACGAAGCTCAGGCCGATCATCGCCTTTACGGCGTCGCCGACGCGGCCGACGCCTGGTCGGTCGGGCGCTGGAGCCGCGCGGCTTTGGACATAATCGACGAACTTCGTGCGGACGGGCGTTCGGCGATCCTCGTCGGAGGCACCGGCCTGTATTTCATGAGCCTCACTCGGGGCTTGGCGGACATTCCTCCCGTCCCGCTGGCGACGCGTGACGCAGTCGAGGCGGAATATGCGATCGAGGGCGAGACGGCGTTCCGTGCGCGACTGGCCCAAGCCGATCCCGACGCTGCGCGCGCCATCGAACGGGGCGACCGGCAAAGATTGGTGCGGGCCATGAGCGTCTTCGCCGCCAGCGGCCGATCGCTCAGCGACTGGAGGGCCGATACGAAACCCCTGCTGCCACACGGATCTTGGATTGGACAGGTCGTCGAGCCTGACCGGCAGCGTCTCTATCAAAACTGTGACGCTCGCGTGGACCTGATGCTTGAACAGGGAGCGGTGGATGAGGTCGCCGCCTTGGCCGCGCGCGGTCTATCGGACAGCCTGCCCGCCATGAAAGCCGTCGGCGTGCGCGAACTGGCTGATTATCTGACTGGAGCCATTATGCGTGACGACGCCGTCGCCGCTTTGAAACAGGCCACGCGGAACTACGCCAAACGCCAGTTGACCTGGTTTCGTCAACAGACGCCGGACTGGCCGCGCGTCTGACTTGAAAGCGGCGCTTGGAATGCACTCGCCCAGCGCCTATATTGGACTTGTCCGGTTTCGGCCGGACTATAGCGATAAACGCGCTTGTAATAAGCGGACCGGACCCGGGTGCGATTCCCGGCGGCTCCACCAACTTTCTCCCCGCGTTATCGGCGGAGGCAGCATGGGGCCGACTAGCATCGACGGACGTGTAAAGAGGATTGCTTTCGCTCGTCCTGGCCCACCGTATCGGGCCATTTTCTAACTGCGAACGATAACTTCGCTGGAGAAGTCGCTCTCGCCGCGTAATGCGGTTCGGGTGATTTCGAATCTTAAGTCCTAGGGGTTCAGATCCTTGGGCGGGGCCTGTCGGGAGCCTGGCAACAGAATCCCGGCGCTTTTCCAAATCATCGGTATGGCGACAAATCGGTTCGCTTAACCCTCAAGGCATCTTTCGCCATCGCATCCGCACGTCTATCAGTCGCGCTCTATTGCGAGGTGACGATGAGCGACCAGGCCCCTCCGGTCGATGAGATGCATTACGAGCAGCTGGCGCAAGAGGCGCTGCGCGGCGTCATGCGCGCGGCGCTGGAGCGTGTGCTGGCCGAAGGCCTGCCCGGCGCGCACCACTTCTACATCACCTTCAAGACTCGCGCGGTCGGCGTCAGCGTCGCGCCCGACATCCTGGCGAAATACCCGGAAGAGATGACGGTCGTTCTGCAGCACCAGTACGACGATCTGCGCGTCGAGCCCGAACGCTTCTCGGTCAAGCTGCGTTTCGGCGGCATGCCCAAAAGCCTGGTGATTCCTTATTCGGCAGTCACGCGGTTCTACGACCCCAGCGTCCAGTTCCTGCTGCAGTTCGAGGATCCGCAGCTTCTGGAAGAGGTCGAGGAAGAGCCGATCCCGCCGCAGGACACCGACCCATCCTCCGAAGGTCCCAAGGTCGTCTCGCTGGACCAGTTCCGCAAGAAATAGCCGCCTTCAGTCCCGTCGCGGATAGGAGCGGATCGTGATCCGCTCTCTTTCGCCTTCGCGCCGTTCGACCAGCAGACGAGCGACCTGGGCGTCGTCGTGGAACAGATAGCCCTTGATGGAATCAAGCAGCGCCTTGGCCAGGTTGTCCAGATCCATCCACGGCGGCTCGCCGACATGCTCCATGCGGATCTCGACGACATGGTCGCCCCAGGACGGCCGCGCGCCGCGCCATTCCTTGCGCATGAACTCATAGACCAGCGGCTTGTAGTATTTGGCCTGGGTGGTCAGACCGTCGATGACGATCTCGACGGCGTCGCCATCCTCACGCGCCCGGATCTTGCCGGTCCCGATCCAGCCGGCGGTCATACGACGCCTGCCCATCTGAGGATGTGTGCGCTCGTCTTGTCCTGCATGGCTCTCGTGCTACACCGCCGCGCAACCCATCGCCACGCCTGAGAGACGAGATTCCGCGCATGAGCAACGTCCGTACCGAAACCGACACCTTCGGCCCCATCGAAGTCGCCGCCGATCGCTACTGGGGCGCCCAGGCGCAGCGGTCGCTGGGCAATTTCAAGATCGGCTGGGAGAAGCAGCCCCTGCCGGTCGTCCGCGCCCTGGGCATCGTCAAGCGCGCCGCCGCCGAGACCAATCGCGACCTGGGCAAGCTGGACCCCGCCCTGGCCGACGCCATCATCAAGGCCGCCAACGAGGTCATCGAAGGCAGGCTGAACGACCACTTCCCCCTGGTCGTCTGGCAGACTGGTTCGGGCACACAGTCTAACATGAACGCCAATGAGGTGATCTCGAACCGCGCCATCGAGATCCTGGGCGGCGAGATGGGCTCCAAGAAGCCGGTCCACCCCAACGACCACGTCAACATGAGCCAGTCGTCGAACGACACCTATCCGACGGCCATGCACGTGGCCTGCGCCGAACAGGTGGTCAACGACCTGATTCCGGCGCTGAAGCATCTGCACGCCGCCCTCGACGCCAAGGCCAAGGCCTGGGCCCACATCATCAAGATCGGCCGCACCCACACTCAGGACGCCACCCCCCTGACCCTGGGCCAGGAGTTCGGCGGTTATGCGCAGCAGGTCGCCAACGGCATCGAGCGGATCAAACAGACCCTGCCCAAGCTGATGGAACTGGCCCAAGGCGGCACCGCCGTCGGCACCGGCCTGAACGCCCCTGTCGGCTTCGCCGAAAAGGTCGCGGCCCAGATCGCCGAGATCACCGGCCTGCCCTTCACCACCGCGCCGAACAAGTTCGAGGCCCTGGCCGCCCATGACGCCATGGTCTTCAGCCACGGCGCGATCAACACGGTCGCCGCCTCGCTGTTCAAAATCGCCAACGACATCCGCTTCCTGGGCTCCGGCCCGCGTTCGGGCCTGGGCGAACTGGCCCTGCCGGAGAACGAGCCCGGCTCGTCAATCATGCCGGGCAAGGTCAATCCGACCCAGTGCGAGGCCCTGACCCAGGTCTGCGCCCAGGTCTTCGGCAACAACGCCGCCCTGTCGTTCGCCGGCTCGCAAGGCCACTTCGAGCTGAACGTCTACAACCCGGTCATGGCCTATAACTTCCTGCAGTCGGTCCGCCTGGTCGCCGATGCGGCCATCAGCTTCACCGACAACTGCGTGGTCGGCATCGAGGCTCGCGAGGACAATATCGCCCGCGGCCTGAACAACTCGCTGATGCTGGTGACCGCCCTGAACGGCAAGCTGGGCTACGATACCTGCGCCAAGATCGCCAAGACCGCGCACAAGAACGGCACCACCCTGCGCGAGGAAGCCGTCGGCGGCGGCTATCTGACCGACGCCGAGTTCGACGAGGCGGTCCGTCCCGAGAAGATGATTTCGCCGGGCTGACGCCAGCCGACGCGAAAGGCTCGAACGCCGACGTCCCGCGACGTCGGCGTTTTTCGTTGGCGTCAGGCCTTGTCGCGAATTGTGCGGCCGACCGGGGCCAGCGCCAGCTTGGCCAGTTCCAGATCCTTCAAGGCGAAGGGGATGCCGATGATGGACACGAACTCCACCACGGCGATGAGCAGGTGCGACAAGGCGATGTACCAACCGGCGAAGACGAACCAGACGATGTTCAGCACGACGCCTAGGCAGCCCGCCACCGGATGCGCGTCCTGCCACACGACCTCGCGGCCGAAAGGCCAGAAGGAATAGCTGGCGATGCGCCACGCCGCGAACGTCCATGGCAGACCGACGACAGTCAGCGCCAGAATGGCTCCACCGAACAACCACAGCAGGCCTGACAGCCAGCCGCCGAGCACGAACCACAGAATATTCAGGATCAGGCGGATCAAGGTCGAAGCTCCAGCGCCGCCTCATGCGACGCCTCCCAGATAGCGATAAGGCCCCGCTTGTGCAGCGGGGCCTTGGATGAATTCGCGTTAAGTCGCCGTGATCAGTGCGGCTTTTCCGACCAGCGCGCCTTGGCGTCTTCCTGGGTCAGGTTCAGGTGGACATGCTTGTCATCGACCTTCTCGACCCAGCTGACCGGGATCAGGTGGTGTTTGAAGCCGCCGGCGAAGTCCAGCTTGGCCAGTTCGATCTGGTCGCCCAGGACGTGATCGACACGCCCCACGTGGCCGCCGTCCGAGCCAACGACTTCAAGGTGTTCCTTGATGAGTGAAACGTCGACCATGTCTGTCTCCAACAGTTCGGTTTGTCCTGCCGTTGAGAACACGCGGCGTCAGGGCGGGTTTCAAACGGCGACGCTTGTTCTGTGATGTGGTGACAGGGGACGGCCCAAAGCGGTAGATAGCATTTCTCGACACAGGGCTGGAAACAAGCGCATGCGGCGGATCGGATCGGGCCTGTTCGGTATCGTCATGGCCTTGGCGCTGACCGCGTGCGGCACCCTGGATCGGCCGACCGGGCCGCTCAGGATCACCGACGGCACTCTGGTCAAGGCCGAGGATCCCCGCATTCGCGCCAACGACAGCGCACGCTTGCAGGCCTTCACCCGCGAAATCGGCGAACGGTTGCGGCCTGATCATCCGACCTCGATCCTCGCCCTGTCCGGCGGCGGGGCCAACGGCGCCTATGGAGCCGGGCTGCTGGTCGGCTGGACCGAGCATGGGGATCGTCCGGTGTTCGACGTGGTGACCGGCGTCAGCACCGGCGCCCTCGCCGCCCCCTTCGCCTTCCTGGGCTCGGAATGGGATGACGAGCTTCAGCACGCCTACACCAGCGGCGGAGCGAACAATCTGCTGAGCTGGCGCAGTTTTGCCGCCTTCCTGAACCCCAGCCTGTTCTCGTCGCAGGCGCTGCGAAACCTGGTGGACGAGAACGTCACGCCCGAGCTGATGCAGGCCGTCGCCCGCGAGAACGCCAAGGGCCGTCGCCTGCTGGTCGCCACAACGGATCTGGACAGCGAGGAGACCGTCATCTGGGACATGGGTCTGCTGGCCGCCCAGGGCGACGACAACGCCCGAGAACTGTTCAAGGAGGTTCTGGTCGCGTCCGCCAGCATCCCCGGCGTCTTTCCGCCCGTGCTGATCGCGGGGCTTCAGGACGACGACAAGGTCGTGCTGGAAATGCACGTCGACGGCGGGGTCAACACGCCCTTCCTCGCCATACCGGAAGACCTGATGCTCTGGACCCGGCCCGAGGACGAGGGGCGTGTCGGCGCCCTCTATGTCATCGTCAACGGTCAGGTCGGTCGCAACGACGGCGTCACGCCGGGCCGTCTGTCCGGCATCCTGGCGCGGACCTATGACAGCATGAGCAAGTCGTCGTTGCGCATCCATCTGGCGGTGACGGCGGCCTTCGCACGGCGCAACGGCCTGGACATGGCCCTGTCGGCCATTCCCGACAATGTCGCCGCCTCAAGCCTCAAGTTCGACCAGGAGACCATGACGGCCATGTTCGAACTTGGTCGCCAGCGCGGGCTCGGCCCCGACGCCTGGACCCGGCTGGGCGAGCGTCCGGCGAACCAGCCCTTCATCCCCCAGACGACCATCTCGGACTCGCAAGTGCCGGCGGTGCTGGCGCCGCCGCCCACGCCCGCAGAAACGCCGGCAGAGCCGCCGAAGAACTGATCATGGGCGAGATCGTCAATCTGAACCGGGCGCGAAAGACGCGGGCCAAGGCCGAGAACAAGGCGCAGGCCGCCGCCAATCGCGTCGTCCACGGTCGAACCAAGGCCGACAAGACGCTGACCGCTCTGGAACGCCATCGGGCAGACAAACTGCTGGACGGTCAGAAGCGCGATCCAAAATCGGACGACTGATGCTTCAGGTCTTGGGCGCGCGGATCAGCATCACCTGCCCCGCCAGCACCAGCGCCAGTCCGATCAGTGCGCTCCAGCCGAAGCGCGCGCCCTCGAAGATCACCGACACCAGCATGGCGATGGGCGGCGTCAGCGCCGAGATATAGCTGGCCAAGGCATAGCCGCGCTGACGGGCGATGGTGAAATACAGGCCGAACGCGATCACCGACCCGAACAGCGACAAATAGAGCAGCGACAGCACATAGTGCGGTGTCGGCTCGATCCGCCACGTCACGCCGGTCGCCACGCCATACAGCGCCAACATGGCCGTGCCATAGGCCATGGCCCAGGACGTGGCGGCCATCACCGGCGCGCCGGCCTGCTGCCCCTTCCAGGCGAACCAGTTGCCGAACGCCGACGCCAGAACGGCGGTCAGGGCGAAGACGACCCCCAGCCCGGGATTGAGGCCTGCGCCGGCCGCCGTGATCTGTCCGAACGACAGCACCCCCACGCCCATGACGCCCAGGACCGCGCCGATCCAAGCGGCGGGCGCCGCCTTCTGTCCGCCCATCAGGCGGAACAGGATCAGGTTGACGAAGGCCAGGGCGGCGAAGATCACCGCCACGACCGCTGATGCAACCTGTCCCTCGGCCGCATAGACGAACCCATAGCTGACTGCGAAGACGAAGGCGCCCTGCCCGATGGCGGCCAGATGCTGGGGCCGGGTCAGGCGCAAAGGCCGTCGCGTCATGGCGCAGAAGGCGAACAGCACCGCCGACGCCAGACCGAACCGCCAGACGATAGAAACGATCGAATCGACCGGCCCCAGTTGCAAGGTGATCGCATACCAGGTCGTGCCCCAGATCAGGGCGCAGATGACGATGGCGGCGATCGTGAAAGGGCGGCTCAAGGTCGATCTCCGGCGGCAGACAGGTCCGCTTATCATCGCAAAGCCGGCGGCGCCGCTCACGTCTTGCGCCGGAGTGTGACACACTGCCCGCCCAAAGGAGATCGTCATGCGAAACGCCCCCCTGATCCTGCCCGCCGCCCTGGTCATGGCCGCCTGCGCGACCGCGCCGGACATGACGACGGAAACGACCGTCGTGAACGTGACCACCACCTATCGCGAGCGGATCATGCTGCCGCCCGGCCATGTCCTGACGGTCAAGGTCGAGGATGTCAGCCTGGCCGACGCCCCGGCGCAGGTGCTCGCCGAAACCAGCGAGCCGCTGACCGGCGCCCCGCCCTATCGCGTCACCCTAGGCTTCCCGACGTCTCAGATCGATCCCCGTCGCACCTATGCCGCGCGGGCCGAAATCCGCGACGCGGCCGGCGCTCTGGTCTTCGTCACAGACACCCGCCACGCCATTCTAACCAATGGCGCACCGGCCTCGGCCGAGATCGTGTTGAAGTCCGCGCGTTGAGCAGCCTGAGCAAACGCTCGGTCGCCCTGGCGGGTCATGCGACCTCGGTCGCGCTGGAGCCCGAGTTCTGGGCCGTTCTGGACCGGATCGCCGCCGCACGTGAACTCAGCAAGGCTCAGCTTCTGGCCGAGATCGACGCCAATCGCGGCCGCCGCCCCCTCGCCTCCGCCTGTCGTCTGCTGGCCCTGGACTGGGTGGCGGATCATGGACGACAGGCGTAGCGTCAGCCGAATGGAGACCGCGTCATGACCGACAATCGTCTGATCCCCGCCGCCGTCGTAGGCGGCCTTTTGGCCATAGGCTTCATCGGCGCCGGCGCCCTGATCGGTCAGGGCGTCATCCATGCGCGTGCAGGCGACCGCACGGTGACGGTGCGCGGCCTGTCCGAACGCAATGTGAAGGCCGACCTCGCCGTCCTGCCGCTGCGCTTCACCGCATCGGGCGATGTTCTGTCGGAAGTGCAGACCAAGATCGACGGCGACCTTGCGCTTGTACGGCGCTTCCTGGCCGCCCAGGGCTATCCTGCCGAGACCATCGAACTGGGCCGGCTGGAGGTCGCGGACACACGGTCGCGCGAATACGCCGCACAGAATGGCGGTCCCCGCTTCATCCTGGCCCAGACGGTGATCGTGCGAACCAACGATGTGGCGCGGGTTCAGGCCACGACGCGGCTGCTCAACGACCTGGTGCGTCAGGACGTGGTGCTTCAGGACTTCCAGGGACCATCCTACATCTTCACAAAGCTGAACGACGTGCGGCCGCAGATGATCGCCGAGGGCACGGCGGCGGCGCGCACCGGCGCGGAACAGTTCGCCAAGGACAGCGGCACGCCGCTGGGCCCGATCCGGCAGGCCACCCAGGGCTCGTTCGAAATCCTGCCGCGTGATGGCGCAGGCGGCGACGAGGCCGCCTCGATCGACAAGAAGGTCCGAGTGGTCACGACGATCACCTATAGTCTGAAGTAGTCTCGCGAGATCCCACGTCGGCGGATTGCGGTTGCCCGATGAATTCGACGTCGGCATGCGGGTCCTCGCCCATTTCGACCAGGGCGACCCACACCGCCATGATCACGAACATCCCGGCCATGCCCAGAACAAAGGCCAGCCACCCGGCCTTCTTGCCCTGCCGTTTGCGGCCTGACGCCGCCTTCCTCGTGTCAGTGTTTCGCTGCATCGCACCTAGGAACCTGCCGTCGCCCAGCCGGTTCCGTTCATTGTGGCGTCGGCCCTGACATTGCCGCGCGGTCCCCTTATGTTCCGGTTTCGAATCTGACTGACGGATGTTTCTGCGCCTGTGACCGATCTCCCCGCCCCCCGCATTTCCGACCTGGCGCGAGCCCGCGCGCCTGAGGGTGAGGCGCCGCGCGACTATCTGAAGGGGCTGAACCCCGAACAGCGCGAGGCGGTCGAGACGACCGAAGGGCCCGTCCTGGTTCTGGCCGGCGCCGGCACCGGCAAGACGCGGGTGCTGACCACGCGGCTGGCGCACATCCTGGCGACCGGCCGGGCCAAGCCGTGGGAACTGCTGACCGTCACCTTCACCAACAAGGCCGCGCGCGAGATGCGCGAGCGGATCACCCATCTGATCGGCCCCTCGGCGGAGGGGCTGCGCTGGCTGGGCACCTTCCACTCCGTCGCCGCCCAGATCCTGCGCCGTCACGCCGAACTGGTCGGGCTGAAATCCAGCTTCACCATCCTGGACACCGACGACCAAGAACGGGTGCTGAAACAGCTGCTGGAAGCCGCAAACATCGACACCAAACGCTGGACGCCCAAGTCGCTGAGCGGCCTGATCGACCACTGGAAGAACCGCGGCTGGACGCCCGAGAAACTGCCGCCCGGCGAGGATTTCGCCAACGGCAAGGGCCAGGGTCTATACGCCGCCTATCAGGCGCGTCTGCGCAGCCTGAACGCCTGCGACTTCGGCGACCTGCTGCTGCACAACATCACCATACTGTCGCAGCATGCGGATTTAGCTGAGGAATACCGCCGCCGCTTCCGCTACATCCTGGTCGACGAATATCAGGACACCAATGTCGCGCAGTATCTGTGGCTGCGGCTGCTGACGGCCTCGACCGGCAATGTCTGCTGCGTCGGCGACGACGACCAGTCGATCTATGGCTGGCGCGGAGCCGAGGTGGATAACATCCTGCGCTTCGAGCGCGACTTCCCCGGCGCCAAGATCGTCAAGCTGGAGCGGAACTATCGCTCGACCAGCCACATCCTGGGCGCGGCCTCGGGCCTGATCGCCGCCAACCGCGATCGGCTGGGCAAGACCCTGTGGACCGAGGACGACAGCGGCGACAAGGTGCGGGTGCGCGGCGTCTGGGACGGCGAGGCCGAGGCCCGGCTGATCGCCGACGAGATCGAGACCGCGCTTCGTCCCCACGCCGGCGAGCCGGGCCTGAAATACAAGGACATGGCCATCCTGGTCCGCGCCTCGTTCCAGATGCGGGCGTTCGAAGAGCGGCTGGTCATGCTGGCGATCCCCTATGCCGTCATCGGCGGTCCTCGCTTCTTCGAACGGGCCGAGATCCGCGACGCCCACGCCTATATGCGGCTGATCCAGTCCGAGGACGACGACCTGGCCTTCGAACGGATCGTCAATGTGCCCAAGCGCGGCATCGGCGACACTAGCGTGCAGAAGGTCCTGCAACTCGCCCGCCAGCACGGCCTGTCCGCCCTGACGGCCGTGCGAGGCCTGATCAATACCGACGAGCTTCAGGCCCGCACCCGCACCGCCCTGTCCAACTTCGTGCGCGACGTCGACCGCTGGCGCGCCCTGTCCGAGACCATGCCCCACTGGCAGGTCATGGAGACGGTGCTGGAGGAAAGCGGCTACACCGACATGCAGAAGGCCGACCGCACCAGCGGCCAGACCCGGTTGGACAACCTGAAGGAACTGACCCAGTCGATGCAGCAGTTCGAAACGCTGCAGGCCTATCTGGAACACGTCTCCCTGGTCATGGATCTGGAACGCGCCAACAGCGACGATCCGAACGGCGACGGCGCCGTTCAGATCATGACCCTCCACGGCGCCAAGGGGCTGGAGTTCCCGCTGGTCTTCCTGCCCGGCTGGGAGGAAGGCGTCTTCCCCAGCCAGCGCAGCATCGACGAGAAGGGTGAAAAGGGCCTGGAGGAGGAACGCCGCCTGGCCTATGTCGGCGTCACCCGCGCCAAACAGGACGCGCGGATCTCGTTCGCAGCCAACCGTCTGGTCTATGGCCGCTGGACCTCGCAACTGCCCAGCCGCTTCGTCGACGAACTGCCCATCGACCACGTCGATCCACAATCGGACACCGGCTACTACGGCGCCTCCACCGGCATGAAGGAGGCCAAGAGCCGCTGGGACGACGCGCCCTCCTTCGGCAGCGGCTATTCCTCCCCCGGCTGGAAACGCGCCCAATCCTTCACCGCCGCCCAGACCCCGAACAAGCTCCTGGCCCGCAAGGCCGTGATCGAGGGCGACGGCCGCCTGATCGCCACAGGCGATCCCAAGTCGAGCTCCGGCTGGACCAAGGGCGAACGCGTCTTCCACCAGAAGTTCGGCTACGGCAACGTCCGCATCATCGAGGGCAACAAACTGCTGGTCGATTTCGAAAAGGCCGGCGAAAAGCGGGTGATCGACAGCTTCGTCGAGAAGGCTTGACGCCGTCAGGCGCCTGACCCAGATTGTTCCCGCAATGTTCTCGATGGACGACACGCCATGGCCGACGGCTCCCTGATTCTCAAGCTCGACGACTACACCGCCGCCAAGATTTCGGAACGGGCCCGGGCCATGGGTATGCCGGCGGAGGCGCTGGCGGCCATGGTGTTGGACGCCCGCTTCTTCGACTATGACGACTTCAACTGGATCAACGGCGACCCGCGCGACGACCAGGCATCACTGAACGAAGTGTACGAAGAGGGCCGACCGTGGAGCGAAGCGAGGTCTGATTTCCTGGCGCTGATCGACAAGACGTTCGGCAAGCCTGAATGAAGTTGATCCTGTCGCCGAGGGCCGAGCTCGACTTCGAGGCCCAGGTGCGATGGCTCCAACTCCATTCTCCCGTTGCGGGCCGGGCGGCGGCGTTGCGCATCGTGCAGACGATTGACCTACTGGCGGACTTTCCAGACCTTGGCATGGTCGTACGCGGAAAGGTGCGCGAGAAGGCGGTTCAGTTCGGCCGGGATGGATTTGTGATCCGCTACCGGCGCTTAGGCCAGACATTGATCGTGCTCCGCATCTTCCACAGCCGCGAGAACAGACTAGGATGATTAGCTGAACGTTGCTCGCGCCCTCTCGGGCGCTAGCGGCTAGAACTAATCCCGACAGGGCAAGTGGATGGCACGGCCCTTTATCAAACGGAACCAGCCATGGCAGGCCTCAAGGACAAGCGCGGCTTCATCGACAAGGAACGGATCGACCTGTCGGAGCGTCAGTCGGTAGAATACTTCATGAAACGCTGGGGCGTGACCCGCGACCAGATCACCGCCGCTCACCGCAAGGTCGGCCGCATGACCAAGGACATCGCGGCGGAGTTGGGCAAGAAGCGCTGACGCCTCGCCCCTAAAGAAAAAACGGCCCCGGAGCGATCCGGGGCCATTTTCGTCTTTGGGCTTAGATGTGGATCACACGCCCATAGGCGTCCAGCGCCGCCTCGTGCATGGCTTCCGACATGGTCGGGTGCGGATATACGATGCCGTGGATGTCTTCTTCCGTCGCTTCCATGGTGATGGCGGTGACATAGCCTTGGATCATCTCGGTCACTTCGTGGCCGATCATGTGAGCGCCGATCAGGGCGCCGGTCTTGGCGTCGAATATCACCTTGACGAAGCCGTCGGTGTCGCCCGAGGCGATGGCCTTGCCGTTCACGCGGAACGGGAAGCGGCCGATCTTGACCTCGCGCTTCTCGGCGCGGGCGGCCTGTTCGGTGACGCCGACCGAGGCGACCTGCGGCTGGGCGTAGGTGCAGCCGGCGATGGGCGAAGGGACGTTCGGGGTCTTGTAGCCGGCGATAAACTCGGCGGCGTGGATGCCTTCGTGCGAGGCCTTGTGCGCCAGCCAGGGCGCGCCGGCGCAGTCACCGATGGCGTACAGGCCCTTGACGTTGGTCTGGCAGTGGCCGTCGATCTTGACGTGGCCGCGGTCCATTTCCAGACCCAGGGCCTCCAGGCCGATACCGTCGGTGTTGGCGGTGATGCCGACGGCCGAGATGCAGACCTCGGCCTCCAGGGTCTCGGCCTTGCCACCGATCTCGACGGCGACCTTCACGCCCTTGGCGTCCTTGCTGACCTTGGTAACCTTGGCTCCCAGCTTGAACTTCATGCCGCGCTTCTCGAACGACTTCTGGGCGGCCTTGGAGACCTCCTCGTCCTCGACCGGCATGACGCGGTCTACGGCCTCGACCACGGTCACGTCGCAGCCCAGGGCGCGATAGAAGCTGCCGAACTCGATGCCGATCGCGCCCGAGCCGATCACGACGATCGACTTGGGCAGGAACTTCGGCGCCATGGCCTCGCGGTAGGCCCAGATCCGGTCGCTGTCGGCTTCCAGACCGATCTGCGGCAAGGCGCGGGCGCGGGCGCCGACGGCCAGCATGACCGACTTGGCCTCCAGGGTGCGCGAACCGCCCGCCTTCAGATCGACGACGACCTTGGGCGCGGCGGCGCCCTTCTCAAGCTTGGCCGAACCTTCGATCACCTCGATCTTGTTCTTCTTCATCAGGAAGCCGACGCCCTGATTCAGCTGTTTGGCGACGCCGCGCGAGCGCTGGATGATGGCGTCGAAGTCGAACGACGCGCCCGAGGCGGACAGGCCGTATTCCTTCAGATGGCTCAGGCTTTCGAACTTCTCGCCGGACTTCAGCAGCGCCTTGGTCGGGATACAGCCCCAGTTCAGGCAGATGCCGCCCAGGTTTTCGCGCTCGATGATCGCGACCTTGAGGCCCAGTTGGCTGGCGCGGATGGCCGCGACGTAACCGCCGGGGCCCGAGCCGATGACGACGAGATCGAATTCAGCAGCCATGATCAGATCAACTTCTCGATGTCGGCCTTGATGGCCTCGGGTTCTGTCTGCGGGGCATAGCGGGCGACCACCCTGCCCTCGCGGTCGGTTAGGAACTTGGTGAAGTTCCACTTGATGGCCTTGGAGCCCAGGAAGCCGCGCTTCTGTTCGGTCAGCCAGGCATAGAGCGGGTGCCGGTTCGGCCCGTTGACCTCCACCTTGTCGAACAGGGGAAAGGTCACGTCGAAACTGGTGGCGCAGAAGGCGGCGATCTCCGCCGCCCGCCCCGGCTCCTGCTCGCCGAACTGGTTGCAGGGAAAGCCCAGCACCTCGAACCGCCGGTCGGCGAACGTCCGGTGCAGCTTCTCCAGCCCGTCATACTGGCCGGTGAAACCGCACTTGGACGCCGTATTGACGATCAGCAGCGCCTGACCGCGAAAACGGTCCAGCGAAACCTCCGTGCCGTCGATGGCGCGGGCGGAGAAGTCATAGACCGAGGTCATGACCTCACCCTCCCCTTACGCCAGCATCGCGACGGGATCTTCGATCAGCGGCTTGAACGCCTGCAGGAAGCGGGCGCCGGTCGCGCCGTCCACCACGCGGTGATCGCAGGTCAGGGTCACGGTCATGACGGTGGCCGCAACGACCTGGCCGTTCTTGACGACCGCGCGCTGCTCGCCCGCACCCACGCTCATGATGCAGCCCTGGGGCTCATTGATGATCGAGGTGAACTGCTTGATGCCGAACATGCCCAGGTTGGACACCGAGAAGGTGCCGCCCTGGAACTCTTCCGGCTTCAGCTTGCGTTCGCGGGCGCGCTTGGCCAGGTCCTTGGACTCGGTCGCAATCTGCGCCAGACCCTTGGTTTCGGCCTTCTTGATGATCGGGGTGATCAGGCCGCCGTCGATCGCCACCGCCATCGAGACGTCGGCGTTGTGGTGCATGGCGATGCCTTCGGGGGTGTAGGAGGCGTTCGCCTCCGGCACCATCTTCAAGGCCAGGGCCGCGGCCTTGATGACGAAGTCGTTGACCGAGACCTTGATGCCCTGTGGCTCCAGCATCTTGTTCACCTTCGCGCGAACCGCCATCAGCTGGTCGATCTCGACGTCGATGAACAGGGGGAAGTGCGGGACGTTCTGGATGCTGTCGACCATGCGACGCGCTACGGCCTTCTTCATGCCGTCCAGCGGGATCAGGTCGTAGCTGCCGTCCGGAATGCCCACCTGCGCCAGGGACTGGGCCTTGCGCGGCTCGATACCAGAGGTCGCCGTGGAGGCGGCGGCCGGTTGAGCGGAGCTCTTCGGTGCGCCCTCGACATCGCGCTTGACGATGCGGCCGTGCGGTCCGGTGCCCTTGATCGACTTCAGATCGACGCCGTTCTGGGCGGCGACGCGACGCGCCAGAGGCGAAGAGAAGATGCGCTCTCCGTTTTCGGACTTCGGCGGAGCGGGCGCCGGAGCGGCAGCAGCACCAGCCTTGGGCGTTTCAGCGGCGGGAGCAGCTTCGGCCTTCGGCGATTCCTCGGTCTTGGCGGCGGGCTTTTCCGCGGCCTTGGGCGCGGCGGCTCCGCCTTCATCCTTCAGTCGGGCGATGGGCGTATTGACCTTCACGCCTTCCGTGCCTTCGGCAACCAGGATGTCGGTGATCTCGCCCTCATCGACGGCCTCGACTTCCATCGTGGCCTTGTCGGTTTCGATCTCGGCAATCACGTCACCGGCCGAGACGACGTCTCCGACCTTGACGTGCCACTTGGCGAGAACGCCCTCCTCCATCGTCGGAGACAAGGCCGGCATCAGGATATCGGTCATCAGGCGTTCCCCCCGGTATTGGTGGTCGGCTCCGCGACGGTTCGGACGTTCGCCGCCTTCACCACTTCGCTGAAGCCTTCGAGGATGCGGTTGTAGGCCGCAGTTTCATCATGGTTGTGACGAACGGCATAGCCATGCGCCATATGGCGCGCGGCATAGGCCAGCATGTGGCCGAACTGGAGCGGGTCGTTGAAGGCGGGCTTCACCGACATCACCGGTTCGTTCTTCGACCACCACATACGCAGCACTTCGATCGCATCGGGATCAGCGGCGACGCTCTCGGGCGTCACCAGCATGAATTCCGAGGCTTCGGTCATGCCATCACCTGCTTCACGGCCGCGACGATCTTGTCCACGCCCGGAAGCGACAAGACTTCCAGGTTGGCGGCGTAAGGCAGCGGCACGTCTTCCTGGTGCACGCGCAGCGGTGGGGCGTCTAGATAGTCGAAGGCGTGTTCGATGACGCGAGCCACGACCTCGGCGCCGACGCCCATCGGACCCCAGCCCTCTTCGGCCGAGACCAGACGGCTGGTCTTCTTGACGCTCTCGACGATGGTGTCGGTGTCCAGCGGACGCAGGGTGCGAAGATCGACGACCTCGCACTCGATGCCTTCCTCGGCCAACTTCTCGGCGGCCTGGAGGGCGAAGCCGACCATGCGGCTGTGCGCTGTGATGGTGACGTCCTTGCCTTCGCGACGGACCTTGGCCTTGCCGATCGGCAGGACATAGTCCTCGACGTCCGGCACATCGAACTCCAGACCGTACATCATCTCGTGTTCGAGGAAGACGACGGGGTTCGGGTCGCGGATGGCGGCCTTGAGCAGTCCCTTGGCGTCGGCCGCGTCATAGGGCGCGATCACCTTCAGGCCCGGAACCTGGGCATACCAGGCCGAATAGTCCTGGCTGTGCTGGGCGCCGACGCGCGAGGCGGCGCCGTTCGGACCGCGGAACACGATCGGCGCGCGGATTTGACCGCCCGACATATACAGGGTCTTGGCGGCCGAGTTGATGATGTGGTCGATCGCCTGCATGGCGAAGTTGAACGTCATGAACTCAACGATCGGCTTCAGGCCCGACATGGCTGCGCCGACGCCCAGGCCGGCGAAGCCGTGCTCGGTGATCGGGGTGTCGACGACGCGCTGGTCGCCGAACTCTTGCAGCAGGTCGCGGCTGACTTTGTAGGCGCCCTGGTACTGGGCGACTTCCTCGCCGATCAGGAAGACGCGGTCGTCACGACGCATCTCTTCGGCCATGGCGTCGCGCAGGGCGTCGCGCACCGTCGTCTTGACCAGTTTGGCGTCGGCCGGGATTTCCGGGTCGCGCAGTTCGACCTTGGGGGTCGAGGTCTGCGCCGGAGCCTTTTCGGGATCGCCCGTCTTGCCTTCGGCCGTCGCCTTGGGCGCATCGGCCTGAGCCTTGTCGGATTCAGCCTTGGGCGCAGGCGCCGCTGCGCCGTCTTCGCCGGCCAGGCGCGCGATCGGCGTATTGACCTTCACGTTCTCGGAGCCTTCGGCGACCAGGATTTCCAGCACTTCGCCTTCGTCCACGGCCTCGACCTCCATCGTCGCCTTGTCGGTCTCGATCTCGGCGATCACCTGGCCGGCCGACACGGTGTCGCCTGCCTTGATGTGCCATTTGGTCAGCGTGCCCTCTTCCATCGTGGGGGACAGCGCCGGCATCAGAATGTCGGTCACGGATCAGGCCTCCACGTAGACGTCGGTGTAGAGCTCGGACGGATCGGGTTCCGGGCTCTCTTGGGCGAATTGAACAGCTTCGGCGACGATCGCCTTGATTTCGGTGTCGATGGCCTTGAGCTCGTCCTCGGTCGCATTGGCGGCCGACAGCAGCATCTTCAGGTGATCGATCGGATCGCGGGTCTTCTTGACCTCGTCCACCTCTTCCTTGGTCCGGTATTTCGCCGGGTCGGACATCGAGTGACCGCGAT
This sequence comes from Brevundimonas sp. TWP2-1, assembly GCF_049897645.1. Classification (NCBI taxonomy): domain Bacteria; kingdom Pseudomonadati; phylum Pseudomonadota; class Alphaproteobacteria; order Caulobacterales; family Caulobacteraceae; genus Brevundimonas; species Brevundimonas sp. TWP2-1. The sequence goes on from NZ_JAFCWR010000001.1 coordinate 660,372, forward strand.
AGCGATAGGTCTTCACTTCCAGGATGAAGGGACCGCCGCCTTCACGGGCGCGCTTCACCGCCCGCGCCGTGGCGTCACGCACGGCCAGCACGTCCATGCCGTCAACCTGTTCGCCCGGAATGCCGAAGCTGGCCCCGCGCTGGTACAACTCGGTCGTGGAGGACGAGCGTTCGATGCTCGTGCCCATGGCGTACTGATTGTTCTCGATAATGTAGATGGCGGGCAGCTTCCACAGCTGCGCCATGTTGAAGCTCTCGTAGACCTGACCCTGGTTCGAGGCGCCGTCGCCGAAATAGACGAAGGCCACCGAATCGTCGCCGCGATATTTGCCGGCGAAGGCCAGTCCGGTGCCCAGCGCCACCTGGGCGCCGACGATGCCGTGACCGCCGTAGAAGCCGGTCGGCACGTCGAACATGTGCATCGAACCGCCCTTGCCCTTGGACGAGCCGCCGCTGCGGCCGGTCAGCTCGGCCATGACTTCCTTGGGATCCATGCCGGCGGCCAGCATATGGCCGTGGTCACGGTAGCCGGTGATGATCTTGTCGTGACCCTGTTTGACGCTCTCCTGAACGCCGACGGCCACGGCTTCCTGGCCGATGTACAGGTGGCAGAAGCCGCCGATCAGACCCATGCCGTAGAGCTGGCCGGCACGCTCTTCGAAGCGACGGATCAGGACCATCTCGCGATAGAAGCGAAGCAGATCCTCCTTGGACGCCGTCGGCGTGTTTGGCAGTTTGTCAGGCGAAGTCGTCTGAGCGGATTTGGCTGGGGCTTTCGCCATCCGGTATCTCCCGGCTAGGCGTCGAGAACCGGCGCCTTCTTATCGTTACGGAAAGGGGCTTTAGCAGCCTTCCTTCCCGGAACGCAAAGGGGTGGGAGCCGCCCTGTAACAATAGTTCAAGTGGCGAGAGTTTTCACCCTTGAACGGCGGGGCCCTGCACGCGGATCACATAGTCGCGGGGGTCCGAAAAGCCCAAGACGGCGCGCGCGCGCTCTTCCAAAAGATCACGGGACAGGCTGTCGGTGCGCAGATAGCGAACGCGCGTCTCAAGGTCGCGACGCTGTTCGGTCAGATGCGCCAACTGGTCCTCACGCTGCCCCAGCAGGGCATCGCGGGAAGAGCCGCTCAACAAGCCGCGCTCGCCCGTCAGCGCCTGCACCCCGAGATAGGCAAGCAACAACAACAGGGCGAAGGACAGGCGGTAAGGTTTCATCCGTTCGGGCACTTAAAACGCTCCTTCTGAGCGCGAAAACACAGTTCATAGACTGTGCCCGAAAATGCCTAACGAAATGTAGCTTGGCCGTAAGATAATCGGCGGAGAACGCTGATTCTCCGCCGATTATTCCGGTTTCTACTTCAGCAGCATGCCGTCGCCGAAATAGACGCCCTGGTCACCCAGCATCTCTTCGATGCGCAGCAGCTGGTTGTATTTCGCCACCCGGTCCGAACGCGCCAGCGAGCCGGTCTTGATCTGCCCGCAGTTGGTGGCGACAGCCAGGTCTGCGATGGTGTAGTCCTCGGTCTCGCCCGAGCGGTGGCTCATGACGGCGGTGTAGCCTGCGCGGTGAGCCATATCGACGGCGTCCAGCGTCTCGGACAGGGTGCCGATCTGGTTGACCTTGATCAGGATGGAGTTGGCCAGGCCTTCGCCGATACCGGCGGCCAACCGCGCCGGATTAGTCACGAACAGGTCGTCGCCGACCAGTTGAACCCGGTCGCCCAGGCGTTCGGTCAGCAGGCGCCAGCCGTCGAAGTCGTCCTCGGCCATGCCGTCCTCGATCGAGACGATCGGGAAACGCTCGCACAGATCGACCAGATAGGCGGCCATTCCGTCGGAATCGACGGTCTTGCCCTCGCCGCTCATGATGTATTTGCCGTCCTTGAAGAACTCGGTCGAGGCGACGTCCAGGCCCAGGTGGAAGTCTTCACCGGCCAGATAACCGGCCGCCTGCCCCGCCTTGGTGATAAAGCTCAGCGCTTCGTCGGCCGAGGCCAGGTTCGGGGCGAAGCCGCCCTCGTCGCCGACGTTGGTGTTGTGACCGGCGTCCTTCAGCTGCTTCTTCAGCGCGTGGAAGATTTCGGCGCCCATGCGCACGGCGTCCGAGAAGGTCTCGGCGCCGGTCGGCAGAATCATGAACTCTTGAATGTCGATCGGATTGTCGGCGTGTGCGCCGCCGTTGATGATGTTCATCATCGGGGTCGGCAGGACGCGGGCCGAGACGCCGCCGAGGTAGCGATACAGTTCCTGATTGGCCGACAGGGCGCTGGCCTTGGCGACGGCCAGGGACACGCCAAGGATGGCGTTGGCGCCGAGACGCGCCTTGTTGGGCGTGCCGTCCAGATCGATCATCGCCTCGTCGATGCGGCGCTGCTGCTCGGCGTCCATGCCGGACAGGGCGTCGAAGATCTCGCCGTTGACGGCGTCGATCGCCTTCTGCACGCCCTTGCCGCCCCACATGTCCTTGTCGCCGTCACGCAGTTCGACGGCTTCGTGCGCGCCGGTCGAGGCGCCCGATGGGACGGCGGCGCGGCCAAAGGAGCCGTCTTCCAGCGTGACATCGACTTCCACCGTCGGATTGCCTCGGCTGTCGAGGATCTGGCGGGCGACGATGTCGGCGATATCGGTCATGGCTCGGCTCTTTGGCTCAAGGGGCAAGGGAGGTCCGACGGTTTAGCCGCCTCCCCGCAAAACGCCAATGCCGACATCGCCGCCTGGCGTCAGGAACAGCCCTCGACCAGCTGGATCGACGGGTCGCCGGCATGAACCATCATCACCTTGCCGTCGCTGCCGATTTCGTAGCGCACGCCGCGCGCCGCCGGATCGGTGACATAGGACGTCGAGCCGCCACGCGACCAGACGAACAGATCTTCGGCCGGCGCATCCTGGTACTTGTGCGGTTGGGCGAAAAGGGCTCCGCCGTAAGCCTGTTTGATCGCCATGGCGGCGTCGCCGACACCAAAACCACGATCGGTCTTGGTCGCCGCACCGCGCGCCAGAGTGATTCGCGTCAGGACGCCGTTCTGGATCATGACCCGAACGTCCGCCGGCGCATTGGCCGGATGGAACTCGCCGCAGGTCTCCGGATCGGCGCCGCCGACAGCGTTCGGCTGAGAATCATCGCCCCAGGCCGTCACCAGCTCAGCGCGCGTCATGCCGATTCGCACAGGGCCCAGCCCTTCGGCCGTCAGGGCGTTGGGGTCTGCAGCGGGCGCTGCGGGCGTCTCCACAACCGGCGCAGCGGTTACTGGAGCCGGAGCGGCAGGCTGGTCTTGGCGGTCACAGGCGGCGAGCGTCAGCAGCGCGCAGGCGCTGACGGTGGTGAAACGAATCATCATGCGGCGTCTCCAGAGGAAGCTTCACCGCATTGAACGCACGAAAACGGCGCGCGGGTCACCGCGCGCCGTTAAAATCGTCATCCGGCCGTAGCCGGGCGCCAGTCGAAGACTAGTCTTCTTTCGGCGTGATGACCTGGCGACCGCGATAGGTGCCGGTCTTCAGGTCGATGTGATGCGGGCGCTTCAGCTCGCCGGTGTCCTTGTCCTCGACATAGACGTTCGAGGTCAGGGCGTCGTGGGCGCGGCGCATGTTGCGACGCGAGGGGGATACTTTCCGCTTCGGAACGGCCATGTCCGTCTCAATCTTCTAAGTCGGGCGCCGCCCAGAGCCGAAGCCTGATCAAGCGCGAAAACGATAGCGGCGGCCCTGAACCCTTCAAAGGAAGAACGGGGGACCGCCACGCGAGGCGCGGCTTATGCATGAACCCCGCGACGATTTCAAGGCGTTTAAGCAGGCGTGAGGCGACGCACGATCTTCGCCGGATTCCCGACCACCACGACGTCCGACGGCACATCCCTGGTCACTACCGAACCGGCCCCGATCACCGATCGATCGCCGACGGTGACGCCGGCCAGAATGATGGCGCCGCCGCCGATCCACACGTCGTCGCCGATGACGATGGGCCGTGCCGTCTCCTCGCCGCGACGCGCAACGGCGTCCAGCGGATGCTCCGGCGTCAGAAGCTGCACCCCAGGCCCTGCCTGAAAGTTGTCGCCGATGCGGATTTCGGCGCAGTCCAGGAACACGCAGTTGGCGTTGACGAAGGCCCGCGCGCCCAAGTGGATGTTGACGCCGTAGTCGCAGAAGAAGCCCGGCATGATCACCGCCTTGCCGTCAGCCGCGTTCACCAGCTCATTGACCAGGGCCCCACGCCGCTCGCGATCCGACTCGGCATTGATGGCGACGGTCAGGCCGACCGCGCGGGCGCGACCGTCCCGCAAGTCCTGATCGCCCGGATCATAGGGCAGGCCCGCCAGCATCTTCTCGCGTTCGGTCATGCGGTCTCCGTCAGGGCGGCGGCTGCGGCCTCGCCTATGGCCAGGGAGCTGGTCAGGCCGGGGCTCTCGATGCCGAACAGGGCCGTCAGCCCCTCGATCCCATGATGCTCGGCCCCGTGCAGTTGAAAGTCCGGTTGCGGCTCGCCCAGCCCATGCAGCTTGGGCCGGATGCCGGCATAGTCCGGCGTCAGTGCGCCGTCGGGCAGGCCGGGCCAGAAGCGGCGGATATAGGCGGCGAACACCTCGGCCTTGGCCGGATCGACGGAATAGTCCTCGGTCTCGACATAGGCCAGGTCGGGGCCGAACACGGCCTGTCCGCCCAGATCCTTGCGATAATGGGTGCCCAAGGCGCCGGGGATGGGCGGCGGATAGATCAAGCGGTCGAACGGCGCCTTGCCGACCAGACGGAAATAAATCCCCTTGCCGAAATGGCCGGCGGGAATGTCGCTGGCCGGATAGCCGTCGATGGCCGCCGCCACGGCCTGGGCCGAGAGACCGGGGGCCGTGACCAGCAGGCGGCTGGTGATCTCCATCGCCCCCTCCCCGCCTACACGGATGCGAAACCCGCCGTCCGGCAGGGGTTCGGCACCTTCGAACGGCGCCGAAACCACGACCGAGCCGCCCGCATCCTCGATTTCGCCCTGCAGGGCCAGCATATAGCCATGGCTGTCGAACAGGCCGCTCTCGGGCGACAGGATGGCGGCATAAGCATTCAGTTCGGGCTCCAGCGCCCGCGCCTGGGCGCCGGTCAGATGCGCCAGCCCCTCGACCCCGTTGGCCGTCGCCTGTTCGAAGATGGCCTCGATCCGTTCGACCTCGGCCTCTTGCGTGGCCACGACCAGCTTGCCGCATTTGCGATGGTCGATCTTACGACTGGCCAGGAAGTCATAAAGCGCCCGCCGCCCCTCGACGCAGAACTGCGCCTTTCGCGATCCGGTCGGATAATAGAGGCCGCCGTGAATCACCTCGGAATTGCGCGACGAGACGCCCTGGCCGATGTGGCCTTCCTTCTCAAGCACCAGCACCGTCAGGCCGCGTTTCGACAACGCCCGACCGCAGGCCAGGCCCACAGCCCCGGCGCCCACGACGGTCGCGTCGAAATCGAAACTCATGGCCTGGAGTATCTCCGCTTCGCCTCGGCCTCGAAACAGCCGATCAGCTTTTCCACCGCCCGGTCGAAATTGGCCGACAGCATCAGGTCCAGCATCTTCGACTTGAACGCGAAGTCGATCATGAACTCCAGCCGCGCGCCATCGGGGTGCGGAAAAAACTCCCAGCGGTTCTTCAGGTGCTTGAACGGCCCGCGCAGCAAGCCGACCTCGACCTTGGGCGCGTTCCGATCATGCCGGACCCACGTCGAGAACCGTTCCTTCAGGAAGGAGAAGCCCACGCCCGCCTCGGCGTCCAGCACGCTGACGCCCTCGCTCTCGACTCGCTCGTTCCAGACCCGCATCGACGTGACCCAAGGCACGAAGTCGGGATAGGCGCGCACATCGGCGACCAGATCGGCAAGCTGTTCGGGCGCATAGGGAAGGATGCGCGTGACGCGGTGGACGGCCATGCGGGACTTAGCGACGCAGCTGCGCCTCGCGCGCCGCCTTCAGCCGGGCGAAATCGTCGCCGGCGTGGTGCGACGAACGCGTCAGCGGTGACGAGGACACCATCAGGAAGCCCTTGGCCCGGGCGATCGCCTCATAGGCCTTGAACTCTTCCGGCGTGACGAACCGGTCGATGGCGGCGTGTTTGCGGGTCGGCTGCAAATATTGGCCGATGGTGATGAAGTCGACGCCGGCGGACCGCATGTCGTCCATCACCTGCATGACCTCTTCCTTGGTCTCGCCTAGGCCGACCATGATGCCGGACTTGGTGAACTGATCCGGGTCACGCTCCTTGACCATCTGCAACAGGCGCAGGCTGTGGAAGTAGCGCGCGCCGGGCCGGATCTTCAGATACAGGCGCGGCACGGTTTCCAGGTTGTGGTTGAAGACGTCAGGCTTGGCGTCGATCATCACGGCGGCCGCCCCGTCCTTGCGCAGGAAGTCGGGCGTCAGGATCTCAATGGTGGTGCCCGGCGCCTGGATGCGAATTTGGCGCACCACCTCGGCGAAGTGGGCCGCGCCGCCGTCCGACACGTCGTCGCGGTCGACCGAGGTGATCACCACGTGGTTCAGGCCCATCTGCTGAACCGCCAAACCGACCTTGCCGGCCTCTTCCGGATCCAGCGGCTGGGGCAGGCCCGTCTTGACGTTGCAGAAGGCGCAGGCTCGCGTGCAGGTGTCGCCCATGATCATCAGGGTGGCGTGCTTCTGGCTCCAGCACTCGCCGATGTTCGGACAGGCCGCTTCCTCGCAGACCGTCACCAGCCCCTTGGAGCGCACGATCTCCTTGGTCGCATTGTACTGGCCCGAACCGGGCGCCTTGACCCTCAGCCAGTCGGGCTTCTTCAGAACGACCGACTCGGGCCGGTTCTGCTTTTCGGGGTGACGCAGCTCGGACGGCTTGCGCTGAAGGGTGTCGATCAGGGTGACCATAGCCGGTATTTCGGACTTTGAAGGCGTTAAGGCAAGGCACGCCGGGTAACAGACTTGCCGCAGGCGTGATCGCGCGGCGGAACTCACGCGACGTTACGCATCTTTTCAAGATGACACGGCGTCATTAATGACAGTCGCCCGAACAACAGAGAGGGCCGTCCGCGCCCTCCGTAGGAGACGCGCTTGCGCCAGGCCCTGGATCCCTCGCTTTACGACTCGTCCCTGATCGACGCCCTGATCGATGCGCGGGCGCGGTTCGGCGACAAGGAAATTCTGGAGGATCAGGACCGCCACCCCCTCACCTACACCGGCCTGATCCGCGCCGCCTTCGTGCTGGGCCGCAAGATCGCCAACATGACCGATCTGGGCGAGCGGGTCGCCATCCTGCTGCCGTCGTCGATGGGCGTCGTCGTCACCTTCTTCGGGCTGCACGCCCACGGCCGCGTGCCGGTGATGCTGAACTTCACCGCCGGCGAGGCCAATCTGAAGGCCGCGATCAAGGCTTCGGGCGTCAAAAAGGTGCTGACCGCCCGGCGTTTCATCGAACAGGCCAAGCTGGACGACCTGATCGCGGACCTGGAGACGGTGGCCGAGATCGTCTGGCTGGACGACGTGCGCAAGACCATCGGCCTGGCCGACAAGCTGTACGGCCTCGCCGCCGGCGCCGCGCCCAAGCGGTTCCGCGTCAAGACCGACCCGGATGCGCCGGGCGTGGTCCTGTTCACCTCCGGCAGTTTCGGCACGCCCAAGGGCGTGGTGCTGAGCCAGAAAAATCTGGTCGCCAACGCCCGTCAGGTGGCGGCCCATATCGACCTGTTGCCGGAATGGGTGATGTTCAATCCCCTGCCCACCTTCCACTGTTTCGGCCTGACCGGCGGGGTCATCCTGCCGCTGCTTCAAGGCTTGAAGGCCTTCCAGTATCCGTCGCCGCTCCACGCCAAACAGATCACCGACCTGCTGCCCCAGGTGAACGCCTCGATCCTGTTCGCGACCGACACCTTCCTGAACCAGTACGGCCGTGTCGCCGAGCCGAACGACTTCTCGACGCTGAAGTTCGTGGTCGCGGGCGCCGAGAAGGTGCGGCCCGAAACTCGCGCCCTGTTCGACGAAAAGTTCGGCGGCGTCGTGCTGCTGGAGGGCTATGGCGCGACCGAGGCCTCGCCGGTCATCGCTGTGAACCACCCCCACCGCAACGCGCCCGGCACCGTGGGCCAGGTCCTGCCCGGCATCGACTGGACGCTGGAGCCGGTCGAGGGCATCGACGCGGGCGGCCGTCTGATGCTGCGCGGTCCCAACGTCATGAGCGGCTACGTCACCTCGGCCGAACCCCTGGCCTGGGATCCGATCGGCGATACCTGGCTGGACACCGGCGATATCGTCGATGTGGACACCGATGGCTATGTCACCATCCGGGGCCGCGCCAAGCGCTTCGCCAAGATCGGCGGCGAAATGGTCTCCCTGACCGCCGTAGAGGGCATCGCCGGCGCCGTCTGGCCGGAGCAACGCCACGCCGTCGTGTCGATCCCCGACAGCCGCAAGGGCGAGAAGCTGGTGCTGGTCACCGACCACGCCGAGGCCGAAGTCGCCCCCTTGGCCGAATGGGCCCGCACCAACGGCGCGCCCGAGCTGATCGTGCCCAAGAAGATCGTCAAGGTCGCCGAAGTGCCGGTCTTGGGCACGGGCAAGACCGACTATGTCTCGATCCAGAAGATGGTCGAAAGCGCCTGACATAAACATCACCTCCCCGTTCGCGAAGGCGAACGGGGAGGACAGACCGCGTCAGCGGTCAGGAGGGGGCGACTCCGCCGCCAGACGCGCGCTTACCAAATCATAGATAAAATCGACCACGGCCGCATGATCTCGCATCACGCTCACGGCGCTTAACCGCACCACGCGAACGCCGCGCTTATGGAGGCAATCTATCCGCCGACGATCATGCGCAATCTGCGCCGGCTCGTCATGGACGGCCCCATCGACTTCGATGGCCAGCTTCGCCGACGCGCAATAGAAGTCGAGGATGTACGGGCCGATCGGATGTTGACGGCGGAATTTGCACTTGCCGAGGCTGTTGCGACGCAGCGCCTGCCACAAGCGAAATTCCGGCGGCGTCAACGCCTTCCGAAACGCCTTTGCTCGTGTGAAACTCAAGCCGTCAGCCATGGCGGGACTGTTGCACAACTCACGCTTGTCGCCGAGTCGCCCCCACCTGGCGCGCAGAGCGCGCCTGTCCTCCCCGTTCGCCTTCGCGAACGGGGAGGTAAAGATCAGCCGATCCTGACGCCCGTCATCGAGATCGAGCCGCCGTCGATGCGGTCGTTGAAGAAGCTGACCGCCTCGCCCGGCTCCTGCTGGGCGGCGATATAAAGCACCGGCAGATAGTGTTCGTCCGTCGGCACGCTCAGCTGGGCGTCCTCGGCCAGGCCGACCCAGTCGATCAGGGCGTCGTGGTCGCCCTTTTCGAACGCCGTCTTCACCGCCTCGTTGAACCCGGTCGCCCAGGCGTAGGGTTCGGCCCCGTCCTCGCGCTTCCAGGTCCGCAGATTGTGGACGAAATCGCCCGAGCCGGCGATGACGATTCCTTCCTCCCGCAGCGGCTTCAGCGCCTTGGCCAGATCGTAATGCTGCCGCGCCGTCAGCTCGCGGTTCAACGACAGCTGCACCACCGGCACATCGGCTTCCGGCCAGACATGGCACAGCACCGACCAGGTCCCATGATCCAGCCCCCATTGCTGGGTCTGGACCGCGCCGGTCAGTTCCGACACCCGGGCCGCCAGTTGGGGCGACCCGGGTGCGGGATACTGCATCTTATGAAGTTCACGCGGGAAGTTACCGAAATCATGAAGGGTTTCAGGTTGCTCCTGCGCGGTGACGCCCAGCCCGCGCGTCTCCCAGTGGGCGGAGATCATCACCACACCCTTGGGCTTGCCTATGGCCTCGCCCAGCGCGCGCCAAGCAGCCCCGTAGGGACCGCCAAGTGCGTTCATGGGCGAACCGTGACCGAAGAAGACGGCGGGCTGGCGCATCGGATCAGCCGTGCAGCTTCTTGGCCAGTTCGGCGATGTGCTTGCCCTGGAACCTAGCGCCGCCCAGTTCGATCTCGCTGGGCTGACGCGAACCGTCGCCGCCGGTGATCGTCGTCGCACCATAGGGCGAACCGCCCTCGACCGAGTCCAGCGTCATCATGGCCTGATACGAGTAAGGCAGCCCCACGACCGGCATGCCGTGGTGGATGAAGAAGTTGTGCAGGCCCTGGAAGGTGGTCTCTTGACCACCGTGCTGCGTCGCGGTGGCGGTGAAGGCGCCGCCGATCTTGCCGATCAGGGCGCCGCTGAACCACAGGCCGCCGGCTTGGTCCAGGAAGGCGCGCATCTGCGAGGCGGCCGAGCCGAAGCGGGTGCCGGCTCCGATGATGACGGCGTCATAGTCCTTCAGGTCGTCGATCTTGGCGATCGGCGCCTTCTGGTCGAGCTTGTAATGCGAGGCCTTGGCCAAGTCTTCCGGCACGGTTTCCGGCACGCGTTTGATGTCCACCACCGCGCCTTCGACCTCGCGCGCGCCCTCGGCGACGGCTTCGGCCATGGTTTCGAGGTGGCCATAGGTCGAGTGATACAGGACGAGGATCTTGGGCATTGGGGAGGCTCCGTTGAATGACCGGCCGTCATTCGCAACAACGACCGTTGCTAACTTGGCGTGTCCCCTCGGCCCATGCAAGCCCCCGGCAGGGTTTCAACGCACGAAAGGACAGACTGCATCGTAGAAGGCCGCGCTGCCCGGCGCCCTGCCCCCGCGCATCCGATGGAAGCGATGCTCCATCACCATGGCCTGCTGCTCGATATTCAGCGAATCCCAACGGCAGTCCGGGTCGGCGGAATAGGCATAGGCGGCCGCATCGTCTCCCGCCTTCAACTTGGCGAACAACAGGTTCACCCCCTGTTGCGCCTGCCAGACATGGGTCAGCTCATGCACGAGCACCCCCTGCAGATGCAGTGAGGCCGAGGCGAAGTCCCCGACCATCGCCCTGTGCGGCCAGACGATCCAGTCGCGCCCGAACCAGCGCCCGGCGACGAAGGCGCGCCGGAACGGCCAGCCGATCAGACGCACGGTCTCCAGGCGCAAGGCCGCCCCGAACGCCTCGCGCCCCAGGGCCGCCTCCCCCTCGGTCAGGGCGCGAACGAAGGATCCCACGGCCGTACATACTCCCAATGCCAGGGCTCATAGACGTAGGGCGTAAACCCGAACCGTCCAGCGTTCGCCACCAGCCAACGATAGGTCGCCGTCCGCGCCATATGTTCGCGGCTTGCCGGCGAAGTGGAATCGACGCCCAGCCCCGGCGCCTGGCCGACATACAGATCGACCGCCGTCCCTGTCCTGTGCGGTGAACAGACGGCGCGGCGCAACCCGTCGCAATTGCCCTGCTGGGCGCAGCGGGCGGCGTCCGCCTCCGGATCACGGAAGCCCGAAAAGATTTGCAGCAGCTCAGGATTGGACGCCACCTCAGGAACCTCGGCGCGGGCGGCTGCGACCAGCCGGCGATAGGCGTCCAGCACGTCGCGACGCAGCAACCGCGTCAGCCGGTCGGCGTGTTCCTCGGACGCGACCAGATAGCCTAATTGATTGATCGGCGGCGGCTCGGGACAGGCGCCGCCGACCCGCGCCATCACGAACGGCCGCCGCTCCTGCCATAGCCCCCTGAACACCTGAAACGTCGCGGCGTCGAACAGGCCTGTGGGCGCCAGGCCGTGGGTCTGCTGGAACCCCGCCAGTTGCGACGCGAAGATCGGCGTGCCGGGCCCGCAGGGCGTATGCAGCTCGTGCTGGATCAGCGGCAGATAACCCTGCCACCCCCACTCCGTCGCCCCGAACGGCGCCCACTCCATACCGTAAGCCGAGACGGCGTTGGCCAGGGCCTGTCCGCCCCAGACGTCGGCGTTGGTATGACACGGCCCGGCAGCGCGCGCCGCGCCAGCAAAGGCCAGGACGAAACAGACGGACAGGAACGCAGGAAGGTTTCGCCACATAGAGCCAGCAAGCCCCAAGCTGGCCAATCGAGCAAGCACCGAACTTCACCTCCCCGTTCGCGAAGGCGAACGGGGAGGACAGATCGTTCAGCGATCAGGAGGGGGCGACTCTGACGACAGTGATGACCGGCTCAGCGTCAAACACCGAGTCGCCCCCGCCTGGCGCTCGCTGACGCGATCGCCTGTCCTCCCCGCGCGCCTTCGCGCGCGGGGAGGTGTGCTCACAAATCTGACTCCGCTCTCGGGCGTAAACCTGCAATCTTGCGTCCGCCCGACTCATCCGGGCTGTCCTCGGACCCGCTGCATGAACGCCGCCTCCGCGCCCCGCCGCTCCAATGCGGTGCTCGCCGCCTTTTCCGGCCCGTGCCTGCCGCTGGCGGCCTTCGGCGTGGCCCTGCCCGTCACCCTGCCCGAGTTTTACGCCACCCATGTGGGTCTGGAGCTGGGAGTCGTCGCCGCCGTCTTCATGGCCGTGCGCCTGATCGACATCGTCTTCGATCCCTTCATCGGCTGGGGCATGGACAAGACCAGGACACGCCTGGGCCGCTATCGCCCCTGGATGGCGCTCTCGACGCCAATCCTGATGCTGTCGGCCTTCATGATGTTCGTCGTGGTCCAGCCGGGCGCCGGGCCGGCCTATCTGTTCGGCTGGCTGCTGGTCCTCTATCTCGGCTTCTCGATCGGCACCTTGGGTCAGCTCGGCTGGGCCGCCGTGCTCGCCCCCCAGTATGACCAGCGCAGCCGGGTCTATGGCTGGTGGCAGGTGTTCAACATCATCGGCGTGATCCTGATCCTGATCCTGCCGACGGTGGTGGTCCAGACCGGCATCGGGACCTATGCCGACGGCGTGCGGATCATGGGCTGGGCCATCCTGATCGCCCTGCCTCTGACCATAGGCCTGGCCATGGTCGCCGTGCCCGAGCCCGTCAATGCGGGTGACCAGCCCCACGGCGGCGCCGGCGCCTATCTGGCCCTGTTGAAGATGCCGACGGTCAGGAAGCTGCTGATCGCAGACCTGCTGCTGGGCGTCGCGCCCGGCATCACCGGCTCGCTGCTGTTCTTCTTCTTCGGCCAGATCAAGGGCTACGACCACAGCCAGGCCGGCCTGTTCATGCTGTTCTATTTCGTTGCGGGTCTTTGCGGCGCGCCGATCTGGGCCTGGCTGGCCACACGCATCGGCAAGGACAAAGCCTTGGCGGTCGCCAGCCTGATCTTCGCCGGCCTCTATATCGCCGCCACCTTGGTCCCCGGCGGCAACTTCGCCCTGACGGCGGGCGCCATGTTCATCGCCGGTCTGCCCTATGCCGCCGGCCTGTTCCTGCTGCGGGCCATGATGGCCGACGCGGGCGACGAGGTGCGGCTGGAGACCGGCGTGGACCGCACCGGCCTGATGTTCTCCGTCCTGTCGGCGACGACCAAGATCGGCCATGTCGTGGCCCTGACCCCCTACCTGATCCTGCAATGGGTAGGCTTCAAGGCGATCCCGGACGCGGGCGGCAACAGCGAATTCTCCCTGCTGACGCTCCAGATCCTGTTCATCCTGGTTCCCGGCCTGCTGCTGGCCGCCGCCGCCTGGGTGCTGAAAGGCTATCCCCTGACGCCGAAACGTCACGACGAGATCCGTCTCGCCCTGGAAGCCCGCGACGGAGCCCGCACTTGAGACCCATCGACCGTCTGCTCGGCGTCATGGAGCGGCTGCGCGATCCGAACGGCGGCTGCCCCTGGGACGTGAAGCAGACCTTCGCCACCATCGCCCCCTATACGATCGAAGAAGCCTATGAGGTCGCCGACGCCATCGAGCGCAACGATCTGAACGAGCTGAAGGGCGAACTGGGCGACCTGCTGTTCCAGGTCGTCTTCCACGCCCGCATGGCCGAGGAACAGGGCCTGTTCGCCTTCGACGACGTGGTCACGGCCATCGCCGACAAGCTGGAACGCCGCCACCCCCACGTCTTCGGCGATGAAGCTCAACGCTCGTCCAAGGAACAGACCGTCGCCTGGGAAACCATCAAGGCCGCCGAACGAAAGGACCGCAAGAAGCCCGGCGTCCTCGACGACGTCCCCGTCGGCCTGCCCGCCCTGACACGCGCCGCCAAACTGACCAAGCGCGCCGGCCGCGTCGGCTTCGACTGGCCCTCGACCGACGAGGTGTTCGACAAGCTGGCGGAAGAGGTCGCAGAACTGCGCGTCGAGATCGCCGCCGGCGACATGGCCAAGGCGCGCGAGGAGATGGGCGACCTGCTGTTCGTCGTCGCCAACCTGGCCCGCAAGCTGGACGTCGAGCCCGAGGACGCCCTGCGCGCCACCAACGCCAAGTTCGTGCGTCGCTTCGGCTTCATCGAGGCCGAACTGGCCAAGTCCGGCCGCACCCCCGATCAATCGACGCTGGAGGAGATGGATCGCCTCTGGGACGCCGCAAAGGTCGCCGAGAAGGCCGGCTCCCCATCCTGAGCCGCCGCATGCCCTACGACCTGATCATCTTCGACTACGACGGCGTCGTGGCCGACAGCGAGGTGCTGAACAGCACAGTCATGGCCGAGCAATTGACCGCCATCGGCCTGCCGACCGCGCTGGACGATGTGCTGGCCGCCTATACCGGTAAACGCTGGCGTGACAATCGGCCCGCTGTGGAAGCCGCGCTGGGCCGCGCCTGCCCCGAGGATTTCCACACCACCTGGTTCGCCACCTGCCGCGCCCGCGCGCCGATCCATCTGAAGCCCGTGCCCGGCATGATCGATTTCGTCGCCGCCCGGTCCGAGGCCCGCTGCATCGCCTCGTCCAGCGGCCCCGACTGGATCGGCGTCGGCCTGGACCTGTTCGGCCTGACCGATCATTTCGACGGCGCCGTCTTCACCGGCCTGGTGGTCGAACGCGGCAAGCCCCACCCCGACATCTTCCTGCACGCCGCCGACAGCATGGGCGTCGACCCGGCCCGCGTTCTGGTGATCGAAGACAGCGAGGCGGGCGTCACCGCCGGCGTCGCGGCGGGCATGACCGTGGTCGGCCTGACCGCCGGCGGCCATATCCGCGACGGCCACGCCGACCGCCTGGTCGCGCGCGGCGCCCACCATATCGCCGACAGCTACGCGGCGGTCGCAGCCTTCATGGACCGCTGACGCCTACAGATATCGCAGCTCCTGCAGATCCACTTCTCGGATCATCTTCTTCGCCGTCACTTCGTCCAGTTGCCTGACGCGCGCCAGACGAACCAGTTCGTCACGCTCGGCCGCCAGTCCCGCCAGCCACAGCCGCCGCTCCACATGATCGATCTTGCGCGACAGGACCGCGTCGTCCTCGTCCGAACGCGTATGGGTCTCGATCCGCTGGCGATAGATCTCCATGATCCGGCTGGCGATATCGGAATAGAGGTCCGGGTTCGGCTTGCCCTCGGCCATGGCGTGCGACACGTCTTCGATGGCGCGCAGGGCGGCCGAGGCGGCGGCCACACGACCGCGATCTTCCTCGCGCTCGTGCGAGGGCTCGGGCGGCAACTCCACACCTTTCAACAGGCGTGGCAGGGCGAAGGTGGCGACCAGCAGCGACACGATGATCACCCCCGCCGCCAGGAAGATCGCCAGGCTGCGCGACGGCATTGGCGACCCGTCAGCCAGCACGAACGGCAAGGTCAGAATACCGGCCAGGGTGATCGCGCCCCGCACGCCCGCCAACGACATCACCATAGTCAGCCGCAAGCCGACCTTGGCCGGCGGCTCGCGATGGCGGCGACGGAACAGCGTCAGCTTCAGCGAGGTCCAGACCCAGACGAAACGCAGCGTCGCCAGGGCGGCGACGATGCCGAACACATAGACGGCCAGCCACCAGACCTCCGGCCGGCTGGTGCCCGCCACCACCTCGGCCGCGCGCGACATGATCGACGGCATCTGCTCGCCTAGGATCACGAAGATGATGCCGTTGGCGACGAACTGAACCGTGTCCCAGACCACGCCCCGCCGGATGCGCGTCACGGCCATCGACTGGCCGGCGAACAGACTGCGTTCTGTAAAGCTCATGGTCACGCCGGCCGCTACCGCCGCCAGAATGCCCGAGGCGTTCAGTTCTTCCGCCACCAGATAGGCCGCGAAGGGGATCAGCAGGCTGACCAATATCTGCGCACCGACATCCTCGCCCCACCGCTGACTGACGAAGCCTTTCGCATAGCTGATCCCCATCGTGATCAGCACGCCGACCGCCACCCCGACCAGGGCCAGCCAGGCGAAGGTCCCCATGGCGCTGCCGATGGAGAAGGCGCCCGTGGTCGCCGCGATCACCGCGATCCTCATACAGGTCAGGCCGGTCGCATCGTTGAGCAGCGACTCGCCTTCCAGGATATGCATCAGCCGCTTGGGGATCGGCGCGCGCGAGGCGATGGCCTGGACCGCGATGGGATCGGTCGGCGACAGGATGGCGGCCAGGGCGAAGGCCACGGGCAGCGGCATCTCGGGGATCATCCACCAGATCATGAAGCCCAGGCCGACGACGGTGAACAGCACCAGCCCCAGGGCAAGTTCCAGGATCACCGCCCGGTCACGGAACAGGGCTTCCTTGGGGATGCGCCATCCGTCGAGGAACAGAAGCGGCGGCAGGAACAGCAGGAAGAAGATGTCCGGTTCGAGATCGACCGTGGACCCGGTGATCAGCACGATCGCCGCACCCAGTGCGATCTGCACCAGAGGCAGGGCGATGCGGGTGATCCGCGCGACCGAACCCGACACCACCACGGCCAGAAGCAGAAGCAGGACGGTTTCGATCAGATGCATGGAATGTCAGTCGGCCAGGTCGGGATACAGGCGTTCGAATCGCCCCAGCGCCGCAGGATGCAGTCGTACAGTGACCTCAGTACGGCCAAGCTCATCCGTATTTCGTGAGATCACACGTCCATGCTCATAAAGCCAGGCCATGGCCTCGCCGTGCTCAGGCTCCAGGGTCAACTGTGTCTCGGGGTCATCGTCGATCAGGCCCGCGATGATCTGGCGAAGGGGTTCAATCCCCTCGCCCGTCCAGGCGGAGACAGCGACCGCCTCGCCTTCCTTCGACAGACGTTCGGCCTGGCCTAGCACGGCCTCGCGCGCCTCGTCGTCCAGCAGGTCGATCTTGTTCCAGACCTCCAGCACCCGTCGGGTCTTGCCCTCCGGCGTCTCGATCTGTTTCAGCACCGTCTCGACGTCCTTGGCCTGGGCGTCGCTGTCGGCCGAGGCGATGTCGCGGACGTGCAGGATCAGATCGGCCTCGCCCACCTCTTCCAGGGTGGCGCGGAAGCTCTCGACCAGTTCGTGCGGCAGGTCGGAGATGAAGCCCACGGTGTCCGCGACGATGGCCGGACGGCCCTGCGGCAGGCGGATGGTGCGCTGGGTGGTGTCCAGCGTCGCGAACAGCAGGTCCTTGGCGAAGACCTCGGATCCCGTCAGCCGGTTGAACAGGGTCGATTTGCCGGCATTGGTGTAGCCGACGAGGGCGATGGTCGGGAACGGCGCCTTCTGGCGTTGTTTCCGGTGCAGACCACGCGTCCGGCGCACGTCCTCCAACTCGGCCTTCAGCTTGACGATTCGGTCGGCGATCAGTCGACGGTCCAGCTCGATTTGGGTTTCGCCGGGGCCGCCGGTCGAGCCGGTGCCGCCGCGTTGCCGCTCAAGGTGGGTCCAGGTCCGCACCAGCCGCGACTTTTCATAGTCCAGGCGCGCCAGTTCGACCTGCAATCGACCTTCCTTGGTCCGCGCACGTCGTCCGAAGATTTCCAGGATCAGGCCGGTGCGGTCGATGACCTTCACCTCCCATTCCTTCTCCAGATTGCGTTGCTGCACCGGCGTCAGGGCGTCATCAATGATGACCGCCTCAGCGTCTGCGGCGCGAACCAGCGCGGCCAATTCCTCGACCTTGCCGCTTCCGAACAGGGTGGCCGGCGTGGTCCCACGCAGTCGCACGATCTCTTCGGCGCGCACGTCAAGATCCAGCGCGCGGGCGAGGCCCACGGCTTCCTCAAGGCGCTCGCTCGCCAGCCGAGGGCTGTCCGAGCGTCGGTCGGGATGGATGACGACCGCCCGGATCAGCGGGACGGAATGGTCGATCAGTTTTTGGGTCAATCAGTCTTCTTCGGCGTCAGGCTCGTACAATTGCACGGGCGCAGACGGCATGATGGTGGAGATGGCGTGCTTGTACACCAACTGGGACTGGCCATCGCGGCGCAGCAACACACAGAAGTTGTCGAACCAGGTCACGATACCCTGCAGCTTGACCCCGTTGACCAGAAAGATGGTCAGCGGCGTCTTGGTCTTGCGGACCGAGTTGAGGAAGGTGTCCTGAAGGTTCTGACGTTTGTCTTGCGACATGGCAGGTTTTTCCTGTTCTTCATTGTTCGCCGTGGGAGCGGCGTGGTCGGTGCGACCGGCTTTAACAATAACCGCCGCCTCCCCGCTCGGGCAACGCCCTAAATGGCGTCGCGGCGCGCCTGATCAAGATAGACCTCACGCAGGCGGGTCGCGATCGGCCCAGGTTTGCCGTCACCGATCTTCACGCCGTCCAGCGAAACCAGCGGCATGACGAAGGAACTGGCGGCGGTGACGAACACCTCCCGCGCCCGCTTGGCCTCCTCGACCGAGAAGGGTCGCTCGTCCAGTTCGATGCTCTCGGCCTGGACCAATTTCAGGATCGCCTCGCGCGTGACGCCGCGCAGGATGTTGGCCTGCGTATCGCGCGTCCGCAGCCTGCCGTCCTCGTCCACGATCCAGGCGTTGGTGGACGATCCCTCGGTGATCAGACCCATCTCGTCATACATCAGGCACTCATAGGCGCCGCGTTCGCGCGCCGCCTGTTTGGCCAGCACGTTCGGCAACAGGCCCACCGTCTTGATGTCGCAACGGCCCCAGCGGATGTCGGGCCGGGTCACCCCGGCCGCACCCTTGGCCGCCATCGCCTGGCCCTTGGCCAGGTCGAGCCGCTTGGCCGTCACGACGACGCTCGGCGCGGTGTCCGTCGGAAAGGCGTGATCGCGTGACGCCGTCCCACGCGTGACCTGCAGATAGACCAGCCCATCGCGCACCCGGTTGCGCCGGATGGTCTCGCGCAGCACCACGCCCAACGATCCCGCACTCATGGGGATATCGATCTTCAGCTCGCTAAGGCTGCGGTGCAGGCGGGTCATGTGGCCTTCGAAATCGGCCAACCTGCCGTCGAACACCGACCAGACCTCATAGACGCCGTCCGCGAACTGGAAGCCCCGGTCCTCGATATGCACGACAGCCTCGCCGTGGGCGCTGTAGGCGCCGTTCACATAGGCGACGCGGGACATCAGGCCGGCTCTTCCTCTTCGCCGCCGCGCGCGGGGGATACGCCCAACGACTTCAGCTTTCTGTGCAGGGCCGACCGCTCCATGCCGATGAAGGCGGCTGTGCGCGAGATATTGCCTCCGAACCGCATGATCTGCGCTGCCAGATATTCGCGCTCGAACACCTCTCGCGCTTCTCTCAGAGGAAGCGCGATGGTGCGCTCGCCGCCCAGCGACGAAGACCCGCTGTTCGAGGTCGCTACCTCCTGCGGCAGCATGTCGGCGGTGATCGTCTCGGCCGGATCGCCGGTCGCCAGGATCAGCAGCCGTTCGATATTGTTGCGTAGCTGACGGATATTGCCCGGCCAAGGATGGACCTGCAGCACGGCCACCGCGTCGTCGCCGATCATCCGCTTGGGCAACCCCTGCGAGGCGCTGATCGTCTCGACGAAATATTCGACCAGCTCGGTGATGTCCTCGCGTCGCTCCGACAGGGCCGGCACGCGGATCGGCACCACGTTCAGACGATGGAACAGATCCTCGCGGAAACGCCCTTCTGCGATCTCGGTCTTCAGGTCGCGCGAGGTGGAAGTCACGACGCGCACATCGACCTGAACGTCCTGCTCGCCGCCGACCCGGCGGAACCGTTGATCGACCAGAACCCGCAGGATGCGGCTCTGGCTCTCGCGCGGCATGTCGCTGATCTCGTCCAAATAAAGCGTGCCGTTGTGGGCGCGCTCGAACACGCCGATCTTGCGCGGCCGGCCGTCCTGGCCCTCCTCCCCAAACAGTTCGAGATCCAGCCGTTCGGGCGTCATACCCGCAGCGGAGATGGCGACGAATTCGGCGCGGGCGCGGGGGCTGGCCTCGTGGATCTGGCGCGCGACCAGCTCCTTGCCGGACCCGGCCGGTCCGGAAATCAGGACCCGGCTGTTGGCCTGGGCCACCTTGGCGATTGTGCTGCGCAGCGCCTGCGCCGCCTGCGACCGACCGATCAGGCCCGACGGCGTCATGGTCTGCACGCGCAGTCGACGGTTCTCCCGCCTCAGGGTCGCCGCCTCGATGGCTCTCTCGACCACGACCACCAGCCGGTCCGACTTGAATGGCTTTTCGATGAAGTCGTAGGCGCCGCGCTTCAACGCCGTGACCGCCGTCTCGATATTGCCGTGGCCCGAGATCATCACCACGGGCAGGTCGGGGTCCAGCTCCTTGACCACCTCCAGCAGTTCGAGCCCGTCCAGACCACCGCCCTGCATCCAGATGTCCAGAATCGCCAGCGACGGCTTCCTGGCCCGGATCGCGGCCAGGGCCTCGTCGGAGTTGGCGGCGACGCGCACGGCGTGCCCCTCGTCCTCCAGCAGGCCGGACACCAGGTCGCGGATGTCGGCCTCGTCATCGACGACGAGAATGTCGGAACCGGTTGGTCGCATCTTGCCTCGCTATTCGGCGGCCAGGGTCTGGAGCCTGCGCTCCGCGCCGTCGCCGCTTTTGCCGTGGGGTTTCAGGGGGAAGATTATGCACACGCGCGCGCCACGAAGCGTTTCGGCGTCGGCCAGCTTCAGCTCGCCGCCGTGGTCCTCGCAAATGCGTTTGACGATGGCCAGGCCCAGCCCTGTGCCCTTTTCGCGCGTGGTGACATAGGGTTCGGTCAGGCGGTCGCGGTCGCGCGCCGGCAAGCCGACGCCGTCGTCCTCGACGACGAAGGTGGCGACGCCGTCCTCGACCGTCAGGGAGGCGATCACGCCCGCATTGTCCGACGCCGCCGCCTCTCCGGCCGTCAAACGACGCGCCGCGACGGACTCGCCGGCGTTCTTCAGGATGTTGATCAGCGCCTGCCCCACCATGCGGCCGTCGGCATGCAAGGTCGCCTTGGGCAGGGGTTCGGTGATGTCCACCACGATATCCGGCGCCGCCACCCGCTGGGCGAACACCGCCTCGCGCAACATTTCGGCCGGATCTTCGGGGGCGAAGCGTGGCGCCGGCATCCGCGCGAAGGACGAGAACTCGTCCACCATCCGACCGATGTCCCCGACCTGTCGAATGATGGTGTCGGTGCAGCGATCGAAGATCTCGACGTCCTCGCCGATCCGCGAACGATATTTGCGCTTCAGCCGCTCGGCTGACAGCTGGATCGGCGTCAGCGGGTTCTTGATCTCGTGGGCGATGCGGCGGGCCACGTCACGCCAGGCCGCGTTCCTCTGCGCCGTCACCAGGCGGGTGATGTCGTCGAAGGTCAGGACCATCTCGCCGCCCAGCCCGCCCTCGATGCGGACCCGCAGACGGCTGGTATCCCCGCCGCGACTGACGTCGATGTCTTCCTCGATATGAGCCTCGGCGCGGCGCACGAGATCGCTGAGTTCGGGCGAAAGAGCCGCCAGTTCATGCCCCAGCACCTCGGCGTCTTCGATGTGCAGCAACTGCAAGGCGCTTTCGTTGATGGCGGAAATTCGCCCGCGCTTGTCCAGGCCGATGACGCCGGCGCTGACGCCCGACAGGACGGTCTCGATGAACCGGCTCCGGTCGTGGGCCTCGTCGCTGGCCGCCTTCAGCGCCGCCTGCTGCGCCTGAAGATCGCCGGTCATGCGGTTGAAGGCGTCCGACAGGGTGGCGATTTCGGCCGGAGCGCCGTCGCTGTCCACCCGCGCGGTGAAGTCGCCGCCCGCCACCTGCCCTGCCGCCTTCACCAGCCGTCCGATGGGCGCCGAGATGCTGCTCGCCGCCGACATCCCCAGCCACACCGCGCCCACCAGCACCAGCAGCGCCGTCTCCAGATAGCTGAGGATGAAGGCCGACTGGATCCGCGCACGGCTATCCTGCGCCTCGCGATAGGCCTGGATCGACTGATCCGAAGCGTTCATCCGCGCGATCAATCCATCCTGAAGGGGGCGCACCAGATAGAGGTAGGCATCGCCATAAGCCGGCAAGGCGATGATCGAGCGTACGGTGTCAGGATTTTGCGTGACATCGGTGGGCGGTTTGCCGCCCTGACCTGCAGCTTCGATGTAGCTGCGAGGCGGCGCCAAATAAGGCGGTGCGCCAGGCTGTTCGGCTCGCGCCAGAACTTCGCCATTCCCATTGACGATATAAATGGCCGGGTATTGGAAGATATCGCCAACCTGCGCCAATGCAGCGTTGAATTGAATCCGGTCGTCAAAAAGTCCGCGCGCGCTATCCAACTGATCCGAGATCGTCACCAGATCCGCATCCATCGAAGCGGCGACATCTCGGACATATGCGCGGCCGATGATGGCGCCATTATCGACCGAGGATTTGACGTTCTCGCTGAACCACTGGTCCACGCCGCGGTTGACCAGCACACCGAACACCAGGGCGATCAGCACCGACGGGATCAGCGCCACCATCGAGAACAGGGCGACGAACCGTAGATGCAGGCGTGACCCTGCCTCTTCCTTGCTGCGGGCCAGCGTTAGGACACGCCTTCCGACGATGAAGGCCAGACCGGAAATCAGGACCAGATTGCCGGCCAACACAATCAGCGCGATCTGACTGCTTGATCCACGCGCCGCGCCCGATGTAGCGCCAGGGGCCACAGCGACCAGCCAGATCGCCGCCGCCGTGATCGCGACGGCCAGGAAAAACGCCAACCCGAACCCGGTCCGCGCCCGCTCCGTGTCGACCCACCCCCAGAACGACCCGTCATCCGACGCGAGGTCGGGCGAAGCGGTCTTTGCTGAAGGCGTATCCGTCATGCCACAGCAGTCTCCAACACCTGTGGCGCATTTTCAACAGCAGACTTGCGGATTTGCGGCAAATCCGGCCGCCACAGGTCCTGCATGGCCGCTTCAACGGCCAGAGGCTCGTCCAGTCGGCAAATTCTTGCCTTGGCCTCGCGTCGGTGTTGCGGATCGGCCGGCCAGGGCGCCTGTTCGATGTACCAGCCCAGATGTTTGCGGAACATCTTCAGCCCCAGCGGCAGGCCATAGAATTCGACCGACGCCCGTAGATGTTCGATCACGATGGCCAGCCGTTCGTCCGGCCCCGGCTCATCCAGCGCCACGCCGTCGATCAGCGCCCGCTCCAGATGCGCCGCCAGCCACGGCCGGCCATAGACGCCACGCCCCAGCATCAGCCCGTCGGCGCCCGACCGCGCCAGCGCCTCGCGCGCCTCATCGGCCGTGATGATGTCGCCGTTGACGATGACGGGAATGCCCACAGCCGCCTTGACCGCCCCGACCGCATCCCAATCCGCTTGGCCGGTATAGAACTGCTTGCGCGTGCGGCCGTGCACCGTAACCGCCTTGACGCCGATCGCCTCGGCGCGCCGGGCCAGTTCGGCGGCGTTCTTGCAGTCGTCGTCCCAGCCCAGCCGCATCTTGACCGTCACCGGCCGGCTCGTCGCCTTCACCGCCGCCTCCATGATCCGACAGGCCAGATCCGGCGTCCGCATCAACGCAGAGCCAGCAGCCGAACCCGTGACCTCCTTGGCGGGACAGCCGAAGTTCAGATCGACGATGTCCGCCCCGGCCTTTTCGGCCATGCGCGCGCCCTCGCCCATCTGTTCGGGATCGCGCCCGACCAACTGGATCACCGTCAGCGGCAGGCCCGCCCCCACGGCTGCACGCCGCACCACGTCGGGTCTCGCGCGCGCCAGCTCTTTTGCCGCCACCATCTCAGTCGCGACATAGGCGGCGCCCAGCCGCGAGGCGAGAACGCGGAACGGCAGATCGGTGATCCCGGTCATCGGCGCCATCAGCACCTGGCCGTGCACGGTCACGTCGCCGATCTTTAAGGTCTTGGCCATAGGCGTCTTTCGCAGCATCCCAGCCCCCTTCGTCAAGCATGACCGCGGCCGATTGATGGTTTCGCCCCGTCGCGGCGCGCACTATCAAGGCCGCCATGACATTCTCGGGCATCATCGTCGCGGCCGGTTCCGGTTCGCGCGCCGGCGGCGACAAACAGTGGCGCACCCTGTGCGGCAAGCCCGTTTTGCGCTGGTCGGCCGAGGCTCTGCTGAACGCCGGCGCCGACGAACTGATCGTCGTGGTCGCCCCCGACGCCCTGGATCGCGTGGCGGACCTGCTGTCCGACCTGCCCCGCTGGCGCGCCGTCGCAGGGGGAGACGCTCGCGCCGATTCGGTCCGCGCCGGTCTGGCGGCTCTGACCTGCGCGCCAGATCAGCCGGTGTTGATCCACGACGCCGCCCGCCCCCTGCTGGACCGCGCCGTCATCGAGCGCCTGCTGTCCGCCCTCGAAACCGCCGACGGCGCCCTGCCCGTCCTGCCTGTCGCCGACAGCCTGCGCCGTGGCGAGGCCCAGGTAATGACCGACGTGGTGGAACGCGACGGCCTGTGGCGCGCCCAGACGCCCCAGGCCTTCCGCCGTCGCGTGATCGAGGCCGCCTACGCCGCCTGGACCGATGTCGCCGCCCCGGCCGACGAAGCCGTGGTCGTCCAGCGCAATGGCGGCAAAGTCGCCCTGGTCCAGGGCGATCCCCGCCTGCTGAAACTGACCTATCCCGAGGATTTCGCCATGGCCGAGGCCCTGCTGCCCCGTCAGACCCGCATCGGCTCCGGCTACGATGTCCATCGCTGGGGACCGGGCGGCTCGGTCTGGCTGTGCGGGATCGAGGTGCCGCACGATCAGACCCTGATCGGTCACTCCGACGCCGACGCCGGTCTTCACGCCCTGACCGACGCCATCCTGGGCGCCATCGCGGCGGGCGACATCGGCGATCACTTCCCGCCCACCGATCCGAAATGGAAGGGGGCCTCGTCGGATCAGTTCCTGATCCACGCCGCGGAACTGGTCGCTCAGCGCGGCGGACGCATCGTCAACGTCGATGTCACCCTGATCTGCGAGCGACCCAAGGTGAAGCCGCATCGCCAGGCCATGCGCAACCGCATCGCCGCCTTGCTGGACCTCCCGCTCGACGCCGTCAGCGTCAAGGCCACCACGACCGAAGGGCTTGGCTTCACCGGACGCGGCGAAGGCCTAGCCGCCCAGGCCGTGGCGACCGTCGAGCTACCGGCGCCCTAACGCGCCGCCATCTCCATCTGCCGGACCAGTGAGCCGAACAGATTGACGTAATCATCCGTCCACGGACAAACCGTCGTTGGCGACAGTTTTCGCCAGCGCCCATCGTCGCTGAAACCCTCCAGCGACGCCTGGCTCTTGCCGATCAGCAGGGCCTCGGTCGAGGCCTCGGCCATGTCCCCCTGACCTGACTGTTCGATATAGACCTGATGCAGATGCGGGACCTTCAGCGCCTGCGCCGCCGCCTCGGCCGGCAGGGTGATCTCCAGGTTCCGGTTCGACAGGTGCAGCACCATGACCCCATCCGGCGCCAGAAGCCGCAGATAGCCCCGGATCGCCTCGACCGTCAGCAGGTGTGTCGGCACGGCGTCGGACGAAAAGGCGTCGATGACCAGCAGGTCGTAGGATCCCGCCGGCTCGCGATCCATCGTCAGCCGCGCATCCCCCATCACCGTCCGCACCGGCCCATCCGCGCACCCGTTGATGAAGCTGAACCATTCGGGATCGCGCGATAGCCGGTCCACCATCGGGTCGATCTCGAAGAAGGTCAGCTGGTCCTGCGCCCGCTTGTAGGCCGCCATGGCGCCAGACCCCTGGCCCACCACCCCGACCCGCGCGCCGTCCAGACGCCGCGCCTGCATCTGCAGCATCGCCTGCCCCAAGGGTGTGGAGGTCGCGTAATATAGGGTCGGCTGACACAGGTTCTGCGCCCCTTGCGCCTGGGCCCCATGCAGGGTCGTGCCGTGCATCAGGACGTGGACCGGCCCGCCCATCAGCGGGTCGTCGATCTTGGCCACCCGCATCACGCCGAAGAAGCTGCGCTCCGACAGGGCCCAGTCATAGCCGCGCGCGAGGTGGTAACCGGACCAAACGATCGAGGCCAGAACCACGGTGAACAGAACCGCCCGATCCCGCACCAGAAAGGCGAACAGGGTCGCGATGCCCAGTACGCCCTGCGCGATTCGCACCAGTTGCGCATCCGGGATCGCTGCACGCACGTCGGGCGCATAACGCACCGCCTCCATCGACAGCGGCCCCAGGAAGGCGATGACCACGCCCGCGACGCAGCAGATGATCTCCCACGGGCGGATCTCGCGCCGGCTCCAGGGCCGCAGCAGCCCCGCCGCGACCAGGACCAGCGGATACTCCCACACCATGTTGAACACGGCCGGCGCGATCAGGCCGTTGAAGACCCCGCCGACAACCCCGCCCAACGACAGCAGCAGATAGAATTCCGTCAGCCGATCCGGCGCCGGCCGCCGCGCCGCCAGCCGCTGGTGACACATCAGGGCCGTGAAGAAGAAGGCCGCCAGATTGACCGTGAAGACCAGCAGCCACTCGCCGGTTCGGAACGCGATCAGGGCCGCGCACGCCGCCGCCATCGCGCCGTGCAGTCCCAGGCCCAAGGCCGGCGGGATCGCCGGTCGCGTCTGGAAGGCGATGACGAAGGTCAGCAGATACAGCGCCAGCGGTATGACCCACAGGAAGGGCGCCGAGGCCACATCGGTGGTCAGATGCGCCGTCACTCCCAGCATCAGGCTGGACGGTGCGGCGGCCAGAAGGACCAGCATCCCCTTCTCGCGCCAGGCGATGGGCGGGCTGATCGTCAGCGGCGCCGGATCGGCGGTCCCGACCTCGCGCCGTCGCCAGACCTGCACCCCGAGCATCACGACCATCAGCACGAACAGGCCATAGCCGAGGCTCCAGCCGATCCGCTGATCCGACAGACTGGCCAGCGGCTCGATCAGAACCGGATAGGCCAGGAGCGCCAGGAAACTGCCCAGGTTGGACGCGGCATAGAGGACATAGGGGTTCTTGCCGTCCGCATGGCCCGCGCGCACTCGCGCATACCAGGCCTGCAGCAAGGGCGCGGTCGCCGACAGCACCGCGAACGGCGCGCCGACCGACAGGGTCAGGGTCGCCAGCAGCCATAGCGTCGGCTGCGACGGATCGGGATCGCCCAGCAGGCCGCTGATCTGCAACGGCAGGAAAAGCGCCGCCAGGATCAACAGCCCAAGATGCACCCCCACCTGCACCCGCATCGTCGGGATGCGTTGCAAAAGGTGGGCATAGGCGTAGCCCGCCAGAAGCGCGGTCTGAAAGAAGACCATCGAGGCGTTCCACACCGACGGCGAACCGCCCAGCGTCGGCAGCACCAGCTTCGTCACCATCGGCTGGACGACAAAGACCAGACAGGCCGAGGTGAAGATGGCGACGGCGAACAGGATCGGCTGGGTGCGATCCCATGTCTTGGCGGCAGGGCGCAGCGGATCGACAGCCTCGGTCATGGCTCTGGTTAGAGCGGGACTCGCGGCCTATGAAAAGGCCATGTTTGCCCAAGACATCCAGCGCAAGGCGCAACAGATCGTCGCAACCGCGACCGAACGCGGCCTGATGCTGGCCACGGCCGAAAGCTGCACCGGCGGCCTGGTCGCGGCGGCCCTGACAGCCATTCCCGGCTCATCTTCCGCGCTGGACAGGGGCTTCGTCACCTACAGCAACGACGCCAAGATGCAGATGCTGGACGTGCCGGAGGCGACACTGGCCGCCCACGGGGCGGTGTCCGAGGCGACCGCCCGCGCCATGGCCCTGGGCGCCGTCGCCCGGTCGCGCGCCGCCGTCTCGGTCTCGATCACCGGCGTCGCCGGCCCCGGCGGCGGATCGGACGAGAAACCGGTCGGCCTGGTGCATTTCGCAGCCTGCGGTCCCGCCGGCCAGATCCACCGCGAGGAGCGATTCGGCGACATCGGCCGCGACGCCGTCCGCCTGGCCAGCGTCCGCATCGCTCTGGACATGCTGGCGGACAGGTTGGCGTGAGCGATCCCGTAGTCGTCGACGCCAGGGGCCACCGCTGCCCCGTACCCAGTCTCAGGTTGATGAAGGCGATGGACAGCGCTGCGCCCGGCTCGCGCTTTATTCTGCTCGCCACCGACCCGATGGCGCGGATCGATGTGCCCTTCCTGATGTCTCAGAAGAACGGCCGGATGATCGGGGTCGAAGAGACGGAAGGCCTGCTGCGTCTTACGGTCGAGACCGGCGAATGGCGCGACGCTCCGACAGATTGACCACGCTGGCCGGTTCCTGGTCGGCTACGGCCTGCGCCCTGGCCGCCAGTTCCATCTCGGTCGCAAAGGCCCCGCCGTAGAAGATGGCGTTGACGTTCCACGACAGCCAGATCAGCAGCACCACCACGGCGCCAACCGACCCATAGGTGGCCCCCAGGGGCGCGATCTGTTCGACATAGATGGCGCACAGCCACGACGACACGACCGACATCAACGTCGCCACCAGGCCGCCCGCCGTCGCCGGCAGCCAGGCCACCGGCGTCCGGTGGCTCATGGCGTAGCGATAGAGCAGCGTCAGTCCGATCACGAGCCCGATGGCAGGCAGGAAGGCGTCCAGCGGCGCAATCCCGCTGCGCATCGGCGATCCCGCCGCCGCCGAGGCATGGGCCAGGATCCGCACCGTCACGACGGCCCCGGACACCACGGTGAACAGGCCGAAGGCGAAGATGGCGACGAAGAAGGCCAACAGGTTGAACTTGAAGAAGCCGTGCGGCTCGGTCTCGTCATGGATCAGGTTCAGTCCCGCCAACAAGGCCTTGAATCCCCTGTGCGCCGCATAGGCGCCGACGAACAGCGCAAAGGCGCTCTGGGCCGAGACCGTCCGCGCCGAGGCGTTGCTCAGCCGCGTGATCTCACCCTGGAAGATGTTCTGCGCGGCCTTCGGCAGCAGATCCGACAGAGCGGCCGCCTGGGCGCTGACCTCGCTGATCGACAGGCCCAGCTTGTAGAAGCCGATCAGGATGGCGATGGCCGGAAACACCGCAAGCAGGGCGAAGAACGACACACCGCCCGTATAGAGCATGACGTCGCGTCCCCAGCTGCGGGCGAAGGCCCGCACGGCCAGTCCGCCCCAGAATCCGGGCGCCTTTAGGACCGATCGTGTCAGCTGTTCGCTCAAGCCGGTCCCCACAACCGTTGCAACAAGCGGCGGAACCTAGCGGATTTCGTGGGTCGCGAAAGTCTCATCCGCGTGAGGACGGACTTTCTCGTGGACGCCTTGGTTCCGCCCGCCGTGACATTGCATCCTTAACACCCTCGTCGCTATGGTCTGCGCGTCTCCGGCTGGCTATGGGCGCGGCGACTTACGGAGACGACCGGCTTGGCTTTCGACGCGCGTGTATTGATCCTGGCGGCTGACGACGGCCGGATCGGGCCGCTCGCTGCGGGGCTGGACGCGCTGGGCTGGCGCACCGTCACGGCGCGCGACCTCGTCTCGGCCGAGATGACGCTTCAGGACTTTCCGCTGGAAGCCGCCGTTATCGACATCGCTGCCTTTGGCCTGGACGTGGCGACCCGCCTGCGCGCGGCGGCCGAGCCGCGCCGTCTGCCGATCATGGTCATCGGCGCCCGCCCCGATTCGATCAAGGGCGCGGACCTGACCATGTCCACCCCGCCTCATCCGGCACAGGCCGCCCTGCGGCTGGAGCAATTGGGTCGCGCCGCCATCGCCGAGGAAGAGTTTCACCTGCGGGTGACCACCTTTGCAAAGCAGGACATAAAGCTGCATGTCCGTTTCGATGACGACGGACCGCTGCGGGTTCTGGCGGCCGGCGTCGCGGATCGCCGCTTCCTGGCCCTGTCCAACGCCCTGACCGCTGCGGGCGTCGAGGTCGTCGCCGCCCCCACCCCCTACACCGCCTTCGACTATCTACACGAAAGCCCGTTCGACGCCGCCGTGCTGTGGGGCGCCGAGGATCATGCACCGGCCCTGTCCATCGCGGCGGGCATGAAGCGCAACACGCGCCTCTATCACATCCCGCTGATGCTCTATCTGCGCGGCAAGAACGAGATCAGCCTGTCCGAGCTGTTCAACCGCGGCTTCGCCGACGTCGCCTCGGCCGATACGCCGGAGGGTGAGACGGCCGAGCGCATCCTGGCCCTGGCCGGCGCCCACCGCACCCATTTGGGTATCCGCAAGACGCTGGATTCAGTGCGCAGCCTGGAGCTGATGGATCCCGCGACAGGCCTCTTCACGCCCGAACTGTTCGCCAGCCATCTGGGCCGCGTCGCCGAGGCGTCTCGCGCGCGCAAGCGTCCGCTGTCGGTCTGCGTGCTGCGCGTTCGCCAAACCGAGTCCGTCACCTGGGCGCGTCAGGGCGGCTGGCTGGACCGCGCCATGCCCCAGATCGGGGCCATGGTCTCGCGTCTGGTCCGCGTCGAGGACACGCCTGCCCGCCTGGCCAAGGAAGTCTTCGCCCTAGCCTTGCCGGCCACCCACGCCGAACCCGCGCGCCTGGCGGCCGAGCGCATCGCCGCCGTCATCGGCTGCACCGCCTTCGACGCCGGCCCCGACCGCTCGCCCTTCGTCGCAGAGTTCGACGTCGGCGCCGCCGAGATGCAGCCGAACGAAAGCGCCGCCGCCCTGCTGGAGCGCGCATCCGCCGACCTGTTCGAAAAGACGCGCTGAGGGCTTAAGTCCCCGCCACCCGCGCCAGGTCGGCGGTGATCCGCTCCGCCACCTTTAGCCGCTCTTCGGGCGTCGGCCAGTCGCCGGACACCACGATCTTCTGGTCTGGCCGGATCTTCCAGAACGCCTGGTTCTTCTGGATCAGCCCCACCAGCCCCATCGGGTTCGGAAAACTGTTGTCGCGCAGGGTCAAAACCGCGCCGCGCGGCCCGATGTCGATCTTCTCGATACAGGCCCGGCGGCAGTTGGACTTGATCCCGACGATCTTCAGCAACTGCTGCGCCTCGTCCGGCAGCGGCCCGAACCGGTCGATCAGTTCGGCGGCCAGGGCTTCGCGATCCTCGGCCTGTTCGGCGTCGGACAGGCGGCGGTACAGACTCAGACGAACGTTCAGGTCCGGGACGTATTCCTCTGGAATCAAAACGGAAGCGCCCACATTGATCGACGGCGACCAGCCACGATCCACGTTCGCTCCCTCGCCCTTCTCGCGTAGCTCGGCGACCGCGTCTTCCAGCATCTGCTGATACAGTTCGACCCCGACCTCGCGGATATGGCCCGACTGTTCGTCGCCCAGCAGATTGCCGCCGCCGCGCTGGTCCAGGTCGTGGCTGGCCAGCTGGAAGCCGGCGCCCAGATTGTCCAGCGACTGCAGCACCTGCAACCGCCGCTCGGCCGACAGGGTCATCGGCTTGACCGCGTCCGTGGTCAGATAGGCGAAGGCCCGCGCCTTGGACCGGCCGACCCGGCCCCGGATCTGGTACAGCTGCGCCAGGCCGAACATGTCGGCGCGGTGCACCACCAGCGTATTGGCCGTCGGAATATCCAGCCCGCTCTCGACGATGGTGGTCGAGACCAGCACATCGTACTCGCCGTCGTAGAAGGCGCTCATCACCTCCTCCAGCTGGGTCGGCGCCATCTGGCCGTGGCCGACGACAAACTTCACCTCGGGCACCTGTTCGCGCAGGAATTTCTCGATGGCCGGCAGGTCCTTCAGGCGCGGCGCGACATAATAGGCCTGACCGCCACGATATTTCTCACGCAGCAGGGCCTCGCGCACCAGCACCGGATCCCACGGCGTCACATAGGTCCGCACCGCCAGGCGATCGACCGGCGGGGTGGCGATAATCGACATCTCACGAATGCCCGACAGCGCCATCTGCAGGGTGCGCGGGATCGGCGTGGCGGTCAGGGTCAGCAGGTGCACGTCGGCGCGCAGCGACTTCAGCTTCTCCTTGTGCTTGACGCCGAAGTGCTGCTCCTCGTCGACGATGACCAGGCCCAAGTCACGGAAGCCGACCTGTTCGGACAGCACCGCATGGGTGCCGACCACGATCTCCACCGAGCCGTCCTTCAGGCCGGCCCGCGTTTCCGACGCCTCCTTGCCCCCCACCATCCGCGACAATTGCCGCACCTTCACCGGCCAACCGGCGAACCGTTCGGTGAAGGTCTTGTAGTGCTGGCGCGCCAGCAGGGTGGTCGGCGCGACGATGGCCACCTGCTGCCCCGTCATGGCCACCACGAAGGCGGCCCGCAGCGCCACCTCGGTCTTGCCGAAGCCGACGTCGCCGCAGATCAGGCGATCCATCGGCGTGCCCTTGCCCAAATCTTCCAGCACATCGCCGATGGCGTTCAGCTGATCGTCCGTCTCCTCGTAGGGGAAGCGGGCGCAGAATTCGGCGAACAGGCCCGGCGGCGGCACCACCGCGTCGGTCTCGCGCAGCGCCCGCTTGGCGGCGAGCGCGATCAGCCCCTCGGCCATGGCGCGCAGACGTTCCTTGGCCTTTGACTTGCGCGCCTGCCAGCCGGCGCCGCCTAGTCGGTCCAGCTGCGCGCCTTCTGAATCCGAACCGTATCGGGTCAAAAGATCAATATTTTCGACCGGTAGATAGAGTTTGCTCTCACCGGCGTACAACAACTCCAGGCAGTCGTGCGGGGCCTGCTGGATATCCAGCGTCTTCAGACCTTCGTAGCGGCCGATGCCGTGATCCAGGTGCACCACCAGGTCGCCGGTCGTCAGGGCCGAGGCCTCGGCCAGGAAGTTCGACGCCCGCCGCTTCTTGCGTGGTCGCGCCAGACGGTCGCCCAGGATGTCGGTCTCTGAAATGACCGCGACCTCGTCCGTCGCAAACCCATGCTCGACCGGCAGGACGCCGCGCAGATAAAGGTCCTTGGGCGCGGTCTGGACATCGGCCCAGTCGCGCACGGCGACGATATGATCCAGGCCGTGGTCGGCCAGCATGGTCGCCAGACGTTCCGACGAGCCCTCGGTCCACGAGGCGAACAGCACCCGCTTGCCGTCGGCCTTCAGCGCCGCGGCATGGGCCGCCACCGCCTCGAACAGGTTGACGCTGTCCTGCGCCCGCTCGGCCGCAAAGGTCCGACCCAACCGGCCGCCCGCATCCTCGCCGCCGCCCGAGAACGGCGTAAACCGACGCACGGCGCGCCCCGCCAGCGCCTGGTTCCAGTCGCCGGCGTCCAGATACAGCGATCGGGGCGGAAGCGCCCGATTGGCCGCCGCATGGCCCTTGGTCTTGGCGGCTTCGGCCCTGCCCTCATAGGCGTCGGCGATCAGGTCCCACCGCTCGGCCCGCGCGCTCTCGGCCTGATTGTCCAGGAAGATCAGCGCCCGATCCGGCAGATAGTCGAACAGGCTGTCCAGGGTCTCGTAAAACAGCGGCAGCCACTGCTCCATGCCCTGACGCCGCGCGCCCTCGCTGATCGTCGCATAAAGCGGGTCGTCGCCCGGCGCGCCGAACAGGTTCAGATAGCCGGTGCGGAAGCGCGAAATCGCCGCCGCATCCAGCAGGGCCTCCGACACGGGCGCCAGCGACACCTCAGTCATCTGCCCCGTCGATCGCTGGGTCTCGGGGTCGAAGGTGCGGATAGACTCCAGCTCGGACCCGAACATGTCCAGCCGCACCGGCTCCTCGAAGCCAGGCGGATAGACATCCACCACCCCGCCCCGCACGGCGAACTCGCCGCGCTCCGACACGGTCGATGCCCGGACATAGCCGTTGGCCGCGAAATACCGCTCCAGCGCCTGGATATCGAGATCGCGCCCGACCTTGGTCTCGAACCCGGCCTGGGTCGTCACCGACCGGGGCGGGGTGCGTTGCATGGCCGCCGACACCGTCGTCACCACCAGGACCGGGGCGTCGTCAGGCTTGCGCAGGGCCAGACGGGTCAGGGTCGCCATCCGCTGGGCCGCGATGCCCGCCGTGGGGCTCAGCCGGTCATAGGGCAGACAGTCCCAGGCCGGATATTCCAGGATCTCGATCTCTTGAGAAAAGAATCGGAACGCCTGAACGAAACCGCCCGACCGCTGATAGTCGCGCGCCACGAACACGCCGACGCCGCCATCCTTCGCGATCCGCTCGGCGACAACCAGGGCGTCCAGCCCCTCCGGCGCCCCGCCCAGATCGGCGTCGGTGCGGTGCTGCACAGTGACCTGTTGATCCATCAACCGATGCCCTTGCCGACCTCTGCGGCCACATGCTCGCGCATGAAGGCGCGAACCTTGGCCATCACGGGCGTCTCGAACTCGGGCGGTGTGGGGTCACGCTCGATGATCCAGCCGTAGAGCCACTGGTCTTCCTCGTCGATCAGCAGTTCGAGCTGATCCAGCTCGGCGTCCGTCAGAGTCGGCGCCACCTGGTCCGAAAACGGGCCCAGCACCATGTCGGCCTCGCGGAAACCGCGCCGCCAGGACCGGAACTGGATACGGCCCAGCCGCTGCTTGCGCTCCAGGGCCGTTTGGTCGCCACTGTCGTCTTGGGGGATTTCGGTCACAAGCAATCCTGGCCCGGCAAGGTTGAAGGACGTTCAAGCCGCGATCCGCCGCGTGGCGAACCTTAGCGTCCTAAAATGGAAGAAGCGCAGATAGCGCTCCTTCGCCCACTTCGCCACCCGTCATGGTCACGCTATGTTCCCGGCGATGCGTCCGCAGATTCTCTTTCCCCTGTTCGCCGAGGTCTCCAGCCTGAAGGGCGTGGGCCCCCGCGTCCTGCCCCTGGTGCAGAAGGTGGCGGGGCCGCTGGTGCGCGACCTGGCCTTCCTCAGCCCCTCCGGCGTCATCGTGCGCCGGCCGATGGAGGCGGCGACCGCCGTGGACGGCGAGGTCGGGATCTTCGAGATCGT
This sequence comes from Brevundimonas sp. TWP2-1, assembly GCF_049897645.1. Taxonomy (NCBI): domain Bacteria; kingdom Pseudomonadati; phylum Pseudomonadota; class Alphaproteobacteria; order Caulobacterales; family Caulobacteraceae; genus Brevundimonas; species Brevundimonas sp. TWP2-1. The sequence continues at coordinate 695,118 of NZ_JAFCWR010000001.1, forward strand.
CATCGACCGCCTGTTCGTCCCCAGCCGCCCCGGCGCACCGCTGAAAGTCCGCGCCAGCGACCCGACCGGCTTCGTCCACCTGGTCTGGTTCGGCGGCTCGCCCCAGCATATCGACCGGCTGCTGCCGCGCGGCGAGACCCGGCTGGTCTCAGGCAAGGTCGAACGCTTCAACGGCGAGGTCCAGATCGTCCACCCGGACATCGTCACCCTGGACAAGGCCGCCGACATCCCCGCCTCCGAACCCGTCTATCCGGCGACCCAGGGCCTGACCTCGCGCCAGCTGCGCAAACTGGTCCAGGTCGCCCTGCCCGCCGCCCCCGACCTGCCGGAATGGCAGGACCCCGCCTGGCTGAAGAAGCAGAACTGGCTGGGCTGGCGCGCCGCGCTGGACGCCCTGCACGCCCCGACGGGCGAGCTGGACCTGACGCCCGACGCCCCCGCCCGCCAGCGCCTGGCCTATGACGAATTCCTGGCCCACCAGTTGGCCCTGGCCCGCCGTCGCCGCGCCCGCGAGATCAAGCCCTCGCCCGTCATCGCCCCCGGCGCCGCCTCCGACCACCTGCTCCAGGCCCTGCCCTTCACCTTGACCAACGCCCAGGCCCAGGCCGTCGCCGAAATCCGCCGTGATCTGGTTTCGGGCAAACAGATGGGCCGGCTGCTTCAGGGCGACGTCGGTTCGGGCAAGACCGCCGTCGCCGCCCTGGCCCTGGCCGACGCGGCCGCCAGCGGCTTCCAGTCCGCTTTGATGGCCCCGACCGAGATCCTGGCCCGCCAGCATTACGAGAAACTCGGCCCCCTGCTGGAGTCGGCGGGCGTCGCCTCCGTCTTGCTGACCGGCCGCGACACCAATGGCCAGAGGCGCGAGAAGCTGGCCGCCCTGGCTTCGGGTCACGCCAAGGTCGCCATCGGCACTCACGCCCTGTTCCAGGACGCCGTCCACTTCGACCGCTTGGCCCTCGCCGTCATCGACGAACAGCACCGGTTCGGCGTCAGCGAGCGCCAGCGACTTCAGGCCAAAGGCGATCCGCGCATCGGCGCCGTCCATCTGCTGACCATGTCGGCCACCCCCATCCCCCGCACCCTGGAACTGACCCAGTACGGCGAACTGGAAGTCAGCCGCCTGATGGAGAAGCCGCCGGGCCGCACCCCCGTCACGACCGCTGTCGTGCCGTTGGTCCGCATCGGCGAGGTCGCCGCCCGGCTGAAGACCGCCATCGACGCCGGCGCCCAGGCCTATTGGATATGTCCGCTCGTCGAGGAATCGGAAGCCGTCGATCTCGCCGCCGCCGTCGACCGCGCCGACGACCTGCGCCGCCTGCTGGGCGTCGAGGTCGGCCTGGCCCACGGCCAGATGCCCGGCGCCGAGCGCGAAGCCGTCATGGCCGACTTCGCCGACGGCCGCATCCCCCTGCTGGTCGCCACCACCGTGGTCGAGGTCGGGGTCGATGTGCCCAACGCCTCCATCATGGTCATCGAACACGCCGACCGCTTCGGCCTGGCCCAGCTGCACCAGCTGCGCGGCCGCGTCGGACGGGGCTCAAAGGCCAGTTCCTGCATCCTGCTGTACGGCGGGCAGGACGGCGCCCTCGGCGAGACCGCCAAGGAACGCCTCGAAACCCTGCGCCGCACCGAGGACGGCTTCGTCATCGCCGAGGAGGATTTCCGCCTGCGCGGCGGCGGCGACCCCCTGGGCCTGAAACAGAGCGGCTTCCCCGCCTACCGTTTCGCCGACCCGATCCGCCACCGCGCCCTGATGCTGGCCGCCGCCGACGACGCCCGCCTGATCCTCAACCGCGACCCCGACCTGGCGTCAGAGCGCGGCCAGGCGGTGCAGGTGCTGGAGGAGTTGTTCGACTGGAAGGGGCATAAGGCGGGGTCGGACTGAGAGGCGGCTTCCCATAGGCCTTAAGCCCGCCATCCCAGGCCTTGTGCCTAGGATCCAAAGACTTGAGCGGCTAGAACGGCCCGGATGTTGCGCCTGTCAGAACTTAAGCTGCCCCTCGACCATCCGCCGGAGGCCTTGCCCGCCGCGATCGCCGCCCGCTTGGGCGTGCCGCCGCACGATCTTATATCTTGGTCGATATGGAAGCGGGCGCACGATGCACGCCGGAAATCCGCGATTCTGAAAGTCTACATCCTCGACGTCGAGCTGAGGGATGAGTCGGCGGTGCTGGCCCGCTTTGCGGACGACGTGCACGTGGCGCCGACGCCAGACGTCGCCTATCGCCCGGTCGTTGTCGCGCCCAAGACCGAGCGCCTTCGGCCGGTCGTGATCGGGGCCGGGCCGTGCGGCTTGTTCGCCGGGCTGATCCTGGCCGAGATGGGGTTCAAGCCGATCATCCTCGACCGCGGAAAGGTGGTGCGGGAGCGGACGAGGGACACCTGGGACCTGTGGCGGAAAGGCAAGTTGGACCCGGAATCCAACGTGCAGTTCGGCGAGGGCGGCGCGGGCACCTTCTCCGACGGCAAGCTCTACAGCCAGATCAAGGATCCGAGTTTCCTGGCCCGCAAGGTGTTGACCGAATTCGTCGCGGCCGGGGCGCCGGAGGAAATCCTGACCGAGGCCCACCCGCACATCGGCACCTTCCGCCTGGTGACCATGGTCGAGGCCATGCGCGAGAAGATCGAACGGCTGGGCGGCGAGTACCGCTTCGAGCACCGGGTCACGGACATCGATCTCGACAAGGGCGCCCTCCGGGGCGTGCGCCTGCATACGGGCGAGACGCTGGAGGCCGATCACGTGGTCTTCGCCATCGGCCATTCGTCGCGCGACACCTTCCAGACTCTCTACGAGCGCGGCGTCCATATCGAGGCCAAGCCCTTCTCGATCGGCTTCCGCATCGAGCATCCGCAGTCGTGGATCGATCGGGCCATGTTCGGTCCTTGCGCCGGCCACCCCGATCTTGGTGCGGCGGCCTACACGCTTTCGCACCATTGCAGCAACGGTCGCACCGTCTACAGCTTCTGCATGTGCCCGGGCGGCACCGTGGTCGCGGCCACCAGCGAGCCCGGCCGCGTCGTGACCAACGGCATGAGCCAATATTCGCGCAACGAGCGGAACGCCAACTCCGGCTTCGTGGTCGGCATCTCGCCCGAGGATTACGGGAGCGACCACCCGCTGGCGGGCATCGAACTGCAACGGGATCTGGAGACCCGCGCCTATGCGGCCGGCGGCGGCGACTATTTCGCGCCCGGCCAACTGGTCGGCGACTTCCTGGCGGGCCGCCCCTCGACCGCGCTGGGCGAGGTCGTCCCCAGCTATAAGCCGGGCGTGCGCCCGACCGACCTGGCGCCCCTGATGCCCGATTATGTGATCGCCGCCATGCGCGAGGCCCTGCCCGTCTTCGGCCGCAAGATCGCCCGCTACGACGACGCCCAGGCGGTTCTGACGGGCGTCGAAACCCGGAGTTCATCCCCGATCCGAATGACCCGCGGCGCCGACTTCCAGAGCCTGAACGTGCGCGGCCTGTTCCCTGCCGGCGAAGGCGCCGGCTATGCGGGCGGCATCCTGTCGGCCGCCGTTGACGGCATCAAGGTGGCCGAAGCCGTCGCCCGGTCGATGGTTGCAAAGGTCGCGGCGTAGGCAAAAGGTGGCGCGTAGGCCACGCTGTCTGCCTGCGCTTTCCACTCCGTCAAACCAGCCAGTCTCAGCCGATCATCCGGCTCCAGCCGTCGAATCCGACCTCGACGTTGGTGGGAACAATCGCCGACAGTTCGTTGTAATCCATGTCGATATGCAGGTTCGTCAGCACCGCCCGTTCCACATCTGCGGCGGCGATCCATTCCAGAGCCCGGTCCAGATGCGCATGGGTCGGGTGCGGCGCGTAACGTAGGGCATCCACGATCCAGATCTTGCACCCGGCCACGGCCGCCAGCGCCGCCTCGTCCAGATCGGATACGTCGCTGGAATAGGCCATGTCGCCCAGCCGATACCCCACCGACCGGATCGGCCCGTGCGCCTGGTCGAAGGTCGTGACCGGGATCGCCCCGCCCGCTCCCTCGACCGACCAGGCTGTCCCGTGGGCCGGAATGATCCGCCCATCCAGCAGCGCCGGATAACCGAACTTGCTCTCGAAGATATAATCGAACCGATGCGTCAGCGAGCCATGCGTCGCCTCATCCATCCAGGCCGGAATTCGCTTCCTCGACCGCGCGGCGAAGGTGCGCAGATCGTCGATCCCGTGGGTCTGGTCGGCGTGGTCGTGGGTATAGAGGACCGCATCGACATGCTTCGTCCCGCTGGCCAGCATCTGTTCGCGCAGGTCCGGCGAGGTGTCGATCAGGATGTTGGTCACACCCTCCGGCCCGGTCTTCCTCGCCAGCATCGAGCAGCGCGTCCGTCGGTTCTTCGGCTCGGCCGGATCACAAGCGCCCCAGTCCCCGTCGCCGCGCGGCACCCCGCCCGACGATCCGCTGCCCAGGATGACGACTTCGAAGCTCATGCCGATCTCGGTATCCGGTCAAAGAGGCCGAAGAAGGCCTCGGTCGTTCTCTGGTCCGCCTCCTCGGCGCCCCAGCCCCGGATCTCGGCCAGCTTGTCCAGCACATGGCTGATATAGGCCGGCTCATTGCGCCGCCCCCGATGCGGGATGGGCGCCAGATAGGGGCAGTCGGTCTCGACGATTATACGGTCACCGGGCATGTCCCGGATCACCGCCCGCACATCCTCGGCCGCCTTGAAGGTGGCGATCCCCGAGACCGAGAACCAGGCCCCCAGTTCCGCTGCGATTCCCGCCAGTTCCGCCCCGCTTGTATAGCAGTGCATCAGCATCTTGAACGGCCCGGCGGCGTGCTCCTCCTTCAGGATCGCCCCCATGACCTCGTCCGCTTCGCGGGTATGGATCACCAGCGGCAGACCGGTCTCCCGCGCCGCCGCCACATGCTGGCGGAACACCGCCGCCTGGATCTCGCGCGGGCTGAAGTCATAGTGGAAGTCCAGGCCGCACTCGCCGATCCCGACCACCTTGGGCCGCTGCGCCAGATCGATCAGGGTCGCCGCAGTCAGATCCGCCGCATCCTTGGCCTCGTGCGGATGGACCCCGACCGTGCACCAGATGTCGTCGTGCGCCATGGCGATCGCGTGGGTCGCCTCGAAGGTGGTCAGCTTGTCCGAGATCTCGACCATCAGGCCGACCCCCGCCTCACGCGCCCGGGCGATCACGTCATCCCGGTCCTCGTCGAACTGCGGCGCGTGCAGGTTCACATGACTGTCGATCAGCATCAGCCCATCCGCGCCTGCTGGGCCTGGACCCGCCTTAAGTCCGCCAGAGCCCCGGCCAGCACATCGGCCTTGTCCAGATTCAATCCCGCCGCCCGTTCCGGCAGCGGCTGCAGCCGCTCCCACAGCTCGGCCCAGCGATTGCCGGCGCCCGGCGCGCTGCTCAAGGCCCGCATCCGCACCGCCGCGATCAGCCGGTCCATCAGGGTCTCAAACCGCTCCTGCCCCTCCGCGCCCCGGAACTTGTCAGCGATGGCCAGGGCCTCGGCCCGGTCCACGTCGCCCTCGACCCAGCGTCGCGCCAACTGATCCATCTCGAAGGTCGCCCCCGACGCCAAGGCCAGGGCCGCGCCCGGCGATCCCCCCGCCATGATGGCCGCATGTTCGGCGTCCTGCGGCTCCGCGCCCGTGCGATTGCGCACCAGGATCTCCAGCCGATCCGGCGTCCAGATCGGAAAGCTCAGCCTGCGACAGCGCGACCGGATCGTGGCCAGCAGCCGACCCGGCGCATGGGTCACCAGGAACAGCACCCCCCGCTCGGGCGGCTCCTCAAGAACCTTCAGCAAAGCGTTGGCGGCGTTGATGTTCAAGTCGTCGGCCGCATCGATGATCGCCACCCGATACTGGGCCTGCGACGGGCTCTTAGAAAAGAACTCGGGCAGTTCGCGCGACTGATCGACCGAGATCGACTTCTTGGTCTTGCCGCCCTCGACCAGCCGCTCAAGCACCAGCAGATCGGGATGCGACTGGGCCGAGATCAGCCGGCTGACCGGATCCTCGCGCCCGGCGCCCAGCGGCCCGCGCGCCGGATCGGCCGCCGCCCCCAGCAGCCGCCGCGCCGCGCGATAGGCGAAGGTCGCCTTGCCCGTCCCCTCGACCCCGCACAGCAGCCAGGCATGGTGCAGCCGCCCGCGCTCCCAGGCATCCAGAAAGGCCGCTTCCGCCGCCGCGTCGGGGATCAGGTCGAACCGATCGCGAGGATGGTCCTCGCTCACAGCAGCCGGTCCTGAACCGCCCGCCACACCCGCGCCTCGACCTCGTCCAGCGATCCCACAGCATCGATCAGCACGCAGCGCTGCGGATTGGCCTCGACGATACGCAAGAAGCCCTCGCGCAGTCGCTGATGGAACTCCACCCCCTTGGATTCAAACCGCGTCTCGAACAAGCCGCGCCCGAAGGCCCGTTCCAGCCCCACCTCGACCGGCAGATCGAACACCAGGGTCAGGTCCGGCTGATCCGCCCCGACCACGCCCGCGTCGATCTGCTCGATGAAGCTCTGGGCCACGCCACCGCCCGCGCCCTGATAGGCCCGACTGCTGTCGGCGAACCGGTCGCACACCACCCAGTCGCCGGCCGCCAGCGCCGGGCGGATCGTCCGCTCCAGATGGTCGGAGCGCGAGGCGTACATCAGCAGGGTCTCGGTCATGGCCGACCAGGGTTCGGCGTCATTCGCCACCACAAGGTTGCGGATCACCTCCGCCCCCTTCGATCCGCCCGGCTCGCGGGTCCGCACCACCTGCCGGTCGCCCAGCACGGGCTCCAGCCGCGCGACCAGCCGCCCGACCTGGGTCGACTTGCCGGCGCCCTCGCCGCCTTCGAAGCTTATGAATTGTCCACGGGTCACGCGCCTTCATGGCGCGCGGGCGCCGTCCGGCGCAAGCCCGTGCGCGCGATCAGTTGCCGGATATCAACAGGGCGCCCGCGTAACCCCGCGCCACAACCGACTGTCGGGCGGCTTCGGCCGCATTGGCGCTGTCCCACGGCCCCACCACGACGTTGAACCGTCCGCCGTTCAAATCGGCCCTTACCCAGCCGCTCAGGCTGTCGGCGATTCGTCGGGCCTCGCCATGATCCGAGAAGGTCCCCGCCTGCACCCAATAGATCGAGACCTCATCCACTGCGGGCGCGGCCGGCGCGGCGGCGACCGACACGGGCCGGCTCACGGGCGCGCTTACAGGGGCCGAGGCGCGCGGCGCGGGCGCCGACGCCCTCAACAGCGTGCCCCCGCCCTGCTGCGGCGCCCGGCCCAGATAGCGCACCCGCACCCGCCCCACGCCCTGCGACAGCATCCCCAGCTCATTCGCCGCTTCGCGCGACAGGTCGATGATCCGGCTGTCCACGAACGGCCCCCGGTCATTGATCCGCACAACCAGCCGCCGCCCGTTGTCCAGGTTCGTCACCTCGACCAGACCGGGCAACGGCAGGGTCTTGTGCGCCGCCGTCAGGGCATGCATGTCGAACCGCTCGCCGGTCGAGGTCGGCCGCCCGTTGAAGGCGTCGCCGTACCAGGACGCCATCCCGACCTCTTCGTAATCCGGCTGTTCCTTGGGCGTGTACCAGCGTCCGCGCACCTGATACGGCCGCATCGTCCCCGACACGATCGGCGCCGGGTCCTTGACCACAGGCAGGCGCGCCTCGTCGCGCGTCCCGCCCAAGCTTGCGCCGCCCGCCGTCGAACAGGCGGCCATCAGCGAGAACAGCCCCAGGATCAGGGCGCCGCGCACCCATTTTCCACACGTCATCGATCCGCCTCGTCAAAAATACGAAAACAGGATGATCGAAGACATTTCCGCTTTGGTTAATGACCCGTTCGCCTGCTATGGCGTCCGCCTCCGCTGCGGCGGCAAGGAAGTGTGGCCGAGTGGTTTAAGGCACTGGTCTTGAAAACCAGCGACGGTGAGAGCCGTCCGTGGGTTCGAATCCCACCGCTTCCGCCATTTCCATTGATTTTATTGAATAAATCCGCTCTTATCGGCGACACCCACCTATACACCCGCCTATCTGGATACCGATTGGAAGGGTGTTCCAGGACGTTTCACCTGTGTTCATTTCGCCCGATCGCGCGCCGCCAGCGACCGATATGCGAAGCGCAGGCACGGCCATGGACCTGGCCCGTCTCGGACATTCCTGGTTTCGCGGCGGGCGATTTCCGTGGAGAGGGACTCCTCGCCCCCATCGGCCCTGATGGCCTGGTCAATCCGCAAGCGCGGTTTATCGGCCAGCTATCGGTGGCGAAAAGCAGCCTCCAGATTGTGGTATTGCGCGCAGCGGGTGCAACCGATAACGTCAAGGCTGAGCCGGTCTGACGGCTCGCTCTAGCGGGGAGCTAAGGGCCGGCGGTTCCGCAAACGCCCCGGCCCATCACGACCGACGCTTGACGGAACGGCACACTTCGAGGTCCCCATGCAGAAGGCGCTCGTGATCTGGTACGTCGAAAGCGACTGGCCTGAATGGCTGAAGATCGATCCGAACTTTCTCCCGACATACGCGGAGTGGCTTGCTCGCACCCAGGCCGAGCTCCCAAAATATAGAGACATGGGCCTGACCCCTGAGCCCGTCACCGTGCGAGTCAAAGATTTCAAGCGTTGGGCGGCCGCCAACAACAAGCCAAGACGTCAGGAAAGCGTTTCCGCCTACGTCATGGAGCAGGTCAACCGCAACACTGGCGCTCAATACAGGCGAACCTGACCGGCTGAGGCCTGCCCGATCGCTCCGGCGGGACCTGTTCCGCCAGAGGCCCTCGGATCATATTCAATCTTCAGACCGGAACGGCCTTTGGTACGGCGGCGAAGATCAACAACGTGTTTTCCGTTTGGGCCTCGACTGCGTTGCTGGACGTGGCGGTCCCGATCTCTCGGTCTGCTCATTTCGGTCGGCGCCCGTAGGAACACACAAATATCCTATTTGGCGCTTGATGGATGCGAACGGCGCTCGCATGTGCTTAGGTTCCAGCCGCCGATGCGTCACGACAATGGAAGCCCGCTATGGGGCGCGCCTGAACCGAAGTGGTCGGGCAAGGTGCGGGTGGTGGCCCTGGTCGTCGCCAGCCTCGCCGCCTGGGCCGTTATCGCCGGCGGCGTTTTCCTGATTACGAGATGGGCGGCGGGCTAGGCTCGCCTTCCGTCAATATGGCCCGACACGTGACGGCATTTGACAGATCTCTGGGTGCAAAGCCTGCGCGCTCGGACCAAAGACGCCTTTGCCTGCCCCGTCGGCCCGCTTCGCAAGCCTATCCGCGCCCCGTGCCCACACGTGAACGGCCCCGCTACAGGTCGCGCCCTGGAGGACGACCGCGCTTTCGAGACCTGCAGGCATTCGCCTTGAATCGATCGCCGACAGCCGATGAACGTCTTGCAAAGGGACTGTCATGACAAAAGCCCCTCCATCGGGTCCCTGGAAGTTCTGGATCGACCGCGGCGGCACCTTCACTGACGTTGTCGCCTGCGCACCCGACGGCGCGTTGCAGACCCGCAAGCTCCTGTCGGTCAATCCAGAACAGTACGCCGACGCGGCCGTCGAAGGCATACGCCGCATTTTGGGCGTCGGTTCGGGACCTTTGCCGGCCGGCCTGGTCGAGGACGTACGGATGGGCACGACTGTTGCGACCAACGCTCTTTTGGAACGCAAGGGCGAGCCGACGCTGCTGGCGATCACCAAGGGCTTCGGCGACGCCCTGCGTATCGGCTGGCAGGCGCGGCCCGAGCTGTTCGTGCGCAACATCGTTCTGAACGATCAACTGTATGATCGCGTGATCGAAATCGAAGAACGTGTCTGGGCGGACGGCGCGATCGATCGACCGCTGAATGAAGAGCAGGCGCGCTCGGATCTGATCGCGGCGCATGCCGCAGGCCTGCGCGCCGTCGCCATTGTTCTGGTCCACGGCTGGCGTTTCACCGCCCACGAAGTCCGGCTGGCGCAGATCGCGCGCGAGGTCGGGTTCGACCAAGTTTCGGTCAGCCATGAGGTCGGGGCGCTGATCAAGCTGATCGGGCGCGGCGACACCACGGTGGCCGACGCCTATCTATCGCCCATCCTGGGAGCCTATGTCGACCGGGTCGGCGCCGACCTGGGCGAAGCGACGCCGCTTCAGTTCATGCAGTCGTCGGGCGGGCTCACGGCGGCCGACGCCTTCCGCGGCAAGGACGCCATCCTGTCGGGACCGGCCGGCGGCGTGGTGGCCATGGCCGAGACGGCCAAGGCGGCCGGATTCGAGCGCGCCATCGGCTTCGACATGGGCGGCACCTCGACCGACGTGTCGCATTTCGCCGGCGACTATGAGCGGACGTCCGACGCCGTGGTCGCCGGCGTGCGGCTGCGCGCGCCAATGCTGAGCATCCACACGGTCGCGGCGGGCGGCGGCTCGATCTGCCGGTTCGAGGGCGGCCGCCTGCGGGTCGGGCCCGAATCGGCCGGCGCCGTGCCGGGTCCGGCCGCCTACCGGCGCGGCGGACCGCTGACGGTGACCGACTGCAATGTCATGCTGGGCAAGCTGAGCCCCGATTTTTTTCCGGCCGTCTTCGGGCCGAAGGCCGACCAGTCGCTGGACGCCGAGGCCGTGCGCGACCGATTCGCCGCCCTCGCGGTCGAGGTAGAGGCCGCGACGGGGCGCGCGACGACGCCGGGCGAACTGGCCGAAGGCTTCATCACCATCGCCGTCCAGAACATGGCCGAGGCGATTCGTTCGATCTCGATCCAGCGCGGCTATGATCTGACCCGCTATGTGCTGAACTGTTTCGGCGGCGCGGGCGGGCAGCACGCCTGTCTGGTCGCCGATGCGCTCGGCATGACCAGGGTGCTGCTGCATCCGTTCGCTGGCGTCCTGTCGGCCTATGGCATGGGCCTGGCCGAGGTGCGGACCATCCGCCAGGCGACCGAGGCGACGCCGCTCTCCGCCGCACGCGACACGGCCCTGGCCGACAGGATCGCCGAGCTTTCGACGGCCGCGCGCGCCGATCTTAAAGCCCAGGGTTTCGCGGCCGACGCCGTCTCCACGGTCGCGCGCGCCGAGATCAAATTCGCCGGCTCCGACACGCCCCTGGTTATTCCCTTCGGTCCCGCCGAAGCGATGGCCGAGGCCTTCGAGGACCTCCACCGTCGCCGCTTCGGCTTCTTCGCCGAAGACAAGGCCCTGGTCGTCGAAACGCTGGAGGTCGAAGCCATCGGCCATTCGGACCAGGCGCCGTCTGCGCACACGCCGACCACCGCGAGCGGTTCACTGCAGACCATCGCCGAGCTGACCGTCCGCATGGCCGGTGAGGACCGAACCACCCCCGTCCACCGCCGCGACGCCCTGACGCCCGGCTTGGCCATCGACGGCCCGGCCATCCTGTTGGAAGACACAGGCACCACTGTCGTCGAGCCCGGGTGGCGCGCGACGGTGGACGCCCGGGCCAATCTGCTGTTGGAGCGCGTCGTGGCCCTTCCCGCTCGAACGGCCATCGGCACGGATGTCGATCCGATCATGCTGGAAGTGTTCAACAGCCGCTTCATGGCCTGCGCCGAACAGATGGGCGAGGCCCTGCGCGCCACCGCCTATTCGGTGAACATCAAGGAGCGGCTGGACTTCTCCTGCGCCATATTCGACGCGACCGGCGCCCTGATCGCCAACGCCCCGCACATCCCGGTCCACCTGGGCTCGATGGGCGAGAGCATTCGCACGGTGATCGCCTCGCGCGGAGGCGGCGGTATGCACCGTGGCGACGTCTATATGCTGAACGCCCCCTACAACGGCGGCACGCATTTGCCCGACATCACCGTCATCATGCCGGTCTTCCTGGACGATGACGCCGCGCCGGCCTTCTTCGTCGCCGCACGCGGACACCATGCCGACGTAGGCGGAACAACGCCCGGCTCCATGCCCGCCTCGTCGCGGACGGTGGACGATGAGGGGGTGCTGATCGACGACTTCCTGCTGGTGGACGCCGGGCGGCTGCGCGAGGCCGAAACCCGGGCCCTGTTCGCCTCGGGCCGTCATCCGTCGCGCAACATCGATCAGAACCTGGCCGATCTGAAGGCCCAGATCGCGTCCTGCACGCGCGGCGCCGACGAACTGGTCCGCATGACCGCGGAGTTCGGCGGCCCGGTGGTCGCGGCTTATATGGGTCATATTCAGGACAATGCCGAAGAGGCCGTGCGCCGCGCCATCGCCGCCCTCAAACCCGGCGCCTTCGCCTATGAGATGGACGACGGCGCCGTCATCCGCGTCCGCATCGACGTTGACGCTCAGGCCCGCAGCGCCGTCGTGGACTTCACCGGAACCAGCGAGCAACGCCCCACCAACTTCAATGCGCCCCTGTCGATCACGCGGGCGGCCGCCCTCTATGTCTTCCGCACCCTGGTGGACGACGCCATCCCGCTGAACGAGGGATGCCTGAAGCCGATCGAACTCATCGTGCCGGAGGGGTCGATGCTGAACCCTGGCTATCCGGCGGCCGTGGTCGCCGGCAATGTCGAGACCAGCCAGGCGGTGGTGGACACCCTGTACGGCGCCCTGGGCGTGCTGGCCGCCAGCCAGGGGACGATGAACAACTTCACCTTCGGCGACGATGCGCGTCAGTATTACGAGACCATCGCGGGAGGCTCTGGCGCCGGGCCTGATTTCGGCGGGACCAGCGCGGTCCAGACCCATATGACCAACAGCCGCCTGACCGATCCCGAAGTGCTGGAAACCCGCTTCCCCGTCCTGCTGGAAGAGTTCTCGATCCGTCGAGGCTCCGGCGGCGCGGGTCGCTGGACGGGCGGCGACGGCGCCGTGCGACGGGTGCGGTTCCTGGAGCCGATGACCGCCGCCATCCTGTCCAACCGCCGCCGGGTCCCGCCGTTCGGGGTCGACGGCGGCAAGCCCGGCGCCACGGGGATCAACCGCATCGAACGCGCGGACAGGACGGTCGACCCCCTGGCCTCGACGGCCGAGGTCTCCATGACGCCCGGCGACGTCTTCGTCATTGAGACCCCGGGCGGCGGCGGCTTCGGCGAATGAGGCTTCCGCAGCCGCTCGAACCGCGCGATCCTCCGTATCGAGGGGGATGAACCATGCTGGTGCTTATCGGGATCGCGGTCGTGGTCGTGGGCTTCGTCGCCCGGATCAATCCGCTGGTGGTCATCCTGGTCGCGGCGATCACGACCGGGGTGCTGGCGGCGGTCGGACCGGGCGTCGATGCGCGCGCCCTGCTGATGGCGGGGATCGACACCATCAGCCGGTTCGGCGAGGCCTTCAACGACAACCGCTATTTCCACATCACCTGGCTGGTCCTGCCGGTCATCGGCCTGTTGGAACACGCCGGACTTCAGGAACGGGCGCGCGATCTCGTGACCCAGGTCAAGGCGGCGACGGCCGGTCGGCTGATGCTGATCTATCTGATCGTGCGCCAGGCGACCTCGGCCCTGGGCCTGACCTCGCTGGGCGGGCACCCGCAGATGGTCCGGCCCTTGATCGCACCCATGGCCGAGGGCGCGGCCGAGACCGAACATGGCCCCCTGACGAACAAGGCCCGGTTCCGAATCCGCGGCATGGCGGCCGGTACCGACAACATCGGCCTGTTCTTCGGCGAGGACATCTTCATCGCCATCGGCTCCATCGTCCTAATCGTCGGCTTCCTGGAGCAGGCCGGCGTACGGGTGGAGGCCCTGCACGTTTCGCTGTGGGCCATCCCCACCGCCGTCGTCGCCCTGCTGGTGCACGGCGCCCGCCTGCTGATGTTCGACCGTCAGGTGCGAAAGGACATGACGGTGCCCGACGTCGTCGAGGACGGTGAGCCCAAGACGGGGATGGGGCGATGATCACCCTGGAACACGCCTATGTGGCGACAGGCCTGATGTTTGCGGCCTTCTCAATCCTCAGCCTGCGCGATCCTTTGAACCCGACGCGGTTCCGCAGCGCCCTCTTCTGGGGCCTGATCGCCATCTCCCTACTGTTCGGCTCATGGCTCGGCGGCCTCGGCAATGGCCTGCTGGTCATCGCCCTGGTCGTGATCGGCGCCATGGGCAGGCTGGGCGTCGGCAAGCCCGTCACCACCACCGGCGAGCAGCGCCAGGTCAGCGCCTCACGCTGGCGCAACGCCCTGTTCGTGCCGGCCCTGATGGTGCCGTTGGTGGCCGTCGGCGGGACGCTTCTGGCCAAATACACGCCGGCCGCCGCCTGGCTGATCTCGCCGGTGCAAACGACCCTGATCTCGCTGGGTTTGGGCTGCGTCGTGGCGCTGGTCGTCGCCATGGTCTGGTTCCGACCGCCGGTCATGACTCCGGTTCAGGAAGGGCGTCGATTGATGGATTCCATCGGCTGGGCGGCGCTTCTGCCGCAGATGCTGGCCTCCCTCGGCGCCGTTTTTCTCGCCGCCGACGTGGGCCAGGTGGTGGGCGATCTGGTGGCTCAGGTCATTCCCCTGACCTCGGCCTTCCTCGCCGTCTTCGCCTATTGCGCGGGCATGGCCCTGTTCACCGTCATCATGGGCAACGCCTTCGCCGCCTTCCCGGTCATGACCGCCGCCATCGGCCTGCCCATCGTGGTGCATCAGTTCGGCGGCGATCCCGCCATCGTCTGCGCCATCGGCATGCTGGCCGGGTTCTGCGGGACGCTGATGACGCCCATGGCGGCCAACTTCAACGTCGTGCCCGCCAACCTGCTGGAACTGCCCGACCGCAACGCGCCGCTCAACGGCGTCATCCGCGCCCAGCTGCCGACCGCCGCCATCATGCTCATCGCCAATATGCTGCTGATGTATTTCCTCGCCTTCCGGTTCTGACATGATGCAAAACCTCGACGCCGCCCTCGCCGCCCGGTTCGCCGCCACCGCCCTGGGCCATGTGACGCGGGAGTATCCGAACCACATCATGCATGTGCTGACCGGGCCGCAGGACGCCCGCACCCCGCGTGACATGCATCCGATCTTCTTCGGCAGTTTCGACTGGCATTCGTGCGTTCACGGCTGGTGGACCCTGTTCACCCTCTATCGCCTGCATCCCGACATGGCCGAGGCCGACCAGGTTCGTGCCACGGCCGACGCCCTGTTCACACCAGCCAATGTGGCGGGCGAAGCCGCCTATCTGGACCGACCGGAAGCCCGTGGGTTCGAACGTCCCTACGGCTGGGCCTGGTTGCTGATGCTGAGCGCCGAACTGGGTCGCCATGACACGGATGAAGGCCGCCGCTGGTTCGAGATCCTGCGTCCCCTGGCCCAGGTCTTCGCCGAACGGTTCAAGGCCTTCCTGCCGCTGGCCGACTATCCGGTGCGGGTCGGGACCCATTACAACACCGCCTTCGCCCTGCGGTTGACGCTAGACTATGCCGACGCCCACGACGCCGATCTGGCGGCCGCATGCCGCGACGCCGCCTTGCGTTGGCACGCAAACGACCGCGACTGCCAGGCCTGGGAGCCGTCCCAGGACGAGTTCCTGTCGCCGGCCCTGATGGAGGCGGAACTGATGCGGCGGGTCATGCCGGCCGCTGAGTACCGCACCTGGTTCGACGCCTTCCTGCCGCGCCTCGCCGAAGGCGAACCGGCGACCCTGATTTCGCCGGCCCGCGTCAGCGACCGCACCGACGGCAAGATCGCCCACCTCGACGGTTTGAACCTAAGCCGCGGCTGGTGCTGGCGGGCCATCGCGGCCGCCATTTCATCTTCGGCTCCGCTTCACGCCGTCGCCGCAACCGCGGCCCAACGCCACCTCGACGCCGCCCTCCCCCACGTCACCGGCGATTATATGGGCGAGCATTGGCTGGCCAGCTTCGCCCTTCTGGCGCTCATGGATCCGGCGCACACACGACTGAGAACGTTACCTTGACCCAGATGAGGTCTTCAGGCGGACCTGGGTTCGCGATTTCGCCGAATACCCCTTAGATACAACCTGTCGTCGTCTGCACCTTAGGGCCGGCAACGGGCCAGCAACGGTCATTTACTGAGCGGCGGATGGTCGCCATTCGGCCTTGACGTCTGAGCTTGCGAACGTCCGCTTTTCGGTGCGACGCCTTTGGCGGCTCTCGACCCAAATCGGGCATTTGGAGTGTCCGCTCTTGAGACGGCATTGTAACTTGGCCAAGGTGCCGTCTTCCTCCTCATCCTTCGTGCTGAGCCAGTCATGCAGATCGCTATCCTAACCCTTGACGGATTCAACGAGCTGGATTCCTTCATCGCGGCAGGCATCTTGAACAGGATGAAATCACAGGGTTGGGCGGCCCACATCACCTGTCCTACGCCGCAGGTCATCTCAATGGCTGGGGTAACGATCCAGCGCCAGAAGCCGCTGGAGTTCTTGGCTGACGCCGATGCGGTTCTTATTGGCAGTGGGATCAAGACTCGCGATTACGCCGCCGATCCCATGTTCCTGTCGCGCCTTCCACTGGACCCGACGCGTCAGCTGATCGGCGCTCAGTGCTCTGGCACGCTTCTATTGGCCAAGCTGGGGCTGATCGGCGACCTACCTGCCTGCACCGATCTAACGACCAAGCCTTGGGTTATCGAAGCGGGCATCAATGTCGTAGATGCACCATTCGCAGCGCACGGAAATGTCGCAACCGCCGGTGGCTGCCTTGCCTCCCAATATCTTGCCGCTTGGATGATTGCGCGCTTGGCGACCCCAGGTGACGCGGAAGAAGCTATCCACTACGTCGCGCCTGTCGGCGAGAAGGCAGAATACGTCCAGCGTGCGATGGCGGCGGTGACGCCGTTCTTAAACGCCGGGGAAATGCGGGCTGCATGATCTAGAGTCCGCTTTCCACCCTTAACTGACATAGAGGCAGTCCGCTTTCAGGTGACTCCACAAAGCCGGTTTGTCGTGCGAGCGTCGCGCCATGTGCAACCTCTATCGCCAGCGCTCCGGCCCCCAGGCCATCATGGACATGGCCAAGGCCATGCGCTCGACGGTGGGCAACCTGGCGCCAGGAGACGTCTATCCCGACTACCCCGCCCCGATCGTCAGGACAGCCGGCGATGGCGTTCGCGAACTCGCCTTGTCCCGCTGGGGAATGCCGTCGTCATCGAAGGCGATCTACGAGGCCGCGACCAAGCGGGCCGACAGACTTCGGGCCAAGGCGACGGAATTCGACTTCCAGGATCTGCTGAATAAGGAGCCGGACAGCGGCACGACCAACGTCCGCAACACCAGCTCCGCTCACTGGAAGCGATGGCTGGAGCCGTCGCACCGCTGCCTCGTCCCGTTCACCGCCTTCAGCGAACCCGGCCGCGACGCCGCCGGCAAGTACCAGCCTGCGTGGTTCAAGCTGGCGGGCGACGACGCTGACCCTCTAGCCTTCTTCGCCGGCATCCACCTCCCGGCCTGGGAGGGCGTGCGGAAGATTAAGAAGGGGTGGGAGCAGGCCGACCTGTTCGCCTTCCTCACGACCGATCCCAGCGAGCCTGTGAAGTCGATCCACCCCAAAGCCATGCCGGTGATCCTGACGGCGGCAGACGAGATCGAAGCCTGGATGACGGCGCCCTGGTCGGAAGCCAGTGTCCTACAGCGCGCCCTTCCAGACGGCGCGCTGGCGACGCTCTGAACGACTCGGCCTAAAGGCTGACCGTATGACGCCTGACGAACTGAATGACGCCCTGGACGCAATGCAGGCCGCAGCCGGCGACGACGCCGATGGGCGACCCGGTCTGATCGAGGTCCGATCCGACGCATGGGTCGATGGACTGGCGGACATGCCGGTCGCGAAACCCAAGACCATCGTCGACGGGATCCGTATTCGCGACATCAAGGTCGCGGTGAGCGCGGGCGTTGTCTCCAGGGTCCTGCCCCGCGCGGAGGCGGGCGAGCGAGGCGAGCCGTATCGCGATCTGGCGTCGCGGACCTAGACCGTCTCGCGCTGTCGATTGCAGCGACTGACCGAGTGAACCCGCTTTGGGATATCCCATGGACGGAGGGGACCCGGATCAGCGACCCCGGGATGAAGGCGCTGATGATCTCGGGATCGACAGCCAGACCCGAGGTGACGACGTAAGCTAGAAGCCGAAGTCCGTCTGGGCAGGATCCGGACCCCGCGACCGACGTCGAGGGATCGGCGCCGGGGCAGCGGGCGGCGGAAGCGGCGGCGAAACCGACCGCATCGGCGGCGGGGCGGCCGGCAGCGCCCGCGTCGATCTCGGCATGCCCGGCAATCGCGGCGCGCTCGGCGGGCTGAAACGCCGCCCATCGCCAGGCGGCCGGACGGTCACCGGTTCGGCGGATCGCCTCTCCTGTTTCCAGGCGTTCAGCTCGCTTTCCCACCATCCGACCCGACCCGGGGACACCGGGACAGGCCTGGGAAACAGTTCCGCCCTCTGCATGCGCCAGGCCGTCGTCCGACTGAAGCCGACGAGTTTGCGCACCTCCGGCCAGGGCAGAAGCCGGTCCTCCGGACCGCCGGGCTCAAGGCCCCAGTTGTGTGACCGGATCGCGGTCGTCCGCCCTCTTGAAGGCCGATCCGGCGTCGGCGCCTCTAGGCGCTCCAGGATCACCCCTGTGACGATGCGCCCCCTCGCCGCCTCCGGGATGCCGGTGAAGAGATCCGGGACGTCGGATCGGTCCGGCCGTCGGTCAGCCACGGCGACGGCCCTGCGCTGCGGCCGGGGCGCCGGTGCGAAGCTCCGACACCTGGCTTGCCGCCCAGGCCTCAAGCAGATTGCGGGGATACAGCGGTTTGGACCGAACGTGGCGGCACGGCGGGCCGTCGGACCGGGTCGACCATAGCCGCGCCAGCGTGGCCGGCTTGAGCCTGATGCCGCGCTGCGCCAGGAAGGCGGAGGCCTCGGCGCGCGTCAGGAGCGCGCCCTCCTCCAGGGCCGAGCCAGGGGGTTCCGTCGTCATAATACGCCGCCCTGAGCTCGGCATTGCCGGACGGTGAACACCCTGCGTCCCGCCGCCAGGGCGAGGTAGCAGTCCAAAACGTTCGCGACGTACTGGCGGGTCTCGGCGATGTCGGGGATCCGTCCGACCCGCGCGACCCGGGCGGGACCCGCGTTATAGGCGGCCAGGGCCAGCCTCACGTCGCCGAACCGGACCATCTGCTGGGCCAGATAGGCGGCGCCGCCGCGCAGGTTTTCCTCCGGCGCAAAGCGGTCCCGGACCTGAAGGTCGGCGGCCGTCCCCGGCATCAGCTGGGTCAGGCCGCAGGCGCCGGCGACCGAGCAGGTCTCGGGCCGATAGGCGCTTTCCACAATGACGACCGCGTGGAGGAGCTTCTCGTCCAGGCCATGACGCCGCGCCGCCTCCTCGACAGCCGCCTGATACGGCTGGTTGAGCGCGGCGACCCTGTCGCCATGTCCTCCCAGTCCGGCGACAGCGTCCGCCTCGTCCGGCGCGACGCCGAACAGGCCGCCGCCGGCGGCGGACCAATCGACGGCCTGGGCCCGCGCCGCGCCAACGCCCGAGGCCAGGCTGACGAACGACAGGACGAAAGCCGCACCGATGGCCCGCCTCACCACAGCACCGCCTCCCGATACACGCCCGTCACGCGCCGTCGGTGGACCGGCCCGAAATACCGGCTGTCGAAGCTCTCCGCCGTGTCCCCCAACAGAAAGAGTTCGCCGTCCTCCAGCACACGGCAACCCCGCCACTGCGGCAAGGCCGCGCCGTTGCGGTCCACAAGGCTTGCGACCACAGTCCTTTCCGGCGTGACGACCCGCCCTGCCGTCCGACAGACGCGATCCCCTTCGTGTGCGGCCACCCGTTTGATAAGCAGGACGGTCGCAGGCATGCCCCGATCGCCGAGATAGGCGCGCGCCACATCCGGCCGAGGGATGGCGACGATCGCGCCGGGCGACGGTTGTCCGTGGAAATCCCGAACGTAGAGGCCTCGCGGCAGGCTGGGACTCTCGTTGATCAAGCCCACGGCCGTCGGGTGATGGGCCGCCAGACCTAGGCCGGCAACCAGCCCGACCCAGGCCGACGGCGCCGCCCAAGGCCGCAGGACAGCGGATGGCGAGGTCATGGCTGGTACGGCTCCAGAACCAGGTCCCGGGTGATCATCACCCGCACCGGGGCGCCGGCGTCCAGCCGGATGCTCGGGCGGACGCTCAGCTCGCGGTCCACGAGCCGGCCGCCGACCTGCGCGCCCTCGATCGCCGCCGCATCTCCGGCGTCGCCCAGCAGGCCGCCGCCGCGATCGCCGTCCCGCGCCGCCTGCCCGAGCGCGGTGATCGCCCCGCCGAACAAGGTCCCGAGCGCCAGCGGGAAGAGCCTACGATCGACCCGTCCGCGGACCCCGACGGCGCCCTGGGCGTCGACGCCCGCCTCGTACTCCAGCAACAGGCTCTTGCCATTGGGCAGGATGATCCTTTCCCAGGCGATGAAGGCCCGCCGGTCGCCGTAGCGGCTCTCGCCTTCCGCCGCGCCGATCAGACGCGTCCCCTGGGGCAGGAGGAGATATCGTCCCGAGATCGTGTCGAAGACATTCTGCGTCACCGTCGCGACGACGGGGCCAGGCCGCGCGGTGTCGATCGCGGTGAGCAGCACAGCCGGCACCATGGCTCCCGCCTTGAGCTCGTAAGGGGAGACCGGCGCCGTCAGCCGGTGGGGATTGTAGGCGGCGCTGACGCCGGGCCCCTCCCGGCGGCCTGATCCTACGGTCGCCAGCTCGGGCGAGGCCGCGAACGATCGCCCGCTCACGCCCCCGCCCGCCGGTTCGGCGAAGAAGAGGCTGGACTGGGCGGCGAGCGCCCGGGGGCTCGCCGCCGAGGCCGCCGGCCGCGCGTCGTAACGCACGGCCCTTGGCGCCGCCTCAGGCGGGGGCGTTCCAGCCGACGCAGTCGGGCCCTGGTTCTGGGCCGTGCGCGCAGGCGGCAGTCGATCATAGGAGGCGGGCTGGTCAGCGACCGCATCCGCAGGCCGGACGTTTCGGCGCGCCTCATCACGATGGTTTTCGCCCGCCCGGTCCCGTGCCGCGACGCGCAGTTCCGGCTGGACGACAAAGGCCCAGGCCAGGGCGCCGGACACGAGCACCACGCCCCCGACCATCACCAGCCTGACCACGGAGCCGCGCAGCCGCACGGCCCGAGGTCGAGGCGCGCGCGCGGACAGGCCCGGCGGAGGCTCCTTGTCGCGAACAGACGGTTCGGGAGCGGACTGCGGGTTCGGGTTCATATCGTTCATGTCGGCGCTCCCGGCATCCGGCGGAGCACGACCACCTGAGGCCGGCGGTCTCCGAGACGCAGCTCGGCCCGGTCGAACACGCGATCCACGACGAAGAGGCCGAACTGCTCCCTGGGCAGATGCGCCATGGCCGCCCGCACATAGGCCTGGAGCGCGCTCCAGGAAGTGATGACCGGGCGACGGCAAGCCTCGACCCGGACAAGCCGCACGGCCAGTTCGCGCAGAACCTTCAGGTCGGACAAGGCGGCGGGCCCCATCAGGAACCGCCGCGTCAACTCCGACGGGTCCGTCGCCGCCACGGCGGCCAGGCTGCCGAAGCGCGCGAGGAGGTCCGCCCGCCAACTGATCCGGATCGCCTTGGGACCGGCCCAAAATCAGCGCGAGGAGACTGTGATCGTCCCGGGTTTCGCACTCGGGAATCGAGATCGAGAGGACCTTGCCCGCGACGTCGCGGGGACGACCATCGGAGGCTGGATCGGGCTTGACGGTCATGGCGGTCTCCTTTGCCGCTCCACCACGGAGCGCCCGCCGCCAGCCTTCCTTTCTCCTTCACCCGGTTGGACGTGCTTCTCCCGGAAGGCCGCCGAACCGGCCCAGAACGGTCCGGATCAACGCCGTTCGACCCCTTCTCTGGCCTCAGCGTCCAATCTATCGCAACTGGCTGTCCTTGCTCCCCCGGCGATTGATCGCCGAATGCTCGATGCGGCCATCGCGACCGGATTGACAGTGCACGCAGGTCGTCGCGCCGGGCATCGCCTTGCGTCGGGCCTCGGGAATCTCCTCACCGCATTCGACGCAGTCCGGCGTGCCTTCGCCGATCGGGATGCGGGCCCGCGCATTGAGAACGCCGTCGAGCACCGTGTCCTCGATCTGATCGAGGACCGCCCCATCCCGCGTCCAACCGCCAGCCATTTGCCCTCTCCCAGTCCATCAGGTCTTCACCTGCTTCGGAAAAGCCTCGGGCCGACGTGGAGGTTCCACCCGGAGGGCCTGACTGGCCCTGGCAATCCGACCTACCGCCGCCGCGAGATCATCGCCATGCCTCGGATCCGATCCTGAAAAAGGAACGCCCCTGTTTCCGGAGGCGGCCGTCTGGGTCGCACGACACGAAACGGTCGTTCGGACCGGTACCGACTCCACAATCGCATAACGCCGTGTCAGGCTCTGGTTCGGGAGGATTGGACCATGGAAACACGCAAGACCCTCGTCAAATCGCGCGCCGGCGTGAAGCTTCTCCGCGTCGAGCACTTGGCCGATCGACAGAAAGGACTCCAGTCGTCGTGGCGCCTTCTCACCCTGCGGACGAACGCGCCGCGCGCCTTCGCCGATGAGATGGAGGCCGAGGACGCCTTCGACATGGAGGTGATCGCTTCCCTGACCGACCCCACGATCATCGCCATGCAACGGCGGGGCCTCATCGACTGAAATGACGCCGAAACTGAAGGTCTTTACCTGGTCGGACGGCTTTCATGCTTTCACCGTGGCCGCCAGTTCCCGGCCCAAGGCGCTGGACGCCTGGGGGTCGAAACAGGATTTGTTCGCCACGGGTCTGGCCAGCCAGCTCACTGGCGGTCCCGACTATGAGGCGGCGCTCGCCTCGCCCGGCGACGTCATCACCCGCGGCCTCGCCATCGACGTGGGCAAGATCGGCAAGGCGCGGCCGAAAAAGGCCGTGGGAGTCTCCAAGGCCAAGCGCGCCGAAATCGAAACCCTGCAGGCGGCGCTCGCCGACCTGGATGAAACGCATCAGTCCGCGCTCGCCGATCTCGACGCGCGCCAGGCGGCCCTGGAGACCGAGAGGCGACGTGCTGAGACCGATCACGAGCGGAGCCGAAAGGCCCTTGCCGCAGATCTGAAAAAGGCCCGGGCCTGACAGGCGAACGCCGTCGCCCGCGTTGCGGTCTTCAAGCCTAGGGCCAGGCTAAACGCCATGCGCTCGACAGCGGACGACTCGCCTTGTCCATTAGCGCCAGTCTCTCCGTTCTGAGATCCGCGGCTCGCAAAACCCGCTTGCGGCATCCGGCCGGGTGTTCGCCAGTCGCGTCGCCCCGATAGCCGTCAGGCAAAAGTCATCCCGAGATGGTCATCTGCGGCGCACCCGCTGAGCACTCAGCGCGACCTGCTGCCGTCGCAAGAGAACTTGGCGTCCCTTTGGCTTCTCGGGGAGGAAGACAAGGTCAGATCGCCGTCTGTGGCCGTCGTAAGCGCGACCCCGACGCGCCCCGATTCCCGGATCGGTTTCCCCTCTCGCCGCAACCTTCCCAACAGCCCTCCGTTGTCCCAGCCCTCCCTGATCGTGGCGCGCGCCGCAATCACTGTTCCACACGAAAAGTCCTTAGGATCGCCATGTCCGTCATCGTCATTACGGGTGCTAGCGCCGGCGTCGGATTGGCGGTCGCGGAGCGCTTCGCCAAGGCGGACTGGCAAGTCGTGGTCGTCGCCAGACAGGCCGAGCGTCTCGCCACCGCCGTGGGTCTGCTGACACGTTCCGGCGGCCGCGCCATGGGCCTGGCGGGCGACGTCTCGGATCCTGAGTTCGTCGCGCGCGTGGGCCGCGAGGTCACCCAAATGTTCGGTGGAATCGACGTCTGGGTGAACAATGCGATGTCGACGGTGATCGGCCGTGTCGAGGACCTGACCGACGCCGACTATCGTCGTGTCACCGAAACCACCTACTTGTCGCAAGTCTACGGCACGCGGGCGGCGCTCCGCGCCATGCGCCCGGTGGATCGGGGCGCGATCATCCAGATTTCTTCGGGCCTCGCGCTCCGACCGGCGCCCTTGCAGGCCGCCTACTGCGGCGCCAAGGCGGCCGTTGACGGCTTCACCGAGGCGCTTCGCGCCGAACTCATCGCCGCCGCTTCGAAGATCACGTTGACGACCGTCTACCTCCCTGCGGTCAATACGCCCCAGCCCCTGTGGGCGCGCAATCGCACCGATCGGGCGCAGGTCATCCCTGACCCCCTGTTCGATCCCCGTCTCTGCGCGGAGGCCGTGTGGTCGGCCGTCCAGAGGCCCAGCCGCAAAGTCTTCGTCGGACGGTCCACTTGGCTGATGGGGCTGGCCCAGACCCTGACGCCGGCGTTGGCCGACCGAAAGGCGGCAGGCATGATCGCGGCGCAACAGGGCGACGCTCAACTCCCCCGCCTGGGCAATCTCGACCACCCGGAGGAAGGACCCGCGGCGATCGACGGACCTGACACGGGGCGGGTGGTGAAGCCCTGGGTCGGCTTCATCTCCAGTCGTCAGGTCGCAGGTCTGAAGTGGGCGGCTTGCGGCGCGGCAGCGAGCCTCGCCGCGGCGACAGGCTTCGCGATCGGATCCTCCAAACGATGATCACGACGGCCTTCACGCCCCACCCCGGCCGTTCCTCGGAAGCGCTCCGCCCCGATGGATACGCCGCGCTCGAAGACTATGGGGTTCTGGGGGAAGGCCGAACGGTGGCCCTGTCCGCGCTGGACGGGAGCATCGACTGGTGGTGCGTGCCGGCGATCGACGCGCCGCCGCTTTTCGACCGCCTCCTTGACCCAGACGGCGGGCGGTTCTCGATCTCGCCGATTGGGCCGTTCACGGCTACGCGCCGCTACCGCCCCGAGAGCAATGTGCTCGAAACCGAATTCACCACAGCCACGGGTCGCGCCCGCCTGACCGAGAGTCTCAACAGCGGAACCGCTGGGCGGCTGCCCTGGTGCGAACTCGCCCGCCGGATCGAGGGCCTCGATGGCCAAACGACCTTCGCCTTGGAGATGCGTCCGGGGCGCCGGGGCGACACCGCCAACCCCTATCATTCCAAAATCGGCGACCACACCGTCTTCCATGTCGAGCGCGTCCTTGGCCTGTTCATCCATGATCCCCGCATCGCGTGTGAATGGTCCGATGAAGGCATCGTCGGAACGATCGCGGTCAGCGCGGGGGAACGTCGCACGGTGGCCATCGTCGCAGGCCGCGACGAGCCGCTGGTCGCGCCGTCCATCGCGGAGATCGACGCCCGGATCGATCTGTCAGATCAGGAATGGCGGGACTGGGCGGCGCGACTGAACTGTCCCGGCCTCTATCGCGACGACTTCATCCGCAGCGCCCTGGCCTTGAAGCTTCTGCTCTACTCTCCGTCCGGCGCCATCGCCGCCGCCGCCACCACCTCCTTGCCCGAGCGTCTGGGCGGCGAAAAGAACTGGGACTACCGCTACGCCTGGCTGCGCGATGCAGGCTATACCATCGAGGCCTTTCTGGCGGCCGGAGCCCAGGCGGAGGCCAAAGCCGCCTTCAGCTGGCTGCTGATGCAGCTGAAGCGTCACGGCGCCAAGGTCTGCTACAGTCTGGACGGCGAGATCGTGCCGCCGGAAACCCATTGGGACATGCCGGGCTACCAGGGCTCGCGTCCCGTCGTCACCGGCAACCGGGCTGCGGATCAGGCCCAGCATGGCGTCTTCGGCGACATCTTCGAGACGGCGTCGCGTTTCGTCGGTTGCGGCAACATCCTCGACAGCGCGAGCGCCCAGCAGCTTTCCGAACTGGCGGATCAGTGCGCGGACGCCTGGCGTCAGCCCGACGCCGGCATGTGGGAGCTGGAGGACGAGCAGCACTACACCATGTCCAAGATCAGCTGCTGGCAGGCTCTGGCCCGCGCGGTCGAGCTGGCCGACGCAGGACAGCTACCGACGACCTGCCGGGACCGCTGGTCCCGGGAGCGGGACCGGATCTTCGCCTGGGTCGAGGACAACTGCTGGTCAGAACCCCTTCAGGCCTTCGTCATGTATCCGGGCAGCGACAAGCTGGACGCCGCCCTGGCCCTGGCCGTGCGGTTCCGGTTCGACGGCGCGGACCGGCTGCGGTCCACCCTGGAGGCGCTCGACCAGCGACTGGGCGCCGGCGTCTTCCACTATCGCTACACTGGCATGGAGGCCGAGGAAGGCTGTTTCATCGCCTGCTCCTTCTGGATCGCCGAGGCCTGGGCGACGCTGGGCGAGCCGGACAAGGCGCGCGCCCGCATCGACGGCCTGCGCGAAGCCTTGGGCGGCCGTTGGGGCATGCTGACGGAAATGATCGACCCGAATACCGGGGCCTACCTTGGCAATATGCCTCAGGGCCTCAGCCACCTCGCCCACCTGACCGCGCTGACCGCCGTCGGCAAGGCGCAGCCCCCCTCCCCCACCCCCGAAACGGAGACCTTCCATGACTGACCGCCTGACGCTGCAGGATCCGCGCGAGCAGTATCCGAAGCCGCCCTTCCCCCGCCAACCCCAACCGGTTCCGGGAGAGGCCCGCGCAATGGATCCCAAACCGGATCATGGCGAGGAGAGCTATCAAGGCGCTGGAAAGCTCAAGGGCCGCAAGGCCCTGATCACCGGCGCTGACAGCGGCATCGGCCGGGCGGCCGCCATCGCATACGCCCGCGAAGGCGCCGATGTGGCCCTGTCCTACCTGCCGTCCGAGCGTAAGGACGCCGCAGAAGTCATCGCCCTGATCGAGGCCGAGGGCCGCAAGGCCATCGATCTGCCAGGCGACATCACCGACGAAAGCTGGTGCCGACAAATGGTCGAACAAGCCGTGTCGGAACTCGGCGGACTGGACATTCTGGTCATCAACGCCGGGCGCCAACAGTATCGCGAGGACATCTCCCAGGTCACGTCCGAGGACTTCGACAAGACGTTGAAGACCAATCTGTACGCCATGCACTGGATCGCCCAGGCGGCGGTTCCGTACCTTCCGGCGGGCGCCTCCGTGATCACCACGGCCTCAATCCAGGCCTATGAACCTTCCGCCATCCTGCTGGACTACGCCACCACCAAGGCCGGGATCGTCGCCTACACCAAGGCCCTGGCCAAACAGCTGATCGAGAAGGGCATCCGCGCCAACGTCGTCGCGCCCGGTCCGTTCTGGACGCCGCTGCAGTCGTCGGGCGGCCAGCCGCAGGAGGCTGTGATGAAATTCGGTGAACAGGTGCCGTTGGGGCGCCCGGGCCAGCCGGTCGAGATCGCCCCGGTCTATGTCCTGTTGGCGTCCCAGGAAGGCAGCTACATCACCGGCGAAGTCTTCGGCGTCACCGGCGGCATGGGCGTCGCCTGATCAAGACATCGGCGGCGGGACAATCCCGCCGCCGATCTGCTTCTTCTTCGCCTGATCAACCGGCGATGGTTGCGACCGACCCTGAGTCGATCCGGAGGCCCGCGCCATTGATGAAGCTGGCCCGCTCCGAACACAGAAAGGCGACGGCGGCGGCGACCTCTTCCGGTTTGCCTCGGCGATCGAGAGTCATGCCGGGGCGCTCTTCCTTCAAGAAGCTCTTGATCGCCTCGTCGAAGGATTCGCCGCGCTCTTCCGCGCGCTTCTTCATCATGGCGTCGGTCATCGGCGTGGCGATGAAGGCGGGCGACACGGTGTTCACTAGGACATTGTCGCAGCCGTAGGCTTTGGACAGACCCTTGGCGAGGCTCAGGATGCCGGCCTTTGAGGCGCAATAGGCCAGTTCGTCGACATAGGGCTGCACTGCGTCTTCGGAGGCGAACAGGATGATGCGCCCCCACCCTGCGCGGCGCATCGCCGGGATGGCCTGCCGGCACATCCGCACGGCGCCCATCAGGTTGATATCGAGCGTCTCCAGCCAACCGGCGTCGTCCACTTCGAGAAAGTCTCCCGTCGCCCCTGTCACACCCGCGGCGTTGACGTAGATGTCGGGATCGCCGAGGCGGTCCCGGACCTCCGCCCAGAGGCGCAAGACCTCTTCGGCCTTGGTGACATCGCCGGTCACGCCGATGCATTCTCCCAGGGGAGAGAGCTCCCTGATGGCCTCGTCCAATGTGCCATCCGGCTTGTCGGTCAGCGCGACCCGAACGCCGGCCTCCAGCAGAAGACGAGCGGTCTCCTTGCCAATGCCGGAATCGGCGCCGGAAATGAGGGCGATCCGCCCCTTGATCCCAAGGTCCATCAGAAATCTCCTGTTCGTGCGCGGTCAAGGAAACGGTCGGCCGTCCCCATCGCCACCACAATGAGGGTCAGGGGCCGCATTGGCCGAAAAGGCGCTCGGAAAACCAGGCGCCGAAGCGATCGGCGCCCGGTTCGGCGTCTTGGCGGAGAGACGCCCGAGAGGCGCGATGTGCTTTTGGAGCGCGCCGTCGGGAATGCATCCTAGTTCGAGGTCGGATCGATCAGGAACTTCTCGCCGGTCGCCTTGCGCTCATAGGCCTGCAGAACCTCAGGCTTGAGCGCCTCCGCCAGACCGATCGTGCGGGTGTAGCGCGTGGCGAAGGTGGTCGTCAGCTCATCGAAGACGCGCTTTCGCAGCCGTGCCGTCGTCTCGGCTCCGGCCTTTTGCAGGAAGGGTGTGAGGAGCCAGCCGGAGACGCTCCACTGGAAGCCGAAGGCGAGCCGGTCCAGGATCATAGGCGACGGATCGAGCGCACCGTACACATAGAGCTGTTTGAACTGTGCGGAGCCGTATCGGCTGTACTCCGTCATCCGGTTGACCGCCCCCTTCTCCATCGCCCGCATGATGTCGCCGCCAAGTTCACCGCCGCCGATGGCGTCGAAGGCGATCGTCGCCCCGGTCTCGGTGACGGCGGCGACCAACTGCGTCGGGAAATCCTCGTCCCTGCTGTTCAGGACATGGGTCGCACCCATGTCTCTCAGAAGTCGGACCTGATCGTCGGAGCGCACAATGTTGACGAGCGGCACGCCGTCGCGCGCACAGATCCGCTGGAGCATCTGGCCGAGACTAGACGCGGCCGCCGTATGAACGATTGCGGAATGCCCCTCGGCGCGGGCGGTCTCGACGAAGCCGAGCGCCGTCATAGGATTGACGGTCAGGGCCGCACCCTGGGCCGCGGTCACGCCTTCGGGGATCGGTAGCGCGTCGCGCGTCCTGATCTTTTTCAGATCGGCGTACATGCCGCCGCCGATCATGCCGACCCGACGCCCGATCCAATCCTTCGCCTGGTCACCGGCGGCGACGACCGTACCCGCCCCTTCATTCCCGACGGCGAGCGACTGGCCGATCCGGCCCGCGACCCCGCCGCGACGCGCGTTAGGGATGTCAAAACGAAGGCGAGGCCGACCCTCGGAACCCTCCGCACGGACCGAAGCGGCGTCCGCTGGGCCAAGCAGCAAACCAAGGTCGCTGGGATTGATCGGCGCAGCCTCGACCCGGACAATAATCTCGTCGGGGGCGGGATCGTCCACCACGACGTCCTCGAGCGTCAGCGTCAAGCCGCCATCCTCATCGACTGTCGATCGCAATTCCCGGGCGGTGAGCGTCATGGCGAAGGGTCCTTGTCGAGGCCAAAGATGGAGGCCGCTGACGGCGTCGCCGTCTGTCGCGCCCATCGGCGACCCACCATGATCTGGGCGCCTACGCGCCCGTTGCAACACCCCGAGCGCCATTCGCTGGAACGGACCCTGGATCAGCTCGACATCTCGCAACGCCCGCACGACATCGCCCACGGTCGTGGCGAAGCGTTCCCACGCGACCCTCGCCTGCTGACCGTGACATCGGCACGGCCTGGTCAGAGCCGGGGTGATAAAGGTGACGACGCCCCGGACTTCCAACACACGGGAACGTCGCGCGCCGGTCTCCGTTAGCTGTCGCAGTCACAAGGAGATCCGCCATGACCGACCTCTCACAGATCAAAGCCCATATGGAAGTCATCGGCGCAGACGGCGTCCACCTCGGCACGGTCGACAAGGTCGAAGGCGACCGCATCAAGCTCACCAAGGCCGACAGCGGATCACACAGCGATCACCACCATTATCTCTCCGGCGGTCTGGTCGCCGAAATCGAAGGCAACCAAGTCCGGCTGTCCGCCAACGCTGCCAACGCAGCCCTTCTTGAAGAGGAAGAGGCCGGCGAGGCGATCGCCGACCTGAAATAGCACCCCATGACCGCCGACAACGCGGCAGTCGCCGCCCGACTTCACGCGATCCGCGAGGACCTCCAGACCCAGGTCTGGCCGACGGCGGTCGAGGCGGCAAATTCGGGCGATCACGAACGCATTCGCGACCTGGTCAAGCTGAAGGTCGACATCGAAGCCATCGATTTCGCCCTCGGACATCGACCCACAGGATCCGCTGAGGGCGGCGACACATGATCGACCTCAACACGGCGACCGCCGACGAGTTTGACGGCGTCGAGGGGTTGCGTGGTCATGGCTTCGAGATCGTTCGCTATCGCGAGGAGCGTGGTCGCTTCACGAGCCTTCGCCAACTGGACGAAGTGCCCGGCCTGGCCGGCAAGACCGACGGGGTCGGCGCCCAGGTTTCGGTCGAAGCGGGCTAACACACCTTCCGCTCAGCGACGATCGGCGGGGCGGATGCCGCCCCTCGGTTCGAATCTGACGGCGCGCCAGCAAACAATCGCGCGGAGAAACCCCATCTACCGATTCATCGAAGAGACCGGCAGCAGCAGCTCTTCAAATCCCAGGCGTCAGCCCAGCGCTTCCTCACCACCCACGCCGCGACTTACAACACCTTCTACGCCCAACGACATTTTCTCAGCCATATGGTGGCTATCGCCTGAGATTCACTGGCCTCACAACGTTGTGGCCCGCCGACTTAATCTTACAACGCTGCCCCGGGCTGTGACCGACACCTGACTTTCGGAACGTAGGCCTTGTGGTGGCGCTCCTTTGGCAGGAGCCCTCATGACAACTTCACGTTCGGTGCTTGTAACCGGCGGCGCCGGCTACATTGGTGCGCACACCGCAAAAGCCCTGCATAGGGCCGGCATTACGCCTGTCGTCTATGACGATCTCAGCAACGGGCATCGCGCGGCCGTCCAGTGGGGGCCTTTGGTGGTCGGCGACGTGCGAGACCGCGACCATCTCGTGGAAGTCATGAACGACTACGGGATCAGCGGCGTGATCCATTTCGCCGGTCTGATCGAGGTCGGGCGCTCCACCGCAGATCCCGCCCCCTTCTGGGATATCAACGTCAACGGTGTCGCCGCAGTGCTGTGGGCAATGCGTGAGACCGGCGTCCGCCGGATGGTCTTCTCCTCGACCGCGGCCGTCTATGGTCAGCCAACCGGCGCGGTGGAGGAACGCCTAGCGGAGTCCGCGCCGACCCTCCCGATCAATCCCTATGGCGACGGCAAGCTGGCGGCCGAGCGTATGATCGCCGCCCATGCCAGCGCTTACGGATTGGAAGGTGTCGCCCTGCGGTATTTCAACGCCGCAGGCGCGGACGAGGACGGCGACCTGGGCGAGGCCCATCGCTGCGAAAGTCATCTGATCCCCCTCGCGATTGAAGCCGCGCTTGGCCTCGGTCCGGCGCTGACGGTCTTCGGCGCCGACTTTCCGACGCCGGATGGCGCCTGTCTGCGCGACTATGTCCATGTCTCCGATCTGGCGCGGGCCCACTGTCTGGCGCTGGACCTGCCATTGAGCGGCGAGCGCTTCGCGGCGTTTAATCTCGGCGGCGGACGGGGCCATTCGGTATTCGAGGTGTTGGCCGCCGTGGAACAGGCGACCGGGCGCCCCTCCCCGCACCAGATCAGCGCACGACGTGCTGGCGACCCTCCCGCGCTGGTCGCGGACTGTCGCAAGGCCGCTGAAAGGCTGGGCTGGCACCCACATATCGCCTCTCTGTCGGCCATTGTGGCCAGCGCTGTGGCTTGGCGGCGCGCCCCCCGCTTCGGCTTCCGCCCGCAGCTCGCCGTGGTCGTATCTTGACGTCCGCCGCGCCGGAAATCTGGGGCGGCGTGGAGTGCACGGTCAACCGGGTTGGCGACCAGGTCATCGACCAGATACGGATGACGGGCCATCACGACCGACTATCGGACCTTGATCAATTCCATGCCTTGGGTCTTCGGGTCCTGCGCGCCCCCCTGTTGTGGGAACGGGTCGAGGTAGCCCCTGGCGACTACGACTGGACCTGGGCGGACGCCTATATGTCCCGGCTGGCAGACCTCGAAATTCGGCCCATCGTCGGCTTGGTTCATCACGGTTCTGGGCCCGTCTGGGCCGATCTGACCACGGCGGAATTCGCGACAGGCCTCGCGGCCTTCGCCGGCCTCGTCGCGGCGCGCTATCCGTGGGTGCGGGACTGGACCCCGGTGAATGAGCCCCTGACCACCGCGCGGTTCAGTTGCCTGTACGGTCATTGGAGCCCGCATCAGCGTGACGACAAAGCGTTCTGGAACGCGCTTCTGAACCAGATCGACGCAACCGCCGCCGCTATGACGTCCATTCGAAGCGTCACGCCCGACGTGCGACTGATCCAGACCGAGGACTTCGGCCAGGCGACGGCGACCCCGCCATGCGAACCCCAGGCGGAGTTTGAGAACCTGCGGCGCTACATGACCTGGGATCTGCTCGCCGGTCGCGTGGACGCGGCCCACCCGCTGCGCCCCTTGCTGGATGACATGGGGCATTCCGAGCGGCTGGATCGGCTGTGCGACGCCCCCTGTCCGGCCGATCTGATCGGCATGAACGCCTACGTCACCAGCGACCGGTTTCTTGATCACCGACTTGAGTTTCATCCGCCCGCGAGCCACGGCGGAAACGGCGAACTGGCCTATGCGGACATCGAGACCGTCCGCGCGCTGGAGACTTGGCGCCCCCGCTGGGGCGAGGCGCTTGCCGACCTGGCGCAGCGTTACGACCGTCCGGTCGCCGTCACCGAATGCCATCTCGGCTGCAGCGCCGACGAACAGATCGCCTGGCTGGCCCAGTGCTGGGACGCTGCCTGCGCCGCCCGCCGATCCGGAATTCCGGTCGAGGCCGTCACTGTCTGGGCGTTGCTTGGCTCGGCGGGGTGGGACCGACTGCTGGTCGGGCCGGACCATGCCTATGAGGCGGGCGCATTCGACGTGTCCAAGGGCGCGCCTGTCCCGACCCCGCTGGCCGACTTCCTCGCCGCCCTTGCTGCGGGCGAGGCCGCCACGGCTCCCGTGCGGGGCTGGTGGACCGAACCGGCGCGACTGACCCTCGACGCCCGCCGGACTGCACTCCCGCCAACCGCTTCAGACCCCCATTCCCTCTTGCTGAAAGACTCGTCCATGGCTGCTCCGGATCCCACAACCTCGGTCATTCCTCTTCGCCAGGACGATACGAGCCATCCCACCGTGGTCTGCTTCTCGCATCTGCGTTGGGATTTTGTCTTCCAGCGTCCGCAACATCTGATGACGCGGCTCGCCGCCACACGGCCGGTCATCTACGTCGAGGAGCCGATCTTCGAGCCTGCGGCCGAAGCCGCCTTGCGCCTTACGTCGGACCAGCCCGGCGTCGTCACAGTCGCCACCCCGATCCTGCCCGAGGGCCTGTCGCCAGCCGAGGTGGAATCCCGCCTGCGCAACCTGTTGGACGATCTGCTGTCGGCGCGCGGCGTCCATCTTCCCGTGCTCTGGTATTACACGCCCATGATGCTGCCGATCTCGCGGCACATCCGGGCGGGCGCGGTCGTCTATGACTGTATGGATGAGCTGGCCAATTTCCGCTTCGCTCCAGCCGGCCTGAGACCGCTGGAGCAGGAACTGATCGCAAATGCCGACCTGGTCTTCACCGGCGGCTACAGCCTGTTTGAGGCCAAGCAGCACCTCCACGCCGACATCCATCCCTTCCCCTCCAGTGTCGACCGCGACCATTTCGGCCAGGCGCGCGACATGAAAGCACCGCGCGACGATCGTCCGACTTTCGGGTTCTACGGCGTCATAGACGAGCGGATGGATCTGGGTCTGCTCGCCGCCGTGGCCGATGCGCGACCGGACTGGTCGATCGTCGTCGTCGGTCCGGTAGTGAAGATCGCTGAGAGCGACCTGCCGCGCCGGCCCAATCTGACCTATCCCGGCAGCGCGGCCTACGGCGATCTTCCCGCCATCCTCGCCGGGTGGGACGTCGCCCTGATGCCGTTCGCCCTGAACGAGTCGACCCGTTTCATCAGCCCCACGAAGACGCCGGAGTATCTGGCGGCCGGCCGGCCGGTGGTCTCGACCTCCATCCGCGACGTGGTGCGTCACTACGGCGACCTGCCAGGGGTCGAAATCGCCGACAGCTCCGAAGCCTTCATCGCGGCATGCGACGCCGCCCTCGCGCTTGCGTGTGGTCCAAAGGCGGCTTGGCTTCCGGCGGTCGATCGCCAGCTGGCTGAACTGTCCTGGGACCAGACCCTGCTGCGCATGACCGCCCAGCTCGACCGGGTGACGCGAACCCGCGCACCCTCAGCCGCGAAGAGCCGCGCGCCAATTCGGTGTAGCGGGCCACGCACCGACTATGACGTGCTTGTCGTCGGCGCAGGGTTCGCCGGCGCGGTGATGGCCGAACGGCTCGCGTCCGAAGGCGGCAAGCGCGTGCTGGTCGTGGACAAACGCCCTCATATCGGCGGCAACGCCTATGACGAACTGGATGCCGCCGGCCTGCTGATCCACCGCTATGGCCCGCACATCTTCCACACCAACTCGGTCGAGGTCTTCGCCTATCTGTCGCGGTTCACGCGCTGGCGGCCTTATGAGCATCGCGTCCTGGCCCAGGTCGGCGATCAGCAGACCCCGATCCCGATCAACCGCACCACCCTAAATCAGCTTTATGGTCTGGAGCTGAACAGGGACGCCGAGGCGGCGGCCTGGCTGAAAGCGCGCGCCGAGCCGGTCTCGCCGATCAAGACCTCCGAGGACGTGGTGGTCTCTGCGGTCGGCCGCGAACTCTACGAGACCTTCTTCCGCGGCTATACGCGGAAACAGTGGGGCCTCGACCCGTCCGAGTTGGACCGGTCCGTCACGGCGCGCGTGCCGACCCGCACCAATACCGACGACCGCTATTTCACCGACGTCTTCCAGGCCATGCCGCTGGATGGTTACACGCGCATGTTCGAACGCCTGCTGGAACACCCGAACATCGAGGTCCGCACCGGCGTCGATTATCGCGAGGTCGCCGGACAGGTGGATGTCGAACATCTGGTCTTCACTGGCCCGATCGACGAATTCTTCGATCACCGCTATGGCCGACTGCCCTATCGCTCGTTGCGGTTCGAACACGCTACCTTGAACCAGCCGCACGCCCAGACCGTCGCTACCATCAACCACCCGGACGAGGCCACGCCCCACACTCGCGTCACCGAGTACAAGCACCTGACCGGCCAAATCCACGCGAAGACCAGCGTCACCTATGAATATCCGTCGGCCGAGGGCGATCCCTACTACCCCGTGCCTCGCCCTGAGAACCAGGCGCTCTACAAGCGCTACGAAGCGCTGGCCCAGGCGCGGCCGGACGTCAGTTTCGTCGGGCGACTGGCGACCTATCGTTACTACAATATGGACCAGGTCGTGGGTCAGGCTCTGGCCGCCTATCGCCGGCTTTCGGAACGGCTTGATCGGCCTTCGAACAAGTCCGTCTCGACCGCCTTCGCCGAGCCCGCCGGTTGAGCCCTCTCATCCCCACACCTCCAGGGCAGGTGATCAAGCTGGAGCGCTGGGCATATCGTAGCCGCGCGAACACGCTCCAGCCGTCTCTTGCATTGATCGCCGACATTCTGGCTGTGTCCGAGCGGAACAACAGCCGCGATCACATCACCGGCAGTCTCGTCTTCGACGACGGCTGGTTCTTCCAGGCAATGGAGGGACCGGCCGTGGCTCTGGACCGCCTGATGCAACGGCTGGATTCAGACAGCCGACATTGCGAAATCGCCATCGTGCAGCAGGGCCAGGTCACCTCCCGCCTGTTTCAGGACTGGTCGATGTCCGTGCCGCGCCTAACGCCGTCCTTCGCGCCCCTGATGCATCAGGTTCTTGAAGCATCACGGACAGATCCGCGCGAAGCGATCCGGCTGCTGCATCGTTTGGCGGTCGAAGATGCGATCCACCCAAGCGCGTCCTGAGGCGCGGATCAGGCCGCGGAAACGTCGCCGGCTACGCCATCTGGAAGACTGTCGTGGCTCAGCGAACAGCACGCCGCCTCGGCCAGTTTTTGGCGATCCAGAACGATCGTCCTGCCACGGATCGTACGGATAGCGCCCCCACGGCGCAGGGTCTGGCAAGCGGCGTTTACGCTGGTGCGGCGCAGTGCCAGCATAGCGGCGATGTCGGACTGGCACAGCGGCACGTCGGACCCCTCGCAGACGGCGTCGATCTCCAGCAAAAGGCTGGCGACGCGGGTCACCGCCGGGTGGGCCATGGCGCAGGCCAGGCGGGCGTCCGCCGCTTGCCGTCGACGCTCGGCGGCGAGAAGCAGAAAGCGAAGACCCGCATCGCCGGCGTCGTCGAGGAAGGTTTTCAGCGAGGCCCGATAGATCTCGCCCGCCGCGATCCAGCGCCCGCTGGCGCCGCCGCCCAGATCGACCAAGTCGCCCGCCCCCGCGACCCCCGCACACAAGGGCGACTTGTGCACTGTCAGCAGCAGACAGCCCCCGAGCACCACCGCAATCTCGCCTTGCGCCTGGAAAGCATCGCCCTTTTTGGCGGCGTCCACGCCGCCGCTGCGCAAAGCGCGCGCTCTTATGTCCATGTCCAACGGCGCAAAGGCGCGCCACAACCGAAGGGTGGCAGGACGAGCCATCAGCTCTGTCATCGGTTGGGATGTCATGGCGAAAGAAGTCTGCATGAAAAAACCCTGGGCCTTTCGGTCCAGGGCTGCATTCACATGCGTTAAGTCGCAACGGATCGCGCCTCAGTGAGGGGTGGACGGCGATCCGCCGGGTGACGCGGTGACTTCCGCCACCACCCGCCCGTCGGCTTCCATCACCTTGACGCTGAACCGACCGTCCGCCCAGAAGGCGTCGGAGTGGTCTAGCAACAGAGCGGCGAACAGGAGAACGGCTTCACGCCGCGCCGCCAGGTCATCGACGAGTTCTTCACCTTCGTTGTCGGTGAAGATCTCGCCCTTGGTGCTATGAAAGAAGTACCGCATCCAGCCTTCGGGCGGTGTCGCCGTCAGTCCTCCAGTCGCGTCATCGTGCCTGCGCCCGGGCCTGCGCCGAGGTCGGCGCCGGTGACGGGATTGACGCTGGGATCCGATGCCGTTCGCGTCGCGAAGGCCTCGACGGCGTCCGTTTCGAGAACGGACAGTTCGACGCTTGCGGTTCCATCACCGCCATCGACGGCGGCCTGGGCGTCGTAGTCCTCGACGAAGTCCCACTGCTCGCCTTCATTCCACGGGCCCCGCGCGTCGCCCTCGCCCTGGGACAGGTTGAAGTACTTGTCAGAGAACTCCGGCAGGCCGGCGAGCTTGCCGGTCGGGAAGTTGGGCTCGATGGCGTAGAGCGCCTTTTCGAACGACTTCTGGTGGGCGACCTCGCGGGTCATCAGGAAGGCCAGAGCGTCCTTGATGCCGGCATCGTCCGTGCAGTTGATCAGGCGTTCGTAGACGATCTTGGCGCGCGATTCTGCCGCAATGTTCGAGCGCAGGTCGCAGGTCGGATCGCC
Organism: Brevundimonas sp. TWP2-1; assembly: GCF_049897645.1. NCBI lineage: Bacteria > Pseudomonadati > Pseudomonadota > Alphaproteobacteria > Caulobacterales > Caulobacteraceae > Brevundimonas > Brevundimonas sp. TWP2-1. The sequence goes on from NZ_JAFCWR010000001.1 coordinate 732,524, forward strand.
GATCGAGTCAATATAGGCGGCGGTCCACGGCACGCCGGCCGAGTTCACCAACGCCGGCGCGCCGCCGTAAAGGATCGACGTGGTGTGGCTTTCACCGCCCGCATTGAGAGAAGCGTAAAGTTCGGCCTCCTCCAGCGCCGCCTCTGCCATCTGTCCCTTGACGCCGCGGTTCAGCATGGAAACGATCGAGCCGATCACCTCCAGGTGGCTCAGCTCCTCTGTGGCGATGTCCAGCAACATGTCCTTGCGGCCTGCATCTTCTTCGCCGAGCGCCTGGGTGAAGTAGCGCATGGCGGCGGCGAGCTCGCCCTGCGGGCCGCCGAACTGTTCGAGCATGAGCGTGGCCAGGCCGGGGTTCGGCTCGGCGACGCGCACCGTGTACATCAGTCGTTTGTTGTGCATGAACATGGGGATGATCCTTTGAGGCCAGGCTGATCGAACCGGTCGCCAGGCCGCCTGTTCCGAAAGTCGCATCGTGGACACTGGCGCGCTTTTCCGACGGTTCGGGGAACATCCGTCGGCGACGTCTGGTTGGCCTCGGAGCGCATTCTTGCGCACCGGATGCCGACATGCCCCTTACCTTCCTCACCCGGCTACTGTTGGGGGTCTTATCGATCCTCTGGATCGCCCTGGCCGCCTATCTCCTCTGGTCGTGGCAGGACGGGCGTGTGGTGGCGGACCCCGCCGGCGAAGCGGTGCGGGTCTATGAAGACTGGCGTCTTTGGGGCGCCCTTGGCCTGATCGCCTGGTCTCTGCTGGGCTATGTGCCGCTCCGCTTGCTGCTGGCGCGCGGGGACAAGGAAAAAACCAAGGCGGAACGCGTGAACGGCGCAATCATCGACGGCGCCGACGGCGCGCGCCTTTATGTGGAAAGCCATGGCCCGGCCGACGCGCCGACCCTGGTGCTCACTCATGGCTGGGGATTAGACAGCACGATCTGGTACTACGCGCGCCGGGCGCTCGCCGACCGTTTCCGCGTCGTCGTGTGGGACCTGCCGGGACTGGGCCGCTCACGTGGCGACATCTCGCTTGAGGCCTTCGCCCGCGACCTCGGGCGTGTGGTTGAATGGACCGGCGGACCCGTGATCTTGGTGGGTCACAGCATCGGCGGCATGACGATCCAGACCCTGATCCGTGACGGCGAGCGGGCGGTGCGGGAGCAGGTCAAGGGCGTGGTGCTGCTGAACACGACCTACACAAACCCGCTCAAGACCATGATCGCCTCGCCCGTCATGCGGGTGCTGAGACATCCGGTGCTCGAACCGCTGATGGGCGTCGCCATCGGGCTTCAGCCCGTGTTCTGGCTGTTCGCCTGGCAGGGCTATCTGAACGGGTCGGCGCATCTCGCGCATCGACTGGGGTTCGGCCGCTATGTGACCCGTAGTCAACTGGACCACACCAGCCTGTTGTCCACGCGCAATCCTCCCGGCGCCTCGGCACGCGGCAATCTGGCGATGTTTGCCTGGGACGCCACCGACGCCGTTCGCGGCTTCGATGGTCCGCTGCTCGTGGTGACGGGTCACGCCGATATCGTCACCCTCCCGTCGGCCGGCCAGGCGATCACGACTGCGGCTCCCCAGGGGCGGCGGCTGGACATTGAGGGGGTCAACCACATGGGCCTGCTGGAACGCCACGACCTTTACAACGCCGCGATCGCGGAATTTGCAGTCGAGGCTTTCGCGCACGTCGCGACACCCGCCCCGGCCACCAACGACCCCCGATCCGGACTGGCCCAAGGCGGTCTCGGCCACGACGAAGATCAACTGCTCGAAGACGGGCAGGAGGAAGTCTTCTCCCGCGCCGAGGTCGAGAGCGGCCTGATCGAGCATCATGCCGATACCGAGGTCACGCCTGACGACGAAGGCGTTCGCCCTCCCTTCCCTGCTGGAACCCTCGGACATGGCTGACGTCTTACAAAACGCTATTCCGAAAACGGCCGTCCATCTGTGCGTCGACATGCAGAGGATGTCCGTCGCGGAGAAGACGGAGCGCCGACAAATCGCGGAGGTGCTGGATGGCGGGCGCTAAACGGACCCCACAGGACTCGCGGCCGATCAGCCCCGCCGAAGCCGTCGCCCCCCGCGACGGCGCCCTGCCCGCCTATGTCGCCAACGGCCTGGTCGGGCTGCGCATACGCGGGATGGCCTTGGCGCCCGGCATCTGTCTGCTCAATGGAGGTGTGGCGAGGATTTGGAACGCCGGATCGAGGCGGCCTCGCCAGTCCCCTATCCGCTGGAGACCGACGTAGCCGTCAACGGCTTCTAGCTGTCGGATCAGGCGTGGTGCGTAATCGACCTGGCCCAGGCCTGCAACTTCAACCCCCGAACTGACCAGCCGATGACGCGCCCGCCTGGGCGGGGTCGATGCCGCCTCCGAGACGGTCACCTTCTCCGGTCAGAATACCTCCGACAGTGGTGCTACAGGCAGGCGCGATCCTTGGTGAAAGCCGACGCATCGTTGAACTGCGCCGGCGCATCATTCGTCCTGTGTGTCTGTAACCGCGCAGAACCCACTGCCTTTTTCGGAGTTTGTGCACGGCAGATTCGGACCTTCCATGACCCAGACCTCGACGCCCATCGCCGGCCCTCTCCCGCTCGTCGACGGCCCGGCGCCCTCCCCAGACGACAAGGCCCCAGCGCGCAAGACGCCGCCGGCCGCCGTAGCGGCGAGGCTCATGGAAGCCTGGAGCCAGGAGGCTGGCGCAGACCTGATTTTCGTCGCCGCAAGCGAGCGGCGCGCGGACGAAATCGCCCGCGCACTGGAGGCCATGGCGGCGCCCGAAAGTCCGGTCGTCCTCGTCTTCCCGCCGTGGGACTGCCTGCCCTATGATCGGGCCGCCCCGTCGCGCGAAAGCATGGGGCGGCGAATGGCAGTCCTGCATCATGCGGCCTCTCCCGCCACGGCGGGACGGCTGGTGATCAGCTCGCCCGAAGCCATGCTGCAGCGGACGCCGCCGCAAGGCGTTGCGGCAGTCCGTTTTTCCCTCAAAGTGGACGAACGGCTGGATCGTGAGGCGCTCGAAGGCTTCGCCCGACGGACCGGCTACATGGCTGACGAGCGCGTCGACGAGCCCGGCGAAATCGCCATCCTGGCCGAGGTCATCGACGTCTACCCGCCTTCGGCGCTGACGCCCTATCGGCTCGTCACCGATCCGGGTGGGACAGTGGCCGACATCAAGGCGTTCGATCCCGTGACCCAGCGCTCCCTCGACAGCGTCGCCAGCCTGACCCTGACGGCGGCGTCCGAACTCGTTTTGGCCGAGACCGACGACAGCGACCGGGCGGACCAAGACCCCCATGCCCTTGCGCGCTTCTATGACGCGCCCCTCGGCACGCTGTTCGACGCCTTCCCTGAGGCCCGCCTCCTCCGCGACGACGATGTGGAGGCTCGCCTTTCGCGCGTCTGGGACCAAATCGCAGAGGCCTATGAGTCCCGTCGCGGCTTCAGCGAGACCGACGGCGCGGCGGCGCCGGCTCCGGAGCGCCTCTATCTCTCCCCCGCAGAGGCGACGAGCGCGCTCCGGGCCGCGACTGCGCTCGACCTGGAGGGCGTCAGTTCGACGCCCGGCTTCGCGACAGAGCGAAGCCCCGGTGCGGCGCTCAAACACTATATTCAGGATCAGCAATCCCAAGGCCGATCGGTCATCCTTGCCGGATTGGCCCATGAGCATCGCGTCATGGCCCGGCTCCTGAAGCGGAACGGTCTCGTTCCGCCTGCGCCCTCCCCGTCATGGAACCCGCTCGCCGGGACCGACTCCGGTGGGCTGACGGCGGTCCTCGCGGACCTTGACGGCGGCTATGACGACGCCCGCTCGGGCCTGACGGTCCTGACGCCCACCGACATCACCGGCGGTCGGATCGCGCGGGCGTCCGGCGCCCCGAATCCGGGCCTGGGCGAGACGGACATCCGTCCAGGCGATGTCGTCATTCATGAGGATCACGGTCTGGGCGTGCTGACGGCGATCGAGGCGTTCGAGGCCGACGGCGGGGTGCGCGACGTCGTGCGGCTCGAATATCATAACGGCGCAACCCTCCTGGCGCCGGTCGAAGAGTTCAGTCGGATTTGGCGCTACAGCTCCGAGCCCGCCAGCGTCAGCCTGGATCGGTTGAACACTCAGGGCTGGGCCAAGCGTCGCGCGGAGGTCAGCGCCCAGATCGATGCGACCGCGACCCGGATGGTCGAACTCGCCCGCGCCCGGGAGGCGAGTCGCACACCTGCCATCTCACCGCCCAAAACCGCCTATGCGCGATTCACGGCCCGGTTTCCGTTTCCGGAGTCCGTGGATCAGCTGTCCGCCATCGACGCCGTCCTGGCCGATCTCGCCTCCGGTCGGCCGATGAACCGGTTGGTCTGCGGCGACGTCGGGTTCGGCAAGACGGAGGTCGCGCTCCGCGCCGCCGCCGCCGTCGCCCTGTCGGGCCGGCAGGTCATGATCGCCGCCCCCACCACGGTGCTGGCCCGCCAGCATTACGAGACCTTCCGTCGCCGGTTCGAGGGCTCGGACGTGACCGTCGCGGCGCTCTCCCGGCTCGTCGATTCCGCCGAGGCGCGCCGCGTCCGCGACGGCCTGGCCGATGGGACGATCGGTATCGTCGTGGGCACCCAGGCCCTGGCGCAGGAGACGCTCGCCTTCGCTGATCTGGCCCTCGTCGTCATCGACGAGGAACACCGGTTCGGCGCGACCTTGAAAAAGGATCTGGCGGCGCGCGGGGACCATCTTCTGATGATGTCGGCCACGCCGATCCCGCGCACCCTCCAGAGCGCCATGGTCGGGATTCAGGACGTCAGCGTCATCGCCAGTCCGCCCGCCCGACGCCGGCCGATCCGCACCTTCCTGACCGCGTTCGACGAAGCGTCCGTCCGCACCGTTCTGTTGCGCGAGAAGGGCCGTGGCGGCCAGAGTTTCGTCGTCGTGCCGCGGATCGAAGATCTTGAGCCGCTCTCAGAGCGACTCGCCCGGCTCGTCCCGGAGCTCGCCGTCGCCGTCGCGCATGGCAAGCTGTCGGCCGAAGCCCTGGAAGCGGTCATGACCGATTTCGCCGAGGGGCGGGGCGACGTTCTTCTGACCACCAACATCATCGAGAACGGCCTGGACGTGCCGCGGGCCAACACCCTTCTGGTCTGGCGTCCCGATCGCTTTGGGCTGGCGCAACTTCACCAGTTGCGCGGCCGGGTCGGACGCGGACGCCGTCAGGGCTTCGCCTACCTTCTCAGCGACCCGGAGGCGCCTCTGGCCGAAACGACCCGAACGCGTCTCCAGACCCTTGAAGCCCTGGATCGGCTCGGCGCGGGGTTCGCCATCAGCGCTCGCGACCTCGACCTGCGCGGCGGCGGCGATCTCGTCGGCGACGAACAGGCCGGGCACATCCATCTGATCGGCGCCAGCCTCTATCAGAGCGTGCTCGCGCGGGCGCTGCGGGCCGCCAGGGGCGAGGCGGCGGCCGACCCCCGCCCCCCCGTGGTGAACTTTGGGACCACGGGGCGGATTCCGCCGGACTATGTCCCGGACGCCGCTGTGCGACTCTCGCTGTATGCGCGGCTCTTGCAGATGACCGCCGTCGAGGCGATCGACGCCCTTCAAGAGGAGATCGAGGATCGGTTCGGGCCGCTTCCCGAGGCGGCCGAAACCTTGTTGAGCACGCACAGGCTGACCGCGCTCGCCGCGTCCGCCGGCGTCACGGAGATCAGCTGCGGTCCCAAGGCCACAGCCTTCCGCTTCGGCGCCGAGCGGGCCAAGCGTCTGTCCGCGCACCTGTCCGCCTCGCCAGATCGCCGTTGGTCGCAAGAGCGGCTGATCGTCGAGACGGCCGCAGATGAGCCCCATGCCCCGGCCGATCTTGAAGCCCTGCTGGAAACCCTGGCGGCGGCCTGATCGGCGGTCTTTCCTCAACGGGGCGAGAAGGCGCGTTCGCGCCCGGCGCCGCCTCTAGAAGATCGCGCTCAACGGCCGCCTGGCGGCGGCGAGCTCCTCGGCGGTCGGCGGCCTCAAGACCCGAAGGTCGTCCGATGTCCAGTCGATCAGGCCGATCGCCCGCATGTCGGCGAGCCAGCCGTCCATCGGCCAGATCCCCCAGCGTTGATGAAAGGTACGGGCGTTTGCGACCAGGGCAGTGAAGTGCTGAAGCGGCGGGTCATAGGCGTCGTGATGCTGGTGATAGACCGCGCCGTCGCCCGTGAAGACCATGGGCACGCCCGCCTTGGCGACCCTGAATCCAAGATCGGTGTCTTCCGCCCCATAGCCGACGAAGGCTTCGTCGAAGCCGCCGACAGCAAAGAAGGTCGAGCGACGCATGCCGAAGGCCAGGGACCAGAGCAGGCCGGGATTGGTTTCGATCCGTGCGCCTTGCGCCGGAAACCGTCGCACCGGATGCGCGACGCCCACCTGATCGAGGTCCGCTTCCGTCCAGGCCGCACGCGCCGCGCCGGACGGGAGGTAAAGGACTTTGGGACACGCCACGACGTCCTCCGCCTCCAAAAGGCGGGCCACGACGTTGCAGGTGCGGCCGGCCGGAATACAGTCCACGTCCAGGAACAGCAGCTGGTCGCCTTGGGCCAAGGCGGCGCTCCTGTTGCGCGCCGCCGCCAGAGGCAGCCTCTCCCCCGGAAGGCGCTCGATACGGATCGGGAAGCCCGCCGTCGGCGTCGAGACGGGTTGATCGCTCATGTCGATGACGACCAGCTCGGCCGGCGTCGCGACGCTGCGATCAAGGCCGGCAATCAGCTGGTCGAGGTGGGCCTGGCGATTGCGGACCAGGGTCAGGACGCTCAGGGTCATGGTCGCCTCCACAGATCGAGCCGATAGGCGGGTTGGCGCTCATCGAGAGACACGGTGAGAATGTCTTCGAGCTCGCGCCAAAGCGTCGTCACGGCGCCGTCTCCCGTCTGCGGATAGTCGGTTTCTCCCGTCCAGTGCACCAGAAGGACCAGGCCCCCGGGCACGAGATGGGCGCGGATGAACCCCGCCGCTGCGGTCAGGTCCTCGTCGCTCCAGTAGTAGGCGACTTCGGACAGGACGATCAGGTCGAAGGGGCCGGCGAGGTCCATGCCGTGGGGAAAGGCGGCCTGGCGAAACACAATATGGGGACGATGTTCCAGTCGACGTCGGGCCCGATCCAGGGCGGTCCGGCTGATGTCGAGCGCCACAAGCGCCTCGCATCGATCCGCCAGCCGCGCCGTGAGGGCGCCGCCGGCGCATCCGACCTCAAGGCCGCGCCGAAACCGTCGATCGCCCAGGCTCGCGACCGTGCGGGCGTGTTTCTCGGCTTCATAGGGGCGGCTTTCCAGCCCCCAGGGGTCGGGATCGCCCGCGAAGACGTCCTCGAAATAGTCCGCGCCGAGTGAGGGATCAGCCATGGGGCGCCTTTCGCAGATAAAGTCGGTCGCAGGCGGCCGAGAGCCGATCCGGCGTCTCCAGACGGAATCCCGGGCCCATCATCGGCGTGCGTTGGCTCCGATGCGCGGCGAGGGCGAGAGCTCTTCGGCCGGCTGCCAGTGGACGGGTCGCCAACTGCAGATCACCCTGCGCCGCCGGCCGCGCCCAGACGCCATATTCGAACAGGGCGACCGGCCGCCGGGCCAGTCTGACCACCCGCCGCGCCAGGCGTCCTGCGGCTTCGTGGTCGCAATGGGGTTCGGACACGGCCGTCACGGCAAGCGCGTCGATGCGGAGCCGGCGACAGAGCCACGCCAGACGGCGCGCGCTCGCCTCGAAGCGGGCGTCGCCGATGACCGGCGGCGCGGCGTCCGGCCAATCGAGGAAGATCGGCTGCGCCGTCGCGCGCCCTGTCAGCCGGCGGATCGCGCGGCGCGCTTCAATCCTCCGGATAGCCACCAGGCAGCGGCGCGCGCGATCGTCGGCATGGGGATGGGAGGCCCCGCCGTCCGTCACGATGACCACGCCGCCGAGACATCCTTCATCCGCCGCCTGCTGAATCAGGGCGCCGGCGCCCAGGGTCTCGTCATCGGCATGCGGCGCCAGAACGAGCCATCGCGCCCGGGCCCAGCGGGACCGGACCAGCGGAGCGGCGCCGACCGGCCCGAGCTTGGGACTCACCACAGGGCGTCTCCCGCGCCCCAGAGGTCGTGATCCAGCCAGGTCTTGGCCGCCTCGTCGCGCGCATGGTCCGGTCCGGCCTGGCGAAGATACAGGCTGAGATCGCGGATGATCTTGTCCAGCCGTTCGCCGTCGAAGGCGCTGCGGGTTCCCGTCGCCCGGGCCGCCAACTCCATCACGTCCAGCGCGCTTCGCTCGACGACGCCGCGGGTCGCCCGCACGAAATCCGCCGCGTCCCTGGCCTCCGTCGCGGCCCGCTCCGCGGCTTCCCGAACCCACAGATAGGCGGTGCGGGCGGCGACGACCGCCTCGGCGAACTTGGCGCGCTGCAACGGATCGCGACGGGCCGGTTCGGATAGGGCCGCGCGCATCGCCAGGACCAGCCCCTCGACGCCGCCGAGCTGAACCGCCGTGAAGCGCCAGGCGCCGGCGGTGAAGCGGGGTTCGCGATCGTAGTCGCCCGGCTGGCCCAGAAGACTCAGGTCCGTCACCGGCAGATCGGTGACGTCGTATCGACCGCTCAGGGTCGCCCGCATGCCGCGGACGCGCCATCCCGTCAGATCGGCTCGCTCGCCGCAGTCCGCCGGCACCACGGCCAGACGACGCGATCCCTCGCCGGGCTGAACGGTCACCACGGCATAGGCGAGCCCGCCCGCCCCGGTGGCGAACATCTTGGCGCCCGACAGCCGGCCCGCCCGAAGCTGGACGCCCGGCTGGGGTTCCGTGGCCCACACGCCGAACCAGCCGCCGCCGGCGAGCACATCCGCAAGCCAGAGCTTCTGCTCGGGCGCGCCATACCAGTCGAACAGGGCCAGCGCATTGACGTGGCCCTCGAAGAGGCGGCCCACGCTCAAGTCCGCGCGCCCGACCCGTCGCAGGTCGTCCAGGAGGGCCAGGGCCTTCAGGGCCGGTGTGGCGAAGGCTTCGCCGCCGCTGGCTGCCGGGGCGTAGCGCCGGTGCAGGCCGAGCGTCCGGAGCAGCGCCAAACTGTCGACCGGAAAGCGCGGCGAGGCGTCGTAGCGCTCGCCGAGCGCCGCCAGGGCGTCGTGAAGGTCGTCCGCCGACAAGTCCGGGACGGCTGCAGGCGCGTCAGGCATCACTATCCTCTCGTCTACGATCCGCCAGTTCGACCAGCCAACGGCCGGCGGCCGCGACGCCCTCCCCGCGCAAACCGTCTCGGGCCTGCGGGTCAAGGCTCCGCGCCGCAGCAATAATCCCCGGCCAGGCCTTAGGTTCGGGCCATGCGGCCAGGACGACGGCCGCACCGGCCTGGGCCAGCCCAGCGGCCTTGACCGCTTGTTCTTCGTATGGTCGCGGTTCCGGCAGGCAGACGAACGGACGATCCGCCCCGAGAACGGCATCGACGAGACCGTCGCCCGCCGCTCCGACGACGACGCCGGCCTTTTCGATTTCCGAGTTCACGTCCTCGATCCAACCCTTCAAAACCAAATTTGGCGGCGCAAGGGACGGCGGCGTCACAGGCCCGATCGCCGTCCATTGCAAGTTCGGCGTTGCGGAGGCGGCTGCGGCCAGTCGGTCCCCGTCGATCGGCGCGCCGCCTCGCCCGTGAACCACCAGGACCGCGTCCGAATCGCCCGAACCCACCTCTGCGCGGCGCGCCGGCGCAAAGTAGCGGGTCCGCGCCCGCACCCAGTCCGGCGTATCGGGATGCTCCAGCCTTGGATGCCAGGGCGCGAGCAGAGCCGCCGCACCCCGGAAGGCCTCCAGATGGGCCGTATCCGTTCGGGCGCCGGACAGCCGGACATAGACGACCGGCGTCGACGCCAGCCTGGCCAGGAGCGCCACTTCGACCGACACATCCACCACGACGAGGGCCGGGGCGGCCGTCGCGATCCATGTCGACAGGTCGGCGACCCGCTGGCGCAATCCCGCGACGCCATAGGGCGCGTAGTGAAGCCCCTTGGGCAGATCCGGTCCGCCGTCCGCGCCGAACCCCGAGCCGTCGTCGGCCCGGTCGTCGGGAAGATCGACCACGCCGACCTCGCCGCCACGACCCGCGAGCCCGGTCCCCAGGAGGACGAAACGCGTCGGCGCGGCGGCCGCGACCTGGAGGGCGCGCTGGCGATGACCCTCCCCCTGGTGATGGACATAGTAGCCGATCGGACGGGTCATGGCGCGACGCCGTCGGGTTGAAGCCTGGCGTTCAGGTCCAGCGCATAGTCCAGCGGCATGGGCGGCAGATGCGGCTCCTCGTCCGCGATCCGCTGCGCGCCGTCGGGCAGACGACGAAGGTCGCGCCGCCACAAGGCGCGCGCTCCCCAATGGGAGAAGGCGGGCGCCCTCATGGGTTCGTATCCCGCCGTTTGGCGCGCCAGGCGGGCCATGGCCTGGGCCATGCCGTCCTGCGCCCGGCCGTGTGCACGCGCGGAGACGCGGGTCCATACGCTGAGCGGATGAACCAGTCTGGCGCCGGCGCGCTGGGCCGCCAGCACCAGGGCGCGATCCTCCCCGGTGGGCAGACGCGGCGTCCCGCCCGCCGCCCGGTAGGCCGCGGCGGTGATGGCGAGACTGGCGCCGGTATGGTCGCCGTGGCGGGGAGCCGGATCCCAGGAGACCGGGTCCAGGGCGTCCTCGATCGCCCTGACCTGCCGCCAGTAATCGCGCCAGACCGCCCAACCGCTCTGGAGCGCCTGGCTCTCCGGGTCGTCCTCGTCCAGCGTCAGGGCGCCCCCAACGAGATCGGCTCCCGCAGAGACGGCGGCGAGATTGGCCGAGACCCAGTCCGCCGGCGGCCGGGCGTCGGCGTCGGTCGACAGAAGCACCCCCTCCCCGTCCAGGAGGTCCAGCCCCAGGTCCATGGCCGCCGCCCGGGCGCTGCCCGCATGGGCGTGCTGCGGCGCAAAATTGTGTTCGATCACGGACAGCGCCACTTTAGCAGCATGGGCGGCGGCGACCGCTTCGGCCTGCCGCCGGCTCCCGTCGGTCGTATTGTTGATGCAGAGAGCCACGCGCACCCGACCCACGCCGGTCTGACGCGCAAGCGCATCGAGCAGGCGCGGAAGGCGGTCAGCCTCGTTCCGCGCCGGCACGCAGACACAGAAAGGGGTTATCGTCACGCGGTGAGCCGATCGGCGGCGCTGTCATTGGCGACCGCCAACCGTTCCGCCGTCAGATCGCGATAGAGCGCCTCGTATCGCCGCACCATCTCGCCGGCGTCGCAGGCCTGCTCGGCCCGCGCGCGACAGGCGCGGCGCGACAGTCCCACGGCCGCGCGAGCGGCGCGGGCGAGGTCGGCGGGATCGTCCGGCGACGCCAGCACGCCGCAAAGCGGCGTAAGAATCTCCGGTATGGCGCCCCGCGCGAAGGCCGCGACGGGCGTGCCGCTCGCCAGGGCCTCGGCGACGACGAGGCCGTAGGGCTCGTCCCAACAAGGGGTGCAGAGAGCGGCTGCAGCCTGGCCGATCTCCTGCGCCAGAGCGCGGTGATCCAGGTGACCGAGATACAGGGTGTCGGACGACAGCCGAGGCAAGATTTCGCGATGATGATAGTCCGGGTCGGCGATCGGCCCGGCGAACCGCAGCGGCAGTCCGGCCAATCGAGCGGCGTCCAAGGCGTGGTGCAGCCCCTTTTCCGGAACGATCCGGCCGTACCAGATCAGATGGGGCGGTCCGGACGTCCTCGCGTGAAATGGAAAGCTCTCGAGATCGATCCCGTTGAGGATGACGTGGTCCAGCGGCACGACGTCCTGCCAGCTCGCCCGGATGGACTCCGAGACGCCGACGTAGCGGATGTCGCCGCTACGGCTCTCACGGACCCCGCTTTCCAGCCAACAGAACGGCGGGGTGTGAAGCGTGGTCACGACCGGCATCGGCAAGGTGTCGGCCATCGACACAGGCAGATAGTGCAGGCTGTTGTTGTGGACGACGTCGAAGTCGCTGCGACGCAGCCTCGTCATCAGGGAGAGATAGGCGTGATGCTCTCGGAAAAAGGCGACGTCGCCCGCTTCAGCGGTCCCGACCTTCGCCATCTCCGTCTGTTCACAGATCGCCTCAAGGCCAAGCTCAGGATCGGAACGGGTCGCCGCAAAGAGGGTGACGTCATGGCCGTGCCGCCGCAGCAGACGACAAAGCAGATGGGTGTGCATCTCCAACCCGCCGGCGAACGGCTCGGCGATGGGATATTTAAGATGTGCGATGACGCCGATGCGCATCAAGTTCCGGTCCTGCCCCAACCCGAGCCATTTTGGGCCCGTCCAACGCTTTACACGCGATGACGTAAGACCAACCGTGGCCGATCGGTTCCTGTGTGCGGTTTCGTTCCCCGACCTGTGCCGTTCGCCCGGATGTTTGGCAGTAGGATGCAATCGATATCTTCGCTCCTGAACAACGAATACGCACGTCCTTCTTGCCGTGCGGCGAAGACTTTCAACTTTCTTGGACCCTGAGACGCAAACGCGCGTTGTCGGCTCTGAACAATCAGAGAGCAAACCTATGACTGCACCGATCACATCCACCTTCGCAACGCGGCGAGACGCGGAGATGGTCGTCGAACGCCTTGTTCAAACCCATGGGGTCTCCCGGGACGCCATCCGGATCGCCCCTGATGGACCGGAGAATACGGTGGGCGACAGGGCTTCCGGCGGCGATCTGGAAGCCGCGGATCCCAGCGTCGAGGCGAGATCGGACGCCCCGGTGGAAGGGCGGATCGCGGTCTCGGTCACGCCAAGCTCAACGGACGACGCCGAAATCTTCCGGGCCGCGTTCCGAGAGTTCAACGGCGAGGCGGAGCCGAATGCTTCCGCGTCCGTCTAGACCCGCGACGACGCTTTCGCGCGCCGCATCCGCCGACAGACCCAGGGGCGAGCGCCCGTCTCGCCCGCCATGCTGACGCGTTCCTGTCCCAGGCAACTGAGCCCGACCGTTCAACGAAAAGGAGGCCCTCGACCATGTCCGAACCCCTCTCAACAGACGCCGACGTTCAGTCGCCGGCCTTCAACGACAAGGATGATGTGGAGGGCGCCTATGACGCCACCAGCATCCGCGCCGTCATGATCAACCGTCCGCGTCAGGCGCTGTATGACTATTGGCGCGACTTCCGGAACCTGCCCAGCTTCATGGAGAATGTGAAGTCGGTCGATGTGCTGGACGACGCCCGGTCCAGTTGGACCGTCGCCGGTCCGGCGGGCGCGGAAATCGAACTGGTCAGCGAGATCACCGACGACCGTCCCGGCGAATACATAGCCTGGCGGTCCACCGAGGACAGCGACGTCGATCACGAGGGCTGGATCGCGTTTCGCGACAACGCCTTCGGCCGAGGCACCGAGGTCCGCGTTCTGATCAGCTACGATCCGCCTGCGGGCGCCGTCGGCAAACTGGTCGCGAAGGTGATGCAGCGAGAGCCCCGGGTTCAGGCCCGGCGCGAACTGCGGCGCTTCAAGCAACTGATGGAAACGGGCGAGGTCCCGACGTCCAAGGCCCCCGACGCGGCGCCGCGCGCCGATCGTCATTTCTGATCCCGGAAGGAACTCCCATGCGCGCCCTGACCTGGCACGGCAAACACAATGTTCAGGTGGATACGGTCCCCGATCCTCAGATCATCAACCCCCGCGATGCGATCATCAAGATCACGGCCACGGCCATCTGCGGCTCGGACCTGCACCTCTACGACAGCGTCATCCCCGGCATGTCCAACGGCGACATCCTCGGCCATGAGTTCATGGGCGAGGTTGTCGAGATCGGCCGGGGCAATACCAGCCTTCAGGTCGGCCAGAAGGTGGTCGTGCCCTTCGTAATCGCCTGCGGCTCCTGCTTCCACTGCGGCAAACAGCAGTTTTCGGCCTGCGACAACTCCAATCCGGCCGACAAGTGCGACGCGTCCGAGATCGCCTACGGCTATCCGGCCGCCGGCCTGTTCGGCTATTCGCACCTGACCGGCGGCTATGCGGGCGGCCAGGCGGAATATGTCCGCGTCCCCTATTCCGACATCGGCCCGATCGTCGTGCCCGACGGGATCGAGGACGAACGGGTGCTGTTCCTGTCCGACATCTTCCCCACCGGCTGGATGGCGGCCGAGAACGCCGGGATCGAGCCGGGCGACACGGTGGCGATCTGGGGCTGCGGTCCGGTCGGCCTGTTTGCGATCAAGAGCGCGAAATTGATGGGCGCCGGACGCATCATCGCCATCGACCATCACCCGCGCCGGCTTGAGCTGGCCAAGGCCAACGGCGCGGAGGTCCTCAACTATCACGAGGTCAAGATCCGCGAAGCCCTGATGGAGATGACCGCCGGCATCGGTCCGGACGCCTGCATCGACGCCGTCGGCATGGAGGCGCACGGCTTTTCACCCGACAACGTCATCGACGCCGTCAAGCAGGAGACCAGGTTTGGCACCGACCGTCCGCATGTGCTGCGGGAAACCCTCATGGCCTGCCGGAAAGGCGGTCGAATCTCCATACCGGGCGTCTATGGCGGACTCGGCGACAAGCTGCCGATCGGCGCACTCATGCAAAAGGGCCTGACCATCAAGACCGGCCAGACGCATGTGCAGAAATATCTGCCCCAACTGCTGGACCTTGTCCTGGACGGTAAGATCGACACCACCGACCTCATCAGCCACCGCCTGCCGCTGGAGCAGGCCCCCGAGGCCTACAAAAACTTCCACGACAATCCGAACGAGTGGACGAAGGTCGTGCTCAAACCCCACTGATCGCGCCCGGCAGGCGGCCCCACAGGCCGAGGGGCGGCCTGCCGACGACGCCCTCCGGGCGTCCGCCTCCTGTTCGGAGCGACCCGGCGCCCGGAACAACCGCCCCGACCGGGAGGTTTCAACCCCGAGGGTCCGTCACAGGGCGGGCGTCACAGCAAGGATCTTTTCATGACCGAGCGTCTCTACAGCTTGAGAATAGGCCAGACCGACGGCCGCGAGCGCAGCGTCCAGGTCCGATCGGAAACGGATGTGCAGGCGGCCGACGCCGCCGCCCCGCTGCTCTCGGAGGGCGAGACCATCCTGTCGATTTCGGAGATCCCGGACGACGGCGCGGTCGTCGCGGACGCGCCTGCGCCCCAGTCACAGGCCGCCGAGCTCGCTCCCGGGACGCCTGGCGTCGCGGCCGCGCCACAAGACATTCGCTAGCCGGGGGTCGCCGACGAGGACGTGGAGGTCACGTCTGACCGGGACCGTGCGGCTGCGAAAATATATAGACGCCCGCCGCGACAAGGCGATCGTGCAGGGCCGGATCGATCCCGTCGAAATCCTCGGTCGGCGGGGGCTCACATTCGACGACGAGACGACCGTCACGCCAGACGGCGACCGGCGCCTTCAGCGCAAACGCCCGGCGCCGGGCCTGGCGAAGGGCGTCGGCGATATCGCTCGCGATGAGAGTCTCCGGCTCGCCCCCCTGACGGAAGCGCAACTGATAGCCCAGCACGGGCGTCCTCGGCCTCATGACGCCCCCTGCCCGCCAGGCCGGGCCGCCCCCTGCGAAGTCACGCCGCGCCTGCTCATCGCCGCCTCACAAGCGCGACAGGACGGCGCGCTCCGCGCCGTGCTCCGCGCGCAGCTGGACAGGTCGGCCTTCCAGCCACAGACGTTCCACCGTTATCGCCTTCCACCCCTCAGGGAGGACCACCGGCCGGGCGGGCCAGTCGGCGGGCGCACCGCGCGCCTCAAGTCCGGTCAGGCCGTAGACAAGGCCGAGCAGCAGCCCTCCGAGGTTGGCGAAGAAGGGTCCCGCCGCAGTCTCGCTGTCCGGGTGGTCGGCCCGATACTCCAGACACTGGTGGAACCGTCCGGCGTCGTAGGTTGCGTATCCCTCTTCGAACAGCTTCAGCGCCAAGGTGCGATCGCCGGCAAGCGCCGCCCAGGCGGCATACAGCGCTGGAAACATCGGCGAACCCACATAGGCCTTCCAGTGCGCCAGATAGAAGTCGAGCGTGGCCTTCGCCACATCGGGTCCGGCCGGATATCCGCCTGGAAACAGGCCGGCCAGGGGTGATGGCGTGGCCCCCTTCGGCTCGTCGATCCGAAAGCCGTCATGGGCGGCGATCACCCCATCCGCCCGGAGGGGCAGGTAGAGCTGGTCGCAGACCTGACGCCAGGCCTCCGGCGAAGGCCTGCCCAGGGCCTCTGCGGCGGCCGTGGCGCGCCTCAAGAGATCCTGGGCGAACATCAGGGTGAAGGCGTCGTTGTCCGGCGGAACCGGCACCTCGGCCGGACCGGTGGCCCGCTTCAACTCAAAGCCCCGAGCGGTTCGGGTCATCCGGCTGACGATCCAGTCCGCCACCCCGCTCAGGACGGGCCACGCGTCCTCGCGCAGGAAGGCCGCGTCGCCCGTCGCATCGGCATAGAGGCTGAAGGCGCGTGCGACATGCAGCGATCCGTGGTCCTCGTGCGCCGCGCCCGATCCGCCGCCGGGCGTCGCCTCCTGCCCGGTCGAGGGCGCCGCCTCCCAGGGGAACTGCAGCCCCTGACGTCCCGACAGGCGGGCGTTGGCGCCCGCAGCGGCCAGGCCGCGACTGCGGAAGTCCAGCAGGGCGCGCGCGGCGTCGGGTTGGCTGAGGATCAGGGGTGGGACGCAGAAGGCGTCGATGTCCCACATCACATGGCCGTAGTAGTAGGAATAGTCATGCCAGATCGCCAGCCCGAAGATCGAGGTCGCGGCGGGCGAGGCGGCGTGGACGGAACTGTTGAGATAGAAGAAGGCCGCGTCGATCAGGGCCTGATGCTCAGCGCGGGCGCCCTCGACCACGATCCGGCCCCGCCAGAGGGCGCGCCAGGCCTCGCGGTTTCGCGTGCGCAAGGTCTCGAACCCGGTCTCGGCCGCGCGCGCGACGCGGCGCACCGCCTCTTCGTCCGGGCGGGCGTGCACCAGCGAGGGGACCAGCGCCGCCATCTGTCGCAGGCGCGCACCCCGTTTGCCGACGCGCCCGAGGTCGTAGGCGGTCTGGAGCGGCCCGGACACATCCCAGGCGGCGACGCTCCGCGCCGCAGCCGGTCGGGTCTCGGTCCAAAGGGCGAGCCCGCAGGTCGAGAGGTCCCCCTCGGTGGTCCAGAGCAAAGATCCGTCGCAGGCGGGCTCGGCTTCGCCCGGCGTATCGGTGCTTCGTCGCGTCACGCGCCCCCGCAGACCGGCGGTCGCAACGACGGCGCGAATCTGGAGCGCGCACGCCCTGTCGGGTCGCACAAGGACCTCTTGCAGCACCACGGCCGGGGCCGTGCGACTTGCAAAGGTGACCACCTCGACCTGCGCCGTCACCTCCCCGAGGCGGGCGGTCCAGCGGCTGGTCAGTTCCCCGGTGGCGAAGTCGTAGTCCTGAACCAGGTCGGTGACGCACCAGGGCTGGTCCGACAGCCAGACGCCTTCGATGCAGACGTCGGCCGCCAAAGGATAGGGCACGGGCGCGGCCGCCTCGATCCGTCGCTCCGGATGTTCGCTGGCGACGCCGTTCACGAGGGTCATGCCGGGGGCGAGCGCCATCTCGCGGACGCGCAGACCGATCAGGCCGTTTGACACATAGGCCGGCAGGGCGCCGTTGCGTGCGCCGTGCGCCTGCGGCGGGCTGATCGGGCGCCAGGCGTTTCCCTCACCGCCAGCCATCGAGCACCTCGGCGCATTCGGCGGTTTCGACCTGCTGGGCGAACCGGTCATGATAGAGGGCCAGCAGATGGTCGTGAGGGTCATCGGCGGAGCTGCAGACCGCGTCGGTGACCACCACGACCCGGTACCCCAGATCGATGGCGCCCAGAACAGCCGCCAGAACGCAGACGTCGGTTTCCGCGCCGGTGACCACCAGGGTGTCGATGCCGTGGGCGCGCAGTTCAGCGTCCAGGCCCGTGCCCAGCCACGGCGAATAGGCCCTCTTGTCGATCAGGCGGCCGGGCGGCGTGAACCTCTGCAGCGGGCCGGCGAGATCGATCATTGACGGGCCCATCGCCTCCAGGGTCATCGAGGACCAGCGGCGCCAATAGTCGCGCCACGTGCCCTGCCCTTCCCCCACCCGCGCCGCCGGGATGAAACGGGTGAAGATCGTTCGGTCGGCCTTGGCCTCGCACAGCTTGACGAGGACGGGCATGACCCGCTCGGCCCAGGGGGTGCGCCATTCGGTGTCCTCGACGAACATCCTCTGCATGTCGACGCACAGGTGAACGGTCGTGGTCGGCAGGGGCGTATGCAGACCGGCCACGGTCAGATCTCCTCTGGCTTGCGGGCTTCGAGACGGGCGTGAGTCGCCGTCTCGCCGGTATGATGTTCGATGCGCCCGCTTTCGACCTCCGCCCGGGAAAAGACTTCCTCCTGGCCCGCGTCCAACAGTTCGGTCCCGGCTCCGCCCAGGCCGCCCTGGGCCAGGCCGGAGCGGGCGTCAGCGGCCGGGTTCCGGTTCGGCGGCCGCCGAGGATCATCCTCTTCCGCACCCACGGTCATCGTTCTCTCCCTCTCCACATCAATCGCATCGGCCGGGGCGTTCGTTCCCTCCCGCAGGGCCACACCCTCCCCGTGTCCATGATCGGGCTCGGCCGCGATGGGTTCGCCCCCGGCCACTTTGGCGTCGGACTTTGGATCGCCGTCGCGAAAGCGCCATTTCATGACCAGCACCCCTGAGGCCATGATCAAAGCGCAGCTGTTGGCGATGGTGACGGGCCCGGCCTGGGTCATGACGCCATAGACCACCCAGAGGATGAAGCAGGACACCGTGAGCGAATAGGTCTTGAGACTGACGGCCGAGGCGTCCCGCTCCTTCCAGATCTTGATCCCCTGAGGCGCAAAACTGGTCACAGAGCAGATCGCTGCGGCCGATCCCACGATATTGGCGATGGTCTCATTCATAAGCCCGCAACGTGGCCCTGCGCTCCCCTGTTCCTATGCGCGAAAGCGCTCAGTCGTTCTGCGGGGCCGCCCTGACCTGACACGGACGTCCAGCAATGCCGGAGCGGCTCGGCCAGGCCGCAGGCCCAAGATATCTTCATCCGGGCCGCGCCCGCCCTCGTCTTTCAGAGGCGATCCGGTCCCTTCCGGGCCATTTCCACCAGGTCCGCCGTCAGGCGGTCGGGGCCCAGAGCCCATCGGGCGAGCGCAGCGTCAAAGACGGCGGGCTTCGGCGACACCTGGGCGAACAGGGTCATGCACGATCGGAACTTCAGGTCGTCCGGCGATCCGAACAGGCGATGCAGCGAGGCCGCCGGCGCCGTCGTTGCGACCTCCGCAGCGCGGGCGAGCCGGTCGCCCAGGATCGGGTGCGCCAGATAGGCTTGAGCCTCCGCCAAGGACGCGATCCCATAGAAAAGGGCGGTGGGCGACCGGCCCAGCGAACGGGCCTGGGGAAAGACGAACCACATCCAGTGGCTCGCCTTGCGACCGGCGGCGAGCTCGGCCATCGCCGTGTCGAACACCCCATCCTGCGCCGTCACGAACCGTTCAAGATCGGCGGTCATGCCGCACTCCTATCCAGAGCGGCGAACCAATCCGCATAGAGCGTATTGCGCGCCATGCGCCGGTTGAGGTCCGGCGCCCCGTCGTCCCACCAGACCGGACCGCGCTCGCCCAGTGCGATCTTGGCCCTGTCGACGGCGCGACGCGCGGCGGCCAGGGTGTCCTCATCCGCTGCAGCCAGGGCCGCACGGACGGATCGACGGGCCGACATCAGCTCATGCACGAGCCGGTCCCGTACCTCTGCAGAGAGCGTGGGATCGGCGCAGCGCCACAGGCGGCCGCGCACCACGAAATATCGGCCGTCGGGTGTGGTCGGATGAGGCGGAGGCGCGGGCATGGAGGGACAACGCCCGACCCGCGAGATGGCGCCGCCCACAGACCGCTCCACAGAGGCTTGCCTTCGCGCCTTGACTCCCGGGCCGTTCAATAAGAACAAATGCTGAACATCGAACGGTTCACCCAGTTCAGGAGATCATGTCCGTCGCCCCATCCCCGTTTCAGGCCCTGCGTTCCGAGATCGCCCGCATCGAGGCGTTCCGACGCACGCCCCGCGGCGTCCTGCCGTTCGGCCTGGACGCCCTCGACCGTCGGCTGCCCGCCGGCGGCCTGGCGCTGGGGGCGCTGCATGAGGTGGCCGGGGGCGGAGACGGCGCCGTGGACGGGGCGGTCGCCGCCCTCTTCGCCGCAGGCGTCGCCGCCCGCACCCAGGGTCCAGTGCTCTGGTGCGTCACCCGGCCGGATCTGTTCGCCCCGGCCTTGGAACAGGCCGGCCTCTCATCCAACCGGGTGATCTATGTGGAGGCCGGCGACGAGGCCGGCGTGCTGGCCGCCTTCGAGGACGGCCTGCGTCACGGCGGCTTCGGCGCGGTCGTCGGCGAAGTGGCCCGCCTGTCCATGACGGCGTCCCGGCGGCTGCAGCTGGTCGCCGAGGACAGCGGATCCCTCGGCCTGGCGGTGCGACGATGGCGTCGCCAGGCCGAGGCGGCGGACTTCGGCCAGCCCACGGCCGCCGCTACCCGATGGCGGGTCACCGCCCTGCCCTCCGCCCCCCTGCCTGTCGCCGGCGTCGGACGCCCGCGCTGGTTCGTCGAACTGATCCGCTGCCGCGCCGGAGCCTGCGCGGATTTCGAACTGGAAGCCTGTGATGAGACGGGTCGTCTCGCTCTACCTGCCCACCTGGCCGACCGACCGGTTGCGGCGCCGGCTTGGACCGGACGCGCCGTCGCCTGAGACGCCGCTGGTCCTGGTCGGCCGCCGGGGCCGCAAACGCCTGGTCCTGGCCGCCGACCCCGCCGCGCTTGCCCATCGTCTCCATCCCGGCATGGCGGCGACCCAGGCGCGCGCGCTCGTGGCCGATCTGGTCGTCCATCCGTTCGATCCCGCCGGGGACGCCGCGGCTCTGGATCAACTCGCCCTGTGGGCGCTGCGCCGCTACGCCCCGATCGTCGCCGCCGACCCGCCAGACGGACTGGTTCTCGACGTCACCGGCGCCGGCCACCGATACGGCGGCGACCAGGGCCTGCTCGACGATCTGATCGCCCAGACCGCCAGCGTCGGCCTTAACGCCCGCGCCGCCCTCGCCGACACCTGGGGCGCGGCCCACGCCCTCGCCCGCCAGGTCGCCCGGCCCACCACGGCGGTCGAACGCGGCGGCCCTGCGATCCGCCCTCTTTCGGTCCGCGCCCTGCGCCTTCCCACCGAGATGGTCGATGGCCTGGAGCGCCTGGGGATCGACACCATCGGCGAGCTGGAGGCCAAGCCCCGCGCGCCCCTGGCCCTGCGGTTCGGACCCGAGCTGACCCGTCGGCTGGACCAGGCCTATGGACGCGCCCCCGAGCCGATCACCCCCATCGACGCCCCGGAGCTGATCCAGGTCCGACGCCTGTTCGCCGAACCGATCGGCGCCCCCGAGACCCTGGCCCGCTATACGCTCAAACTGGTCGAGGCCCTGAGCGCGACTTTGGAAACCCATGGCCTTGGCGCGACACGGCTCGATCTGCGCTTCGAACGGATCGACAACCGGACCGAGGCCATTCGCGTCGGCCTCGCCCGCCCGGTCCGCGACGTCAGACGGCTGGCACGCCTGCTCTGCGACCGGATCGAAACGGTCGATCCCGGCCTGGGCGTCGAAGCCATGGTCCTGGCCGCCCCCGTCGTCCTGCCGCTGGACTGGTCGCCGACCTCCGGCGATCTGACGGGTCCGGCGACGCCCGACATCGGCGACCTCGTCGATCTCCTGGCCAATCGCCTCGGCCCGCAAAAACTGTATCGCCTTGGCCCCGCCCAGAGCGACGTGCCCGAACGCGCGGTGCGCCGGCTCCCCCCCACCGCCCCGCCGGTGACGGAGACTTGGACCCGGCGCTGGCCGCGCCCCTCGCGGCTTCTCGCCCGCCCCGAGGCGATCGAGGCCGTCGCCCTCCTGCCCGATCAGCCGCCGGTGGCCTTCCGCTGGCGCGGCATTCGCCACCGGGTCAGGAGGGCTGACGGCCCGGAGCGGATCTTCGGAGAATGGTGGCGGCGCGACGGCGAACGCGACGCCGTGAGGGATTATTTCCAGCTGGAGGACGAGGCCGGGGCCCGCTTCTGGGTTTATCGGCGCGGCGACGGCGAGCAGGCCCAGACGGGCGACCTCAGCTGGTGGCTCCACGGCCTGTTCGGGTGACGCCTGCCCAGCCTCAACCGAGGTCGGCCTTGGCTTTCAGCGCCGCGATGCGCAGCCTGCACAGCTCAGAGACCAAATCCCGAAGCCGACGCGCCCGCCCCATCAGCCACTCCAGATCCTCGACCGAGGCGTCGTACTGATCGCTGTAGCGCGCCTCCACATAGGCCCGCTTCAGCAGTTCGAACCGACGCCGGTCGAAGCGGCTCTCACGCGGCCAGGCCTCGACCAAGCCGGTGTCCACATCCTCGGCCAGAGAGCGCAAAAACTTGATGTTGTGCGAGCGCGGGAAATAGAAGGTGTGGACCAACAGGAAGCAGGCGTAGGCAGCTTCAACGGCTTGGTGCAGCCTGAAAGCAGCGTGTTTCCGGCTGGTTCTAGTCGATGGAGCAGTTGAAAGATGCTGAGCAGCTTCGGCGAGCCACACTTCGATGTCGGCATTTTTTTCAGCCAGGTAACCGACCGCTGCTGCATGCGCGGCATCGGCGGTCATTGGTTGTGACGTCGCGAACGGGTGGCCTGGAACTTCATAAAGGGCGATGCCGTCGCGGACGATGTCGGTCCAGAAGTATTCGCCGCGCCGAAGGGCGTCGTTTACGTCCTGCATGTCGTGGACGATCAGATTGACCATTCTTTCGACGCCAGGGTCGCGAAGAATTTGATCCTCTGAGGTCCACCAGTAGTCGGCGATGTTGGTGAGCTTCTCGTGGTTGACCACGATCAGCAGATCGAAGTCCGAGAGGTAGCCGTTCTCAGGCTCATCGACCCAATCCGTCCGGGCGTAAGATCCGAACAGGATGATCTTGAGGACCTGACCGCCACGGCGCCAGCCGGAGTTCGCACCGCCGCCGCTGTGCTTGGCCGCTTCGAAACCGGCAAGCAGGATGTCGCGAACCCGCTGGAGTTCACGCTGCTGGCGCTCAGGAAGATGGTCGAGATCGGACCGCATCAGACGATTCTAACCGAAAACGACACGAACGCATCTCCGAACGGTAGAGCTAAGAAAAATATACGTTCGATTATGCCGATCTAGGGGGCTGCTGCCGCTAGCCAGCGTCGGCTATGCGTCAAGACTCGACATTCACTTCCCGCCAGAAAGTGGACATTGACGTGGCGAACCTTAGCGCCCGTCCGCCGGTGGCCGGCCGGGCCAACGCCGGGTTCGAATATCCGCTTCTTGGCTTGGCTTCGAACAAAGTCTCTAGTCGAGATCAAGGGCTGGAATAGCGTGACCCGCACCCATAAGGAGGAGCGCCGCCCAGCCGGCGTGGAGGGCTAAAGGTGACTCTCAGATTTTCTGATGCGGGACCGGAGTTTCCGCGCCCTCTCATCGACGCCATGATCGATGGTGATGTGGTGTTCCTGTGCGGCGCGGGGGTCAGCGCGCCGCAACTACCCGGCTTCCAAAAGCTCGTCGAGGACACTTACCGGGCCTTGGACATGGATCGAGATCGGTCTGAAGATCTATCCTTCAACGAGGGCCGTTTTGAGGAAGTACTCGGCGCTCTCGGCCGGCGCCTAGCCGACTCCCCGGCTATGGAGCGGGAGGTCGTGCGCCTTTTGCAAATCCCCGAACATCCCTTTCTCGGAAATCACGAGACGATCCTCCGATTGTCCCGAGATCTCAACAACCGGCCCATGGTCGTCACCACCAACTTTGACAATCTCTTCGAACTGGCCTTGCACCGCGCCGATCCAAGCCAATCGGTTCGACATGAGAGCGTCGCCGGCCAGGCCCTTTCGGCTCCAGGCAGTCTTGAGTTCGGCGGTGTCATCCATCTGCACGGACGACTCGAAGATCCGACTTTGGAGCTTGAGAAGACCCCTCTCGTCCTTACATCGGCCGACTATGGCGACGCCTATATGCGTTCGGGATGGGCATCTCGCTTTCTCTTCGACCTCGTCCGCTGCAAGACCGTGGTCCTTCTGGGATACCGCGCTGGGGACGCGCCGGTTCGGTACTTCCTCAACGTACTGGCGGCTGACCGAACGCGCTTTGCGGATCTTAAGCAGGTGTACGCTTTTGATGCGGTCGTCAGCGACGTCGCCGAAGCCGACGCCCGCTGGACCGCACTGGCCGTGGAGCCATTGGCATACACAGCCCCGACCGATACCGCGACTGGCGCTCCAGATCACAGCGCACTTTGGAACGATCTGGCCCAACTCGCCAATGTAATCGAGCGTCCGAAACTAAGCCGACGAACCATGACTGAGGAGATCCTCACCAAGGCCTATCACGACAGCAGCGAGACGGAACAGAAAGCCCTGATTTGGCTGTTCCGAGACCGGACCGATCTCCGCGACATTCTCATCGCGACCCTGACCGATCCCCTTTGGTTCAAGTTCATGCGCGAACACGACCTGATCCCCGACATCGATTTAAGCTGGGTAATCCCCGCTTGGATCGCCCGCGATTTCGAAAGCTATGACCGATTGGAGGTCGCGCTTCATTGGCAGGCGATCCTGTCGCCCAAGTTCAACGAGCATCTTTCGAGGCGGCTACGCGACGTGAATTCGCTCTCACCTTTGTGGCTAAGGGTTTGGCGGCTGATTGCCGATGTTGACGTCCGTCCCGATGGGTTCGACCTGACCGAGCACCAGTTGATCCGGACATTAAGGAGCGATGTCGTTTTGGACGCCGACCTCCGGGGGGCCGTCTCCCACCTCGCGCCGCTGCTTGAGCTTCAGTCCAGCCGAAAACTGATGGCGTCAGCCTCGCGTGATGAGCCGCCGGTTAGAGTGGCCGATATCGTCTGGCCCGACATGGCGCTGCGCGACAGTGGAGAGCTTCACGAGTTGATTGAAGTCTTGACCAGCCGGGCCGATGACGCGGACCGGCTAATGGATTTGGCGACGGAGGCGCTCAGATCCACAATCGCGACTTCGGTCGACGCGGGGATGATTGTCGAGACGTGGGATTCCAATGATCAGGACGTGCCTTCGGTCGAGGAGCATTCGCAAAACGATCACCACGGCGGCGTGATCGGGTTGGTCCGACTCCTAATAAATTTGCTCCCAAACGTCGCCCGCCAGTCTCGCGAACACGCTCGCGATCTGGCGCGCGATTGGGCCCGGCTTCCAGGCTCGGTTGGCGTGAGGATGTGGCTCCACGCGTTACGTAATCCCGATGCATTCTCCAGCGCCGAGGCCGCCACTGGCGCCCTCGGCCTCTCCATCGGCGATTTCTGGGCCTCCCGTCGCGAGCTGCCGCTGTTGCTACGCGATCGCATGGGTGACGCCGCGCCAGAGCTCTTAGCCCAGCTTGAACAGCGGATTATCACAGAGGGCGACGAGTACTTCGGCCAGTATGACCTAGAGGTGGGCCAAGTCGACTGGCGCGACCACGCTAGAGACTCTTCCGTCTGGCTCAGACTGAAAATGATGGGCGCCGCTGGCGCTCTTAGCTCGGATGGTAAGGCAGAACTCGACGCCATCGTTGGTCGGCGAGACACCTTGAACCGCGAAGCCGAAGATACCGACTTCTTCGGATCCTACTCGTTTGGGGTGCGCGCAATCGTGGGCGATCCTGGCCCCATCGAAGCTGCGGCAGACGAGGAGCGCCTTGAGGTCGCACACCAGGTCATTCAGAGTCGGGACTTCCAGCTTAGAGACGGATGGAGCGCCTATTGCAGCTCCGACCCTCAAGGCGCGCTCTCGACATTGAGCAGTGCCGGTTGGGAAGTGGCCAATGCTGAGCTCTGGAACACATTCTTAAGCGCACTCTCATTTGCAAAAGCGCAGCAGGTTCCAGCGCAACAGACGCTCCGTACCAAGACCTTCGGCCACCTCTGGGCTGCCGATGACGACTTTTTGGCCCTACTCGCTGATCGACTTGTCGACTTGCTTTCAGCTGGCTCGCGAGCTGGTATCGCCGATCAATGGTGGGATCGCCTTTGGTCCTTCATTGTCAAAACCCCCGCCGACGCGGAGCTCGAGAATGACTTGTTATCGACAGCCGTCAACAGATCTGCGGGCCGACTGACCCAAACGCTCCTTGCCGACATCCAATCGCGCCGGAAGGCGAACCAGGCGACCGACGACTTGGTGGCGAGACTGACACAGGCCGCGACTGACAATGGATGGGCCGGCCTGCTGGCATCGGCGGTTATGGTGCGTGACATTCCATTCGTCATAGCGGTCGCGCCGGACGTGGCTGACCCAATTCTCGTCGACCGCACGAGCGGAGACTCAGACCACGCCAAGGCGCTGCGCCGCGTTCTCATCACCTATCCGAGCGTGACAAAGAGCTTCTCAAAGAAATTCGCCGGCCAAATCCTTCAAGGTTCAGTGGACTGGACAAGCGACAGTCGCTCCGACCACGTAGCGGCGAAGCTCCTTCTTCCAGCTCTTCGGATCATTCGAGGCCAAGACAGCGAGGACGACTGGGGGACGACCGTTGCCGATGCGGCAGCGACCCTGCGCAATGGACACCCCTCGATCCGTCTCGGCGCCGCGATGTTGTTAAGGCAGTGGTCGCAAACGGAAGAGGAGGATTCTGCCGCATTTTGGCGCGGCGGCGTCGGGCCGTTGATGTCTCGGATTTGGCCAAAGGCGTCACAGTTCGTGAGCGAGGCCATCGCGGGTCATCTAGTCGCGATCGCCATCCATGCCAAAGAGGCGTTTCCGGAAGCCTTCCTCGCTTTGAAACCTTATCTCGCGCCAGCCGGACATCGTGCGAGAGGCGTCTACGCCCTGGATCAGTCGAATATCCCAGAAGCTTTCCCTAGGGAGACTTTGGAACTGCTCTGGCTCACCTGCGGTCCGAAAAGCAATGGCCAAGCCTATGAAATCGCCTCATTGCTCGATCGCATAGTCAACGTGAGACCTCAACTAGAGACTGATCGACGCCTGCAATGGCTGGAACTTCGCGCGGTGTTTGTCCGCTGAGCCGACATTCGGTCGCCTGAAAACCTACGTCCGAGAGGTCACCTAGCCCGCTGTCGCCACCATAACAGTCGCCAGTTCTCGGACGGTTCTTCGAGTCGCGTCCGAACGTCGATGAGCGCTCTAAGTCACGGGGCGTACTGGCGCAGCGGGCACGCCGAAGCCCATAGTCCTTGGGGCTCAAGCCTCGGCACCGCTCATGCGTCGCCGCTACACACTCCACACGTCACCCGGGCTTGGCCGACATCTCTCTAGAGGGTGCCTGTCGCGGCAAGAATGGCGTCGGTGAACGGCTTCATTTGCGCCTGCACCTGATCATAATCCTTCTCCCGCAGGACCTGATGTTTGCGCTCCCCGAAAGATCGAACATCGACGCCGTCGAGTGCGACCTTGCCGACATCTTCGGTTGCGACGATCACTTGGCTGCCACGGGGGGCGTTCGTGAAGATGAACTGGAGCATTTGCGGCAGGTGGACGCCGTCCTGACCCTGCTGGTTGGGGGCGTCGATCACCAGGGGATAGTGCATATCCGAAGCGCTTCCTGAGCGAGAATGCAAAAAGGCGTAGTAATAGGCTAAGAGAGCACGCGGCCCCTCGCTCCCACGCGCTGTCTTGATTGTCGTGATCGACTGCCGCGCCGGATTATCGAGGCGGACATCAAGCTGTATCGCGTACGCGGAGAGCCTTGCCCGGAATCCCGCCAGGATCTCGCCGCTGCGTTTTTTGCTCGTGAACGCCTCCATTGCGGCTTTCAGGGCCTCGATACGGGCCTCCACCTGGGCCATAGCCAGTAGTTTCTCGTCCAACGCACGGCGCAGAATCTTGGCGGCCTCTGTCTTTCCAGCAGCCACCACGACGTCACTTAGCGACAGGCTTGCACGTCGAGATGCGAGGAGCGTCTGAATTCGGCCAAGCGGCCCCCGGACGTCATCGAGCTTTGCCCGCTCCTTGGTTTCACGCGAGATTAAAGCGAGCAGGGAGACGTTGGCCTTGCCCAGCGCGTCTGTGAGGACGCCTTCGTCGGCGATCAGCGCAAAGCGATCCGCCAAACGGTTTTCATACCCATGGCCACAAGTCGGACACTCGACTTCGTCAGGGAGAGAAGCGGCCATATTGAACTCGCCGCGCATTTCCATGAGAGCGCCTTCGAGCAGAGACTTTTCTGCGCGCAGGGTGTGGGCTTGCTCATGTAGATCGGATATCGCGCGCCTGTATGTGGCTTGGGCATCCAACAGCCTGGTGCTTTCCGCGACGAGATCGGCGATCTCGGCCTCGAACTCTTGAAGGTCTAAGGTAGGGCCGGCTTCTGCGCCGATATCCTGAACCTGAGTGATGGTTTCGCGCAGCGTGGCGACCGGCCCATCCATCGCCGTCAAGAGCACGCGCTCCTTCTGGGCATCCGCCTTGGCCTCATAATACCCATCCGGTTTTAAACCGGAATGATACTCCGCCAAGGTGCGCGAGCTGTTCGGGAGATAGAGATCTGCGAACGAGTCCCACGCCTTCGCCCACCCTGCGTCCTGGTCGATGTAGAAGGGCGCAAATATATAGGATGGCGGCGGCGTCAGGCTCGCGCCGTACCCATCGCTCATGACCAGCTTGAACCCTAATACATCGGCGAGTTTCGGCCCCCAGTCCTTCACAAGACCTTGCCCCATGAAGAGCAGTTCCCCCTGTCCGTCGAACAGGGCGTGCACCCCGAGCGCCTTGACGGCGGCGAAGGCGGTGCCGTCAAGCTCGAAGCGGAGGCAACTCGAGACGTTCGCGGACTTCCAACTGTCGTCAATCTTCTGCGGCGTCGCCCCCAGGGTCTCGTAAAGACTCTTCACGATCGCCGACTTTCCGAAGCCGTTGCCACCCTGGATAACCAGTCTTTGCGAGTCCAGGGGCACGCTCAACGCGCGCCGCTCCGTCTGGGACAACAGGGAGAGTTCGACGAACATTAGCTGGGGCATTCTTGGCCTCTTTTAGGGATCTCAATACCCGCCGCAGCCGGGTCGTATCTGCGTGGCTCACAGAGTTCGCTCCATGACTTCAACCGTCAGCGCCGCGTCGAGGCCGTAAGCGGCCCCGACTGGCGCCGAGAGTTGAGTCGCCGCAGCCAGGGCCTCGGTCGTGGGTCTGACACTGTCAGCAACCAGGTGAGGATTGGCGGCGATATGTAGCGACAGGGCTTCAGACAGAGCGCCGGCGTCATGGCTCCCACGCCGTCGATCATTCCAGTAGGCCAAACATGCCAGCCGCAGCCGCTGCTGGGCGATCGCGCCGACGCCGACGCTGGATAGCTCTGATGCCACGACATCCCACCATTCCAGCGGGCTCCGGCGATGGTTGGCGATCCGCTGCGCCAGATTGTCGAGATCGGCGCGCGCCAACGACTTTCGCGAAAGCAAGGCCTGCAGGTTGGTCGGCCGGCTCACATCCCCCGTGCATCGGCCGACTTCACTGAGCAAGGCGTCATAAACCGGCTTAGGGGCCGTCCCTCCGGTCGGATCCATCCGTTCGGCGAACTCGGCGACTTCACCCAGCACGGTCTTTCGATAGCTCTGTAGATCAAGCGGGGTGCGCTCGTAGGTCAGGCGTTCGACGTGGATAGGACTGACGCCGTTCGGAAAGTCCGCCGCCAAAGCGCCAGCGACCGCGTCACAATCGTCCTGGGACAAGGCGCCGAAGGTAAACTCGCCATCGTCAGACTTCACCTTCTTGCCATCGGCATACTTGGCGCTCAACGGCTGATTGGAGACGATGGCGGCCCGCAGAATATCGGGGCCAAACTGATCGATGTTGTAATAGGCCTTGCCCAGGATCGACCGCGGCAGGTCGCCACGGCTGCCGCGGTAAGCCAACTGCTTGGTCGTCCACGCAGCGTCAGCCTTCGACTTCACTTGGTAGAAGGATGCGTCCGCGTCCGGGCCGGTAATCAGAATTAGGTCATCATGATGATCGAAGAGCGCCGTGAAATCCTGCCCCTCCTTGTGGAGAGTGAGAACCTTGAGAAGTGAGAAATGGATCTGGAAATCGAAGGCGCGATAAGCCGCGGACCCGGCGGTCTCCCGCGGCTTAACCCCTGCGATGGTCGCGTCCATAGAATCCCCCTCCGACGCCCATAGGATGCAACACACTGACCAGGCGTTGCAATACCGCAGCTATGCGGGTCCTAAGCTTGGCTTTCAATCCCAGCGTGTCGGCGGGAGGAGGGGGCGGCCGAGAATGTCCGATAGTGGCCGCACTAGGCCGACTGGTCACCGCCGAGCGGAATCCCTAAACGTCCGCGTTGATTTACTAGCAGTCATCCCACTCGAGCGCGTGTGTTCGTTGCCCGGGCAATCTCGAGCGACCGGCAACTCTATCGCCTGAAGGCCGAACTCGTCCCATCCAGCATCGCTGTTCACCGCTCGGACGAGCACGCCTGAGCGCCGCCGACCTGAGGACGTTCTGCATCCCCTCGCCTGTCCGTTCAGGGAGCAGAGGGAGATGGATCGGCGCAAGGCCCTCATCGGCGCGGGTGAACGCAACAGACGGTGCCGATGACGCACAGCTGGGATCGCCAAGGCGGTTCAGTCCCATCTGGTGCGCTCCTGGCCTGGGCGTCCGTCACCGCTGAAGGTCTCGACGCGGCTGACAGAATGGATCAGTTTGCGACGGTCGAACAACCCCAGTGATCCTCGCCATGCGCCCTTTCGTCCTGCTTCCTGTCTTCCTGCTGGCCGCATGCGCCCATTCACAGGCGTCGGATCCGCGCGCTGAAGCGACCGCGGCGTGCCTGGGTATTGCGGCGAGAAACGGCGTCGCGATCGGCGGCGCTCCCGCTCAAGACACCGTCGTCATGGGGCCGGAATATGCTCTGGGAGAGTAACCTGGCCGGCGACCTCGGCCCGGGGCGAGGTGCTGTGCATGCTCCACGACGACCAGGTCCAGTCGGTGGCGGTCGGGGGCAAAGACGTCTGGCGTCGTCGTTGACCCGCTAGGATCGCCGCAACCGGCCGATCCGTGCGGAATGCCGAAGGGCCACCGGCGTCGAGACGCAGACGAGCGCCGTCGTCGAGCGCCAGAGGCTGGACGCCAACTCCCGATGCCGAGGAAGCCCGCCCCCTCGCGAGGGCGGGTCCTGGATCACCAGTTCTCGGGGAGGGTCGGGCCGTTGCCGCCGCACACATAGATCGGCGTGGCGTCGTAATAGGGCGAAGGCACATTCGCCCTCAGGACGTAGCTGTAGCTGCCGGAGCGTCCGCAGCCTCGGTCGGAAATCTCGCCGAGATATTCGGTCTTCGCGGCGTCGGCGTAATAGACGTAGTGATAGGCGGTCAGATCGGTCTGAGCGACGGCTGAGGTGACGCCGGCGGCGCCGACCAGGGCGGCGCCGACAAGCATGGCTTTAACGCGGATTTTCATCGGGTTGTCTCCATGTGCACGCCCCATCGCGTGCTCAGGCAGACCACACCGACGACGAACCGGAAGCAACTCACGGGCGCGTCATAAACTACGTTTCAGTTGTGAAGCTTGAGGGATCAGAGGAAACGTGCGCGCCCGACCAGCCGCTTGAAGAGGCTGTCGGCGCCGACGAGGAGGAGGCCCAGCAGGTTCATCGGTCGAACATGCCGCCACTCCGGCGACCCGGTCACCATAACGATTGGTAATCAGCCGGCCAGGCTTAGAAGAACCGATGCCCAAAGGGGGATCAGGCCGCCCAGCCTCAGGCCGCGCCGGCCTTGGCGGTGTCAGGTTCTTCGTTGCCGTTCGTCGCGGGCGCCGGCCCCAGGCCTCAGCGGGCGGCTCCACGGCCTCTTCGGCCAGGCGCCCTGCCGTTCGCGGAACGAGAGCCGCGCCCGAAGCCTTATCCCCGGAAACGAGACCGCCATGCCCTTCCCTTCCCCCCTTGCCGACCCCGCCCCCGCCTTCGTGACGGGCCCGATCCGGGTCTTCCGCTGAGCGCCCGCCCCCACGGCGCGCCTGCGGAACGCGTCGTCACCCTCCTGGGCGACTCCCTGACCGCCGGCTACGGCCTGAAGCCCGCCGAAAGCCTCCCGCGTCAGTTGGCCAAACGCCTGGAAGGCGGGACGCCGCCCGTGCGGATCGTCGGCGCCGGCGTCTCCGGCGACACCACGGCCGACGGTCTGCGGCGGGTCGATCGGGACGTGCCGGCCCAGACCGACCTCTGCGTCCTCGCCCTGGGCGCCAACGACATGATGCAGCTGGTCCCCGCCGACCGCGTGAAGGCCAATCTCCTGGCCATCATCGACCGACTGCAACGGCGCGGCGTGTCCGTCCTCGTCTGCGGCATGCGGGCGCCGCCCTGGTTCGGCGCCTATGCCTGGGCCTTCGACGCCGTCTATCCCGAGGTCGCCCGGGCGTCCGGCGCCGCCCTCATGCCCTTCCTGATGGAGGGGTTGGCGCTGCATCCCGCCTATGTCCTGCCGGACCGGATCCATCCCAACGCCGTCGGCGTGGGCCGCATGGCCGACGCCCTCGCGCCCCATGTGCGCATCGCCCTCGACGCCCTGGCGGCTCCAGAGCCGCGGTGATCGGGATGCGGATCGCCACCTTCAACATCAATGGCGTCAAGACTCGGCTGCCCAACCTCCTCGCCTGGCTCGAACAGGCGCAGCCCGACGTGGTCTGCCTGCAGGAGTTGAAGGCGACCGACAGCCAGATTCCCGCCGCCGAGATCGAAGCGGCCGGCTATGCGGCGGTCTGGGCCGGCGAGCATCGCTGGAACGGGGTCGCCATCCTGAGCCGGATCGGCGAGCCGGTCGTGACCCGACGCCGGCTTCCGGGCGACGCCGACGACCGCCAGGCCCGCTATATCGAGGCGGCGGTGAACGGCGTGCTGATCGGCTGCCTCTATCTGCCCAACGGCAATCCCAGGCCGGGGCCCAAGTTCGATTACAAGCTCGCCTGGGCCGACCGGCTCCTCGCCCATGCGGCGTCGCTCTATCCCACGGCGGCTCCGGTCGTGCTCGCCGGCGACTACAATGTCGTGCCGACCGACGCCGACATCTACAACACCCGCTCGTGGCAGACCGACGCCCTGCTCCAGCCCGAGAGCCGCGCGGCCTTCCAGACCCTGCTCGACCAGGGCTGGACCGACGCCCTGCGCGAGCGCTTCCCGCACGATCCGCCGCCCTGGACCTTCTGGTCCTATTTCCGGGAGGCCTGGTCCCGCGACGCCGGTCTGCGGATCGACCATCTGCTGCTCAACGACCCCGCCGCCGAACGCCTGACCGACGCCGGCGTCGATCGCGCGGTCCGCGGTGCCGAGGGCGCCAGCGACCATGCGCCGGTCTGGATCGACCTGGCCTGACAAGACCGATCAAAACCACTTCAAGTCAGCCGGCCGCCGCAGCGATCGTCAGGCGGCCAGGGTCCGGAAGGTAATGGAATAGCGCAAGGCCGTCATCGGCGTGATCGAATGCTCCCAGACCGCCCGCGCCTCTCCCGACAATCGATAGGCCGAGCCGCACGCCAGGGGCGCGTTTCTGCGCAAAAAGCCCGTCCCCTCGCGACGGCGCAGCCGCATCACGCAGGGCGCCAGCAAAGACAGGCCCAGGATCTCGCCATAGACGGGGCGGTCGCGATGCCAGCCGATGCCCGCGCCCGGCTGATATTCATTGACCAGAACCTGGACGAAGGCCGCGCCGTCCAGATCCAAACGCTTCGCCAAGCGCGCCATCAAATCCGAGAGAAACCCCGGCCATCCCGCGCCGTCGCCCTCGCGGTCGAAGGCGGCGATCCGGCGATGACCGAGGTAGCCCAGATGCTCATAGGGCTTGAACGCGAGCGTCTGGAGCGCCTCGACCAGCGCGGCCTGTTCGGGCGCCGACAGGACGTCGGCCCAATAGTCGAACCCCGCCACGACCGGCGCAAATACAGGCGCCTCTCCGAACAGGTCGATCTGCGCCGAGCCGGTCACGACAGGGCCAGTTGTTTCGCCGCCGCGCCCGTCGTCTCCAGATTGGACAGGCTGACCCCGACCAGCCGCACGCCACGGGTCGGCGGATAGAGGGACCGGACCAGCAGCCGACTGACGTCGCGCAAGGCTTCTCTGGAGGCCACAGGCTCGGACAGGGACCGGCTTCGGGTCGATTGCTGGAAGTCGGCCCATTTGACCTTGACGGTGACGGTCCGCCCGCGACTGCCCGCCTTTTCGCACCAGGCCCAGACCTCGTCCGCCATCGCCGCCACTCCGGCCTCGATCGCCTCGGGCTCGGTCAGGTCGGAGGCGAAGGTGGTTTCCGACCCGCTCGACTTGCGCGTCCGGTCCGGATTGACCGGCCGATCGTCATCGCCGCGAGCGATGGCGTAATACCAGGGCCCGGACTTGCCGAAATGATGCTGGAGAAAGGCCAGGGACTGGGGGCGCAAATCCGCGCCGGTGCGGATCCCCAGACGCTCCATCTTGGCGGCGGTCACCGGCCCCACGCCGTGAAACCGCTGAACCGGCAGGGCCTCGACGAAGGCCTCGCCCCGCCCAGGCGCCACGACGAACTGACCGTTGGGCTTTCTCTGGTCCGAGGCCAGCTTGGCCAGGAACTTGTTGTAGGAGATCCCGGCCGAGGCGGTCAGGCCGGTCGCCTCCAGAATTCGCCGCCGGATCGCTTCCGCCGTCGCCGAGGCGGTGCCCAGGCCGCGCCGATCGGCGGTCACATCGAGGTAGGCCTCGTCCAGCGACAGGGGCTCGATCAGGTCGGTGTAGTCGGCGAAGATCGCGTGAATCTGCGCCGAGACCGCGCGATAGACCTCGAAGCGCGGCGGGGCGAAGACCAGGTCCGGGCATTTGCGCAGGGCGGTCGTCGAAGGCATGGCCGAGCGCACCCCGAACCGACGCGCCTCGTAACTGGCGGCGGCGACCACGCCGCGCGCCGCCGCATGGCCCACCGCGACCGGCCGCCCGCGCAGGGTCGGATCGTCCCTCTGTTCGACGGAGGCGAAGAAGGCGTCCATGTCCACATGGACGATCTTGCGGATGGCCGATCCCTGCATGACGCCCTGCATATCAAGACGAGAACAAAAAGGAAACATTTTTGCAAGGCCACGCTTGCCTTCCGCCGTTCGGCGGTGCTGTCGAGGACGCCAACACCCGCGAACCCTCATGTCCTACGTCGAGCTTCAAGCCACCTCGCACTTCTCCTTCCTGCGCGGCGCCAGCAGTTGCGAGCTGCTGTTCGAACAGGCGCGGCTGTGCGGGCTGGAGGCCCTGGCCATCGTCGACCGCAACTCCCTGGCCGGGATCGTGCGCGCCCATGAGGCGGCCAAGGCCTCGGGCGTGCGGCTGATCGTCGGCTGCCGCCTCGACCTGGCCGATGGGACCGGCCTGCTCGTCTATCCGACCGACCGCCCCGCCTATTCCCGTCTCACCCGTCTGCTGTCCCTGGGCAAACGTCGCGCCGGCAAGGCCCAATGCCATCTCGACTGGGCCGACCTGAAGGACTGGGCGCAAGGCCTGATCGCCGTCCTCGTCCCGGACGAGGCGGACGACGCCTGCGCCGCACGGCTGCGAAAGCTCACGACGACCTTCCCGACCGGCGCCTATCTGGCCCTGACGCTGCGGCGACGCCCCGGCGATGCGCTGCGCCTGCACGACCTGTCCACCCTGGCGTCCCAGGCCGGCGTGCCGACCGTCGTGACCAATGACGTCCTCTTCCATCATCCGGACCAACGCCTGCTGCAGGACGTCGTCACCTGCGTGCGTCACGGCTGCACCATCGACGAACTGGGGTTTCGGCGCGAACGCCATGCGGACCGCTATCTGAAGCCTCCCGCCGAGATGCGCCGCCTGTTCAAGGCCTATCCCGAGGCCCTGGCCCGCTCGGTCGAGATCGCCGACCGGTGCCGCTTCTCGCTCGACGAACTGGCCTATCAATATCCCGACGAGGTC
Organism: Brevundimonas sp. TWP2-1; assembly: GCF_049897645.1. Lineage (NCBI taxonomy): Bacteria > Pseudomonadati > Pseudomonadota > Alphaproteobacteria > Caulobacterales > Caulobacteraceae > Brevundimonas > Brevundimonas sp. TWP2-1. Next base: position 768,381 of record NZ_JAFCWR010000001.1, read on the forward strand.
TCGACGCCGGGCATGACGCCGCAGCAGACCCTGGAACAGCTGACCTGGGCCGGCGCCGCCGATCGCTATCCGGAAGGGCTGCCGGACAGCGTACGCCGGACCCTGCGTCACGAGCTCGATCTGATCGGCAAGCTGGACTATGCGCCCTATTTCCTGACGGTCCATTCGATCGTCCGCTTCGCCCGCAGCCGCGACATCCTGTGCCAGGGGCGCGGCTCGGCCGCCAACTCCGCCGTCTGCTACGTCCTGGGCATCACCTCGATCGACCCCGGGCGCAACGACCTGCTGTTCGAGCGCTTCGTCAGCCAGGAGCGCAAGGAGCCGCCGGACATCGATGTCGACTTCGAGCATGAGCGGCGCGAGATCGTCATGCAGTGGATCTTCGAGACCTACGGCCGCAACCACGCCGCCCTCTGCGCGGTCGTCACCCGCTATCGGTCGCGCGGCGCCCTGCGCGACGTCGGCAAGGCGCTCGGCCTCAGCGAGGACCTGATCAAGACCCTGTCGTCCCAGGTCTGGAGCTATTCCAGCGAAGGGGTCGAGGACAAGCACGTCGAAGGCCTGAACCTCAATCTGGAGGACCGCCGGATTCGGCTGGCGCTCGACCTGTCACGTCAGCTGATCGGCGCCCCGCGCCACCTCAGCCAGCATCCCGGCGGCTTCGTCCTGACCCGGGACCGCCTGGACGATCTGGTCCCGATCGAGCCCGCGGCGATGAAGGACCGCCAAGTCATCGAATGGGACAAGGACGACATCGACGTCCTGAAGTTCATGAAGGTCGATGTCCTGGCGCTGGGCATGCTCAGCTGCATGAAGCGTGGTTTCGATCTTCTGGCCGAGCACAAGGGGATCGCGCTCGACCTGGCCACCATTCCGGCCGAGGACCCCAAAACCTACGCAATGATCAGGAAGGCCGACACCCTGGGCGTCTTCCAGATCGAGAGCCGAGCCCAGATGGCCATGCTGCCCCGGATCAAGCCCCGCACCTTCTATGATCTGGTCATCGAGGTCGCCATCGTCCGCCCCGGCCCGATCCAGGGCGACATGGTCCACCCCTACCTCCGGCGCCGCGAGGGCAAGGAGGCGGTCGTCTACCCCAAGCCCGAGCTGGAGAAGGTGCTCGGCAAGACCCTGGGCGTGCCCCTGTTCCAGGAACAGGCCATGCGGGTCGCGATCGAATGCGCCGGCTTCACGGCCTCGGAGGCCGACCAGCTTCGGCGCGCCATGGCGACGTTCAAATTCACCGGCGGGGTCAGCCATTTCAAGGACAAGCTGATCAACGGCATGGTCGAGCGAGGCTACAAGGCCGAGTTCGCCGAAAAGACCTTCAGCCAGCTCGAAGGCTTCGGCTCCTATGGCTTTCCCGAAAGCCACGCCGCCTCCTTCGCCCTGATCGCCTACGCTTCGTCCTGGCTCAAATGCCACCACCCGGACGTCTTCTGCGCCGCCCTGCTCAACGCCCAGCCGATGGGCTTCTACGCCCCGGCCCAGATCGTCCGCGACGCCCAGCAGCATCAGGTCGAGATCCGCCCGGTCTGCGTGAACGCCAGCCGCTGGGACTGCACCCTGGAGCCCGGCGGTTCGGATGGCCGTTTGGCCGTCCGCCTGGGCTTCCGGATGGTGCGCGGACTGGCGAACGCGGACGCCGCCCGTATCCTGGCGGCCCGAACGGTCGGCGCCTTCCGCTCGGTCGACGACCTGTGGCGACGCGCCGGCGCCCAGGCCTCAAGCCTGGTCCGACTGGCCGAAGCCGACGCCTTCCGCCCGGCCCTGTCCCTCGACCGCCGCGACGCGCTGTGGGCCATCAAAGCCCTGCGCGATGAGCCCCTGCCCCTCTTCGCCGCCGCCGACGCCCGCGATCCGCAGCCCGAAATTCAAGAACCCGACGCCGACCTCAAACCCATGACGCCGGGCCGCGAGGTGGTCGAGGACTACAGCCATCTCGGCCTGACCCTGCGCGACCATCCGCTCAGCTTCCTGCGCGGCGAGCTCCAGACCCGCCACGTCATGACCTGCGCCGATGCGACAGGGATGCGCGACGGACGCCTGACCCGGGTCGCCGGCCTGGTGCTGGTGCGCCAGAAGCCCGGCAGCGCCAAGGGGGTGATGTTCATCACCATCGAGGACGAGACCGGGGTGGCCAATCTGGTGATCTGGCCCAGCCTTTACGAACAGCAACGCCGCATCGTCCTGTCGGCGACCATGCTCGTCGTCGACGGCAAGGTTCAGCGCGAAGGCGAGGTCGTCCATATCGTCGCGACCAAACTCCATGACGCGTCCGGCCTGCTCGCTTCGGTCGGCGATCGGGGCTCGGCCTTCCCTCTGCCCCACGGTCGCGGCGACGAATTCCATCGCGGCGGCTCGCCCGACGCCCGCGACGCCCCGCCCCGGACAGTCAGGGCGAGAGACATCTACATCCCCGATCTGCACCTCGACACGATCCGTCCGAAGACCCGGGATTTTCGGTAGCGAAGGCCAACCGTCCATCGCGAGCGCCGGACTGGCGATGCGCCGTACGGCACAGGTTCCGCAGCCAAGAATATGAAGACTATCAACCTTTGCCGTCGGAACGAACGCAGGCGGCGGTCCCTTTTGGTGGCTCACCCTGAAAGGAAATCACCATGTTGAAAGCCGTCCTCGCCGTCTCGGCGACCGCCGTCTTGCTGACGGCCTGCGGAAATAACGAACCGAGCGAAGCGCCTGTCGAAGGCCCTGCCGTTTCCACCGCAGAAGCGCCGATGAACCCGGCCGTCGACACCCAGGAGACGTCTGAACAGACGGCCCTCACGCCCGGCGCCAACTCCTTCACCGAAGGTCAGGCCAAGGCGGCCATCGAGAAGCAGGGCTATGTCGTCTCCGGCCCGCTCACCCAGAACGAGCAAGGCATCTGGAAGGGTCAGGCCACCCGTGCGGGCGGCGACCCGATGACCGTGGCGGTCGATTACAAGGGCGTCGTGACGCCCCAATAAGCTCAGCCTGATTTCCACCTCTCTCAAACATTCCCAAGGACCCCATCATGGCCACCGTCACTCGGCTGTTCGACAGCCACACCGAAGCCCTGGACGCCGTTACGAAGCTCGAATCCTCCGGCGTCCACCACGACAAGATCAGCATCGTTTCGAACAACGCCGACAACTGGCATTCCGGATCCCGCGATCACAAGGCCGGCCCCCTGGGCGACCGTAACGGCGACGGCGAAAACGACGTCGCCGACGGCGCCGGCAAGGGCGCGACCACGGGCGGTCTGCTCGGCGCAGGCGCGGGCGTTCTCGCCGGCCTCGGCATGCTGGCCATTCCGGGTCTCGGACCGGTTGTCGCCGCCGGCTGGCTCGCCTCGACGGCGGTCGGCGCAGCGGTCGGCGCCGCAGCCGGCGGCGCGACGGGCGGCCTGCTCGGCGCGCTGAAGGAATCCGGTCACAGCGACGAAGAAGCGAACGTCTATTCGGAAGGCGTCCGTCGTGGCGGCACGCTCGTCAGCGTCAAGGCCGACGGCGACGAGGCGCAGCGGATTCAGGCGATCCTTGACGGCAGCCGTGGTTATGACGCCGCCACACGCGGCGAAGCCTATCGCCAATCGGGCTGGTCCGGTTTCGACGCCGAAGCCAAGCCCTACACCTCGGATCAGATCCTCGAGGAACGCGCCCGCTATCGATAAGGCGACCGCCTATCTCTGATTTCAGCGGCCCGGCGTCATCGACGTCGGGCCGTTTGAGTCTGGCGGCTACACTGAACGCCCGTCGACAGCCGAGGGGAACTCTGAAACGGACGGTTTTCCGGGGCTCCGAACCGAATCCCACGGAGACTGTGGATATCCCGGACCACCGCCTAAGAGGCTGGGATCGGAAACAAAAAGCCCCGCGCTCTGATTAGGGCGGGGCTTTCAGTCACAAGAGATCACCGTGACATTTCGGAAAATCTGAACCGCGTTGCCCTACGCGTCAAGCAGGCGGCTATTCCTTTCGTCGAAATGCCCAGACGAAGCCAGCAAGCGCTGTCACCAAAGCTGCCATCGCCATGATAAGTTCTGGTGTCATCCTTCCTCCTTTCCAGTGCGCGTGCTGACCTCAGGCCTTCGCTGAAGGTCAGTTCGCGATTAGATCGGGCAGCTCTGCCCATTCGGGTTCACCTCGGGTCCGACCGAAGGCGGATTGCCGTTGGCGTCGTACTTGATCGTCTCAGGGCCATAGACCGTCAGCTTGTAGGTCGGGTTCGGACCTGTGGTCTGCGAGATGATGTAGAAACGCGCGTTGACGCCGCCGCCGCCGTTGTACTGAGTGTACGAAGGTGTGTTCATGACATTCACAAGTGTTTGCATGCCGGCCTGATCGCCGCCGTGAATACCGGACGGTGGCGATGGCAGATGCTGGCCAGGGGCATGATTGTGAATCATGCCGATAATCTGGGCCATGTTCGGGATGTCTTGTGGAACCAGCTGTGTGCTGGGCTGCTGGGTGCTTCCGGGCGGCGGGAAGATATCGCCATCGACGATCGGGCCGAGGGTAACGGAGCCGTCGGGCTGCAACAGCAAAAAAGCGCCGCGCTCACGGTAGTTCAGATCGCCCTCACCGGCAGCGAGCGCTCTCTCCAGAAACTTCTGGATAGCCTTGGCAGCTGCCGCATCAATATTCCACTCGCGTTTCGTGTGAGGGTCCGAGCACGGATCTAGACTGCTGTCGACTGGCTCTATAACGGCAACATCACCGGGAAGCGGAGTATTAATTTCAATCCGCTCTGGGAACGGCTGCATAGATTCGTTAGGTCGGCGCTGACCAACGACGGTGATTTCGCCGAGATCTGTTGGGTTAGTCATTTGTAATCTCCAAGGCCCTGATTGACCTTGGAGAAGGCTAAGGCACCGGCTTCCTCAGGCCGGGAGATTGCCGATCACGACGCACAAGCGGTGGATTCACTGAGGATTGTCGCCGCGAAGTAGGATGGCTGGACGGTCCTACCTGTGCATTTCTGACCGGCGTTATATGAAATTGGGAGACCTCACTGACTGGTGAGATGCAGCCCTCGACTCGCGCACCGGCTGTGCTAGACCAGCGTTATGTCGGAGCAGAGGGCTCCGGCGATAATCGATCCGGGGGGATCACCTATGAAGAAGACCATCATTGCGGCCGCCGTTGCGGCCGCCCTGAGCACGGCTGCCTGTACGACCACCGAGAAGGTCAGCGTCATGATGCCTGGCGACCGCGCAATGACGTGCACGCAGCTCAAGGAAGAGTTTGCCAAGCTGGATGTCATCAAGCGTGACGCCGATAGCGACAAGGGCGTCAACGGCGCCAACGTAGCCGCCGTCTTGCTGTTCTGGCCTGCTGCCGCCGGCAACTATCTGAACGCCCGTGATGCTCAGCAACTGGCCGAGCAGCGCCGCACCCACCTGATGTCGTTCTATAACGACAAACAGTGCGACAACCCTGCTAACGCAGACCTGCGCATTATGGTGCCGAACGCCCTCCTGGCGCCGATCGGTCAGGGCGGCCTCTAAGTCTAAGACGCCTTGAGTCTGGCGGCGGCTCTACCAAGAGCCGCCGTTTCCTGTTGAGCTCGCCAGGAGGCAGCACCGATGAAGCTGACGATCGCACTTTGCGCACTTGTCCTCGTTGTAGCGCCTGTAACCGCCGCCGCTCATTCTGGTGGCCTTAATGCCGAGGGCTGCCACAACGACCGGAAGAATGGCGGCTATCACTGCCATCGTGGGAGCGGATTTCGCGCAGCGCCGTCACGGCCTCAAGGTCAGCCTCCCAGGCCATTATCTGGCGGCGCCTTCGCTAACTGCGCAGCAGCTCGGGCCGCCGGCGCATCTCCAGGCAGACGAGGTGATCCGGGCTATGGATCGCACCTGGATCGAGACGGTGACGGCGTCGGGTGCGAGCGAGGCTGAGCTCCCCCGCAGCGATGCCTACTCGGTTCAGATCGGCGACATCACCAGCAAGAATGGAGCAGATCGAACCATTCTTTTGCCTTGTTCGCCGCAAATCGGATGTGCCAGATTTGTGTGGGCTTGTGTCCCGGATTGAGCCGAAAGCGATCCGAGAGATCGATTAACGCGAAGTAGAGCGCCGGCCTTTCGAACGAGTTGAGTTTTACCAAGGCGAACGTAGGATAAGAACGTCTCCGCTTTCTCTGGCGTGTGCGCACCATGCGTGCGGCGAAGTGACAAGGCGTTCGCCGTTTTGGTGTTCCGTCGACATCAGGAGGATCTGCGTCGGAAGTGAAATAGGTCGCCGGCCCCAAGGCTGGTTTTTTCTTAGTGTGAGAGTCTCGTTCTCGGCGGCGCCCGCATGACTGGTCCTGGCGAGTTTCTGATCTTCAGCCTAGCCGGGTGCCCACGATTGGCGGGCCTTCGGACCGCACCCCTACCGGTCGGTCAAGGTTCTAAGTGTGACCCGGGGAAGCCTCTCGACAGGCTCGCCAGAGGGAGACACCTCGCCATAGCCTTGGCCGGGTGACTTCAGCTACGACGCCAGGATGATCACTGCGTTCGTCCTGGCCATCACGCTGCAGTCCGCCACGCCCGCCGCCCCTTTGATCGGGCGAGCCACGGTCATCGACGGCGACACCTTGGAGATCGGCGGCCAACGTGTGCGGCTATGGGGCGTCGATGCGCCCGAAGGCCGCCAGTCCTGTCAGCGCGACGGCGAGACCTACCGCTGTGGCACAGAGGCCGCCCGCCACCTCGACCGGCTGATCAACGACCGGCCGGTGACCTGCACGCCGCAGGGTCGGCCGGATCGGTATCGACGAATCGTGGCGCGTTGCGTGGTCACGGCCGACTGCGGGCCAACCGAGGACTGTAAGACCTTCCGCAGGGATCTCGGGAGTTGGATGGTCGCTGCCGGTTGGGCGCTGGATTATCCCCGCTACAGCGACAGCGAGCACGCCGAGCAACAACATGACGCCGAACAAAGCCGGAAAGGGCTGTGGGCGGGGACGTTCATTAGCCCGTGGGACTGGCGCGTCGGCAAACGCTAGCCGCCGCATAAGAAAGACTGAAGGCTTGGAATGAGAAGGCCGCAGACGGGCATCACCTCCAGATCGCCGAGAACCGCCTCGACGTGAAGCCTGAACGCAGAGCCGTCGCAGGAGCCTAAACGGCCTTCGCCATAGCGCGCACGACGGCCAGGACAGCTAGCCGCTGATCCTGGCGCAGCGAGGAAAAGGCATGCAAGAGCGGCCGCGCTTCCGGAGCGATACCGTCCTCGCCGCAGAGCGCCGCGACGGACGTGTCGAGGGCATCGGCGCATTTCATCAGCGTGGAGGCTGACACCCGATTCACCCCGCGCTCGTATTTCTGCACCTGCTGGAAGGAGACGCCAATGGCGTCTCCGAGCTGGGCCTGGGTCACGCGGCGGGATTCTCGCGTCTCTCTAAGGCGAGACGCAATCGAGATATCCAAAGGGTCGGGGCCGTCGATCATGCGGCGAAGCTAGCAGGGTCCAACGGCGCCGCCCATGAGCAATGTGACGTCTAAATACAGAATTAATCAATCCGCCCGCAAACTGAGCGTGTGTAGATACGCGTCTTACTAGTCCCGGCTGTTTCCATAGGAGAGACCCATGGCCGCTAGACTTCAGATGATCGGTGCTGCCTTCAACGCCTGCCGACACGCTACCGAGGGCGACGATATGGATCATATCGAAAGACTCGAACAGTTGATCCTCAAACACAAACCTCTCGGCGCCGAGGACGCCGGCATCGTCCTGTTCACCGCTTTGGGCAACCTCCGCAACGGAGGGCGACCCGACGAGCTGGACGTCCACGCTGTCGAGCGCGTGATTGAATGGATCGAGCAGCAGTCGACACCGGCGCTTCAAGCCACGGGCTGACCATGTCGGTCGTGATCTCGGAAGATCGCGCGTTTAGCCTGATCGCATCTTATGCGAGGGTTCATCCCGAGGTCCTCCAGTCACACTCGTCCCCGGAAGCCTTTGCGCAGGCGCTTCATCGCGCCAACGTCGAGGCCTTTCGGCGGCGATACCCGCAGTCTGAAGACGCGCGTCCTCCGGTTTGCGTCCAGTGGACCGACGAGGTTGATCCTGGCGACGTCAGCAAAGCGATCAATGACTGGCTGTACAACGTCGCACTTCCGGACGACCAAGATCTTGAGCGCGGGCTTGAGGCGATCGTTCAAGACATCGCGCAGAATCGAAAGCCGCTGGACCCTGCTCAATCCTGAGGCTGGCTTCGCTTGGGATGAGGCGCCTGGAGACGTCCGCGTCAGACGAATATCCCGGCGACCAAGATCTTGGTGACGTGCGCGTTTTCCTGACGCTGCTTTCCGCGCAAGCGACAAGCACAACTGGCAACCATGGCGAGTAACGAGTCGTTATCTAGGCGTGTGATACTATTTTGACGTGTGAGGAGCGCGTCAAATGGAACGTTCAATCCGTCGCCGTCCTGAGCGCCAAGGCGCCGCCGCCGTGGAGTTCGCCCTCGTCGGCCCGTTGTTCATCGGTATCCTCATCGCCATCGTCGTCTATGGGTTCTGGTTCCTGAGCGCACAGTCCGTTCAATCACTGGCCGCAGAGGGCGCCCGAGCAGGGATCGCTGGCCTGGATGCGGCGGAGCAGACACGACTGAGCCAGGCCGTAGTGATGGCCCGAGGCCGCGACATGGGACTTCAGCCCGACCGGCTCTCCTCGCAGGTGCAGACCGATCACTCCTCATTGCGTGTCGTGGTCGCCTATGACCTCAGCGACCACCCCCTGCTCCTCATCGGCGGATTTCTGCCTCAGCCCCCCAAGACGATCGCGCGCTCTGCTGCGATCCAGATCGGGGATCAGTAGGATGGCTCGCGATCCGCTGTGGACCGACCGCGACGGCGGCGTTGCGGTCATCAGTGCGGTTGGCGCGGCCTTGGCCTGCATCGCGGCGGCGGTCGCCGTCGATCTCGGAGCCTTGGCGCTGCACACCCGCAAGGTCCAGGGCGCTGCGGATCTCGCAGCCCTGGCCGCCGCCCGGCGATTGGACGGCGCTGACGCAGCCGCCCGGACAACGGTCGCGCTCAATCTGACGAACGTCCGCGTCGTCGGGACTGAAACAGGCCGGTATGTGCCGGATCCGGCACGAGAGCCGGCGGACCGCTTCGAAGCCGGCGCATCCGAGGTCGATGCGGCGCGCGTGACCGTCACGGCCAAGGCGCCGGTCTATTTCAGCCGCTGGCTCCTCGGCCGCGACGAGGTGCTGGTCACCCGCCAGGCGACGGCCGCTGCGCCGCAGACGCCGAAGGCGATGATCAGCCTCGGCTCGCGACTGGCCCGGCTGGATAGAGGCGTCGCCAATCAGGTGCTGAGCGGTCTGCTGGGCAGCGAGGTGTCGTTGAGCGTGATGGATTACCGCACCCTGGCGGATCTGGACGTCAATCTGCTTCAGTTCTCGGACGCCCTGGCGACCAAGGCGGGCGTGACGGTGGGCGACTACGATCGCCTTCTGGCGACGGAAGTGGACGCCGGAGACGCGCTCGACGTGGTGAAGGCGCTGGCGGGAGGGCGCGACGGCGGCGCCCTGGGACGGTTGACCGCAGCGGCGGCCGGCCTGGACCTCAAGATCGATCGCCTGATCGGCGCCGAAGTCGATGCCCGGCAGGGATTGCGTGATGGCCTGGACGCTCAGGTCAGCGCGCTGGATCTGGTCATGGCCATCGCGGAGATCGCGGGCGGCGACCGACAGATCGATCTCAAGCTCGGCGCCCAGGCCGGCATCGCGGATCTCAAGGTGACGCTGGCGATCGGCGAGCGGCCGAATACCTCGCCGTGGATCGCCGTGACCGCGCGGGGTGAACCCGTCCTGCACACGGCGCAGGCGCGGCTCTATCTCCGTGCGCGAACGGCGCAGACATTGTCGGGTCTGGCCCAGATCAATTTGCCGATCCTGATCGAACTGGCCTCCGCCGAAGCCCGCCTCGAAAGGCTGAGCTGCGCGCCGGAGCGCGCCGTGCGCGTCGCCGCGCGGCCGGGTCTGGCCCACGCCATGGTGGGCGCGGTCGATGAAAGCCGTCTGGAAGATTTCAAGGCGCCCATCGCGCCGGCGAAGGCGACCCTCGCGGCCGTGCTGGGTGTCGTGACGGTGAAGGGCAAGGCGGATGTCGAGGTCGCGGATGTCGCGCCCCAGTCCGTCGCCTTCAACGCCCAAGATATCGCCGCGCGCCGGATCAAGACCGTGAAGAGCCGGAACCTGGCGACGGGCCTTGTGACCAGCCTCCTGCAGCGCCTTGAGCTCGACGTCATCGGCCTGCCCCTTGGCGGCATCGCATCGGCCGTCGGCCACCTCCTCGCCCCCTTGGGACCGGTTCTGGACAGCGCGATCTCGCCCGTCCTCGACGTCCTGGGCCTCAAACTGGGAGAAGCCGATGTCTCGGTTCTCGGTCTATCCTGCCCGGACACCGGCAGAGCGCCGCCACGTCTCGTGGGCTAGGCGGCAAGAAGGTCTGACGTTGCGAGCTGCCGGGCCATGGCCAGAATAAGCTTGCGTGCGTCGGCAGCGAGGTCCGACTCTTGCGAGATCAGTTCGTTGGCCCAAGCGTGACGGGCGGATCGTCAATCTGGCGTCAGCGCCGGCCGCGAGACCTTCGAAGACAAGATCCCCGGCGCGTCCAGGGCTGCGGCCATCTATTTTTGCAAGCTTCGACGAGGAGATCCGATTTCCTTTGCTCTCGCACGGCTGATCCTGCTGGAAAATTCACTCCAATATCCGGCGCGAGCGCCGTCTGACTGAGGACCATCGCCAGCCAGGGCGTGGCGACCGTGGGACGGTTGCCCCCCACCGGCCGTCGTCCGGCAACCTCCGCGTATGGGGCGTCGGCGGTTAGGCTGGATCCAAGCGGCCAGGAGTGCGAACGCGATCCGATCAAGGCCTCGACCGCACCTCGAAATCGAGGGTCCAGCGGCCCTCCCCTGCCCGACGAAAGTCTGCGACCGGCGCAGCGATCTGGCGATCCAAGCCGTCGAGCAGCGCAGTTCCCCCGCCAACCGAGGCAACCGTTGCGTTCGTCTGCCAGAACGGGCCGCTCTCGCCCTTCAGCGTGAAGCGCAGATGGACGGTGTCGTTGGCTTTGGGCATGGCGCGCTCGGACAGGAGATCGTTCCGGACAAAAATCAGCCCCGTCGCACAGGGCGACGAGGCCGGAAGTCGATTGGGAGGAAACGCCCAGGAAGGGCAGACCCCAGATGGCGATAGCCGGCCGGCGGTTCAAGGGCGATCCCACGACCTCCGCCGTTGTCGTCCCTAGCTGTCTAACAGTGCGGCCGCCACGACCGGCGCCAGACCATCGGCGATGATGCGCACGCTCTGCGTCCCGCCGACGAAAATGCACTGACCCATACGCTTGGAGCGGACTTCCGCGAGGTGAACATCATCAGTGTGCCCGAGCAGCTTGAAGCCGCAGCCACCCTGTTCGACCGCCTCGCTCTCGCTATCCGCAAGGCCGCAGCCGTCGCTGGTCTCGCAGGCCTCCTCGTTCGGGTGGGAGCCATCGCGGCGGGCGTGCGCGAGCGGGCGCGCGAGGCGGCCCGCCTCAAGTGAGACGAACGTCCCGGGTCTCTCACAGCGCCGCGGCGAAGCGGGGCTTCCGCTGTCGGCAGGCCCAGCGTCACAGGGTTTCCAGGAAGGCCGCCAGCGCCTCTCGCTCCTCCGGCGTCAGGTCGAGGCGCTGGACCAGGGGATCGGTCGTGGGAAACAGCGGATCCTCCGCCTGGTCCTGACGGGGCCGGGGTCTCGCCCCGCCCGCCGTGTAGAAGTTCACGACGGCGTCCAGGGAGGGAAAGAGGCCGTTGTGCATATAGGGCCCGGTCTGAGCGACGCCGCGCAGGCTGGGCGTGCGGAACCGGCCCACATCGGCGGACGACCGGGTGACGGCGTAGCGGCCCCGGTCTTCGAGCGGGCGACCGTAGAAGTGCAGACCCAGATTGTGGAACTTCATGTCGCTCAGGAGCGGGCCGCTGTGGCAGTTGGCGCATCCGCCCCGCGTCCGGAAGAGATGCAGCCCCTTCAGTTGCTGATCATTGAGGGCGCGGCGGTCTCCCTTGGCGAACCGTTCGAACCGTCCGCCTCGCGGGCGGAGCGACCGCTGAAAGGTCGCCAGGGCCATGGAAATCCGCCGCGCCGTAACCCGGTCGTCGCCAAAGGCCGCCGCGAACGCCGGAGCGTAGGACGGGTCGGCCGCAACGCGCAGCTCGACCTCAAGGAGGTCGCCCGCCGCCATCTCCACGGGATCGATCAGAGGGTGCAAGGCCTGGTCTTCAAGGTCCGGGCTTCGGCCATCCCAGAATAGCGGCTGAACCCAGGCCACCGTCAACAAGGACGGGGCGTTGCGGCGCCCACGCTGCCGGTCGTGACCGAAGGAGGTCCTCATGCCGTCGGCGAAACCCAACTCCCGCGCATGGCAGGAGGCGCAGGCGATCTGACCCGATTTCGACAGCGTCGGATCATCGAACAGACGCGCGCCGAGAGCGACCTTGGCCGCACTGGGCGGGTTGTCCGCTGGATGTTGGACGGGCGGCAAGGGTCCAAACTCGGTGAAGGCCGCCCCGGGATGCAGCGTCGGTCTCGGCCAGGTCTCGGGCGGGCCGGCGTAGGCGAGGCGCAACTCTCCCACCGTCTCGGGCCCCTGAACCCCCGACACCGCCGATCCGGCGACAAGGTGGATCGCCAGAACGAAGCCGCAGACGATCAGCCCGTCTTTCACGAACCCCGCTCTTCTCATCGTCTAGTAGCGATACTTCAGGCTGAGCCAGAGGTTTCGACCGAGCTGATAGGGTTGAGAACCGCCGGAGTAGTCCTGATCCAGCACGGTATTGAACAGGTTGTTGATCCTCAGATCGAGCAGGGCCGAGCCGTACGGGGTGCTCACCAGATCGATCGTCGCCGCCAGGTTCACATCGACGGAGGAGCCGAACTCGACCTTGTCAAAGACATCGTAACGGACCCCGTCGACCGTGATGTTGACCAGGGTGTCGGCGACCTTGGTGAAGCTGTCGCGCCAACGCGCATTGATATTGGTGCGCAGCCGACCGCCGAACCAGCGCGCGCCCCAGTCGGCGTTGATGATGAAGGGGTTGGCGTAGTCTTCGAGCTGGTTGTCCGCGAGCGCCTGAAGCTTGGGCACGACCTTGCCCTGGTAATAGACCTGCTCGCCCTCGAACTCGGTTTCGTCGGCGATGTCGAAATAGCTGATGTTGGTCGCATCGGTGTGCGACAGGTTGGTGCTGAACGACACAGTATGGTCGCGGCCGAAATCACGCACATATTCCAGCGACAGGCCCTCGTAGCTACGTTCGCCGTCATTGGTGATCGTGCGTATCGATCGCCGCGCCGTCGTGCCGGTCTCGGTGTCGTAGACGCTCGTTTCGGCGACGGAACTGGAGAACTGGTCCCGGCTCTCGCGGATGATGCCCTTGATGCGGTATTCGCCGCCCAGCCAGCGGACTGGCCCGTTCAGAGCCAAGGTGAACTCGTCCGAATAGGGCGTGGCCAAGCCGATATTGGACCAGCGCGAGGTGTCGGAGTGGCTGGTAAGGACCCAGTTGTCGGACCACACGGCCTGCCCGTTCACGACCCTCGCTGTGCGGGTGTATCCGCGTGTGACGCCCGCGCCTTCGCGCAGCGCATAGCCGAGGAAGCTGCGTCCATAGTAGCGGTTGGCCCCGACCGTGAGATTGAGCCCTGCCCAAGGCAGATCTCGCGAGATCGACAGGCGCGGCGCAAGGTCGTGGTTGCCCAAGAAGCTTTCGTAGTCGTAGCGCCCGCCGGCCCGGATCATGAACCCGGCCCAGTCGAAATTATACTCCGCCCACAGGCCTAGGCTGTCGATAGACGCGCTAGCGTCGAAGGCCGCATAGCCGTTGCGTCGCGCGGCGGCGTAGACACCGGGGATACAGCTCAGCCCCTCGTCGAACGCGCAGGCGGTGGTCGGACTGACTACGCCCCCCAGATAGGAATAGACGGTCTGGGGCCGTCGCTTCTCGCCTTCGATATGGGCGTAGTCGAAGCCAGCCCGCAGTTGACCCGCGCCCAGCGCCTGCTCCCACCGGCCCTTCAGGCCCGTATCGCTCTGCTGCTGGGTCAATGGCCCGACACTGCCCAGAACACAGGAGGCGCCGAGGGAACAGGCGGAGAATCCCGGAGCGCCCGTGGGGATCTGGATCGTGCCCGCAGGCCCGTCCCGATCATTGTCCGACCAGGCGTGGGTCAGATCCAGCGTCCAGCTCGCCTGCCCCCGTCGGCCTTCCAGCCCAAGTTTCGCCGTCAGGCCGCCGCCATGGGATTCCAGCAGATTGTCGCGACTATTGATCGGATGGAACTCGCTCTCGTACGGGCTGTAGTTGACCTGACCGGTCACCAGCAGATCCGACGCCAGATCGTATTCGCCCTTCAAGAGGAAGTTGTCGCTGACGCTGCGTTGGCTGAGGTTGCCGAGCGCTACGTAGTTGGCGGACGGATAGTTGGTGACGCGAGACTCGGACCGATTGTAGGCGGCCAGGACCCGCAGCCGTTCCGATACGGGAAGATCCACGCTGACCCCATAGCGTCGCTTGTCGTAGTCAGGCTTGGTCGGCATGACGCTCAAGGCCTCGCGCGCCCTGTCCGACACTCGAAAACGGGCCATGTCCGTGCGAGTCAGGCCGTAGTAGGCCTCGCCGCCATAGGTCCGTCCCGGCGCTCGGGTGTCGACCTCGACGACGCCGCCCGTGAACTGACCGTATTCCGCTGAGATATTGGAATCGCGCACGGTCAGCGCGCCGATCAGGCTGGCGTCCATCCAGACCGTCTGGGCCGAGCCGTTCGCCACGTCGTCGAACATCGCGAAGTTGTCGTTGCTGACGTCGAGGCGGGAGTTCACCCCGACCCCGTCCAGCAGGAACAGGTTTTCGTAGATCGAGCCACCCGAGATCGAGAGGTTTTCGGGTCGCAGGTCCTGAAGCGCCGCACGGGTCGCGCGCCCCTGCGTGGAGGTGAACTGCACCGTCGGGAGCGCCTTCAGGATTTCGTTCACGTCGCCCGACCCGGGCGCCCGCGCCTCGACGGACTCGCGGGTGAAGGTGCTGGCGCCCGAATCCTGGCCGTCCCCCAGACGATAGGTGGGCGCCACGCGCCCCTGATCTTCGACCACAACGGTGGGCACGTCCGGTGTCGATTGCGCGGCTGCGGCCCCGGCCAGGGTCAGGACGGCGGTGACGCCGACGGAAGTCAGCAGAGCGATACGCATGGGTGGAAAGCCCCTCGTTGAACAGGGAAAGCGGCCTAAACTGTCACCCTACAAATTGCAACTGACTCGCAGTTGCGTGTGAGAGGCCGTCTTGTTAGAAGCGCGCGTGTCCCCGCGTAGCGCCAATTCCTCCACCTTCGCGCCAGCGGCGAGAGCCCTCGCCGGATCGGTGGTGGTCGCACTCCATATCAGCGTCGTGGCCGTTTTCTCCCTGGGCCTGCGCCCATCGCCGGCAATGGTGGGCGGCGCTCCCGTCATCCAGCTCACCCTGACGCCACGGGCCAGTTTCGATGGCGTCAACGCCCCGGTGACCTCGTCAGTCAACGACACGCCCTCTCATGCTCCGGACGAAACGCCGCAAGCCGATCCCGAGGCGCCGCGTCAGGATTCCCCGACCCCACGTCGCTCCACGCCGGCGGCGGCTGTGAGCATCGACAGCCATGATGCGAAAGCGGTCCAGGCCGATCCGTCGCCGCCTTCGGCACGGCAGGCTGAGCGAGGCGGCCGTGTCGGCCAGCCGAGTCCCGCCTCCGCGCCCGGCCTGACCGCAGGCGGCAGCGCTCCCATCCTCGGCGCGGCGGCGGCCTCGACCACCGACGCCTATGAGGCCGCCGTCCTCGCCTGGATCGAGCGCCACAAGCGACACCCCGGCGGCGCAGCCGGCATTGTCACCGTGCGCTTCACGCTCGATCGTCGCGGCGGCGTCAGAGCCAGCGAAGTTTTGGCGAGCAGCGGCGCCCGGACGATGGACCAGGCCGCCCTGTCACAACTGAAAGAGGCCGCGCCCTTCCCCAGGCCGCCCGCTACCGCGCCCTGGCGCACGCGGGAATTCACCGTCCGCCTCGACTTTCGGGCGCTCAGACCAGCGGCCTGACGGGGCGCCCAGAGCCGGCGGTTCTTCAGCAGATTAGCGCCAAATCGACCGGTCCTGTTCAGACGCCCTCCTGCCGCTCAGCGACCCAGACCGCAGAACACCGCCCAGTCATTCATCAAGACGACGCGCCGCTCAAACAGGTCGCCTCGACGATAGGCGGCTTCGACCTTGCTCCCCACCGCGTGGGCGAGGGCCATCTCAGCCAACTCGTTCGCATGCTCAGTTCGCTCTGCCGCCCAATCGCGGAATGTGGACCGAAATCCGTGAGGAACTGCGTCTACCTTCATGTCGCGCAGCACCTTGGTCAGGGTCATGTCCGAAAGTGTGCCGCCGTTTGCCGCGGGAAAGACGAGGTCATCGGGTTTACCTGGTACGCCTAGGAGACTTAGCGCGGCGTCGGAGAGCGCGACGCGATGCGGCCGACCACCTTTCATCCGTTCTGCGGGCAAGGTCCAAGTCCCGCGACCCAGATCGATCTCGCCCCATGTGGCGCCCCTTGTCTCACCGGAGCGAGCAGCGGTGAGAATTCCGAACATCAAGGCTCGAGCGCCCATTCCGCCCACTTTCGAAAGGCGAGCGATGAACTCAGGCATCTCGTCAATCGGAAGAGCGCGATGGTGCCGGACACGCGACACCTTCCCTGGATCGGCCAGGAGCTTATCGAGATGGCCCTTCCAACGCGCAGGATTAGGGCCAGAGCGAAGTTCCCGGGTCGTAGCCCAGTCCAAGACCGCTTCCAGTCGGCCGCGCACCCGCTTGGCCGTCTCGGTTTTGGTGGTCCAGATGGGGGTGAGAATATCGAGGATCTGGGGTACGCCAATCCGATCGACGCTTAGGTCCCCGATGACGGGGTAGGCATAGGCTTCGAGACTGGATGACCACTGGGCTCTATGCTTGGCGTTCTTCCAGGCCGCCTCATGCGTGGCGACATAGGTTTCGCTCGCCTTCCGGAACGTCCAACCGGCATTGTCGGATTTGCGGACGAGCGCCGCCCTGGCTGCCCTGGATTTGGTGATTGGGTCGACGCCTGCCCGGATCAAATCTCGCGCCGCTCGCGCCGCATCCCTCGCGCCCGCAAGCGTCACGCTGGGATAACCGCCCAAGCCCATTTCCCGGCGTCGCCCCCCAATCGCAGCCCGCAGGATCCAAGTTCGCCCCCCTGCAGGGAGGACCTGAAGATAGAGGCCAGTGACCCCGCCCACGGCATGGTAACCGGGAACGTCCAGACGACTGACAGCGAGAGCGCCCAATTCAGCAGCTTGGCGTGGCATGAAACCCTGCGACATTTCTGCAATAGCGTTTTCCGTCCGCCATTCTAAAACACCCGCCCTTACACCCGCCATAAAATTTGCGACTGGGCGCTACCAGGTGAAAAGCACTGGAATGGCCGACATCGGCGGACGTTGTAACTTTTCTCCGCCGTGAACAGACTGCACTGTGGTGAAACGCGATGAATCGGACACCGCTTCCGCCAGCCGTTCAGAACAAGCGATTAAGTGTCTTGGGTTCGCTAGCCTTCAAGCGCTCCAACATGCTGTTGACATAAAACATGTCAGGAGAAGCATTCACGGGCAGGACAACAACCACATAGTCGGGCTGCGCCTTGTTCAAAGTGAACGTGATAAGTCCGACGCCATGAATACTACAAAGCGATTTAAGTCGATTCATGTCGTCGCTACTCGTTGAATTCGGAATAACGATGTAGCTTTTATGCGAAAATAGTCTGTATGCTACAGCTTGACCAAAGGCGACGACAGGTTGGTTGGCCACAGCTTTGATTTCCGCAGTCACGATCTGCGGCTCAAACTTGAAAATGTCTTGCGCTCTAGGTTTTAGTACGCCGATTACATCGGGCGTGCCCCACTTACCTCCTAAACTGGCTCCCCCAAGGGGAGCGGCAAATGTGGCCTCATCATTTTCCTCAAGCCATTCAGCGAAGCTATCGTAAAAGTCTTGTTCGGTGACGGTTACGGTTTCAGCTGTTTCGGATTTTACCGAAGTGATCACGGCATCAGCATCTAGTGCAGCAGAGCCTGCAGACTCTTGCTCTACGTATTCGGCAAGCTGGTATGTTCCACGCGCGACTTTCACGATGTCAGACGTTCGTGTCGTCAACAAATTATGGATGCCGCCGTGAATGCTGTTGTGCGGCGTATCATCAGCACCGTTTTCGACCGCGCGAAGCAGATCCGACCACCTAATGCCCTTTGGATGAGCCTTGAGAACTTGAATTGCTCGTTCGTGAATTTGTTGCCGATTGAGCCTGGGCACACCCATCTCCCTAATCTCGAAAGTTGCAGCACTTAGGTGTGCCTGAGCACGAAATGCAAACTTGCCAACCGATCACATCCGAGATCGGGGTTTAGCCCTTGCTATTGCCCTGCCTGACGCTAGGAACCCGGCTCCCCTGCCTGGAGCCCTGCCATGACGGCGACGAAACCGATGACGATCGGGATCGATTTCGGCACGACCAATACGGTCGTCGCCCTGACCGATGCGGACGGCCTCGCCCGGCTCGTGACCTTTGATGCGGTGGAGGGCCAGACGACCACCTTCCGCTCGGCGCTCAGCTTCCAGATCCATCAGGGCGTGGACGGCCAGCCGCCGGAGCGGGTGGTCGAGGCCGGGCCCTGGGCCATCGCCGCCTATGTCGAGGATCCGCTGGAGACCCGGTTCATCCAGTCGTTCAAGACCTTCGCCGCCAGCGCCGCCTTCACCGAGACCCGTATCGACAATCGTCGCTATGCGTTCGAGGATCTGCTGGCCGCCTTCCTGCTGCGCCTTCGTCACCATGCGGGCGACGAACTGGCGCACACCCCGCCCGCCGTCATCGTCGGCCGTCCCGTCACCTTCGCAGGCGGCAATCCCGACGAGACCCTAGCCTTGTCACGCTATCAGACGGCGTTCGAGCGGCTGGGCTTCACCGACATTCGCTATGCGCACGAGCCGGTGGGCGCCGCCTTCTATTTCGCGCGCACGCTGAAGCAGGACGCCACGGTCCTGGTCGCCGACTTCGGCGGCGGCACCAGCGATTTCTCCATCATCCGGTTCGAGCGGACGGAGGACGGCCTACGTTCGACGCCGCTGGCGCGTTCCGGCGTGGGCGTGGCGGGCGACGCCTTCGACTATCGGATCATCGACCAGCTGGTCTCGCCCGAACTGGGCAAGGGCGGCCTCTACAGTTCGGTCGGCAAGCAGTTGCCGATCCCCCAGCGGTATTATTCCGCCTTCGCGCGCTGGGACCAGCTGGCCCTGCTGCGCGCATCGCGGGACATGCGCGATATCCGTTCGCTGGCCCGCACCGCGCTGGAGCCGGAGAAGATCGAGCGCCTTATCGAGGTGCTGGACGACAACCACGGTCATGACCTCTACCGCGCCGTCTCCACCCTGAAGATGGCCCTGTCGGCCGAGGAGACGGCGACCTTCCTGTTCGAGGCCGGCGGCGTCCATATCGAAAAGCCGGTCGCCCGCGCCGATTTCGAACGCTGGATCGCGCCGGAACTGGCCGCCATCGAAGGCGCGGTGGACGAGGCCATGGCTCGCAGCGGCCTGCACCCAGACGCCATCGACCGAGTCTTCCTGACCGGCGGCACCTCCTTCGTGCCGGCCGTGCGCGCCATCTTCCAGAGCCGTTTCGGCTCCGAGCGTATCGAGACCGGCGGCGAGTTCGAATCCATCGCCGCCGGCCTGGCCCTGATCGGCCGCGAGCCGGATTTGGATTTGTGGAGCGAGAAGGCCGGCCAGAACCGAACCTAGAACCCCTGCGCCCGCGCCACGCGTTCGGCGTGGAAACTGGCGTCGCCCAGCAGTTCGTTCAGCACCCGCACCCGTTTCATGAACAGGCCCACGTCGTATTCGTCGGTCATGCCGACGCCGCCGTGCATCTGAACCGCCTCCTGCACCGCCAGTTCGGCGACGCGTCCCGCCTTGGCCTTGGCGACGGAGGCCGCCAGAGACGCCCCCTCGCGCCCCTCGTCGATGGCGATCTGGGCGCCGATCGTCGCCGCCCGCGCCAGCTCCAGCTCGGAGAAGAGGTGGGCGGCCCGATGCTGCAACGCCTGGAACTCGCCGATCAGCTTGCCGAACTGTTTGCGGGTCCGCAGATAATCCAGCGTCGTCTTGAACGCCTGATCGCCCGCGCCGGTCAGGCTGGAGGCCGCACAGGCCCGCCCCAGGCTCAGCGCGCCGTCCAGCAAAGCCTCCCCGCCCCCGACCGCGCCGATCACCGCGTCCGCATCGACCGCCACGTCGGTCAGCGTGATCCGCGCGGCGTTGTGCGCATCCACCATCATCGTGCGCTCAATCTCGATACCCGCCGTCGTCGGATCGACCAGGAACAGCGTCGTCCCCTCATCCGCCGTCGCCACGACGATCAGGGCGTCCGCCACATGGCCGTCCAGCACGAAGGCCTTGGCGCCGTTCAGCTTGAAGCCGTTTCCAGCCCGCTCGGCCCGCGTGGTGATCCGCGACGGCGCGTGCTTGGCGCCCTCGTCCACCGCCAAGGCCATAATGGCCTCACCCGACGCGACCTTGGGCAGCCACGCCTGCTGCGCCTGCGACCCGCCCTCGATCAGCACCTTGGCCGACAGGATCGACGATCCCAGATAGGGCGACGGCGTCAGGGTGCGCCCCAGGCTCTCGGCGATCACCCCGGCCTCCACGGCGCCCAGCCCCATGCCGCCCATCGCCTCGGGAATGATGACGCCGGCGAAGCCCATCTCGCCGAACGCGCGCCACAGGTCGCGCGACACCCCGTCGGCGTCGCGCTCGTTGCGCAGCTTACGCATGTGGGCGATCGGCGCCTGTTCGTTCAGGAAGCCGTCGGCGGCGTCCTGCAACATCGTCTGTTCTTCAGTCAGGATCACCGGCATCGTCTCACGCTCCCGGCAGTTGCAGCAGGTGTTTGGCGATGATGTTCAGCTGAACCTCGCTGGTGCCGCCCTCGATGGAGTTGGCCTTGGTCCGCAGCCAGTCGCGCGCCGCCTTGCCGTCGTGCGACCGTTCGCCCTCCCATTCCAGCGCATCGGCCCCGCCCGCCGCCATCAGCAGTTCGTGCCGCCGCTTGTTCAGCTCGGACCCATAGTATTTTAGCATCGACGCGATGGCGGGGTGCGCCTGTTTGGCCTTCACCTGATCGCCCACCCGCTCCATCGCCAGACGGAAGGCGGCGGCGTCGATCTCCAGATCCGCGATCCGGGCCCTCAGCATCGGTTCGTCCAGCCGACCGGCCTCGTCCGCGCCGATGGCGTCCAGCGCCACCTGTCCCACGGGCCGCCCGCCGCCGACCTCGCCCATGGCGCCGATCATCGTCCGCTCGTGCGCCAACAGATATTTGGCCACGTCCCAGCCCCGGTTCAGCGTCCCGGCCAGGTTCTCCTTCTCCACCCGCACGTCGTCGAAGAAGGTCTCGCAGAAGGGCGACTTGCCGCTGATCAGGGTGATGGGCCGCGTCGTCACGCCCGGCGTCTTCATGTCAAACAGCACGAAGCTGATGCCCAGATGTTTGGGCGCCTCCGGGTCCGTCCGCACCAGGCAGAAGATCCAGTCGGCCTTGTCGGCATAGGAGGTCCAGATCTTCTGGCCGTTGATTATCCAGTGATCGCCCCGATCCTCGGCCCGCGTCTGGATGGCGGCCAGGTCCGATCCCGCCCCCGGCTCGGAATAGCCCTGACACCAGCGGATTTCGCCGCGCACGATCTCAGGCAGGAAACGCTTCTTCTGCTCTTCGGTCCCGAAGGCCAGCAGCGCCGGGCCCAGCATCCAGACGCCGAAACTGGCCAGGGCCGGTTGCGCCTTGATGCGGCGCAGTTCCGAGGCCAGCACCTTGGCTTCTTCGCGGCTCAGCCCCCCGCCGCCGTATTCCGCCGGCCATTCCGGCGCGGTCCAGCCACGCGCGCCCATCCGCTCCAGCCACAGCCTGTGCGCCGGCGTCTTGAACGTGGCGTCTCGCCCGCCCCAGATCATCTCGTCGTCGGCCATCGGCCCGCGACATTCGGCCGGGCAGTTCGCCTCCAGCCAGTCGCGCGTCTCGGCGCGACATCGCTCCAGATCGGTCATCCATCGTCTCCCATGGCGTGCGTCGCTGACCGGCCTGAGCCGATGCGAAACATCTTTGGAAGAGAGCTTACCCGCGAAATCGCCGCCTTAGGAAGCGAAACCTGAATGCCGATCACTTAGCTGACGTAACGTCAGATCAGCCCATGACCCTTGGGCAGTTCGGCGTATCGGTGGACCCGCGTCGCCATCACCAGGCCGAACCCGATCATGACGGTCAGCATGACGGTGCCGCCATAGGACAGCAGCGGCATCGGCACGCCCACCACGGGCGCCAGCCCCATCACCATCGCCCCGTTGATCAGCACATACAGCGCGAACGTCGCCGTCACCCCCGACGCCGCCAATCGCCCGAAGTGGCTGTGCGACAATGAGGCGATCCTCAACGAGATCAGGATGATGGCCGCATAACAGGCCAGCAGGGTGAAGGTGCCGATAAAGCCGAACTCCTCGGCGAAGGCGGCGAAGATGAAGTCGGTCTGGCGCTCGGGCAGGAACTCCAGCTGGCTCTGGCTGCCCAGGCCGAACCCGCGCCCCAGCGGTCCGCCCGACCCCATGGCGATCTTGGACTGCACGATCTGATAGCCCTTGTCCGACATGTCGGCCTCGGGGTTCAGGAAGGTCAGCACCCGGTGGCGCTGATAGTCGTGCATGCCGAACATCACATAGGGAGGGACCAGCACGGCTGCGGCTACGATCAACGGCAGGATGATCCGCCAGCTCAGTCCGGCGACGAACATGATCGCCGCTCCCGTCATGCCGATCAGCATGGCCGAGCCCAGATCGGGCTGGTGCGCGACCAGCAGGAACGGCAGGCCGATGATCCCGACCGGGAAGATCAGCTTCCAGTGGAAGCTCGCCTCCTTGGCCGATGCGCCGTGATACCAGCGCGCCAGGGCCAGCACGACGCCGATCTTCATGATCTCGGACGGCTGAAGACGTATGAAACCCAGATCCAGCCATCGCGTGGCGCCCAAGGCCGTATAGCCCAGCGGCGTCTCCACCAGCGCCAGCATAAACAGCGCCATCCCATAGATCGGATAGGCCAGGGCGAACCAGTAGCGGATGTTGATCATCGACAGCATCAGCATCAGCGCCAGACACATGCCGAACCGGATCAGATGCTTCGCCGCCCACGGCGACCACGACCCGCCCGCCACCGAATAGAGCATCAGGGCGCCGGTGCCGGACACGACGCACAGAAGCGCCGTCAGCCGCCAGTCGATCTGGCCGATCTTGGTCGAGACGCGTTCGCGCTCGCCGGGACGTGAAAGGGCCGATGCGGTCAACGGCGCGGCTCGGACAGATAGGGACGCGGGCCGCTGGTCGTCGTGGGCGCAGGTCGAGGGGCTTGAGGCGTCGCGACCACATCCGGCTCGGGCGCAGCGCCGACCACGCCGTCCTCGACGATAGCGGCCCCGGTCGGTTCGGGCGGCAGCGGCCGCTCGATCCGCGCGCGCATGTCGGGGTCCTTCAACAGGACCGTGCGCATCACTTCACGGGCGCGCGGCGCGCCGGCGGTCGCCCCGCCCTTGCCGCCGTGCTCCACAATGATGGCGACGGCGTATCTCGGCGCATCGACCGGCGCGAAGGCGACGAACAGGTTGTGGTCCTTCAGCGCCCAGATCTCGCTCTTGCGTGAGCCGGTGCCATAGTTGCGGACCTGCGCCGTGCCGGTCTTGCCCGCCATCTGGATGTCGCCCAGACCCAGCTGGCTCTGACGATAGGCCGTGCCGGAACGGTCGTTGGCCACGGCGATCATGCCCTGGCGCACATATTCGACGTGGGCGGGATCGAACGGCAGATCCGGCGCCTCGGCCCCGCTGGGCTGTTCGACGCCACCGATCGATTTGATCAGACGCGGCTGCAATTGCTTTTTGCCGTTCGCCAGGCGCGAGGTCATGACCGCCAGCTGCAAGGCGTTGACGGTGATGGCCCCCTGCCCGATGGCGACCGACGTCGTCTCGCCCGGATGCCAGACGGGATCGCGCGGGAAGGTCCGGGCCTTCCATTCCGTGGACGGCAGCAGGCCCTTGCGCTGGTTGCCCACGCCGATGTCGAACTCATGCTCGAAGCCCAGGGCCAGGCCGGCCTTGCGGATATTGTCGACGCCCGCCCGGTTGCACATGGCGTAGAAATAGACGTCGCAGGAGTTCTTGATCGCGTCGTGCATGTTCTGGGTGCCATGCCGGCCCCAGCAGCGCTGCGTCCGGTTGCCGGTGCGATACGAACCCGAGCAGAACACCGTCAGGTTCGGATCGACGCCCGCCTCCAGCAAGGCCAGCGCCGTCGTCGGCTTGAAGGTCGATCCCGGCGGAAAGGTGCCGTTCAGCGTCTTGTCGAGCAACGGCTTGCGCTCATAATCCGCCAGCGCACGATAAGTCTTTGTCGGCACCCCGCCGACGAACAGGTTGGGATCGAACGACGGCGCCGACATCATGCACAGGATGTCGCCGTTGCGCACATCCATGACGACACAAGCCCCGGACTCGTCGCCGAAAACCTCAAGCGCCCGATTCTGCACGTCGGCGTCCAGCGTCAGGACGACTTCCTTGCCTGGAACCGCCGGCCGCGATCCGCCGATGTCTTCGGCGACCACGCGCCCGCGCGCATCGACCTCGACCCGGTTGCCGCCCGGCTCGCCGCGCAGCGACAGGTCCAGCGCCTTTTCGACGCCCTGGCGACCGATACGGAAGCTGGGGTTGAACAAAAGGGCCGGCGGCTGCTCGCCCTTGTCGCGGATCGCCTTGACGTCCCGGTCCGACACCTTGGCCACATAGCCGATGACGTGGGCGAACGATCCGCCGAACGGATAGTATCGCGCCTCGTTCATATCGACCATCACGCCCGGCAGTTCGTTGGCGTACTGGTTGACCTTGGCGAACTCTTCCCAGGTCAGGTCGCTCTTGACCGGCACGGGATTGAACTTGGACGCCGCATTGACGTCGCGGATGATGGCCCGTCGCCGCTCCAGCGTATCGGGCAGCAACCGCCCCAGCAGGTCCAGCGTCTGATCCAGATCCTTGGTCTCGTCGCGCACGACCAGCACCCGGAAACTGGGGCGGTTGCCGGCGATGACCACGCCGTTGCGGTCCTTGATCAGGCCGCGTGGCGGCGGCACCATGCGGAAGTTGAACTGGTTCTGCGACGACAGGGTCGCATATTCCTGGGCCTGCACGACCTGCAGCTGACCCAGCCGCCCGATCAACGCCGTGATGCCCAGCGCCGAGACCCCGCCCAGCACGAAGGTCCGCCGCAGGAACGACCCCTGACGCTCGTTCACGTCCGCAAAGAAGATGGAGGGTTCGCCGCTCATCTGAACCGAATATCCCCGTCGTCGAACCGCTCCGACATCCAGTTGGCGATCGGAAACAGCAGCAGCGTCGGCACGACCTGACCGATCAGCGGCAACAGCGCCGGCGCATTCGCCGCCCGCATCGTCACCACCAGATAGGCCAACAAAAAGGCGCCCAGGGTGCAGGCGGCATAGGCGCCGAACCGAACCAATCCCTCATGGCCCGCCAGCAGGTTACGCGACAAGAGCACGGTCCCATAGACCGCCATCAGGCACAGCGCCCAAAGACCGAGAGGCGCATTCCAGAACAGGTCGAGGAAAAGCCCGACCAGAAACAGAACCGCCGGCGCCGTCATCGATGGACGGATCAGCGGCCAGGCGAAGGCCAGGATCATCGGGATCACCGGCTCGGGCAGATGCAGGCCGAACATCTGGATCGGCGTGCCCAGGACGACGGTGGCGGCGAGGACGACCAGCGCCGGATAGACGATCCACTGCAGAGGCCCGACGACGCGGACCGCGACCGGCCGTCTCACGCCGCGCCCCCCGGAGCATCCTCAGGGACCGTCGGAGCCGTAACCGGCGCAGGCGGCGGCGTCGCAACGGCGGGTCTAGGAGCCGTCGTCGCAGGCCGTGCGGCGTTTGGCGTCGTCGAAGGCCCGGCCGCAGGCGTGACCGGAGCAGCCGAAGCAGCGCGAGCGCGCTCCGCCTGGGCCTGCTGCGCGGTCTGACGGCGCGCGGCGGCGTCGCGAATCGCCCCGGCCTCAGCGGCGTTCGGCTCAGGCGCCGTGGCCAGCCCCGCCAGCGGCGGCGCATTCAGGGCGTCCGGGCTGACCAGTTGGCCGAAGGTCTGGAACAACAGTACACGGACATAGTCCACCGCGCCGTGATCGCTGAACAGTTTGACGCGCCAGGTGCCATCGACGCCCTTGGCCGCCACCCCGACCGGCAGACCGCGCGGCAGACCGCCGCCGTCGCCAGAACTCAGGATCCGGTCGCCCGCCTGGATCGACCCTGCGCCGCGAATGAACTCAAGCCGGGGACTGTCGCCGCCGTCGCCGGTCAGCATGGCGCGCGCATCGGTCCGCTCGATCATGACCGGCGTGCGCGAGGCCACGTCGGTCAGCAGGACCACGCGACTGACGCCGCTGGTCACGCCGGATATGCGACCGACCAATCCGTGTTCGGTAACGACCGGATTGCCGATGCGCACGCCCTTGGCCGAGCCGACATCGATCAGCTTGGCGCGGTTGAACGGTCCACGCGCGTCCGAGATCGCCCGCCCCGTCGCCATGGCGACCGCCGGCTCGGTGCGCAGACCCAGCAAGGCTTCATACCGACCATTGATGTTCTTCTGTGCGATCGCTTCGTCGCGCCAGCCGCGCAGTTCAGCGATCTCGGCCTTCAGGCGGCGGTTCTCGCCGATCGCAAAGAAATAGCCGCCGACATAGTCTCTGGCGGCGCCGCCCCAGCGCACCGGCGCGGCGAAAACGCCGCCCACCGGCCCCGCCGCCGCTTCGAATCCGCCGCGCGCGGCGCCCATGCTGGATCCGCCCTCGGGCGTCGTCCGGTCGCCCAGCAACAGGAAAATCGCCCCGATGACGGCCACGACAACGACCACCGCAGCGGTCCACGCCAGCGGCACCTTGATGTTTTCAAAAGGGCCGTCGCGAAACGCCACGGGCGACCTTCCACTCAAAGGGTTGGAATCGGCAGGACGCCCCCTGCCGCTAGGCCTGCCTATCGCAGGATCAAGGCCGGAATGGAACCGTGATCACGCAGGCCTGACAAGGATTTGCGGCCAAGCTCTCACTTGGCCGCAACGATAATCATCAGAGCGCGGAGTCGAGGATGCCCTTCATCCAGCGCGGGTGTTCCAGAACACGGCCGCAACCGATGGCGACGCACGACAGCGGATCGTCGGCGACCGAGACCGGCAGGCCGGTGTGATCGCGGATCTCGATGTCCAGACCACGGAGCAATGCGCCGCCGCCCGTCAGCATGATGCCCTTGTCGGCGATGTCCGCGGCCAGTTCCGGCGGCGTGGCTTCCAGCGCGACCTTGACGGCCTCGATGATCTGGGTGACCGGCTCGGCCAAAGCTTCGGCGGCCTGGCGTTCCGAGATACGGACTTCGCGCGGCACGCCCTGCATCAGGTCGCGACCCTTGACCTCGATCGACAGGCCTTCGCCGTCGGCCGGGATACGGGCGGTGCCGATGTCCTTCTTGATGCGTTCGGCGGTCGTTTCGCCGATCAGAAGGTTATGGTTGCGACGCATGTAGCTGATGATGCTGTCGTCCATCTTGTCGCCGCCGACGCGGACCGAACGCGAATAGACGATGCCCGACAGGGACAGGACGGCCACCTCGGTGGTGCCGCCGCCGATGTCGACGACCATCGAACCGGTCGGCTCGTGGATCGGCAGGCCGGCGCCGATCGCGGCGGCCATAGGCTCGTCGATCAGGCCCACGCGGCGGGCCGAGGCGTTCAGGCAGCTGTCGTTGATCGCGCGACGCTCGACCGCCGTGGCGCCCGAGGGCACGCAGACGATGATCTTCGGGTTCACGAAGCCCTTGCGGTTATGAACCTTGCGGATGAAGTGCTTGATCATCTCTTCGGCGACTTCGAAGTCGGCGATGACGCCATCGCGCATGGGGCGGATCGCCTCCATGTGACCGGGGGTGCGGCCCAGCATCTGCTTGGCCTCTATGCCCACGGCGTGGACGACCTTGCGTCCGCCGACGTTTCTCAGCGCCACGACCGACGGCTCGTTCAGGACGATGCCCTTGCCCTTCATGTAGATCAGGGTGTTGGCGGTGCCCAGGTCCATCGCGATGTCATTCGAGATCGCGCCGAAAAGGGAAAAACTCATGGGAATCGATACCGTTGTTAGCTGGCAGGGCGTCTGGTTATCTCAGTTGACCTGGCGACGCCCCAACTGCCCTGACATCCCCACGCCGGACAGTTCCTGATCGTCTTCGCCACGCCTACTAGCGGCGGGTGTGCCTGTATGAAACCGGGATTACAAGCCCTGATGACGGTCTCGTCATATAGGGTTCGCATCTGATGTGGATGCAGGGCTCAGACCGAACCGGCGTCCTCGTCCCGCGATGCCGCCGATCGCGCATCCGCCGCCTCCATCGCCGGATACAGGGTGTCGTCCTCGCGCTCGACCCGGTGCGCCAGGGCGCCGATTAGCCCCTTGGTCGCCACAGCGAACCGGCCCCGATCCGACAGGATCCGGGCCTGCGACCACTCACCGAAATAATGAGCCCAGGCGCCGCTGATCGCGCCCATGTCATCGACATAATGCTCCGCTAGCTGACGAACCGACGCGTCATCCGCCTTCATCAGCTCGGGATAGAGTTCGCCGTCCTCTATCGCGAGATGTTCGATCAAGGCCGCGTTCAGCGCGGTCATCAGCTCTCGCGCACGAGAAGCGTCATCCTGAGTCTTCAGGGTTTCGGCCAAGCCGCCCAGCGCGCTGGCCAAGCGAATGATCCGGCGGTGCTGCGCCTTCAGTATCTCGACGTCCATCGCGATACCTCCCAAACAGCATACTGCAACCTTTGGGTGAACCACTCCTAAAGGAAACACTAAGCGAATTCCCTCAGTCGCCTCGCGCGGTCTCGCGTCGCTTCACCAGTTCGCGCACCACAAGCATCAGGATCAGCCAGGCCAGAGCCACGCCCGCCAGAATCGCCGAGGTCCAGATTCCGTCGCCGCTGACCGCCGTCATGAAGGACCCGCCAAAGAAGGCCACCAGCGCCGTCTTGGGCAGCACGCCAAGAGCGCACCCGGCCAGGAACGCCGGAAACGACGTCCGCGCGGCGCCGAACGCCATGTTGACGACGATGAAGGGCGCGGACGGCACGTTACGGATCATGAAGCTGGCGTAGAAGCCGTTCTTGCCGACGAACCGGGTCAGCCGCCCAACGGTGCGCCCGCCATGGCGCTCCAGCAGCCGCGCCGTCGGTCCCCGCCCCAGCCAATAGGTCACGCCCGCCGAAACGACGGTCGCGATCCAGCTGTAGAGAAATCCGAACCACGGCCCGAACGCCACGACGCAGGCGGCGATCAGGATGAACTGCGGCGCGGCGAAGAAGGCGGCGAGCGTGAACACCACGATGGCGGCGGCCAGGCCCCACGGCCCCTGACGGAACCCGACCAGCCAGTCCTCCAGCCGTCCCTCGGCCTCCAGACCCAGTTGGCTCTTGCCCACGGCGAACAGGGCGATCATCGCGCCCAGCAACAGGGCCGTCGCCAGCGCGGCGCGCCAGCGACGCGCCTCCATGTTCGACAGGAAATCGATGATCCAGCGCATCAGAGGCGCCGCTTAACACCCCGCCCGCGCATTGGCGAGCTTCAGCGCATTGTCCCGCGCCGCGACCGCGCGTAAACAACCCCGCCCTCCCCAGGCAAGAATCTTCCAAAACCCACGGGATAGTCATGTCCAGCCTGCAATCTTCCGCCCTCGCCCGCGTCAAGCCTTCGGCCACCATCGCCGTGACCGCCCAGGCGCGAAAGCTTAAAGCGGAAGGTCGCGACGTGATCGGCCTGGGCGCCGGAGAGCCGGACTTCGACACCCCCGAAAACATCAAACAGGCCGCCATCGACGCGATCAATCGCGGCGAGACCAAATACACCGACGCCGACGGCATGCCCGAACTGAAGGCGGCCATCGTCGCCAAGTTCAAGCGCGAGAACGGCCTGGACTATACGGCCGCGAACATCCACGTCGCGCCGGGCGGCAAGCCCGTCATCTTCAACGCCCTGGTCGCCACTCTGAACCCCGGCGACGAGGTCATCGTGCCCGCCCCCTACTGGGTCTCCTATCCCGACATGGTGCTGCTGGCCGGCGGCGAGCCCGTCACCGTGGTCGGCGAGGAGAAGGACGGCTTCAAGCTTCTGCCCGCCGTGCTGGAGGCGGCGATCACGCCCCGCACCAAGTGGCTGATCCTGAACAGCCCGTCCAACCCCACCGGCGCCGCCTACACGCGCGCCGAGTTGGAAGCGCTGGCCGAGGTCCTGCGTCGCCATCCGCACGTCTGGGTGCTGACGGACGACATGTATGAGCATCTCGTCTATGGCGACTTCGAATACACCACCATCGCCCAGGTGGCCCCGGATCTGATCGACCGGACACTGACGGTCAACGGCGTCTCCAAGGCCTATGCCATGACGGGCTGGCGCATCGGCTATGCGGGCGGCCCCAAGCCGCTGATCGACCTGATGCGCAAGGTCGCCAGCCAGACGACGTCAAACCCCGCCAGCATCAGCCAGTGGGCGGCGGTAGAGGCCCTGAACGGAACCCAGGACTTCATCCCCGAACGCAAGGCCGCCTTCGAGAAACGCCGCGATCTGGTCGTCTCGATGCTGAACCAGGCGACGGGCATCACCTGCGCCACGCCGGAAGGCGCCTTCTACGTCTATCCGTCCATCGCCGGCCTGATCGGCAAGACCACGGACAACGGCGTGGTCATCGACGGTGATTCCACCTTCGCCGCCGAACTGCTGAACGCCGAGGGCGTCGCCGTCGTCCAAGGCGAGGCCTTCGGCCTCAGCCCCTATTTCCGCATCAGCTACGCCACCTCGGACGCCGTGCTGGCAGAAGCCTGCACCCGCATCCAGCGCTTCGCCGCCTCGCTGCGCTGACCAAACCAAGGGCGGGGGCTTCGGCCTCCGCCCGCCATTGCGCGGCCTTTAGGTGCTCGGCTGCGTATAGACGACGCGGCAATCGCCATCGATGGTGGTGTAGCGATTGTTCGCCGCATCCACGAACGAGATCCGGCCGCCGTCGTCGTATTCGACCTTGCCGGTCGAGCGCCCCTTGAAGTTCTCCACCCCATAGGTCCAGCAGGTGATGTCCGCCGGCTTGTCGCCCCAGGTGGCGTCGTTGCGCGCACGCTTGCTGTCGGTGCAGGCGGACAGGGCGCCAATCAGGGCGATGGCGGTGACGGTGATGGCGAGAGCTTTCATAAGCCCAGCCTTGCATGGACGGCGCCCAAGGAAAAGGCCGCCCAAGCGATGCAGGGGCGGCCTGATTTTCTTCGATAGATCCCGACCTACGGCCGGCTGGCCATGCCCAGCTTGATCGGCTTGGCGTCGTCGGCCAGCGCGCCGCGCTTGACGCCCCACAGCAGGATGATCGGCGCACCGACGTAGATCGACGAATAGGTGCCGATGATGATGCCGAACATCAGGGCGATGGAGAAGCCGAACAGGGCCTCGCCGCCGAAAACGGCCAGGGCCGCCAGCACCATGACGGCGGTCACGCCGGTGATGATGGTTCGCGACAAGGTCTCGTTCAGCGACAGATCGATGACCTCACGTAGCGGCATGGTCTTGTATTTGCGCAGGTTCTCGCGAAGACGGTCGAACACAACCACGGTGTCGTTCATCGAATAGCCGATGACGGTCAGGATCGCGGCCACCATGTTCAGGCTGAACTCCAGCTTGAACAGCACGATCAGCCCGAACGTCAGGATCACGTCGTGCAGCAGGCCGATCACGGCGCCGAAGCCGAACTGCGGCTCGAACCGGAACCAGATGTAGAGGAACATCAGGCCGATCGCGACGGCGAGCGCCAGCAGGCCCGAGGTGAACAGTTCCCCCGACACCTTGGAGCCGACGACGCTGACGCCCGAATACTGGACCGCACCGACGGTCTGGCTGATCGTGCTCTCGACCTGATTGACCACCTGGGTCTGGTCGCGGCCTTCCGGCACCTGGAAGCGCAGGATGGCGGTCGAGCCGTCATCCGCATTGGTGTCGCGGCGCGCGATGCCCTGAACCTGGACGTCGCCCAGGTTCAGGCCGTTCACGGCCTCGCGCACACGATCCAGTTCGATCACCTGACCGGCGGGCTTGGACACCTCCATCGAGGCGCCGCCCCGGAAGTCGATGCCCATGTTCAGACCCGGATAGAAGCAGGCGATGATCGAGGCGACGCACAGAACCACCGACAGTACGCCCGCGGCTCGGGCGTATTTGACGAAATGGAAGTTCGTCTTCTGCGGCAGCAGTTTGATGAAGGGCCATCCACGCATCGCCATCACTCCGCGATCGGCAGTTTTTTGGGCTTGGCGGTCTTGAGCCAGTAGGCCAGCAGCACCTGGGCCACCAGAACCGACGAGAACACCGAGGTGAAGACGCCGATGCTCAGCGTCCAGGCGAAGCCGCGCACCGGGCCGGCGCCGAAGATGAACATGATCCCCGCCGCCACCAGGGTGGTGACATTGGCGTCCAGGATCGTGCCCCAGGCCTTGTTGAACCCGGCATCCATGCTGGCGATCACGCTGCGGCCCGACCGGGCCTCGTCGCGCATCCGCTCATAGATCAGCACATTGGCGTCCACGGCCACAGCGAAGGTCAGGATCAGACCGGCGATCCCCGGCAAAGTCAGAGTGGCCTGGGTCAGCGACATGGCCGCCACGATCAGCACGCCGTTCAGCACCAGTCCGACCACGGACACGCCCCCGAACAGGAAGCCGTAGGCCAGGATCATGAACAGCACGATGATGCCGAAGCCCACAGCCGTCGATAGGGCGCCGGCCTGCACCGCATCGGCGCCCAACTCGGCCGTCACGGTCCGGCGTTCCTCGACGTTCAACGGCGCCGGCAGGGCCCCGCCGTTCAGCAGGTTCACCAGGGTCGCCGCTTCCTGGATGGAGAAGGTGCCGGTGATCTGGCCCGAGCCGCTGGTGATCGCGCTCTGGATCGTGGGAGCCGAGATGACCTTGCCGTCCAGAATGATGGCAAAGGGCTTGCCCAGGTTTGCGGCGGTCGCTTCGCCGAACCGGCGTGCGCCTGCCCCGTCGAAGCGGAAATCGATGGCCGGGCGGCCGCTCTCGTCCGAGCCCACGCCCGCGCGGGTCAGGTTTTCACCCGACACCAGCACGCGCTTCTTGACCAGGTACGGCGTGCCGTCCTCGCCGACCAGCAGTTCCGAATCTGGCGGCACCCGGCCGGCGACAGCCTCGGTGACCGAGTTTTCGACATCCACCATCTGGAACGTCAGCTGGGCCGTCTGGCCGATGACTTCTTCCAGCTTGGTCGGATCGCTCTCGCCCGGCGCCTGGACCACGATGCGGTCGGCGCCCTGACGGGTGATGGAGGGTTCGCGCGTGCCCAGGCTGTCGATCCGGCGGCGCACCACCTCGATCGACTGATCCACGGCCGTCGCGCCCATGCCGTTCAGCGCGGCGTCGGTGTAGGCGAAGCGGATGCGGTTGTCGCCCAGGCGCGTGGCTGCACGCTCGACCTGCCCGCCCGCCCCGGCTTGACCAGCCAGTTGCTGCAGCGCCGTGAAGGCCGCATCGTTCTGGGCCGGATTGGCTAGGGTGACGACCACGCCGCCGGCTTCACGCTGGAAGCCGTTGGTGGCGATGCCTGCGCCGTTCAGCGTGACCCGAACGTCTTCGATCAGGTTGGTGATGCGCTTCTCGCGCATCGCCGGCACGTCGACTTCCAGCAGCAGATACGACCCGCCCTGAAGATCCAGCCCCAGGTTAAGCTTGTTCTTGGGCACGAAGCCCGGCAGCGCCTCGCGTTGGGCATCCGACAGCACGTTCGGGAATGCGAACAGGCAACCGAAGACGGCCGCAGCGACGACGAGTATGACTTTCCAGCGCGACAGCTGAATCATGAGGGCGGTCTCGGTTCAGCGATACGCGAGCGTATCAGGCCTTGGAATCGTTGGCGGCGATGGCGGTGCGGTTGCGCACCTCGGCGATCATGGACTTGACCACGCGCACGTTGACGCTGGGCGCGATCTCGACATTGACCTCGGCCTCTTCGACACGAGTGACCTTGCCGATCATGCCGCTGCCCAGGACGACCGTGTCGCCACGCTTGACCGCGCCGATGGCGGTCGCATGTTCCTTGGCACGCTTCTGCTGCGGACGGATCAACAGGAAGTAGAAAAGGATGAAGATGCCGATGATGGGCGCGAAGCCGATCAGTTGCGCCATCAAGCCGCCGTCAGCCGCTCCGCCCATGGGTAGTCTCCGAACATAGAAGGGGCAGCCCTCGTCGGCGCCCCATTAAAACGAGGCGCGGAACCTAGGGCCGCGCCTCCCGGATTGCAACGCGACTAAATCGATCAGCGCGGCAATACCGTCAGGGGATCGACCGCTACGGGGTCATCGCCGCGCATCTGGCGCGTCTCGAAGTGGATCGAGGGTCGGCCGTCGCCAGCCGTCAGACCCACGGTGCCGATCTGTTGCCCCGCCCGCACGTCGTCGCCGTCCTTCACCGTGGCCGAGCCCAGATGGCCATAGACCGTGCGCCAGCCGTTGGCGTGGACGATCAGAACCGTCAGCCCCTGCCCCACCAGATCGTCGCCGACATAGGCCACGCGCCCGGCGGCCGAGGCGCTGACCGCCGCGCCCGCAGACGCGCCGATGTTCACGCCGTTGTTGCGCTCGCCCATGCCGACCGGGCCGAACCGCCGCACGATGTCGCCGCGCACGGGCCACAGCAGATTCGGCTGTCCGGCCGCAACCGGCCCTTGGGCGGCAGGCGCCTGTGCGGCGCCTGAGTTAAAGGGCTGCGTCACGGGTCGCGTCTGTACCGGCAGGGCCGCATTGCCCGAAGGCGGCGGCGGCGGCGGCGGGATCACGCCATTGTTCGGCACCAGCACCCCGACAGGCGAAGGCCCCGTCGCATAGGGATCGTTGCCCGTGTCCACCGCCGCTTCCGGCAGAATGATTCGCTGGCCCGTCGTGATCGCCCCGCGCGGCCCCAGGCCGTTCAGGTCGATCAGGGTCTGCACCGGCGTCTGGAACCGCCGCCCGACACCCGAGATCGTGTCGCCCGGCTGGATCACATAGGCCGCGCCCGGACGAACCGGCGCGGACGACGACGGATAGGGGGCCGGCGTGTAGACGGGCGGCTGAGCCGCTGGCGGCTGATAGGTCGGCTGGCTCGGCCCCACGCTGACGGTCGGCGGCAAGGCCCCGCCCTCCACCTGGCCGATGAGCGCCGTCGCGGGCGGCGGCGATTCATAGGGCGCGGGACGATACGGCTGGTTCTGTGCGCCGTTCGGATAGGCCGGCTGCGGATAGCCCCCCGTGCCCTGGGCCGGCGCCGGGTTCGCATGCGTCGAATAGCGTGGCTCGGACGGATAGCTGATGCAGGCCGCCGTGCTCAGCGACGCCCCCGCCACCAGAACCGCTCTCATCCAGCCCGAAATCACCGCCACCGGCTGCTCCTCACATGGTTAAACTCGCCCGCCCGGTGTGCCCGCTCGCGCCCCATAAGCCAACCCCGCAATCATCGCGGAATTGGGGCGCGAAGGTTAACGGGGCTGCATCCGCATATCGATCCCCACCCTGCGGTTCATCCAATAGGATACGCCGTCGGCGGTCGGTCTCATAAGATTTGTCTCGCCATAAGCCGTCGTCTCGACGTCCCGAGCATGAACGCCCAATCGAATGAAGGCGTCCGTGACAGCGTCTATCCTACGCCGGCTCAGCGCCAGATTGACCTCCGGCGATCCTGCCGTGTCAGTAAAGCCATGCAACACGACCCGCATTCCAGGCTGGTAGGTCGCGGCGTAGACCCTCAGAGCCGACATCGCCTTTGGATCAACCACAGCACTGCCGCTATCGAAGAAAACGGGATAGTAGTGCCATGTTATCAAAGACGGCGGTCGGCCGGCTTCAAGCGGTCTGACAGATATCGAAACACAGCGTGGCTCCGCGCTTTCATAGGGTTTCAGGATTTCAATCGCGGGCGAGAAGCCAGCATGAATGACTTCCAGATAGGCGATAGTCAGGCGTTCTTTCGCGGCTGGATCAGCTTCATCGTAACCGGGTTGCGCATAGAGCGTAACCGTCGAAGCCCATGCAGGCCCATGCTCGTAGGCTTCACGCGCTTCTCGAAGGGCGCGATATCCTTCCGGTGTCAGCACAGCACCATCCTTGAAGCACACCGGCCAAGTCTGCGCCCCGACACTCGTCGCTGAACACAGGAAGATGGCGGCGGCGGCGAGCGATGAGCGGACCATCGGTGAACCATGCAGGCTCAACCCACGGCTGTCACCCCTCCTTCGCCGTCCCCTCGACCAAGGGCACGAACCGAACCTCCGTCAGGCTCTCGCGGTGGAACGAGCCATCGCCCTGGCCGACGTAGCGATGCAGCATCTGCACCGACGTCCGCCCCACCGGCGCGACCAGCACCCCGTTCGGCTTCAGCTGTTTCAGCAGTTCGGTCGGCTCGGTCGGGGACGCGGCCGTGACCATGATCCGGTCGAACGGCGCCTGCTCGCCCCAGCCCAGGCCGCCGTCGCCGTGTCTGGTGATGACATTGTCGATCTGAAGCGTGCGCAGTTTCGCCTCGGCCTCGACCAGAAGGCTGCGATACCGCTCCACCGAATAGACATAGCGCGCCAGCCGGCTCAGCACCGCGCACTGGTATCCGCTGCCGGTGCCGATCTCCAGCACCCGGTGGCGCGCCTGCACCTCCAGCGCCTGGGTCATCAGGCCGACGATATAGGGCTGGCTGATGGTCTGGGCGCAGTCGATCGGCAGGGCCTGATCCTCCCACGCCTGGTCCAGGAACTTCTCGTGCACGAAGACCGCGCGGTCGATGCTCTCCATCGCCTTCAGCACGCGCGGGTCCGTGACCCCCTGCTGCCTCAGCGACAGGATCAGCCGCCCGGCCCGGTCGTCGTGCAGATTCATGCAGCCGTCACCACAGTTTTAGGCGGCGCCCCGCCCAGGACCTTCTTCAGGTCATGCACGCTGGTCATATGCGTCAGGTCGATATGCAGCGGCGTGACCGAGATGCGCCCTTCCTCGATGGCCCTCAGGTCCGTGCCCTCGGCATGTTCCTGCTTCTCGCCGCGGAAACTCATCCAGTAATAGTCGCGCCCGCGCAGGTCGACGCGCCGCACCGCATGCATCTCGCCCACATTGCGGAAGCCCTGGGTCGTCACCTCGACCTGCTCCACCGCTTCCGGCGGACGATTGGGAAAGTTCAGGTTCATCACCACGCCGTTCGCCCATTTCTGGTCCAGCAGCCGGCTGATGATCGCCGGCGCGAACGCCTCGGCCGTCTCCCAGTGCGCCACGACCTCGTCGTGGAACCGCTCCAGGCTCTGGCTCAGGGCGATGGAGCGGATGCCGAACGCCATCCCCTGCAGCGCGCCCGCCACCGTGCCGGAATAGCTGACGTCCTCGCCGATATTGTGCCCCCGGTTCACGCCCGACAGAACCAGGTCCGGCTTGTCCGGCATCAGGTCGTTGACCGCCAGCACGACGCAGTCGGTCGGCGTCCCCGTCACCGCAAACCGCTTCTCGCCCAGATTCATCACCCGCAGCGGCTCGGTCAGGGTGATCCCCCGCCCCTTGCCCGACTGCTCGACCGCAGGCGCGCACACCCACACGTCGTCGCTCAGCGTCCGCGCGATTTTTTCCAGAGCGACAAGGCCCTCGGCCTCGATGCCGTCGTCGTTCGTTAGAAGAATTCTCATGCGCCAACCCTTCCTTCTCCCATAGGGAGAAGGTGGCCCGAAAGGCCGGATGAGGGGTTACGGTGCTGATCGCATCGCACAGCGTAACCCCTCACCCTTTCGCGCCAGGACGACTGCTGCGCCGCCGTGCGCTCAAGCCCTCTCCCTCTGGGAGAGGGGCTCACTTGGCCGCTCCAACGAATTGAAGACCGCCCATATAGGGCTGCAACACGGCGGGAACGGCGATCCGCCCATCCTCCTGCTGATAGTTCTCCATGATCGCCACCAGCGTCCGACCGACCGCCAGGCCCGAACCGTTCAGCGTATGGACGAACTCGGTCTTCTTCTCGCCGGCCCGCTTGAACCGGGCGTCCATCCGCCGCGCCTGGAAGTCCCCACAGTTCGAGCAACTGCTGATCTCGCGATAGGTCCCCTGGCTGGGCAGCCAGACCTCCAGGTCGAAGGTCTTCTGCGCCGAAAAGCCCATGTCGCCCTTGCACAGCAGCATCCGCCGGAACGGCAGCTCCAGCGCCTTCAGCACCGCCTCGGCGCAGGCCGTCATCCGCTCGTGCTCGGCGTCGGAGTCTTCCGGCCGCGCGATCGACACCATCTCGACCTTGGAGAACTGGTGCTGACGGATCAGCCCGCGCGTATCCCGCCCCGCCGACCCTGCCTCGGCCCGGAAGCAGGGCGTCAGCGCCGTCATCCGCATTGGCGTCGCCAGCTCGTCCTCGGACAGGATGGTCTCGCGTACGAGATTGGTCAGGGAGACTTCGGCGGTGGGGATGAGGTAGCGGGAAACCGGCTTCATCAGTCGGTCGTCATTGGAGATCGTCGCTAGGGCTTCTTCGATGCGGCGACGGACGAAGATCGCCGCTTGCCCCTTGCTTTGAATAGCGGCGTCATATTCGGGGTGCCAGTCACCGCAAACGGCATCGAAAATGACGTCACTGCCAAGCAAGGTGTTCCAAAGCTCCCGGTCAACTTCGGGAATCTTGAACAAATCTTCTTCGAACTTCGGCAACTGCCCCGTACCGAACATCGCCTCGTCCCGCACCAGCAGCGGCGGGTTCACTTCCAGATACCCATGCTGGTCCGTCTGCAGGTCCAGCATGAACTGGCCCACGGCCCGTTCCAGCCGCGCCAGCTGACCCTTCAACACCGCAAACCGCGCGCCCGACAGCTTCGCCGCCGCCTCGAAGTCCAGCATCCCCAGGGCCTCGCCCAGGTCGGCGTGATCCTTGGCCGGGCCGCCCTCGCGGGGCGTTCCCCAGCGCGAGACCTCGACATTGCCCGCCTCGTCCTCGCCGTCCGGCACATCCTCGGCCGCCAGGTTCTTCAACCCCGCCAGCAGGTCGCGCAGTTCCTTGCCGACGCGCGCCTCGACCTCGGCCGCCGCCGCGATATCGCCCTTCAGCGCTTCGACCTCGGCCTTCAGCCGGTCGGCTTCGGCCATGTCCTTGCGCCCCATGGCGGCACCGGTCAGCTTGGACGCCGCATTGCGCTTGGCCAGGGCGTCCTGCCCCGTCGTCTGGGCGTGACGCAGTTCGCCGTCCAGCCGCAGGATGTCCGCCACCAGCCCGTCCGGCTCATCCACCCCGCGCGACGACCAGCCCGCCACGTAAACCTGGGGGTTCTCGCGAATGGCTCTGATGTCGTGCATGGTCTGAAACTTCGGCTGGGCGGGAGAAGCCGAACGCTCTACCCGCCCACGCGGTTACGGGCAACGCGCGAAGCTCGGAAAGGCCTGCCCCGACTGCGAGGCAGACAATCCCTTTCCCTTCTCCCCTCGGGGGAGAAGGTGGCTCGCGGAGCGAGACGGATGAGGGGGTTGGTTCCGCAGCCTCTCCCTCACCGTTTCGAGGCGGATAGATCCCCCTCATCCGAGGCCTCCGGCCCCACCTTCTCCCCCAAGGGGAGAAGGAACGCGTAGCGCTGGTTTGACCTCAGCCATCACAATGCCGCTGGTCCATTCGTAGCGTTTTCAATCGCTTGCCGATTCATGTCCCCCTTCTCCCATCCCCCCTCCAAAACTGGCGTATTCTAAACCCGTCCCGTCGCCCGGAGGGCTCGCTTGGCCTGCGACCTTGCGGCGGCGGGAGCGGATGGAACGGGAGCGATGGTGAAACTCCATCGCGCTGACATCGACTCATGGAGCGGTGTCGGAGGGTCGAGGGGGATACTCGATCGCACTCGGGACGGGGTTTCGCAGACCCCGCCGACCCGTCGCAGGCTTATGGGGTTAGGCGATAAGACCGCCACCGCTCGACGCCCCGAGCTTGCAGGCCAACCAACCGCGCGGAGCGTCATGCCCTTCGTCGAAACGGTACTTGCAAACTCACACTCCGGGCGAAGGCCCGGCGCTCCGCCCAGCCCTCCAAACTTCGCAGCGAAAGCGCGAAGACGAAGCCGTTTCTCCCTCCCCAATTCACCAACCCTAGAATCTCGCCTACAACCCCATCATGGCCACGCTTCGTCCCGACACGCTGGCGGCATCGCTCGCGCGCATTTTCGAAGGTCGGATGATCGACCGGGCCAGTTGGTTCGCCCTGACCGGCGGCGAGCCGCTGTTCTCGGAAGGCGATCCCTCCGACACCCTGTATCTGGTCCGCTCGGGCCGTCTCGGGGTCTTCCGGCTGGACACGGATCAGCCGCCGCACATGCTGGGCGTGGTCAAGACGGGCGAGCCCGTGGGCGAAATGGCCATGCTGGCCGGCACCCCCCACACCGCCACCGTCGTCGCCCTGAGGGACAGCGAGATCCTGGCCCTGCCGCGCGAGGCTTTTTTCGAGGCCGCCCGCACCGAGCCGGACCTGATGGTCGAGCTGTCGCGCCTGATGATCCACCGCGCCCGAGAGCGCACCGCCGGCGCATCGGAACCCAGCGTCTTCGGCTTCGTCTCGGCCCGTCCCCGCCCGATCCGCGCCTTCGTCGAACGGATCGGCGCCGCCATCCAGGCCATGGGCTTCACCTGCCAGGTCATCGACCAGTCGGCCCTGACCTCGGCCGCCGAATGGTTCAGCCGCGTCGAGGGCGACCACGACTACGTCCTCTATGTCGCCGAACAGGATCAGCCCGCCTGGGCCAATCTTTGCGCCCGCCAGGTGGACCGGATGTTCATCGTCGGCAGCGGCCTTCTGGCGCCGCCCGCCGCCCTGCCGCGCCGCATGGGCTTCGGCGACGGGCGTCGCCTGACCGATCTGATCCTGCTGCGCGATCCGCGCATGCACCAACCCGCCAACACCCGTGTCTGGCTGGACGCCCTCCAGCCCGACCGCTGGTTCCACTGCGTCGAGGGCCAGGCCGGCGACGCCGAACGGATCGCGCGCGTCGTGACCGGCACGGCCGTCGGCCTGGTCCTGTCGGGCGGCGGCGCGCGCGCCTATTGCCACATCGGCGCGATCAAGGCGCTGGAAGAGGCCAGGGTGCCCATCGACTTCGCCGGCGGATCGTCCATGGGCGCGGTCGTCGCCGCCGGGCCCGCCCTGGGCTGGAGTTCCGAACGACTGGACTTCGAGATCCGCCGCGCCTTCGTCGATTCCGACCCGCTGTCGGACCTGGCTGTCCCCATCATCGCCATGTCGCGCGCCCGCAAGGTCGCCGGCCTGCTTGAGCGGGCCTATGGCGACATCGACCTGGCGGACCTGGCCCTGCCCTTCTTCGCCGTCTCGTCCAACCTGACCTCGGGCCGGATCGAGGCGCACCGCACCGGCCTGATGCGCCGCG
Organism: Brevundimonas sp. TWP2-1; assembly: GCF_049897645.1. Taxonomy (NCBI): domain Bacteria; kingdom Pseudomonadati; phylum Pseudomonadota; class Alphaproteobacteria; order Caulobacterales; family Caulobacteraceae; genus Brevundimonas; species Brevundimonas sp. TWP2-1. Next base: position 809,996 of record NZ_JAFCWR010000001.1, read on the forward strand.
CCATGCGCGCCTCCATCGCCATTCCCGGCGTCCTGCCGCCCGTCGTGATCGACGGTCAGGTGCTGGTGGACGGCGCCGTGCTGAAGAACTTCCCCACCAGCGTGATGCGCCAACTGAACAGCGGCCCCATCGTCGGCGTGGACATGTCCCAGACCCGCGGCGTCGATCCGCAGTCGCTGGAGAACCCGCCGTCCTGGTGGAAATGGATTTTGTCGGGCGCCTGGAAGGCCGGCCCGCCCATCGTCTCGATCCTGATGCGGTCGGCCACCATCACCACCGACACCGAGATGAAACAGTCGCGCGCCGACGCCGATGTGCTGATCCTGCCCCGGCTCGACAGCACCGACATCCGCGACTGGAAGACCTACGACGGTCCCGTCGCCACGGGCTACGAGGCGACCAAGGCGGCGCTGGCGGACCTGCCCTGCCCCGTCACCCAGATCCGACACTGTCCGACCGAAAAACCCAAACCGTCAGCAGAGGCGAAGGTTTAAAGCGGCGCGCACGCCCGTTCGAGCCAGGCCCGCACATCACCGTCCACCAACGGCCCGACCTTGGCCAGGGTCTCGGCGTGATAACCATCGACATAGGCCCGCTCGTCCGGCGTCAGCAGATCGACGGCGATCAGCTTGCGGTCGATGGGCGCGAACGTCAGCTGCTCGAACCCGTGCATCGGCCGCTCGCCGCCTTCCGGGACGACGGCCGGCGTCACCACCTGCAGGGTCTCGATGCGGATGCCCCAATGGCCTTCGCGATAATAGCCCGGCTCATTGGACAGGATCATCCCCTCCAGCAACGGCTGGGCCGTGCCCCATTTGGCGATCCGCTGCGGCCCTTCGTGGACCCCCAGATAGGAGCCGACGCCGTGGCCGGTGCCGTGATCATAATCCAGCCCCGCCGCCCACATCGGCGCCCGGGCGATGGCGTCCAGGGCCATGCCGCTGGTCCCCGCCGGGAAGCGGATGGTCGCCATGGCGATGTGCGCCTTCAGCACCAGGGTGAACTTGTGGCGCTGGTCCGCCGTCGGCTCGCCCACCGCCATGGTGCGGGTCACATCGGTCGTCCCGTCCAGATACTGACCGCCGCCGTCCACCAACAGCAGCGAGCCGGTCTCGACGTTGCGGATCGTGGCGCCGACCGGCTTGTAATGCGGCAGCGCCCCGTTCGGCCCGGCCCCGGCGATAGTGTCGAAACTCAGGTCCTTCAGCGCCCCGGTCTCCTCGCGGAACCGCTCCAGCGCCTCCACCACCTCGCGCTCGTTTGGCAGCGTCTCCTGAACCACCGTGTCGACCCAGTGCAGGAACCGGCTCAGCGCCGCCCCGTCGCGGATATGCGCCTGGCGGCTGCCCTCGATCTCGACCGCATTCTTGGCTGCGCGGCGAATGGCGCAGGGGTCCATCGCCCGCACCACCGTCGCGCCCGCCGCTTCCAGCCGGTCGAAATACCAGGCCGAGGACAGCGACGGATCGATCATGACCTTCTGACCCGACAGCCCGTCCAGCGCGTCCGCCAAGTGCTCGGTCGCCTCGATCCGAACGTCGTCGCCCAGCCAGCCGGGCAGCGCGTTCGTCACCTTGGCCGGATCCAGGAACAGTCGCGCCTTGCCGTCCGCCGCCAGGATGGCCTGGCCGATCGGCAGGGGCGAACGGATCACGTCGCCGCCGCGCACATTGAACAGCCAGGCGATCGACATCGGCGCCGTCAGCACCACGGCGTCGGCGCCGGCCTCGGCCACGGCCCTGCCGATCCGCGCCCGCTTCGACGCGTGGCTCTCGCCGGAATAGACATCTTCATGCGGCACGACCGGCGCCGTCGGCTGGGCTGGACGATCCGCGCCCCAGGCCAGGTCCAGCGGATTGGCGTCCACGGGCTTCAGCGCCGCCCCCGCCTTCTGCGCCGCCGCCTTGAAGGCGACCAGGGCGTCGGGGCTGTGCAGGCGCGGATCGTAACCGATCACTGCCCCCTTGGCCGCCGTCTCCAGATAGGCGGCGACCTCCGTCAGATCGCGGCGCTCGAACAGAGCCGGATCGGTCTGGGCCTTCACCTGAACCGTATAGCGGCCGTCGGTGAACATGCTGGCCCGATCCTGGAACACCACCGCCGCCCCGGCCGAGCCGGTGAAGCCGGTCGCCCATGCCAGCCGCTCGTTCGCATCAGGCAGATACTCGTTCTGATGCTCGTCCTCGTGCGGGATCAGAAAGCCGTCCAGCCCCTGCTTGCCCATCTCGGCGCGCAACAGCGGCAAGTGCTTGGCCCCAAAGGACGGATCGGTCGTTTCATCGAAGGTCTGGCGCATGATCGTCTTTGTCTCTCAGCCCTTGCGCAGTTGCAGCGCGCTCCAGGCGTCATGATGGATGGTTTGTTCGACCACGAAGCCCAGCGGCAGATAGGCCTCCAGCACCCGCTCCTCCTGCGTGCGCAGCAGGCCCGACAGGATCGCGACCCCGCCCGTCTTCAGCGCGGCGCCGATCTCAGGCGCCAGTTCGACCAGGGGCGCGGCCAGGATGTTGGCGAACACCAGATCGTACGGCAGGTGCCGGGCAATGCGCGGATCGCTCAAACCGTCGGCGAAATAGAAGTCGCACTTGGCCTCGTTGATCTCGGCGTTCTCATTGGCGATCCGCGCAGAGGGCTCGTCGATGTCGGTGCCGACGGCGATGGGCGTGCCGGTCTTGGCCGCCGCGATCGCCAGCACGCCGGTGCCGCAGCCGACATCCAGCACCTTCTCGAAGGTTTCGGTCTTCAGCAGGTTGTCGAAAGCCTCCAGGCAGCCGACCGTAGTACCGTGGTGACCGGTGCCGAAGGCGGCGCCCGCATCGATCTTCAGCGTGACCCGACCCTCGGGCACCTTGCCCTGATCGTGCGCGCCATAGACGAAAAAACGTCCAGCCTCGACCGGCGGCAAACCCGACAGCGACATGGCCAGCCAGTCGGCGTCGGCCAGCTTCTCGACCAGGACCGTGACCGGATGATCGGCCAGCACGGCCTTCAGTCCCTCGACCTCGTCATTGGTCGTGGGAAAGGCGTCGATGCGCCAGACGCCCTTGTCCTCGTCCTCTTCCAGAATGGAATAGGTCGCGCCTTCCAGCCGGGGATCAGCGTCGATGGCCTCTGCGGCGGCTTCTGCGGCGGCGCGGGGACCGCGAGCGATTATCTGAAGAGCGGACTCGGACATTTCTCAAACACCGGTAATATGGCGAATCGTAGCGATCCGGCGCTGTCTGCCCGTCGCCGCCGCGTTTTTATCAAACCGAGGGGTCGGGGAATACATGGCCAAGTCACCGTCTACGTCTAAACCAGCGTCGCCAAAGCCGGCGACCGCCGCTTCCAAGCCTAAAGCCGCGCCGAAGTCGAGCGCCGTGAAGCCCGCCGCCGCGAAAACCGCTGCGCCCAAGGCCGCCGTCAAGCCAGTGACAGCGCCCAAACCCGCTGCTGCAAAGGTCGCTGCACCCAAGGCTGCCTCTCCCAAGCCCGCCGCCGCGAAAGCCGTAGCCCCGAAGGCCGCCGCCAAACCGAAGGCCGCACCGGCCGCCAAGGCTCCGGTCGCCGTCAAGGCCGCGGCGCCTAAAGCCGCCGCGAAGACCGCCGCACCGAAGGCTGCTGCCCAGAAAGCCGCCGCGCCCAAGGCTGCCCAGAAACCCGCTGCAACGCCCAAGGCCGCTCCGGTCGCCAAACCCGCCGCCGTCGCAGCGCCCAAGCCCGCAGAACCGGTCGCCGCGCCAAAGCCGGTGACCGCAGCCGCTGCTCCGGCTCCAGCGCCCAAGCCGGTCGAAGCCCCCAAGCCTGCGGCCGCACCAGCCGCCGCCAAGTCCGAGGAAAAGGGCTTCTTCGCCAAGCTGGGCGACATCATCTTCGGCAAGCACTGATCGCACCTCACGTCTGATCTTGCAGATCGCCGGACGGTTCGCCCGTCCGGCGATTTTCGTTTGAGGCCGTCTCAGCGCAGTCGTTCGGCCAGATAGTCGACGAACACCCGCACCCGCGCCGGCATGTTTGCGCCGCCGACGAAGACGGCGTGGATCGGCTCGCGGTCCCCAGGATTGAAATCCTCCAGCAGCGGGACCAGCCGCCCCTCGGCGATGGCGTCGCCCACGCTGAAATGCCCCACTCGTGTCACCCCCACGCCAGCCAGCGCCAACTGCGTCAGGGTTTCGCCATTGTTCGCCTCCACCGATCCCCTCACCGTCAGCGCATAGTCGCGCCCGTCCCGACGAAACGGCCAGACCGGCTCCTGACGCCGAAAGTTGAAGTTCAGGCAGTCGTGATCGTGCAGATCCTCTGGCACGTGCGGCACGCCTCGCCGCGCCAGATAGTCGGGCGAGGCCACGATGGTCCGCCCCGTCTCACCCAGTCGCCGCGCAGTCAGGGGGCTGTCGGCCAAAGGCCCGAACCGGATCGCCACATCCGCCTGCCCCGCCGCCACATCGACCACCACGTCCGTCAGATTGATATCGACCAGGATATGCGGATAACGGCGCACGAACTCGCCCAGCAGCGGCACTACCTGCTGACGGCCATGGGCCAGAGAGGCGCTGACTCTCAACCGCCCGCGCGGCGCGCCCTGGTCGGCGATGGCCTGTTCGGCGTCGTCCAGCTCGGTCAGTATCCGGCGCGCCGCGCCCAGATAGGCCTGCCCCTCGGGCGTCAGCGTCAGCACCCGCGTGGTGCGCAGCATCAGCCGCACGCCCAGCCGCGCCTCGATCCGGTCGATGGTCCGACTGATGGCCGAGGGCGTCAGACCCAGCGTCCGCCCCGCCGCCGAGAAGTTGCCGCCCTGGATCACGGCGACGAAGACTTCCATCTCGCGCGCCCGATCCACCCCGATCATCTGCATCTTTGCGCCCAGATCAAAAATGTTTGGCCTGACGCCTGCCTACCGCCGTCGCACGCCGGCGTCCATCTGTGCCTCCGAACACGAACGCGGTCACGAGGACAGTCATGGAATATCGTCAACTTGGAGCATCGGGCCTGCGCGTTCCGGTCCTCAGCTTCGGCACGGGCACCTTCGGCGGTTCCGGCCCGCTGTTCGGGGCCTGGGGCAACAGCGATGTGGACGAGGCGCGCCGCCTGATCGACATCTGCCTGGAGGCCGGGGTCAATCTGTTCGACACCGCCGACGTCTATTCCGACGGCGCCTCGGAACAGGTGCTGGGCCACGCCATCAAGGGCCGCCGCGATCAGGTGCTGATCTCGACCAAGACCGGCCTGCCGACCGGCGACGGTCCGGGCGACTGGGGCGTGTCGCGCGGCCGGCTGATCCGAGCGGTCGAGAACGCCCTGCGCCGCCTGGACACCGACCATATCGACCTGCTGCAACTGCACGCCTTCGACGCCTCGACCCCGGCGGACGAACTGCTGGCCACGCTGGATACGCTCGTGACCTCGGGCAAGGTCCGCTACACCGGCGTGTCCAACTATCCTGGCTGGGCGCTGATGAAGGCGCAAGGCATCGCCGAGCGTGACGCCCGCCCCCGCTTCGTCGCCCACCAGGTCTATTACTCCCTGGTCGGCCGCGCCTATGAGGCCGACCTGATGCCGCTGGGCGCGGACCAGGGCGTGGGCGCTCTGGTCTGGAGCCCGCTGGGCTGGGGCCGTTTGACCGGCAAGATTCGTCGCGACGCCCCGATCCCCGAGGGCAGCCGCCTGCACCAGACCGCCGCCTTCGCCCCACCCGTCGAGAACGACCACCTGTATCGCGTCGTCGATGCCCTGGACGCCGTCGCGGCAGAGACCGGCAAGACCGTGCCCCAGATCGCCATCAACTGGCTGCTGCGACGCCCGACCGTCTCCTCGGTCATCATCGGCGCCCGCAACGAGGAACAGCTGCGCCAGAACCTAGGCGCCGTCGGCTGGAGCCTGACACCCGACCAGATCGCCGCGCTCGACGCCGCCAGCGACGTCCTGCCGCCCTATCCCCACACGCCCTATCGCCAGCAGGAAGGGTTCGCTCGCCTGAACCCGCCGCTGGTCTGAGTCTCGAAAGTCTCCTCCTCAATGAAACTCAATCCTCCCCTCCTGGCCCTCGCGGCCGGCGCTTTCGGCATCGGCGTGACGGAGTTCGCGCCTATGGGCCTGCTGCCTGTGATCGCGACCGATCTCGGCGTATCCATCCCCACCGCTGGGCTACTGATCAGCGCCTATGCACTCGGCGTCATGCTGGGCGCGCCGTTGATGACGCTGACGACCGGCCGCGTGCCGCGCCGGGCCCTCCTGGTCGGCCTCGCCGCCATCTTCACCGTCGGCAACCTGCTGTCGGCGATTTCGACTGACTACACGATGCTTCTGATCGCGCGGGTCATCACTTCGCTGAACCACGGCGCCTTCTTCGGCGTCGGTTCTATCGTGGCCGCCAGCCTGGTGGCGCCGAACCGTCAGGCAGGCGCCGTCGCCGCCATGTTCATGGGCCTGACCATCGCCAACGTCGTCGGCGTGCCTTTGGCGACCTGGGCCGGAGACGCCCTGGGCTGGCGCGCCAGCTTCTGGGGCATCGCCGGGATCGGCGTTCTGGTCATGGCCGCCCTGCGCTTCACCCTGCCTAATCTTCCCGCACCGACTGGCGGCAACATCGCCGCGGAACTGCGTGTCCTGGGTCGCGGCCCAGTGCTGGCGGCCCTAGCCCTGACGGTGATCGGCTCCAGCGCCATGTTCACCGTCTTCACCTATATCGCCCCGATCCTGCGTGAGCAGACCCACGCTTCGCTCGGCTTCGTCACCGCCATGCTGGTCACCTATGGACTGGGCCTGACGCTGGGCAACTGGCTGGGCGGCAGGTTCGCGGACAGGTCCGTGGACCGCACTCTGATCGTCACCCTGGCCTCGCTGTCGGCCATCCTGGTTGCCTTCGCCTTCGCCATGCCGTTCGCGGTTCCGACCTCGATCCTGGTCTTCCTGTGGGGGATCGCCAGCTTCGCCTTGGTGCCGCCCCTGCAGGTTCGGGTCATGGCCGCCGCCGGCGACGCGCCCAACCTGGCCTCGGCCATGAACATCGGTGCCTTCAACCTGGGCAACGCCATCGGCGCGGCCGTTGGCGGGGCGGTCATCGCCGGCGGCCTGGGCTATCCAGCCGTCTCCATCGCCGGCGCCATCGCGTCGGGCCTGGGCTTGCTGCTGGTCCTGTTCCTGACCCGCAAGCGTGCGTCCGCGACGGTCCCCGCCATCGGCTGACCCCGCCTCAGTGAAAATCGCGCGACCCCGGCAGAATGCGGACGTCGCGCGGATGCCGGCCGGTCGGGCTGCGTGGACCTTGCGGATATTTCACCGCATCCGCCCGCGACAGCTCGACCTGCAGGTCATAATCCTCGGACAGCCGGCTCAGTTCGGCCGAACGGTCCACCACCTTGCGCACCATGATGTGAAGCACACCCTCGACGCTCTTCTCGACCGTGCCCTCCACCTCCATCAACCGCGCCGCCATAACCTCGCGCCGGAAGGTCTCGAACAGCCGCGCCCAGATCAACGCGTTCACCACCCCGGTCTCGTCCTCCATGGTCACGAAGATGGCGTTGCCCGTGCCCGGCCTTTGCCGCACCAGCACCACCCCGGCCGTGCGCACCAGCCGCCCATGCTTCTGGGCCATGACCTCGGCCGCGCTTAGCACCCCCTCCGCCCGGAACACCGGCCGCAGGATCTGCATCGGATGTCCCTTCAGCGACAGTCGTGTCGTCTGATAGTCTGTGGCGATATGTTCCTTCAGCGGCATCAGCGGCAGGTTCGCCGCCGCCTCGGCGCCCAGCTCCCGCGCCCGCGCGGCCTGGAACAGCGGCAGAGGTTCGTCGTCCGGCAACCGCCTGACCGCCCACAGCCCCTCGCGCCGGTCCAGCCCGATCGACCGGAACGCATCCGCATCCGCCAGTTTCCGCATCGCCGCCGCCTCTAGCCCCGTTCGCCGCGCCATCTCCTCGACATCGGTGAAGGGAGCGTCGCGCGCTTCGACCAACTTCGAGGCCCACCCCTCCTTGAACCCGTCGATCTGACGCAGCCCCAAGCGCAAGGCCGGAAATTCCTTACCGCGATCCGTAGGCTCCAGCGTGTTGTCCCAGACGCTGTGGTTCACATCGATCGCCCGCACCTCGACCTTCTGCGGGCTCTCCTGCGCATCCCGCACCAGCTGAGCTGGCGCATAGAATCCCATCGGCTGGCTGTTCAGCAGCGCACAAGCGAACACCGCCGGATGATGGCATTTGATCCAGGACGAGATGTAGACCAGCCTGGCGAACGAAATAGCGTGGCTCTCGGGAAAGCCATAGGAGCCGAAGCCCTTGATTTGCTCGAAACAGCGCTCGGCGAAGGCCTCATCATACCCTCGCGCCTTCATGCCCTCGACCATGAGTTGACCGTAGTGGCTTAGGTTCCCATCGCCCCTGAAGGTCCCCATGGCCTTGCGCATGCCGTTCGCCTGCTTGTCGTCAAAGCACGCCGCGACCATCGCGATCTTCATCGCCTGTTCCTGAAAGAGCGGCACGCCCAGCGTCGCTTTCAGCACGTCCTTCAACTCATCGGGATGTCCGAACTCTGCACCGGGAGAAGGATAGTCCACGGCTTCCAGACCCTGCCGTCGCCTCAGATAGGGATGGACCATGTTTCCCTGAATCGGCCCGGGACGAACAATCGCCACCTGAATGGCCAGATCGTAGAACCGCTTCGGTTTCAGCCTCGGAAGCATATTGATCTGCGCCCGACTCTCCACCTGGAAAACTCCGATGGAACGCCCCTGCTGCAGCATTTCGTAGGTCTCCTCGTCGGCATCGGGGACCGTATCCAGCCTGAAATCCAGTTGCCTATGTTCAACCAGAAGATCGAACCCCTTTCGGATACAGGTCAGCATCCCCAGAGCCAGCACATCGACCTTCATCAGCCTCAGCGCGTCGATATCGTCCTTATCCCATTCGATGAAGGTTCGGTCCGGCATGGCCGCATTGCCGATGGGAACCAATTCATCCAGCCGATCCTGGGTCAGGACGAAGCCCCCGACGTGTTGGGACAGATGTCGGGGAAACTCCAGCAGCCGCCGGGTCATGGCGACCGCACGGGTTACGGTCGGATTGCCGACCTCGAGCCCGGCCTGCTCCAGATGCCGATCCGGGATGTCCGATCCGAAACTGCCCCACTGGCTTCCTGCCAGACGCGCCGTCACATCCTCGGTCAGCCCCATGACTTTTCCGACCTCGCGGATGGCGCTGCGCGGGCGATAACGGATCACGGTGGCGGCGATGCCGGCTCGGTGACGACCGTATCTTTCATAGATGTGCTGAATGACCTCCTCGCGCCGCTCGTGCTCGAAATCGACGTCGATGTCGGGCGGCTCCTTTCGATCCGACGAAAGGAAGCGCTCAAACAGCACGTCATGCACACTGGGATCGACCGAGGTGATCCCCAGAACATAGCAGACGGCCGAGTTCGCCGCAGAACCCCGCCCCTGACAAAGGATGCGCTGATCGTTCGCAAATCTGACGATGTCGTGGATCGTCAGAAAATAGTGGGCCAGATCCTCCTTGGCGATGAAGGTCAGCTCCTTCTTCAGAAGGTCCTGCACCTTGCCCGGCACGCCTTGCGGATATTTCCGCTCCTCATAGGTCGCCACCAACTCAGCCAACCGATCCTGCGCCGTCATGCCGGGCGGCACCGGCTCTTCGGGATAGTTGTAGCTCAGGTCCCCCAGGTCGAACGCCACCCGCGCCAGAACATCCTGCGTCTCGGCCACCGCCTCGGGCGCGTCGGCGAACAGGCGGCTCATTTCGGCGGGCGGTTTCAGGTGGCGTTCGGCGTTCTGGTCCAGGCGGCGGCCGGCCCCCTCCAGCGTCACCCCCTCGCGGATACAGGTGACGACATCCTGCAGGTCACGCTGTTCGGCGTCGTGATAGAGAACGTCGTTGACTGCCAGCAACGGCGCGCCTGCCGCCGCAAAGGCCTTCAACCGCGCCAGGCGGCGGCGGTCGTCGCCCAACCGACGCATGGCGCCGCCCAGCCAGACGGCGCCCGGCGCAGCGTCGTTCACCTGGCGCAGCAGGGCCTCTAGCCCCTCCAGCCGGCGCGGCGGCATGACGATCAGCAGCAGCCCCTCGGGCGCGCGCAGCAGGTCGCGCAGGCCGATCTCGCATTGGCCCTTCTTTGCTCGGCTGTTGCCCAGGGTCAGCAGGCGGCACAGGCGCCCCCAGCCTTGTCGATCTTCCGGATAGGCCAGGATGTCCGGCGTCCCATCGTTGAACCGCAGCCGCGCGCCCAGGATCAGCTTGAAAGCCTTGGCCCTCGCCTTGATCTCCTCCGGGTCGATGTCGATGGGAAACGAATCCTCCACCAGCACCGTCTCGCCAGGTCCGCCGCCCTGGCGCACCCGGTCCGGGGGCGACCAGCCCTCCTCGCGCAGCGTCTTCAGCGCGCTCCAGGCCCGCACCACCCCCGCCAGGGTGTTGCGGTCGGCCAGCCCCATGCCGGTGTGGCCGCGTAGGATGGCGCTCAACACCAAATGTTTCGGATGCGACGCCCCTTCCAGGAAGGAGAAGTTGCTGCGCGTCGCCAGTTCGGCATAGGCGCTCATGCGAAGACCCCGTGCACGAACCAGCGCGGCGCCGGCTCCTCGCCGTAGAAGCCGGAGCGGAACAGCCAGAAACGGCGGCCCTCCTGGTTCTCGACGCGGTAATAGTCGCGGGTGGGCTCCAGCGGCCCCCGCAGCCTGCGCCACCATTCGGGGGCGATGCGTTCGGGGCCTTCGACCCGGACCAGACGGTGATCCACCCGCCGCCAGATGAAGCGGTTCGGCGGATGGTCGGGCACCTCCGCCGTGGCCACGACAGGCTGGGGCGGATCGAACATCTGCAGCGGCCGTAGCGGCGGGTCGGCGGGATCCGGCTCGGGCCAGGCGGCGATCTCACCCATCGGCAGGGCCGCAGGGGTCAGACGCACTGCGCGCTCGGGTCGATGCGACTCTACCGATTCGAATCGGCTGACGGCCTCCGCCCCCAGGCGCGCGGTCAGACGGTCGATCAGCCGGCCCAAGTCCTCGGCGCCCGGCGGCGTCCGGTCGAAGCCCCGCTGCTTGGACGCCAGACGATCGGCGACCGGCACGGACAGCCGCAACTGGTCGAAGCCGAAACCGGGATCCAGCGGCCGCGCCAAGGCCGCCAGCCGTTCGCGGAACAGGCGCAACACTCCAACGACATCCCGGCTGGGCCGACCGGTGCGAACCGTGATGTGGCGCACCTCTCCATCCAGACGGAAGAAGGCGGTCTGGAAGGCCCGACCGCCCTGACCGCGCAGGTCGAGCTGATCCATGGCCTCGACCAGCAGATCGCCGATAACCGCCTCAATGTCGGTCGTCTCCGTGATCGGCTCGACCAGAATGCGATTGACGCAAATGACCAGCACAGGCCGTTCGGGCCGGATCCGAGCGTCCTCACGCCCCATCACCCGGTTCAGCCGCGTCGCCGCCGCCACGCCGAAGCGCGCGGCGATGGGCGCGGTGGGACGGTCGGCCAGATGAGCCAGGGTCTTCAGTCCCGCCCGCGACAGGGCCTGCGTCTCCTTGTCCGACAGCTCCAGCGCCGCGACAGGCAGGTGGCGCAGCGCCTGGCTCTGCCCCTCCCCCTCGTAAATTCCACCACGCCCGAACCGCGCCAGGGCGCGCGCCGTCTCGGGCGTGCCGGCCAGGGCCAGACGAACCGCCAACCCGACACCTCGCGCCCTAGCCACGACCGACCGGACCAGACCTTCTTCGCCCCCGAACAGATGGGAGCAGCCCGTCACGTCCAGCGTCAGCCCGTCCGCACCGTCGGTCGCCGCCATCGGCGTGAACCGGCCGAAATCCAGCAACACCCTTTTCAGCAGGGCCGCGTCCGCCTCGGGCCGGTGCGCGACCACCCGGATGTCCGGCGCCCGCGCCCGAGCATCGGCCAGGGTCATGCCGGGCGAAAGGCCCAGCGCCAGCGCCTGCACATTCGCGGCCGCCAGACGCAGCGCGCCCTTCACCTTTTCCACCAAGACGGTCACCGGCTCAGCCGAAGAGTCGGCCTGTCCCTCCTCACGCCGCAACCGATCCGTCGGCAACAGGGGAAACCAGATCGCCAGATATCGCCGCTCGTTCCAAGTATTCATGTCCGCCTTTTTGGAAGACTTCGCGCTCACGATCCCACTCCATGATCCAGGTGTTAGGCTGCGCGCCCAGCCGATGTCGCAGTAGTTCAACCGCATAGGTCGGATGACCGGGCGCCTCGGCTTCCAGCGCGCGCGACAAAGCCCCCCTGACCCGCCACCGGGTCTCGGCAGCGCTCGGCTGGGGTTGGGCCGCCAAGCGCGTCAGAATCGCCGTCGCTCGTCCCTGCCCCGCCGCCATCGACAACCGCCGCGTCGCCGTCAGACTCAACATCTTGCTCTCGCCCCAGGTGGTCAGCAGCACCGCCCCCACGGCGCCGCAAGTCAGCGCCTCTTCTCCCGCCGTCAGCAGGTCCTTCGTCTCCTTGACTCGCACCAGCACCACCCGGCCGGGATCCAGCCCCATCTCGCGCAAGCCCGGCCCATGGATCTGCCCCGTCTCCAACCCTGCCATGGCCTGCACGCCCCAGACCACGGGCCGGTCGCCCGCCGCCCGCTGAACAAGCCCCACGGCGAACCCCAAGGCCGCCGTCGTATCTGGCGTGGTCGGGGCGTAGATCTCGTGCAGGGCATGGATCGCCAGCCCGCCTAGATGCCGGTCCGCCTCCTCATACCCCAGGTTGAAGCGTGCATCGTCGGTCGGAGATGCGTCCGTTTCCATCGCTTTCAGACGTTCGCGCAGGACTTCGATATCGTGATCGGGCCGCACCACGGTTCTCCTTTTGTTCTCTTATATGCATCCTTCAGGGGACAAGGAGTCAAGCAGAGTTCCAGCTTGACCGTGGGAATTTATTCCGCACAGTCCGCTCGGACGACATATCGTGAATACTTGACTTTGGCGCAGGGACTTCTATATCGCCCCCAGCCTCGGGACAGGTCTGCGAAACGCGCCGCCCGCTCGCCCAAAGAGGGGCGGTTCCGTTGCTTGATGCACGCAGACGCTTTCTCTCCCAAGGATTCATGACCGAATTTTCCCAATTGGGCCTTTCGCCCACGACTCTTAAGGCCGTCGCCGACACCGGCTACACGACCGCCACCCCCATTCAGGAACAGGCGATCCCGGTCGCCCTCGCCGGCCGCGACGTCCTGGGCATCGCCCAGACCGGCACCGGCAAGACGGCCGCCTTCACCCTGCCGCTGGTCGATCGCCTGTCCACCGGTCGAGCCCGCGCCCGGATGCCGCGCGCCATCGTCCTGGCCCCGACCCGCGAGCTGGCCGACCAGGTCGCGGAAAGCTTCGCCAAATACGCCAAGGGCACCAAACTGACCTGGGTGCTGCTGATCGGCGGCGTCTCCATGGGCGACCAGGTCGCGGCCCTGAACAAGGGCGTCGATGTCCTGATCGCCACGCCGGGCCGCCTTCTGGACCTGTTCGAACGCGGCAAGATGATGCTGAACGGCGTCGAGATCATGGTCGTGGACGAGGCCGACCGCATGCTCGACATGGGCTTCATCCCCGACATCGAGAAGATCTTCAAACTGACGCCGCCGCGTCGCCAGACCTTGTTCTTCTCGGCCACAATGCCGCCCGAGATCACGCGCCTGACGGCCGCCTTCCTTAAGGATCCGACCCGGATCGAGGCCTCGCGTCCGGCGATGACCGCCGACACCATCACCCAGTACGTCGTCCGCATCCCCACCTCGGACCCCAAGGCCAAGCGCACCGCCCTGCGCGCGCTGGTCGGCCGTGAGGACGTGCGCAACGGCATCGTCTTCTGCAACCGCAAATCCGAAGTCGATATCGTCGCCAAGTCGCTGAAGCAGCACGGCTTCGACGCCGCGCCGATCCACGGCGACCTGGACCAGTCGCAACGCACCAAAACCCTGGCGGACTTCCGCTCGGGCGCGCTGAAGATCCTGGTGGCCTCCGACGTCGCCGCGCGCGGTCTGGACATCCCGGACGTCAGCCACGTCTTCAACTACGACGTCTCGCACCACGCCGACGACTATGTTCACCGGATCGGCCGCACCGGCCGCGCGGGCAAGCTAGGCCAGGCCTTCATGATCGTGACCCCGGCCGACGACAAGTCGCTGGATAAGGTGCTGAAGCTGATCAAGATGGACCCGCAGGAGCTGGTTCTGGACGGCATCGACTTCGCCGCCATCAAGGACGGCCCCGCCCGCGACGACAAACGCTCCGGCGGACGTGAGCGTTCGGGAGAGCGCAGCCGCAGCCGGTCGCGCAACAGCAGCGCCCCCGCCGCCGAGCCGACCGAAGTCGTCGCCGTTGCTGCACCTCAAGCTGCTCAGGCTCAGGAAACCGAAGCCCCCCGCAGCCGCAGCCGGCGCAAGGCCCGCCCGGAAGCCGCCGCTGTCGAAGTTGCCGCTCCTGCCCCGGTAGCGGTTGAAGCCGTCGAGACGGTCGAAGCGGTCGAGGCACCCCGCGCCCCGCGTACGGACCGTGCAGAGCGTCCCGACCGCGCCGACCGCGAGCCTCACCTGCTGCAATCCGACCGTCGCGGCGACCGCAAGGCCGCCAAGGACGACACGCAACGTCAGGGCGTGCGCGGCTTCGGCGACGACATCCCGGCCTTCCTTCGCCGCCCGGTCGTCGTCCGCCCCTGAATTCGTACATAACGGCGCGGTGAAATCCCGCGCCGTTTACCCTGCATTACGGAACACTCCTTAGTCTGCGCCCCGATACAGCTCCAGAACAGGAGCCAAGGGGAAGAAGAATGTTCAATCAGGTCGAGACGTCGCTCCGGGGTCCACAAGCCTACGCCCTGGCGCGTGATGTCATCGCCGAAATGGAAAAGGCGGGCGTCTGGCCGACGCCGCTGAACTTCGAACTCTGGCTGCACTATCTCAGCGATCCTGACGGCGCCCTGGCCCAGGAAATCCGACGCCTTCTCGCACAGTCCACGGTCATCACCGACAAGACGTCGGAGATGCTGGCCGCGGAGTTCCTGCCGCGCGGGCGTCTGCCGGATCAGATCCGTGATGTCGGCGCCGTCCTCGACCGCGAACTGGCCAGCGTCGCCAGCGCCATCGCCATGGCCCACAAGACCCAGCACGACTATGGCGAGACCCTCGCCGACGCCTCACACTCCATGGAAACCGTCGAGGATCCATCCTCGCTGAAGGATCTGGTCGGCGGTCTGTCTACCGCAACCAACCGCGTGCGCCGCGAGACCGCGATCCTGGAAAAACGCCTGGAGAAGTCCAACAAGGAAGTCATCCGCCTGCGCGAGAACCTGGAACAGGTGCGCCGCGACGCCATGACCGACGCCCTGACCAACCTGGCCAACCGCAAGGCCTTCGACGAACGGCTTGAGGCCGCTTGCGCCGAGGACGACGGATCGCCGCTCAGCCTGGCCATCCTCGACATCGACCATTTCAAGCGCTTCAACGACACCTGGGGACACCAGACCGGTGATCAGGTGCTGCGCTATGTCTCCACCGTCCTGTCCAACATCTGCGGCAAGACCCGATTTGCGGCCCGGTTCGGCGGCGAGGAATTCGCGATCATCTTCCCCGGCGAAGGCGCGGGCGTCGTCATGGCGGCGCTGGAAAGCATCCGCAACGACGTGGCCTCACGCGCCCTGCGTCGGCGCTCGACCAATGATGACCTCGGCTCCGTGACACTGTCGTCCGGCTTCGCTCAGCGTCAGCGGGGCGAAACCGCCGCCAGCCTGCTGGAGCGCGCCGATGCCGCCCTCTACGAATCCAAGCGCGCCGGTCGAAACTGCGTCACCGCTGCGGCCGCACTGGAAAAAGCGGCTTAGAGCCTGACAAGGCCAAGCTTTCTGCCATAGTCGCCCGATGCGCAGCTTCGCCTTCAATGTCGCCTACTGGATCTTGTCGATCAGCTATGGGCTGACGGCTGCATTTGCGGCGCTCGCGCCCGGTCGCGGTCCCGCCAGCTGGGTCATCCGCCGCTATGTGAAGCGCATGGTCCAGGCCATGGCGATCTTCGCCGGCATCCGGCTGGACGTGCGCGGCAAGGATCGGCTGCCCGAGGGCGCCTTCATCATCGCCTCGAAGCACCAGAGCTGGGGCGACGGCTTCGCCACCTACGACCAGTTCGACGACATCGCCTTCGTCACCGGCGACCATCTGGAGAAGTTTCCACTGCTGGGCGGCGTGCTGAAGAAGCTGGGCGCCATCGTCGTCAATAGCTGCGGCGGCCATGAAGCGCGCAAGGCCCTGGCCATGCGCGCCGCCGAGGCCCTTGCCGAAAACCGCAAAATCCTGATCTATCCCGAGGGTCACCTCGCGCCCGTCGGCCGGAAGTTCAGATATCGGTCCGGCGTCTGGCACATGTACCGCGATTTCGACATGCCGGTCGTGCCGCTCGCCAGCAACCTCGGCGTCTTCTGGCCTGAGGAAAAATACGAGAAGCATCCCGGCGTCGCCACGCTGGAGTTCCTCGACCCCATCCCCGTAGGCCTGCCCAAGGACGAGTTTCTGGCCCGCCTGGAAGCCGTCATCGAAACCCGCACCGCCGAATTGGTCGCCCAGGCGACGGGTCAGCCGGTAACGCCGGCCGTGCTGATCAATACGCCGAACTGAACGAAAAAGGCCGGGGAGGTCGCCCTCCCCGGCCCAATTCTTTTCGATCAATGGCCCGATCAGGCGGCGCCGTCGGCCTTTTTCTTCGACACTTCGGAATAGATCAGCAGGGGCTGAGCCTTGCCTTCGATGACCTCGGCGTTGACCACGACCTCTTCGACGCCTTCGAAGGTCGGCAGTTCGAACATGGTTTCCAGCAGAATGCCTTCCAGGATCGAACGCAGACCACGCGCGCCGGTCTTGCGGGTGATGGCCTTCTTGGCGACGGCGATCAGGGCGTCGTCGGTGAAGGTCAGCTCGACATTCTCCATCTCGAACAGGCGCTTGTACTGTTTGACCAGCGCGTTCTTCGGCTCGGTCAGGATGGTGACCAGCGCCGCTTCGTCCAAGTCTTCCAGCGTCGCCAGAACAGGCAGACGGCCGATGAACTCGGGGATGAGGCCGAACCGCATCAGGTCGTCAGGCTCGACGCCCTTGAGGATGTCGCCTGTGCGACGCTCGTCGATTTCCTTGACCTTGGCGCCGAAGCCGATCGAGGCGCCCGCCCCGCGCGCCGCGATCACCTTCTCAAGGCCGGCGAAGGCGCCGCCGACGATGAAGAGGATGTTGGCGGTGTCGACCTGCAGGAACTCCTGCTGCGGGTGCTTGCGACCGCCCTGGGGCGGAACGGAGGCGACAGTGCCTTCCATTATCTTCAGCAGGGCCTGCTGCACGCCCTCGCCCGAGACGTCGCGGGTGATCGAGGGGTTGTCCGACTTGCGGCTGATCTTGTCGATTTCGTCGATGTAGACGATGCCGCGCTGAGCCCGTTCGACGTTGTAATCGGAGGCCTGGAGCAGCTTCAGGATGATGTTCTCGACATCCTCGCCCACGTAACCGGCTTCGGTCAGGGTCGTGGCGTCGGCCATGGTGAAGGGTACATCGATGATACGCGCCAGCGTCTGGGCCAACAGCGTCTTGCCCGAGCCGGTCGGCCCGATCAGCATGATGTTCGACTTGGCCAGCTCGACGTCGTTGTTCTTCGTCGCGTGGTTCAGACGCTTGTAGTGGTTGTGGACGGCGACGGAGAGCACCTTCTTGGCGTGGCTCTGTCCGATGACATAGTCATCCAGGACGTCGCGGATCTCCTTGGGCGTGGGAACCCCGTCGGTCGTCTTCTTGAAGCCGATCTTGTGCTCTTCGCGGATGATGTCCATGCACAGTTCGACGCATTCATCGCAGATGAAGACGGTCGGGCCCGCGATGAGTTTGCGGACCTCGTGCTGGCTCTTTCCGCAGAACGAGCAGTACAGAGTGCTTTTGGCGTCTGAGCCGGCTGCTTTGGTCATAGACCCTTATCTCACTCCCGCGGGGCGAACCGAAATGGCCCGAAACGCGCTTCCCTCACATTGATGCCAGTACTCTGGCTGCGAAGGTCTTCAAAAAATGACAATTACCCATCCCACGTGCGACGACAACCCCGAAGGCGGCAAGGGATTGTTGCAGTGCGTGGATGGATCAGTGTCGGCGGGGATCAAGGCGAATGTCTGACATGGGGATCGTGCAGGATTTGCGCCAGTCCGAGGCCGCAGGGCGACCCATTGTCGCGTTCGATTTCGATGGGACACTGACGATTCGCGACAGTTTCACCGAATTCCTGCGTTGGCGTGCAGGTCCCGGCGCCTGGGCGCTGGGTCTGGTCAAGCTGGCGCCCGCCGTGGCGGCCTATGCTAGGGACCGCGACCGGGGTCGGATCAAGGCGGCGTCAGTGAAGGAGTTTCTGCAAGGCGTCGATCGTCAGACGCTGGAAGCCGAGGCCGAGCAGTTCGCGCAAGAAGTCTGGCCACGCTTCATGCGGCCCGATGCCCTTGCGGTCTGGAACGACTGGGGCGAGCGCGGCGCCCATCGCGTGATCGTGACCGCCTCCCCCACCACGACGGTCGCGCCTTTTGCCCGAAAGCTGGGCGCAGAAGCTCTGCTGGGCACCGAGTTGGTGTTCGACGCCGAAGACCGAATCACAGGCGCCTTTGCGGGTCCGAACTGTCGGGGTGAAGAGAAGGTGCGTCGGCTGAAGGCGGCCTATGGCGACGACATGACGCTGGTCGCCGCCTATGGCGACACCTCCGGAGACACCGAAATGCTGGCCATGGCCCAGGAGCCGGGCTTCAGAGTATTTCGCCAGAAGCCATGACGCCCTTCAGTTGCCGTCGGCGTCCACGTCAAACACCACGGCCTTGCCGCGTGAGGCCGGATCCCATCCGGCTGCGATAGCCGAGGTGATGGCGGTGCGCACCGCATCGACATTGACCCGCTGCTTTTCCACATCCGGCCGGCCGTTGGGTCGCAGCGGCGGGGGAAACTGCACGATGGCCTCGCGCTTGAAGTCGACGTGGCGCAGAGAGACGGCCATGCCCTCCCAGACATTGCCGCCCTTGGGCTGAGGCTGGCGACGAAGCTCCCAGGCATAGGTTTCGCCGTCGACTTCGACCGTGCCGCTTGGATCTCGTGTGAACTGCATGGCGGTTCCGATAGCATAAAATGAAAAAGGCGCGCCGCGATCGGCGCGCCTTTTTTGGTCGTTTGTCGGGCGGCTTAGTTGCCGGGCGTCTTCACGCCGTCGGCGTCGGCCTGTTCGCGGCGATCATAGACGTGGTCCACGATGCCCCAGGCCTTGGCTTCCTCGGCCGACATGAAGTGGTCGCGGTCCAGCGTCTTTTCGACTTCCTCGTACGTCCGGCCGGTGTGGTGGACGTAAATCTCGTTCAGGCGCTTCTTGGTGTAGCGGATGTCCGCAGCGTGCAGTTCGATGTCCGACGCCTGACCACGGAACCCGCCCGACGGCTGGTGCACCATGATGCGCGCGTTCGGCAGGGCGATCCGCTGCCCAGCCGCGCCGGCCGTCAGGATCAGCGAGCCGGCCGAGGCCGCCATGCCCATGACCACGGTCGAAACCGGGCTCTTGATGTACTGCATGGTGTCGTAGATCGCGAGCGCCGAAGACACCTGTCCGCCGGGGCTGTTGATATACATGCTGATTTCCTTCTTCGGGTTCTCCGACTCAAGGAACAGCAGCTGGGCGCAGATCAGCGACGCCATGCCGTCCTCGAACGGCCCCGTCAGGAAGATGATCCGCTCGCGCAGCAGGCGCGAGAAGATGTCGAAGGAGCGCTCGCCACGGCTGGATTGCTCCACCACCATCGGCACCAGGTTCATGTTCATCAGTTCAATCGGATCGCGCATATAGCCTTCTCGGGAATGCTGGGGACGCGCGACTCAAAAACCGCACGTCTTGTTACTCTGCATATCGGTCATGAAGGCCGCCTTACAAGGCCGTGGCCAGACATGAAAAAGGCGGAGGCCCTGCGACCTCCGCCTTTGGATCATTTGGAAGCGAGGGCGATCAGCCCTCGTCTTCGTCTTCCTTCAGCAGTTCTTCCTTCGTGATCGGCGTATCGGTCACGTCGGCGACGCCCACGATCAGGTCGACGACCTTCTCCTCGTAGATCGGCGCGCGCATCTGGGCGGCGGCGTTGGGGTTCTGGCGGTAGAAGTTCAGGACGGCCTGTTCCTGGCCCGGATAGTTGCGGGCTTCCTGCAGGATGGCGGCGTTCAGCTCCTGGTCGGTGACCTGGACGTTGTTGGCGCGACCGATCTCGGCCAGGACCAGACCCAGGCGCACGCGGCGCTCGGCGATCTTGCGGTATTCGGCCTTCAGGTCTTCGTCGGACTTGGCGGCGTCTTCTTCAGGCAGGCGGCCGGCGCTCTTGTCGGCCTCGACCTGTTGCCAGATGCCGTCGAACTCGGCGTCCACCATCTTAGGCGGCAGCGGGAAGTCATGGGCTTCGTCCAGCTGGTCCAGCAGGGCGCGCTTCAGCTTGAAGCGGGCGGCGCCGGCGTATTGCTGGTTCAGGTTCTGGCTCAGCAGTTCCTTCAGCTTGTCCAGCGACTCCAGACCGATGCGCTTGGCGAAGTCCTCGTCGACCTTGGCTTCGACCTCGGCCTTGATGGCCTTAACCTTGACGTCGAAGGTGGCCAGCTTGCCGGCCAGGTGGGCGGCCTGATAGTTCTCGGGGAAGGTGACCTCAATGGTCTTCTCTTCACCGACCTTGGCGCCCGTCAGCTGCTCTTCGAAGCCGGGGATGAAGCGGCCCGAGCCGATCACCAGGTCCGCGTCCTCGGCCGTGCCGCCGTCGAAAGGCTCGCCGTCCAGCTTGCCCAGGAAGTCGATCGTCAGTTGGTCGCCTTCGGCGGCCTTGACGGTCTTGCCCTTTTTGTCCTCGTAGGACTTGGCTTGGCCAGCCAGTTCGGTCAGCGCCTCGTCCAGATCGGCGTCCGACGCTTCATAGGTCGGGCGATCCAGCTTCAGGGTCTTGGGGTCGATCGGCGTGAAATCGGGCATGATTTCCAGGGCCATCTCATAGGCCAGATCTTCCTCACCCTTGATGACCTTGTCCATGTCGGACGTCAGCTTCATCTCTGCAGGCGCAGCCGGACGGACCTTGGCTTCGTCCAGAGCCTTCTGGCTGGATTCGTTCAGTTCGACGTTGATGATCTCGCCCATGAATTCACGGCCGAAGGTCTTCTTGACGTGGGCGACCGGCACCTTGCCCGGACGGAAGCCCTTCAGCTTCACCTGCGGCGCGACTTCCTTGACGCGGGCTTCGAGCTTGGCGTTCAGCTCCGCAACAGGAATGGTCACCGCGATCACGCGGCTGAGGCCTTCGTTCGACTTTTCGACGACTTGCATGGTCGGGATTCTGACGCTCTGTGGCGCATGGGCCTTAAGGACGGCCGGCGCGGAATGGATAAAGCAAGAAGACCGCCCTGCCCCAGGTCTTGGGAATGAGCGGCGCCTCGAAGCCCGCCCTTATGTCGAGAAGGGCCCCAAAGGTCAACGCGGGCGTGATCGCGGCCGGTGGTTTCGCGCATCAGGCAGGGTTATGTTGGCCGCATGAGCCAGCCCGCCTCCCCCATCGGCGTCTTCGTCACGCCCGTCACCCCGCTTCAGCAGAACTGCACCACCGTCTGGTGCACCGCCACCAACAAGGCCGCCGTGATCGATCCGGGCGGATCGGTGGATGTGGTTCTGGGCGAGGTTCAGCGGCGCGGCCTGACGCTAGACCAGATCTGGATCACCCACGGCCATCTGGATCATGCAGGCGGTGCGGCCGAGATGCAGGAGAAGACTGGCGTCCAGATCACTGGCCCTCAGAAGGCGGATCAGTTCTGGATCAACCGAATCGTCGAGAGCGGACGGATGTATGGCCTGCCTGACGCTCGCCCCTTCACGCCTGATCGCTGGCTTGAGGATGGCGACACGGTCACATTGGGCGAAACCACTTGGGAGGTGCGTCACTGTCGCGGCCATACGCCGGGCCACGTGATCTTCTTCAATCGCGCGGCGCGTTTTGCTCAGGTCGGGGACGTCTTGTTCAAGGGATCGGTCGGCCGCACTGACTTCCCGATGAGCGATCCGCCGGCCTTGATCCGCTCGGTGATCGAAAAGCTCTGGCCGCTGGGCGACGACGTCACCTTTGTGCCGGGGCACGGACCGATCTCGACCTTTGGCGAGGAACGCCGCACCAATCCCTTCGTGTCGGACGCCGCAATGAGACAGGCCCCGATCCAGCGTGAACCGGCGGGGCCTGCCTAAAGGTCTCGCCTGGATCAGCGGCGCAGGATCATGCCAATGATCACGCCGATGCCCAGCGCATACAGGGTCGCCTTCATCGGGCTGTCCTGAATATCTTCCTGGACGCGATGCACGCGACCCGAAATCTTCTCGCGCACCAGGCCTACGTCTTCGCGCACGGCCTGGCGAATGGATGCGGTTTCGCCGAAGGTGCGGCGTTCGCCCCCGGCAAGAATGGCGTCGGCTTCGCGGTCCAGACGCTGCGTCAGATCGTCATCGTCCAGAACGATGTCGTCTGGCGAAGGCGAAGTAATGGGTGTGTTGGTCATGTCGATCTCCGGGTTCGCACAACAAACCGACCGGGCGACCAGTGGTTCCTTTGAACGTCCATGGCGGGGTCGCGTTGGTCAAGGGCAAGGAGAAGATCATCATGACCTACATCGAACCCACCCCCACGACACCCCAGCCGGAAATCCAGCCCGAGACCACGCCTCAACCGGAAATCCAGCCGTCCGATACGCCCGATGAAGTTCCACCGATGGAGCCCGATGGCGGAGGCAAAGGTGATTCCAGGCCTTATGGAGCCGCCTGAAGTCAAACCACGAAGACGTTCAGGGGTGTGACAGTAAAACAGGGTTCCGAACGGAACCGTCACCGAGTCACAGGGTTCACTTCAGCAAGCGCAACGGCAGCACTGAAAGGACCCCGATGGACAGCCAGCCCACACGACCCTCCGGCGTTTCCAAGCGAGGTTTCGCCTCCATGGATCCCGAACGTCAGCGCGAAATCGCGCGTAAAGGGGGCGCCAGCGTCCCCAGCGAAAAACGAAGCTTCTCCCAGGATCGCAGCCTCGCCGCACAGGCCGGCCGCAAGGGTGGTGAAGCGTCGCACGGAACCAAGAAAGACGCGGACGCCGCAGACGGCGAATAACCCGCTGAGACCTATAAAATAGGGCGGCCCGTCGATCGACGCGCCGCCCTTTTTCTTTGTGCTTTGGGGCGTCGCGCTTTGCGACGCCCCAAAGCCGATTCAGGCCCGAAGCAGAGCCAGAGCGACGCTGGGTTCTGGCGACACGTCGATGCGCACCACAGCCCAGCCGGACGCCTTCGCCATGGCTTCGACGGTTTCGGGTGTGAACTTGCGTGAGCTTTCGGTGTGGATCGTCTCTCCGCTCATGAAGCGGAACGACTGATCGCCGATGCGGACCGTCGTCGGGGTGACGGTCTGCAGATGCATTTCCATCCGTGACGCCTCGGAGTTCCACACCGCCCGGTGCGTAAAGGCGGCCAGATCGAAATCGGCGTCCAGTTCGGCATTCGCCCGAACCAGCAGATTGCGGTTGAAGGCGGCGGTGACGCCTTGGCTGTCGTCATAGGCGGCGACCAGGATCGCAGGATCTTTCACCAAATCGACACCGAGGATGAACAGCGCCCCCTCCCCCAGCATCCGTCGCGCCGCCGCCAGGAAACGCTCGGCCTCGTCCGGTTGCAGATTGCCGATGGTCGAGCCGGGGAAGAAACCGATTCGGCGTCCCCGCGGCAAATCGTCCGGCAAGGGCGCCAGATGCTCGAAGTCACCCAGCACCGGCTGAACCGTCAGGCTCGGATAATCCGCGCGAATGCGGGTCGCGGCGTCCAATAGCGCCGTCTCACTGATGTCCAGCGGCACATAGGCGCCCAGATCAGGTACGGCGTCCAGCAGGATACGGGTCTTCTCGCTGGCCCCGGATCCGAACTCCACCAGCACGGCGTTCGGCCCAAAATCGGCGGTCAGGGCCACCGCGCTGTCGCGCAGCAAAGCCGTCTCCTGCCGGGTCGGATAGTATTCCGGCAGGGCCGTGATCTCTTCGAACAGCCGCGACCCTTCGGCGTCATAAAACCATTTGGGCGGCACGGCCTTCTGATCGCGCGACAGACCCTCGACCATGTCGCGCCGGAATCCTGCGGTCTGGGCGTCGTCCGTCGGCGCGGCGTGCCTGTGCGGGGCGTCTTCGGCTAGTCTCAGACCCATGAAGGCCCACCTTTGTTGCGGGTAGAAGAAGTTCCGATACGTCACTCGGGCATGATCGGACGGCGTGGCGAAGGCGCCGCCGCGCAGCACCATCTGATTGGCCATGAACTTGCCGTTGTATTCGGCGGCGGTACCGGACGTTGGCTTGAAGCCGGGGTAAGGCGCATAGGCGCTTGACGTCCACTGCCAGACCTCGCCTGACAGGTTCGAGAAACGCTCGGGCGCGGTCGTCGCCGCATGTTCCCACTCCGCCTCGGACGGCAGCCGTTTGCCGGCCCACCGCGCATAGGCGTCGGCCTCGTAGAAGCTGACATGGCGCACGGGCGCCGCGGGATCGACCGGGGTGCGGCCGGTCAGGCCCATGACCGTCCAGTCGCCGCCGTCGCAGCGCCAGTACAGCGGCGCGGTCCAGCACTGGGCCTTCACCGTCGCCCAGCCGTCCGAAAGCCAAAGGTCCGATCGGGTGTAGCCCCCATCCTCCATAAACCGGATCCAGTCGCCGTTGGTCACCAGATCGGCGGCTAAGGCGAACGGCTCCAGCCAGACCCGGTGCGCCGGGCCTTCATTGTCGAAGGCGAAGCCGGCTCCGCCATGACCGACCGACACCAGGCCCGCGTCGAACGCGACCGCGCCGCCGCGCATCGTCTCGACCGGCCGCTCGCGCGGTTCCACCTCATAGGCGGCCGGGTCCAGCGGCGAACGCGACATCAGGTTCAACAGGTCCATCAGAAAAAGTTCCTGATGCTGCTGGTCGTGATGCAGACCCAGTTCGAACAGATACCGCTCAAGCCCGCTCGACGGCCCCTGCGCCAGCCAAGCGGCCATGCGCCGGTCGATCTCGCGGCGATAGGCCAGCACCTCCTCCACCGAAGGGCGTGTCATCAGGCCACGCTGGTCACGCGGCACCCGCTCGCCCAGAGCTTCATAGTAGGAGTTGAATAGCTGCTGGAAGCGCGGATCGACCGGCTGATAATCAGGATCTGACGCCAGGATCAGAGCTTCGAAAAACCAGCTGGTGTGGGCCAGGTGCCATTTGCCGGGGCTGCAATCAGCCATGGACTGCGCCGACAGGTCTTCGATCGACAGTCCTTGGGCCAAGGCGGGCATCGCCGCCCGAACACTCCGGAATCGCGCCACGTCCGACGCCGCCCGTGTATCGGGCTCGAATCGAGCATTCATGTCAGCCGTTCCGTTCCGCGCCAGCCCCGCTGCCCGGACCGGGCGTCGCGTCGTTCAAGCAGATCGAACGTCACGCCACGGTCGGGGTTCCCCGGTGAGTCGTCAGGGATTTGGTAAGTCTGGCTGCGAATTCAACGCACCGGCCTGCCGCCATGCTTGGCGTATTCCAGCCGGGCGATGGTGCGGTTGTGAACCTCGTCCGGGCCGTCGGCGATGCGAAGGGTGCGCACCGTGGCGTAGAGTTCGGCCAGTGGCGTGTCGCCCGAGACGCCCGCCCCACCGAACGCCTGGATGGCGTCGTCGATGACCTGAAGCGCCATGCGGGGCGCGGCCACCTTGATCTGGGCGATCTCGGAACGGGCGTTCTTGGCCCCCGCCTGATCCATCATCCAGGCGGCCTTCAGCACCAGCAGGCGACACATCTCGATATTGGTGCGCGCGTCGGCGACCCGCTGTTCCCACACCGAATGTTCGGCCAGCTGCTTCTTGAACGCCGTCCGGTTCAGCAACCGCACGACCATCAGCTCCAGCGCTCGCTCGGCCGCCCCGATCACCCGCATACAGTGGTGAATACGGCCGGGACCGAGCCGCCCCTGCGCGATCTCGAACCCCCTGCCCTCGCCGGCGATCAGGTTCTCGACCGGGACGCGGACATTATCGAGCACCACTTCGGCGTGGCCGATGGGCCGTTCGTCATAGCCGAAGACCGTCAGCATCCGCTCGACCCGGAAACCGGGCGTGTCGACGGGCACGATGACCTGTGACTGCTGGGCGTGGGCTGCGGCGTCGAAATCTGTCTTGCCCATGACGATGGTCATGGCGACGTTGGGGTGGCCCATATTTGTCGACCACCATTTGCG
The DNA here is from genome assembly GCF_049897645.1 of Brevundimonas sp. TWP2-1. Taxonomy (NCBI): domain Bacteria; kingdom Pseudomonadati; phylum Pseudomonadota; class Alphaproteobacteria; order Caulobacterales; family Caulobacteraceae; genus Brevundimonas; species Brevundimonas sp. TWP2-1. Next base: position 836,252 of record NZ_JAFCWR010000001.1, read on the forward strand.
GCCGTTGATGACATAGTGGTCGCCGTCGCGCTCGATCCGGGTCTGGATGTTGGTGGCGTCGGACGAGGCCACCTCGGGCTCGGTCATCAGGAAGGCCGAACGGATTTCACCGGCCATCAACGGCTTCAGCCAGCGGTCCTGCTGAGCGGCGTCGCCGTACATGTGCAGGACTTCCATATTGCCGGTGTCGGGGGCGTTGCAGTTGAACACCTCCGACGACCACAGATGGGCGCCCATCATCTCGGCCAATGGCGCATAATCGAGGTTGGTCAGGCCCGCGCCGTGGTCTCCGGGCAGGAACATGTTCCACAGGCCAGCCTCGCGCGCGGCGGCCTTCATCGCCTCCATCACGGGCGGCTGTCGGGTCGGGTCCTCGCGCACCTGGGCGAAGTATTCGGCCTCGCGCGGGATAACCTGTTCGTCGAGGAAGCGGCGGACGCGGGCGTGCCAGTCCAGCGCCCGGTCGGAATGTTTGAAGTCCATGTCGTTTCCTCTTCCCGTTCGCGCCTCTGCCGGGCGCTCGATACGAAAACGGCGCGGCCCCGATCAGGAGCCGCGCCGCCATAAATGGTCGTTTAGACCGGCATCAGCGCTTCAGCAGCGGAGCCAGCTTCTGGGCGATCATCATGTCGCCGGCGATCTTCAGCTTGCCCTGCATGAAGGCCATCATCGGGTCCAGCTTGCCTTCCGAAAGGGCCATGAAGTCATCCCACTTCATGGAGACCGTGGCGTCGGCGGGCTTGTCTTCGTTGGTGACGGTGTTCGGCACCGAGGCGCCGTCGATGTAGATTTTGCCCTCGTCGCCGAGGTCGAGCTTCACGGTCTTGCCCAGACCGGAGTTGTCGCCGACGGCGCCGCGGATGTGTTCGGTGACTTGTGCGAGATCGGGCATTGGGGGCGTCTCCCTAAAAGGACGTTGTGAACTACGGGTTAGCCCGCATCGGCGAAGGCGCCAAGATCACGTCGGGTAAAGCTCGCATCACTTCTCCGGATCACCGTCCCGAAACCGCCATTTCATCGCCAGCACGCCTGAGGCCATGACGAGGGCGCAGGCGTTCGCCACCGTCACCGGCCAGGCCTGCGTCATCACGCCATAGATCACCCACAGCATGAAACAGGTCACTGTCAGCGAATAGGTCTTCAGGCTGACCGAGGACGCGTCGCGCTCCTTCCAGATTTTGATCGCCTGGGGCGCGAAACTAGTGATCGAGCAGACAGCCGCGGCAGAGCCGACGATATTTGCGATCAGGTCGCTCACGCGATGATCCGCCGCTGAAAGTGAGAGTCGCCGTTTGTCATGCCGCAATCCCTCGCGGCCGCCCCGAACCGATGTCAGGGTCGAACGACAGGCGGCGACCGCCTCGCCTGCGTCGCCTGTTCGAAGGCGTAACCCAGCGAAAGGATGCGTGCGTCCTCCCACTTCCCGCCGAGGAAGCTTAAGCCCACCGGCATCCCTCGATCAAAGCCCATTGGCACGGTCAGGTGCGGATAGCCGGCGACGGCGGCCAACTGGCTGGCCGAGCCCTCCATGTCGTCCTCGTCCTTGGGATCGTTGGTCCAGGCCCGCGAGGTCGTCGGGGCGATCAGCGCGATCAGGGCATTGTCTCGCATCAGCCGGTCGATCCCCTCCGGTCCCGCCAGCCGCAGCGAAGTCGCGCGCGCCTCCATGTAATCAGCCGCCGTCAGATCGCCCATCGCCTGAGCGCGCTCGAAAATGTCCTGACCGAACAGCACCGTCTCGCGCGGCTCGGCGGCGTTGAAGGCGATCACTTCGGCCAGGCTGCGGGTGCGGACCTGTTCCGGGTCGGTCGAGGCCAGATAGGCGTTCAGGTCGTGCTTCAGTTCGTACAGCAGCACCTTGAACTCGGCCGCTCCGATGACCCGACCGTCCGGCCCCTCCGGCAGATCGACTAGCACGGCGCCCGCATCGCGCAGGGCCTGAAGGTTCTGTTCGAATACCGCTTGGGTCTCGGCCGAATACCCCTTCAGGAACCGCATCACCCCGATCCGCGCGCCGCGCAGAGCACCAGCGTCCAACCCGGCCGCATAGTCCACCTTGCGCGCGTCGGCCTCGACCGTGGCGGGATCGGCCGGATCGGACCCGGCGATGACCGTCAGTACCTTGGCGGCATCCCGGACCGTCGTCGCCATCGGCCCGGCCGTATCCTGGGAATGGCTGATCGGCACGATATGGGTCCGCGACACCAGGCCGACGGTGGGCTTGAACCCGACTACGCCGTTGACCGAAGCCGGACAGGTGATCGAGCCGTCCGTCTCCGTCCCGATGGCAACCGGCGTCAGGCCCAGCGCCACCGCCGCCCCGCTGCCTGACGACGACCCGCACGGCGTGCGGGCGGGGTCATAGGGGTTCAGGGTCTGGCCGCCCACCGCGCTCCAGCCGCTGATCGAGTCCGAAGACCGGATGTTGGCCCATTCCGACAGATTGGTCTTGCCGACGATCACCGCCCCGGCGGCCCTCAATCTGGCGACGAGAGGCGCATCCCGACCGGGTGCGTTGTCCGCCAAAGCCAGCGACCCAGCCGTGGTCGGCATGTCGGCCGTCTCGATATTGTCCTTCAGCAGGATCGGCATGCCAGAAATCGCCGACGCGCCCCGGCTGGGCGAGGTATCGGTCCAGCGCAACACCGCATGAGCGGTGTCGTTCGCCCGCCCCGCCGCGACCACGGCGGATGCTGACGGATAGCCGCCCTGCCCGGTCGCGCAGCCTGCAAGGGCCAGCGCGACCGCAGCGGCCAGGATCAGTCGGCGGCGGGTTCCGCCCGCTTGCCGATCGTGCGGTCCAGGAAGTTGAGATAGGTTCGCCATTGCTGCAGTTGCCTCGGTTCGCCGCGGACGCCGTGTCTCTGGCCGGGATAGAGCATCATCTCGAACGGCATGCTCTTGGCCTGAAGGGCGTCGATCACGCGGGTGGCGTTGCCGAAGATGACATTGTCGTCGGCCATGCCGTGCAGGATCAGAAGGCGGCCGGTCAGATCATCCAGTCGCGGCAGGACGTCGGTGGCGGCGTAGCCTTCGGGGTTGGCCTGCGGCGTGGACATGTAGCGTTCGGTATAATGGGTGTCGTACAGGCTCCACTCCGTCGGCGCCGCGCCGGCCAGGGCCGAGGCCAGACCGGCCTCGGGCTCGGTCACGGCCAGCAGGCTTAGGAAGCCACCGAAGCTCCAGCCCATCATGGCGATCCGGTCTGCATCGACATAGGGCAATGTCTTCAACCACTTGGCGGCCAAAGCTTGATCCTCGACCGCAGGAATGCCCAAACGGCGATAGATGCTGGTTTCGAAGGCCTGGGACCGGTCCCCCTCGCCGCGGTTGTCGACGCGGAAGACGATATAGCCCGCCTCGGTCAGCAACTGGTTGGTCAGGGGCTGCCAGCTTTTCTGCACGCCGGCACCGGTGCCGGGGCCGCCGTAGACCTGCATCACCACCGGATATTTCTTCGACGGATCGAAATCGGGCGGGGTGGTCATGCGCCAGACCAGGGTTTCGCCATGGCTCTGCATCGAGCCGAACTCGGGCGCGCGCAGACGCGAGACGTAAGGGGCGAAGGCGTGGGCGGCGTCGAGCTTGTTCTCTTCGATCCAACGCACGCGCGTGCCGTCGATCCGGTAAAGGGCCGACTGGGGCGGGGTCTTGGGATCGGAATAGTTGCCGACATAGGCCGTCGCCGGCCCGTTGACCGACACCGACCACCAGCCGCCGGCGGGCGTCACCGCCACCGGATCGACCGTGCGGTTCAGGCTGGCGCGGAACATCTGCTGTTCGATCGGCAGTTCCTTGCCGTCGCGCATCGAGGCGGTGAAATAGACCTCGCCGGTCTGGGCATTGACGCCGTCCAGATGTTTGACCGGATAGTCGCCCCGCGTGATGGCGCGTAGCTGACGGCCGTTACGATCGTACAGATACAGGTGCCGCCAGCCGCTGTCCTCGTTCGACCAGATGAAGCGGCCGTCCGGCAGGACATGGAAGTCGTTGTTCAGATCGACCCAGGCCTGGGCCTTCTGGCTGAGGATCACGCGCGAGGCGCCGGTGGCCGGATCGACGCTAAGCAGGTCCAGCGTCTTCTGATCGCGCGACTGGCGCTGGACGTACAGAGTCTTGCCGTCGTCGGCCCAATCGACCCGCGCCAGATAGATGTCGGTGTTGGAGCCCAGGTCCACCTTGACCCGGCCTCCGCCTTGCAGGTCGCGGACATAAAGCTCGACCACCGCATTGGGGCGGCCGGCGCGGGGATAGCGCTGCTCGACCATGGTCGCGCCGGCGCCGGTGATCTCGAAGCGGGGGACGATGTCCACCGGGCTTTCGTCCACGCGGGTCAGGGCGATGTAGCGTTCGTCGGGGCTCCACCAGTAGCCGGTGTCGCGATCCATCTCCTCCTGGGCGATGAACTCGGCGGTGGCCCAGGTGATCAGGCCGGAGCCGTCGTCGGTGATCGGCGTCTCCTGGCCGGTGGCCAGATCATAGACCACCAGGTTCTGGTCGCGGACCCAGGAGACATATCTGCCCTTGGGCGAGACCTTGGCGTCGATCTCGTCGGCGGCGGTCTCGGTCAGGCGGCGCACCTTGCCGTCGGCGCGGCTGGCCAGGAAGATGTCGCCTTCCAGCGGCGCCAGGATGTAGCGGCCCTGCTGGTCCCACGAATAATCGACCACGCCCCGCGCGCTGATGCGCATCCGTTCGCGCCGCGCCTTCTCGGCCTCGGACAGTTCGCCGGCGTCGGGAACCAGGGCGCGGGCGTCGATCAGCTTGTAGGGTTCACCCTCGCCGATTGGAGCGGCCCAAAGGTCCTGAACGTCCACGTCGTCCTCGCGCGAGCGCAGGAAGGCCACCAGTTGGCCGTCCGGCGACAGGCTGACGCCCTTGGCCACCGGCCCGTTCAGGCTGGGGCTGGAGAAGACTCGTTCCGGCGTCAAAATGTTGGAGGGTGTCTCTTGGGCCAGTGCGGAACCGGCCGACAGGAGGATGGTCGAAGCAAGAAGAACTGTGCGCATGGGCGGGGACGCTAGCGGCCCTTCTGCAAGCCGTCACGAGGAAAAGTCGCCGTCGGACGAAAGGCTTTTTCTTCCCTGCGAGCGGGTCTCAGATTACAGAGGCCGCACCATGACAGACGCCGCCCTCTCCCCCGCTCCCGTGAAAGCCAGCCCGTTCAACGAACTTGAGGTTCTGTGGGTCCGCCACTGGACCGACAGCCTGTTCAGCTTCGGCGTCAAACGGCCCGAGGATTTCCGCTTCCGCTCGGGCGAGTTCGTCATGATCGGCCTGCCGGGCGAAGCCAAAGACGGTGTACCGGGAAAGCCCGTGTTGCGCGCCTATTCCATCGCCAGCCCCTGCTGGGCCGAGGAACTGGAGTTCTTCTCCATCAAGGTCGCCGACGGCCCCCTGACCTCGCGCCTGCAAAAGATCGTCGCCGGCGACACCGTCCTGATGGGCAAGAAGCCGACCGGCACCCTTGTGCTGGACGCCCTGACCGGGGGCGAGCGGCTGTTCCTGATCGGCACGGGCACGGGCCTGGCGCCCTGGCTCAGCGTCGCGCGCGATCCCGACACCTATGCCCGCTTCGGCCATGTCTATGTGATCCACACGGTGCGCAGCGTCGCCGACCTGGCCTATCGCGACTTCTTCACCCGCGAGATCCATGACGATCCGCTGATCGGGGACGAGGCCAAGGCCCAGCTGACCTATTACCCGACGGTAACGCGCGAAGCCTTTGAAAATCCGGGCCGGATCACGGACCGGATCAAGTCGGGCGACTTCTTCCGCGACCTGGGCCTGCCCGAAGGCTTCGATCCCGCCCGCGACCGCGTCATGCTGTGCGGCTCGATGGCCATGATCAAGGAAGCCGGCGAGTTGCTGGAGACCTATGGTCTGAAGGAAGGCTCGAACGCCGAGCCCGCCGACTACGTCCTGGAACGCGCCTTCGTCGGCTGACGTCTTGGCTTGGACGGCCTGAGCGGCTAACCCCACGGCCATGCACCACCCTGCCCTTGTCGCAGTCGACGCCCGCGTCGATCCCGCCGAATGCCAGTCGATGGCCGACGTCCGCCAGGGCGTCGACGCCCTGGACCGCGCCTTGGTCGCCCTTTTGGCCGAACGTCAGCGCTATATGGACGCCGCCGCCCGCATCAAGCCCGACCGCGACGCCGTCTTCGACCAAGCCCGCATCGACGACGTGGTCGCCAAGGTTCTGACCGCCGCCGAGGCGCACAACCTGTCGCCCGACATCGCCGAGCCCGTCTGGCGCCTGCTCATCGACCGCTGCATCGCCCACGAGTTCGCGACCTACGACCGGACGCGCAGCTAAGCTCGGCGAACGCCAGCCATCGTATCGGCTTGAGAAGTTCGGCTTGATTTCAAGATCTTGAGTCGCAGCAGCGTCAATCGACCTAACGCCGCATCCAGGCGCCCTATAATGCGCATCGGTCTTTGACATCGCTGAGCGCCGCCTGCCGAAATTGCACTCTTTTGCACTTTGCACTCGTTTTCGGAGTGCAGTGCAATTTCGGACAGATCGGCGCCTAGCCCTTGAGGCCCCGCAGCATAAGTTCGTGACGATAGGCCGCGACATCCGCCAGCGCCGCCTCAAGCGCATCGCGGACGCGCTCCAGCGCCGGCCCGGCCAGCGTCTGGTCCGCCCCTTCCACCTCGGCGCAGATCGCCGCCAGGTCTCCCGCGCCGATGCCGGCCGCCGCACCACGGATCGTGTGAACCCCATCACGCCAGCCTTCGGCCTTGGGGTCCAGCATGACGGACCACAGGCCGGCCTGCTGGACGAACAACCCCAGCACCTCTTCGTTGATGGCGTCGTCTGCGCCCGTCATGCCGTTCAGCACGGCGAAATCGACCGCGCCCGTCACATCGCGCAACGCCATCAGGCCGCCGTCTCCTCGCCCTTGGCAAGGCGTGAGTTCCGGGACGACCAGGCGAAATAGATGACCAGGCCGCCGACATTCCAGATCAGGAACCAGACCTGGGTGTTCACGGGCAGGCTGAACAACAGATACAAGCAACCCGCGATGCCGAGCGGACCGATGATCCAGGCCAGCGGAGCCTTAAACACCCGCGTGCGCACCGCGTCGCGGACCCTCAGGACCAGCAGGCTGGCGCAGACGGCGGAGAAAGCCGCCAGCGTTCCCGCATTGGCCAGAGCCGCGATCTCATCGAGCGGCAACAGACCGGCCAGGATGCTGACGATCACGGCGGTGAACAGGGTGACCACCACCGGCACCCCGCGCTGCGAGACCCGGCCCAAGCGGCGCGGCAACAGGCCGTCGCGCGCCATGACGTAGAAGATGCGCGTCTGGCCATAGAAGAAGGCCAGGATCACCGTTGGCACGCCCACGATCACGGCAGCGGCCACGATCTGGGCCGCCAGGGGCTGTTCCAGGATGCGCAGGATCAGGGCCAGGGGCTCACCGCTGTCGGCGAACTGGCCGAACGGCATGGAGCCGACCGCCAGCGCCGCGACCAGCATGTACAGGATGGTGCAGATGATCATGGAGCCCAGGATGCCGATGGTCAGATCGCGGGCCGGGTTGCGCGTCTCCTCCGCCGCTGTCGCCACGGCGTCGAAACCGTAGAAGGCGAAGAAGACGATCGCCGCCCCCGCCATGACCCCGACCTCAGCGCCCGCCGGGCCGTTCTTGTTGAAACCATAGGGCATCAGCGGCTCGAAATTGGCTGGGTCGAACGCGGGTGCGACCACGGCGATGAAAACCACCAGGGCGCTGCATTTGATGACCACCAGCACGGCATTGACCGTCGCGCTCTCCTTGGTGCCCAGCAGCAGCAGCCCCGTCACCGCCAGTATTATGGCCACGGCCGGGATGTTGATGACCCCATCCGCATGCGGCCCCGCCGTCAGGGCCTGGGGCAGGATGATGTCGATCGTTCGCAGGAAGCCGACCGCATATTCGGACCAGCCCACGGCCACGGCGCTGACCACCAGAGAATATTCCAGTATCAGGCTCCAGCCGATGATCCAGGCGATCGCCTCGCCCAGCGCCGCATAACTGTAGGTATAGGCCCCGCCCGAAGCGGGCATCATCGTCGCCAGCTCCGCATAGGCCAGCGCCACGCAGGCGCAGATCACGCCCACGATGGCGAAGGCCACGATGATCCCCGGCCCCGCCTTTTCCACCCCTACGCCCGTCAGCGTATAGATGCCCGTGCCCACGATGGCCCCGATACCCAGCAGCATCAGATGCGGCCAGCCCAGGGTCTTCTTCAGCGCCGGTCCGTCGTGCGGAGCCAGCATGGTGTCGATCGATCGGCGCCGGTTCCAGAAGGCCATGAAGCTCGCTCCCCCGCCGCTTGCCGCGGCTGATTCCACGGGGACCATAGCCCGCCGAAGAAAGTTTGCGAAAGCGCTTGCCAACCCCCGAACCGCTGGGTAGTAGGAGCGCCCTTCGGCAAGGCCTCTCGCCCCCGAAGACGCAGACGATCGGTCGGGTGATTAGCTCAGTTGGTAGAGCAGCTGACTCTTAATCAGCGGGTCGTAGGTTCGAACCCTACATCACCCACCATCGTCTTTGACTTCAGATCGCTCGTTATGCTGTGCGTCCCCGGCGCAGCGTTTGGCAGTTTCAGCCCTCGTAAACTCAAAGCGACGCCATTGCTGGGTTGAGAATGCGGCGAAAACGCCGCTGGATGAGCGACGTGTCGCCGTCAGAGCTTTTGACATTCGGGCGGATCGAACGCGTTGCGCAGCACGCGTCCTTCGATCTCCACCACCAAGTCATCAACCCATGTCGGTAGATCGACGCGACAGCGTCCATCTACCGACCCGAATTGGTGCTCCCTGTTCAGTCTGAATGGGCTATCGCGTCGGGCAGACGGCGTCGCCCTCGTTGGAGGCGAGGCGGATGTCTTCGACGGTGACGGCGAAGTCGGCGGCGGTGCGCAGGCCCCAGGGCTGATCGACGGCGGCGAGGTCGGCGCCCGTGTCGCGCAGGCACGACAGGCGGACCTTCAGCGTGCGCCATTCGCCGACCGGGGCTGCGTTCATCAGGCCGGTGATGTCCACCGATCCGGCGCCCAGCGTCAGGAAGACGGGGCCTTGCGCACGCGCATCGACGCGGTAGCGGAAGGCGATGGCCATCTCGCCGTTCGACTGACGGACCAGATCCACCGGCTGCGCCGCGATCAGGGCCTGTCCGCCGCCCTGCGAGAAGGTCAGGGCGCGGGCCGATTCCTGGCCCGCGCCGTCGGTGGAGCGCACGGACACGCCGCTGCGCGGGCTGGCGCCGCTCTTCTCGGCGCCCAGGCGGAACTCGCCGCCGGCGTCGCGCAGCATCAGCGACCACGGGGCGATGAAGCGGCCGTCGACGAAGTAGCGGTCCAGGCTGCTGCCCGCGCTGACCACGCCGCTCTCTTCCGACAGGGCGCCGACGCGGGCGCCGCGCGCATAGGTCAGGCCGTAGCCATAGGCGAACTGCGGGTCATAGCCGGGCTGGCCCACGTTCAGCGGCTCGCCCGTGGCGGTCTTGGGCCAGCTGAACGACAGAGTGCCGTGGAAGTCGTGGCGCGGCTTGCCGGCCGCATCGCCGACCAGCACGTCGGCGATCCCGCCGCCTTCCGTGCCCGGCAGCCAGGCGGCGACGAAGGCGTCGGACGCGTTGATCTCGGGATTGGTCCACATCGGGCGGCCCGACAGGAAGACCGACACAGTCGGGATGCCCGCCGCCTTCAGCCGCTTCAGCGTCTCCAGCGGTTCGGTCGGCAGGAAGTCCAGCGTATCCACGTCGCCCTGGAACTCGGCATAGGGGGTCTCGCCGAAGACGACGATGGCCACGTCGGGCTTTTGGGTGAACGATCCGTCGGCGCTGAGGGTCGCCTGACCGCCGCCGGCCGCGACCGCCTCGCGGATGCCGCCCCAGATCGACTGGCCGTTGGGGAAGTCGGCGTTGGCGTTGCCCGTGCCCTGCCACGTCAGGGTCCAGCCGCCCGAGGCCTGGCCGATGTCGTCGGCGTGACCGGCGACCAGCACCCGCGCTCCGGCGCGGATCGGCAAGACCGAGCCCTCGTTCTTCAACAGCACCAGCGACTTGCGCACCGCCTCGCGGGCCAGGGCGCGGTGGGCGGGCGAGCCCAGTTCGTTCAGACGGCCCTCGACCGGGCGGCTGTCGTTGAACAGGCCGGTCTTGACCTTGACCCGCAGGATGCGACGCACGGCCTCGTCCAGACGCGCCATCGGAATCTCGCCCGACCGGGCCTGGGCCAGGGTGCTTTCGTACAGCGGCTTCCAGCTGTCGGGGGCCATGAACATGTCGATGCCGGCGTTGAAGGCCAGGGCGCAGCTCTCGTTGGAGCAGCCCGGCAGCTGGCCGTGGGCGTTCCAGTCCGACACCACGAAGCCGTCGAAGCCCAGCGGGCCGCGCAGCACGTCCGTTAGTATGGTCTCGTTGCCCGAATGTTTGACGCCGTTCCAGCTGGAGAAGCTGGCCATGATCGACAGCACCCCGGCGTCGATCGCCTGGGGATAGCCCGACAGATGGGTGCGGATCAGCTCCTGCTCGGACCCGGCGTAGTCGCCCTGGTCCTTGCCGCCCATGGTGCCGCCGTCGGCCAGGAAGTGTTTCGCCGAGCCGGCGATATGGCCGGCGGTCAGCGGATGATCGGCCGACAGCGTCCCCTGCAGACCCAGGGTCATCGGCCCGGCATAGCTCTGGGCAACCTCCGGGTTCTCGGCATAGCCCTCATAGGCGCGGCCCCAGCGGTCGTCACGGGGCACGGCCAGGGTCGGGCCGAAGGTCCAGTCGGCGCCGGTGACAGCGACTTCCAGCGCCGTCGCCTGACCGATGCGGCGGATCAGGTCGGGATCGCGCGCGGCGCCCAGGCCGATGTTGTGCGGGAAGATGGTGGCGCCGACGATGTTGTTGTGACCGTGGACGGCGTCGATGCCGTAGATCATCGGAATGGTGGCGCCCGGGCGCTGGGCGATGGCGCGGCGATAGGCCTGGGCCAGCTCGACCCACTTCTGCGCCGAGGCGCGCTCGTCGCCGCCGGGCGAGGAGTTGCCGCCCGCCAGGATCGACCCCAGCGGATAGGTCAGCAGGTCTTGCGGTGTGATCGAGGCGATGTCCGCCTGGATCGTCTGACCCACCTTCTCCTCCAGCGTCATCCGGCTCATCAGTTCGGTGACGAAGGCCTCAGTCGCCGCATCCGTCATCGCCGCCGGCGAGGCCGCACGAGGCCATAGCGCCGGATGCGCACGCGCCGCGTCAGTCACGATGGAGGCCTGGGCCGTCACCGCCTGAACAGCCGCTTGGCGGGTCGAACCCGTCGCGGCGCACGCGCCGGTCGCGAGCGCGACGCCCAAGGCGAGAGCGGAAACAGCGCTGCGGCGCGCGTTCGGGATACGCAGGGTCATGTCAGGTCCGTTAGGCTGTCGGCGAAAACGATGCGGCGAAAAACCCGGCGCGACCATGCAGGTCGCACCGGAAGTTCGCTCAGGGTCTGCAAAAATCCAGGCGTCGCGCGACGCGCCGACAGCGGCGAAATCCGTTGAACCCGAGGTTCGCTCCCGATACGTCGTTGACCGACGCCTGATTTTTACAGACGCAACTTGATGCACCTATGACAATGATGTCAACTGTTCACGTTAGCGCTAACGTCGAGAGACGACTTAACGTCTCCGACCCAGGGAGAGACGGCGACATGACGACAGGTGTGACACGACGCACGGCCGGCCTGTTGGCCCTGTCCGTCAGCGGGCTGGCGGCGACCGCCAGGTCGCAGGCGCGAGACGCCGCCCCTTACGGCTGGCGCAATGTCGTGGTCGGCGCGGGCGGCTTCATTCCCGGCATCGTCTTCAGTCGCGTAGAACGCGGTCTGGCCTATGCGCGCTCGGACATGGGGGGCGCGTATCGGTTCGATGCCGCCGTAGGACAATGGAAGCCGCTGATGGATTCCAGTCCCCGGTCGGGCGACTTCGGCATCGAAAGCATCGCCGCCGATCCCATCGACGCTGATATCGTCCACGCGGCGGTCGGGGTCCACAAGGCAGACCCCGGCGCCATGCTGCGATCTTCCGACCGGGGCGAGACCTGGCGGCGGACCGAAGTCCCCTTCCGCATGGGCGGCAACGAGGACGGGCGAGGCCTGGGCGAACGGCTGGCGATCGACCCGAACGACAACCACGTCCTCTATTTCGGATCGCGCCACGACGGTCTGCAACGCTCGACCGACGGCGGCGAAAGCTGGCGCAAGGTCGAGGCGTTTCCGCTGAAAGGGCTGGGCACGCCCACCGACCGCAGCACCCACGGCGGGCTCAGCTTCGTCGTCTTCGATCCCCGCAGCGGCCAGCGCGGACAGGCGTCGCGGACGCTGTTCGTCGGCGTCGCCGATCCTCATGAACACGCGCTGTATCGCTCGGACGACGCGGGGCAAACTTGGCGGCCGGTCGAGGGCGGGCCGCGCGCCGAACTGTCGGCGGCCAAGGCGGAGCTGGACGACCGGGGCGTCCTCTATGTCACCTGCACCCTGGGCATCGGCCCCAACGGGGTGACGGACGGCGCGGTCTGGCGGCTGGATGCGAACACCGGCGCCTGGAGCGACATCACCCCGCCGCGACCCCAGACCACGCAAGGGGGCGGCTTCATGGGGGTGGCGCTGGATCGCAAACGGCCGGGCGTCATCATGATCTCGACCCTGAACCGCTGGCAGCCCGGCGACACGATCTGGCGCAGCACCGACGACGGACGAAGCTGGACCAGCCTGCGGGAAAAGGCGCGACATGACGTCAGCGCGACCCCCTATCTGAACTGGGGTAACGACAGACCGGACTTCGGCTGGTGGATTGCGGCCCTGGCGCTGGATCCGTTCGACAGCGACCGGCTGGTCTATGCGACAGGGGCGACCGTCTATGAGACGCGCAACCTGTCCGCCGCCGATGACGGGCAGCCGACCGACTGGGCCCCTTGGGTCGAGGGGATCGAACAGACGGCCGTCATCACCCTGGTCAGTCCGCCGAAGGGGCCGCATTTGCTGACCGGGTTCGGCGACATCTCGGGATTCGCCCATGAGGATCTGGACCGCTCTCCACAGCGCCAATTCACCACTCCGGTCTTCGCCAATACCAACCAGATCGACTATGCAGGGGCCGCGCCCGACATCGTGGTCCGTAGCGGCACACCGCACGAGGGCGTGGCCTCGGAAGGCCACGACGGTTCGACCCTGGCCTGGTCCGACGATGCGGGGCTGAGCTGGAAGCCGCTGGGTCGCCCTCGACCGGCCTCGGGCGAAACGCCGGTCGTCGCCGATAATCCGCGCATGGACCTGTATCGCGACGCGCCGATCACGGTGTCGGCGGACGGATCGACCTTCGTGCTGGCCACGCCCCAGGTCGTCTGGTCGCGGGATCGCGGCGCGACGTGGAAGGCCTGCGCCGGTCTGCCGATGCTGCTGAGGCCGGTCGCGGATCGCAAGGATGCGATGCTGTTCTACGCCTTGGATTTCCGCACTGGCGCCTGGTACGTCAGCGTGGACGGGGCCGAGCGTTTCGCCGTCGTGCCGTCACGCGGCCTGCCGGCGACCGTCGCCGAAGACCGGCCGACCTGGCGCGAGGTCGCCTTCCCGCTGAAGGCGGCGCCCGACCACGAAGGCGACCTGTGGTTCGTGTCGCACAGCGGCCTCTATAACAGCCGCGACGGGGGTCAGAGGTTCGACAGGATCGACGGGGGCTTGAGCGTCGAGATGATGGACTTCGGCAAGCCGCCCGCCGGTTCGACCTACCCTGCCCTGTTCGCCATCGGCACGCAGTCCAAAGCGGGGGGCGAGGTGCGTGGCGTCTTTCGTTCCGACGACCGGGGCCGATCCTGGATCCGGGTCAACGACGACCTTCATGAGTATGGTCGCCGCTATCGCGCCATTGCCGGCGATCCCCGGGTCTTCGGCCGCGTCTATGTGGCCACCGACGGGCGCGGCGTCGTCTATGGAGAACCGGCATGACCCTGTCGCGACGCGGACTTCTCGGCGCCGGCGCCTCGGCTTCAATGCTGGGAGCGTGCGCCACGACGCCGGGCGCCACGACGGCGACCGGTCCGTTCAAGCCGACCTGGGACAGCCTGGCCGCGGGCTACAGGACGCCCGACTGGTTCCGGGACGCCAAGTTCGGCATCTGGTCGCACTGGGGGCCGCAATGCGTGCCGGAGTTCGGCGACTGGTACGGCCGTCAGATGTATATCCAGGGCAACCCCGTCTACGACCACCATGTCGTGAACTACGACCATCCCAGCCGCTTCGGCTTCATGGAGTTCATCGACCAGTGGAAGGCCGATCAGTGGGACCCCGAGGGTCTGCTGGACCTCTATCAGGCGGCGGGCGCCCGCTACATCATGTCGATGGCCAACCATCACGACAATCTGGACCTGTTCGACAGCGCCCATCACGACTGGAATGTGCTGCGGGTCGGGCCCAAGCGCGACATCGTCGGGACCTGGGAGAAGGCGGTGCGGGCGCGGGGCCTGCGGTTCGCCGTGTCGAACCATGCAGCCCACGCCTGGCACTGGTGGCAGACGGCATACGGCTATGACGCCGAGGGACCGCTGAAGGGCGTCCGCTATGACGCGGCGCGGCTGACGAAGGCCGACGGCGCCGGCAAATGGTGGGAGGGGCTGGACCCGCAGGAACTCTATACCGGCCCGACCTTCGCCCCGCCGGAGGGGATCGGCTCCATCACCGAGATGAACGCCTGGCACGATGCGCAGGACGGTCAGTGGATCGAGACGCCGCCCGCCAACAATCCGGCCTTCGTGCGGTCCTGGGTGGCGCGTCAGCGCGACCTGATCACCAAATACAAGCCGGACATGGTCTATTTCGACAACTACGGCCTGCCGCTGGGGCGGTACGGGCTGGAGGCGACGGCTGACTTCTACAACGCTTCCCTGGCCTGGCGGGGCGAACTGCCGGTCGTGAACGGCAAGCGGCTGGACGACCGCCAGCGCAAGGGCATCGTCGAGACGGTCGAGCGCGGCTTCTCCGACAGCATGAACCCCGAGCCCTGGCAGACCGACACCTGCATCGGCGACTGGCACTACAACCGCGCCCGCTTCACCAGCCACTCTTACGTCCCGGCCCACAGCGTGGTGCAGCGGCTGGTGGATGTCGTCTCCAAGAACGGCAACCTGATGCTGAACATCCCCCAGCGGGGCGACGGATCGATCGACAGCGACGAGCGCCAGATCCTGACGGACATCGCCGCCTGGATGAAGATCAACGGCGAGGCCATCTTCGACACCCGGCCCTGGCGCATCTATGGCGAGGGACCGACGGCGGTGGTGGCCGGCATGCATGGCGAGGGCGCGGCGCGGCCGTGGACCGGCCAGGACATCCGCTTCACAACCAAGGGCCAGACGCTCTACGCCTTCGCGCTGGACTGGCCAGAGGACGGACGGATGGTGGTGCGAGCCCTGAACCCGCAGGCGGGCCGCGTCGAGGCGGTAGAGCTGCTGGGCGGGGGCGCCCTGCCCTTCCGCCAGACGGCCGAGGGCCTGTTCGTCGACCTGCCGGCCGAGCGACCGGTGGCGGTCGCGCCGGCGGTTCGGTTGAGGGGCGCGGGCCTAGTCTGAGCCCCTAGCGGATCTCGGCCTCGAAGGGGACCGCTGGAAGACCGGCGGGGCCGTAGAGGTTGCAGACCGGGCTGTCGGCCCGGCAGAAGCGGACCTTGAGGTCGGTCGCCATCGCCGAGGCCAGCACCACTTCGTCGCCCGCTAAGGCCGCATCGACGAAGCGGCAGGCGTTATCGGTCCCGCACAGCTCGAACCCGACCGGGCGGCTGGAGCCATGGGCCACCAGCTGGGCCGAGGCGGCGTAGCGGATGTGGACGCCGTCAGAGGCGCGGGTCACGGCGACTGGCTGGGGCGAGACCGGCTGAGCCTGACCGTCGAGGCGACGGGCCTCCAGCGCGAGGCGGCGGCCGACCTCCAGCTTGTTGGTCGGGTGGATGTCGTAGCGGTCGCCGATGTCGATGGCGACGGCGAGCCCCGCCAGGGGATCGGCATTGACCACCGTCCGTTGGCTCTCGCGCAGGGCGGCCCAATAGGAGTTGGTCGGCTGGCTGGCGGCGGGTCCGAAGTTCGCCAGTTGCACCACCAGCATCCGCATCTCGGGGTTTTCGAACTGCGCCCGCCAGTCGGCGAACAGGGCCGGCAGCAGGCGGCGATAGCCGACGTAATCGCCGATGTTCGACTCGCCCTGATACCAGGCCATGCCCTTCAGCCCATAGGCGCCCAGGGGCGCGATCATGCCGTTGTAGAGGGTGGTCGTGCCGCTGCCGCCGATCCACGGGGTGCGCGGCGGGTTGGGCAGGTCGCCCAGGGGCGCGGCGACGCGGTGACGCCAGCCCGAAGACAGGCTCACGGCCGTGCCGTCCGCCAGCACCAGCCGCTTGTTCGCCGCCGGTCCCCAGGCGCCTCCGCCGCCATTGGTGTCCAGCACCCCGAGCGCGATCAGGTTGCGCCCCGCCTTCAGCGTGCCCGCGGGAATGGCGTAGGTGCGCGGCGTGTCCCAGCCCTGCTGGCCGCCGACATATTGGCCGTTGACCCAGGTCACGTCGGCGTCGTCCACCGGACCCAGCTCCAGAGTTGCGGCCTGGCGAGCCTGGACGGCGGTCAGCTCGACCTCTTTTCTCAGCCAGACGATGCCGTCGAAGGTGGCGAGGCCCGGCACTGTGGATTCCCAAAACCCCTCGGCCGGGATGGGCGCCCAGTCGGCGTCGTTGGTGCGGGGCAGATGCCAGCCCTGTTTCGTGCCGGGGTCGTTGGCGCGCCACCAGTTTTGCGTGACCTGACGCCAGATGGCGTCCCCTTGGAGCGGATCACGGGCATAGGCGTCCAACGCGTTCAGCGCCTCCTGATGGCCGCCCAGCTTTTCTACCGCGCTGCGGCTCAGCCAGTCCTCGATGATCGACCCGCCCCAGGAAGCGGCGATCAGGCCGACGGGGACATCTTCGGTGCGGCGCAGGTCGCGGGCCATGAAATAGCAGGCGGCCGAGAAGTCGCGCACGCTTTGCGGGCTGGTGATGCGCCACTGGCCGACCGAATGCGGGGTCGATGACGGGGCAGGCAGGCTGGAGCGGCCGACCAGGAACAGGCGGATCTTGGCGTCGTTGGCGGCGCCGATCTCGCTCTCGGCATTGCTCGCCTGACGAACGGCGAACTCCATGTTCGACTGGCCCGAACAAAGCCAGACGTCGCCGACCATCACGTCCGAAACGGTCTGGGTCGCGCCGCCGGACTGGGCCGTCAGGACATAGGGGCCGCCGGCGGTCAGGGTCGGAAGAGCGGCGCGCCAGGCGCCGTCGGGGCCGGCGGTCGCCTGGACCTGGGTCTGGGTCTGGGCCTGGGTCTGGCCGAGGCTGACCGAGACGACGGCGCCGGGCGTCGCCCTGCCCCACACAGCGATCGGGCGACCGCGTTGCAGGACGGCGTGATCCTGGAACATGGCGTCGAACAGGGCGGCGGGAGCCTGCGTCGGGCTCTGGGCCTGCATCTCCGCCGGGCTCTGGGCCAAGGCCGGGGCGGCTGTGGCAAGGACGCCCATGGTTACGGCGGTGAGCAAGAACGAGCGCATGCGCGCCTCCTGATGGTCCGCTTGGGGCGGAGGGTCCGAATTGCACTGCACCCCAAAAAGGCGTGCAAAGTGCAAGAAAGTGCAATTTCGTCCGTCGGGCACAGCGATTTCAAAACCGGACCGCCAGTATAAGGCCGTTCCGACCCCGGTATGGTCGATCGTCCGCGTCTCGAACGAACCCTATAAAAGACAAGGGGTTGAGCATCGACATCGTGTCAGATGTCGATGCTCGCGTAGTCCCTAGCGGCGAACCTCGACCGCCTGTCCGTCGTACTGGATCGTCCTGGCCGGGGCGGCGTCGAAGTCGCCGACATCGGCGCCCGGTCCGCTGACGAAGCGCACATTGATGGTGCGGTTCGCTGGCATGGTCGGATACGAACCCGTCCGCGCGCCGATGGTCAGGACGCCGGTCGCGTCGTTCCAGGTCATGGGGATGTTGGAGAACTCGCCGCGCTCGTAGGCGTAGGTCGTGCCCTGATCCTCATAGAGGGAGAAGGTCCCATTGGCGCCGGTGTAGATCACCAGGGTCAGCGGGCCGTCCAACTTCTCGGCCGTGTACTGGATCGCCGGGCCGGTCGGCAGGATGGAGCCGGCGCGCACGAAGACCGGGATCTTGTCGACCGCCGCCTGGACCGTGACCGAACGCCCGCCCGTGTATTTCTGGCCCGACAGCATGTCGTACCAGTCGGCGCCTTGCGGGAAATAGACCGAGCGGCTGCGCGCCTTGTATTCCGTCACCGGCGCGACCAGCAGGGCATGGCCGAACAGGTACTGGTCGTTGATGTCGCGCGCCTTCAGGTCGGACGGGAAGTCCATGACCAGACCGCGCATGATGGTGCCGTCGCGCTGATAGACGTCGCCCGCCACGCTGTAGATGTAGGGCATCAGCCGGTAGCGGGTGCGCATCTGCTCGGCATAGGCGTCGTACATCGGCGTGCCGGGCTGGGCCAGGTTATACACCTCGCGCAGCGGGAACTCGCCGTGCGAACGGAAGACCGGCGAGAAGGCGCCGAACTGGAACCAGCGCAGGTTCAGCTCGTCCCACTCGGCCTTGTCCTCGGGCTTCATGCCGGCGGGGTTGGAATAGCGGGCCTCGACCGAGAAGCCGCCGATGTCGTGGGTCCAGTTGGCCAGGCCCGACAGGCCGGTGTTCACGCCCGCCGAGATCTGGTCCTTCAGATTGTCCCAGCGCGCCACCACGTCGCCCGACCACAGGGTCGAGCCGGTCCGTTGCAGGCCGCCCCAGGCCGAGCGGGTCAGGATATAGGTGCGCTGGTCGCCCTGTTCGCGCCGGAAGTTGTTGTAGACGTTCTCGGCGTTGATCAGCGGATAGGAGTTGAAGACATAGGCGCCCGGGCCGATGGCCGTCGGTCCCATGCGCAGGGTCCGCTCGGGGATGTCCAGGTTGGAGTGCATGTCCGGTTCGACCGAGTCCAGCCACCAGCCGTCGAAGCCCATGCCCTTGAAGCTGTCGGACATCTGCTTCCAGTACAGGTCGCGGGCGGCGGGCAGATAGGGGTCGTAGAAGCTGTTGGCATAGCCGGGGCCGACCCAATCGCGCGCGCCGACATCGACGTTACGGGTGTACATGCCGCCGATGGCGTCCAGCTGCTTGTAGTGGTCGGTGGTCGGATAGAATTTCGGCCAGACCGAGATGATGATGTTGGCGTTCATGTCGTGAACGTCCTTGACCATCTGGGTCGGGTTCGGGAACCGTGCGGGGTCGAACTGGTGCGAGCCCCAGGCGTTCTCGGGCCAGTAGAACCAGTCCTGAACCACATTGTCGATCGGCAGGCCCAGCTCGCGATAGCGGCGGACCGTGTCCACCACCTCGGCCTGATTGTTGTAGCGCTGGCGGCTCTGCCAGAAGCCATAGGCCCAGCGGGGCAGCATCACCGACTTGCCGGTCAGGCCGCGGTAGTTGGAGATGACGCCGTCGAGGTTATCGCCGCCGATATAGTAGTAGTCGATGGCCGTGCCGACTTCGGACGCCAGGCTGAGCGCGCCCTGATCGGCGGCTGGAAGCGGGTCCTGGTGGCGCAGCGAGATATAGCCGTCCTCAGGGATCCATTCGATCTTGATCGGCACGCGGGCGTTTGCCGCCATCTGGACCTGGAAGTCGTGGTCGAACGGGTTCCAGTTCTGGCGCCAGTTGTCCTCGACCATCTGGCCGTCGATCCAGACCTTCACATAGCCGGACGAATAGAGGCGGAACTTGTGCAGGCCGGCCGTCGCGGTTTCCAGCGTACCTTCCCAGACGACCTTGACCCCGGCCTGGCCGGGCTTGCCCATGTCGCCGGTCTGGACCGGCTGGCCGGGCTGCGACTTGAAGCCCTCGGGCCAGCGCGACCATTCGCGGATGAACTCGTAGTTCACCTCGGTCTCCTGGCGCTGAACCTTCAGCTGGTCGTTCTGATAGTAGCTGGCGGTCAAGCCGCCGAACCGGCCCGTGGCGTCGCGAACGATGAACTGGTCGGCGATCATGCCGTAGGGGCGCGGGTCGCCGAAGCGGGTGATCGAGTTGTTGTCCCACAGGACGCCGTAGTTGCGGCTGGACACGACCAGCGGAATGCCCACGTCGATATTGTGCTGGGCCAGCTGAACGTCGTGGCCCTTGTAGTTCATCACGCCCTGCTGGTGCTGGCCCAGGCCGTAGAAGGCCTCATCCTCTGGGCTTTCCCAGACCTGGCGCGTGGCCAGGAAGCGGTGGTCGCCCTTCTGGTCCTCTACCGTTACGGGGCTCAGTTCGCGGCTGCCGGGACGCTCCTTCAGCACCTCCTGGCCGTTCTCGTCGAGGAAGCGGACGGCGCCGGTCTCGCGCGAGACCTCGGCTGTGGCCTCGGCGGTCTTCAGCACGACCACATCGCCGCGCGTCTCGACCTGGAACGGGGTGGTGGTCGAGGGCTGGGCCGTGACCATCAGGCTGGCGGGCAGGTTCAGGTCGGCGTTCTCGGTCGCGGTGACGCGGATGGTCTCGGGGCCATAGACCTCCAGACGCACGCGGCGGGCGGCGCCCTCGGCCGGGGTGACGACGATGCCGCTGGCGGTGCGTTCGAACGCCGCCTGCTGGATGGCGCCGGCGGAGGCGCCGTTCATCAAGCCCTGACCTGCGCAGGCGGCCAGAGGCGCGGTCATCAGGGCGGCCAGGAACAGGCGGCGGGCGAGGGTCGGGATCATGGCGGGCGCTCGCTTTTTACTTATTCAGGGGTTCAGTAGGTGGCGGTGACGACGCGCAGCAGGCGCGGTCGATCGGTGAAGTTCAGGCCGTAATCGACCTGGTCTCCGTTCCAGATGCGTTCGAAGACCCATTTTCCGGCGTCGTCGAAATGACCTTCCTCGTGGCGCACGACCATGCGCCGCTTGCCGTCGGTCGAGGGCTTGGCGTCGAAATCTACGCGGGCGTGCAGGCCGCTGACGAAGAACACATTGGGATCGTCGAGCTGGGCGACGACGACGCCGCCGTTGGGATTTTCGGTGCCGGACGCCGGCCCCTGTTCGCCCAGCCAGGTCCATTCCGGCAGTCCGAACTGCCACAGGCGATAGCGGACGCGGGCGGTCCAGTCGCCGAGGTCGATCTTCTGCTCGGACCGGTCGTCCGGTTCTGATACACCCCAGACGCGGCCTTCCCAGGCGGCGCGCGCCCAGACATGGGCCCAGGGCCGCACGACGGCGTAGGCGGTCTTGAGCGGCGTCAGGCTTTCGGGCGTCACCGTCTTGGCGCCCAGCGGCCAGTTGGCGTAGCCGGTGTAATCGATGCCGAAGGCGGAATAGCCTACTCCACCACGTCCCAGCGTCGAGAAGAGGAAGCGTCCGAACGAAGGGTCATTGCCGGTTTCGGCGACGAACAGGGCGTTGTCCGGTCGCGCGTATCGACCCAGAGTGCCTTCGTAGCTGACGGAGCCGCGGTCGTAGATGTCAGGCGCCAAGAGGTCGATGGAGGGCGCCGCCGCCTTCCAGACGTCGAGCACGGGCCAGACCGGGCCGCCGGACGCATAGTTGGTCGGCGAAACGCGCGTGATCGGGTCGGTCAGCGCCGCATTGACGTACATCGGCAGCGGATATTCACGCTTGCCCGCCTCGGTGACCGTGTTGACGTAGGTTGCGATGGACCACGCATGGAAGAACTCGTCCGCCTCGCCGCCGAAGACGGCGGACCAGGTTCCGGGCGCCTTGCCCGTGCGGTCCAGCAGGGCCTGAGGCACAGGGCCGTCGAAGGCGGCCTGGGCGGCGGCGGAATAGTCGCGCACCGAGCCGTAGGTGCCGACCTCGTTCTCGGGCTGGACCATGATGACCGTGCGCTGACGCTCGTCGATCTGTCGGATATGGCGCATCAAGGCGGCGAAGGCGCGGGCGTCGGCGGCCAGCGTCTCGGCGCCATAGGGCGACATGGCGTAGGATTCCGTCCCGTCCTTCTGGATCAGGTGCGGGAACCGCGCGGGGTTCAGCTTGACCCAGGCCGGGGCGTATTTGGGCGCGGTGTTCTTCCAGGTGGCGAACCACAGGATGACCAGGCGCACGTCGTTGCGACGGGCCTCCTGAACCAGATGATCGACGAAGGAGAAGTCGAACTGGCCCTCGACGGGTTCCAGCTGTTCCCAGGCGATGGGCACCTGAACCGTATTGGCGCCGATGTGGTGGATCGCAGGCCAGGCTTCGGCCAGGGGCGCGGGGTAGTTGGAGGAGTTGTTGACCTGAGCGCCGAGGATGGTGAAGGGCGCGCCATCGACCATCAGGGCATGACGGCCGTTCTGCTCGACCAGATGAGGGATCGGCGACTGCGCCAGGGCCGGCGCCGAGGTCACGGCTGCCAGAGCGGCGATGCCCAAGGCAAGGTTCAATCCGCGTGCGAAAAAGCCCATCGCCGCCTCCCAACGTCGATAAGAAAAACGATCGGGGCGCCGACGACTGCCGACGCCCCGTTAGGTCAGACCGGGGTCAGAAGGCGGCGCGAAGCACCACCGCGATCCGGCGATCGGTATCCACCCAGTTGTACGGCGGCTTGCGGGTCTCGTTGCCCACCTTCAGCACGGTCCGTTCGTTCAGGATATTGGTCGATTGGATGCCGATCTTCACTTCCGAGGTCAGGTTGTAGAAGATCGAGCCGTCAAGCTGGCCATAGTCGCTGGCCCACACGGGCGCGTTCACGTTCGCGGCCGACGTGGTCATCAGATACTCCTCGCGCCAGTTGTAGGCGAGGCGCGCCGAGATGCCGTATTTCTCATACAGAAGCGCAGCGTTGTAGCTGGTCCGCGACAGGCCTTCGAGCGGCAGTTCCGCGCCGGCCGCGCCGTTCTGGATCGGATCCAGAATGTCCTGGCTGGTGTTGCGACCGCCGCTGCTGTCGACGTAGGTGAAGTTGGCCTGGACGCCGAACCCGCTGAGGGGACCCGGCAGGAAGTCGTAGAACTGCTGATAGGCCAGTTCGAAACCGTCGATCTTGCCCTTGTCGCCATTGGTGTAGCGCGTGATCAGGAAGTCGTTGGTCACGCCGCCGTTGGTGAAGGTCTCGGTCGAACTGCCCGAGAAGATGTAGTCCTTCAGATCCTTGTGGAAGGCGGCGAAGGTGATGCTGCCGGTCGGGGCGAAATACCATTCCAGGCTGAAGTCGTAGTTGGTGGCCTTCAACGGCTCCAGATTCGGATTGCCGCCCGTGCCCGTATAGGGCGTCGTCGGGTTCAGGGTGACGCCGTCAGGCTGGAAGTTGATCGCCAGGTTGGTGAACGGCTGAAGCTGATACATTTCCGGGCGCAGGATGGCGCGCGACACGGCGAAGCGGGCCTGAAGCGTATCCGTCAGGAAGGCCCGCAGGTTCAGGCTGGGCAGGACGTTGGTGTATTCCTTGCTGATGTCGGCGCCGTCCAGCGGGCCGCCATTGGCGAACTGGACCGCGCGGTTGAAGGCGGTGCAGTCGGCGCCGGGATTGGTCGCCGGCGGGCAGGCCGTCGTGATCGCCGGCAGGGTGATGACCTGGTTGGAATCCGTATTCGTCTTGACGACGCGGAGGCCGATGTTGCCGTCCAGACCGCGACCGAAGAAGGCCGTATCGTTGCCGAAGCGGGTGTAGACATAGGCCGCCTCGGTCTTCTCCTGCAGTTCGGTGACGCCGCCGGCGCCGCTGCCCAGACGATAGCTGTCGAAGTCGTTCGACAGCGGGGTCCAGCCCCAGCCCGAGCTCTGGGTATTCTTCAGGATGTCATAGGCGTGAGCCGTGCCCTGGTTGAGCAGGCCGGCGGTCGGGAACCAGGCGACGCCCGGAACGACCGTGTCGCCACGGAAGAAGTTGTCGAAGCGATAGAGGGTGGAGGATTCGACCAGACGCGGATCCTGCACGCCGCCGGGGAAGCCGGTGTCGTCCAGATAGACCACGGCGCCGCCGCCGTTGCCCCAATACTGGTTGGAAAGCAGGCCCCAGTTATAGCCGGTCTGGCGGTTGGTGTAGTTCTTGTCGGTGGCGCGTACGCCGAACTCGACCGAGCGGAAGAAGCTGTTGTTCTGGAAGTCGTAGCGGGCGTCCAGGCGACCAGCCAGTTCGTCGGCCTCGTTGTCCTCAATGTGGTCCATCGCGGCGGCCCACCAGTATTGCGACTTGTCTTCCATCGCCCCACCGGTGGAGGTGATGGTGGGCAGGTCGCCGTCGATGGTGATCCGCATGTCAGGACGATCCTGCAGCTGCGTGAAGGCGGTCATCGAATAGATTTCGGCCGTCGACTTCACATATTGCAGGTCGCCGCTGAACGACCAGGCGCCGCCCGGCGTGTATTTGAAGTTCAGCGCAACGTCGCCGGTCTTCTTGGTGTCGTCGCCGATCCGGGTGTCGGTGTTGTAGTTGGCGTCGAAGATGTTCCCGGACTTGAAGACGTTGTCCTCGTCATAGGAATAGGTCGAGTTGGGCGAGGCGATCGTCTCGGTGCCCATGGCGTATTCGACATTGTAGGTGTCGGCCTGCGAGCCCAGGGCCTGCAGGGTGAACAGCCACTGGTCGTTGGGGCGCCATTGGGCGGCCAGCGCCACGGCGGTGCGCTTTTGCTCCCAGTCGATGGTGCGCCAGCCCATGTTCTTCGGAACATAGACGGTCTCGCCCGCCGCGCCGGTGCCGTCCGCGCTGGCGTTGCCGGCATCCAGCACGATCGGGTCGTAACGGTCGGTGGAAATGCTGTCGGTGCGGTTGCCGACGTTGGAGACGCTGACGTTGGCCAAGAGGCCGAACTCGCCGAAACGGGTATCCCAACGATCGGAACCGATCACGCTACCGGACCAGAAACCCTTCTCGGACAGGTCGCCGTAATTGTAGTCGGCGTTGACCGCCAACAGGCGGTCGGCGTTGTCGAACGGCACGCGGGTGCGCAGGTTGATCGTACCGGCGATGCCGCCCTCGATCATGTTGGCGGCGACGTTCTTGTAGACATCCACGCCCGACAGCAGGTCGGCCGAGACATCCTCGAAGCTGAGACCGCGGCCCGAGGCGGCGGAGAAGATGTCGCGACCGTTGGTTTCGGAACGCACGCCCGACAGGCCGCGCACGAAGACGCCGCCGCCTTCGGCCGCCAGACGGGCGGGGTCGCGGGCGGAGTTGGTGCGTTGCAGGGTGATGCCGGGAATGCGTTGCAGCGCCTCCGACACCGAACGGTCCGGCAGGGCGCCGATGTCCACGGCGGTCACCGAATCGACGATGACCTCGGAATTCTTCTTGATGGCCTGGGCCGAGCGAAGCTGGGCGCGAATGCCGGTGACGACCACTTCATCGACCGTGGTGGCGTCGTCCGACTGGGCCGGATTCTGCTGGGCGAGCGCGCCCGTCGGCAGCGCTGCGGCCACCGTAAGCAAGGACGCTCCACACAACAGAGCGACACGACGCACGTGATTTTGACGAGACATGTGTCTCAGAACCTTCCTGCTGGTCGCGCCCGCCGCTTATTGGCGACGTGGGACGACATCCCTCCCGAAGTGAAGCCGCGCATCGTTCGATGTCACTGCCACCTTTCAAGGATGCACAAGTTTTCATGCATTGAAAAGTGTTTTCTGATAGCGCTACCAACGTGGCGCTTTGGCCGTATTCGGCTAGGCTTCAGGCAAGCATGATCGGCGAAAGCCGGCGTCGGGGAGAACAGGAATGACCGAGCAGACAGGAGAGGTGCGCCACGTCGCCGTCGTCGGCGGCGGGACGGCGGGATGGATGGCCGCAGCGGCGCTGGGCCGGGCGTTCACGCGTCCCTCGGGCCTGGCGCTGAAGATCACCCTGATCGAGTCGGAGGCCATAGGCACTGTCGGCGTGGCCGAGGCCACGATTCCGCCAATCCGTCAGTTCGTGCAGATGGTGGGCCTGTCCGAAGAGGACTTTATCCGCTCGACGGCCGCGACCGCCAAACTGGGCATCGCCTTCAAGGACTGGACTGCGCCGGGTTCGGAATATTTCCACGGCTTCGGCGACTATGGCCCCACCGTCGCCGGACAGGCCTGGCGGCAATATCTGTTTCGCCTGAAGGCCGCCGGCCGGATCGACAGCCTGGACGCCTGGTCCATACCCACCGCCATGGCCCGCGCCGGCAAGTTCGCCCCGCCGGTCGAGGACAGCCGTTCTGTGCTGTCCCACTATTCATACGCGTACCAGTTCGACGCCGGCCTGTTCGCGCGGCGGCTGAGGACGCTGGCGGAGACGCTGGGGGTCGTTCGGCGCGAGGGACGGATCACGGGCGTGGATCGCGACGGCGAGACCGGCCTGGTGCGGGCCGTGAAGCTGGAAGACGGCGGCGAGGTCGAGGCGGACCTGTTCATCGACTGCTCGGGCTTTAGGGGGCTGTTGATCGAACAGACGATGCAGGCCGGATACGAGGAATGGACGCACTGGCTGCCGTGCGACCGCGCCGTCGCCGTGCCATGCAGCTCGGCCCTGGCGCCCGAGCCCATCACCACCGCCCGCGCCCGCGAGGCCGGCTGGCAATGGCGCATTCCGCTGCAGCACCGGGTCGGCAACGGCTATGTCTATTCCAGCGACCATGTGGACGACCAGACGGCGCTGGACGACCTGCTGGGCCAGATCGAGTCGGAACCTCTGGCCGAGCCCAATCGACTGCGCTTCGTCACCGGCCGGCGGCGCGAGGCCTGGAAAGGCAATGTGGTGTCGCTGGGCCTGGCGTCGGGCTTCGTCGAGCCGCTGGAATCGACCAGCATCAACCTGATCCAGACCGGCATCGGGCGGCTGCTGGAGATGTTCCCCGACCGCAGTTTCGATCCGGCCCTGATACGTGAATACAATCGGCGCTCGGCCCAGGAGTTCGAGCGCATCCGCGACTTCATCATCCTGCACTATCACCTGGCGGGCCGTGCCGGGGCGATGTGGGATCGCTGCCGCGAGACAACGCCGCCCGATACGCTGATGGACAAGATCGAACTGTTCCAGGCGCGGGGCGAGATCGGGCTGCGGGAAGACGAATCCTTCCGCGAGGACAGCTGGACCGCCGTCTTCGCCGGCCTGGGGACATGGCCGAAACAGGCGTCGCCCCTGGCCTGTCTCGACGATCTCGACGGCGTTGATCGCCAGGCGCGACAGTTCGCCCAGCTGATCGAACGCGCCGCCGCCGCCCTGCCCGCCCATTCCCACTATTTCACCGGTTACGCCCGATGACCCCTGCACCGCTGAAGCGCATCCTGATCGTCGGCGGCGGCACGGCCGGCTGGATGGCGGCCGCCGCCCTGTCGCATGTGACGCGCGGCACGGTGAAGGTCGAGCTGGTCGAGTCCGAAGCCATCGGCACCGTCGGCGTGGGCGAGGCGACGATCCCGCCCATCCTGCTGTTCAACCAGTTGCTGGGAATCAACGAGGACGAATTCGTCCGCGCCACCCAGGCGACCTACAAACTGGGCATCCAGTTCCATGACTGGTTCCAGAAGGGCCAGAGCTATTTCCATCCGTTCGGCGTCTATGGGACGCGCATCGATGCGGCGTCGTTCCATCAATACTGGCTGCGGCTGAACAAGGCGGGGCTGGACGATGACCTGGGCGCCTATTCGGTCACAACCGTCGCGTCTCAGATGGGGCGTTTTACCCGCCCCGACAGCGATCCGCGCGGCGTCGCGTCGCAAATGACCTACGCCTTTCATTTCGACGCCGGCCTGTACGCCAAGTTCCTGCGTCAGCGCGCCGAAGCGCAAGGCGTGGTGCGCCATGAAGGCAAGATCGCCGACGTGGTGCTGCGCGACGGCGACGGCTTCATCCAGTCGGTGCGGCTGGACGACGGACGCCAGCTTGAGGCGGACTTTTTCATCGACTGCTCGGGCTTCCGCGGCCTGTTGATCGAAGGGGCGCTGAAGACGGGTTATGAAGACTGGACCCACTGGCTGCCGGCCGACCGGGCGGTGGCCATGCCCTGCGCGAGGGTCGGAGAGCCGACACCCTATACCCAGTCGACGGCGCTGGAGGCCGGATGGCGCTGGCGCATTCCGCTGCAGCACCGCACCGGAAACGGCTATGTCTATTGCAGCCCCTTCATCTCGGACGACGAGGCCCAGGCCAAGCTGCGCGCGTCGCTGGACGGCGAGGCCATGGCGGATCCGAACTTCCTGAGGTTCACCACCGGACGGCGCAAGAAGACCTGGAACAAGAACTGCCTGGCGCTGGGATTGGCGTCGGGCTTCCTGGAGCCGCTGGAATCGACCAGCATCCATCTGGTGCAGTCGGGCATCTCCAAACTGCTGCTGCATTTCCCCGACACGGGCTTCGCCCAGGCCGACATCGACAACTACAATCGACTGATGCAGGTCGAGGTCGAGCGGATCAGGGACTTCATCATCCTGCACTATCATGCCACCGCGCGGGACGATTCGCCCCTGTGGCGGCATGTGCGGGCCATAGATGTGCCCGAGACCCTGAAGCAGAAGATGGACCAGTTCCGCAGTCGGGGCCGCGTCTTCCGCTATGACGACGAACTGTTCCAGGAGACGAACTGGATCGCCGTCCTGCTGGGTCAGGGCGTGATCCCGGAACGCCACGACGCG
Source organism: Brevundimonas sp. TWP2-1 (assembly GCF_049897645.1). Lineage (NCBI taxonomy): Bacteria > Pseudomonadati > Pseudomonadota > Alphaproteobacteria > Caulobacterales > Caulobacteraceae > Brevundimonas > Brevundimonas sp. TWP2-1. The sequence continues at coordinate 864,830 of NZ_JAFCWR010000001.1, forward strand.
ATCACCGAAACCATCCCTCTGGATGACATCCGACAGCGGCTGCAGCAGATGAAAGCGATGATCCGGCACGGCGTGGAGCGGATGCCGACCCACGACGCCTTCATCGCCGCCCACGGCAAGGCGCCGCCGATGCAATAGAGCGGCGGCGGCTCAGTCGGTCAGTGATTGTCGCGCGGCAGGCCGAACTTGTCGACGATGCGGTGGTATTTGATCGCGGGTTCCAGCACGGCGCCCGTCTCCAGTTGGCCGACCGCTGCGCGCTGCATCTCCTGCCACGGGGTCTGGGAGGCCGGGTATTTGTAGCCGCCCGCCGCCTCAAACGCCTTGCGACGCTCGGCCAGTTCCTCGTCCGGGATCAGGATGTCGGCGCGGCCGGTGTTCAGGTCGATGCGCACCCGGTCACCGGTCTTCAGCAGGGCGATGTTGCCGCCCGCCGCCGCCTCGGGCGAGGCGTTCAGGATCGAGGGCGAGCCGGAGGTGCCGGATTGCCGCCCGTCTCCGATACAGGCCAGGGCGCTGACGCCCTTCTTGATCAGGTAGGACGGCGGCCGCATGTTCACGACCTCGGCCGCGCCCGGATAGCCGATGGGCCCGGCGCCGCGCATGAACAGCAGGGTCTGTTCGGTGATGCCCAGGCTCTCGTCGTCGATGCGGTGGTGATAGTCCTCGGGCCCGTCGAACACGACGGCCGGGCCTTCGAAGGCGTTCAGGTCGTCGGGATTGGACAGATAGCGTTCGCGGAACTCGGGGCTGATCACGCTCAGCTTCATGATGGCCGAGTTGAACAGATTGCCGGTGAAGACGACGAAACCGGCGTCGGTCTTCATCGGGGCGTCGAAGCTCTTGATCACGTCCGGTAGCACGATCTCGGCATCACGGCAGTTGTCGCCGATCGACTTGCCGGTGACGGTCAGGGCGTCCTCGCGGATCAGCCCCTGTTTCATCAGCTCGGACACCACCGCCGGCACGCCGCCGGCGTGGAAATAGTCTTCGCCGAGGTATTCGCCGGCCGGTTGAAGGTTGACCAGCAGTGGCACGTGCAGACCCTCGGTCTGCCAGTCCTGCAACGGCACGTCGACGTGGGCGTGGCGGGCCAGGGCGGTCAGGTGGATCGGGGCGTTGGTCGATCCGCCGATGGCGGAGTTGACGACGATGGCGTTGTGGAAGGCTTCTTTCGTCAAGATGTCCGACGGCTTCAGGTCTTCATGCACCATTTCGACGATGCGCAGGCCGGTCTCATAGGCGACCTGGGCGCGCTCGCGATACGGGGCGGGAATGGCGGCCGAGCCGGGCAGAGACATGCCCAGGGCCTCGGCCAGCGAGTTCATGGTCGTCGCCGTGCCCATGGTATTGCAGTAGCCGACCGACGGGGCCGAGGACGCCACCAGTTCGATAAAGCCGTCATAGTCGATCTCTCCGGCCGCCATCATCTGGCGGGCCTTCCAGATGATCGTGCCCGAGCCGGTGCGCTCGCCCTTGTGCCAGCCGTTCAGCATAGGGCCGACCGACAGGGCGATGGCGGGGATGTCCACGGTCGCCGCCGCCATCAGACAGGCGGGCGTGGTCTTGTCGCAGCCGATGGTCAGGACGACGCCGTCCAGTGGATAGCCGTACAGGCTCTCGACCAGACCCAGATAGGCCAGGTTGCGGTCCAGGCCGGCGGTCGGGCGCTTGCCGGTCTCCTGGATCGGATGGACCGGGAACTCCATGGCGATGCCGCCGGCCTCGCGAATGCCTTCGCGCACCCGCTCGGCCAGGACCAGATGGTGGCGGTTGCACGGCGACAGGTCCGAGCCGGTCTGGGCGATGCCGATGATCGGCTTGTCCGACTGCAGCTCTTTGCGCGTCAGGCCGTAGTTCAGATAGCGCTCAAGATAAAGCGCCGTCATGTCCGGGTTTTCCGGGTTGTCGAACCAGGCGCGGCTGCGGAGGGTCTTGGTCATTGATCAGGTTCTCGGGCCGCGAGGGCGATGTAGCATATAATATTACAAATCGATCCGGCGCAGTTCAAGCCGCGATCAGGTCCAACCGCCGTCGACGACATAGTGCTGGTTGGTGATGGCCCCTGCCTCGTCCGAACACATGAAGACGACGACCTTGGCGATGTCGTCGGGCACGAGCCGGCGCTTCAGGCACTGGTTGGCGTAAATCTCTTTTTCGGTTTCCGGCGTGACCCACAGCGCCAGCTGGCGCTCGGTCATGATCCAGCCGGGGGCGACCGCATTTACGCGCACGCCGAAGGGGCCGAAGTCGCGAGCCAGCGAGCGGGTCAGGCCGATCACCGCCGACTTGGACGCCGTATAGGCGGGCATGCCGCCTTGGCCGATGACCCAGGAGGTCGAACCCAGATTGACGATCGCGCCCTTGCCCGTAGCCTGCATGTCCGGCAACACGGCCTGGGCGGCGAAGAACTGGTGCTTCAGGTTCACGGCCATGCGGCCGTCCCAATAGTCTTCGGTCACCTCCAGCGTCGCGTGACGCTCGTCATGGGCGGCGTTGTTGACCAAGACGTCGATAGGACCGAAGGCCTCGCGCACCGTGACGATAGAGGCCTTCAACGCTGGAATGTCAGTCAGGTCGCAGGCGACGAATAGCGCCCCCTCCCCCAGTTCGGCCTGCAGCTTGGGTCCGCGCGTCGTGTCAATGTCCAGAAAGCCGACGCGGGCGCCCTGGGCGTGGAAGGCGCGGACTATGCCTTCTCCGATGCCGCCGGCGCCGCCGGTGACGACGACGGTCTTGTCCTTGAGGTCGGAGTAGATGGCGGCCATGAGCGTTCGCGCGCCTCCCGACGCCTCGCCGTTGATCGGCGACGTGCGATCTTTCACAAATGAAAGTCGTTACCGTCAACGAAAATGGCGGCGGCCGCAGTTTCTGTCAACGGAGGAGTGAGGCTGACCGATCAGGCTTGTGAAACGGCACCCATCTGGGTGGAGATGATCGTGGTCGCCCGCACCAACTGGGCGGCGGCCTCGTCCTTGGTGCACAGCATGGGGGCTTGCTCTATGAAGGGGGTGATCAGTGTGGCGATCACGCCGTCCGACCCCATGATGGGCGCCACCAGATCGGTGACCCCCTTCACGAAGTCGCTGGCCCGCTCGACATAGGGGCCTTGGGTCATGGCATGGGATCGGCTGACGAACTCTTCCACGGCCTCCACGCCGAACAGGCCGATTAGGATCTCCTTGAGGTGAGCCTGCGCCCGTTCGTTGGCCCGCGAATAGAACATCAGGCCCGAAGTGGCGTGCAGGATGCTGCGCCGATAGCCGATCCGCACCGAATAGCCGAGGTCGCCGGGGCTCTCGATCCGGGCGATGACCACGATCTGGTCGCCTGACGGCACGACCAGGTGGCAAGACTGCATTGTGCCAGAGGCCAGATCCCGCATCGCCGGCATGGCCACGTCCACCAGCGACTTGATCGGCGCCTGGGTCATGCCCAGGGTGAACAGGCGGTTGGTCAGGCGATAACCGTCCGACGACTGCTCGATATAGCCGCGAAACTCCAGCACCTGGATCATGCGGAACAGTTCGCTGACCGACCGGCCCAGGGTAACCGACATCTGCGAGGGCGTCATCGCCTCGCCCTGGGACGACAGCAGCTCCAGCACGTCCAGGCCCTTTTCGAGGGCGGGGGCGCGATATTTGCGGTCGTCGGTCTGGTCTTGGTCGGTCATTGGGATCCTGTCGAGCGTCCTTACGCTACCGGGCGCGGCGTGTCGGGTGAAGACCAGCAGATGATGCGAGTGGTAGCATTGTCGCGGGTAAAATCACCACGCATATATAAAATCTTCATTGCGACATACCAGCTCGTCCCCTAGGCTTTCTGCAGGGAGCCCGAAGTAAGGGCCGCATCGGGGAAACTGCATCATGTCGCTCGCGGCCATCGATCTGGCGATCCTGGCGATCTACGCCGTCTTCATCTTCGGCCTGGCCCAGTGGGTCTCGCGCACCAAAAAGGGCGAGCAGAAGACCTCTACCGACTATTTCATGGCGTCCAAGAGCCTGCCTTGGTGGGCCATCGGCGCCTCGCTGATCGCGGCCAACATCTCGGCCGAACAGATCATCGGCATGAGCGGCTCGGGCTATGTGATCGGCCTGGGCATCGCCTCCTACGAATGGATGGCGGCCCTGACCCTGCTGATCGTCGGCAAGTTCTTCCTGCCGATCTTCCTGCGCAACGAGATCGTGACCATGCCGCAGTTCCTGCAGCAGCGGTACGGGCCGACGATCCGCAACGTGATGGCCGTCTTCTGGCTGTTGCTCTACGTCTTCGTCAACGTGACCTCGATCCTGTGGCTGGGCGCCATCGCCGTCCACACCGTGACCGGCTTCAACCAGGATTACGCCATCGTGGCCATCGGCGTCTTCGCCCTGGCCTATCAGCTGTGGGGCGGTCTGAAGGCCGTGGCCCTGACTGACATCGTGCAGGTGGCCCTGCTGGTCTGCGGCGGATTGATCATCGGCTTCATCGCCCTGTCGACCATCGGCGGCGCGGGCGGCGCCCTCGCCGGTTTCCAGACCCTGCTGACCGAGTTCCCCGACAAGTTTGACATGATCCTGTCCAAGGACAGCCCCCATTATCAAGAACTGCCGGGCATCGCCGTTCTGCTGGGCGGCCTGTGGGTCATGAACATCAGCTACTGGGGCTTCAACCAGTATATCATCCAGCGCGCACTGGCCGCCAAGTCGCTGCACGAAGCCCAGAAGGGCATCGCCTTCGCCGCCTATCTGAAGCTGCTGATGCCGGTGATCGTGGTCCTGCCGGGCATGGCCGCCCTGATCCTGGCGCCGAACCTGTCGGCGCCGGACCAGGCCTATCCGACCATGATGAACCTGCTGCCGGTGGGCCTGAAGGGTCTGGTGTTCGCCGCCCTGATCGCCGCCATCATCGCGTCGCTGGCGTCCAAGGTGAACTCGATCTCGACCATCTTCACCCTGGACCTCTACGCCAAGATCAAGAAGGACACGCCCGAGCATCAACTGGTCACCGTCGGCCGTATCGCCGCCGTCGTCGCCGTGATCATCGGCATCCTGACGGCCCGCCCCCTGCTGGGCGGGTTCGACCAAGCCTTCCAGTTCATTCAGGAGTTCACCGGCTTCTTCACCCCCGGCATCGTGGTCATCTTCATGCTGGGCCTGTTCTGGAAGCGGGCGTCCGAGGCAGGCGCCCTGACCGCCGCCATCGGTTCGGTGGTGCTGTCGGCCGTCTTCTGGTGGCTGCAGGAGACGGGTCAGTTCATCTTCCCCTTCATGAACCGGGTCGCGGTCGTCTTCGTCGTCTCGCTGATCGCCGCAGTGATCGTGTCCCTCCTGGTCCCGGCCAAGCCCGACGCCATGAAGATCAAGCTGGACAAGATCAGCTACAAGACCTCGCTGGGCTTCAACCTGGCCGGGGTCGGCGTGATCGCCTTCCTGATCCTAGTCTATTGGATCTGGTGGTGAGGTGAGCTTGGCGACCGGACTGATCGGGGTCGACTGGGGCACCAGCAACCTGCGCGTCATGCGGATCGCCGAGGGCGGCGCTGTGCTCGACAGCCGTTCCGACCCTCGCGGCGCGGGTGGCTTGGCGCCGGATCAGTTTCACGGCGTACTTCAGGAGGTCGCCGGCGACTGGCTGATGCAGGGCCTGCCGGTCCTGGTCAGCGGCATGGCCGGGGCGCGGGGCCGGTGGCGCGAGATGGCCTATCTGCCCTGCCCGGCCGGCGTCGCAGACCTGGCGAGCGCCGTGGCCAGCCCCGATGACGCGCCCGACGTCTCCATCGTGCCCGGCGTCGCCGTGTTCGAGGACGGCCTCCTGCAGGACGTGGTGCGTGGCGAGGAAACTCAGGTCTTTGGCCTGGACGCCCCAGACGACGCCGTCGTCGTCGCCCCCGGCACCCACAGCAAATGGATCAGCACGGGGGGCGGACGGATTACGGACTTTCGCACCTTCATGACCGGCGAACTGTTCGCCGCCATCCGTAAGGGCACGATCCTGGGCGCCGACATGGGCGATCCCGGCGTGGACGACGACGCCTTCGCAGCCGGTGTGCAGCGCGCCTTGCGCGATCCCGCCGTCACCGCCGCCCTGTTCTCGGTGCGGGTCGAGGGCCTGGCCGGACGCCTTTCGTCCGCCTCGTCGGCCGACTATCTGTCGGGCCTGTTGATCGGAGCGGAAGTCGCCGCACAGGTCGACGCCAACGACCGCCCCGTCATCCTGATCGGCGCCGAGGCCCTGTGCCGCCGCTATGCCGCCGCCCTGGCGCTGGGCGGTTTCCACGACGTTCGCATCGCGGACGGCGCCGCCGCCACGGCCAAGGGTCTGTGGCGCATTCACGAGGCTGTATCCCGATGATCCCTGTCTCTATCGAAAGCCTGGACGCCCTGCCCCTGATCGCCATCCTGCGCGGGCTGACGCCGGACGAAGCCGTGGATGTGGGCGAGGCCATCGTCGCCGCCGGTTTCCGCTGCTTGGAAGTGCCGCTGAACTCGCCTCAGCCGCTGGAGAGCATCCGCCGCCTGCGCCAGGCGCTGGACGGCCGCGCCCTGGTCGGGGCGGGCACGGTGCTGAACGTCGCGGCGGCCCGCGAGGTCGCCCAGGCCGGCGGCCAGCTTATCATCTCGCCCAACACCAACACCGACGTGATCTGCGAGACCAAGGTACTGGGCCTGCTGTCCCTGCCCGGCTTCTTCACCCCATCCGAAGCCTTCGCCGCCCTGAACGCCGGCGCCGATGCGTTGAAACTGTTTCCCGCCGAGATCGCCGGTCCGAAGGGATTGAAAGCCGTCCGCGCCGTCCTGCCCGCCGCCACCCGCGTCTATCCCGTCGGCGGCGTCGATCCCGACAGCATGGCCACATGGCTGGGCGCCGGCGCCTCGGGTTTCGGCATCGGCTCGGCCGTCTTCAAGCCGGGCCAGACCGCCGATCAGATCGGTCGCCAGGCGAAGGCCTTCGTGCAGGCTTGGCGCGCCGTTTAGGTATGTTTGCAGGTCAAACGGACGCCAATTCCGACGCGACCACCGGCGCCAATCCCTGCGCGATGATCCGCGCGCCCGCCGCATTGGGGTGGATGCCATCAGCCTGATTGTAGCGCCGATCCAGCGCAACGCCTTCTAGCAGGAAGGGATAGGCAGGCACGTTTTCCTGGCGCGCCAGATCGACGAAAATCCGGTCGAACTCGGCGGCGTAGGCGCCATATTGCGCCGGTGCCTTCATCCCGGCCAAAAGCACCGGAATGTCGCGGGCCTTCAACCCCTCGATGATAGCCTGCAGATTCGCACGGACGGTCGCGGGATCGACGCCATGCAACATGTCGTTACCGCCCAAGGCGACAATGCAAAGGTCAGTGTCGTCTTGAACGCTGTAAGCCAATCGCGCCAAGCCGCCGCCGGTCGTGTCGCCAGAGACGCCCGCGCCTCGGACGCGAACAGCCAGGCCAAGCGCGCGCAGCGCCTCTTCCAGTCGAACCGGCAGAGCCTCGGATGAAGGCAGGCCGTATCCCGCCGTGATGGAGTCTCCCAGCACGGTGACGATCTTGTCTGCCGGGGGCGACGCCTGTGTCAGAACCGGCGTGTCTTGCTGGTCTTTTTGCTTCGCATCATCCTTGGACGGAACACAGCCCGCCAGCACGAGGCCGACGCCGCCCGTCAGGACAGCCCGGCGGCGGAGGGACGATAAAGGGAATTGGGGCTTTGGCGTCATGGTGTGCGCCACCATATAGGAGACGCGTCCCGTCATCCCAATACAGCAAGCGACACTTCGATGGTCTCAGCCGCCCCGCTCGTCCTCGACGGCGTCATCCTCACATTGCCGTCCGCTGCGGGTCCGGTGGAAATCCTCAGAGGCGTCGATCTGGTCATCGCGCCGGGCGAGACCGTAACCATCGTCGGCCCCTCTGGATCAGGCAAATCCTCGCTGATCTCGATTGCGGCTGGTTTGGAAACGCCGACCGGCGGCCGCGCCGTGCTTTTCGGTCAAGATCTGGCGGCGCTCAATGAGGACGGCCGCGCCCGCTTGCGTCGTGGCCGTGCCGCGCTGGTGTTCCAGAGCTTTCATCTGCTGCCCAATATGACTGCCGAAGAGAACGTGGCCGCCCCGCTTGAACTTGCCCATCGGCCAGGCGCCGTCGCCAAGGCTCGTAGCTGGCTGGAGCGTGTCGGGCTGGGCAAGCGGCGCTCACACTATCCCCACCAGATGTCCGGCGGCGAGCAACAGCGTGTTGCGCTGGCCCGCGCCCTGGCTGTGGAGCCTGCACTTCTGTTCGCTGATGAACCGACGGGCAACCTGGACGGTGCCAACGGGGCTATGGTCGCCGATCTACTGTTCGACCTCGTTCGAGACAGCAACGCCGCGCTTGTTCTGGTGACCCATGACAACCGCTTGGCGCAACGCGCGGACAGGATCGTGACAATGCGTGACGGCCGGGTCGTCGATGCGACCAGGGCCGACGCATGAAGCTCGCACTCCGTTTTGCGGGCCGCGAGTTGCGATCGGGCATCGCCGGTTTTCGCATTTTCCTGGCCTGTCTGGCGCTGGGCGTCGCTGCCATTTCGGCCTCCGGATCGACCGCCGAGGCCTTCCGTCAGGGTTTGGCCAGCCAGGCACGAGAAATTCTGGGCGGCGACGTCGTCTTCAGCATCGATCAGGGACGGTTCACGCCACAGCAACGCGCCGCCTTCTCTGACCTAGGTCCCACAGCCTATTCAGTTCGAGCCAACGGCATGGCGGAAACGAACGACGGCCAGCGACGCCTCGTGGACATGCGTGGCGTCGACAGCGCCTATCCGCTGGTCGGCGCCGTCGAGTTGGCGGGCGAAACAGACCTCCCCACCGCATTGCGCTCAGAAAACGGCAAGGCCGGTGCGGTCGTCGAACAGGCCCTCCTGGATCGTCTGAACTTGAAAATCGGCGACACCTTCACGGTCGGATCGTCCTCCTTTGTCATCCGCGCAATATTGCTCAGTGAGCCCGATCGCCTGGGCCGCGGCTTCGCCTTGGGTCCGCGCGTCATTACGACGATCCCGGCTGTGCAGGGCGCCGGCCTGTTGCAGCCCGGCGGCCTTTTCGGCGAGGCTGCCCGCATCGCCATTCCAACGACGGCCGACCCCAAGGCCGTTATTTCCGAAGTCGAAAGACGATTTCCGCAAGGCCGGCTCGAAGCCCGAGACCGGTCGGAAGCCGCCGCCGGCGCCGGTCGGCTGATCGATCAGTTGGAGTATTTTCTCGGCTTCATAGGCTTGGCGTCGCTCGTGGCGGGGGGGCTGGGTGTCGGCGGCGCGGTGTCCGCCTATCTGGAAGGCAGGAAGCCCTCGATCGCGACCTTGAAAGCGCTGGGCGCCTCGGGCGGCCTGATCCGCGACATCTACCTCATCCAGATCGGCGTCCTGACCGCCATCGGGGTAGGCATCGGCTTGGTGATCGGCGCCGCTACACCGCTCGTGATCGGTATGATTGCGAAGGAAAGCCTGCCGGTTCCCGCCCTGTTCGCCATCTATCCCGCTCCGCTTATCGAAGCCGGCGCATTTGGCCTCCTCGCCGCCACCGCCTTCGCCCTAGCGCCCTTGGCGCGGGCGCGCGCGACCCCGCCGTCGTCACTGTTCAGGCGTCAACTGAACGAGCGTCCTGTCTGGGGCGTCGAACTGGTGTTCGCCATCTTGGCGGCCTTGGGTCTGGCGGGCTTGGCGCTATGGACTGCGCCGTCCAAGCTCGCTGCCTGCGGGCTGATCGTGGGGACGATTATCGCCTTTTCCCTTCTATGGCTGCTGGGTCGCATGGCGGCCGGTCTTGCGGGACGGTTGAGACATCATGCCGGCGGCGCCGTCCGCCTCGGACTGGCCAATCTCGCGGGACCGCGCTCGGCGGCGCGGACAGCCTCCCCGGCCATTGGTTTGGGCGTCGCGCTCTTGGCGATGGTCATCCTGATCCAATCCAGCCTGTTGGGCCAGATCACCGAAGTCGCCCCTCGGTCAGCGCCATCGGTCGTCTTCACGGAAATCCCGGCCGATCGCGGTCCCGCCTTCGACGCAACCATCTCGCGGATCATGACGGCGCCAGGGCCCGACCGCTACAGGAGAGCGCCGCTGCTGACCGGACGGATCATCCGCCTGAAAGGCGCGCCCGTGGACTTGAAGGCCCTGCCTCAAGGCGAACGCTGGGCCTTCGACCAGGACATACTGCTGTCGGCGTTGGCCGGCGCCCCAGACGACGCCAACGTCGTGTCGGGCCAATGGTGGGCCGCCGACTACGACGGGCCACCCTTAGTCGCCATGTCGCGTGACCTTGCCGAGGCGGCGGACTTGCGGGTCGGCGACAGCCTGACGCTGCAGGTTTTGGGACGGGAAATGGACGTTCGCATCGCCGCTCTTCGCAAGACTGAGCCAGGCGGGTTCGGGACGAACTTCCTGCTCGTCTTGAACGCCGCCGCCATAGAGGGCGCCAACCCCCGCAGCGTCGCCATCGCCCGCGCGACGCCCGCCGAGGAGCGCGGTCTGATCAAGGCCCTGGGCGCAGACTTCCGCGAGGTGAACGTCATCAGCGTGCGCGAACAGCTGGAATCCGCCGCCACCCTGTTCGATCGTCTGTCTCTGGCGATCCGAGGCGCAGCGGGTGTCGCCGGATTCGCTGGATTGCTGGTGTTGGTGGGCGCCATCGCCTCCGGTGTGCGTGAACGCGCGCGTGAGGCTGCAATCCTCAAGGTGCTCGGCGGTTCTCACGCCCAGATTCTGGGGGCCTATCTGGTCGAATATAGTCTGGTGGGCGCCATCGCCGGCCTCGCCGGTCTGCTGATTGGAGCAGCCGGGGCCTGGCCCGTCGTGACCTTGGTCTTCAAGACGACCTGGAGCGTGGACTGGACCGGCATCGTCCTGTTGATGATCGGCGCGACGGGCGTGGCGGCCGTCGGCGGCGGCGTCGCCGCCCTCCACGCTCTTTCACGTCGTCCCGCGCCCGTGCTGAGGTCGAACTAAACCGCCGCCAGGCACACCGTGTGTCCCAGGCCCTTGTCGCTGACATAGCCACCGAGCGACCCATGCGTGGCTTTCATTTGCCAACGCCTTGGGCCTCTTGGATTTCACGCCGCACGGCTTAAATGCCCATACCTCGCTGAATGGACTCTTGATCATGGCCGACTATGACTACGACCTCTTCGTCATCGGCGCCGGTTCGGGGGGCGTGCGGGCGGCGCGGCTGACGGCGCTGGACGGCAAGAAGGTTGCGGTCGCCGAGGAATACCGGGTCGGCGGCACCTGCGTCATTCGCGGCTGCGTGCCCAAGAAGTTCATGGTCATGGCCTCCGAGGTCAGCCACGCGCTGGAGATCGCCGAAGGCTACGGCTGGTCGTTCGACAACGCCAAGTTCGACTGGCCCACCTTCCTTGAGGCCAAGGACGTCGAGATCGCGCGGCTGTCTGGCATCTACGCCGCCAATCTGGGCAAGGCGGGGGTCGAACTGGTCCACGGCCGCGCCGTTCTGAAGGACGCCCATACGGTCGAGATCATCGGCAAGAACCAGACCTTCACCGCCGAGAAGATCCTGATCGCCACGGGCGGCCGTCCCTGGAAGCCGGAAAGCCTGCCCGGCATCGAACACGCCATCACCTCGGAAGAGGCCTTCCACCTGCCCGAACTACCCAAACGCATCCTGATCGCCGGCGGCGGCTATATCGCGGTGGAGTTCGCCGGCATCTTCGCCGGCCTGGGCGTGGAGACGACACTGATCTACCGTGGTCCAAACATCCTGCGCGGCTTTGACGACGATGTCCGCGCGCATCTGGCCGGCGAGATCGAGAAGCGCGGCATCAAGGTCGTCCTGGGCTGCCAGCACGAGAAGATCGAAAAGACCGCTGCCGGCCTGGTCAACCATCTGGAAAACGGCATGAAGCTGGAAGCCGACGTGGTCATGTTCGCCACCGGCCGGATTCCGCACGTCAAGGACCTGGGGCTGGAGGCCGCCGGCGTCGAGCTGAACGACGAGGGCGCGATCAAGGTCGATCCCTATTCGAAAACCACGGCCGACAATATCTGGGCCATCGGCGACGTGACCGACCGGATGAACCTGACGCCCGTCGCCATCCGCGAGGCGGTCGCCTTCCACCAGACGGTCTATCGCGACAACCCCCAGCACTTCGACTACGAGGCCGTGGCCACCGCCGTCTTCAGCCAGCCGCCGGTCGGCGTGGTGGGCCTCAGCGAGGCCGAGGCGCGGCGTTCGTGCTCCAAGGGCGTGGACGTCTACGTCACCCGCTTCCGCCCGATGAAATACGCCTTCACTGGCTCGGACGAGCGGGTGCTGATGAAGCTGGTGGTCGACGCCGACAGCCAGCGCGTCGTCGGCGTCCACATCGTCGGCCCCGACAGCCCCGAGATGATCCAACTGGCCGCCATCGCCGTGAAGGCCGGCCTGACCAAGGCCCAGTGGGACGCCACCTGCGCTGTCCACCCGACCATGGCCGAGGAACTGGTCACCCTGAAGGAGAAGCAGTCCGGCGCCACCTCCGCCGGCTGACGCCCTTACGGACGGGGCCGATCGCGGAACCGTTCCAGTAGGTCCAGCCGCGCACTGAACGGAACCGGCGTCACCGTCGGCCCGGCGTTGCCGAAGTTCATCAGTCGGGTGTCCCCTGCCCTGGCGCGCGGCCATTCGACCCGGCCCACGCCATTGGGGTCGCCCGAGCGTGCGAAGGCGGTCCAGTAGCCGATCATGGCTTCAGACGCCTTGCGATCCCGATCCTCGACCGGATACGGCAGGGTGTTCAGCGTGCCGAACACATAGGGCCGCTCGATCGCATGGGTCGCCCCGCCGTGCGGCTCGGGGTTCTGCGGCGACGAGATGTCGAACCGGTAGAGCCAGGCCTGATGACCGGCCTTGTTGTGCAGCCGCGCCAGCATCCGCGCCGGCTCCGAAAACACCAGGTCCGTGATGGACAGCCTGTCGAACGCCTCCAGCCCGCCATAGGCCTGGACCGCGTCGGCCCGCTCCAGCCAGGTCATGTCGTCGTCGATCTGGCCATAGCCGTTGCGGTCCGTCGGCCGCATCCACCAGAACTCGGCGCTGTTCGTGCCGATGATCAGCGGAACCGGCGCCTGTCGGCCCGCCTTGAACGCCGCCTCGACCGTGGACGGCACGATCCGCCCGTCGATCAGGCTCAGGTCGCCATTGGCGAACACCGGCGGAGGCGTCAGGAACATCTCGGCCGGCGCGGCGCGCAGATCGGCGGCGGTCCTCAGACCCGCGCCGAACGACCAGACCTCGCCCCGCTCGCGCGCCGACGGGGCGCCGTGTGGGCCCTTCTTGTCCAGCGGCGTCTGCAACTCGCGCCCCAGGCCCGATTGCACCACGGCCCGGTCGAACAGGCCCCGCGCCGGTGGCGAGATCATCAGCCGCGTCACGATGGCGCCGCCCGCCGACTCGCCGAAGATGGTGACGTTTTCGGGATCGCCGCCAAAATCTGCGATATTGGCGCGCACCCATTTCAGCGCCGCCGTCACGTCCATCAGGCCATAGTTGCCCGCCGCCTCGCCCGCCGGACGCTCGGCCGCCAGCGCCGGGTGATCGAAGAAGCCCAGCCGCCCCAGCCGATAGTTCAGCGTCACCACGACGATGCCGCGCTTGGCCAACGTCGTGCCGTCATACAGCGGCGCCGTGCCCGACCCGTTCACCAGACCGCCGCCGTGGATCCACACCATGACCGGGGCCGGCTGACGCGTGCCCACCGGCCGCCAGACGTTCAGGTTCAGGCAGTCCTCGCTCATCGGCAGAGAGCCTACCCCGGGATCACCGTTCGGCGGCGCCTGGATGCACAGCGGCCCGTAGGTCGAGGCGTCGCGCTGGCCCTCCCAGGTCGGGGCGGCGCCCGGCGGACGCCAGCGTCGCTCGGCCGTCGGCGGCGCGGCGTAGGGGATATTCTTGAACGCGGCCACGTCGGCATCGGCGCGTCCGATCAGGACGCCTTGCTGAATGCGGACGGTGGGCTGGTCGGCTGCGGGCGCCATCATGAGCGAGAGGGTGGCGAAGACGCCGGCGATTGTCATCCTCGCTGATTAGCAAATCCTGTGATCGCGCCAATGACCTTGCGATCACAGTTCACGACATCTCGCTGTAGAACCGATTTCAAGATCGTGCGTTATCGCCAAGCTGGACGGGGTAGGCGTTGAACGACACGACACAATCAAGCGACCTGACCGTCGATCTGGGCGCGGCCTTCGAGGCTTCGCCCAACCCGTATCTGTTGCTCACGCCCGACTTGCGCATCGCCGAATTCAATCAGGCCTATGTCGACGTCACGGGCGCCAGGCGCAGCGAGGTGATCGGCCAGCTTTTGTTCGCCGCCTTCGACTCCGGCCCCGGAACCGAGGCGCCGGAAAACGTGCGACAGGTCCGCGCCTCTCTAGAAAAGGCGCGCGATACCCGACAACGCGATCACCTCGCCGTCGTGCGCTATTCGATGCCAAAGACCTTGCCGGACGGCAGCGAGGCCTTTGTTGAACGGATCTGGAGCGCCACCCACACGCCGATCCTGAACGACGCGGGCGAGGTGGTGCTGCTGCTCCAGCACACCTCGGACGTCACGGACCTGTCCCCGAACATTCAACCGGACGAGCCGACGACGGCCCTCGACGCCATCATCGGCGGCTCGGTCCTGCGCCGCGCCCAGTCCGTGCAGGAAGACAATCGACGCCTGGAAACCGAGCGCAATCGCCTGGTCGAGATGTTCATGCAGGCGCCGGGCTTCGTAGCCATCCTGTCCGGTCCGGAACACTGTTTCCAGATGCACAACGACGCCTATAGCCAGTTGATCGGCCACCGTGACATCGCCGGCAAATCCGTGCGTGAGGCCCTGCCGGAACTTGAGGGTCAGGGCTTCTACGAGTTTCTGGACGAAGTCTTCGCGACAGGCGAACCCTATGAAGGCCGCGAGAGCGTGGCCCAGCTGCAGCGGACGCCCGACGGCCCGCTGGAAGCCGTCTATCTCAACTTCATCTATCAGCCGATCCGCGACGACGCGGGCGCGGTCGTCGGCATCTTCGTTCAGGGGCACGAGATCACCGAGAACGTCCTGGCCGCCCAGCGCCAGAAACTGATGATCGACGAGTTGAACCACCGGGTGAAGAACACCCTGGCCACGGTCCAGTCGATCGCCATCCAGACCGCACGCTCCAACACCGATCCCGCAGGCTTCGCCGAGACCTTCCAGTCGCGGATCATGGCCCTGTCGCACACCCACAATCTGCTGACGCAGAGCCATTGGGAAGGTGCCGACCTGCGCGCCATTCTGGAGCACGAGACCGAGGCCTACGGTAACACCCGCATCAGCCTGAACGGGCCGCCGGTGTCGCTGGAGCCCGCCATCGTGCTGTCTCTGGGCATGATCTTCCACGAACTGGCTACCAACGCCGCCAAATATGGCGCGCTTCACACGCCGGAAGGTCGCATCCTGATCGACTGGGCGCTGGCGGATCAGAGGGCGCGCAAACTCAAGCTCAGCTGGCGCGAGATGGGTGGTCCGAAAGTTACGCCGCCGGACAGAAGAGGCTTCGGTAGCCGCTTGATTGAACGAAACATTCGCCATGATCTGGCGGGCGAGATCGATCTGGTCTACGCCCCTGATGGATTGATCGCGGAACTGACGGTTCCGCTCGACAGGACGGCTTCACGATGACCCAACCCCTGAGCGGCCGCCGCGTCCTGGTCGTCGAGGACGAATCCCTCGTCGCCATGCTCCTGGAGACGATCCTGGAAGACATGGAATGCATCCCTGTCGGCCCGGCGTCCAACATCGACGACGGCGAAGCCCTGGCCCGCGACACGGCCGACCTCGACGCGGCCCTGCTGGACGTCAACGTCGCCGGCCGCCAGGTCTTCCCCGTCGCCGAGGTCCTGAAGGCGCGCGGCGTGCCCTTCGTCTTTTCGACGGGCTATGGCGAAGGCGGCCTGCCCGAAGAATGGCGCGGCCAGCCCACCATCCAGAAGCCCTTCACCGAAGCCGCCATCCGCGACGCCTTGATGAAGGCCATGGGCGTCGCCCAGGCCTGAGCCCTAGCTCGGCATCCGCCGCGGTGCGAACCAACCGACATCAGTGCGTTGGACAGAACCCGCAACCGCCAGAACCGCCAGAGTATGGTCGATCATCCGGCGTGCCCGTGGCCTGCTGCCCTCGAATTCGGCGACCAAGGCCGCAGGGGGCATCGGGACACCGGCCTTGCGAAGGATGGAGAGCAGGCTTGAGGCGAGAGCGCCAGGTTCCTCTGGCAGGAACATCTTCTCACGCGACGCCGGCAGGCTGGGTTGAACAGGCTTCATCGCCCCGCCCTGCCTGACCTTTCCGGCCTGGTATCCCGCGCGCAGGAAGCGAATATCGCCCATCGCCTCCTGTTCGGCACGCGCCTGATTCAGCACGATGAGGCGATCCACGATCTGGCTGTCCGTCAGGTCGTCAGGCCATCCGTAGGCATGCGCGACCAGTCGATCGAGCCGCTGGTGCAGGTGATCCAGAACGCCCACACATCCGGCTTCGTGAGCGCCGCGCTCCGTTTCCGTCAGCGGTTCGCCGCCCATTCGCGCCCGGGCGTTGTACAATCCGGTCATGGTGAGCGCGGCGTGGCGAGCCAGAACGTCGGACCGCAGCCTATCCAGTTCTTCGGCGAGCACGCCGATCTCGGCTGCCAAATCGCCCTTCAGCTCGGGAAAAGGAAACGCGTCGAAACAGGCGCCCTTCACATAGACGGCCTCGCGTTCGTATTCGCCGATCCGGCCCGCGTTTGCGGCGAACCACGCCCGATGTTGCCGTGAGGACAGCACACCCAGCACGGCGGGATCGTCGCTGGCGATCACAACCAGCTTGTTGTCCGGAAGGGTGGCTGCATCTATGAACCGAAACCAGCGATGTTTGGCCGTCTCGACAGTGACGATGTAGCGGTTCAGGCCTTCCAGTGCGGTTCGAAGATCGCGACGCGGCTCACCGAAAATCCACCAGTTCTCGCGATAGGCGGCCCTGTTGTTGCGGTCCCGATCCGGCTTCACCGTCTCCAACAGGTGCTGGAAGAGCAGCGGATGGCGTCGCCGCGCCTCCCCTTCGTCCCATCCGAAGAAGTCGATGACCTGAACGCCGCGCGGCCGGTCGGCCAGATCTCGACCGTTGCGATAGTCCCGAACCGGGCACGGCGCCTGCGGGTCCGACCCCGACAACAGCGCCTTCGCCCTCGCCGGGGAGACTTGAAATCCTGCCCCCATCAACTGCACGCCGCGATAGGCCAAGCCCGCATTGGCCTTCAACGCCCCGACCCGCGTCAGCCGACTGTCCAGCATCAGGTCGGCGCCGATGTCGCCATGCCTTTCCTCGAACGTCAGCGCCTCCGCGTCGCGGACCTTCAGCCATCGCCCCTGCCCGTCCGGTTCGCCCCGCTCGGCGACAGACATGGCGATGCGCACGTCGGCGCATCCGACACCCTTGACCCAGGGGTGATCCGGGATCGCGAAGGCCAGACGGATCGGCTGATCTCGGTCGAGGTGATGCTCAAGCACGCGACGCGAGAAGGTCTGGGTGATCGAGTTGGTCGTGATGAAGCCGAACCGACGCAGGATCGATCCGGGCTGGGTCAGGATTTCGGCCGCGCGGTCCCACCAGGCCGTCACGAAATCTGCAGACAGGAACCGCCCGCCCCTGATCGTCGCCAAGGCGTCGACATAGCCGTCGCCAAGCTCGCGCCTCAGGTCCTTGCCGCCGATAAAGGGCGGGTTGCCGACAATGAAATGAACCGGAGGCCAAGGCTTCGGACGCGGATCGACATAACGGACGGTTTCGCGCTCCCTGTCTCTTTCGAACAGAGGCCGTCCTCTGCGATCGCCGTCCGGCGCACGGCTATGAACGGCGCTGTCGCGAACGATCTCGAGACGCGCATATTCCAACAGCGCGTCTGAGCGCTCGATCGTGCGAAAGTCCTTCAGGATCGGCTCGCTGGGCATGGCGTCGCCGGACACGCGGAAATGCCACTGGAGATGACCAATCCACATGACCATCTCGGCGATCCAGGCGGCGTTGGCGTTCTTCTCCAGCCCATAGAACTGCTCGGGACTGACCACATGGCCTTCCAGGGCCAGAATGCCCTGATGCTCGCCCATCTCGCCCAGGGTGCTGACGACCTCTTCTTCCAACTCCTTCATCATTCGCATGGCGACATAGAGGAAGTTGCCGGTGCCGCAGGCTGGATCCAGCACACGCACCTTGCACAGTTGTTCGTGGAAGCCACGGATCAGACGACGCGCACCCAAGGGATCACCGTTCAGATACAGGCCGATGGCCTGGGCTTCGACCGCCTCCCAATCCGCGCGCAACGGCTCCATGATCGTCGGCTCGATCAGGCGCTCGACAAAGGCGCGTGGCGTATAGTGGGCGCCCAGTTCAGCGCGTTCCGCTGGATCAAGCGCCTGCTCCAGCAGGGCGCCGAAGATCGCGGGCTCGACATTGGCCCAATCGCACCGCGCCGCTGCGATCAGCGCCGATAACTCGTCTTCTGTGATCGGGATCGGGTCCACGCGGTGATAAAGCCCGCCGTTGAACCGCCGGATACGCTCCTGCGTCGCCAGGCAGTGCCCGCCTTCATCCATCGTCCTGAAGAATATCCGGGCGGCATCGTGAAATCGCTCGGCCTTGGAGCGATAGCTTTCCAGCAGCCCCAGGAATCCCCGGTCGTCGATCAGCCTAACGCTGTCGGCGAACATGGCGAAGATGCACTGCATGACGAACAGCGCCGTCTTTTCGGCCTGAGCCGAAGCGTCCACCCGGTCCAGCCCGGCCTGCCGTCGGTTGTTGATCGATCTCACCAGCCAGGCCAGCCGCGACGCGATGGCCGTGGTCACCTCGGCCGCCTTGGCGGCCGGGTCCAGCGACATGGGCTCTGTCCAGACCCGGCGCAGGCGGTCCCTCACCTCGGGCGAGCGAAGCTGATCCAGCGTGATCCGATAGCCTGCACGGTCGGGGAACGGCGCGTAGATCTTGCCCTGACACGCGAAGTCGGACCAAAGCTCGATCGATCGCCCGACGTCCACGATCACCAGAAACGGGGGCCATTCATCCAGCGCCTTGGCGTAGTTCTCGGCCTGTCGCTTGGCCGTTCGCATCAGCCGATCCAGCGCGTCCTGCGAAGGCGCACGTGATTTGGTTACGGAGCGCGAAAACAGAGCCAGTTGAACGACCGGATCGAACGGCCCGCCTTCACGCCGCTTCTGCGACTGCTTCGCCTCCAGCACGAAACAACCGCGCTTGGCGCAGTCGATATAGCCAGACTGGCTGGACCCGTCGTCATGCCGAAACCGAACCGGCCGTTCGAAGCAGTAGTCCAGGTCGCCGGTCCGTTCATCATCCGGCGCCGGTGCTCCGATCAGGCGACACAGTTGGATGATAAAGGTCTGGTAGTGGGCCCGTTCGCTGATCGGAACGCTCGACCAATGGGCGATGAAAGCCTCGACATCGTCTGATTGTTTCCCCTGCATGGAAACAATCTAAGGTTATTGTACACCATAACGCAATCTATAGGCGCAAACCTCCGCGATAACTCGCCGCGCATAAAGGCTTGCCCAGCCAGTAGCAAAGCTCCCCCGGTCGGGTGACGTCCCATATGGCCAGATCCGCCGCCTTGCCGATCTCAACGGTCCCGATCTCGTCCAGCATCCCCAGCGCCCGTGCGGCCTCACCCGTCGCACCGGCCAGAGCCTCTTCGGGGGTCAGGCGGAACTGGACGCAGGCGAGGTTCAGCGCGGCGGTCATGGAGGCGACGGGCGAGGTGCCAGGGTTGCAGTCTGTGGCGACGGCCATCCGCACGCCGTGGCGGCGCAGCAGATCGACGGGCGGCGCCTGGGTCTCGCGCAGCATCAGGTAGGCGCCGGGCAGCAAGACGGCGACGACCCCTGCGGCGGCCATGGCGGCGACGCCGTCTTCGGTCGCATGTTCGATGTGGTCGGCAGACAGGGCCTGATAGCGCGCCGCCAGGGCCGCGCCGCCGCCGTTCGACAACTGGTCGGCATGCAGCTTGACCGGAAGGCCCAGCGCGCGCGCCTTGTCGAACAGGCGCGACACCTCGTCGGTCGAAAAGGCGATGGGCTCGCAATAGGCGTCGACCGCATCGACCAGCCCCTCGGCATGGGCGGCGGGCAGGATGTCGTCTATGGCCAGATCGACATAGGCGGCGCGGTCTTCGCGATACTCTGGCGGCACAGCGTGCAGGCCCAGATAGCTGGTGCGGACACGCACCCCGCCTTCGCGTCCGATCCGGCGGGCGACACGCAGCATCTTCAGCTCCGTCTCGCGATCCAGCCCATAGCCGGACTTGATCTCGACGGTGGTCATGCCGGTGGCCTTCAGTCCCGCCAGCCGCGTCATGGCCGAGGCGAACAGATCCTCTTCCGACGCCGCCCGCGTGGCCTTGACCGACGAGACGATGCCGCCGCCTGCGTGCGCGATCTCCTCATAGGTCGCCCCGCCCAGCCGCTGCTCGAACTCGGCCGAGCGGTCGCCGCCGAACACAAGGTGCGTATGGCAGTCGATCAGGCCCGGCGTGATCCAGCGCCCGTCCAGCCGCTCAGTCTCAGTGGCGTCTACGGCGGGCAGATCAGCGCGCGGCCCTACCCACGCGATGCGCCCATCCACGACGACAACGGCCGCGTCCTGAATGGCGCCATAGGGAACGGCCCCCTCGACCATGGTGGCGACGTGGCAGTCGATGAGCAGACGGTCGACCTTCATCGGCGGGGCTCCTTGGCCAGAACAGGTGGGTGGGCTGACGAGAAACGTGCGACCAGATCGTAGCGGTCGCCGGGGAAGGTCTGCCAGACCCGCGTCACCCCCTGCCCGTCCCGCCACGTCCGCCGCTCGACGCACAGGCAGGCAGCGCCGGGCTTGAGTTCCAGCAGACGTGCGGCGCGGGCGTCGGCCGCGATGGCCGATATGCGGTTCTCCGCCTCGGTCCAGGGCGCGGAGTCCAGCAACCAACTTCCCGGCGGAACCGTCTGAAAATCAACGTGTATGGCTTGAGGCGCGGCGCCCAGGGCGATCAGCCGATGCTCCAGCGCCAGCGGCGCGCCGTCGGCGCTGTGCAGACAGGTCAGGTCCAGCAGACGACCGCCCGACGCCAGTTCGATTTCGTCCGCGCCCTCCGGCTCGCGCTCGATTCGCTCCAGCAGGACATAGCCGTAAACCTGCCCTCGCTCGATCACCTCGGCCCGCAGGTCGGGAATGGCCAGGACGGCGGCGTGGGCCTTGGGCTGGGCGACGAAGGTGCCGGCGCGGCGGCGACGCGTCACCAGTCCCCGTCCGGCCAGTTCGGAAATGGCCTTGGACACCGTCATGCGCGAACAGCCGTAGCGTTCGGTCAGTTCATGCTCGAACGGAATTCGGTCGCCGGGCGACAGATCGCCGGACAGGATGCGCCCCTCCAGATCGGCGTAGATGCGGCGATGCAGGCTCACCCCAGCACCGTCGCCAGCGCTTGGCGATAGCGCGCCTCGATGGCGTCCCGCGCGACGTGGCGGCCGTTCTTCACGACCTCCTGTCCTGCGCGCCAGACCGACGAAATCGAGCCCGTCGGCGCGCCGAATATCCAGCTATCGAGTAACGCATCGCCCGACCGTCCGGCGAAGGCCAGACCGCTTGCATCCAACGACACGATGTCCGCCGACGCCCCGACGCTCAGATCCGATGCGGCGCCGGTGGCCTGGGCGCCGCCCGCCAATGCGCGCTCAAACAGGGCGCGGCCCGTCGAGCGCTTCGCATCCGCCATGACCGCACGGCCGCGCAGCGCCAGACGCTGGCTGTATTCCAGCATCCGCAGTTCCTCGGCCACGCCGATCTGGACGTTGGAATCCGTGCCGATCCCGAACCGCCCGCCAGCCCGTGTGAACTCGGCCGCCGGGAACACGCCGTCGCCCAGATTGGCCTCGGTGATCGGGCACAGGCCGACGATGGCGCCCCGCTCGACCACGCCCCGCCATTCGGTCTCGATCACGTGGGTGGAGTGGATCAGGCACCAGCGCGGATCGACCGGCGCATTGGCCAGCAGCCACTCCACCGGCCGCGCCCCCGACCAGGCCAGGCAGTCCGCGACCTCCTTGGTCTGTTCCGCGACATGGATATGGATCGGCCCGTCGCCCGCCAGCGCCGGCATGGCCGCCAGTTCGTTCGGGCTGACGGCGCGCAGGCTGTGCGGCGCCACCCCGACCACGGCGTCGGGCAGATCGGCGGTCAGGGTCCGGCATCGCGAGACCAGATCTGCAAACCCGTCCAGATCATTAATGAAGCGTCGCTGTCCTTGCGACGGCGGTTGCCCCCCGAACCCGGCTTGAGCATAGAAGACCGGCAGCATCGTCAGGGCGATCCCGGTCCCCTGCGCCGCCATGACGATCCGCGTCGCGATCTCAGCCCGATCAGCATAGGCGGCGCCCGACGGGTCGTTATGCAGATAGTGAAACTCGGCGACGCGGGTGAAACCGCCCTCCAGCATTTCCATGAAGGCCAGGGTGGTGATGGCCTCGATCTCCTCAGGCCCGCCCCGGTCGAGGAAGCGGTACATCAGCGCGCGCCACGTCCAGAAGTCGTCGTCGGCCCCATCTTGGTTTTCTGGCCCGCGCGCCTCGGTCAGACCGGCCATGGCCCGCTGGAAGGCATGGCTATGCACGTTGGAGACGCCCGGCAAGGCGACTCCGCCGCCCTGATCTGCCGCTGTTCGCGCCACGCCCGCTTCGAGACTGGCGATCCATCCACCAGCAATGCCGATCCGCACATCTCGCGCCCAGCCATCCGGCAGCAGGGCCGTCTCGAACCAAAGGGTGCGATCCACGGGCTGCGGCTGAAGGGTCACTGGACAGGTCCATCGTGTTGCGATCAATATGTCTAGACATAGCACGACGGATCGATTTGGCGAGGGAGGCTGAACGGATGCAGGACTGGCTGACCGTGCATGAGGGTTCGGCGCCGCTGGTGATCGGCCTGCCGCACACCGGGACCGACATTCCGGCCGCCATCGAGGCGCGAATGACCTCCGGCTGGCTGGCGCGCAAGGACGCGGACTGGTGGGTGGATCGGTTGTACGACTTCGCCGTCGACATGGGCGCGACCTTGGTGCGCACCGGCGTGTCCCGCAGCGTCATCGACGTGAACCGCGATCCGTCGGGGGTCTCCCTCTATCCCGGCATGACCACAACCGGCCTGTGTCCCACCGAAACCTTCGACGGCGAGCCGCTGTATCGGGCGGGCCAGGAGCCCGACGGGGCCGAGATCGCCGAGCGACGCGCGACCTGGTTCGATCCCTATCATGCCGCCCTGCGAAGCCAGTTGGACCGCCTGCGTATCAACGGCCCTGTCGTCCTCTACGACGCCCACTCGATCCGTTCGGTGGTCCCGCGCCTGTTCGAGGGCGAACTGCCTCAGCTCAACATCGGCGACAACGACGGCGCGACCTGCGCCGGCGCATTGACCCAGGCCGTCGAAGCCGCTTGTGCGATCAGCGGCGACAGCCTGGTCGTCAACGGCCGGTTCAAGGGCGGCTGGACCACGCGCCACTATGGCCGGCCCGCAACCGGCGTCCATGCCATCCAAATGGAGCTGGCCGACCGGGGCTACATCCTCGATCCAGCCGGACCAGTGTCGCCCGACAACTGGCCCAGCCCCTACGAACCCGAACGCGCCGAACCTATGCGCCAGCATCTGCACCGGGTGCTGACCGCCTGCATCGCCTTCGCCGAGAGCCAGAGATGAACACGCCCAACGCCCGGATCGTCCGCAGCCCGCGCGGGCCGGATAAGACCGCCAAGACCTGGGCGGCCGAAGCCGCCATGCGCATGCTGATGAACAACCTCGATCCCGAGGTGGCCGAGCGGCCCCAGGATCTGGTCGTCTATGGCGGCATCGGCAAGGCGGCGCGCGACTGGGCCGCCTTCGACAGGATCGTCGAGACACTGAAGACGCTGGAAGCCGACGAGACCCTGCTGGTCCAGTCGGGCAAGCCGGTCGGCGTGTTCCGCACCCATGCCGACGCCCCGCGGGTGTTGATCGCCAACTCCAACCTGGTGCCGAAATGGGCGACCTGGGAGCATTTCAACGCACTCGATCGCAAGGGCCTGATGATGTACGGCCAGATGACGGCCGGGTCATGGATCTACATCGGCACCCAGGGCATCGTCCAAGGCACCTATGAGACCTTCATGGAGGCCGGTCGCCAGCACTATGGCGGCGACTGGTCGGGTAAGTGGATCCTGACGGCGGGCCTGGGCGGCATGGGCGGCGCCCAGACGCTGGCGGCGACCATGGCCAGCGCCTCCTGCCTGGCCATCGAATGCCAGCGCAGCCGGATAGAGATGCGGCTGAAGACCCGCTACCTCGACGTCATGGCCGAGACGCTGGACGAGGCGTTGGCTCTGATCAAAGACGCCGGGCGAACGGGAAAACCCATATCCGTCGGCCTGTTGGGCAATGCAGCCGATGTCCTGCCTGAGATGGTTCGGCGCGGCATCCGCCCCGATCTGGTCACCGACCAGACCAGCGCCCACGACCTGATCAACGGCTATTTGCCCTCCGGCTGGACGGTCGCCGAATGGGAAGACAAGCGCGTCAGCGATCCAGACAGCGTCGCCGCCGCCGCACGCACCTCCATCGTCGAACACGTCAAGGCGATGCTGGCCTTCCAGGCGATGGGCGTGCCGACGACCGACTATGGCAACAACATCCGCCAGGTCGCATTCGACGCGGGCGTGACCAACGCCTTCGACTTCCCCGGCTTCGTGCCCGCCTATATCCGCCCGCTGTTCTGCCGCGGGATCGGCCCTTTCCGCTGGGCCGCCCTGACCGGCGATCCCGACGACATCAGGAAGACCGATGCGGCGATGAAGGCGCTCTTCCCCGACAACGCCGGCCTGCATCGCTGGCTGGACATGGCCGGAGAACGGATCGCATTCCAAGGCCTTCCGGCCCGGATCTGCTGGATCGGATTGGGTGATCGCCACCGCGCCGGCCTGATGTTCAACGAGATGGTGGCGTCCGGCGAACTGTCCGGTCCCATCGTCATCGGCCGCGATCACCTGGACAGCGGATCGGTCGCGAGCCCGAACCGCGAGACCGAGGCCATGATGGACGGCTCCGACGCCGTGTCGGACTGGCCCCTGCTGAACGCCCTGCTGAACACGGCCTCGGGCGCCAGTTGGGTGTCGCTGCACCACGGCGGCGGGGTCGGCATGGGCTATTCCCAGCATTCCGGCGTCGTCATCGTCGCCGACGGCACGCCGGAGGCCGCCCGTCGGCTGGAGCGGGTGTTATGGAACGACCCCGCCACCGGCGTCATGCGCCACGCCGACGCCGGCTACGACATCGCCAAGGCCGCCGCCCGTGAGCACGAACTCAACCTTCCCAGCCTCGCCTGATCCAGTGTTTCAGGGCTGATCGACAGCCCGCCCCGCCTTCGAGGAAAGTCGCATGGAATTCGCCGCCGTCGCCCTGCCTCTGGCCCTGGGGATCATCATGTTCGGCCTCGGGCTGGATCTGACGCCCGCCGACTTCGTGCGCGTGGCTAAACAGCCCAGGGCGGCCGCCGTCGCCCTGGGCTGTCAGTTGCTGGTGCTGCCAGCCATCTGTTTCGCCCTTGTGCTTCTGTTCCGCCTGCCGCCCATCCTGGCGGTGGGGATGCTGCTGCTCGCGGCCTCGCCCGGCGGCACGACCGCCAACCTCTACAGCCACCTGTTCCGGGGCGATGTGGCGCTGAACATCTCGCTCACGGCGATCAATTCGGTCATCGCCGTCGTGACCCTTCCGGTCATCACCAACCTGGCCATCGCCTGGTTTCAGCCCGGCGACCTCAGCGTCGGCCTGCAGTTCAAGAAGACGCTGGAGGTGTTCCTGATCGTTCTCGCGCCGGTCGCACTGGGCATGACCGTGCGGGCGCTGAAACCGGGCTTCGCCAAGGCCATGGACAAGCCGGTACGGATCGCCTCGGTGGCGATCCTGGTCCTCGTGATCCTGGGATCGGTGGCCAGCAGCTTCGACCTGCTGGCGGCCAACGTCCTGCTGCTCGGCGGGATCGCCATCGTCTTCTGCGTCCTGAGCCTGACGGTCGGCTACGTCGTTCCGCGCCTGCTGAAGATCGAGAAGAGCCAGGCGGTGGCCAGCGCCTTCGAGGTCGGCATTCACAACGCCACCCTCGCCATCGTCATCGCCCAGGGCGTGCTGCAGCAGCCGGAAATGTCGCTGCCGGCGGCGGTCTATGGGGTGCTGATGTTCCCGATCGCGGCGCTGTTCGGCCTGTGGATCTCACGGCGGCCCGGCTGAGCCGCAGCCAGAAAAGAAGCAGACATGACCCTTATCCTAGGCCAATCCCCCCTCACCCTCGCCCAGTTGCGCGCCGTCCTCGACGGCCCTGTGACGGTCGAACTGGCGCCCGCCGCCTGGACCGACGTGGACCGGGGCGCGGCCGTGATCGCCGACATCGTGGCCCAGGGCCGCACCGTCTATGGCGTCAACACGGGCTTCGGCCTGCTGGCCAACACCTCCATCGCGCCGGAGGATCTGGAGACGCTTCAGCGCAATCTGGTGCTCAGTCACGCCTGCGGCGTCGGACCATTGCTGCCCGACGCGGTGACCCGCCTGCTGATGGTGCTGAAGATCGCAAGCCTGTCGCGCGGCGCGTCTGGCATTCGTCGCGAGACGCTTGAGGCTCTGATCGCCCTGGTCAATGCCGACATCCTGCCCTGCATCCCATCCAAGGGTTCGGTCGGCGCCTCGGGCGATCTGGCCCCGCTGGCCCATATGTCCTGCGTCCTGATCGGCGTGGGCGAGGCGCGGCTGAACGGCGAGACGCTGGAGGCTGAAGCGGCCCTGGCCAAGATCGGTCTGACGCCACTGACGCTCGGCCCCAAGGAAGGCCTGGCCCTGCTGAACGGTACACAGTGTTCGACGGCGCTGGCTCTGGCGGGCCTGTTCGCAACCGAAGCCGTGTTCGCCGCCGGCATCGCGGCCGGGGCCTTGTCGGTCGATGCGCTTAAGGGCTCCGACGCCCCCTTCGATCCGCGCATCCATGCCCTGCGTGGCCAACCGGGCCAGATCGCCGTCGCTGCACGCCTGCGTGAACTGATGACCGGCTCCGCCATCCGCGACAGTCACCGCGACGACTGCGCCAAGGTGCAGGATCCCTATTCCCTGCGTTGCCAGCCCCAGGTCATGGGCGCGATCCTGGATGTGCTCAACACCGCCGCCGCCACGCTGGAGCGCGAAGCCAACGCCGTGACCGACAATCCGCTGGTCTTCATCGAAGACGGCGACGTCATATCGGGCGGCAACTTCCACGCCGAACCCGTTGCTTTTGCAGCCGATCAGATCGCTATGGCCCTGTGCGAGATCGGCAATATCTCCGAGCGCCGCACATCAATCCTGGTCGATCCGAAGATGAGCGAACTGCCGGCCTTCCTGGTCAAGGAAAGCGGCCTGAACTCCGGCTTCATGATCGCCCAGGTGACCGCCGCCGCCCTAATCGCCGAGAACCGCATGGTCGCCCATCCTTGCAGCGTGGACACGGTGCCCACCAGCGCCAATCAGGAAGACCACGTTTCCATGGCCACCCACGGCGCGCGGCGCCTGCTGGACATGGCCGAGAACACGGCGACGGTGTTGGGCATCGAACTTCTGGCGGCGGCGCAGGGGCTGGAGTTCCACCGCCCCCTGACCAGCTCCCCCGCCCTGGAACAGGTCTTCGCCATCGTGCGAGAGGCGGCCGCCCCCTATACCAGCGATCACTATTTTGCGCCCGACATCGCACGCGCGACAGAAGGCGTGCGCGACGGTCGCTATCGGGCCTTCGCCGCGGACCTCCTGCCCTCAGCCTGACGAGTCAGCCGCCCAGAATACCCAGGTGTTCCAGCAGGATCGCCGTGCCAAGGCCGATCAGGGCCACGCCGCCGATAATCTCGGCAGACTTGCCGAACCGGGTTCCCACGGCCTTGCCGATCAGCATGCCGATGGTGGTCAGGACGAAGGTGGTGAAGCCGATCGAGGCGGCGATCACCCAGATGTTCACGCCGATGAAGGCCAGACCCACGCCGACGGCCGCCGCGTCGATGCTGGTGCCGATGGCGGTGGCGATCAGGGCCCAGGGGCCGGACCGGCGCGGCGCAGCGTCGTCTTGCGCATCGCGCGGCTTGGCGCCTTCCCAGATCATCTTGCCGCCGACGATCAGCAGAAGCGTGAAGGCGATCCAGTGATCCACCTTCTCGACCAGGCCTGCGGCGACGATGCCCAGTCCCCAGCCGATCAGGGGCGTGATCGCCTCGATGACGCCGAACACCAGCCCCGCCTTGATCGCGTCCTTCACGGCCGGACGATGCGAGGCCCCGCGTCCCACGGCGGCCGCAAAGGCGTCCGTGGACATGCTGAGGGACAGGATGGCGATTGTTCCCGGGGTCATGGACTGCACTCGACCGGACGCAAGACAGCGGCTCCACTCCGGCCGGTGCGGCGGTGGAACGCGCTGGTCTCGCTAGGCGGTGATGGTCCGCTGATCGCGCCACGCGCCGAAACGCGAGTGTGTTGACACGATCCCGACGTCTCGACGCCGGAAGCTACTCCCCAACAGGAGGCGGTCCTCTACACGCGGCGCCGACGGATTGGCAACCGTGCAGATCAGTCGAAGGGGTGCAGCGGCGCCCGTCTCAGAGCCGCCAGATTGGCGGAGTTGGTGCAGAAACAGGCGGTTCTCAGCTGTCGAATGACCAGCTGGAAATGATCCACGACGGCCTCGGTCGAGAGCGTCGCCGCCGCCAGAACCCCCGCCGCCTGCCCCGCCACGTCCGCCCCGAGCCGAATCGCCTTGGCGACATCCAGACCGTTGCGCACGCCGCCAGATCCAATGATGACGGCGTCCGGGCAGGCGCGCCTGACGTCCACCAGCGCGTGGGCCGTCGGCGTGCCCCAGTCTGAGAAGACGGCGGCATGGGCCTTGTCCGCCGGATCGACGGCGCGCTCGCCCTCGACCAGACCCCAGTTGGAACCGCCAGCTCCGGCAACGTCTACGGCAGCCACGCCCATGTCCACCAGTCGCCGCGCCGTGTGGCCCGACAGGCCGGCCCCCGTCTCCTTGACGACGACCGGAACCTCCAGCTTGCGGACCAAGGCTTCCAGCGCCGCCCCGACGCCCCACCAGTCGCGGTCGCCCTCGGGCTGACAGGCTTCCTGCAACGGGTTCAGGTGAACGACCAGGGCGTCGGCGTCGATCATCTCGACCGCCCGCCTGGCTTCGTCCAGCCCGAAGCCCCGCGTCAACTGGGCGGCGCCGATGTTGGACAGGATAAAGGTGTCCGGCGCCCGACGACGCAGTGTCCGGTCCAGACCGCCCGCCGCCCCGCCTTCGACCGCCGCGCGTTGCGAACCGACGGCCAAGGCGATGCCCAGATGCTGGGCCGCCTCGGCCAGGCGCGCATTGATCGCCTCGGCGCGCGTCGGTCCGCCGGTCATGGCGCTGATCAGCAATGGCGCCTTCAGCCGCCTGCCCAGGAAGTCGGCGCCGAGGTCGATCTTGTCGTGATCCAGATCCGGCAGCGCCTCATGGACGAAATGCACCCGGTCGAAACCCGCGTCGCGCGCGTGTCGGCCGCGCCCGGCCAGCACCACGTCCAGGTGTTGATCCTTGCGATTTGGCGGGGTGGCGTCGGTCATCGCCTTATTTCGGCATCACGACGACGGGCGCCTCATCGTGAGCGGCGGCCGATGCGCCGGCCGGTTGACGCTCGACCGTCAGGGCATAGGCGCCCGTCTGGTTGGGGCCATAGGCGCGAGCGCGCACCAGATACCAGCCATCGTCCGGCGCGGTCCAATCCAGCTTGGCGTGGGCGTCCGACAAGCCGTCGTCGTCGGTGGCCAGGCTGGAGAAGTCGCCGTCGTCATCGACTTGACCCAGGTCGATGAAGGAATCGAAGGCGTTCGAGACCATGGTGATCCGCAGTTTCTCGTCCTTCTTGGCCTGGAACCGATAGGCGTCGAAATAGGCGCCTTCGTCGCTGAGCGCCGCGCTGTTGGACAAGGTTCCACGAACCGTCCCGCCGACCAGCAGGCTGCCCGGCTTGGGTTCAGGCCCGCGATCCAGCAGTTCGAGCGCGTAAAGCCCCTTGCCTTCCGAATCCAGCGGCGAGGCCCGCACCACATAGTCGCCGGCCGACGGCAGGGTGAAGTTCAGGCGCGAATCCGTGCCTTCCGCCAGGCCGTCGTCATCGCTGGCCAAGGCTTCGAACGTATCGCCGACCTCGCCGACCTCCAGATAGGCGTCGAAGTCGCCCGAGCGCAGGATCGCCTGGACGCGCTGCCCTTCCGTTCCGGTGAAGACATAGGCGTCATAGCGTTTGCCGTCGTCGCCCTGAGGGTCTTCTTCCGTGATCTCGCCCTCGACCTTCTCCCCGAGGGTCGCCGGGGTCGGTGGAGGCGGCGGCGCGGTTTCGGTCAGCTTCAGCGTATAGTCGCCCTCCGCGTCGTCGTTGAATCCGCGCGCCTCGATGATGTAGTCGCCATCGGCGTCCAGGGTGCGGGCGATGCGGGCATCCGTTCCCGATCCGGCGCCGTCGTCATCCTCGGCCAACACGGTATCGTCCGATGCGCGTCGTAGGGTCAGATAGGCGTCGAAGTCGCTGGACTTCATCTCGATGGCCACGCGCTGGCCGTTGGTGCCGGTGAAGCGATAGGTATCGGCGCGCTGGCCGCCGTCGTTGACGGCGCTGTCTGACCCCAACTCGCCCTTGATCTCGTCGCCCACGGCGATGGGCTTGGACGGCGCGGCGGGCGGTGCCTCAGCCAGACCCACCTCATAGCGGCCCAGGCCGTCTTCCAGCGACGTGGCCCGGATCACATATTCGCCTGCCGTCGGCGCCGTGAAGGTCAGGCGCGAATTCAGTCCGCCGCCAGGCGCGTCGTCGTTGGAGCCGATCTCCACAAAGTCGGGACCGTTCATCCGCCCGACCCGCACCAGGGGATCGAAGGCCTCGGAATCCAGCGTCACGACGAACCGGTCGCCGGCGTTGGCGCGGAAGGCGTAGGCGTCATAGCGGCCGCCGTCCTCCTGCTCTGGATCGCGCGCGGTCAGTTCCCCGCTCTCGGTCGCACCGAGGCGGATGCCGCCAGGTCGAGGCGCGCGGGGCGCAGCCGGACGTTCCTGCAGCGACAGGCGATAGTCGCCGCCGTCCAGCCCGCTCAACGTCCTGGCCCGCAGGACATAGGCGCCGGCACGTTCGGGCGTGAAACGCAGACGCGCGTTCGTGCCGTCCTCCAGACCGTCGTCGTCAGTCGCCAGCGGCTCGCCCTCGGCGCCGTCCGCATAGATGGCCAGATAGGCGTCGAAGGCGTCGGACCTCAGAATGGCTTCCAGTCGCTGGCCCGCCCGTGCGTCGAACCGATAGTCGTCATAACGATATTCGTCGTCCGTCGCCTTGCCGTCTGCGTCCGTCAGGGCGCCGTTCACCGTCGCGCCGATCCGCAAGGGTTGCGCGTCCTGGGCCAAAGCCGGCGCGGCGGCCCAGAGAAGGGCGACGGTGCTGACTGCGGCGACAAGAGACGGACGATTCATGAATTCCTCCAGCATTGGACGGGGATCATAGACGCCGAACCGTGACGGCTGTAAATCGCCGCCATCCTCATTTCCCGCCAGACGGAGCTGCCATGTCGGCCCAATCCACGCCTGCGACCCTGATCGACGGCAAGGCCTTTTCGGTCGCCTTGGTGGAGCGTGTCGGCGCGGCCGTCGCCCGACTGGAGAGCGCACACGGCGTCAAACCCGGCCTGGCCGTCGTCATCGTCGGCGAGGATCCCGCCAGCCAGATCTATGTGCGCAACAAGGGCGAGACGACCCTGCGCGCCGGAATGCGCTCGGACACCCATCGCCTGGCCGACACCACCAGCCAGGACGAACTGCTGGCCCTGATCGCCCAGTTGAATGCGGATGCGGGCATCCACGGCATACTGGTGCAACTGCCCCTGCCCGCCCACATCGACGCCTCGGTGGTGCTGGACGCCATTTCCCCGGACAAGGATGTGGACGGCTTCCACGTCGTCAACGCCGGTCGTCTGGCCGTCGGCCTGCCGGGCCTCGTGCCTTGCACCCCTCTGGGCTGTCTGATGCTGCTCAAGGATCAGTTGGGCGATCTGTCGGGTCTGAACGCCGTCATCGTCGGCCGCTCCAACATCGTCGGCAAGCCGATGGCCCAGCTTCTGCTCGGCAAGAGCTGCACCGTGACCGTCGCCCATTCGCGCACGCGCGACCTGTCCGAGGTGTGCCGCCGCGCCGACATCCTGGTCGCCGCCGTCGGTCGCCCCGAGATGATCAAGGGCGACTGGATCAAGCCGGGCGCGACCGTCATCGACGTGGGCATCAACCGCGTCCCCTCGGCCGATCCGGTCAAGGCCGCCGAGGGCAAGACCCGCGTCGTCGGCGACGTGGCTTTCAAGGAGGCGGTCGAGGTCGCCGGTCGCATCACCCCGGTGCCGGGCGGCGTCGGCCCCATGACCATCGGCTGTCTGCTGGCCAACACCTATTCGGCGGCCTGCCGCATCAACAATATCCAACCGGAGCCATTGGACGCTTGATGCATTCATGCGGCGGGTCAATATTCGACCCGACGGCGATCTGCGCCGACAGGGAGATGTCATGGTTCGCCTCAACGCTCGCGCCGTCGCTCTGACCGGCGCTCTGATGATCGTCCCCGCCGTCGCCGGCTGCGGCTACAACACCATTCCGACCAAGCAGGAGCGTGCTGAAGCGGCCTGGGCCGATGTTCAGAGCCAGTATCAGCGCCGCGCCGACCTGGTTCCCAATCTGGTCGCCACCGTCCAGGGCGCGGCGATCCAGGAACGCACCACCCTGACGGACGTGATCAACGCCCGCGCCCGCGCCACCTCGGTCAACGTCTCGGCCGACGACCTGGATAACCCGCAGGCCTTCCAGCAGTATCAGGAGGCCCAGGGCCAACTGTCCGGCGCCCTGTCGCGCCTGCTGGTCACGGTCGAGGCCTATCCCCAGCTTCAAGCCAACCAGAACTTCCTGACCCTGCAGTCGCAGCTGGAAGGCACCGAGAACCGCATCGCCATCTCGCGCCGCGACTACAACGAGGCTGTTCGCGACTACAACACCACGCTGCGCACCTTCCCGCAGGTGATCTGGGCCAAGACGTTGCACGGCGGCTCGCAGCCGATGCAGTTGTTCAACGCCACCGCCGCCGCCCAGTCTGCGCCCCAGGTCAACTTCAACCTGAACGCCCCGCCCGAAAACGCCTCGGCGCCCGGCGGCGGCGCGCCGACCGTGGCGCCGGGCGCGACCCCGCCCGCCCAGTGACAGGCCTTCAATCGGCGGCGTTGCGTCCGACGGGCCTCGTCGCCCTCCTTCTGTGTCTGGTCGCCGCCCTGCTGTTTGCCTTTCCGGCGGCGGCCCAAACCAAGATCGACTTTCCGCCCCTGACCGGGCGCGTGGTCGATCAGGCCAATCTGCTGGATCCCGCGACCGAACAGGCTCTGACGGAAAAGCTGGCGGTTCTGGAGGCCGGCAGCACCGACCAGCTTGTCGTCGTGACCGTGAACAGTCTTCAGGATCGGGAGATCGAGGACTACGGCTATCAGCTGGGTCGCGCCTGGGGCATCGGCCAGAAGGAAAACGACAACGGCGCCCTGTTGATCGTCGCCCCCAACGAACGCAAGGTCCGCGTCGAGGTCGGCTATGGGCTTGAGCCGATCCTGACCGACGCCTTCTCGTCTCAGGTCATACGCGACGACATCCTGCCGTCCTTCCGCGACGGCGATTATCAGGCGGGCGTGGTCAATGGCGTGGACGCCCTGATCGCCCAGCTGTCGCTCGATCCTGCAGAGGCTCAGGCTCGGGCTCAGGCGGCTGCGGCGCAGCAGACTGACACCAAGGCCGAGTCCATCATCCCGGTTGTCATCATCGCGGCCATCTTCCTGTTCATGTTCCTGATCGCCATGCGGTCCGGGCGCGGGCGGCGCAGCAACGTCGGATCCGTTCTGCTGTGGGCTGCATCCGAAGCGCTGCGAAGCTCGGGACGCGGCGGCGGCGGATGGGGCGGCGGCGGTGGAGGCTTCGGTGGCGGTGGCGGTGGGTTCGGCGGAGGCGGCGGCAGCTTCGGCGGCGGCGGCGCCTCGGGGGGATGGTGATGCAGATCACGGACAACGACCGCAGCCGAATCGCCGAGGCCATCTCGGCGGCCGAGCGACAGACGTCGGGCGAAATCTTCTGCGTGATCTCGCGACGGGTCTCCACCTACCTGGACGTCAGTCTGGCCTGGGCGGCAGGCGCCGCCCTTCTGGCGCCCATCGTCTTCATTCCCTTCTTACTGGATTTCCGCTGGCCCGGCGACGGCTGGGAAGCCGCGCATGATGCCGCCCAAGCCGCCACCACGGGTCAGGCCCTGGCCCTCTATGCCTTGTCTCAAGCCTTGGTCTTCGTCGGCGTCTTCCTGCTGACGCGCATTCCCGCCATTCGTAGGCTGGTCACGCCTGCCGGGGTCCGTCGTGGTCGCGTCAGAGAAGCCGCCTTGCAGCAGTTCCTGGCCCAGGGCGTCCATGTCACCACCGAACGCACCGGCGTCCTGCTGTTTGCTGCTCTGGACGAGCATCAGGTCGAGCTGATCGCCGACGAAGGCATCTACGCCAAGGTGGATGAGGATGCCTGGGCCCAGGCGGTCGCCGTCCTGACCCGCGAACTGCGGGCCGATCGTCCAGTCGAGGGTTTCGCGGCGGCTGTCGATCTGTGCGGACAGGTTCTGGCCCGACACTTCCCGCCGCGCCCCGACAACCCCAACGAACTGCCCGATCACCTGATCCTGCTCTGATCGTCGTATCGGGGTCGCATTCGCGCGCCAGAAGGCCTAGCCCACGCTCAACGCCCACACAGCTGCACGCCATGCCTCGCCTTCTCACCTATAATGTCCATCGCTGCGTCGGCACGGATCGACGGCTGGATGTCGGCCGTATCGTCGCCGTCATCGGCGAGTTCGAGCCAGACATCGTCTGTCTTCAGGAACTGGACGTCGGCCGCGTTCGCACCGGCAGCGTGGACCAGGCGCAGGCGATCGCCACAGGTTTGGCCATGACCTCACGCTTTCACCCGGCGATGCGGGTCGAGACCGAACAGTATGGCGACGCCATCCTGACCCCCCATCCTGAACGCCTGATCCGCGCCGGCGCCCTGCCCACCGTATCCGGCATTCCGGGCCTTGAGCCGCGCGGCGCCATCTGGTCCGAGATCGAGATCGACGGGGCCGCCATCAATGTCCTGAACACCCATCTGGGCCTGGTCCCCCGCGAACAGCGGCTTCAGGCGGCAGCGCTGGCCGGCTCGGGCTGGGTCGGCGCCTGCACGGGACCGACGCTGCTGGCGGGCGACTTCAACGCCACCTCCATCACCCGCCCCTATCAGACCCTGTGCCGCAGCCTTCAGGACTGTCAGCGTCAGCTTGGCTTGAAGCCCAGCGTGAAGACCTTTCCCTCGGCCTTCCCCGCCATCCGCATCGACCACTGTTTCGTCAGTTCGGAAATCCGCATCCGCGCGGTGCGCTCGGCCTTTTCGCCCCTGGCGCGCGTGGCCTCGGACCATCTGCCGCTGATCATCGATTTCGATGTGGTTCAGCCCGGCGCGTGACCGCCCTCGGACGCCGGTCGGGTGCGTTGGGACCGTTTCAGCCGCTTCCACGGCCGCCAGGCGTCGGTCGAGGAGGTCGGGTCGCCTAACTGCCACTCGGCGAACATCCGCTGGATGCGCGTCGGCGGGTCAGACCCTAGCGGCTTCAGCCGATCCGTCTCGAAGCTGCAAATCGCCGCCCCGACCGAGCCGAATACGCCCTCGACCGCCGCATAATCCTTAGTCGCCACGCCCAGCCAGTGGGCGATGGTGCGGTGACGATAGGCGGTGATCACGGCTCGCCCGGCGTCATCCGTCGGCTCGGCGGCGATGTCGCACTCCGAGTCCAATCCCATCGAGCGGTTGTTCAGGTTCGTGGATCCGATTCTCAGCAGCCGGTCGTCGATGATCGTCACCTTGGCGTGGACGATGATCCGGTCGCCATGCTCCGTCAGGGGGGCGAAAGCGAAGAAGCGGTTGTAGGTGTCGGCCTGCTCAAGCCGATGCAGCACCTCGGCCCGCGCCGTGTCCATGGTCAGGCTGTCGAACCAGCTGGGGCTTTTCGCCGTCGAGATGACGATCACCTGCGGCCCGTCCACCTCGGCCAGCCGTTCGGCCAGGGCGGCGGCGATGATCGGCGAGGTGAAATACTGGTTCTCGAAATAGATCAGTCGCTTGGCGCGACGAATGGAGTCCAGATGCAGCGCCTCGTTTTCGCGCACCTCGTGACGACCGGACCATTTGGGCTCGGTGCGGGCGATGCCGACCGGCACGTCGGTCATCTGCACCGGTACGCCATCCGGCCAAGGATCGCCTTCGACCTCATCCGGAGTAGTGCGTTCCCACGTCGCCTTGAACCAGCGCTCCCGCGCCAGATCGCCCAGCGCACGCGCCGCCGGCCCGTCCATCACGGCCATGACCTCATGCCGGGCCTTGCAGATCAGGCCGCTGGGCAGGGCGCGGCGCGGATCGCCGTCCAGATGCTCGTCGGAATCCCAGCGGTCGGTCGAGATGTCTCCGCCGCCGCAGAAGGCCACCTTGTCGTCGATGACGATGACCTTCTGATGGTGACAGGCGCCGATCGGCCCCGGCGAGTCCAGCCGGAACTCGACCATTCGCTTGCGGAACCAGCGCTGCGCCCGGTGAGGATAAAAGCCCTGCGACGCCGCGATCAGCAGCGGCGACTTCCAGATCAGCAGTCGCACGTCCAGATCCGGCTTCTTCTTCACCATCATGCGCAACTGGCGACCGATCTCGGCTGATTTGTCACCGGGCCGTGTCTCTGGGTCCAGGTGCGTGCGGGGATCGAACTGCCAGCCTAGCAGGACGATGGACCTCTCGGCCTTGTGCAACGCCGACGACAGGGCGTCGAAATAGGCCTCGTTCTCCATCAGCACCGAAAAACGATGCGCGACCGCAGAGGTCCACAGGCCTGGACCGGGCTCCAGAAGACTACCTTCGTAACTGTCGCCGCCTTGCGTCATGCGACCCATCTGCCTGATTCGCGTGACACGGTGTCGGAGCGTCCGCATCCTCCGTTCCACGCACGTCTCGTCGGGTCAATCTTTCAGGGCGGGATTGTGACGTTCGTCGATTTGGCGCATAAGGAGCGTAGCCATACAGGCAGCGAGGGAGGGTAGAATGCAGGGGCTTGTCGAACTGATCGCTGGCTTCATCGCCCTGCTGGCCGCCGTCGTCCTGTCGCAGTTCGGCGTAGACACCCACACACCGAACCATGCCGACCGCGAAGTGCGCCGTGTCGCCGAGTGTCGCGACGCCGGATCACAAGCGCCCCTGCTGTCCGAAACCCAGCGCGACTGCTGATCGCATCGCGCCTTCTGGTGCGTCGGCGCAGCGGTTCATCGACAGGTTGCGGTCTTGAGTCGGTTTCGTCCGCACCAATCATGCTCTAGGGTTTCCTCGGCGCTGTCGGACGCCCGCGTAGAGATCGAGTTTTAGAGCTGATGAAGTCTCCCAAACGGCCGCCGCTTAAGCTGACCGACGACGAAGGCGTTACGCCCGTCGAACTGTCGATCACGGACGAGACGCCGTCGGATGATGCGACTTCAGAACTCGAACCGATCCCCGAGCCTGATTTTGAAATCATTCAGCCGACGTTCGAGGCGCCCCCGTTCGATCCACCCATGTCCGAGCGCCGTCGCCGTCGCCTGTTGGAAGAACAACGCCTCGCCGAGGAACGCGCCCTGGCGGCGGAACGTGGCCCCATCGAGCCGGAGCCGATGGCAACGCCTGAACTGAGCGCAGAGCCTATGCCGGAATCGACCGCCGCCGTCGAAATGGCCGTCGCCGCAGGAAAGCCGCCCGCAACCTTCGAACTGTCCAACCCGCCGACCGTAAAGACGGTCGCAGCCAAGACTCAGCCCGAACCTTCCGGCCGGCACGCCTATCTGATCTCCGGCATCGCTTCGGCGCTCTGGATCGGCGGCGTCACGTCCTGGGCCGCCTATGAGTTCGGCGCCGGCGGGACGGAGCTGGATCCGCTGCGGATCGCCATCTATGTCCTGATCGCCCTGGCCCCGGCCGGTCTGGCGATCATGCTGGCCCATGCCGTGCGTCAGGGGGCCGGCCTCGCCGCCGAGACCCGTCGCGCCCGGCAACTGGCCGAAGCCCTGGTCGCCCCGACCGCCCTGGCCGCGCAGCAGACCGGCGAAGTCCTCCAGTCGCTGCGTTCCGACATCGACCATGCGACGCTGGCGGCCGAACGCGCGCGCAACGACATGGCCCTGCTTCGTGAAGCGCTTTCGCAGGAAACCACGCGTCTGAACGAGGCGGCCGAGAACGCGGGCCGCACCGCCCGACGCCTGACCGAAAACCTGGGGCGCGAGCGCGACCAGATGCAGACCCTGGGCATCCATCTGGACACCCAGGCCGCCGGCGTCATCGACGCGGTGGAACGGCAATCCCGCATGGTCGCCGACGCCTCCGACCTGGCGCAGGCGCAACTGCGTGAGGCCGAGGCCGCCCTGGCCGCCCGCGCCGCCGATCTGGCCGCCGCCGCCGGCGAGGCCCAGGACGCCGCGCGGATCGCCTCCGACGATCTGGCGCGCCAGACGATCCGTCTGGAAAACGCCGGCACCGGCGTGGCCGAACAGATTCAGTCTGTCGAAGAAGGCCTGGGCCAGCAACGCGCCGCCCTGGTCACCGCCGCCTACGCCCTGCGCACCGATCAGGAGGACTTCTCCGCCCAGGTCGAGAGCCAGCGCGCGCAGTTGATCGAACACCTGTCCGCCACGCGCACCGCCGCCGGCGATCTGGATCGCACGTCCCAGACCTCGGTCGAGTCGATGCGCGACCTGGTCGAGGCCGCCGCCGATCAGTTCCGCGCCCTGGTGGACATGTCGCAGCGCGAGGCCGACGGTTTCGATTCAGCCACCAAGGTCGCCCTGGACCGCTTCGAAGCCCTGGCGGCCGAGGCTCGCGACGCCCTGATGGAAGAAACCCGCCGCGCACTGGAGCAGATGCGGGCCACGGCCGAGGATTCCCGCGCCGCCGCCGCCGACGCCGCTGAACAGGCCCGTCTGCGCACCGACCGCCTGGGTGAATCCCTGTTCGAAGCCGCCCAGAAGGCCGATACGGCCGCCGACGCCCGCATCGCCGACGCTCGCCGTATCGTCAACGAAACCTCCGGCCTGGTGGACGAGGCCGGCGAGCGGATGGCCAATCGACTGGAGACCCTGGTCACGAGACTGAGTTCGGCCCTGTCGGAGATCGACACCGCCGTCGCCGACATCGACGAACGCGCCGCGCGCTTGCCGCAGGAGGCCCGCGCCCGCGCCGACGCCGTCCGCGCCACGGTCGAAGACGGTCTCGCCGCCCTGTCCGCCGCTTCGCGCAAGGCGGCAGAAGATACTGAGGCGCTGGATGTCGGCTTCCAGGAACGGGTGCGTCGCAACTACGACATGCTGACCGAGGCCGTGCGGCTGATGGGCGTGGTGTCGGGCGACGCGTCGCCACAACGCCGTCGCGAGCCGCCCCCGGAAATCGAAGCGCATCCCGAGCCTCGCGCGTCGCGCATGTCACCGCCGGAGACGCCGCCAGAAGAGCGCCGGTTCGGCCTGCGCAGTCGCCTGCGGCTGGAACCCGCCGAAACTCCGCGTCCACCGTCGGAAAATCGGCTGGACTGGAGCGATCTGATCTCAGGCGACGACGAGAACGAGGCGCCGCTGGAGTTGGATACGCCCTCCCCTTCGCCCGCCGAAGCCGAGGCCCTGTCCGAGCGCGTGGCCGCCGCCATCCGGCGCATGGGCGTGGATCCCAACGCCCTATTGCCCCGCTCGCGCGTCGAAGAAGCCGCGCGCGCCATCAGCAACGGCGATCCCGACGCCGCGCGCCAGATCGTGCGCCGTGTCGCCCCGGCCGCCGTGCGTAGCGTCTCGCGCCGCGTGCTCAGCGACGCCGAACTTCGGGCCGACGCCGAACGCTATGTCCGCAACTTCGCCGTCATGTTGAACGCCTCGGCGCGTGCGGGCGACAGTGCGGCGGTGCAGACCAGCCTGGCCTCCGACGGCGGCCGCGCCTTCATGTTGCTGGATGCGGCCGTCGGCGACCTGGGTTAAGGATCATCAGGACTTGACCGCGTTCGGAAGTTGCCGCCTCTTGCGCGTCACCGAACTGTCATGGATGGGGCTATGGCCGGCACGATGAACGAGATCGACGGCTCTGGCAGCGTTGACCGCCGCCCTGGCATCATCATCTGCACCTACGATGGCGAAGACGACGGCTGGGATCTGGTCGAGAATCTGTCCGGCGAAATCTGGAGCCCCATCGGCGCCCGCGCCGTGCCCATCGCCGCCGCCGACCCCGACGAACTGGTCTCGACCCTGGTCGCACGCCTGAGCAGCGGCGATTGCCGCGCCGTCTTGCTGGTCGGGCGCACGCACAAGGGCTCCGGTTTTCGGGTTCAGATGCGCGCCGAGAACCGCACGCTGGATTACAAGAACCGCCTGTCCAGCACCGGCCCCGGCATCGCCCGCACCACCGCACCCGTCGCCGACATGCTGCGCGCCCTGACCGCCGCCGGCCTGCAAGCCGACGCGTCGTCGGAGGCCGAGGAAGATGTCGGCTCCTACCTTCTCTACCGCGTGCTGGCGGACCTGCCGGACGGCCCGCTGACGCCCTCCGTGGGCCTGTTGCGCGCGGCTGCGCCAGCCAACGAGGCCGCTGTGCGCAAGGGCATCAAGGCCGCCGCCTCCGCGATGGCCAGCCATCTGACGCCGCTACCACGCGCCGGTTAACCCTTCCTGATCACAGACATTCGAGATGCGCCGGGTTAGGGTTCTCGAATGCCAGTGAGTCGCAATCTGATCGTTTTCGCCGCCCTGAACGGCGCCATGGCCGTCGCCGTCGGGGCCTTCGCCGCGCACGGGGCCGGGCCGCAGATCAAGACCCTGCTAACCACAGGCGCCCAATATCAGATGGTCCACGCCGTCTTCGCCTTCGGATGCGCCCAGTGGATCGCCGGCGGGCGGTTGGCGCAGATCGCCGGTTGGCTCGGCGCCTTGGGAGGCTTGATCTTCTGCCTCTCCCTGGCCTTGATCGCCTTCCTCAGCGCCCCCGCCTTCGGCGCGGTTGCACCGGTGGGCGGCCTGCTGATGATCGCCGGCTGGGTCTGCCTGGCCATCGCCGCGCTTCGTTCCTAATCGCTTCGTCCTCGCAGAAAGACCGCCCCTCCATGGCCTTCCCTACGCCCGCCGAGCCGCGTCGTGTGCTCCACCCCGAGATCGAATCCTATGCCTCGGGCTGGATGACGACCGAGGGCGTGCACGAAATCTATTACGAGGAATCCGGCAATCCGGACGGTCTGCCCGTCCTGGTCCTGCACGGCGGACCGGGCGGCGCGGTGAACCCCGGCATGCGTCGCTTCTTCGACCCGGCCGTCTATCGCATCATCATGTTCGATCAGCGCGGTTGCGGCCTGTCGCGGCCCCATGCCTCGCTTGAGGACAACACCACCTGGACCCTGATCGACGACATCGAGCGTCTGCGGGTGCTCTGTGGCATCGACAAATGGGTTGTGTTCGGCGGCTCTTGGGGTTCGACCTTGTCGATGGCCTACGCCATCACCCATCCTGATCGGGTCATCGCCCTGCTGCTGCGCGGCATCTTCCTGCTGACGAAGAAGGAACTGCACTGGTTCTACCAGGACGGCGCCTCGATGATCTTCCCCGACGCCTGGGAACGTTTCGTCGCCCCCATCCCCGAGGCCGAGCGCGGCGACCTGATGGCCGCCTATTACAAACGTCTGATCGGCGACGACGCAGCCGAGCGCGAACGCTGCGCCGTGGCCTGGTCCAGCTGGGAGGGCGAAACCGTCAGCGTCGAGGGCCCCAACGCCCGGCCGGACAAGTTCGCGGAGCCTGATTTCGCCGTCGCCTTCGCCCGGATCGAGAACTGGTTCTTCACCAACGCCGGCTTCTTCGAGGAAGACGGCTGGCTGCTCAAAAACGTGGACCGGATGCGTCACATCCCGTGCTGGATCGCCCAGGGGCGGTTCGACGTGGTCACGCCGATCTCGGGCGCCTGGGCTCTGCACCGCGCCTGGCCAGAGGCCCATCTGGACATCGTGGGCGACGCCGGCCACGCCTCGTCCGAGCCGGGTATCGTCGACAGCCTGGTCCGCGCCGCCGACTGGGCCGCGACCCTCC
The DNA here is from genome assembly GCF_049897645.1 of Brevundimonas sp. TWP2-1. Lineage (NCBI taxonomy): Bacteria > Pseudomonadati > Pseudomonadota > Alphaproteobacteria > Caulobacterales > Caulobacteraceae > Brevundimonas > Brevundimonas sp. TWP2-1. Next base: position 907,098 of record NZ_JAFCWR010000001.1, read on the forward strand.
AGGCGTGAAAAGCCGCCGCGCCCAACAGCGCGGCGGCTCTCCTTGTCTTAGAAATCAGAACCGCTTTGCGCTGCGGTCGTCGATGCTCCACGCGCCGGGACCGGCCGTGAAGATGTAGAGGAAGACGAAGCAGAACAGGATGGCCGCATCGCCGCCGTTCACCGCCGGATAGGGGCTGCTCGGGAAGTGGAACATCCAGTAGGCGACCGCCATCTGGCCCGAGGCGATCAGTGCAGCCGGTCGTGTGAACAGGCCCAGGATCAACAGCAGGCCGGTGACCAACTCGATCAGGCCGCCGATGCCGAACAGCGACAGCAGCTCCTGCTGACCCGGCTCGGCCCCGGCGGGAAAGCCGAACACCTTGACGACGCCATGCGCTAGGAACAGCAGGCCGGAGACGATCCTCAGCGCCGCCAGCGCGTGAGAAGACCAGCCATTCACTTGATTGAACATTTCTTTCCTCGGCTTTCAAAAGCGGACGTCACGGTCGGAACGGGTCCGACCGTGAAGCTTGACCCTAAAATCAGGCGGCGTCCACCAGCACGATCTCGGCGTCCGACAGCGCCTTGACCGTCACCACATCCTCCTGGGCGATGGCCGCGCCGTCGCGAGCGCTCAGCTTGATGCCGTTGACCTCGACCTCGCCCTTTGCCGGCACCAGATAGGCCCGGCGGTCGGCGCCCAGCGGATAGTCGGCGCTGTCGCCCGCCTTCAACGTCGCCGCCACGATCCGCGCATCGGTGCGGATCGGCAGGGCATCCGTATCGCCCTCGAAGCCCGAGGCCAGGACCACGAACTGGCCCGAACGTTCGCCTTTGGGGAAGGGCTTGGAGCCCCAGCTGGGCGCCTCGCCACGCTTGGTCGGCTCGATCCAGATCTGGAAGATCCGCGTCAGCTCCGGCTCGGCATTGTATTCGGCGTGGCGGATGCCGGTGCCCGCGCTCATGACCTGGACATCGCCTGCCACGGTGCGGCCCTTGTTGCCCAGGCTGTCCTCATGGGTGATGGCCCCATCGCGGACATAGGTGATGATCTCCATGTCGGCGTGCGGATGCGGCGGAAAGCCAGAGCCGGCGGCGATCTCGTCGTCGTTCCAGACCCGCAGATTGCCCCAGCTCATCCGCTTGGGATCATAGTAGTTGGCGAAGGAGAAATGGTGTTTGGCGTTCAGCCAGCCGTGGTTGGCGCCGCCGAGGGATTCAAACGGTCTACGCTCGATCATCGAACTCGTCCTTTCGCGTCGGAACCGTCCGACGCCTTTGCTTGACGCCAAGATAGAGATCGGCGACCGAACAGAAATAGAAACAATCGAAACTCATCGTTTCACGACGCGGAGCCGCCCATGTCCCGCCTGCCCGACCTCGAAGCCTTGGCCATCTTCGCCAAGGTCGCCGACAGCCAGTCGTTCTCCGGCGCGGCCGAGACCCTAGGCCTGTCCAAGGCCACGGTGTCCAAGGCGGTGACGCGGCTGGAGCAGCAGCTGAAGACCACCCTGCTCCATCGCACGTCGCGCCGGTTCGCCCTCACCGACGCGGGTCGAACCCTGGCAGCCCGCGCCGCCCATATGCTGGCCGAGGCCGAGGGCGCGGTGTCCGAGGCGTTGGACATGTCCGTCACCCCGCGCGGCCTGGTGCGGCTGGCGGCGCCCATGTCGTTCGGCATGGCCTATGTCGCGCCTGCCCTGCCCGAGTTTCTGGCCACCCACCCGGACGTGTCCATCGACCTGCACCTGTCGGACGAGGTGATCGATCTGGTCGGCGGCGGCTTCGACTGCGCGCTGAGGATCGCGGCCCTGGCGGATTCGTCCCTAACGGCGCGCAAGCTGCGGCCCGTGGCGCGCGCCCTGGTGGCCTCGCCGTCGTATCTGGAACAGCGCGGTCGCCCGACCCACCCCGACGACCTGGCTCGCCACGCCTGCCTCGGCTACGCCTATATGCCCAGCCCCGACACCTGGCGGTTCACCAATGATGCAGGCGAAGAGGTCGTCGTGCATCCCCGCGGGCCGCTGCGGGCCAACAACTCCGACGCCCTGACCGCCTCGCTGTGCGCGGGGCTGGGCCTCTTCCCCCAGCCGGACTTCATCTACTGGAAGGACGTCGCCGACGGCTGTCTGGAGACGGTAATGACCGACTGGCGCCTGCCGCCGATCGCGCTGCATCTGGTGGCGCCCAGCGGCGGCCCGCGTCCCGCACGGGTCACCGCCTTCATCGATTATCTGGCCGCCAAGTTCAGCGGGCCGCTCTGGCCCGGCGACACCGTTGGACGCTGAACCCTTAGCCGCACTTCACTTCGCGCACGATGCTGGTCGCCTCGTCATAGACGAAGTTCACCCGGTTCTCGCGGTAGTCCATCGTCGCCGCGCAGGTCGTGCACAGAACCCGGAAGGTCTGGCCCGCAGGCGCGGTGGGGATGGTCGAGCGGTTGCGCCCGACATAGCTCTGATAGTCTTCGACCTTGCAGGCCTTGAAGGCCGTTTCCGAACCCGGCGCGGGCTCGGCGGTTTGCGTCGGCGCACAGGCCGACAACGCCAATGCGCCGGCGGCCATCAGGGTGCTCACGATAATCTTCATAGTCTTCTCCTTCGCGTCAGCCGCAGCGAACCTGTTCGATGACGCCGGTTTGCTCATTGTACAGAATGTTCAGCCGATAGGCCGAGAAGTCGTGGGTGACCGGGCAGGTAGTGCAGGTCACGCGTCTGTTCACAACGTCCACCGGGACCGGGATTTCGGTGCGAGACCGGCCGACGAGATACTGCATCTCGCCCGCCTTGCAGACATCGTCGGTCTGTGCGGTCGGCATGCGGCTGCCGACCGGCGGATTCATCTGTGCCTGTTCGATGGTGCGAGGCGCAGGCGCATCGGCGACAGGCGTCGAACAGCCCGCCAGCAGAACCATCCCGATCAGGCCGCCTTTTCCCAGCGCCCTTCGTCGGTCTGACGCCAGTAGGCCAGGTTCGCGCCCTGCCCCTTCAAAGTCTTCCAGCGCCCGCGCGCGTGCTGCAACGCCGGCTCGTCCCGACCGTCGAAAATAATGAAGCATCGTTCGAACCCTTCCGTCGCGCCCAGTTCTGCGTCGTCAACGATGAACAGCGCCTGAGCGCCGTTCAGGTTCTCTCCCGATTCGCTCAACAGCACAGGCTGACGATCCGCATTGGGCTGATCCGCCCGCCCGTGCGGCAGGAAACTGTCGTCACGAAAAGTCCACAGCGTCTCGTCGACCTCGTCCAGCCGATGCGAATGCGACGACTTGATCAGCGCCCGCCAACCCCGCTCGATCGTTTTTTCGAGCAGGGTCGGCAGCACCTGATCCAGCGTCGACCGCTCCAGGTGGTAGAACCAGATTTCGGGCTTGTCGCTCACCCGGCTCTACCTCCGGCGATCAGGCTTCGTAAGTGTCGGCGACCATGCGATCCAGCGTGCGCACGGCGAAGCCGACGCCGCCTTCCGGCACGGTGGGGCTGGGGCTCTTGTTGGCCCAGGCGGTCGGGGCGATGTCAAGGTGCGCCCAAGGCACGCCGTTGGTGAAGCGTTGCAGGAACAAGGCGGCGGTGATCGAGCCGCCGGCGCGGCCGTTGCCGGTATTCTTCACATCGGCGATCTTGGAATCGATGTGCTGCTCGTAGATGGCCGGGATCGGCATGCGCCAGAAGTTCTCGCCCACCTTCTTCGACGCCGCCAGGATCGGATCGGCGACATCGTCGGAGTTGGAGAAGACGCCTGCGTAGTCCAGGCCCAGGGCCACGATCATGGCGCCTGTCAGGGTGGCCAGGTCGATCATGAACTTCGGCTTGAAGCGCTGCTGCGTGTACCAGAGGGCGTCGGCCAGAACCAGGCGACCCTCGGCGTCGGTGTTGATCACCTCGACCGTCTGGCCCGACATCGACACGACCACGTCGCCCGGACGCTGGGCGTCGCCGTCCGGCATGTTCTCGACCAGGCCCAGAACGCCGATGACGTTCGCCTTGGCCTTGCGGCTGGCCAGGGCGATCATGGTTCCGGTCACGGCGGCCGCGCCGCCCATGTCCCACTTCATGTCTTCCATGCCGTCGGCCGGCTTGATCGAGATGCCGCCGGTGTCGAAGCAGACGCCCTTGCCGACGAAGGCCAGGGGCTGGGCCCCCGCTTCGCCGCCGTTCCATTTCATGATCGCCAGCTGGCTTTCGCGACGGCTGCCCTGGCCCACACCCAGCAGGGTGCGCATGCCCAGCTTCTCCATCTCGGCCTCGCCGAGGATTTCGACCTCCAGGCCCAGGCTCTCCAGCGCCTTGACGCGCTTGGCGAACTCGGCCGGATACAGGACGTTGGCGGGCTCGGACACCAGGTCGCGAGCGAAGATCACGCCGTCAGCCACGGCCGACAGCGGCTCCAGCGCAGTCTCGGCGGCGCGCAGGTCGGAGGTGACGACGCGGATCGCGGTGATCGACGGAATCTTGTCCGGCTTTTGCGTCGTGCGATATTTGTCGAAGCGATAGGCGGCCAGACGCGCGGCGAAGCCGACGCGGGCGGCCTGCTCCGGCGCCAGGTCGGAAGCGTCGATGGTCAGAACCTCGGCGCCCGACAGTTTCACGGCCGCATAGGCGTTGCCGCCGAAAGCCTCGACCGCCAGATCGTCCAGCTTGTCCTTGGCGCCCGCGCCGACCAGCAGCACGGTATCGGCGTTAACGCCGGCCGGTGCGGCGACGCTCAGGCTCTGGCCGGCCTTGCCGGTGAAACGGCCCTTGCCGGCCGCCTTGGTAAGGGCGCCGCTGGTCTTGGCGTCCAGAGCGGACCCAGCCGGCGTAAACGCACGGTCTTCAAAAATCGGAACCGCCAGAATCTCGGCGGCGTCCACGGCGGCGACGAACTCGATCTTCATTCAAACAACTCCAGCCAGGCCCCACCCGGCGTCTGCAAAAGGCAAAAAGACAACGGCGCGTCTGCTTGTCGCGGACGCGCCCTGATGTGCTACTAGATGCGCCTCAATATCGCCGCCTGCAACCGGGCGAAGTCCAACCGCCCATGAACCTGATTCAAAGATACCTTTTCCGCCAGATCCTGTTCCCCGTGATCGCTGCGTGCGCAGCCTTGGCGGGAATTGGGATTCTGAGCCAGAGCCTCGACCAACTCCAGGTCATCGTGGAGCGGGGTCAGAGCGTGTGGGTCATGATCAGATTGACCCTGCTGGCCCTGCCGCAACTGCTGTCGGTGATTCTGCCCATCGGCCTTTTCGTCGGCGCCCTGATCGCCCTGACGCGGTTGCAACGCGAACAGGAACTGACGGCGGCTTTCGCCGGCGGCATGACGCGCTGGCAGTTGATCTCGCCCGCCGCCCGCATCGCTGTTCTGGTCGCCTTGGTCACCCTGCTGGTCAACGTCTTTATTCTGCCGTGGGCGCAGCAGGAGGCCCGGCGTCAGGCCTTCGACATCCGCACCGACCTAGCCGCCCTGCTGGTCGAGGAAGGCCAGTTCGTCCAGGCGCCGGACGGCCTGACCGTCTATGTGCAGCAGATCGAACAGAACGGCCTGCTGAAGAACCTGTTCGTCTATCTGGACGACAAGGACAAGGTCACGACCTGGAACGCCTCCGAGGCTCGGTTCAGCCGTGACGCAGGCGGGACGCCGGTCCTGACAATGCTCGACGGCTCGGCCCAGCGTTACTCGTCGGGCGGCGTGCTGGAGACCCTGTCGTTCGGCCGATACGACTTCTCGCTCGCCCCCTTCGTCGGCGTCACCGACACGATCCGCTACAAGCCGACGGACCTTTATCTGCGCCAGTTGCTGAACCCGACGGCCAAGGTGATCGAAGTCGCCGGATCGCGGGGTGAACTGTTGGCCGAGGCCCATTCGCGCCTGTCCTCGCCGCTCTATGCCCTGGTCGCCATGGCTCTGGCCCTGTCCGCAATCCTGGGCGGCGCCTTCAGCCGCACCGGCTATACGCTGCGGATCGCCAAGGCGGCGGGCCTGTTCCTGCTGCTGCGCGTCATCGGCTATGGCCTCGTCGCCGCCAGCGCCTGGAATGGCTGGATGAACATTCTTCAATATGTGGTGCCCGTCATCGCCATCGCCGTCGCCCTGCGCGTCCTGTTCCGCGCGCTGAAGCCGCGACGCAGCAAGCGCTGGCTCTTCGTGCGCGACCTGAAAGCGAGGTTCGCATGACCACGGCGCTCATGCCGGCCCGTCGTTCGCCGCATATTCCCCGTCTCGGCGGGATTGAACGCTATGTGCTGGTCCAGCAGCTCAAGTCGCTGGGCGTGGCCCTGGCCGTGATCTCGGCCCTGGTCATGCTGATCGACTTCGTCGAGGTCTCGCGCGGCGTCGGCTCGGCTCAGGATCTGTCGGCGGTGCGGATCTTCGGTCTGGTGCTGCTCAAGTCGCCGTCGGTGATCGTGCAACTGATGCCGTTCGTCTTCCTGTTCGGCACCCTGTCGGCCTTCATCAGTCTGAACAGGCGCAGCGAGCTGATCGCCATGCGCGCCGCCGGGGTGTCCGCCTGGCGCTTCGTCCTGCCGGCCGCCGGCATGGCCTTTGTCCTGGGCGTGCTGACCGTAACCGTGCTGGGACCGCTGGCCTCGGCCGGCGACGGCCTGTGGCAACGCGAACGCGCTCGCATCTCCGGCACGGCGCCCGGCGGCGACCCCAAGGAGGCGATCTGGCTGCGCGAAGGCGACGACCAGCGTCAGATGATCATCCGCGCCGGACAGCAGGACCGCGCCAACGCCCGCCTGCTGAACGTCAGCTTCTTCATCTACACGACCGCACCCGGCGGCGGCCGCACCTTCTCCGAGCGGATCGACGCCAAGTCGGCCTCGCTGAATGCGGGCGCCTGGCGCTTGACCGACGCGGTCGGCGCCCAGATCGGCCAACGCGCTGTGACCTATTCCAGCCTGACCCTGGTCTCCAGTTTGGCCGACGAAGAGGCCTTCGACCGTTTCGCGCGCCCGCAATCGACCCCCTTCTGGTCCCTGCCCAACCAGATCAGCCGGATCGAGAACGCCGGCTTTACCTCCACGGCCTACCGCCTGCGCTTCCAGCAGCTTCTGGCCACGCCGCTGGTGTTCGCCGCCATGTCCATCTTGGCCGCCGCCTTCTCGCTTCGGCTCATGCGCCTGGGCGACCTGGCGCGGATGAGCGTGTCCGCCGTGGTCCTGGGTTTCGCCTTCTTCTTCCTGAACCAGTTTTCTTCGGCGATGGGATCGGCCGAGGTCGTGGCGCCCTTTGTCGCCGCGTGGCTCCCGCCCGTTCTGACGGCGCTCGCAGCCTTTACCTTGCTGTTCTATACCGAAGACGGCTAATCGGGCGCTCGCTTCTCAGAATACGGATGGCCTATGCAGGGTGATCGCCGCGATCGGCGCTTCAACGCTTTCAGAGCAAGGCTTCTCGCCGGTGCGACCCTGGTCGCCTGCGCGCCCTTCGCCATGCCTGTTCTGGCGCAAACCGTTCCGGCCGCGACCACGACCGCGCCTGCCGACGGCCTGCCGCCCGAAGCCGTCTATGTCGATGCCGACAATGCCCGCCGCGAGGGCGACAACATCGTCGTCAGCGGCACGCCCGAAAACCGCGCCTATGTGCGCACCCGCGGCCATGTGCTGCGCGGCGAGAATCTGTCCTATGACCTGAACGCCGGTTCGGCGACCGGCGAAGGCCAGGTCGAGGCGATCGCGCCTGACGGAACGGTCGTCTACGCCAGCCGTCTCGAACTGGACAAAGACCTGACCACCGGCGTCGCCGTCGATTTCGCCACGCGCCTGTCGAACGGCGCCAGCCTGATGGCCGCCACGGCCGTGCGCCGCAGCGAAAACGTCAACGAACTGAACTACGCCCGCTTCACCCCCTGCCCCATCTGCGACGACGGCGGGCCGAAGACTCCGACCATCTCGATCCAGGCCGAGAAGGTGGTGCAGGACGAGCAACTGCGAGCCATCCTGTATCGCAACGCCGTCTTCTACATCGGTCCCGTACCGGTCTTCTACACCCCCTTCTTCGCTCACCCCGACCCCACGGTAGAGCGGGCGTCGGGCTTCCTGGTGCCGATCGTCAACTATGACGAAGGGCGCGGCGTCTCGGTCGAGGTTCCCTACCTCCACGTCGTCTCGCCGTCCGAGGACTGGTTGATCAGCCCCCAGATAAACACCTCCGTCGCCCCGCTGCTGAACCTGCAATGGCGCCGCCGGTTCGCCAACGGCATGATCGTGGCGCGCGGCGGCTATACCTACGCCCGCGAGTTCGGCGATTTCGATCTGGACGGCGACGGCGACTTCGAGAGCAACGTCGATTTCGGCGACCGCAAAAGCCGCAGCTATCTGCTGTCGCACGGCGAATTCGATCCGTCCGGCCCTTGGCGCTTCGGCTTCACGGCAGAGCGCACCTCGGACAAGACTCTGTTCGACCGCTACGATATCCGCGATCCCTATCAGGACAACGGCCTGTACTACGGCGACCGCCGACGCCTGATCAGCCAGATCTACGCCGAGCATCAGACCGACCGCTCCTATGTTTCGGTCGCCGCCTTCTCGATCCAGAGCCTGCGCCTGAACCCCGCCTTCGCCGCGAACGACTTCCGCGACGCCAACGGCTTCAAGGTGTTCGAGAACGACGACACCCTGCCCCTGGTCGCGCCGCTGATCGATGCGCGGTGGGAGCCGCACGAACTGGTCTTCGGCGGGCGTCTGCGCCTCAAGGGCTCGGCCGTTTCGCTTTATCGCGACGCCTTCGTTGGGACTCCGATTCTCAACCCCGAGATCGTGCCGGCCGTCACGACGGGTCTTAGCGGCGTCGACAGCCGCCGCATCACGGGACAGATGGAATGGCGTCGCACCGTCATCCTGCCGGTCGGGATCCGCGTCGAGCCCTTCATCGACACCCGCGTCGATCTCTATTCCATGTCCGACCTGCCGCCGATGCTGGGCATCGACAGCGACGCGACCGTCAGCCGCTCGCGCCTCAGCGCCGGCGTGGATGTCAGCTATCCTCTGGTAAAGCGCATCAGCGACGCCGACATCATCCTTGAGCCGGTCGGCCAGCTTTCGGTCTCCAACAAGGTCAGCCTGGATCGCCGCATCCCCATCGAGGACTCCCAGGTTCTGGAACTGGACGAATCGTCCCTGTTCCGCATGGATCGCTTCTCGGGCTACGACCTGCTGGAGGGCGGCGTGCGCCTGACCGCCGGCGGACGCGCCACCATCCGCTGGGCCGAGGGTCGCAAGGCCAGCCTGTTCGTCGGCCGCAGCTATCGCTTCGACCAGCAGGACGAGTTCCGCACCTCGATCCCCGACGATCCCGCGCGCCTGTATGATCCGACGGGTCTGGCCGCCGAAACGTCCGACTGGGTGGTTCAGGGCGACTATTCGCCGTCCGACCGCATCCGCAGCTGGGTTCACGCCACCATCGACGGCTCGGGCGACGTGCGTCGCGCCGAGGCAGCCGTCGATGGCCGCTGGGGCCGTCGCAACCTGGCCACCGTCAGCTACATCCTGGATCAGTCGAATCCGATCGATGGCGTGCTGAACAGGAACTACGAGTTCGTCCAACTGGCGGGTCAGCAGTTCGTCTATGGCGACTGGGGCGTCGCGGTCGCCGGCATCGCCGATCTGGATCAGAACGAGATCACCCGATCCGAAGTCGGCGTGCTCTTCGACGACGATTGCCTTCGCTTCGAACTGGGCTACCGCCGCGACAATACCCGTGCGCGGCCCGGCGGCCCGTCGGAAGGCATCTATGTGCGCCTAAACCTCGCCACTTTCGGAGGTTCAGGTTATGGACAGGGCGATATGCGTTGAGCATGACGCTTTACGGGGCGCGACCGCCTGCCGGCCTGGCTGGCGGACCGCTGTGAGGAATCAGGACGACCAATGGGTTTGATGCGTTATTCGACGGGGGCTGCGCTCGCGGCGTTCCTGCTCGCCGGTTCTGCCCATGGCCAGACGGCGCCCGCGCCCGTTCAGGCTCCCGCGCAAGGCCCTGCGGCCGGCGCGCCCAATCCTGCTGGGGAGGAGGCGCCCGCCACCGCTCGCGCCGAACCCCAGTTCGAGATGGCCGACGGCATCGTCGCCACCGTCAACGACAAGATCATCACCGGCTATGATCTGCGCCAGCGCATGCTGATGCTGATCGCCTCATCCCAGGTCCAGCCGACCGAGCAGAATCTGCCCGCCATCCAGCAGGCCGCCCTCAACGCCCTGATCGAAGATCGCCTGAAGACCCAGGAGATGGCCAAGTTCGAGAGCCTGAAGGTCACGGACGAAGAGGTCGATGCCGAGATCGCCGAAATGGCGCGTGCGGCCGGCACGGCGCCCGCCGCCTATCTGCAGTTCCTGCAACAGGGCGGCATTCAGCCCGCCGCCTTCCGCGAGAACCTGCGCACCCAGATCGGCTGGGGTCAGCTGATTCCCGGCCGTTTCAACAGCCGCGCCCGCCCCAGCACCCTGCAGGTCGATCAGGAAGTCCGTCGCCTGAACGAAGCCGCCTCCAAGCCACAGTTCCTGATCGGTGAAATCTACATCGACGCCGCGCGCGTCGGCGGCGCCCAGGCGGCGCTGAACGGCGCCCGTCAACTGGTGCAGCAGATCATCGGCGGCGCGCCTTTCCAGGCCGTCGCGCAACAGTTCTCCTCGGCCCCGTCCGCCAACGCCCGCGTCCCCGGCGACGCCGGCTGGGTGGTGAAAGATTCGCTGCAACCGGCCGTTCAGACCGTCCTGGAACAGCTTCAACCGGGTCAGTTGTCCAACCCCATCGTCGTCGATGGCGGCGTCTACATCCTGTATCTGCGTGACAAGCGCGACGGCGCCTCGACCAGCCTGGTCTCGCTGCGGCAGGTCATGGTCGAACTGCCCGAAACCGCCTCGGAAGCCGATGTCGCGGCCGCCGACGCCAAGCTGGAAGCGATGCGGACCGGCCTGACCTGCGACAACATCATCTCCCAGGCGCGCGCGACCGAGGGCGTCCTCGGCGCCGACCTGGGCGAATCCGACGTCGCCAACCTGGCGCCCCAGTTCCAGCAGTTCGCCCGCACCGGCGAGATCGGCACGGTCTCCACGCCGATCCGCACACCGCTGGGTCTGCACCTGGTCGCCGTCTGTGGTCGTCGCGTGGGCGGCCCGGAAGCGCCGAACCGCCAGCAGGTCGAAAACCGCCTGCGCGCTCAGAACCTGGCCGTGCTTGAGCGTCGCTATCTGCGTGACCTGCGCAGCGACGCCCTGATCGAGTTCAAATGACCCCAGCGGTCGCGCCTCTGGTCCTGACGCTGGGCGAACCCGCCGGCGTCGGGCCCGAGATCGTGGCCGCCGCCTGGAAGACGCTGAACAGCAAGACCTTCGCCTTCGCCGTCATCGGCGACGCCGCTCTGCTGCGCGCCCAGGGCGTTCCCGTCGTCGAGATCAATGGCCCCGGCGACGCCCAAGGCCGCTTCGCCTCCGCCCTGCCGGTCATCCACCGTCCGCTGCCCGCGCCGGTCGAGGTCGGACGCCCCGACCCAGCCAACGCCGCCGCCGTCGCGGACGGTATCGAAGAAGCCGTCAGCTTCGCCCTGTCCGGCGAGGCGTCCGGCGTCGTCACCGCCCCCATCGCCAAGGCGCCGATGTACGCCTCAGGCTTCCGTTTTCCCGGCCATACCGAGTTCATCGCCGAACTGACCGCCGACGCCCCCTATTCCGGCACGCGCGGGCCCGTGATGATGCTGACGGCGCAAAACCTGCGCGCCTGCCTGGTGACCATCCATGTGGCCTTGGACCAGGTGCCGGAACTGGTCACGGCCGAGCGCGTCGCCCGAACCGCCCGCGTGGTCCATGAAAGCCTGAAGCGCGATTTCGCCATCGCCCGTCCGCGCCTGGCCATGGCCGCCCTGAACCCCCACGCGGGCGAAGGCGGTGCGCTCGGTCTTCAGGAACTCGACATTCTGATCCCTGTCGCCGAACAACTCCGCGCCGAGGGAATCGACATCACCGATCCCAAACCGGCCGACACGATGTTCCATGACGAGGCCCGCGCGACCTACGACGCCGCCATCTGCATGTATCACGACCAGGCCCTGATCCCGGTCAAGACGCTGGACTTCTGGGGCGGGGTGAACGTCTCGTTGGGCCTGCCCATCATCCGCACCTCGCCCGACCACGGCACCGGTTTCGACATCGCAGGCAAGGGCGTCGCGCGCGCCGACAGCCTGATCGCCGCCATTCGTCTGGCTTCTGAGATGGCGGCGGCGCGCGCCGCGCGCTAACAGGGCGTGTGACCGACCTTCCCTCCCTCCGCGAAACCCTCGACGCCCACGGCCTGCTGGCCAAGAAGAGCTTCGGCCAGCATTTCCTGCTGGACCTCAATGTGACGCGCAAGATCGTCCGCCTCGCCGGCCCGTTCGACGGCCGGGCCGTGATCGAGGTCGGCCCCGGCCCCGGCGGCCTGACCCGCGCCCTGCTGGAATCCGACGCGGGCCCCGTGGTTCTGGTCGAAAAGGATCCGCGCTTCATTCCCCTGCTGACCGAACTGGACGACGGCTCCGGCCGCCTGACCATCGTCGAGGCCGACGCCCTGAAGGTGAAGGAGGCCGATCTGGTCTGCGGCCCCGCCCATATGGTCTCCAACCTGCCCTACAACGTCGGCACGGCCCTGCTGATCAAATGGCTGACCGGTCCCTGGCTGCCCTACAGCCTGACCCTGATGTTCCAGAAGGAAGTCGCCGAGCGCGTCGCCGCTGCGCCGGGCGACGACGCCTATGGCCGCCTGGCGGTCATTTCCCAGGCCGTCTGCACCGCCCGCATCGTCATGCACCTGCCCGCCGCCGCCTTCACCCCGCCGCCCAAGGTGGCCTCGGCCGTGGTCCATCTGGTCCCGCTGGACGAGCGCCCATCGCCTGAACGCCTGAAGAAGCTGGAACGCGTCACCGCCGCCGCCTTCGGCCAACGCCGCAAGATGCTGCGATCCAGCCTGAAACAGCTGGGCGGCGCGGCCCTGTGCGAGGCCGCCGGCATCGAGCCGGACGTGCGGGCTGAAACCGTGGACGTGGCGGGCTTCCTGCGTCTGGCGGATGCTCTGGCATGACCGTCGAACCCTTCCGCGCCATCACCATCAGCCGCCTAGCGCATCAGTTGAAGGCGAAAGGCCGGTCGATCATCCATATGGAATTCGGCCAGCCCTCGACCGGCGCGCCCGCCGCGGCCATCGCCCGCGCGCATGAGGTGCTGGACGCCGACGCCATGGGCTATTGGGAAAGCCCCGACCTCCGCGCCCGGATCGCACGCCTGTATGACGACCGCTACGGCGTCATGGTCGATCCCGACCGCGTTCTGCTGACCTGCGGCGCCTCCCCCGCCCTCGTCTTGGCGCTCAGCACCCGCTTCAGGCCGGGCGACCGCATCGCCCTGGCTCGCCCCGGCTATGTCGCCTATCGCAACACCCTGCGCGCCCTGCATCTGGAACCGGTCGAGATCGCCTGCGGTCCCGAAACCCGGTTCCAGCTGACCGCCGCCCAACTGGAAGCCCTGGATCCCGCCCCCGCCGGCGTCATCATCGCCAGCCCCGCCAATCCGACGGGCACCATCATTCCAGACGCCGAACTCGCCGCCATCGCCGAGGTCTGCCGCGCGCGCGACATCGCCATCGTCTCGGACGAGATCTATCACGGACTCAGCTACGTCGGCCCGACCCCGTCGATGCTGCAGTTCGCGCCCGACGCCGTGGTGATCAACAGCTTCTCCAAATACTGGAGCATGGCCGGCTGGCGCCTGGGATGGCTGCTGGTCCCAGAGGCCCGGATCGACGCCGCCCGCGCCTATATCGGCAACATGTTCCTGACCCCGCCGTCGCTCAGCCAGCACGCCGGCCTCGTCGCCATGGACGCGGTCGATGAGTTGGAAGGCCATATCCACAACTACGCCCGTAACCGCCAGTTGATGCTGGACGCCCTGCCCGCCCTGGGCCTGAAAAAGATCGCGCCGCCGGACGGCGCCTTCTACATCTGGGCCGACATCGGTCATCTGACGAACGACAGCGTGGCCTTCTGCGAACGATTGCTGCGCGACACCGGCGTCGCCACCGCGCCCGGCGTCGACTTCGACCCCGTCGACGGCCATCGTTTCATCCGCTTCAGCTTCGCCGTCTCGACGCCGGAGATTGAAGAGGCGCTTAACCGCCTGCGCCCCTGGTTCGCAGCCTTGACCTAAGCGGCTTCGGCCTGCCCGCCCGACGACGTCGCCTTGTGCAGGGCGTCGTAGAGCTTGCGAGGCTCCAGCGGCTTGGCCAGCCAGTCCGTCATCCCCGCCGCATAACAGGCCTGAACCTGCGCATCCTCGGTCCCCGCGCTGAACCCGATCACCGGAACCGCAGCGTTGATGCCCCCCGACGCTCGCAGACGGCGCGTCGCCTCATTGCCGTCTATGCCCGGCATGTTCACATCCATCAGCACGACGTCGAACGGCCGTTCGGCCAGCAGCGCCAGAGCCAGATGACCGTCCGAGGCTGTCGCCAGGTCCACGTCCAGCGGCTGGAGCACCAGGGCGATGGTGCGACGGTTGATCTCGTGATCGTCCACGGCCAGCACCCGGATACGGCGCGCCAACACCGGCGCCGAGGCATCCAGGCTGTTCTCGGCTTCCGTCGGCTCGCCCGCAGGCAGGTCGACGCACAGGGTGAAGGCGGCCCCCTGTCCCGGCACGCTCTCGACCGTCAGGTCACCGCCCATCAATCGCGCCAGCTCGCGGCTGACGGTCAGGCCCAGCCCCGTCCCGCCATAGGTGCGCGCCACCTCGGCCGATCCTTGCGCGAACGGCGTGAACAGTCGGCTCATGGCTTCAGGCGTGATGCCTGCCCCCTGATCGGTGACAGTCAGGGTCAGACGATGGCGGTCATCGGCGCGAGGCGCTGCGGCCTGCAGCCGGATCGTGCCGGCCGGCGTGAACTTGATCGCATTCGACACCAGATTGTTGATGATCTGGCGCAGACGATAGGGATCGCCCCGCAGCCAGACGGCGTCCCCTTCGCCCCCCGACATCTCCAGCGTCAGTCCCTTCTCCGCCGCCGGCGCCGCCCAGAACCGCGCCGTGTCGCGCATCAGGTCGCCCAGTTCGAAGTCGCGGCTCTCCATCGACATCGCCCCGGCCTCCATCTTGGAGTGGTCCAGCAGGTCGTTCAGCATCCCGGTCATCAGCTGTCCGGCGTCAATGATCAGGTCGGCGGTCTCCTCGCGTTGCTCGGGCAGTTTGCCGCCGCGAATGACGTGGGCGCCGGCCAGGATGGCGCTGACGGGCGTGCGCAGTTCGTGGCTGACGATTGCCGCCATTGCCGCGCGATCCGCCATGGCCGCCTGCGCCTGCTCGAGCCTCTGCTCGGCTTCTGCGCGCGACTGGATCTCAGCCTGACGTGCAGCGTGCACCCGCCAATAGACGTTCAGGATCGCCCCCGCGAACAGGGCGGCCGACAGGGTCATCACCACGACGCCGTGGGTGTCGCCCTGAAGGATCTTGACCACAGGCATCAGCGTCAGCACCGCCAGATAGGGTCCGCCGCCGATGAAGAAGATCGTGCGCGAGCCGATCCCGGACGCCACATTGGTCAACAGACCGCCCGCCAGCGTCAGGGCGGCCAAGGTCACCAGGGCCGGATGATTGGACGACCAGATGATCAGCGCCATGCCGCCATAGGTCGTCGCCATCAAGGTTGTGGAGGCCAGGGCCAGTGCGACCCAAAACCGTCGGCGGGAAGGTTCTGCACGCCTGAATGGCGCCATGGCGACTAATTCGAACGCCTGAACCAGCAGCGCGACGGCAAGCCAGAGTGGAATCCACCGTCCCATGTCGGCCGCATACATCGCCCAGGCGACCACGACTGCCAGCAGAAGCCTCACCGGAACCTGCTTGACGCGTTCCTTGGCGCTGCTAGCCAAGAGAGGCCCGATTGAATCCAGAAAACGCATGATACCCCCGTTCACCGCCTAACGTTACGTCAAGAGGGCGAACAGGACGTAAACCACGCGTGTCCAGCCGCTAGGGAATGTTCCCTATCGCTGCATTTACCGTCTGAAACCTTCTGTCTGGCAAAACGGCTTCAGTAGCGTAGCGTTGAGTAACCCGCAGCGCCGCCGGTCACCCCCACGGCTTGCGGCGCTGCTTTTTATTCAGACGACCTCGCGCAGCAGCGCGGTGCGATAATCCTCGACCCACAGGTTACGGAACCGGCGCGACCGCTCCGCATGATAGATGTGGGCCAGTTCGGCGTAGGATCGGTCGAAGTCCTCGTTAACCAGCACATAGTCGAAAGCGTCGCAGTGTTCGATCTCGCCCTTGGCGTTGGCGACACGGCGCTCGATCACGTCGTCGGCGTCCTGCGATCGCGTCACCAGACGTCGGCGCAGCTCTTCCAGACTGGGCGGCAGGATGAAGACGCGCACGGCGTCCTCCGGGCATTTCTCGGCGACGTCGCGCGCGCCCTGCCAGTCGATGTCGAACAGGACGTCGCGCCCCTCGGCTAGCGCCCGATCCACTGGCGCGCGCGGGCTGCCGTAGCGATTGCCGTGAACGTCCGCCCATTCCAGGAAGGCGTCCTGGTCGATCAGCCGCTGAAACTCGTCGTGCTCGACGAAATTATAGTCGCGCCCATGCACCTCGCCCGGGCGAATGCCGCGCGTCGTCATGGAGACGGACAGCTCCAGCCCGCCATGGTCCGCCATCAACCGGCGACACAGCGACGTCTTGCCGGCGCCCGACGGGCTGGCGACGATCAGGAGGACGCCCCGGCGGGGCGTGCGTTCATTCGACATTCTGGACCTGCTCACGCAACTGTTCGATGACGGCCTTGAGCTCCAGGCCGATTCCGGTGAGCGCGGTGGTAGCGGATTTCGAGCACAGCGTGTTGGCCTCACGCATGAATTCTTGCATCAGGAAGTCGAGTTTACGCCCGGCGGGCGCCGAGGCCACAAGCTGACGCGCCGAGGCGACGTGCGCCGTCAGCCGATCCAGCTCCTCGCGCACGTCCGCCTTGGTCGCCAGGACGGCGGCCTCCAGGAAAATCCGGTCTTCCAGGCCCGGCGCATCCAGCGCCAGTTCAGTGATTCGACGCGTGAAACGCTCGCGAATGGCTTCGACCTGGGCTGTCGCCTCGCCTTCGGCCTGCATCGTCAGCGTCTCGATCCGGGCGATGAAGTCTTCCAGCACCGGCGTCAGCTGCGCGCCCTCGTTCTGGCGCGAGGCTTTCAGCGCATCCAGCGCCTCTTCGACGGTGCGGGCCATGGCCGCCTCCACCGCAGCCCGCGCCTCTGGATCGTCCACCTCTTCCGGCGCCTCGATCACGCCGCGCAGGGCCAGCAGGCCGTCGGCCGACGGCGGCGTCGCGCCGTCCTCAGCCAGTTCATTGGCCAGGGTCAGATAGCGCGCCAGCACGGCGGCGTTGATCGTGACCGCCGCCTCGCCTGCCTCTGCTCGTTTGGCCTGGACGCCAACAGTGACCTGGCCCCGCGCGAAACGCGCCTGGCCCGCCGCCTTGGCCGACCGCTCCAACGCATCGAAACCGTTCGGTCCCCGGAACCTGATCTCCAGATTGCGCCCGTTGACCGAGCGCGCCTCGACCGACCAGGTCCAGCCCTCGCCTGCCCCGTCCGCCCGGCCAAAGCCGGTCATTCCAGATAGGCTGCTCATCGTGATCCCTGCGTCGCGCCTGCCGGAAGCGTGATCGTCGCCTGTCCGCCCGCAACGGGCGCAGCGGCCGGCTCGGTCGTCATCGGCGCCGCACTGGTCCCAGGCGTCACAGGCGGAGCGGCCTCGGGCGGCAGTCCAGCCTTCTGCCGCTCGATCTGGCGCCAGCGCGCCACGTTCTGCAGATGCTCGTCATAGGTCAGGGCGAAGGCGTGTCCGCCCGATCCGTCGGCCACGAAGAACAGGGCCGGATCAGCCGGCGGGTTCAGCACGGCCTGCACCGCCTCCTTGCCCGGATTGGCGATGGGCGTCGGCGGTAGGCCGTTGATCTGATAGGTGTTCCAAGGTGTCGGCGCCAACAGCTCGGAGCGCCGGATGCCGCGCCCCAGCGGTCTTCCCTTCGTCACGCCATAGACGATGGTCGGATCGCTCTCCAACCGCATCCCGGCGCGCAGCCGGTTCGAGAACACCGCCGCCACGCGCGGGCGCTCGGCCGCCAAGGCCGTCTCCTTCTCCACGATCGAGGCCAGGATCACTGCCTCCTCGGGCGTGCGCGCGACCGTAGCCGGCGAACGCTGGCTCCACAGCAGGCGCAGGTTCTCGTTCGCCGCACGCTGCATCCGGTCGATCACCGACTGACGCGTATCGCCGCGCGAGACCTCATAGGTGTCGGGCCACAAGCTGCCTTCCTCGGGCGTATCGGCGACAACGCCGGTCAGCACCGGCTCCTTGTTCAGGATGTCCACCGCCTGCAGCGACGACCAGCCCTCAGGCAAAGTCACAAAATGGCGCATCACCCGTCCCTCGACCAGCAGGTTCAGCACCCCAGCCAGGGACGTGCCCGACGGCACCTCGTATTCGCCGGCTCTCAGCCGACGATCCGCCCCGGTCAGGGTCGCCGCCGCGCGGAACAGATCCGTCGAACGGATCACCCCCGCCGCCTTCATCCGCGCCGCGATGGCCGAGACCCCCGATCCGCTGGCCAGGGTCACGACCGTCTTGTCGCCCTGCCGCGCCGACGGCCCCGGCGCATAATAGATCGCCCACACCGCGATCAGCGCGGCGAGCAGGAACAGGCCGAAGGTGGCGGACGCGGTCAGCAGCGAGACCGTGAACCCCGACCGCCCGCTGGATTTCTCGACCCGTCCCCGCCCGAACATCTCAGTCGACCTTCTTGAAGATCACCGAGGCGTTGGTGCCTCCGAAGCCGAAGCTGTTGGACATCGCAACATCGATCTTCATCGGCTTGGCCTTGTTGGGGACCAGGTCGATGGGCGTCTCCATCTCCGGGTCGTCCAGATTGATGGTCGGCGGCGCGACCTGATCGCGGATCGCCAGCACGCAGAAGGCCGCCTCGATGGCCCCGGCGGCGCCCAGCAGGTGCCCCGTCATCGACTTGGTCGAACTGACGGTCAGGTTCTTGGCGTGATCGCCGGCCAAGCCCTCGATCCCCTTCAGCTCGATCCAGTCGGCCATGGTCGAGGTGCCGTGGGCGTTGACGTAGTCCAGGTCCGACGGCTGCATCCCCGCCCGTTTCAGCGCCATCTTCATGGCCCGCACCCCGCCTTCGCCGTCCTCGGACGGGGCGGTGATGTGATAGGCGTCGCCGCTCATGCCGTAGCCGACGACCTCGGCGTAGATCTTGGCCCCGCGCGCCTTGGCGTGTTCGTATTCCTCCAGCACCAGGATCCCGGCGCCCTCGCCCATGATGAAGCCCGCATGGCCCCGATCATAGGGACGCGACGCCTTCTCCGGCGTGTCGTTATAGGCGGTGCACAGCGCCTTGCAGGCCAAAAAGCCCGCGATGCCGATCGGCACGACCGAGCTTTCGGCCCCGCCCGCCACCATCACATCGGCGTCGTCCAGCGCGATCATCCGGGCCGCGTCGCCGATGGCGTGGGCGCCGGTGGCGCAGGCGGTGACCGCCGCATGGTTCGGCCCCTTCAGCCCATGCCGAATCGAAATCTGCCCACCGGCCAGATTGATCAGGGCGCTGGGGATGAAGAAGGGGCTGACGCGTCGCACGCCCTGTTCCTTCAGGACGATGGCCGTCTCCGCAATCGGGCCCAGGCCGCCGATGCCGGAGCCGACCATCACGCCGGTGCGCTCCTTGTCCTCGTCCGTCTCGGGCTTCCAGTTCGCGTCGGCCAGGGCCTCGTCCGCCGCCGCGATGGCGTACAGGATGAAGTCGTCGACGCGCTTTCTGTCCTTCACGGACATGATCTTTTCGGGGTCGAAGTCGCCTTCGCCGCCGCCGCCACGTCCATCGACGCTCGGGATTTCTCCGGCGATGGTGCAGCCATAGCCCGTGGTGTCGAACGACGTGATCGGACCGATGCCCGATCGTCCTTCGACGATCCCCTTCCAGCTCTTCTCGACGCCCCAACCCAGGGGGGTCAGCAGACCGATGCCCGTAACGACGACGCGGCGCATGGTGCGTGCTCCCTTATCTCCAGCCCGACCTTTCAGAATCATCGCGGATTCCCAAGGGTCAGAAACAGTAAAGGCCGCCGGGCGTCTCCGCTAGGAGCGCCGGGCGGCCCTGTGAACCGTCAGCCTGTTCGGCCGATGTCGGCGACTGAAATCAGCCGGCCGACTTTTCGTCGATGAACTTGACCGCATCGCCGACCGTCTGGATGTGCTCGGCGGCGTCATCCGGGATCTCGATGTCGAATTCTTCTTCGAAGGCCATCACCAGCTCGACGTTGTCGAGCGAGTCGGCGCCCAGGTCGTCGATGAAGCTGGCCTTTTCCGTAACCTTGTCCGGATCGGCGTCCAGGTGGTCGATGACGATCTTGCGAACGCGCTCTAGGGTGTCGGACATGAGTGTCTCTCTGCCTGTTTGAAATCGCCGCGGAGGCGGGGGTAGCTAAGAAATCGCCGTCTCACGGCAGCGAAGGCGACGCAAGCCCGAAAGCCCGAACCGCCGTTGCATCTAGCCCTTTAGCACAGGCTTTTGGGCTGGAAATAGTCTGTTGCGCGTCGTGATGACGGCAGACGACCTTAAATCATCGCCATGCCGCCGTTCACATGCAGGGTCTGGCCCGTCACATAGGCGGCTTCGTCGGACGACAGATAGACGGCGGCGGCGGCGATCTCGTCGCCCGAACCCAGTCGGCCGGCCGGGATACGGGCCAGGATGGTCTCGCGCTGCTGGTCGTTCAGCACATCCGTCATCGGCGAGGCGATGAAGCCCGGCGCGATGCAGTTGACGGTTATGCCGCGCGACCCGACCTCCTGCGCCAGCGACTTGGAAAAGCCGATCATGCCGGCCTTGGACGCCGAATAGTTGGTCTGGCCGGGATTGCCGGTCACGCCGACGACCGAGGTCACGCCGATGATTCGGCCCGACCGGCGCTTCATCATCCCCTTCACCGCCGCGCGGGTCAGGCGGAAATAGCTCTCCAGATTGATCTGGATGACCGATTGGAAGTCCTCGTCCTTCATCCGCATCAGCAGGCCGTCCTTGGTGATGCCCGCATTGGCCACCAGAATGTCCAGCGGCGCGCCCGCCGCCGCCTCGGCCGCTGCGACCAGATTGTCGACCGATTCCGGGTCCGACAGGTTCGCCGTGGCGAAATGCGCCCGCTCACCCAACTCCTTGACCAGATCCGCCAGCACCGCCTCGCGCGTGCCCGATAGCACCACGGTCGCGCCCTGGGCGTGCAGCGCCCGCGCCACGGCCCCGCCGATCCCGCCCGTGGCGCCGGTCACCAGGGCGGTCTTGCCTGCAAGATTGAACATCTGTTCCCTCTCCTGTTCCTTCTCCCCTTGCGGGAGAAGGTGGCCCAAAGGGCCGGATGAGGGGTCACGCGGACCCCTTCGGTTAATCACTATAGAGGGAGACGGCTCCAGCCGAGAAACCCCTCATCCGTCGCGCGTCGCGCGCCACCTTCTCCCGCAAGGGGAGAAGGGTCACAACGACTTCGCGAAAGCTTCCAGCTCTTCCGGCGTATTTAGCGGCAGACACTCGGCCTCCGGCGCAATGCGCTTGGCCATACCGGTCAGCACCTTGCCCGAGCCGATCTCGACGAAGCGGGTCGCCCCACCTTCGCCCGCCATCCACTCCATGCTCTCGCGCCAGCGCACTCGGCCGGTCACCTGTTCGACCAGCAGTCGGCGGATGACTTCAGGATCGCGCTCCGGCCGCGCCAGCACATTGGCCACCACAGGCACGACCGGCGCCAAGATGGTCGCCGACGCCAGCGCCGCCGCCATCTCGTCCGCCGCCGGCTGCATCAGCGGGCAGTGGAAGGGCGCCGAAACGTTCAGCGGGATCGCCCGCGCACCCAGTTCCTTGGCCTTCTCGATAGCCCGGTCCACCGCCGCCTTCTCGCCCGAGATGACGATGTTGCCGTTGTTGTTGTCATTGGCGACCACGCAGACACCGATTTCCGAACCGGCCGCCGCCGCCGCTTCCGCCAGGGCCAAATCGGTCTTAGGCCCGATCAGCGAGGCCATGGCGCCCTGCCCCACTGGAACGGCGCGCTGCATGGCCTGGCCGCGCAGCTTCAGCAGCCGCGCCGTATCCGACAGCGACAGGGCCCCCGCCGCCGCCAGGGCCGAATATTCCCCAAGCGAGTGACCGGCGACATAGGCCGCCTTCGCCACGTCGAAACCGAACTCGACCTTCAGCGCCCGCATCGCCGCCACGGACACCGCCATCAGGGCCGGCTGGGCGTTCTCGGTCAGGGTCAGCTGGTCCTCGGGCCCTTCGCGCATCAGCACCGACAGCTTCTGGCCCAGGGCCTCGTCCACCTCGGCGAAAACGTCGCGCGCGGACTGGAAGGCGTCGGCCAACTGCGCGCCCATGCCGACGGCCTGGCTGCCCTGGCCCGGAAACAGAAGTGCGAGGGTCATCGACCCCTCCCTGAATCATTGATCAAGAGCGCGGACCCGTAAGGCCAGACTTCCGTGAGGGCAAGCGGGGTGGCTGCCGTCATGTCCTCCCCACTTCGTCGGGAGGAGGACCGCACCACGTCCCACAGGCGCCTCTCCCTCCCCTTCATGGGGGGGGGGGACGATCGCGCAGCGATCCGGGTGGGCCGTAAGAGCAGGGGCAGTGCTTCACACGCCCCCACCCCGGCTGCGCTCCCCTTCGCCGCCCCTCCCCATGAAGGGGAGGGAGAAACGCGCTCAGCCATCACAATGCCGCTGGTGCATTCGCAGCGATTCCAATCGCTTGCCGATTTATGTCCCCGTTCTCCTGCCCACGGGGTCAAACCACCGCATAATATACCCGTCCCGTCGCCCGGAGGGCTCGTAAGGCCTGCGACCTTGCGGCGGCGGGAGCGGATGGAACGGGAGCGGGTCTGGAACGGCCCGCGCCGACATCGACTCATGGAGCGGTGTCGGAGGGTCGAGGGGGATACTCGATCGCACTCGGGACAGTCCTCGCAGGGACTGCCGACCCGTCGCAGGCTTATGGGGTTAGGCGATAAGACCGCCACCGCTCGACGCCCCGAGCTTGCAGGCCAACCTTCCGCGCGGAGGTCAACCCTTCGTCGAAACGGTACTTACAAACTCACACTCCGGGCGAAGGTCCGGCGCTCCGCCCAGCCCTCCAAGAATGGGCCTCCTTCCACGCCCCGGCTCGCGCCGAGGGCGGGCTCAGACGCGTCCGGTCTTTCTCAACAGTCTATCCCGCGCCGCATTGACGCGCACGGCCAGGCCTTTGGTGCCGCCCTGATCCGGGTGGGCGCGCGCCATGGCCCGTTTCCAGGCCGCCCGTATCTCGGCCTCGCTCGCCCCCGCCCCCACGCCCAGAACGGCGCGGGCGTCGGCTTCGCTGATCGGTTCGGATCGGATCACGGGCCGGATGCGCGAGGACCAGGCCAGATAGAGCCCCGCCCCCGCCAGTACCGCCGCCGTCAGCCACGATCCGCGAAACGCCGCCAGAGCGCCGCCGGCCAGCATGACCGCCCCCAGCAGGGTCGCCGTCACGCGCCAATGCGCCCGACCGCGTCGCTCGGTCTGCCGGCCCAGTCGCACCAGCGCCCAGACGGCGATCGCCGCCAGGGCCAGCCAGATCAAGGCCATCAGGAAATCAGGCCGCCACGTCCAAAGGGCTGAGCGCCTGTTCCAGTCCCATCGCCTTCATCAGATTGCGCATTTCCTGGCGTGCGGCGACGTGGGCCAGCGACACCGCCACAGGCCGGATGTCGTTCGACAGGTCCGCAACCGTCAGGCCAAACGGGAACAGTTCGCGATAGATGACCCGGTCGCGCAGGCCCGGCCCGACGCGGAAGCCGACCCGTTTGGCCAGCTTGGTCATCCGCTCTTCCAGACGTTTGCGGTTGCGCGCCTCGGCGACGGCCAGGCGATTGGTGACCACCAGCCAGTCGATGGTGGCGTGACGCCCCTGGGCGATGGCCCGCTGCTTGCGCGCCTCCCAGACGCTCTCGGAATAGATCGACGGCTTCAGCAGATCCAGCGTCACCGGGTCGACGTCGCCCAGCAGGTCGAAATCGACGAAACTGTCGTTCATCGGCGTCACGATCTGGTCGGCGCGGGCGTGAGCGGCGTTCGAAACGGCCGTGTCGCCTCCGGGGGTGTCGATCAGGATGCAATCCACGCCCTGCGCCGCCGCCTCGTCGAAGGCGCGCTCGAATACGGCGATCTGTTCGGCGACATCCGCCTTGGCCAGGGCCTTGCCGTCGCCCATGTCGGGAATGAAGGGCTGCGGCAGCGTCTGCCCATTCGCGGCCAGCCAGGCAAGGCGATTGTGGAAGAAGCGCTGCATCGACCGCTGGCGCAGGTCCAGGTCGATGATCGCCACCGTCCGGCCAGCGTGCAGCATGCCGGTCACGATGTGGATGGCTAGGGTGGACTTGCCCGCCCCGCCTTTTTCGTTGCCGAGGACGATCACATGCGGCTGCGTCATTCGAGGGAATCCTCTGTGCTGACCACGCGACTCAAGCTGCGCGGTCCTAGGTCCGGCGAGATTCGGCTTCCACGCCGCAAACGTCAACGGAACCTTAACGCAGACCTGTGGACGGCGAGCGGGCGGGCCTCAGCTGTTGCGCGCGCACCATGCGTCCGCGACATCGGCCGACCGGCACACGGTGGCGGCGGTTTCGGTCGAGACCGGCCCGACCTTCAGCCGCGTCAGGCTGCGACCATTGACCTGAACCTCTTCGAACACCGGCGACAGGCCCGCCAGATCGGACTTGCCCTTCAGCCGCGCCCACGCCTGTTGCGCGCCGGCGGGACTGGAATAGGCGCCCAGCTGAATCGTGCGCCCCTGCGTTGGAACACTCAGGCTGGCGGGACGCAACATGGGCGCCTGAAACCGCGCGACCGCCTCGTCCGTTGCGGCCTTGACGACGGCGGGCGCCGCCGCCTGGACCACGGGCTGGGTGACGCGGATGACGGCGTCGCGCAGACCCGTATCCTCCGCCTCGTGGCGAATGTCGGCCTGGGCGTCGCGGGCGTCCCACATGGCGTGCGGGTCCATGACGGCGACCTTGACCGGCGTAAACCGGGCGGGGCGCAGACCCTCCTGCTCGGCGGATCGATGTCCGCCGTCGCGGGCGCCGGGCGTAAGCGGAACGTCGATCGCGGCGACGTTCTCGGCCATCGAACGGAAGCGATGAGGATCGCTGTCCACCGCCCCGCAGCCGGCCAAGGCCAGGCCGCCGGCGCAGGCCAGGGCGATCAGAACTGGACGGGTCGCTTCTGCGGGCGTCATAAGCACGACCCTAGAGCCCAGACTTTGCGGTCTGGTGCATCAACAGGCTTAAGCGGAAAGGTTAATCGCTTCATAATGATAGACGCCGCCCCCCTCCCCGTCGTCCGCACCGTCGCCGAACTGCGTGCGATCGTCCGAGACTGGAAACGACAAGGCCTGAGCGTCGGCATGGTTCCGACCATGGGCGCCCTGCATGAAGGCCACCTGACCCTGGTGCGCGAGGCCGCGAATCGCGCCGACCGCGTCGTCGCCTCAAATTTCGTCAATCCGACCCAGTTCGCCGCCCACGAAGACCTGGGCAAATATCCCCGTCAGCAGGAAGAGGACGCGCGCCTTCTGGCCGGCGCCGGCTGTCACCTGATGTTCGCGCCTTCGGCCGAGGAAATGTATCCCGACGGCTTCGCCACCAGCATCGCCATGGCCGGTCCGGCCCTGGGCCTGGAAGGCGATTTTCGGCCTCAGATGTTTGGCGGCGTCGCCCTGATCGTCACAAAGCTGTTCAACCAGGTCCAGCCCGATGTCGCTGTCTTTGGCGAGAAGGACTACCAGCAGCTGATGGTCATCCGCCGCTTCGTGCGGGATCTGGATCTGCCGGTCGAGATCGTCGGCGCCCCGACCGAACGCGACGGCTGGGGCCTGGCCCTGTCCTCGCGCAACGGCTACCTGTCGGAGGCCGAGTTGGAGATCGCGCGGCGTTTGAACGGCATTCTGGCTGAAGCCGGCATCCAGGCCGCCAGCGGTCGCCCCCTGCCCGGCGTCGAGCGCGAAGCCTATGCCGCCATCCTGAAAGCCGGTTTCGAGCGCGTCGATTACGTCGTCATTCGCCATGCCGAGGATCTGACGCCGTTCCGCAACGACATCGTCGACGCCCCCGCCCGCATCCTGACCGCCGCCTGGCTGGGCAAGACGCGCCTGATCGACAATATGGCCGTCTGAAACGACAGGGGCCGCATCCGTTCGCCGGATGCGGCCCCTTTCAGATCAGCCGATGGCGCCGACGCAGCCCTCGGCCTCGCCCGGCGCCAGGTCGGCGTCGGTCAGGGCGATGGTCCAGCCGTGATGCGTATTCAGGCCCCAGCGCCGGGCGCCGCCTCCGTCGCCCGCGTCTCCGCCGGCCGTCACCACGACGCGGCGGCCTTTCGGCAAGGCCGGCGGATCGATCTTGCCCACGGCCAGAGACGTCGGCGTCTCGCCGCCGTATCCGTCGAACACGCTGAGCATCGACCATTCGCGACGCAGGCCCATCCACCAGGCGTCCTCGGTGTTGATCGCCAGCACCGCGATGCCGTGCCCCTCGGCGGCGAAGGCCAGGGCCTTCTGTGGATCGCGCACCATTTTGATGTCGGCGGCGGCGCCGAAGCGCAGGCGGGCGCCGTCATAGGCGCGGGTCGGTTCAATCGGCGCCCAGACCTGGACCTGCAGCCGGCCCTGGCGCGCCAGGCCCCAGCCGACGATTTCGCGCCACAGATGCTCGACCGCCTCGGCGTTCTCGGGCTGAGCCTGTTTCAGCATCCGCGACAGCACGGTCTGCTCGCGGTCGGGACGAAGTTTCGTATGCGGGCCTGTCGGCGCATCCTTGGCTCGGCCCACGGTGGCGGCGACGGCGAGACGCTGCTCGAACAGGGCCAGTATCTGGTCGTCGATGCTGTCGATTTCGGCGCGCAGCGCGGCGAGCGCCTGCTGCTCGGGCGTCAGGTCGGCCATGTCAGGCCACACTTTCTGGACGTTGGAATTGGGCATGGGATCGGGCTTTCGGCATTCTGGATTTCGATATGTGCAAGGGCGAACAGCCGCTCTGATCCAGAGCGGTCGCCGGTGAGACTGTCAGGGACGAAGTGCGCCCGACGCCTCAGCCGGCGTATCGAAAGCCGTAAAAGCCGTAGCCGAAATAGAGGCCGGAAACCGCGCGCGAACGGTCGGAAGAAACAGAAAGAGCGCGCTGGCGGGACATGGTCCGGTTCCGGTTATGCGGATCGTTTTGCGATCCGTGCAGGTCTTAAGGACGCAAAGACCGTGCGCCGTCAACCCTCAGGGAAGCTCAACAGGACAAAACGCGTCTGATTATCGCTGGAATCCTGCAAGTCGTTGCGCAGGATCGACAGGCCATAGACCTCGGCGGCGCCGACCGGGGCGATGGCCGCCCGCGTTGGATCACCCGCTTCGGCGACATCGCGCGCCGCGCCTGCGGTGTCGTAATGCTCGATCACCTCGACGTTCAGGCCGGCCAGCGTGCCCTTACACTGGGCCAGGGCGATGGGGTGGCTTTCCACCGTCTTGATGTCCGACAGCCGCGCGCCCGGCGTCGCCATCAGGGCGTGACGGATCGGCCGCCAGACCTCGGCCACAGGCTTCACGCCAAGTCCGCCCACCAAGGTGGCAGCCGGCTCCACCATGCCGATGGTCGAGTTCTCGACCGGGATCAGGGCGCAGCCGCAATCGCCAGCCCGAAGCGCATCCAGCGCCTGGACGAAGGTCTCGAACGCCACCGCCTCGTCCCACGGCCGCAGCGCCAGGCAGGCCTCGTGGCTGAACGAGCCGGGCGCGCCCTGATAGGCGACCCGACCGGGTTTTTCGTCAATCTGAGCCGCAACTTCCATCGATCACTACCTCGGAGTCGTCCCGATCTGGCGCTGCGGAGATGGCGTCACCATGACCGGATCGGCCCGCATTTTAGGCGCTGACGGGGCCTAGGCTGCCGCCGACTGCGCGACCCGCCCCGCCTTGAGCCGCTCGGCGACCAGGAAGGCCAGCTCAAGCGCCTGGTCGGCGTTCAGGCGCGGGTCGCAGTGGGTGTGGTAGCGGTTGGACAGGTCATCCTCTGTCACCGCCTGGGCGCCGCCGATGCATTCGGTGACGTTCTGGCCGGTCATTTCCAGGTGAACGCCGCCAGGGTGGACGCCCTCGGCCTCGGCCACGTCGATGAAGGTCCGCACCTCGCCCAGGATCCGGTCGAACGGCCGGGTCTTGTAGCCGTTGCCGGCCTTCAGCGTATTGCCGTGCATCGGGTCGATCGACCAGATGACCCTGCGGCCCGAGGCTTTCACTTCGCGCATCAGCTTGGGCAGGCGCTCACCCACCTTGTCGTGACCGAAGCGGCCGATCAGGGTCAGGCGGCCCGAGACATTGTCCGGGTTCAGGGCGTCGATCAGCGGCAGCAGGTCGTCGGCCGTCATGGTCGGCCCGCACTTCACGCCGATTGGGTTCTTGATCCCCTTCATGAACTCGACGTGGGCGCCGTCCAGCTGACGGGTGCGCTCGCCGATCCACAGCATGTGGGCCGAAGTGTCGAACCATTCTCCTGAACCGCCGTCCAGCCGCGTCAGGGCGCTTTCGACGTTCAGCAGCAGGGCTTCGTGGCTGGTAAAGACCTCGACACGGCTCAGGTCCGGATGGGTCTCGGGCGTGACGCCGACGGCCTCCATGAAGGCTAGGGCCTCGGTGATCTTGTCGGCCAGTTCGCGGTACTGGGCCCCGGCGGCGTTGTCGCCCGCGAAGCCCAGGGTCCAGCGATGGATGTTGTACAGGTCGGCATAGCCGCCGCCGGCGAAGGCCCGCAGCAGGTTCAGGGTCGAGGCCGACTGGTTGTAGGCCCGGATCAGGCGCTGGGGATCGGGCGCGCGCTCTTCCGGCGTGAACCCCATGCCGTTGATGATGTCGCCGCGATAGCTGGGCAGTTCGACACCGTCGATCTCTTCCAGCGGCGACGAGCGCGGCTTGGCGAACTGGCCGGCGATCCGACCGACCTTCACCACAGGCTTGCGGCCGGCGAAGGTCAGGACGACCGCCATCTGCAGGATCAGGCGGAAGGTGTCGCGGATGTTGTCGGTCGAGAACTCTTTGAAGCTCTCTGCGCAGTCGCCGCCTTGCAGCAGAAAGGCGTCGCCCCGCTCCACCTGGGCCAGTTTCGACGTCAGGCGGCGCGCCTCGCCGGCGAAGACGAGCGGCGGCAAGGCGCGCAACTCGTCCTCGACGACGGCGAGGGCTTTGGGATCTGGATAGTCCGCCGGCATGTGCAGGGCGGTCTTGGTTCTCCAGCTTTCGGGGGTCCAGCGTGTCATCGTGCAAGAATAGGACTTTGCGCCTGTCCAAACAACGAAAAGACGGATGGATTTTGCGGTAAAGCGTCAGTCTTCGGCGGGCGGCGCCTTTTCAGTCGCGGTTTCGGCCTTGCGTTCGGCCTTGGCCGCCGCCTTCTCGGCCGCCTTTATGGCTGCAGCGCGGTCGCGTTCCTGACGCTCGAAGCTGTAGTTGGGTTTGCGGGCCATTGGCGTCCTCGTCTCATGTCCTAGTCTGACGGTGAAGGTGGCGATGCATCGCGTTCAACGCAATCGCCAAATCCTGCCGCGCACGGATTGCTCCTCAGAGCAGCCGTTCCTTGCGTGTCAGAATCTTCGTCGTGGCGTCCAGCGTGATCAATATGCGAGCAAGAAGTGTCATGGACGATAAACGCCTTAAAGCACTCCGCGTTCAGTCCCGCGAACCTTCGTCGCACCCAACAGGCGAGCCACAATGACCCAACCCATCCTGCTCGGCGGCGTCGAGGCCGGCGGCACCAAATTCATCTGCGGCGTCGCGGACGTCGGCGGCAGGATCATCGACCAGATCCGAATCCCCACCACCACGCCAGACGAGACGCTGGATGCGGTCGCCGCCTTCTTCGTCGAGGCCCAGGCGCGGCACGGCACGCTGGCGGCGCTGGCGATCGGCAGCTTCGGTCCCCTCTCCTTGCGCTCTGACGCGGCCGATTACGGCACGATCACCACGACGCCTAAACCCGGCTGGAGCAACGTCAATCTGCTCGCCCATCTGCGGCGCACGCTGGATGTGCGGATGACGCTAGACACCGACGTGAACGGCTCGGCCATCGGTGAAGGCCTGTTCGGCAGCGGAAAGGGCCTGGAGACCTTCTGCTACGTCACGGTCGGGACCGGCATAGGCGTCGGCGTGATGATCGGCGGCGCGCCTCATGGCGGGGCGAACCATCCCGAAGCCGGTCATATCCGCCTGCCCCGCGCAAAGGGCGACGAGACGTTCGCGGGCGTCTGCCCCTTCCACGGCGACTGCCTGGAAGGCCTGACCAGCGGCCCCGCCCTTCACGCCCGCTGGGGCGAGCCGGCCGAGACCTTTGCGACAGACCACCCGGCTTGGGCGATTGCGGCCGAATATATCGCCGGCCTCTGCACGAACCTGACCTACACGTTACGGCCCGAGCGAATCATCATCGGCGGCGGCGTGATGCAGCCGCAGATGTACGATCTGGTTCGGCAGGCGCTCATCCGCCAGCTGGGCGGCTATGACGCCAGCCTCCGCGATCTCGACATGGAGGCCTATGTCGCGGCTCCGACCGCCGGCGCTTCGGCTGGCCTGATCGGCGCCTTCGCACTCGCCTATCGCTCGATCACAGGCCAATGGCCGCAAGACTGGGCGATGCAAGGCTAGATCGGAAATGGGGAAGATGGTGGACGCGACAGGGATTGAACCTGTGACCCCCTCGGTGTGAACGAGGTGCTCTCCCGCTGAGCTACGCGTCCTTGCCTTGCGGAGGCGGCGACATAGCCCGGTCGCCGCCCCCGCGCAAGCGTCCGTTTCAGATTCCGGCGGCTCGAACCCCTTCGGCCGTGTCGGCCTCCGGGTCACCCGGCAGCCAGGCGACGTGACCGTTGTAGATGTCCTCGTTCAGGATGCCCTCCTCCTTGGCCACCAGCACCGGCACCAGCATCTGGCCGGTCACGTTCGTCGCCGTGCGCATCATGTCGATGATCCGGTCGATGGCGACGATATAGCCGATGCCTTCCAGCGGGAGACCGGCCGTAGACAGGGTCAGGGTCAGCATGACGATGCTGGTCCCCGGCACGCCCGCAGTCCCCAGCGAACCCAGCACCGCCGTCAGGCCGATCAGGATGTATTGCGTCAGGGTCAGGTCGATCTGGAAATACTGGGCGATGAAGATCGAGGCTATGGCCGGATAGATGGCGCCGCAGCCGTCCATCTTCACATTGGCGCCCAGGGGCACGGCGAAGGCGGCGTAGGCCTGAGGCACGCCCAGACGCTCGACCGTCTGGCGCAGGGTGATCGGCAGGGTGCCCAGCGACGACGAGGTGGCGAAGGCCGTCTGCTGGGCCGCGAAGGCGCCGCGGAAGAAGCTGGTGACCTTCAGCCCATGCAATTTCAGCAGGCTCGAATAGACAATCAGGATGTGGAACAGGCAAGCGGCATAGATGGCGCCGATGAACTTCAGCAGTGGCAGGAGCGCCTCCCAGCCATAACCGCCGACGACCGAGCCGATCAGGCCGAACACACCGATGGGCGTCAGCTGGATCACCCAGCGGGTGATGCGGAAGATAACGGCCGCGCCCTCGTCCACCAGCCGCCGCACCCCCTGCGCCCGGTCGCCCAGCGCCACCAGCGCCATGCCCACAAGGGCGGAGAAGAAGATGATCTGCAGCACCTTGCCCTCGGCCAGGGCCGCGAACGGATTGGTCGGCACCACGCCGATCAGCACCTCAAGCGGCGTGGGAATCACCCGGTCCTTGACCTCGCCCAGCGGCAAGTTGGACAGGCCGACGCCCGGATTGATGATGTGCCCGAACGCGAACCCAACCAGCACGGCCAGCAGCGAGGTGATGGCGAACCACACGATGGTCCGCACCCCCAGCCGCACGGCCCCCGCCCCCTCGCCCAGTTTGGCGATGGAGCTGGCGATAGTGAACAGCACCAGGGGCGCCACCACCATGCGGATCAGGTTCAGATAGACGTCGCCGATCGGCTGAAGCCAGACCTCAGCCTGCTCCCGCAGGATCAGCCCGGCGATGATGCCGAGGATGAAGCCGGCGGCGGTGCGCTGCCACAACGGAATTTTGAAAAATCTGGCGAGCATGGAGTTGCTTTCAACAGGGGTGCGCCAATCTGTCCATCGCGGCGTCGATCCGCAACCGCGCCGGCGATCATTCAGCCGATAGATTTCTTGTCGGCGCCCCTCAGAATTTCAGCGCCTTCATGACGTAGAAGTCCGACAGGATGCCGTCGATGGCCTCTTCAACATCCTCGAAGTCGTCGATCAGCACGTCGGCGCCCAGGTCCTCGACCGGCACGGGCGTGAAGCCGAAGGTGACCAGGATGCACGGCATGCCCGCATCCTTGGCCGCATCCGCGTCGGGCGCCGCGTCCCCGACCATGATGGCCCGCTCTGGATCGCCGCCGGCCTTGACGACCGCCTCCTTCAGATGCGCGCCCGACGGTTTGCGGGCGCTGACCCGGTCCGGTCCGACGATGGCGGCGAATTGACGGGTCAGGTCCAGCTTTTCCAGCAGCATTTCCGACAGGTCCGACCGCTTGTTGGTCGCCACGACCAGGATCGCTCCGCGTTCGCTCAACCGCTCCAGCGTCTCCACCACGCCCTCGAACGGCTGCGACCCGTCGGCGATATGGGCGGCGTAATCGACCAGGAACCGTTCGAACAGTTCGTCGGACTTCGCCCGTTCGACCGAGGCCCCGGCGGCCTCGAACCCATGAACCAGCAGCGCCCGCGCGCCCGAACCGATCAAGGTCGAGGCGGATTCCATCGGCACGGGCGGCAAACCCTCCTCGACCAGCAACCGGTTCAGAGTTCCGATCAGATCCGGCGCGGAATCGACCAGCGTCCCATCCAGATCGAAGGCGATAGTCCAGCCTTCCAGATCGCGATCGGTCATCCACATCTCCCGCTGGCCCGCATGATGGGCTAGATCGCAGGACGACTAGACTGCGAGACGATTCATGACCAGCCAGACGCGCGCCCGCGCCGCCATCATTCTCGCCGCCGGCCAGGGCACGCGGATGAAGTCGCCCCTGCCCAAGGTGCTGCATCCGGTGGCCCATCGCGCCATGCTGGACCACGCCATCGACGCGGCCGAGGGCCTGGGCTGCGAACGGATCGTCGTCGTGGTCGGAACCCACTCCCCCGAGGTCCGCGCCCATGTGGTCAAACGCCTGGGTGAGGCCGCTATCGCGGTCCAGGATCCCCCGCTGGGCACTGGCCACGCCGTCCGTGCGGCCGAACAGGCGCTGAAAGGCTTCGACGGCGAGGTGGTCGTCACTTACGGCGACGTGCCCCTGCTGAAAGCCGCCGACATCGAATCCGTCTTCAACGCGGACGGCGTGACGGTGATCGGTTTCGAGGCCCGCGATCCCGGCGCCTATGGGCGGTTGATCCTAGACGGCGACGCCTTGACCGCCATCACGGAGGCCAAGGAAGCCTCGGCCGAAATCCTTGCCATCACCGCCTGCAACTCCGGCGTCATGGCGGCGCCCGCCGCCCTGCTGTTCTCGCTGCTGGCGGATGTCCGCAACGACAACGCCAAGGGCGAATACTATCTGACCGATGTGGTCGAACTGGCGCGTCGCGCCGGCCATCCGACCCGCGCCGTCTTCGCCGCCGAGGACGCCGTCATGGGCGTCAACTCCCAGGCCGAACTGGCCCAGGCCGAGGCCCTGTTCCAGACCGTCCAGCGTGAGACCTTCCTCGCCGCCGGCGTGACCATGAGCGCGCCCGACACCGTCCATTTCGCCTGGGACACCCAAGTCGGCGGCGGAACCGTGATCGAACCCTTCGTGGTCTTCGGCCCCGGCGCGGTGATCGAGGGCGGCGCCCGCATCCGCAGCTTCAGCCACATCGAGGGCGCCCGCGTCGCCTCCGGCGCCGAGGTGGGCCCCTATGCCCGCCTGCGTCCCGGCGCTGACCTGGCCGAAGGGGTCAAGATCGGCAATTTCGTCGAGGTGAAGAACGTCAAGATGGCCCAGGGCGCCAAGGCCAACCACCTGGCCTATCTAGGCGACGGCTCGGTCGGCGCAGGCGCGAACATCGGCGCCGGGACCATCTTCTGCAACTACGACGGCTTCAACAAGGCCCGGACCCAGGTCGGCGCCGGGGCCTTCGTCGGCTCGAACTCCAGCCTGGTCGCCCCGGTCGTCATCGGCGACGGCGCCATCGTCGCCTCGGGCTCGGTGATCACCGAGGACGTGCCGGCTGACGCCCTGGCCTTCGGCCGTGCGCGACAGATCCTCAAGCCGGACGCCGGTGCCGCCTTCCGCGAGAAGGCGAAAGCTCAGAAAGCCGCAAAATCCAAATGAGCGACATCCAGAAGAAGAACGCCGGCGAAGCCGCCGCCGCCCATGTCGAGGCCGGCATGGTCGTCGGCCTGGGCACCGGCTCGACCGCCGCCTGGTTCGTCAAGGCGTTGGCGGCGCGGGGCCTGCCCGGGCTGTGCTGCGTCCCGACCTCGGAAAAGACCGCTGACCTGGCGCGCGAACTGGGCCTGACCCTGTCGACGCTGGAAGACACGCCCCGCATCGACCTGACCGTCGATGGCG
Organism: Brevundimonas sp. TWP2-1; assembly: GCF_049897645.1. Classification (NCBI taxonomy): domain Bacteria; kingdom Pseudomonadati; phylum Pseudomonadota; class Alphaproteobacteria; order Caulobacterales; family Caulobacteraceae; genus Brevundimonas; species Brevundimonas sp. TWP2-1. Next base: position 941,726 of record NZ_JAFCWR010000001.1, read on the forward strand.
CGGACGAGGTCGGTCCTGGCCTGGCCCTGATCAAGGGCGGCGGCGCGGCCCTATTACGCGAGAAACTGGTGTGGGAGGCGTCGGCGCGCTGCATCGTCATCGCCGACGCCGCCAAGGTGGTGCCGGTGCTGGGGATCTTCCCCCTGCCGATCGAGGTGGTCGCCTTCGGCCACAAGACCACGGCCAATCGTATCGCCGACGTCTTGATCGATCATGACATCAATCAGCCCGCCCGCGTCCGCCAGGCGGATCGCGGCCTGGTCCGCACCGACGGCGGCAATCTGATCTATGACGCGGGCTGCAAGGCCATCCACGATCCGGTCCGCCTGGCCGACGATCTGAAGCTGATCACCGGCGTCGTGGAACACGGCCTGTTCCTGGACCTCGCTGACCTCGCCATCATCGGCACGGATGAAGGCTTCGAGGAACGCCTGCCCTAATAGACGCCCTTGCGGCTCAATACAGCCGGGATCGTGCGCGCCAGGATCATCAGATAGACGCGCACCGTCCGGTTCCTGACCAGCCAGACGTCCATCGCCACCCGACGCGGATAGGGCACGTCGTTGCGGCCCGACACCTGCCATAGGCCCGTCAGGCCCGGCCGCACGGCGCAATAGTCGGCCAGCCGCCGCCCATACAGCGTCGCCTCGTCCAGCACGATCGGGCGTGGTCCGACCAGCGACATCTCGCCCCTCAGCACGTTCAGCAACTGCGGCAGCTCATCCAGGCTGGAGACGCGCAAGACACGGCCCAAGCGCGTGACCCGCGTATCGCGTCGAAACTTGCGCGCCGCATGCCATTCCGCGTCCACGAGGTCCGGCAGGCTGGCCTCGGCGTCGATGGTCATGGACCGAAACTTCAGGCAGTCGAACACCTGTCCGCCTCGCCCGATCCTTTGCTGGCGGAACATCGCCGGTCCCCCGTCCTGCGCCCTCACCGCCAGGGCGGTCAGCGCCAGCAGCGGGAGCAGGATCACTAAGGCGCACGATGACAGAACGACATCCAGAATGCGGATCGGGCCGGAACCGTCGTTGCTACGCCGTATGGTGACGGGACTTGCAGGTTCAACCCGACGCCCGGCAACCTCCATTGTCGACATTCATCCAGTCCCCCCAGAATCATCATTTCTCAGGGTTGTGGAATTATCAACCTAAATGCGACAGCCGCCGCATCGAGATTGACCGCCAATCAACATGCTACCATAAGTTGATTGTGACCGAGAAATCTCCCCGATCCAGCGAACCAACTACTGTTGATGCCGAACCGCGCTGGTCCGGCCTCCGGTCTGTCGGCTTTATCGTCGGCCTCAGCGTGCTTCTCTGGATTCTGATCGCGACCGGGGTCTATCTGGCCGTCCGAGCCATCCTCTGATCAGTCGCCACCCCACCAGCTCAGCGCGAAGGCCGTGCGCTGCCCATCAACCGAAACCGTTCCGGTGATGACGGGCGTCTGGTCGCCGAGATTGCGCCGCGCCGTCGCCAGCGCGCCCTGGTCGATCCGCCCCTGCAGCCGCACGACGCCGCCGCCCGGCGCGGAACCTGTCATCTGCACAGTGTTGTCGGCGATCGCATAGGCGTCTGGGTTCACCCGCATCGCCCCCTGCGGCCCGACCAGCGACAGGATCAGCGGCGGCGAGCTGCCTTGTCCCGCCTCCCAGGCCGTGAACGCCGTCGCCTGACCGACAAACAGCGACGCCTCCTGGCTGCTCCCCTGGCCGACAGGGCGATAGTCGCCCGAGATGTCGGCGCTCAGTCGATGACTGAACCGTGCGGTTTCAGGCGTCGGCGCCGCCGCCTCCCGACGCTCGCAGGCGCTGAGGGCAAGCAAGCCCATGACGACGATCGCACCAAGGCGCCGTCTCATCGATCCAGCGCCTGATCCAGCGCGCGGAAGCCGGCGATGGCGATCTCGGTCGCGCTGGTGAAGACCGACGGCGTGATCCGCTCGAAGGTGTCGCTGGGGCGGTGATAATCGGGGTGATAGTCCACACCCATGTAGAGGAAGGGCACGCCCGCCGCGTGGAAGGCGCCGTGGTCGGACGCCTCGACCCAATTGTTCTCGCCCGTATCCTGCGGCGTGTCTTTGCCGAAAGCGAAGGACACGGCCCCGTTCGGCTGCACGACCTCCAGCACTGGTCTCAAGTTGGGATGTTGATAGGTGCCGGTGACCCACAGATGGCCGTCGGTCTCGGCCCGCGCCGTCATGTCGAAGTTCAGGTTCAGGCTGATCGACGACAGCCGCACCGGCGGCGCCTTGACGAACTCGCGCGCGCCCAACAGACCCCGCTCCTCCCCGTCCAGAGCCACGATCAGCACGCTGTGTTCCGGCGGCTGGGCCTTCAGCCGCGCAGCCAGCTCCAGCATGGTCGCCACGCCCGAGGCGTTGTCGTCCGCGCCATGGAAGATCTGACCGTCGTTGACCCCCACGTGGTCGTAGTGCGCCGTCACGACGATATAGCGATCCGCAACGCGCGTTCCGGGGATCAGGCCGACAATATTGACGCCGCTGAACGTCTTGACGCCTTCGCGCGTGCGGCCCAGCGCCTCGAACGGTTGCAAGCGCCCGAACGGCGGCGCCTGCACGCCGATGGCTTCCAGCCGGGACACGATATAGGCGCGGGCCCGCTCTCCGCCCGGCGATCCGGTGTCTCGCCCCTCCATGTCGTCCGCCGACAGGATGCGAACGTCCTCCAGCAGTTGGCTCGGCCCCGTCGCGACGGGGGTGACAGAGGCGACAGGCGTCGTTGCGACGGGAACGGCGTTGCAGCCGGTGATTATCAGGGCGGCGCCGGTCAGGACAAGGCAGAGAGTCGAACGATTCATACAGGCTCCAACACAGAATCCGGACCCTAGCGCCGACCGATCGGGCCGTCAGCCTACGGTTCTGTCATCATCGGCTTTGCGCGATGCACGGCCGCCGCGACAGATGATATGACGGCGAAATGGCCTCCGCGATTCCTCTCGAAACTCCTGTCGAAGATCTGACCGCCGAAACGGCCGCCAAGGCCCTGGCCTGGCTGGCGGCCGAGATGGCGCGCCACGACGCCCTTTACGCCGAGGCGACGCCCGAGATTTCGGACGCGGACTACGACGCCCTGCGCGCCCGGAACCTTGAGATCGAGGCCGCCTTCCCCGACCTGGTCCGCCCCGACTCCCCGTCCAACAAGGTCGGCGCCGTCGCCTCCAGCCAGTTCGCCGAAGTCCGCCACGGCGTGCCCATGCTGTCGCTGGACAACGCCTTCGATGAAGGCGAGGTGCGCGACTTCGTCGCCCGCATCGCCCGCTTCCTGAAACTACCCGCCGACGAACCCATCACCTTCGTCGCCGAGCCCAAGATCGACGGCCTGTCCGCCAACCTCCTCTATGTCCATGGCAAGCTGACTATCGGCGCCACACGCGGCGACGGCCGCTCCGGCGAGGACGTCACCGCCAATCTGAACACCATCGCCGATGTGAAACAGACCCTGGCCGGCGAGGACTGGCCCGACCGGATCGAGATTCGGGGCGAGGTCTACGCCCCCAACGACGCCTTCGCCGCCTTCAACGCCGCAGCGGAAGCCGAGGGCCGCCGCACCTACGCCAACCCCCGCAACTTCGCCGCCGGCTCCCTGCGCCAGAAGGACGCCCGGATCACGGGCAAACGCCCGCTGAGCTTCTTCGCCTACGCCTGGGGCGAACATTCCAGCGACTTCGCCGAGACCCAGTGGGAAGCCCTGCAAAAGCTCAAGACCTGGGGCTTCCCCGTCAACGCCCGCTCGCGACGTGTCGAGGGCGCGGAAGGCCTAATCGCCGTCTATCGCGAGCTGGAACGCGACCGCGCGACCCTGGGCTATGACATCGACGGCGTGGTCTACAAGGTCGACCGCCTCGACTGGCAACGCCGCCTGGGTTTCGTCGCCCGCAGCCCCCGCTGGGCCATCGCCCACAAATTCCCGGCGCAACAGGCGACCACAGTGCTGGAAGGCATCGACATTCAGGTCGGCCGCACCGGCTCCCTGACCCCCGTCGCCCGTCTGCATCCAGTCACGGTGGGCGGCGTCGTCGTCCGCAACGCCACCCTGCATAATGAAGACGAGATCGAACGTCTGGACGTCCGCATCGGCGACACCGTCCGCCTCCAACGCGCCGGCGACGTCATCCCCCAGATTCTGGGCGTGGTCCCCGACCAGCGCCCGGCCGACGCCGTCCCCTATGTCTTCCCCGACGAATGCCCGGTCTGCGGCTCCGAGGCTGTGCGCGAGGGCGACGAGGTCAAGCGCCGCTGCACCGGCGGCCTGATCTGCGACGCCCAGATCGTCGAACGGCTGAAGCACTTCGTCGGCCGCCGCGCCTTCGACATCGAGGGCCTGGGCGAGAAACAGCTGGTCGCCTTCAACGCGCGCGGCTGGATCAAGGAGCCGGCCGACATCTTCCGCCTGGCGCGCGACGAGGCGCGGCTGAAGGAACTGGAACGCGAAGACGGCTATGGCGAAACCAGCATCCGCAACCTGGTCGTCGGCATCGACGCCCGCCGCGTTATCTCGCTGGACCGGTTCCTGTTCGGCCTGGGCATACGTGACATCGGCGAACAGACCTCCATCGTCCTGGCCCGCGCCTTCGAAACCTGGCCCGCGCTGAAGGCCGCCTGTCTCCAGGCCGCCTCGGGCGTCTCGTCGGACGCCTGGACCACCCTGGCCGCCGCCCACGCCATATCGCCCCGTGTCCTGACCCTGATGGCCGAGGCCACGCCCCCCGCCGCCGATCCCTGGCCCGAGGCGACCCTGGACATGAAGATCAGCCAGGCCTTCCCCGGCATGGCCGCCCCCGCTCGCCGTTCGCTGGCGACGATGACGGACGACTGGTCCGGCCTGGTCGAACTGGCCCGCGTGGCGCGCGAGGAAGGCCCGTCCGAAATGCTGAACCAGATCGCCGGCGTCACCGGCGTCGGCCCCGTCGCCGCCCTGGCCCTGGCTCACTTCTTCCACGAGCCGCACAATCTCGAAGTCGTCGCCGCCCTCGAAGCCGAGTTGACCGAAATCCTCGACGCCGAACGCCCGAAGTCCGACACCCCGGTCGCCGGCAAGACCGTCGTCTTCACCGGCGCCCTGGAACGCTTCACCCGCGACGAAGCCAAGGCCCGCGCCGAAAGCCTGGGCGCCAAGGTCTCGGGTTCGGTGTCGAAGAAGACCGACTATCTGGTCGCCGGCCCCGGCGCGGGATCAAAGCTCAAGGACGCCGAGAAGCACGGCGTCCAGGTTCTGACCGAGGACGAATGGCTGGCCCTGATCGACGACCAAAGTTGACTTAAGGTCCGGTTTTCGTTGGCGATACCCGTTGTTTCAGCCTTGTTTTCAACTGAAACCGGGATCAACGTCGCCTTCAACGGGCGGCGCAACCGCCCGACGAAAGGGAACGACTATGAAGATCAAGATCATGCTGGCCGCAGCCACCCTGGCGGCCGCCCTCGCCTCCCCGGCCCTGGCCGGCGATCCGACCGGCCTGTGGCAGACGCCGACCAACGGCGGCCAGGTTCGCATCGCGCGCTGTGGTCAGGCGCTGTGCGGCACACTGGTGACTTCGAACCATATCCGCACCGACGCCAACGCCCGCGACACGCAGAACCGCGACACCGCCCTGCGCAGCCGCACGCTTCGCAACCTGCCCATGCTGACCGGCTTCACCGGCGGCCCGACGGAATGGCGCAACGGCTCGGTCTACAACCCGGCTGACGGCCGCACCTATCGCGGCACCATCACCATGACCGGGGACAACAGCCTGAACCTGCGCGGCTGCGTCGTCGCCCCTCTGTGCAAGACCCAGACCTGGACCCGCATCCAGTAGGATCGAAGCCCCGTACAGACGAAAGGCCCGGCCGGAGCGATCCGACCGGGCCTTTTTCGTGTCCGCCTATCGGCCTTAGCGATTCAAGGCCGCCCGCGCCGCCTCGGCATAGCGGTGCCCCGTCGCGGCGCCCTTGGGGAAGACCGCCTCGATGCGCGCCAGATCCTCGGGCGTCAGGACAACGTCCGCAGCCGCCGCGTTCTGCTCCAGGGTCGCGATGAGGCGTGTGCCGGGGATCGGAACCAGATCCTCGCCCTGCGCCAGAACCCAGGCCAAGGCCAGCTGGGCGGCGGTGACGCCCTTGTCAGCGGCGATGGTCTTCACGGCTTCCACCAGATCCAGGTTCTTCTGGAAGTTCTCGCCCATGAAGCGCGGATTGGTGCGACGGAAGTCATCGGCGTCGAGATCGTCGATCGAGGTGATGTCGCCCGACAGGAAACCCCGGCCCAGCGGGCTGTAGGGCACGAAACCGATGCCCAGTTCGCGCACGACCGAGAACAGCTCCTCCTCGGGATCGCGCGTCCACAGCGAATATTCCGTCTGCAGCGCCGTGATCGGATGGGTCGCATGGGCCTTGCGCAGGGTCTCCGGCGCGGCCTCGGACAGGCCCAGGAAGCGGACCTTGCCCTCTTTTACCAGTTCGGCCATCGCCCCGACCGTCTCCTCGATCGGCGTGTCCGGATCGACGCGGTGCAGATAGTAGAGATCGACGTGATCGACGCCGAGGCGTTGCAGGCTGCCCTCGATGGCGCGGCGAACATTGGCCGGGCTGCCGTCGGTCATAAGCTTGGTGCGGTCGGCGTTGTAGTTGATGCCGAACTTGGTGGCGATGAAGGCCTGGTCGCGCCGGTCCTTGAGCGCCTTGCCCACCAAAACTTCGTTGGTGTGGGGACCGTACATCTCGGCGGTGTCGAACAGGGTAATGCCGAGATCGAGCGCGCGATGAATGACCGAGATGGACTGGGCCTCGTCCGAGCCGCCGTAGAAGGCGCTCATGCCCATACAGCCCAAACCTATGGCCGAAACCTCGGGGCCGTTCGGACCCAGCTTGCGCGTCTTCATGAGGCCTTCTCCTGTCGATGTGGGGGATCGACCCAAAACCCTAAAGTGGGGGGCCGATAATCAGGAGATGGTCGCTGCAACAGCGGGCTTCAAGCCCGGCCGCGCTTTGCGATGGTACCGCCTCTCAGGCTTGAACTGAGGACCTCCGGTTCCACAAACCGGCGCTCTAACCAACTGAGCTAAGGCGGCCCGCGCATCGCGAGGCGCGTTCTCTACCGGGCCTGCGGGAAGCGATCAAGCGACTTCGTGACATTTCGCGAGAGATTTCAGACGCAGACTGCACAAACGAACAACGCCCCGGAGATTGCTCTCCGGGGCGTCTTGTCTATTGCCGTGGCGATCACCCGAGGGTGAAGGGCACCCGGACGCGGAACGTGGCGTCTTGAGCCGCACCATCGACGGTCCGCGGGGACAGTTGTCCACGCTGAACCACCCGAATGGCGGCGCGGCCGAAGCCCATGCCGGCGGGCTCTTCCGAGATCACGCGGCAGTTCGCCGGTGCGCCGTTCGAGCGCGCAGTGCACTCGACCGTAGCCGAACCGCTGATTTCCCGCTCCAGCGCACGCGCCGGGAAGTCGTCAGCAGTAGGACGCGGCTGACGCGACCACTGAACGTTGGTGATCGTCGACGGGCGCGGCGGAGCCGGAGGGGCGGGCGGAGGCGGCGGTCCAGGAATATTGACGGGCGGACCCGTATATTCGACGCGGTCTTCCTTCTTCGTCGGCGTGATGTTCACCGGCGGAGGCGGCATGACGTTGGGAACCGGGGCCGGAACGCGCACCTGAAGCTTTGGCGGCGGAGGCGTATCCGTCGGCGGAGGCGGCGGGGGCGGAGGCGGCGGAGGCGGCGGAACCGGCTCGACCAACTCGACCTCGACGGACTCGTCGACGTAGTTGAACTCCTTCAGCTTGAACTTCGACTGTTGCAAGAAGAAGATCAGCAGAGCGAACAGGATGGTGACGACCAGCAGGCAGACGATCAGCACGGGGTAGGACACCCCCATGAAGCCCTTGGCCTTCGGTACGTCGTAACGACTGCGATGATATTCGACGTCTGTCATTCTATCTCCGCACCCTAATTCGTCGCCTGGTCTTCGCCGACCAGTGCAACACTATAGAAGCCGTTATCCTGGAGCGCATTCATGACCTGCATGAAGTCGCCGTAACGGGTGTTCTGGTCGCCCCGAATGAAGATCCGCTCATCCGCCGGGTTCCGCGCGCCGATCTGTTCTTTCAGATCGTCACCCAGAGATCCGACGTCGGTCCTGAAGTCGCCCACATAGACGTCGCCGTCATTCTGGATCGAAATATAGACCGGCTTGGGCGGGTTCGGGGCCGCCTTGGCGACGGCGATTGGCAACTCTACCGGCACCGACACGGAAGCAAGCGGAGCCGCGACCATGAAGATGATGAGCAAGACCAACATGATATCAACGAAAGGCGTGACGTTGATGTCGCTGTTGGCCTCGACCTGGTTGCCGCCGCCGCCCGATTTAATCTTGGCGGCCATCCGTCTTATGCTCCCTTGTCGAGCTGACGCGAGATGCCGTTCAGCAGCTCAGCAGCGAAGCCGTCGGCGCGGGTGCCGTATGCGGCGATCCGCGTGTTGAAGTAGTTGTAGAACACAACGGCCGGGATAGCGGCGAACAGACCGATACCGGTGGCCAGCAGGGCCTCGGCGATACCCGGAGCAACGACGGCCAGGTTGGTCGTGTTGGACTGAGCGATGCCGATGAAGGAGTTCATGATGCCGTAAACGGTGCCGAACAAACCGACGAACGGACCGATCGAACCGACCGAAGCCAGGAACTGCTGTCCGCCCGACAGGCGCAGGGCCAGACCGGATTGAACGGCGGTGACGGCGGCGGCAGCGCGGCCCAGAGCCGAGTCGAGGTGATCGCCCGTGACGGACAGACCGGCCTGACGCGACAGCTCGACTTCCTCGGTGGCTGCGGCGGCCATGTCGGCCAGCGGGTTGCCGTCGAACTCTTCCTGGGTCGAGACGGCGCGCATGTCAGCGATGGTGCGGGCGCCGCGGAAGCTTTCGAGGAAGTTGTCCGTCTTGCGGTTCAGAGCGCCGAACTCGAACAGCTTGATGAGCAGAAGGGTCCACGAGAGGATGGAGGCCAGCATCAGGCCGGCCATGACGACCTTAACGACGACCGTAGCTTCCATGAACATGGAGATCGGCGTGATGTCGCCGCCGTGACCGCCGCCAACGGCTTCGTTCATGCTTTCGGGGTTGGCCGCGTCGGCGGCCGGAGCCATTGCCGTCGGGGTCGCCGCAGGTGCGGCAGCCGGGGTCGGCTCGGCCGGGGCCTGAGCCAGGACCGGCGAGCTCGCCATCAGCGCGGCGGCGCCCGCCATGGCGAGAAGGATGTTCGTCTTTTTGCTGTTCAGCATAATTCGCCAGTTCCTGCTTGGTCTGACTCGTGGAACCAAAGGTGCGGCCATAGTCAGCGACCGCCCCCCAACCTGAAATGTTTCCTTCAACGCGCCCCGTCCTATCGAGGATCCGAGCCCGCTGAAATCTTCGGTAGAGACTGTCCGGTCGCCCGCCCAGCCTCTGATGATCGAACCTTCGGAGAGCGCGTCTCCTGTAATCCGTATTAACGCCTCCTTGGGAAGGCGTCTCAACCCTTTGACGAACCCTTACCGGAGCGTCAAGGGACAAGAGCGGCTTTTAACCCGTCGAGAGACATGGAGAAAAGTTCCACCCAACCCCACATTAAAACGTAGAGACGCGACGTTTTCATGATGATCCAGCATCATTTAGAGCAGGATTGCCGGAAACCGGCCTCTCATGAGGGAAACTTCCCTGAATGGTCGAAACAAAGACCATTCCCTCCATCACCCGCACGTTGACCCTACGACGCAAGGCGTCCCGGCAATGGATGATGCCGCAAACGTATGACGTTGTGATGTGAGATAAGTGATGGTGCCTGGAGGCGGGTTCGAACCACCGACACGCGGATTTTCAATCCGCTGCTCTACCAGCTGAGCTATCCAGGCGCCGACGCGGCGTCGCGAGAGGCGGGTCTATAGGGGAGGCTTTTCCGCCTGTCCAGCGCCCAATCAGTCCTTTTCGCCATCATCTTCGGCGCCCTCGTCCAGGGCGGCCGGAATGGCGTAGCCGCCGGTGAACCAGCGCTGCAGATCGACCTCGGAACAGCGGCGCGAGCAGAATGGTTTGTATTTCGGATCGGCGTCGGCCTTGAGGCAGATGGGGCAGGTCGCCATGGCTCAACTCTCTTCTATTCGAGCGCGTCCGACGGGGACGGCGACATCGGCCTGCACATGGCCCCGCGGCCCCAGTCGCGCCGCCAGTGGGCCCGCAATAGCGGCTTCCTCGGGCGCGCAGCGTGCGGTGATGCGCGGAGATAGTGTGTCGGACAAGAGCTGACGCCGCAGAGATCGCACCAGCGATAGGGCGCGGGTCTGGACCGAGGGGCGTCCACTGGCGTCGAACAATACCTCCTCAATCGGCGTGCGTCGCCAAGGCAGCGACACCTGCAACAGGCCGAATCGACTGATGGGTCCGAAGACGGCTTGCGGTTCATGGGCGAAGGCGGCCCTGGCGCTCTTGGCCTGCGCCTCGGCGTCCTGACCATCCCCGACCAGGTCGATGACGACCAGACCGGCCCAGTTCCGAAGCCCGATCAGCCGCGCCGCCTGTCTTAGCCCCTCACGATTCGCGACCGCCCTCGCCTGTTTCGGATCACGACCGGGTATAGAAGCGAAATCGATGTCCACGGCCACCAGGGCGCGGGTGCGTTCAATAGCCAAGTCGATTCCGTGCGACCCGAAGACGCAGGACCGGGCCAGGGCCTCTTCTTCAGCCTCTATGACCGCGTCGATGGCGGCGAGTCCGACGATTGATTCCTCGCCTGGCGCGAGTTCGCGCAACTGTTCGGCGACGCTGGGCGCGGCCTGAAGCAGGCGAGGTGTCCCCTCCCCCGACCCTAGACAGCGAACCACAGCGCCCTTGCCGGCCCGAGGCTCAGCGGTGACGACGACTTCCAATCGTTCGCCCTGGCTCAATTTATCGTTCCGGGGGAAGGGCAGGAAGGCAGCGGCAGCCGCACCGATATCGACGAAGGCGCCGCGCAAGCCCTGATTCACCTCGGTCACCCGCCCGATTGACCGTGCGCCGAGCCGCGTCTGGGCCGCGTCGTCGTCACGATGGATCAGAAGATGGGTGTAGCGCCCGTCGCGCATGACCGCGCCGCGCGTCTCGCCGGGCGTCTCGTCGAGGAAGACCTCGACCGCGCCGCTCATGCGCGCCAGCCGACGCCGTTCAACAGCTGGACGGCCTCATAAACCGGCAACCCCATCACCGACGGATGGCTGCCGACAATTCGCTGGACGAAGGCTCCGGCCGGCCCCTGGATGCCATAGCCGCCTGCCTTGCCGCGCCAGTCGCCTGTGGCGACATAGGTCGCGATCTCGTGGTCCGAAAGCGGCTTGAAGGTCACGCGCGTCTCATTGACCCGCGACGACAGCTTGCCGTCGCGCACCACCGCCACGCCGGTGAAGACGCGGTGATTGCGGCCGGACAGCAGTTTCAGGAAACGGATCGCCTCCGCCTCGTCCGCCGCCTTCTCCAGGAAGCGACGACCGACCGACACGACCGTATCGGCGGCGATAACCACGGCGTCGGGGCGCCGTGCCGCTACCACCTGGGCCTTGGAGGTCGCCAGACGTTCGGCGAGACGCGACGGCGTCTCGCCCTTCAGAGGCGTCTCGTCGATGTCGGCGGGATCGATATGGTCGGGCGTAATCCCGACCTGCGCCAGCAGTTCGATGCGGCGCGGACTGGCCGAAGCCAGCACCAGTTCGGGACGACCCGCGCTCACTTACTTGAAGCGATAGGTGATGCGACCCTTGGTCAGGTCGTAGGGGGTCATTTCGACCAGGACCTTGTCGCCGGCCAGCACGCGGATGCGGTTCTTGCGCATCTTGCCCGCCGTGTGGGCGATGATCTCGTGGTCGTTCTCAAGCGTCACGCGGAAGGTGGCGTTCGGCAGCAGTTCGCTGACGGTGCCGGGAAACTCAAGTAGTTCTTCCTTAGCCATGCGGCCTCTCACGCCCGATTAAAATGCGTTCGACCCCACGCCGGGCGGGCGCGAGGGGCGGAATGGAGGGGCCTAATGCCCGAAAACGCAGAGATAGTCGAGGTCAGCCGCGACGGTAGAGCGCACACAGTAACGTAAACAGCCGCCGCGCCGTTTCATGATCGACGACGATCTTGCCGTCCAGTCGTGTCTTCAACTGGTCTGCCCCCTCGTTGTGCAGGCCACGACGGCCCATGTCGACCGATTCGATCTGGATGGGGGACGAGCCGCGCAGGGCCTCGTAATAGCTGTCGCAGATCAACAGATAGTCTTTGATCACGCCCTTCAGCGGCGTGAGGCTGATGGCGTAGGTACGGCTGAAGTTCTCGCCGTCGATGTCGAACACCAGTCGGTTGTCCTGCAAAGACAGCTTGAGCTTATAGGGCCCACTCTCGGCGCCCACGGGCTCGAAGCTGTTCTTTTCGACCAGATCGAAGATGGCGACCCGGCGCTCGTGCTCGATCTCGGCCGTCGCGGCCGGCAAGGTGAGCGCATCCAGTTCGACAGAGGCCAGCTTGTGAGGACCGCTCATGCCGCACTCCCTTCATCGCGTTTGGGGGCGTCCAGATCCGGACCGTCGAGGTGGGTCGGCGCGACCCGCGCGGGCCACCGCTCTGAAATGTCGGTGACCACGGCGTCCAGGCATTCGACGTCGACCCGCAAATCCCCGCCGCCGGCGAACATCAGAATGACCTTGCCGCCGGGCGCATCCGTCGGGATGAAATCAAGCGCCAGCAATTCCAGCGAGGCGTCTGGGCTACGCGACAGGCGACGGCTCTTGACCGCCAGCACGTCGCCGAACTGCATGGCGCACATCACCCGCGTCCCGCCGCATTCCCAGCAGAAGCGGCTGAAGGCAATAGTCAGGGTGCGCGCACTCTTCTCCCACACGATATCGACCGGCCGCAGGATGGCGTCCTGCAGCGCTGCGGAAATGATCTGAAGATCGTCGGCATCCTCGGCCAGCAGGCGCAGCGGCTCGACCGGCGCCTTGGCTTCGGAGATGACGCCGTCGATCTCAGTGCTCATCACCTGTTCCTTTTATGCGTCGAATGTCCGCGCCGCACGCGCCGAGCTTTTCTTCCAAACGCTCGAAGCCGCGATCCAGATGATAGACGCGTCCGACCGTCGTCTCACCTTCGGCGACCAGGCCCGCGATGACCAGGCACATGGAAGCCCGCAGATCGGTCGCCATGACCTGGGCGCCATGCAGCGCCTCGACACCGTTGACGTGGGCCTCGCCGGCGTGGACCGAGATGTCCGCCCCCAGCCGCGCCAGTTCCGGCACGTGCATGAAGCGGTTCTCGAAAATGGTCTCGCGCACCGTGCTGACGCCCTCGGCCGTCGTCATCAGGGCCATGAACTGGGCCTGCAGGTCGGTGGCGAAGCCGGGATAGATGGCCGTCTCGATGTCCACGGCCTTAAGCCGCTGCTTCGGATCACGCTTGATCAGCACGCCGTCGGCGGTGGGCGATACTTCGACCCCAGCCTCGATCATCTTGTCGGTCAGCGAGCCGATCAGCTCGGCCCGCGCCTTGGTCAGGCGCACCTCGCCGCCCGCCATGGCGGCGGCGACGGCATAGGAGCCCATCTCGATCCGGTCGGGAATCACTGACCAGGTCGTCCCGTTCAGCGACGAGACGCCGGTGATGGTCAGGACGTCGGTGTCGATGCCCTCGATCTTGGCGCCCATGGCCGTCAGACAGTGGGCCAGATCGCCGATCTCGGGTTCGCGCGCCGCGCGGCGCAGCACGGTCGTCCCCTGCGCCAGAACGGCGGCCAGTAGGGCGTGTTCAGTCGCCCCAACCGAAACGAACGGAAACTCGATCTCGGCCCCTCGCAGCCCTTTGGGCGCGCGAGCAGTGACATAGCCCTCGTCCAGCTCGATCTCGGCGCCCAGCGCCGTCAGCGCCTGAAGGTGCAGATCCACCGGACGCGCGCCGATTGTGCAGCCGCCGGGCAGCGAGACCTTGGCCTCGCCTGTGCGGGCCAGCAGCGGCCCCAGCACATTGAACGAAGCCCGCATCTGGCGAACCAGATCATAGGGGGCGAAGGTTGAGGTCAACTCGGCCGCATGAAACAGGCTCTCCTGCCCGTCCGCGCCGTCGCGCTCGGTCACTTCGATGCCGAACTGGCGCAGCAGCTGGCCCAGGAACCGGGTGTCCGCCAGACGCGGCATATTGGTCAGCAGCAACGGCTGATCCGTCAGGATCGAGGCGGCCATCAGCTTGATGGCGGAGTTCTTGGCGCCGCTGACGGGAATATCCCCGAAAAGCTGGGCGCCGCCCTGAATGGCGATACTGTCCATAACGTCCTTAAGCGCGCCCGAAGGAAACGCCTCGGGGGGATGGTTCTCTAGCAAGCGGTTGGGCGCTTGCCAAAGGGCTGCGAGGTCGCGAGCCGATGACTTTCAGTTGCGAGGCGTCAGTTGCTGTCGCGCGGCGCAGCCGGCGTCCGCGCCGGGGCCTTGCGGCGGCGCAGGTTGGCGCGAAGCGCCGAAGCCAGACGGATCGCCTTCTCGGCCTTGGCCCGCGCAATCTCGAATTCCGGCCCCGATTCGACGGGCGGCGTCGCCGCAGTGGCGGCGGCAGGCGTATCGGCGTCATGCGGAGGATGAGTCATGGCCGGATGATGCCGTGATAACGGGCCATGTCCAAACTTTCTTTCGGAGGATCAAAAAGGCGCTTCCCTCCCCGGAAGGGTTTGGCTATACGGCCGCTTCCTCAGTCGGGGCCGCCGTAGCTCAGTGGTAGAGCGCATCCTTGGTAAGGCTGAGGTCGTGGGTTCGATTCCCCCCGGCGGCACCATCTGAGAACTGAAAAGGCCCGGCTTTCGCCGGGCCTTTTTGAGTTTTCGGGGCGGGCCTTGAGGCCGTCAGTCGTAGCCGTACTGCCCACGGCGATACGGATCGCGGTCGTCTGCATCGCCGTCCTTGCTCCAACTGAAGCCCATGGACATCGACTTGGTGGTGGTGTCCGCGCCATAGCCCCGACCGCGCCAGCCGCCGCCGTAGGGCGAGTAGAAGCCCGGTCCACGCAGGCCGTAACCGCCGTAACCATAGCCCCAGGGCTCGTTGCGCCCCTCGCGATAGGCCAGGTCCAGGCGACCATTCTCGCCGACAGGCAGGGAGACGGCGGCGCCATAGCTGCGATAGCCGCCTGTGCCGATTCCAGCCTCGACCATGCCGTGCATTTTGCGCTCGGCCGGCGGACCGGTCTCGGCGGCTTCGTCGAAGCTGGCGCCCGGCGTGCGCGAGCTGATCCAGTTCTGGATCTGCTGTTCGGTCGTCAGGCCGTGCGGAGCAGCGTCCTGGGCCGTCGGAGCGGTCACCGATTCCTGAGGCGCGACGGCCATGGCCTGGGCCAGGGTCGGGGCGTTGGACGGCGCGGTCGTGACGACACCGTCGGGGTCACCGCCCGCCGCGACAAGGGCCGCACTCGCCAAGAAACCTGCAATCAGCATGGGCCGCCTCCGTTCGAAATCATCCTAGCACAGCGATTGAGGCCAAGGTCAGGCGGCGCCGTCGCCCCGCCGAAGCGGGTCGGGCAGAGCCTCACCTTCGGCGACGAAACTGAGCGCGACCGAGTTAATGCAATAGCGATTTCCAGTCGGCGGCGGGCCGTCGGGGAAGACGTGACCCTGGTGACTGCCGCAACGGGCGCACTGGGTCTCGATGCGGATCATGCCGTAGCTGGTGTCGCGAATCTCGTGAACGTGGCGCTCGTCCACCGGCTGAGTGAAGCTGGGCCAGCCGGTGCCGCTCTCGAACTTGGTTCCGCTCCTGAACAGCGGCAGGCCGCATTCGCGGCAACAGAAGACCCCTGCCCGCTTCTCGCCCAGCAAAGTGCCGCAGAAGGGCGCCTCAGTGCCGTGCGACAGCAGGACGCGTTTCTCCTCGGGGCTCAGGTCGGCCTCCAGACGGGCGCGTTCCTCATCGTTCGGCGGAGTCAGGTCGAAGCCCGACGGCGAACGCAGGCTTTCGTGTGTTGGGGCGAGATCGGTCATGATCTGCAAATGGGAAGGGGCGGGCCGGGGTTCCACCCCCTGCCCGCCCCCTGTTCCGCCAGATACAGCGATTTCTTACTGGAACAGCGTGCCGACCCAGGCGCGCACGGCGGTCTCGTCGGTCGCCGAGCCCGTGTAGGCCAGGCCCTGCGCCGGGGTGAACGGTGCGTCGTTGCCGCGCTGACGCGTCGTCCAGGCCTTGTGACCATAGGTCAGCTCGGCATAGTTCGACGGCAGGCGCAGGACCGTGGGCTCGATGAAGATCGAATCCTCGGCTGTGACCGAACCGGCCAGGCGCACGTTCGGCAGGCGCGTCAGCAGGTCCAGCGTATCCAGGCAGCCGCTGGTGCAGCCGCTGTCGACCAGGACCACCACCTGACCGGCGACCAGGTTGGCCGCGCCCGTATCCGCCACGGATGGACGGCCCGGCATGGTGAAGGTCGGCTGATTGGCGGCGAGCGCCGAATCGAAGGCTGCGACGATGGCTTGAGTCTGTTCGATCACCGGACCGGATTCGGCGACGAAGCGCGGATCGGCCTGCATCCGCGCCAGGGTGTCGGCGAACCACTGACGGTTGGCTGTCGTGGCGCGATAGGTGATCGAGCCGGCCTCAGGCTGGCGGCTGACGGTGAACTCCGGCGTCCAGATGCGGTTGGCCAGGCCATAGCCCTTGCCCGTCGCGTTCAGCGATGCGCCGTTCGCGCCGCGCAGATCGATGACCAGGCCTTGGGCGCCGCGAATAGCGGGCAGTTGGGCCTCGACGGCGGCGAAGAAGGCGTCCCATCCGGCGTCGTCGGCCAGGGTGTGGACGTGGATCCAGGGACGGCCGTCGACCGTCTCGACCGACAGCGGATTGGCGCCGGGCATATAGATGGTGGCGCGGTAGGCGGCCTCCAGGCTGGCGGCGTCGGCCGGCTGGGGCTGCATCTGGAAGTCACGATCGCGACGACCGACCTTGAAGGTGCACAGCGACGGCACGCCGCCGGTGAAGGGGTTGTTGCGGTTCCACAGCAGATAGGGGGCGGTGCGGACGCGACCGGCCTCGGTCGTCAGATCGCCTTCCCAACGGTCCAGCCGCTCTTCGGCCAGTTGGGCGGCGGTTTTGTCGCCGCATTTGACCAGGGTCGCCCCGACTGGCGGCACGTTGCGCACGCCCGGCTTCACATAGGAGACGACATATTCGCCGTTGCGCCAGGCCGTGGTCACGCCCGGCCAACTGGTCGCGAAGAACGGACCGAGGCCCTCGTAGGTCGGGCGGATCGCGATGTTCGAATCGCGGAAACCGTTGGCGTAGTAACGCATCAGATAGGCGTGGCTGTCGCCGCTGTTGACGCGGCCGACCTTGCCTTGCGCGTCGGCCAGACCGGCGTCGATCCAGGTGCGGAAGGCTTCGCTGGGCGCGCCGGGGATGACGGCGGCGGGGTGGTTGGCGGCCAGGGCGTCATGCGCGGCCTGAAGGTCCTGTTGCGCCAGGGCGCGAAAATCCTGTGCGACTGCGGCGCCGGCGGCGACGGTCAGCGACAGAACGGCGGCCGATGCGGCGGCGATCATGCGGTTCATGGAGGTTTCCTGCGGCCTTCTATTTCAAGCTCGTGGCGATGGTTAAACCTCATGCGTCACGCGCTTGCCAACCCCGCAGGTCAGGATTTCGCCCGATTGTCACACCACCTGCGGCGATGCGGCGCGCTCAGAGCGGCGCCACAGCCTCGGCCGCCGCGCCGAATATCCGATCGAAGCTGCGTCGCAACGCCTCGTCCGCCTCGTCCATGGTCGCCAGCACGCCCAGATCGACCAGGCTGGTGACGCCGTGGTCCTGAATGCCGCACGGCACGATGCCGCCGAAATGGTCCAGGTCCGGCTCGACGTTCAGGCTGATGCCGTGGAAGCTGACCCATTTGCGGACCTTGACGCCGATGGCCGCGATCTTGTCCTCGCGCGACCAGCCCGGCCCCTTGCGCTCGACCCAGACACCCACACGCCCAGCTCGGATATCCGCCTCGATGCCGAACTGGTCCAGCGCGCCGATCAGCCACAGTTCCAGCCCGCGAACGAAACACCGCACGTCCTTGCCGCGCCGGTTCAGGTCCAGCATCACATAGGCCACCCGCTGGCCGGGACCGTGGTAGGTGAACTGCCCGCCCCGTCCCGTCCGGTGCACCGGGAAACGGCCCGCATCCAGCAGGTCCTCGTCCTTGGCCGAGACCCCGGCGGTGTAGAGCGGCGGATGTTCCAGCAACCACACCATCTCCTGCGCCTTGCCCGCCGCGATGGCGGCGACGCGCGCCTCCATGAAGGCTTCGGCGGCGGCGTAATCGACATAGCCCCTCGACACGGCCCATTCGACGGGCCGCCCGTCGTCGAGACGCAGTTTCTGAAGGGACGGGCTTAACGGCTCAGCAAGCATGACGCTTCAATGTGATCGACGAGGCGTTTGCGCAAGAGACGGCCTTTCAGTGATCGAGAGCTTTACGTGACCCAAATCAACGCCGTCGACGTCGAAATCTCCGTGGTTCTGGGTCGATCAGTGCTGCCGATGTCGCAACTGCTGCGCATGGGCCGTGGCGCGGTGATCCCCCTGGACGCCGCAGAGGGCGACGAGGTCTGGATTCTGGCCAACAACTACCCCGTGGCGCGGGGCGAGATCGAGATCCGCGACGACCGAATCGCCATCACCGTCACCCGCCAGGCCGACGTCTATGACTTCATGGCCGGGTCCGCCTGAGGCTCGCATTCGCCGCTCTCCACGAACCGTTCAATTCGCCCTTTCCTTTTCCGGCGGCTTCGTCTATTCGCCGCCGCTCCGATGCGAGCGGTCGTGGCGGAATTGGTAGACGCGCAGCGTTGAGGTCGCTGTGGGGCAACCCGTGGAAGTTCGAGTCTTCTCGACCGCACCATCTGGCTAAACAGGGCGATTCATCGGCTAACTACGGCTGGACATACCAAGGGAGGCGACCACGTGAACACCACGGACTCCGCCTTCGCTCCAGCCGAAGCGCCCGATAACGAAGACCACGCCGCTCTGGACGAGGACTATGTCCTCACCCCTCAATTCGTCGAGAAAGTCGTGGACGCCGCCGACGACGGCGATGGGGTGCGACTGCGGTCACTGCTGGAAGACCTGCACCCGGCCGACGTCGCCGACCTGATGGGCTTCCTGACGGCGGAACACCGCGCCGTCGTGGTGCTGTGGTTGCCGCCGGAACTGCTGGCCGAGACCCTGCCCGAGCTGGACGACAACATCCGCGAGGAGGTGCTGGAGCGCGTGCCGCACGGCACCTTGGCCGTGGCGCTTCAGGAACTGGACTCCGACGACGCCGCCGCCGTGGTCGAGGATCTGGAGGACGATCAACGCGAGCGGGTTCTGGCCGCCATGCCCGAAGTCGATCGCGCCGCGATCGAGAACAGCCTGGGCTATGACGAGGAGTCCGCCGGTCGCCTGATGCAGCGCGAGGTGATGGCCGCGCCCCAGTTCTGGAGCGTGGGCGACACCATCGACCACATACGCAAGCAGGGCGACGACCTGCCCGAGCTGTTCTTCGACATCTATGTGGTCGATCCGTTGAACAGGCCGGTCGGCGGCGTGCCGATCAGCGGACTGTTACGCGCCGCGCGCAGCATCGCCCTGTCCGACCTGATGGAGCCGATCAACGTGATCGCCGTCGGTCAGGACCAGGAAGAGGTCGCCTATATCTTCGAGAAATACCACCTGATCTCTGCGCCGGTTGTTGACGCCGGCGGGCGGCTGGTCGGCCAGATCACCGTCGATGACATCGTCAACATCATTCAGGAAGAGAACCGCGAGGACATCCTGCGTCTGGCCGGCGTGTCCGACGAGGACCGCGGCTCGTCCGTGTCCGAGATCGTGCGCGGTCGCGTGCCGTGGCTGGCGATCAATCTGGCGACAGCGGCCCTGGGCGCCAGCGTCATCGGCCTGTTCGAAGGCACGATTCAGCAGATCGTCGCCCTCGCCGTGCTGATGCCGATCGTGTCCGCCATCGGCGGCAACGCCGGCACCCAGGCTCTGACCGTGACCGTGCGTGCGCTGGCGACGCGCGAACTGAACAGCTCGAACGCCCCTCGCACCTTCTGGCGCGAGATGGCGGTGGGCCTCGCCAACGGAATGATTCTGGCGCCCCTGATCGGCATCGCGGCCGGTTTCTGGTTCCGCGACGAAGACTGGAAGATCGGTCTGGTGATCGGCGCCGCCATGATCCTGAACCTGCTGATCGCCGCCAGCATCGGCGTCCTGACGCCCCTGACCCTTTCCAAGCTGAAGTTCGACCCTGCCGTGTCGTCCGCCGTGTTCGTCACGGCGACCACCGACTTCTTCGGTTTCTTGATCTTCCTTGGTCTGGCCACACTGGTGCTGCTCTAGACATCATCCACGCCGATCCGGCGCGGGCCTTGCTAATGATCGTGCGAGCGCCGCGCGCCTGTTTCCAATTGGGTCAACTGTGTCTGACGTCCTCCCCAAGCCCGGGCCCAAACCCGGCCCCAAACCCAGCAAGGTGTCCCGCGAGGGCGTCCTGCTGATCAAGAGCTTCGAAGGCTTCCGTCCTCGCGCCATGCAGCGCAGCGACGGCCGATGGGTGATCGGTTACGGCCACACTCATTCGGCCCGCGAGGGCGCCACGGTGTCCGAACAGGACGCCGAACTGCTGATGCAATATGACCTGATCCCTGTCGTGAAGGCTGTGGCCGATCATGTTCGCGTGACCCTGAACCAGCACCAGTTCGACGCCCTGGCCAGTTTCGCCTTCTCCATCGGCGCGGATCGGTTCGCGTCGTCCGACGTGGTCGAGCAGTTGAACGCCGGCGCCGCTCGCCAGGCCGCCTTGGCCCTGTCCGAATGGGCGGATGACGCCGCCGCCGAAAAGCCGACGCGCCGACGCTCGGCCGAGCATGCGCTGTTCAACGCCGCGCCCGGCGCGCCCGTGACCCTGGCCGATCTGCTGGCTGCCCCCCTGCCGTCTCCATTCGAGACGCCACACCCGACCCTTGCCGCCGTCGAGGGCGCGCTGGACGAAGCCGTCGCTCCCTTCCCCGCGCACGACGAGACCGCCGCGCCGGCTGCGCCTCAGCCCCATTCCATCTATCCCGCTACAGCCGTCGGTCCCGTCGCCGCCAATGACCTGCAGGCGCAGCTAGAAGCCGAGCCCCTCGCCGCCTCGAAGGCAGAGTTCACCAGCGCCGAGAAAGCCAGCGTCGTCCTGACCGCGCCGGGCCTTTCGGAACCGGAGGCCGTTGCACCCGTCGATGCCGAAGTCGAGCCGACCTCCGAACCGGACGCGACACCCGTCGAACAGCCGCCGAGCACGCGCGAAGTCGTCGCCCGCGCTCGGGCCGCGAAACGCCCCGGTTGGGGCGAGACGGCCACCTTCCTGATCATGGGCGGTCTGGGCATGCTGTCCTTGGGCGTCGCCATGGCGGCCTTTCGCCGCGCGTCGGTGTCGAACAGCAGCGACACGGCCACCGTCGCCTGGGTGCTGGCTCTGATCGCCGTCGCCTGCGTCGGGGTGTCGGGCTACAATCTCTATCGTCGCTGGGGACGGGCTGACCGCACCTGACAGCGCTTGGCGAAAGGCCGTGCGCAATGCTACGCCTCAGCGCATGAGCATTCCCTTCGCGCCCCAATCCATGGAATTCGGCCTTGGCGAAAACGCCGACGCCATCCGCGACACGACCGCCCGCTGGGCCGCTGATCGCCTGGCCCCTCTGGCGGCCGAGATCGACGAGAAGAACGCGTTCAAGCGCGAGCTTTGGCCCGAAATGGGCGAACTGGGCCTGCACGGAATCACGGTCGAGGAAGAGTACGGCGGCCTGGGCCTGGGCTATCTCGAACACGTCGTGGCGATGGAAGAAGTGTCGCGCGCCTCGGCCTCGATCGGCCTGGCCTACGGGGCGCACTCAAACCTTTGCGTCAATCAGATCCGTCGCTGGGGCACGCCCGAGCAGAAGCAGAAGTATCTGCCCAAACTCATCAGCGGCGAACACGTCGGCTCTCTGGCCATGTCGGAGGCCGGGTCCGGTTCCGACGTCATGTCGATGCGCACCCGCGCCGACAAGAAGGGCGACCGCTACGTCCTGAACGGCACCAAGTTCTGGATCACCAACGCCCCCCACGCCGACACCCTGGTCGTCTACGCCAAGACCGATCCCGAGGCTGGCTCGAAGGGTTGCACCGCCTTCCTGATCGAAAAGGGCATGAAGGGGTTCAGCGTCTCCAAGAAGCTGGACAAGATGGGCATGCGCGGGTCGGACACCGCCGAACTGGTGTTCGAGGACTGCGAAGTGCCCGAGGAAAACATCATGGGTCCGCTGGGCGGCGGCGCCGGCGTGCTGATGAGCGGTCTGGACTATGAGCGCGCGGTCCTGGCCGCCGGCCCCCTGGGCATCATGCAGGCCGCGCTGGACGTGGTCCTGCCTTACGTTCGCGACCGCAAGCAGTTCGGCAAGCCCATCGGCTCCTTCCAGCTAATGCAGGCCAAAATAGCGGACATGTACGTCGCCCTGAACAGCGCCCGCGCCTATGTCTATGCCGTCGCTCGCGCCTGCGATCAGGGCAAGACCACCCGCTACGATGCGGCCGGCGCCATTTTGCTGGCCTCGGAAAACGCCGTGAAGGTCAGCCTTGAGGCTGTCCAGGCCCTGGGCGGCGCCGGCTACACCAAGGAATGGCCGGTCGAGCGCCTGGTCCGCGACGCCAAGCTGTATGACATCGGCGCCGGCACCAACGAAATCCGTCGCTTCCTGATCGGCCGGGAACTGCTGGGAAGCTGATGGTTTGTCTCCGCACAAGGAGACAGCCGATGCCCGCCAAATCCGCAGCCCAGCAAAAGGCCGCCGGCGCCGCCCTGTCGGCCAAGCGCGGCGAGACGCCGAAGTCGAAGCTGAAGGGCGCGTCCAAATCCATGGCCGCGTCCATGACCGAGACCCAACTCGAAGAGCTCGCCGCCACCAAGCGTAAGGACAAGCCGGAGCATGTGCAGGACTGAGACATAGGCGAATTATCTGATCGCCTTTCCGTTCTGTAAGTGGCGATCCAAGCGCCGACCGCCTAGATGGGCGCAATCCCTAGCCGAGCGCCCTGCCTGATGCCCGCCCAACCGCCTCCGAACGACGACCTGCGGCGGTTTTCCGACGTCCTCGAAGATCTCGGCCACGCCCCAGAACCCAAGCTGACCATGGCCGAACTGGTCGCGTCCTTCGGCGAGCGCGGCTTCGGGGCGATGATACTGATTCTGTCGCTGCTGGCGCTCCTGCCTTGGCCTCCTGGCGGCAAGGCGGTCTTCGCCGTGCCGATCATCCTGATGTCGCTGGAACTGGCGTTCCAGAGACAAACCGTCTGGCTGCCGCGCTGGATGTTGAAGGCCTCGGTTTCGCGAAGCGCCTACAACGCTCTGATCGCCACGCCCTTCGCCGCCCCGGCCTGGCTGCGCCGCTGGGTCCTGTCGTCCAGAGTTCGAATCGCGCAACGCCGCTACATGTTCGCCGACGGCATCCGGCGGGCCGTGCGTCGGCGGCCAAAGGGCGCCAGCGTCCTGAAACTGGTCCGCGCCATCGAAAGGCTGACCCGCCCGCGCCTGCCCCTGCTGACCGGCGATGTCGCCGACACCTTTACCGGCCTGGTCTGCGTCGTGCTGGCGCTGATCATGGCCCTGCCCATCCCATTTGGAGACGCCCTGCCCGGCATCGCCCTCGTCCTGTTCGCCCTGGGCATGATGCAGCGCGACGGGGTGGCGATCCTGCTGGGCATGCTGGCGACAGCAGCGAGCGCCCTGTACCTGTTTCTGATCTGGGCGACGGTGGTCGAGGTCGGCGAACACGTCGCCGGTTGGTTCGCTCGCTTGTTACACTGACCGCCAAGGAAAAGGGCCGCCGAGTTTTCCTCGACGGCCCTCCACTGTCTGACCGCGAACGGCCCGACTGCAACTCAGTCTGAAAGGCTCAGACCAGGCCCTCTCCGAGGACCAGGGTCGCGGTCGCCGCTCGCGATTGATGACAATGAGACACTGGATCACCTCCTTTCGACTGTTGAACAGGGAGATGAAACATAAGCTGCCTCAACGCCTTGCGCCAAGAGGCTTCGCGTTATCGTGACCGCGTCGATCTATTGCGTGGGCGACGCCCCGCCCGAAAGGCCCTGCATGATCATTCGATTGATGTCGATCAGGTCCTGAAACGTCTCTTCCCCCCGCATCACCGCCGAGGAGTGGCGATTGATGAACAGGCTCAGGGAAATGATCTGCGCACGCATGGGCGCCCCCAGGGCGTTGGCGGGATCGCTGCAATCGCCGGCCAGCGTCGACCACAGGCGCCGGTTCCAGTCCAGCGCATCGATGCGCGTGGCAAGGTCGGAGGGATCGACGGTCGAGGCATGAACCAGCGCGCGTGTGACCTGACCGAAAAGACGGTACTCCAGGTCGCGCGGGCTCTCAGCTCTCGCTGTCGCCGCTGTGTAGGCCTGAAGCGACATTCAGCACTCTCTCTTCGTATTCGACAATCTTACGAGCCGACATCAGGGCCTTGTAGTATTCTCGCGCCAGCACGTGACGCGAGGCCGAGACGCATTCCGCCAGGATGGCCGGGTTCTGCGTCGCGCCCATGAACTCTGTGATCCGCAGCGCCAATTCGTCGTAAAACTTCGCCGCAGAACTCTCTTCCAGATACATCATCATGATGGGGAAGTAGATGCGTCGGGCAGGCGTGATGACGTCCTCGGCCTGCATAATGTCCTTCTCGCGCAGGACACTGGCGCGGTTTTGAAGGATCAGTACGCCCCGTCGGTCGCCATTCTGGACCACAGCGCCATTCAGGACGAACTTTTCGCCGGGTTTCAGCGACAGCTTCAAGGCCATTGAGGACCGAACTCCAGATGGAACCGAGCCGGTCGTATCCGACAGGCGTTGAATCGAACCTTAGCCCGCCATCAGTTAACCATCTCTTGTGAACCGGCCCCGCTGGAACGCGTATCGTCGCCGCTGCGTTGGTTTCTCGAAGAGGAGACGACAATGCCGGACAACGATTATCAGGATGATCAGGAACAGTCGGAAACTTTCGACGAGACCCATCTGGACGACGAAGGCGACGGTGAGTTCCTGCTCGACGAAGCCGATCAGGTATTGGACGTGACGCAAGCCGACGGTGACGCCGACGAAGAGGAGTTCGACGAGGACGCCGAGGTCGATCTCGACGATCAGTTGGCTTTGGACGGGATCGAGCGCGAGGCCGACGCCCTGCTGGGCGTGGACGGCGAAACCCGCAGCCAGTCCGACGCCGACGGCGAGCCCCAATCAGCGCCCAACGAAATCGAACTCGTCTATTCCGGCTTGATGGAAAATGAGCGCGGTGCCCAGGCCAGCGCCGCCCATTGGGAGGCCAAACGCCTCTCTGACGACGACATCTCTGATCTGGGCTACGGCCCGGACGGCGAACAAGACACTCCGGCTACATCAGGGCCGGCTCGATAAGGGAGACATCGACATGACCGATAACAAGGCACGCCAAGACGCCTCGTCCGACACCCCTCACGCCAAGCGCAGCCCGTCCGAAGACGGTATGCCCGATCAGTTGGACAAGATCGAAAAGAGCGAAAGCCGCCAGGAGGCCCTCGTCGATGAAGGCTTGGAAGAGACCTTCCCCGCCAGCGATCCTGTCTCGGCCAAACGCATCACCTGATCACTGTTCATGCGGATAACGATCCGCTACCCATTTCGTGGAGACACGGAGTGGGTTTTTCATGAGCCGGTTCGAAGGCACTGATCGATACATCGCCACCGGCGATCTGAAGGTGGCGGTCAATGCCGCTGTGGCGTTGGAACGCCCGCTGCTGATCAAGGGCGAACCCGGCACCGGCAAGACCGTGCTGGCCTATGAGATCGCCAAGGCGTTCGACGCGCCGCTGATCACCTGGCACGTCAAATCCACGACCAAGGCCCACAGCGGCCTCTATGAATATGACGCCGTCAGCCGTCTGCGCGACAGCCAGTTGGGCGAGGCGCGCGTTCATGACGTCCGCAACTATCTGAAGAAGGGCAAGCTGTGGGAGGCCTTCACCGCCCCTGCCCGCCCCGTCCTTCTGATCGACGAGATCGACAAGGCCGACATCGAGTTTCCCAACGACCTGTTGCAGGAACTCGATCGCATGGAGTTCTACGTCCAAGAGACCGACGAGACGATCCGCGCCGAGGTCCGCCCGATCGTCATCATCACCTCCAACAACGAAAAAGAACTGCCCGACGCCTTCCTGCGTCGCTGCTTCTTCCATTTCATCCGCTTCCCCGATCCCGAAACCCTGTCGGCCATCGTCGATGTCCACTTCCCCGGCATCAAGCCCCGCCTGGTGTCCGAGGCGCTGAAGACCTTCTACGAAATCCGCGACACCCCGGGCCTGAAGAAGAAGCCATCGACATCCGAACTGCTGGACTGGTTGAAGCTGTTGCTGGTCGAGGACATCGACGCCGAGACCCTGCGCGAAAAGACGCCAAACAAGCTGATCCCGCCGCTGCACGGCGCCCTGCTGAAGAACGAGCAGGACGTGCATCTGTTCGAACGCCTGGCCTTCCTGAACCGCCGCGAAGGCTCGCGCCCCGGCGGCTGATCGCGTGATTACCGCGATTTCACTGGATTGGACGGCAGCAGCGCGCAGTATGGAGGCCACGAGAGGTTCGACCATGCGTCACGTCCTGCTTTATCTAGCCCTCAGCGCCAGCTTGACCGCCTGCGACGGCGACAACTCGGTGCGGATCACCACCACCTCGTCCGGCGACGATCAAGGCGCGGGCGTCCTGAAGGTCATCGACGCCCTGCAATGCCCCGACAGTGTCGGCGTTCTGACCCGCAAGGGTCTGATCGCGGCCGGCGGCACGAGCTGCGTCTATGGCGGACCAAAGGGCGCCGACGTGGTGCTGCATCTGGTCAAGCTGGACGGACGTTCCGTCGATGACGTGCTGCGCGATTTCGAGACGCGGGTCAGCACCGACCTGCCCCACACTGTGGCGCGTCTGGCTCCCGGCGCCGGCGACGCCTCGCCCGCGCCATCGACGACAGAGCCGACCGAGACCGCCTCGGTCCAGGCGCCCGGCGTGGATATCCGGGCGCGTGGCGACGACGCCTCGGTCAATCTTCCCGGGCTGAAAATCGAGACCCAGGGCGATAACGCCAGCGTCCGTATCGGCGGCATCAACATCCAGTCCAAGGATGGACAGAACATCCGCACGGAAACCTCCAGCGTCAGCATCGACACCAATGACAAGTCCACACGCGTGCGCACCCGTGCGCCGGGCGCCGCCACCCGCATGACCTACATCCTGGCCGACGATCAGCCCAGCAACGCCGGATGGCGCCAGGTCGGGTTCGAGGCTAGAGGCCCCAGTGGCGGCCCTATCGTGGTCGCCGTGGTCCGGTCCAAGGATCGCGAGAACGGCCGCATCTTCGACGACGCCAAGGATCTGGTCGCGCTGAACGTCGGCCGCTGACGCCCGTCGAAAGGGCCCCTTTTCCCCGTCCATCAGCATGGATGGGCCCATGCGGCTTGATCCCGGCGCGTCTTTGGGTCACCTGACCCCCCGACAAGCGATCAGGACACGCCCTTTGGCCGAGCGCACACCCAAGAAGAACGCACCGCGCGCATGGCAGCGCATGCTGTCAGGCCGTCGTCTGGACCTGCTCGATCCCTCGCCCTTCGACATCGAGATCGAGGACATCGCCCATGGCCTAGCCCGCGTCGCCCGCTGGAACGGCCAGACCATCGGCGAACACGCCTTCTCGGTCGCCCAGCACTCGTGCGTCGTCGAAGAGATCGCGGCCCACATCAAGCCGGGCCTGGATCCGAAATGGCGCCTGGCCGCCCTGCTCCATGACGCGTCGGAATACGTCATCGGCGACATGATCTCGCCGTTCAAGGCGGCCCTGGGTTCAGGCTACAAGGACTTCGAGGCCCGACTGGAGGCCGCCATCCACCTGCGATACGGCCTGCCGCCCAAGACGCCGCAGACGATCAAGACCCTGATCAAGAAGGCCGACAAGGCCTGCGCCTTCTTCGAAGCGACGCAACTGGCCGGCTTCACCGAAAAGGAATCGCTGGGCTTCTTCGGCAGTCCGCCCGAGGGCTACAGCCTGACCATCGAGCCTCAGCCCGCGCCCGTCGCCCAGGCCCGCTATCTGGAACGCTACCGCGTCCTCGCTGGCGCGGTCGGCCTGATCCCCGCCGACGACGCCTGGCACACGGAATAGAACCATGACGCAAGGGGCGGAGGACGGCGTTCGCATCGGTCTGTCGGCGGTGGTCATGACGCTGAAGGCCCGCCAGGCCGTCGTCCTGACCACCCCGGCCGAGGACGGCGCGCGCGCCCTGCCCTTCGGTCCGTTCGACCCCTTGCGCGACCGCACGTTCGAGCGCGCCCTGCGCGACTTCGTGACGGCCCAGACTGGGTTCCGCCTCGGCTTCGTCGAACAGCTCTACACCTTCGGCGACGCGGGCCGCGCCTCGCCCCGCGCGACACCCGGGCCCGGCCGTCACCGCGAGGTCTCCGTCGGCTATCTGGCCCTGACGCCCGACGCCGCAGAGGGCCAGACGCACGACGCCCGTTGGGACGCCGTCTTCGACTTCTTCCCCTGGGAAGACCGACGCGGCGACCACGACGCCGCTCTGGCCGACGGCCTGCTCACCTGGGCCGCCGGCGACGAACACCGCTTAGCCCGCGCCCGCGCCCTGTTCGCGCTGACGCCTGAGCACCGTTGGAACGAGGAGCGGGTGCTGGAGCGCTACGAGCTGCTGTATGAGGCGCGCCTGGTCGCCGAGGCTTGGCGCGACGCCAATCAGCCTTCGCCCCGCCCCATGCCCGGCCGCATCATGACGTCGGATCACCGACGCATCCTGGCCACCGCTCTTGGTCGCCTGCGCAGCAAGCTGAAATACCGCCCTGTCCTGTTCGACCTGACCCCCGGCGTCTTCACCCTGTCCCAGCTTCAGGCCGGCGCCGAGGCCGTCTCGGGCCTAAGCCTGCACAAGCAGAACTTCCGGCGCGGGGTGGAGCGAACGGGCCTGGTCGAACCCACCGGGCAGCTCTCCTCGACCACAGGCGGCCGACCCGCCGAACTGTTTCGATTCAAGGGCGTGGACGCCCAAACCGGCGCCGCGCCGGGCCTGTCCCTGCCCGCCCAAAGATAGCGTCGGATTTCTTTCACAGACGGGTTGCGAAGCGCTGCGGCTCCGACTAGAGAAGCCCCTCGCTCGACCAAGCGATATCGGCGCCGCGGAGAGGTGGCAGAGTGGTCGAATGTACCGCACTCGAAATGCGGCGTGCCTGGAAGGGTACCGTGGGTTCGAATCCCACCCTCTCCGCCATCCGTCAGCGTCGGCGCTGACAACTGCCAAATTACACAGATCATTGAAGTTTAAAGCGCGCCGCGAAACCACTCGCGCTCGCTGTCGCCTATCGCGCACAAGAAAAAGAGGCGGCCTTTCGACCGCCTCTTCCAAAATGATTCATCATTGAAAGGCCGAGCCGCCGCAGCGGCTCGGCCTTCCGATCAGAAGCGATACCGCGCGCCGACGTAAACCTGGCGACCGGTGTGGTGATAGACGTAGGTGCTGTCACGCGAGGTGCCGATGTCGCCGTGGTTCTGGCGGTTTTCCTCATCCGTCAGGTTCAGACCCTCGACCGAAATGCTCAGATTGTCGGTGAGGTTGTAGGAGGCCGAAGCATCGATCGTCGTGGTCTCGGTCTTGCCCTGATACGGGATCAGGCCAGTCGCACCGTTCGACCCCGGAACGTTCTGGAAATAGGTGTC
The DNA here is from genome assembly GCF_049897645.1 of Brevundimonas sp. TWP2-1. Classification (NCBI taxonomy): domain Bacteria; kingdom Pseudomonadati; phylum Pseudomonadota; class Alphaproteobacteria; order Caulobacterales; family Caulobacteraceae; genus Brevundimonas; species Brevundimonas sp. TWP2-1. The sequence goes on from NZ_JAFCWR010000001.1 coordinate 971,519, forward strand.
GCGATAGGCGGCGGAGACGCGGGCGTTGAACTTGCCGTCGTCGTAATACAGCGTCGCATTCCAGGCGTTCGGCGACAGATTCACCAGGTCAGCCGTGACAAAGGCTGCGCAAGTGGCTGTTACGCAATATTGGATCTCGGACTCGACGTGCGTGTAGTTCAGTTGAGTGCCCAGGCTGGAGAGCAGGCCCGGCAGGAACGAGAAGGTCTGCTGATAGCTGATCTCAAAACCTTTCAGCGGCCCGCCTGGCGTATTGGTCGGCGTACTGAACTGATAGGTGTCGTTTGCGGGGCGTGCGCCGGCCGGGAATGCAACCGGATTTAGCGTCGTCAGTTGGCTGTAGGACAGCGGCTCCGTCGTCGTCTGCACATAGGTCGAAATGTCCTTGTAGAAATAGGCGAAGGACAGCAGAGCCTCAGGCGCGAAATAATACTCGACCGACAGATCGTAGGTCGTGGCCCGATAAGGCTCCAATTCCACATTGCCGAGCGACGCCGTGTTGGTGGCCGCTCCGACCGCGCTCAGCGTAAAGACCGGCACGAGGCTGGTGACTGGCGGCCGCGCCATGACCTTGGCGGCACCGACGCGGACGATCAGGTCCTTCATCGGCTCGATTGAGATGTTCAACGACGGCAGGGTGTCGTCGTACTCGTTCTCCCCCCTCACCGGCGTGGCGACGCCCCCGACATTGGAATAGCCCAAGGCATCAACCTCAGTCTTGACCTGACGAACGCCGACGTTGCCTCGGAACGGAACCCCCATCACTTCGGTGTCCCAGTCCGCCTGAACATAGGCGCCGGTATCGGTTTCGGTCACATCGCGCCAGTTGCCGTAGGTCGATGTATTGCCGTTCAGGCCGATCAGACGGAAGTCGCCGCCGGCTACGCCAGTGTCGCAGTTGCAGTTGTAGTTCCAGACGGACTGAAGCGCGGCCAGATCGGGACGGACCCAGGAGGTCGCGGAACTCGAAGGCAGGTCGAGGTTACGGCCGAAGCCTTCGAGCAAGTTCGTGACCGACGCCATCGTCGTCCCCGCCGGAAGGGCCGGAGAGCCATTCGCGTTGTTGGGGCGCGCGAAAGCTCGGCTGCTGGATTCATATTCCTTCCGGCTGACGCCGGCCTTCAGGGTTAGCCAGCTGCTAAGATCAAACTCGAAGCTGGCTTCGCCCGTTGTATAGACGTTGTCTTGGAAGTTGGAGCTGATGCGAAGTTCCGAACGCGGCTGGGCGCCGGTCGGCCCGACCACGCTCCACTGTGTCGGATCCGCAACGTTGAAGCCCCAGTTGATCGCAGGCAAATCCCGGTTCTGGCGGAAGTCGTAGGAATAGCCATCGACGTTCTGGCGGTCGATGATGGCGCTGACCTGAACCGGGTTGGCGAAGCTGGATTCGGCGCGACCGATCAGACCATCGAAACGCAGCCGATCCGAGAACTCATGCTTGACCCCAAAGGTCATCTGCTTGAACTCGGTTTCCAACTCATCGAACCGCTGCTCGCTGCGAATGTCCATATCGTCGAGCTGGGCGTAGATCATCTCGCCGGTGTCGGGATCGACTTCGAAGTTGACGATATCGACCTGCGGCTTTCCGCCTTGGTCAGCGCCGCGGCTCAGCGACCAGGCTTGCAGGAAGTTCTCGCTACGGGTCGAGTCGAGCTTGGAATACAGCATATCCAAGGTGAAGAGCGTCGGGCCGTTACCCGGCCGCGCCTGCAACGACAGGGTCGCGCCCAGACGTTCCTGGCTATGCTCCAGGCTGCCGTAGCGCGGAATACGCGGATGGTAGGTGCGTGCGGCGTTGGGAAGGACGCTGCCGTTCTGGAAACCGCCGTCGGCGCTGGCTGGCCCCCAGCGGACCGAGCTGAAGCCCTCTTCCAGGCTGTCGCGTTCGCTATAGGCGATGGAGAACAAGGCGCCGAGCTGATCGTCGGCCCAGGTGTTGGATACCAAGGCGGCAAAGCGCGGGCTCCAGTCTTGCGACAGGTCGTTGTAACCGTATTGGCCAGACACGGCGCCTTGGAAGCCGACCTTGTCGAACGGCCGGCTGGTCTGCAAATCGACGGTGGCGCCCAGCGAGCCTTCCTCAACCTCTGCCGAGGCGGTCTTGCGCACCGTGATGTTGTTGAACAGCTCAGAGGCGAAGACGTTAAAATCGAAGCCGCGACCCCGGTTCACGCCGCCAGAGGAGTCGGTCGCGCCGGTCGAGGACTGGGCTTCGGTGCCGTTGATGCGGGTGCGGGTGAACTCCGAGCTCAGACCGCGCACGGTGATCGAACGCCCCTCGCCCGCATCGCGATCGATGGAAACGCCGGGGATCCGCTGGATCGATTCGGCCAGGTTGGTGTCTGGGAAGTCCGCAATGTCTTCGGCGGAAATCGCATCGACGACGCCGGCTTCGCGGCGCTTGATGTTCAGGGCGTTCTGCAAGCTGGCGCGGAAACCGGTGACGACGATGTCGTCAACTTCGGCCGCGTCGTCCTGTTGAGGCGCAACGGCCTCGGCCGTCTGGGCGGCGGCCTCATGCGCCATCATGGCCAGGGCGAGCGCGCCCAGCGACGCGGTGGCGACCAGCGCATGGCGCGCAAATTTGTGGCGTTGGGTCATTCTCTTGTCTCCTCCCAAGTGTGGCATGCCGAGGATCGAAATGTCCCCGTTCCAGCCGCCCGCTGCTGGCGGGCGACACCGGTGTCAACGCTTGTTTGCCAAGCTGCTGCCACCGGTGTCATAAATGTTTAGCCACACATGTCGCCGTGTGGCAAGAACGTGACCGCCATGATCTCGAATTTGTAATCTAGCGAATACAGCAGTGCTCAGAGGCTTCTGAACCAACGCCCAGCGCGCAAGACGCTGGCGAGAGGAGGGAAGAATGATCTTCAAGACATACACTTCAGTGTTTTACACGCAGACGGCGGTAAGAACGATGTTCCAGCCCGTTGTCGGTGTTGCGACATGATCACCAGACGCTCGGCTATCGCCGCCGGCCTCGCAGGCGCCGCCTTGCCCTTCGCGGCAAGAGCTGATTCTCACGATCCCCAGGTGCGCACCACGGCTGGGCCGGTGGTCGGAATGCGCCGCGAGGGAGTCAACGTCTTCAAGGGCGTGCGTTACGGCGCGCCGACCCGACGCTTTCAGCCGCCGGAGCGGCCCACCCCTTGGCGCGCGCCAATCCGCGCCACCGAATACAGCGCGGCCTGCCCTCAACGCGGCGAAGAGGCGAATCAGAGCGAGGACTGCCTGTTCCTGAATGTCTGGACGCCGGGGACCGACGCCGCCAGACGGCCCGTGATGGTCTATATCCACGGCGGCGCCTATTCGAGCGGGTCGGGATCGGACCCGCTGTATGACGGGACGCGGCTGGCGGCGCGCGGCGACGTGGTGGTGGTTACCTTGAACCACCGGCTGAACGTCTTCGGCTATGCCTATCTGGCGCGGCTGGCGCCGGGGTTTGAGGACTCGGGCAACGTCGGTCAGATGGATCTGATCCTGGCGCTGCAGTGGGTGCGGGACAATATCGCGGCCTTCGGCGGCGACCCGTCGCGGGTCATGCTGTTCGGCCAGTCGGGCGGCGGAGCCAAGATCGCCACCCTGATGGCCACGCCCGCAGCCCAGGGCCTGTTCCACCGCGCCGCGACCATGAGCGGCCAGCAGGTCACGGCGTCCGGCCCGATCAACGCCACGACGCGGGCGACGGCCTGGCTGAAGGCCCTGGGCTTGACGCCGGACCGGGCGGCCGAGGCGGCGACGATGCCGGTCGAACGGCTGCTGGAAGCGCAGAGCGCCGAGGATCCGATCCTGGGCTTCGGCGGCGTGTATTTCGGGCCGGTGCTGGATTTCTGCACCCTGCCCCGCCATCCTTTCTATCCCGACGCGGCGCCTCTGGGCCGGTCGATCCCGATGATCATCGGCAACACTCGCGAAGAGACGCTGGGCTTCATGGGCAATGATCCCAACAATGTCGGCCTGACGTGGGAGACCTTGGCCTCGCGGTTATCGCCCGGCGTCATGCGGATCGACATCACGCCCGAGGCGGTGATCGCCGGCTATCGCGCCATGCATCCCGACTGGTCGCCCGATCAGGTGCTGATCGCCGCCACGACGGCGGGCCGGTCCTGGCGCGGGGCGGTGATCGAGGCCGAGGAACGGGCCAAGGCCGGGGCGCCCGCCTGGGTCTATCAGCTCGATTTCCCCGGCGAGATGGCCTCGGGTCGCAAGGGCGCCTTCCACACCGCAGACATCCCCCTGGTGTTCGACAATGTCGAGGCGGCCGGCTCGCGGACGCGGGGACCGGGTGCGCAAGGCCTGGCGGACCGGATGAGCGACGCCTTCATCGCCCTGGCCCGCGACGGCGATCCCAATCATGCCGGCCTGCCGCGCTGGGACCGCTATGAGTTGCCTCGCCGCCAGACGATGCTGATGGACGTGCAGCCGCGCATGGCCGATGACCCACGCGGCGACGAACGGGCCTTCTTCTCGGCCATTCCCTACATCCAGCCAGGAACCTAAAGCGCGAAATCGAGCCGGGCGGTCCAGGTGCGGACCAGATCGGGCCATACCTGAGCGGGCTTGCCCTGGATCAGACGGATGCCGAAACCGTGGCCGCCTTCCTGGAACAGATGCGCCTCGGTCGGGACGGCGGCGGCCTTGAGCGTGGTCAGCAGTTGCAGGCTGTTCTCGACCGGCACCGAGGCGTCGTCGATAGCATGCAGCAGGAAGACGGGCGCCGCGCCCCCCCAGTTCATCCGCTGCAGAGAATAGGCCGCGATGCGCTCCGGCGACGGCGTCTCGCCCAGCAGGTGGGTGCGCGATCCGGCGTGGACATAGGGGTCCGCCATGGTCGCCACAGGATACATCAAGACGGTCAGGTCCGGGCGAAGCGACAGGGCGTCGGCGGCGTCCGTTGGCGCATAGGTCGCATCCGTCCGCGCACTGGCCAGACCCGCCAGATGCCCGCCGGCCGAAGCGCCTAGGACGGCGATCTTCTTCGGATCGACCCCATAGTCGGCGGCCTGACTGCGGATCAGCCGGATGGCGCGCTGCGCGTCCTGAAGCGGCGCATCGGCCCCGGCGGCCCATCCGTCGGCCGGCAGGCGATAGCGCAGCACGAAACAGGTCGTGCCGCTGGCCGCAAAGACGCGCGCGACGTCGTAACCCTCCTTGTCCAGCACCGCCCAGCGATAGCCCCCGCCGGGGATCAGCAGCATGGCCGAACCGTTCGGACGCTCCGGCCGGAACACGGTCAGGATCGGGTCGGTCGTGTATTGGGCGTAGCGGTCATGAAAGGCGGGATCGGTCGAGCGCTCGGGCACGATCGGCGTGACCGTCACCCCCTGCCCGCCTGGCGCGCCGTCGGGCCACAGGCGGATGATCTCGGTCGGATCGGCCGGACCAAGGCGTCCGCCGTCAGCGATCGTCTGCGCCCATGCGCCCTTGACCCTCAAGGCCATCCCGGCTCCGGCCGCCAGTCCAAGAAGCGTCCTGCGTTCCATATCCATCGTCGTACCTCGCATATTTGAACGGAAAACGGCCAGACGATCGCTCGCCCGGCCGCAATCCTCGATGCGTCAGGGCCTATGCCCCAGCGCCGTTTTTCAGACCTTGGCCGGTTCGTATTTCGGCATGATAAGGTGAATGACCAGAAGCGCGATCAGATAGACCGAACCGGCCACGATGAAGATGGGCGTGTAGGTGCCGATCTTCTCCAGGATCTGGCCGACGTATTTGGAGAAGACCATCCCCCCGATACCGCCCAGCATCCCGCCGATTCCGACCACCGATCCCACGGCCTTCCTCGGGAAGACGTCGCCGGGCAGGGCATAAAGGTTGGCCGAGAAGCCCTGGTGCGCCGCTGTGGCCAGGCCGATGATCAGGACCGCGACCCACAGGTTCGACGCCTCTGCGGCGAACATGACCGGCACGGCCAGCACGGCGCACAACAGCATGGTCAGCTTGCGCGCCTTGTTCAGGCTGATGCCCATATGCATCATCCGCGACGACAGCCAGCCCCCGCCCACGGAACCCACGTCCGACAACAGATAGATGGCGACGATAGGCGGACCGAAGGTCTTCAGGTCCAGGCCGTAACGCTTGCCCAGGAAGTCCGGCAGCCAGAACAGGAACATCCACCAGATCGGATCGATCAGGAATTTGCCCGCCGCATAGGCCCAAGTCTCCTTAACGGTCAGCAGCTTGAGCCAGCCCACCTTCTCGTCCGTGTCGGCCGGATCCTGTTCGATATAAGCCAGTTCAGTCGCCGACAGGCGCTTTTGCTCGCGGGGCTTGCGATAAACCAGCAGCCAGATCGGCAGCCAGACCAGACCCAGGACGCCGGTAATGACGAAGGCCATTTGCCAGCCGAACGACAGCACCAGAATCGGCACGATCAGGGGCGTGACGATGGCCCCGATGTTGGTGCCGGCATTGAACAGGCCGGTCGCCAGAGCGCGTTCCTTCTTGGGGAACCACTCGGTTACGGCCTTGATGCCGCCCGGGAAGCCCCCGGCCTCACCGGCGCCCAGCACCATCCGGGCCATGATGAAGTGGGACAGATCGCGCGCGCCGGCATGCAGGATATGGCCAACCTGCCAGATGGCGAATGCGATCCCCAGCCCCCACCGGGCCCCGATCTTGTCCATCAGCCGGCCCCAGATCGCATAGAACAGGGCATAGGTGGCCTGAAACCAGAAGACGATGTCGGCATAGTCGGTCTCCGACCAGCCCATCTCGACGGACAGGGTCGGCTTGAGGAAGCCGATCATCTGCCGGTCGACGTAGTTGATCACCATGGCAGCGAACAGCAGCCACATGATCAGCCACCGGTACTTGCCCGGTGACGGCGCCTTGATCTGGATTGGCGGCGCGACGGAAGCGTCTGACATGGTTATAAAAACCCGTTCCTAAATTTCCTCGACGCTTCCCTGCTCTTTCCGTCCCTGAACGGCGGCGGGGTGGGCGTCCGATGATGTTTACTTGGCCTCGGCCCTGACGACCGAACAATGAAGTTCTGCGATACCCTTGAAGATGCACACGGCCTCGTCGCCCGCGTGGACACGGTGAACGCCGGTGACGGCGCCGGTCGAGACCAGCGTGCCCGCCTTCAGCGGACGGCCCCAGCGCGCGCAATGCTCCAGCAGGAAGCGCACCGATTCCATCGCGCCGCCGGCTAACGACAGCGAGCCGCCCGTGCCGACGCTGGCGCCGTTGATCACGGTCTCGACCTTGATGCCGTCCAGACGCTCGCGCCAGTTCTCGACCTCGGGACCGATCATCAGCCCGCCGTTGTTGCCGAAGTCGGAAGCCACGACGGCCGAGCCCAGGTCGTTGATCGCCGAGAGAGGGCTGCCGGCCAGTTCGACGCCGATGAAGACCTTGTCCACGGCGGCCGTGGCCTCCTCAGTTGTCCAGTCGGTCTTGGCGGGATCAGCGTCTGCGCCGATGCGGGCGATGAATTCCGATTCGACGGCGGCGAAACCGCCCTCGATCTCGGGCAACGGCACGACGGTGTCGCCGGGCGCGGGCCAGACGTTGCGCGCGAAAATGGCGCCGGCCAGGCGGTGGATGCCCAACGTCGGCTGTTGCGCCGGCGGCACGCCGCCCACCTTCCAGCCCACGACCTCGTCGGGGAAGAGACCGATGGCGATGTCCTGAATGGCGTAGGATTCGGCCATGCTTTGGGGAATCGCGCCCGGATAGTCGGGCGTGCAGCGCGCAGCCAGGCGGGCCTCGACGAACTGTCGGGCGATGTCGGCGTGGTCGGCCGACAGGGCGGCGGCCGGACCGGAATCCGGGACGGGCGTCGCGCTCATTGGGCGTGGCTCGCGAATGAAGGGGTCGAAGTCAAAGCAGTCGCCTCGTGAATAAGCTTCGATAAGAGCGGCGAAGGAAACCGGTGTCAATGCGCTTTAGCAACGCCCCATGGCGCTGACCGCGAGTCGCGGCTATGCCTTTGCATTGCACATAGAGAAGGAGCCGAACCTTGGCTCAGGACGATCCGCGATCCGGCAAACCGGGCAAGCGGGCCACGATCAACGATGTCGCCAGAGAAGCGCAGGTCTCCAAGAAGACCGTCTCGCGGGTCATCAACCAATCGCCGTTCGTCAAGGAAGACACGCGCGAACGGGTCAATGCGGTCATCAAGACCCTGGGCTTCACCCCCGATCCCCAGGCGCGCGGCCTGGCGTTCCGGCGCTCGTTCCTTGTCGGCCTGATCTACGACAACCCCAGCCCGACCTATGTCGTGAACATGCAGCAGGGCGTGCTGGATGCGCTGAAGGGTTCGGGGCTGGAGCTTGTCGTCCACCCCTGCAACCGCAACTCCCCTACCCTGCTGGAAGACATTCGCGGCTTCGTCGAGCGTCAGCGGCTGTATGGCGTCATCATGCCGCCGTCGGTGTCGGAGGACGAACAGGTCATCGACCTGTTGCGAGACCTGGACTGCCCCTATGTCCGTATCGCCTCCGTGTCGCTGGACGAGCCGCAGGCCATGGTGGTCACCAACGACTGGATCGGCGCGGCCGAGGCGGCGGCGCATCTGGCGGACCTCGGGCACCGGCGAATCGGACTGGTGCGCGGCCCGGACCTGTTCCGGTCGTCCGCCGTCCGTGGCAAGGGGTTCCTGGACGCCCTGGCCGAGCGGGGCATACCGCTGGACCCCGCCTATGACTTCAAGGGCGCCTATACGTTCGAATCGGGCGTTGAGGCTGGGCATGCCCTCTTGGCGCTGGATACGCCGCCGACCGCCATCTTCACCCTGAACGACGACATGGCCATCGGCGTGATGCAGGCGGCGCGAGATCGCGGGCTGGAACTGCCGCGAGACCTGTCGGTCGTCGGCTTCGACGACCTGCCGATGGCGGCGCGGGTATGGCCCAACCTGACATCCGTGCGCCTGCCGATCCGCGACATGGGACGGATGGCGGCCGAGAAGCTGCTGGCGCCGATGCGCGGCGTCGATCCGGCCAAGATGCAGCAGCCGGAAGTCCGCCCGGCCCTGGTGGTGCGCAAGTCCGCGATCCCTGCGGCTTGAAAAAGTCGGTCGGCGCGCGTGATCGCGCGCCGACCTCTATGTCTTAAGCCGTTTCGAGAACGGGCTTGGCGGCGAGAACGCCCTTCAGATACTCGCGAATGCCTTCGTCCGTGGCGTTGGCGAAGAAGTATTCCTGGAAGCGCTCGCCGGCGATCGCGGCCTTCAGCAGGTCCTGGTCCATCGTCTTCAACACCGTCAGCATGTCGTGGCAGGTCACGGCCTTCAGGTCGCTGAGGACGCCACGGTTCTTGCGCATGATCTCGGCCCGCTCCTTGGGATAGCCCAGGCCGCGCTCGCCTTCGAACAGCTTGCGATAGACGTCCTGAAGGTTCAGTTCGGCGGCCCAGCCGAAGCCTTTGGCGTAAGGCATGGCGATGGCGTTGCCGTCATTGATCTGGCCGAACAGGAAGGCGTCGGTGGGGTCGATGATCAGACCGCAGAAGACGCCCGGCATGGCGTTCGCGGCCAGCATCGAGCCCGTGCCCGTGCCGCAACCGGTGACGACGAAATCGGCTGCGCCCGAATTCAGCAGGATGCCGGTCAGGACGCCGTTCATCACATAGGTCAGCGACGCCTTGTCCTCGGCCGCATACATTCCATAGTGGAAGACTTCATGGCCCAGGGGTTCCGCGACGGCGGTCAAGGCGGCATGCACCGTCTCGCTTTTGGCGGCCTGGCTGTTTTCAATGATGAGAGCGATCTTCATGGGGGAATCCTCAAGACGGTGGCGAAGCGATGCCGAACAGATGTCGGCGATTATGGTGTAATCCATTGCATCATAATATGACACCGGTTACCTAGTCCACAGAAGGACGGACGCAAGATCCGTCAGTGGCTCGCGCTGCGAGCTTCCAGGGAGAGCCGCATGTACGACCCCATGTACGACAAGGTCTATCAGGCCACCCATCCCGACATGATGGACGGCGCCACGAACCAGCAGCTGCGGGATCGCTATCTGATCGAGGGCCTGTTCGTTCCGGGCAAGATCAGCCTGAACTATTCCCACCACGAGCGGATGATCATCGGCGGCGCGACCCCGGCCCAGACCGCCCTTACCCTGCCCACCCATTCGGAGCCGCCGTCGCTGGCCGGCGCGGCCTTCCTGCAGGCGCGCGAACTGGGCGTGGTCAATATCGGCGCCGCCGGTTCGATCACCGTTGACGGCGAGACGATCGAACTGGGCTTCCGTGACGGCCTTTATGTGCCGATGGGATCGAGGGACGTCAGCTTCGCCTCGAACAACCCGGCCGAGCCCGCGAAATTCTATCTCGTCGCCACCCCGGCCCACGCCCGCTATGACCTGACCAAGATCTCGATCGACGAGGCCGTGCCGCTGGAAATGGGCGCGCTGGAGACGTCGAACGAACGGACCATCTACCAGTATGTCGTGCCGGCCAAGGTGAAGTCCTGCCAGCTGCTGTTGGGCGTGACGGTGCTCAAGCCCGGCTCGGTGTGGAACACCATGCCGCCGCACATTCATGACCGCCGTTCGGAAGCCTACCTCTACTTCGGTCTGGGCGAGGACGACCGCGTCTTCCACTTCATGGGCGAGCCGGACAAGTCACGCCACATCGTCGTCGCCGACGGCGAGGCCGTGATCTGCCCGCCGTGGTCGATCCACACGGGCGCAGGCACTTCGAACTACACCTTCATCTGGGGCATGGGCGGCGAAAATCTCGACTACACCGACATGTACAAGCTCGACATCTGTCAGTTGAAGTAATCAGGACAAGAGGAAGAAAAACATGAGCAATCCGTTCGATCTGACCGGCAAGGTCGCCCTGGTGACCGGCGGCAACGTGGGTCTGGGTCAAGGCATCGCCCTGGCTCTGGCCGAGGCCGGCGCCGACATCGTCTCCGTCGCCCTGTCGGATTCCGACGACACAGTCGCCAAGGTGCAGGCGCTGGGCCGTCGCGCCCACGCCATCAGCGCTGACCTGACCTCGATCGAGCCGGTCGAGCGCGTGGTTCAGGAAGCACTGGCCGCCATGGGCCGCATCGACATACTGGTGAACAACGCCGGCCTGATCCGTCGCGCCGACGCCGTGGACTTCACCGAAGCCGACTGGGACCTGGTGATGAACATCAATCTTAAGACGGTCTTCTTCATGAGCCAGGCGGTCGCCCGCCTGTTCATCAAACAGGGCGACGGCGGCAAGATCATCAACATCGCCTCCATGCTGTCCTTCCAGGGCGGCATCCGTGTGCCCTCCTACACAGCGTCCAAGTCGGGCGTCGCCGGCCTGACCAAGCTGATGGCCAACGAATGGGCCCCGCACCGCATCACCGCCAACGCCATCGCGCCCGGCTATTTCGCCACGGCCAACACCCAGGCCCTGCGCGAAGATCCCGTCCGTTCGGCCGAGATCCTGGGCCGCATCCCGGCCGGTCGCTGGGGCGAGCCGTCGGACCTGGGCGGCGCGGCCGTCTTCCTGGCCAGCCGGGCCTCGGACTATGTCCAGGGCGCCATCCTGCCGGTCGATGGCGGCTGGCAGGCGCGCTGATACCCAGCTAGCCTTGCGACCATGACAGACCACGCCTCATCCAGACGCATCCTCTGCTTCGGCGAGATGCTGCTGCGGTTTTCGCCGAACCAGAACGAACTGCTGATGCAGTCCCCCGCCCTGACGATCCGTCCGGCGGGGGCCGAGGCGAACGTCGCCGTGTCCCTGGCCCGCTTCGGCGCGCCAACCGGCATGGCGACGGTCCTGGCCGACAATGCGCTCGGCCGGGGCGTGCGCGACGAGGTGCGCAAGCACGGCGTCGACACCTCGCCCGTCGTCTTCAAGCCTGGGCGGATGGGGCTGTATTTCCTCACGCCCGGCGCCGTGCGTCGCCCGTCGGAGGTGCTGTACGACCGCGGCGGCTCGGCCTTCGTCGAACATGTTCACACCGCCTTCGACTGGGATCAGTTGCTGGACGGGGTCGAATGGCTGCACGCCTCGGGCGTGACGCCGGCGACGGGGCCAAACGGCTCGGCCGCTGCGGTCGCCATCATCGAGGCCGCCGTCCGCAAGGGCGTGATGGTCAGTTATGACGGCAATTTCCGCGGCAAGCTGTGGGAGCAGTGGGCCGGCGATCCGCCAACCACCCTGGGCAAGATGCTGGCCGGCGCCACCGTCGCCTTCGCCGACGACCGCGACTTCGCCCTGGTGCTGAAGACCCGGTTCGACAGCGCCGACCCGGCCGTTCGCCGCCGCGAGGCCGCCAAGGCCGCCTTCGCCGCCTTCCCCCGTCTGCAACGCATCGCCTGCACCCTGCGCGTCCAGGACAGCGTCACCGACCAGGCCTTGTCGGCGGTCATGCTGACCCGTGACGGGGACAATGTGATCGAGACCAGCGCCGAGGCCATCCACATGGCCGGCGTCGTGGACCGGGTCGGCGGCGGCGACGCCTTCGCCTCCGGCGTGCTGTTCGGCCTGTGGAGCGGATGGTCGGACCAAGAGGCGCTGGACTTCGGCTTGGCCGCCGCCGGCCTGAAGCACTCCGTGCCGGGTGACTTCAACCTGTTCACGGCCGACGAGGTGCGCGCGGCCATGGGCGACGGCGGGTTCGATATCCGCCGCTGAGGCCGCAAACATCGTGATTTGCTGGAGGCCGCGTGGAGAAGTCCATGCGGCCTTTTTCATTGGCTTGCTAGGACTAGGAAACCGGTGTCAGTCATGCTTGAGTGGCGCTTCGAAACGGTCGCCAAGAACCGTCCGAGAGAGGTCACACCAGGAGTTCCCATGTCCGTAACGTCCATGAACCGCCGCGCTCTGCTGGCCGCCGGCGCCGCCGCCACCTTCGTCGCCGCATCCGGCCCAGCATTGGCCCAGGCCTCGCCCGAGCGCGCCGCCGTCCTGGACGCCATGAAGCGCGCCGCCCGGTTCATGAGCGAGGAGGCCGCCGTAGAGGGCGGCTATGTCTGGCAATATCTGCCCGATTTCTCGCGCCGCTGGGGGGAACTGGAAGCCAGCCCGACCATGATCTGGGTCCAGCCGCCCGGCACGGCGACCGTGGGCCACCTGTTCCTGGACGCCTATCACGCCACCGGCGACGCCTTCTATTACGAGGCCGCCAAGAAGGCCGCCGACGCCCTGGTCAAGGGCCAGCACCCGGCCGGCGGCTGGAACTACGTCATCGACACGGCCGGTGAAGAGTCGCTGAAGCAGTGGTACGGCACGGTCGGCGCCAACGCCTGGCGGCTGGAGGAATTCCACCACTATTACGGCAACGCCACCTTCGACGACGCAGGCACGGCCGAGGCGTCGCAACTGCTGCTGCGGGTCTATTTGGAGAAGAAGGACCGCAAATATCTGGCGCCCCTGAACAAGGCGATCAGCTTCGTGCTGGAGAGCCAATATGAAAACGGCGGCTGGCCCCAGCGCTATCCGTTCGTCCAAAACGGCGGCCTGCACGGGCGCGCAGACTATACGCCCTACATCACCTTCAACGACGATGTGGCGGGCGAGAACCTGGAGTTCCTGATCTATGCCTATCACGGCTTGGCGCGGAACGGCCGGGGCGATGCGAAGATCCTGGACGCCATCAACCGCGGCATGGACATCTTCGTGAAGACCCAGCAGCCGCAGCCGCAGCCGGCCTGGGGCCTGCAACACTTCCCCGACACGCTGAAGCCGGCCGGCGCCCGGACCATAGAACCCCAGGCCTTCGTCACCCATGCGACGGGAACCAACATCAAGTCGATGCTGGGCTTCTATCGCCTGACCGGCGACCGCAAGTATCTGGCGCGCCTGCCCGAGGCCATGGACTGGCTGGATCAGGTGGCGACCAAGCCGCCGCTGAACACGGCGGGCCGCACGCACCCGACCTTCGTTCTGGAGGGCGCCAATACGCCGATCTACATCCACCGGCGCGGTTCCAACATCGCCAACGGCCAGTATTACGCCGACGACAACCCCACCAATCTGATCGTCCACTACGGCTCGTTCCGCAACGTGGACACCCCTGCCCTGCGCGCCGAATATGCGCGCCTGTCGGCCCTGCCGGTCGATGAGGCCACACAAGGCTCGCCCTTGAAGGCTCGTCCCGGCTCGCTGAACCTGCCGAAATATTTCACGCTTCAGGACGTGGACGTCTGGGACATGTCCAGCGACGCGCGCCGTCCGACCCCCCCGCACGCCAACCGCGCCGCCGAGGTGATGGCCGGGCTGAACGCACGCGGCTACTGGTCCACGCCTCTGACCACGACATCCAATCCCTACAAGGGACCGTCCCCCACGACGGTGACCGGCGGCGAGTATCAGATGACCCGCGTCGGCGACCTGTGGGACACTTCGCCCTATCAGACAGACTTCCCGGTCGAGGGCGTCTCAACCTCGGTCTTCATCCGCAACATGGGCGACCTGATCGAGGCGTTGGGCGTCTAAGGATCTGGGCGTCTAAGGACCTGGGGACCTAGAGATAGGCCCCCACCTGCCAGGGCACGAACTCGTTGTCGCCGATGCCCAAGGCCTCGGACTTGGACGGCTCGCCCGAGGCGACATCGAGCATCTTCTGGAAGATGACGGCGCCGACCTCGGCCAGGCTGGTCCCGGTCAGCACGGGCGACGCGTCGATGTCCATGTCCTCGTCCATCCAGTTCGCCAGTTTGGCGTTGGAGGCGACCTTGATCGACGGCGCAGGCTTGGCGCCGAAGACTGAGCCCCGGCCCGTGGTGAAGACGATCAGATTGGCGCCCGAGGCGATCTGACCCGTGGCCGAGCAGGGATCGTAGCCGGGGCTGTCCATGAAGCTGAGGCCCCGCGCCTCCAGCGGCTGCGCATAGCCGATCACGTCGTTCAATGGGGTCGAACCCGACTTGGCCACCGCGCCCAGCGACTTTTCCAGGATGGTGGTGAGGCCGCCCTTCAGATTACCGGGCGACGGATTGTTGTTCAACTCCATCTGGTGCCGGTCGGCGTAGTCACGCCACCAGGCCAGGCGAGCGTTCAGCTTGTCCGCCACCTCTTGCGAGGCGGCGCGACGCAGCAGCAGGTGTTCGGCACCCCAGATCTCGGGGGTTTCAGACAGCATGGCCGAGCCGCCGTGGGCGACCAGCAGATCGACAGCCGCGCCGAGAGCCGGGTTGGCGGTGACGCCGGACCAGCCGTCCGAACCGCCGCACTGCAGACCGACGGTCAGGTGGGAGGCGGACACCGGCTGGCGTTCGATCTTCGCCGCCTCGGCGACCAGATCGCGGACGACCTCGATCCCGGCCTCGATGGCGCGGGCGGTGCCGCCCGCCTCCTGGATGGTCAGGGCGCGCAGGTGCGGACCGGCGTCCAGACCCTCGTTGGCGAGCCAGGCGGGGATCTGGTTGGCCTCGCAGCCCAGGCCGACGATCAGGATGGAATGGAAGTTCGGGTGCTTGGCGTAGCCGGCCAGGGTCCGCTGCAACAGGGTCACGTCGCTGCTGAGCGACGAGCCGCCGCAACCGCCCTGGTGTGTGAAGGCGACGACGCCGTCCACGCCGTGGGGCAGACTGGAGTCGGGGAAGGCGTCGGCGATGCGGCGCGCGACGGTGGCCGAACAGTTCACGCTGGTCAGTACGCCGATGTAGTTTCGTGTGCCGATGCGACCATCCGGGCGGACGATGCCGTTGAAGGTCGCGCCCGACAGCGGCGCGGGCGGGCGTAGATCAGCGCCGACCTCGGCCTCACGCCCGTCCTCGGCCATGGCCAGGTTTTGGACGTGGACGTGGTCGCCGGCGGCGATGGCGGTCCTGGCGCGGCCGATGACCTGGCCATAGCGGCGGACCAGCCCCCCCTCCTCCACCGCATGGCGGGCGATCTTGTGCCCGGTGGCGATGGCCGCGCGGGCCGGCGCGTCCAAGCCGTCGGGCGTATCGCCGGTCGCGATGTCGTCCAGGGCGATGGCGACGTCGTCGGCGGGGTTCAGGATCAGGACGCGGCTCACGGCTGCACTCCAGTATGTCCGCTCATCACTTGGTCTCGTCCACGATCTGGGCCGCCGCTTGAACCGCGCCGTTCCGACTGAGCGACAGATAGGCGCGGGTGACGGCGGCCACGAACCGATCATCGGCGGCCAGGGTGGGCGGGAAGACGGCGGACAGGCTCAGCAGGGCCGATACCCGCGCCGGGTCGCTCTCGGCGTCGGCCAGAAGCGTGGCCGTCTGCGGGGCGAGGGGATCATCGACGGCGAAGGTCTCGCCGCCTTCGGTTACGCCCGATTGCCATTTCATCCAAGAGGCGACGCCCAGCGCCATGGCGTCGATGCCCTGCCCGGCCGCCAGACGTTCTGCGGCCCCGGCCAGCAGCCGCTGGGGCAGTTTCTGCGAACCGTCCATGGCGATCTGGCGGGTCCGGTGCATCAGAGCTGCGTTGGAGAACCGGGCCATCAGCGCGTCGCGATAGGCGGGGATGTCCAAGCCCGGCGGCGGGTTCAGCGTCGTCTCCGCCTCGTCCCACAGGGCCTCGACATAGGCGCGGAAGGCAGGGACCGCGACGGCCTTGTGGACATGCTCATAGCCCGACAAGGCGCCAAGATAGGCGATGGCCGAATGGGCGCCGTTCAGCAGGCGCAGCTTGGCGTCTTCCCACGGTTCGACCGCATCGGTCAGTTGCACGCCGAGAGACGCGAAGTCCGGCCGTTCGCTGGCGAATCGGTCCTCGATCACCCACTGGGTGAAGGGCTCGGCCTTGACCATGCCCTGGTCCTCGACGCCGAGACGGGCCGTCAGGCGGGCGATGTCGTCGGGAATGGTCGCGGGGACGATCCGGTCGATCATCGTCTGCGGGAAAGCGCCTTCGGCCTCGATCCAGTCGGCCAGCGAAGGGTCGATCCGACGGGCCATGGCGATGACGCCGGCGCGGATGCGCTTCCCGTTGTGGGGAAGGTTATCGCAACTGATGACGGTGAAGGGCTTGAGGCCTGCGCCCTTCCTCGCGCGCAATGCTGCAACGATGAAGCCGGGCGCGGTGCGGGGCGCGGCGATATCGGCCAGATCGGCGGCGACATCCGCGTCGTCCAGCAGCAGGTCGCCGGTCGCCGGGTCGAGGCGATAGCCCTTCTCCGTCACGGTCAGGGTGACGATGTGAACGTCGGCGTCGGCCATGGCCGCGACCAGGGCGGCGGGATCTTCCGGCCCAACCAGAACGCCGCGACCGGCGCCGATCACGCGCAGATGTTCGTCAGATCCGTCGCGGACGACCAGGGTGTAGAGGCCGTCCTGGGGGTTCAGTTGGTCGCGCACGCCGGGCGACCGCAGCGAGGCGCCCAGCACGCCCCAGCGCAGGTCGCCGCTCGCCAGGGCGTCGTCGAACACGACCGCCTGGTGGGCGCGGTGGAAGGCGCCGATGCCCAGATGGACCACGCCGGTCTTCACCTGGGCGCGGTCGTACCCGGGAATGGCGACATCGGCGGGCAGGGCCGAAAGGGCCGTGTCGGAAAGACGGGTCACAGCTTATAGGCCGCCTTGACCAGACCATAGGTCAGGGCGTGGGCCAGTTCGTGGGCCTCGTCCTCCTCCATCCGATGTTCGACCACCAGCTTGGCCAGGAAACCGCAGTCCATGCGTCGGGCGACGTCGTGACGGGCCGGGATCGACAGGAAGGCGCGGGTGTCGTCGTTGAAGCCGACGGTGTTGTAGAAGCCCGCCGTCTCGGTGACCTGCTCGCGGAAGCGACGCATCCCCTCGGGGCTGTCGTGGAACCACCAGCTGGGGCCCAGCTTCAGCGCCGGATAGTGGCCGGCCAGGGGCGCCAGTTCGCGGCTGTAGCTGGTCTCGTCCAGGGTGAAGAGGATCAGCGACAGGCGGGTGTCCGACCCGAACCGGTCCAACAGCGGCTTCAGCGCCCGGACGTAATCCGTCCGGGTCGGGATGTCGCATCCCTTGTCGCGGCCGAACCGGTTGAAGACGGTGGCGGAGTGGTTACGGAAACTGCCGGGGTGCAACTGCATCACCAGCCCGTCCTCGACCGACATCGCAGCCATTTCGGTCAGCATCTGCCCCCGGAACAGTTCGGCGTCGGCAGGCGTCGCGGGAGCCGTCGAGACGCGGCGGAACAGGGCCTCGGCCTCGACCTTCGACAGATCGGCGGTGAAGGCGGTCGGGTGGCCGTGATCGGTCGAGGTGGCACCCATTTCGGCGAAGAAAGCGCGTCGGTCGCGCAGGGCCTGGAGGTAACCGTCCCAGCTCATCGTATCGCGACCGGTCTGTTCGGCCAGAACTTTCAGATTGTCACGGAAGCCCTCGTAGTCGGGGTCCAGCACCGGGTCGGGACGATAGGCGGTCAGCACCCGCCCCTTCCAGCCCGAGGCCTTGATGGCCTTGTGATGCTCCAGCGTCTCGAGCGGCGACTCCGTCGTGGTCAGGACCTCGATATTGAACCGCTCGAACAGGGCGCGGGGGCGGAAGGCGTCGGTCTTCAGCGCGGCGTCGATGACGTCGTAATAGTGATCCGCCGTCTCGGCCGACAGCCGCACGTCTATGCCGAAGGCCTCAGCATAGACCCAGTCATGCCACATCCGCGACGGCGTGCCCCGGAACAGGTGATAGTTCTCAGCGAACCGACGCCAGATCTTCCGCGGATCGGTCTCGACCGGGCCGCCGTCCGCGCGGGGAACGCCCAGGTCCTCCATCGCCATCCCTTGCGAGTGCAACATGCGGAAGACGTAGTGGTCGGGCGTGATCAGGAGTTCAGCCGGATTGGCGAAGGGCTCGTTCAAGGCGAACCAACTGGGGTCCGTATGGCCGTGCGGGCTGATGATCGGCAGGCCCTTGATCTCTGCATAGAGGCGCCGCGCCACCGCGCGGGTGTCGGCGTCGGCCGGAAACAGGCGATCGGAATCGAGCTTGAGCGGATGAGCCATGACGTCCTTCACTGGTCCTCAATACGGAGGCGTTGGATCGCCTCGCGAGACTGATCCCCACCAGATACTATGCCGGGGAGAAAAAGACACCGGTTACCACGATATTGGAGAACCAGTTGCTGACACGAAGGCGCGCACTAGTGCGTTTTGTCCGCCGACGGATGCAAGGTCGCCTTGCGTCCCGGCGCGAGGCTGGACATAAGGGCCAACACCGCACTCGCGGGCCGGCTTAGCTCAGTTGGTAGAGCGCCAGTTTTGTAAACTGGATGTCGCGGGTTCGATTCCTGCAGCCGGCACCATCTCTATGCGACCATCGGGGACATGGCCGACACAACCAACAAGCTGGGCCACAAGATCGGTGCGCGCGGCGGGAGAACCCGCCAGGCGATCCTCGACGCGACCCAACGCCTGTTGAACGAGCGGCACTACGGCGAAATCCGCGTCGCCGATCTGGCCCTGGCGGCGGGCGTATCGCCGTCGAATTTCTACACCTATTTCAAGACGGTCGAAGAGCCTGTTCTGGCATTGTGCGAGGTTGCGGCGACCGATTTCCAGGGTCTGGCGACGCATTTCCAGGCCGACTGGCCGGGTGACAAGGCCTTTGCAATCGCCCGCGCCTTCATTCTGGACGTTATGGCGATCTGGCGAAGCCACGGCCAGGTGCTGCGGGTCGAACATATGCTGGCGGACAATGGCGACGTGGCCTTCGTCGAGAGCCGGGTGCGCCGGCTACGCCGCCTTCACCTGGCCATCGAACGCCGCGTGGCCCAGGCCCATGCCAGCGGCCTGCATCCCAAGGACTATAATCCGCGCCTGGCCTCGTACCAGATCGCCTCGATAGCAGAATCGACGGCGGCCAGTTTCGACCTGCTGCGGCGTGCTGACACGCCGGAAGCTATTCTGGACACGGCGGCCATCATCATCGTCAAGCTGACGACCGGGCGTTAGAGCCCCAGCGGCCCGTATAGCCAGGTCAGCCATATCCCCACGGCCAGGAAGACGCCAAAGGGCAGCTTTTCGCTTCCGCTGACCGTGCGACGCACCACCAGCATGCCGAAGACGAGGCTGAGGCCGACGGCGCAGGACCACAGCAGCACGCTGGGCAGACCGATCCAGCCGACCCACGCCCCTGCCCCGGCGAACAGGAAGGGATCGCCCCCGCCCAGGCCGTCGCGCTTGCGGATCGCCTTATAGAGCCAGCCGACCAGCCACAGGCCGCCGAACCCGACCACGCCCCCAATCAGATGCGACAAGGCCAGATCCCAGCTCGTGCAAATGGCGACGACCAGACCCGTGGCGATCAATGGCAACGTCAGGACGTCGGGAAGCCAGAAGTTCTCGCCGTCCACAATGGCGATCAGAAGCAATTGCCAGCCCAGCACCGCCGTAGCCGCCATCAGAAAGACGGACGTCCCGCCGCCGGCCGCCCAAAGCGCGGACCAAATGCCGACCGCCCCTGCCGCCAGTTCGATCAGCGGGTAGCGTTGGGAAATGCGAGTCGAACACCGCGCGCAACGGCCTCGCAGGGCCAGCCAGCTGAACAGCGGGACCAGCTCCCAGGCGCGCAAGGGCTGGTCGCAGCCCCGGCAACGCGAGCGCGCCACGACGATATCCTCGTCACGCGGCAGCCGCACGCTGACGGCGCCGATGAAACTGCCGAAAATCAGGCCCAACCCGCCCATGACGGCGGCGGCGATCACAGGGTGCATCGAGACGTCCAGACGGCGGCGAACCGCCTTGGCTTAGCCGCCTCCGAGCGCCACCGCCACATGATAGGTCACCAGCGACGCCAGATAGGCCAGACCGAACATGTAGCCGATCATGATCCAGGTCCATCTCCACGAGTTGGTCTCGCGCTTGACCACGCCCAGAGTCGCCACGCACTGGGGCGCGAAGATGTACCAGGCCAGGAAGGATAGAGCCGTCGCCAACGACCATTGCGCCGACAGGGTCGAAGCCAGGAGACCGGTGGCGTTCTCGGTGTCGGCAATCGCGTAGGTGGTGGCCAAAGCCGCCACCGCGACCTCACGCGCCGCCATGCCGGGGATCAGGGCGATGACCATCTGCCAGTTGAAGCCGATGGGCGCGAAGATCGGCTCCAGCGCCCGACCCAGCATGCCGGCGAACGAATAGTCGATGGCCGGCAGGGTCGCGTTCTCGGGCGGATAGGGGAAGGTCGCCAGCACCCACAGGATGATCACAGCGGGCAGGATGATGCGGCCGGCGCGGTTCAGAAAGATCTTGGCCCGGAGCCACAAGTTGAAGCCCACGCTCTTCAGGTCGGGCGTCTTGTACGTCGGCAGCTCCATCATGAAGGGCTCGACCGCCCCGCGCCAGAACACCTTGCGGATCACCAGCGAAACCAGAAGCGCGCTGACGATGCCGGCGGCGTAGAGGCCGAACATCACCAGACCCTGCAGATTGGCGAAACCCCAGACTGTCTCGTTGGGAATGAAGGCCGCGATGATCAGCGTATAGACTGGTATCCGCGCCGAGCAGGTCATCAGGGGCGCGACCAGGATGGTGGTCAGGCGGTCGCGCTTGGAATCGATCACCCGCGCCGCCATCACGCCGGGAATGGCGCAGGCGAAGCTGGACAACAGGGGAATGAAGGCGCGGCCGTGCAGGCCAGCCCCGCCCATGATCTTGTCCATCAGGAAGGCCGCGCGGGCCATGTAGCCGAAGTCTTCCAGGGCGATGATGAACAGGAACAGGATCAGGATCTGCGGCAGGAAGACAAGCACGCTGCCGACGCCGGAAATGATTCCGTCCACGATCAGGCTTTGCAACAGGCCATCGGGCAGGACATTGGCGACCAGACCGCCCAGCCAGCCGATGCCGGCCTCGATGCCGTCCATCAGGGGCGCGGCCCAGCTGAATACGGCCTGGAACATGACGAACAGAAGGGTGAACAGGATGACGAGGCCGGCGACCGGATGCAGCAGGATCGAATCGATCTTGCCGGTCAGGGTGTCGGGCCGCTCGGGCGGGCGCACGCAAGCCTTCATGATCCGCTCGGCTTCACGGGCGGCGGTGCGCAGCTGGGCGGCATCGGGGCTATGCCACTGGCTTTCGGAAACGGCGGCGACGGCGGCCCGGTCTTCGATGGCGGCGATCAGATCGTCGATACCGCGCTTGCGGGTGGCGACCGTGGTGATGATCGGCACGCCCAGTTCGGCGCCCAGCCTTTCCAGATCGATCCGCAGCCCCTGACGCTGGGCGATGTCGTACATGTTCAGCGCCAGAACCATGGGCCGACCGACCGCCTTCAGCTCCAGGATCAGACGCAGGACCAGGCGCAGGTTGGTGGCGTCGGCGACGCAGACCACGACATCGGGCGGCGTCTCTCCGGCCAGACGCCCCAGGACGGCGTCGCGCGTGACCTCTTCATCGGGACTACGTGCGCGCAGGGAATAGGTGCCGGGCAGGTCCAGCACCGACATGGTCCGGCCCGAGGCGGCGCGGATCAAGCCTTCCTTGCGCTCCACCGTGACGCCGGCGTAGTTGGCGACCTTCTGGTGCGCGCCGGTCAGGGCGTTGAACAGGGCCGTCTTGCCGCTGTTGGGATTCCCGACCAGGGCGACGCGAGCGGTCTTCAGGGCGATGTCCATCAGTTGGCCTCAGACCGGGCGGCGTCCAGCTTTATCGTCAGGCTCTCGGCTTCATGGCGGCGGAGGGCCACGCGCATGTCGTCCACCTTCATGGCGATTGGGTCCTGACCGAATAAGCCTTCGTGCAGCAGTTCGATCTGCGCGCCCTCGACGAAGCCCAGTTCGAGCAGGCGGCGCTCCAGCTCGACTGCTTCTCCTTGATGGTGACAATGGGCGCCCACCTGGACGATGACGCCGCGATCGCCGCGTCGGGCCTGGCTCAGCTTGATGGTGTCAGTCAATTTTACGCTCGCACGGGCGAGGCCGCTCCCCAGCGGCTCCGCGTTTCTTTGACACTGATTATCAGGTGCGAGCCCCCCGCGTCCAGCAGGACAGCTTGACCAATTGCCGCGCCGACGCATTGCGCTATCACAGGCTGAACAGGAGCCGCCATGACCCGTTTCGCCCTCGCCGCCCCGCTTCTTCTTGCCCCCATCGTCGCCTTGGCCGCCTGTGGTCAGGGCGAGCCGTCATCGACGGCCCCGACCAAGCCCGTTCACGTCCTGACGGAAACGGAGAAGGCGACGCTGCTGGCCTCCCTGCCCGCCCCTTACAATGCTGGCGATCTGGAGAACGGCCGCCGCGTCTTCGCGCGCTGCCGCGCCTGCCACACCATCGGCGAAGGCGGCCCAGACATGGCGGGGCCGAACCTGTACGGCGTATTCGGGCGAAAGGCGGGGGATCGGCCGCGCTACAACTATTCCAACGCCATGCGCACTGCAGACTTCACTTGGGATGCGGAGAAGCTGGATCACTGGCTGGAGAACCCGCGCACCTTCCTCCCCGGCAACAAGATGACCTTCCCCGGCCTGCCCGACGCGACGGATCGCCGTGACGTCATCGCCTTCCTGAAGGTGGAGACGGGTTACCAGCCTGAGCCGGCGCCCGCCTCCTGATCCATCAGCCTTCCGGCAGTTCCTTGGGTCCGCCTTCGCGCATTTCCTGGGCTTCCCATTCCTCGATCTTGCGCGAGGTCCATTCCGGCGACTTGGTGAAGCGGGCTAGGACGCCATAGATCACGGGCACCACGAACAAGGTCAGGACGGTGGCGAAGATGGCGCCGGTGAAGATCACCACGCCGATCGTCTGACGGCTGCCGGCGCCGGCGCCCTGCCACAGCACCAGCGGCAAGGCGCCGAAGGCGGTAGCGATCGAGGTCATGATGATCGGCCGCAGACGCAAGGACGACGACTCGATGATCGCCTCGCGGATCGACCGGCCCTGGTCGCGCAGCTGGTTGGCGAACTCGACGATCAGAATGCCGTTCTTGGCCGCGACCCCGATCAGAATAATCAGTCCGATCTGGCTGTAGATGTTCAGGCTGGACCCGGCCATCAGCAGGCCGAACAGCCCGCCCGCCGCCGCCAGCGGAACCGTCAGCATGATGACCGCCGGCGTGATCCAGCTTTCGAACTGGGCCGCCAGCACCAGGAAGACCAGCAACAGCGCCAGTCCGAAGGCCGCGAACACCGCTCCGCCCGCCTCCTGCTGGTCGCGGGCCGCGCCGCCCCACTGAGTGACGACACCGCCCTGGGGCTGTTTGGCCGCCTCGGCGCCGAGGAACTGGATGGCGTCGTCGATGGTGGTGCCGGGGTTCAGGTCGGCCTGCAACGAGATCGACCGCTGACGATCCAGACGGCGACGGTCCGGCGTGTCACCGCTGGTCTTGGTGGTGACCACGGCCGACAGCGGCACCAGTTGCCCGCCACCGGTTGCGACATACAGGGCCTCCAGGTCCGCGACCTCACGCCGGTTGTCGCGCTCGGTTTGCAGGATGACATCGTATTCCTGCCCGCCCTTGATGTAGGTGGTGGCGGTACGCGATCCGAACATGGTCTCCAGCGTGCGACCGATGGACTGGGACGACACGCCCAGCGCCGCCGCCTTCTGCGGATCGACATCGACCAGCAGGCGCGGCGAGTTCGGCTCATAGTTCAGGCGCGGACGCGAGAAGCCGGGATTGGCCTGGGCCGCCGCCAACATCGGTTGAAGCCAGTTGTAGATCTGCTGGTAGTCGGTGCCCGTGGCGATCAGCTCGATGGAGTTGGAGTTGCCGCCCCCGCGTTGGAAGGCGCCGGGGGTCGAGGCATTGACCTGGGCGTCCGTCTGCCCGCGCAACTTGCCGTTCAGTTCCTGGGCGATCTCGGCCGCCGTCCGGTCGCGCATGGACCAGTCGGCAAGGGTCAGGACGGCGTTGCCGGAGTTGAAGCTGCCGCCGCCGAAGCCCGGCGCGGAGACCAGATAGCTGTCGGCCTCGCCGTTCGCCTTGTATTCAGCCAGCAGAGGTTCCAGCCCCAGCATGATCTTGCGGGTATAGTCAAAACCGGCGCCCTCGGGGCCGGCGACGCGCACCGTCACCCGGCCACGATCCTCGTCCGGCACCAGTTCGTTGGGCAGGGTCAGGAAGATGCCGCCCGCCCCCGCCGCTACCAGCAGGATCAGGGCGCCGACGCCGATCACCGCTATCCGCCGGCCCAGCATCATGTCCAGCGATCGCGCATAGGAGCGCTTCAGCCGATCCATGCCCCAGTCCACCCGACGCGCGACCCAGCCGCCGCCGTGCGCTGGTTTCAGAATCTTGGACGCCAGCATCGGCGACAGGCTGAGCGCAAGGAAGGCGGAGAAGGCCACGGCGGCCGCGATGGCCGCCGCCAGTTCGACGAACAGTCGCCCGACATATCCCGGCAGGAACAGCAGAGGCGCGAACACCGACAGCAGCACGATAGTCGTGGCCACGACGGCGAAGAAGACCTGACGCGCGCCGCGTTCCGCCGCGACCAGAGGCGGCTCGCCCAGGTCCAGACGACGCTGGATGTTCTCGACCACGACGATGGCGTCATCCACCACCAGGCCAATGGCCAGCACCAGAGCCAGCAGAGTCAGAAGGTTCAGCGAGAAGCCGAGCGGCGCCAGGACGATGAAGGTCGCCAGCAGGCAGATGGGCGCCACGATGGACGGAATAAGCGCCGCCCGCAGACTGCCCAGGAAAATAAAGTTGACCAGGGCCACCAGGGCCATGGAGATGCCGATGGTGATCCAGACCTCGTCGATGGCGTGCGAGGTGAAGACCGAGTTGTCCGACCCGATCTCGATCGTCACGCCCGGCGGCAGAGTCGGCCGGATTTCGTCGATCATCTCATGGACGCCGTCGGAGATGGCGAGGTCGTTCGACTGGGCCTGACGTGTCACAGCCAAGCCGATCTGGTCCATGCCGTTGCCGCGGAACAGGCGACGATCCTCCTCCGGCGCCTCCTCGACGCGGGCGACGTCGCCCAGACGGGTGACGTAGGTCGGCTGGCCTTGAATAATGGCCGACGAGCCGCTGCCCGTCCCTGTGGCGACGGACGCCGAGGCCGAGGCCGAACCGGCGGTGCCGATGGGCAATTGTCGGAAGTCTTCCGGCAGGGCGTAGGTGCGCGCCACGCGGACGGTGTAGTCCTTGTCCGTGGATTCCAGCGAACCGGCGGGCAGTTCGACGTTCTGGTTGGTCAGGGCCGTCTCGACGTCGTTGACCGTCAGGCCGCGCGCAGCCATGGCGGCGGAATCCAGCCAGAGCCGCATCGAATAGCGCTGCTCGCCATAGATGTTGACCTGGGCCACGCCGGGCACGGTCGCCATCCGATCGACCAGATACCGGTCGGCGTAGTCGGTCAGCTGAAGCCTGTTCATGCTGGTCGAGCGCAGGAAGACGATGATGATCGGCTGGCTGTCGGAATCGGCCTTGGCCACTTCCGGCGGGTCAGCCTGGTCCGGCAGGCGTCCGACCACGCGACTGACGCGGTCGCGCACGTCGTTGGCGGCGTCGTCGATGTTGCGGTCCAGCGAGAACTCGATGTTCACGTTCGAACGGCCGTCGCGGCTGGTCGAGTTAATGCGCTCGACGCCCTGGATGCCGGCGATCTGCTGTTCGACAGGCTCGGTGATCCGGCTCTCGATCACCTCGGCCGAGGCCCCGGCATAGGTGGTGTTGACCGAGACGATGGGCGGATCGACGTCCGGCAGTTCGCGAACAGGCAGGAAGAAGAAGGCCGCCGCGCCGATAACGCACAGCACGATAGCGGCGACGGCCGCGAAGACGGGCCGCCGGACCGAAACGTCGGACAGCATCATTGGGCGGCGCCCGACTTGCGGTCGGCAGCCGACTTGCGATCTGCGCCCGCGACGCTGACCGGCGCGCCCGGCTGGATGCGGTTCAGGCCTGAACCCACGATACGGTCGCCGGGTTCGATGCCCGACAGGATTTCGACGAAGCCGTTTTCGACGGCGCCGGCCTCGACCTCGACGCGCTGGGCGGTCGAGCCGTTCTGGCCGGGCGCAATGCGATAGACGAAGGCGCCGGCGCCCTCATATTGAACGGCCGATTCCGGGGCAGCCGCCGCCTGGCGCTGGCCCTGCTGAACCACGACGCGCAGCAGCATGCCGGGGCGGATGCGGCCGCCGGGATTGGCGAACTCGGCGCGGGCCGTAGCGGCGCGGGTCGTTTCGTTGACGCGGGTGTCGATCAGGGCGATCCGGCCCTGGAAGGGTTCGTCGCCATAGGCGTCCGCCGTCGCCGTCAGTTGGGCGCCGGGCTGAAGCAGGTTCAGGTAGCGTTCCGGCAGGGGAAAATCGACGCGAATGGTCGAGGTGTCGTCCAGGGTCGCGATCACCGCGCCCGGATTGATCAGCGTGCCCGCCGTCACCGTCGTCAGACCCATGCGGCCCGCGAACGGCGCGCGGATAACGCGGTCGCCGCGTCGCGCCTGTGCGGCCTCAAGCGAAGCTTGGGCGGTCTCCAGCCCCGTCTCGGCCTGTTCCAGCATCACCTGGGGCGCGATGCCCCGGTCGGCCAGGGCCTTGTAGCGATCATATTCCCGCTGGGCCTGATTGACGTTGGCGCGGGCCTCGATGATGGCGGCGTCTTCCTCGCGCGCCTGAAGCTCGACCAGGGGCGCGCCGGCCGACACCAGCTGGCCGTCGGCGAACAGAACGCGCGTGATCAGTTCGGTGGTCGAGGAGGTGATGTTCACCGACCGCTGCCCGCGCGCCACGCCCAGCACCCGAATCTGGTCCGAAAACTGACGCTGGCCCACGACGGCCTGCGACACCTCCTGTCCGCCACGTCGGCCGCCTGCGGCGCCCGGCCCTTGGGCGGACTTTTCGTCTCCGGTGGTGATCTTGACGATGGCGGCGACGACCATCAGCCCCAGTAGAACGGCTGCGGCGATGAGGAAGAAGTGACGTTTGATCACGCGGGGGTCTCTCGGTCAGGGGGACGCCGCATGCATTACCGGGTAATGAAGTGCGCGCAATGTTACGTATCAGTAACGTGGCGGATCACATTTTCCGTCGCAGAAATCTTCCCCTAAAAACGACGCCACATCGCCAGGACAGGCCCACGGGCGATTGCGGCCTCTCGGCCTGCGACGGTTTGTCTCCATCCGGCCTGCACGCTCCAGCCCCCGAAATCGCGCACCACCGAGGTTTCCAGCGATAGCCAGCGCGACCCGCCGTCCGCCGCCCCGCCGAACGCCTGGCCCAGCACCATCCAGTCGCGACCGATCCGCGCGCCCGCCGTGGCGTCGATGCGCGTCTCGTCCGGCAGGCCGTCGCGCAGGCGCCGCGCGGCCTGAAGCTCGACGAACGATCCGTCCATGCCCCAGCGCGCGCCCATTTCGCCCAGGGATCGGCCGACCGACACCCGCGCCTCCCAATCGTGCTCGCCGACGCCCGGCTGGGCATAGCCGGCGTTGCGCCCCTCCCCGGCCCAGGTGTAGCCGCCATATAGGCTGACGGCGTTGCGGTCGTCGCGCCAGACCTGCCAGGTCGCGCCGATCTCGATGGGGCCGCGCCCGTTGTAATCGACGAAGGCGTCCTCGCCGTCCTGCCAGTCGGCCTTCAACTGCAGGGTCAGCCGGTCCGATGCGCCGTATTCGGCGAACAGGCCCAGCGCCGCGTCGCGCCGTTCGCCGGGCAGGTCGCGCTCCTCGCCAGAGGCGTCGAAACCGCTATCGGCGCTCAGCCGCTCATATTTGACGATCGCCTGCCCCTTGCCTTTGGGCTGAACCCAGGCGCCGGCGAAGGCCGGAGCGGGCGTCAGCGCACCTAGCGCCAACACCGCCGCAGCCCCGGCGAGACCTAGGCGTCGTAGCCCGGCGACTTGCGGTCCAGCTGACGCAGGGCGCCCGGCCAAGCCAGGGAGGAGATGAAGCCAATGCCCCGCCCCTGTTCCTTGGTTTCCGCCTGCGCCTCGTCGGGGGCCAGCAGAATGTGCTGACGCCCGCCCGACAGGGCCGCGACCTGCTGCGCGCAGGCCCTCTCCAGAAAGAAGATGCCGATCCATGCCTGAGCCGCCGTTTCCCCGACCGCCAGCGTGCCGTGGTTTCGCAGCAGCATCAGCGGTTTGTCCCCCAGGTCGGCTACCAGACGTTCGCGTTCGTCATGGTTCAGGGCCAACCCCTCGTACCCATGATACGCAACCTGATACTGTAGTAAACACGCGTTCTGGCTGATCGGCAGCAAACCTTCGGCCTGGGCCGCCACGCCGACGCCGTTCACGGTGTGCAGGTGGATGACGAACTTGGCGTCATCGCGCGCGGCATGGACGGCGGAGTGGATGGTGAAGCCCGCCGGATTGATGAAGTGGGTCGTGTCCTGGACGATGTTCCCTTCCAGATCGACCTTCACCAGCGACGAGGCCGTGATCTCATCGAAATAGAAGCCATAGGGATTGATCAGGAAATGATGCTCGGGCCCCGGCACACGCGCCGAGATATGGGTGAAGATCATGTCGTCCCAACCGTGCAAAGCGACCAGCCGATACAGGGCTGCCAGCTCGACGCGGACCTGCCATTCGGCCTCGGACACGCGCGATTTGATCGAGGGACTCGTTCCGTCCGCCATGGTTTCCTCCTGCCTCTGAACGGGCTTTGAGAAACCGTCGCCCTGCCCGCGTGCGCCGTCAACCCGCCATGACTGATGTTGACGCCGCGTCATCAGGCAGTCGTTAGCTTTGCTTAACGCCGTCTTCACGACCGCGCCTTATGGTTAAGCATCGTCGTCGGTTCGGGGAGCCGCTGTGTCTGTCGTTCAATTGGAGCCGCCCCGCGACGCCTGGGACGACCGGACCGTTTCCCAACTTCTGACCCTGGCGCAAAGCCGCTCGGCGGAAGACCGCCAGCGCCTGCTACTGAAGGTCACCTCCCTTTGTGAAGCCACGCGTCCGCCAGCCGAGGTCGGACCGCTGCTCAGCGACATTTTCCTGACCCTGGCCGCCCAGGCCG
The DNA here is from genome assembly GCF_049897645.1 of Brevundimonas sp. TWP2-1. NCBI lineage: Bacteria > Pseudomonadati > Pseudomonadota > Alphaproteobacteria > Caulobacterales > Caulobacteraceae > Brevundimonas > Brevundimonas sp. TWP2-1. The sequence continues at coordinate 1,001,266 of NZ_JAFCWR010000001.1, forward strand.
AGAGGGACATTCGTCTGGCCCTGTCCGAGCGTATCGCCCGCGTCGATTGGGCGCCGCCCGCCCTGATCAACATGCTGGCGCTGGACGAGATCGAGATCGCCCGGCCGGTCATCACCTCCAGCCCGCTGCTGAAGGACACCGATCTGATCCGGCTGCTGATCGAGGCGACGCTGGAGCATCAGATCGCCGTTGCGCGCCGGCCCCAGCTGTCCCGGCCCGTGGCGGACACGATCATCGACCGGGGCGAGGCCGTGACCATGACGGCCCTGGCGTCGAATCGTTCGGCGGACATCAGCGAAGACGCCATGCGAAAGCTGGTCGATCATTCGCGGCGCGTCGCCGGCCTGCGCGCGCCTCTGACGCGTCACCCCCGCTTGAACGAACAACTGGCCCAGCAGCTCTACCAATGGGTCGGCCAGGCCCTGCGCCAGTCGATCGGCGAACGCTTCCGCATCGACGACGCCCAGTTGAACGCCGCCGTCCAGCAGGCCGCCGCCAAGGCCGTGGGCAGTCCCGAGTGGCGCGTGGCCACGACCAGTCGGCTGGTCGAGGAACGCGAACGCAGCGAGATGGAGCGCCGCCTCGTCGACAAGCTTCAGGCCGCCGGTCAGCTACGTCCCGGCCTGCTGATCAGAGCGCTGCGCGAGCAGAGGTTCGAACTGTTCGAACAAGCCCTGGCGGCCTTGGGCGGTTTCAGCGACGCACAGGTGCATCAAGCCGTGCGCGCCCCGACCGCCGAACCCCTCTATCTGGCCTGTATCGCCGTAGGCGTGGACAAGGCGGTCTTCGCCTCATTGCTGGTCGAGGTGCGCAAGCTGTCAGGCGGCCTGCCTGCCGACGGCGGCTGGACGGCGACGCCGATGAACGCCCATTCCGCCTCGCGCGCCTTCCGCCAGATAATGGAAAAGCCCGCGATCGTTTGACTTCGCCGTCAAGCTCGGCTCACGTCCCGCCGTGACCCAGCCTCGATCCTCTCCCATTCCGGCCTCGCCATCCTTGGCCTTCGTCGCCAGCGACCGGCCTGAAGCCCAGGAGGCGCGCAAGGCCCTGATCGCGCGTTATGGCGCAGTGCCCGAGGCCCAGGCGGACGTTATCGTCGCCTTGGGCGGCGACGGCCAGATGCTTGAGACGCTGCATGGCAATCTGCGCGGACGCACCCCCGTTTACGGCATGAACCGCGGTTCGGTCGGCTTCCTGATGAACGACTATGAGGAGGACGGCCTGCTGGAGCGAATCGCCGCCGCCGAACGCACCGTCATCCATCCGCTGCAGATGGACGCCTGGACCGAGAGCGGCGAGGTCCATACCGGCCTGGCCATCAACGAGGTCTCGCTGCTGCGTCAGACGCGCCAGAGCGCAAAGCTGCGGATCACGGTCGACGACCGCGTGCGGCTGGAAGAACTGTCCTGTGACGGCTGCCTGGTGGCGACGCCGGCGGGATCGACCGCCTATAACCTTTCGGCGCATGGCCCGATCATTCCGCTGGACGCCCGCATCCTGGCCCTGACGCCGATCAGCGCGTTTCGGCCCCGTCGCTGGCGCGGCGCCCTGTTGTCGCATGGCGCCAAGGTGCGGTTCGAGGTTCTGGAGGCCGACAAACGCCCGGTCTCGGCCACCGCCGACAACTTCGAGGTCAGGCGCGTCGCCCGCGTCGAGGTGCGCGAACGGCGCGACCTCAGCCTGACCATGCTGTTCGACGCCGGACGTTCGTTCGACGAACGCGTGATGGCCGAACAGTTCGCCAACTGATCCGGTCACGGGTTCTTAAGCTCGATCCCGTACTTTGCCGTCAAAGTCCTATGGAGCCCGCCATGAGCAATCCGGCGCAAATCACCCCCCCGACGAACGCCCTGCGCATGAAGGTCGGCGGCGGTTTCGGCATCAACGCCGACGCCATCGCCCGCGCCGAAGAGGCGTTGAAGGCCATGTCGGCCCAATTCGGCCAGTGGCTGAACGACGAAATCGTTAAGCTGGACAAGGCCCAGGCCGACATTCGCGAACAGGGCTACAATCCAACCACTGCCGAAGCCCTGTATTTCCGCGCCCATGACTTGAAGGGTCTGGGAACGACCTACGAATACCCGCTGGTGACGCGCATCGCCGGTTCGCTGTGCAAGATGCTGGACGACGCCGATCGTCGCATGACCGCGCCGGTTGTCGTACTGGACGCCCACATCGACGCCATCCGCGCCGTGGTCCGCGACCAGATCAAGACGGACGAACACCCCACCGGCCGCGCCCTGGCCGAAACCCTGGAAGCGCGCGTCGCAGACCATCTCGCAGGCTGAAACGTCCCCCCTCAGCCATGATGCGAAAGGCCCGCCGAATGGCGGGCCTCTTTTTATGCGGCGTTGGCGGCGGACAGCGCCGGAGACGGCGACTGATCCAGCCGTTCCATCAGATAGGCCAGGTCGTCTCGCTGGACATTGGGGCGCTGGGTCAGGAACCGTTCCAGCATCTGCTCGCGGAAATAGGCGCTGGACGTGTCGATCCCCTCGGACGCCAGCATCCTCCAGGTATCGACCCCCGCGCGGAAGGCCTGGAACAGGCGCGGCGGCAAGCCCGCCCGGTCATAGATGGCCTTCAGCCCCAGCGGCCCCGCGTCATGTACCATAAGCCAGGCGCGGTGATGGGGCGTGTTGGCCAGTTCGGCCAGGCCGTGTTCGAACATCGCCATCTGACCGCGCGCCAGCCCGCGCAACAGCAGCGAGGCGTTCAGGACGCGACGCGCGTTCAGATGGGTCATGAAAGCGGCCAGATCCGAACTGACGGCAGCCTGATCGACCAGATCGACAGTCGTGCGCTCGCGCGCATATTGAGCCAGACGGATGGCGGTTTCCGGCGCGACGGCGTGGCGGCTGATCAGATGCTCGCGCACCGCGTCGCTGGCCAGCTGGATCAGGCGCTCAGTCACGCTCATCGGCAGGACCTGGCGATAGGCCACGGCCGTCAATACCTCTGGCGCCTCGGCGAAGCGATCGACCACGGCCGCCAGCGCGGCTTCCGACAGGTCGGCGTTGTCGTTGGCCGCCACAGTGCGAACCGCCTGTTCGCAGCCTTCCTCGGCCAGCACGGTCGCGACATCGCGCGACACGCGCGACCGCCCCGCCACCGCGACCTGACGCACGACAGAGCCGGCGCGCACGATCTCGATCAGATCCTCGTCGCTGAAGGCCGGAGAGGCGGCGATGATCGGCAGGGCGATGCTGTCCAGATCGCCGGCCAGCTTGCGTGCCACATCATTGGGGATCAGGTCCGACGCCTTCAGCGTGACGGCCATGGCGCGTCGCACCAGTTCGGCGGCGTCATTGGCCAGCAGACGCAGGATTTTCTGCGCCGCGGCCCGGTCGTCCTCGTCAAGGTCGGCGCGTTCCATGTTGCGGCACAGCTTGTGCGCCGCCTCGGCCCGTTCATCGTCGTCCGTCGCCTTGATGAGGCGTCGAATATCCACTTCTGTGAGGCGTGCGCGGAAGGCGATCATGGACGGCTCGTCATGGAATCGGGCGTGGATCCCAGAATGAGACTGCCATGCTTAACGGCTGGTTTACCATCGGTTGCAATGCAACGACTCAGGTCGATTGTTTGCCATTCGGCGAGAAAGCGCCGCCGAAACCACTGCCGGAGGATCCGTCCTGACCAAGCAGCAGGGCCAGCAGCCCCTGATCCTGCTTCAGCCGATCCATCCGCGCCGCCAGCATCTGATCCTTGTCGCTCAGATTGGGGACAGAATACTTGGTTTCGCCCGTCCCGGCAGCCGGCGCGCCCTCGCCCGCCGTGCGTTGCAGATTCGCGTGAACCTCGGCGACGGTGGCGGCGCGTCCGCTGCGATAGAAGATGCTGCGATTGGCCCGCGCGGCCTCGGGGAACATGGCGACGGCGCTGGCCCCCGGATTGCGATCCATCGCCTGCATCAGGCCCGCCGCCCCCGCCGGACCCAGGAAGTGGGCGGCATAAAGATCGCCGGCCCCCGGCTCCTTGCCCGTTCGACCGCGCAGATAGGCCGCATTCGAGGCCGTCAGCTCGGCCGCCATGGTCGAGGCGGCATGGGGATCGAAACGCAGGTCCAGCACCACATTGCGCGCCGAACCCTCCACCCGCCAGCGCCCGTCCGATCCACGATGGATCAGGTCGGCGTACTGGCCATAGCCGTGCTGGGCGCCGTGCTGTTTGACGGTGCCGAGCCAGGTCTGTTCGATGAACTGAAACAGGCCGGCCGCCGAAGAGGTCGGCGCCTTGGCGGACGGGTTCATCGCACTCTCGCGACGCGCCGTCTTGATCAGAAAGTCGTAGTCCACGCCCACAGCGTTAGACGCGCGCCGAATGGCCGCCTCTACCCCGCCTGTCGATGGAATCGCTCCGATGCCCATGTGCGGATGGTCGGCGAACGTAGTTAACCAACCCTTAATTCTTAACGCCGCCGTTAACGGATCGACATTGGTCGAACCCCGAAACCTCCGCCGCAAAGCCGCCACAACCTGCGCGCTCAACTTGCAGTTACGGGCGCTGCGGGGGCGGTGAACGAGGGAGTGAAGTTATGATGATCCGTGCCGCCGGTGGCCCCGGCTTGATCAGCCCCATCGACTTCGGGGAACGCAAGAAACCCATCCCGCGCTGGATGCTGGGCGCCATCGGCGTCTCGGTCGTCCTGCACGTCGCGGCGGGGGTGGCGCTGTATAATCAGCGGTTCGAGTTGAGCGGGATGACGCAACCCGCCGAGCCCGACAAGCCCATTGATGTCTTCTTCCAGACGCCGCCCAAGCCCAAGCCGCTTCCGCCCACGGTCACGGCAGCCCCGCCGACGCCGATCCACAAGCCGGTGTTGACCGTGCCCGCCGATGTGCCGACGCTCGCCCTGACGCCGCCCGAGAACCCAGCCAATACGGCTCCGCCCGGACAGGTGATCGTCAGCACGGCGCCCACCGGCGTCGAAGGCGGCACGGCCACGGTCGAGACCCCGCCGCGCCCGCCCTCTGTGATCAACAACCCGACCTGGGCCAGCCGCCCGTCGCCGGCGCAGATGGCGCGCGCCTATCCTACCCGTGCAGCGGAGAACGGCACGCCGGGTTCGGCCAGCCTCAGCTGCATGGTTCGCGTGGACGGCGGCCTGACCGGCTGTCGTGTCGTGGGCGAAACGCCGAGCGGCCAGGGCTTCGGTCGTGCGGCCCAGAGCCTGACGCGCGACTTCCGCATGAACCCGCGCACTGTGGACGGCCGACCCGTCGACGGCGCCACGGTCAACTTCACCGTCCGCTTCGCGATGGCGGGCTAGAACCGACCAGGATCGAGGGCGCGGGCTTCCGTCGAGGCCGCCCGCCCCTCGATCGCATCGGCGACAACCGCGCTCACCAGCGGCCCCAGCAGCCAGCCATTCCGACGCGGCGCCAAGGCCATGAACAGACCCTGCTCGTCCGGCGCAGCGCCTGCCAGCGGCAGACCGTCCGCCGTCGCGCCGCGCACGCCCGCCCGCCAGTCGATGTGCAGCGGTTCGGGCATCCGATCCAGCACGCGCCAGGCCGCCTCCGTCAGACGTTTTGACGTCTCCGCATCCGGCGCGGTGTCTCGCCGCCCCGGCTCCATCGTCGCCCCGATCACCGCACCCGAGGCCATCGGCGCGATATAGGCCCCCGGCCCGCGCACGACATGATCCACCAGATCTCGGGCGGCGACGCCGATCTGTCCCCGGATCGGCTGGATGGCGTCGATCAGAACCCGCGCTGACTCAGGCAGACCCGCGACAGCCTTGCCCGCGCCAGTCGCCAGCACCACCGCCTCGGCGTCCAGCAGCTTGTCGCCGACAGAGACCCGCCAGCCGTGATCGGTGCGCACGATCCCCGTCACCCGCCCTATGATGACGGCCTCGCCCATCGCCTGCCTCAGCGCCGCCAACGCCTGTGCAGGATCGACCTGATAATCCTCGTCGGTCGTGACACGGTCGCCCTCGCGCCGAGCGTCGAAGCCCAGCGCACGCAGTCGCGCCTCCATCCCGTCTACGTCGCCGCCCCGCCATTCGGCCGGTCGATGCGCCAGAACGATCTCCGCCGCCGCCGCGAACGCGGGCCACAGGTCGCGCCCCGCCCGGAACAGCCGGGCATGATCGGGCGACACGTCGTCGATTGCCGATTCCATCGCCGGCGCGATCATCCCCGCCGCGACCAGTGAGGCGTTCACCTCTCCCGGATCGACCACCACCACCGCCTGGCCGCGCCGATGCAGTTCGAACGCGGTGCACAGGCCAAGCACGCCGGCGCCGACGATCACGATGGGAGGGGGAGACATCACGGGCCGTCTGATCGACCCGCGACGCCCCTATTGCAAGATGCCTGCGCCTATTCCGCCGCCATTGAGGCCGCGCCCGCATCGTCCAGGCGCGCGACCAGGGCCGTATGCTGGTCCCACAGGGCGGTGGGCAGCCGGTCGCCGAACTGGCGATAGAAGTCCGGGATCAGCGCCGCCTCCTCGGCCCAGACGCCCGCATCCACGTCCAGCAGGATCGAAAGCTGCACCGGCGTTAGATCCAGACCCGACAGGTCCAGCGCAGCGACTGACGGCACGCGACCAACCGCCGTGTCCACCGCCTCGGCCTCGCCGTCGATCCGTTCGCTGATCCATTTCAGCACGCGCGCATTGTCGCCGAATCCGGGCCAGACGAACCGCCCGTCCTGATCCTTCCTGAACCAGTTGACGAAGAAGATGCGCGGCAGTTTCGACGCGTCGCGCCCCTGCCCCATCTTCAGCCAGTGCGCGAAATAATCGCCCATGTTGTAGCCGCAGAAGGGCAGCATGGCGAAGGGATCGCGGCGCAGTTCCCCGACCTTGTTCTCGGCCGCCGCCGTGCCTTCGGACGCCACGGTCGAGCCCATGAAGACCCCGTGCTCCCAATCGAACGCCTCGGTCACCAGAGGCACGGCGCTGGCCCGCCGACCGCCGAACAGGATGGCGTCGATCGGCACGCCCCTGGGATCTTCCCATTCCGGCGCGATGGCCGGGCACTGGCTGGCGGGCGCGGCGAAGCGGGCGTTGGGATGCGCCGCCGGTTCGCCGGACGCCGGATCGTGCGGCTGGCCCTTCCAGTTCGTCAGGCCCTGCGGAGCCTCCTTGGTCAGCCCCTCCCACCACACGTCGCCGTCCGCCGTCAGGGCGGTGTTGGTGAAGATGGTGTTGGTCGCCAGGGTCTCCAGCGCATTGTGGTTGGTGTTGCGGCTGGTGCCCGGCGCGACGCCGAAAAAGCCGGCCTCGGGGTTCACGGCATAAAGCCGCCCGTCCTCGCCGAAGCGCATCCAGGCGATGTCGTCGCCGATGGTCTCGGCCTTCCAGCCCGGCAGGCTGGGTTGCAGCATGGCCAGGTTGGTCTTGCCGCAGGCGCTCGGGAAGGCGGCGGCCACATATTTCGCGCGCCCCTTCGGATCGGTCAGCTTCAGGATCAGCATATGCTCGGCCAGCCACCCCTCGTCGCGGGCCATGATGGAGGCGATGCGCAGGGCGTAGCATTTCTTGCCCAACAGGGCGTTGCCGCCATAGCCCGAGCCATAGGACCAGATTTCCCGCGTCTCGGGGAAATGCACGATCCACTTGTCGTCGTTGCAGGGCCAGGGCACGTCGGCCTGCCCTTCGACCAACGGTGCGCCCAGCGTATGGACGGCCGGCACGAACACACCTCTGTCGCCCAACTGGTCCAGCGCCGGCTTGCCCATGCGGGTCATCACCCCCATCGACAGGGCGACATAGCCGCTGTCAGTGATCTCGACGCCCAGGGCGCTGATGGCCGATCCCAGCGGCCCCATGCAGAAAGGCACGACATACATCGTCCGCCCCGCCATGCAGCCATCGAACAGCCCGTCCAGACGCGCGCGCATCTCGATCGGATCGGCCCAGTTGTTTGTGGGACCGGCATCGGCCTCGTCGTCCGAGCAGATGAAGGTCCGGCTCTCGACCCGCGCCACATCGCGCGGATCGGACGCGGCATAGTAGCAGCCCGGCCGCTTGTCCTGATCCAGCGCCTTCAGCGTGCCCTTGGCCAGCAAGTCGGCGGTGATGGCCGCCTTCTCCTCTTGCGACCCATCGCACCAGTGGACGCGGGCGGGCTTGGTCAGGGCGGCAATCTGCTCGACCCAGGCGACGAGGCCGGAATGGGCGGTCGGCGCCGGATGGAGTCCGGGTGTGGCGGAAAGGGGCAAGGGCGTCTCCTGAGCGAATCGGCCCGACGATCTGACGCCGTCGTGACCTTCAGCACGCGACGATCACGCACTGTTACAGGCGAAATGCTCCGGTCTTTCCGCCACGTCAAACCGTGCAAGAAAGCGCCGATGTCCACCGGTGTCTCCGGCAAAAGATCGCAGGTGTCAGCGGCGCGATCGGGCGCTAGAAGGGCGTGTGCAAACGCTGGATTCCCTCTCCGCCCTGCCTGACGGCGCCCTCAGCTCGCCCGCTGCGCGTCGCAATGCGGAGGCGATTCTGCAGGTCCTGCGCGCCCATCTGCCGGCGCGCGGACGCGTACTTGAGATCGCCTCGGGATCGGGCCAACACGCCGCCGCCTTCGCCGCCGCACTGCCTGGCCTGGACTGGACGCCCAGCGACCCCAGCGAACAGGCGCGCGACAGCATCACCGCCTGGACGCGCCAGCTCGCGCTGGCGAACCTGAACCCGCCGCTGGCGCTCGACGCGGCCGATCCGACGACCTGGCCCCAGGGGCCAGTCGATGCGATCTATTGTGCGAACATGACGCACATCAGCCCCTGGTCGGCGACAGAGGGGCTGATGGATCTGGCAGGTCGCGTCCTGCGACGCCCCGGCGGTCTATTGGCGCTCTATGGACCCTATCGCGAGGACGAAGTCGAATTGGCGGCGTCGAACGCCGCCTTCGACGACAGTCTGAAGGCGCGAAACGCTGAATGGGGTCTACGCGACCGTGAAACGGTCGAGGCCCTGGCCCGCGCGCATGGCCTTGCGGCCACGCTGCGGGTTCAGATGCCGGCGAACAACCTCATCCTGCTGTTCCGCGCCGTCTGATCAGGCGATCGCGCCAACGATCTTGGACAGTGCGCCGTTGTCGCTCAGCAGGGTCACGGCGCCGTCCTTGAACACCGCGCCATCGGCCTCGGCCGAAACGCCGAAGCTCTCGGCCGCCAGGGCCACGCCGTCAGCAAAGGCGATGACCGTAAGGGCGTTGGCGCGCGCCAGATCCAGCAGCGACTTGACCGCCGCCAGCGACGCCTCGTCCGTCGAACCGCCCGGCACGACCAAACCCTTCAACCGACCTTCGATGATGTCCTTGGCCGTCGCAGTGGCCAGCACGGTCACGCCGCCGGTGATCAGGCTGGCGTCGCCCGTCGAGATCGGGGCCAGACCCACGCCTTCGGCTCGCAACGCGCCCTCCACGTCGCCCAGCTCGCCGAACTCCATGTCACGCCGCATCACCAGCCCCATGCGCAGACGGGTGGGAACAGGACGGTTATAACCGGTGCGACGGGGGCCTGCGGAAGATTTGTTTTGAGCGAACAAGACGTCTCCTTGAAATGTTTCAATACTGATCCAGATTCGACAAGCGACGCTGTCGAACCGCCCACGCCAATGATCAGAAAAACGAAAATCGACGGGTCCGACGGCTGTCGTCCCGCACTCTGGATCATTTGTGGAATGCCGTCAGATATAGTGGCGATCCCGTCAGGATCAACCTGCCAATTCGAACAGACTGGCCTTCCTGATCCTGAAAACCGCGTTTGGCTTGCTCACGCGCCTGCCCGGCTCTAGACAGCGACATCGACTAGACGACGGAATCGCATGGCCTTCACCCGCACCTATGACGGCGAAGAACCCGTTCGCGTGAACAAGTGGCTGGGCCAGACCGGCGTCTGTTCCCGGCGCGAGGCCGACACCCTGATCGCCAACGGCCTGGTCTCCATCGACGGCGAGACCATCAGCGATGCGGGCCGCAAGATTCAACCCGGCGAGACCCTGACCCTGAACGACACGGCCCAGGCGGCCCTGGCGTCGGGCATGACCCTGGTGCTGCACAAGCCGGTCGGTTACGTCTCGGGCCAGCCCGATCCCGGCAAGATTCCCGCCGTGCGCCTGCTCACGAAGCCCAACCGTATCGGCGAGGGCGAGATTCCCGCCCGTGACGCCTCCCTGCCCCCCATCGGTCGGCTGGACGAGGATTCGCGCGGTCTGTTGCTGCTGTCGTCGGACGGCGTCGTCGCCAAGGCGGTGATCGGCCCGGCGTCGGAACTGGACAAGGAATATCTGGTCGTCGTCGAGGGCTTGATCACCGAGGGCAAGCTCAGCCGCCTGCGGCACGGCATGGAACTGAACCACAAGCCGCTTAAGCCCGCCCGCGTGACCCAGATTGGGCCGCAGCGAATGCGGTTCATCCTAGATGAGGGTAAATACCGCCAGATCCGTCGCATGTGCGAACTGGTCGGGCTGGAGGTCGTGGACCTGTACCGCACCCGCATCGGCCCGCTGGAACTCGGCGACCTGCCGGAAGGGCGCTGGCGTCATCTCACGAACGAAGAGCGCGCAATGCTCATCGCCCATTCCGCATCCTGAGTTCAGCGCCCTAATCCAGGGCCCTGAACCACTGATCCAGCAGCTGCGCCTCGGCGCGGCGCGCCTCTGTGCGTTCGGCCGCCTCCGCGTCCACACCCCACTGGTCTTCCTGGAACAGCTCGTCGATCCGCGACAGGTCGAACGCCGCGCCGCCGTCCAGCGCGCCCTGCTCCACCGCCATGGCCAGCACCGCCGACCCCAGCAACGGCACGGCCGTCGCCAGCCCCGTCAGGCGGAAGTCATCCAGCGACAGGGCGTGCGCCTTGACCCGCGCGATGGCGTCCGGCGACTGCGGCCGATGCACGATGCCGGCCACAGGCTCCAGCACCACGCCCATCTCGCGCGCGGCCCAGTCGCGCCACGGCCCCCATTCTCGCGCCTGGCGCTCGACCAGCGGCGTCGGATGTTCGGCCAAGTAGCAGACCACGTCCGATCCGGCGTAGGCGGCGATCTCGTCCGCCACCGGCTCGCGCGCCTGACCGATCCGGTCGATTGCGGTCGAGGCCAGCCGCGTCGCCGGCATGGTCGAGGGATCCAGGAACTTGCCCTGCGCCGCCCATTCGTCGGCGACTAGCTGGGCTGCGGCCTGCGTCGGCAGGACCAGCGCCGCCTTGTCCGGCGTCTTGGGCGTGCGCCCGTCCAGCAGCACGGCCCAGCCGCCGTCTGCATGCGGACCGACGACCGCCTCCTTCCAGAAGCGCGAGATTCGGTCCGGCGACTGTTCGACGAAACGCGGGCGATGCGGGGCGGGCTTGTCAGTCATCAGAAGTCCGTTGAAATCAGGCCGGCACGACGTCGAAAGCCAGCGTCAGACGCGACGCCTCGCCGCCGAACGGCTGGGTGCCGTGCCACATATAGGAAGGAAACAGCACCAGCGTCCCCGGCTGGGGCTGCACATGGTGTTCGGCTGCAAGGTTCGGCAAGCTGGGCGGCGCGCCGAACCGCAACCAGCCCTCGCGCCCCTCGCCCGCCACTGCAGGAGGCAGTTCGATATGGCAGGCCGACGACAGCCAGCCGTTCGAATGAATATGGTCGGCGTGAAACCCGTTCGGCCGCAACCGCACCGACCAGCTGCCCTGGATGCGATAGTCGCCGGTATTGCGCGCCCTCAACGGATCGTCGCCCTGACCAACCGCCGCCATATAGTCGCGGATCGGCCTGTCGATGGCTTGGAAGAAGGCCCGGATAGCCGGATCGTCGCTCTCGGACAGCGCGGCGGCGGTCTGCGATCCCCCGCGCAATGACTGCCCCACCGGATGGGTCTTCAGCGTGTGCAGTTCATGCAGCGCCTTGGCCAGATCGACCAGATAGGCCTCCAGCGACGCCCAGCCTTGCGGCGTCTCCAGCCGATAGGGACGCACGAAGGCGTCGTAGTCGTACATCCGGCCATAACGATCATCGCCCAGCATCCGCCAGGCGGTCGCCTGGAAGGCCAGCACATGCTGGTTCAACGGCTCTCGCGCCCGCAGCGCCTCGATCAGAACCAGCGCCGCCTCGGCCTCGCCCAAGGCCAGTAAACACTCGACCTGGGTCACCATGATCGCCGCGACCTCGCCGCCGGCCAGCGCCGCCGCCCGGTTCGCATGATCCAGGGCGCGTCGCGCATCCAGCATCAGGCACGCCTGCGCCGCCGCCAGCTCCCCCGGCCCATCCAATGGCCCGGCGACCAGCGTGCGATAGGCCCGCTCCGCCTCCCCGGCGTATTCCAGCAGCCGCGCCTTGATCTGACGCGGCATGGGCGCGGCGGGCGATGCAGCGATGGCGATGTCCAGCGGCGCGCAGGCGGCCTCAAGATCGGCGTCGCGCATCCAGATCAACTGGCACAGATCCCTAAGCGCATCGCCATAGCCGGGCCGCCGCGCCAGCGCCTGACGATAGGCGTCTTCGGCCTCATCGAACCGGCTCTGCGCCTGCAAAGCTCTCGCCAGCACCAGCCAGGTCTCCGGCGCATCCCCGCCGATGGCCATGGCGCCGCGACAGGCGGCCTCCGCCTCGGCCGCCCGGCCCAGATCGCCCAGGGTGGAAGCTAGATTGTGCCGCGCCGGCACGCTGTGCGGTCGAACCGCGACCAGTCGCTGGGAGGCAGCCGCGCTGTCCGCCAGACGCCCCGCACGTTTCAGCAAGTCGGCCTGGACCGACAGGGCCTGCCACGGCGCATCGGCCTTCGCGACCACCCCCGCCAGAACCTGAAAGGCCTCGTCCAGCCGCCCGGCGGCGACCAAGGCCTTTGCATGCTCGACCTGTGCCTGCCCGACCGCCGTCACCGGATTCGCTTCACGCCCAGGAAGGGATCGTCCTCCGCCTCGTCCTCGGAGAAGCCGAAGTGGGCGAAGCCGGCCTTCATCTCGGGGCTGAGCGGCGCCGTGACCTTCAGCGTTCCGCCGCGCGGGTGATCCAGCTCAATGCTGCGCGCATGCAGTTGCAGCTTCAGCGGTCCGGATAGTTCCTTGGATTTCTCGTCGCCGTATTTCGGATCGCCCAGGATCGGGTGACCGATCCCCGCCATATGGGCGCGCAGTTGGTGGGTCCGTCCGGTGAAGGGCCGCAGCGCCATCCAGGACGCCCGGTGCGAGGCGCGGCTGACGGTGCTGAACGCGGTCTCGGCCGGCTCGGCCTTGGGGTCCTTACGCTCGGCCGGGCGCATCATCTCGAAGTCGTTGATGCCGGTCTTCTTCAGCGGCATGTCGATCTGGCCCGAATAGGGTTTCGGGTTGCCGATCACGATGGCCCAATAGGTCTTCTTGGCCTGACGCCGCGCGAAGGCGCCGGCCAGCCGCTTGGCCGCCTCCGGCCCCTTGCCCAGCAGCAGGACGCCCGATGTGTCGCGGTCCAGACGGTGGACCAGCCGCGGCCGGTTGACCCCCTCGCCCCAGGCTGACAGCAGACGGTCGATGTGGCGACTGGTCTTCGTCCCACCCTGCACCGCCAGGCCGTGCGGCTTGTTGATCGCAATGACCATGTCGTCCTCATAGAGGACCAGCGACTTGACGAACCGGATGTCCTGTTCGGACAGGGTGTGCATGTCCCCGGCCTGGCGCGAGGTGTCGTCGGGGATCGGCGGCACGCGAACAGCGGCGCCGGCGGTCAGGCGGCCTTCGGGCTTGATGCGGGCGCCGTCCACGCGGATCTGGCCGCTGCGGGCCATCTTCTGCACCTGGATGTTCGACAGGTGCGGCCAGCGGCGGCGGAACCAGCGGTCCAGGCGAATGCCGTCCTCGTCCTCTGCAACGTAGATCGTCAGGACTTCGCGTTTCGGGGCGTCCTTGGCGGCGTCTTTTTCAGCGTCATGCGGCTCGTCCGCTGGAGAATATTCGGTCAAAGCGGAGCTCCAAAGGCGCGGCGGGCGATCATCAGGCCGACGAACAGAGCCAGGATGGCAAGAACCACCGAGCCGGCCACATAGGCGCAGGCCAAGCCGATCTGGCGGCGCTCGATCATCTGCACCGCCTCCAGCGAATAGGACGAAAAGGTCGTGAACCCGCCCAGCACGCCGACGGCGGCGAACAGCCTGACGGCCTCCTGCTGCGCCCCGCCCCGGAACGCCAGCCATCCGACCAGCAAGCCCATCAACAGGCCGCCGACGACATTGGCCGCGAACGTGCCCAGCGGCCAGCCGACATTAGGCGCCAGCCGGCCGACGGCGAGCCCCAGCCCATAGCGGGCCATGGAGCCGATGGCTCCGCCCGCCGCAACGAGAAGTAAACGTGTCATCGTGCGGCCTTCTATACGCCGCACGCGCCGAAAGCGATGGTCAGCGCGGGATAGAGCCCTGTACCGAGCGCGCATCATAGGCGTTGGGCCGGTCCGGCTTCTGGCCTCGACCCAGAACGACTTCCAGCGTCGTCGAGGTCGGCTGCGGACCACTGAAGTTCAGCCCCACGCCCACGCCTACTCCCGATGCGGAATAGCCTCCGTAGCGGCTGCTGCCGCCGCCGATGGACACGCTGGGACGAACCCCGCCCGCCCCACCCGGCCGCCCGTCAGTCCAGCTCTGGGTAACCTCGAACCAGTCATAACCCTGCTCGGTCGTCAGATCTGCGGCGCGCAGCAAGGCCCAGTCAGCGACACGCCCGGCGGCCCCGACGCCATTATAGCTGACGCGATAGCGGTTGGATTCGATCCGCTGCTCTGAATACCCCTGCCCGCTCGGTCCCTGCTGGGCGCCATAGGGGGTCAGGCTGGCGCAGGCGCTCAGCGCGAGGGCGGAAAGGCCGGTCAAGGCGATGGCGAGACGCTTCATCATAGGTATCCTTTCAACCACATAGCGCCAAAACCGACACGACGTTCCCTCAAGAGACGGGCGACCTACAGGCCCAGAGCCGCGCGAAGTCTGGCGAAGTCCTCGGGCGGGGGGGCCTCCACCGTCGTCGTGCCGCCTTCGGGATGGGGGAAGCTCAGCCTGGCGGCATGCAACATCAGACGCGGCGCCGGCCCGACCGGGGTGGTCAGGGCGCCGCCGTAACGCACATCCCCAATCAACGGCCGACCGATATGGGCCATATGCACCCGCAGCTGGTGCATCCGCCCGGTCAGCGGCTCCAGCTCGACCACTGCCCCCTCAGGTCCCGAGGCCAGGGTCCGGTATTTGCTCTGCGAGCCCTGCGCGCCCGACGCATCGAAGGCGACGACGCGCATATAGCTTTCGCGACCGATTTCCTCGCGGCGCAGCGGGGCGTCGATGGTCGCAGACGCCGGTTCGGGTGCGGCCGACAGCAGGGCCAGATACTGTTTCCTGAACCGCCGCATCTGCAGCGCCTTGCCCAGAAAGCTCGCCGCCGGCTTGGTCTTGGCCGCCAGGATCACGCCCGAAGTGTCGCGATCCAGCCGATGCACCAGCTCCGGCCGCTTGCCGTTCGACCGCGCAAACGCCCACAACAGATCGTCCAGCGTATGCGCCTGTATCCTTCCGCCCTGGCTAGACAGGCCCGGCGGCTTGGAAAAGGCGATGACATGGGCGTCCTCGTGGATCACCCACGAACGGACGGCTTCGATGTCTGCGGGCGAGAGCTCTACGGGGGCGCGGGTCACCGCGCGTCCATACGCGACGACACGGCCGTCGTCAGCCCATCAGCGCAGAACGCCGCGTTTGCGCATGTTGAAGGCATAAACGAACAGTAGAACCGCGATCAGCAGGATGACGAACGGCATCCAGCCCATAACCGCCATTTCAGCCGGAGCAGGCGGTAGCGGGTCGATGAATTTGCCATAGATCAGGCTGGCCAACGCAGCGATCAGCGACAACGCGAAGGCCTGAACCGCCCAGCGTCGTCGCAACAGCAGCAGCACCGAACCGATCACCGCGCCCCAGACGCCCAACGTCCACGGAACATAGATCCAGGCCGGCATGGCCAAATGATAGTCGATCATGGCCTGATCGAAGCCCATCTCTCGCATATAGGCCTCTCCCCGCGTCGTGGTCTGGATGAAGTCGAAGGCTCCGAACCCATTCCACAACAAGGACAGCACGCCCACCAGCCACAGATGCCAGGGCGTCTTAACCGTCTCGCTCATCGTCCCCTCCCAAGGATGTCAGACGGAGACGCTAGACCCGACGCGGGCGCGCGACAATGAACGGCGTTCAGTCAGACGCGCCCTCGGCCTGCATCCGCGCCCGCATCTCGGCCCAGCGGTCCAGCCGCGCCTTGACCTTCTCCTCATGCCCCTCGCCCTTGGGCTTGTAGAAGGTGCGGCGTTCCATCTCGTCGGGGAAGAAGTTCGCGCCCGAGAAGCCCTCGGGCGTGTCGGGGTCGTACTGATAGCCCTTCCCGTACCCCAGCGACTTCATCAGCTTGGTCGGGGCGTTGCGGATATGGGCGGGCGGCATCAGCGAGCCGGTCTCATAGGCCGCCTTTTTGGCCGCCTTGAAGGCTTCGTACACCCCCACCGACTTGGGCGCGGTCGCCAGATGGACCACAGCCTGCGCCAGAGCCAGTTCGCCTTCGGGACTGCCCAGGAAGTCGTACGCATCCTTGGCCGCATTGGCCACCAGGATCGACAGGGGGTCCGCCTCGCCGATGTCCTCGACCGCCATCCGCACGATCCGCCGCGCCAGATACAGCGGATCTTCGCCCCCATTCAGCATCCGCGCCAGCCAATACAGCGCCGCGTCCGGGTCCGACCCCCGCACCGATTTATGCAGGGCGGATATGAGATTGTAATGTTCTTCTCTCGACTTGTCGTAAGCCGGTGCGCGCCGCTGCAGCACGCCGGCCAGCCCCTGCACGTCAAGCCTCTCGCCTTCAGGCAGGTCGAACAGCACCTCCGACATGGTCAGCAGATAGCGACCGTCGCCGTCGGCCAGGGCCAGCATGGCCTGACGCGCCTCTGGCGACAGCGGCAAGGCCTTCTCCATATGCGCCTCGGCCCGCGCCAGCAGCTGATCCAGCGCCGCATCGTCCAGCCGCTTCAGCACATAGACTTGGCTGCGCGACAGCAGCGCCCCGTTCAGCTCGAAACTGGGGTTCTCGGTCGTGGCCCCGACCAGGGTGACGACCCCGGCCTCGACGAAGGGCAGAAAACCGTCCTGCTGGGCGCGATTGAAGCGGTGAATCTCGTCCACGAACAAGAGCGTCGATTGCCCCGCCGCGCGCCGCATACGCGCCGCCTCGAACGCCTTCTTCAGATCGGCCACGCCGGAAAACACCGCGCTGATCGCCTGATATTCATAGCCCGCCGCCTGGGCCAGCAGGCGGGCGATGGTAGTCTTGCCGGTGCCGGGCGGCCCCCACAGGATCATCGAGCCCAGCCGCCCCGCCTCGATCATGCGCCGGATCGGCCCGCCCGGTCCCAGCAAGTGATCCTGGCCGACCACCTCGTCCAGCGTGCGCGGACGCAGGCGGTCGGCCAAGGGCGCGTCGGGAGGCAGAATGCCGGAGGCTTCGAACAAATCGGTCATGCGTGCGACCTATGTAGTCATTCGCCGGGCGCTTTTCACGCGCTAGTATGGCGGCCCGCCAAGGAGACCGCCTTCATGACCGCCGCCAATCCGAACCAGGGTCCGACTGCGGGCCTGACGCCCCATCTGACGATCCCGTCGCGCGGCGCCTCGGCAGCGGTGGATTTCTACATCATCGCCTTCGGGGCCGAGGTGCTGGACCGCAAGCTGGCCGACGACGGCGAACGCCTGATCCACGCCCATCTGAAGATCAACGGCGCCAGCGTCATGCTGAACGACGAGTTTCCGGAATACGCGGGCGGCCAGGACGTGCGTCCCGCCGGCGTCACCCTTCACCTCCAGGTCCTTGATCCTGACGCCTGGTGGACCCGCGCCATGACCGTCGGCGGCGCAGAACCCGTCATGGACATGGCCGACCAGTTCTGGGGCGACCGCTACGGCGTCCTGCGCGACCCCTTCGGCCACACCTGGTCCATCGGCGGTCCGACGAAGGGCTAAACCTTAACGCAGCATGCCGCGGATCTGGCGGCCGCCGCGGTTGACGACGACCTCCCACGGGCCGCGACCGGAACTGGCGGTCTCGACGTCGCGGGCGCTGGCGATGGCGCGGCCGTTGATGCTGACGATCAGATCGTTTTGGCGGAAGCCCGCGCGGGCGGCGTAGCCTCGGCCCGAGACGCCGGTGACGATCACGCCCGTCGCGAACGGATCGCCGCCCAGCCGGTCGGCCAGGGCCGGGTTCAGGGCCACGACCTCGGCTCCAGCGAAGGGACCGGCGGCGATGGTGACGCCCTGTTTCGGGTCGGCGTCGCCCGGCAAGGGCTGAACGCGGGCCGTGAGGGTCTGCGCCCGGCCGTCGCGCAGGATGGCCACCTGAACCTGATCGTTCGGATTGCGTGAGCCGACGCGGTAGTTCAGCCCGCCCTGGTCGTTGATTTCCTGACCATCGACGGCGGTGATCACGTCGCCCTGGCGCACGCCCGCGCGGGCGGCCGGGCCATTGGCGTAGACGTCTGTGACGACGAGGCCTTGCGGCCGGGTCAGGCCCAGGCTGCCGGCGATGTCGCCGGTGACCGTGTCGCCCTTTAACCCCAGCCAGGGCCGAACGACCGTGGTCGCGCCGCCCAGCGCCGAATCCACCACGCGCTTGACCATGGCCGCAGGCACCGCGAACCCGACCCCGGCCGACGAGCCTGAGCGTGAGAAGATGGC
Source organism: Brevundimonas sp. TWP2-1 (assembly GCF_049897645.1). NCBI lineage: Bacteria > Pseudomonadati > Pseudomonadota > Alphaproteobacteria > Caulobacterales > Caulobacteraceae > Brevundimonas > Brevundimonas sp. TWP2-1. The sequence continues at coordinate 1,019,918 of NZ_JAFCWR010000001.1, forward strand.
GGTGTTGATGCCGATCAGGTCTCCGTCCATGTCCACCAGGGCGCCGCCCGAGTTGCCGGGGTTGATGGCCGCGTCGGTCTGGATGAAGGAGCCGCTGTCGGAAATGCCGGTCTCGGTCCGGTTCAGGGCCGAGATGATGCCGTTGGTCACGGTCTGGCCCACGCCGAAGGGATTGCCGATGGCCAGGACCAGGTCGCCGACCTGCTGCTCTTCCTGATCGTCGATGGCCAGAACCGGCAGGCGGTCGCTGACGTTTTCCAGCCTCAGCACGGCGATGTCGCTGCGCTGGTCGGCCAGGATTACTGTGGCGGGAAACTCGCGCCTGTCGTTCAGCACGACCTTGATCTGCTGGGCGCCGTCGATGACATGATTGTTGGTCACCACGATCCCGTCCGAACGGACGATGACGCCCGACCCGACCGATTCCGCCACCCGCGCCTGGGGGATGCCGCCGCCGAAGAACTGGAAGAAGGGATCGGCCTGGACCCGCTGCACGCTACGGGCCGAGATATTGACCACGGCGGGCGCGGCGGATCGCACCACGGGCGCAAAGCTCGATTTCATCCCCGCCGCGTCGGACGGCGCCGCGCGCGTCGGCTGGGCGAACTCGCCCTCCTGCGCTTTCGAACTGTTGGGATTGCCGCACGCCGACAGGGCGAAGGCGGCGGCGAGCACGATCGATCGGGTCTTCATGGGCATCCAGAAAATCAGGCTTCAAGCGACGCCATACCGCACCCCGTTTCGGGCCGGATCAAGGCGTGGAGCTCCGATCAACGGACAAGCTTTCGGCCCGTTCCGTCGGGCGCTCTGGATAATATTACAGCTCAGCAGAGGCTCGAACCTTGACGCCCCATTCCCTGCGGCGGACTGTCGCGGCGCCCCGATCCAGTCTGCAAGAGCCCCTGATGATCCGTCCCTGCCTGCGCGCCGCCACTCTCGCCTTCCTGCTCGTCTCGACCGCCCCCGCCGCCCTGGCGCAACAGGCCTCGACCTATCCGCCCGCCCTGCCCGCAGCCCTGCCGCCGATCCCGGAGGCTCAGGACGTCGCCTACCCCGGCGTCATCACGCTCGACGTCGACGCCACCAACCTGGCCCAGCACATCTTCGCGGTGACCGAGACCATCCCCGTCGCCCAGGCCGGTCCGATGACCCTGTTCTTCCCCGAATGGCTGCCCGGCAACCACGGCCCCGTCGGCCCCATCGCACAGTTGGCAGGCATCGAGATCACCGCCGACGGCCAGCGCGTCGAGTGGGTGCGCGACACCCTGCACCCCTTCGCCTATCACGTCGTCGTCCCGGCCGGCGCGACCGCGTTGAAGATCACGATGCAGCACCTGTCGCCGACGGCGGCCAACCAGGGCCGCATCACGATGACGCCCGAGATGCTGAACATTCAGTGGGAGAAGATGCTGCTCTATCCCGCCGGTCACTGGTCGCGGAACATCACGGTCCAGCCCACGGTCAAGTTCCCGACCGGCTGGCAGTTCGGCACGGCGCTGGAGCCCCAGACCAAGACCGGCGACGTCCAGACCTTCAAGCCGGTTAATCTGGAGGTCCTGGTGGACAGCCCCGTCTTCGCCGGCCTCCACTATCGCCAGATCGACCTGAACCCCGGCGGCCGTTCGCCGGTGCGCGCCAACTTCGTCGCCGACGAGGCCAAGAGCTTGGAGGCCACGGACGAGCAGATCCAGATCCTGCGCAATCTGGTCGATCAGATGGACCGCCTCTACGGCGCGCGCCACTTCGACCACTACGACTTCCTGATCGCCATGACCGACAAGCTGGGCGGCATCGGGCTGGAGCATCACCGCAGTTCCGAGAACTCTGTCGATCCCGCCTTCTTCACCGGCTGGGACACCCATCTGGCCGACCGCGACCTGCTCAGCCACGAGATGAACCACTCCTGGGACGGCAAGTGGCGCCGCCCCGCCGACCAGTATGTGCCCAACTTCAACTCGCCCCTGCAGAACAGCCTGCTCTGGGTTTATGAGGGCCAGACCCAATACTACGGCCAGGTCGTCGCCGCCCGTTCCGGCCTGCTGACCAAACAGCAGGCGATGGACTCTCTGGCCATGACCGCCGCCACCTTCGACACCCGCGTCGGTCGCGAATGGCGCGCCATGCAGGACACCACCAACGACCCGATCATCAGCCAGCGCCAGCCCAAGGGCTGGTTGTCGTGGCAGCGTGACGAGGACTACTATTCCGAGGGCCAGCTGATCTGGCTCGACGTCGACACGACGATCCGGGAGAAGACCAACGGCCGCAAGTCGCTCGACGACTTCGCCCGCGCCTTCTACGGCGTCCGCGACGGCGACTATGCCCCCGCTCCCTACACCTTCGAGGATGTGGTCGCGGCCCTGAACGGCGTCGTCGCCAACGACTGGGCGACCTTCCTGCGCACCCGTCTGGACGCCGACGGCCCCGACGCCCGCGCCCCGCTGGACGGCCTGGCGCGCGGCGGCTGGCGGCTGGCCTATTCGGACACGCCCACCGACTACATGAAGACCCTGTATGCCGAGCTGAAGCGCAACGACTTCACCTATTCCCTCGGTTTCCAGACCGGCGAAGCGAACAAGATCCGCAGCGTCCAGTGGAACAGCCTGGCCTTCAATTCGCGTCTCGCCGCCGGCATGGAGATCGTCGCCGTCAACGGCCAAGCCGCCACCGCCGACCGCCTGAACGAAGCCGTCACCGCAGCAAAGGACCCTGCTGTCCCCATCACCCTGATCGTCAAGGACGACGACCAGTATCGCACCGTCATCTTCGACTACCACGACGGCCTGCGCTACCCGCGCCTGGAACGGATCGCGGGCACGCCCGACCGCCTGGGTGACATCCTGACGCCGCGCAGGCGCTGACCCACGTCACCTCCCCATCGGCGAAGGCCGATGGGGAGGACAGGCGATCGCGTCAGCGAGCGCCAGGAGGGGGCGACTCGGTGTCAGAAGCTGTTGTGGTCATCACTACGGCCTGAGTCGCCCCCGCCTGGTCGCTCCGCGACCTGTCCTCCACGCGCCTTCGCGCGCGGAGAGGTGACGTTGTGTCCCTTGACGCATCGCGCCGCGCCCCCGACGGTGCGGCTCCCCCTGCCGATGTGGATGACCTGATGCCGCGTACCCGCCTGACCGCCGCCTGCCTCGCCGTTTTGATGACGGCCGCCGCCGCTCCGGCCCTGGCCCAGACCTTCCAGTCCACGCCCGTCGTCACCGACGCGACCCAGGCCCCGCTGGCCCTGCCCCGCGCCCAGCCGGCCATCCCCGCGCCCCAGGACACGCCCTATCCCGGCGTCATCCAATACCGCGCCGACATCACCGATCTGGACCGCCGCATCATCAACGTCAGCCAGACCATTCCCGTCGCCGGCCCGCTGACCTTGCTGTATCCCAAGTTCCTGCCCGGCAACCACGCCGCCACAGGCCCGATCCAGCTGATCTCCGGCCTGACCGTGACCGCCAATGGTCAGCGGATCGAGTGGCTGCGCGACACCCTGGACCCCTACGCCTTCCACCTCGATATCCCCGCGGGCGTCACCAGCATCGACGTCGCCTTCCAGCAGCTGACCCAGCCCGACAGTTCCAACTGGCGCGTGCTGATGACCCCGGCCATGGTCAATCTGCAGTGGGAGAAGGCCATCCTCTATCCGGCCGGCTATTTCAGCCGCCATATCCAGGTCGCCCCGAGCGTGGTCCTGCCCGCCGGCTGGAAATACGGCACGGCCCTGAGCACAGCCTCGCAAGACGGCGACGTGGCGACCTTCGCCCCGACCGACCTCTACACCCTGATCGACAGCCCCATCTTCGCCGGCGCCCACTATCGCCGCGTGGACATTGACCCCAGCGGCGACCGCATCCACCTGAACCTGCTGGCCGATGAGGCCAAGGGCCTGGCCGCCACAGACGACCAGCTGAAGCTGTACGAAAACATGGTCCAGCAGGCCGACCGCCTGTTCGGCGCCCGCCACTTCGACAACTATGAGTTCCTGTTCGCCCTGACCAATCAGATGGGCGGTATCGGGCTGGAGCATCACCGCAGTTCGGAGAACACCGGCGCGCCCGACTTCTTCACCAACTGGACCAAGAGCGCCGGCGACCGGGGCCTGCTGCCCCACGAGTATGCCCACTCCTGGAACGGCAAGTTCATGCGCCCGGCGGACGAGCTGACCGCCAACCACAACGTCCCGACCCAGAACACCCTGCTGTGGGTCTATGAAGGCCAGACCGAATATTGGGGCGATGTGCTGGCTGCCCGTTCGGGCCTGCATTCCAGCGAGGTGGCGCTGGCCACCCTGGCCAATGTCGCCGCCTTCTATGACGAGCAGCCGGGCCGCCAGTGGCGCGCGCTGCAGGACACCAACAACCACAATCTGCTGGGCTATCGAGTGCCGGGCCAGTTCCCCTCGTGGATGCGCGGCACCGGCGACTATTACCGTGAAAGCCTGCTGGTCTGGCTGGACGCCGACACCCTGATCCGCGAGGGCACGAACGGGCGCAAGTCCCTGGACGACTTCGCCAAGGGCTTCTTCGGCCACGACGACGGCGAATGGGCGCCCCAGGGATACAGGTTCGAAGACGTTGTCGCCGCCCTGAACGCCGTCTACCCGCACGACTGGGCCGAGTTCCTGCGCAGCCGCCTCGATGCCGTCGGTCCGGACGCCAAGGCGCCCCTGGCCGGGATCGAACGCGGCGGCTGGAGGCTGACCTACACCGACACGCCGTCGGCGGCGGAGAAGTCGGTCCAGACCGGCTGGGCCAACGATTTCCAGTATTCGCTGGGCTTCACCCTCAGCGGCGACAAGCTGACCAACATCCGCTGGGGCGGCCCAGCCTTCGAACAGGGCATCGGCGCCGGCTGGAGCCTTGTCGCGGTCAACGGCAAGGCCGGCTCGGCCGAGGCCTTGCGCGACGCCGTGACCGCCGCGAAAGGCACCGACGTCCCCATCGAACTCCTGCTGAAATCCGGCGACCGCTTCCGCACGGTCGCCTTCGCCTACCACGACGGCCTGCGCTATCCCCGCCTGGAGCGGATCGAGGGAACGCCGGATCGCTTATCCGACATCTTGGCGCCCAGGCGGCGCTAAGGCCGTCTTCCTCCCCAAGTCCTGGGGAGGAAGACTGGGGGCGGCAAAAGGCTTTAGTCTTTCGGCTTCGCGGTGGCGGCGGTCGCATCACCGAGCACAAGCTGAGCGAATCCCATAGAGGCCACGAGCGCCTCAAGCGTGCAGCGCACGTGGTGATCCTCGACCATACTGGACCTTTCGGCGTCTGACAGACCTGCGCGATAGGCGACCAGTACACGATCCCATCGGCTCACGTTTCCACGCCCCGCAAGCTTGCCCATGTAGTAGGTGACGTTCGAAACGATGGCGACATTCTGCGCCTCGTCGACGCCTGCCGTCTCCATCCCCACCATGACGCATTGCATGTCCGCAAGGTCGGCGCCCTCGACCCGAACGGTCTGCGCCTTCGGCTCGCCTGCCAGGCCCGCCACCGCGGCCAGAGCCGCAAGTCCTGCGAAACCCAAGATCACGCCTGGCTCTTGATGCGCGCCAATTCGAAGCCGTCCACGACCTGATCCCCGACCGCCGCATTCACGCTTTCCACCACCCCATCGAACGGGGCGGTCAGGGCGTGTTCCATCTTCATGGCTTCCAGCACCACGACCGGCTGGCCCTTGGTCACCGCGTCTCCGGCCTTGACCGGCGTGGCGACGATCTTGCCGGGCATCGGAGAGCGCAGGGAGCCGTCGGAGACGGCGCCGGCAGATGTGCCGCGCGGCCCTTCCATTGAAACGCGGTAGGGCTCGCCGTCATCAAAATAGATTGTCGTCGCGCGGTCAGGTTCAAAGTGAATATATTCGGCGACCACGCTGTCATCGATCTCAAGCTGGCGACGCTTCCCGTCCACGAAAACTGTCTGAGTGAGTCTCGCGTCACTGTTCAGTCGAAAACCCTGAGCGCGACAACGTTGAGACCACGGCGAAACATAGTCTTCCCCTATGTCTTCAATGCCGTAACGCAAAACACGGGCGGCTTGCTGTAAAGCTCGAGCACTGATCTCGCGAGTCGTAAGTGCTCCCCCCTCCGCCGCGATGAAACCCGTGTCCACGTCGCCCGCGACGAAGCGCGGATGCACCAGGCAGCGTTTCAGGAAGCCGGCGTTGGCCTTGACCGGCCAGACCTCGACCTCGCCGGCCGCCTCGGCCAGACGCGCCGCCGCTGCCTCGCGGGTGTCTTCATGAACGATCAGCTTGGCGATCATCGGGTCGTAGAACTGGCTGACCTCGCCGCCCTGCTCCACGCCGGTATCGACGCGGATGCCGTCCGGCATGACGAAATGCTCCAGTCGGCCGATCGAGGGCAGGAAGCCGTTCGCCGGATCCTCGGCATAGAGGCGCGCCTCCATGGCCCAGCCGTTGAGTTTGATTTCGTCCTGCTTCAACGGCAGCGACTCGCCCGCCGCGACGCGGAACTGCCATTCGACCAGATCGACGCCGGTCACGCTCTCGGTCACCGGGTGCTCGACCTGCAGCCGAGTGTTCATCTCCATGAACCAGATGCCGTCGGCCTTCAGCCCGTCAGAGGCGTCGGCGATGAATTCGATGGTGCCGGCGCCGACGTAGTTCACCGCCTTGGCCGCCTTGATCGCCGCGCCCGTCACGGCGGCCCTCACGGCCTCGCTCATGCCCGGCGCCGGCGCCTCTTCGATCACCTTCTGGTGGCGGCGTTGCAGCGAGCAATCACGTTCATACAGGTGGACGACATCGCCGTGCTTGTCGCCAAACACCTGAACCTCGATATGGCGCGGACGGGTGATGTAGCGTTCGATCAGCACCCGGTCGTCGCCGAAGGCCGCGGCCCCCTCGCGCTTTGCGCTGGCCAGACCGGCGGCGAAGTCGGCCGGATCGTCAACCCGCTTCATCCCCTTGCCGCCGCCGCCCGCAACCGCCTTGATCAGCACCGGATAGCCGATCCGCGCGGCCTCGGCCGTCAGGGTCGCCTCCGACTGGTCCGCGCCCTGATAGCCCGGCGTCACCGGCACCCCGGCCTGGATCATCAGGTCCTTGGCCGCGTCCTTCAGCCCCATGGCCCGGATCGAGGACGGGTCAGGCCCGATCCAGATCAGTCCCGTCGCCGCGACCGCTTCCGCAAAGTCCGCATTCTCGCTCAGGAAGCCATAGCCGGGGTGGATCGCCTCCGCCCCCGTCGCCTTGGCCGCGGCCAGCACCTTGGCGCCGTCCAGATAGCTTTCGCGCGCCGCCGCCGGTCCGATCAGCACCGCCTCGTCGGCCTCGCGCACATGCAGGGCGTCGGCGTCGGCTTCGGAATAGACGGCGATGGTGCGTAATCCCATCCGCTTGGCGGTGCGGAAGACTCGGCAGGCGATTTCGCCGCGGTTGGCGACAAGGACGGACTTGAACATGAAGCGTTCTTAGCCGGATCGTGCGAGGCAGGCGAGAGCTTCTCCCTCCCCTTCATGGGGAGGGAGAAGCGCAGCGTAGCCAGGGTGGGGCCGTCATGACCATTTCGCTCACGCCCCTTCGGGCCCCACCCCGATCGCTCCGCGATCGCCCCTCCCCAAAATGGGGAGGGAGAGTATTCAGCCGCCTTCACAAGCTTTAAGCCCGACCTCATGTCCCTGCGCTCCCTCTTCGTCACCCAGGTCTATGAAGCCTCCCTCGCCGACGGCCGGGGCTGGCCCGAGTTCAACGAACAGCTGATCGACGTCATCCGCATGATGGCCGAGGAGGATGCGGCGGGCCGCCGCTGGTGCCGCGACAACGCCTATCGGGGCTATACCTCCTACGGATCGCTGAATGACCTGCCGCAGCGGTTCCCCGAGTTCGCCGAGCTGAAACGCCACCTGGATCGCCACGCCGTCGCCTACGCCAAGGCGCTGAACTTCGACCTGGCGAGGAAGCCGCGCCTGGACAATCTGTGGGTCAACATCCTCAAGCCCGGCGGCGGCCATACCGGCCATATCCACCCGCACGCCTTCCTGTCGGGCACCGTCTATATCGACATCCCGGACGGCGCCTCGTCGCTGAAGCTGGAAGACCCCCGTCTGCCCTTCATGATGGCTCGCCCCTCGGTGACCGAAGAGGCGTCGGAGGCCGAACGGCCGTTCGTGTATTTGAAGCCCCAGGCGGGCACGGTGCTGATGTGGGAAAGCTGGCTGCGGCACGAGGTGCCGACAAACCTGGCCAAGGCCGACCGGATTTCGATCAGCTTCAACTACGCCTGAACCTTAAGGCCGAACCGGCCGCCGAAAGCGACGGCCGGTTCAGTCGCGATCAGACCGTCCAGCTAGCCTTGCGCTTTTCCAGGAAGGCCAGGACGCCCTCGCGGCCTTCGTCCGACACGCGGGCGCGGGCGATACGTTTGGCGGTCTCGTCCAGCAGGCCCGAGTCGATCTTGTGGTGGGCTATGTCGTTGACCAGGCGCTTGGCCTCGCCCATCGCACCCGGCGCATTGCCGGTCAGGCTGTCGCTCAGCATCGAGATGAACTCGTCCACCGAACCCTCGGGCAGGACCAGGTCGATCAGGCCGGCGTGGGCGGCGTAGTCGGCGTCGAAGCTGTTTCCGGTCAGGAACAGCTGACGGGCGCGGCGGGCGCCGATAGCTTCGACGACATAGGGGGCGATGGTCGCCGGGATCAGGCCCAGCTTGACCTCGGAGAAGGCGAACCGCGCACCCTCGACCGCCACGGCCATGTCGCAGGCGGCGACGATGCCGGCCCCGCCGCCCATGGCGTTGCCCTCGACCACGGCCACCGTCAGGGCCGGAATGTCGTGCAGCGCCTTCAACATTTTCGCCAGGCCCATGGCGTCGTCGCGATTGTCGCTCTCGGACCAGCCGGCGGCGTCGCGCATCCAGTTCAGGTCGGCGCCGGCGCTGAAGGTGCCGCCCGCCCCGCGAATGAAGACGGCGCGCACGCGGTCGGCGCCGTGCAGGGTCTCGAACGTCTCGTGCAGCGCGGCGATGGTCGCGGCGTCGAAGGCGTTCTTCTTCTCAGGCCGATTGATGGTGATGAAGACGATGCCGTCGGTGGTCGAATCGATCTGGACCAGGTCGTCGTTCGCGTCAGGCGCGGCATCGGGGACCAGCGGCTGGGCGATGGAATTGATCTCGGCCGCCTCGGCGTCGGTCACGTCCAGGGCGTTGAGGTCGGCGTCAGTGGGTTTGTCGGTCATGGAAACTCCTTCGATCGGAGAACGCAATGGGATGCGATCTGTGCCTTCTCCCCTTGCGGGAGAAGATGGCTCGCGAAGCGAGACAGATGAGCGGTCTTCCTGCGCCCAACCTCATCGCGTGTCGAGATTGAACCGACCCCTCATCCGAGCCCTTCGGGCCCACCTTCTCCCGCAGGGGGAGAAGGAACAAAATCACATCCTGAACAGGCCGAAGGTCGTCTCGGGGATCGGGGCGTTCAGGCTGGCGGAAATCGCCAGGCCCAAGACGTCGCGGGTCTGGGCCGGGTCGATGACGCCGTCGTCCCACAGGCGGGCGGTGGCGTAATAGGGATTGCCCTCGTCCTCGTACTTCTGGCGGATCGGCGCCTTGAAAGCCTCGGCGTCGTCCGCGCTCCAGGTCTCTGCGTCACGGTGAACCGTTGCCAGGACCGAAGCCGCCTGTTCGCCGCCCATGACGCCGATCCGGCTGTTGGGCCAGGTGAAGAGGAAGCGCGGCGAATAGGCGCGGCCGCACATACCGTAGTTTCCGGCCCCAAAACTGCCGCCGATCAGGACGGTGAACTTGGGCACCTCGGCGCTGGCGACGGCCGTGACCAGCTTGGCGCCGTCCTTGGCGATGCCGCCAGCCTCGTACTTGCCGCCGACCATGAAGCCACTGATGTTCTGCAGGAACAGCAGCGGGATCTTTCGCTTGCAGGCCAGTTCGATGAAGTGGGCGCCCTTCTGGGCGCTTTCCGAGAAGATGACGCCGTTGTTGGCTAGGATGGCGACCGGATAGCCCCAGATGCGGGCGAAGCCGCACACCAGGGTCGAGCCGTACAGGCTTTTGAACTCGTCGAACTCTGACCCGTCCACCAACCGGGCGATGACCTCGCGCACATCATAGGGGGCGCGGACGTCGTCGGGGATCAGGCCGTATAATTCTTCGGCTGCGAAGGCCGGCGCGCGGGGTTCGCGCACGTCCATGTCCACGGCCTTGGTCGTGTTCAGATTGGCGACGATGGACCGCACGATCTCCAGCGCATGTTCGTCGTTCTCGGCCACATGATCGACCACGCCCGAGCGGCGGCCGTGGGTCTCGGCCCCGCCCAGTTCCTCGGCGGAGATGACCTCGCCGGTCGCGGCCTTCACCAGAGGCGGACCGGCCAGGAAGATGGCGCCCTGGTTGCGCACGATGATCGTCTCGTCCGACATGGCCGGCACATAGGCGCCGCCTGCGGTGGACAGGCCCATGACGCAGGCGATCTGGGCGATGCCCTTGGCGCTCATCCGGGCCTGGTTGAAGAAGATGCGGCCGAAATGGTCGCGGTCGGGGAAGACCTCGGCCTGGTGCGGCAGGTTAGCCCCGCCGGAGTCCACCAGATAGACGCACGGCAGGCGGTTCTGCTCGGCGATCTCCTGGGCGCGCAGGTGTTTCTTCACCGTCATGGGGAAATAGGCGCCGCCCTTCACCGTCGGGTCGTTGCAGACGATCATGACCTCGCGGCCCGACACCCGACCGATCCCGGCGATGACGCCGGCGGCCGGGGCCTCGCCGTCATACATGCCGTGGGCGGCCAGCTGACCGACCTCCAGGAAGGGCGAGCCGGGGTCCAGCAGCCGCTCGACACGGTCGCGCGGCAACAGCTTGCCACGGGCCACATGGCGCTCGCGCGACTTGTCGGACCCGCCACGCGCGGCCTTGGCCACATGATCGCGCAGTTCGGCGACCAGGGCGCTGTTGTGCGCATGCAGGGACTTGTATTTGGGGCTTTGCGGATCGACCGCTGACGTCAGCTTCGGCATGAGGTTGGTTTAGGCGGGGTCGCGAGGCGTCACAAGCGCCTGCCGTCATCCTTGCTTCCCTGCCCCTTTTCCCCTATAGGCCCCGCCTTTCCAGGGCTTCGGTCCTGTCGTGGAACACCAAAGGGTTGGACGTTCGGTCCGGCCGCCGCGCCAGGAGCCATCGTGGGGATCGACTTACCCGGTCGTTTCCACGCCGACGCCCACAAGGGAGAATACCGCATGGCTCTTTACGAGCACACGGTCATGTCGCGCCAGGATATCTCGGCGCAACAGGCCGAAGCGCTGAACGACACCATCAAGGGCTTGATCGAACAAGGCGGCGGTTCCGTCGCCAAGATCGAGTACTGGGGTCTGCGCAACCTGACGTACCGCGTGAAGAAGAACCGCAAGGCTCACTATTCGCTTCTGGCCGTCGATTGCCCCCCGGCCGCCATGGCCGAGGTCGAGCGTCAGCTGTCGATCAACGAAGACGTGCTGCGTTGGCTGACCGTCCGCGTCGAGGAACTCGACCTGGAACTGTCGCCGCTGCTGGCCCGCCGCGAGCGTGAACGCGAGCGTGAGCGCGAGCGCACCCCGCGCGAAGACGCCGCCGCCGACGCCGAATAAGGAACCCGGAACATGACCGATACAACCGCCCCGACCCCGGGCGCACCGGCTGGCTCCGGCGCCGCCGGCCGCCGCCCCTTCTATCGTCGCCGCAAGGTCTGCCCGTTCTCGGGCGCCAATGCGCCGAAGATCGACTACAAGGACGTGAAGCTGCTGCAGCGTTACGTCTCCGAACGCGGCAAGATCGTGCCCTCGCGCATCACCGCCGTCTCCCAGAAGAAGCAACGCGAGCTGGCCAAGGCCATCAAGCGCGCTCGCTATCTGGCCCTCCTGCCTTACGTGGTGAAGTGAGATGAAGGTCGTTCTGCTTGAACGCGTCGAGAATCTCGGCGCCATCGGCGACGTCGTGTCCGTCAAGGACGGCTTCGCCCGTAACTTCCTTCTGCCGCGCGACAAGGCCCGTCGGGCCACCGCCGCCAACCTGAAGGCGTTCGAACTCGACCGCGTCGCCATCGAGCAACGCAACGACAAGAACAAGGCCGATGCACAGAAGGTCGCCGACAAGATCGACGGCCAGACCTACATCATGATCCGTCAGGCCGGTGAAACCGGTCACCTGTACGGTTCGGTCGCAGGCCGCGACGTCGCCGAGGCCATCCAGGCCGAAGGCGGCAAGGTCGAGCGTTCGCAAGTCGTCCTGAACACGGCGATCAAGAACCTGGGCGTCCACGAAGTGCCGGTCCGCCTGCACGCCGAGGTCCGCGCCACGGTCAAGATCAACATCGCCCGTTCGATGGACGAAGCCGAGCGTCAGGCCAAGGGCGAGGACGTGATCCGCAGCCAGTTCGACGATGAGCGCCAGGCCGCCGAGCAATCGGCCCAGGAACTGATCGAAGGCGGCGCCGGTCAACAAGAAGGCTTCGGCGACGAAGCCTGATTGACCCCCGGCCTTCGGGCTGGATCGCCAAGACATCAAGGGCGCGTTCCGCAAGGGACGCGCCCTTTTTGCTGCGCGCCGCCCGCCGCCCTGTCTATGACAAGTTTACAACAAGCAGTGATCGTTGTTCGTCTGGAATACGACTTAGACAAAGAGCTTGCTTGACGTCGCCGCTTTGCGGTCACAGCCTCCAATCACGACCGATTTCGGCCCGAACGGCGAAAGATTATTGCGCCCGACGACGAGCCGGCCGAGGGGCGACGGCATGGCGGCCTGTCGAACGTCCGCGCACATGGCCGTCGTGCTTTCGTCGGGGATCATCAATGCAAATCGGACACGGCCGTCGGGCCCTGCTGGCCTTCGCTTCCACCAGCGCGCTTTTCATGGCGTCATCCGCCTTCGCTCAAGTCACGCCGCCGCCGACTGACGACACGACCGAAGTGGGCGAGATCATCGTCACCGGCACGCGCACCGTGGGCCGCAGCCGCCTGGACAGCGTCGCGCCCGTGGATGTGATCACCGGCGAGACCCTGGCGAAACAGGGCACGGGCACAGAGCTGGCCGCCGCCCTGGCCGCCACCGCCCCCTCGATCAACTTCCCGCGCCCGGCCATTTCTGACGGATCCGATCACGTCCGCCCGGCGACCCTTCGCGGCTTGGCGCCCGATCAGACCCTGGTGCTGATCAACGGTCAGCGCGGCCACGTCGGCGCCCTGGTCAACGTCAACGGCGCACTGGGACGCGGCTCGACCGCGTTCGATCTGAACACCATCCCGTCGATCAGCCTGGGCTCGGTCGAGGTCCTGCGCGACGGCGCCTCGGCCCAATACGGCGCCGACGCCATCGCCGGCGTCATCAACCTGCGTCTGCGCGAGGCGTCGAGCGGCGGCGGCATCACCGCCAACTACGGCATCTACGACACCGACTTCACCACCGCGCGCGGCGACCACAGCCGCCGTGACGGCGAACAGACCTCGCTCGCCGGCTGGGTCGGCCTGCCCCTGTTCGGCGATGGCTTCCTGACCCTGTCGGGCGAGGTGCAGAAGCGCCAGCCCACCAACCGCTCCGACTATGCCGCGACCAGCGCCGTGAACGGCGGCAGCGCGACCACCGTTATTGGCCGTTTCGGCGACCCCTATACCGAGGCCTACACGGGCTATTTCAACGCCGGCAAGCCGCTGAGCGGCGAATGGGAGGCCTATGCCTTCGGCGGCTATCAGAAACGCAAGTCGGAAGCCGCCGCGACCGCCCGCGCCTTCAACAACTCCAACAATGTTGCGGCCATCTATCCCAACGGCTTCCTGCCGATCATCGCCGCCGACATCACCGACTACAACATCTACGGCGGCGCCAAGGGACCGGCCTGGGGCTTCGACTGGGATCTGTCGGTCGGTTATGGCCGCAACGAACTGGATTACAGCGTCCTCAACTCACTGAACGCCTCCTACGGTGCGGCGTCGCAGACCGAGTTCGACGCCGGCTCGCTCAGCTACGGCCAACTGACCATCGGCATCGACGCGGTGAGACAGGTCGAGGTCAATCTGTATGAGCCGTTGAACGTCGCCTTCGGCGTCGAGTATCGCCGTGAGGACTTCAGCGTCTCGGAAGGCGAACCGACCTCCTACAACAAGGGACCGGTCACCGCCGGCGGCGCAGGCTCGCAAGGCTTCCCCGGTTTCGCGCCGTCCAACGCCGTCGATGTCGATCGCAACAACATCAGCGCTTACATCGATCTGGAGGGCAAGTTCTCCGAACAGTTCACCGTCGGCCTCGCCGGCCGTTACGAAGACTATTCCGACTTCGGCGATCAGTTCACGGGCAAGATCTCCGCACGGTACGACTTCACCGACGCCTTCGCCCTGCGCGGCGCCATCTCGACCGGCTTCAAGTCGCCCGCTCTGCAGCAGCAGTTCTTCAGCTATGTCGCCACGAATCTGGTCGCGACGAGCGCCGGCGTCGTGCTGCAGCAGAACGGATCGTATCGAGTGGATGATCCCATCGCCATCGCCCTGGGGGCCAAGCCGCTGGAGCCTGAGACCTCAACCAACTACTCCCTTGGCGCCGTCTTCCGTCATGGAGGTTTTGAGCTGACCGTCGATACATACCGCATCGATGTCGCGGATCGGATCATCTACTCCGAAACCCTTGGCGTTTCGCGTCCCAGCCAGACTGCACAGTCCACTGCGGCGATCCAGGCCTTACTGGCTCCGTTCGGCGTGACCGGTGCTCGGTTCTTCCTGAATGGTGTCGATACTTCGACCAGCGGCGTGGATGTCGTCGCGCGTTATCGCACGCAGCAGGACATCGGCCGGTTCGATTTCACCCTGGCGGGCAACTTCAACTCGACGGAAGTGACCAAGACCCCGGCCGTGCCCAGCAACCTGACCATCGCTCCATCCGACGCGTTCCTGTTCGACCGGTCATCGAAGCTGTCGTTCGAACAGGGCACGCCGGAGCAGAAGATCGTCGCCAGCGTCGATTGGTCCTTGGGCGACTTCGGCGCGACCCTGCGCGGCACCAGCTACGACAGCGTCCTGGTCGCCAACAACAACGCCACGCTGGATTACGAGACGGGCGACGCCCTGCTGCTGGATCTGGAAGGGCGCTACACCCTGCCCTTCGGCGTCGCACTGGCGGTGGGGGTCAACAACCTGACCGACGAATATCCGACCGCCACGCCGATCAACATCAATGGCGCGACGGGGTCCGTAGGCTATCCCAGCTACTCGCCCTACGGCTTCAACGGCCGCTTCTTCTACGGTCGTCTGAGCTACAGCTTCTAAGGCGACCGACAGATCCAAGGAACGGGGCGCTCTTCGGAGCGCCCCGTTTTGCATTGCGATAGATTTTCTACTGGCCTACCGCAGAAAACATGGACTTCTGCGCTGATTGACCCGCCGCACCTTCGCCCTGATATGGCCATGACCGCCGGGATCTCCCCGACCGTGCGGTTGGAGACGGCGATGACGAACACCCCCCATTTCGCGGCGATGCTGCCCGCCCGTGGGCGATGTTGCGGCTGAGGCCGCACGACACCTGAACTCCAGATCGACTTCAAAGCTCGCCGTAACCAGCGGCGGCGATGCGCGCTCGCGCCAAAAACAAGCCTTAGGAAATCTCTCAATGCGCAATACCCTGCAACGGGCCGCCGCCCCGGCCCTGTTCGCGACCGTCTCGACGCTCGCCCTGCTGATCGCCGCCCCTGCCTTCGCCCAGACCGCTGAACCCAGCGTCGATGACGCCGCCCAGGTGGACGACATCGTGGTCACCGGCACGCGGGTCCAGAACCGCTCGCGCCTGGACACCCTGGCGCCCGTGGACGTGGTGACCGCCGAGGCGCTTCAGACGCGCGGCACGACCGAGTTCTCCACCGCCCTGGCCCAGGCCGTCCCGTCGCTGACCTTCCAGCGGCCGTCCGCCAACGACGGCACGGACTCGATCCGCCCGATCACCCTGCGCGGCCTGTCGCCGGATCAGACACTGGTGCTGGTCAACGGCACGCGTCGCCACGCCTCGGCCCTGGTCAACGTCAACGGCGTCGTGGGTCGAGGCTCGGCCGCCGTCGACCTGAACACCATCCCGACCGGCGCCTTGGACCGGGTCGAGGTGCTGCGCGACGGCGCATCGGCCCAATATGGTTCTGACGCCATCGCCGGCGTCGTGAACCTGCGCCTGAAGGAGGCCTCCAGCGGCGGCGGCGCCAGCGTGACTTATGGCCAGTATTTCACCACGGTGAAGACCGCGCGCGGCGAACGCGACGAGCAGGACGGCGGCACGGTGACGGCCTCGGCCTGGCAGGGTTTCTATCTGGGCGACGACGGCTTCCTGACCCTGTCGGCCGAATATCTGAACCGCGAATCGACGAACCGCTCGGACTACGACCCCCGCGCGACAGCGAACGGTGCGATCACCGCCCGCTTCGGCGACCCGGACGTGGAGCAATGGACGGTCTTCGCCAACGCCGGCAAGGGCCTGGGCAATGGCTGGGAGGCCTATGGCTGGGCCGGCTATCAGGACCGCGACAGCGAAGGCGCCGCCTTCCCTCGCCTGTCCGACAACGCCAACAATGTCGCCGCCATCTATCCCAACGGCTTCCTGCCCAAGGTGGCGATCAACTCGAAAGACGCCTCGCTGGCCGGCGGCCTGCGCGGCGAACTGGCCGGTTGGAACACGGACGTCAGCCTGACCTACGGCCGCAACGCGCTGGACTTCCGCACAGAGGATTCGCTGAACTCGACCTATGGCGCCGCTTCGCCGACCAGCTTCGATTCCGGCAGCCTGATCTATGATCAACTGGTGCTGGGCACCGACTTCAGCCGAGAATTCGAGGTCGGCCTGTCGGGCGGCCCGCTGAACTTCGCATGGGGCCTGGAGCAGCGCTGGGAGAACTACATGATCGAGGCGGGCCAGCCCGAGAGCTACAACCGCGGCCCGCTGGGCGCCAACACGGCCCTGACCGGCGGCGCCCAAGGCTTTGTCGGCTTCCAACCGTCGAACGCCGTCGATGTCGATCGCGACAACTTCGCCGCCTACGCCGACGTGGAAATCCCCCTGACCGACAAGCTGCGCGTCGAGGGCGCCGTGCGGTTCGAGGACTATTCCGACTTCGGCGACACCCAGACGGGCAAGCTGTCGGCCCGCTATGACTTCACGCCCAGCTTCGCCCTGCGGGGATCGGTCTCGACCGGCTTCCGCGCGCCTTCGCTGCAACAGAGCTTCTTCACCTCGACCGCCTCGGTGATCCAGAACGGCGCCGTGGTCGAAACCGGCACCTTCCCCGCCACCAGCGCGGTCGCTGCGGCCCTGGGCGCGCGTCCGCTGAAGGCCGAGACCTCGACCAACTATTCGCTGGGCGCCGTCATCCGCCTGGGCCGGTTCGACCTGACGGTGGACGCCTACAAGATCGACATCGAGGACCAGATTGTCCTGTCGGAACTGATCAACCGCTTCTTCTCTCCCCAGGTCGCCAGCCTGCTGGATCCGCAGGGCATCCAGGCGGCGCGCTTCTTCCTGAACGGCGTCTCAACCTCGACCGAGGGCGTGGACATCGTCGGGCGCTATCGTCTGCCGACAGACACGCTCGGCGACTTCGACTTCACCGTGGCGGCCAACTTCAACGACGTGTCGGTCAACAGCCTGCCGACCTCGTCGTCGGTGCTGAATCCGGTCCCGACCCTGTTCGCCCGCCAGCGCATCCTGACCATCGAGGACGGCACGCCCGACACCAAGGTCTCGGCGGCGGCGGACTGGAGCCGGGACAAGTGGGGCGCCACCGTGCGCGCCACCTACTATGGCGATGTGCTTCAGGCCGGATCGGTTGCGGCCAACGACTACAGTACGGGCGCCAAGACCGTCGTCGATCTGGAAGGCCGTTTCCAGCTGACGGAGCGCGTCGGCGTGGCCATCGGGGTGGACAATGTGTTCGACGAATACCCGGACTTCGTGCCGGGAACGCTGAACTCCAACGGCGTGCTGGGCTTCCCCTACTATTCGCCGTTCGGCTTCAACGGGCGCTACGGCTATGCGCGCGTCAGCCTGAAATGGTGAGGTCGAGCTGACGAGCCATGAGGCAAGGGCGCTCTGCGGAGCGCCCTTTTCTTTGATCGGATTACGAAAGCTTCAGCTTGGCCCCTCCACCGCGCCGCAGTTGCGACACATATCAGCGTTCAACCTTGGCCTTGCCAGAGGGGGCTTTGGAGGGGACCGACATGAAGACCAGATTGATTGCAGCAGGCGTCTTGGCGCTTTCGCTGATCGCCGGCGCAGCCAGCGCCATGACGGTGCAGGAGTTCCTGACCACCGCCAACGCCATCCCCCAGAACCCGACGGCCCTGCTGCGCTCCGACACGCGCCGGCTGATGGCCGAGTTCCGCGGCGCTGTCCGCACGGTTCGGACCGAACAGACCGCAGCCACGACGGCGGGACGCACGCCTGCGACCTGCATGCCGGACAAGGTCGGGTTATCGCCGAACCAGATCCTAGCCCGCTTCAACGCCATCCCCGCCGCGCGTCGCAACATCAGCGTGACCCAGGCGATGCGCGAATGGATGGCGGCGGAGTACCCCTGTCCATAAGGCCAGATGGATCGACGATCCTTCGCAGGACGGACGAAATCCGATTGAGGAATTCCGGTTCGTCCCCAGCCCCAACGATCTGTCCACGGCGCAGGCGGCGTCCCCGTCTGACGTAGAGGCGTGAGAGGGCTAAAGCGTTAATCGATGAACGCCTTCGCCCCCATGCCCTTCTCGTCCTCGCCCCTGGAAAACGGCGGCGTCAGTTCGATGCCGCATAATCTGGAAGCCGAGCAGGCGCTGCTGGGCTCGCTGATGTTCGACAACGCCGTGTTCGAGCGGCTGAACGACCGGCTGCGCGGGGTGCATTTCTACGAACCCTTCCACCAACGTCTGTTCGACGCCGTCGAGGATCACATCCGCCAGGGCATGCTGGCCGAGCCCACCATTCTGATGGAGCGGTTCAAGCAGGACCCGGCCTTCCAGGAGTTCGGCGGCCTGCGCTACCTCGCCGACCTGGTCGACCGCGCGCCCCCCGCCGCCAACGCCCCCGATTATGCCCGCGTCGTCTATGACCTGGCCCTGCGCCGCGACCTGATCCGTATCGGCGGCGAGATGATCAAGGAGGCGCCCAATCCCGAAACGCCTGCCGACGAACAGATCGAACAGGCCGAACAGACCCTGTATTCGCTGGCCGAGACGGGCAAGCCTTCGTCCGGTTTCGTCAGCTTCTCCAATGCCCTGTCCGGCGCCGTTCAGATGGCGGCCGAAGCCTATCAGCGCGAAGGCAAGCTGGCCGGCCTGGCCACCGGCCTGAACGATCTGGACCGCAAACTGGGCGGCCTGCACCCTTCCGACCTTCTGATCCTCGCCGGTCGTCCGTCGATGGGCAAGACGGCGCTCGCCACCAACATGGCCTTCAACGTGGCCCGCGCCTATCAGTGGGAGCCCACGCCGGAGGGTCGCAAGACCGTCAACGGCGGCGTGGTCGCCTTCTATTCGCTGGAAATGAGCGCCGAACAGCTGGCGATGCGTATCCTGGCCGACGCCTCGGGCGTGTCGTCGGACAAGCTGCGCAAGGGCGAGATCGACGCCACCGACTTCGGCAAGCTGCGCGACGCGGCGGTCGAGATCGGCGAGGCTCCGCTCTACATCGACGCCACCGGCGGCCTGTCCATGTCCAAGCTGGCCGCGCGGGCGCGCCGCCTGAAGCGGATGGAACACGGGCTGGACCTGATCATCGTCGACTACCTGCAACTGGTCACGACCGGCAACGCCGGCGGCCAGAAGAACCGCGTGCAAGAAGTGTCCGAGATCACAGGCGGGCTGAAGGCCTTGGCCAAGGAACTGTCGGTGCCGATCATCGCCCTGTCGCAGCTGTCGCGTCAGGTGGAGCAACGCGATGACAAACGCCCCCAACTGTCTGACCTGCGCGAATCCGGCTCGATCGAGCAGGACGCCGACTGCGTGATGTTCGTCTATCGCGAAAGCTACTACCTGGGTCGCGCCGAACCGCGCGAGGGCACCGAGGAACACCTGCAATGGCAGCAGGACATGGACCGCCTGCAAGGCCAGGCCGAGGTCGTCATCGGCAAGCAACGCCACGGTCCCATCGGCATCGTCAAACTGGCCTTCGACGCCGACACGGTGCGCTTCGGCAATCTGGCGCATGGGTATGAAGAGGTCAGCTACGAGTAGGCGGCTGTTCCATCGACCGGAACTTGGCGCATAAGGGCGCAATGACTGTCTCTGTCCCCGCCCCCGCCGCTACACCCGCCGTCCTGTCCGTCGATCTCACCGCCCTGGCGCGAAACTACCACACGCTGGGCGCCGTCAGCGGCCAGCCGGTGCATCCGGTGGTCAAGGCGGACGGCTATGGGCTGGGGGCGCAGGCGGTGGCGACGCGGCTGATGGCCGAGGGGGCGCGGACCTTCTTTGTGGCGCGGGCGGCCGAAGGTGTGCGGCTGCGGGCCGCGCTGGGGCCGCAGGACTCCGATGGTCCCGTCATCTATGTTCTCGACGGATGCCACGGCGACGACGCCGAGAGGCTGAAGGCGGCCGATCTGCGGCCGGTGCTCAACCATCCGGAGCAGATGCAGGCCTGGGCGGCGGCGGGCGGCGGGACGTGCGGCCTGCAGATCGACACCGGCATGAACCGGCTGGGCGTCCGCCCCGAGGATGCGCCCGAGGCCTTCGACGGCCTGGCCCTGGTCCTGACCCACCTGGCCTGCGCCGATGAACCTGCCAATCCGATGAACCGGCGCCAGCGCGACGCCTTTGCAGGCGTGGTGGATCGCTATCCGGGCGTGATCCGGTCCTTCGCCAACTCCAGCGGTTGTTTCCTGGGCCCGGATTTCGCCTTCGACACCGTGCGGCCGGGCATCTGCCTTTACGGCGGCGGACCGGAGGGGCGGCCCGATCCCCGGATCTCGCCCGTGGCTGCGCTGACGGCCCAGGTGCTTCAGGTGCGCGAAGTGCCGGCGGGCGAGAGCGTCGGCTATTCGCGCGGCTTCATCGCCGAGCGCCCGATGCGGGTCGCGACGGTGGCGGCGGGCTATGCGGACGGGCTGCTTCGGTCCTACTCGCCCCAGGGCGCGGTGTGGATCGCGGGCGAGACCCGACCGCTGCTGGGCCGGGTGTCGATGGACGTCTGCGCAGTGGACATCACCGGCCTGGACGTCGCGGTCGGCGATCCGGTCGAGTTGTTCGGCGCCAACCGCTTGCTTGACGACGCGGCGGCGGCTGCGGGGACCATCAGCTATGAGTTGCTGACCTCGATCACCACGCGCGTGCCGCGTCGCTACTTAGATTAGACGGCGCGCAGAACCGCTGTTCAGCGCGCATCCTTGACCACCTCGCCGCCCTTGACGACTACGGGCACGGTCTGGAGTGTGGTCACGTCGGCCAGCGGATCGCCCGCCACCGCGATCAGATCGCCATAACGGCCCACCGATACCGCACCCACATCGGCCTCGCGTCCCAGGGCCTGCGACGCGTTCCAGGTGGCGGCGCGAATGGCCTCGGCTGGGCTCATGCCATAGCGGACCATGACGGCGAACTGCTCGGCGTTGCGGCCGTGCGGATAGATGGCGGCGTCGGACCCGAACACCATGCGCGCCCCGGCGTCGTGGGCGCGGCGGAAGTTGTCGCGCTGGGCCTGGGCGATCTCGCGGTCCTTGCGCAGATTGTCTTCCGTGACGCCGAACTCGGTGCCCGTCGCCTGGGTGAAGTCGGTGTTGTAGATGTCCATCGACAGCCACGTTCCGTGCTCGCGCGCCAGGCGGATGCCTTCGTCGTCGATCAGCGAGGCATGTTCGATGGTGTCGATGCCGGCCCGGATAGCGGCCTTGATGCCCTCGGTCCCATGGGCGTGGGCGGCGACCTTGAGGCCCCACATGTGCGCCTCGTCCGCGACGGCGCGCAGTTCGGCCTCGGTCATCTGCTGCTGGCCGGGTTCGGTGTTGTGGGAGAAGACGCCGCCGGTGGCGCACACCTTGATGACCTGGGCGCCGTATTTGCGCACCTCGCGCACGCTGTGGCGCGCGGCGTCGGGGCTGTCGGCGTTGTATTCGTTACGCATCTCCATCGCATGCGGCATGCCGGTGTGGTCGCAGTGACCGCCTGTCGCGCCGAAAGAGACCCCCGCGGGGACGACCCGCGGCCCCTCGACAAAGCCCCCGTCGATGGCCTGGCGCAAGGCGACGTCGGCGAAGGGCGGGCCGCCCAGATTCCGCACCGTAGTGAATCCGGCCATCAGCGTCGCGCGCGCATGCGGAACTTGCAGGATCGGCTCGAAGTCGTCTGCGAACCGCAGAGCCTCGAAGCCCGCGACATAGGGGGTGCCGCCCAGGTGGACATGCATGTCGATCAGGCCGGGCAGTAGGGTCAGCCCCGGCAGGTCCAGACGCTTAGCATCCGTCGGCAGGTCAGCGGGGACCCGGTCGCCGACGGAGACGATACGACCATCGGTGATCACCACCACAGGCGCGGCGACATAGACGCCCCGCTCGACATCGACCATGCGGTCGGCGGTGACGACCAGCGTCTCGGCCCAGGCGGCGCTCGCCATCAAGGTCATCGCCAGCGTCGCTGCGCCGGCGACTGCGCGTTTGCAGAGTGTCATGAAAATCCCCGTCCCCGTGATGCGCCGATCCTGCCACGGAATCGGCGGAGGGGAACGGGGAAAGCGATCAGAGGCCGGTCGCGGCGGGGGCCGTCAGCCAGGAGCGCTGACTTCGACCCCCACCGCGCGCCGGGTCTATCTCAGTAGCCTGCGCCCATGGCGGCCAGACCAGCCGTCGAGGCGACGAAGGTCAAGGCGATGGCGCCGAGGATGGCGGCCATCACGGCGTAAATCACGATGCCGGCGATCAGAATGACGATGTAGTAGACGACCTTCTTGTCTTCCGGGACCTTCATCAGGATCGGCAGGCCCAGGAACAGCAGGACCAGGCTGTAGATGCCGCCGATGATCGACACCCAGCCCAACAGCGGGATCAGGTTGAACACGCTGGCGATCCATGAGGCGGTCGAGGCATAGACCGCCAGCTTCATCGCCTGCACCGGATTGGGCGCGCCGCCGAAGCTGGACGCCAGGGCGTTGATGATGAGGCCCAGAATGAAGACGCTGGCCAGCGACAGGCCATACGAGACGATGGCGAGCACCAGGGCGCTGACGATCGAGGCGTGGCCGAAGACCAGGCTGCCGATCAGCGTCGCGACCGGACCGATGGCCGCCAGGATCATCGCGTAGCGCGTGAACAGGCTCTTGTTGGTGGCGAACTCGCCGTCGATGCGCAGCCATTCGATCTTGGGCTGAAGCAGGATGCCCTTGACCCTGGCGACGAGCGCCGGATCGACGGCGGGTTGGGAATGGGACGTCGGATCGGTCATGGGCGCCTCGGCGATGGATAAGATCGGATGTTGACGTTGCGTCGCCTCAAGTAGCAAGGGCGTGCGACAGATTCTCAATACCTTGTTATGGCAAAGGTTGCACCTGCGTCCGAAACTGTCGTGGATACGCTCCATGCGTTGTCGAACAGGCGGCCCAAACCGTTCGACCTGCTAAGGAAGCCCATGGCTCGCGATTCCGCCCTCTACGTCTGTCAGTCCTGCGGCTCGGTCCACGGCAAATGGTCGGGCCAGTGCAGTTCCTGCGGCCAGTGGAATACCCTCAGCGAAGAAAGCCGTTCGGCCCCGCCCGGCGCGATCAAACCTTCGGCTGCGACCTCGGCCCGGACGCGCGGCATTCAGTTCGAGACCCTGCAATCCGACACGCCCGAACCGCCGCGCATCATCACGGGCGTGGCCGAGTTCGACCGCGTCTGCGGCGGCGGGGTGGTGCCCGGCTCGGCCATCCTGCTCAGCGGCGACCCCGGCGTAGGCAAATCGACCCTGTTGCTGGAGGTCGCGGCCAAGGCGGCGCTGAAGGGATCGCGCGTCGCCTATATCTCGGGCGAAGAAGCCGTCGAGCAGATCCGGGCGCGGGCCAAGCGGATGGGTCTGGCGGATGCGCCGGTCAATCTGGCGGCGGCGACGGCGCTGCGTGAAATTCTGGGCACGCTGAAACGCGAGCATTTCGACATCGTCATCGTCGATTCGATCCAGACCCTGTGGTCCGACGTGCACGAGAGCGGCCCCGGCTCGATCACCCAGGTCCGGGCCTGCGCCGGCGAAATGGTGCGACTGGCCAAGTCCCAAGGCGTGGCGGTCATCCTGGTCGGTCACGTCACCAAGGACGGCCAGGTCGCCGGTCCTCGCGTGGTCGAACATCTGGTCGACGCCGTCATGACCTTCGAGGGCGAGCGCGGCTATCCGTTCCGCATCCTGCGCGCCGGCAAGAACCGCTTCGGCGCCACCGACGAGATCGGCGTGTTCGAAATGGGCGACAGCGGTCTGCGCGAGGTCGCCAATCCGTCCGCCCTCTTCCTGGGCGAGGGCAAGGAGCGGGCACCCGGCGCCGCCGTCTTCGCCGGCATCGAAGGCTCGCGCCCCGTGCTGGTCGAGATGCAGGCCCTGGTGTCCAAATCCGCCTATGGCACCCCGCGTCGGGCCGTGATCGGCTGGGAGACGGGGCGCCTGGCCATGGTGCTGGCCGTGCTGGAGGCCCGCTGTGGTTTCGGCTTCGGCGATCAGGACGTCTATCTGAACGTCGCGGGCGGCCTGCGCATCAACGAGCCCGCTGCGGACCTCGCGGCGGCGGCGGCCCTGATCAGTTCGGCGACCGGCGTCTCCCTGCCCCAGGGCTGCGTCGTCTTCGGCGAGATCGGCCTGTCGGGCGAGGTCCGCAGCGTCGGCCGCGCCGAGGCCCGCCTGCGCGAGGCCCAGAAGCTGGGCTTCGATCAGGTGCTCAGCCCGACGCTGACGGCCAAGACCAAGGGCGTGAAGGTGACATCGGTGACGCGTCTGACGGATGTGGTCGAACGAATCTCGCAGAACCGCTATTAGACCCCGGTAGCAACCGCAGGATCCCGAACGCGTGACCGGATACGACGTCTTCGCCATTGTGGTGATCCTGTTTTCCGTCGCCGCCGGCTGGGTGCGCGGCGGGGTGCGCGAGATCATCACCCTGCTCAGCGCGACCCTGGCGGCCCTGGTGGCGCTGATCAGCCTGCCGTGGACAGCAAGCATCGGCCGGTCGTTCGTGGATCCCGAATGGGCGGGGTCGATCCTGGCGGCCGTCCTGACATTCTTCGTCGTCTATTTCGGCCTGCGCCTCGTCGGGTCGATGATCTCCAAGAGCGCCAAGGACAATCCGCACCTCGGCGGCGTCGATCGCATGTTCGGCCTGCTGATCGGCGGCATTCGCGCCCTGGTCCTGATCGGGGCGGTGCATCTGGTCGTCGTGGCGGCCCTGCCGGGCGAGCGAACGCCGCGCTGGCTGACAAATGCGGCCCTCTATCCGGTCAGCGCCATGGGCGCCCGCGCCATCCAGATCGTTCTGCCCAGCCTCGGGCGTGGGGCCGACGCGATCACGCCGGTGGTCGATTCGTCCGTACGCAGGGGGTTTTCGGACGACGAAGCCTTGCCCCCGACGCAATCAGAGCCTAACTCGCCGCGCGAAGCCGCCCCTTAAGTTTCCCCGGTCATCGGAGCCCCACGATGCGCCACCATATCGCCGATCCCGTCGTTCACCGCGAGCACTGGCGCGAGCCGGAGGACGACCAGCTGCGGCTGGAGTGCGGCGTCTGCGGCGTCTGGGGCGCGGACGAGGACGAAGGCTCGGCGATCGTCGCCCTGGGCCTGCACGCCCTGCAGCATCGCGGCCAGGAAGCCTGCGGTATCGCCAGCGTCAAGGACGAGCGGTTCCACACCGAACGCCACCAGGGCCTGGTGGGCGAGGCCTTCGGCGGCGCCGACCTGATGACCCGAATGCCCGGCCGCGCAGCCGTGGGCCACACCCGCTATTCCACCGCCGGCGGTTCGTTCCTGCGCAACATCCAGCCGATGTTCGCCGACCTGGACCAGGGCGGCATCGCCATCGCCCACAACGGCAACCTGACCAACTTCAAATTCCTGCACAGCCAGTTGGTCAGCGAAGGCGCCATCTTCCAGTCGACCTCGGATTCCGAAGTCATCCTTCACCTGATCGCGCGCAGCCGCAAAGCCAAGATCGTCGACCGATTCATCGACGCCCTGGCGCGGATCGAGGGCGGCTATGCGCTGGTCGCACAGACGCGCACCAAGATGATCGGCGCGCGGGACCCGCTGGGCATCCGGCCGCTGGTGCTGGGCCAGGTCGGCGAGGCCTGGGTGCTGGCGTCAGAGACCTGCGCCCTGGACATGATGGGCGCCACCTTCGTCCGCGACGTCGAGCACGGCGAGATCGTGGTCATCGACGACAGCGGCTTGCGTTCGCTCAAGCCCTTCCCGGCGCGCGTCGCCCGCCCCTGCCTGTTCGAATACGTCTATTTCTCGCGCCCGGATTCGGTCGTGAACGGTCGTTCGGTCTATGAGGTCCGCAAGGAAATGGGTCGGGGCCTGGCCCGCGAGCTGGGTGTCGACGCCGACATCGTCGTGCCGGTGCCGGATTCGGGCGTGCCGGCGGCCCTCGGCTACGCTCAGGAAAGCGGCATCCCCTACGAGATGGGCATCATCCGCAGCCACTATCTGGGCCGTACCTTTATCCAGCCCAGCCAGGGCGCCCGACAGAAGGGCGTGCGCATGAAGCACAGCCCGAACAAGTCGGCCCTCGCCGGCAAGCGCGTCGTGCTGATCGACGACTCCATCGTGCGCGGCACCACCTCGCTGAAGCTGGTTCGCGCCGTGCGCGCCGCCGGCGCGACCGAGGTCCACCTGCGCTCGGCCAGCCCCCAGATCCTCTTCCCCGACTTCTACGGCATCGACATGCCGGAGCGCGCCCAACTGCTGGCCGCCAACAAGACTCTGGAAGAGATGCGCGACCTGCTGGAAGTCGATTCGCTCGGCTTCCTGTCCATCGACGGCCTGTATCAGGCGATGGGCGAGACCGGCCGCAACAACGCCGCGCCCCAGTTCACCGACCACTATTTCACCGGCGACTATCCCACCCGCCTGCTGGATCGCGAGATCGAGGAAGGCGGCCGCGAGTTCGGCGCCAAACAACTGTCTCTGCTGGTCAGCGCCTGACGGACCTCAACCCTGGTCCTGGGCCGTGTGGAACAGGCGGATGATCTGGACCTGGCCGCCGTCATCGCCGTCGGTCAAGGCGTAGACGATCAGGTATGGCGCGCCGGTGACGAGCTTCTCATACGTCCCCGGCTGCTTGCCCGGTCGCCCGATGGGCCGCTTGGCCAGCTTTTCCGTCGTCTCGATGATTCTCAACTCGATCCGTTGGGCGGCGGACAGATTTCGCTGCGCCAGATAGTCGATGGCATGGGTCAGTTCGATCAAGGCCCGCCGCGACCAGACGACGGCGCGCATCAGGATTCGTATTTGGCGATGGTCTCGCGAATCCGACGCATGGCCTCATCGTGCGGAACGACATCGCCATTGCGAAAATCTTCCAGGCCCTGCTCGACGGCCGCCATCATTTCCAACTCGCGATCTACGTAGCCAGAGATCGCGCGTTCAGCGAGAAAGGACTGGGTTCGTTGGGTCTTCTCGGCAAGCAGCCCTAGCCGCTCCTTGAGCGTTCCGCTCATGCGGACAGTGACGGTCGTGCTGGCGGCCATGGCGGAATGCTCCTGTGCACATCTGAACACAGGATAACACATTGACCCGTCGCATCGCCACTCCTACCACCCCAGCATGACTGAAGCCCTGCCCCTGAAAGACCGTATCGCCCTCGTCGTCGGCGCCTCGCGCGGCATCGGCTATGAAAGCGCGCTGGCCCTGGCCAAGGCGGGCGCGCACGTCATTGCGACCGCTCGCACCCAGGGCGGGCTGGAAGAGCTGGACGACGCCATCTTCGCCGCCACGGGCCGCCACGCGACCCTGATCCCGTTCGACCTGGTGGACGGCGGCGCCATCGACCGACTGGGCGGGGCCATCTTCGAACGGTTCAAGAAGCTGGACATCTGGGTCCATGCCGCCGCCACAATGGGGCCGTCGGGCCTGACGCCAGTGTCCCACGCCGATCCGCGCGAGTTCGCCAAGATCGAGAAGACCAACTTCACCGCCGTCTATCGCCTGATCCGCTCGCTGGAGCCGCTGCTGCGCGCCTCTGACGCCGGTCGCGCCATCCAATTCACCACCAGCGTGGCCAGCGCGCCCAAGGCCTTCTGGGGCATGTACGCCGCGACCAAGGCCGGCGCCGAGGCCCTGGTGAAGGCTTGGGCCGACGAGATCGAGAGCACGCCTGTCCGCGTCAGCATCGTCGATCCCGGCCGCATGCGCACGGCGATGCGCGCCCAGGCCTATCCGGGCGAAGACCCGTCCGGCCTGCCCCACCCGTCCGAGATCGGGCCTCTGGTCGTCGAACTGGCGAACGGCGACGCCACGCCCCCGCTGACGATCCGCTTCCGCGACTGGAAGGCCGGACCGACGACGGAAGCGCTGGTCTAGGCCGGGGTCAGCCCCAGGCGCTGGCGCCCGGTTCCTCGCGGAAGGCAAAGTCGCCGTCGGTCGATATCGACAGGTCGCGCCAAGCGTCCATCTCCGTCGTCAACCCGGCGATCTTGCCCTCGATCATGCGCACGGCGTCCGTTCCGGCCGCCCATCGCACGGGCGGGTTTTCCGCATCCGCCAAAGCCACCAGCGCCTGCCCCAGCTTGGCCGGATCGCCCGCCTGGTTATGGCTGCGAGCCTCATAGAATTCGCGTAGCGCAGCCGAGGCCTGGGCGTAGTCGGCGATGGGGTTGGCGGCGTAGACGACCGAGGTCGCGTCTAGGAAGTCGGTGCGGAAGAAGCCCGGCTCAACGATGGTGACGTGGACGCCAAAGGGGCCGACTTCCTGGGCGATCGACTCGCTGAAGCCCTCGATGGCGAACTTCGACGCGCAATAGATCGCACCGGACGCCCCGCCGACCATGCCACCCACGGACGAGACGTTGAACACATGGCCCGAACGCTGGGCGCGCATGACCGGCAGGACGGCGCGGGTCATGTCGAACAGGCCGAAGACATTGGTGTCGAACTGGCTGCGCGCGTCCTGGGCGGTCGTCTCCTCGAAGATGCCGAGGTGGCCGTAACCGGCGTTATTGACCAGCACGTCGATGCGGCCGAAGCGAGCCACGGCGGCCTCGACGGTGGCGGCGATGGCGGCAGCATCCGTGACGTCCATCGCCACGGACAGGACAGTATCGCTATCGGGGCCAAAGGCCTTGATCAGGGCGTCGCGATTTCGACCGGCGACGACGACGCGGTCGCCGGCGTCCAGGGCGGCGCGGGCGATGCCCGCTCCCAGGCCACGGGCCGCGCCGGTCACGAGCCAGGTCTTTTGAGTTGTCGTTGTCATGGGAAGTCTCCTCTGTCTGACGATGTTGAGAAGACGCCGTTTCAGCCGGATGGTGTTAAGTCGATCCGGGCGAAGTCTTGCACGATCCTGTCAAACGCGCTCGCCCGCTTGCGCACACCCAGAGACAGGCGTTGGATGTATCCATGAGCTTCTTGCCGGAAATGACGGACATCGTCGCGCGCCACGCGCCGCCCGATCTGTCGCGCTCCGCCGTGCCGGGCCTGCGCCTTTATGGCAGCGACGCCCCGACGCGGATGGTGGCTGTTCCCTACGATCCCATGCTGTGCCTGGTGGTGTGCGGAGCCAAACAGACGATCCTGGGCGAGACCGTCTATTCCTACCGGGCCGGCGATTGCCTGGTGGTGTCGGCTGAACTGCCGGTGTGCGGCAGCATCATCGAGGCGCCGTACCGCGCCCTCAGCTTCGATCTGAACCCCGCGACCATCGCCGGCCTGATGCTGGAGATCGACGCCCCCGATGCCTCGGATCAGCCGCCGCCGACCGGCCTCCAGGTGACCCGGCTGGAGAACGAACTACTGGAGCCCATGGCGCGCCTGCTGCGCCTTCTGGACCGACCGGGCGAGATCGCCGTGATGACGCCGATGATCGAGCGCGAACTGGTCTGGCGCCTGCTCCACAGCCGGCACGCCGCCACCGTGCGTCAGATCGGCTCAGCCGAAAGCCGCCTGTCGGGCGTCAGCCGCGCCATCAGCTGGATCCGCGCCCACTACGCCGAGCCGATACGGCTGGACGCCCTGTCGAACATGGCCGGCATGAGCCTGTCGACCTTTCACCGCCATTTCCGCACCGTGACGACCATGAGCCCGCTGCAGTTCCACAAACAGGTGCGGCTGCGCGAAGCGCGCGCCCGGTTGCTGACCGGCGTCGATGGCGCGGCCGAGACCGGCTTCGCCGTCGGCTACGACAGCCCCTCCCAGTTCAGCCGCGAATATGCCCGCCAGTTCGGCCTGCCGCCCGGTCGGGACGCCGTGCGGATGCGCGAAAGCCTGATGGTCGACGTGCCGACCGGGAGCCGAGCCGCTTAGGGCAGGTGCGCCAGAACCCGCAGCCAGCCCTCGGCCTGGGCCAGGTCGATGGCTTCGAACAGCGGGATCGCCAGCAGGAAGACCAGACCGTCGCGGATGGTCGTCAGGAAGAAGGACGGCCGGACCGACAGTTCCGCCTCGTCGCGCCACAGGGCGAAGTTGGGCCAGAAACGCGGTGTCCGGGCTTTGTAGGCCGCGTATTCAGTCCCAAAGGTCGCGCCCAGCCAGGCTTCTTCACGGCGAACGGTCAGGTAGAAGACCGCTAGGGACGCCAGGGTGAACAGCACCGCCAGGGTCAGGCTGCCGCTCTGGGCACCGATGCCGAAGGCGCCGAAGAAGCTGAAGATGTAGAGCGGATTGCGGCTGATCGAGTAAGGGCCGCGCGACACGATCTCGGCCTTCTTGCGCCCACCGATATACAGCGAGCACCAGGCACGGCCGACGATCGCGAAGACGATGGCGGCCAAGCCCACGGCCTCGACGCCTTCATGCAGCGGACTGTCCACGCCCGTCACGGACTGGGACACCATGGTCAGTCCGATCAAGGCCAGCAGGGCGACGAGGACGGCGCCCTTGCGGATTTTCTGCACCGCCTGAAGGTCGAACACTGGGATCGTGGTCATGACGCGCTCCGATTGATCGGAAAACTCAAGCGCCGCTTTGCGCGGCGGAGCAAGCGGTATGTTTGCGAGCGAAAATCGGTCTCGGCAGGTCTGAGACGAAGGGTTCACAGCCCTTCCAGAATATCCGCCAACTCCGCCGGCCAGATCGTCTCGGTCGTGGTGCGGATGTCGGCGATGCTCCACCAGCGATGCGCCACCAGAACGTCCCGCTCCTCCTCGGTCCATCCGGCGGACGACAGGTCGAACGCCTCGGTGCGCAGCAGGAAGAACCGCTGATCCACATCGGCCATGCGGCCGTCGGGCAGGCGGAAACTGACGCGGACACGCGCGACCTGCGGGCCGGGATCGGCGACGACCAGCCCCGTCTCTTCGCAGAGTTCCCGACGGGCCGCGTCCTCATAGGTCTCGCCCGGCTCGGCGCCGCCGCCCGGCGTGGCCCAGAAGGCCGTGCCGGCCAAAGGGCCGTTGGAAAAGACAAAGTGGAACAGCAGCACCCGCCCCTGCCCGTCCAGGATCAGCCAGCGCGAGGTCGGCCGGTCGGGAAGGACGGGCGCGACCGCGTCGGTCACGCCGTCACTTCTTGGCGCCGCCCTTTTGGCCCGTACGAATCCGGCCGGAACGCGAGACCTGACGCGCGCCGCCACGGGCGCCCTTCTGGACCGCAATGGACGACCCGGCCTTCTTGGACGCGCTGGACTTCAGGCCGCCCAGGACCTTGGGCTGGGCCTTGCGAGTCTTCTTCTGCTCCAGCGCCTTGCCAGGCAGTTTGGACAGCGCCTCTTCCTTCTCGGCCTTCTTGATCACCCGGCGCGGCGCGGTCTTGGCGTCGCCCTTGTAGCGTTCCGGTCCCGACTTGGCGCCGCCCTCGGCATAGGGGTTCACCCCGCTGGATTTGACGTTCAGGCGGATCGGCGTGCCCGGCAGGTCGAAGCTCTCGCGGATCGAGTTGACCAGATAGCGCTTGTAATGCTCCGGCATCGACTCGGCGCGGTTGGCCATCAGCACGAAGGTCGGCGGACGGGCCTTGGTCTGGGCGATGTATTTCGGCTTGATCCGCTTGCCGTCCACGGCGGGGGGCGGGTGCCGCTGGGTGGCCATGGCCAGCCAGGTGTTCAGATCCTTGGTCTTCACCTTGACCGACCAGGTGTCATAGGCCTGAAGCACCGCAGGCATCAGGCGTTCGACGCCCCGGCCCGAATGCGAGGACAGGGCCACGAAGGGCGAACCCTTCAGCTGGGGCAGCTTGTCCTCGGCCATGCCCTTCAGCTTGGCCATGCGGGCCTGGGGCTCGTCTTCCAGGTCCCATTTGGACGCGACATAGACCAGGGCGCGGCCTTCGCGCTCGACCAGGTCGGCCAGCTGCAGGTCCTGGGTATCGAAGGCGTCGTCCTTGTCCATCATCAGGATGACGACTTCGGCGAAGGTGATGGCCCGGATGGTGTCGGCGACCGACAGTTTCTCCAGCTTCTCCTGCACCCGCGCCTTGCGCCGCATCCCGGCCGTATCGACCAGGCGGATGTTCTTGCCCTCGAACTGCCAGTCCACCGAAATAGAGTCGCGGGTGATGCCCGCTTCCGGCCCGGTCAGCAGACGGTCGTCGCCGATCAGACGGTTGATCAGGGTGGACTTGCCGGCGTTGGGACGACCAATCACGGCGATGCGGATCGGCTTATCCGGCTCGTCGATCTCTTCGATGAAGATGTCTTCGGAGGCGGCGCGAATAGCCTTGTACAGGTCGGCCATGCCCTCGCCGTGCTCGGCGGAGATGGCGACCGGCTCGCCGAAGCCCAGGGCGTGCGCCTCGCCGACGCCGCCGCCGCTCTCGCGGCTCTCGGACTTGTTGGCCAGCAGGATGATCGGCTTGTGCACCTTGCGCAGACGCTCGGCGAAGATCCGGTCCAGCGAGGTGACGCCTTCGCGGGCGTCCATCATGAACATGACCAGTTCGGCGTCGTCCAGCGCGGCCTCGGTCTGCTCACGCATCCGGGCTTCCAGGCTGTCGTCGGTGACATCCTCGTAGCCGGCCGTGTCGATCAGCGTCAGATCCATGTCGCCGATATTGCCGTCGGCGTAGCGCCGGTCCCGGGTCACGCCGGGGCGATCATCGACAAGCGCGAGGCGCTTGCCGACGAGGCGGTTGAACAGTGTCGATTTGCCCACATTGGGGCGGCCGACGATGGCGACCTTCAGAGCCATGTCGGCTTTCTAGCTTAGTTCGGGCTGAAAATCAGCGGATGCAGATCAGCTGACCGTTATCGGTCAGCACGTACAGGGCGCCGTTGTAGGCGGCAGGCGCGATATAGGCGGGCGCGCCCAGCTTCAGGGTCGTCTGCGCGGCGCCGGTCTTGGGATCGAAGGCGACGGCCTCGCCGAACGAGTTGACCATCACCAGGCGGTTGGAGGCCAGCAGCGGCCCCGACCATTGCGGCGTCAGTTCGCGGTCAAAGAAGCCGAAAAATCCGCCTTCCTTGCGGATGCGACCTTCGTTCAGCTCGCGTGTCCAGTAGATCTGGCCGGTGTCGCGATTGACGGTGATCAGCTGACCCGACTTCGACACCACAAAGACGGCGTCGCCGACCGGCAGGGGCGCATTCACGCCCGTCACCGGCAGTTGCCACTTGGGTTGGCCCGACCGCAGGTCCAGCGCCGACAGCACGCCAGAGTGGCTGACGCCATAGACCATGCCGCGGCTGATGACCGGACGGCCCGCGACGTCGCGAACCTCGGACAGGGCGCTGGTGCGGCTGGTGCGCGACAGGGTTTCTTCCCACACGGCCTGACCGTTCAGCGTGCTGAGGGCGACCAGTTGGCCCGAGGCGAAGGGCGCGACGACGGTGTTGCCGCTGACGGCCGGGCTGGAGGCCCGCATGACCCGCGCCGGCTCGGCGATGCCGCGATAGGTCCAGTCCTGAGCGCCGGTGGCGGCGTCGAAGGCGAACAACTGGCTGTCCACATCGACGACGAAGACGCGGTTGCCCGACACGGTCGGGGCGCCGTGGATCGGGGCGTCCACCAGCTGGGTCCAGACCACCGCGCCGGTGTTGGCGTCCAGCGCCGACATCGACCGATAGCCCGATGAGACGAATACCTTGCCGCCGCCCACCGCCACGCCGCCGCCGAAGCCGCCGTTGCGATCGCGCTCAGCGTTCTTGACGTTGGCCTTCCACAGAACCTCGCCGGTGTCGGCCGACACGGCCGACACAGTCGATTCGCCGTCCAGCACGAAGATCTTGCCGTCTGCGGCCACGATGGGCGCCATGACGTTGCCGACGCGGGCCGAGCCCTCGCCGATGTTGCGCTTCCAGGCGATCTGGAAGTTCGGAGCCGCGATGACGTGCTCGACCAGGTTCTCGGTCGTTCCGCCGGGCTGGGTCCAGGCCGTGATCGCCTGGGGACCGGGAAGGAAGTAGTCGCGGCCCGACAGGGCGGCCGACGGGGTCAGCGTCTGTTCGAACTCCAGCACCGAAATCCGCTGACCGGCCGATGCGGTCGCCCCCGCCTCCTCCTGGCCGCCCAGGCCGAACGGCAGGTTGCGGCGCACGGTGCCGCAGGACGCCATGGTCGCGGCGACGCCGCAGATCAGCGCGACTTTCAGAACTCGGTTCATCTGGGGCGTCCTGTAAGGGGTCGTCACTATTGGGCGGCCGGGGCGGCGGCGGGGGCCGCTGCAGGCGCCGAAGGGGTCATCGCATTCGCGGCGCCGGGGGCCGGCGGCGTGGCCTTGGCGGCGGCGTCGATGATGGGCTTGATCGCGCCTGCGGTGCCGGCGTCGATGGATTCCACCGCGATCTGGGCGCGTTGACGCACCGAATCCGGCACGTCCTGACCCAGTTGCAGCAGGACGAAGGCCTCGCGGGCCTCCTTGGTCTTGCCGTGCTGGAGACGCGCCAGGGCTAGGGCTTCCTGGGCGAAGGCGTGCAGCGGACGGTCATCCTCTGCCAGCGGCGTCAGGCGGGCCTCGATATCGGCCAGGGGCGCGGTGTCCATGATCAGGAAGGCGGCCTTCAGCGCGGGCGGATCCGACAGCAGTGGATCGCTGGACGCCTTGGCGGCTTCGTCGAACAGGCGGACGGCGTCGGGGAACTTGTTGGCGCTCACGGCCAGGCCGGCCTGCTGTTGCAGAGCCAGGACCTTGTAGGCGCCGTTGCCTTCCTTGACCGCTTCCTCGAAGGCGGCGCGGGCGTCCATCGGCTTGTCGGCCCTCAGAGCCTCCATGCCGCGATCATAGGCCTCGGCGCCCTTGCCGGCCTTGTTCGTGTTGAGGCTGTCCCAGCCCCACCAGCCCAGCGCGCCGATCAGGGCGACCACCAGCACCACGCCGAAAACGGGCAGCCAAGTCTTGGCCAGGCGCTTCACCTTTTCGGAGCGAAGCTCCTCCTCGACCTGCTCGAAGACATCAACCACTGAAACGTCGCCCCAAAATCGCGAAATGCAAACCGGCGCGGACCCTAGAAGGTCGGCTCCCCGCCCGCAACGTCGTCCGTTACTGCGAAGCCGGCTTTTTCGAGAAGTAGGTCTCGACTTCGGCAGGAAAACGGCGGGTTTTCACATCGGCGGCGAAAGCGGCGGCCGCGCGGTCGATCTCTGTGCGCAGATCGGCGTATTTGCGCACGAACCGCGGCGTCCAGTCGAACATGCCCAGCATGTCGTTGATCACCAGCACCTGACCGTCGCAGGCGGCCGATGCGCCGATGCCGATGGTCGGGGTGTCGATGGTCTCGGTGATCTCGCGCGCCAGCGATTCGGCGACGCCCTCGATGACGATGCAGAAGGCGCCCGCCTCTGCCGTGGCCTTGGCCTCGGCCATCACCCGTTCACGCTCGTAGTCGGTGCGCCCCTTGGCCTTGAACCCGCCCTCGGCCAGGATCGCCTGGGGTCGCAGGCCCACGTGGCCCATAACGGGAATGCCGCGCTTGACCAGGAAGGCGACGATCTCGGCCAGTTCGATGCTGGTTTCCAGCTTCACCGCCTGGGCGCCCGTTTCTTGCATCACCCGCACGCAGTTGGCGTAGGCGATCTCCTTGCCGCCCTCGTACGAGCCGAACGGCATGTCCACGACCACCATGGCCCGCTTGGCGCCCCGCATGACCGCCTGCCCATGCAGGATCATCATCTCCAGGGTGACGCCCACCGTATTGGGCAGGCCGTGAACCGCCATGCCCAGGCTGTCGCCGACCAGCAGCACGTCGCAGTGCGGGTCCAGCAGGGCCGCCATCGGCGCGTCATAGGCGGTCAGGCAGACGATCGGCTCGCCGCCCTTGCGACCGGCGATATCGGGAACGGAGATCCGTTTCACGGTCTCCTGCGTTTGAATGGACATCCGGCGGGCCTCCTGTCTGAACGCGGTTCAGATAGGCCCGCCCGCCGGCGAAGTCACCTTCAGACGTCCTGCGACAACCGCGCAGCGCCCGCCGCCAGCACGGCCGCCATGGCCCCGGCCACGATCCAGAAGGCCAGAACACCTGTGCCGCTGGACAAATCGACCGAGCCGACACCCAGGCTATCCAGTCCCGACTGGGCCGCGCCCTGCGCCGTCGCCGCCGCCGCGCGAAGTCCCTGGTCCAGCGTCGTCTCGCCGCCAGAGGCGAAGTTCACGCTCAGCCCCTCGCGAATCGCCAGCGCCCCGCCGACCAGCCCGGCCACCGTCAGGGCGAGCACCCGCCAGCGCGACTGCTTCTCCATCCGCGCCTGCAAGGTCGCCAGGAACAGGGCCTCGTCGGCCAGTCGCGGGCTTTGCGCGAACATCCGCTCGATCATCGGATCGAATTCATCAGCCGACATGGATCGACCTCCCGTCGCCCTGCGCCGGTTGAAGCCGCGCGCGAAGTTTATCCAGACCACGTTTGACATGGGATTTCACCGTTCCGAGCGGCAAATTCATGGCCGCCGCGATTTCGGGATGTGACATCCCCGCGCCGTGGCACAGGGACACGCACACCCGCTCGGTTTCGTTGAGCGTCTTGAGCGCCTCGTCCAGATCCATCAGGCCGCCGCGATCGACCACGACATCCGCCTGATCCGTCTCGACCTCGGCGACATAGCGAGCCTCCTTGGCGACCCGCTTCAGATAAAGCCGCGCAGCGATCTTCTTGATCCAGCCCGCAAAAGTCCCCTGCCCGTGAAACTCAGCGCAGCGCTGAAACCCTTGCAGGAAGGCGTCCTGCGCCACGTCGTCGGACAGGGACGGCGTGGCCCCCATCCGTCGCAGCAGCCCCCGCACCGCCGACCCGTGCCGACGGACCAGTTCGCCATACTCTCGCCGCCCGCCGGCCGCCGCCTGGGCGGCCAGCTCGACATCGTGGAAATCACGCAGAGATTTGCCCATGACAGCCCCCTTTGCTGTCCTCCGTCAGTCCGCGCCCTTGTTGAAGAAGCTCAGCACGATGAAGGCCAGGCCGATGGTCACGGGGATGCAGGCGATGCCCAGCAGACCGTTGTCGACATTGTTGTTCCAGCCGCCGCTCCATTCCGTAACGACGGAGAAGGCGGCGATGCCGATGCCGGTCGCCAGCCAGATGATGCCGCGTCGGACATCCTTGGTGCGCGACGGCAGGCTTTTCTGCACATCCTTGGTCATCACATCGATCAGTTCGGGCGGCAGTTGCTGGCCCTTGTCGACCGCGTGACGCACGGTCTCCTGCATGTCGCGCTTTTCGCGATATTTCAGGAAGGTGGGGCCGAAGACGATGGCCGTGATCGTGCCGAACACGGCGAAGATGGCGAAGAGCGGAATGAAGTCTTCCATGACGAGTATCCCTTGAACCGTTGCAGCAGCCTGATGCGGCGGCCTTCTGATCACAAGAGGCTGCGGGATGCGCCCACGGATGCGCCGCGTTACGTGAAATCTTCGTAAGGTCGCCGTTCCAGCCGCCGCCGGTTCGGTCTAGGGTCCGAACATCAACCTTCAGGAGCGCGTCCCATGGCCCATGTCACCTATCGCATCGTCGAACACGACGGCGGCTGGGCCTATATGTCCGGCGGCACCTATTCCGAGACCTTCGCCACACATGACGACGCCAAGGCCGCGGCCGTCCGCGTTTCGCGCGAGCAACGTGTGCCGGACGAGACCGCCTCCATCGAATATGCGACCGCAGACGGAACGTGGGTGACCGAGCGCGCCGACGGCCATGACCGCCCCATCACGGATGTCGAGGGCTGAACACGGCGTGATCGGGCGTCGCACCCTTCTGGCCGCCGCAGCGTTCGCGCCGCTGGCGGCCTGCGCCTTCACCCCGATGGCACGCCCCGCCGCCGGGCTCCGGCTCGTCACCTTCAACATCTGGCACAATCTCGGCGACTGGACAGCGCGTCGGCCGCTGCTGATCGCGGCGCTGAAGGCCCAGGATGCCGACGTCATCGCCCTTCAGGAAGTGCTGGAGGACGCGAACGTCGGCCTGGAGAACCAGGCCCGAATGCTGGGGCGCGAGCTGGGCGGCTATCACGTCGCCTTCGTCTCGACCGATCCCGAGGGAGCGCCGCGCCGATACGGCAACGCCCTTCTGACCCGCCTGCCGGTGCTGGCCGAGGATTCGATCAAGCTGGAGCCGCTGGACGATTTCCGCACCGCGCTGCGTCTTCGCGTCTCGGTTCAGGGACGCCCGGTCGATGTGGTCGTCACCCATCTGGCCTGGCAGCCCGACGCCGGCCCGGTGCGCGCCCGTCAGATCTCGTCCTTGCTCAGTTGGCTGCCGCAGGAGGGCGTGCCCCTGATCGTCATGGGCGACTTCAATGCGCCCTTGGAGGATTCAGGCCTGGCGACCCTGACCGGCCCGCGCTTCCTCAGCGCCCCGCCCCGCAATGCGGCCTCCACCACCCTGAACCCGGCCAAGGGCCACCCGAACCGCGTCATCGACCACATCTTCGTCGAGCCGGAGTTCTTCGCCCCCGTCGAGGCCTACGTCTTCGGCGACGCGCCCACGAACGGCGAATATCCCTCCGACCACTTCGGCGTCGCTGCGACCGTCCGGCTCAGGTGAGCGCGGCGGCGTAGACCTCGGGCTTGAACCCCACCAACCGCCGATCCCCCAGGTCCAGCACCGGCCGTTTGATCATCGACGGCTGCGCCATCATCAGCGCGATCGCCTTGGCCTTGTCGATGTCCGCCTTGTCCGCATCCGGCAACTTCTTGAACGTCGTCCCGGCCCGGTTCAGCACCGTCTCCCACCCATGCTCGTCGATCCACTGCCCCAGCTGCCCCGCATCCGCCCCGGCCTTCTTGTAGTCATGGAAGACATAATCGACCCCCTGCTGCTCCAGCCAGACCCGTGCCTTCTTGACCGTGTCACAGTTGGGAATGCCGTAGAGGGTGTAGGTCATGGGTGTCTCGGGATGTCGGATTCGTGCGGGCGAGTTCATAGCCGTTTTCGACCCTCAGTGAGACGTCTGGCCGCTCAAGTCTAGGCGCGGGACTCAGCTAGCGCACGCTCTTCGCCTAGACCGTCGGTATCGTGCCGCCGTCGATCACATACTCGCTTCCATGGATGGCGGCCGCCCTGTCCGAAGCAAGGAAGGCGATCAGCTCGGCGACCTCCTCGGGTTGCGCCGCTCGCCCCAAGGGGATTCCGCCCAAGGCCTTCAGCACGCCCTGGCGAGCGTCTTCCACCGTGCCGCCCGTGCCCTCCGCGATCCTCTCCAGAAGAGCGCCCGAGGCCTCCGTGGCGATCCAGCCCGGCGACACGACATTGACCCGAACGCCCTTCGGCCCAAGCTCCTTGGACAGGGACTTGCTGTAGGTGGACAGGGCCGCCTTGGCCGCCGCATAGGCGGTCGTGGATTCCGGCAGCGGCAGGGTCCGCTGAATGGACGAGACGTGGATGATGGCGCCGGAGCCGCGCGCGATCATCTGCGGCGCAAGCAGACGATCCAGGCGAACCGCCGGCATCAGGTTCAGATCAAGCTCGGCGCGCCAGTGGTCATCCGTCAGGGCGGCGAAACCGCCGGCCGGCGCGGACGATCCGCCCACGACATGCACCAGAATATCCACGCCGCCCAACCGATTGACGGCGGCTTCGGCCAAGGTCTCGCACCCCTCCAGGGTCATCAGGTCGGCCGCCATAAACTCAGCCCCAGTCGAGGTTTCCGGGGCCGAACGCGCGGCAGTCATGACCTGCGCTCCACCCGCCAGGAAACGCGCGACGGTCGCCCGGCCCGCGCCCTTGGTGCCGGCGGTGACCAGAACACGTCGGCCATTGAACTCGGAGGGATCAAGACGCGCGGTCACAGCGAGATCTCCAGCGTGCGGATGGCGTCGCCTTCCAGTGTGAATCGCAGGGTGAACCGCAAGGGACTGCCCTTGAACGCACCAAACGTCAGGCCCTCGACGACAACCTGGCCGCCCTCATGGCGCATGGCGTCCGGCGTAAAGACCGCCTTGCTGGCGACTATGGACTCCTCGATCCACCGCCTCAGCTCGGGATGCCCATGATGGCGTCCCCCATCATCCTGAACAACGGCGTCAGGTGAAAAGGCGTGCAGCATGCCATCGACATCGAGGCGCGAATTGGCCTCCACATAGTTTGCGATCGGCTTGGGAAGGTCGGCAATCATCAGGAGCTCCGGGTTGGATCGTTGCGTTCGATCCAAACTGGAAATAAGCTTGCGAGATGGCAAGTACGGACGAAAAAGTAAGGTACTCACCTGAAGGTGAGCGCGTCGACTACACCCCGCAGACGGCGGCGCAGAGCACGCAGAACGTGATCCGAGTGCTAGAGGGGCGATGGAAGCTGGTGATCCTGTTCCAACTGTTCGGTTCGAACGTTCGTCGGTTCTCGGAACTGGAGCGCGCCATCCCCGGCGTGTCGCAAAAGATGCTAATCCAGCAACTGCGTCAGCTGGAAGTCGACGGCGTGGTCGCGCGCATCGTCCACGCTCAGGTTCCGCCCAAGGTGGAATATCACCTCACGGAATGGGGACAGTCGCTTTGTCCCGTGCTCGACAAGCTCCTGAACTGGGCCGAGGCGGCGCCGGTCGATGTCCGCGAGCGTCTGATCGAACGCGATCAGCCGACGCCTATTCCAGCCTAAGCCCGCGAACGATCCGCAGCGTTTTCAGTCACTTCAAGTCCCGCAGCGTCAATCCGAGCCAACGCCCTCCAAGCCCCAAAGGATCATCTTGGTAAGCTTGGAAACACAATGTTCATCGGGCAGCGCTAGGATCGTCTGAACGTCACGATGCGGTTCCGTACATGAACATTTCCGCCGCCTTCACGCGCTTAAGGGCCTTGATGAAGACCCGCGCGGCGCGCTCCGCTGCGTTGATGATCGGTACGATGAAGGCGATGATGGCTGCGATGGTTTTCGCGGTTTTCAGCAACCTGTCCACCATCCAGACCGCTGACCGCTCGGTGCTGCACACGGCCGCGGTCGAGAGGGCCGCAGCCGACCTGCTGGCTGCGGCGCTGGATCAGGAAACCGGCGTAAGAGGCTATTCCGAAAGCAATGGCGACCGCGCCTTCCTGCAACCCTATGTCGCCGGAGAGCAGGAGTTCGCCGATGGTTTGTCCACCCTGTCGCGCTTGACCGCGGACAACGCGTCGCAAACCATCCGACTGAACAAGCTTCGTCTGGCCATGATCCGGTGGCGGTCCATCTACGCCGACCCGCAACTGTCGCGGCCGCAGAGCGAGGCTCGGGATCCGCTATTGGCCGAACGTGGCCGTCTGGCCATGGACGACCTGAGACGGTTGGTGGGCGACCTGCGGGCGGAAGAGGCGGCGCTGACGTTGGAACGCGAGGATGCGCGTGACCGGGCCTATGCATCCGCCCGTCTGACAGTGGCCGGTGTCGCGCTGGCGGCGCTGGGACTGGGCGCCAGCCTGGCCATCTGGGCGGTTCGAGCCTCAGCACGACGGGAGCGCGAGACCCTCGCCTACGCCAAGGCCAAGACCCAAACCCTGGCGATCGTCAGCCACGAAATTCGAACGCCGTTGAACGGCATGCTGGGCATGCTGCAAGTCATGGCGAACGAGCCGATCCCCCCGGCGCAGAAGGAGCGCCTGGAAGTCGCGCTGGAATCCGGCGAGACGCTGACGGCCCTGCTGAACGATCTGTTGGACGCATCGAAGATCGAGGCCGGCCGCCTGGAACTGTTGAACGCGGATTTCGATCTGGCACGGCTGCTGGCCCGCATGGATGCGGCCTTCGGCGAGGTGGCGCGCAAGAAGGGCGTGGTCCTGCGGATCGACGTGGCCCCAGACGCCGCTGGCGACTGGATCGGCGACAAGGTGCGCATCGGCCAGATCCTGGCCAACCTGATCTCCAACGCCGTGAAGTTCACCGACAAGGGCGAAGTGCTTGTGTCCGTCGGCGCCTTGGGCGCGGGCGGCCTGCGCATCGCGGTGCGCGACAGCGGCGTCGGCATGGACGAGACCACACAGGGGCGCCTGTTTGCACCCTATGTTCAGGCGAGTGCGGAAACGGCCCACAAGCACGGCGGAACGGGTTTGGGTCTTTCGATCTCTCGTTCTCTCGCGCGGATGATGGGCGGCGA
Source organism: Brevundimonas sp. TWP2-1 (assembly GCF_049897645.1). Lineage (NCBI taxonomy): Bacteria > Pseudomonadati > Pseudomonadota > Alphaproteobacteria > Caulobacterales > Caulobacteraceae > Brevundimonas > Brevundimonas sp. TWP2-1. The sequence goes on from NZ_JAFCWR010000001.1 coordinate 1,062,421, forward strand.
CATCACGGTTGAAAGCGAACCGGGCCAAGGCTCGTGCTTCACCGTCGAGCTTCCGTTGACGCGCGGCAAGACCGCCATGGCGGACGTGGACAGCGGACCTGTCCTGGCCGATCTGCGCATCCTCGCGGCCGACGACAACGCCGTGAACCGCCAGGTTCTGTCTGCCATCTTGCCGAACCTCGGCATGCAGGTGACTGTAGTGAACGACGGCGATCAGGCGGTCGCGGCCTGGCGGGACGGCGACTATGACTTGGTCCTGCTGGATCTGCGCATGCCGATCTGCGACGGATTCGAGGCCGCCCGACGCATCCGCGCCGAAGAGACGCCGGGACAGCGCACGCCGCTGATCCTGTTGTCCGGCGACGTCTCCACCGAAGTACGCCGGCAAGGTGTGGAAGCCGGGTTGGACGGCTTCGTCGCCAAGCCGCTGGAAATCCACGCTCTGATCGAGGCGATCACCGCAGCCCTCCCCCCCGCCAAGCGCCTGGCGGCCTGACGATCCGATCAGAACCGTTTGGTCAGACCCAGGCTGAACACCCGACCGCGTGGATCGGCGACGACCGGGTCGTAACCCAGGGCAAACTGCGCCAGCGGCGGCGCCTTGTCCGCGACATTGACCACCCCGACCGCCAAATCGAGGTCGGCGCCGAGGGTGCGGCTGTAGAGCAGATCGACCGTCGTCTGGCTGGCGATGCTGACGTCCGTGATCCCGCTACGGTCGTTGGCGTAGCCGTCGATATAGTGGACCAGGGCCGTCACGGCGTGGCCGCCGCCGCTCCAGCCCAGGGCGAACTCCCCGCGATTGCGCGGCAGGGACCGGCCGATGTTGTTCAGATTGGTCGATCCCGCGCCCGACACCTGGGCCGCCGAGGCGTTGAGCCGAATGTCATAGGCGTCCACATAGGTCCAGGTCGCAGCGGCCGACGCCTCCCCGCCCCACAGGCCGTGGCGATAGCGAGCCGAGAGGTCGATCCCTTGCGTCTCGATGGACGAGGCGTTGACGAAATAGAGCTGGACGAAGGTCAGAGCGCCGCTGGGCGAGCGTGTGATGCGGCCCTGCGCATCCGTGCCGCTCAGGCCCCCGGCCGAATCCGCCGCCGCCTGATCGATGATGGCTTGCGCCGATTCCTTGACCACCTGGTCCGTATAGTCGAACCGCCAGGCGTCCAGGCCCAGCTCCAGCCCCTCTATCGGCTTCCACAGCGCGCCCAGGCTGAGGCTCTCGGACTTCTCGGGCTTAAGGTCGGCCCGGCCCGAGGTCAGGGTGTTGACGAAGACGAAGGCGCCCCGGTCGAACACCGACAGCTGCGACGCCTGGGCGCCGGACTGGGCGTAGACCGACGGCGCGCGGAACCCCTGCCCCCAGGACGCGCGCAGGGCCAGGGTGTCGGTGACATCCCATCGGATGGCCGCCTTGGGGCTGAACCGGCCCTCGTCGCCGTCATAGGATTCGTAGCGGCCGGCCAGCTGCGCTTCGATCCGGTCGCCCAGATGGAGGCGCGCCTCGGCGAAGGCGGCCAGCGCCTCCTGATCGCCCTCGAAGTCGGGCGACACGCCCGCCGTCAGCAGGTCGCCCGCATTGACCAGATCGCTCCAGTCGTGGCGGAAAGCGCTGCGGCGATACTGCGCGCCTATGGCGACATCGACCGATCCGCCGCTCCAGGCGAAGGCCTCGCCGCTGGTCGAGGCGTCCGCCGTCGTCAGGGTGGATGCGCCGCGCAGGCCGGTCGAGCCGATCAGACTGTCGATCAGCGCGGCGCTGTTGGCCGTGCCGGTCCCCAGATAGGCGCTGCCGAACGGGTTGAAATACTGACAGCCGCCGACGCCGGGCGCGCCGGTCGCCGGGTTGCAGCCGGCTCCGCCCAGGCCGTTCAGGGCGTCCTGCAGGGCGCTGCCGATGGTGTCGGGCTTGTCATAGGCGACGTGCTGACGGCTGCTGGTCGCGCTCAGGTTCCAGGTCCAACCGTTGGAAAACCGTCCGTCCAGGCCGCCGGCGATGCGCCAGGTGCGATAGTCGAACTCGGCCTGCGACGCCCCTGCCTCCGCACCCAGCAGACGCCCCCGGAACAGCACCGCCTCGCCGAACGGATTGTCGGGATGCGACGCCGGCACCGTCAGCGACCGCGCCAGGATCGGCAACGACGGCGACTGGCGCGCGATGGTGTTGGTCGCCGACCAGGCCGCTTGCAGCGACAGGGTCATGTCGCCCACCGGACGACGATAATCCGCAAACAGCTGCGTCCGCGTCTCTTCCGGCGTCAGATCGAAGAAGTCGGAATAGTCCAGCCGGCAAAACGAATCCGTCGGCGCGTTCAGATAGGCGCTGGCGAACGCCGGATCGCCGCACGCCGGATCGGGCGAGAACCCGTTGCGGCTGGGCCGAAAATAGGAGCCTGGCTTGCCATAGCTGGTCACGGCGGTCCAGGCGGCGCGGCCGTAGCGTTCAGCCTGGGTGAAGTCCCGCTCGTCCGATCCCAGGGCCGACCGATGGAAGTGCGACGCCGCCAGCGTGAGGTCGCCGCCCAGTAGTTTCAATCCGCCGACAGCCTCGATCACGCTCTCTTCCGACCCGTCGGCGACGGCGTATCTGGCGCTGACCTCGGGCCAGGCGACATCGCGCCGGGTGATGAAGTTGACCACCCCCGCCACCGCATCCGAGCCATAGACGGCCGAGGCGCCGTCCTTGACCACCTCAACCCGCTGAAGCGCGATCATCGGCACGAGCGAGTTGATATCGACGAAGGCCGAGCCATCCACCGCCACCACTGCGCTGTTGGTCCAGCGCTGACCGTCGACCAGCACCAGGGTCGATCCCAGGCCCAGATTGCGCAGGTTGAACTGAGCCGTGCCCGAGCTCTGCGGCTGGTTCAGTTGATCGACCTGGGCTTCCGAGCCCGAGTTGGCTGTGACCAGACGGACCAGTTGTGACGCGTCGGCGATCCCGGCGGCGGCGATCGTCTCGCGCCCCACCGTCTCGACCGGCGCGATCCGGTCCCCGCCCGCGATCCGCGAGCCGGTGACGACGATGTCCTCGACCTGTGACGCGTCCTGCGCCTGCACGGCCGAGGCCGTCAGCCACGCGACCGAAGCCGTCGCCATCAAAATCTTGCGCTTCATCATCTCAGGCTCCCCGCGATCCGAGGCGGGCTTCTAGCCAGCGCCGCTGGATTGCGAAAGATCAATTTTGCAGTTTTGCAAATTCGATTTCAGCTGAGACCTATCGCGCCATTGATCCGGCGATGTAACCGGTTACGGTGCGGCAAAACAGAAACGGCCCAACGAAGGGTCCAAGGAAAGCAGGAAGCATGGCGAACGTCCGTCTGGTCGACGTGAAGAAGGCGTTCGGCGCCGTCGAGGTGCTGAAGGGCGTCGATCTGGAGATCGACGACGGCGAGTTCATCGTCTTCGTCGGCCCTTCGGGCTGCGGCAAGTCCACCCTGTTGCGCACCATCGCCGGTCTGGAAGAGGCGACGACGGGCCAGGTCTCCATCGGCGACCGCGTGGTCAACGACCTGTCGCCGTCGGATCGGGGCATCGCCATGGTGTTCCAGTCCTATGCGCTTTACCCGCACATGACGGCCTATGAGAACATGGCCTTCGGCCTGAAGCTGGCCAAGACGGACAAGGGCGAGATCGACCGCCGCGTCCGCGCCGCCGCCGAGGCGCTGAGCATCACCGACTATCTGGACCGCAAGCCCAAGGCCATGTCGGGCGGCCAGCGCCAGCGCGTCGCCATCGGCCGCGCCATCGTGCGCGAGCCCCAGGTCTTTCTGTTCGACGAGCCCCTGTCCAACCTGGACGCCGCCCTGCGGGTGCGGATGCGTTACGAGTTCGCGCGCCTGCACGCCGAACTGAAGACCACCATGATCTACGTCACCCACGACCAGGTCGAGGCCATGACCCTGGCCGACCGGATCGTGGTGTTGAATGGCGGTCGGATCGAACAGGTCGGGGCGCCGATGGAGCTTTACGACCACCCCGCCAACCTGTTCGTCGCCGGCTTCATCGGCAGCCCCAAGATGAACCTGCTCGCAGCCGAGATCGTCGAGGCTTCGGCTACCGGCGCGACGGTGAAGACCACGGCCGGAGAGACGATCCGCGTCGCCGTGGACGGCGCAACCGCCAAGTCTGGCGACGCCGTGACCCTGGGCGTCCGCCCGGAACATCTGACCACGACCGGCGACGGCGATGCGCTGAACGCCGAGGTCATGTTCGTGGAAACCCTGGGCGCGACGACCATGGCGCATTTGAAGCATCCGGCGTCGCAAGACACGCTGACGGTCCAGTTGGCGGGCGAACTGCGCGCCAAGGCCGGCGAGCGATTGACGCTGCACGTCCCCGCCCGACAGGCGCACCTGTTCGACGCGAGCGGCAAGGCGTTCAAACGCCTCTAAGCCCTTCTCCCCTCGGGGGAGAAGGTGGCTCGCGGAGCGAGACGGATGAGGGGGTTGCTTCCGCAGCCTCGCTCTTACCGTTTCGAGGCGGATAAATACCCCTCATCCGAGGCCTTCGGCCCCACCTTCTCCCCCAAGGGGAGAAGGGTCAGCGCAACTCCACCCGCCGCGCCCCTGCCGGAATCACCAACTCGTCGCCCGCCCACGTCGCCGCCCGACCGTCGATCCGCACCCGTTCCGGCCGTCCCTGCCCCGCCGGCCATTGCAGGACAAACCCGCCCGGCGGCGTCGCCCCGTCGCCCAAGGTCAGCACATACGCCTGCTGTTCCTTGCGATAGGCGTAAGTCAGCGGGCCATAAGCGGTGCGCAGGTCGCGCACGCCGACGCCTTCTTCCGAATCCAGCCACGCCTCCGGCACGCCCGCTGCCAGCACCAGGGCGTGGTCGCGGTCCCGTTCGTAGGCGAACAGATCTAGGGCCGAGCGAATGTAGTCCGAGCTGATCCAGGCGTGCGGCATGTCGCCGATGAAGCGGGGCTCGCGCTTTTCGCGCCCCACCACCTCGGCCCAGCCGTTCCAGGCCTCGGGCCGGCGGTCGGCCATCAGGAAGTCCAGCACCGCCAGGGCGCGGTCCTTCTGGCCCAGCCGCACATAGGCGCCCACCAGCCGCCATTCGTAGGGGGTATAGTCCTTCCACGCCGTGCGATTGGTCAGCCGGTGCTGGAAATTTTCCCAATAACGGTCGAAGGTTCGCGCCATGAGTTCGGGCGGAAGATTATCCTGCTCGCCCGACGGCGACAGGGCGATCGTGGTCGAGGTGGCGTCGAAATCGCCCCGGTCGGCGGCGCCTGCGATCCAGTCGATGTCGTGATGCTGGGCCGTCGCCGTGATTGAGGCGCGGATATCGGCGGCGAACTGGTCCCGCGCGGCGGCATAGCGGGCGGCGGCCTCGGCGTCGCCCAAAGTCTCGGCGATGAAGACCGCATCCTTGTAGCCCAGCAGGCCCCAGAAATCGTCCCAGTAAGAATAGGCCGCCTTGTCCGAATAACCCTCGTGGCTGATCGTCGGCGGCAGCAGGCCGTACAGATGGCGCTGGTCGGGGGTCTGGAAGGCGGTGGTGCGGGTGGAGGCGCGCAGATCGTCCATATAGGCGACGGCCTTCTGAACCTGGGGCCAGACCTGGCGCAGCAGGGCCTCGTCGCCCGTGTAGCGATAGGTCTCGGCGGCCAGGAAGACGAACTCGCCGTGGCTGTCGTTCTCGGGCACCGGATCGGCGCCGCGCGCATCGACGCAACACGGGACCTTGCCGTTGTCGAACACATAGGGGGCGTACCAGCGCAGATAGTCAGCCGAATGCTCGGCCATGCCCAGCCGGTTCAGCCCCTCGGCCATCATGGCCCCGTCGCGGATCCAGGAGCGGTTGTAGCTGCGGGTGCCAGGCTGCAGGATCGGCCCCTGACGCGACATCAGCATATGGGCTAGGGACGACTTCAGCGCGTCCTCGATCCGCTGGGCGGCGAGCGGCAGGGTCAGGTCCACCCGGTCCAGCTTCTCGCGCCACTCCGCCGCCAGCGCCTGCTCGGCCTGATCCAGCGCGGCGACGCCCTGCCCGGCCAGCGGCGGATGGCCCGCCAGGGGCGACAGGAAGCCGAAGGTGCGTGTCTCGCCGGGCTGAAGCATCACCTCATACAGCAGGGCGCCGGCCGGCAGGTCGGTGGCGTCGGAGACGGCGACCGGCTCGCCGGCGGGCCGTCGCGCCGTCGCCAAAATCAATGATTGAGGATCAGCCCCTGCATCGAAGCTAGAAGCGGCCACGGCGTCCGGCGCGGTCAGGGGCTGGACCCGGACGTCTTCGTTCAGCGTCAAGCTCGCGCCGTCCCAAGCAATCCGCTCCACCGACGCGACGCCGCCCGGAATGGCCAGAAACTGCACCGGCCCGTTGACTTGGAACGGTCGCGCCGTCAGGGCCAGGGTCAGGCTGCGCGGCCGGTCGGAGGTGTTGGTCAGGTCATAGCGGCCCCACAGCCGCGCCCGGTCCGGCGCACCATCGGCGAAGCTGGTGATCTTCAACGTCCAGTCGTCGGCGGTCCAGGTCACGGACGGTATGGGCAGGTCGTCGTCCCTCAGCCCCTGTTCGATATTGACGTCGGCCCAGGTGATCAGCCGCCCGTTGTCGACCACGAAGGGTTCGATGCTGGGGCCGGCGCGGCGCAGTTCGATGGCGCCGTCCTCGCCGATCAGACCGCTCTCTCCGCCGCCGTCCACGCCGACCAGGGTCCAGTAGGGCTGTTCCCCGAAGAAGCCGCGTGGATAGAGGCCTCGCCGGTTCTCCTTGGCCACCGCCTCCACGAAGGCCGTAGCGTCCTCGCCGAAGGCCAGGGGTTCGACCTCGATCTCGTTCAACGCATAGGTCGTCGCCGGCGCGGCGCCCAGCCGCTGGCCCGCGCCAGAGGATCCGACCACGTCGGGCGCCGGAACGGGCCGTAGCGGCTCCAGCTTCAGCCAGCGCGCGGTCGCCTCGGGCGTCCGCAGCCAGTCGACGCCGCCGTTGCCGCCCTGGACCGAAACCAGCTCGCGCCAGTCACGCCCATCGGTCGAGGCCGAGATCCGATAGTCCGCCGCCGCCCCCCGCTCGCCCCAGCGCAGAGTCAGGCCGCCGAACTCGCGCTCGTATCCCAGGTCCAGGGTCAGAGCCGACGGTTCGCCCACCGGCGGGGTCCAGGCGGTCTTCGGGTCCAGATCGACGGCGTTGGCGGCGGTCGTCTGCGTCCGGCCGTCGCCGGCGACCGGCTGCGGCGGCACGGCGGGGTCGACCGGCAGGGCGCGAAGGCTCAGTTGGTCGATCTCGACCGCTCCCTTGCCGCCTTCGGCCGCGACCACGACAAACTCGACCCGCTCGGCGCGGCGCAGCACCGTCTCGGGACTGGGGCCCCACGCCTTGGACACCTGGCGGCGCTTGATCACGAACTTCGTCCAGCCGTCGGGAAAGTCGTAACGCGCCGTTTGCTTCCACCAGACATTGTCGGCCGAGGCGTCGGTCAGCTTGACCTCGAAGGTGTTGGCCGGCCCGGCGCCGCGCAACCAGAAGCTGATCTCGTAATTGTCGGGCAGGTCGACCGGCAGGGCGCGGCTGAGCACCGCATAGCCGGCCTTGCCGTCGAAATCGTAGTCGAGCCGCACCGCCTGCCCATCATGCCCGGCGACGGCGGAGACGACGGCGTGAACGTCGGTCGAGGCGCTGGCCTGCCACCGCGAGGCGTCGTCCATGCTGTCGAGAACGCGCGTGTCCTGCGCTACGGCGGGGGCGGCCATGAGGGCGGCGCTGAGAGCGAGGGCGGAGGTCAGGATACGCATTCGGATTACTCCAATGGCCCCCTCCTGCAGTCATCCTCGGGCTTGTCCCGAGGATCCATACGCCCCGGTGTCGAAGGCGTGCGTCCCGTTGTCGACGGTGGCTATGGATCCTAGGCACAAGGCCTAGGATGACGGCTTTGGAGGAGTGGGAATGGGAACAGGAATCACCCCTTCACGCTGCCCGCGAGCATGCCGCGGATGTAGTAGCGTTGCAGGGCCAGGAAGAGGATCAGCACGGGTGCGACCGTGACGACGGCGCCGGCCATCATCAGTTCGATGTCCTGCACATGCTCGCGCGACAGGGCCGCCAGCGCCACCGGCAGGGTGTAGTTCGACTGGTCCGTCAGGACGATCAGCGGCCACAGGAAGTCGTTCCAGCTGCCCAGGAAGACGAACAGGCCCAGGGTGACGATGATCGGTTGCAGGGTCGGCAGGACGATGCGGCGGAAGATCTGGCCCTCGCTGGCGCCGTCGATCCGGGCGGCCTCCAGCATCTCGTCGGGAATGCTCAGCGCATACTGGCGCACCAGGAACAGGCCGAAGATCGAGGCCAGCCACGGCACCAGAGCGCCGGCATAGGTGTTCACCAGCCCCATCCCCTTCAGCATCAGAAACAGCGGCAGGGTGCCGATCTGGGCCGGCACCACCAGGGCGGCGACCAGGAACTGGAACAGCCGCTCGCGCCCGGTGAACTTCAGCTTGGCGAAGGCGTAGCCGGCCGGGACGGTGAAGCTGAGCGCCAGGATCGTCGCCAGGGTCGCCAGGGCGAAGCTGTTCCACAGATAGCGGCCCATGCCCTGGTTCAGGAACAGGTCGCGGTAATGCTCCAGCGTCCAGCGCGACGGCACCAACGGCGGCGGGAAGGTCGCGGCTTCGCCGGTGGGCATGAAGCTGACCGACGCCATCCAGACCAGTGGGAACAGGACGACGAGCGCGATGAGCGCAACGGCGAGGTTGAGGAAGATGGAGCGGATTTTCATTGGTACGCCCCCACCCGCTTGGCCACGGCCAACTGGACCAGGGTGATGGCCAGGATGCACAGGAACAGGACGAAGGCGACCGCGCTGGCGGAGCCCAGGTTCCACCATTTGAAGCCCTCTTCGTACATGAAGTAGAGCACCGTCACCGTGCTCTGGGCCGGGCCGCCTTGCGTCATCACATAGGGTTCGGCGAACAGCTGGAAGAAGCTGGCCACCGAGATGATCGAGACCAGCAGCATGGTCGGCGCGATGGCCGGCAGGGTGACATGGCGGAACTGTTTCCACGGCCCAGCGCCGTCGATGCGGGCGGCCTCATAGAGGTCGTCCGGCACGGTCTGCAGCACGGCCAGGAAGATCAGCATATTGTAGCCGAAGATCTTCCAGACCACGAACATCAGGATAGCGGGGATCGAGGTCGAGGGCTGGCCCAGCCAGTCCACCGCCGGCAGGCCGATGCTCTCCAGCCCCCAGTTGATGACGCCGTAGCGGGTGTGCAGCAGATAGCGCCACACTACCGCCGTCGCGACCAGGGTGGTCACATAGGGGGCGAAGAACATCACCCGCCAGATCGGCCGCCACTTCACCACCCGCGCATTCAGGATCACCGCCGCCACCAGGGAGGCCGCGATGGACAGGGGCACGCCCAGGACGGCGAAGGTCAGGGTGTTCTTCATCGCCCCCCAGAACAGCGGATTGGTCATCAGCCGCTCGTAATTTTGCAAGCCGACGAAACGCAGATTGTCGAGGTTCGCCAGGGCGTAGATGTCGAAGTCGGTCAGGCTGAGCAGTAAGGCCGCAATCACCGGAAGGGCGAAGAACATGCCGATGGCGATCAGGGCGGGGGCGACGAAGGCCCAGGCGGCGCGTTCGCGGGCGCCGCGTTCCCGCGACGGCTTCACCTTCTCTAATGTCGGATCGACGACGGTCATACGGCCCTGCCCTGTTCGATCATCCAGCGGCGCTTTTCCAGAAGCCGGTCTGCGCGGCGGTCGATCTCGGCGGCGGCGGTCTCAGGGCTGTATTCGCCGCGCACCATCCGTTCGGCGACGATCTGCATCTCTGTCACGATCCGCTCCCACTCCGGCACCTTGGGCACAGACTTGGCGCGTTCCAGCTGAGCCCGGAAGGGCGCCAGCATCGGGTCGCGTTCGACCTGGGCGATGTCCCAGGCGCTCTGGCGCGCGGGCAGGTCGCCGACGATGGTGTTGAACCGGGCCTGGACCGCCGGTTCGGACAGATAGCGGACCAGGGCCCAGGCTGCGTCCTGATGCGGCGAGGACTTGAACACCGCCAGGCTGGAGCCGCCCGGCGCCGAGGCGCCCAGGCCGCTCGGTCCCGGCACCCCGGCCGTGGCCCAGTTCGGCTGGAACGACGCCGGCAGGCGCGAACGGAAGTCGCCGACGCTCCACGGGCCGGAGAAATAGAAGCTGAAATAGCCGCGCGCGAACTCGGTCCAGACGTTCGAGATCTGCGCCGAAGACGCCAGGGGCGCCAACCCCTCGACGAACAGGCTGCGATAAAAGGCCAGGGCCGCGATGAAGCCGGGGCTGGAGAAGTTGCCCCGCGTGTCGCGATCGCTCAGCAACGGCTCGTCGATCTGAAGCCCGAATGTCAAAAGCTGCTCGAACTCGTTCAGCGGCAGCAAGATGGCGAAATTGTCGCCGCCCGCCGCCCGCTTGACCCCGTGCATGGCCCGCTTCCATTCGGCCCAGTCCTGCGGCGGCGCGTCGAAACCCGCGCGGGCCAGCAGATCCTTGCGATAGAACAGCAGCCGGGTGTCCACATACCAGGGGGTGGTCATGGCCCGGCCGGCGATCTGGTTGGTCTCCAGCACCGCCGGAAACTGGTCGGTCAGCAGGTCGGCGGCCTCGGGCGGGGTCGGCGACAAGGCGCCGATAGCGCTCAGCTCCGCGACCCAGGTGTTGCCGATCTGGCTGACGTCCGGCAGCGAGGCGCCGGCGTAGGCGGTCAGCAGCTTCTCGTGGGCCGCGGTCCACGGCAGGGGCTGGACCTCGACCCGGACGCCGGGATTGCGCCGTTCGAACTCGGGCATCAACTGACCGACCGTCCCGCCCTCATTGCCCATGGCCCAGAAGCGCAGCACGGTCTCGCCCGACCGGCGTGGGGTGCAGGCCGCAGCCGCCCCTCCCGCCATCAGGGCCAGCGCGCTCCTTCTGTGTGGATTGGGCCTGTGGGCCGTCTGCGTCATGCGTTCAGCCATCCGCCGGTGAAGCCTGCGATCTCCAGCCCACGGCGGATATTGGGCTCGCCGCGCATATAGCGCCAGACGAAGTCGGACCTGTGGTTCTCGGTCATGATGACGATCGGCCCCTGGTCGATGCCCAGATAGTCGCCGTCCACCCAGCCGACGCCGTCCACGATCTTGCCGTGCTGCAGCGGCCCGTCGCGCACCGTAAGGGTCGGGTTGAAACTGTCGAAGAAGCCCCACTCGGTATAGATGCCCGCCCCGTATTTCTGCTTCATCGCCTTGACGCAGGGCACGACGATCTCGGGCGCGAAGGCGATGGAGCCGACGGCGGCCGTCGGTGCGATGGTGCCGTCGTCGCGCTCGCCCGGGCCGCGCGCGGAATAGCTGAAGAACTCGCGCTCCTTGCCGTCGATGACCTGTTTGAAGTCGCCCGGCCCGTCGCAGGCCGTCAGGCCCCAGACCTCGGACGAATAGCCGACCCAGCCCGCGACATTGTCGTGGGCGTATTTCTGCTGCGCATAGACGGCGCGGCGGCTGTTCTCGAAATAGTCGAGTTGTTCGCCCAGCTGAACAGACTGACCTCGCATCCAGGCGTCCTGAATGCCGCGGAAGTCGATAAACATATGGCTGTACTGATGCCCAAAGATGGGCGCGAAATTCAGGTGCCAGCTGCCCCAGCGGTCGGTCCAGCTCTCGTCGTAGCTGGCGGCCCATTCGTGCCAGACATTGACCGACACCGGATGGGTCGGGCTGCCCACGGCCAGCAGCAGCACCAGCATGCCCTCGTTATAGACGTGCCAGTCCGAGGGGATGAAGCCGCTCTCGGGATGCCAGCCCATGGTGATGCGGTTGTCGCGGATGACGGCCCAGGGCCATTCGATCCGTTCGTAGATGGCCTGGGCCTTCTGACGGATTTCCGCCTCGTCGGCATGACGGCCGTCGAAGTAGCGGGCGGCGAACAGCATCCCGCCGATCAGCAGGGCCGTATCGACGGTGGACAGCTCGTTCTGCGCGAACCGCAGCCCGGTCTCCATGTCCAGGAAATGATAGAAGAAGCCCTTGTGCCCCGCCGTGCCGGTCGCTTCCGGTCCCTGCGGCAAGTCATGGAAGAACCGCAGCGTGGTCAGGGTCCGCTCGCGTGCCTCGGCCCGGCTCATCCAGCCGCGCTCGACGCCCACCGGCCAGCAGGTCAGGGCGAAACCAACCGCCGCCACCGAACAGAAGGACGGCGTCGGCCAGCGATCCGGCGTCAGGCCCGTGCGCCGGTCCGTGACCTTCTCGAACCAGCGGAACGTGCGTTCCTGAAGCTCGGCGATCTCGCGATCCAGCCTCAAGGGCCGCCGCTCCGTCCCGTTCACCGCCCCCGTCACCGCCTGCTGCGCTGCCGCCCCCACCGGAACCCCGACCGCCACCGCGGCCGCTCCAGCCGTCGTTCGCATCAGAAAGTTTCGGCGGTTCATGGGCACGCTCACTGTTTTACTGAAATCACAAAAGAAAGGCCGCCTTCCGACAAGCGGAAGACGGCCAAGGCTCAGGCTTTTAGAAGGAGTAACGCAGGCCCACCTGGAAGCTGCGGGTGGGCAGGAAGACCCCGGTTCCCGCGCCGTAGCGTGGGCTGTTGAAGCCGGTGTCGAACGCATTGTAGTTGGTGAAGTTGAAGATGTTGATCGCGTCAGCGATGAACTCGACCCGCTGTCCGCCGAAGACGTCGAAGCCCTTGGTCAGGCGCAGATCGACCTGGCGGTAGGCGAAGTTCAGACCCGGCAGGAAGGCGCGCTTCTCCGGATTTCCAGCATTCCAGCAGATGTTGGGGCCGCCGGCCGGTGCGCTCGGGCAGTCGTTGATGTTGTACGGCAGACCCGAACCCAGGGTGACGATGCCCGACAGCAGGAAGTCGGCGGGCAGGCCCAGGGTGCCGGACGCCACGATCCGATGGCGTTCGTCCGAGGACGACCGGAACTCCGGCGACAGTTCCGGCGTGTTGTAGTCGAAATCGAACGCGCCATAGCCGTTGTCCCGGCTGCCGTTCTGGGTCGCATCCATATAGGTGTAGGCGAGATTGAAGCCCCAGCGATCCTCGGCGTTGTAAGGCTTGTCGGCGGTGAAGTAGATCGCCTTGTAGTCCCGCTCCTTGTCCGTGTTCTGGAAGAAGATCGTGTTGCGGAACTGCGTGAAGCCGACCGATCCCGGCGTCGGGCCATTGAACCGACCACCGGTTTCCGTCAGGGCGTTGGCGATATACCAGGCGGATTCACCCTCGGTATGACCGGCGGCCAAGGTCAGGGCCGTCTGCCAGCGTCCAAACTTCTGACGCACGCCGATGTTGAACTGATCCGTGCGCGGGGGCTCGAAGTCGTTCTTGACAAGGAAGACCTCGCCCGCGCCGGGGCTTGCCGCTAGCAGCGGGTCGAGACCGGCGGGCGTCAGGTAACGCGGATCCCAGGCGATCGTCTGCTGCCCACCGACCGGACCACCGGTGTTGGAGAAGTAGATGCTCTTGTTGAACTGGAAGGGCTTGAACCGCTCGTCGAAGGCGAAGTTGAAGCCGACACGGTCGTAGTAGCGGCCTGCGCCACCGAAGATGACCGTCTGCTCGTCGCCGAAGACGTCATACGAGAAGCCGAAGCGCGGTTGGAAGGCGCCCTTGAACGCCTTGCGATCACCATCGGAAATATAATCCGCAGGGTTGAAATAGGACGGGAAGTCGTAGCCCGGCAGATTCTGGATCGCTGCCAGCATGTCCCGGATGGAGTCGGGCGTGCGGTAGTCGTTGTTGACCGCATTGTCCTCGTAGTCCCAACGGATGCCGAGGTTGATTTCCAGCTTGTCGGTGATCTGCCAGTCGTCTTGGATATACAGGCCGATGACGTTGTTATCGACGTCTGCCGGCGGCACGGCGACGCCTAGGTTCACGGCGACCGGGATCGTCTGGCTGCCATTGATTTCAGAACGACCCTCGATATCGTAGACGAATGTCGGGTTACGTCCGAAGTCCTTCTGCACGAAGTAATTCTGCATCGAATATTTCGCACCGATCTTGATCGTGTGCGTGCCCATCCAGGCCAGATCCGGGATGGTCAGGTCGTTGCGGATCGTCGTGCTCTTCTGCTCCAGGAACTGGGCATCGGCACGACCGCCGGCCGTAAAGACGGTCGAGTCGCGGTTGTTGATATTGTACTGGAAGCCCGGCGTGGTCGCGCTGTCATCGCGGAAGATGACGTATTCGCGGCCATAGTCGGAGCCGTTGATCACCGACTGCTCATAGCTCGACTTCAGATAGTCGATCGCGAACTCGTTCAGGAAGCGCTGACCCTGGAACTGGTGTCGCAGGTTGAAGGCCTGGGTCTCGCCGTTGTTTCGGGCTGCGCGGCTTGGGGCGTTCTGGCCGCTGGCGCCGCGAATGTCCTCTTCCTTCTTGTATTCGGTGCTGAACTCCAGACGCTGACGGTCGTCGATCTGCCACGACAGCTTGCCGAAGAAGACGTCCTGCTCGTAGGGCGTCGAGACCGTGCCCAAATCCCCAGCGAAGAAGTCGTTGTATTCGGTGCGGTTCAGGAACGACTGAGCCACCCGTTCTTCATCCTTGCGCTCATAGGCGCCGAAGAAGTGCAGGCGGTCCTGGATGATCGGTCCGCCCAGGCTGGCGCCGTATTGCAAACGACGCACCGGGGCCTTCTCGGCGCCGCGACGCTCGGAAATCTGATCCTGAGCGACCCAATCCGGGTCCTGATAGAAGGCGAAGACGTCGCCGTGGAACTCGTTGGTGCCCGACCGGGTCACGGCCGTGACGATGGCCGAACCGGCCTGCTCGTACTCGGCCTTGAAGTTCTGGCTGATGACGCGGAACTCCTGCACTGCGCCTTGAGGGAAGGGCGTGCCGCGGCTGTCGTCCTGGCCGGCGACGCCGCCGTCGCTGATCAGCGACTTGCGGTTCTGACCGTCGATGAAGACGTTGATCGCCTGGGCGGTCTGACCGCCGGCGGAGATCGTCCGCTCGCTGTCGTCCTCGGTCACGCGCAGGCCGGGAGCCAGGGCGGCGAAGTTGAGGAAGTTGCGGCTGATCTGCGGTAGGTTGTTGATCTGCTGCTGCGTCACATTGGTGGCGACCTCGGGCGTGCGAACCTCGAAGACGCGGCGGCCGGTGACGACGATCTCGCCCAGCTCGGTGGCTCCGTCCGTCGCTGCGCCGGTCGTGGCTGCTGCGGCCACGTCGAGGTTCAGCGTGCCGACCTGACCCAGCGAAAGGGTGACGGTCTCCTCAGCCGTCTGGCCGTCGGCGCTGGTCACCTGCACCCGATAGGTGCCGGGACGTAGGCCCGAAAGGACGTAGCGCCCGTCTGCGCCGACGCGCGAGCGGGTCGCGTAGCCGGTGGAGACTTCGGTGGCGACGACCGTCGCGCCGGTCTCGACCGTCTGGCCGTCGAAGACGGCGCCACGCAGCGTCGTCGTTGCGTTCTGCGCCTGGGCGGCGCCGACGAACGCCATGCTTATGGCGATGGCCGATGCGGCGGCCAAGGCGGCCTTACGCGTGTTGAACTGGTTCATCCTGAGCTCTCCCCTCCTGATGGGATCGGTTTGCGGCGACATGGCTGGACCTACCCTTTGTTGAACCTGGCGGACGATGCCGCCGCGGTGGACTGGCGTTCGACCAGGATCGGCCGAACGATTTCGCAAGCGGTGTCCTGGGCGTCGGCGTGCTGTCCGGCCTGAACGAGACCGATCAGGCGTTCGACGCCTCGACGGCCGATTTCCGCGATATTGACGCGCATGGTGGTCAGCGCGGGCCGCATCAGGGCGGCGATGGGCACGTCGTCGAACCCGACGACTGCGATGTCCTCGGGGCAGCGCACGCCGGCTTCCTGGAAGGCCAACAGGGCGCCGACGGCCATCATATCGTTGGCGGCGAAGACGGCGTCGGGCCGTTCAGGCATGGCGAGCAGTTGTGTCGCCGCGCGGTGGCCCGAGGCCTGGGAGAAGTCGCCCTCGACGATGATGGGGGCATGGCCGTCCAGCGCTGCGGCATAGCCCGCCGCACGCGTGTCGGCCTCGATGTTGCCGGCGGCGCCGCAGATGTGGGCGATGCGACGGCGTCCTGTGGCGATCAGATGTTCGACGGCGCCGACGGCGCCCCCGTGGTTGTCGATCATGATGGCGGCGCGTCCCGCATCGGCCGTTCCGCCGTTCATCAGCAGCACAGGCATGCGCCCGGCGAACTCGGACGCCAGGTTCGCGGCGCCGAGATGGGGCGACAGCACGATCATGCCGTCCACCCGGCCCCGCATCGACCGAACGGCCGCCAGGGTGTCGTCGGCCCCGTCATGCGAGCTGGAGACGATCAGGTGTTTGCCGTGGGCGCGCGCAGCCAAGTCCATGCCGCGGATCAGCTCGGAGAAGAACTCGCCGAACAGGTCGGGCAGGATGACGCCGATCGTGTCGTTCTTGCTGGTCGACAGGCTGCGGGCGCCGAAGTGCGGCACATAGCGAAGATCCTCGACGGCATCGAGAACGCGCTGGCGTGTCGCGTCCGATGTCACGCCCAGTCCGTTCAGCACGCGGGAGACCGAGGCCACCGACACCTGGGCGCGTTCGGCCACGTCGCGCATGGTGGCGGCCTTGGCGAAAGGCGGCCCTTCCTGCCGTGCAGACGCAACGCTGGGCGCAGCCATGTCCAATCGGATTCTCCCTGCTCCCTACCGTCCCGGCTCCTTCTCGAAGATCCGTCGATAGATGATGTAAGCGGTTACATGACACAGGAGCAATGTGAGCCGCAAGCCATGTTCGGCCGCATTTCGGGCTATTTTTCAGCGAAGCTTGGTCGTCGAAAACGCCGAGTAAAGACGCACCTTCCGACAAGCCGTTGCGGACGCTGGATTTTTTCAGGTTGCGTCCGCGAACGCCGTCCCCACGGCCAGGCTGCGCCGCGCGGCTTGGTCGCACCGGCGATGCGCTGGTCGAATTGACCGACCGGACACGAAGACGCCCGCACCATCGACGGGCGCGGGCGTCATCATCGATCGACCTTGTCAGGCGGGATTCAGATCCGACAGCCGGCCGCGCAGCATCTGCAGCATGGCCGAAAAGTCGCGACCGCCATGACCGATGCCGTCGAACAGGGCGTACATGGCCTCGGCCTGCGCACCCAACGGTGTCGAGGCGCCCGATTTGGCCGCCGCATCCTGGGCCAGTTTCAGATCCTTCAGCATCATGGCCGTGGCGAAACCGCCCTGATAGTCGCGGTTCGATGGCGCGGTCGGCACTGGGCCGGGCCAGGGATAATAGCTGGTGACACTCCAGCACTGACCCGAAGACTTGGACGCAATCTCGAAGAAGCGCTCGGGATCCAGGCCCAGCTTCTCGGCCAGGGCGATGGCCTCGCAGGTGCCCAGCATGGAAATGCCCAGCAGCATGTTGTTGCAGATCTTGGCCGCCTGCCCCGCCCCATGGTCGCCGGCGCGGATGGTGATCCGGCTCATGGGCTCCAGCGCCGCATTGACGCTAGCAAAGTCGCCCTCGTCGCAACCGACCATGAAGGCCAGCGTGCCCGCATCCGCCGCCGCCGTGCCGCCCGACACCGGGGCGTCGGCGAAGGCGTAACCGGCGGCCTTGGCCAGACCGGCGACCTTGCGCGCCGTCTCCACGTCGATGGTCGAGCAGTCCAGCAACAGGGCCGACGACGGCGCCGCGCCGATGATCAGTTCCGAATAGACCTTCAGCACATGCGGCCCGGCCGGCAGCATGGTGATGACGACCTCGGCGTCCTTGACGGCCTCGGCGACCGATGCGGCCGCAACGCAGCCGGCCGCGCTGGCCCGCTCCAGCGCCTGCGCCGACAGATCGAAGGCGGCGACCTCGTGGCCCGCCTTGGCTTGGTTGGCGGCCATGCCGCCGCCCATATTGCCCAGGCCGATGAAGGCGATCTTGGTCATGGTCTCTCTCCGTATGTCGGCGTCGTGGTCAGGCCAGCGGCGTCCATTTGTCATTGTCCGGCAGGGGCGCGAACAGCGCATCCAGCGTCGCATCGGTAACGCCCGACAGGTCCGCCGGGGACCATTTCGGGGCATTGTGCTTGTCCACGATCACGGCCCGCACGCCTTCCTGGAAGTCGTGGGTCGCGCCGATCCGGCCGCTGACGGCGTATTCGACGGCCATGTTGTCGCTGAACGACACGGCCTTCGCCCCCTCGCGGATGTGGCGCAGCGTGACCTTCAGCGAGGTCGGCGACTTGGTCTTCAGCGTCGCCAATTGCGCCAGGGCCCAATCCGACCCGTCCGCCTCCAGCGCCGCAAAAATCTCCTCGACCGTATCGAAGGCGAACAGCCGGTCGATGGCCTCGCGATGGGCGGTCAGAGGCGCAGGCCCGGCGTCCTTCGCATGACGGGCGGCGACCGCAGCCGGATCGGTGGGATCGGCCAGCAGATCGGCCTTCAAGGCCTCGACGGCGTCGCTCGGGACGAAATGGGTGTGGATGCCCAAGGCCACCGTATCCGCCGCCTTCAGCCGTGCGCCCGTCAACCCAATCCAGACGCCGGTCTGGCCCGGCAGACGCGGCAGGAACCACCCGCCACCGACCTCGGGATAGAGGCCGATGCCCGTCTCCGGCATGGCGTAGGTGGTGCGTTCGGTGGCGATGCGGACATCCGCCGGTTCCGAAATCCCGACCCCGCCGCCCATGACGATGCCGTCGACGATGGCGGTGATCGGCTTGGAATAGCCCAACATCAGGGCGTTCAGCCGGTATTCGGCCAGGAAGAAGGCCTTGGCGTCCACGCCGTCGCCCGCCCCACTGTCCGCGATCATGCGGATGTCGCCGCCGGCGCAGAAGCCGCGCTCGCCTGCGTGATCGATCAGGACGGAGGTCACCGCCGCATCCTCGCGCCACTCCAAAAGCGCCGCAATCATCGCCTCGCACATTGACCGGTTCAGCGCATGGATCGCTTTGGGCCGGTTCAGGGTGATGCGACCGACGCCAGCTTCGATGAGGGCTATGATTTCGGAGTTA
Source organism: Brevundimonas sp. TWP2-1 (assembly GCF_049897645.1). Lineage (NCBI taxonomy): Bacteria > Pseudomonadati > Pseudomonadota > Alphaproteobacteria > Caulobacterales > Caulobacteraceae > Brevundimonas > Brevundimonas sp. TWP2-1. The sequence goes on from NZ_JAFCWR010000001.1 coordinate 1,081,355, forward strand.
TCGATCATTCGAAAGCGTTCCTAAAAAGCGCCAAGCCTTTCCATCCATCACCATTCAGCTCTGGAGAAAGCTGACCAATGATGAGGCCAACCCAGCCTTTGCGTTCGTCACCCATCTTGTCTGCTATTTCTTTGGATAGGGAGAATGGTCTCCAACTAACCATGTCGCCTGGCTTGAGACGGGGGCCGTACGGAGCGGAGGTTTCCGCAATGGTCTCGAAGCCTCCCCCGTCGCCACAAACGTGGATGAGCGCAACCTGAATACCGTCGTCACGCTCCAGCACACTTTTCGAAGCACCAAACAACTTGGATGGGTCCAAAACAACGGCTGGCAAATCGGAACCGGGGCGAATTTTACAGACCATGTAGGCCGACGCATATTCAATAGCCGCTGCCCCATCCTTAAAAACCAATGGGTATGGGAGTCCAAGCGGCGACCTTCTGGATTTACCCCAGCCGAACATTTTCACCTCCGATTTTGTCCTACCGCGCCATCTCCCGCGCGATGATCACGCGCATGATCTCGTTGGTCCCTTCCAGGATGCGGTGAACCCGCAAATCCCGGACGATCCGCTCCAGCGGATAGTCCTTCAGATAGCCATAGCCGCCGTGCAGTTGCAGGGCCTCATCGGCGATCTGGAAACAGGCGTCGGTGGCCAGCCGCTTGGCCATGGCGCACCATTTGGTCTTTTCAGGGTGGTCGGTGTCGATGGCCCAGGCGCCGCGCAGCACCATCAGCCGCGCCGCCTCCAGATCCGTGGCCATGTCCGCCAGACGGAACTGCAACGCCTGGAACTCGCCGATCGGACGGCCGAACTGTTTGCGCGTGGCCACGTAATCCTGAGCCGTCTCCAGCGCCAGCCGCGCGCCGCCCAGCGAACAGGCGGCGATGTTCAGCCGCCCACCGTCCAGCCCGGCCATCGCGTAGCGGAAACCCGCTCCCTCTTCGCCCAGCAGATTGGCAACCGGAACGCGGCAGTCGTCGAACTGGACGATGGCGGTCGGCTGGGCGTTCCAGCCCATCTTGCGCTCCTGCGCCCCGAACGACAGGCCGGGCGTCCCGGCCTCGACGACGATGGCGGACACGCCTTTGGCCCCGTCCCCGCCCGTACGGACCATGACGACATAGAGGTCGCTTGTCCCTGCACCCGAGATGAAGGCCTTGGACCCGTTCAGCACATAGTGGTCGCCGTCACGCACGGCCGTGGTCCGCAGCGCCGCCGCGTCCGATCCCGACCCCGGCTCGGTCAGACAATAGGAGGCGATTTTCTCCATGCCGACCAGATCCGGCACGAACCGCGCGCGCAGATCGTCCGAGCCGAACCGGTCGATCATCCAGGTCGCCATATTGTGGATCGAGATGAAGGCCGCCGTCGCCACGTCGCCGCGCGACAGCTCCTCGAAGATCAGCGCCGCCTCGACCCGGCCCAGGGCCATGCCACCGTATTCTTCGCCGGTATAGATGCCGCAGAAGCCCATCTCGGCCGCCTGCTTCATCACCGCGACGGGGAAGTGTTTCTCCTCGTCCCAGCGGGCCGAGTGCGGAGCCAGTTCGGCCTCGGCAAAGGCGCGCGCCGCGTCCTGTATGGCGCGCTGATCGTCGGTAAGGGCGAAATCCATGATCTCTAAACCTGCTCCGTCATCCTCGGACTTGATCCGAGGATCAGACGCGGGGGCGAATTGTGAGTCCCCGTCGTCGCATTAGCGGCGGACAATCCGGCCCTCGGGTCAAGCCCGAGGGTGACGGCGTTTTGGGGTCAGCGCATCGTCGGAATGACGAACGAACTGTCCGAATGCTCCAGCGCGCTGTCCGGCCAGCGGGCCGTCACGGTCTTGGTCTTGGTCCAGAAGCGGACGCCCTCCATGCCGTGCTGGTTGATGTCGCCGAAGGCCGAGCGCTTCCAGCCGCCGAAGGTGTGATAGGCGACCGGCACCGGGATCGGCACATTGATGCCGACCATGCCGACATTGACGCGGGCGGCGAAATCGCGGGCCGCGCGGCCGTTCTGGGTGAAGATGGCGACGCCGTTGCCGTACTGGTGGTTCGACGGCAGGGCCAGCGCCTCCTCGAAGGTCTCGGCACGCACGATCTGCAGGACGGGGCCGAAGATTTCCTCCTGATAGGACGACATCTCGGGCTTCACATGGTCGAACAGCGACGGGCCGATGAAATAGCCCTTCTCGTGCCCTTGCAGGCTGAAGTCGCGGCCATCGACGACCAGTTCAGCGCCTTCCTGAACACCCTTTTCGATCCAGCCGGCGACGCGGTCGCGGTGCTGGGCGGTGACGACGGGGCCATAATGGGCGCCGGCGTCGGTCGAGACGCCGACGCGCATCGACGGGATTTCCGCCACCATTCGCTCGCGCAGTTCGTCGGCTGTCTTTTTGCCGACCGGGACCACCACCGGCAGGGCCATGCAGCGTTCGCCGGCCGAGCCATAGGCGGCGCCCGCCAGATCCTTGATCACCTGGTCCATGTCCGCGTCTGGCAGGACGATGCCGTGGTTCTTGGCCCCGCCCATGGCCTGGACCCGCTTATGGTTCGCCGCGCCCGTCTGATAGACATAGTGGGCGATGTCGGACGAACCGACGAAGCTGACCGCATGAACCAGTGGATGGGTCAGGATGGCGTCCACCGCCGTCTTGTCGCCATGCACCACGTTCAGCACCCCATTGGGCGCCCCGGCCTCCAGCATCAGCTCTGCCAAGCGCACCGGCAGGGACGGATCCCGCTCGGACGGCTTCAGCACGAAGGTGTTACCGACCGCGATGGCCACGCCGAACATCCACATCGGGATCATGCCGGGGAAGTTGAACGGGGTGATGCCCGCCACCACGCCCAGCGGCTGGCGCATCGAATAGACGTCGATGCCGGGGCCTGCGCCTTGCGTATATTCGCCCTTCAGCGCGTGGGGGATGCCGCACGCGAACTCGATCACCTCAAGCCCGCGCTGGATGTCGCCCTTGGAGTCGGCGATGACCTTGCCGTGTTCGCTGCTGAGCAGCTCGGCGAGCTCATTCATCCGCGCCTCGACCAGGCGCTTGAAGTCGAACATGACCCGGGCCCGGCGCTGGGGATTTGTCGAGGCCCAGCCGTCGAAAGCGTTCTGCGCCGCCTGGACCGCACGATCGACCTCGCCGGTCGTCGCGAGCTGCACGCGCGCCTGAACGTCGCCCGTGTTGGGATCGAACACGTCGGCGAAACGCCCGGACGCGCCGTCGAAGGCCGCACCGTCGATGAAGTGGCGGATGTCGCGCATGGCCGGATCTCCCTGATCGTTCTTTTGTTCGCCTATGGCTATCACCCCGGCGCGCGTGTCGATAATGCAAAGTTGCAGCCAGCTTTCTGCGTTTTTGCATGACAGGAACATTCGCGATGTTCGACTGGGACGACCTTCGCATCTTCATCGCCGCCGCGCGCGCGGGATCGCTGGGCGGCGCGGCCGTGCGCCTTGGCGTCGATGCGGCCACCGTCGGGCGACGTGTGGCGCGGCTGGAAAGCACGCTGAAATCCACCCTCGTCGTCCGGTCCACCACTGGGCTTCAGCTGACGGCGGCGGGCGCCCAGTTGCTCGACATGGGACTGGAGGCCGAAAGCGCGATGGAGGCCGCCGCTCGCGTAACCCAAGCCGACACCTTGGCCGGCGTCGTCCGCATCAGCGCCTCGGAAGGGTTTGGCGTCAGCATCGTGGCCCCCGCCCTGCCCGCCTTGCGCCGCACCAGTCCCGGCCTGCGGATCGAACTGGCGGCGACCTCCGGCTTCCTGTCGCCGACCCGGCGCGAGGTGGACATGGCGATCACCCTGGCCGCGCCCGACGCCGCGCGCCTGATCGTCGAGCCCCTGACGCCCTATCAGTTGGCCCTCTACGCCTCGCCCGACCATCTGGCGCAGCACGGCGCGCCCCAGACCATCGACGACCTGACCGCCTTCGACATCGTCGGCTATATTGACGACCTGATCTATGCGCCCGAGCTACGATACCTCGACGAGGTGCGCCCCGGCCTGACGCCTCACGTCGCCTCGTCCTCGATCCGCGCCCAGAAGGAAATCATCGCGGGCGGCGGCGGCATCGGCGTCCTGCCCTGCTTCCTGGCCGAAGGTCTGGTGCGCGTCCTGCCGTCCATCCTGATCGAGCGGCGGTTCTGGCTGGCCACCCACAGGGACGTTCACGACACAGCCCGCATGCGCACGGTTCGCACATGGCTGAAGGCCTTGTGCGAGGCCCGCCAGGCCAGCCTCAGACCGTTCTGAGCCCACCACGCGATAGCGGTGTGTTTTTTCTGACGCAGGGTGTCGGGTTTTCCAGCTTTCAGGGAACAGAGGTCGGGCTCAAATCTTAATAGAGGGCGAACGAGGCCCGTTATGACCCTGACCCTTAGCCTGACCCTGATCACGACGCTTTTGGGCGCTCCGACTGCGCCCATGCTCAAGGACGCGGCCTTGTACGCCGCGCCCAAGGCCGCTGTGGAGCAGACTTTTGCACCACAGGCCTCCACCGAGCGGTTCAGCGTTCGCCTGCGCTGCACGGCGCTGGCGTCGGGCCATGTCACGGACTGTGTCGTTCTGGAAGAAACGCGTCCGGGTCTCGGCTTTGGTGAAGCGGCGCTGGCCCTGATGGACGGCGCGGAAGTGACGCCGATCATAGAACGCGGTCGGGCGGTGGATGCCCCATTCGAACGCACCATCGACTTCACGCCCTGAGCCCAGCGTCGCTCGAAGACACGCCTCTCACCCGAAGATATACTGACATCGCATTCAAACTCGTCTGGACGCTAGGTCCAGGTGACGTTCGAAACCGACGGCTCACCCAGACGATTGGGTGAGCCGCTTTTCGTTCAGCGTGTCGGAGCGATGCGCCAGACTGTGTTGGACAGATCGTCGGCTACCAGCAGAACGCGCTTGTTCGGATCGAAGGCCACGCCAACCGGGCGGCCGCGCGCTTCGCCGTTCTTCAGGAAGCCGGTGGCGAAATCGACCGGCGGGCCCGCCGGGCGACCGCCGTTGAAGGGCACCCAGGCGACCTTGTAGCCGGACGGATCCTGGCGGTTCCAGCTGCCGTGCATGCCGATGAAGGCACCATTGGCGAACGCGCCGCCGAAGCCGCCATTGCGGGCGAAGTCGATGCCCAGCGCCGCGACGTGCGAGCCCAAGGCGTAGTCGGGCGCGATGGCCTTGGCGACCATCTCCGGGTTCTGCGGCATCACGCGCGGATCGCGGTTCTGACCCCAATAGCTGTAGGGCCAGCCATAGAAGGCGCCGTCCTTCACCTGGGTCAGGTAGTCCGGCACCAGTTGCGGGCCCAGCTCGTCGCGCTCGTTGACCACCGACCACAACAGGCTGGTCGTCGGCTCGATGGCCAGGGCGGTCGGGTTGCGAATTCCGGTGGCGATGGTCCGGCGGGCGCCGGTCGCGCGGTCGATCTCCCAGACCACGGCCCGCTCTTCTTCCACGGCCATGCCGCGTTCGCCGATGTTGGAGTTGGAGCCGATGCCGACATAGAGCTTGGTCCCGTCGGCGCTGACGGTCAGGGCCTTGGTCCAGTGGTGGTTGATCCGCGAAGGCAGTTCGGTGACCCGCTCGGCCGGCGTCGCGATGCCGGTCTGGCCCGGCTGGAAGGCGAAGCGGACCAGCGCGCCCTGTTCGGCGACGTAGAGAGACCCATCGACATAGGCCAGGCCGTAGGGCGCATCCAGGTTTTCGACCAGGACGGTGCGCAGTTCGGGGATGCCGTCATTATTGGCGTCGCGCAGCAGGGTGATGCGGTTGCCGCCTTTGATCTTGGTGTTGCCCTGTTTCTTGATCACGCCGGCGATCACGTCCTTGGGCCGCAAGGGCGGAGCGTGGCCGCCGCGTCCCTCGGCGATCAGGACGTCGCCGTTCGGCAGCACCAGCATCTGGCGGGGGATTTTCAGGTCGGTGGCGAAGGCGCTGACGGTGAAGCCTGCCGGCACGGTCGGCGTCTCGCCGTTCCAGTTTGCGGGCGGGCTGATCTTCATCGCCGGGACCAGGGTTTCGTTGACCTGGGGCAGGTCGGGCGTGGCACCGGTCTGGTTCAGCTTGGGATCGCTGGCGTTGCCGCACGAGGCGACTGTCAAGGCCATGGCGAGGGTCGCGGCGCTGGCGGCGAGCATATTCTTGTTCATCGGACGCTCTCCCGCGCGGCATAGGCGGTCCAGCCGGCGACCAGGACCAGGATTGTGCAGAGGACGGACAGGATCAGGCCGAATGCGCCGACCGAGCTCCAGGCGTCCTGACTGTGCTTAAAGGCGTTGACCAAGCCCAGCACCCAGGCCAGGGCCAGGGCGACCAGATGGATCAGCGCGCGGCGCGACCGGCCGAAAACGAAATCGACAATGGAAAAGATCCCGGCGACGCCGCCGAACACCAGGGCGCCGGCGATCAGCCAGGCCGAGAAGTTGGTCCACTGGATCTCGGCCGTCTTCAGATAGGCGATGTCGGTGAACAGGGCGAAGGTGAACAAGGCGATCGGAAACGCCAGCAATAGGCCGTGCAGCGGTCGAACGACCGCGCCTGATAGTCCGTGGGTGCTCATATCGGCCCTCTCCTGAAGTCTAGCTTGGCTAACCGTCTGATCGGGAAATGGTTCACCCGCTTTGAATATCGGCGCCGCGTCATTTCCGCCCGACGGTCGCTCAGACTGGCGCCAGAAGCACCAGGGTCTGAAACACCACGCCGATCCCGCCCAGCAGTCCGCCTGCGACCGCCAGTCGAAGGCCGAAGGCGCGGGTCTCGTCCGTGGGCTTCATTCGCAGCCAGACGATGCAGCGCCAGCAAAGGCCGGCGATCACCAAAAGACAGATCAGGCTGAAGACCAGCCCCGCTCCGTTCCACGCCCCGGCGTCGTCGCGGGCCACGTCGCTGGCGCTCGACAGCAGGTAAAGGCCCATAAAGTGGGCGGCCCAGATCAGCAGGCCGCCCAGCATCAGCAGCCAGAACCTCATGCGCCCACACCGGGGAACAGGCGGATCAGCAGGGTCGTCGCCGCCCCCTGAACCGCCGTGAAGGCGACGAACAGGGCGACCACTTCAAAGGTCGCCGGGTAGCGGGACGACACGAGACCACAGAGCCAGCGCAGCAAGACGAACGGTCCCATCAGAAGCGAGATGCCGACGAACGTCCCCTGCCAGGCCAACAGCGCATAGACGGTCGCGCCCTGGCTGGACGCGTCGGGACGCAGGCCCGAGTTCCACCAGGCGGACGCCTCCGCCGCGAAGGCCCCGCCCGCCGCCACGGTCGCGGCCAGCATCAGGACGGCGGCGATGCCGGCGCTGCGGGGCCGGTCCAGTTTCAGTGCGCCTTGAGACGCCCAGGCGCCGACGCCGGCGGCTGCGAGCAGGCCCAGCGTCAGCGGCAGCGAACCGATCTCCGGCGGCGCCTGCCACAGATCCGGCCGACGGCTCCACAAGAAGACGTAGGAGAAACAGGCCATGATCGCGACCATGCCCGACACGATCAGGGTGATGACCATGGCCCACCAGCCATGACTGCTGGGGCCGGAGACATAGGTCGGCAATCGCACGCCGCCGCCCACATCCACCGTCGCCGGGCCGCTGGGCCGATCCAGGCCCCAGCACCATTTGAGGATGCAATAGATGGCCAGAACGCCGCTGATGACCGACGCCAGATAGGCCTGGATCGTCAGGATCAGGAAGAATCCCGCCGTGAAGATCGCGCCCCACACATACCAGCTGGACGGCCGGGGCATGCGTTGCAGATATTGCGGCTCGGCGTTGATCGGACTGGTGATCATCGTCTCGCGCTCGCCACGTGGCGCGCCGGGCAGGAAGTAGCGGCCGGCCTCCACGTCTCGCGCCAAGTCGGGCTGGTCCCAGACGGGATACAGGCTCTTGATCACCGGGACAGAACGCAGCGAATACCTGCCGGACGGCAGCCACTCCAGCCCCGGCCCGCCGAAGACATTGCCCGCGTCCTTGTTCCCGAACGGACGGAAGTTGCGGACCATGTCGACGACCCACAGCAGGACCGCCAGGCCGAACATGAAGGAGCCGACGGTCGAGATCATATTGGGCAGATCCCAGCCTCGCTCCGGCAGATAGGTATAGACCCGGCGCGGCATGCCCATCAGCCCGGTCAGGTGCATGGGCATGAAGGTCACGTTGTGGCCCACGAACATCAGCCAGAAGATCCACTTGCCCCACCGCTCGCTCAGCGGCCGGCTGCTGGACATCGGGGTCCAGTAGTAGATGGCCGCGAAAAGGGGGAAGACCATCCCGCCGATCAGGACATAGTGCAGGTGAGCGACGATGAAATAGCTGTCGTGGGCCTGCCAGTCGAACGGGACCATGGCGACCATCACCCCGGTCAGCCCGCCCATGACGAAGATCATCAGCCCGCCGACCGCGAACAGGCCGGGCGTGTTGAACCGCATCTTTCCGGCCGCCAGGGTGGCGATCCAGGCGAAGACCTGCACCCCCGCCGGAACGCTGACGGCCATGGAGGCGGCGCTGAAATAGTTGATCGAGATCTGCGGCATGCCCGTGGTGAACATGTGGTGGGCCCAGACGCCGAAGCTGATGAAGCCCGTCGCCAGCATGGCCAGCACCACCAGCCGATAGCCGACCAGCTTGGTCTGGGCGACCGCCGGGATCAGGGTCGACATGGCCCCCGCCGCCGGCAGGAAGATGATGTAGACCTCGGGGTGGCCGAAGAACCAGAACAGGTGCTGCCACAGCATGGGGTCGCCGCCCTTGGCCGCATCGAAGAAGGGCCAGCCCAGGGCGCGTTCCAGCTCCAGCAGAAGCGTGGACAGGATGATCGACGGAAAGGCGATGATGATCATGCAGGCGAAGATCAGCATGGCCCAGGCGAAGATCGGCAGCTTTTCCAGCGTCATGCCGGGCGCGCGGGTCTTCAGCACCCCGACGATGATCTCGATGGCGCCGGCGATGGCCGAAATCTCGATGAAGCCGATGCCCAGCAGCCAGAAGTCGGCGTTGATACCCGGCGAATAGGTGGTCGAGGTCAGCGGCGGATACATGAACCAGCCGCCGTTCGGCGCCAGGCCGAAGAACAGCGAGGCGAAGAAGCACAGCCCCCCGACCAGATAGGCCCAGAAGGCGTAGGCGCTGAGCCTCGGGAACGGCAGGTCGCGCGCGCCCAGCATCTGGGGCAACAGCAGTACGCCCAGCGCCTCGACCGCCGGGACGGCGAACAGGAACATCATCACCGTGCCGTGCATGGTGAAGATCTGGTTGTAGGTCTCCTGCGCCAGGAAGCCCGTCATCGGAAGGGCCAGCTGGGTCCGCATCAGCAGGGCCAGCACGCCTGCCAGCACGAAGAACAGCATGGCCGCGCCGACGTAATAGACGCCGATGTAGTTGTTGTTGATCGCGGTGATCCACTCCCACGGACGACGCGGGCCGCACCAGACCTCTTCGAGCTGCTCCAGCTCGCCCTCGGGCCGGGGCTCGGTCGTGGGGAAGCGTTTGTAGAGTTCGGGATCGAACCCGGTTTCCGAACTCATTTCAGGCTTTCCAGATAGGCGGCGACGGCGCGCACGTCCTGGCCCGACAGGACCGCATAGGACGGCATCCGGTTACCCGGCTTCAGGCTCTGGCTGTCGGAGATCCAGCCCGCCATCGTCCCCTGATTGTTCGGCAGGATGCCGGCGCCCAGCGTCTGACGCGATCCGACATGGGTCAGGTCCGGGCCAGCCAACCCGTTCGCCTCGGTCCCGCGAATGGTGTGGCAGGCGGCGCAGCCCGAGGCGGCGAAGACGTTGCGCCCCTGGTCGATGAGCGCCAGCGGTCCTTGGGCTGACGGCACGGCGGCGGCAGGCCGCGACTGGCGCTCAAGCCACGCCGCATAGTCTTCCGGCGCATGGGCCACAACCACCAGCCCCATCAGGGCGTGCGGCCCGCCGCAATATTCCGCGCACTGACCGCCATAGGTTCCAGGCTGATCGGCCTGAAGGCGCATGAAGTTGCGACGGCCGGGGATCATGTCGGTCTTGCCGCCCAGGCGCGGCACCCAGAAGCTGTGGATCACGTCGGCGCTTTCCAGCTCGAACACCACCGGCTGTCCGGCGGGGATGTGAACCTCGTTGGCGTCCTGGACGATCTCGCGACCCTGGCCGTCCAGATAGGCGACGCGCCACCACCACATCTCGCCCGTGACGCGCACCCGCATCTCGCCCGGCTTTGGCGCATCGGCGACCCGCGCCGTCGTGGTCAGCCCATAGATCAGCAGGCCCGTCAGCACGACTACCGGAAACACCAGGCCGGCAATCCAGATCAGCCGCTCGCCCCCGACCCGCCGCTTCCACTTGCGCGGCCCGAACAGGGCGACGCCAAGCGCGACCAGAACCACGACCATCACCACCGCCGCCATGACGAACAGCACCCAGGCCACGGTCTGGATCGGTCCGGCGAACGGTCCGGCCGGGTCGAGCACGGGCGGGGGCCAGCCAGCGATTCCGGGAGGAGCTTCAGTCTTCATCGAGCGTATACAGATAGGCCGCGATGTCGCGGGCTTGGTCTTGCGTCAGGGGCATGGGCGGCATGGCGGTTCCGGGGTCCATCGACGGCGCGTCGATCAGCCAGCGGATCAGGACATCGGGCTGGTTCGGCAGGCGCCCGGCGATCAGGGGCCGCGCGCCAAAACCGGCCAAGTTCGAGCCCGACCGTCCCTCGGGCCAGGCGACGCCGGGAATCCTGTGACAGGCGGCGCAACCGACCTCCTCGATCACCGCCAGTCCTGCGGCCGCGTCGGCCTGAACCACCGGCCGGGGCAGGTCGGCCTTGTCCACGCAGGCGCACAGGGCAAGCGCCAGCGCGCCGACCGTCACCCGTCCCATCGCCTCGCCCGTCGTCCTAAAACCCATCCGCCCCCCAAAGCTTCGCCTGACCAATCCCCTTGCCGGACGGAGGTTCCCGACTGCGACATGGAGCCCCGTCGAAATCCAATGCGGAACCTCCGCCATAAGCAGGTGTTGCACAGCCGTGCGCGCCACCCTTTCCGCCCTACTCCTGCTGACCGGCCTGTCCGCCTGCGATTCCACGCCGGGCCAGACGGATCGCGCTTTTGCCGCAAACGGCCAGGTGATCGCCATGAGCGGCGGGGCTGGCGGAGCGGCTAACGCCTGTTTCACCTGCCACGGTCTGGACGGCGGCGGAGACGGCGTGGCGGCCCCGCGTCTGGCGGGTCTCGACGCCGGCTATCTGCAGAAACAGATGGAAGACTACGCCTCAGGCCTGCGCCCCGATGACGCCATGACCCGTATCTCCAAGGCGCTGGACCAGCAGGGCCGGCGCGAGGTCGCAGCCTATTATGCGTCCCTGCCCGTTCCACAAACCCAGGTGCCGGCCGCGGCCCCCGCGCCCGCGATCTATCTCCAGGGCAACGCTTCACGCGGCATCGTCGCCTGCGCCTCCTGCCATGGCGCGGACGGTCAAGGGTCCGGTCAGGGCGGCAATCCCCAGATCGCAGGCCAGCCCGCCGCCTATACGTTGGAACAGATCCACCGCTGGAAGTCGGGCACGCGCCGCAACGATCCGCGCGGGGTCATGGCCGCCGCCGTCAAATCGCTTTCGGCCCCAGAAGCCCGCGCCATAGCGTCCTGGCTGTCGACGCAACCCGCTTCTCCAGCGCCCGCCAGCGCCGCTGCCACCGGGTCCGCTTCCGTTGCCGCAGCGGCACGACCGGCAGCATCGCGTGAAACACGTCGTCCCTATCGATCAGATGGTGCTTGAGCGCCGCGCCCGCGTGGATCGGGATCATCAGCAACAGGGTCACGACCAGGCCCCAGTGCATCCATTCCGCCGCCGCCTCGATCGCCCATAGCTGAGTGTTCGACAAGTCCTGAAGCGGCAACAGCGGCCATTTGATGAAACCCAACGTCTCCAGCTGCCGCGTCCGATCCGTCGCCGAGATCATCGCCCAGCCCGACAGCGGCAAGCCGAACAGGCAGATGTAGAAGACATAGTGGGTCACATGGGCGGCCATGCTCTCCCACCCCGGCTTGTCCGCATCATTGATCAGATTGGGCGCCAACAACCGCCACGACAGCCGCCCGATCACCAGGATCAGCATCAGCACCCCGACTGCGAAATGCAGGTCATAGGCCGCCATCATCGCCCCGCCCGCGGGTTGACGCCCCATCCACCAGCCCCAGCCGAGCTGGAAGATCACAAGGGCCGCCATGACCCAGTGAAACAGGATGCCGACAGGCGAATACCGCCCCTCGTCATGGTGCCCCGCCGCCCATGCGAGCAGTTGCGTAAATAGCTTCTCGATCACGCCGCCCGCGCCTCGACATCAGGCCCGATCATTTGACCCAGCCGCCAAAGCGCCGCGAACAGATACAGCGCCGCTGCCGGCGCCCACATGATCAGCCCGGCCGCCTGCTGGTCCTCCAGCGGCGTCATGCCCCAAGCCAGGGTGGTGTAGGCATGCGGCGCATAGACGGCCTGCCCCGCAAAGGTCAGCACCGCTCCCAGCAGCCCCATCGCCAACATGGCCGCCAGAAGCGCCACGACCGCCGCCGGCGCCGTGGTCGCCCGCGCGCAGGCCCAGAACCAGACTGCGCTGGCAAGCAGACTGATCTGCATCACCCAATAGGCGCCGTCATTTGACAGGGCGGCGAAATAGGCCCCTGGCGCATGCCAGGCCCAGAAAATGACCGCCTGAACCGCCGTCGCCAGCAACAGCGACCCATATCGCCTGACCGGCAAGGCGCCGGCCAGCAGAGGCGCGGCCACGCCGACCAGCAAGACGTGATGCACCGTCCGCGCCGAGAACAGCGCCGAACTCAAAGCGCACAAGGGCGAGACGAACCCCACCGCCAGCACCGCCATCGCCGCCAGACCAAAGACGCGTCGCCGCCCTTCGAGCCGCAGCGCAATCAGACCCGTGGCGACGGCCAGAACCACCAGCAACACCGGATCCAGATTCCACCGCCACTCGCCGAAGTCAGGGGCGACGCCGCAATAGGGCGTCCACATCCCCCCCGCCCTTATAATCGCACCTTCGGCTGCCATACGCCCCCCTCAAGCTTATGCTTGAAAGCCGATCATGGCCTCAACGGTTCCCGTAGAAATGAATTGGCATCTTATCGGGTCGCCGTGGACGCTCCGCGACATCTTCGATCGGCGGCCCAAAGTCTGGTGGATGCACGACTGCGCCCCTTCGTCGCCGGCGCAATCACAGTATTGGTCATCGTCGGCGAGATATGCACGGGCGCGCTGCCGTTGCCCAGCTATCTCCCATCAACTCGCCAGAGACGTTCCGTTGATGTCCCCCACCGACTTCACGCCGGTCAACGTCATGGCCACCCGCATCTCCTTCTCGAACAGATCGAGTAGATTGCCCACGCCGGCCTCACCGCCCGCCGCCAAGGCATAGACGAAGGCCCGGCCCAGCATGACGGCGTCGGCGCCCAGGGCGATGGCGCGCACCACGTCCAGCCCGTTGCGAATGCCGGAATCGACCAGGATCTTCAGATCGCCCTTCACAGCCTCGGCGATGGCCGGCAGGGCGCGGGCGGACGACAGCACACCATCTAACTGACGCCCGCCGTGGTTCGACACCACGATGCCGTCGGCGCCGAAGCTGACCGCGTTACGCGCGTCCTGAGCGTCCAGTATACCCTTGATGATCATCGGCCCGTCCCAGAAGTCGCGGATCCACTGCAAGTCCTTCCACGAGATCGACGGATCGAAGTTGTTGGCCAGCCAGCCGATATAGTCGGCCAGGCCCGTCGGCTTGCCCAGATAGGCCGAGACATTGCCCAGGTCGTGCGGCCGGCCGTTCAACCCCACATCCCAGGCCCACATCGGATGGGTCATGGCCTGGACCATGCGGCGGATCTCGGCATTGGGGCCGCTCATGCCCGAATGGGCGTCGCGATAGCGCGCGCCGGGGGTCGGCATGTCGACGGTGAAGACCAGAGTCTTCACCCCCGCCGCCCTGGCCCGCTCCAGCGCATTCCTCATGAAGCCCCGGTCGCGCAGCACATAAAGCTGAAACCACATAGGCCGGTCGATGGCCGGCGCCACCTCCTCGATCGGACATACCGAGACGGTGGATAGGGTGAAGGGCACGCCGCGTGAGGCCGCCGCCCTGGCCGCCTGAACCTCGCCGCGCCGGGCGTACATGCCGGTCAAACCGACGGGCGCCAGGATGATGGGCAGGCGCAATGTCTCGTCGAACAGCCGGGTTTCCAGACTGAGGCTGGTCATGTCCTGCAGCACGCGCTGGCGCAGCGCGATGGCCTGCCAGTCCTCGACGTTGCGGCGCAGGGTCTGTTCGGCGTAGGCGCCGCCGTCGATGTAGTGAAACAGGAAAGGCGGCAGCTTGCGCCGCGCCGCCTCTCGGTAATCGCCCGGCGACGAGATGATCACGCGCCCGTCCTACTGGAAGTTGGCGAAGGCGCCGCCGTCAACCAGCAACGCCGCGCCGGACATGTAGGCCGCCATGTCCGAGGCCAGGAAGGCGACGACCGAGGCGATGTCCTCGGGCTTGCCCAGACGCCCCAGGGGGATGCGGCCCTCCATGTATTCACGCTTGGTCGGGTCGGCGAGATCGTCCTTGTTGATGTCGGTGGCGATGGTGCCTGGCAGGACCGAGTTGCAGCGGATGCCGTGACGCCCCAGGGCGACGGCGCAGGATTGCATCAAGCTGTGCACCCCCGCCTTTGTCGGGGTGTAATGGGTCTGCATCTCGCCGCCGACCAGGGCCGAGATCGAGCTGATGGCGACGATGGCCCCGCCCCTTCCCTCGGAATCTTGGCCTTGTTTCACCATCTGGTTCGCCGCCGCCTGGGTCATGAAATAGGCCCCGTGCAGATTGACCTCCATCGTGCGGCGCAGGGTCTCGACTGGCATGTCGAGGAAGGCGTGAAACGGACAGATGCCGGCGTTGGAGACGAAGACGTCCACGCGCCCGAACGCCTCGACCGCCGCATTCACGAAGGTCGTCGCGCTGTCCGGTTGGGCCACGTCGGCGTCGACCACGATGGCCTTACGGCCCAGGGCCTTGATCTTGGCGACCACCTCGGCGGCGACGGCCTCGTCCTTGTAGGTGTTGAGGGCGACGTTCGCGCCCTGGCGTGCGGCTTCTATCGCCGTCGCCCGTCCAATACCCCGCGATGCGCCCGTGATCAGGACGACCTTGTTTTCAAGCAGCATGCGGGCTCCGACGTTTTACTGTGTTCAGGGTTTCGGCAACCAACCGAGGTCGGCGCTGATGGCGTTGGCGGCGTCGGTGACGGTCTTGGTCAGTTCCGTCATCCGGGCGTCGGACATGTATTGGGCGGCCGAGGAGACGCTGAGCGCGGCGACGATATGGCCATCGACCGAACGGATCGGGGCGGCGACGCAGCGGATCTGGTCCTCGTTCTCTTCCAGGTCGAAAGCGTAGCCCTTCTGGGCATAGCCGTGCATCCGCTCCAGCCAGACGGCGCGGGCCGACGAATCATAGGGCGCACCCTCGGGCGCATAGAAGTCGATCCACTCAGGCTCGGACTTGTCGAGAATCAGGGCCTTGCCCAGACCGGTCGAGGCGATGGGATGCCGTTCGCCCAGGCGCGAGCCGATGTTGATGCGGCGGCGACCGGCGACCTTGTCCAGATAGAGAGCGTGGCGACCGTCCAGGACGCCCAGATGAACCGTATCGTCGGTCTGGGCCGACAGCTGTTCCAGCCAGGGCCGGGCGACGCGCGGCAGATGCATCTGCTGGCTGGCGGCATGGCCCAGCTCCAGCAGTTTCGGACCCAGGCTGTAGCCCTCTCGCGGGCGGAACGACAGCAGGCGACGATCCACCAGGGCAGAGGCCAGGCGGTGGGTCGTGCTGCGGGTCAGGTCCAGCTTCTCGGACAGCTCGGCCAGAGGCAGAGAGCCCTCCATCAGGGCGTCGATCACGTCCAGGCCGCGCAGCAGGGTCTGACTGCCGGACGCCTTGGCGCCGACTTCTTCTTCCCCATCGACCTGTGCGGTCTTGATTGACGCCACTCGTCCCATTTCGTAATCCTCATTCTCAGAATGTAGCAAAACACGCAAGCTTGTCCGGAAAACAGGATCGAGTTTGACGCGGCGCACGGAGGAAAGCCAGTGAAATCCCGCATGATGGGAGCAAATCACCAGATGCCGGTGATTTCTCAATGAGCCGCCTTCCGAAGATCAAACACGTCCGCGCCTTCGTCGTGAAGAACGAAGGAACCGGCGGTGGGGCCGACTATCACGATCAGGGTGACGGTCACTGGATCGACGACCATATCGCTACGCCGATGGCGAAATACCCCGAATATCGCCAGAGCCGCCGCAGCTTCGGCATCAATGTGCTAGGCACCCTGGTCGTCGAGATCGAGGCCGAGAATGGCGTGGTCGGTTTCGCGGTGACGACCGGGGGTGAACCCGCCGCCTACATCGTGGAGAAGCATCTGGCCCGTTTCCTGGAGGGTCGCGATCCGTCCGAGGTCGAGAAGATCTGGGACCAGATGTATTTCTCGACCCAGTACTATGGCCGCAAAGGTTTGGTCGTGAACGCCATCTCGGGCGTCGATCTGGCCCTGTGGGATCTGCTGGGCCGCCTGCGTCAGGAGCCGGTCTTCGCCATGCTGGGCGGGGCGGTGCGCGACGAGCTGACCTTCTACGCCACCGGCGCGCGGCCCGACAAAGCCAAGGAGTTGGGCTTCATCGGCGGAAAGATGCCCCTGCACCACGGCCCCGCCGAAGGCGAGGAAGGTCTGCGCAAGAATCTGGCCGAGCTGGAAGCCATGCGCAACGCTTGCGGCGACGACTTCTGGTTGATGTTCGACTGCTGGATGGCGCTGGACCTGAACTACGCCACCCGCCTGGCGCATGAAGCACACAAGCTCGGGCTCAAGTGGATCGAGGAGGCGCTGAGCCCCGACGACTACTGGGGCTATCAGGCGCTGAAGAAGAATGCGCCCAAGGGGATGCTGGTCACCACCGGCGAGCACGAGGCGACCCGCTGGGGCTTCCGCATGCTGCTGGAGATGGAGTGCTGCGACATCATCCAGCCGGACGTGGGCTGGTGCGGCGGCGTGACCGAACTGATCAAGATTTCCGCCATGGCCGACGCCAAGGGCGTGCTGATGATCCCGCATGGATCGTCGGTCTATTCCTACCACTTCGTCGTGACGCGCCATAACAGCCCGTTCGCGGAGTTCCTGATGATGGCCCCCGGCGCCGACGAGGTGGTGCCCATGTTCCATCCGCAACTGATCGGCGAGCCGGTTCCCGTGAACGGCAGGCTGAAGGTGCCCGACACGCCCGGGTTCGGCGTCGAGCTGAACCGCGACATCGCCCTGCTTCGCCCCTACGCGCGCTAAGACGAAAGACACTCAAGAATGAAACTGCTGCGTTATGGTCCCAAGGGCCAGGAAAAGCCGGGCACGCTGGACGCCGAGGGGCGCATCCGCGACCTGTCGGGCGTTGTCGCCGACATCACGCCGGATCAACTGCATGGCGCGGCGCTGGAGGCGCTGAAGGCCATCGACCCGACCACCCTTCCCCTCGTCGAAGGCGAGCCCCGCTATGGCGTGCCGGTCAACGGCAGCCGCAAATTCATCGCCATCGGCCTGAACTTCGCCGACCATGCCGCCGAATCCAACCTGCCCATCCCGGCCGAACCCGTCGTCTTCACCAAGGCCATCACCTGCCTGAACGGGCCGAATGACGACGTGATCATTCCCCGCGGCTCGGAAAAGACCGACTGGGAAGTCGAGCTGGGCATCGTGATCGGCAAGCCCGCCACCTACGTCACCCAGGACGAGGCGCTGGATCACGTCGCCGGCTATGTGCTGATCAACGACGTGTCCGAGCGCGCCTATCAGACCGAGCGCGGCGGCACCTGGGACAAGGGCAAGGGTTGCGACACCTTCGGCCCCGTCGGCCCCTGGCTCGTCACCACCGACGAGGTCGGCGACGTTCATAACCTGGACATGTGGCTGGACCTGAACGGCAAGCGGATGCAGACCGGCAACACCAAGACCATGATCTTCGGCGTCGCCGAGATCGTCTCCTATCTGTCGGAGTTCATGACGCTGGAGCCCGGCGACCTGATCACCACCGGCACCCCGCCCGGCGTCGGCCTGGGCCAGAAGCCGCCCCTGTATCTGAAGCCCGGCGACACGGTTCGCCTGGGCATCCAGAAGCTGGGCGAACAGGGCCAGACCTTCGTGGAATGGACCCGATGAGTGCTTACAAAGGGCGGTTCGAAGGCCGCACCGCCGTCGTCACCGGCGGCGCCTCGGGCCTGGGAAAGGCCTCGGCCGCCCGCATCGTCGCCGAGGGCGGCATGGTCGTGCTGTGGGACCTGAACGCCGATGCGCTGAAGGCGACGGCCGAAGAGGTCGGCGCGACCCACGTCGTGGCCCTGGACGTGTCTGACGCCGACGCCGTCGCTGCGGCGGCCGAGCAATCGAACACGGCCCTGGGCCGCATCGACATCCTGATCGCCTCGGCCGGCATCACCGGCGCCACCGTGCCGGTGCACGAATTCCCGATCGACAGCTGGAAGCGGGTCGTCGACATCAATCTGAACGGCGTCTTCTACTGCTCGCGCGCCATCGTGCCCTTCATGTTGGCCAACGGCTATGGCCGCATCGTCAATGTGGCCTCGGTCGCCGGCAAGGAAGGCAATCCCAACGCCAGCGCCTATTCGGCGTCCAAGGCAGGCGTGATCGGTTTCACCAAGTCGCTGGGCAAGGAACTGGCCGGCAAGGGCGTCATCGCCAACAGCCTGACCCCCGCCACCTTTGAAAGCCCGATCCTGGCCCAGATGCCGCAAAGCCAGGTCGACTACATGCGCTCCAAGATCCCCATGGGCCGTCTGGGCGAGGTCGATGAGAGCGCCGCCATGGTCTGTTTCATGGCCTCGGAAGAATGCAGCTTCACCACCGCCTCGACGTTCGACACGTCGGGCGGACGCACGACCTACTAGGCGCGCGCGGGTGGCTTCTGATCTTCGTATCGTCGATGGCCACGTCCACCTGTGGGACCTGTCGCGGGCGCGCTATGGCTGGCTTCAGGACGATCCCCTGCCGAACAATCCGGCGGGGGACATGTCGCCCATCGCGCACGAGAACTATCTGCTAAAGGACTACCTCGCCGACACGGCCGGCTGGCGCGTGGACAAGATCGTCCACATCGAGGCCGGCCAGCCCATCGGCCGGCAACTGGCCGAAACCGATTGGCTCCAGTCGCTGGCGGATGACTACGGCTATCCGCACGCAATCGTCGCCGGCGCCGACCTGCTCGACCCCGACCTCGACGCCCTGCTGGAGGCCCACGCCGCCCGGCCGCACGTGCGCGGGATCCGCCAGATCGTCTGCTGGCACGAGGATCCGCTGAAGACCTATACCGACCGCGACCTGCTGCGCGATCCGCAGTGGGTCGAGGGCTTCGCCAAGCTGGCGCGTCACGGTCTGTCGTTCGACCTTCAGCTCTATCCATCGCAGATGGGGACCGCCGCCATCATCGCCGCGCGCCATCCCGACATCCCCATGATCGTCAATCACGCCGGCCTGCCGACCGACCGCGACGACATCGGCATGGAGCGCTGGCGTACGGGCCTGCGCCTGCTGGCCGCCCAGCCCCAGGTCTCGATCAAGATCTCGGGCCTGGGCATCACCGACCGCACGTGGACACCCGACAGCATCCGCCCCGTCGTTCTGGACTGCATCGACGTCTTCGGGACCGAGCGGGCCATGTTCGCCTCCGACTTCCCGGTCGAGAGCGTCCACGGAAGCTTCGACGCCTTCTACTCCGCCTTCGCCACGATCACGGCCGACTTCTCGGCCGACGAACGCGACCGCCTGTTCGCCGCCAACGCCGAGGCGATCTACCGCATCTGACACCCAGTCCGCCGAAGCCGCAGCAAGACGGCTAGGCCCGAGGAAATCCAGGAGAGTAACCCCATGGTCATCGAGACCGACGCCGCCCACACCCCCGGAGGCCTGGCCAAACCCGCCGGTTCGCTGAAGGGGCCGCTGGCCTTCGCCATCGCCTGTTTCCTGATCTGGGGCCTGGCCTACGGTCTGCTGGACGTGCTGAACAAGCATTTTCAGGAGACGCTGAGCATCAGTCAGGCCGACAGCGCCTGGCTGCAGATCGCCTATTTCGGCGCCTATCTGCTGCTGTCGATCCCGGCGGGCATGTTGCTGCATGCGCGAGGCTACAAGTTCGGCATCGTGTCGGGCCTGGCGGTCACCGCCATCGGCGCCCTGTTGTTCATTCCGGCGGCGGGCGCGGGCGCCTTCCTGCCCTTCGTCGGCTCGATGTTCGTGCTCGCCGCCGGCCTGTGCATCCTGGAGACCAGCGCCGATACCTACGTCAACGTCCTGGGCGATCCAGCCAAGGCCTCGCAGCGGCTGAACCTGGCCCAGTCGTTCAATGCCCTGGGCGTCTTCTTCGGCCCGCTGATCGGCGGCGCCGTCTTCTTCAGCCCGACCACGACCGAAGCCCTGGGCGGCGCGACCCGCTCGATCCAGATCGTCTACGGCCTGATCGCCGTCGGCGTGGTCCTGTTCGCCCTCGCCGTCTGGCGCGCCCGCCTGCCGGAGACCGGCCTGTCGGACCACGGAAACGCGGTTGAGGGCGACGCCCCCGCCCTGCCCCTGTCGAAGCAGCCGCACTTCATCGCCGGCGTGATCACCCAGGCCCTCTACATCGGCGCCCAGGTCGGCATCGGCGCCTATTTCATCAATCTGGTGACCCACAACTGGCAGGGCCTCACGTCGCAGCAAGGCGCCTTCATGCTGTCGCTGGCGGCCATCGGCTATCTGGTCGGTCGCTTCTTCGCCACCGCCCTGCTGCTGAAGGTCAGGCCCCGCGTCCTGCTGACCACCTATGGCGTGATCAACGTCGTCCTGACCCTGGTCGTTGCCGCCGGCATCGACAAGGTCTCGCCCATCGCCCTGCTGGCCGTCTTCTTCTTCATGTCCACCATGTTCGCCACCATCTTCGCCCTGGGCACCACCGGCCTTGGCGCCGGGACCAAGAAGGCCTCGTCCCTGATGGTCATGGCCATCGGCGGCGGCGTCCTACTGCCTTGGCCCATGGGCAAGATCGCGGACTTGTACGGCGCCAACGTCGCCTTCCTGCTGCCCGCCGTCTGCTTCGCCGTCGTCGCCTGGTACGGTTGGAAGGGCGCCGGCCTTGGACTGAAGAAGGATGCCGCCTGATGCGTCTTCGCACCGCCCTGCTCGCCTTCACCCTGCTGGCCGGCCCCACAGCCGCCTGCGCCCAGACGGTGACGCCTACCGCCGCCGTCGCGCCCGCCGCGCCGATAGATCGTCACGCCCTGGTCACGCGCCACAACGTCAGCCTGACCGCCATCGACCGCCATGCCCCGATCATGCTGGGCAATGGCGACCTGGGCTTCACCGCCGACATCACCGGGCTCCAGACCTTCCCGGAACAGTATTCGGAACTGTCGCCCCTGCTGACCATGGCCCAGTGGGCTTGGCACAGCTTTCCCAATCCGAACGGCTATACCGAACAGGACGGCCTGATCGACGTGCCCGTGCCGGGTCGGGGCGAACAGCCCTATGCCTGGATGAAATCATGGGACGTGGCGGAAACCCAGCCCGCCTACACCTGGCTGCGGGCAAATCCGCATCGGTTCTCGCTCAGCCGCATCGGCCTGACCTTCGCCGACGGCCAGCCGCTGGACTTCGCAAAGGTCTCCGACACGCGCCAGACGCTGGACCTGTGGTCCGGCGCTCTGACCAGCCGCTTCACCTATGACGGCCAGCCGGTCGAGGTCGTCACCCGCGTCCACCCGACGCTGGACATCGTCATGGTCGAGATCGCCTCGCCTCTCGTTGCAGCCAATGGTCTGGGCGTCCAGGTCCGCTATCCCGGCGTGAACCCCGCCATCAATCCCGACCCGACGACGTTCGAGGCGTCGGGCGCGCAAAGCCTGAGCGTCGTCGCCCACGACACGGGCGACGTCCGCATTCGCCGCACCTTGGACGACACCACCTATTATTCCGGCATCACCGCTTCCGGTAAGATCGAACAGAGCGGCGCCGACACCTTCCGCGTGGCCGCCGCTGGTCGCGACCGGCTGACCGTCATGGTCCGCTTCGACCAACAGGCCCAGACGCCCGCCACGCCCGCCTACAGCGCCGGCGTCCAGGCGACGACCGCCCACTGGAACCGCTTCTGGACCCAGGGCGGCGCCGTGGATTTCACGGGCTCGACCGACCCGCGCGCGGCCGAGCTGGAACGTCGCGTTGTCCTGTCACAGTATCTGTCAGCCGTGAACGGCGCCGGCGAATTGCCCCCGCAGGAAGAAGGGCTGTTTTCCAACAGCTGGTACGGCAAGTTCCACCTGGAAATGCACCCTTGGCACGCCGGCTGGCAGGCCATGTGGGGCCACCCCGACATGCTGGAGCGCAGCCTGCCCTGGTATGTCGGCAATCTGGACAACGCCCGCGCCGAAGCCGCCCGTCACCATGTGAAGGGCGCCTGGTGGCCCAAGATGGTCGGGCCCGAGGGCCGCAACAGCCCCAGCCTGGTCTCGCCCTTCATCATGTGGCAGCAGCCGCATCCGATCCTGCTGGCCGAACTGGTCTGGCGCGCCGAAAAGGATCCGGCCGTGCTGGATCGATATGGCGAGGTGGTCGAGGCGACCGCCGACCTGTTGGCCTCCTGGCCCATCGAACACGGCGGCCGGCTGAACCTGGGCACGCCGATGATCCCGGCCCAGGAGAACTACGATCCCCTGACCACGGTGAACCCGACCTTCGAGGTCGAGTATTTCCGCTGGGCGCTGGAAACCGCGCAAGCCTGGCGTGAACGCGAGGGCCAGGCCCGCCGCGCCGACTGGGATCAGGCCCTCGCCAAGATCGCGCCGCCGCCGATTAAGGACGGCCTGTATCTGCCGATCGAGAACCTGCCGGACTTCTGGGAAACAGCCATGTCCGACGCCTGCCGCAAGCACGCGGCGGCCGCCCAGTGCAAGAACCGCGACCACCCCTCCTTCCTGATGGCCTATGGCTTCATCCCCGGCGCGCGGATCGATCCCGCCGCCATGCGCCGCACCTTCGAGGCGGTGGAGCAGACCTGGGACGTGCGCCAGACCTGGGGTTGGGACTTCCCGATGATGGCCATGACCGCGGCCCGCATCGGCGAGCCGGAAAAGGCCGTCGATTGGCTGTTCGCCGACCTGAAAAACAATCAATGGGGCGTCACCGGCATGACCCCGCGCGTTCACCTGGACGAGCACGCGGACGAACTCGTCCCCGTCTCGGCCGGCGCCGGCGGCGTCGAGATGGCGGTCAATCCCGACGGTCCCGGCTATCGCCGCGCCGCCGAGACCTATTTCCCGTCCAATGGGTCGCTGCTGATGGCTGTCGGCCTGATGGCGGCGGGCTGGGACGGATCGAGCGGCCACGCCCCCGGCTTTCCGAAGGACGGCTGGACCGTCCGGGTCGAAGGCCTGACCCCCGCGCCGTAATCAAAAAGAAACCGAGAGGAACGCCCCCAATGACGACCTCCAGACGCACCGCCCTGAAAGCCTTGTTCGCGGCCCCCGCCGTCGGCGCCTTCGCCACGACGACCGCTCAGGCCCACCAGGCCGTGCCCGCCGCCCCGCCTGCGCCGGGCCAGACCCCCGTCTGGCCCGCGCCCAACACCGCACCGCCCTCGACCCAGGAAACGCCGATCGAACGGCCGCGCTGGGACGGCCCCGTGCCCACCGAGTGGGTCGATCCCAAGACCGGCCACCTTATCCGCCGCGTCTCGCCCGACGGCGGCGGCGGAAAGCCCTATTTCTACAAGAACATGTTCCTGCCGCCCAAGGCCGGCGAGCCCGACCTGATGGTCATCTCGACGCCCCAGGGCATCTCGACCGTCGATCTGGCGAGCTGGGCCGTCAGCGTCCTGGTCCCCGATCACGACGCCGACCTGATGTTCACCGGCCGCAAGAGCCGCAACGTCTATTATTCCGTCACCGCGCCTGGCGAAGGCCAGTTGATGGACCGCGCCAAGACCCTGTTCGTCATCGACGCCGACACCAAACAACGTCGCGAAATCGGCCGGATTCCGAACGGCCAAATCAACTCGGTCAACGCCGACGAGACCCTGCTGCTGGGCTTCGTCGCCTACGACAGCCAGCCGCTTCAACCGACCGTGCCCGATCCCCGCAATCGCCGCTTCGACCAGGCCGAATACGAAGCCAATGGGCCGGACGGAAAACCGCTGAACTTCGCCCGCGCCAAGGGCGTGCGGATGCTCCAGCGCTGGGCCGCCCGCTATCCGATGGAGATCTTCGTCATCGATCTGGCGACGGGCGAGCGGCGCGTGATCCACAAGACCAACGAATGGATCGGCCACACCCAGTTCTCACCCACAGATCCGCAGCAGATCATCTTCTGCCACGAAGGCCCCTGGCACCGGGTGGACCGGATGTGGGCCATCCGCGCCGACGGCACGGGCCTGAGGAAGACCCACCAGCGGACGATGAACTTCGAGATCTTCGGCCACGAATGGTTCAGCCCGGACGGAAAGCAGGTGCTCTATGACCTGCAGACCCCGCGCGGTCAGGTCTTCTGGGTCGCCTCGGTCGATCTGGAGACGGGCCGTCGCGTCTATCGCCGCGTCGAGCAGAACGACTGGTCCGTCCACTACAACGTCTCGCCGGAAGGGACCCTGTTCGCCGGCGACGGCGGCGACGGCGACATGGTCGCCCATGCGCCCGACGGCAAATGGATCGTCCTGCTGCGTCCCGAACCGATCGTCGACGCCGATCCGTCCAGCGACAAGGACGACCAGATCTTCGTCGAATATCTGCGGTCGGAACGGCTGGTGGACCTGTCGAACCACGACTACCGGCTGGAGCCGAATCTGACCTTCACGCCGGACGCCAAATGGATCGTCTTCGTGTCGAACATGCACGGCGCCAACCACGTCTATGCCGTCGAAGTCGAGCGCCGCGCCTAGAAACATCGACAACTTGTCGAGACCCGACGCCTGAGTTGTCGAGGTTTTGTCGAGAATTTTCGACGGATTGTCCCGGCCCGGACATCAGCTTGTTGCAAAATGCGGGAAGCTGTTGCAATAAACGACACGTCGCAAATCCGACTATGCGCGACAGCATATCAAAAAATGACACCGGTGCCAGATGGCCGCCGGGATGGGGAGAGAACGAATGCGACGGACCAACACCCGGACTCTGTGCGCCGTTGGCGTATCCCTGGCGGCCCTGATGGGCGCTTCGTCGGCGCTGGCTCAGACCGCCCCGGCCGCCGAGCCCGTGACGGGAGAAGCCGTCCAGGACGACGCAACCGTCGTCGATGAAATCGTCGTCACCGGCTTCCGCTCCAGCCTGCAGCAGGCGCTGAACATCAAGCGCAGCGAAGCCGGCGCCGTGGACGCCATCTTCGCCGAAGACATGGCAGACTTCCCTGATCAGAACCTTGCCGAGGCCATTCAACGCCTGCCCGGCGTGACCATTGAACGCGTCAACGGCCAGGGCACGACCATCTCGGTTCGCGGCCTGGGCTCCGACTTCACCCGCACGCGCATCAACGGCCTGGAAGCCCAGGCCGCATCAGGCGGCAACCGCAACCGCAGCTTCGACTTCTCCATGTTCGCGTCCGAGCTGTTCAACAGCATCAAGGTGCGCAAGACCCAATCGGCCGAGATCGAGGAAGGCTCACTGGGCGCGACCGTCGATCTGCAGACCGGCCGCCCGCTGGACTTCAGCGGCAGCGGCTTCAACTCCGCCCTGTCGGCGCAGGCCTCGTACAACGACCTGTCGGAGAAGACGATCCCGCGTCTGGCGGGCCTGCTCAGCTGGTCAAACGAAGACCGCACATTCGGCGCCCTGCTCTCGGTGGCCTACTCCGAACGTTCGCCGATCCTAGGCAGCTTCAACACCACGCGCTGGCAGAAGGGCAATCCGCTGGACGTCAATCCAGTGACCGGCTCGCCTTACGGACGTGGTCAGAACTTCGGCAACTGCATTCCCTGCACGACGACGGCGCAGCGTGATGCGGTCCTGAATGCCTTCTATCCGCGTATCCCCCGCTACACCCTCGGCAATACTCAGGAAGATCGCCTGGGCATGACCGGCTCGCTGCAATGGCGGCCCAGCGATCGCACCGAGGCGGTGGTGGACGTGCTGTGGTCGCGCTTCAACTCGGAACTGGAAAGCCCCAACATCGAGGCCTGGTCGTTCAGTCGCGCCAATGTGAACAGCGTCGTGGTGCGCGACTACGAGATCGACGCAGACAAGAACATCCTGTCGTACGGCGTCTTCGACAACATGCTGGTTCGGGCCGAGAACGGCTTCACGCGTAACGAAAGCAACTTCTACCAGGCGTCGCTGAACGTGCGCCACGACTTCACGGACCGCCTGCACGGCAATCTGAAGATCGGCGCCAACCGTTCGGAAGCGCGCACGCCGATGAACGTCGCCTATGCCTTCGAGGCTGCTGGCGTGAACGGCTACAGCTTCGACTTCCGAGAGGATGACCGCAAGCCGACGATCAACTACGGCTTCGACGTCACTTCAGGTCAGCGTTTCACCCTGGTCAACGCCACGCGCAGCACCTCCGGTGGCAATTTCGACAACCAGGTCGGCGCCGGTTCGCTGGCCTACGACTGGTCCGACTCGCTGACCTTCAAGCTGGGCGGCGAATACCGAACCTATGGGTTCGAGACCTTCGGCCTGACGCGCACCAAGACCAATCCGACCGGCGCGGACCGCCTGACGGGCGTGGACAGCATCGGTCGCGTCGTCGACATCTCGGGCGGCGTGGATGCGGGCGCGGGCTCCGACCTGTCGTTCATCGTTCCCGACATCTCGAAGATCGCCGACTTCCTCAGCTTCTACGACGACCCCTTGGTCGCCAACCGCAGCGAGCGGGAAGTGGACGAGACGGACAAGGGCGTCTTCCTGCAAGCGGACTTCAACACGACCGTCGCCGGCATGGTCCTGCGCGGCAACGCCGGCATCCGCTACGCCCAGACCGAGGTCACGGCCAAGGGTTGGCAGACGATCGTTGCAGGGACGCCGCCCGTCACCACCTACGACTACGTCACGACCGAGAACGACTACGAAGACGTGCTTCCGTCCTTCAACCTGGCGCTGGAACCGCGTGAGGACCTGGTCATCCGCCTGGGCGCCGCCAAGGTGATGTCGCGTCCGACATTGGGCGACCTTACGCCAGGCGGCAGCGTGTCTCCGACCACGCGAACCGTCTCCTACGGCAACCCGCTGCTCGATCCGTTCCGCGCCACCAACTACGACTTCTCGGTCGAATGGTATTTCCAGAATGAAGGCCTGCTGGCCGGCGCCCTCTTCTACAAGGACATCGACAGCTTCATCACGTCCGAGACGGTGGGCATTCCCTACAACCAGTTGGGCCTGCCGAACGAACTGCTGCAAGGCGCGGCCTCCCCGACCGACATTTTCCAGGTCACACGTCGCCTGAACGGCGCAGGCGGGGCGCTGAAGGGGATCGAGATCCAGTACCAGCAGCCTTTCACCTTCCTGCCCGGCCTGTGGTCCAACTTCGGCTTCACCGGCAACGTCACCTGGGTCGATTCCGAGGTCAGCTACGGCACGGCCGGCAAGAACCGTCTGACGGGCCAGTCGAAGAACACCGCCAACGCGACCCTGTATTATGAGGACGGCCCCTTCCAGGCCCGCGTCTCGGTCGCGCACCGAAGCCAGTATCTGCTGTCCTTCCCCGGCTCGAACGGCAACTCGGAAGAGGGCGTCAACGACACCACCAATATCGACGCCTCCATGTCGTACGAGTTCACGCCGAACCTGACCTTCTCGCTCGAAGGCATCAACCTGACCGACTCTTATACAGATCGCTACGTCGATGTGACGGACCGAGTGTCCGACTACCGTCACACCGGCCGAGAGATCGCCGTGGGATTGCGCTGGAAGTACTGATCTTCCCTCCCTGACGCTTCTAGCGCGATAGACTAGAGGCCCGGAGCGAACCGCTCCGGGCCTTCTTTTTGTTCGGCGCTTAAGGTTTGCAGGCGGGTGTCAGGCGACCCGTGGGCGCAGGCCGGTGACACCCATCGAGTCCGTCACCTTGGGGCCCTTGCCGTCGAGGGTGTCGATTTTGCAGTCGCGGAAGCGCCAGTTCTCGGCGTTGGCGATGGCGCCTGCGTCCTGCACGTCCCAGTCCAGCCGTTCGAAGGTGAAATCCTTCAGCGGCGCCTCGGGATAGGCGGCGGCCGCGAAGCCGACCTTGCCGCCGACCGCCTTGATGTTCGACAGGCGGACATCGTGGATGCGGGGGATGCCCTGCTCGCGCGGGACTGGCGTGGCCAGGGCGCGCCAATAGTCGGGGATGTCGGTGATACCCGCCGGGATTTGGGCGTAGCTGTAGTTCGGATACCAGTTCAAATTGACCTGCATCAGCGTTCGCACGTCCTGCAGATGGATGTCGCGCAGGCGGATGTTGGAGATGACGCCGCCGCGCGTGTGGCCCGACTTGAAGAAGATGCCCAGCGGCACGGGGTATTCGATCCGCAGGCCCGAAACCTCGATGTCGTCGAAGCCGCCCGAGGTCTCGGAACCGAAGGTCATGCCGGCCAGGGCGTCGCGGACGATGCAGTCGCGGATCTTCACCTGACGGCACGGGCGAGCGACGCGTAGGCCGTCCCAGTCGCGACCGGCCTTGATGCAGATGGCGTCGTCGTTGACCGACAGGTCGCAACGCTCGACCAGCACCCGCTCCGACGAGTCGATGTCGATCCCGTCGGTCGAGGGACCACGGCCGCCCAGATTGTTGCGGATGATCAGGTCGGCGACCTTCACATCGCGCGAATAGCAGACGTGAACGGTCCAGAAGCCGGACCGCGCCAGGTTCAGGCCCGACACCTCGACCTGTTGCGAGTCATAGATATGGATCAGGCGCGGGCGGCGGCAATCGTAGTCGGCGGCCCAGCGCAGGTCGCGCGGGTCATAGTCCCGGCGCATGGCCCAATAGCTGTCCCAGAAGACCTTGCCGTCGCCATCGACCAGGCCCTCGCCGGTGATCCTGGCGTTCTGCTGTTGATAGATGTTCAGCAGGCCGGCGGGCCAGTCCATCTCCACCCCGGCGACGCGGGTGCGGACCAGGGGATAGGCGGCGACATCCTGAAGCCCCCGAATGGTCGCCCCACGCCCGATCATCAGGGTCACGCCGGACTTCACGAACAGGGAGCCGGACAGATACAGGCCGGGCTTCAGAACCACTGTCCCGCCGCCCTGCCCGGCCGCAGCATCAATGGCGGCTTGGATTCGGAGTGTGTTGATCGTCTCGCCGTCGCCGACTGCACCGAAGTCGGCCGCGTCAAATATCTTTCCGGCCGTCGCTTGGGCCAGCGCCGGCGTCGCGGCGGTCAGCGCCCCGGTAAGGCCAAGCTGCAGGAGGGTGCGGCGATTTGCTAACAATGGACATTTCCCACATTCTGTTCTTTCGTCTCACGATAACGGACGATATGCTCATGGCAAGGCCGCTGGAGATGCGCAGCCGATTGGCCGCACTTGAATTGACACCGGTTGCCATGCCGCGCCGCCCCCTTTTGGACGCAAAGAAAACAGAGCGACGCCAGGATGCGTCGTCGGAGGAAAAGCTCATGTCCCTGCCCTCTCGCGCCGGCGTAGGCCTGATCGCCGCCCTGATGTCGACTGTCGCCCTGCCCGGCTCCGTTGTGGCGCAGGCGGCCCCCGTCTTGGCGCCAGGCGTCGAGGCGGCATGGTTGACCCCCCGTCCTCGTCCCGCGCTCTACACCGAGGCGACCGGCCTGCCGTCGCGGCAGGAGACTATGGCGGCGGTGGAATATGTCGCCTCCGCGCAGATCGCGGCGATGGCGGACGAACCACTGGCCCTGTCGACCGGCAGCAACCTGACGCAGATGTCGTCGAACTGGGTGGCGGCGACCTTCTATGTCGGCGCGGCGCGCCTGGCGCGGGTTTCGGATGACCCCGAGACGCTGCGTTTCCTCAGCGCCGTAGCCGACCACTACAACTACAGTCTCCGCGGCGCGCGGTCGGGCAAGACCCTTCTGAACGCCGACGACATCGCCATCGGCGATCTTTATCAGGAACTCTATGCCCGACGCGGCCAGGAGGGCGTGCTGATGCCGCTGCGTCAGCGGCTGGACTGGCAGGTTCCATACCTGGCCCGCGCAGAGGATACGCCAGCCCTGGTGTGGTGGTGGGCCGACGCCCTCTACATGGCTCCGCCCGTCCTGGCGCGGATGTCGGTCATCACTGGCGACCCCAAATATCTGAATGCGGCGAACAAGGAATGGCGACGCACGGCGGAGCGTCTCTGGGTTCCCGAAGAGAAGTTGTTCCTGCGTGACGAGCGGTTCAAGGATGAGAACCACCGCGACGCCGACGGCGACCGCATCTATTGGTCGCGCGCCAACGGCTGGGTCATGGGCGGCCTGGCGCGCTGGCTGGAATCGATGCCGGCGGACTTCGCCGACCGGCCGTTCTACATCGACATGTTTCGCAAGATGGCGGACCGCATCGCCGGGCTTCAGCAGGAAGACGGCCTGTGGCGCGCCAGTCTGCTTGACCCCCAAACCTATCCCGAGGCCGAGACCTCGGGCTCGGTCTTCTATGTCTATGCCCTGGCCTGGGGCATCAACCACGGCCTTCTGGATCGCGACGTTTACCTGCCTCACGTGCTGAAAGGCTGGGCCGCGCTGAACCGCCACGTACTGCCCAGCGGTCTGGTCGGCGCCGCCCAGAAGACGGGTGACCAGCCGGTCGCGACGGCGCCGGGAGACGTGGGTCTTTACGCCAGCGGGACCTACATCCTGGCGGGCCTGGAGATCGCCGACCTGAACGGGCCGGCTCAAACGCTTCCTGAAGCCGAACCCGTCCGCGACACCCCTGAGGTCATCGCCGCCACGACCCCCGTTCCCCCCGCGCCCGTGACCGTCGTGGGCCCCGAGGAGACGCGTCGGCGTGAGTCCGAGATGCGCGCCACGGCCGCCCTGTCTTACGATCCCGCAGCCCTCGGCCGGCCCGCGACCATCGAGCGACTGACCCCGCCGACGCCGCAAGAGCAGATCCCGCGCGCCGTCGCACGTTTTGCTCCCGACCGGCTGGACGATCTTCTGTGGGAGAACGACCGCGTCGCCCACCGTATCTACGGCCCGGCGCTGGAGGCGCGCGAGGCGCCCTCCGGCTCTGGCATCGACGTCTGGGCCAAACGCGTCCGCTACCCCTTCATGGACCGTCAGCTGAAGTTCCCGAACTATCACACCGATCGAGGCGAGGGGCTGGACTACTACGACGTCGGGCGGGGACGCGGAGCCGGCGGCCTCGGGATCTGGTATGACAACAAGCTGTGGACCAGCCGCAATTTCTCGACTTTTGAGATCGAGGAGACCGGCGGTGACGAGGCGCGCTTCAGCGTCGCCTACCGCCCCTGGCCAGTCGATGTGGTCCGCACCGTGTCGGAGACACGCGAGTTCAGCCTGCCGCTGGGGTCCAACTTCACACGCATGACGTCTACGCTGACCTCGAACACGGACGCGCCGCTGATTGTCGGCATCGGCATCTCCAAACGACGTAACGAGAACGGCGCCGGGTTCGTCACCCGCGACGCCGAAAACGGGCGTCTGATGTTCTGGGAACCCGACAGTCCTGAACACGGCAGCCTGGGCATCGCCTTGGCGGTCGATCCCGACACGGTCGAAGGCTTCGCCGAGGACGCCGACAACTATCTGATCCTCGTGCGGGTCACGCCGGGGCGCCCCTTCACCTACTATATGGGCTCGGCCTGGTCCGGCGGCCTCGACTTTCCCGACCGACAGTCTTGGGACGCCTTCGTCGCGGGCCATCGCTTCGATTTCCAACCCTGAAGATCGAGCGCTCGGGGCTGGCAGGCCAGCGTAAACCGGTCCTCCTCCTGAGCGCAGGACCTCATTCCATCAAACCGCTATCGCAAGCGGCAATACTCACCAGCGGCGGGTGCTGTCCGCCGCTCAGTTCCGGATTTCCGCCGCCTTTTTATCGATTTACTATCGATAGTCGGAACGCTGCGAGAGTGGAAACTATTCCCACTCGATTGTTCAACGGTTCAGAAGGTGCTGATTTATCAGCGCCTTTTCCTTGGCCATAGAAGCATACCGTCAGCATTTGCGTTATCAAAGTGAGGCTTATGAAAACAAAGACGAATTTGCTCGCGATAAAATTCGAGTGATGTCGCTGTCGATCGACAGACGCAGACAAAGGTGGGTTCTGCAAGCTGCAGCCATCGAGATCTCAAAGCCGCATCTTATACCAACCTATCCATACCGACACGCTGGAATTCGCCTTAAGCCGAGACCGTCATCTCAGTCATCGGGGATCGTCATCAATGCGCCAGTTGCCCACGTTGGCATATTGCCGAACAGCTACCGGGTCCCGCCTATGCCGTGGCCGACGCCCTGGCGAGCTACCGGATCGATCGCTGGCGCGTCCAGCTGAACGCCTACAACCTCTTCGACGAGAACTATGTGGACTCCGGCTCGCCGACGGGCACGCGCACGGTTCTGCTGGGCGAACCCTTCACGATGAAGCTTTCCGTCGGATTTGCGTTATAGGCGCCGCGACGCTGGCGAAGTGAGACCCAGGTGAGACAGAAGACCAGCCCGGCCGGGAACGGCGCCGATCTGCGCCAGAGCGTCTGGCGCTGGCATTTCATGGCCAGCCCTCGTTGAGGTCGGCGCACGAGGTGCGGCTCACCCGGGGGGTCTGTTTTATGCTGCGCAAGTCACTGCTGCTTTCGAGTTCGATATGGCTGGGCGCGGCCCTGCCGGGGCAGGCGCAGGAGCCGGCCGAACCCGCCCTCCTCGACGAGGTGGTCGTCACCGCCACGCGAACCGAACGCAATCTGCTCGAGGTTCCTGCCAGCGTGACGGTGCGCAAGATGGAACAGCTCTACAGCGAGGGCTTCCTGTCCAGCCCGGACGAGCTCCGCGGCGTTCCCGGAGTCTTCTTCCGCCGCGGCGAGGGCGACAACGACGAATTCCCCTCGGTCAGCATCCGCGGCGTCACTGGCAATCACGGTAACGACACCTTCCTCGCCCTCGTTGACGGCATCCCCTTCATCAGCGGCAATGAAGAGGTCTTGCTGAGCGAAGTGCCTTTCGCCGCGGTGGACCAGATCGAGGTCGTGCGAGGCCCGGTTTCGGCGCTCTATGGCCGCGGCGGCATCTCGGGCGCGGTGAACTATATCACCCGGACGCCGCGACGCGACGCGACTACCCTGGCGGTTTCCGCCGGCTCGGACGACTACTATCGCGCCGGTCTGACGGCGGAACGGGTGTTCGACGCCGGCAGCCTGCTGGCCGACGTCAGTCACGAAGAGTCGGAAGGCTGGCGCGAGTCCAACGCGCGGCGGATCTTCAACGTCTTCGTCAAGGGCGTGGCGGATCTGACGCCGGACACCACCCTGACCGCCTATGTGAACTACGGCGACCGACGTCATGAGGTCGGCAGCGTCATTCCGACTTTCGCCGACGGCACGCCCGTCGATATCCTGGGCGGGCGGGAAGGCGCGATCCAGTATGGCGCGCCCTTCAGTGTGACCGAGACCCTGATGGGCGCGGTAAGGCTTGATCATCGGCTCAACGACGACCTCAGTCTGCAGCTTACGGCCCATGCCCGACGCGCCGACAGCAACAACCTCCTGAACTTCTATGACGCCTGGCTGTTCGATCCGGCCAACGACATCTTCGGGGTCAACGGGTTCGAGGCTACGACCCGGTCAGACACCGCCTTCCTGGAAGCGACGGCGAACTGGACGACCGGCCGTCACGACATCGTCGGCGGCGTGAACATCGAACGCGTCGATCTGGTCGGCCAGAGCATCTGGTCCGGTCAGAACGGTTTCACTTTCGCCTGCGGCTTCAACTTCTTCGCCATCAATCTCAACTATCAGACCGGCGAGGTGGTGAACGCCGGCGCGCCCTGTTTCGTGCGCCAGCTCGAGGACGACACCGACACCACCAACCATTTCTGGTCCGCCTTCCTCCAGGACGAGATTCGCCTGACCGACCGGCTGACCCTGACCCTCGGTGGACGCTACGACAGTTTCGAACGGGAGACCCTGTTCAAGCCGACCTTCGCCGGCGACGTCGCGCGCACCCTGAACGACGACGAGAGCGCCTTCTCCCCCAAGGCCTCGCTCAGCTACGATTTCAGCGGCGGGATGATCTACGCCGCCTATGGTCGCGGCTTCAGTTCCAACTTCGGCCCCACCTTCCAGTGGGACGCGAACCAGTATGAGCGCGACAGCCGGCCGACCA
Source organism: Brevundimonas sp. TWP2-1 (assembly GCF_049897645.1). Classification (NCBI taxonomy): domain Bacteria; kingdom Pseudomonadati; phylum Pseudomonadota; class Alphaproteobacteria; order Caulobacterales; family Caulobacteraceae; genus Brevundimonas; species Brevundimonas sp. TWP2-1. The sequence continues at coordinate 1,115,638 of NZ_JAFCWR010000001.1, forward strand.
CGCTGGACAGCTATGAGGTCGGCATCAAGGGCCGCCCCCTGGAGCGCCGACTCACCTACACCCTGACGGGCTTCTATCTGGAACAGAAGAACCGGCTGTTCATCATCGACAACGACGATCCGGCGGGGCCGCCCAACCTTGCGACGACCGGCCAACTCTATACCTCCCGGGGCATTGAGGCGACAGCGGATCTCAGGCTCGACGAGGCCACCTCCCTGCGCGGCAGCTACACCCTCACCCAACCGGAATGGCAAGAATATGAGGTCGGCGGCCTGGTCCTCACGGGCCTGACGCCTACGGGCGTGCCGGAGCACATGGGCTTCGTTGAGCTGGGGCATCGGGTGAACGACCGGGTCGAACTCAAGGCCTCCTGGGAGATGTACGGCGACTATTTCGTCACCCGCGACAATGGCGTGAAGGCCGGGGGGTACGCTCTGCTGAACGCCTCGGCGCGAATCGACCTTTCGCCGTCCCGGGGCCTCTCGCTCGACCTGGCCGCGACCAATCTCCTCGACGAGGCGTACGACTATCTGTTCGGCGGTCAGAGCGCGGCCACCCATCTGACGCCGGGGGTTCTCCGCCAACTGCGCGCCACCCTGCGGGCGCGCTTCTGATGAGCAGAGCGATCGACCGTCGCCGGATGCTGGCCGCCTCCGGCATCGGCGGCCTGGCGCTCGCCCTCGGCGCCTGCGATCCCCGGGCGGCGGAGCCAGGATCGGGACCCGCGGCCGGCGCGGGCGAACAGATCCCCCTGCGTCACGCGCGCTACCTCAAGCTGGAGCGCCACGACGGCTTCATCGTCGCCCGATTGCGCGCCCCGGTCGCCGACCAGAGCGGCGGTCAGGCGCAGGAACAGGCGTTCGTCCTCGTCCTCGCACCGAAAGACGGCCCCGCCCCTGTGCTGACGGGCGAACTGCGGCAGGCGACCGTGATCCGCACGCCGGTGCAGCGGATCGCGGCCAACGCCAGCCCCGATGAAGCTTTTCTGGCCCAGTTGGGGGTCAAGGACCGGCTGGTCGCCGTGGGCGGTCTGACCTCCTACGACGACGAGATCCGCGCTCGCGCGGTGGCGGGCGAGATCGGTCAGATCGGCTACAACTGGCACGCCCCGCCCAACCTCGACGTTCTGGTGGCAGCCGATCCCGATGTCTTCCTGATGCGGCTTTCGGACCTGTCGCACACTCCCGCGCTCGATCGCGCACAGGCGTTGGGCGTCACCGTGGCCCCGACGTTCGCCGAGGACGAGCCGACCTATATGGGCCGGGCGGAGTGGATCCGTCTGCACGGGATCCTGACCGGTCGCGAGGCCGAAGCTGAACGGCTGTTCGGCGAGATCGAGGCGCGGGTCGCGGCCCTCAAGGCCATGGTCGCCGACCGGCCCCGGACGCCGGTCCTGTGGGCCTATCCAAACGGCGGCGACCGATGGATCGCCACGGTGCGCGGCAGCGAACACGCCTATCTGCAGGATGCCGGCGGCGAGAACCTGCTCGCGCGGCAGGAAGACCCGGCCCGCTATTCCTCCGAAACGATTTCCACCGAGACCCTGCTCCCACTCGCCGACCGGGCCGACGTCTGGATCGTCGGCGACATTCACGCCGTGCCCCCGCGAAACCCCGCGATCGCCGGCAGCTTCCGCGCATGGCGCGAGGGACGGCTTTTCGGCAACACCGGGCGTATCAATCCGCGGACCAACGCCTGGGCGCGTTCAACGCAACAGCCCGAGCCGCCGCCCCCGGGGGCGGCGCCTTTGGCCCAGCCAAGGCGGCGCTGCTGGCCCGGCATGTGCGGGACGCCTGTGACGGACTCGACGGCGTCGCGAACGGCATTGTCGCCAACCGCGCCGCCTGCACGGCGGAGCGGACAAGGCTGGAGTCCCTGCGCTGCGTGGACGGCGTCGATGCCGGCGACACCTGTCTCTCGGACGCCCAACTCGCCGTCGTCAACGCCTGGACCGCCGACCACGCCTTCCAGGGATCGAACGCCACCTATTCAAGCAAGGGGTATGCCTTGTCCGGCAATGAGGACGACCCGTCCGGCTTCGGCCTTTGGGCCACCGGAAACGGCGATGTCCGCCAGAGCGGCTACTTCGTCATGCAGGACAGCACGGTGCAGTACTATCTCGCGAAAGATCCGAAGGCCGATTCGCTCGGCTACACGCCCTGGGACCGCAACCCGCAAGCCCTGGACGCGATGGCGGCGCTCAACGATGCCACGGACCCGGACATCGGCGCCTTCATCGCGCACGGCGGCAAGCTCATCGTCTGGCAGGGTGGGTCGGACGCCGCGCTCAGCGTCGACTCGACGATCGACTACATGATGCAGATGGCGCGGGCCGTGGGCCCGGAGCGTGCGGCGGCAGCGACCCGTTTCTACGTAGCGCCCGGCGTGAACCATTGCGGCGGAGGCGTCGGCCCCGACCAGACCGACCTCCTCGTCGCCCTGGATCGTTGGGTCATGGAAAACGCGGCGCCGGCCACCTTGTTGGCGGAAAAGTTCGACGCCGAGGGCGCGCCGGTCCAGTCCCTGCCGCTCTGCCAATACCCGCTGTATCCACAGTACGCCGGACCGCCGAACGATGCGGCTGCGTCCAAAAAGGCGGCTAACTTCATTTGCGTGGCGCCGCAATCAGATGGGTCATAGCGCCAGCCGAACGCGTTCCGCTTCGTCGATCCCTGTCGACCCTGATCTCATTCCATTGCCGGCCCCGACCATGAAGTCGCAGCCTGCGTCGATCTCCGCCCCCGCGCATTGCGTCCTAACACAAAGGAGTCACCCATGATCAGAACCCTCGCCCTGTCCGCCGCTCTGTCCTTCTCATCTCTCGCCGTCGGTCCCGCCCTCGCCCAGTCGTCCGTCACGCAACCGTCCTCCGGCCAGACCGCGACCGCCGCCTTCGCCCTCCCGGCCCTACCCTATGCCGCAGAAGCGCTTGAACCGGCGATCGATGCGGAGACCATGCGTGTTCACCACGGCCGGCATCACAAGACTTATGTCGACAACCTCAACGCTGCGGTAGCGGCTGACCCAGCGCTCGCCGGCGTCTCCATCGAAGACCTTCTGGGCCGCGTCTCCACCCTGCCCACGGCCATCCGCAACAACGGTGGCGGCCACTGGAACCATAGCCTGTTCTGGACTCTGCTCGCGCCCGTCGGTCAGGGCGGCGAACCTTCCGCCGAGCTGACGGCGGCCATCACCCGCGATTTCGGCTCGATGGACGCTTTCAAAACCGCCTTCAACCAAGCCGCCACGACCCGCTTCGGCTCCGGCTGGGCCTGGTTGATCGTCAAGGACGGCAAGCTGCAGATCACCTCGACAGCCAACCAGGACAATCCCTTGATGGACCTTGCCGAGGTCCGTGGCGCGCCTGTACTCGCCGTCGACGTCTGGGAACACGCCTACTATCTGAAGTACCAGAACAAGCGCGCTGACTACCTCACCGCCTGGTGGACCGTCGTGAACTGGAACACGGTCAACCGTCTCTACGCCGAAGCGCAGTAGCGCCTTTCCATCACCCCGCGCCGTCGTCTGACGGCGCGGCGCCGCTCCGGGGATCTTGATGACCGACGACTATCGCCTCACAGCTGAAACGCCCTCCCCCGCCGACTATCTGAGACTGCGCGTCGAGGCGGGTCTTTCACCGAAAACGACCGAGGGCGCGGCGGCCGGCCTGCCCAATACCGTCTATGCTGTGGTGATCAGACGGAATGGCGAGGCTGTCGGGATGGGCCGGATTATTGGTGATGGCGGCCTCTTCTTCCAGGTGGTCGATATCGCGGTCCAGCCCGCACACCAGGGCCGGGGACTGGGCAAAGCCATCGTCGCCGCCCTGGTCGATCACTTACGAGCAACCGCCCCCAAGGGGGCCTATGTCAGCCTGATGGCGGATGGAGAGGCGCATCGACTCTACGCCCAGTTTGGCTTCGCGCTTACCGCACCTCGCTCGGTTGCGATGGCGTTCGTGATCTAGGTCGCTGGAAGACGCGCCTCCACACGAAGCCCCCCATCTGCTGACCGGAGAAACTGCACCTGTCCCCCATGAGCCTTCACAGTGGCGAGGACGATGGAAAGGCCCAGACCGCTCCCTCCGGTAGGGGCATTCGACGCGCGGAAAAAGCGCCGTCCCAAACGATGCAGATCCGAGAAGGCCACGCCCGGTCCGTCGTCCTCGACGATCAAGCGTCCGGAAGTCGGGTCGTAGCTGATCAGGATTGAAGACTCTGCGTGCGCCTGTGCGTTGGCAAGGAGATTGGCGGCCGCTGCCCCGAAGCGATCCGGATCCACATTCAGCAGGGCGTCACCTTCGACGATCGACACCCGGGAATCGCCTTCCGCTCCCGCAAACAGTGATCGGAGCGTCACCCAGCGGCGATCTTCGTCGCTAACCGGCATCTCGTCCTCGCGCGCCAGGGCGAGAAGCCCCGTGACGAGGCGGGCGGTGCGATCGACAGAGGTCTGAATCTGCTCCAGCGCGCGGCTTCGAACGGCAGGATCCGAAGACGACGCCGCAATCTGCGCCTGGACACGCAGCCCTGCCAGAGGCGTGCGCAACTCGTGCGCGGCGGCGGCCGTGAACTCGGCCTCGCGACGCCGCGCTGCGCCAAGGCGTGACATCAGGTCGTTCAGCGCCAGGGCGAAGGGACGGAGTTCGCGGGCGTCCGGCGATACGTCCAACGCCGTCAGATCTTCCGCATCCCGTACCGCAAGGCTGCGGGTCATTTGTCGAATAGGGGCCAGCCCCCGCCCAACCGACCACCAGATCAGCACGCCCAGCGCCAGCAGGCCGAGGACCGCCGGACCGATCAAGGCGGTGACGACATTGCCGACCAGGTGTTCGCGAACGGCCAGATTGTCCCCGACCATGACCCGGAAACCGGCGTCACGATCATGCACCGTATAGACACGCCAGCGCTCGCCCCGGATCGTGCGCTCAGAAAATCCGTCGCCCCCTTCCGACAACCGCTCGGCAGGCGCGCTTTGGGAACGGCCGATCAGATCGCCTTCCAGCGACCAGATCTGGCAGGAGAGCTGACGGTCGTAGACATCGGCGGCCCCGGTGTCCGGAGCCTGGATCGCCGGGCGCACGCTGCCGGCCTGCATCAAGGACGAAACCATGCGGGCCGACTCCATCAGGCGCCGGTCCAGCACCCGTTGCACTTCGGCTCGGGTTTGGATTTCAACCCAGACGACCGCGCCGCCCCAGACCAGGGCGGTCACGAGCGCGAGAGTGACGAACAGACGCAAGCGGATCGAGCTCATTGCAGGGTGTATCCCACGCCGCGGACGGTGCGGATGAAGCCGGCTCCCAACTTGGCCCGCAGATAGTGGATGTGCACTTCCACGGCGTTGGAGCCGATCTCCTCCTGCCAGCCGTACAGGCGTTCTTCCAGCTGACTGCGCGAGAGGACCTGTGCGGGCCGTTCCATCAGGGCCTCCAGGATAGCGAACTCACGTCTCGAAAGGGGCAGGTCCCCCTCTTCACGCCAAGCCAGACGCGACTTGGGATCGATGGTCACCCCGCCGTGGCGCAAGGCGGGGGTCGAACGTCCGAGCAGGCGACGCCGCACCGCGCGCAATCGCGCGGCCAGCTCGTCGAGATCGAACGGTTTGCCGACATAATCGTCCGCGCCGGCGTCCAGACCCACTATGCGGTCCCGACTGTCATCGCGCGCCGACAAGACCACCACGCCGACATCCATGTCGCGCTCTCGAACGAAACGCAGCACCGAAAGGCCGTCGCCGTCAGGAAGACCCAGGTCCAGCACGACCGCATCGAACGCCGAGCTTTCCAGCGCCGCGAGGGCGTCCTCGACCCGCCCGACGACCTCGACCGTCCAGCCACAGGCGCTGAGCCCGACCTGGAGGCCGTCAGCGAGAACGGGATCGTCTTCTATGGCGAGCAATCTCATGCGTTGTGACGTGCAAGCTCCGGCTTAAGCCTGACTTAAGCTCGCTTGCCCACGAGATGGCCATGAGGTTTTTCCGCCGACTGCTGCCCGCCGCTCTCGCTCTTCTGTCCTTCGCCCTACCGGGTTCGGCCTTGGGTCAGGCTCCGCTTTCGCCTGACAAGGCCTTCGCCCTGACGGTGACGCGTGAGGCTGACGGCGACCTGGCCTTCGCCTGGGACATTGCGCCTGGCCATTATCTCTATCGTGACCACACCGTCGCCAGCACGCCGGGCGGGAAGGAGTCTCTGCCGCTGGAACTGGCCGCCGGCGAAACCAAGGACGATCCGGGCTTCGGCGTCGTCGACGTCTGGCATGACGCGGGTCGCGCGATCCTGTCGGCGCAGACGTTGACGCAGGCCGGCGAGCCGACGTCGGTCAACATCACCTATCAGGGCTGCCTCGAAGACTCGATCTGCTACCCGCCGATGACGCGCACCATCGACGTGCCGACCCGGCCGCAGTCCGACGTGGCCGCGCGGGAGGCCGATGCGCAGACCGCACAGGCCGCGGCCATGCTGGCGATCCAGGCGCCGGGCGCTGCACCCGCGCCCGAGAACGACGAGGGAGCGGCGGCGCCTTCGCCGGTCGCGTCATCGCCGGCGGTCACTCTGGACGCCAACCCGGGCTTCGTCGATCGCCTGGCGCTGCAGGGCGGGGCGACCTGGGTCCTGCTCTCCTTCTTCGGCTTTGGCGTGCTGCTGGCCTTCACGCCCTGCGTCTTTCCCATGTATCCGATCCTGGCCGGCGTCATCGGACGCGGCGTGGACGGGCGCGGTACGCGCCGAGGCCTGATGCTCTCGGTCGCCTATGTGCTCGGCCTTTCCATCGCCTTCGCCCTCCTGGGCGTCGCGGCCGCCTGGTCCGGACAGAACCTGCAGATGGCGCTCCAGTCGGTTTGGGCCGTGGGCGCTCTGGCTGTCGTCTTCGTCATCCTCGCCGCCTCCATGTTCGGCGGCTTCGAGTTGCAACTGCCCTCGACCTGGACCAGCCGCCTCTCCCGCGACGGCGGCGATGGCCGGCGGTCCCTGCCCTCAGCCGCAGGTCTGGGCTTCGTCTCCGCCCTTATCGTGGGGCCTTGCGTCACCGCGCCCCTGGCGGGCGCCCTGCTCTACATCGCCCAGACCGGCGACGTTGGGCTGGGCGCGGCGGCCCTGTTCTTCCTGGGCCTGGGCAAGGGGGTGCCCTTGATCGTGTTCGGCACGGTCGGCGCGCGCTTCCTGCCCAAGGCCGGGCCGTGGATGGACCGGGTGAAGATGCTGTTCGGCTTCATCTTCCTGGGCATGGCCTGGTGGCTGGCCAGCCGCATCCTGCCGCCGAACGCGACGCTGGCTCTCGGCGCGGCGCTGGCGCTCGGTCTGGCGGCGGCCCTCGGCCTGTTCCAGCCGCTGAGCCCGAACCTGAGAAACGGCGTCGCCCGCGTCGCCGGCCTGGCGGCCGCGACCTGGGGCCTGTTGCTGCTCGTCGGCCTCAGTCTCGGGGCGGACGACCCTTGGCGTCCGCTTGAGCCCCTAGCGCGTCCCGCCGGAGCCGCAGCCGCCGCGCCGGTCGAAACCGCGGCGGTCGTGCTGGATCAGACGGCGCTGGACCGCGCCGTCGCCGATGCCGGCGCGCGCAAACGTCCCGCCCTGGTCTATTTCACCGCTGACTGGTGCGTCAGCTGCAAGGTGATCGAGCGGACGGTGTTCGAGGACCCCGCCGTCATCGCCAGCCTTTCGAACACCGACCTCATCAAGGTCGACGTCACGCGCAGCACGCCCGAGGCGCGCGCGCTTCTTGAGCGGCACGGGGTGGTCGGACCGCCGACGATGATCTTCCTTTCGCCCTCGGCGACCGAAGCGCCGGGCAGCCGACTGATCGGAGAGATGTCGGCCCAAGACGTCGCATCCGCCCTGCAGAGCGCCGGAGCCGCCGCATGAACGCCATCACCCTGGGCCCGCTCGTCCTGTCGGGAGAGCGGTTCGCCATCATCGCCGGCGTGTTCGTCTTCATGATCGGCGCCGGACTGCTGGCCAGCCGGGTCAGCCCGCGCTTCAATCTGTGGAGCACGGTTCTGGTCTTCGGCGGTCTGGCCACCGCCCGCCTCGGTCACGTGGCGACGCACTGGGAGTATTTCGGGGCCGACCCGTGGCGAGCGCTCGCGATCTGGCAGGGCGGGTTCAGCTGGATCTGGGTCGCGCCGGTCATGATCCTGGCCACGATCCTGCTGCTGCGCACGACGCGCGAACGCGCCTGGGCCATTGCGCCTGTGCTGGCCAGCGCCCTGGTTTGGACTACCGCCCATCAGTTGGCCTCGGCGACGCAGCCCATGGCGCCGCCCGCCCTGACGCTGGCCGCGATGGACGCCCCGCCCATCAACCTCTCCGCTCCGGGCGACCGGCCCACGGTGATCAATCTCTGGGCCACCTGGTGCCCGCCCTGCCGGCGCGAGATGCCGGCTTTGGCCCAGGCCGAAAAAGCCCATCCGAATGTGCGCTTCCTCTTCGTCAACCAGGGCGAGGGCGAAGCCGGCGTTCGGGCCTTTCTGCAGAGCCAGGGGCTGGCCCTCGACCATGTGCTGTTCGACGAGGCCATGGCGGTGCCCCGCCACTACGGCACGGCCGGCATTCCGGTGACCCTGTTCCTCCACGCCGACGGCCGTCTGGCCAAGGCCCACATGGGGGAAATCGCCCCCGAACAGATCGCGACCGAAATCGCGCGTCTGCACTGACCCCTCGCCTCACGGAGCTTCCATGAACCGCACCTTCGCCCCTGCCCTCGCCGCCGTCCTGGCGCTCGCCGCCTGCGGCCCCGCCGACGCCGACAACGGCGCGGCGCCCGCCAGCCCTTCCGCCGCCTCCGGACAAGACATGCCGCCCATCGCCCAGGTCGGCTTCAACGATCTGCTGCGCGACCCGGCAGCGCCCTTCATCGGCGCCGAAAACGCCGATGTGACCATCATCGGCTTCGTCGATTACAACTGCCCCTACTGCAAGAAGATGCAGCCGGAGATCGACGGCCTGCTGAAGGCGGACCCCAAGGTGCGCGTCCTGTACAAGGACTGGCCGATCTTCGGCGACGTCTCGGAGACCGCCGCCCGGACCGCCCTCGCCGCCAGTTACCAAGGCAAGTACGAGGCCGTCCATAACGCCTTCATGCTGTCGCCGTCGCGCATCGGCGACCAGGCGGACATCACGCGTCTGGTCCAGTCGGCCGGCGTGGACATGGCGCGCCTGAATCAGGACCTGGCCGATCACCGCGCAGACATCGACGCGGTGCTCGACCGAAACGGCCGAGAAGCGGCGGCCCTGGCCCTGCAGGGCACGCCCGCCTTTATCATCAACGGCAATCTGATCCCCGGCGGCATGCCCCAGGCGCAACTCGAAGCGGTGATCGGTCGTATCCGCTCCGGACAACCGCTGCGCTGAGACCGGCCATGACCACCTTGACCCTGCTCCAGCTGAACGACCTGCACGGCTATCTCGAGCCGCATCCCGAACTGGTGCGCACCGAAGGCGGCTGGCGGTTCGAACGGCTGGGCGGGGTCGCCCGCATCGCGCGCCTCTTCGAAGAGGCGCGCGCCGAAGGTCCATGCCTGACCCTGGACAACGGCGACACCTTCCATGGCACGCGGGTCGCCGTCGCCAGCCGGGGCGAGGCCTTGGTCCCGATCATGAACGCCCTGAAGATCGACGCCATGACGGCGCACTGGGAGTTCGCCTATGGCCCCGCGGGGTTCAAGGCGTTGGCGGCGCGACTGGATTATCCCGTCCTGGCCGCCAATGTCTTTCGCAAGGATGACGGCGCGCCGGTGTTCGACGGGCGATGGGTGTTCGAGCGCGGCGGTCTGAGGATCGGCGTGATGGGCCTGGCCTGCCCCATCGTCGACAAGACCATGCCCCCCGCCTTCTCCGAAGGCGTGCGGTTTGAAATGGGTGTGGCCGAAGCCCGCGAGCAACTGCACCAGCTCCGCGAGGAGAAGGTCGATCTGGTCGTCCTGCTGTCGCACCTCGGCTTTCCGCAGGATCTGAAGTTGGCCGCGGAAACACCGGGCATCGACGTGATCCTGAGCGGCCATACCCATAACCGCCTGCACGAGCCGGCCCGCGTCGGCGACACCCTGATCATCCAGTCCGGCTGCCACGGCGCCTATATCGGCCGGCTGGACCTCGAGATTGCAGAGGGCCGCGTGTCCCTGCGCCGCCATCGGCTCATAGCCGTGGACGCTGGCCCCCAAGACGATCAAGTCGCCGGCTTGGTGGAGACGGCCCTGGCGCCCGAGCGGGAGCGTCTGGCGCGCGTCGTCGGCCGCACGGCCATTCCCCTTCACCGCTACGCCATGGCGAGCGCGCCGATGGACGACGTCCTGCTGGCGGCGGCGGCGCAGGCAGCGGGCGTGGACATCGCCTTCTCGAACGGCTGGCGGTATGGCGCGCCCGTCGCGCCGGGTCCGGTCACTCTGGGCGACCTCTACAATATCGCGCCGATGAACCCGCCCATCTCGCGCACGACGCTGACCGGAGCCGAGTTGAAGGCGATGCTGGAAGAGAATCTTGAGCGCACCTTCGCCGCCGACCCGTATGAGCAGATGGGCGGCTACATCAAACGCTGCCGGGGCCTCACGGCCTTTGTGAAGCTGGAGAATCCCAAGGGGCAGCGCCTTGATCGCCTGCTGGTCGGGGACCGACCTTTCGAGCCGGAGGCGGACTATCCGGTGGCCTTCGTCACCGCCCAGGGCGTGCCCGAACATTACGGGCGGGACCGCCGGACGCTCGACATCGACACTGTGGGCGCGCTTGAATCCTGGTTCGCCGACCATACGCCCGGCGAGACCGATCTGCCCGCCAGCGTCCTCATCATATGAAGGAACACCTTATGGACTCCGTCGCCGCCCGCGACTTCTGGAATAGCCGCTATGACCGCCAGGACTATCTGTTCGGCAAGACGCCCAACGCCTTCCTGGCCGCTCAGATCGCGCGGCTCCAGCCCGGCATGACCGCTCTGGCGGTCGCCGACGGCGAGGGACGAAACGGCGTTTGGCTCGCCGAACAGGGCCTGACCGTCACGACCACGGACATCGCCCCGCGCGCGATCGAGAAGGCCCTCGCCCTGGCCGAGCGACGCAGGGTCACACTGGACGCCCAGGTGGCGGACCTCGAGACCTGGGCCTGGCCGCAGGATGCGTTCGACGTCGTGGTCGCCGTCTTCATTCAGTTCGCCCCGCCTCCCCTGCGCGACCGACTTTTCGAGCGTATGAAGGCGGCCGTGAAGCCTGGCGGCCTGTTCCTGCTGCAGGGCTATCGGCCGGAACAGATCGCCTATGGAACGGGCGGTCCGGGCCAGGTCGAGAACCTCTACACCGAGGCGCTGCTCCGCGACGCCTTCGCCGACTTCGACATCCTGCATCTGAAAAGCCACGACAGCGACGTCTCCGAAGGCGCCGGCCACAGCGGCCGGTCCGCCCTGATCGATCTCGTCGCCCGCCGTCCCTGACCCCCAGCGCCCGCACACCGGAACCGGCCATGAAAACCCTCCTCCTCGCCCTGTCCCTGGCCGCCTCCCTGGCGGCCTCCCCGAGCTTCGCTCAAGCTGTTTCAGGCTTCGGCGGCTTCAAGCCCCTGCCCGAGGCCGGCGAACAGCCGGATCCGTCGCGCGTCTATCGGGTCATCTTCGACGTGTCCCAGGGCGGTCCGGACGACAGGCCGCTGAAGGGACTGGATCGCGTTGCGCGGCTGGCGAATATGCTGGCGGCGGGCGGCGTGGACGCCGACCATCGTCAGATCGTCGTTGTGCTACACGGCGCCGCCACCCCTGCGGTCCTCTCCGACGCCGCCTGGGCCGCGCGCGGCAAGGGCGACGCCAACCCCAACAGCGCCCTGATCCGCAGCCTCATCGCCGCCGGCGTCCAGGTTCGGCTGTGCGGCCAGGCCATGGCCGGGAACGGCATCGCGCAAGCCGACCTCGAACCGGGCGTGAGCGTTGATCTCGCCGCCCTGATGACGGTCATCCACCTTCAACAGGCCGGATATGCCCTGGTTGTGAACTGACGTCTCGGCATAGGCGGAACCTTCACTGGCCATAAGAACTATTAGTTTGGGTAAGTGTGTATGTAAGTGTTCAATGGGGCGTCTGAAGGAGACATCGACATGACCGGACTGCCCCGCCTCAACGAACCCGCCCCCGACTTTCACGCCCGCACCACGCACGGGGATCGCAGCCTGGCCGATTACCGCGGCAATTGGCTGATCCTCTTCTCCCACCCGTCGGACTTCACCCCGGTATGCACGACCGAGTTCATCGGCTTCGCCAAGCACGCGGATGAGTTCGCCGCTATGAACTGCGAGCTCCTGGGGCTCTCGATCGACAGCATCTTCTCGCACCTGGCCTGGACCCGGAACATCAAGGAGAAGTTCGGCGTCGAAATCCCCTTCCCCATCATCGAGGATCTGAAGATGGAGGTGGCCCAGGCCTACGGGATGATCCACCCCGGGGCGGCCGACACCTCGGCTGTCCGCGCCACCTTCCTGATCGATCCGGAAGGCAAGCTGCGCGCCATGGTCTACTATCCCATGAGCAATGGCCGCAGCATCGAAGAGTTCGTTCGGCTGCTCACCGCGCTCCAGGCGTCCGACGCCAACGGGGTCGCGACGCCTGAGAACTGGCGCCCTGGCCAACCGGCTATCGTCCCTCCGCCCAAGACCGCCGAGGCGGCCGAGGCTCGCGCTTCCGAGGGTTACGTCTACACCGACTGGTATTTCTCGACGCGCGACCTCCCCGACGCCCCGAAAGCCGCCTGATCGGACGCTGGCCGGACCGCGCAAGCGGTCCGGCCCTGTTCTTCGCAAACCAAACGGAGCCTTCATGCAGATCATCGACCACGGCGGAGCCCGCATCGCGGCGCTCCACGACAAGAAGACCGGCAGTTGGCAATATGTCGTCTCCGACCCGGTCAGCCGCAAATGCGCGATCATCGATCCGGTCTGGGATTTCGACGAGAAGGCGGCGGCGACCTCGACCCGCAACGCCGACGCCATCCTGGACTACGTGAAGGCTGAAGGCCTAACCGTCGAATGGCTGCTGGACACCCATCCCCACGCCGACCACTTCTCCGCCGCGCCCTACCTCAAAGAGAGACTGGGTGCGCCGACCGCCATCGGCGAGAAGGTCATCGGCGTCCAGAGGCTGTGGAAGGACATCTACGGCCTGGACGACGACTTCCCGACCGACGGTCGCCAGTGGGACCGTCTCTTCCAGGCCGGAGATACGTTTGCTGTCGGCGACCTGCAGGGGCGGGTCATCTTCTCCCCAGGCCACACCCTGGCGTCCATCACCTATGTGATCGGCGGCAACGCCTTCGTCCACGACACCTTGATGATGCCCTATGCCGGCACCTCGCGCGCCGACTTTCCGGGCGGCGATTCCAAGGCCCTCTACCGAAGCATCCAGGACATCCTGGCCCTGCCCGATGAGACCGGCATCTTCGTCGGCCACGACTACGGTCCCGATGGCCGCGAGCCCGCCTGCTTCAGCACCGTGAGAGAGCAGAAGGCGGACAACATCCATGTCGGCGGCGGACGCGGAGAGGCGGATTTCGTGCGGCTTCGCGACGGCCGGGATGCCACCCTTCCCCTGCCGAACCTGATGCTCTACGCGCTTCAGGTGAACATCCGCGGCGGGGTGCTGCCGCCACCCGCCGAGGACGGCCGCATCTATTTCAAGATCCCCGCCAATCACTTCGCCGCGCCCCAGGAGAACTCTTGATGCGTCCTTCCACCCTGGCCCTGGCCGCCCTTTTGAGCACGACGGCCCTGGCCGCCCACGCCCAGACGCCCGCCGATCCTCTTCATGTCTACGGTCCGGGCGGCCCCGCCCCCGCCATGCGCGAAGCGGCGAAGGCCTATGAAGCGCGCACCGGTCGCGCCGTGGCCGTCGTCGCCGGACCCACGCCCCAATGGCTGGACCAGGCCAAGGCGGACGGCGACCTGATCTTCTCCGGCTCCGAGACGATGATGACCGACTTCGTCAGCGCTCTGGAGGGCCGCATCCGCGCCGAGGCGGTCGAGCCGCTCTATCTGCGCACCGCCTCCATTCTCGTTCGCCCGGGAAATCCGAACGGCATCGGCGGCCTGGAAGATCTCTTCCAGCCGGGTCGCCGAGTCCTGGTCGTCAACGGCGCGGGCCAGAACGGCCTGTGGGAAGATATGGCCGGTCGCACCGGCGACATCGCCAAGGTGCGCGCCCTGCGTCGCAACATCGTCGTCTACGCCCGCAACAGCGCCGAGGCCCGACAAGCCTGGATCGACGGCCCGACGCTCGACGCCTGGATCATCTGGGGCATCTGGCAGGTCGCCAATCCGGACCTCGCTGATGTGGTCGAGGTCGAAGAGCCCTATCGCATCTACCGCGACGCCGGCGCCGTTGTGACCGAGACCGGCCGCCAGGACGCCGACGCCCAGCCGTTCCTTGAATTTTTGAAGTCCGACGAGGGAGCCGCCATCTTCGCGCGCTGGGGCTGGCGGACCGGCCAACCTTAAGCCTGCCTTAAGGTGAACCCCGCGGTGTCGGCGGCATGGCCAACCGTCGCTCCTTCACCCTGAACCGCCGACACCTGCTCGCGGCGGCCGCGGCGCCGCTCTGGCTCTCGACAACCGCCCGAGCCGCATCGGCGCCCGCCGCCTTGAACATCAGCGCCCTGACCGCAGCCTTCTACGCCGCCCGCGGCGGACGCCCGGCCTGGGCGGGGCCAGCGCGCCGGCAAGCCATGGACGCCCTGGCCCTGGCGGACCGCCACGGTCTATCAGCGCCCGACGGTCTGGCCCTAAGTGAAGCCGAACTGACCCAGGCCGTCCTGACCCTGGCCGAGGCGCTCGCCCATGGCCGGGTCGACCCGGCATCCGTCGAGACCCTTTGGGAGATGGGTCGCAACCAGGTCGATACGCCGCCGCTGCTGGCGACGGCGGTCGACGACGGAACGTTGGCCGAGACGATGGCGGGCCTCGCTCCCCAGGACCGCGGCTATCAGGGCTTGTGCGACGGCTTCCTTCGCTATCGCGCCATCGCCGACCGCGGCGGTTGGCCGCCCTTTGCCCTGGGCGCGACGATCGAACCGTTTGCGTCCGACCCCCGCCTTCCCGCCCTCCTGCCGCGCCTTCGGGTGGAAGGCGATCTCACCGACGCCGCCGCCGCGATGGTCGGCCCGTCTGGCGGTGACTACGGGTCGGTGCTGCAAGAGGCCGTTCGGGTGTTCCAGGTGCGCCACGGTCTGGAGGCGGACGCCCGCATCGGCCCGGCGACCCAGCGGGCGCTGTCGATTTCGGCCGAGGCCCGTGCTCGCCAGATCGCGCTCAATCTGGAACGCCGCCGTTGGCTAAAGAGAGACGTCGCCCCGGAGCGGATCGAGGTGAACACCGCCGCCTCCATCATGGTCTACTGGAAGGATGGTCGGCCCGTGCATTCGATGCGGGTCGTGACAGGTGACGCCGACAATGCGACGCCCAGCCTCGAACGGCCCTTCGCCTCGGTCGTCGCCAATCCGCCCTGGACGGTCCCGACCTCCATCGCCCAGCGCGAGATCCTGCCGCGCGGCGCCGCCTATATGCGGGCGAACAACATGACGATCCAGAACGGCATGGTGGTTCAGCGCGCCGGCCCGAACGCCGCCCTGGGCCAGGTCAAGTTCGAACTTCAGGACAGCTACGCCATCTTCCTGCACGACACCCCGTCGCGGGGTGCGTTCGACCAGAGCTTCCGCCATCTCAGTCACGGCTGCGTGCGGGTGCAGGACGCCGTCGGCTTCGCCCGCCTTCTGCTGGCGCCCGACCCCGAGAGGCTCGCCCGCTTCGATGCCGCGCTGGACAGCGGCCAGACCGTCCGTGTGGCGACCGGTCGGCCGATCGACGTACGTCTGCTGTATTGGACCGCCTTCCTGGACGGCCAGGGCCGCGTCGCCTTTCGCGATGACATCTATCGTCGCGACACCCGTCTGGCGGAGGCGTTGGGTATCGCCCTGCACCTGCCGCGGCCCGACGACCGGCGCGCCGATGCTGACGACGTCGGCCCCTGACGGTTATTCGGTCGTGCGGCCGTCGAAATGCTCGTGGTCGGCGGAGGCCTCTTCCACCGTGGCGTGAACCGTCCCGTCGAGATGCTCCGGCGGGCCATAGAGGGTGTAGAGCCGAAGCGGCTCGGACCCCGTGCTGACCACATTGTGCCGGGCGCCCTGAGGGACGATGACCCCGTCGTCCGCCTTCACGGCGTGACGAACGCCGTCGATCCAGATTTCGCCCTCGCCCGCCTCGATGCGGAAGAACTGGTCGCGGTCGTCGTGGACCTCTTCGCCGATCTCCTGACCGGGCGGAATGGCCATGAGGACGAGCTGCAGATTGTGGCCGGTGTAGAGAACGCGGCGAAAGTCTGTGTTCTCTTCCGTCAGACGTTCGATATTGTCGATGAAGCCCTTCACGAGAGTCTCCTGTGCGGGTTGGCCGTCAGCGACGTGCGACGGCGGTGATGCGCGCGAACTGAGCCGTGTCGCCGCGAGCCGGCGTCGATGGACGGGGCGCCGGGGCGGCGACGCGCGCGCCGACCGCCTTCGCATCGCCGCAGAAGATTTCGTACAGCATGCCCATCACCGCCTGGGCCCGTTCGTCGGCGATCGAGTAGAAGATCGAGCGCGACTGCCGACGCGTCTTGACCAGACCGTACTGGCGCAGCTCAGCCAGCTGCTGGGACAGCGCAGGCTGTTTGATGCCCAGGTCCGCCTCGAGCTGGCCCACCGACCGTTCCTCCTCGGCGATGTGGCACAGGATCAGCAGCCGGTTGGCGTTGGCCAGCTGGCGCAACAGCTCTGCGGCCTCCGGCGCCTTTTCCTTCAACCGCTCCATGGCGGCCGCTTGATCGTCGGTCATGCGCGGCGCTCGCGATAGTACCAGGGCGCATCGCCGTCACCGTCGGCGATGGCGGCGTCCAGGGTGGTGGCGGCCGGCTCCAGGAGAGCGTCGCCGGGCGTCCAGCCCGCCGGCGTGGAGGCCGCCTCGCGGTCCGAGGTCTGCAGGGCGGTCACGAGACGCAGCAGTTCATCAACCGAGCGGCCGATGTTCATCGGGTACCAGCTGATGGCGCGCACCACGCCTTCGGGATCGATCACGAAGGTGGCGCGCACCGTCGCGCTGTCGCTCGAGCCGGCGTCCACCATGCCGAAGGCGTGGCCGATGGCCATGGAGGGATCTTCGATGATCGGGAACGGCACCTTCACGCCGAAGCGGCGGTAAATGTCCTTCAGCCAGGCCAGGTGAGAATACAGACTGTCCACCGACAGGGCCATCAGATCGCAGTCGATCGCCGCGAAGACGTCGGCCTGCCGGGCCAGGGCCACGAACTCGCTAGTGCAGACCGGCGTGAAGTCCGCCGGATGCGAGAACAGCACCAGCCAGCGTCCACGGTAGTCGCTGAGGCGCTTTTCGCCCTGCGTCGTGCGCGCGCTGAAGTCCGGCGCCGTATCGTTGATGCGCAGGGCGCGCATTGCGGGGGGATAGACGGCTGGCCCGGTGTCGATCGTTTCCATAGCCGCAAGCTAAGCGCTTCCCACCGTTTCCGCTATATTAAAATACATACTTGCACGAACTATGAATGGGTATATGTGTTGAGTCACCGAAACGGAGACACGCCATGTCCTCGCCCATCCCCGATCCCGCCCGCGACCACGCCGCCGACATCGTGCGCGCCGCGCTGGGCGATCCTCGCCAGCGCCCTGTCGTCAGGTCATTCTTCGACGAGGCCACCTTCACCGTCAGCCATGTCGTGCGCGATCCCGGCTCCGACGTCTGCGCCATCATCGACAGCGTGCTCGACTACGATCCGGCGTCCGGCCGCACCGCCCACGCCTCGGCGGACGCCCTCATTGATTACGTGAAATCCGAAGGTCTCACGGTCCAGTGGCTGTTGGAGACCCACGCCCACGCCGATCACCTGTCGGCGGCGCCCTATCTCCAAGAAAAGCTCGGCGGTCAGCTGGCCATCGGCCATGAGATCCTCACCGTCCAGGCGGTCTTCGGCAAGATATTCAACGAAGGGACCGACTTCCGCCGCGACGGCAGCCAGTTCGACCATCTGTTCAACGACGGCGACCGGTTCGAGATCGGCGGGCTGAAGGCCACGGTGCTGCATGTGCCCGGCCACACCCCGGCCTGTCTGGCCTATGTCATCGGCGACGCTGTCTTTCCCGGCGACACCATGTTCATGCCCGACTACGGCACGGCGCGCTGCGACTTCCCCGGCGGCGACGCCGGGACCCTGTATCGCTCGATCCATCGCCTGACCTCCCTGCCGGACGAGGCGCGGGTCTTCCTGTGCCACGACTACAAGGCGCCTCCGGGCCGGACCGAGTTCGCCTGGGAGACCACCATCGGCGCCCAGCGCACCGGCAACATCCATATCCGCGACGGCGTCAGCGAGGACGAGTTCGTGGCCATGCGCACCCAGCGCGACGCCACCCTGCCCATGCCCAGGCTGATCCTGCCGTCAGTCCAGGTGAACATGAACGGCGGCCGCCCGCCCGAGCCCGAGGACAATGGGGTGCGCTACCTCAAGGTCCCGCTGAACGCGCTGTGAGGCGAGCCCCCCCATGCCTGAACCCATTTCCTTCGTCTGGCCGCTGGCCGGCGGCCTGCTGGTCGGCCTGTCCGCCGGCCTTTATCTGCTGCTGAATGGGCGCGTGGCCGGGATCTCCGGCCTGACCGCCGCGGCGACCGGCCTGTCGAAAGGCGCGCCGCGCACCCTGGACCTGCTTTTCATCGCCGGCCTGCTGGGCGGCGCGGCCCTGGCCTCAGCGCTGATCCGCAGGCCCGAGGTGCAGATCACCTCGGACATCTGGCTGCTGGTGCTCGGCGGCCTGATCGTCGGTTTCGGCACCCGCTGGGGCTCGGGCTGCACCAGCGGCCACGGCGTCTGCGGCCTGGCCCGCCTGTCGCCCCGCTCCATCGTCGCCACCGGCGTCTTCATGGCCGTCGCGGCCCTGACCGTCTTCGTCACCCGCCACCTGTTGGGAGGCCTGGCATGAACCGGCTGATCGTCGCCGTCCTGTGCGGCCTGCTGTTCGGCGCCGGCATGGTGGTGTCCGACATGATCAACCCGGCCCGCGTCCTGGCCTTCCTGGATGTGACGGGCGCCTGGGACCCCTCGCTGGCCTTCGTCATGGGCGGGGCGCTGATCCCCTCCGCCATCGCCTATCTGATCCGCCGGCGCATGGAGACGCCGGTCGCGGCCGAGACCTTCCATGTGCCTGAGAGCCGCACCATCGACACCCCTCTGGTCGGCGGGGCCGTCCTGTTCGGCCTGGGGTGGGGGCTGGTCGGTCTGTGCCCCGGCCCGGCGCTGGCGGCCCTGACGACCGGCGCCTGGCAGGCCTTCGTCTTCGTCGGCGCCCTCGTGGCCGGCATGGCGCTGTTCCGCCTGACGCTCGACCGAAACGCCTGAACCAGAAAAGACCCTAGGGAGACAAAGCCATGGATATCCGCCCCCTGGACGAGGCCCTATCCGCCTCGCCCCAGATCGCCCCGGAAGACCTGCCCGCCATCGCGGCCCAGGGTTTCCGGTCGGTGATCTCCAGCCGACCCGACGGCGAGGAGCCCGGCCAGCCCAGCGCCGAGGCTCTGCGCCAGGCCGCCAAGGCCGCCGGCCTCGCCTTCGCCCACGTTCCCGTGGTCGGCGGCGCCATCTCCGACCAGGACGTGGCGGACTTCCGCGAGGCTCTGGCTGACCTGCCCCAGCCCGTGTTCGGTTTCTGCCGCACCGGCACGCGCACGACCACCCTGTGGGCGCTCACGAACGCCGGCTCGGAGAGCCCCGATCATCTGATCGCCCGCGCCAAGAGCGCCGGCTACGACCTCGGCGCCCTGCGTCCCCGTCTTGAAGGAGCCGCGTCATGAGCGCCCAATACGCCCTCCTGGATTCCTGCGATGTCCTGATCGTCGGCGGCGGATCCGCCGGCATCGCCACGGCCGCCAGCCTCCTGCGCCGCCGCCCAGGCCTCGATGTTCGCATCGTGGAGCCGTCCGAACATCACTACTATCAGCCCGGCTGGACCATGGTCGGCGCCGGCGTCTTCACGCCCGAGCGGACCCAGCGCCGCACCGAGGACCTGATCCCCCAAGGCGCCCAGTGGGTGCGTGGCGCGGTCGCGGCCTTCGACCCCATCCATGATCGCGTCGAACTGACCGACGGCCGCTGGATCGGCTATCGGATGCTGGTCGCGGCGCCGGGGCTGAAGCTGGACTGGGCGGCCATCCCTGGCCTGGCCGAAACCCTGGGACGCAACAACGTCACCTCCAACTACGGCTACGAGACTGCGCCCTACACCTGGAAGCTGGTGCAGGCGATGCGCAGCGGCCGGGCGATCTTCACCCAGCCGCCCATGCCGATCAAATGCGCCGGCGCCCCGCAAAAGGCCATGTATCTGTCAGCCGACCACTGGCGCGACAACGGCCGCAACGACATCGAGATCGAATTCCACAACGCCGGCCCGGTGTTGTTCGGGGTCAAGGACTACGTCCCGGCGCTGATGGAATATGTCCGCAAATACCGCATCGACCTGAACTTCGGGTCGAAACTCGTCGCGGTGGACGGCCCGGCGCGGATCGCGACCTTCGCCGTGACGGGTGCGGACGGCGAAGTGCGCCAGGCGCGGCGCGAGTTCGACTTCCTGCACGTCTGCCCGCCGCAGACCGCGCCGGACTTCATTCGCGAAAGCCCGCTGGCCGCCGAAAGCGGCTGGATCGAGGTGGACGACGCCACCTTGCGCCACAAGCGGTTCGAAAACGTCTTCGGCCTGGGCGACGCCTGCTCGGCGCCCAACGCCAAGACCGCTGCGGCCGCCCGCAAACAGGCGCCCGTCGTGGCCGAGAACATCCTGTCGCTGCTGGACGGCCAGCCGATGCGGGCGGTCTATGACGGCTATGGCTCATGCCCGCTCACGGTCGAGCGCGGCAAGATCGTCCTGGCCGAGTTCGGCTATGGCGGCAAACTTCTGCCAAGCTTCCCGAAATGGATGCTCGACGGCACGAAGCCGACCCGTCTGGCTTGGCACCTGAAGGCTCAGGCCCTGCCCGAGATTTATTGGCTGGGCATGCTGAAGGGCCGCGAATGGCTGGCCAGTCCCGAGCACGTCGAGCCCGCGATCCAACCTCGTCCCGCCGTCGCCTGAGCCGGATCATGGACCTGTCCCCGCTGCAGTACGGCCTCGGCGCCGGCGCCGGCTCGCTGGTCGGCTTCACCCTCGGCCTGGTCGGCGGTGGCGGGTCCATCCTGGCCGTGCCGCTGATCGTCTATCTTGTGGGGGTCAAGGATCCGCATCTGGCGATCGGCACCAGCGCCTTCGCCGTCGCGGCCAACGCCTTCGCCAATCTGCTCAACCACGCGCGCCACGGCACGGTGAAATGGAAGATCGCCGGCCTGTTCGCCTTGGCCGGCGTCTTCGGCGCCTTTCTCGGCTCCAGCCTGGGCAAGGCGGTTGACGGTCAGAAGCTGCTGGCTCTGTTCGCCGCGCTGATGCTGGTGGTCGGGGTGCTGATGCTGAGAGGCCGCTCGGCCTCGGGGGACCCCGACGTGGTGCTAACGCCGGGCAATGCGCCGAAGCTCGTGGGAGCCGGCGCCCTGACAGGGATCATGTCCGGCTTCTTCGGCATCGGCGGCGGCTTCCTGATCGTCCCTGGCCTGATGGTCTCGACCCGCATGCCCATCTACTATGCGGTCGGCTCGTCGCTGGTCGGCGTGACGGCCTTCGGCCTGACGACGGCCTTCAACTACGCCCTGGACGGCTGGGTCGACTGGCCACTGGCGGCCGTCTTCATCGGCGGCGGGGTGTTGGGCGGTCTGGTCGGCGCACGGCTGGCCAAGGCCCTGTCAGGACAAAAAGGCCTATTGAACACAGTGTTCGCCGGGCTGATCTTCGTCGTCGCCTTCTATATGCTTTACCGCAGCGCCGGCGCGCTCGGCCTGATCGGGTGAGACCACACCATGGAACTTGACGCCCTGATCCTGGCGCGGATGCAGTTCGCCTTCACCGTCGCCTTCCATATCGTCTTCCCCGCCTTCTCCATTGGCCTCGCCAGCTATCTGGCCGTGCTGGAGGCCCTGTGGCTGAAGACGGGGCGAGACCTCTATCTGAACCTGTTCAAATACTGGCTGAAGATCTTCGCCGTGGCCTTCGGCATGGGCGTCGTTTCGGGTTTGGTCATGTCCTACCAGTTCGGCACCAACTGGTCGGTCTTCTCCGACAAGGCCGGACCGGTCATCGGCCCCTTGATGGCCTATGAGGTGCTCAGCGCCTTCTTCCTGGAGGCGGGTTTCCTGGGCGTCATGCTGTTCGGCCTGAACCGCGTCGGCAAGAAGCTGCACTTCCTGGCCACCCTGATGGTCGCGATCGGCACCTTCGCCTCGGCCTTCTGGATCCTGTCGGTCAACAGCTGGATGCAGACCCCGCAAGGCTACGCCATCAACGAGGTCGGCCAGTTCGTACCGGCCGACTGGTTCAAGATCGTCTTCAATCCCTCCTTCCCCTATCGCCTCGCCCACATGCTGCTGGCGGCCTATCTGACCACCGGCCTGGTGGTCGGCGCGGTCGGGGCCTGGCACCTGATGAAGGAGCGGACGAACAAGGGGGCGCGCAAGATGTTCGCCATGGCCATGGGCATGATCCTGGTCGCCGCCCCGGTCCAGATCTTCATCGGCGACATGCACGGGTTGAACACCCTGGAGCATCAGCCCGCCAAGGTCATGGCGATGGAAGGCCATTTCGAAAGCCACCCGGACGGGGCGCCGCTGATCCTGTTCGGCATTCCTGACCGCGAGGCGGCCACCGTCCACGGCGCGGTCGAGATCCCCAAGCTGTCGTCCCTGATCCTGAAGCACGATCCGAACGCGCCCCTGGCCGGTCTGGACACCATCGCCCGCGCCGACTGGCCGCCGGTCGAGATCGTCTTCTGGTCCTTCCGCGTCATGGTCGGCCTGGGCATGGCCATGCTGCTGCTGGGGCTCTGGGGGCTTTATGCTCGCCTGCGCAAACGCCTCTACGATGCGCCCTGGCTGCACCGCTTCGCCCTGATCATGGGGCCGATGGGCTTCGTCGCCGTGCTGGCGGGCTGGATCACCACCGAGGTCGGCCGTCAGCCCTGGACCGTCTATGGGCTGCTCCGCACCGCCGACAGCGCGGCGCCCCTGGCGGCGCCCGCCGTCGCAACCTCCCTGGCCGCCTTCGCTGTGGTCTATTTCACCGTCTTTGGCGCCGGGGTCTTCTACATCCTGCGTCTGATGAGCCATGCGCCGCACCGGGACGAGCCGGGCGTGGCGGAAACCCCGATCCGCACGGCGGGCATCACCCCCGCCCCCGCCATCGACCCGGACCGCCCCATCCCGACCGGCGAGGAGACCGATCATGAGCGTTGATCTGACCCTGGTCTGGGCCGGCCTGCTGGCCTTCGCCGTCTTCGCCTATATCGTCATGGACGGGTTCGACCTGGGCGTCGGCATCCTGTTCCCGACGCTGAAGGCCGGGGACCAGCGCGACAAGGCGATGAACTCGATCGCCCCGGTGTGGGACGGCAATGAGACCTGGCTGATCCTGGGCGGCGGCGGCCTGTTCGCCGCCTTTCCCCTCGCCTACGCCGTGTTGATGCCGGCGGTCTATACGCCGATCATCGCCATGTTGCTGGGCCTGGTCTTCCGGGGCGTGGCGTTCGAATACCGCTGGCGCACGGTGCGGGCCAAGCCCGTCTGGGACGTCGCCTTCTTCGGCGGCTCCCTGCTGGCCGCCTTCTCCCAGGGCGTCACCCTGGGGGCCATCCTGCAGGGGGTCGAGGTGTCGGGCCGCGCCTATGGCGGCGGCTGGTGGGACTGGCTCAGCCCCTTCAGCCTGCTGACCGGCGCCGCCGTCGTCGTCGGCTACGCCCTTCTGGGGGCCACCTGGCTGAACATGAAGACGGAAGGCGCGCTCCAGACCCACGCCCGCGCGCAAGCCTGGAAACTGGGTCCGGCGACCCTGCTGATGATCGGCGCGGTCAGCCTGGCCACCCCCTTCCTCGACGGCGAATACGCCCGGCGCTGGTTCGACTGGCCCGGCGTGCTTCTGACGGCCCAGGTGCCGTTGCTCGTTCTGATCGTCGCGGCCGCCTTCTTCTGGACCATGCGTCAGAAGCGCGAAGTCTGGCCCTTCCTGCTGTCGCTGGGCCTGTTCGCCGTCACCTTCGCGGGTCTGGGCGTCAGCGTCTTCCCCTACGCCGTGCCCGACGAGATCACCCTCTGGCAGGCCGCCGCCCCGGCCTCCAGCCAGCTGTTCATGCTGGTCGGCGCCCTGATCCTGATCCCGATCATCCTGGCCTACACCGCCTATGCCTACTGGGTGTTCCGGGGCAAGGTCGGCGACGACGGTTACCACTGATGCGTCGCGACTCCAGAAACGGGCTCCGGCAGGGCCTTTGGTTCGTCGCCCTCTGGGTGCTGGGCGTGGGTGTCCTGGGCGTGATCGCCTATCTGCTGCGCGGCGTTCTCAAGCTGGCCGGCGGGTGACGCCGCAGGCGCCGAACCGCTGGCCCTGGCCGCCGCTCATCACGGGCGGCGCCGTCCTTGTCGCGCTCATCACGGCGCGTCTATGGACTCCGCCCGCCCTCTTCCCCGGCGCCTTCGCCGCCGGCGGCCTCCTGGTCGGGCTCGCCCTTGGTCTGGACCTCTGGGCCATGCTGGAGATGCGGCGGCGGCGCGCCAACATCTTGCCGCACCGGGCGGCGACCGCTCTGGTCACGACCGGTCCGTTCGCCTGGAGCCGCAACCCGATCTATCTCGCGAACGGGCTGCTTCTGCTCGGCCTCGGGGGCCTGTTCGACAACGCCTGGTTCTTCGTGGCCGCCCCCGTCGCCGCCTTCGCCACCGACCGTCTCGCCATCCGGCGCGAGGAACGACACCTGGCGGCCCTCTTCGGCGCGGCGTGGTCCGTGTACGTGGGCCGGGTGCGCCGCTGGCTGGGCCGGCGGATGACGTCGTGATCCCCTTTCGCCCGGCCCACAGACGCCTCCCTATCCCGTCGCTTCGTCACTACCGTGAGGTTACGGGGCGCGGCATGTGAACCAAGCAGCTATGCTCCGCTCATTACTCCGCAATCATCTCGTCAGGGGGCGCCTTATGACTGCCCCTCACTCCCACTCGATTACACAAATTACCCCAAGCCGCTGATCGGCTTGGGGTTTTTTCTCGCATCTCGGTCGCCGGACCGATTGAATAACCGACAAACGGGAAGTATTCTGAAAACATTCAGAAAATTCTAAGCAATAACATTTGCGTGAATTCGTCATCTTTTGCGGTCTATCGGACTTTCTGAGCACCGAGATGCAATGCAACGAGTTCGATTCGCCTTGCCACTTTGCACCATCACTCGGACGTACACTGTATCTCATGCGCATGTTCGTCGTCGAGCTTACCGGCTCGATCGTATGGCGATAGCGACAAGCGTCGTCGATGCCTGTCATGCCGCGCTCGACGACCGGAATGCAAACGCCGCACTGGCTTTGCGGCCGACGGCGTCCTGATTTTCGACGACGGCGGGACTGGCCGATCGGTCTTTCGCCACGAGGACGACAGATGGCGGATTACGCACATCCGTTGGTCCTCGGACGCGGTGCCCTGATCTCGCGATCAGGCGGCGGGAGTCGCTGACGCTCCCTTCTGGGCGAGCCAGGCGTCGATCAGGGTGATTTCGCGCTCCTGAGCCGAGATCACCGCCTGGGCCAGGTTCCGCGCTTGGGCGTCCTTGCCTTGCGCGAGCTCCACACGGGCCATCGAGACGGCTGCGACGTGGTGACCTCGCATCTGCGTCATGAAGTCGATGTCCGCGTCCCCGGTGAAGGGAGGCATCGCCTCCATCATCGTGTTCATCGATGCCTTGTAGCCTTGGGTGGCGACGGAGTCGCCGGGCGCAGGCGCAGCCATGCCGCCCTCCATTCCGCCATGGGCGTCCGCCGCTGCGGCGGCCTCAGGCGCGGCTACGGCGGGCTCTTCGGCTTGCGGGGAACAGGCCGTAGCCAAGGCGCAGGCGGCGAGGACGAGGCTGATGCGTTTCATGACGGCTCCTTGGGATCCGACGTTAGCGACCAGGAGGGCCCATTCGTTCCGCCAACTCTACCGTCCGGCCCGCGCCAAGAGCTCGATCAGCTCGCCGGCCTTGGCCTTGCGATCCTCGGGATCGTCGCCGGTCATGGCGCCCATGACGCAGTGGTCGAGGTGATCCCGTAGCACTTCGGTCTCCACGCGATGGAGCGCGGCTCGAACGGCCTGAAGTTGGGTCAGCAAGTCGACGCA
Source organism: Brevundimonas sp. TWP2-1 (assembly GCF_049897645.1). Classification (NCBI taxonomy): domain Bacteria; kingdom Pseudomonadati; phylum Pseudomonadota; class Alphaproteobacteria; order Caulobacterales; family Caulobacteraceae; genus Brevundimonas; species Brevundimonas sp. TWP2-1. The sequence continues at coordinate 1,141,899 of NZ_JAFCWR010000001.1, forward strand.
ATACCGGTCATCTTCAACCATGCGGGAGATTCCCCGCACCTGGCCTTCGATCCGGCTGAGCCTGTTGAGGACTTTGGGTTTCGTGTCGGTTTGCATGCGGCCTGTCCTCCTGAGCGCCCCCATATACCCCAGACGGGTATCTTGCGATATACCCCCCATGGGTATATGTGAGCCCTTCGGTCAGCCGGAGAGAGCGACATGTCCACGCATCCTCACAATCATGCCTCGGGTCACGCCTGCTGCGGGGCGAAGGCCTTGGATGGCGCGGCTACGGTCAAGGATCCCGTCTGCGGCAAGTCGGTCGATCTCACGACTACCGCTCACCGAGCCAGTCATGGCGGTCAGGACTATTTCTTCTGCTCGGCGGGGTGCCGGACCAAATTCATCGGCGATCCGATGCGTTACCTGAACCCTCGCGTGGAGGCCGAGCCGGCCGTTCCCGGCGCCATCTACACCTGCCCGATGCACCCCGAGATCCGGCAGGAAGGCCCAGGCTCCTGCCCGATCTGCGGCATGGCGCTTGAGCCGGAGACGGTCACGGCGGAAGCCCCGCCCAACCACGAGCTGATCGACTTCACCAGACGCTTTTGGGTTGGTCTGGTCCTGACCCTGCCGGTCTTCGCCCTGGAAATGGGCGGACACCTGGCCAATCTCCACATGTTCATCCCGGGCCAGATGTCGAACTGGATCCAGTTCGCTTTGGCGACCCCCGTGGTTCTCTGGTGCGGCTGGCCCTTCTTCGAGCGCGGCTGGACATCGCTGCGCACCCGGCGGCTGAATATGTTCACCCTGATCGCCATGGGGGTCGGCGTGGCATGGCTTTACAGCGTCGTGGCCGTCGTCGCGCCAACCCTGTTCCCGCCCGCCTTCCTGAAGGCCGACGGAAGCGCGCCGGTGTATTTCGAGGCGGCGGCGGTCATCACCGTGCTGGTCCTCGTCGGGCAGATTCTGGAACTGCGCGCCCGCGAACAGACGTCGGGCGCGATCCGAGCCCTGCTGGACCTCACGCCCAAGACCGCGCGCCGAATCCGGGCGGACGGCGTCGATGAAGATGTCTCGCTTGACCAGATCGCCGTCGGCGACCGCCTGCGGGTAAGGCCCGGAGAGAAGATCCCGGTCGATGGCGAACTCCTGGAGGGTCGGGTCGCTGTCGACGAATCCATGGTGACCGGCGAGTCCATGCCGGTGACCAAGGATGTCGGCGACCGCGTCGTGGCCGGCGCGCTCAACAAGACCGGATCCTTCATCATGCGCGCCGACAAGGTGGGCGCCGACACCCTGCTGTCGCAGATCGTCCAGATGGTGGCCCAGGCCCAGCGCAGTCGCGCCCCGATCCAGCGGCTGGCCGATACGGTCTCCGGATGGTTCGTTCCCACGGTGATCGCGATCGCCCTGCTCGCCGCCGTCGTCTGGGGCCTGGTCGGTCCCGAGCCCCGTTTGTCCTACGCCCTGGTCGCCGCCGTTTCGGTGCTCATCATCGCCTGTCCCTGTGCGTTGGGTCTGGCGACGCCGATCTCGATCATGGTCGGGGTGGGACGTGGCGCCCACGCCGGCGTCCTGATCAAAAACGCCGAGGCGCTCGAACGCTTCGAGAAGGTCGACACTCTCGTTCTGGACAAGACCGGCACCCTGACGGAGGGCCGTCCGTCGGTAACGGCGATCCTGCCCGCCCTCGGCTTCGTTGAAGCCGACATCTTGCGTCTTTCGGCCAGCCTCGAGCGGGGCAGCGAACATCCGTTGGCCGACGCGATTGTCCGGGCAGCCAAGGACCGGGACATCCCCCTTACCGAGGCCGTGGACTTCGACAGCCCGGTCGGTCGCGGCGTTCGCGGGACGATTGAGGGCCGCCAGGTCGCCCTGGGCAACACCCGTTTTCTCGGCGAGCTTTCGATCGACGTCTCCGCGCTGGAGCCGAAGGCGGAGGCCCTTCGCCACGACGGCGCCACCGCCATATTCGTGGCGATCGACGGAAAGGCGGCCGGGGTCATCGGCATCGCCGATCCCATCAAGGCCACCACGCCGGCTGCGATCCTCGCGCTGAAAGCGGCCGGTCTGCGGCTGGTGATGATGACCGGGGACAACCGGACGACGGCCGAAGCGGTCGCGCGTCGCCTCGGCATCGACGAAGTCCAGGCGGAGGTTCTGCCGCAGGACAAGGCGTCTGTCGTTCAACAGCTTCGTTCGCAGGGTCGGATCGTCGCCATGGCGGGGGATGGCGTCAACGATGCCCCTGCCCTCGCCGCAGCCGATGTCGGCGTCGCCATGGGGGCGGGTTCGGACGTCGCCATCGAGAGCGCCGGCGTCACGCTGCTGGGCGGTGATCTGCAAGGCATCGTGCGCGCACGGCATCTGTCCCGTGCGGTGATGGGCAACATCCGCCAGAACCTCGTTTTCGCCTTCGGCTACAACGCCCTTGGCATCCCCGTGGCGGCTGGCCTGCTTTATCCCGTCTTCGGCTGGCTTCTCTCGCCTGCCCTTGCGGCGCTCGCAATGGCGCTCTCCTCGGTCAGCGTCATCGGCAATGCGCTGAGACTGCGCGCGGTGAGGCTTTAGCCAAGATAGGCAATCAACAGTCCGCCCACCCACCTAAGGGAGGAACCGGCTGTGACGGGCCGGATTGATTTAGACGCTGACCGCAGTCTCCAAGCATTCGCAGCGGCAGGCGATGACGAACTGAAATTTCTGAAGAGGATACGGACGATGTCTCATCAACAGATGGACCACGGCGGTCAAGGCAACGCTCGTGGACTTGGCCCTTACCGAAGCCTGTACCTGGAGTTGGCGCTCGACTTCGTCATCATGTACCTGGTCATGTACACGATGATCGCCACGCTCGGTCACTTCTATCTCAACCTGAACAACGTCTACATGACCCTGATGATGGTCGCGCCGATGGCGGTCCTCATGCTCGTCTTCATGCGGTCCATGTACCCGTCGCGCAAAACAAACCTGGCCATTGGCGCGGTCGCGGCCGTGATCTTCGTCGGCAGCTTCATCGGCATGCGCACCCAGGCGTTCGTTGGCGACGACGAATTCCTGCGATCGATGATCCCGCACCATTCCGGGGCTGTGTTGATGTGCGAGCAAGCCTCCCTGACAGATCCGGAGATCATCGCTTTGTGCGACGGCATCGTGCGTGGTCAACAGGCGGAGATCGCCCAGATGCAGGCGCTCCTCGAGAAGCGTCGCCGCTGACCCCGGCGTGCGGGGGAAGGCCTCAGCCGCCGCCCGCTTCCTCTTCATGAGGGACGCGGTCGTGTGGCGCGTAGAGAAGCAGAAGGCCGGGACCGGCCAAACGTCTGGAGACTGAGTATGCGTTACTTCCACCCCGCGCCCTTCATCGCCGTCGCGGCGGTCGTGGCCTTCGCCGCCGGACCGGCGGCGGCCCACGCTCGCCTGGTCAGCGCCACCCCGGCGCCCGACTCCACCGTGGCCGCGACCCGGACGCTGACCCTGACCTTCAGCGAACGCAGCGTTCCCGCCTTTTCCGGCTTCGACGTCGTCAATGCGGCGGGGGAGAAGATCGCGATCCGCACCTCGGTGGCCGAGGACGGCAGGACCCTCACGGGCGCGCTGGCTCGCCCGCTGGCCGCCGGCGCCTACCGTGTCGACTGGCGTATCGCGTCGAGCGACGGCCACCGCATGACGGGATCCTACGCCTTCACGGTGCGCTGACGCCGTGCTGGAAGTCGCGGTCATCGCGCTTCGCTGGCTTCAATACGGCGGCGGCGTCGTCCTTCTCGGCGCGCCGCTGTTCCTTCTCTACAGCTTCAAAGACGCCGACGCGCCGAACCTGGAATGGTCGCGACCGACATTGCGCCTCGCCGCGATCATCGTCGCGCTCGGCTCGCTCGCCGCCCTGGTGGCACAGACGGCCGTCATGGCGGGGTCGCTGGGCGAAGCCGTCAAACCCGCGTCCCTGTCCTTCATGGTCACCGGCACGGCCCTGGGCATGGCGATGGTCGTGCGGGCCGCCGCCGCCTTGCTTGGGCTCGTCGCCTTGGTCGCCCTGAAACCCGGTCGCGCGCTCTGGAGCGTGACGGCCGCCTTGGGTCTGATCGTGGCCGCCAGCTTCGCATGGACGGGTCACGGCGCGGCCACCGAGGGTCCGGGCGGGCCCATCCATCTTGTCGCCAACATCATTCACGCGGTGGCAGCGGCCTTGTGGCTGGGCGCCCTGGCGGCGTTGACGGCCCTGCTTCTGCGCCGAGCCGGTCCGGACGACTTTGCAATCCATCGCGCCCTGCATGGCTTCGCCGGCCTTGGAACGCTCGCGGTCCTGTTGCTGGTGCTGACCGGTCTCGTGAATAGCCGGTTCCTGATCGGTCCCGAGCGCGTGGCGTCGATCGCGGGCAACCTCTACGGCCAGCTTCTGGTCGCCAAGCTCGTCCTCTTCGGTTTGATGCTTGCGCTGGCGGCGAGCAACCGGTTCCGGCTGACGCCGACACTGGGCTATGCGCTGGAGACGGGCCAACCCTCCGTCGCCGCCATGAGCGCTCTCCGGCGCAGCCTGTTGATCGAAACGGGTCTGGGACTCGCCCTGATTGGCGTCGTGGCGGTCATGGGAACCCTGCCGCCCCCGGCGTCTCTGTAGGCTCGATTGCGATGATCAAAATGAGATCGTCGCTCCGCCGACCGTTGAAGTATGATCAGACAATGCCGTTCCTGCGTCATGACCTCCTCCGACTGACGACCGCGCTGCTCGCGGCGTTTGCCGTGCTGTTCGTGTCCACCGCTTCGATCGCCTGCGAAGCTCCGGTCGATCAGGATATGGCGTCCATGTCGATGAGCGGCGACGGCGTCCCGTGCGAGCCGAAGACCGTCAGGATCTCGTGCCATAAGGCGTGTCTGGCCATCTGCCAGGGCCTTGTCCCCCAAGGCGGTGAATCCACCCCCGCACGGGTCTATGCGTCTGTCCTCTATCCATCCCTTGATGCGCGGCATGCCGATTTCACCGTGGAGGCGGACGACCCGCCCCCACGACGCTGATCCTGTTGAAGATGACCGGACTCATTCAATCAAACAGAGATCAAAACCATGAAACGCACTCTCACCCTCGCAGCCCTGGTGCTGCTGGCTTCCGGTTCAGCCGCCTTCGCGGCCGCGCCGGACGCCGTGGCGCAGGCCGTATGCGCTTGCTGCGACGCTATCGCAGCCTGCGCGGAAGCCTGCACCTGCTGCTGATCGTATTATCGGGGACGCCCGCCCGCGAGGGCGGGCGTCTTCCCGATGTTCCTCACCGACGTCGCAGGGCCGGCGACCCGCTGGCGCGGGCCTGAGCGTCAGCCGGGCGCGCGCGACGACCAGTGAATGTGGTGGATGCGCCAGCCGTCGGCATGGCGTTTGAGGACCATGGTTTCGGTCGTCAGGCGGTCTACGGCGCGGCCGTTGAATTGGCCCGTGGTGCGGCCTTCGCTGGTGATCCAGGCGATGTCCCCGTCGGCCCATCCCGATCTGCGCGTCACCGTCGCTTCAGAGGCGGCGGCGAAGGCGGCGTCCGAGCCCAGGTGATGGGACGCATACTCGTCGCGCGATCGCTCCGCGCCACCCTCCTCGAAGATCATCACATCCGGCGCCATAATTGCCAGGGCGACGTTCGTGTCGCCGGCCTTCAGGGCGACGTGAAAGGCGTCGACGGCCGCCGCCGCGTCCGCAGCTTCCGCGGCGACCGAGCCGGCGGCTTGGGCATGCCCGTGGGCGTGGTCCTGGGCGAAGGCGGGTGTCGCCGAAAGAACGGCGAGCGACAGGACGAGGGCGAGAGAGGTGCGGGACATGGCGAACTCCGGATTGTGGGTGATCTGAACGGGCTGAGCGCGATCTGCGTCAGGCCGGCGGGTTGTGGCGGGCGAACACGCGGGTCGCGCCCGAGCGAAGCACCAGCAGGGTGTCGTAGGGCTCCTTGCGCCCCTGCGGCGTCTCCATGCCGGGCGAACCGAGCGGCATGCCCGGGACCGCGACGCCCACCGCCGCCGGTCTCTCGGTCAGCAGTCGAATGACGTCCGGGGCCGGCACATGACCCTCGACCAGATAGCCATCGATCAGACCGGTATGACAGGAGGCGAGCGCGTCCGGCATGCCCCGGCTGCTCCGGACCGATTGAAGGCTTGGAAGGACGGTGATGGTGGTGGTGAAGCCCGCCTGGCGCATGTGCGCGATCCAGGCGTCGCAGCAGGCGCAGGTGGGCGTCTTGAAGACCGTGAGGTTTCTGGACGGACGGGTCTGGGCGCAGGCGGACCCGCCCATGCCGATGAAGACGGCCGCGCCCATGAGTAGACGACGGTTCAGATTGGCGGGATTCAAAAGGGTTCTCCCTGATCGCTGTGGACGGATCGCTGCGCCTCGACAGGGTCGGCGCGCTGCGGCGCCAGCCGCGCCCGCAACCACCGTCGGCCAGGCTGCTCGACGAAGACATGGATGGCGGCCGCGGCGGCGAGCGTCAACACAAGCATGGCGGCCAGTTCGACCAGGCCCATTCGATAGTCCGCACCCCAGCCGGAGAACGCCTGCGCCGCATTGCGCCACACCATCAGGATGGGGATGTGGACGAGATAGAGGGCGAACGACGCTTCGCCGGCGAACAGAAGGACGGGGTGAGACAGGAAGGTCCGGACCGGAGCCTTGGCCAACAGGGCGAGCGACAGGATGAAGGGACCGGCCGCCGCCACGATGACCCGGTCGTCGGCGCCGATCTGCATGAGCGTCAGCAGCAGGGTCGTGGCGACCAGGGCGCCCATGAGGGACATTCGCGGCGAAGGCGTCCAGCGCTGACCGAGATAGTAGAGGCCAATGCCGTAGAGGAATTCGGGAATGATGCGCAGGATCCCGAGGCTGTCCTCGGCGCGAGGCAGCATCCGGCCGAACCAGGCGCGGTAGAAGGCGTCCAAAGCGACGAAAAACAGCATGGCGAGTGCAATCAGGACCCACGGCCTGGCCCGCAGCCGGAGCGCGAGGGCGGCATAGGCGGGGAAGGCCAGATAGGCGAACCACTCCGCCGACAGCGACCAGGCCGGTCCGTTCCAGAGCGCCATGCTCTCGCGCGGGAACCACGCCTGTACGAGCAGAAGGGTGCCCGCGAAGTCGACGGGATTAAACCGGCCAGGCTCCAGCCCGACGCCGAACACCGGCGCGATCAGCACCAGCCCAAGCATGGCCAGGAGGATGAACAGGTGAGCCGGATAGATCCGGGCCAGGCGCGCCGCCAGGAATCGACCGTAGTTCGGGGCCCGGTCTCCCTGCAGGTAGACGTGGGTCAGGATGAAGCCCGACAGGATGAAGAAGACATCCACGCCCAGGCGCGCGCGGTTCAACAAGCCCGCGCTCTCCGCCGGGAGGGTCCAGTAGAGCTGGAAGTGGAACAGCACGACGCCGAGGGCGAGAAAGAACCTCACGCCCGTGAGCGGATCGAGCACGTCGGGGAATGGAACCCGCCTGGGCCCTGCTCTGTCGCTCACGTCTTTTCCCCGGACGACAGGGCGCGTCCCGGTCGTCTCTGGTATCTACGCGGGCGACGGCTCGTCCCCTCGTGAGGGGACCGGAAGGCCGGCGCGTATGGCAAGTGGGGCGTGACGCAGGTGCGCAATGACTGACGACATGAATGAGTTGATCGCAGCGGTCGGGCCGGGCGACGCCGGCCGGCTGGTCGGCATGGAAGACGCGGTCTGGGTGCGGATCGGCGAACGCAGGGAGCGTGCCCGCATGGGTCAGGTTCGGGTCGCCGCCGTTGCGCTCGCTCTGGTGATTGGCGTCGCGAACGGAGGGCTGATGCTCGTGGCTCCACGGCCGGAGCCGTCCGAGATGCGGATTTTCACGGTCTCGGCGGGCTTGTCGCCTCTCTCCGGCCTGGACGTTCGGGGATGAGGGCCGCCTGGAAGTCGATCGTTATCACGGCCATCCTGGCCGCGCTGGCCAGCGGCGCGGCGACCTGGGCGAGCGCGACCTGGGTCATGCGGGAGCGGCAGCCGCCAAGCCTGCACAGCGTCGTCCATGAGAAACTCGACCTGAGCCCTGAGCAGGATCGACGGCTCGACGTGGTCGAAGCCCGGTTCGCCGCTCTGCGGCCGGCGCTCGAAGCGGAAGTGCGCGCGGCCAATCGCGAACTGGCGGCCGCCATCGCCGCCAGTGACGGCGACACGCCCCAGGTCCAGGCCGCGGTCGATCATTTCCACGCCGCCATGGGCGATCTGCAGAAGGCGACAATCACCCATGTGTTCGAGATGCGATCCGTCCTGACCCCGGCGCAGGCCGAGGTGTTCGACGCCGCGGTCGTCGAGGCCCTGCACGACGACGCCGGCTAAGCGGCGCGCGTGTGTGCTGAGCAGAGCATCGAGGCCCGTGCGGCGACCGGAGACCGGGCCGCCTTCACCGCCTTGATGGCCGCCACAAAGGCCGATCTCTACCGGTTCGTGCGCCGCTATGTCGGCGACGAGTCCGAAGCGCATGACGTGCTTCAGGAAAGCTATGCGTCCGCCTGGCTCGCCCTGCGGCGGTATGATCCGGCGCGGCCGTTCGACGTCTGGCTTCGCTCCATCGCCCTCAACAAATGTCGAGACTGGGGCCGGCGGCGCGCGGTCCGCCGGGTTGTGCGCGGCGTCATGGGCCTGGAGGCGCCCGAGGCGGCGGCGGTGGGCGACGATGCGCCGTCACCCGAGACACGGCTGGACGATCAGCGCAGGGCCGAAGCTCTGCAACGCGCCTTGCGGGACCTTCCCGACGCCCTGAAGGGGCCGCTTCTGCTCGCCACGCTCGAGGGACGGTCTCACGCCGAGATCGCCTCGATCCTCGGTATTACGCCCAAGGCGGTCGAGACCCGCGTCGCCCGCGCCCGCAAGACCTTGACGGCGGCTTTGGCCCAAGCTTCCGGCGGAAACGCTTGACCTTGCCCTGATGGGAAGATGCACAAGCTGCAATCCCGACGTCTGCGGCATCCTGACGCGAGGGATACGCCGCCCGGCCGCGTATCTGAACGAACGGCTGAATAGCCCGACCAAGGAATTTCTCGCCTATGTCCACGCCCCGCCTCGATCGCCGAACGCTTCTCCGTGGCGCAGCCGCCGGCGGCGGGCTGCTGGGCCTGCAGGGTCTGCTCCCCGCCTGGGCGCAAACCGGATCGGCGGGACTGCGGGCGGATCTTCCGACGCTGACGGGACCGAACATCGACCTGACCGTCGGACACACGCCCTTCACCGTGGGCGGCCGCACCGGCCATGCGGTGACCATCAACGGCGTTCTGCCGGCGCCGCTGCTACGCCTTAGAGAAGGCCAGAACGTCCGGCTAGCGGTGACCAATACGCTGGACGAGGACACCTCAATCCACTGGCACGGCCTGCTCGTCCCGTTCCAGATGGATGGTGTTCCTGGCATCAGCTTCCCCGGCATCAAGGCCCGTGAGACCTTCGTCTACGAGTTCCCGATCAAGCAGTCGGGCACCTTCTGGTATCACAGTCACTCTGGCCTACAGGAGGCGATGGGTCACTACGGCCCAATCGTGATCGACCCGGCGGGCGCCGATCCGGTCGCCTACGACCGCGAGCATGTGCTGGTCCTGTCGGACTGGAGTTTCATGCATCCGCACGAAATCCTGGCCAAGCTGAAGAAGAGCCCGGGTTACTTCAACCAGCAGCGCACCACGCTGGCGGGGCTCATGGACGGCAGCGACCGCATGAGCCTGGAGGAACGGCGCATGTGGGGCCAGATGCGGATGGACCCGCGCGACATCCTCGACGTCAGCGGGTCGACCTACACCTATCTGATCAACGGCCATGGACCGCAGGAGAACTGGACCGGCCTGTTCCGGCCCGGCGAGCGGGTGCGGCTGCGCATCATCAACGCGTCGGCCATGTCCATCTTCAACGTTCGCATCCCGGGCTTGCCGATGACCGTGGTGCAGGCCGACGGCGAGAACGTGCGCCCGGTCGAGACGGACGAGTTCCAGATTTCGGTCGCCGAGACCTACGACGTCATCGTCCAGCCGACCGAGGACCGCGCCTACACCATCGTCTCCGAAGCCATCGACCGGTCCGGCATGGGCCGGGCGACCCTGGCGCCGCGCCTGGGCATGACCGCCGAGGTCCCTCCCCTGCGAGAGGTCCCGAACCTCACCATGCGCGACATGGGCATGGGCGGAATGGATCACGGCGCGATGGCCGACATGTCCGGTATGGATCATGGCGCGATGGCCGGCATGGACCACGCGGCTCCGGCCCAGAACGCGCCCGCGGCCGGCGAGATGGCCGGGATGTCCATGTCGGGCATGAACATGCGCGATCCCGAGAACGCTCCGCCCGACATGGCGGTGGGCGTCGGCGTCGATGCGATCGCCATGGATCCCGCCAACCGTCTGGGTGAGCGTCCGATCGGTCTCACTACAGTCGATCATCGCGTCCTCGTCTACACCGACCTGGTGTCGCTCCAGCCGAACAAGGACCCGCGCCCCCCGTCTCGGACGATGGAGATCCACCTGACAGGCAACATGGAGCGGTTCATGTGGGGCTTCGACGGCCGAAAGTTCAGCGAACTGGTCGAACCGATCCGCTTCGAGCGCAACGAGCGGGTGCGGGTGACCCTGGTCAACGACACCATGATGGCCCACCCGATCCATCTGCATGGTCATTTCTTTGAACTGGTGACCGGCGGACCCACCGGTCACCAGCCCCTCAAGCATACGGTCAACGTCGCGCCCGGCGGCAAGGTGACCTTCGATCTGACCGCCGACGCGCCCGGCGACTGGGCCTTCCACTGCCACATGCTGATGCACATGCACGCCGGCATGTTCAATGTTGTGACGGTGCGGCCCATGGACGGAGCCGCGTCATGAGCCGCCTCGCCGTCGCCCTCGCCCCGCTGGTGCTCGCCGTCAGCGCCTTCAGCGCCCAGGCCCAGGACACTCACACGGGCCACACTATGCCGGCGACCGCGGCGCCGGCCCGACCGGCGCAGGATCCGCACGCCGGTCACGTCATGCCGCCCGCGCAGACGCCGCCCGCCGCGGATCCGCATGCAGGCCACCGGATGCCGGCGCAGCCCGCGCCCGTAGACCCGCAGGCGGGACACCAGATGCCGGCGGCGACGCCCGGCCAGGCTGATCCACACGCGGGCCACGACATGTCGGCCATGTCACCCGCGCAGACCGACCCTCACGCCGGGCATGACATGTCGACCATGAGCATGGGGCCGCCCAATGTGGCGACCAGCGCCGACAACCCCGGCCGTCCTCCGGAGGACCCGCTCCCGCCCGCCGCCCTGGCCGGCCCTGTCCACGCTGCCGATCTCGTCTTCGGCGCCGAGGCCATGGCCGCCTCTCGCCGGACCCTGATTCACGAAAACGGCGACGTCCGCACCACGGCCGTCATTCTCGATCGCCTCGAAGCCGGCTTCGGCGACGGCGGCGAGACCTACCTCTGGGACGTCCAGGGCTGGACGGGCGGCGACATCAACCGCTTCTGGTGGAAATCCGAGGGCGAAGGCGATTTCAACGGCGCGCTCGAGGACGCCGAAGTCCAGGCTCTCTACAGCCGCGCCGTGACGCCCTTCTGGGACCTCCAGGCCGGCGTGCGACAGGACTTCCGGCCCGACGGCGAAGATACGACGCATCTGGTCCTCGGCCTGCAGGGCCTGGCGCCCCATTGGTGGGAAGTCGACGCCGCCGCCTTCCTGTCGACCGACGGCGACCTGACCGCCCGCGTCGAGGCCGAATACGACCTGCGCATCACCCAGCGCCTGATCCTTCAGCCCCGCCTCGAAATCGACGCTTCGGCCAGCGACATTCCGGAACTGGAGATTGGCTCGGGCGTGTCCTCGGTCGAGGCGGGCCTGCGACTGCGCTACGAGTTCCGCAAGGAGTTCGCCCCCTATGTCGGCGTCGAGTGGAGCCGCGCGCTCGGAGACACAGCCGGCTACATCGAAGCCCGCGGCGGCGAGGCCGAGGACATCCGGTTCATCGTCGGCCTCAAGGCCTGGTTCTAACCGAAGGAGACCACCCCTTGATCCGCATTCTCACCCTCACGGCGGCCCTGGCTTTCGCCGGCGCCGCCTCCGCCCAGGATCCGCACGCCGGCCACAGCATGCCGGCGCAGGCCGCCGCGACCCAGTCGGGAGTCACGACGGCTCCCGCGAACGGGGCGATGACCCAGGGCTCGCCGGAACGCTTCAGCGTCACCTTCCCGCATACGATGGTCCTCAAGACGGTCACGCTCACCGCCGAAGGTCAGGCCCCGGTCGAAGTGAGTGTCCCCGCAGCGCCCGCCGCCGCGACCGTCGGCGTGGCTCTTCCGCGTCTGGCCCCAGGAACCTACACTGCCGCCTGGACCGCCGAGGGCCCGGACGGCCACAAGATGTCCGGCTCGGTCAGCTTTATGGTTCACTAGGAGAACGACGATGAAAGTTTCCAACCTGCTGGCCGCCGCCGGCGCGATCCTAACCCTGAGCGCCGGCGCGGCCCTCGCCGCCGAAGGTTGCGAGTGCTGCAAGGACATGGCCGCGGACGCCGCCATGAGCTGCTGCGACGAGATGAAGACCGAGCCCGCCCCGCCCGAGACGACGCCGCCCGCCCCGGCGCCGTCGGATACGCCCGCGCCTCAGGGCCACGCCGACCACAACTGATCGTCGCATCGATGGTTTCCGGCGGTTTCCCGTGGGGGAGCCGCCGGACGCCTCAGTTCTGGATAAGGCGGATCAAGTTTCCGTCCGGGTCGATGAGCGCGCCGATCCGCAGTCCCGACTCCTCAAGCTTCGGCGCGTGCAGGCGAGGGTGGCCCCAGCAGGTTTTCGGCAATCCTGAAACGACGCACTCTGCGTAAAACCCGTCCAGGTCGTCCAGCCGCAGGCAGCAGCTGAAGTTGCTGGTCAGCGGATCCACGTCCGGATGCGGGAAGAACTCCAGCGTCAAACCGCCCCTTTTCAGGATCATCCAGCCTTTGTCGCGCCAGTCCTGTTCGAAGCCCAGTCGAGTGTAGAACTGGGACGTAACTTCGAAATCCCGCGACGGTAGGTTGGGCGTGGCGTGGTCGGTCACGGCGAACTCCGGGAATGCAGCAATGCCGCCGTAGCCTAGCTGCAACACCCCTTGCCATCTACCTGGATCGGCGGACACGGCACGTCGGCATAGGAGCAGAACACGCAGCAGTCGCCGGGTAGGGGCTTCAGCTTCACGCCGCAGCCGAGACAATCGTAAAACCAGATGCAGGCGTCGGTGGGCATGGTCTCCGTCGCGACATGACCGCAATCCGGGCAGGTCAGCGTCGAGTCTAGAACGATGGCCCGGGTCATCGCATGGCCGCCAGTCGCGTCATGGCCCACGGCTCGATGTACGGCTGCCAGGCCATGGACAGGACGATCAGCAGACTGGCGATCACCAGCAGCCAGAAGGCGAGCCGCGAAGGGTGGCGGCAGGCCCCGTCTTTCCGACACATCCGCAGGCGACGCCAATGCAGCAGCCAGCCCGCGGCCAGGATGACGGCGGCCAGAAGCGTCAGCCAGTTCCGCGCACCCGCGATGACCGCGGCGCCGGCGAAGGATACGCCCGCCACGGACAGAGCCAGAGGCAACACACAGCACGCGGCCCAGGCGAACACCGAGGCGACACCGCCGAGGGCGGCCGAGGCGCTGACGGCGACCTCGGGCATGCGGGGCCGGTCGTAATCGATGGCCATGGGACCTCCCGTTCGATTTCTGCTACAGGCTACAACCCGTAGCCGCTACGGGATCAAGAGCCATGTCCGCACGAAGTTTGACGATCGGGCGCCTCGCTGACAGCGCCGGGGTGAACCTGGAAACGGTGCGCTACTACGAACGTATCGGGCTGATGCCCGCGCCGGCCCGGACCGAGGGCGGCCACCGCAGCTATGAGCCGGAACACGCCCAGCGTCTGCGCTTCATCCGCCGGTCGCGCGAACTGGGCTTCGGCATCGACGCCATTCGGCGCCTGATCGCGCTGAGCGAGCCGGGCGTTCAGGCGTGCTGCGAAGTCCGCGACATGGCCCAAGACCACATCGCCAGCGTGGACGCCAAGATCGAGGATCTGCAGAGGCTACGGAAAGTGCTGAGGCAGGCTGTGGCCGACTGCAGTGAAGGCGGACGGGTTAGGTGCCCGGTGATTGATGAGCTGGGCTCGAGCTAGCGTCGAAGATACGACCCTGTGCCGATGACAGCGGTCAGCCTCAGTGCCGTGAAGGCCTGATCGACGCGGCCGCCTCGCGGCAAGCATCTTCGCAACGCCGGCATTCTTCGGCGCAGATACGGCAATGCTCGTGCATCTCGGCGTGCTTCTCGCACTCGATGGCGCAGTCGGCGCAAGCCTCGGCGCAGGTCTCGAGCATGCGCTTGATCAAGGCCTCGTTGCTGCCGGCGCGCCGCACGGCGAGCCCGGCCGTAGCCAGACAGACATCGGCGCAGTCGAGATCGAGCCGGATGCACTGGGTCAGGTCCCTGACCATCTCCTCGGCCAGGCAGGCGTCAGCGCAGATGCGGCATACGGCGGCGCAGCCGTAGCCCGCTTCGATCGCGCGAATGAGGCTGTCGTTCACGCTGCCGCGTACGTCGGGGTGGGTGCTGATCATTGGTTGGATTTGCATCGGAGGCTCCCTCGGGTGATCGGGATCCAACCCCGGCGCCGGGACGATGTTCCGAACGGCGACGCCTCCCGACCTCGTCAAACCCGTACTTCGCCGAGCCGAGATCATGTGGAAATGCGGTGGACCGGACATCAGGGGCCGGCCGGCGACCTCAAGCTCACATGCATTCGACCACGGATCACTGAACCGCTTGCGATTTGGATCTCCGCACTTGCCCGCGAGTTCATCTACAATCGGCGGCGCAACCGAGATTGTGGGGTCGGCGGGCTCCGGAACAGAGAGGCGCTGGTCTTGAGCCAGGGACGTAATGCGTCGGCCCGGGCGCGCCGGGCCGGCCTCGTCCTCGCTGCCCTCGAGGGCCGAAGGCTCGTCTTCGCGAGCGGGCCCGCGCGAAAAGTCAGCCTGTTGGTCGCGCGCGCCGTGTTGCGCCTTATACGGCCGGGCGGAGGCCGTTGCCGCTCACATGCAGTTTTTGGCGCCTTCGGGGCCCCGCAAGCGTCGGCGGGCTAGCTCTCGACGCCACGGTTCGCCGCAGCGGACGCTTCGCCTCCGGCTTCCGCCGGCTCCTCAATCCCGTCGCCCATGACCATTCCACGGGGATCAGCGCTTGCGTGACCGGCCTCGTACGGTCGCGATACGTCAGCGAAGGCATGGTTGCGAGACCCCGGGCGCCTCAGGCGAACGGATTCGCTTGGCCGGGCCGGCCGAGCAGGGGGCTGTGTCCTGCCCGGGCGGGTGCGGGCCTTCTACCAGAGGTTCCGCTGCGATATGGGCGGACTTAGCCGGCGCTCAACGCCTGGGCGACGTCAGGTCAGGGCGCGACAACTGCGCCCGTCGCCAAACCGGCCCGCGCCCGCCATGGTGGGATTTGGACTCCCAAGGAGCGCTCACTTTGGTTCAAACTCGCCCGCGCTTGTCCCGCCGGACCCTCGTGTTCGGCCTGCCCCTGGTCGCCGTGGCCGGCCCGGCCCTCGCCGCGCCCCCGAAACGGATGATCGCCTACAAGACGCCATGGTGCGGCTGCTGCGGCGGCTGGATCGCCCACATGCGCCAGGCGGGCTGGATCGTCGAGGTCGTCGAGCGCGAGGATCTCGCCCCGATCCGGGCCCGGCATGGCATTCCGGACCGCCTCGCCTCGTGCCACACAGCGGTGGTCGGCGCCTACGCCATCGAGGGCCATGTTCCGTCGAGCGATGTCGAGCGGCTGCTCGGCGAACGCCCCGCCGCCCGCGCACTAAGCGCGCCCGGCATGCCGGCGGGCTCGCCGGGCATGGAGGCCGCCGGGCGCGAACCCTATGCGACCGTCCTGATCCTCAACGACGGTTCGACCCGCGTGTTCGGTCGCCACAACGGGGCCTGAGAAGGCGCACCGCCGGCAGTCACGACGGTTGACGACGCGGCGTCCAGCGCAGCAGGCGCATGGCGTTGGCGGTGACCAGGACCGTGGCTCCGGTGTCAGCGAGGATGGCGGGCCACAGGCCCGTCACCCCGATCACGGTGGTGACCAGGAACACCGCCTTCAAGCCTAAGGCGATGGTGATGTTCTGCCGGATATTGCCCATCACTCCGCGGGACAAGGCGATCATGTCGGGAATGTCCCTGACCCGGCCGTGCAGGACGGCGGCGTCCGCCGTCTCCAGGGCCACGTCGGTGCCGCCGCCCATGGCGATTCCGACATCCGCCTGGGCCAGGGCCGGGGCGTCGTTGATGCCGTCCCCAACCTTGGCGACCACCAGACCCTCGGCCTGAAGCGCCTTGACGATCACCAGCTTGTCCTGCGGCAGCAGCTCGGCCCGGGGCTCGATGCCCAGCGCGGCTGCGACCGCCTCCGCCGTGCGGCGGTTGTCGCCCGTCAGCATGACGGTGCGGATGCCCCGCCCCTTGAGGTCAGCCAGCCCCTGGACCGCGTCGGGCCGCGCCTCGTCGCGCATGGCGAGGAAGCCGGCGACGCCATCCCCGACGACAAGGACGGAAACCGTCTTGCCCTCGGCGTTCAGGGCGGCGATGGCCGCGTCCTGGGCCGGCGTGATCGGGGCGCGTCGGGCCGCGGCCAGCGGCGAGCCGAGGAATATGCGTTCGCCGCCGACCTCGCCTTCCACGCCCTCCCCCGGAATGGCCTGGGTGGCCGAGGCCGGCGGCGCCGTGATCTTGTCCGCCTCAGCTCGGGCGAGGATGGCGAGGGCGAGCGGATGGCTCGATCCCGTTTCCAGCGCGGCCGCCAGCGTCAGCAGGGTGGAGGCGTCCCGCGTTCCGGCGACGACGTCCGTAACGACGGGCTTGCCGGCGGTCAGGGTCCCCGTCTTGTCGAAGGCAATCGCCGTGATCTTGCCGAGCGTCTCCAGCACGGCCCCGCCCTTCATGAGCAGGCCGCGCCGGGCGCCCGCGGACAGGCCGGCGGCGATGGCGGCCGGGGTGGAGATGACGAGGGCGCAGGGGCAGCCGATCAGCAGCACGGCGAGGCCCTTGTAGACCCATTCGCTCCACGTCCCGCCGAACAGCAGCGGCGGCGTGACCGCGACGAGGGCGGCGAACACGAGCACGCCCGGCGTGTAGATTTTCGAGAAGCGGTCGATGAACCGTTCGGTCGGCGATTTCGATTCCTGCGCCTCCTCGACGAGACGCACCACCCGGGCGATGGTGTTGTCCGAGGCCGAGGCCGTCACGCGCACCCGCAGGACGCTGCCGCCGTTAATCGTGCCGGCGAACACAGGATCGCCCACGACCTTGCGCCTGGGCACGCTCTCGCCCGTCACCGGGGCCTCGTCGAGGTCTCCCGCGCCCTCGATGATCTCGCCGTCCGCCGGAACGCGGTCTCCGGGCCGGACCAGGATGATCGCGCCCACCGCCACGGTCTCGGCGGCGACCTCCGTGGTCACCCCGTCCGCCTCGACGAAGGCGGTCTTGGGCACGAGGGCGGCGAGCCCCTGGATGCTCTTGCGCGCGCGTCCGGCCGCCACCCCTTCGAGCATCTCGCCGACCAGGAACAACAGGACGACGGCGGCGGCCTCTTCCGCGGCCCCGATGAAGACGGCGCCGACGGCGGCGATGGTCATCAGCATTTCGATGGAGAAGGGCGTGCCGTGGCGCGCCGCCGAAAAGGCGCGCGACGCGATCGGAATCAGCCCCACGGCCAGGGCGGCGAGGAAGGCGTATCGTTCGAGGGAGGGGAACAGCGTGCCCAGTCCATAGGCGGACAACAGCGCCAGGCCGCAGAGCGCGGTGAGGCGGGCCTTGCCGGTCCACCACCACGGGGCGCCCCCGGCCCGGGCGGCCGCCGGAGGTGGGCCCGCCGCCGCAGCGACGGCTCCGGACGTCGGCGCGGCCGCTTCTCCGCTGTAGCCGAGGTTGCGCAGTTGCTGCAGGACCGCCTCGTCGGCGAGGTCTCCGCCATGCCGGATCTTGAGCACGCCGGTCTGCACCGCCACCGAGACGTCCTCGACGCCCGGCAGCCTGCGGATCGCCGTGTCGATCTTGCGGCCGCAGCTGGCGCAATCCATCCCGGTGACCCGGTATCGGCTTTCGAGGGGTTGCGCCGTCATGTCTGTTCCTTGTGATCTCTATAGGGCAAGGCTACCTCCTCCAGCGACTGTAGGTGCAAGCTAAAAAATGAGCCCGCCGTTCCCTTGGAGTGGAGAGCGCCGTCCGACGAACCCTGGAGGCGGGCCCAGCCCCTCGATGACCTCGCCTTGTCCGCACGACCGTGAGACCGCGCCGCCAACGGCCGCACAGGTGGAACGCGCCCTGGACGCTGCCGCCGCCAGCGTCGCCGCCACCGGGGACAAGCTGACGCGCCCCCGGCGCAGGGTGCTGGAGCTCCTGCTCGTCGCGGGCGCTCCGGCCAAGGCCTATGATCTCGTGGCGACGTATCACCGGGAGGCCCGCGTCGCGACGCCGGCGACCGTCTATCGGGCGCTGCAGTTCCTCGAGACCCGCGGTCTGGTTCATCGTCTTTCCAGCCTTAAGGCCTATGTGGCCTGCGATCCCGAACGCCTCGGTTCGCCTGCGGTTTTTCTTCTGTGCGACTGTTGCGGCTTCTGTCGCCAGATCCCTTCGTCCGGCATGGCGTCGCTGGGCGCGGCCGCGACAGCGGCGGGCTACGAGATCGAACGGATCACGCTCGAAGGCCAGGGTCTGTGTCCGGCCTGCCGCCCGCAGCGCCCCGGCGCGGCCCGGGATCTGGCCCCCCAGACAGGGCCGGAGGTGGCCGCGGGGTCCGGGCCCACAAGCACTGAGCCGCGCCCCTGATCAAGCCCGGGGCGGGTCGATGGCGGCCTGCCCCGGGCGCCCGGGCGCGGCGACGCCGGGGCCCGCGGCCCATTCCATGGCCTGTTTGGTGGCGGCGGCCGACATTCGGGTCGCCCCCCCCCGTCGGGACGGACTAAGCCAGGTCTGGACCGGTCGGTCGAAGCCGTAGCGAAACACGGCGGCGGCCACGAACGCCCCGACCAAGCCGATGGCCCACAGGACCCAGCGAACGTCGGACGACCACGCCTCCTGTCCAAGGGCGTCGAGCAGGCCGAACCAGACGATGCGGCTCACCTCATTGGTGAGGAACATCGAGAACGACATTAGGGCCAGATGCTCGATCAGCCGTGAAGGACTGCGCACCGGCACGGCGCCGGCGGCCCAGATGATCACGGTCATCAGGCCCAGCGACAGCAGGCTGAAGGCGCCGAAGGCCTGCAGCCCCACGAGCGCGAAGGCGGCGGCGAGGCCGATCGCCCTGGCCCGGTGTGGCGCGACACAGACCCGCGAACCGTAGAAGGCCGCCGCGACCCCGAGCAGGAAGAGCGGCAGGGCGCGCAGGATGCCGTAGCGCATCGGCAGGCGGTAGATCGGATCGCCGAGCCACAGCGAGGCGGCGATATCGGCGGCGACGACGAGGAGCGTCGCGCCGATCACCACTGCGACCGGCGGCCAGCGCCACAGGGCGCGGCAGATCCAGGGCAGCAGGAGATAGCAGCCGATCAGGGCCGAGAGGGTCCAGGTCGGGGCGTTCCACCCCTGCCCGCCCGGCACGCCATAGGCCTGGACCAGTAGCACCTGCGCGGGCAGTTGCGACCAGTCGAACCAGCGCGGATTGCTGGGCGCGATCCCGGCCAGGGCGGCGCCGCCGACGAGCAGCACCAGAACGAGGCTGACCGCCAGGTGGGCCGGAATGACCCGCAGCAGGCGCTGGCGCGCATAGGCGCGCAGCGAGGCCTGTCCGGACGCGAGGCGATCACCGTAGATGCGGGCCAGGACATAGCCGGAGTCGATGATGAAGAAGTCGGTGAGCAGATAGCCGCGCTCGAAGACTGGATGCAGTTGTCCGAGAGGCACAGGCGCGGCCTCGCGGAAATGGTAGAGGATGATCAGCGCCCCTACGATAAAACGCAGCGCGTCCAGCCAGCCGCCGCGCGCGATCCGGATGGGGCGAGGCGACGGCTCGGTCAGCGCGGCTTCGGGCATTCAGTCAGCCTTCCGTGGCGCAGACCCGGCGGCGGCGCTGCGGTGCTCATGTGGACGCAGGACGATCTGGTCTCGCGAAGCGTAGAGAACGGCCGTTCCCAAAACCCAAACGACGACCAAGCCTCCGACGACCATCAGTCCTGGCCTATCGCGGGGTCCAAACACAAACGAGCAGCCGATCACGCCGCCCAGAATGGCCCCGTACCCAAAATGCAGCGGCACCTTGTGTGCGCCCAGCAGCAGAAGGGCCATGCAGAAGACCAGGCCTCCTGCGAACAGGCTGACCCCGATGGCGACGAGCGTATCGAGCACGGGCCGTGGCTTCAGCGGGCGTGTCTGGAGCCGCCGCCTCCCTCGTTGGCGATAGCGGCCTTCCCGCCAACGGATGCTCCGGCCGCGTACGGTGAAGCGTTTGCCGGCCACGAGTCAGGGCCTTGCGTTGGGTGCGCGCGTGTCCTCATGGCGCGCAAGAAGGATTCTCATCCGGACAATTTCGGATTCCTGGGCCCCGATGATCTCATCGGCCAGATTGCGCACGTCGCGGGCTTCGCCATGCTCGACGGCGATCTTGGCCATCGCGAGCGCACCTTCGTGTTGAGCGATCATTCCGCGCAGGAAGTCGATGTCGGCGTCGCCCGTGTAGTTGATGCTCATGGCCTGGTGCATCTGCGCGCTGGCCTCGCGATAGGCGCGGGTCGACGCGCTGTCTTCGGGCGCGCCAGCGTGGCTTGCCTCGGTGTCGATCGGGCGGGCCTCCACCGGCGGCGGCGCAGGCACTTCGCGGGTTTGCCGCGAGATCATGCCGAAAGCGAAAGCCGACAGGGCAAGAAAGACGGCGACGATGGAGGTCCATCCGAAACGCTTCATGACGATGTCCTCGGGAGACCCGGCGAGACGACGGGGCCTGCCGGGATTGCGGTTAGAAGAATGGGCGCGGCCCGGTCGCGGTAGCCGAGCAGGCGCAAGGCGTTGAATACCACCAGGAGGGTCGATCCCTCGTGGAGCGCCACGGCCGGACCTATGCCAAGGCCGAGGATCGTCGCCGGCACAAGGAAGGCGACGATTCCGAGGCTGACGTAGAGATTCTGGCGAATGATGCGCCGCGTTTGTCGGCTGAGACCGACGGTGAACGGCAGTTGCGACAGGTCGTCCGACATCAGGGCGACGTCAGCGGTTTCGAGCGCAACATCGGAGCCGGCCGCACCCATCGCAATTCCGACGGTCGCCGTGGCCATGGCGGGGGCGTCGTTCACCCCGTCGCCGACCATGGCGATCTTGCCGTCCGCGCGGAGGCGTTTGATGGCGTCGACCTTGTCCTCGGGCATGAGGTCGCCCCAGGCTTCTGTCAGACCGACTTGTCCGGCGATCGCCTGGGCGGCTTTCTGATGATCGCCCGAGATCATGATCATCCGCCCGATGCCTAGGGCTCGAAGAGCTGTCAGGGTCGGTCGCGCCGCCGCGCGAGGGGTGTCAAGAAGCCCAATGACACCGAGATCGCGCGTGCCGCGTCGCACCACCATCAGGGTTCGCCCCTGCAGTCGCAACTGAGCGACGACAGAGGTTGTTTCGTCGCCGAGCGGCGCGACGCCGTCGACGCCGAACATCTCCGGCTTCCCTATCCAGATCGTCTCGCCAGCCAGCAGGGCGGTCACACCCCTGCCCGTCAGGCTCTTCAGGTCAGTCGCGGCCGGGATGATCGTATCGCGCAAGCGTTCGGCGCCGTCGCGCGCGATGGCCTCCGCCAACGGGTGGTCGCTGAGCCGTTCGACCGCCACAGCGACCGCCAGAAGATCGCCCTCCTTCGTCCCGCGCACCGTCATGACGTCGGTGATCCGCGGCCGTCCCTCGGTCAGGGTGCCGGTCTTGTCGAAGGCGATGGCGTTGAGCGAGCCGAGGTTCTCCAACGGCGCGCCGCCCTTGATCAGGACACCGGCGCGCGCCGCACGGGCGACGCCCGAGAGGACGGCGCTCGGGGTGGCGATGGCGAGCGCGCAAGGACTCGCGGCGACCAGCACGGCCATGGCGCGATAGAAGCTGTCGCGGAACGGCTCATCGACGACGACCCAGGCGAACAGCAGGACAAAGGCGAGCGCCAGCACCACAGGCACGAAGATGCGTTCGAACCTGTCCGTGAAGCGCTGGGTCGGCGACTTCTGCGTCTCGGCCTCACTCACCATCCGAACCACCTTGGCCAGGGTGGTGTCGCTCGATGTGCGGGTCGTCTCAATCTCGATGGCGCCTGAGCCATTGATGGTGCCCGCGAAGACGAGAGACGGCGATCCGACCTGGGCCGGTCTCGCCCGCGCCGCCTCGGGGTCCGCGACGGGCTGCTTGTCGACAGGCATGCTTTCGCCGGTCACGGGGGCTTGGTTGATGCTTGTGGTGCCGACCACGACAAAGCCATCAGCGGGCAGTCGTTCGTTTGGACGCACCACTACGGTATCGCCGACGACCAAATCTTCGACAGGCAATTCGACGACCTGCCCGTCGCGTCGCACATGGGCTGTCCGGGGGGCAAGCTCGGCCAGGGCCTCGATCGCGCGTTTGGCGCGGCCCATGGCGTAGTGTTCGAGCGCGTGGCCGATGCTGAACAGGAACAGCAGGAGGGCGCCTTCGGCCCAGGCCCCGAGCGCCGCCGCGCCTGCGGCAGCAACGAGCATCAGGGTGTCGATCTCGAAGCGCTTTTGTCGAAGGTTCTCGAAAGCCTCTCGCACCGTGAAGAAGCCCCCGAAGATGTAGGCGACGACGAAGAGGGCGATGGGGATCCAGCCCGGAAGGCCTGTCGCAAGCTTTTCCAGGGCGAATCCAAAGCCCAGGGCGAGGCCGCTGGCGAGGGCGAAAATCAGCTCGGTATTGGAACCGAGAAGGCCGCCGTGACGGTGGTCGTCGGACTCGCTTTCGGCATGGTCCGGTCGTGTTGTGCTGGTGGTCATGAACATAGTTCCGGCTGGGGGGCGGCCCTTGCGGGTCGGCTATGGCGGCCGCTCTCGGCGACCGACGCGATCGAGAGGGCGGGATCACGACCTGGGTGGCGGCGGCGCATACTGCTGCTTGGCTCTGGCGTCGTCCGCTTGCAGGTCGTCATCCCGCTCCTCCCAACCTCAAGGCAGGGGCAAGACGGCGTTGAAGCCGCTGAGCCGCTGAAGTTGTTCGAGCGCCTCGAAAAGCGGAAGCGCGAGGAGGAAGACGAAGCCGTCGCGCACCGTACGGACGAAGAAGACAGGCCGGATCAGGACTTCCGCCTCGTCCCGCCAGAGGGAGGGCTTGGGCAGGAACCGGGGGGTGCGCTCGCGGTAAGCTTGGTAGTCGTTTCCGAACGTGTCGGAGAGGTAGCGTTCCTCGCGACCGACCACGATCCGGAACACCGCCCAACAGGCAAGAGCGAAAATCAGGCCGACGCTGAGGCTGCCGGATTGGGCGCCGATGCCAAACGCGCCGATGAAGCTGAAAACGTAGAGCGGATTGCGGCTGACTGAATATGGTCCTGCGGAGACGATTTCCTGCTTCTTCCGACCGCCTATGTAGAGGGAACACCAAGCCCGGCCGATGATGCAGACCATGATGGCGATCAGACCCAGATGCTCGACCGGATGCTCGAGCACGGGCCAGGATGTGAAGAGCGCCGCGCAGACAACGAGAACCAGCCCGCCGACGACAATGCCCGCCTTGCGCCACCGTTGGACGGATTGAATGTCGATCGATGATCCGCCGGTGGCTTCAAGGGACGGCGGGCCGGACTGATCGGTGTTGACGGCTTTCGAGACGCCGGAGAGATCATCGGAGGAACGACGCCGCATCATTGCGCCTTCTCCTCACCCGGACCATCACGCGCCGCGTCGCGCAGAATGTCGATGCCACCCTTGAGTGCGATAGCGGCTACGAGCACCCCGACTACGAGATCCGGCCACGCCTGGCCGAGCCAAAGCACCAGTCCTCCTGCGATAAGGATGCCCCCGTTGGAGGCGAAATCGTTGAAGCTGAAAGTCTCGGCGGCCTTCATGTTGACGTCGCCGCTATGCTGGCGGCGGATCAACTGCAGGCAGATGAGGTTGATGATCGCCGCGACGATCGCGAGCCCCATCATGGTCGGCCCGATCGGTTCTGTTCCGACGAGGAATCGGCGGCCGGCGTCCAGAAGGACGCCGGCGCCGAAGATGAGGAGCATGACGCCCGAGAAGCGCGCTGCGCCCCGCTTCCACGAGCCGGCCCGGCCAATCGCGAGGAAGCTGATCAGATAGACGGCGGCGTCCGAGGCGTTGTCGACGGCGTTGGCCAGCAGGGCGCTGGAGTCGGCAGACCATCCGCCGACTCCGAGCGCGACCGCCAGGCCCGCGTTGAGCGCGAGAACCGTCAGCAGGGTGCGCCCCTGCTGACGGTCGTCCTGATTGCGAGCAATCAATCCTCGACCCCCTCGTCCTTGCGGTGACGCACCGCCTTGGCCGCGAAGGTCGGCAGAACCAGCAGGGTCAAGGCAGTCGCAGTAAGAAGGCCGCCGATGACGACGGTCGCCAGAGGCTTTTGAACCTCGGCTCCCGCCCCATGGGCGATCGCCATCGGGATGAAGCCGACGATGGCGACGAAGGCCGTCGTCAACACCGCCCGCAGCCGGCTGGATGCGCCTTCGATCGCCGCATCCCGAGGCGCGAGACCAGCCTGCAACCGCTCGCGTATGGCCTGCATCAGGACAAGCCCGTTCAGGGTCGCCACGCCCGAGACGGCAATGAACCCGACGGCCGCAGACACCGAGAACGGCATCCCCCGCAAGAGCAGCGCCAGGGCGCCGCCGATTAGGGCAAGGGGTACGCAGGCGAAGACAAGTCCGGCCTCCGCAAACGACCCCAGGGCCATGAACAGCAACACCCCGATCAGGACGAAGACGATCGGAATGACGAGGCCCAGCCGCTGTTCGGCCCGCTTGAGGTTCTCGAACTGACCGCCCCAGGTCAGGCGGACGCCCGGCGGGAGCTGGATCTGGTCGACCTTCGCTTGAGCGTCAGTGACGAAGCCGCCCAGATCACGGCCGCGGACATTGGCCTGAACCACCATCCTGCGACTACCGTCGTTGCGGCTGATCTGGTTCGGCCCCTCGGCGCTCTGGATGCGCGCCACAGAGGACAGAGGCACGGTCACGCCCGTCGAGGAGACGATGGGCAGGGCCGCGAGCGCCGCCGGATCGTTCCGTGCACCGTCCGGAAGACGAACAACCACGTCGAAGCGGCGATCGCCCTCGAAAATCCGGCCTGCCTCCGCGCCACCGATTGCGGCCGAGACCGCTTCGGAGACGTCGGCTGCCGACAGGCCGTAGCTGGCCGCCGCGAACCGATCGACGCTGACCGTCAGAGTCGGCAGGCCCGACGCCTGTTCGACGCGCACGTCAGCGGAGCCAGTGGTTTGCCGCAGCGCGCCGGCCACCTCATCGGCGACCCGCTGCATGGTGTCGAAATCATCGCCGTAGACCATCACCGCGAGGTCGGTCCGAACCCCGGAGATGAGCTCGTTGAAGCGGAGTTCGATGGGCTGGCTGAACTCGAAATTATTGCCGATCTGCTGATTGGCAAGCTCTTCGAACCGCTCGAGCAGGGCTTCCTTCTTGAGACCGGAATCAGGCCAGTCCTTACGGTCTTTCAGAACGATGACGCTGTCCGAAATGTTGGGCGGCATCGGATCGACGGCCGCCTCGGCGGTGCCGGTCCTGGAGAACATGGTCTCGACTTCCGGCTGGGCGGTGATGACCCGTTCCAACGCCATCTGCATGGCGAGGGACTGTTCCAGCGACGCCGAGGGAACACGCAACGCCTGCATGGCGATGTCGCCCTCGTCCAGAGTGGGGATGAACTCCCGTCCCAGGGACGAGAAGGCCAGACCACCGACAACGACCGCGCCGAGCGCCGAGATCAGGACGATCTTAGGACGATCGACGGCGGCGCGGATGGCCGGCTGGATCCAACGCCGCGCGTGGCGGAGCAGGAAGGTCTCATGTTCGTGGGCGTGGCCGTGTTCGTCGGTCTCGACCTTCTTGGGTTCCCGCACCAGCAGGGCCGTCATGGCCGGAACGAAGGTGAAGGAGAAGATGAAGGCCCCGACCAAGGCCAGCATCACCGTCGCCCCCATGGGGACGAAGGTCTTGCCCTCCACCCCCTCAAGCATCAGCAGGGGCGTGAAGACCAGCAGGATAATCAGCTGACCGAAGGCGGCCGGTTTGACCATCTTGCGGGCTGCGGCAACCGCGACATCAAGGCGTTCCCGACGGGTCAGAGCCCGTCCCAGATCGATCCGCCGCTGCGACAGCATCAACAAGGTGCTTTCAACAACGATGACGGCCCCGTCGACCAGAAGGCCGAAGTCCAGAGCGCCCAGGCTCATCAGGTTTCCACTGATGCCGAACCGGTTCATGCCAATGACGGCGAAGAGGAAGCTGATGGGGATCATCAGCGCTGTGATGCTGGCCGCACGAATGTTGCCGAGCAGCAGGAACAGCACGACGATGACTAGCAGGGCGCCCTCGGTGAGGTTACGCGCCACGGTCGAGATGGTCGAGTTGACCAGGGCGCTACGGTCCAGAACAGTCACCGCCTCGATGCCTGCGGGCAGGGTCTTGCGAACTTCCTCAAGGCGCTCCCCGGCCGCCTGGGCCACCGTGCGGCTGTTGCCGCCAGCGATCATCAGCGCCGTTCCGAGCACGGCCTCGTGGCCGTCACGGCTGGCGCCGCCCAGGCGCGGAGCCTGGCCGATCTCGACAGTGGCGACATCGGCGACCCGCACGATCAGGCCATTCCGGTTGACGACCGGCGCCTGAGCCAAGTCCTCCACGGTGGAGGCCAGGGCGTCTGTGCGAACCGTCAAAGCTTCGCCGGCGCGCTGGATGTAGCCCGCGCCAGCCTGGGTGTTGGCGCGGTCGAGAGCCTGGATCAGGTCACCCATTCCCAGGCCGTAGGCGGAGAGACGCGCGACGTCGGGACGGACCGCGTACTCCTTCACATAGCCGCCGACGGTGTCGACGCCGGCGAGACCGGGGGCGGTCCGCATTTGCGGCGCGACGATCCAGTCCTGCACGGTGCGAAGATAGGTGGCGCGCTGCTGCGGGGTCGAAAGCAGATCGCCTTCGGGCGTCAGATAGGCTCCGCCCGCCTGCCAGCCCGTCTCACCAGGCTTGGCGAGGTTCTGACTGCTGAACGGCTTGTAGTCGATCGTCCACATCAGCACTTCACCGAGGCCCGTCGTGATCGGGGCCATGGTCGGCTCTACCCCTTCGGGCATGGCCTCCCGCGCGCCGGCAAGGCGTTCAGCGACCTGCTGACGGGCAAAGTAGATGTCCGTCTGGTCAGTGAAGATAACGGTGACCTGGCTGAAGCCGTTTCGGCTCAGGGATCGGGTCGTCGTCAGGCCGGGAATGCCGGCCATGGCGGTTTCAATGGGATAGGTGACCTGCCGTTCGATCTGTTCGGGCGCAAGCGCCGGAGCGACCGTGGTCACCTGGACCTGGCGATTGGTGATGTCCGGCACGGCGTCGATGGGAAGCCGTGTCAGTTCGAGCAGTCCGTAGGCCGCGACAAGCGCCGTGGCGAGGACCACGAACCATCGGAATTTAACCGAGAGTTCGATGATGAATTTGAACATGCGGTGCGCCCCTAGTGACCGTGCTCGGCCTCGCCCTTGGCGAGCTCGGCTTTGAGGAGGAAGGCGTTTGTGCCAGCGACCCGTTCAGCCCCGGTGAGGCCGCGCAGGATTTCAGTCCGCCCCCCGGCCTGACGACCGGCGAGCACCGGACGGGCCTGGAAGCCGTTCGGGACTTGAACGAAGACGACGGTGTTCCCGTCGACGGTCTGGACGGACTCGGTCGGAACGGTGAGACCGCCCGTGGTTTCGCCCGTCACGATCGCACCGGTAACGGCGGAGCCGGCCGGTGGGAGGACGGAGCCCGTCGGTCGGGCCCGGATGACCGTGGCGCCGCTCTCGCCGCCCGCGCCCGCGGCGACGCCGGTGACGACGGCGTCAAAATCGCCGCTCGGGCTGCTGACCCGCAGAGGAGCCCCGGCTCGTACATTGGCGGCCAACGCAGGCGGCGCGTTGAAGACGAGCTCAACCCTGGCCGGGTTCGTGACTTCGGCGACAACGCCACCCTGGGCGACGAAACCGCCCGGCCCGACCTGAACGCTGGTCACGACCCCGGCGATGGGGCTGGTGACGCTGAGGCGGCCCGACGCGTTGGGCGAGCCCGCCGCGCTGGACCGCGCGCGAGCCGCCCGTGCGCCGGCTTCGGCGCTGAGCAGTTGCGCGCGGGACGCCTCGACTTCCTGTCGGGCGACGACGCCCTGATCCGCCAAATTGCGGTTGCGTTGATAGGCCTGGCGCGCCGCCTCGGTCTCAGCGGCCGCAGCGTCCGCATCCGCCCGGAAGGTTGCGGCTTCGCCGCTCACGACGCTCGCCAGAGGCTGGCCGATCCGGACCGTCTGACCCGGCGCCACGAGAACCCGCTCAACGCGCCCGCCGACGGACGCCGCGACAGCGGCGCGCGCGTCGATCATTGGCTCGACCCGCCCGGAGAGACGGGTTTCCGCCCCCCCTCCCCGACCGACGCCGACCACAATCAGGCTCGCGGCCTGGGCCTGGGCCGCGCTCAGTGCGACGAAGCCTTCTGGCGCTTCGGCCTCGCCTTCGGCATGGGCGCCTTCCTCCGCGTGACCCGCCTCACCTTCGGCAGCGGCCGGTGCGGCCGCTGGAGCGGCATCCGGTCCGCGTGTGAGCAGGAAGAGCCCGCCTCCACCGAGAAGGACGATGGCGGCGGCTCCGCCGATGAGCAACGTCTTGTTGGATGTGCGCTTGCGCATCACTGGGCTCCTTGGAAGGGGGCGCGGCCGTCCTGGCGCGCAAGTTCGATCTCGGCCTGGACGCGCGCGAGGCGCGCATCGACGGCAGACGTCCGGGCAGAAATCAGGGCTGTGCGGGTGACCCGCAGTTCAAGCTGGGAAATGCGCCCCGCTTCGGTTCCGATTCGCGACAGGCGATAGGCTTCCTCCGCAGACGCCACTCCCGCATCGGCGGCGGAAACCCGGCTGACGGATGCGGCGAGCCGCGCCCGCGCCGCGGCGCGATCGGCCTGGGCTTCCTGACGGGCGCCAAGGAGCCGCGCATCCGCGGCACGGAAGTCCGCCTGCGCCGCAGCGATGTTTCCGCGGTTCCGGTCGAACAATGGCAGCGGCATGCTGACGCCGAACGTCAGAGCCGTTGCGTCTTCCATCTCGTAGCGACGGACACCGACGCTGGCGTTGATGTCCGGACGAGAGCGTATCCGCTCGACGTCGATCCGGCGTTCGGCGGCCGCCCGTTGCGCTTCCGCGACACGAACGGTCGGTGCATCCGCTGGCGCCACAAAGGCGGGGGCAGGCGGCAGGTCGAGCAGGCTGGTGTCGATCGTTGTTACTGGCGCCGCCAGCATGGCGACAGCGGTCAGCCTGGCGAACGCCGCGTCGCGTTCGGCGATGGCCTCATCCCGCGTGGCGCGCGCTGCAGCTGCTTCGCTTTCACCCTGAATGCCGCGTAGCAGGGGCTCGCGCCCTTCCTCGACGAGAACAAGGGCGGCCCTTGCATCGGCGATGGTCAGGGTCAGGCTTTCTTCAGCGAGGACGGCCCGCCTTTGGGCGGCTTCCGCATCGGCATAGACCTGCGCGAGTCTTCCAGCAGCGTCGATGACGGCGAGATCGCGCTGCAGAGCCGCTGTCCCAGCCTCCGCGCGGGCGACATTGACCCGAGCGGTCCGGCGTCCCCAGAGCTCGAGGTCCTGGCTGATCGACAAGGTGGTTTCGGCATTGGCGTAGCCCGAGAAGGGCCCCGTGCCGAAAGCGTTCTCGGCGTCGAGAGCGATCGTCGGATTAGGCCTCGCACGGGCCTGGCGGACACGTGCTTCGGCGGCGTCCGACAGGGCGCCGGCTTCAAGGGTGGCCGGGGTTTGACCCAGCTGGGCGAGCAGCTCGGCGAAGGACGGCGCGGGGTCAGCCCAAGCGGGACTGGCCAGCACGGCCGCGAATGCGGCCAACGCGCAGCCGACCGCGAAACGCGGCGGCCTGCGATATGAGGGAGGCATGATTCATCTTCCAGAAATTTGACACGAGTTCGCGCGCACGGCGGCGCAGACGTCCGGTCAGACTCTGGGAGGGCGCTTCAGGCCGTCGGGAGAGATCGACGACGGAAAATCACTCGAGGGGAAGGCGTGAACAGGCCGCGCGTGGATCTGCATCGCGATGTGGTCGGCGACATCCGCACGGGCAGTTCCGTTGTGGTGGCAGTGGCCGTGGGTGCAGACTCCGTGCCCAGCGCCAAGGTCGACCTGGTCGCCATCGCCCGCATCTTCAACGACCATGGCGTGAGCCGATGCCGTCTCCGGGACGCAGGTCGCGGCGTCAGCGATCGGGGCGACGAAAAACACGGCGGAGACCAGGGTCACCGCCAGTATCAGTCTTGCCCATGTCGCAATTGGCCACGCCATCGCGTGGTGGATACTTTCATTCGGGCGATCAAGCAATCTGTTACAGTGTTCGGGGGCTGCGACTGTTTCGAGTGACCACCAATCCGCGGTGAGGGAGAGGGAAAGTCGACATGCAAGGCCGAGAGTGGCGCATCGTCGGCCATCTCGACCTATTCAGCAACGTCGAGCGATCTTTAAGCGAGCGCACGCTGATCGCGTCCGATTCTTTCGCTGCGTCTGCAGGTGGATCGAGATTGCAGAATGCGCAATCTTCACCTGAGTAGCGCTGCCGCTATCAGGTCGGGCCATCGTGAACCGGTCAGCCAGACCGCTCCGCCGGTCGCCGCGACGCCAGGCTCTGGATAAAGTCGTTGCGCGCGCATAGCCAGAGCGAGCGGACGTTGGAGTCGCCTGCGCAGTGGCGGACCAGCAGTAAGCCGGCCAGGGCGTTGGCGAAGAAGCCCAGAGCGCCCAGTCCCGTGATGCCACAGGACGGCGCCCCGGAGGTGGCTCGCGAGATCGCGTAGCTGAGGAATAACAGCACCAACGCAACGAGGCTGGCGCCTTGGCCATTGGCCGCCCCGGACTGCACGGCGACCGAACGTCCGATCACGGCCAGGCTGATGCCGTAGGTGGCGCGTCGGCCAGGAAGTCGAGCACATTGGCGCCCAGGGGGCGCCGAGCCTTGCAGGGAGGCGCCGCTGGCTATGGCCATAAAGGCGGCGCCGTTGACGGCGATCACCGCCATCAGGATGCGCCGGTAGGCGGGGTGGCGCCGTCGAACCTGGAGGCCACGCCGCAACTGCAGCCGGCGAGGAAGTGCACAGGACGAGAGGGGGTTCAGTCATCGGATTACCCTTTCGCGAGAAGCATGCATCTCCCATTGGCTAGACGATCATGCCGAGAATGCATGGCTTCCATGAAAGAAACGCCCGTCAGATAAAACCCGCTTGATCCTCTAGTAACTAGAGGGCCCAAAATCAGTTGAAATCCATTGGAGGCTTCATGATCACCATGCACCCGACGCGACGCGTTCCCGGCCGCCTGCAGACGATCGCCTTCACGCTCGCGGCGCTGATCGCCGTCGTGGATCAGGCCGCCAAGGCCGCGGCGCGCGCTCAGCTGGACGCTCCGATCGACCTCACGCCGTTTCTCTCGCTGCGTCTCGGGTTCAACCCCGGCGTCACCTTCGGCCTGTTCGCCGGCTCAGGCGCCGTCGGCCGCTGGGCGCTGAGCGCCGTGGCCTTCCTGATCATCGGCGCCCTGCTGGCGTGGATCTGGCGCACGCGCAGCGCCGTGACGGCGGCCGCCGCAGGCCTCATCGCCGGTGGAGCGATCGGGAACCTCGTCGACCGGCTACGCTTTGGCGCGGTCACCGATTTTATCGATCTTCATTGGGGGGCGGCGCACTGGCCGACCTTCAACCTCGCCGATGCGGCCATTGTCTGCGGCGTCGCGCTGCTCCTCCTCACCGTCCGGGGCTCGGACAGCCGCGCGGCGTCCTCGACCCTGGGACGGGCGGCGCGATGAGGCTTCCCGCCGAACAGAGGGCGATCGCCGTCCGCTCGGCGCCGGCGATTCTCATCACCGCCTCAGCGGCGGCCTCCGCCTGGCTGCGGCTTTCCCCGCCCCTTCTCGGCGCGGCGCGCGACATGGCGACGGCCGATAGGCTGGCCTATGCCCTGCAGGCGAATCTCCCGGTCTTCCTGTGGCTCGCGGGGTGTTTGAGGGTGGTGGCCAGCATCCGTTTCCGGTCCGACGCCGACCGGCCGGGTCCGCCGATGCGGCGCCCGGCGCCAGGCTCGCCGTACCCGCCGCCGTGCTACAGAACTCGCTTGAACAGACCGTTCTGGCGGTGAGCGCCCACCTGGTGCTCGCCACCGTGCTGCGCGGCGAGGAGATGATCCTGCTGCTGGTGTTGGTCCCTCCTTATCTGGTCGGTCGGGGTTTCTTCGCCCTGGGTTACGCGCAGGGCGCGGCGGTCCCGGCCTTCGGCATGGCGCTCACCGGCGCCTCCACGATCGCCGCCTTCGGCATCGCCGTCGTCCTGATGGGGCTGGGCCGATGATCCCTCCCCGCCCCAGATGCCTTTCACCCGCCGTTACGAGCTGACGCGATGCCCCTCCCCTCTCCCGCCTCGTCCGGGTTGCGCCCCATCGGCAAACTGGCCGCCGCCACGGGCGTCAAGGTTCCGACCATCCGCTTCTATGAAGAAATCGGCTTGCTTCCGCCGCCGCCGCGCACCGCCAGCGACCGGCGCATGTATGACGACGCGGCTGAGCGCCGCCTGTCATTCATCCGGCATGCCCGCCAGCTGGGCTTCGATCTGGATTCGATCCGCTCCTTGCTTGATCTGTCGGATCACCCCGATCGGCCCTGCGCCGAGGCCAGCACCCTGGCCGAACGTCATCTCGCCGATGTGAAACAGAAGATCGCCCGGCTCCGCGCCCTCCAGCGCGAACTGTCGCGGATGACGACGGAATGCGCCGGGGGCCGGGTCTCCGCCTGCAAGGTGATCGAGGCGTTGCACGATCCATCCGCGCCACTTTGACCCTGTGGAAGATCCGGAAGGCGCAAAGACCCCGGAGCCATTAGCCCACCGCGACGTTTGGAGGCGATTGGCGGCTCCCGTCGCGGACCGCCCGTCCTTGTGGAGGATTTCGATGACGCATCGGCCGACCTCGCGACACGGCGACCAGACCCTGGCCCTGCTGACAGACCCTTATCGGCGCCTTTCCCACCTGTTCGAGCAGGCCGGCGCCGACGTCGTCGAGACCCGCCTGGCGCTGAAGGAGACGACCTGTCTGAGAGGCCGCGAGGCGGCGCGGATCTTCTATGACGAGACCCGCATCGTGCGGGCGGGCGCCATGCCGGCGCCGGTCCGCCGCACGCTGCTCGGCGAGGGCGGCGTCCAGGGGCTGGACGGCGAGGCCCACCGCGCTCGCAAGGGCGTGTTCATGTCCCTGATGTCGCCAGCCCGTGTCGCGCGGCTGGGCGAACTGTTCGAAGCGGAGTGGCGGCGCGCGACCGTCGAATGGGCCGGCGAGGAGGACATCGTGCTCTATGACGCCCTGCAGCCGGTGCTGACGCGGGCCGTCTGCGCCTGGGCCGGCGTGCCGCTTGAGCCGCACGACGAAGCGAAGCGGGTCCGTCACCTGAGGGCGCTGTTCGACGCGGCGGGATCGCGGGGCCCCCGGCATCTGTGGTCGAGGCACGCGCGTCGCCGCGTCGACGCCTGGCTGGGCTCGATCATTGAAGACATTCGCGCCGGCCGTCTGTCGCCGGATCCGGACACGGCCGCCCACGCCTGGGCCTGGACCCGCGCCGAGGACGGCGAACCGTTGCCGATCCACACGGCGGCGGTCGAACTGGCCAATGTATTGCGGCCGACTGTCGCGACCTCGGTCTACATCGTGTTTGTGGCGCACGCGATGCAGGCTCACCCGGATGCGGCCCGTCTGGCCGTCGCCGACCCCGGACGTCGCCGCGCCTTCGTCCAGGAAGTCCGACGCTTCTATCCGTTCTTCCCGGCAGTGATCGGGCGTGTGCGCGCGCCGTTTCGCTGGCGCGACCTGGTCTTCCCGGAGGGCCGTCAGGTGGTCCTCGACCTCTATGGCTCCAATCACGATCCCGCACACTGGACTGATCCCGAGGCGTTCCGGCCGGAGCGGTTCAGCGACGGCTCCGGAGATCCGTTCGGTCTCATCCCCCAGGGCGGTGGGGATGCGGCGACCGGTCACCGTTGCCCTGGCGAAGGGATCGTCCTGGAGCTGATGGAGCGCGCCGTCGGCCTGCTCGCCGACCTGAACTACCGGCTGCCGGATCAGGATCTGGAGATCGACTTCCGCCGCCTGCCGGCCCTCCCCGGAAGCGGGTTCCGAATGGAGACGCGCGACGCGGCCCTCAATGAGGGGGGCGCCTGATGCCGGTTCCTCGGGCTGGCCGGGGCCCTTCTCTCCCATCCACTCGCAGCAAAGGCTGACGCCATGAGCCGTTCGACGACCTCCTACGACCTGGTGATCATCGGCGGCGGGCCGGGCGGATACCCGTGTGCTATCCGGGCGAGCCAACTCGGCCTGTCGGTGGCGGTCATCGACGACCGCGAACTGCTCGGGGGGACCTGCCTGAACATCGGCTGCATTCCGTCCAAGGCGCTGCTCCAGGCCACCGAGCGGCTGGAGATGGCGCGCAATCTCGAAGCGTTCGGCGTCATGGTCGACAATGTGCGGGCCGATCTTGACGGTGTCATGCGGCACAAGGGCAAGGTGGTGACCGAGCTTGGCGAAGGGGTCGCCTACCTCCTGCGCAAGCACAAGGTCGCCCGCTTCCAGGGCCGCGGCCGGCTGCTGGCGCGCGACCGGGTGGAGGTGCGCGCCGCGGACGGCGCTTTCGAGGTGCAGGCCCGCAAGGCGGTGGTCATCGCCAGCGGATCGGAAGCGGCGACCTTGCCCGACCTGCCCATCGACGAGCGGCGGATCGTCACCTCCGCCGGCGCCCTGAGCCTGACGGCGGCGCCGCGCCATCTAGCGGTGATCGGCGGCGGCTACGTCGGACTGGAGCTGGGGTCGGTCTGGCGTCGGCTCGGCAGCGAGGTCACGGTCATCGAAGTGCTCGACCGGATCGCCTCCGGCGTCGACTCGGAGATGTCGGCGACGCTGCACAAGGTGCTCGAGGCCCAGGGCTTCCAGTTCTGCCTTGGGCACAAGGTGGTCGAATCGCGGATGGAGGGCGACGACGTCGTCCTCGACGTCGAGCCCATGGGCGATGGCGCGCGAGGAACCATCAAGGCCGATGTCGTGCTGGTCTCCATCGGCCGACGGCCCGCCACCGCCGGGCTCGATCTGGAAACGGTCGGCATTGCGCCCGACCGCAGGGGCTTTATTCCGGTGGACGAAGGGTTCCGGACCAGCGCCGACGGGGTCTACGCCATCGGCGACGTCATCGGCGGCGCCATGCTGGCCCACAAGGCGGAGGAGGAAGGGATCGCCCTGGCCGAACGCCTGGCGGGGGGCGCGGGCCATGTGGACTACGGAACGATTCCGGCGGTCGTCTATACCTGGCCGGAACTGGCTTCGGTCGGCCGCACGGAGGACGACCTCAAGGCGGCCGGCGTGGCCTACCGTGTGGGGCGCTTCCCCTTCTCCGCCAACGCCATGGCCAAGGCGCGTCTGGAGAAGAACGGTCTGGTCAAGGTTCTGGCCGACGCCGCGACGGACAAGATCCTCGGCGTGCACATCCTGGGCCCCGAAGCCGGCGGGTTGATCCATGAAGCGGTCGCCGCCATGCAGTTCGGCGCGGCAGCCGAGGATCTGGCGCGGACAAGCCACGCCCATCCGACCCTGCCGGAAGCCCTGCGCGAAGCCTGCCTGGCGGTAGCCGAGCGCACGATCCACCTCTGACGGCCGCGCGTTACGAGGTCTGACCCGCCGGAAGCCGCGATCGCGGCCGCCTCTGCGGGCCCGGGCGCGTCCGCGGTTTAGACGCGACAGCGGCGTCGCTTGAATGCTATTGCGAGCCGCTCACAACTAGGTCTCCCATGCGTCCTCTGCTCCGTCTGCTCACCCTGCTGTTCGCCCTAGGGCTGGCCGCCCCGGCCCTCGCCCAGGCGCCGTCCGCCTCGGAGGCCCAGGTCGCCTGGCGGCTGCTGGATTATGTGGCGGTCGACTACGCCGGCGCAGTGGCCGACGGCGAGGTCGTCAACCCGGCCGAATACGGCGAGATGATCGAGTTCAGCACCCAGATCCGGACGCGTCTGGACGCCCTGCCGGCCAACCCGGCCAAGGCCGCCCTGATGCGCGACGCCGAGGGCCTGCAGGCGGCCATCCGGGACAAGGCGGATCCGGCCGTCGTCGGCGCCCGGGCCAAGGCCCTGGCCGGCGCGGTGCTGGCGGCCTATCCGAGCCCGCTTGCGCCTTCGTTCCCGCCCGACCTGGCCCGCGGCGCCGCCCTCTACGCCGAGCAGTGCGCGGTCTGCCACGGCGTGACCGGGCGCGCCGACGGCCCCGGCGCCGAAGGGCTCGATCCGCCGGCGATCGCCTTCGCCGACGTGGAGCGCGCGCGCCAGCGCAGCGTCTTCGGGCTCTACCAGGTGATCGACCAGGGGCTGGAGGGCACGGCGATGGCCAGCTTCTCGCACCTGCCGGCCGAGGACCGCTGGGCGCTGGCCTTCTATGTCGGCCGCTTCGCCTTCACCGACGCCGAAGCCGCCGAGGGCAAGCGCCTGTGGGACGGCGATCCGGCGGTCCGCGCGGCCTTCCCCGACCTGGCCGCCCTCACCCAGACCACGCCGGCCGAGCTGGCCACCCGCCTCGGCGAACCCCGGGCGCGAGCCCTGACCGCCTATCTGCGACGTCATCCCGAGGCGGCGGCGCGCCCGGCCGGATCGACGCTGACCCTGGCGCGGACGCGCCTGGCGGAGAGCGAGGCCGCCTATCGACGGGGCGATCGCAAGGCCGCCACCGACGCGGCGCTGTCCGCCTACCTCGACGGCGTCGAGCCGATCGAGCCGGCCCTCGGCGCCCGGGACGGCGCCCTGCTGCGCCGGGTCGAGACCGCCATGACCGAGCTGCGCGTCTCGATCAGCCGGGGTGCGCCCGCCGAGGAGGTCGCCGGTCGGGTCGCGCGTGCGAACGCCCTGCTGGACACGGCCGAGCGGGCCCTCGCGCCCCAGGAGGCGGACAATGTCGCCAGCTTCCTCGGCGCCTTCACCATCCTCCTGCGCGAAGGCCTAGAGGCCCTTCTCATCGTGGTGGCGATGATCGCCTTCCTCAGGAAGGCCGAACGGCCCGAGGTGCTGCGCTACGTCCACGGCGGCTGGGTCGCCGCGCTGGTCGCCGGCGGGGCCACCTGGGCGGCCGCGACCTTCTTCATCTCCATCAGCGGTGCCAGCCGGGAACTGACCGAAGGGTTCGGTTCGCTTCTGGCCGCCGTCGTGCTCGTCTCGGTGGGCATCTGGATGCACGGCAAGTCGCACGCCGACGCCTGGCAGACCTATATCCGCGACAAGCTCTCCCACGCGCTGTCGAAACGGTCGGCCTGGTTCCTGTTCCTGCTGTCTTTCGTCGTGGTCTACCGGGAGGTGTTCGAGACCATCCTCTTCTATGCGGCGATCTGGAGCCAAGGCGGCCACCTCGGCATGCTGGCCGGCGCCCTGACGGCGGTGGTCATCCTGGCCATAGTGGCCTGGGCCCTGCTGGCCTACAGCAAGCGCCTGCCGATCGGCCGGTTCTTCTCCCTGAGCTCGATCCTCATGGCCATCCTGTCGGTCGTCCTCGTCGGGAAGGGGGTGGCGGCGTTGCAGGAGGCAGGCTGGCTCGATGTCCACCCGCTGGCCTGGATCCCCCGGATCGAAGTCCTCGGCCTCTACCCGACGGTCGAAGGCGTCGCCGTTCAGCTGCTGACGATCGCCATCCTCGTGGTCGGCTTCTCCCGGCATGCGGCGCCGAAGGGCGCGCGGCCGGCGGACATCGGCTAGGGTCGCCAGCCCTTCACCTAATCTTCCGCCCCGCCGGGCGCCGGATGGGCAGGCGCCGGCTTCCGGTTCCTGAACCGCCCCTCCGACCCCGGAGTTCGCAGCCGGGCGACGGCCTTATCGGACGATGGGTTTGCCTCCGGCGGGCAGCACATCGGGCTCTTTCGTTGGAATGTCGTCGCTTGCGGGATCAAGAACCTCCGGCACGTTGCGATGCAGCTCGTCGATCCAGACCTGGCCATGAGCGTCCGAGGGCATGCGCCAGTCGCCCCGCGGCGACAGAGAACCGCCTGTCGTGACCTTGGGTCCGTTCGGCAGGGCCGAGCGCTTGAACTGATTGGCGAAAAAGCGCTGCAGGAACACCTCCAGCCAGCTGCGAATAGACCCGATGGGGTAGGCCCGCTTTTGCTCGTCCGGAAAGCCCGGCGGCCAATTCCCGGCGGCGGCGTCCTGCCAGGCGTGCAAGGCCAGGAAGGCGATCTTGGAGGGCCGCAGCCCGAACCGGGTGAGATAGTAGATCCAGAAGTCGTGGAGCTCGTAGGGGCCGATCTTGCCTTCGGTGCTCTGCGACTCGCCCTCGGCCGTCTGCGGGATGAGCTCCGGTGAAATCGTTGTCGCCAGGATGTCGAGCAGGACGTCGGACACCGCGGGGTCGAACAGGCGGTTCGCCGCTGTCCAACGGACGAGGTGTTGAATGAGGGTTTTCGGGAGCGAGCCGTTGACGTTGTAGTGGCTCATCTGGTCGCCAACGCCGTATGTGCACCAGCCAAGCGCAAGCTCGGACATGTTGCCGGTGCCGAGCACCATGCCGTTTCGCTGATTGGCGGCCCTGAACAGGAGATCTGTCCGGAGCCCGGCCTGCACATTCTCGAACGTCGTGTCGTACACAGGTTCGCCCCTCGCGAACGGATGGCGCAGGTCCTGCAGCATCTGCTGGGCGAGCGGCTTGATGTCGATTTCCTCGACGGTCACGCCGAGCCCGTTCATCAAGGCGTAGGCGTTAGACTTGGTCCTCGCGCTCGTGCCGAAGCCGGGCATTGTGATCCCGAGAATGTCCGTGCGCGGACGTCCAAGCAGATCGAAGACCTTGGCCGCGACGATCAAGGCGTGCGCGGAATCCAGCCCTCCGGACACGCCGATGCAGATCTTGGCTGTTCCGGTCGCCTCAAGCCTCTTGGCCAGCCCGCTCAACTGTATGTTGAACGCCTCGTAGCAGTCCTGGTCGAGGCGGGAGGGATCGTTGGGCACAAAGGGAAAACGGTCGATGCGTCGTCGCAGGCCGAGGTTGTGAACTGGCGGATCAAGATGGAAGGTCACCCGGCGAAAGCGCCGGTCGGGCATCCCGTTGGCGATCGCGGCCTCGTTAAAGGTGCCGGTACGCATACGTTCCAGCTGCAGCCGTTCCACGTCTATGTCCGCGACGGCCATCTGGGACCCCAGGCTGAAGCGCTCGGTCTCCGCGAGCTGCGCCCCCAGCTCGTAGATACAGGCCTGTCCGTCCCAGGCCAGGTCGGTCGTCGATTCTCCATACCCGGCCGCGGAGTAGATGTAGGCCGCCCAACAGCGGCCGGACTGCAGCTCGCAAAGTCTTCGCCGCGTGTCCGCCTTTCCCACCACGATGTTGCTTGCGGACAGGTTCGTCAGAATCAGCGCGCCGGCGAGCGCGGCGAAGTCGCTGGGCGGCGCGGGCGCCCACACATCCTCGCAAATTTCGACATGAAAGATCAGGCCATCGACGTCGTCGGCCTGGAACAGCAGATCCATTCCGAATGGAACGGTCTCGCCCCCGATCGTAATCTCGCCTTCCACATCCCGCCCGGAGGCGAACCATCGCTTTTCATAGAACTCGCGGTAGTTGGGCAGATGGCCCTTTGGCACCACGCCAAGGATCCGCCCCCGGTGGATAGCCACCGCACAATTGTACAGCCGTCCCTCACGACGGAGGGGCGCGCCGACCAGTATGACCGGGTGGAGATCGCGGCTTTCGGCCACGAGGTTCACGAGTTGCCGCTCGACCTCGTCCAGCAACGCCCGCTGCAGAAACAGGTCGTCGATGGAATAGCCCGACAGGCCGAGCTCCGGGAAAACCATCAACGCGGTCCCGGCCTCGTTCCCCTCACGGGCGAGCCTCAGGGTCTGCTCCAGATTGAACGCCGGATCCGCGATCCTGCAAACGGGACGGCACGCAGCGACCCTCACGAAGCCTTGCTGGTAAATCGACAGGAAATCGGCTGCGTTGCGAGGCACGTCCTGCTCCTATTCCGCTTCGGGCATTACTGTTCTCGGCCGGACGGCCCGCGCCTGGTCCCCCTTGCTAAGCGCGGCAAGGGCCTGGAGGTTCGTCAGGATGAGAACGTCACCCGGAGAATAGCCTTTCGCCACTTCTGGCGAGTTACGGCCATCGCGATGCTCGGCGGCCGCCGCGGCCATGGCGTCAAGGTCCGTATTAAGGCGGGAGGAATGCGAGGCGTGTTCGCGTGGTCGAGGGGAGGTCACGCCTGGCGCGCGATGACGATCCCCGACAGATCGGAGGCGGCGTCGAGGGGAATCCCGGCCGCCTTGCGCTCGGAATAGCGGTCCACCAGCTGGGCCGCGTGCGGCCGGGTGAGGATGGTGAAGCGCACCAATTCCTCCATCACATCGACGATCCGCTCATAGTAGGCCGAGGGCT
The DNA here is from genome assembly GCF_049897645.1 of Brevundimonas sp. TWP2-1. Lineage (NCBI taxonomy): Bacteria > Pseudomonadati > Pseudomonadota > Alphaproteobacteria > Caulobacterales > Caulobacteraceae > Brevundimonas > Brevundimonas sp. TWP2-1. The sequence goes on from NZ_JAFCWR010000001.1 coordinate 1,182,521, forward strand.
TCATCCGGCCGGCCTCGTCGAACTCCTGGAAGGCCTTGGCCACGCTGGACTGGTTGGGGATGGTGATCATCCGCATCCAGCGGCCCAGCAGGCGCAGGGTGTTGACGGCGTTGAAGCTCTGCGACCCGCCCGACACCTGCATCACCGCCAGGGTGCGGCCCTGGGTCGGGCGCAGGCCGCCCAGGCTGAGCGGCAGATGGTCGATCTGCAGCTTCATCAGGCCGGAGACCTGGCCATGCCGTTCCGGACTGCACCAGACCATGCCCTCCGACCAGAAAGCGTGCTCGCGCAGCTCGCGCACCGCCGGGTGGTCGTCGTCGCCGGGCGCGCCCGGCAGGGGCAGGTCGGAGGGGTCGAAGATGCGGGTCTCGCATCCCATTCGCTGCAGCAGACGGGCCGCCTCCTCGACACAGAGCCGCGAATACGACCGCTCGCGCAGCGATCCATACAAGAGAAGGATCCGCGGCGCGGGATCGGTCGGACCTAGCCCCCGGGCGGGGTCGGCGGACAGATAGGCTGCATCCAGAGCCGGCAGGTGATCCGGATCCGGCAGCGGCCGCAGGCGGGCGAAAGTCATCAGAGGTCCTTGATGAGATAGGCCGCTGACGCCGGGCAGACGTCCGCGAACTCGCGGGTTTGCCGGATCGCAAGGGGCGCGGACGCCCGTTCGGCGGAGACGAAAGCACGCCGGGCGAAGAATAGCTCGGCCGTCGTGGTGAGCAGGTGAAGCCGTTCGCTACCCAGATCGCTCGCCATGGCCTCGACGGCGGTCAGTATGCGGCTCCCGATCCCTTGGGCCTTCAGGTCGGCGAGCACGACCAGGGAGCGCAGCAGGAGATCCTGCCCCTCCCCTTCCAGGCCGACATAGCCGGCGATGCCGCCGTGTTCGTGGGCGGCGAAGTATCGACCAGCGCCAGGCTCGGGCAGACCCGCGCCGCGCAGGGCCGCGATCAGGCCGACGTCATCCGCGTCCAGGAGATGCAGGACGACCATCAGGCCGCGTCCGCCGGCGGAGCCGTATCCGGGAACCAGCGGCGTCCCATCCACAGCGCGACCGACACCAGCAGGATCAGCACCGGCACCTCGACCAAGGGACCGATGACGGCCGCAAAGGCGACCGGCGAGGTCAGGCCGAAGGCCGCGATGGCGACGGCAATGGCCAGTTCGAAATTGTTCGAGGCCGCGGTGAAGGCCAGGGCGGTGGTGCGCGGATAGTCGGTCTCGATCAGCTTGCCCATGAGGAAGCTGACCACGAACATCACAAGGAAGTAGATCGTCAGCGGAATGGCGATGCGCAGGGCGTCCAGCGGCAGGGCCACCACCTCCCCGCCCTTGAGGCTGAACATGACCACGATGGTGAACAGCAGGGCGATCAGGGTGATCGGTCCGATGCGCGGCAGAAAGCGCCGCTCGTACCAATCGGCGCCCCGGCGGGCGATCAGGCTGCGACGGGTCAGGAAGCCGGCCAGGAAGGGAAGACCGAGGTAGACCAGGACCGCCCCGGCGATGGTCCAGACGCTGACGTCCACCACACTGCCCTGCAGGCCGAACAGGGGCGGCAGGACGGTGAGGAAGATCCAGGCGTAGAGGCTGAAGAACAGGATCTGGAAGATCGAGTTGAAGGCGACGAGACCGGCGACATACTGGTTATCGCCCCGCGCCAGCTGGTTCCACACCAGCACCATGGCGATGCAGCGCGCCAGTCCGATCAGGATGACGCCGGTCATGTATTCCGGCTGATCGCGCAGAAAGATCACCGCCAGCGCGAACATCAGCACCGGGCCCAGCACCCAATTCTGGAACAGCGACAGGGCCAGCACCCGCTTGTCGGCGAAGACACGCGGCAGCGCCTCGTACCGGACCCTGGCCAGCGGCGGGTACATCATCAGGATGAGACCGACGGCGATTGGGATGTTGGTCGTGCCGATCGAGAGGCTATTGATCCAGGCGGGCAGACCCGGCGCCAGCGTCCCCAGAGCCACGCCGAGACCCATGGCCACGAAGATCCACAGCGTCAGCCAGCGGTCGAGGAAGGACAGGCGACGCGGCGACGTAGTCGTCACGGGGGTGTCGATCATCGCTTCACCCGCTGGCCGGCGGCGTCGATGACGACCTCGCCGTCCTCCTTGGTAAAGGGTTTGAGATCGTCGTCGGGCAAAAGATCGAGCACGGCCTCCGATGGCCGGCAGAGTCGAACGCCCAGGGGACTGACGACGATCGGGCGGTTGAGAAGTATCGGATGGGCCTCGATCGCGTCGAGCAGTTGATCGTCCCTGAGGCCTGGATCACCGAGGCCCAGTTCGGCGAAGGGCGTGCCCTTTTCGCGTAACAGGTCGCGCAGCGGCGCGCTGGTGCGTTCGGCCAGCCAGGCGATCATGGCCCGCGACGGCGGGGTCTTCAGATACTCGACGACGTGCGGCTCCATGCCGACATGGCAGATCAGCTCAAGCGCGTTGCGCGACGTCCCGCAGGCGGGGTTGTGATAGATGACGACGTCCATGGGATCCTCAGGGGCGGCAGGGTGCGAATTCGGCCAGCAAGGGCTGACACAGGTCCGCCCTCCCCTCGCAGCAGTCCTTAAGCAGGAACAGGACCAGCCCGCGGAACCGGTCCAGGTCGGCCCGGTAAATGATCGAGCGGCTGCGCCGCTCCGACCTGATCAGCCCCGCGCGGGTCAGAACGCCGAGATGGGACGACAGTGTATTGGCCGGGATGGCCAGATGGTTCGAGATCTCACCGGCCGGCAAACCGCCGGGTTCGTGGCGCACGAGGAGACGAAACGCCTCCAGCCGCGTAGACTGCGCCAAGGCGGCGAGAGCGAGAATCGAGGCTTCCGTTTCCATAGTTCTGAATTAGTCGAACTATGGAAACAATCAAGCTTTAGCGTTCCCCTGATCAGGCTGACCGACGTCCCAGCCCGGGGATGCCGCGGATGTAGACCAACTCCGCCAGGAGCTCGATCAGAGTCTGGGTGACGATGATGGCCGGGACCAGGGGGATGGCGCCGGGCACGACCAGGGCCAGCGGCAGGACCACGAGCGAGTTGCGGGTCCCGGCGCTGAAGGCGACGGCGCGGCCGGCTTCCGGCGTCAGCCCTGCGAGCCGCGAGACGGCCCATCCGATGAGCGGCGCCAGCACGGAGAAGGCGACATAGACCGGCACGACACTCAGGGTCCGGTCGAGGGTCTGTCCGAGTTGCGGCATGACCGCGGCGACGACGATGAAGAGCACCAAGGCCGTGGCCGGCACCGGCGCCAGGCCGAGACCAGACGAGACTCGCTCGCCCGTTTTGCTGCGGGCCGCCCAGGTCTGGACCAGCGCCGCCAGAACGAACGGGATGGCGATCAGCCAGACGAAGGCGTGGATGAACGGACCTGGCTGCACATAGGCCGCCGCCTCGGCGCCGAGGAACAGACGCAGATAGATGGGCAAGAGCGCCATCTGGGCAATCAGCAGCACCGGTGTCGAGGCCAGGAGCAACCGGGCATCCGCTCGACCCAGATGAGCGAAGGTCACGACATAGTCGATGCAGGGACAGAGCAGCACCATCAGCACGCCGAGACGGATCAGGGGATCGGCCGGCAGGAACTGCACCAGGCCCAGGACAAGCAGAGGCACGGCGATGAAGTTCACGGCCAGCAAGGCGCCCATGAACCGCAATTCCTGAAGCGCCCGGCCGAGGGCGGCGACGGGCACCTGCAGGAAGGTGACGAACAGCATCAGGGCCAGCGCCGGATTGATCGCCGATTCCAGCACCGCCGTGCCCGGGATCACGAACCCAATGGCCGTCGCGACGATCACGGCGGCGAAATAGATCCAGACCTGTCGGGCTTCGAGGCCGTCGCGAAGTTCAGACGTGTTCATCCCGGATCCTGACTTCGCACTGCCCCCCCCCTAACGGGCGCGAACGCCCCGGCCTGTCAAGCCTCGTCCTGCGTTCCGCGGGTCAGAGGGTGGACCGATCACTGGCGGCGTTCGAGCGGCGTCGGCGCACGCCCGCAAGCTCTGGCGCGCGCACCGCACTCAAGGGTTTGGCTTGGTTCCTACTCCGGCTAAGATGGTCCCCGGCGGGCCTCGACCGGATAGCCTTTGATCTTGAGCCAGGGGACGTTCTGCGTCGGCGGCGATCACGGGTGAAGACGTCGAGCTTCACACAGAAGTTCCCGGCCCGCCCCCTCCCCTCCTCACCAACGGGCGGCGCTGAGGCGACGCCAACGATCCTTCTCCGCCAGAGGCACCTCGGCCAGATCGGCGTGATCGCGCCACCGAGTGATCACGCCCTTCTCAACCTCGAAAACGTTGATGACGCGGACGTTCATGACGAGGCCACGGTTCGCGGCCAGCAGATAGAGGCTTTCGGCGATGACCAACTCGCCCTGGGTGACGGACTTGAGGATGTGAAGTTCGAACAGAGAATAGCTTTGGAAAAGCCGACGCCAGAAGCCGAGAAGCGCTGTACGTCCGACGAGTTCGCCCGCGATGTCGAACTGGGCCGCGACCTGCTCCGACAGATAGGATTCGAGGCGACGCACATCGCGTGATGCGATCTCCCCGGCGAAAGCTTGGACGACGTCTCCGGGCATAAGCGACCTGATCACCGTTCAGGCGCGCAATCATGCTCCGATTCTCATCGGAAAACTCGCGTATCGCGTGTGACCAACGATGTCACTCCGGTTCGATAACCCCAGCCCCCACCCCGACCGCGACGGCCTCTATCCGGGTGCGCACGCGCAGCTTCGAGCACACCTTCTCAAGGTAGCTGTCGACCGTGCGCGGCGACAATCCGAGGATGGCGCCGATATCTCCCGAACTCTTGCCGCGACTGACCCACAAAAGGCACTCCAGCTCTCGCGGGCTCAAGGCGAATACTCGAGAGCCGACATTCGGTTGGAGGTTCGGAGCCATGATTTCACTCGCGATTGACCGGTGAAGGCTGAACGGACCAGCGGCCACGAGCAACACAGGGGAGTTGCGCATTCTCCGCAAGAAAGTTGCGGAGAATCGACGTCGGACCCGCCGCCCCTCAGGATCGAAGCCAGCGCCAGAGACTGATTGCCCCTGCTTTGGCGACCGCTTACACAGTCCGGCGTCGGGCGCCGTCAGATACGGGCGCAACTTGAGCCGGGGTCCGTCAGCGGCGGAGGCGGCGTTTCACCCTGAAGTAGCGGGCCTCTTCGCAGAGGATTCCTCGCCCGACCCCTCCGCCTTGCACCGGGACTCGCTTTGATTCATTGTCGGCCGTCGGCGCTTGCGTCGACAGGGGCCGGGAATCCCCTGTGCGAAGCTCAATCTTTACGACCGCGCCTCGACGCGCGGCGTCCGTCCGCTGGTGACCGCGGCGCACCCCTGTGTGCGCCCGGTCGAGGCGGGCGCGCTCTCGGATTCCTGCCTCCTGAAAACCGGCGGGAGGTCGCCTTGAGCGATGTGAAGGAGATGGATCCGGGCGCTGCGGCGAGCCTGAATGGGCTCTACCGACGCTATTCGGGGTGGTTGGGAAGACGGCTGCGCGGACGTGTGGGCGCCGATGAAGCCGCCGATGTGGTGCAGGAAACCTATCTTCGCCTGGCTCCCTATCTCCTCGAAGATATCCGCCACCCCAAGGCTCTGCTTCTTCGCGTCGCGCTAAACCTGGTTCGCGACGAGCGACGCCGGATGGCGCTGCGGGACCGGGCGATGCAGGGGGCGATTCCTATGTGGGTCACAGCGGCCGACGCGCCTGTCGACCGGCTTCACCTCAAGCAGGTTCTCCTGACCATGCCGCCGCTGTATCGGGACGTCTTCGTCTTGAGCCGGTTTGACGGTATGACATATCCGGAGATTGCTCTGGCCCACGGGATCAGCCTGGCTACGGTTGAACGGCGGATGGCCAAGGCTGTTGAGCACTGCATGGCCCAACTGGACGTCTAAGGCACGAACGATGACTGCCGATAATGACCTGGACGTAAGACGACGCGAGGCCGCGTCGTGGTTCGCCACCCTCAACCAGAAGCGGGTGGCGGCTTCGGACATCACTGCTTTCAGTCAATGGCGCCGCACTCCTGCGAACGCTGAAGCCTATGCCCGGATAGAAACGATGTGGGAGGCGGCCGGGAGCCTCAAGGGCGACGCCGATATCGCCGCCTTGACTGCAGGGGCCCGCGCACGCGCCGACGCCTCGCGCAAACTGCAGGGCCGCCTCGCCAAAGGCCTTTTACCGATCGGCGCCGTGGCGGCCGTCGCCGCCGTGGTTGTCGGCGTGACAATGTGGTCTGCCCGTCCTCTGTCCTATGAAACCGGGCTGGGCGAACGGCGGATCGTCGTCCTGGCCGATGGGTCAAAGGTTACCCTGGACACCGAGTCTCGCATCACCGTCAGGCTCACCGGCCGTCGCCGTGCTGTAGAGCTGGCGAGCGGCCAGGCCTTCTTCGATGTGGAGGGCGATCCTGCCCGCCCCTTCGTTGTTCGCGCCGGCGCGACCGACGTCACCGCCGTGGGAACCCGGTTTGACGTCCGCCGCGCGGGCGGCGGCGCGCAGGTGACGCTCGTCGAAGGCAAGGTCGATGTCGTAGACCGGGGGCAAGCCACGCCGCGATGGTCCCTCGCCCCGGGCCAGCAGATTGTCACCGCCTCGCCTCGTCCAGCCGTCCGGTCGGTGGATGCGGCGTCGGAGACCAGCTGGACATCCGGCCGCCTCATCTTCGCCGGCGACACCGTCGAAGCCGCTGTGGCCGAGGTCAATCGCTACACCGCGTCCAAGGTCGTCCTGGATGCGCCCGCCATCGCCGATATCGCTGTCAGCGGCGCTTTCAACACGGGCGATGTCGAGGGCTTCGTGTCCGCGCTGACCGAGCTCTATCCGGTCGTCGCCGACCGCACGGCTTCCGGTCAGATCGTCATTCGTGACGCCCCCGCGAAAATTATGAGCGCGCGCTGAGGGGTTTTGCCGCGCCCCTTCGTCTCTTCCCCGAACCGCGTCTGTGCGGATATCCATTTCGGGGGATTATTATGCGTATCGGTCTCTGTTCGTCTGCTTTCGGAGCACTCGCTGTCGCGGCGGCAATGCCTGTCGTCGCCCAGGCGCAATCCCCTGCCGTCCAGTTCCGCGTCCCGGCCGGCCCGCTAGAAACCACTCTTCCGCTGTTCGCGGCGCAGAGCGGCGAGCAAATCCTCTATTCCACCGACCTCGTAGCCGGCCGTCAGTCTCCGGGCGTCAGCGGCGCGCTGCGGACCGATCAGGCGCTGACCGCGCTACTGCAGGGCACGGGCCTGAGGGCGCGGCGCACGAGCCCGAACACTCTGGTCGTCTTTGATCCTTCCGTCCGGGCGGAGGCAGCAGATGAGGCGATTGAGATCGACGAGGTGATCGTCACTGGCAGTTTGATCCGCGGCGTCGCTGACGGCCCGTCGCCAGTCATCACCGTGACCCGGGGCGATATCGACCGACAGGGGCATGGAACAGTTGCCCAAGCGCTTGCCGCCCTGCCCCAGAATTTTGGCGGCACCGGTAACGATGCCGCAATGAGCAACGGCGGCGACCGGACGGGTACGAACAGCTTTTACGCCTCGGGCGTCAATCTGCGCGGCTTGGGCAGCGATGCGACTCTCGTTCTGGTCAACGGCCGACGAATGGCGGGCACAGGAAACAAGGGCGACTTCGCCGATGTCTCCACAATACCGACCAGCGCCGTGGCCCGCATCGACGTGCTGCTCGATGGTGCGTCAGCGCTGTACGGAGCGGATGCCGTGGGCGGCGTGGTCAACATCATCCTGCGTGAGGACTATGACGGCGCCGAGACGCGGGTCCGGTACGGCGTCACCTCGGATGGGGCGAGCGATGAGCTCCAGATTGCCCACACCGTAGGGAGCCGGTGGTCGTCAGGCTCGGTCCTGGGCACCTATGAATACAATGACCGCAGCCGCCTGGCGGCATCCGAGCGGGACCGGGCGAACGACGCGGACTTGCGGCGGTTCGGAGGATCCGACCGGCGTCGCATCTTCAGCAACCCCGGCAACATCGTCGTCTTCGACGCCGCAGCCGGCGGCTATGTCCCCACCTACGCCATCCCCAGTGGGCAGAATGGCGAAGGCCTGAGCCCGAGTGACTTCATCGTCGGTCAGGGCAATCTCTACAATCACCGCGAGGGCCTGAACGTCCTGCCGGAGCAAAACCGACACAGCGCCTATCTGGTCCTCAATCAGGACCTCGGCGACCGCGTCTCGGTCAACGCCGATGTTCGCTATGGCCTGCGCGAGTTTGAGGCGGTGTCTCAAGGGTTTCCAACGACCTTCACCGTGACCGCAGCTAACCCCTATTTTGTGTCTCCGACAGGCGCGACATCACACATCATCGCCTATAATTTCGGCCGCGATCTCGGCAATCCGAGGATCGAAGGCCGCGCCGAAAGCCTGGGCGGTTCGATCGGGGCCAAGATCGATCTGGCAGGAAGCTGGCGGCTGGACACTTACGCCGCCTACGCGCGCGAACACGGTGAAAACTCAAGCAGCAATCAGCTGAACTCTACCTTCCTGCGCGAGGCGCTCGGCGCGATCGCCGATAATCCGGCGACCGCCTACAGCGCACCGCGCGATGGATACTTCAATCCCTTCGCCGACGGCTCGAACAGCTCGCCGGCAGCCTTGGCGTTCATTGGCTCCGGCTGGGCGCGCGGGGTCGGGGAGACGACGGTTTCGTCCGTCAATGCCCTGGCGGACGGGTCCCTGTTCACCCTTCCCGCCGGGGACGCCAAACTGGCCGCGGGCGTCGCCTTCCGCCGCGAGACCTTCGAACGTCAGGACACAAGCTTCACATCAGGCGTAGCGCCGTCGGTCGGCGTCCCCGTCGCCTTCGACCGCGAGGTGGCGTCCGCCTTCGCGGAAGTCCGCATCCCCCTCTTCAGTGCCGCAAACCGCCGCGCTGGATTCGAGAGGCTTGAGCTATCGATCGCCGGTCGGTTCGAGAATTATTCCGACGCCGGTCAAACGACCAGCCCCAAGGTCGGGGTTCTGTGGCAGCCCTATTCCGAACTGATACTGCGCGCCAACTACGGCGAGTCCTTTCGGGCGCCGGCGCTGCGCGAACTGAACGAGACGGCGGACCAGAGCCCGACGTTCCTCCCGCGCGGATCGCAGCAGGTGCTTGCCGAAATTCTCTACGGCGGCAATCCCGACCTTGAGCCCGAGCAGGCCAAGAGCTGGACGCTTGGCGGAGACTATCGGCCAGTGGTTCTTCCCGGCCTTCGCGTGGGCCTCAATCTGTTCCGGATCGATTTCGACAACCAGATCGGTCAGCCCGCCTTCACGGCCCTCACCACCGCCCTCACCAACCCCGCCCTGTCGGCCTTCGTTCGCATCATCGATCCGATCAACAACGCGCAGGACCGCGCCGACATGCAGGCGTTGCTGGACCTGCCGACGACAGCGCTTGCCGATCTGTTCCCCGCCGAGGCCTACGGCGCCATCGTCGATGCCCGGTTTGTGAACACGTCCAGCGTGCTGCTCGAAGGGATCGACGCCAATCTCGGCTACGCCTTCGACGTCGGCGACCATGCGTTCGAGCTCGACGCCAACCTGACCTATCTCGACCGGTTCGATACCCGCGCGACCCCGACCGCGCCCGTTCAGTCCGGCATCAATGGTCCCAACCTGCCCGTCGATCTGCGGGCGCGGGCGTCGGCAAGCTGGACCCGTCGCGACTGGGGCGCCTCGGCGGCGGTCAACTACGTCGGGGGCTACCCTGACGTTACGGGTCGCCCCATCGGCTCATGGACGACAGCTGACGTCCAGATTCGCTACGCGCCGATGCGCGGACCGCTCGAAGGGACGACGCTGACGGTGAACGTGCAGAACCTTCTCAACACCGATCCGCCCTTCTACGACGCCCCCGAGGGCGTCGCCTACGACGCCGCAAACACCAATGTTCTTGGCCGATTCATCGCCATCCAGTTGACGCGGGCCTGGTGATGAAACCGTTCCTCGGCCTTGTGGCCGCGGCGACCCTTCTGGTCGCCGCGAGCCCGACCTTGTGTCAGACGCCCGCCCAGCCCGGCGGCCTTCCCCCCTTCACGATCGACGACCTGGTCGGGCAAGAAGGCATCGGCAATGTCCGCATATCGCCGGACAGCCGCTGGATCGTCCTGGAGCGACAGGCACCCTGGAACAGCGCGAGCACCTACAAATACGACTTCTACACCGAGACGCTTTTGAGCCGGCTGCAGGTCTTCTCCGCGACAGACGGCGTCCTTCGTCAAAGCCTTGAGGATCCGGGCCATTCGAAGGGCTTCGTGTCGGGGCCATTCTCGCCAAGCGGCGCGCAGATGGTGGTCTATCGGCTCTCCGAGACCGGCTGGAGCCTGGGGGTGATGACGCTGGCCACCGGCGCGATGCGGTGGCTCGACCTGTCACCGGAGCCGGCGCGCTTTGGTGAAACCGTCGTCTGGCGCTCGGAAAGCGAGCTCCTGGTCGTCGCCCGGCGAAATGGTGTGTTGCCCTACATCATCGGGGTCTACGCCCAGTCGGTCGTGAAGCAGACCGAACTCTGGCGGCGGGCCGAGGCCGGACATTCGCCATCGTCGATTTCCATCTCGAGTGGGGCGGCGCGCGACACCCGGGACAAAGGCACGCCGCTTCAACTCCTTCGAGTCGATCTCACAACGGGGCGCGAGACCCTCCTCGTCGAAGGCGCCATCATCGACGTCTCGCTGTCGCCGGACGGGCAGACGGCAGCGGCTCTGCTTGACGGCGCAGACATCCAGTACGGCCTGGACACGGTGCTCTTCACCGGAACGCCGAAACGGGTTCGGCGCATCCTCCTGGCCGACCTTGAAACGGGATCGTCTGTCGAGCCTTTGCCCGATCAGGATTTTACATCGCACCTGATGACATGGTCGCCGCGCTCGGACCGGCTGATCGCGTTCGCGAGACAGCCCGGGGGCCGTTTCGAGGCCGGGCGGTTCTGGCTGCTTGATCACAGCGGCTCCGCGCAGGCGATCGACCTGGACACGGCCACACCGTGGATCGACGGCGATAGCCAGACGATCCCCATCGCCCGGGCCAGTTGGGACGACGATCGCCCTGTCGTTCAGGTTCGTCTGGCCGACGGCTCGAAAGCCTGGCTGACAAACGATCGTAGCGGACGACGCCGGATCTTTGCCCAGGTCGAGGACGGCGAAGCCCTGGTCCGCTTCGACGGCGCAACCTTCCTCGCGCGACAGACAGGCCTGACGCCTCTCAGAGGAGAGCCCTCTCCCGCCGACCTCCAGGGACGGCTCGTCGATGCCGGGACGGCGAGCGATCTCGGCGCGCGGGCCACGCAAAATCCAGCGCCCGAGCGGCTCGGCCAATCTGTCCTGCTAAACGCGCAGGACTGTTTGCGACGATCCAGCGGTCCGGCGCACTGCTTCGGCGCCCTTGCCGACGACGAGACCGTCGTCGCGGCAAGCCCGGACGCCACCTTCGTCGTCACCCGCCGCCGTTCGCCGGGCGGTGCGACGCAGGTCCGCCTGCGAACCGACACCGGAGCGGTCGAGCTGGCCTCCGTCAATGACGACCTCGATCGCCGCAGCTGGGGCGCTGTCGTGCCGATCGAACACACGGGTTCGGAGGGGCAGCCGCTGCGCAGCTGGTTACTGTTACCCGCCGTCCCGACGTCCAGTCCTCCGCCGGTGGTCGTGATCGCCTATCCCGGCCAGACCTTCCCAACGCCGCCCGGACGACTCCTGCCGGGCACCCTCAAGCTGCACATCAATCCGGCCATCCTTTCAGCGGCTGGCTACGCCGTGCTCATGCCCAGCTTGCCGCAGCAGGCCTCACCCACCTCGGACCTCGATCACCTAGGACCTGAGCTCGTCTCGATCGTCCAGATGGGCTGCGCGGCAGACCGCTGCGACGCCACGCGCGCGGCCTTGGTCGGTCACAGCTTCGGCGGATACGGCGTCCTTCGCGCCGCGACGCAGACGGATGACTTCAAGGCGATCATCGCCTCAAACGGCTATGGCGACCTCAGCGAAGCCTATGAGCCACGCCTGTATTCACAGTTGAGCGGGGAAGCGGGCGTGGCCATTCAGAGCGGGTGGCTCGAGGGCGGACAGGGTGGCCTTGGCGTGCCCTTGGGGACCAATCCGAACCGCTACGTCGAGCGCAGCCCGCTTTATGCAGTGGATCGGATCCGCACGCCCATCCTGCTTATCCAAAGCGACTTCGACGGATCGCGCTTCGATTCGATCTTCGGCGCCCTCTACCGTCTCAATCGCGAGGCGGAGCTGGTCACCTACTTCGGGCAGAGCCACGAATTCGCCAGTCCTGCGAACATCAGAGACCTGCACCTACGCATTCTCGACTGGTTCAACCGCTACCTTGGCCCGTCTCACCCGATCGAGACGCCCCTCCCAGCTTCGCGCCCAAACCTCGATCGCACCGAGGATGAGAAAACGGTTGGTCGCGGGATCCCAGATTAGGTGCGCATCGGAGAGGGCTTTGTCGAAGTCGTCGGTACTGATCAAACCCTTTTCCGCCAACCGTCCCTCGACGAGCAGGTCGGTCACAACATCCACGCTCTGGCGCACGACCGAAGCATAGAAGCGGCTAAGATCTCCCTTGTCGCGCCGCTCAGTGATCGACGGCGGCAACCGGTCTTCAAACGCGATCCTGGCCAGGCCGCGATCCCGTGCGCCGCGTGTGAGACAGTCCGTGGGGATGGCGAGGCAATGCTCCATGACCGGCTGCGTCAGCAGCGGATGCAGGAGGGTCGCCGAGCGGGCGCGCAGGCAGTCGCTCCAGAAGGTTTGGCAGTTGGCGAGTTGCAGAACCTGGCGCGCCTTGGCGGGCGGCAGCGCCTCCGCCCCTTCGACCCACCGATGGCGTCGCGTCGTGGCGGGCGGGCGCGGCTTCGGAAAAAGACTATGTCTGGCGATGGTCCAGACGGAGTGCCGGGTCCACCGCGCCACGGACGCCACATAACCCGGGTTCAAACCTCTCAGGCCCTCGCGCCGGAACCTGTCCGCCACGACCAGGGGGTCGGGTGACTGGAAGAAGACGGCGTCACCGCCTTGCCCCGTGAGCAGCCCCGTGGCGCGGACCTTGCGCGCCCGGCCGGCCATCTCGGCGTCATAGACCATGTCGATGCCGTGGAGCGCTGGGCGAACGCTTTGACCGAGCGGGTCAAACTGCTGTCGGGTCAAGGCTGCGACCGGCTTGTGGACCTCCTCGAGATCAACGCCCAGCGTGTGAGCCGCCGCTCGGGCGAAGGCGCGCTCATCGCCTTCCGGCTGGTCGTCAAAGTAGTTCACGAACCGGGACTTCGGAGCCCCGCCGTTCGCCACCAAGCTGGCGGCCACAATCGCCGAATCCAGGCCGCCTGAGATTTCGGTGACGATGCGATTGTGACCCTCAACCAGCGCCGCAACGGTCCGATCGACGACGCCGACCAAGGCCTCCGGCCTGTCGTCCCAGTCACGGACGGTCGCCGCGAACCGGGCGGGCGTCCAGATCGCCTCCTGAGTGACACTGTGAGCCAACCGGGCCAGGCTCCCTGGCGTCACCGCGTGCAGCCCCGTCAGGGCGAGGTGATCCGAGGCCAGATTCACCGCGCCGATGATTTCGCCCAGAACCGTCCAATCGATCGCGAGGTCGTCTGGAAAAACGGCGTTCAACGCCTCCGGAGGTTGGCTGGTGGCGACCCAGCTCGCGCCATAACGCCAGCAGATGCAGTCAAGCGCGCCACTGGGATCGCGCAGAAGGCGCAGATCGCCGTCATCGCCGCGCCAAACGAGGACGTAACGACCCCAGCCCTGAGACACGACGGCTTGCGCCAGGGCGGCGTCAGATCGGTGCAGCGCAATCAAGGTCGATAGAAATTCATCCCCTCCCCGCCAGTCCCCAATCAGGAAGTGTTGCCGATGAACCTGGGTCACCTTCAAGGGCGAGTCCGGCCCCAGGAAGATGATCATCCCATTGATGTCGAGCGCCTTGCGCCACCCTGCAGCAAGAAGCTGGCGAACGGCTTCGACCCACTCCGGGCGATCCCGATCGGCGCCATCCTGGTCGATGACCACATAACCCCGGCGATCGGGCGTGGAGACGTTCATCGGCAATAAATCGGCGTGTAGGCCGCCAGACGTTCGATATCGTCGTTGAGGCAGAGATCGTCGATCTGGACCCAGCAGTGCGCCGCGAACGGCCAAAGACGAACGCCGAAGACCCAGTCCGCTGATAGCCCGGCGCGGCGCAGGTAGCTCATCAGCATCGCCGAGCGGACGAGGCATTCGCCCTCCATGGGCAGCCATGGCGAGAGGCGCCAGAATGTTTTGGCCGCGTGGGCGACCGCCACCCGGTCCACCACGCGATCATGATCTGGAGCGACCGCGAGGATGGGATGCAGCCCCTCTCCGCGAAGCGCCCGGCGAATGTCCCGGACAGCCCCAAGCCCCCTCAGCACATCGCCAAGCGAGACGTTGGGGGCTGTGTCGTGGATGAGGGTCAGGCTCGGCAAGCCCGGTGGCCTTCTGATTGCGGGGCCCGCCTGATCGGCCCCCAACCCCGCTTCCACGACGGCGGCGGCGTTCGGGCCGGACAGGCGCAAGATGCTGCCATCGCCGCCGAGCCCCGATGCGCCGCCCGGGAGACACAGATAGGCGTCGGCGCCGATGTCCAATAGGGCGAGATCTTCCCCCACCGCCACGCCGTATACGCCGGCTTTCAAAAACCGCTCGGGCGGGTCCTGGGGCCTTGGAAGGGCGTGTGGGATCGCTGGCTCTCGGCTCGAGACTCCATCGGATAGGGCGGTCAGCCGCGCTCTTTGTCTCATCGGCGGGATGCCCCGCGCAGCGAGGTCGGCTGGTTGTAGAAATAGGGCGGGATCAGCTCGGTTCGATCGCCGAAATCACAGGCACGGGTCGTTTGCCGAACGGCGCCACAAAAGATCAGTCCCGACGCGAGACGTTTCATAATCATCTCCTTGAGCGAGCGGAGCCCCCGGCGCCGCCGGAGGCTCCGCCGACCGCTCAGCTGAGGCGGACTTCCGCTGTGGCGTAGCGAAGCTCGGGCACGAGTTCGGCCCGTTTGCCGTCCTCGACCGCCCGGGTTTCTTCCCGCGCGGAGCCCAGACGCGTGACCTCGGATCCCACACCGGCCTTGGTGTAGAATTGGCCGCCGATGAGCTCCATGTGGGTCCCGTCGGAAATGGCGCGGGTTTCACGCCGCGCAGAGCCCAGTGCGATCAGGCTCGACATCGTTGTCTTCAGCATGACTTGCCTCCTTCATCCGGCCGGAATGACCGGTCGCAACAGGAGGGGCCGCAAACATCGTATTTTCAAACTATATTTGGAATATACTTCAAGCAGATTGCCGCATCACTTTCTCAAGAGACGGCGAAAGGGCGATTCTCTGTTCGTGATACTCGTCCAGATTTTCCGCCACAGCGTCCCACTGCCCCTCTCGCCGAAGACTTTCAATCCGCAGAACGCTGTCCAAACCGGTGTCCTGCAGCAGAACTTCGATCCGGCGGATCGGCCTGAGTTGGAGACGAATCCGGCGGTAGGCTTCGAGCACCGCACTGTTAGCGCCTCTCTCGGCGAGCCTATCAAACACGCTTTCGATCCGCAGGACCTCGTCGACCGGCGGGTCCATGGGCGACACCTCTTGCGGAACATCGGTGGTCGAGGACCACAGAAGGAACTGAAGGTGAAGCTCGTATAAGCCAGCAATATCAGCCGCTGTCGGGCTAGGCGCGAAATAACCTCGGCCCGGTCGATGCTCGATTATCCCTTCACCGGCGAGGTGGGCGAGGGCCTCGCGGACGGGCGTCGGGCTGAGGCCGAGTTCGGTGGCCAGGCTGGTGGCCACGAGCGGATGCCCCCAACCGAACCGCCCGGCTGCGGCGTACCCTGCCAAGGCGGTTCGGGCCACGGCGAACTGGTCCCGCTCACGCATCACAGGCCGCCCAGCTGCGGCGCATGGCCATTGGTTCGCGCATTCTCCACCGACGCCACCCACTCCATCCACAGATTATAAGCAGCCAAGAACCGGCCGAAAGTTTTCATACGATAACCGCCTGTTCTTTGCGCACCTTGCGCAAGACTTGGGACACCGTGAGCTTCCCGTCTTTCATTTGATGCTCAACTGCCGCATTTTTCAACCACCGGGAGTAAGGCGTCGAGAATCGCGTTGACCTCCACAACCCGAGGCAGCCGAGCAGATGGAAAGCGATCGTCCCCGCTCTCAAAACGAAATCCTGGCGTCAGCCCTGCGCCTGATCCGACTTTATCGGCGGATGAAGCCGGCCGAGGTCGCCGAGGCTATGGGCATGGCCAAGCGGTCCTACGAACACTTCGAGGCCGGGAGGGGAAAGATCAATCTCGAGCGTATCCACCGCTTCGCGGAGGCCACGGACAGCGATCCTTACGCCATCATCGACTGCATGGCGTTGGGGTCCCCGGAGTTCGCCGTTCGCTGCGCAGACAACAAGGCGATGCTCGCGCTTCGGGTCGTGACCCAGGAGTTCGACGAGGAGGTCGGCGACGCGATCATGGAGCTCGACACACGCTCGATCATCAACGCTTTTACCCGAACCCTGAAGGATCTCGGAATGCAGGCCGTGAGACGCGATGACGCGGCCAAGGCCTGGCTCGATGAACGGATCGGACGGTTGGTCACGCCCTCGAAAGACGAGGAAGACTGATCACGGTTCGCCTCACACCGTAAATTCGCTGCGTGAACCTTGCGGTCTTGCCGCAAACTTCGATCCGGGTCTGGCTTGAGTCTATGACCCAGTCGCTTTCCCTCCCGCCCGATCACGCCCTACCGCGTTCCAGCGACGGCCTATCCGCTCGCCAGGCCGACTGTCTGCGTCTGGCCGGCCAGGGGCTGTCATCTCGGCAGATCGCACGCCGCCTCGGCTTGTCGGCCCGCACGGTCGACGACCACATCCTGCTGGGGTGCCGGTGGCTCGGGGTCAGGACCCGAGTGCAGGCCGTCGCTCTTCTGGTGAGAGACGATCGCCGCGCCGCCGAGCCCCGGAGCTTCACCCCGTAGCTCTCCGGTGGCGCCCTAGCGGATCGAACGTGCGCGGCCGATGCGGTCTGCTGAGGGCTCTCAACGGAGCCCTGCCTTGCTCGATCTCGCCCTCGTCCTCGCCCTTTCCGCCCAGTGCGCGCCCGGCGTCTCACCGCAGACGCTGGCCGCGATCGCGCATACGGAAAGCCGCTTCAACGCCCTGGCGATCGGCGTCAATCGCGGCGCCGCCGTGCGTCAGCCCAGGACGCGCGAGGAAGCGGCGCGGGTCGCACGCCGCCTGATCGCCTCGGGCGCCAACATCGATCTAGGTCTCGCCCAGATCAACTCCAGCAATCTGGGATGGCTGCGTCTGAGTGTAGAGGACGCCTTCGACCCCTGCCGCAACCTCACCGCGGCAGGGACCGTGCTGCGCGCCGGCTTCGATCCCGCATCGACGGCCTTTGACCGTCAGCAGGCCCTGCGCGTGGCCCTGTCCCGATACAACACCGGTCATCCCGATCGCGGCTTTCGCAACGGCTATGTCGCGCGCGTGGAAGCGTCCGCGGCGCGCCTGGGCCTGGCCGTCTCCGCGCCGCCGCTATCCGAAGCCGCATCAGGCTCACTCCCCGATCAGGTGGCGCCAGACCCCGTCGCGCCACCCGCCGCCTGGGACGTGTTCGCGCGCGCCACCGCCAGCGCGATCGTCCTCTTCGCCCCCGCCTCACAGACCCAAACCTGGAGCGTCAACCCGTGACCCTGTCCCCCATTCGACGCCGCCAATGCGCGGTCGGAGCGATCGCCCTGGCGACAACCCTGATGTCGGTGCAGCCCGCCTTCGCCTCGGCCAATGTCGAGGGCCTGCTGCAGAACGTGGTCGACATGCTGACCGGCAACACGGCCAGGCTGTTGGCCATCCTGGCGGTCGTCATCGTCGGCATCCTGTGGATGTTCGGCCTGTTCGATCTGCGGCGCGCCGCCATCGTCATTCTCGGCATCGTGGTGGTCTTCGGCGCCGCCGAGATCGTCGGCCTGATCACGGGCGGCGCCTGATGGCCCGGGCCGATGCCTGTCTGATCGTCGCGGGGATCGCCGGCGGCCTGGCGCTGACGCTGATGCTCGGCGTCCGGCTGATCTCGCCGGCACGCTTCGCCCAGGCTCTGGGCGGCGGTCTGGTCGGTCTCGCCGTGGCGAAAGCCGCCCTGGTTCTGAGCGGGGCGGACCATGGCTGAGGAACGACTGATCGAAGAGCCTCTGTTCCTCGCCTGCACTCGGCCGGCGATGATCCTGGGCGTGCCCATGGAGGCCATGGGCGTCAACGTCATGATCTCCGGCCTGGCCTTTCTCGTCGGCGGCAGCCTGCTCAATCTGCTGATCGCCCCGGCCCTGCATCTGGTCTTCCGGGCGATCTGCAAGGTGGACCACAACGCCTTCCGGCTTCTGCTGGTCTTCGTCGACACCAAGGGCCGGTCCCGCAACGGCGCCCTGTGGGGCGGCAGCTCGGCGACACCCCTCCCCCTTGTCCGGCGTTACAGCGCAAGGGAGCTGCTCCGTGGGTGAGCTCCGTCTATCGCCGTCGCGTCTGCGCAGGGAGGGCGACGCCCTGGCCGGCCTGCCCTATGCACGCCACGCCTCGGACCACATCGTCACGCTCGATAGCGGGGCGCTGATGATCGCCTTCCAGCTTCAGGGCGCGGCGTTCGAGACCGCCGACCCGCGCGATCTGAACGACTGGCACGTCAAGCTCAACCAGACCTGGCGCAACCTCGCCGACGACCGGTTGGCGGTCTGGCACCACATCGTTCGGCGCGAGGTCCAGCCCGAGGTCATGGGCGGGTTCCGCTCCGACTTCGCACGCGATCTGAGTCAGGCCTACGAAGCGCGGCTCGGAGGCCGGCGGCTGTTCGTCAACGAACTCTTTGTCACCCTGGTGCTCCATCCCGGCCGTGATGCCGGCGATCGCGCTGCGGCGCTCATGCGTCGCCTGCAGACCGCCCGCCGTCAGGACACGGAGGTCGCCCCCGAACTGATCAAGCGGCTCGAGGACGCCGCGCGCGATCTTGAGCAGTATCTCGGCCGCTATGCGCCGCGCCGCCTTGGCCTGTACCAACACGGAGACATCTGGTGCTCCGAACCGATGGAGCTGGTTCGGCTCGTCCTTACCGGGCGGCCAGGACGCGTCCCCATCGTTTACGGCCATCTCGGATCCGCGGTTCATACGGTGCGCGTCATCTTCGGACGCGAAAGCCTGGAGCTTCGGGACGTCGACGCAGGCCGTTACGCGGGCGTCCTCGCCATCAAGGAATATCCGCCCTCGACCCGGCCCGGACTGTGGAACGCGCTGCTGAGCGCGCCTTTCGGGTTCGTCATGACCCAGTCCTTCGCCTTCCTGTCCAAGGCGGCCGGGCGATCGGTGATGGAGCGCAAGCAGAACCAGATGGTCTCCGCGCGTGACCGCGCCGCTTCCCAGATCGACGGCCTTTCGGACGCGCTGGACGATCTGGTCAGCAACCGGTTCGTGCTCGGCGAACACCAGGCGTCCGTCCTGGTCTACGGCGACACGCCCGCCGCCCTGGCCGACCACCTTTCGAAGGCGCGGGCGTATCTGGCCGACTCCGGCCTGGTCGTCGCCCGTGAGGACCTCGGCCTCGAGGCCGCCTTCTGGTCCCAGTTCCCCGGCGGCTTCGCGCGGCGCACGCGTCCGGCCGCGATCACTTCACGCAACTTCGCCGCCCTCGCGCCTTTCCACGCCTATCCCGTCGGAAAGCCTCACGGCAATCACTGGGGACCGGCTGTGGCGACGCTGCGCACGACGGCCGGATCCCCTTTCTACTTCAACTTCCACGTCGGCGATCTCGGCCACACCTTCATCTGCGGCCCCTCCGGGTCGGGCAAGACGGTCGTCCAGAACTTCATGCTGGCGCAGCTGGAGCGGTTCGACGCCCAGCAGCTGTTCATCGACAAGGACCGGGGCGCCGAGATCTTCGTTCGGGCCTGCGGCGGCACCTATCTGGCCCTGCGCAACGGCGTGCCCACAGGGTTCGCGCCCTTCAAGGCATTGGAGCCGTCACCCGCCAATCGCGCCTTCCTCAGCCGACTGGTGCGGACCCTGGTCGCCCGACCGAACGAGACCCTGTCGGTCCCGGAAGCGCGCGCCATCGACGAAGCGGTCGCCGCGCTTGAGGCCCTCCCGCGCGAGCGACGCTCGCTTTCGGCCCTGCGCAGCTTGCTCGGTCAATCGGACGTGGGCGGCGTGGGGGCGCGGCTGGAACGCTGGGTCCGGGGCGGGCCGCTTGGCTGGGCTCTGGACGGCGAGGACGACGCCCTGTCGCTCGACGCCCGCTTCGCCGGTTTCGACATGACCGATGTGCTGGACCACCCCGAGGTCCGCACGCCGATGATGCTCTACCTCTTTCACCGGATCGCCCAGCGGGTGGATGGGCGCAGGCTCGTCCTCGACATCGACGAGTTCTGGAAGGTGCTGGGCGACGCCGCCTTCACCGACCTGGCCCAGGACGGCCTGAAGACCTGGCGCAAGCAGAACGCCCTGATGGTGTTCGGCACCCAGTCCCCGGCCGACGCGCTGCGCTCACCGATCGCCCACACCATCCTCGAACAGTGCGCGACCAAGATTTTCCTGCCGAACGCCCACGGCCAGGCCCGCGACTATGTCGAAGGCTTCGGCCTGAGCGAGGAGGAGTTCCGACTGATCCGGGACGAGCTGACGCCGGAGTCTCATCGCTTCCTGGTCAAACAGGGTCACGACAGCGTGGTCGTGGAGCTTGACCTCAAGGGGCTGGATGACGCGCTGGCCGTCCTGTCCGGACGATCCGAAACCGTCGCCCTTCTCGACCGGCTGAGAGCCGAGACCGGGGACGACTACGCCGACTGGCGGGGCCCCTTCCATTCCCAGAGGAGACTGACATGAGACGCTCCATCCTTTCGATCGCCGTCGCCCTGGCCGCGATGACCGCTGTTCCGGCCCACGCCCAACAGGTTGTCTATGACCCGACGTCCTTCGCCCAGATGGTCAAGGATGCGCGCACTGCCATCGAACAGCTCGACAGCCTGAAGGCCCAGGTCCAGCAGGGCGAGGAACTCTTCGCCAGCCTCAACGACCTGTCCAACGTCAACGCTATCGCTGCACGGCTGGGCCTCCCCGATATCCGCAATCCCCTGCCCGACATGGCCACCCTGCGGTCGGCCGCCGACGGGGACCTGTCGGCGCTCGGCGAACTGGCCGAGCGGGCCGACGCGATCCGCCGCGAGACCCGCGTCTATACGCCAGCTGCGCCGTCCACCGCCGCCGACGCCCTGGAGCGGTCAGGCGCGCGGACCGCCCGTGATCTGGCGATCGGCGAGGCCGTCGACCGGTCGGCGACCGATCGTCTCGAAGGCCTGGAGACGCTGCGTCGCGCGCTCGACACCGCGCCGAACGCGCGGGCCGTGATGGACCTGAACGCCCGGCTCGCGGCGGAACAGGCCCTGATCCAAAACGAACAGGTCCGGCTGCAGGGCCTGGCCCTGACCCAGGCCGCCGAAGCCCGTCTCGAGGAACAGCGGGCGCGGGAGCGGATCGCCGCGGAACGGTCGGCCCGCATGGACGCCTACCGTCAGGCTTTTCAGTGAAAGCCGCCCTGGTCCTGCTCGGCCTGCTGGCGGGTTGCGGCGAGCCGGAATCTCCGAGGGCTGAGCCGCGCCCGGATCGCGCCGCGCTCGAGGCGGCCGTCGTGGACTGCGAACGCGGCGCCCGCCGGCACGGCTGTGACGCCGCCCAGGCGCGGCTCGCCGAGGTCCGGCGGGCCGACCGCATGGCCGCCTACCGGCAGGGTTTCTAGGAGGTCGCCATGTCGTTTCGGGTCTTTGAGCCGGCCTATGTCTTCCTCGACGAACGGCTGAGCGCCTTCCTCGGGGACCGGCTGGGCGCGGTGATCGCCGAGGTCGAAGGCCCGCTGCGCATCGCCCTGGTCCTCTACATCGTCCTCTATGGCTTCGCGATCTTCCGGGGCGCGATCAGCGAACCGGTCATGGATTTCGCGATCCGCGCGATCAAGCTGCTGTTCATCTATGTGCTGGCCACCACCCCGGCCTATTCGGACTTCGTCACCGAGCCGCTGTTCCGCGACCTGCCGAACCTTCTGACGCGGGCCATCAGCGGTGCGGAGACGCCGAACGTCGGCGCGGCCTTCGACCAGTTCCTCGCCTACGCCGGCTATCTCGGAGAGAAGATCGGCAGCGAAGGATCGGCCTTCGACCCGTCGCCCTGGATCGTCGCCGCGGTCGTCTTCATCGTCGGCGCCCTGGCCTGCGCGCTCGGTTTCGGCGTTGTTCTTGTCGCCAAACTGGCGCTGGCCCTTCTGGTCACGCTGGGCCCCATATTCATCGCCTGCGCCCTGTTCGACGCGACGCGGCGCTTCTTCTTCGGCTGGCTGTCCCAGGCAGTGAACTACCTGGTCCTGTTCGCCCTGATCATCACCATCTTCCAGCTCGTCCTGTCGCTGGTCCGGGATCAGTGGGGCGCGATCGAGGGCGGCGACCCGATGGTCGGCGGCCTGATCTTCATCGCCCTCTGCCTGCTCGGCGCGATCTTCTTCCTGCAGACACCCGCGATCGCGGCCGGCATCGCCGGCGGCGCCAGCGCCGGGCTCGCCGACTTCGCCAACGCCGCCTCCCTGGGATCCAGCCCCAGCGCCGTCGCGCGGGGTCCTCTCGAGGCCAGCCGTCAACCGCCGCGCGGCGGCGGATCCATCCGTCCCACAGGAGCCCGCTGATGCCCTTTCTTCGAACATTGTCCCGCGTCGTATCGATCACCCTGGCGGTCCAGGCCGTGTCCGCCTGCGCCACCTTCCGGACCGCCGATCCGCCGGTCTGCGACGGCCGCCATCGTCGACCCGCCAATCCCTACGGTTCGATCCTCTCGCCGGCGGCGTCGCACACGCCCGCGCCCGCAGCCGACGCGGCTTCGTCCATCGATCCTGGCGCGGGAGGCTGCACATGACCGGCGTCCCCTCCCCCGATCTGAAAGCCTATTTCGCCGAAGCGCGGCGATGGGATCAGGACCGGCTCAGCGCCGCCATACGATCGCGCCGGCTGGCCTGGACCGTGGCGGCCGTGGCCGCCGGCCTGACCGTCGTCGCCGTCGCGGCGGTGGCGGTGCTGACCCCGCTCAAGACCACCGAACCCTTCGTCGTGCGGGTCGACCAGACCACCGGCGCGGTCGATGTGGTGCGGGGTCTCTCTTCGGCCGAAGGCCCGGCCACCTATGCCGAGGCCGTCAGCAAATACTTCCTCGGCCAGTACGTCCGGGCCCGGGAGGGCTATCTCGACCCCGCCGCCGAGGAAAGCTTCGCCCTGGTCTCGATCCTGTCGGGCGCAACGGAGCAACGCCGCTGGGCCGACCTCTATCGCGGCTCCAACCCAGCCAGTCCGCAGAATCTCTACGGACCTGAGGCCGAGGCCGTGATCGCCATCCGCGCCATTGGCTTCATCAATGAAGGCGTCGCCAATGTGCGGTTCCATCGCACGGTGCGTCAGGCCCAGCAGATCGTGGAGAGCGATTGGATCGCCACCATCGCCTTCACCTATACGCGCGCGCCGATGTCGGAGCCGGATCGCCTGCGCAATCCGCTCGGATTCCAGGTGACCTCGTACCGCGCCGATCCGGAGGTGGTCCGATGAGAACCCTGTTGATCGCCCTGGCCGCCGGCCTTGCGCTGACGTCGGGGCCGGCCTGGGCCGAAGAGCGCGACGCCCGGATGGTGGAGGTCGACTACGCCCCGGGCGCCGTTTACCGCATCGCCGGGGCCTTCCGTACCGCCACCCAGATCGTGTTCGGTCCGGACGAAGCCATCCGCCATGTCGCGATCGGTGACAGCGTCAGTTGGGAGGTCGCGGCCGAGGGTTCCGTCCTCTTCCTCAAACCCCGCGAACGCCTGCAGGCGACCAATCTGCTCGTGGTCACCGAACGCGGAGGCGCGACGCGTCACTATGCGTTCGAACTTGCGGCGCGAGACGCCCGCGATCAATCCTCCATCGCCTACCAGATCCGGTTCCGCTACCCGGCCGACCTCCAGGCCGCGACCGTGGCGTCGCTCGACGCCGCCGCCGAGGCGATCGAAGAGCGCGTGATCGATCTGACGCTCGACCAGGCGGCCCTCTCAGGCCCCCGCAACCTCGCCTATAGTGTCCAGGGCGCGTCGGACTTGCAGCCCAGCGAGGTCACCGACAACGGCCGCTTCACCGTGCTGAGGTTCCCGGCGAACCAGCCCCTTCCTTCGATCTTCGCTGTGTCCGCCGACGGCGAGGAAAGCCTGGTCCCCTTCGATGTACGCGGCGAGTTCGTGGTCATCCACGCGGTCGTTCCGGGCCTGCGGCTGCGCCGCGGCGCTTCGGTGCTGTGCATCTTCAACGAAGCCTACGACCCGCGCGGTGTCGCCACCGGTACCGGCACGGCCTCGCCGATCGTGGATCGAAGCGTGACGCAAGGAGCCCAACCATGACCGCCTCGCCCGAACCGAAGGACGCCGCCGCAGCGGAAGCTCGTTCCGAAGGCCAGGATCTGCCGCCAACGACCGACAGGGGCATATCGCCCATCGGCGGCCGTTTCGGCGGTCGCGGGTCCAAGGTCGTCACCCTGACCGCCCTGGGCCTCGGCTGCGCTGTCTTCCTCTTCGCCACATGGGATCGTGGCGAGGGGGATGACCAGAAGGCGGCGGCAGACGAACCGGCCCGGCAGGTCGTTCCGTTCGAACCGGCACGCCGTGATACCGAGCCGCCCCTGCTGACGGACCAGTCTTTCGATCCCGACGCACCGGTCCTGACGTCGTCGGACGAACAGGTGCCGGCGCTCGAGACCTCGCCCTCCCCTGCATCGAACGGCCCCTCGGCAGCCGAACGGCGCCAGACCCTGACCGACGAAGCGAGGCGGTCCCCGGTCCTCGCCTATAGCCGTCAAGGCTCCGGCGTCGCACCGACGGGCGTCCTTTCCGCTGCGGCTCTTGCGGCCGGGATCCCTGCGCCGATGCAGGCCCGCGTCACCCCGCTCGACGGCTTGCGCCAGACCTCGCCGATCGGTGAGGCGCGCGCCGGCCAGCTGGGGGATCGCAACCTCTTGCTGACGGCGGGAGCCTCCATCCCCTGCATCCTCCAGACGGCGATGGACAGCGCGACCCCGGGATTCGTCAGCTGCATCCTCCCGCGACACGTCTACTCGGAGAGCGGAACCGTGGTGCTGATGGAGCGCGGCACCCGGGTGCTCGGCGAATACCAGGGCGGTCTGCAGCAGGGCCGCAACCGGCTCTTCGTCCTGTGGACCCGCGCCGTCACGCCTGCGGGCGTCACTGTGGGCCTGGCGTCTCCGGCCGCCGACGCCCTCGGGCGCGCAGGCTTCGACGGCCGCGTGGACACCCATTTCTGGGACCGGTTCGGCGGCGCCCTCCTGCTGTCGCTGGTGGACGACGGTCTCTACGCCGCCGTCGGACGTGACGACGCGGTGCGCCAGACCGCGCGGGTGCCTTCGGACGCGGCCGGCGTCGCGTTGCAGAACTCGGTCGACATCCCCGCGACCCTGCGCAAACCCCAGGGCGCCGAGGTCTCCATTTTCGTCGCCCAGGACCTGAATTTCGCCGGCGTCTATCGGCTGAGCGCAAGATGATGGACGACACCGCCGTCCTGGAACACTACCTCGCGCCGCTGCGACCCCTGCTCGCGCCAGACGACGTGACCGAACTGGTGATCAATCGCCCCGGCGAGGTCGGGATCGAACAGGGCGGCGGCTGGTGCTGGCATGAAGAGCCGCTGCTCACCGAGACCTGGCTTAGGACGCTTGCCGTCGCCGCCGCCGCCTTCACCAAACAGGATGTCAGTGACGCCCGGCCGATCTGCTCGACGACCCTGCCCGGCGACGAACGATGCCAGATCGTTCTTCCGCCTGCGGCCCCGGCCGGCACGGTGTCCCTCACGATCCGCAAGCCCTCGCGCCGGCAGTTCGGCCTCGACGCCTTTGCGACCGGGGGATTGTTCGATGCTGTCGTCGCGGCGGATGACGCGTCCGCCGATCCGGTCGACGCCGAACTCCTCGCCCTGAAAAGATCGGGAGACTGGCCGGCCTTCTTCAAACTGGCCGTGGTCTCACGGCGCAACATCCTCGTCTCCGGCGCCACCGGCTCGGGCAAGACCACCTTCGCCAAGGGTCTGGTGGAGGCTATCCCCGACCATGAGCGCCTGCTGACGATCGAAGACACGCGCGAACTCGTCGTGCCTCACCGCAACGTCGTCCACCTGACCTATTCCAAGGAAGGCCAGGGCCTCGCGCAGGTCACCGCCAAATCCCTGCTCGAAAGCGCCCTCAGGATGCGGCCCGACCGGATCCTGCTGCAGGAACTGCGCGACGGCACGGCCTTCTTCTATCTTCGCAACGTCAACTCCGGCCATCCGGGCTCTATCACCACTGTCCACGCCGACAGCGCCTCTCTGGCCTTCGAGCAACTGACGCTGCTGGTCCGCGAGTCCGACGGGGGGCGCGATCTGCCGCGGGAAGACATTCGGGCCCTGCTGCACCTGCTCGTCGATATCGTGGTCCAGATGCGCAAGACCGATGGCCGGTTCCGCGTGACGGAGGTCTGGCATGACCCGGTTCGAAAACGCCAGCCCGGCCGCTAGGACGACGCTCGTCGTCATCGGTGTCATGCTCCTGCTGGTTCTGGCCGGAACCTCCACCGCGATGATCGCCCTGGCCGGTGTCGGGCGCCTGTCGCCGGACATCGATCCCGCCCGTGTTCCAGCCTGGCTATGGTACTATCGCGCCGACCCCGACCTTCAGCGCTGGCTTCGGATCGGCGGTCTGATCAACATTCTCCTCGCCGTCGTCATCGTCGCGGCGGTTGCGCTAAGCATTCGCCGTCCGCTTCATGGCGCGGCGCACTGGGCCGCTACGCGCGATCTGAAGGGGGCCGGGTTGGCGGCGCGCGAAGGCATCCTGCTCGGTCGGCGAGGTCGCTCATGGCTGATCGCCGGCGGCTCGGAGCATGTGATGCTCTACGCCCCGACACGCACCGGCAAGGGAGTCGGGATCGTCATTCCCAATCTCCTGACCTGGCCGGGCTCGGTCGTGGTCCTCGACATCAAGCGCGAGAACTACGAAGCGACGGCGGGTTTTCGAGCCGCCGCCGGGCAGACGGTGCTGCTGTTCGATCCCCTCGCCCCGGACGGCAGAACCGCGCGCTTCAACCCGCTGGCGCACATCACGCGATCGTCGGCTTCCGCTGTCCTGGACGAGCTCCAGCGCATGGCCGTCATGCTCTTCCCCGGTCACGATCATGCCGATCCCTTCTGGTCGGAAGCCGCCCGGACCGGCTTTATCGGGGTCGGGGGGTATGTTGCGGAAACGCCTGATCTCCCCTTCTCGCTCGGCGAGATCTTCCGGCAACTCACCCAGGGCGATGCGAGGGAACGGTTCCCCGGCCTGATCAAGGCGCGGGCGCTGGCAGGAGCGCCGCTGTCCACCGGATGCGCCTCGGCCCTGTCGGACTTCTGCAGTTCCAGCGAGAACACCTTCGCGTCCATCCGCCAGACGATCACCAGTCGAATGGGATTGTGGCTCAACCCCGCCGTAGACGCGGCGACGGCCGCCAGCGACTTTGACCTGCGTGACCTGCGCCAGGGCCGCCTGTCGCTCTATCTGGGCGCCTCGCCCGACAACATGCTGCGGGTGGCGCCGCTCTACAGCCTGCTCTTCCAGCAACTCGTCGACCTGAACAGCCGCCGGCTTTCCGGCCCTGACGATCGCCCCGTGCTGGTCCTGCTGGACGAGTTCGCCCGGCTCGGTCGCGCGCCCGTGCTCGCCGCCGCCTTCTCCTACCTCGCCGGCTACGGCTTTCGACTCCTGCCGGTGATCCAGAGCCCGTCGCAGCTCCGGACCCTCTACGGCCCCGACGTGACCGAGGACATCCTGACCAATTGCGGGATCGAGGTCGTCTTCGCGCCGAAGGAGCTGAAGGTGGCCCAGGAGCTGAGCGAACGGCTCGGCTACTACACCTATCAGGCCCGCAGTCGCAGCCGCCCCATGGGCCTCGGGTCCGGCCGGCGCAGCACGACGACATCCGATCAACGCCGGGCGCTGATGATGCCCCAGGAGCTGATGCAACTCCCTGAACGAAGCCTGATCGTGCTCAAGGCCGGGATGCCGCCGGCGCGCGGCGAGAAGATCCGGTTCTTCCGAGAACGGGTGTTCACTCGCCGGCAACGGCCGGCGCCGATCCCGCCGAGACGGCCCGTCGCGCCCGAGCTCGCCTCCGCCACCCCCGTCACACCAGCCCCAGCGCTAGAGGAGACTGATATGAGCTACGAGTCCGTGGTTCAGGCCTTCACCGAACAGGGATGCCCCCCGCCCGAGATCGGCGCCAGCGAGAACGAAGTCGCCGATTGGCTGGACCAGATCATCGACGCCATCGTGCCTGCTCCTGATCGGGACGACGACCGATGAGCCCACGCCCTGCCAAAGCGCCAGAACAGTCCGCCGAAAACACGGTGGCGCCGACACCCGCCAAAGGGGGCGACGCCCGATCCCGTACCCGGGGTGACGCGCCTCAGGCCATCTTGGATCGCTATCTGATCGAACGCGACCGCCAGGGTCGCCCGGCCCGCTTCTACCGGGATCACCGCGCCGCCGAACCGATGTTTCGGGACGAGGGCCGCAAACTGACGACGACGCTGTCCTATCCTGACGCCGTCGCCGACATGCTGAAGATCGCGCAGCACCGGGGCTGGACCGGAGTGCGGGTCTCCGGCGACGAAGGATTTCGTCGCGAGGCCTGGATCCAGGGGCGGTCTCTCGGCGTCGAGGTCAAGGGCTACCGGCCGCGCGATCGGGATCGGCAGGCGGCCGGCGAACCGTCCCTCGCCCGATCTCCGTCAAGCCGACACCTCGCCGAGCGGGCCGTTGAGGACCGACTTCGCGCAGCCTCGGTCGTGGTCAAACGGTTGATCGAAGACCCGGCAGCCCGGACGCGGCTGATGGAGCGCGCTGTCCAACGTCTGCACAACCAGGTTGACCCCGCCCGCACGCGAGATCGCGACGACTCACGCGACCGACGGTCCTGAAGGTACCCGCCCCAGCCGACCTCACAATTATCGCTGCGGTCGTGCTGGCCACTGATGTCTGCAAGGCATATGACCGGACTAGATCAGACTTTGGAAGCCGACATTCCTTAGTGGTTCGTCGCGCGATGGGCTGAGCGAGGTTGGAGACGACATGGGCAGGGACGGTGTCTTAGTCACGTCAATCGTCAATCAAGCCGCCTCAACAAGCCCGTCCTCGGTGGGGAGAAGTGTTGGATCAATGTGGATCAGCTCCTCCATGGCAGCCTCGGATGGCTCAAGAAGAAGCTGCAGCCACGCGGCATCTTTTTTGTTGTCGGGGTTGTCAGCGATGACGATGGACGTCCCCATCGGGCCCTTCGCTTTCACAGCCGCTCCTTTGATGAGGAACCCGCTGATCAACTGATCTTCGTTCTTCTCCTTCAGAAACTCGGACAGCTTGGCCTTGTCGTCATCGGACAACGTGTTGGTGTCGACGGTTCTAAGCGCGTCGACCAAGGCATGGATGAACGAGCGTCGAAGCAGAACCTTATGTCCCTGTCCGGCTTCGCCGCGTTCGGGAAACACGGTCGCCATGGCCCCCTCCTCTACCTTAATCAGCTCCATCGCGCTCGTGGCCTTGCCAACGGTTCGTCGTATGTGAACTGTTATCTTGGCGTCGACCCCCATGGTCGGCGCGACGGCGAGACCAATTCGGCTCAGATCCGTGAGGGCCATGCGCTGAACTTCCTGAGCATAAAGGGGTCGAAGACTGCCAAGAAACTCAAGACCCTTCACCTGCCGAAGCGATCCGGCTCCTTCAACGGGAAAGGTCATCAGGCGTTTTGGATTCCACCGGAGGCTGAAGGGCTTCTTTTTGTAGATGATGAACTGATCGGCGGAGGAACTGTCGTCCTGAAACGACTTGAGTTCCCCTTCCATGGCCAAGACGCGCTCGACCTTTGTCTTTCCTTTTCGAGGCACCAGATCGCAATCCGGCGTGATCACGACAAACGCGGTCTTCTTGGTCGGATGGACGAACAGATCGCCCAAAGCGTGCCGGGACCGATGCTTCGGCAGATGCTCGTCGACCTTGATACGATGGAATATCTTCGCAATCGCCGTCGAGGGGCCATCGAACGCCCCTTCGACGCCTTTGCTGAGATTTCCGTCGTCGAGTTTTTTGAACGGCTCACTTTGCCAATCCACGCTCTCAGCCGTCGATGCCCGCAGACTTTCTCCAAACAACCATTCGAGATAGTCGCCCATGCGCTCGCCTTCGCTGGCCAGGCGGAAGCGGAAAAGATAGGCGAAATCCTTCGGCTCGAGCTTGCCGATTTCGCCCAGTAGCGTCTGCAACGCCTCCTCAGCACCCTTGCGCCATTGCAACAGAGCTTGCTGCAGAACCTTGCCAAACACATAGCCCTGGCTCGTATCTAACAGCGCGTCTGCGGCTTCGTTCTGAATCTTGATGGCCCCGGCCGGCTGTTGGCTGATCCAGCCTTTCTGCAGGAACCGGAACCGAAGGGCGAGGACCCAAGCTCCCTTCTTCTCGACAGTCTCGCGGAAGTCATTGGCCTCCTTCTTGACCTGTTCAGACGACATGAGAACAATCGCAGGATGGTCGTCGGTGCAGTTCTTGAGAAGCTCACTGAGCAGATTGATGGAGGCGGCGCGCGCGCCCTTCTTGACGGCGGCTGTCAGCCCGGCGCCCACGGCGTCCTGACTCAGGTAGTAGTCGAGGAAAACCACCTGAGGACTAATCTCCTTGAAGCGCTGAGCCCCGTTCCCCAGGCCTGCGGTATGGACCGTCACGTCAGGCCCACACTTGCTCAACAAGGCAATCAGCGGGTCGAGCACGCCCAGGGTGACGTTCTTCAACGTCGCGAAGTTTCCAGGATCGAAGCGCGCCTCGCGCGTCTCAACGTATTTCTTGTAGAGCGCTTCCACGACCGCGGTCAGATCTTCCGAGTCCGGATTGCTTTCATTCGCGGCTGTCGTGGCGGCTGTGATCACATCGTCGGCGAGGCCGGCGGCCTGGCAGGCGTTGATACCATCGATGTCGCCCAGGAAGTCCAGCAGCTCGCCGGATATCTCAGACAAGACAGGCGCGTCATACACATCGTCGATGACGAGGATCTGCGTGATCTCGTTTTCGGTGAACGCGGCGACAATTCTCTTTTCGTGTCCCATTAGCGTCCCTCCGACCTAACCCATATCAAGAACGAACATGTTCAGGCGGTCCTTGCGAACGCGCCCGACATCGGAATCCATGTAGAGTTTCCAGCCGTGGTACTCCGCGAGCTCGCGCGCAATATACAACCCAAGCCCGCGGCCCTGCCCGGTCGGTTTGCTGGTGATGAACGGCTGGAATATCCGCTCTTTACGATCCTCGGCGACGCCCGGACCGTTGTCTTCGACGGTCAGGCTCCTGACCGCGGCGTCGAGCGTCACCGTGATTTTCGGATCAAAACCTGGCTGGAATCTTTCCTGCTGCTTTAGCCAGTAGGCGGAGTTCACGATCAGGTTTTCGAGAATCTGGATCAGCATTCCCCGCACGGCCTTGATGACCAAGGGGGTGTCCGGTCGATTGAAGACCAGACGTATCCCGTGACGGTCGAACTCGCGCGCGTGATTGGAAAGCACTTCGTCGGCGAGATCTCCCAGATCAAAGGTGCTCTTGGATTGCCGTTTCTCGCCTGTGAGCTCATCAAAGGCCGCGATACGCTTCTGCAGCGTCTTCAACTGCTCTCGCAGGGAATCGATCGTCGACTGGCGCAGGCTGCCCCCCGCCAGAAGATCCATCGTGTGGCTCACCGCCCGGTCGAGCTCGTGGAAAATGAACTCGGTCATCAGGCCGATGCCGGCCAGATAGACGAACTTTTCGCGCTCACTATCGGCCTCAGCGATGACCTTCTCGATCCGGTCCACGAGCGAGCTCGACTGGGCCGTCAGCCGGCTGACCGCCTTGTCGACGTCGTCCATCAAGGGCTCGGCACCCTCGCCGACTTCGGCGCGCAGACGCGCCAGAGCTTCATCGACCCGTTTCCGGGCGCTGTTGGCGAGCTTGGTGTCCTGTTCGGACTCGCGGCGCTCAATAAGCTCAATTTCATCAGCTTCGTTGATCAGGCCGCGCATCTCGGTGTGGACCACCCACGTCAGGATCTTTCTCAAGGCATCCGCAGCCTCAGACTGCATCAGACCTTCACGGTTGGTCTGCTCGCTGAGCGCTGTATGCGGCGTCTCAAGCAGGACACGCCCCATCACCTGCTGACGGTTGAGCTTGAAGCCCGAAGCGCCGAAAGCGTTTTCATCCAAGGCGAGCCAATCGTCGCTTGGATCTCCATAGGGCAGAATCCGGAACCCATAGCGGTAGAGCATCGGCCCTCCGCTCCAGTTGGAAACCTCCTGTCGGGTTTCGCGCATATTGCTGGTCAGCCCCTCGACGGCGTCGACCACGCGCCGGTTGAACCAGTAGATATCGGCCTTGAAGCCGCCCAGCGCTTGCAAGGCCGATGGCCTGACCGGCACGAGTTTGAAGGCGGCGTGCCCGCGTTTCGCCCGCCGCTTGACCGTACTTTGTGCGACCGAGTAGACGCCCGCGCCTCGCTCATCGAGCTCTATGCGACGATGGCGATACCGATAGTCCACGAACCCGGTCAGCACCGGTTCGTCTCCGTCAAACTTCAATTCAACCTGGCAATAGGCATGTGCGGACTGCAGGAGTTGAGCCGGAACCGACGGGACGGAAATCCGGACCCCGTTATGTCGGGCAATCAGCAGCTTGTTTCCCAGGCCGGGCTGGAAAGGATCGACCATTCGGGCAATCCGCCCCTGGAGCAAATCAGTGAAGCGGATCACATCCCAATCGCCGACCAGGCTGGAGATGACGACGCTTGTGCCCTGATCGGCGGCCGTGAACTTTTCCTCGCCTATCACGGGCTCGACGCTGATCTCATCAACCGTCTTGCGCGTGTCGTGCGAAAAGAGAGTCCAATCGATATCGAGGAGGTTCCAGTGGGTCTCGCCGGCTGTCGATGTCTTGACCTGAAGCCGATCACCCAGCCGCATGGCCGAGAGCCGACCGATGCCTTTGTCACCGAGATTCTTCGCCCCTGCGATGTTTTCAGTGCGCCGCGAACGCGTGCCGATCCGTAAGAACACGTCGGTCAGACCCAGAAGGGTCATCCCACTTCCCGTATCGCGAATCTCGATCGTATTCAGTTCGTTATAGGCTGCCATCAGGGCGCCGATAAATTGCCCACGGTCATCTCCGGTCGAGATGCGGGTCATGAACTGGACGGCGCGATCGCGCTGCACGTCGATCAAGGCGCTTTGCAGATAATCGCGAACTTCGGAGGTGGTTTTGCCGTCCTCGATCCGCGTCAGGGCTTCAACGAAGTCGGAATGCGTCAGGCAAACATCCACCAGGATCTCCACCTTGGGAGAGCCGGCGTCGACGGCGTTCTTGATTAGTTCGTAGAGCGCGACTTCATCAGAACTGATCAGTTCCTTGCCAAGCTCAAGCAGCGTCCGCGCCTCGAAAGTGAAGCTCACAGACAATCAGCCGGAAAATGTGAAGCGTCGATGTTCAAACGGGAACCCTTGGATGCGGGAAATGGATAATGCGCGCGGGTTAACAGTTCGCGCAAGCGTTGAACGACCTTCTAGGCTTTAGCTCAGATTGAGCAGACCAGACACCCATCCCGGAGATGGGGGTCGTCCTCGGCCTCCAGTCCTCCCAGGGTCTCGGCCAGAGAGATGTTCTTTCTGTT
Organism: Brevundimonas sp. TWP2-1; assembly: GCF_049897645.1. Lineage (NCBI taxonomy): Bacteria > Pseudomonadati > Pseudomonadota > Alphaproteobacteria > Caulobacterales > Caulobacteraceae > Brevundimonas > Brevundimonas sp. TWP2-1. The sequence continues at coordinate 1,216,333 of NZ_JAFCWR010000001.1, forward strand.
CGCCTTGCGGCGCGCCTCGGATTTCGCCCAGTTGTCCTTGATCGCCTGGACCCGTTCGGGCCGCGCCAGTTCGCGTAGGGACTCGGTCTTGCACCAGTAGAACTGCTCGCCGACCTTAACGGCCTTCTCTTCGTAGCCCATGGCCAGCTCATAGTAGGCGGGATGCGTCTCCAACAGTCGCACCCACTCGATCTTCTGCTGATAAAAGCAGAAGAAGCAGCCCGAACGCGATCGGCCCCAATCCATATAGGGCGGCAATCCCAAGCCTGAATCCTCAAGGATTCGGATGACGTCGGCGCGCACGAGGCCGTCGTCCTGGAAGGGATAGACCGCCACAATATTGGGCTTGGTGCTGATGTAGCCCGTGCGGTTTTCGTCGGCGCGCAGGCCGACGTAGTTGATCACCGGTCCGTCTCCGACATAGGTCTCGAACGGCTTCAGCTTCAGCATCTTGGTGCACCACCGTCGATGGTTCGACGGCAGCATGCCATTGTAGACGGCCAGCCAGTGGTCGAAGGAATCCTCCGGGGTCGTCCGGACGATCGGCTTGCCCAGGATGGCCTCGAGCCTGGCGATATAGTCGTAGGTCTCGGGCAGTTCCTTGTCGGTGTCGTGGAAGATGTACTCCACGTCTGGCACCCGGTCCCGCAGATAGATGGCGAGGGCGGCGCTGTCCTTGCCTCCGGACAGGCTCAGGATGTGACGCGGCGGCTCGCTGCCGGCCACGAGAAGGTGATCGTATCTGCCGCTCATGCTCGCCTCGCCTCGGTCGTCTCGTCCGTCTGTTCGGCCGCCGCCGGAAGGTCGTCCCACATCAACCGGGCCAGAATCTGGAGCCGCTCGGCCTTGCTCTTGGCGTTCAACTCCTTGCCGATCTTCTCGACCAGCCTCTCGGAGGCCTGACTGAGCTTGGCGCTCTGGACGACCAGACCCCGGTCGTCGCCAGAGGCCTGGGTCAGCTTGACCAGGACGGCGTCCTTGTCGCCATGGAGCGATCCGTTCTCGAACGCCGCAGTCTCGACCCGGTGGAACAGCTGACTGACGCTGGCGAGTTCATCTAGGCAGCGCTGCTCGTCAGCGGCGTTCCAGCGCGCCGGCGGCTTGGCGATCAGGAAGCTGGCGAGCGCTTCCGCCCAGGCCTCGTCGGTGGTGTTACCGTCTCGCAGGCGAAGCGCGAAGGTTCTCAGCTTGGGCAAGGAGGCGGTCGCCGCGACGCGCGAGGCGCGCTGGGCGAGCGCGAGACGATCGAAGACCGCATCATCCTGACCGATCGCCGCCGCCGTTGTGTCGATGATCCGCCCCAGCAGCTTGGGATAGTCTGTTCGCATGTCCTCGATGGCGAGCTCAAGCCGGCTGACGAACAGGCCTGCCTGATCGACGTCGCCGCCGCCATCGGTCGCGAACGGCTCGACATCACAGGCGATCGGAAGATCGCGGAACAGCATGGTCGCCGGCTCGGTCGCACTAAGCAGGACGTCGCGAACCTTTGCCGAACGCGGCTGAAGATTGCCGGCCCGCCGCGTGTATTCCGGAAGCTTGGCGGCGAACCGCGCCAACGGCTGCACAACGTCGAGAATCTGGGGATCGCGGGCGGCCTGAGGCTCGGCAAAAGCCGACGCCAGTCGGGCGAAGACTTCTGCCCGGACGCCTTCGACACGGCACTGCTGGAGGTCGAAGGTCTCGGCGCCCTTGATCAGTCGAACAAAGTCGGCCCCGCCAAAGGAGGACCGGAAGGTGCCGTTCTCATAGACGGCCAATTCATGAAGGCGCAGCTTCATGATGACGGCGAGCAGGAGCGGCGCCACGCCGGCGCGAACACCGAAGGGCCGCTCCGCCAGGGCGTTCAGGATATGCCTGACATTGACCTTCTCTCCCTCCGACGCGTCGAGCAGGCGTTCGATCTCCAGGAGGGCGGGACGCAGGCGAAGCGGATCGCTCTTGGGCGGCAGGGCCAGACTGAGGCCCGCGAGCACCGGTTGCTGCAGTCCCCCCGCCTGGACGACCGACAGGAACATGGACTTTTCGGGCGGCGCTTTGGTGGCGTCGATCCCGAAGAAGGGCTTGTCAGAGGCCTCGAACAGGCCCTCAATCAGCCGCATCCGGGCGGCCGCGGCTGGGCTGCTGAGGACCTTGCGGTTCAACAGCTCGTTCGAGATCCTGGGCGCATCCTCGTAGAGCGTTTCGCAGATGGCCGAGAGCTGGAACGACAGGCCCCGGTCCGTCTCCAGGGGCTCGCCCCTCCAGCGCCACTGGACCGAGGTCACGCCCCTGTGGCGTAGAGCCCCCGTAATCCCCAGGGAGATTTCGAGAGCGCGCCGGCCGGACGCTACCTGGCGAGAAACTTCCGCAGCCGCGTACGAGTCGTTCACCAGCTCGGGCGTGTGCTCGGCGACCCAGCGCCACGCCATGAGATCCTTCACATCGCCCAGGAGCGCAGCCAGCGGCCGCGTGACGCCGATGACGACATCGTCCCGGTCCGCCAGTTCGGCGCCTTCCGCGAGCGCAAGGGCGCGCGCCTGATCGGCCGGCGTGTCGGCAAGGGCGATGACGACCAGGCCGTCGGCGAGCGTCGGCTTGGCGATCACCTGGACCAGACGATCCACTGAAGCGTAGCGGACCTCAAAGAACCGCATCGTTCCGCGATCGATATAGTGACGGCGCGCCAGGAGGGGCTCGTTCTCCAGGAAGCCTGCGAGGTTGCCGCTCACATCGTCCAGCTCACCGACGGCTCGCGCACCGTCTTCCAGGGCGGCATGGAGATTGACGCTGGTGTTAGGCCAGAGCCTGTAGCCTCCGACCTTGCCCCGCTTGAACAGCAGCCCCCGGTCCAGCAGGGTGGTGACGGCGGCGTTGACCTGGGCCTTCGTCGCGGGTGTCAGGCACGCCCGCAAAGCGGTGTCGGTGGCGAGGAGTTCGGGAAAGTCGAGCAGGCTGAGGAGCGCCGTGACCTTGAGCGCGCGCACTTCCAGCTCATCCAGATCCGAAGCAGTGTCGACCGTCGCAGCGATCCGCAGCCAGTTCGACTGGTAGCTGTTGCCCTCCAGCCGGTGTCCGAACACTGCCCGGACGTAGTCGTAGAATTCCGGCAGACCATACCAGACGCCGCGCCCTGCCGGTCGCTCCGCGAACGCCTGGAGTCCGAAGGGCTCTGACGACAGGAGGAACCCGAACAGAGAGCGCTCGTGCTGACCGAAGCGCGAGAAAAACCTGACCAGGGGTGGCAGGAGCGTGGGATGAAGCGGATAGAGTTGGGCGGTCTCAAAATTCAGGGCGGCGCTGGTCGCGCCGCTCATCCAGCCCATGGTAGCGGTGGCGCTGGCCGTCTCACGCGCCGCCTCGTGAACATCCCGGCCCAGGCTTTCGGTGCGGATGCGCAGCGCGCCTGAGACCAGCGCCGCGGTATGAGCCATGGGCTGGTCGAGAACGATCTCTTCGAAACGTCCCGCGACCTTGTCCCATTCGTGACGCGCCACGGTCGGCAGGCGTTCCGCATAGGCCTGGAATCCCTGATGCAGCAGGCCGACGAAAAAGAACGGAATCTCCCCGCTCCGGGCCGCCGCCTGCGCCAGCCGCTGCAGGAGATAGACATCTTCGCGGTCCGGCTCGCCCGCCGCATACTCGAGCAGCTTGCCGAGCTCGTCCACCACCAGAAGGACCCCGGCGTCGTGATCGGCGGCGAAGTCGCGCACCTCGTCGAGCAGAGCGACGACGGCGTCGGCGTCCGGATGAGCCTGAACAGCCTTCGCCCGGGCCGCAAGCCTGGCCCAGCGCCCGCCGGGCTTTCTCGGTCTGCGGCGTTCCAGGCCTTCGCCGATCCCTCTCGCCAGGGCGACGGCCAGGCTCTCGCGGGCGCCGGTCACAAGGAGAGGCCAGAGACCGGGCCGATCCGCGTCCGCCGGCCATCCCATGGTCACCGCGACAGCCTCCGCCCTGGCGCTCGGCGCGCCGCTCAGCAGATGGGCGAGGACCACGGCGAACGACGACTTGCCGACGCCGTAGTCGCCCGTGATCCGCCAGGCGCGCTGGCGCGAGCCCGGCGCCATCCCCTTGGCCACCCGCTGGAAGGCGGCGGCCATCGCAGGGGTGACGATATAGTTCTCGAGCGCATGGGGATCGTCGTAGTCCCGCTCGAGCAGGACCGACCGCATGAAGCGGCTCGGGATGTCGAACAGGTCGATGATGTTCGGCGCGGACTTAGACATGGTCGAACTCCCGGCCGTAGACGGCGTCGAGCGTGACAGGGGCCACGCTCTTACGCAGGGTCAGCAGGCCCTGCACTGCGGACGGCTGATAGCTGTAGGGCCGTTCGTGACGACGTTGTCCGTTTTCTTCGAGCCGGGCGCGGATATCGTCTTCGGTCAGTTTGAAGACCTGGCCCGGGGATCCCTCGCCGACCGTGACCTCGCGCAGCGACAGGGTGTCGTCGTTGCGGCTCAGCCCGGCCCAGAACTCCATCAGGCAGTAGTCGAACAGGGCGTCGGTGATGTCGGGCTTCGGTTCGCGCCGGAAGCCAAAGACGGTCTCGAAGCGACCGCCCTCGCCCTTCCGCTCGCCCATCGGCACCAGAAGGTTGAGGTCCACGAGGGGGCCATCGAGCGAGTCCTCTATCGAACCGCCGCTGCGGCTCGGCACATAGGTGTGCAGGAAGACGTCCAGGTGCTGTCCGAGGGTCGTTTCAGAGTGATCCGCGCCGAGTTTGCGCGACTCGCTGTGGAAGGCGGCCAAGGCTTCGCTGCGCGAGAATTCGGGCCGGGGCCAGCGGCTGAAGAGGTAGTTCCACGCGAACAGGGGACGCTCCCGTCTGGACGCCAGCGTCCAGTGCAGAAGCCACAGAGTCCGGACGTCTTCGAGATAGGGGTCAAAGCCCTCGGCATCGAAAATCCCGCGGCCGAACTCGGTCAGCTCCAGGCTCCGGCTCCGATCCCGGCTTTCGGCCATGCCGGTCGCCTCGACCCAGAACCGCAGCGAGCGAACCATGTTCTTGCCGATCCCCAGGACCTCCATGGCCTCTTCCTCACGGCTGAAGATGGCCGGATCCTTGAGGATCGCGCGATACGCCTTGGGCAGCCAAGCATAGCGCAGAGCGAAGCTCTCGTGTCCTGAGAACCGGGGGGGAAGCGTCGTGGCTTCGATGTCGCGGAGCGCTTCGGCGATCATGCGGCGGACTCGATAGGGGTCTGGACCTGTTCCAGAACGGTGATGAGGAGGGTCCCAGCGCGTCTCACGTCCTCGGCGGTCGTGGTCCGGCCCAGGCTGATGCGAAGGGCACTGTCCAGTCGCCATGGCTCCAGACCCATGGCTTGCAGCACATGGGACGGCGCGTCCACCCCGGCCATGCAGGCCGCTCCTGTGGAGATAGCGACCTCACTCCTCAGATTGGCGACCACGATGTCGTTCTGGGCTCCTGGGATAGAGATATGAAGGTTGTTGGACAGGCGCGCGTCCTGGTCGCCATTGACCACCAGCGCCGGAAGAGCCTCCTGCAGCCTCGCCTGCATCAGGTCGCGCAGGGCGGCGATCCGGACCTCGTCCTCGGCCATCTCCAGCAAGCGAAGACGGCAGGCTTCGCCCATACCCGCAATGCCAGGGACATTGGGGGTCGCGTTGTGGAAGGCGTAGCGGGACGGCGGCGGCATCTCGGCAAGGTCCGGCCCGACCAGGGCGCCCACGCCTTTGGGTCCATAGATTTTGTGCCCGCTGAGAACGAGGTAGTCGACACCGCTCTCGGCCATCGACAGGGGAATACGGCCGGCCGCCTGGGTGGCGTCGACAAGCACTTCCGCCCCGCTGGCCTGTGCGAGAGCGGCGGCCTCGCCGAAAGGCTGGATGGTGCCGACCTCGTTGTTGGCGGCCTGAAGGCAGAACAAATCGACCTTGGCCTTGAGCGCGGCCCGAACGGTGTCCATCAAGACCCGACCCTTGCCGTCGACCGGCATCCAGACGATGCGGTAGCGCCCGTCCCGCTCTCCGGCGCGAAGTTCGTCGATGAGGGCGGGATGCTCGACCCGAGACGCGGCGACCAGGAGGGGGGCGCCGCCCTTGCGATCACAGGCGTAGGCGAGCGCAAGACGCAAGGCCTCGGACGCGCCGGAGGTGAACCTGACGCCGTCCGGCTGCGCCCCGACCAGCCTGGCCACGGCGACCGCCGCATCAAGCATCACCCTGGCGGCGTCCTGACCCCAGGCATGTTGGGCGCTGTTCGGATTACCGAAATCCTCGGTCATGACCCCCACCATCAAGGCCGCCACGCGGGGATCGACGGGCGTCGTGGCGTGGTGGTCCAGATAGATCCGTGCCGGTGACGGGGGCGTTCGCGGGGTTTGCGCCGCCGTTCCGGGCTCGGGCGACGGCTCCGGCCGATGGGCAGGGTCTGGGAGGATGGGTCTCATAACCTCACCTTCGCCCGATTCTGCGCCTCGCGGATCAGTTGTAGCAGCTCCGGTTGGGGTGCAATCATGAACTCGCCGCCGATCGACCACCTGCTGGCGTCCGCGGCGTCGAGGAAAAGCCGCTCGGCGGCATGGGCTTTCGTGGCGCTGTCGAACGGCACGGTGTCGATCAGGGTCCACGAAAGGCTGGAGGTCGGGGGAAACCCGGCGCTCAGCTGGGCGACCCGACGATTGACGTCATTGGAGCGGCCGACCTTGGCCACGATCAAGGGCGGATCGACCCGCCGTGGCGCAAACAGGGCCTGCACTGGCCCCTCAAGCCTCAGGAGATAGAGGACCGCTTCGCCGTCCGATCGTTCACCGGAGATCGTCCCGACGCTGGGCGCCGGTCCCCGGGAGCTTCGGGGTCCGTCTGCCCCCTCCGGGCGTGGCTGGACGGTGTCGACGACAACCTTCCCGATGATCGACGCCTTGCGGGCGGCAAGGCTCTGGGGGTCGCCCGAGAGCTCGCTCCAGACCAGGGCGTCGATCGCCACCGGACGAAGACCCTTAAGCCCGAGTTTGCGCCAGCCGGGGTCCTGCTGAGCCATGGCCTTGAGCTTCATCGCCACCCCTTCGGGATTGCGATAGGTGTCTGCGGCCGCGACACCGTGCTCGCGTCCAAGTCGGCGGAGGATGGCGGACGTTTCGATCACAGCCGGATGAGTGGGCGGCGCCCGCCCCGCGCGTTGGTAAAGGTCGAGCAAGAGAACCGTTTCCGCATAGGTCCAGGAGGGGTTCCGAGGCGCTCTTTCGAACGCCGCCCGCGCGGACCCGATGCTCGCCGTGTGGTTCCTCATGACCGCCTTTGTAGTAGACTCACCCAGCGACGTCCGTCGCTGTTTTGGATCTTGAGCGATATGGCTGTGACAGAGAGTGAAATCTACCAGCAGCAGTGCGAGGATTTTCGGGCGCTGAACACGGTGTTCTGGCAGCTGCCGGTGATCATGATGACGCTCAACGGCGGGCTCTGGTTCGCCCTGGCCAGTCTGGATCTCACCGAGATGGGCCAGCGGTTCATACTTGTCTTCGCCGTCCTGGTCGATCTCGCCTTCCTTGTCGCCCTTGTCCGCCTTCGCCTGCTTCTCGGGGCTCTGCTCGACCGAATCCATAAGGTTCAGGGGGAGATGAAGGCGCCGTTTGGCTGGTTCACCGTCAGCGCCTTCTGCACGGTGCTGTTCGTGGCGGCGGTCGGCGCCGGCGTGACCGCCCTGAAGCCCGCCGCCGTCCTGGCTAGGACCGCCAAGCCGGCTTCTGTCGTCGTCTGCGTCGTGAATGGCGCCGTGAAGCCAGGGACCTCGTCTGAGGCCTGCCCTGCCCTGACACCGCGGTGAGTTCGGTCTCCGACCACTACGCCGCATCGGCGGCCGGGCTCCGGAACCAGTACGCCTCGGTCGATTTCGAGCAGGTTCACGCGGCGGTCCTGCCCTTCCTGCCGGAGCCGGGCGCGCGCATCGCCGACATTGGCGCCGGTTCCGGCCGGGACGCGCGGGCGCTGGCGGACAGAGGGTATTCCGTCACCGCCGTCGAGCCCTCCGCAGCGATGCGGCGCCACGCCAGTCTGATGGACAGGCGAGCAAACCTGAACTGGATCGACGATCAGTTGCCGGACCTCAGCCGCCTCACGGCGTCGGACAGCCGGTTCGATTTTATTTTGTGCTCCGCCGTCCTGATGCACATCTCAGGCGCCGACTTGCCCCGCGCCTTCGAAACCTTCCGGACCCTGATGGTCCCGGGGGCAAGGCTCGCCATCAGTGTTCGACCGCCACGTTCCGGCGACAGGCCAGGCGTTTTCAATGACCACTCCCTCGATGAGATCGTCCCCGCCGCCGCCGGCGCAGGCCTCGATCTCCTGAAAGCAGGCGCTGACGTGGACCTTCTCCAGCGCATCGATGTCGAGTGGTCTTGGTGCGTATTCAGCCGGCCGCCGGGCAGCCCGGATCCGAGCCGACTACCGGAACGCTAGACCAAACTATGGTGCAAGGCCGTCTATTTGGCACCCCGCACTTTGGCTTAGCTTGACCTGATCCTGCTCAGATGGGTTGTCACCTTTTCCGTAACTGCCGCTGCGGTGAGGATAGCGTTGTCAGGCTGGCGGCCCAGGGGCGAGGAACCCCAACCTAGCTGGACGTGAGCGACGCCGCAGTCCAGACGGTATCAGCCTGCGCTCGGAACCGACGTAGTGTTGATCGGCTGAGCCGGACTTACGAAAAGCGCACATCCCGAATTTCTCCAACGAGTCAGCACCGCTCGATGGGCCGCGCGCCACCGCAAGAAGAATCGAGCACTTGCGGATGCTCCTTTGTTGGGACGAAACGGCGCCAAGATGCGCGTTAGGTTCACCACCCGGGAACGCCGGCCCCTCCGTCAGCGCTGTCTCGATCGTCCAGGAGGCCGCTTGCCGTTCTCCTCATGCTGCCGACGAAGGTCGATCTTCGCGGAAATCGCCTCACCGCGAGTCCGAACCGACGGCATATCTTTCACGAACGCCGCGAGCGCCGCACCTAGTTCACGATCCTCGCCTCGGTCCGAACGGGACAAGGCCAAGGCCTGGGCAGCGAAATAGCGCCGGACGTCCGACTGTCGCGCGCGACCCGCCTCGACCCAAGGCGTCTTTCTCGCTTTGTCGAGCGCGTCCCGCACAGCCGCCACGTCGACATTGAGCGGTTCGCCCTGGCCCTGGCTGAAGCGAGACCGAATTCTCCGGAGAACCCCCTGCTCCGCCTTGCGCACGACGCCTCGCGTTCGCCTCGGCGTCGCCTCGGCCTCAACCCCGCGATCCCGCAAAGCGGCCGCAAAAGCCTGCCGCCACTGTTCGAGATCGGCCTTGCGCGGGTTGAGCTTGTGTCCGTCGTGGCCAAGGGTCCGAACCGTCAGATGGACATGGGGATGTCGCTCATCGGTGTGGAAGGCGAAGACATAGGGATGGCTGTCGCCGAACGTCTGGCCGGCGAAGACCCGCGACGCATCGTGCATGCGGAACGGGTCCGTGCCCGGCGGCATGCTGAGCACAATGGACAGGGTGACCGCGCTATCCCTGCGGCGACGTGGATCCGCCTCTACCTCCGCCATCCAATCTCCGACGAGCCTCCCGACCTCGGCCCGGGACTGAAGCCGCTCGCCGTCCGGCCCCTCAAGCGGAAGCTTTCCGTTCCGCCCGATATAGGCCAGATGGTTTTGGAGGTGACCGCCGTCGCGGGTCCGCCCCGTGATCTTGACCATCACTTCCGGCACGCGTCGGGCGATCCGATCGAGCCGGGCACGGGGGGTCATGTCGGGGCGGGATCGTGCGATCTGCCCTGGCGGATCGGTCAGGCGCGCGCGCCTTTGCCGGACCGGTGGACGCACCGCTTCCTCGAACCCCCGAACCTGGACGAAGTCCGCCATCAGCGGTCCGACCAATAGTGGAGATTGCCCTTGAAGGCGTCGTGGACCCCGCCGAGATGAGCGCGGATCTCGACGGCGAAATCGGCGAGTTGAGCGACCTCCAGCTCGAGCACCTTGCCCTCGAGGACGGCGGTGTTCATCGCCCTGGCGATCTGGTTCACGTTGACGCCGATGCGCCGCAACTCCCGCTGGATGCCTATGAAGGCGATGGCTTCGGACGGCGAAAGCTGAGGCCGCTCATGGAGGCGCCGTCGGATCAAGGCGACCGTCCATTGGGTGCGGGACAGGCCCGTGCGAGCCGCCTCGAGCTCCAGCAGCGTTAGGTCGTCAGAGGTCAGGCGGAGAGACAGTTTGGCGTCGAGCCGATCCACGGACGGTGCGGCGACCTCTGGAAGGGCGGCCTGTGCAGCGCCCTCGATGAGACGACGCAGGAGGCGCGACCGACCGCCTCGCCCGACCGCCGCGGCGTCGAACCGTCGGATCAGATCAGTTGGCAGGCGTACGGTGAGGCGGTCCATGGGCGAGGTGATGTGTCTGACAATGCCGGCGCAAAGCCTATCCTGCCCTAGACCGTCACCATCCTCACCCCGTAGGCCTCCGGTGCTGTCCGCCCTCCCCTCGGCGTCCGAAGCCGGCCGCTCGCCCTCCGCCCTGAACGGCGCCCCAGCCGGGCGGGTGCTGGACAACCGCGCATTCCACCGCCACCTCCATCACTCCCTCGAACCTGTCCCAGGATCACCGCACCCGTGTCGCCGCTCGACGACTTCTCCCGGTTCTCCGCGATCTCAAGCGTCCACGCCTTTCCGAAGATGCGGTTGATGGCGCGTGACCATGAGCCGGATCTGGTCGCCGGTTCGGGGGAGCTTCGGGTCGTCTCCGCCAACCGCTTCGAGTTCACCCTGATCGGGGAGCCCGAGAACCCCGCCTATGTGTTTGAACAGATGCGGCGCCAGCAGGGTGACCGCTATGACGGACTATCGCGGTTCCGATTGGTGCTCGAGGACGACGAGGGAACCGAGTACGCGGGCGGATGGACCGTCCCAAGCTTCCGCACCGGCGACGGCGCCTGGACCTTCGAGGGCGAAACAGAGTCCTTCATGGGGGGCGGCCGCTCTGAACTGACGCCGACAGGATCGACAGAAGTTCGCTTCCTCATCCCGACCAGGCATCACGCCGCGCAAATGCTGGCGCACTTCGTCACGACCCCTCGTGACCGCCTGCCGCCAGAACCGAGATTCGACCTCGAGGTGATGGGCCAGACCGTCACCTTCAGGTTCGATCGCGCCCTTTCCATGCTGACGATTTCAACACCAGCCTCGGAGTCGCTCCCGCTGACCTACACAGAGAACTGGCTGGGCGAACCTCTGCGTATCCTGTTCGGCCAATTGGTGTTTCCACGCATGGTCGCCCGTGTTCAATCGGACGGTCACGCGATGCTCGCTGTAAGGCCCTCCCCTCCCTGGACACGGGACTCCGACTGGACGGCCTTGTGGATCGACGAGACCGCCGGATGGGACAAGGCCGGGTTCTGGACCCTGTACGCCGCGCTCCTGACGCATGTCGCCTCGGCGCGGACGGGAGATGGACGAAACTTCGAGGCAAATCCGGTCACCCACTTCCATGAGGAGGTGATCCAGGCGTCGCGCGGGTCACGTTGGGTCTGGGCCATGACCCTCGCCAGCAGCATCGAGGGCCTGGTCTCGATGCTGTACTCTCGCGGAACCCGGCGGGAGGACGCCGATCTTGACGCCAATACACAACTGATCTGCCACATCCGCGCCTGGTCCGGGGACCACGCTCTGAAGGAGGCGGCCATCCGCGCCGTGCAGAGAACGGCCGAAGTCACGACGGCCGTCGCGATGCGCGCGCTCGTCGCCGACGCCGCGATCACGCGAGATCAGGTCAAGGCTTGGCAGAAAGTCCGTCATGCGGTCATGCACGGAAACCTCGTGTCTCCGTATTCGAGCCAAGAAGACGACGAGACCCTTGTCGCGCTCGCCGATCTGATGCGCGCCCTCATCCGGCGCATCGTGGGCGTTGGGCCGGTCGCCGGGGATGCCGCGCGACCGGCGAACGTTTAGCACTCGAGTTCAGGGCGGAGGCTGCAGCGCCTTGAGGTGATCGACAGCCTTCTGCGCGTGGGAAGCGGCCGAGACCACAAACCGCACGTCGTCTTTCAGCACCTGCAGCCAACTGGCGATGTAGGCGGCGTGGTCATCGCGAGGTTCGAGCGCCAAGCCGAGATCCGCGCAGAGGAAGGCCGCGCCCAGTTCGGCGACGAGCTCTTCGCGCGCATAGCCAGCGTCACCGAAGCGTTGGCGGCCGAAGTCCCGGTCGAGGCGGGTGGGGTGCCGGGTCCAGTGGGTCATCTCGTGACCGAGAGTGCTGTAGTAGGCGTCCGCCGTCTCGAAGCATTCGAACGGCGGCATCTGCACATGGTCCGGACCCGGCGCGTAATAGGCGCTGCCTCCGCCGTGGCGAACCTCGGCGCCGCAGTGCTCGAAGAAGGCGTCGAGGCGGGCGATCCGCTCGTCCGGATTGATCTCGATCGTCTCGGGCTGGTCGTAATGATCCGGCAGGCCTTCGATCTGGTCGACGTTGAAGACCGTGTACGCCTTCAGGAAGGGGATGCGCTGCTGGACATCCGCTCCCGTATCGTCGGTCTCATCGCGGACGATCTGGTTGGCGTAGACGACCGTTGCCCCGCGCTCGCCCTTGCGGACGTGGGCGCCGAGGGCCAGCGCCTGGCGGAAGGTCATCCAGGTCGACCGTGTGTATCCGCGGTCGGCGGCCTCGCCCCAGAGCAGGACGACGTTGATGCCATTGTAGGGCGTGCCGTCATGGCGCAGCGGACGGCTGACGGAGGCTGAATGGCTCCAGGGTCGGGTCCAGGGCCGAACCCCGGCTTCAAGCTGACTAATGATCTGTTGGGTGATCCGGGCGTGGATGTCCGGGCGTGCGGGAGCGGCGGGGCGCATCATGGCCTCCTCGAAACGGATTGTGGGAAGAAGGAGCGGCGGCGCGATCTCCGCGCCGCCGCGGCTCTTGGGTCAGCGGGACCAGATCAGGCTGTGTCCGCCCTCGACCTCCACCAGGGAGGCGTAGATCGGCGCCGGGAAGCTGGGGTCGTCGAGCTTGACCGAGAGGTAGTCGCGGTTCTGCTGGCTCGTCTTCTTCCAGGCGGCGCCGAACTCGGTCTGGCCGGCGAAGATCCGGAAGTCGGGGGCCTTGTCGTCGCTCTTCTCGTTGGGCCGCAGGACCGCCGCCTTGACGTTGAGGGTTAGGGTCTTGATCGAACCGGTGTAGCCGTCGCCTTGGGCGGTGAAGGTGCCGATGGTGGCCATGTCAGTCTCTCCTTTGCTTCGGGCCACGCCTGCCGCGGCCTCGATGGCGATCGGCAGACCGAAGTTCGGGCGGCGCGCAGGGAGAGCGAAGCGAGCCCCCGCAGCGAAGCGAAGGACCGCGATGAGAGACTTTCTTGTTGCGCGAGGAAGGCCGTCAGGCCGGGGATGAAAGTCGCGAAAGCGGTTGCGCCAGCCGACCGGGCTTCGGTCAGATCCGCCTCATCGAGAGGCCGCGCCGGCTGGCGCGAAAAGGATGCGAGACGTTGGCCGCCGCCTCACCTCCGAAACCGCTGGCGACACACGACCGGCCGCTCAGCCCCCCCGTCGTTCAGGCTCAGGCCGTGCTCGAGAAGACCGTCTCGACGTCGAGGCGCCCTGCGGGCAGAGCCGGCCCTGCATCAGACCCGGGACGCTGAAGGTCGAGCCAGGCCGCACCCGCCTCGGGCCGCAGAAGCACGATCCGACGGCCGTGGCGGGGGGGCGATATTCGCTCCCGCTTGGTGGTCGGCATGGCGCAGGCGCCATCCTCGATCAGGTCGCCCGAACGAGCCGTCGGCGGGGCAGTCGAACGCCTTTCAGGAGTCCTCAGACGAGGTCGAGGTGGTCATCTGAAGAGTCAGAAGACGTCGCAGCAGGGTCGATGCCTCATCACGCGCGCGGTGGAGGTCCGCCAGATCGCCGCGATGGTAGATGCCCTGTCTGAGGCGATTGACCTGTTTGAAGGCCCGCGCATCGCTCTCCAGATCGTCTGATCCCCAGCCGAAACAGGTCAGCAGGAAGTTGTCGGTGATGCTGGGTCGGTAGTCTTCCGCCGTGCGCCGCTCGAGCACCTTGGCGATCAGAGGATGGATCATGCCCAGCGCTCCGGCTTCGATCCGTGCAAGGCTGGCCTGAAAGGCGCCGTTGATGATCCGTTCGATGGCCGCCCACGCGGCCAGGAAGCCAGGCAGCGGACTCACCATGTGATCGAAAGCGGAATGAACGAGACCCAGGTCGGACAGCGCTTCAGCCGTGATCACGGTTCGGAAACGATCGCGATCGACCGTGTCTTCGCGCCCCGCGACCCAGGCGCTGGCTGTAGGCGCCGTGAGTGTCACGACGCTCACAGGCCGGTCGTCCGTCGGAATGCGCACAAGCGTGGTGCGATCGAACAGGCTGAACTCGGGGGAATGGTTGGCGGGGATGCTCAGGGAGAGTGCCGTGAGCACCCGGGTCTCATCGGAAACCAGATCGGCCACTTCGGCCTCGGTCGCGCCGATCGGAAAACCCAGGCCGACCGCGTCGCGCCAGCCCAGCGTCATTTCGGCATGACTGCACGCACGCTGCAGACGGATACAGACGGCGGCGCCCGAGCGAAGCCGCGCCCTCAGTCGTTCAACCGCGCCGTCGGCGCTCCAGGCCGGCGGCGGCGGACCGCCGAGAATCGAGCCGATGGGCGGCCGATGCGCCGCAGGCGGCAGCCCCTCCGCGATCGCGCGCTCCGGAGACGAGGTGACGAGGACCGACCCGCCGTCGAAGGTTTCGTGCAAATCCTCGGCGGGGATGATCCCGCGATGCACGTAAACGGCGTAGCGAATGATCGTGGCTGCGCCGCTGTAGCGGGGCAGCTCAGTCTGACCTGACATTCCGGCTACGCGCTATGGCTGCTCATCGGCGCCGTCAGCCTCGTCGCGCAACTGGCCAAGGCGTTCCTGACAGACCCTCACGGTCAGCTCCCGCAGCACATCAACCCGTTCGGTCAGCCAGGCCAGTTCCTCGGCGCTGATCTTGTAGTGCTCGGAGTAGCGCGCCTTCACATAGGCCTCGCGCAGGAGTTCGAAACAGCGTCGTTCGAACTTGGTCTCGCGGGGCCAAGCCTCGGCGAGGCGGGGGTCGATGGCCTCGGCCTTCTTGCGCAGGAAGGCGAGGTTGTGGGCCTTGCCGCTGTAGAGCGTCACGACCAGCAATATGCAGTGATAGAGATGTTCTGACGCTTGATGCAGCGAGAACGCTGCCAAGTTCGAACTGCCTCGCTCTATGTAGAAACCGGCTCCTGCCTGAAACTCAGCTGAACTAGACATCCACTTCGCATAGTGCCGCTCAGCCTCCTCCAGCGCGACCCGCGCCTTGAGGTCCGCCGGCTTGTGCAGCTTGGCGCCCGGCGTGTCGTAGAGCAGCACGCCCTCGCGTATGATGTCGGCGAAGAAGTAGCGCCCGCGATCCAGTTGCTCGTTTACGTCGTCGAGCGAATGGACGATTAGGCTGACTGGAGTGCGGATGTCAGGCCCGATAGGCATGGTCCGGTTTTCGGCCTCGTGCCAGAATTCGCCGTCGGTCAGGTCTTCATGATCGACCACGATCAGCAGGTCGAAATCCGAGAAGTAGCGTCCGACAGGGTCATGAACCCAGTCGCCGCGCGCATAGCTGCCGTAGAGGATGACCTTGAGAATCTTGCCGTCCTTGAGCCGCGCGGCGCGGCGGGTCGAGATGGCCTCCTCGAACGCTGCGCGCACGGTCTCGACCACCTGACGGAGTTCGGCCTGTTTGCGCAGCGGCAGATGATCGAGGCTTTTCTTCATGGCGGGAGTCTCCGCGATACGGGCGCACACGGCAAGGCTGAATACGCCGTCTTCAACCTGTCCGCCTCCCGAGCGAGCGTTGTCCCGTGCCAACGGTGGTCTTCACCGCCGCACGGCGGCGCCCACGAAAAAGCCGCGCGCCCCCAAAGGGCGCGCGGCAAGTTTTCAGTCTCTGAACAACGGCTATTCCGCCGCGAACGCATAGGCGTCGTCATCGCGCGGTTCGTCCGCGCTTTCGTCCTCCGGCTCCGCCGCATCGGACACCGTCCGCAGGACCGGGGGCAACCACCCCTTGCCCTCCACCAGCCGTTCCGCCGCCTCGGCCATGTCAACCTTCTTGAACCCGGCGATGCGGCCCGCCTCCTCCACGTTGACGGCCTCCGTCACCGCCTCCAGCACCCGCGTCTTCGGCACCCGCGTGAAGTAGCTGGCCGCCGTCGCCGACCACGTCCCGGTCATGTCGAGGCCGACCACCGTCGCCAGCGCCTCGGCCTGCGCCAAGGCGCCGGGTCGCCGGTCGTATGGGTCCCGCACGGCGTAGAGGCCGACCCCAGCGCAGCAGGCCATCAGGTCCAACTGGTCCGATGGAGCCAACCCGAACACCACGCCCCACAGGTCCTCGGCGCGCTCGGGCAGTCGCGCGCCCCACGCCTCGCACCGGTCGCGAACCCGCCGACCGGCAGGACCGTCGTCCACGCCCGGCGCCAGCCGCTCCAGACCGCTGACGGACAGTCGAAGCTGAAGCGGCGTCCAGAGGCCATATCCCGGATAGAAGACCTGCAGCGCCAAGGCATGAACCACGGTCGCCAACGCTACGCCCACATCGGCCTGCACCGCGTCGCGCAGGCCCATGGTCTTGTGGGCCGTAAGGTCGATGACCAACCGGTCGGACAGGGCGCTCCCGACCTCTTCCGGCTCCGGTGCGCTCCCGCCCTGCTCGGCGTCTGCGTCGCCACCGTTGCCCTCGATGTCCGCCTCCTCCGGGGTCGGCGTCACCGCGTCCTCGGCGCGGACGAGTCCGCGCTCGAAGCGGGCCAATCCGTCGTGGCCGAGCATCACCATGACGCCAGCTCGCGTCTTGGCTTCGGCGGCGTAGTCGAAGTCAGGGCCGAAGGCCTGCAAGGCCTTGTCGATCTCCTCCAGCCGCGCGTCCGCTTCGGGCGACAGCCCCTCCGCGCCCGCTTCGGAGACGATCCGGTCATACTCCTCCGACAGGGCCGTGATTTCGGCGGCGTCCGCCTCCGACCGTTCGACAGCCACCGGATAGACCCGTCCGAAGGCCGAGACGTCCGGATAGTCCAGGGCGGGCTCCGCCCATTTCCAGCCCTCCCGCTCGCGCGCCTCATCGGCCAGCCCGGCCAGCTTTTCCCCGACCAGTCGATCCAGCAGGACCACGTCTTCCAGCCAGCCGCCGCCGTCCTCGGTGAACAAATCCCGGACGATGCCGCCGCCTTCGGCCTCGTAGGTTTCGACGCCGACGAAGCGGACGCGCCGATCGCCGACGCTCACCTTGGCCTCGGTCATGGCGCGCCGGATGGCGTAGGCCGGGGTGTGGGGGCCGACCTGCTCCAGCACCTGCCGCTGCCGGTCCTGATCCTCGCTGACGCAGAAGGCGGTCAGTTGGTCCAGCGCCAGCGTCCCGGCCCGGTAGGCCGACATCAACTCCGGGGCCGCTGACCCGAGCCGGAGACGCTGACGCACGACATGGACGGACACCCCAAACCGGGCCCCGATCTCCTCGGGGCCGTAGCCCTTCTCGACGGCCAGCCGCTGGAAGGCCTCGAACTGATCGGCGGGATGCATGGCCTCGCGCGTCATGTTCTCGTCGAGGCTGATCTCGTGGGCGTCGTTCTCGGCGTCCACGATCACGCGCACCGGATGGGTCCGCTTGATCGCCTTGCGCTTGGCCAGCAGCCGAAGCCCCTGACGGCGCCCCTCGCCAATCGTCACTAGGTAATTTCCCGTAGGTTCGCCCTCCTCGGTCCGCTCGATCTCGATCACGGGCGGCTGCAACACCCCCTTGGCCTTGATGGAGGCCGCGAGGGCCTCGATGGTCGCGGGCGCATGCGGCGTCTTCCTCGCGTTCTTCGGCGCGGCCTTGAGCCGATTAAGCGGCACGATGAGTTCCGCGCCGTGTTGTGGCGCGGTCGCTTCAGTCGCGACGGTTTCGGTGGATTGAGCAGTCATGTCTGCCTCCTTTGGGCTTGGGTTGCAGGCACGCGAACTGCGCGCCTGAAACCCTGCCCGTCGGCGAGACCGGGGTAGCAAGGGCCAGGGCGGACCGGCCGGAGGGGGATCACCCGACCTGCACAAGCCTGACCCTGATTGCGGCTATGATGACGATCGTCGGCGCGGAAGGTCGGGGAGACCGGCCGGTCCGGCGGCGCAGCCGCTTCACCCTGGCGCGCGCGAGGGCGGAGCCCTTAGCTCTGCAAGCCCGACGAACCGTGCATTCCGTCGTCAAAGTCGACCGCTAAGAACCGGAGCTTATCGGTCACTGGCCACGATACCCAGTTGCAGCGAGGAAGGAGCCTGAAGAAGGCGGCGCCCATCCTGCGGTGCGGGATGACCGCGGCGGAGTGACTGGGATCGGTGACCCGTCGACTAAGCGACCGGGCGTCATCAGACGACGTCTGCGCAGACGGTGCTGAGAACCGTAAGACCAACACCGCGGGCCTGCGTGTTTTCCCTGCGGCATCTTTCGGTTCGAATCGACCCGAACGAGGAGATGCATCATGGGACAGACCCATTCGCCCCTGCCACGGACGATCAAGAAACCGGAACTGCGCCAGATGGTGCCGCTCGCAGACAGCACCATCTGGGAGATGGAGCAGCGCGGGGAGTTCCCCAGACGCTTCCGGCTGACGCCGCGATGCGTGGTCTGGGATCTGTCGGAGGTGCAGACCTGGCTGGAGAAACGCCGCCGCACCCCCGTCACGCCGGCCAAGGCTCCGGATGTGCGCCTGCGCCGATCACGCCCCGTCCACGACGGGCCGGGCGCCTCCCGACCGCACCTGTAAGCCGCGCCTCGCTTTAGAAAACGGCGAGCGGATTATCGACTGCTTCAGCCGGGGATGGCGGAGGCAAGGGGGACGGGACACGGGCTTCCAGGGCCGATAATTGATTTCTTCACCCCCGCGAGCTATATGTCGTCCCGAGGCCAGATCGGTTGAAACAGCCTCACCCGCCTCTTCGGAGGTCCACGCGTGAGCGAGATAGGGATTTCGATCCCGGAAGCGGCTACCGAGTGACTTCTGATAAGGGCGCCTCCGGGCGCCCTTATCTTCTCCGGTGGAACTTCAGCTTTTCGCCCTTCAGCGTCTTGTCGATCAGAACGGCGAAGCGAACCTTGCTCATGTGCGCAATAGCGAGCGCCTGCGCCGGCTCCGGGCTGTAGGCGCTTTCCACGAAGAGCTTGAGATCGACGCCCGCGTCGGCGCCGCGCTTGACCCGGAAGAAAACCCTGTAGTCCCCTGCTCCGCCGTCGTTGCGCACACCGATCCGCAGGAAGTTCGCCTCCGGGGTCTGATAGACGTGCGCCGTCGGCAGACCCTTCAGGATATGCGGGAGCGCCTGCGACAGCCCATAGCGGATCGGACAGAAGACGCGCCGCCTCGGACCATCCCAGACCGCGACCGCAGTTTCGTCGTGCTGGGCGGCGTCGAAGGTTTCACTGAAGCAGTGGTTGCTAAACCGGACATCGATCTTCACGCCGTTCGGACGCGACTGGGTGGCCATCTCCAGCACGAAGGGCTCGAGATGGTCGAACGCGAGCGTCTGCCCCGCGACTTCCAGCGGCGGAAAATACGGCCCGGCCATGGCCTACAGTCCCAACAGGTCCGGCGACCGCTTGCGCAGTCCCGGCCGGACGGCCGTGCGCTTGGTGGCGGCAGCCTTATCCCGCGCGTCGATCATGTCCTTGTCCCTGCATTTTCTGCTGGCATCCCGACGCATTTCAAAATTTCGGATCAAAACGCGGTGCGCTGACCTCTGACACGGTCAGAACCGGCGTGTAGGCGCGGCCCGCTTCCCAGGCGTCCACGGCGTTCGACCATTCCTGCGCCATGTGGCGGCGCTGGGTCTCGAACTCCGCCTTGTTGTAGACGCCTCGCGAAGATCGCTCTTCGTGAGCGAGCCCTTTCTCGATCCAGTCCGAGTTGAAGCCCATCTCGTGCAGCAGGGTCGAGGCCGTCCGCCGCAAGTCGTGGACGGTGAAGGGTTCGAGCGGGAGATCACCCTTACCGGCCTTCTCAGCGATCGCACTGGTGACGCGGTTGAAGGTCGCCCGCGACATCGGCGCATCGGCGTCGTAGCGCGACGGCAGGATGTATTTCGAGTTGCCGGCGCAGGTCTTCAGGGCGACCAGGATGTCCAGCATTTGGGTGGAGAGGTAGACGTTGTGAGGGCGTGAGCGCTTCATGCGCGCCGCCGGGATCGACCAGACCGCATTGTCGAAATCCACCTCGGTCCATACCCCGTCCTGAAGTTCGCTCTTTCGAACCATGCTGAGCAGGATGAACTTCAGGCCGAGCCTGATGGTTGGCAGGGTCGCCACCTCACCCAGAAGCATCAGCATGATCCGGATTTCGGCGGGGGTGAGCGAGCGGTCGCGCGGTCGGAAGGTCGCGATCGAAGCCGGACCCACGTCATCCGCAGGATTGTCGATCTTCTCGCCGTGGAGGATGGCCCAGCCGTAGATCTGTTTGACGATATCCCGGACATGGATCGCCGTGGCGGGCGCCCCGCGATCCACAATCGCCTTGCAGTGGGCCCGCAGATCGTCGGGTGTGATCTCGCTCAGCAGGCGGTTCTTCCACTTCGGCAGGATGTCCCGATTGAAAATCGCCCGGCGCATGTCGCGGGTGCTGTCCGCCATCGGCGCGCGGTCCATCCAGCCCTGGGCGACCTGTGCGAAATCGTGAGCTTCCTTCAGGCGACGTTTGGCGCGCTGCTTTTCAACCGCGGGCGACACCCCGTCCGCGATCGCCTTCTTCACCTCGATCAGCCGCTCACGGGCTTGGGCCAGCGTCAATCCGGCGCTGCCGTAACGCCCGAGCGTCAAGGTCTCTCGACGGCCGTTGAACCGATAGTCGTAGCGGAATGAGATCGCGCCGCCCGTCGAGACATAGACGTACATACCGTCCCTGTCGGTACTCTTGTAAGCCCTTGCTTTCGGACGCAAATTCTTCAGTGCGGTGTCGGTTAGCACGGTATAATCGCCTCTGGCTGTCGGTCCTCGAATTCGGGCGCGCCAAGACAGCTTTTTATCATCCATTTCAGAGACTTGCTGGAAATGAATACCGTCAGGGCTTGGCCCGATGTCAGGACGGTATGAGCCCGAGTCCGCCAGATCAATGCAGCGGCGTACCGTCGGGCAGTCCGACAAAACGAAAAAAGACCCTCCGAATGGCTCCGAAGGGTCTCGACAGAATTCACAATGTTGTCAGCCCTTTAGAGGCGGCTTCGGAAGCGATACCGAATGCTACCGAAGGGTCGGGACTATTCCCACTCGATCGTGCCGGGCGGCTTGGACGTCACGTCATAGACGACCCGGTTCACGCCCCGGACCTCGTTGATGATGCGCGTCGCGGTCTTGGCCAGGACGTCCCAGGGGAATTGGTAGAAGTCGGCGGTCATGCCGTCGGTGGAGGAGACGGCGCGCAGGGCCAGGACTTTTTCGTAGGTGCGGGCGTCGCCCATGACGCCGACGGTCTTGACCGGCAAAAGCACGGCGAAGGCCTGCCAGATGTCGTCGTACAGGCCGGCCTTGCGGATTTCGTCCAGATAGATGGCGTCGGCCTGTTGCAGGGTCTCGACGGCGTCCGGCGTGATCTCGCCGGGAATGCGGATGGCCAGGCCCGGTCCGGGGAAGGGGTGACGTCCTACGAAAACGTTCGTAAGTCCCAGTTCGCGGCCCAGGGCCCGGACCTCGTCCTTGAACAGTTCGCGTAAAGGTTCGACCAGTTTCAGCTTCATATAGTCGGGCAGGCCGCCGACATTGTGGTGACTCTTGATGACGTGAGCCTTGCCGCTGGACGACGACACGCTCTCGATCACGTCGGGATAGAGGGTGCCCTGGGCCAGGAATTCGGCGCCCTCGATCTTGCTGGCCTCTCGATCGAAGATCTCGATGAAGACGCGGCCGATGATCTTGCGCTTGGTCTCCGGATCCGACTGGCCCGCCAGCTCGCCCAGGAATTCCTTCGACGCATCAACATGCACCAGCGGAATGTTGTAGTGCTCGCGGAACAGAGTCGTGACCTGGGTCGCCTCGTCCTTGCGCAGCAGGCCGGTGTCCACGAAGACGCAGGTCAGCTGATCGCCGATGGCCTCGTGGATCAGCACGGCTGCGACCGAACTGTCGACGCCGCCGGAAAGGCCGCAGATCACCTTGGCCGAACCGACCTGTTCGCGGATCTGGGCGATCTTCTCGTCGCGATAGGCGGCCATGGTCCAGTCGCCCTTCAGCCCGGCGATGCCGTGGGTGAAGTTCTTCAACATCTGGTGGCCGCGCGGGGTGTGCATCACCTCGGGGTGGAACTGGACGCCATAGAAGCGGCGGGTCTCGTCGGCGATCACCGCATAGGGCGAGCCGGCCGAGGAGGCGACGACGTCGAAGCCCTCGGGGATGGCGACGATCTTGTCGCCGTGGCTCATCCAGACCGTCTCCTCCTCGCCGACCGGAGCCAAGCCGGCCAGCAGGGGCGAGGCCTTCTCGACGGTGATCTCGGCGCGGCCGAACTCGCGGGTGTGGCCGCCCTCGACCTTGCCGCCCAGTTGCTCGCACATGGTCATCTCGCCGTAGCAGATGCCCAGCACCGGCACGCCGGCCTCGAACACGGCCTGGGGCGCGCGGGGGCTGCCCTCTTCGTGGACGCTCTCGGGACCGCCCGACAGGATGATGGCCGCCGGGTTCATCGAAGCCAGAGCCGCCTCGGCCTTCTGGAACGGATGGATCTCGCAATAAACGCTGGCCTCGCGCAGGCGGCGCGCGATCAGCTGCGTCACCTGGCTGCCGAAGTCGACGATGAGGACCTTTTGGTGGTCGTGCGGCGTGGTCATGGCGTGATCGAATCCGGGGAGAGTTGCGCGGGGTCTTGGCCTTGTGCGGCCGGGATTTCAAGGGCGGCGAGGCCGTCGGCCTCCAGCACGGCGATCAGACGATCTAGAGCGGCGGCCAGGTTTTCGTCCACATGGTGCAGGGTCGAGGTCCAGTCCTCCAGCGCCTTCAACTCGGCACGGCCGTCCGACACGCCGCGCAGGGCGATCAGAGGCACACCGAAGGTCTGGGCCGACCGGACCAGGGCCCAGGTCTCCATGTCCACCATCTCGGCCTCGATGGCGTCATAGGCGGCGCCGGAGACGACATTGGCCCCGGTCGACAAGGTCGCGGTCGGGACGCCGGGGATTGGACACGGCAGGGCCAGGACCGCAGGCTGGTCCAGCAGCGGCGTCATCCCCTTGGGGAAGCCCAGGGCGCTGGCGTCCATGTCGCGATAGGCGACCGAGGAGGCCTGATAGACGGCGGCGTGCTCCAGCACCCGCGAGCCGCACGACCCCAGCGACACGATCAGGTCCGGCAGGTCGCCCGCCGCCTCCAGGCGCGCCAGCGCGGCGGTCAGGACGATGGCCGCTTCTACCGGACCGACGCCGGTCATCAGGGGCTGGATGCGGGCTTGGAGATGCAGGCCATATTCGGCGGGCGCAGCCATGACGCACAGGACGGACACGGGTCCGAACCGGTGCAGGCCGTGGCTCACTTGCGCGACCCCGTCAGATAGGTGTTCTCAAGCCAGAGGTTGCGCTCAGCCGTCCAGGTCAGCAGGCAGTCGGTCCGGGCGGCCCTCGCCAAGGCCGGGTCCGACTGATCCGCCGCGCGGCTGTCGCCAGCCGCGTCGCGCGCCCGGATCCAGGCGCGTTGGCGATCACGCAGTTGCAGCACTTCGGCCCGGTCCAAGCCCTGACGCGCCGCACGATAGGCGGCGTTCAAGAAGCGATCCTCGTTCGCCAGGGCGTTGTCGAGACAGGCCTGCAAATCCGCGCCCTTGGACTGCGACTGACAGCTGAAATAGGCGTCCGAGCGATCCTGAACCGCCATGGGGCCGGCGGTCAGCGCAAGGACCAGCGACAGGATCATGCCGTGCGCTCGTACACGGCGGCGAAGAAGCCGTCGGTGTCCGCCGTGGCCGGCGACAGGCGCAGACGCGCGCCCGAAGCCAGTTCGGCGAGCTTCGTCCGAGCGGCGTCGCTCAGTTGCGGCGCGGACAGGAGATCGGCGACCGGGACCGGGCGGAACTCAGGGTTTGCCGCCTCGAAGGCGTCGACGCTGGCCTCGTTCTCGCGCGCCAGCAGCGAACAGGTGACATAGACCAGACGGCCGCCCGGCTTCACCAGCTTGGTCGCCTGGCTCAGGATGCGCACCTGCAGCGCGTGCAGCTTCTCGACCTCTTCGGTCGTCAGACGCCAGGCGTCCTCGGGCCGGCGGCGCCAGGTGCCCGAACCCGAACAAGGCGCGTCCACGAAGACCAGATCGGCCTGGCCGTTGACCGCCTCCAGCCCGCCGCCGTTCTGGCCGATCAGGACCAGCTCGGCCTCGACGCCCGCACGTTGCAGGCGGGGCCGGATGTTCTCCAGCCGCTTGTTGACCACATCGGACGCGACCAGCTTGCCCTGCCCCGTCATGGCTTGCGCCAGACCCAGGGTCTTGCCGCCGCCGCCGGCGCAATAGTCCACAACCGTCGTGCCGGGGGTCGCCCCGGCCAGCCAGCAGACGACCTGGCTGCCCTCGTCCTGGATCTCGAACTTGCCGGCCTTGAAGCCGTCTAGCGCCTGGATGTTGGGCGGCGGTTCCGACGGCACCCGCAGGCCCAGCATAGACCAGGGGGTGCGCGACACCTCAAGCCCGGCGGCCCGCAGTTCGGCTTCGACCTCTTCCACCGTAGCGGCCGCATCATTGACCCGCAGGTCGATGGGCGCGCGCGGCGTCATCAAGGCGTGGGCTTCTTCGGCCCAGCGGTCGCCGAAGGTGGCCTTGAAATCCTCGACCGCGAACTCCGGCAGACCCGCCGCGACCCAGCCCGGAACCTCCCCCTGACCTATGGTAATGCGGGAGCGTTCCTGTTTCGACAGCGGGCGCGGGCCATAGCCGTCGCCCGAGTGCAGAGCCTCGATCTCTTCCACCGACAGGCCGTCGATGGCGTGCAGCGATCCGATAACCAGGGCCCGGCCGTCTTCGCGCCCGCCCATGATCCACGACAGTCGGCCGCGCGCGCGCAGCACCTTGTAAACATGATCGGCGATGGCCCGCCGATCCTTGGACCCGGCATAGCGGTTGGCGGCCCCCCAGGCCTTCAGGACGGTTTCGGCCGGTTGGCGGCCCTGGGCCATGGAGTCCAGGATGGAGGCGGCGGCGGCAAGACGGGCGGCTGGGGTCAATTCAGGCTTTCAGGAAAAACAGGGACGCCAGGACCATGACCAGTCCCGCAAGCGAGACCACCCAGACCAGCGACCGGACATAGGGAACGCCGAAGGCGTAAAGGGGCACATAGACAACGCGCGCCCAGAAATAGAGCGCCGTCCCCCACAGGGTCAGGGGACCGGCCGCGCCGATCACATGGGCGATCAGCACCGCGCCGATGAACAGCGGCAGGGTCTCGAACAGGTTGGCCTCAGCCCGTTCGAGACGGCCGGTCAGCGGCTTCTTCGCTGCCGGCGTATCGTCGCGCGGACCCGCATTCCACTTCGAGCCGAACTCGACCGTCCGTGCCCCGGCCGGCAGGAAGATCTGCACCAGCGCCAGGATCAGCGTCAGGCCCAGATAGGTCAGTTCGGTCGTCATGGCCTTATCCCTGTCTGTAGTTCGGAGCCTCGCGCGTGATCATCACGTCGTGGACGTGGCTCTCCCGCAGGCCCGCGCCGGTGATGCGCACGAAGCGGGCGCGCTCTTGGAAGTCCGCGATGGTGCCGGCGCCCACATAGCCCATGGAGGCGCGAAGCCCCCCGACCATCTGGTGCAGGACGGGG
Source organism: Brevundimonas sp. TWP2-1 (assembly GCF_049897645.1). Classification (NCBI taxonomy): domain Bacteria; kingdom Pseudomonadati; phylum Pseudomonadota; class Alphaproteobacteria; order Caulobacterales; family Caulobacteraceae; genus Brevundimonas; species Brevundimonas sp. TWP2-1. Next base: position 1,242,073 of record NZ_JAFCWR010000001.1, read on the forward strand.
CTGATCGGCCCCTTGTACGGCGTCTGCCCTTCGATGCCCTCGGGCACCAGCTTTTCGGACGAGACTTCCTTCTGGAAATACCGATCCGCCGAGCCGCGCGCCATGGCGCCGACCGAACCCATGCCGCGATACGACTTGTAGCTGCGCCCCTGGTACAGGAAGACCTCGCCGGGGCTTTCGTCGGTGCCGGCGAACATCGAGCCCATCATGGCCACGTTGGCCCCGGCCGCGATGGCCTTGGCCAGGTCGCCTGAATATTTGATCCCGCCATCGGCGATGACCGAGGCGCCCGTGCCTTTGGCGGCCCGCGCCGAGTCCATCACCGCCGTCAGCTGCGGCACGCCCACGCCCGCCACGATCCGGGTGGTGCAGATGGAGCCCGGACCGATGCCGACCTTCACCGCATCCGCGCCCGCGTCGATCAGGGCGCGCGTCGCATCATAGGTGGCGACGTTGCCGGCGATGATCTGCAGCCGGTTGTTCTCGCGCTTGATCCGCTCGACCACCTGGGCGACCGAGGCCGAGTGACCGTGGGCGGTGTCGATCACCACCACGTCGCAACCCGCCTCGGCCAGGGCCATGGCTCGCTCGTAGCCAGCGTCGCCGACCGTAGAGGCCGCGCCGACCAGCAGACGACCCTGGTCGTCCTTGGCCGCATGGGGGAAGGCCTGGGCCTTCTCGATGTCCTTCATGGTGATCAGGCCGACGGCCCGATAATCTTCGTCCACCACGACGACGCGCTCGATCTTGCGGGTCTTCAGCAGTTGACGCGCCTCTTCACGCCCGGCGCTCTCGCGCACCGTGATCAGGTCGCCCGTGGTCATCAGCGATGCGGCCGTCAGGTTCAGGTCGCTCTCGAACCGCATGTCGCGGTGGGTCAGCATGCCGACCAGCTTCCCGGTCGCCGGATCGACGACGGGGAAGCCGGTGATCTTCTTGGCGGAGACGATCTGGCGAACCTCGCCCAGGGTCGTCTGCGGGCCGACGGTCACGGGATTGACCACCATGCCGCTTTCATAACGCTTCACGGCGCGGACCTGATCGGCCTGCTCCTCGATGGTCATGTTCCGGTGCAGAACGCCCAGGCCGCCGGACTGGGCCATGGCGATGGCCAGGCGGCTTTCCGTCACCGTGTCCATGGCCGAGGACAGCAGCGGGATGTTCAGTCTGATGTCGCGCGTCAGCTGGGTCGAGACATCGACCATCGCCGGCATGAACTCGGACGCGCCGGGTTCGAGCAAAACATCGTCGAAGGTCAGTCCTTCGCGTATCTCCATATGGAGTCTCCGTTTTGCGGGCCGCGTATAACGGGCGGCGGGGGGCCACGGCAAGGGTCTTGCGGCTTATGGACCCAATAGATTTTATTGCTTTGCAACCGGCGGGGCCGATTACCATTCTCCCTGCATGGTCGGCGTCATCCTCAGCACCGCGCGCAAACTGGCTCTGAAGATCGCCAGCTACGGCGTCATGCACCTTGTCGTGGCCATCCTGGTGGCCTTCGCCATTACCCGCGACTGGCGCATCGCCCTGGCGGTCGGCATGGTCGAGCCGATCTTCCAGACCATCGCCTACACCGTCCATGATCGCGTCTGGCACAAGGTCGAGCGCCGACGCATGGCGTCCAATATCGAAGAAGCGACCGAGGCCTTCACCGCCCGCCTCGACATCATGTCGCCCGAGGAGCAGCAGCGCTCTCACGACGCCCACGGTCATCGCGGCCACAGCCACGCCCTGCCCCGCTCCCTCAAACAGGTCGCGCTAAAGACCGTGACCTATGGCGTCATGCACTTCGCCGTCGCCGTCACGGTCGCCTACGCCCTGACCAACGACATCCGCACGGCCCTCGCCATCGGCATGATCGAACCGCTGGTTCAGACCGTCTTCTTCACCCTGCACGACCGCATCTGGGCCCGGATCGAGGACCGCCGGGCGCGCGAGAGCACGGCGACCGCCTGACGCCTCAGCGCTTGTTCAGCGCCACCAGGAAGACCTCGGCGCTGTTCTTTCGGCTCGACTCCGGCTTGACGTATTTCACCGTCTCGAACTCCTCGCGCAGCCGCGCCAGAACCCCGCCGGCGTCGCCGCCCTGGAAGTTCTTTGACACGAAATTCCCGCCCGGTTTCAGGGTGCGGATGGCGAAGTCGGCGGCGATCTCGATCAGGGCGATGATCTTCAGGTGGTCGGTCTGACGATGCCCGACCGTATTGTGCGCCATGTCCGACAGCACCAGGTCCGGCGCCCCGCCGATGGCGTCGATCAGCTGCTGGTCCACGCCCGGATGGGTGAAGTCGGCCTGCAACAGGGTCGAACCGGGGATCGGCTCGATCATCAGCAGGTCCACGCCCGCCACCGCGCCCGCCCCGCGATTGACCGCCACTTGGATCCAACCGCCCGGCGCCGCGCCCAGGTCGATGACCTTCGAGCCGCGCTTGATCAGGCGGAACTTGTCGTCGATCTCGATCAGCTTGAAGGCCGCGCGCGACCGCCAGCCCTCGGCCCGCGCCTTCTCCGACCATTTGTCGGCAAGTTGCCGTTTGATCCATTGCTGGCTCGACATGGACTTGGTGTCGGCCGTCTTCATCTTGGTGCCCATGCCGCGCCCGGCGGCGGTCCCGCCCGTAGGCGGTTTGACCATGCGGCGGCGTTCTTGGGGCTTTTCGTCTTCACTCATCGTTCCCACATAGCCCCGACCGGCGTTGCGGGCTATGTCCCGCCTCAAATCAACCCCCAATAGGACGACCGAAATGGCCGAAACCCTGACCTTCACCCTGGACACCGGCGACGGCGAAGCCCGCGACGTGGTTATCAAACTGCGCTCGGACCTGGCTCCAGGCCACGTCGAACGCATCACCGAACTGGCCTCGGAAGGCTTCTACGACGGCGTCGTCTTCCACCGCGTGATCCCGGGCTTCATGGCCCAGGGCGGCGATCCGACCGGCACCGGCACCTCGGGCTCCAAGAAGCCGAATCTAAAGGCCGAGTTCTCGGCCGAGCCGCACAAGCGCGGCGTCTGCTCGATGGCCCGGACGTCCGATCCCAACAGCGCCAACTCGCAGTTCTTCATCTGCCTGGATGACGCCACCTTCCTGGACCGCCAGTACACGGTCTGGGGTGAAGTCGAATCCGGCATGGAACACGTCGACGCCCTGCCCAAGGGCGAGCCGCCGCGCGCCCCCGGCAAGATCGTCAAGGCGACGGTCAACTAAGACTGCAATCTTGACGTTTCTCGACGATGACTTTCAGTTGCGGGACTGAGCCATCGTCGGGGGACGGCATCCTTGCGCATACTTCTGGTCATTGAGCCGTCCGGCGGCGGCTCGGGGCGTCATGTGGTCGATCTGGCCCGCGCCCTGATCCAGAGCGGCCATCAGGTTTCCCTGATCTATTCGCCGCGACGAGCCGACGCCTGGTTTCAGACCGAGGTCGCCGCCCTTCCCCTGAACGCCCTCGAACGCCTGCCGATGCGGCGAGGCGTCGGTCCGTGGGACATCGCCTGTCTTCATGCGCTCAACCGCCTGATCGCGCGTCTCGGCCCGTTCGAGATCGTGCACGGCCATAGCGCCAAGGCCGGCGCCCTGGTTCGCCTGGCCCACGCCCCCGGCGCCGCCCGCATCTACACCCCCCACGCCCTGCCGATGATGGGGCCGCCCGGCCTGTCGAAGACGGCGGCAGGCATCGCTGAGTTTCTACTGAACCAGGTAGGCGGCGACGCCGTCATCGCGGTCTCCGACGAGGAAGCCGCCGTCGCGCGCCGCTTGGGCCTGCCTTCACATCGCCTCCACGTCGTCCCCAATGGCCTCGCCGCCCTGCCGTCCACAGATCGCCAGGCGGCCAGACGCGCGCTGAACCTTCCCGACGACGCCCTCGCGGTCGGCTTCGTCGGTCGGCTTTGCGCGCAGAAGGATCCCGTCCGCTTCGCCCAGGCCGTGCGTCTGGCCAACGCCGCCGACCCGCGCGTTGTCGGCGTCCTGATCGGCGACGGCGACCTGGCCCCGGCGGTCGAGGCTGCGGGCGGCAAGGCCGTGCGGCTGATGGGCGGACGCGACGCCCGATCCCTGATGGCGGGTTTCGACCTGTTCGCCATGACCAGCCGCTATGAAGCCGGCGCCTACGCCATGATCGAGGCCGCCGCCCTGGGCCTGCCGATCGTGACCACCGATGTCGGCGGCGTCGCCTGCCTGATCCAGGCCGGCGCCCGCATCGACCGCCTGCCCCAGGACGCCGCGCCGGACCTTCTGGCCCAGTCGATGCTCGCCGCACTGCAAAGCCGCGTCGTCCCCCTGCCCGTCGCAAGGACCGCCCTGTGTGCGTCGCGCATGGCCGAACAGACGATCCAGATCTACCGCGACGCCTTCGCCCTGCGGCGCCTGGGTGACTGAGCCCCACTTCATCAACGGGCGCTTCCTGACCCAGCCCCTGAGCGGGGTGCAACGCTATGCCCGCGAGATCGTCCGCGCCCTGGACAGACGTCCCGACGCCGCCGACCGCTACGTCCTGCTCACGCCCGTCTGCGCCGAAAACCTTCAGCTCACGACCCTCCCCGTCCAGGCCGTGCCGGGCGGACGCGGTCATCTGTGGGAACAGACCGCCCTGGCCTGGGCGTCGCGCCACGGCCGGCTCCTGTCGCTGGGCGGCTCAGGGCCCGTTCTGCATCCCCGGCAGGTCGTCGTGGTCCATGACGCCGCCGTCTTCCGCCATCCCGAACATTTCCGTCGAGGCTACGCCGCCTTCCACCGCATCCTCGGCCGACGGCTGGCGCGGCAGGCTCGACTGGCGACCGTGTCCGACTTCTCCCGCCGAGAACTGGCGGCGGCGCTGAACCTGTCGCCCCCCAACATCACCGTGGCCCCGAACAGCGCCCACCATCTTCACGACGTCACGCCGGATCCCGCCGTCATCGACAGCCTCGACCTGACGGACCGCCCCTATTTCGTGGCCCTCGGCAATCTGACGCCGAACAAGAACCTCTCCGTCGCACTCCGCGCCCTCGCCCGCCTCTCAGACCCGACCGTTCGCCTGGTCCTGATCGGCGCGCGCCCGTCCGCAATCTTCGATCAACCCGCCATCCAGGCCGACCCGCGTCTCATCTTCGCCGGCCGACGTTCCGACGCCGAGATCGCAGCCCTGCTCGACGGCGCCCACGGCCTCATATTCCCCAGCCTCTACGAAGGTTTCGGCATCCCTCCGCTGGAAGCCTTCGTCCACGGCTGCCCCGTAATCGCCTCGGACATCGCCGCGACGCGGGAAGTCTGCGCCGACGCCGCCCTCTATTTCGCCCCCCACGACGACGCGACCCTGGCCGGTCACATGACCCGCCTGCTGACCGCGACAGACCCCGCCCGCCGCGACGCCGGCCTGCGCCGCGCCGCGCTCTATTCCTGGTCCCGCTCGGCCGAAATCCTGGACGACCTTCTGACCAGCACCTGGCGATAGATCGCCCTGTGGGCCTCGACGATGGAGGCCTCGGTCCACATCGGCGAACCGGCCCCGGCGAACCGCCAACGCTCCGGCCCCGCCAGCACCTCGCCCATGGCCCGCGCCAGCGCACCCTCGTCGCCCGGCTCGATCAGGATCGCCGCTCCCGCCCCGCTCGCCGCATTAGGCAAACCACCGATGCGTGACGCAATCACGCCCCGTCCCTGCTGCACCACCTCGACCACGACCCGCCCGAACGGTTCGGCCCAGACGGACGGCGCGACCAGCACATCGACGGCAGGCCAGAAATCCGCCGCCTCCACCTGCCCCAGCCAGACGATGCGCGGATCGGAATAGGCCCGCCTCAACCGCTGAACATAGGCGGCCTCGCCCCGCCCCGCGATCCTCAGCCGCCAGTCGCCCTCCAGCCCCGTCGCCGCGCGCAACAGGACTTCGATCCCCTTTTCCGGCTCGACCCGCCCCATGAAGCCGAACTTCACGACCGGATCGTCCGCCAGCGACGGCCGAGCCGAAACCCCCGCCTCCGCCGCCGCATTGCCGATCACCGACGCCGCCGCGTCCCGAAAATATCCGGCGGCCCTATGCGCCTCCAGCACCGGCCGGCTCAATGCGATCACATGATCCACCGCCTGCGCACGAGCCCGCTTGCCCGCCGTCAGCACCGCGCATGATCCACACCGCGTCTCGCATCGCCGTTCGCGCCGGAACATCGACGCCCGCGCGCACATCATCGACCAGTCCCTCAGCGTCTGCACCACCGGCAGGTCCCGCCGCGCCGCCGCCCGATAGACCGACAGCGAAAACCCCGTCGTCAGATGCAGATGGATCAGGTCGGGCCGCACCCGCTCCACCACCTGATCGACCGCCTCATCCATCCACGGATTGGCGGCCTCAAGCCCATGCCACACGGCGCGCCGAACCGCCGACCTGCGCTCTCCGTCATAGGGCCAATAGAGGTTGTTCAACGGCAGGCGACGCACCGAAACGCCCCCGACCACCGCCTCGACAGTCTCCCGTCCCGACTGAAGCGTCAGCACCGACACATCGGTCCCCGCCCGCACCAGCCCCTGCGCCAACTGCGCCACGCTGCGTTCCGCGCCTCCGACCTGATGCGGCGGATACAGGGTGTTGACGATCAGCACCCTCACGGCGCCACCGGCCTTCGCCCTACCAGCGCCGCCACCAGGCACGACAGGAAGACGAACCCGGCCCCCTGCGTCAGGTCCTCGCTGAACAAGGTCGTCACCAGATAGACCGACAGCGGCGTCAGCGTATCCAACCGCGCCGCCGACCACAGATGCAGCCCCAGCATGACCAGGGCCGCGATCACCCCCACGGTCCGCGCCATGAACAGATAGCCGTTGTGGCTGACCGACAGCGCCCGAAACGCCCCCATCTCGTCCGCCGACGACCAGCCCGCGCCCATCGGCCGTTCGACGACCAGATCGACAGTCCGCCGCCAGGTCAGCATCCGCCCCGCCAGATTGTCCTCAAGCGTCGCCCGGTCGAACCGCCCTGCAAACCGCCCGCCATCGATATCGAAACCCCCGGTCTGTAGCGCCAGCAATCCGGCCGCCAGTACGCAGACCGCCAGCACCATCCCCAATGGTCTGAACCCCTCGCGCCGCCGCCATCCCACGACGATGCGAGCCAGCCCCGCCAGAACCGCCGCCGCCATCCCGCCGCGCGACAGGGTGCTGACGAAACCCAGGACAGCCAGCCCGGCCCCGCCCCACGTCGTCGGCCGCACTGCCCACCGCCGCCCCGCCAGGATCACCCCGGCCGGAACCGCCAGTCCGATCATCGCCATCGCCGCGTTCGGATGCTCGGCCAGGGTCGTGAGCCGGGTCTGGGCGACGGTCGTGGTCAGCAATGCGCGCGGCGAGGCCAGCCCCACATCCTGCAACCGCTCCAAGCCGACCAGCAGCGCCAAACCATAGGTCGCCAGATGACAGGCCGCGCCGATCAGGATCGCGGCGAAGAACAGCCGCCGCCGTCGCTCTTCCCTCACGATCAAACTCGCCGCCGCCGGTGCCACCAGGGCCGCGACGATCCACCGAAACCAGAACGCCCCGTCCCCGGCGTTCAGCCGCTCGCCGACCTGCGACGCTTGCAGCAACAGCGTGACCGTCAGAAACGCGGCCGCGACCGGACCGGCCGCCTTCAGAGCCGGCGTCATCCGCCGCCATTCCATCACCGCCAATGGCAGGGCGACGGCCAGCGCCAAATCCCCCAACCGCGACCCGCTGACATGACCCGGCGCCAGAAAGATCGGCAGCGTCACGCCCAGTCCCAGCAGGACCAGCACCGCCTGCCGATAAGCCGCGCCCACCTGGGACCACCTTAGCGTCGCCCCTCGTCGGCCGCTCACGACGGCGTGCAATGCTCGACCTTCGGATCGAACCGCGCCCCGTCCACGACCCCCGCCATCAGCACCCCGGCCTTGCGCCACCGCCCCTGCAACGCCAGCCGTCCGGCGATCCGCAAACGCGACGCGACATAGCGAAGAGCCGACGCCCGGCCCTCATGCCGCCGCTTGGCCAGGATGACGTTTCGGGTCAGATAGCGATGCAGCCGCTCGCGCCCCGGATCGGCCTCGGTCTCGATGGTCAGATGCCCCGGCGCCGCGCGCACGTGCACCACGCGGCTGGCGGCGACCAGATAACCCGGCCCGTCGCGCGACAGCCGCAGCGTATATTCGGTATCGTCGCCCCAGATGAACATGGGCGCCAGCGGCAGGCCGTGCCGCATCACCGCCACCCGGCCGACCATCATCGACACGAAGGTCGCCTGCCGCACCGGGATCAAACCCTGCTCAAGCCGCTCACCCCATTCGGGATAGCAAAGCACATTCCGCCGTCGGTCGATCTCCGGCGTATTGGTCAGATGCCCCTGCGGCGAGCGCACGCTGGAACACAGAAAGGCCGGCGTCACGCCCTCGCCTTCCAGCATCGTCTCCGCGCGTAACAGTGCCTCCAGCGCATCGGGCGCGGCCAGCACGTCGTCGTCCATCAGCCAGACCCGGTCCGCCCCGGCCTCGACCGCCGCACGGATTCCGGCATTGAACCCGCCCGCCCCGCCGGTGTTGACCGGCATCCGCACCACCAGCGCCTTTCCAGCCCAGGCGTCGGCCAGCATCTCGGCCGTGCCGTCGTCGCTGGCGTTGTCGACCACCACCACGCCGTCGCATTGACGCGTCTGGGCGATCAGATGCGCCAGACAGCGTTCCAGCAGTTCACGCCGGTTCCACGTCACCACGACGGCCCAGACCGAACCCGTCACGCCGCCATCCTGGCGATGGCCGGCGCCAGCGACTTCTCGACCAGGCTCAGCGCCCGCCCCACCGCCTGGTCCATATTGTAATACTGAAAATCCGCCAGCCGTCCTGCGAACCAGACCTTGCCCGCCAGCGTCGCCGCCATCGCCCGATACTGCGCCGCCAACCCGCGAGAGGCCTCTGACAGGACCGGATAATAGGGTTGGTTCACCCCGACCTCATGCGCGACCGGATATTCGGTCACGGTCGCCGTCGTCGCGCCCCGCTCGCCGGTCAAATGGCGAAAATCGGTGATCCGCGTGAAGTCGAATTCGTTGGGATAGTTGACGGTCCCGACCGGCAGGCCTTCCTCGACCTCCACGACCTGATGCTCAAACCGCACGCTGCGATACGGCAAAGCCCCCGCCGACCGCCCGAAATAGTCGTCCAGCGCGCCGCTATAGACCATGCGGTCCCACGTCTGCGCCTCGACCTGATCCATGTCCGTGTTCAGCGACACATGGATGTTGGGATGATCCAGCAGCCGCTCGAACAAGGCCCCGTAACCGTCGCGCGGCATGGCCTGATAACGGTCGGTGAAATATCGGTCGTCCCGACTGATCGCGATCGGCACGCGCGCCAGGACCGACGCGTCCAAGGCATCGGCGGCCACGCCCCACTGTTTGGCGGTGTAGTTGGCGAACAGCTTGTCGAACACATAGTCCGACAGGAACGTAAGGTCCGCATCGTCCGCCGCCTGTCTCAGGTCATGGATGCTGGGCCGCGCGCCAAACCCGAACCGCTGGACCAAGGTGTCCGACAGCCGTTCCGCCATCCGTTCGGGAAACAGCAGCCGCATCGAATCCAGATTGAACGGCACGGGAACCAGCCGTCCGTCCACATGCCCCCGGACCCGATGGAAATAGGGGCGCCACACCGTGAACTGGCTCAGATAGTCGAAGATCCGCGCGCTGTTGGTGTGAAACACATGCGGTCCATAGGGGTGGATCAGCCGCCCGCCCTCGTCGCGTCGGTCGTGCGCATTGCCGCCGACATGATCGCGCCGGTCGATCAGCAGCACGGTCTGGTCCAGCCCGCGCGCCAGCCGCTCGGCGACCACCGCGCCGGTGAAGCCCGCCCCGACGATCAGCCAGTCATACCGCCGGGACATTACGCCTCCTGCGGGTCTGAAACAGCGCGCCCCAATGCGCCTTCAGGCAGATCAGGCAGGCGACCACCACCGCCGTCTCGCCGACGATCCGCGCCCACGCCATACCTGTGGCGCCATACATGGGCGCCAGCAGAACCGCCGGCACCAGAGTCGCAACGCATCCCACCCCGACGATCAGGGAGAACCATCGATCCATGCGCAGCGGCGTCATCAGCTGAAGCCCCAGCACCTGGCTGATCGCCACCAACGGCAGAACCCAGGCCAACAACCTCATCACCTCGACCGCCGGCGCGAACCCCTCGCCGAACAGCAGCCGCAACAGCACCGGCGCCGCCAGTGTCAGACCCGCCGCCAAGACAATGAACCCCGCTGCCGACAGCCCCAACACCCAGCGCGCCGTGCGAAAGGCCGCCCCCGCATCCTCCAACAGCAGACCGGCGATCCGGGGCGCGATCAGTCCAGCCAGCGGGCGCATCAACGATCCCGACGCCGAAACCAGCCGGTCCGCCACGCCGTAAAGCGCCGCCTGCACAGGCCCGGTCAGGGCCGCGACCATCAGAACCCCCGCTCCCGTATAGGCGACGACTGCCGCCCGGCTGGCGAACAGAGGCGCGCCCTCGACCAGCGCCCGACGCACGAACCCGCGCCCCGGCGCCGTTACCCCATGACGCCGGAACAGCAACACGGCGCCTGCTGCCAGCCCGGCCCAGACGCCCGCCGCCTGAACCGCCATCACCCCGCCGACGGACAAGGATGGCCATGCCAGCACTGCGACCGTCGCCGCCAAGGCGAACCCGACCTCCAGCATCGCCGCCGGGGCCGGATCGCGAATTCCCTGAAAGAACCACAACAGACTGGCGCCCTGGCCTACGCCCAGCAGGATCGCCATCGCTGCGACGAAGCCCGCGCCATCCAGAACGGGATTGATCATCGCCAGACCGACGCCGACCACGACGGCCGGGGCCGCGAGCACGCTGCGCATCGCCAGCGCCTGACCAACGATGGCGCCCCGCCCCTCGACCGTCCCGGCGATGTCGCGTGGACCCGATATCGAAAGCCCGTAGTCGACGACCACCGCGACGATCAAAGCCAGCGCGATCCCCGCCGCATAGATCCCGAACCCGTCCAGCCCCAGCCGTCGCGTCAGGACCGGATAGAGCAACAGGGGCGAAACATACCGGGCGACATGGGCGCCATACAGCCAGCCGACGTCGGCCACGCCACGCGCAGACAGCAATCGGTGACCGCCTTCTCCCAACTGCCGCCCCCGCGCTCAACTCAGGGGTGATGTTTAGACACGCATAACCATGTTCGCAAGCTTGGTGTCGGACGCCCTGTTCAGCCGAAACGGCCCTCGGCCCAGCGCGCGGCGAAATAGCCGCCCGTCGCCGAGACCATGGTCAGGGTCGTGCCCCAGATCAGGTCGATGATCGTCAACTTGGTCTGCCACACCGCCAGCGTCGCCTGATTGGTCAGGTCGTAGGTGGCGTAGGCGACGAAGCCCAGGACCGCCCCGTTGATCGCCGCCCGCGTCCAGTTCCCTTCCTTCAGGGCCGGAGCGATGGCCAGGAAGACCGTTCCCGCGATGGAGATCAGGTAAAAGGCCACCGCCGCCTTCATGTCCGGCTTGTCCGCCATGATCGGCCCCAGCACCGGCTTGTAGAGCCGGTCGGTCATGGTCGTCAGCCAGACGAAATCGATGGCGGCGAACGTCAGGCCCGCCCCGAGGTATGCAGCGACATATTTGATCATGCTCGTGTCCTCATTTGGGTTTCAGGCGGCCGGTTTCAGGCGATAGTGGCTGACCCGCCAGGTGCGGCCCTCGTCGTTGCCGAACAGACCGGCCGTCGCCAGGTAGAAACGCCGCCAGCGTCGGGTCCACAGTTTGGCGTCGTCGCCATAGGTCTCGCGCATCAACACCGCGACCCGATCGGCGTTCCGGTCCATGTTCGCCAGCCAGTCGTTCGCAGTCCTGGCGTAGTGGCCGCCGTTCCAGGTCCATTCCTGCTCGACCGCGAACAGGTCGGGGAACTGCCGGATCAAACCATGGCTGGGCATCACCCCGCCTGTGAAGAAATGCTGAGCGATGAAGTCGCCGCTGTCGGTATGGTCGAACCGGTAAGGGGCGTCGCGGTGCGTGAAGACGTGGATGAACATCCGCCCATCGGCCTTCAGCCACCCCCGCGCCTTGGTCAGCAGGGCGCGCCAGTTGGCCATATGCTCGAACATCTCGACCGAGACGATGCGGTCGAAGCGTTGCTCGGTCTCGAAGGCGTTCATGTCGCGCGTGATGACGGTCAGGTTGGTCAAGCCGCGCTGCGCCGCCTGGGCCTCGATATGGCCGCGCTGCCCATGGCTGTTGGACACCGCCGTGATCTTCGAATTGGGATAGGTCTCGGCCATCCACAGCGAGAGCGAGCCCCAGCCGCAGCCCATCTCCAGGATCGTCTGCCCGTCCATCAGTTCGGCATGGGCGCAGGTCTCGGCCAGCGCCGCCTCCTCCGCCTGGTCCAGCGTCTCGCGCCCGGTGGGATAGAGGCAGCACGAGTATTTCAACCGCTTGCCCAGACAAAGCTGGAAGAACTCGGGCGGCAGTTCGTAGTGCTGCTGGTTCGCCGCATCGGTGTGTTCGGCGATGGCGCGCTGGGCCATCTCGTGCGCGAACGCCGCCTCGTCGTGGGGGCCGTCGCGATCCAGCCGCTTGCGCGCCTCCGTCACCAGGCTGTCGATCGCCGGCCGCGTCACGAAATCCGGAAACGGCGCGTCCTGAAGCTGGCGAATGGCGACATTGGTCAGGTTCATGAAAACGTCCTTGGCGATCAGGCGCAGCGTGCAGGTGTCATGGAATACGCCGCCCCGCCTCCGGCGGATGCATCCGCCCTTGAACGACGCGCCGACGATGCCGACATAAGGTCCGAGCCTGCACGATTTCAGACGAAGTACACACTTTGCACCCTGTTTTTCGAAGCCGGGTCGGCGTCGTTTCAGACCAATTAGACGAATTAGACTCTGTTTTTTGCGTCGACCGTCTGAAATCCCCACGTCGGATCGACGCTGCGACTTGCCCCCCGCCTGCCCCCGCGTTAGGCGTGGTCAAAGCGCCGATATTCATCAGGCAATGAAAAAGGGAGAGCGATGGGAAAGATCTACGCTGACGTCACGTCCGCGCTGGAGGGGCTGACCTTCGACGGCATGACGGTCATGTCCGGCGGCTTCGGCCTGTGCGGCATCCCCGAGAACCTGATCGCCGCCCTGCGCGACAGCGGCGTCAAGGGCCTGACGGTCATCTCCAACAACGCCGGCGTCGACGGCTTCGGCCTGGGCCAGCTGCTCGGCACCCGCCAGATCGCCAAGATGATCTCCTCCTACGTCGGCGAGAACAAGGAGTTCGAGCGCCAGTATCTGGCCGGCGAGCTGGAGCTTGAGTTCAATCCCCAGGGCACCCTGGCCGAGCGCATCCGCGCGGGCGGCGCCGGCATCCCCGCCTTCTTCACCGCCACCGGCGTCGGCACTCTGGTCGCCGAGGGCAAGGAGGTCCGCAACTTCAACGGCCGCGACTACGTCATGGAGACCGGCCTGATCGCCGACCTGTCCATCGTCAAGGCCTGGAAGGCCGACGAACGCGGCAACCTCGTCTTCCGCAAGACCGCCCGCAACTTCAACCCGATGATGGCCACCGCCGGCAAGGTCACCGTCGTCGAGGTCGAGGAGATCGTCCCCGTCGGCTCGCTGGACCCCGACCACATCCACACGCCCGGCGTCTATGTCGATCGCCTGGTCCAGACGGTGTCCGAGAAGCGCATTGAGCAGCGCACCGTCCGCAGCCGGGAGACCGCATAATGGCTCGTACTCGCGAACAACTGGCCGAGCGCGCCGCTCAGGAGCTGCAAGACGGCTTCTACGTGAACCTGGGCATCGGCATCCCGACCCTGGTCGCCAACTACATCCCCGCCGGCATGACCGTGACCCTCCAGTCCGAGAACGGCATGCTGGGCATGGGCCCCTTCCCCTATGAGGGCGACGAGGATCCCGACCTGATCAACGCCGGCAAACAGACGATCACCGAGATCCCCGAGTCCTCCTACTTCAGCAGCGCCGACAGCTTCGCCATGATCCGCGGCGGCCATATCAACCTGTCCATCCTGGGCGCCATGGAGGTGGCCCAGAACGGCGATATCGCCAACTGGATGATCCCCGGCAAGCTGGTGAAGGGCATGGGCGGCGCCATGGATCTGGTTGCGGGCGTGAAGCGCGTGGTCGTGGTCATGGAACACGCCAACAAGCATGGTCAGTCCAAGGTGTTGAAATCCTGCACCCTGCCCCTGACCGGCACGGGCGTGGTCAGCCGCATCATCACCGACCTGGCCACCTTCGACGTCAAGCCTGACGGCGCGGGGCTGGAGCTGATCGAACTCGCCGACGGCGTCACCCTGGACGAGGTCGCCGCCAAGACCGAGGCCGCCTATACGATAGCAGGCGGCCTCAAGGCGGCCTGACCTTTGCGACCCTGGCGACGTGCCTGATCAACCCTCGACGTGAGGGGGGCACGTCGGCACGGCGTCATCAGAAGTCTCCAGACCGCCGACCACGATCTGAATGACGGGCTCGTTCCAATGCTCGAAGTTCGCCATGCCCGAGGGGACCGTGCAAACCGAGGTGGCGGCCGGGCCTCGCGCCTGGCCGCCCACATACCTCACGATGAAACCTGCATATTTCAGCCCCTCGCCCTGGCTGTTCTCCACCTTGAGCAACGAGCCGACATCCTGTCGGGCATGCAGTCCGAACCTGATCGTTCCAGGCTCGGCCTCATTCAGCGGGCCGCGCGAACCCTCCGCAGGCGGCAGGACGTCGCGGACCTCGATGCGGTCGACCTTCACGAGGTCGTAGGTGCCATTCGCGTTCCGACGCAGGGTCGCCCGTTCGCCTGCGGCGACGTTCAGCGTGCCCTGTACGAAGCTGGACCGTCGGCCCGCAAACTGCTGAGGGGTCGGTGGATGCGGGGGCTGTGCGTCCTGCATCAGAACCCCTGCCATTAAGGCTGCCAACAGCATGATGATCTCCGGTTGCGCGCCGAATAGCTCTTACCCCGACTGATCCGTCAAGGGCCGCCCTCGTCCAATACTGCGGCCTAACCCTGTGCGTCGAGCGGCCGATAGGCCGCGCCGACGAAGGCCATCGTCAGCGGCGCCTGAAGGCCCGTTAGCACGACGGCGAACACGATCCAGCCCGCCGTCCCCGACAGCAGTCCCGCGCCCCACAGCAGCACCAGGCCGATCTTGGGCGCCGCCGTCACGATCAGGCCGACTAGCAGGGGCCAGAAGGCGCCGCGCGCGATGCTCATGCTTTGCAGCGACACCATATGGCGGCGCCCGATCGTCGCCGGCGCGAACAGGGACAGCCGCACGCTAAAGGCGACGACGGCGAACAGGGCGAAGGCCGTCACCAGCGCCAGCAAGGCCAGTTTCCAGACCGGACCCACCGCACTCCACTGGCGCAGCTCGATGGCCCGGGCGTTCAGCTCGGCCATGCCGAACAGGGCCAGCAGCACCAGGGCGACCACCGACAGGATCATGGCCAGGAAGACCGCACACAACAGGCCGGCGCCCAGCAGGCGCAGCTCCGGCCGGCCGAACTGAAGCCCCGCTGGCCCCAGGCCCAGCCGCCGCGCCTGCGGCAAGTCCTCCGTGATGGCGATCCGGCCGAGCGCCCCGGCCAACACCAGTGTCGCGACTAGGCCGACCGCCGCCCAGATCATTCCGGCCGCGCCGACCACCCAGGCCTTGGCGCCCCAGACCACAACCGCCAGCAGGATCGCGCCCCAGGCCCCGCGCCACAGGCGAGGCAGGGCATCGATTGTCGCCCGCAACGTCTCGCCCAGTCGCAGAACCCGATGCCCGTTCAAATCTCGCCCCCGATTACCGGCGGCGGATATAGCAGGGGACCATGACACCGCGCCACCCGCCCGCTAGAAGGCCGCGATGATCGCTTCCTCCTCTTCCCCCATTCACGTCATCGGCGGCGGCTTAGCCGGCTCCGAAGCCGCCTGGCAGATCGCCAACGCCGGCGTGCCCGTCATCCTGCACGAGATGCGCGGCGTGCCCGGCGTCAAGACCGACGCCCACCACACCGATGGCTTAGCCGAGCTAGTCTGCTCCAACTCGTTCCGCTCGGACGACTGGGAGCACAACGCCGTGGGCCTGCTGCATGCCGAGATGCGCGCCCTCGATTCGATCATCATGGCCTGCGGCGACATCAATCAGGTGCCAGCCGGCGGCGCCCTGGCCGTGGACCGCAACGCCTTCTCACAGGCCGTGACCGCAAAGCTGTCGGCCCATCCCCTGATCACCATCGTCCGCGAAGAGATCGCCGGCCTGCCGCCGGAAGACTGGGACAACGTCATCGTCGCCACCGGCCCCCTGACCTCGCCCGCCCTGGCCGAGGCCATCCTGAAGGCGACCGGCGAGGAGAGCCTCAGCTTCTTCGACGCCATCGCCCCCATCGTACACGCTGACTCGATCGACTTCGACATCGCCTGGCGTCAGTCGCGCTATGACAAGGAAGGCCCCGGCGGAGACGCCGCCGCCTACGTCAACTGTCCGATGAACAAGGCGCAGTACGAGGCCTTCATCGACGCCCTGGTGAACGGGCCCAAGGCCGAGTTCAAGGACTGGGAGCACGTCCCCTATTTCGACGGCTGCCTGCCCATCGAGGTCATGGCCGAACGCGGCCGCGAGACCCTACGCCACGGACCGATGAAGCCCGTCGGCCTGACCAACCCGCGCGATCCGCTGGTCAAGGCCTACGCCATCGTGCAACTGCGTCAGGACAATGCGCTGGGCACACTGTTCAACATGGTCGGCTTCCAGACCAAGCTGAAGCATGGGGCGCAGGCCGAGACTTTCCGCATGATCCCAGGCTTGCAGAACGCCCAGTTCGCGCGTCTGGGCGGCCTGCACCGCAACACCTATCTGAACAGCCCGCAACTGCTGGACCGTCAGTTGCGCCTCAAGGCCATGCCGCGCCTGCGCTTCGCCGGTCAGGTGACGGGCGTGGAAGGCTATGTCGAAAGCGCCGCCATGGGCCTGTTGACCGGCCGCCTCGCCGCCGCTCAGGCGCTCGGTCACGACCTGTCGCCGCCGCCGCCCGAAACCGCCATGGGCGCCCTGGTCGAACACATCACCGGCGGGCATCTGGAAGGCTCGAAGTTCCAGCCAATGAACATCAACTATGGCCTGCTGCCGCCGCTTGAGGCGCCCAAGGTGGACGAGGCCGGCGTCAAGATCCCGCTCAAGGAACGGGGCCGAGCCAAGAAGCGTCTGATGAGCATCCGGGCGATGGAAAGCCTCAAGGCCTGGCGCGACACGGCGGCTACTCGCTAAGGATCTTGACCACTGCTGAAATGATCACCAGCAGTAGTGGCGGGCTGGCGATCATTATGGCGACGCGATAACGTCTGAAGACAAAGATCGCCCAGCCTGTCAGCGGACAGACCAATAGGGAAACGTAGAAAATCATAAAAGCGAGAGCCGAGCCGAACCTCTCGCCTTTTTCGAAATCGTCCAATGCGAAAAGCACGGCAAGCGACGCGACGTATGTTCCAAAGAGTCCGAAGAGCGTCGCAACGGCGAGAATGACAAGGGCCGGATTTCGCCAGTCATCCCGAGAATAACGCGTCATTGCCAAATGCCGGTCCGATAGGTTCGAGGTGCCGCAGCCCACTATTCACGCTCTCTCAGCGCGAACAAGTCCTTCAGCGCAGCTTGGGCAGGCCCGGCCGGAACCCCAGCGTCATCACGCCCAGCAGAATCACGCCGACGCCCATCAGCACCCAGGCTTGGGTCAGGTCGGCCATGTGATCGCGCAGCAGGCCGGCGCCCAGCGGCGACAGGCTGGCGATGATGTAGCCGCCGCCCTGGACGAAGGCGAGCAGGTCGCCGGACCGCGCAGGGT
This sequence comes from Brevundimonas sp. TWP2-1, assembly GCF_049897645.1. Classification (NCBI taxonomy): domain Bacteria; kingdom Pseudomonadati; phylum Pseudomonadota; class Alphaproteobacteria; order Caulobacterales; family Caulobacteraceae; genus Brevundimonas; species Brevundimonas sp. TWP2-1. Next base: position 1,259,886 of record NZ_JAFCWR010000001.1, read on the forward strand.
CGTCGATCTGATCCATCGCCAGGATCAGGCTGAGCGGAAAGACGGCGCCGATCCCCAGGCCGAGGACCAGCACTACCGGCACCGCCAGGCTGACCGGCGCAAACACCAGTCCGGCCAGACCAAGCAGGGCCAACACCAGCGCCGTCAGGATCGGTCCGCGCCGATCCGGGAACCGCCCGATGGTCATCGACACCAGCAGCCCCGCCATGACCTCGGCGCCGGTCATACCGCTGAGCAGATAGCCTGCCGTCGCCCTCGGCTGGCCCAGATCGATATAGAAGGGCGGCAGCCAGGCCAGCACCAGCGTATAGGCCGACGTGCCCAGCCCCATGATCAGGATCAGACGCCAGGCCCGGCCCTGACGCCAGAAGGGAAGTTCCGGGTCCGTCGCCTCGACCACGGCGGCGCGGTTCGGCTCTTCAGCCGCCGGATCGCGTGACGCCGCCAGCCAGATGATCGCGGCGACGAAGGCCGGCACGCTCCACAGCGCCAGGGCTCCGGCCCAGCCGACCGCCTCGGCCAGGCCCGCCGCCGTCGCCGCCGCGATGGCCGCACCGCCCATGATGCCGGTGGTGTAGAGCGCCATGACCGTGCCGAACCGGGTTGGAAAGGTCCGCTTGATGACGACCGGCGCCAAGGCCTGGATCAGGGCCACGCCGACCCCGACGACTGCCGCGCTGGCGATCAGGCCCGCCGTATCGCTCAGCACCGCCCGCACCAGGCAGGCCCCGCCGATCAGCAGCGCGCCCAGCAAGACCCCGCGCCGCTCGCCCAACCGCCGACGCAACGGCCGGATCGACAGGGCGCCGAGACCGATCATCAGAACCGGCAGGGTGGTCAGCAGGCTGGCGGCGGTCGAGCCCATGCCCGTCGCGCCTTCGATCAGGTCCAGTAGCGGCCCGACCGCCGCCATCGCCGGACGCAGGTTCAGCGCCAGGGCGACGATGGCCGCCAGCAACAGCAGCGCCGCGCCACGCGTCGACGCGGCGTCAGATCGTGCGGTCATGATGAGGACTCCGACTGAAAATCGCGCTAGTCTCTCGACCTCAAGTATCTCGATGTCAAGATAACCATGCCCGACAGAGCCTCTCGCGCCGCGGCCCAATGGGCCGTGCAACGCCCCGATCTGGACATGCTGCCGATGGAGGTTCTGGGCCGCCTGAACGAGGCGTCGCAACTGGTGATCCGCGAGCGCCAGACGCCGCTGTTCGCACGCTATGGCCTGCAGCATGGCGAGTTCGACGTGCTGGCGACGCTGCGTCGCTCAAGCGAGCGAGACGGGCTGACGCCGACGGCGCTGTTCGAGGCGGCGATGATGTCGTCCGGCGGCATGACCGCCCGCATCGACCGGCTGGAAAAGGCGGGTCTGGTCGAGCGCCGGCCCCACCCGAGCGACCGTCGGGCCACCCTGGTTCGCCTGACCGACAAGGGGTTCGACCTGATCGATTCGATCATGCCCAGCCATCAGGACACGTCGCGAGAGGCGCTGGCCGGCCTGTCGCCTGAGGAGCAGAAGACGCTGAACGCCCTGTTGGCGCGCCTGATCGCCGGCCTGAACGGCTAGGTCAGATGCGGCCGCGCAGCACGGCCCACAGCAGGCGCAGCCGCTTCAACGGTTCGGGCCGGTTCGGGTCGGCCAGAGCGGCGTGGGCGACGGCGGGGAAACCGACAGGCGGCAGACGCTTCAGCGCGGTGTTGGCGGCGGATCGCAGGGCCGCCGCCTCTTCTGCTCGGCCGGTCTGAGCCAGTCCCCAGACACGGCCTGCGTCGGCGACGACCGTGTCATGGCCCTCGCCTGCCAGGATCAGAACCCCAACCTGCATCGGCCCGACGTAGAAGGCGTCTAGGTCGTGCGGCTCTTCGCGCACGCGGCCGATATGGGCCTCGATCAGGGCGTCGAACGGGGCGCGGTTCAGGCCGTGGCGGGCGACGAGATCGGTCAGGGCCTCCAGCACCGGATGGCCCTTGCGCGGCACACCGGCGAAAACGCCGTCCATCTGTTCCGCCCACCAAGTGTAGCGCATCTCGGCCAGCAGGGGCTGGGTCACGCGCGTGGGGATGGTCATCAGCTCGGCCTCGAAGGCGTAGAGCGCGATCAGGTCGGCGCGGGCGCGTTCGTCCGAAACCAGGCGGCTGGACAGCCAGCGGTCGAGGTCGGCGGTGCGGACCTGTTGGTTGAGGGTATCCGCAGCCTCGGTCAAGCTGCGCGCGACACCGCGAAATCGGCGAGGTCTTCCAACGCCGTGCGCCAGTCGCTGGACGGCAACACCGACAGGGCCGCCTTGGCCTGATCGGCATAGTCGCCGGCCAGGTCCAAGGTCGCGCCGATGGCGCCCGAACCGATGATCAGTTCGCGGGCGCGGGTGAAGTCTTCGGGCGTGCGCTCGCCCTTGGTCACGGTGCGCTCCCAGAAGGCTTCTTCGCGGCCCTTGGTGCGGGAGACGGCCAGCAACAGCGGCAGGGTCGCCTTGCCCTCGTTGAAGTCGTCGCCGGCGTTCTTGCCCAGAGCCTCTGCCGTCGCGCCGTAATCCAGGGCGTCGTCGGCCAGCTGGAAAGCGATGCCCAGGGCCATGCCGTAGGCACGCAGAGCCTTGGTCGCGGCCAGATCGGCGCCGGCGCCCACCGCACCCGCCTCGGCGGCGGCGGCGAACAGTTCGGCCGTCTTGGCCGAAATGATCTGCAGATAGGTGGCCTGATCCAGGTTCAGGTCGTGGGCGCGGGTCAGTTGCAGCACCTCGCCCTCGGAGATCACGCGCGACGCCTCGGCCAGAATGCCCAGGGCGCGCATCGAATCGGTCTCGACCATCAGTTCGAATGCGCGGGCGAACAGGAAGTCGCCGACCAGGACGCTGGTGGGCGCGCCCCAGATCAGGTGGGCCGCGACCTTGCCGCGACGCAGCTCGGACGCATCGACGATGTCGTCATGCAGCAGGGTTGCGGTGTGGATGAACTCGACCGCGGCGGCCAGCTTCAGCGGCGCGTCGATGTCACCCTGGGCGCCCACAGCGCGGGCGGCGGCGACGGTCATCAGCGGGCGCAGGCGCTTGCCGCCCGCCGACACCAGATGCTCCGCCAGTTTGGGGATGATCGGCACGTCCGACTGCATCCGGTCCAGGATCAGGGCGTCGACGGCCGCCATGTCGATCTCAGCCAGCCGGACAAGGGCGTTGACGTCCCCCTTCGGGCGGGGAGCGGCGGCGATGGCGACGTCCAAACGGATACTCTTTCACTGGCGCGGCGGACCGCGTCGAAGGATTTTGCGGCCGGGCCGGCTTGCCCCCGCGAGTTGCGGCGCACAATGATGTTCGACCCCTTGAGGGTCAAGGAGATTGAGGCTTGGACGCGGTCGAAACGCTGCCGACGGAAATCGTCGAGAACGGCCTGTTGAACGGCCGGGTGCGCCTGCGTCAACCCGCGCGCGGCTATCGCGCCGGGATGGATGCGGCCCTGCTGGCGGCGGCGGTCCCGGCTGAAGCGGGCCAGAGCGTGATCGAGGCAGGATGCGGCGCGGGCGCCGTCCTGATGCAGATCGCGGCACGACGGCCGGGGGTCGTGCTGACGGGGCTGGAGCGCGATCCCGCGATGGCGGCTCTGGCGGTGGAGAACGCGGCCCTGAACGGCGTCGCCGCGACCACCGCGATTCGACAGGGCGACGTGGCGGCGGGCTTCAGGACGCTGGCGGTCGAACCTGGCGACTGGGCCGTGTCCAATCCGCCCTTTTTCGACGACGCAGGGGCTATGCGCGCGCCGGCCGAGGGCAAGCGCGGGGCCTGGATGGCCGACGACGGGCTGAAGGCCTGGACCGACTTCCTGCTGAAGGCGGTCAAGGAAGGCGGGCGGATCGTCGTGATCCACAGGGCGGATCGGCTGGCGGACCTGTTGGCGCTGTTGGGAGAAAAGGCCGGTTCCTTCGCCATACGGCCCGTCCACTCTTTCGCCGACGAGCCGGCCAAACGTGTGCTGGTCCACGCCATCAAGACCGGGCGGGCGCCGCTGCGACTGCTGCCGACGTTGGTCCTGCACGACCGCGATGGCGCCAAGCACACCGATCAGGCCGAGGCCATCCTGCGCGGCGAGGCGGCGCTGGACTGGTGATCCGGCGCGGCGCTCGGGTGGTCAATCGCCGCCGGAACGCCTAAATGCCGCCTCCTGACGAAAACGAGCGCGCTCCGTGTCAACCGACGACCTTCCGCATGATCTGCCCCGAGATCTCGAAGATGGCCTGATCTCCGTCGGCGAGGCCGCGCGCGATCTGCGCGAGCCGTGGTGGATTTTCGGCGGCGCGGCCATGGCGCTGTATGGTCTGACAGACCTGCATGTGCCCGACATCGACGTGCTGTGTGCGCCGCGCGACGCGCGCACGCTGCTGGCGGAACTGGGCGGCGACGTGATCGCCGATCCGGGCGAAGGCCTGTTCCGCTCGGCCGTCTTCGGTCGTGCGCCTGACCAGCCGATCCTGGTCGAGGTCATGGCCGATCTGGAGACCCGCGACGGCGCCGACTGGACCCGGGTCGCCTTCGCCTCGCGTCGCCTAATCTACGTCGAAGACACGCCCCTGTTCGTGCCCGACATCCGGGACCACATCGCCCTTTACCGCCTGTTCGGCCGCCCCAAGGATCTGGCGCGGGTCGAGCAGCTTGAACGACTGATCGCCTGATGCCCTTCGCTTTCGATATCTCCGCCACCGAAGGCCGCGCCCGCACCGGCGTGCTGAAGACCGCGCGCGGCGACATCCGCACCCCCGCCTTCATGCCTGTGGGCACGGCGGCGACGGTCAAGGCGATGACGGTGGACCAGGTCAAGGCGACCGGCGCCGACATCCTCCTGGGCAACACCTATCACCTGATGCTGCGCCCCGGTCCCGAGCGGATGGAGCGTCTGGGCGGCCTCCACAAATTCATGGGCTGGGACAAGCCGATCCTGACCGACAGCGGCGGCTTCCAGGTCATGTCCCTGGCCGGGATTTCGAAGGTGAAGGAGGAGGCCGTGACCTTCTCCTCCCACATCGACGGCTCCAAACACGTCCTGACGCCCGAACGCTCGATCGAGATTCAGGCCGACCGGATCGGCGCCGACATCTCGATGCAACTGGACCAATGCGTCTCCTGGCCGGCGGAACGCACCGCAGCCCAGAAAGCCATGGAACTGTCGATCCGCTGGGGCGCCCGCTCCAAGGCCCGGTTCGGCGCGCGTGAAAACCAGGCCCTGTTCGGCATCCAGCAGGGCTCGACCTATGAGGACCTGCGCCGCCAGTCGTCGGACCAGCTTCAGGAGATCGGCTTCGACGGCTACGCCATCGGCGGCCTGGCCGTGGGCGAAGGCCACGACGCCATGTGCCGGGTGCTGGACTATGCGCCCGAGATGCTGCCCGCCGACCGGCCGCGCTATCTGATGGGGGTGGGCAAGCCGATCGACCTGGTCGAGGCGGTCTATCGCGGCGTCGACATGTTCGACTGCGTCCTGCCCACCCGCGCCGGCCGCCACGGCCAGGCCTGGACCTGGGACGGCCCGCTGAACCTGAAGAACGCCCGCTTCGCCGAAGACCAGGACCCGCTGGACCCCGCCATCGACGGGCCGTCATCGCAATATTCAAAGGCCTATCTGCACCACCTGATCCGCGCCGACGAAATCCTCGGCAAAGTCCTGCTCAGCTGGCACAACATCGCCTTCTACCAGGCCCTGACGGCGGCCATGCGCGCCGCGATTTCGGAAGGCCGGTTCGAAGCTTTCCGCCGCGACTTCCACGCCCGTCACACGTCGAACTGACATGCGCATCGAGAAGTCAGGCTTCCACGCCTACAACACCTATCTGGAAGAGCCGCCCCGCGACGCGGGGAACGAGACGGCCCTGCACCGCCACGTCATCATCATCGGCGGCGACAAATATTCGTTCTTCGCCCACTGGTCCGGCAAGTTCGCGCACAAGGGCGAGCGCATCTCGTTCGACTGGGACTGGGACCGGACCGGCGAGTTCCGCAACATCGAAAAGCGGTCATTCGAGGCCTTCGCCAAGGACGGGACGGTCCAGATCAGGGGCGACCGTCGCGACAAGCCTCGCCCCGGCGGACGCCGTTAACGCTGTGGCCGTTCCGTCGGCCGGAACCAGCTAGGGGCCGCCGGCGGGGCGCAGTTTCTCTGCATCCCCATGCCCTTCAGGAAGGCGCGTCGCATCCGGCCGGACTGGATGGCGGACTGGACATGCTTGCTGTGCTGCTCGGCGCCGCTCAGGCGGCGTATCCAGCTTCGGCCGGGGATGAAGTCGGTCGTGGTGTCGCGGATAGCGTTCAGCGCCGCCTTGGCCGCCGCATCGGCGGCGCGTTCGCTCAGAAACGAACCGTCCTGACGCGGCGGCTCGTCCGTGTCCGGCCCCAGCGCCTCGTTCAGCCGCGCCACTTCGGCGCCGATGGTCGTGCATTGGTTCAGGTTGCGCAGATCGTAGGGGTTGGCTTGCGCCTGCAACAGCACCGTCGGGATGATCTGTCGGCGCAGGTTGAAATCTTCCAGCGGCGCCGTCGCCGCCGCCGCAAACCCGGCCCCGACCTGCTCGGCGCCGCCCATGGCGGAGCGGCCCGCATTGCAACCCGTCAGCGCGAGCGAAAGGAGGGCGGGCAGGAAGAAACGCTTCATGGGCCGGGCTTAGATCATGCCGCGTTCTTCAATCAAAGCGTGGCCGGAGCTGACGCGGACGAAGATTTCTTCCATGGTCGGCCGTTCGAAGTCGTTCTCATCCTCGGCTCGGGCTTGGAAGTGAAGACAGCGTTCCAAGGAGCCCGAGGTCGTGGCGCGCAAGGTACGCGAGACGCCGGCGGCCGAGCTGCTGCGCTGTCCCGTCGCCGTCTCCGGCTTGCCGACCGACGGCCGGGCCTCGATCCCGGCCGACTGACGCGCCGGCATCCACCGCCTGGCCAAGAGCCGGGGCGACCTGTTCGACCAGGTCAGCCGCCTGATCCAGTTCCATACGGGCGAGGCGTGCGGCTGATGCTCTCAAGTGAGGATCGAAAGAAACTGTTGGCCCTGATGGCGGCAGAGGTGGCTCGCCGCCGTTTTCTAGTTGGCGCGATCACTGGGTTTTGGGTCTGTCTTTTGTTCTGGCGCTCTAGCTTGGCTGGCCTCAATCTCTTCTAGCTTCTTCTGCAAAAGTGCATTTTCCAGCAGCACCGAACGCAAGATGCTTTGCACGCGAACCTTGTCTTCAAAAGTCGGCTCAGTCGCAGCCTTGTCGATACTTAGGCTTTCTCTGGCGATTTCGGTCTGTTCTTTCGAGAGTTGATAACTGGCTTGTGCGTAGTACGTCCCGATCACCGCTATGATGAACGTCGCCGTATTGAAGCTCGCTCGAAAAGCCTTCATCACACTCGCGAGAGCGGGACTGAGTTTCTCCGCGGCTTCAACGGCTTGTTCGGCAGACAGATCTCCCGCCCGCACACCTTCTAAAATGCCCGATAGAGCTGCGTGCATCGCATGCGTAAAATCCGGCGCGGATACGATACGCAGGGCGGCGCCTGTTAGGTCGAAAAGACCTTCCGCTAGGATTGCGCCCTCGCTCCAGCATCGCGGGCACTGCTCAGTGGCGCCCCAATTTCTGAAGTAGCCGCCGCTGAAAGTGAAATTCACCGATGGCGATATGCGCTTGCAAGACGGACAAAATATTGGAAGTGCAGGGCCGGTCAGAGGGCGCGAGTATGCGGATCGCGAGCCTGGGGCATATCGCGGATCATCGTGAATGCGCACATCGGTCGTTGTGACGTTCGAACCGTGAGCGAGATCAAAGGGTTTTGTCACGCCGCGAGTAGAGACGTTGCGCATCTCAATATCGACGGGTGTGTTAGATCGAATTAGCCCAGCGCCACCGACCATGTGGACGTTGTTCAAGATCACTTTCTGTCTTTTGCGGTCAGTCATTCTGATTGCCTAAACCTCGAACACTTGCCGGCATCGTTGTGACTTAGAAGACGACGTTTCGGCCTTTGATGACGGTCCCATTCCCGGGCGCCGCCCGACAGAAGAAAGCCGCACCGTCGGGGTCCTCGCCACCTTCGATCACGAAGGTCATCAGTCGAGCCCACCCGCCCTCGTAAAGCAGGATGTCCCCGACCTTTGGCGCCTGATCGACCTCTTGAAGCGTCAAAGAGCTGCCGTCGCTGCCGTCATCGTTTGGGATCAAAACCTTGATACGCATTGCAGTCTCCTCTGAGTTGCAACCATGCGGACCGAATCAGTCTCTATTCAAGGTCTGCTTTCTGGATCGCCCGTCGAGGCGCGCCAGGGCGGCGCGCTGGTTGGCGTCGTGGCCATCGTCCCAGAACCGGGGCTTGAGCGGGATGGTGAACAGCTTCTCGCCCTGAGCCATGTTGCGCCGACCGATCTCCAGCGATGTGGCGAAGGCGCCGCAGCGGCGGCATCGAAAGCGCATGATCTGAAACGGATCGTCGGCCATCCGTGCGCCGATGGTCCAGACGTTCATCTCCACCATGTAGCGACAGCCTGAACAGTTGGCGGTGACGACGACCTGTCGATCCACCACCACGTCGCGCGGCGTCAGGCGCTCCGGCGTCCAGTTGTCCCTGTTCATGTCATCGCCTCGGCCGCGCCACCGACCGGGGCGCGGTGTAGCGCCGGGGCGGACGTGAACGCAAAGGGAACATCAGAAGCTAGGTCACACATGTGACTTCGACAAAGTCACAAAGTTCACTTTTGTTCTGCCTGCCAGACAGCAAAAAGCCCGCCGAAGCGGGCTTTAAATGGTACGCCCTCTCGGGCTCGAACCGAGGACCCTCTGATTAAAAGTCAGATGCTCTAACCAACTGAGCTAAGGGCGCACCGTGCGACGTCCGGGCGCTCCCGAACCGTCGAAGGGCGCCTTCTGTTGTAATCCGGCCTTCCGGTCAAGAGCCGGTCTGCTACTCATGTGGCATGCAACCGTTAAATGGCGTCCGTATCATCGAATTCGACGGCCTGGGGCCGGTCACCTTCGCCGGGATGATGCTGGCGGACCTGGGGGCGGAGGTGGTGCGGCTGACGCGCGACGCCTCGGCCGGGCCTGCCGTGTTCGACGAGGTGGGCGGGGCGGTGCTGCATCGGGGACGCGCCTTCGTGCCCGTCGACCTGAAATCGCCCGACGATCGCGAGCGCATCCTTCAACTGGTCGATGGCGCGGACGCGGTGATCGAGGGGTTCAGGCCCGGCGTCATGGAGCGGCTGGGCTATGGGCCGGAGGTATTGCAGGCGCGAAAGCCTGGGCTGGTGTTCGGGCGGGTGACGGGCTGGGGCCAGACGGGGCCGCTGGCGAACGCCGTGGGGCATGACCTGAACTACATCGGCCTGTCGGGGGTGCTGCACGCCATGGGCGAGGCGGATCGTCCGCCCTCCCCGCCGCTGAACCTGGTGGGCGACTATGGCGGCGGGGCCATGCTGCTGGTGGTCGGCGTGCTGGCGGCGCTGGTGGAGGCGAGGACCACCGGTCAGGGTCGGGTGGTCGATGCGGCCATGACCGACGGGGCGGCCCTGCTGGGCGGACTGTTCCAGGCCCTGCGTGGACAGGGGATGTGGAGCGAGCGGCGCGGAGCCAATCTGCTGGACGGGGGCGCGCCCTTCTATCGGTGCTATGCCTGTCGCGACGGCGGGTTCGTGGCGGTGGCGGCGCTGGAGCCGCGATTCTATTCCGCCCTGCTCGCGGGGCTGGAGATCGATCCGGCCGAAGCGGTTCAGTACGACATCGCCGCCTGGCCCGCCTTGCAGGCCCGGCTCGCCGCCCTGTTTGCGACCCGGGACCGCGACGACTGGAGCGCCCATTTCGCCGGGACCGAGGCCTGCGTCACGCCCGTCCTCAGTCTGGCCGAAGCGCCCGACCATCCGCACAATCAGGCGAGGGCAACATTCCACGACGGCCTGCCGCGACCTGCGCCCCTGTTCGACGGCAAGGCGGCGGAGCCGGGTCCCAAGTCTGCGCTGACGCTGGACCAGATGGTCACAAAATGGTCCCATCGCGCGGGATGACCAGCGCAGTTTTCGGCGCTAAGGGAACGGCTTAGCGCGACAGGCGTTGCATGGGCGAAGACCCGGGGACTTTCATGACACGCTCGACTTTCGTTCTGGCCGCCGCCGTATTGAGCGTGTTTGCGCTCTCGGCCTGCGACGACCGTCCGTCGAGGAATGACGACGATTACGTCGAAGCGCCGGTCGAGGCGGCTCCACCGCCGGTCGAGGAAGAGACGCCGCCGCCTCCGCCCGAGGTGCAGGACCCGACCCCCACGCCCCCGCCGTCCAGCAGCCTTCCGCCTGATGAACGCACGTCGGAACAGACGGTCCAACCCGAGAGCGAGACCCTGTTCTACTAACGAGCAGGTTTGCCGGGGGGCGTAGTTTTGACGAGAGATCGAGTTTGACGTTCAGGCCTAACCTGCTGGTCGCGACCCTTGCGGCCTTTTCGGCCTGCGCTCATGCGGCGGCTGCGGACCCCCGAGCCCAGATCCGCGGCGACATGGACGCAGAGCTGCGCCGGGCCCTGGAACGCGCCGTGGGCGAGGTCGATGGTGCGCCGGCCAGCCGGTTCGAGGCCCGCCGCCGGGCGGAGAGCGCCGTGACCTCGGCCACCGCCCTGCTGCGCTCGGAGGCCTATTACCAGCCGGTCGTGGAAGACATCGTCGAGGGCGAGGAGACGCCGGTCGCAATCGTCTCGGTCGAACCGGGTCGCCGGTTCCTTCTGACCGACCCGACCATCCAGTGGGTCGATCCCGCGCCCGAGGCCGAAGCCGCGGACAAGGCCAGGACGGCCATCGCCCTGAAGGCCGGCGATCCCGGTCGGGCGGCGGATGTCATCTCGGGCGAGGGGCGGCTGGTGGCGACCCTGGTGCGTGACGGCTACGCCGACGCCAAGGCCAATCCGCGCCGGGTGGTGGTGGACCACGCCGCCTTCACCGTCGCACCGGAATACCGCATCGCCTCGGGCGCCCTGGTGCGGCTGGACGGCGTGCGTCTGTCGACACGAGGCCGGACCAATCCCGAGTGGGTCGCCGGCCTGGCGCCGTGGAACGAGGGCGACCGCTACGACCCCGACCAGGTCGCCGAGCTGGAGCGCCGGCTGCTGGACACCGGCGTCTATGACGGCATCGGCGTGGCCCTGTCGCCGCTAGATCAGGTCACCGCGGACGGTCTGCGTCCCGTGATCGTCAGCCTGCAGGACCGGCCGCGCCGCGTGCTGGAAGCGGGCGCCACCTGGTCCACGGCCGAAGGCGCCGGGGTGGACGTGATCCAGACCCGCTACAACCGCTTCGGCCGCGCCGACACCCTGCGGCTGGAAGCGCGGCTGGCGGACATCGACAGCCGGATCGGCGCGGACCTGTCCCTGCCTCACTGGCGCCGGCCCGGTCGAACGCTGAAGCTGGGCGCGGCGGTGGTAAACGAAGACACCGACGCCTATGTGCGCACAGCCTTGGTCCTCTATGCCGACCTGCAGCAGCGCATCGGCAAGACCTCCTATTTCAACTACGGCATTGGGCTGGATGCGGGCCAGTACAGCGAGACCCGCTACGACTTCACCACCCTGCCCCCGCAGCGCGTCGACTTCGACCGCAACCTGGCGATCGTCACCGCGCGGACCAGCGCCTATATCGACCATTCCAACGATCCGCTGAACCCGACCAAGGGCTGGCGCGTCAATCTGGCGGTGCAGCCGACGGCGGTGACGGGCGACAGCAACATCCTGTTCTTGCGCACCGAGACGCAAGGCACGGCCTATTTCCCAGTGGCCGGCGACCGCACGATCCTGGCCGGACGCATGAAGATCGGGTCTATCGTCGGCGGCAGCGAGCTGAATGTGCCGTCGGATCGCCTGTTCTATTCCGGCGGCGGCGGGTCGGTGCGCGGCTATTCCTATCAGGGCGTCAATCCGCAACTGCCGGACGGGACGCCGCGCGGGGGTCTGTCGCTGTTCGAGACCTCGTTCGAAGTGCGTCAGTCGATCGGCCAGAGCTTCCAGGCCGTCGCCTTCGTGGACGCCGGTTCGGTAGGCTTCCAGGAAACGCCGAACCTGACCAACATGCGCTACGGAGCGGGCGTGGGCGTGCGCTACATGCTGCCGTTCGGGCCGATCCGGGCGGACGTGGCCGTGCCGTTGAACAAGAGTGAAGGCGACTCGGCCTTCCAGATTTACATCAGCATCGGGCAGGCGTTTTGACCGACACACCGCCTGAAGCCACGCCGCCCGAACCCACGCCGGAAGAGACGGCGCCCACCGAGGCCGCGCGACCCAAGAAGGCGCGTCGCGGGCTGGTCAAACGCATCGCCCTGATCGCGGGCGGAGTGATTGCGGGTCTGCTGGTGCTGATTGCCGCCGCCCTGGTGGGCGGGCGTTACTACATCGCTTCGGACGGTGGGCGCGAGATGGTGTTGCAGCGGCTGCAGGACCTCAAGATCAGCCGCTATGGCCGACTGAAGGTCTATGGGCTGAAGGGCGATTTGCTGAGCGATTTCACCATCGACCGCGTCACCCTGGCCGACAGTCAGGGCGTCTGGCTGGAGGTGAACAACCTCAGCATGGACTGGTCGTATCTGGCGCTGGTGGGCCGCAGCTTCCACGCCAACGACATCAAGGCCGAGACCGTTCGCGTCCTGCGTCGGCCGGTGGTCGAGCCGCCCAGCGGCGAGCCGCCCAGCCCGCAGCCGATCTCGGTTCGGATCGACAAGTTCTCGGCCAATATCGAACTGATGGAGGGCTTCTCCAAGGAATACGGCCGCTGGAGCTTGTCGGGCGACGCCAGCCTGCCGCGCACCGGGGCCAAGAGCGCCACCGTCAACGCCGACAGCCTGAACCGGCCGGGCGACTATCTGCGCCTGGCCGCGACCTTCGGCGGCAAGCTGGAAGACACGCGCCTGAACCTGCGCGCCAACGAGGTCCAGGGCGGGCCGCTGGCCGGCGCCCTGGGCTATTCGCCTGATCAGCCGTTCTCGGCGGTCGCGGTGCTGAACGCCGATGTCGTCAACGCCCGCGTCCAGACGGGGCAGTTCGTCCCCCTGATCGTCCAGGGGCATTTCGGCGACAAGGGATCTCGCGTCTCGGGCTTCGCCGACTTCAGCGGCTCGGACCTGCTGGAGCCGTTCGTCACCCGTGTCGGCCGCACGGCGCGTTTCGGCTTCGCCATGGTCCCGACGCCGGACAAGGCCAGCCAGGGCGTGGCGTGGAAGCTGATCTCCGACAACGTCCAGTCCGAAGCGCGCGGCTTGATCCGCAACGCGGACCGCAGTTCCCCGGACGGGATCACCCTGAACATCCAGACGGCGTCGCTGAGCCGACTGGTCGGGTCCGATGTCGCCGGGCCGGCCGCCTATTCCGGCCTGTTCAAGGGCGACGCCGAGACCTGGAGCCTGAACGGTCAGGCGACGCTGCTGAACGCCAATGTCGCCAGCTATCGCGCGACCCGCATCGCCGGGCCGCTGAACGTCTCAGTCAAGAACGGTCGCATGGACTTCGACGGCGACATCCGCGCCAACGGCGGTTCGGGCGAAGGCATCATCGGCGGCCTGCTGGGTTCGTCGCCGCGCGTGCAGATGCAGGCCGCGCGGATGAAGGACGGCGCCATACTGCTGGAGAAGGTCGATCTGCAGGGCCAGGGTCTGAGCCTGAACGGCTCGGGATCGCGCAACCTGCTGGGCGGGATGAGCTTCCGCGGCAACGCGCAACTGACCGACGCCTCGCGCGTCCTGCCCGAGGCGCGAGGCGCCTTCGGCGGGCCGATCCGGGCGTCTTCGGCGCGGACGGGCGCGCCCTGGCTGCTGAACTTCGACGGGCGGGGACGAAACCTAACCGTCGGCATGTCCGAGCTGGATCGCCTGCTGGGCAAGACGCCGCGTCTGCAACTGGCCGGCAGGCTGAACGGCGGGCGGATCGAGGTCGAGCGTGGCGAACTGACCGGAGCGGCCGGTCGCGCCGGAGCCAAGGGCATCATTGAGACGGCGGGCGATCTGAAGCTGGCGCTGGACTGGAACGCGCGCGGGCCGTTCGCGGCCGGGCCGGTCGAGATCGGCGGCGACATGAACGGACGCGGCGCCCTGACCGGCACCCTGTCCCAGCCGCGCGTCGATCTGACCGCCGGCTTCCAGCAGGTCACGGCCGGCGCCCTGACGCTGAACAACGCCGATCTGACGCTGAGCTTCCGCAAGGGCGCGGATGCGTCCGACGGCCGGATCATGGTCGTCAGCGGCTCGAACTATGGCCCCGCGCGCGCCTCGGGCAACTTCTTCCTGGGCGGCAAGCAGATTCGCCTGACGGATCTGGACGTGGACGCAGGCGGCGTGACGGCCAAGGGCGCCGTCGCCCTGTCGGACAATATCCCGTCCAGCGCGGACCTGACGTTCACGGCGCGCGCCGGGGCCTTCCTGGCCTCGGGCGAGGCCAACGGCCGGGTGCGTCTGACGGACGGCGGCGGATCGGACAGCGCCATCCTGGACGTCAACGGACGCAACGTGCGGCTGGCGGGCCAGAGCTGGATCATCCGCACCCTGGACCTGGACGGACGCGGTACGTTGAACAACCTGCCCTTTACCCTGGCGCTGGACGTGGGCGGACCGACGCCGGCCCAGTTCAACGGCGCAGGCGTCTATTCGCGCCAGAACACCACCCACGGCCTGACGCTGCGGGGCGGCGGTCGGGTGCGCGAGGTGGCCTTCACGACCCGCAGCCCGGCCTCGATCACCCTGAACGGCGCCAATCGCACGGCCCATCTGGACCTGGGCGTCGGCGGCGGCGTGCTGCTGGCCGACCTGCGCCAGGATGCGCGCACGTTGGCGGTTCAGGCCGACCTGACGCAGGTGGACCTGGGGTCGATCTCGCCCGAACTGCGCGGCAGCGTGACGGGCGAGGTGGCCATGCGCGGCACCGGAAGCGACCTGTCGGGAACGGCCAACATAGCCCTGCAGAACGTGCGCAGCATCGATGCGCCGCGCGGCCTGGCCGTGGACGGACGGGTGGACGCCACCCTGTCTGGCGACCGGCTGACCATCAAGGCGACGGCGGTCGACGAGGGCGCGGTTCAGGCCTCCGCCGACGTCGTCCTGCCCGTCGAGGCCTCGGCGGCGCCGCTGCGCCTAGCCATCGCCCGGACGCGCGAGATGTCGGGCCGAGTGTCGATCAACGGCCAGATCCAGCCGATCTGGGACCTCTTCCTGGGCGGCGAACGCAGCCTGGCGGGTCAGGTCAACGGTCAGGCGACCCTGGCCGGCACCCTGAACGCGCCGCGCCTGAACGGTCGGTTCGACCTGAGCCAGGGCAGCTATCGCGAGAACGCCGTCGGCCTGGTGCTGGGCGACATGACCCTGCGGACCCAGTTCGACGACACCACCGCATTGATCGAGACCTTCACGGCCAACGACGGCTCGGGCGGCACGGTCTCGGGCCAGGGACGCGTCGGCCTGCGCCAGGGATCGGGATCGAACGCACAGCTGACGCTGAGCCGCTTCCGCGTCATCGACAACGACATCGCCGAGGCGCGCGCCTCGGGTCCGATCACCATCGTTCGAGGGGCGGACGGCAATATCCAGTTGGGCGGCCGGATCGACATCGACGAGGCCAATATCCAGCCGGAACTGCCCGGCGCCACCGGCATCGTCGGGATGGACGTGGTCGAGATCAACCGGCCCGGCGGCGACCCGGAAGAGACCGAGCAGAAAGCGCGCGGCCCGCAGATCGGCATGGACATCGCCCTGCGCTCGACCGGGGGCAAGGTGCGGGTCAACGGGCGCGGTCTGAACGTGGTGCTGGACGTCAATGCGCGGGTGCGCGGCACCATCGCCAATCCGCAACTGACGGGCTCGGCCAATGTGGTGCGCGGCGACTATGAGTTCGCGGGCAAACGGTTCGTGTTCGACGACACCGGCCGGGTCACCCTGTCCACCGATCCGAAACAGATCCGGCTGAACCTGGCGGCGACGCGAGAGGATGCGGCCCTGACCGCCTCCATCAACGTCACGGGCACGGCGGCCGAGCCGAAGATCGCCCTGACCTCGACCCCGTCCCTGCCCCAGGACGAGATCCTGTCACAGGTGCTGTTCGGACGGTCCGCGTCGCAGCTGTCGGCCTTCGAGGCGGCGCAGCTGGCGGCCGGGGTCGCGGCGCTGGCGGGCGGCGGCGGGTTCGACGTGATCGGCAACCTGCGAGAACTGGCGGGCCTGGACCGGCTGTCCTTCGGCGGCGACGCCTCTGCGGTCACGGTCGCGGGCGGGCGCTACATCACCGACGACGTCTATCTGGAAGTCATCGGCGGCGGCGAGAGCGGCGCGGCGGTCAAGGTCGAGTGGCAGCCTCGGCGCAACATCGCCGTCAGCTCGCAGTTCGGCGGCCAGGGCGACACCAGCCTGTCGATCCGCTGGCGCCATGAAAGCCGCGAGGCCGGCGACCGTCGCCCGAACCGAGGCCGCCGCACCCGCTGAGACGGCCTCTCGACTAGAGAACCGCCAGCACCCGCTCCGGCGGACGGCCGATGACGGCGCCCTTGTCAGTCTCGACAATGGGGCGTTCGATCAGGATCGGCTGGGCGATGGCGGCGGCCAGTAGGGTTTCATCGTCAGCTCCACGCCCTGCTCGCGCAGCAGCGCCAAGGCGTTGCGCGACGTGCCGCATTTCGGATTGTGGAACAGGACGACGGCCGTCACGGCTCGTTGCGCAGGCGGTGCAGCAGCATCGCGCCCTGCAGGGACGCCACATATATAACGGTCGAGACCGCGGCCGCCGGCCAGGTGGTCAACAGGATCCACAACGGCAACTCGGGGGCCGGCATCGACCCCAGCAACCGCATGCCCATATTGGCCACCAGGCTGTAGGCCATCAGGGCCAGCATGATGATCGGGATCGCGCGCGTCATCATCCGCCACTGAACCGCAGCCAAGGCTCCGTACAGGATCACGGAAAAGATCGCACCGAAGCCGATGGCGTAGGGCCAGATCACCTTCATGAACTCGCGTTGCGTCGCGACCTGATCCGACGACAGACCCATGCGGGCGTATTCGGCGCTCATCGCCGTGTCGAACCAGCCGGACGTGAACATCCACCAGGTCGGAATCAGGCCGACAACCAAGGCGATGCCCAGGCCGATCACCATGGACCGCGCGGACCGTTGCGCCTCGGCCATGCCGCGCGGCAAGATCAGCGGGTTCATGGCCCGGAGCCAAAGATCGATCGTCGTGCGTGTCATGTCGCCTCCCTGTTCGGGCGGAAACTAGCGGTGATCGGCGATGACTTACAGACCCCCACCTTCACCTTTGCAGTCGGGGCGTCTAGGGTCCGGCCGATGCGGATTCTGACCTCTGACCAGGCCGTCCTCGACCACGTCGCCGCGCGACGCGAGGCCATCATCGGGCGCACCATCGACTGGGCGAACATCAACTCCGGCAGCCGCAACGCAGCCGGACTGAACGCCGTGCTGGACGCGCTGGAAGCGGCGGCGAAGGCCCTGCCCGCCACGGTCGAGCGTATCTCGACGCAAGGCTCGACCAGCGTCGGCGACGACGGTTCGGTGCGCACCGAGGCCCATGCCGACGCCCTGAAGATCACGGCCCGGCCGAGCGCGCCGATCCAGGTCGTGCTGACGGGCCATTACGACACGGTCTTTCCCGCCGAGAGCCGTTTCCAGACCGTGACCACGCGCGCCCACGGCGCCCTGAACGGGCCGGGCGTCGCCGACATGAAGGGCGGGATCAGCGTGCTTCTGGCCGCGCTGGAGGCGTTCGAGACCCATCCAGACAAACACGGCGTCGGCTGGACCGTGTTGCTGAGCCCCGACGAGGAGATCGGTTCGCCTGCCTCGGCTCCCCTGCTGGCCGAACTGGGCGCACGGGGGCATGTCGGCCTGACCTATGAGCCGGCCCTGGCGGACGGGACGCTGGCGGGGGCGCGCAAGGGCAGCGGCAACTATCATCTGATCGTGACGGGTCGTGCGGCCCACGCCGGTCGCGCCTTCGAAGAGGGCCGCAATGCGGTCGCCGGCGCCGCCATCATCGCCGCCGCCCTGCATGGGCTGAACGGTCAGCACGAGGGCGTCACCGTCAATGTGGCCAAGATTTCGGGCGGGGGCGCGCTGAACGTCGTCGCCGACAATGCGGTGGTGCGCTTCAATGTGCGCGTCCCAGACAAGGCCGCGGCCGACTGGATCGACGCCTCGGTGCGCGCCATCGCCGCCGCCCCGCCGTTCGAGGGGCTGACCCTGGACCTGCACGGCGGCTTCACCCGCGCGCCCAAGCCGATGGACGCCGCCCAGACCGCCCTGTTCGAGGCGGTGAAGGAAGCCGGCGCACTGCTGGGCCAGCCCATCGCGTGGAAGCCGTCGGGCGGGGTGTGCGAGGGCAATAATCTGCACGCCGCCGGCCTGCCGAACATCGACACTCTGGGGGTGCGAGGCGGCGACATCCATTCGGACCAGGAGTTCGCCTGGCCCGACAGCTTCGTCGAACGCGCCCAGCTGAGCGCGCTGATCCTGTGCAAGATCGCCTCGGGCGAAATCGACGCGGCCAAACTGAAATCCCTGCGGATGGAAACTCTATAGAATGCTTGTCGTCCGTCCCGCCGGCCCTGCCGACCTTGATCATCTGCTGGAGCTGGCCATCCTGTCCGGACCCGGTTTCACCAGCCTGCCCGAAGATCCCGACGCCCTGTCCGATCGGCTAGAACTGAGCCAGGCCAGCTTCCGGGGGCAGGTCACGCCGCAGGAGGCCTGGTACACGCTGATGCTGGAAGACGGCGACACCGGCGACATCGACGGGGTCGGATCGGTCAAGGCTACGGTGGGGCTGAAGCGGCCGTTCTTCTCGTTCCGGGTGGTCCACAATACGGCGTCGTCGCCGTCTCTGGGCGTCAAGCTGGATCATCAGACCCTCGTGCTGGTCAACGAATGCACCGGCTGGACCGAGGTCGGTTCGCTATTCCTGAAGGCGGATCGACGCAAGGGCGGCGCGGGCCGTCTGCTGAGCCAGTCGCGCTACATGCTGATCGGCGCCCAGCCCGAGCTATTCGCCGAGAATGTGCTGGCCGAGTTGCGCGGGGTCTTCACGCCCGACGGCGCCTGTCCGTTCTGGGACCATGTGGCGCACAAATTCTTCCCGATGGAGTTCGATCACGCCGACCGGATGAGCGGATCGACCGACAAACAGTTCATCCTGGACCTGGCGCCGCGCCACCCGATCTATACCGAGCTGCTGCCCGAACCGGCGCGCGCGGTGATCGGCAAGGTGCATCCGCAAGGGGTGCCGGCGATGGCCCTGCTGGAAAGCGAGGGCTTCCGGCCCAATGGTCTGGTAGATATCTTCGATGCCGGTCCCACCGTGTCGTGCGGGCGCGACAACATCCGCACCGTGCGCGACGCCCGCCGCCTGACGGTCGAGATCACCGACCGGGTCGAGGCCGAACTGCCGGCCCTGATCTCGACCGACAGCATCGCCGCCTTCCGCGCCGTGCGGGCCAAGGCGGACATCGAGGGCGACGTAGTGCGCCTGACCGCCGAAACCGCCGCCGCGCTGAAGATCAAGGCCGGCGCCACTGTCCGCGTGAAATCATGAACACATTCAAATCCATCGACCCCGCCACCGAAACGACCAACTGGGAGGGCGAGGCCGCCACTCCGGCGCAAGTGCAGTCCGCCGTGGACGCCGCCCGCGCCGCCTTCCCGGCTTGGGCCGATGCGCCACGCGCCGAGCGGATCGAGGCCGTCAAACGCTATCAGGCCGTGCTGAAGGACCGCGCGCCCCAGATCGCCGAGGCCATCGCCCGCGAAACCGGCAAGCCGCTGTGGGAGACGAAAACCGAGGCTGCCGCCATGATCGGCAAGGTCGACATCTCGATCCGCGCCTATGATGAACGCACCGGCGAACGCACCAGCGACACGGCCTTCGGTCGCGCGACCCTGCGGCACCGTCCGCACGGGGTGGCGGCGGTGCTGGGCCCGTTCAACTTCCCCGGCCACCTGCCCAACGGCCATATCGTCCCGGCTCTGCTCGCGGGCGACACCGTCGTGTTCAAGCCGTCGGAAGAGACGCCTCTGGTCGGTCAGGTGATGGCCGAGGCCTTCGCCGTCGCCGACCTGCCGACCGGCGTGGTCAATGTGGTTCAGGGCGGACGCGAGACCGGCGCGGCCCTGCTGGACGCCGGGATCGACGCCCTGATGTTCACGGGGTCCGGCGCGGCCGGCGCGCACTTTCGCAAGAAGTTCGCCGATGATCCGCACGTCATCCTGGCGCTGGAGCTGGGCGGCAATAATCCTTTGGTGGTCTGGGATGCGGCAGACGCCGAGGCTGTGGCGGGCATCGCGGTCCAGTCCGCCTTCATCACCACCGGCCAGCGCTGTTCCTGCGCGCGTCGCCTGATTGTGCCGGAAGGCCCGCAAGGCGATGCGATCATCGAAGCCGTCGCCGCCCTGTCTGACCGCCTGGTCTTCGGTCCTTGGGACAGCGATCCCGAACCCTATGCCGGACCGCTGATCTCGGCCCGCGCCGCCGAGGCCGCCTTGAAGGAGCTGCAACAGCGGATCGACGCAGGCGCCAAGGTCATCCGCGCCTCGGGTCCCGTCGCCAACCTGCCCGGTGCCTTCGTCAAACCGGCCATCATCGACGTAACCGGGATCGACGTCCCGGACGAGGAGATGTTCGCCCCCTTCCTGTCGGTGACCCGCGTTCCGACTTTCGAAGCCGCTATCCAGGCGGCCAACGCCACCCGCTACGGCCTGTCCGCCGGTTTGGTCAGCGACGATCCGGCGAACTGGGTGCACTTCATTCGCCGCATCCGCGCGGGCGTCGTCAACTTCAACCGCCCCACCACCGGCGCCGCCGGCGACATGCCCTTCGGCGGTCTGGGTGCCAGCGGCAACCACCGCCCCAGCGCCTACTACGCCGCCGACTACTGCGCCTATCCGGTGGCGAGCTTCGAAGCTGATGCGGTCGCGAACATCGAGGGCGAGATCAAGGGGCTGAGGGCGTGAGCGGGCGGCCTAAATCTCCCTCCCCTTTATGGGGAGGGGTGATCGCGCAGCGATCGGGGTGGGGCCCGAAAGGGCGTGAGCGAGATCTTCGTACTGCCCCACCCCGGCTCCGCTGCCGCGTCGCCGCCCCTCCCCATGAAGGGGAGGGAGAATCTTGGTGAGCGCCGTCGAAGCCAACGCCGACGGCCTGATCGGGCCGACACACTCCTACGCCGGCCTGTCGCCGGGCAATCTGGCGTCCAGCCTGAACAAGGGCGAAGCGTCCAACCCGCGGGCGGCGGTGCTGCAGGGGCTCGACAAGATGAAGACCCTGGCGGACCTGGGCCTGCCCCAGTTCGTCCTGCCGCCGCACGAGCGGCCGAACATCCCGTTCCTGCGGACGCTGGGGTTCACAGGATCAGACGCCCAGGTGCTGGAGCGGGCGTGGAAGGATGCGCCCAGCTTCGCCGCCGCCGCCTGTTCGGCCTCGCCCATGTGGGCCGCCAACGCCGCGACCGTGACGCCCAGCGCGGACGCGGCGGATAGCCGGGTGCATTTCACGCCTGCCAATCTGATCACCAATCTGCACCGGTCGCTGGAACACCAGCAGACGAAGCGCGCGCTGGACGCCCTGTTCCCGGATCCCGAGCGGTTCGCCGTTCATGACGCCCTGCCCTCGGTCGCGCATCTGGCCGACGAGGGCGCCGCCAATCATGTGCGCCTGTGCGCCGATCATGGGGCGGCGGGCGTCAATCTGCTGGTCTGGGGGCGAGAGGCGTTCGAGCCTTGGGACGGTCCCTACCCCGCCCGCCAGACGCGCGAGGCGTCGCAGGCCGTGGGACGTCGCCACGGGGCGAGCGGCGTTGTTCTCGCCCAACAGTCGAAGGCGGCCATCGCCGGCGGGACCTTCCACAACGACGTCGTCTGCGTAGGGGCGCTGGAGACCCTGTTCTTCCACGACCTGGCGTTCGAGGACACGGCTGGAACCCAGGACTCGATCTGCCGCGCGGCCGAAGGCCTGTTCGACCCAATCTTCGTCGAGGTCTCGTCCGCCGACCTGCCCCTGGCCGACGCCATCAGCTCCTATCTGTTCAACTCCATGCTGATCCAGATTCCGGGCGAGGATCGTCTGACCCTGATCTGTCCGACCGAGACCCGCGACAACCCACGCAGCCATGCGGTCGCGCAGGGTCTGGCTGCCTCCAACGGCCCCATCGGCCAGGTGCGTTACGTCGATGTGCGCCAGTCGATGCGCAACGGCGGCGGGCCGGCGTGTCTGCGTCTACGGGTCGTGCTGAACGCGGCGGAGCTGGCGGCGACGAATCCGGCGATGCGGCTGACCGACGCCCTGCACGCCCGGCTCAAGACCTGGGGCGAGCGCTGGTATCGCGACGAACTGCGTCCCGCCGATCTGGCGGACCCAGCTCTGCTGGACGAGAGCCGGGGCGCGCTGGATGAACTAACGGCGATCCTGCACCTGGGCGAGGACTTCTATCCTTTCCAGCGCTGACTATGTTCGTCTCGGCCCGGCGAGCCATTTCGTTTCCCGTCGTTCGCGGCGCGAGGAGGTAACGGCCCTCCGCCGGACCAATCAGGCCGCGAAACGCCCGCCGCGCTGGGCGTAGGCCTGGGTGCCTCGGGTGAAGACCTGATCGGACGGCAGGACCATTTCGATGGGCAGGTCGGCTTGGCCCTTCAGCGCCGCATAGACAGGGCCGAAATCCTTGAGCGTCTCGTCCTTCAGGGCTTCCAGGCTATCAATGACGAAATAGACCTGCTGGAAGTCGTCGATTCGGTACAGGGTGCGCATCACCCGCTCCAGATCGAAGCCCAAGCGGTTGGGCGACGGGTCGTCCAGCGCAAAGACGCTCTCGGTCGCCGAGGACACGATGCCGGCGCCATAGATGCGCAGGCCGTCGGTGTCCTTCATCAGGCCGAACTCCACCGTGTACCAGTACAGACGCGCCAGGTTGGGCAGCATGCCCAGGCCCGCCGCGCGCTGGCCGCCCTTGCCATAGGCCTCCATATAGGCGGCGAAATCGGGGTCGGTCAGCATCGGCACATGGCCGAAGACGTCGTGGAAGATGTCGGGTTCCTGGAGGTAATCCAGTTGGTCCGGCTTACGGATGAACTGGCCCGATACGAAGCGGCGGTTGGCCAGGTGGTCGAAGAAGACCTCGTCCGGCACCAGACCGGGCACGCAGACCACAGTCCAGCCGGTCAGGGCCTGGAGCTTGGGATTGATCACATCGAAGTCGGGAATGCCCCCGGCGTTCAGGTCCAGCGCGTCCAGGCCGCGCAGGAAGGCGTCACAGGCGCGGCCCGGAAGGATTTTCATCTGGCGAGCGTACAGGGTGTCCCAGGTCTGATGCTCGACCTCGGTATAGGCGAGCCAGTTCTGAGGAATGGTCCAGTCTGCGGCCGCGCCCTCGGGCGGCTTTTCGAAGACGTGTTCGAAGTCGGACATGGCGTATTCCTCTTTTGCCGACAGTCTAGCCCGGAGCCGCCGCGCCTTCCAACCGCCAGTCCAAAAGTCAGTGCAGTTGTTCATCCAGAGGCGCGTGATGGCCCAAGCCGTCGGTCGTGAACCAGCGCTCCGCATCGTCGGGCAGCAGAACAGATTGACCGTCCTCCAGCACGCCCTCGGCGGCATAGGCGACGAAGCCGCCGTCGTCGCCCAGGGCATAGACGCGGTAGAAGGGCTGATCGGCAGCGACGAGGCCGGTCTCTCCAGCCGGGCCGTCATAGGCGTGGTCGACGTCCATCACCACGCCGCGAAAGGCGTCGTCGCGGTGGCGGACGATCTGACCGATGGCGAAACGGGCTGTGTGAACCTGGGTCATCGGTTCTGATACGACCCGGCGTATGACCCGGACGCCTACAGGTCTGTTCATCTTCCTGACAGAATGGCTTGGCGCGGACGATCCTCGCGGGTTAGGCTGATCGGGACGGGTGCCGTTTTGGACCGCCCACATCGGAATGACGACCCATGCCGGAGACCCACGGCGCGCCCCGACGGCGCGACGAGCGGTCCCAGCCTTCCCGTTCGCGGGATGCGTCGGGTCGGGATGCGCCGCTGTATGGCGCGCTCGATCTGGGGACCAACAATTGTCGGCTGCTGATCGCGCGGCCGTCGCGAGAAGGCTTTCGCGTCGTCGACAGCTTCAGCCGCATCGTGAGGCTGGGCGAAGGCCTGTCGCGGACGGGCCTGCTCGATCCCCGCGCCATGGACCGGGCCTATGACGCCTTGGCCCTGTGCGCCGAACGCATCGTCAGGAAGGGTGTCGATTCCGCCCGGCTGAGCGCCGTCGCCACCCAGGCCTGCCGCGCCGCCGAGAACGGCGCCGACTTCATCGACCGGGTGCGCAAGGGAACGGGTCTGCGCCTGCGGATCATCGATCCGTCGGAAGAGGCGCAGTTGGCGGTCGAAGGGTGTCTGAACCTGATCGATCCCAAGGCCGAAGCGGTTCTGGTCATCGACGTGGGCGGCGGCTCGACCGAGATGTCGTGGCTGAAGCGTGAAGGCGTGGAATGGACCACCACAGCCTGGATGTCGGCGCCGGTCGGGGTCGTGACCCTGGCCGAGCGGCACCCGGAACCCCCGAACTCGGGCGAGGCCTGGTACGAGGCCATGGTGGCGGACATGGGCGCGGCCATTGCGGCCGGCGGCATCGTCGATGAACCGATGCTGGAGCTGTTTCGCCAGGACCGGGCCCATCTGGTCGGCACCTCGGGCGCGATCACCAGTCTGGCCGGCATCCACCTGAACCTGCCCCGCTATAACCGCGACCGGGTCGATGGGTTGTGGATGACGCGCGGAGAATGCGAGGCGGCGGCGGATCGGCTGAAGGCCCTAGGGCCAGACGGGCGGGCGCGCGAGGCCTGCATCGGTCCCGACCGGGCGGACCTGGTGCTGGCGGGCGCCGCCATCCTGGAGGCGGTTCAACGCGCCTGGCCGTCCGAACGGGTTCGGGTCGCGGACCGGGGCCTGCGCGAGGGGCTGCTGCTGCAGCGGATGCGCGAGGACAAAAAGCCGTCGAAGAGCCGCAGGCGTCGGCGCGGTCGGGGTAGAGGGCCAGCCCCCGCCGCCTGATCAGGCCGGGGGCGTGATCCGCACCGGCAGTTCGATGTCGCAGACCGAGAAGTCCGCGCCGCGCGCCTGACGCGCCTGCTGCACCAGGGTCTGGAAGGTGGCGGAGTTGGTGTTCAGCACCTGCGCCGTGGGGCGCTCAGTAGCCGCCAAGTCAGAGGCGACGCGGACGCGGGTCATCTGGTCCGGTCCCTGAACGAGACCGTCGGGCGTGCCGCTGGCCTTCAAAGCGCGCACCACGTCCAGACCGGACACGACGCGACCCCAGACGGTGTAACGCTTGTCCAACGCCGGATAGGCCTGACGCATCAGAAAGAACTGGCTGTTGGCGGTGTCGTTGCCCTCGTCGCGCGCCATGCCGGCGACGCCGGGGCAATAGAGGGCCCAGCCGTGGACCTTGTTGTCGCCGGTGCCAGACATCAGGGCATCGGGCTGGGTCTGGACGGGAATGGAGTCGATGAAGCCGACCAAGGCGCCGACGGGGGCCGCGACGGGAGTGAAGGCCATATCCGCCCCGCGGCGGAAGGTGAACTCGCCCTTCAGGTCGGGATACCAGCTTTGCCCCTCGCCGGTGCCGAGCGGGTCGCCGGTCTGGGCCATGAACCAGTCGATCACCCGGTGCCAAACCAGATTGTCGTAGAAGCCGCGCGAGGCCAGCAGCTTGATCCGTTCGACGTGGGCTGGGGCGATCTGGGGCGCCAGCTCGACCAGGACCTGCCCCTTGCTGGTGTCGATGACCAGCAGGTTCTCGGGCGCGACGGTGCGCCACTCGGCCGGAGGCGGCGGGGGCGCAGGCACGGCGGTCGCGTCCTGGGCCAGGGCGGCCCCGGCCGTCGCAGCCAGCACGGCCGTGGCGATCATCAGACTACGCATCGTCATCGTCCCCTCCCCCGTCGTCTTGAAAACGTCAGCCGCCGACGACCTCGGCCACCGGTTGAACGTCGCAGATACTGAAGCCGTTACCGCGCGCAGCGCGTGTGGCGGCGATCCGCTCGGCGAAGGCGGCGCTGCTTGCGTTCAAGACGCGCACCGTCGGACGGCTGGCCTCCGGCATGGCCGACGCCATGCGGACCTGGGTCATGGTGTCGGGGTCGGTCACCTTGCCGTCCTCGGCGTCCGAGCC
The DNA here is from genome assembly GCF_049897645.1 of Brevundimonas sp. TWP2-1. Taxonomy (NCBI): domain Bacteria; kingdom Pseudomonadati; phylum Pseudomonadota; class Alphaproteobacteria; order Caulobacterales; family Caulobacteraceae; genus Brevundimonas; species Brevundimonas sp. TWP2-1. The sequence continues at coordinate 1,286,032 of NZ_JAFCWR010000001.1, forward strand.
CTTCTTCAGCTTGCCGACCACATCCAGACCGGAAACCACGCGACCGAAGGCCGTGTAGACGCCGTCCAGCTGGTCGCGCGCGCCCATCATCAGGAAGAACTGGCTGTTGGCGCTATCGGGGGCGCCCGAGCGCGCCATGCCCAGCACGCCGGGGCAGAACAGGCCGTGGGCGTCGACCTTGAAATCGGCGGTGACCATCATCTGGGCGTCGGGCTGGGTCTGGACCGGCAGATCGCTGACCAGGCCGCGCACGCCGGGGCCGACGCTGGGCACGGCGACGAAGCCGGCGTCACGACCGCGCCGGAAGCTGAACTCGGCCTTCAGGTCGGGAAGCTCGCTGCCGCCTTCGCCGGTGCCTTGCGGGTCGCCGGTTTGCGCCATGAATTCAGGAATGACGCGGTGGAACTTCAAGCCATCATAGAAGCCTTGGTTGGCCAGGGTGCGGATGCGTTCGGCATGGTTGGGCGCCGCGACCGGAACCAGCTCGACCAGAACGCGGCCCTTGGACGTGTCGATGACCAGCAGGTTTTCCGGCGCGATGGTGCGCCAGTCGGAGGCCGCTGGCGTGGTCTGAGCCACAGCCGGGGCCAAAACCTGGGCCTGCGCCGCGCCGGACGCCAGGAGGGCGGCGACGGTCGCCGCGATGATCGCCTTACGCATAGTCTATCAAATCCCGTTCTTGACCTTGGCCCGCACGCGCTCGGCGATGGCGGGGCTGACGAAACTGTCGATCGCGCCGTCCAGCCGGGCGATCTCCTTGACCAAGCGCGAGGCGATGGCCTGATGACGCGGATCGGCCATCAAAAATACCGTCTCGATGTCCTGATTGAGGCGCTGGTTCATCGCCGTCATCTGGAACTCGTATTCGAAGTCGGCGACGGCGCGCAGACCCCGGATGATGACGTTGGCGTCCAGCTCTTCCGCGAAATGCATCAGCAGGGTCGAAAACGGCTGGACCACGATGTCGCCGCCAAAGTTGGCGACCTCGGCCTTGAGCATCTCGACCCGTTCGGCGGTGGAGAACAGCGGCCCCTTGTCGTCGTTCTGAGCCACGCCGATGACCAGCCGGTCCACCAGCTTCAGCGCGCGCTTGATGATGTCGGTATGCCCGTTCGTCACCGGGTCGAAGGTGCCCGGATAAAGCCCGATGCGCATGCGTGTCTCCCCAGCCTGTCGCGTGCCGTTGCGGTCGTTTAGCAGGTGCGAAATCAGCGGCCTAGCCGGCTGACGCCATCGTCATCGTCGCGGGCGTCATCGTCGCGCGCAGCGATGGGTTGCGGCGGTTGGGCGGACCAGGCGGCCTCGATCTGGGCCAACAAAGCCGGATCGTTGGCGAAGGCGACGCCGTCGATGGCGGTGATGGGGCAGACGGGTGTGGCGCTGTTGCACAGGAAGGCGGCGTCGAAGGCGCCGATTTCAGAAATGGAGACCGGCCGGGTTTCCGAGGTCAGGCCCGCCTCGGCCATACCGCGCTGGATCACCGCCTGGGTCACGCCGGCCAGCATCGGCGCCTGGGGCCAGACGATGCTGTCGCCCTGGACGAAACCGATGTTCCACAGCGTGCCTTCGGATACCTGCCCCTGCTGGTCCACGAACAGGGCGTCGTCGAAACCGGCGGCCCGTGCGGCGCGGCGCGCGCGGATCAGGCCGAAGGTAGCGAGGTGTTTCAGATGCGGGGCTTCGCGTTCGTAGGGAACGGCGGTGACGCGCACGCTGCTCGCCAGCGGCGGCGGCGCGGGCGAGACCACCGTCATCACCTTGAGCCGGCCGAAGAAAGACGGGTTGCGATGGCCGATCTCGGGCGAGAACAGGCTGATACGCAGCCAGCACGCGTCGTAGCCGGCGACGGCGAGCGCCATTAGGCGGCGAAACTCGGTCTCGCCTGGGCTTTCGCCGAACAGTTCGACGGCCGCCTGGTTCAGGCGGGCGAGATGCAGATCCAGGCCCCGGACCGCGTCGTTCTCGACGCGGAAGGAGGTGTAGGCGCCGTAGTTGACCAAGGCCTGATGGGTGAGGTCGTCGGGCGTGGCGGGGTGGCCGTCGATCAGGATGTCCACTGTCCGCTCCCGTTCAAGTCTTTCCTTCTCCCTGTGGGAGAAGATGGCCCGAAGGGCCGGATGAGGGTCCGCCGGTGGGCCAAGTCGCACCACCTGCCCCTCACCCTTTCGCACAAGAACGACGGCTTCGCCGCCGTGTGCTCAAGTCCTCTCCCGATGGGAGAGGGTCTTGGTCTTAGGCTTCGGTCTCGCCGCCCTCTTCACCCGCGACATCCACGTCATCCGACCCACCGCTGTCGGGCAGGCGTTCGACCGAGACGACCTTTTCGTCCTTGCCGGTGCGGAAGATGGTGACGCCCTGGCTGGAGCGGCCGACGATGCGGACCTGGTCTATGCGGGTGCGGATCATCTGACCGCCCGAGGTGACCAGCAGCAGGTCGTCGGTTTCCTCGACCGGGAAGGCCGCCGCCAGGCGCGTGCCCGCGCGACCGCCCAGGCCGTGAGCCGTCAGACCCTGGCCGCCGCGACCGGTGCGACGATACTCATAGGCCGAGGACCGCTTGCCGAAGCCGGTCTCGGTGACCGTCAGGATGAACTGTTCGGCGGCGCCCAGTTCGGCGATCCGTTCGACCGACAATGCCGCGTCGGCGACCTCGTCTTCAGCCTCGGCCGGAGCCGCTATATCCTCTTCCGCGTCCGCGCCGGCCAGGGCCTTGCGCATGGCGTTGGCGTGTTTGACGTAGGCGGAACGTTCTTCCGGGGTTGCATCGACCCGGCCAAGGATGGCCATGGAGATGACCTCGTCGCCGTCCTGCAGGCGCACGCCCCGGACGCCGGTCGAATCCCGGCCCTTGAACACGCGCACGTCGTCGGCCTTGAAGCGGATCGCGCGGCCCAGGGCCGTGGTCAGCAGGATGTCGTCATCGGCGGTGCACAGGCCGACGCCGACCATGCGGTCGTCGCCTTCCAGCTTCATGGCGATCTTGCCGGCGCGGTTGACGGTGGCGAAGTCCGACAGCTTGTTACGGCGCACGTCGCCCGCCTGGGTGGCGAACATGATGTCGTAGTCGCCCCAGGTCGTTTCGTCCTCGGGCAGGGGCAGGACGTTCATGATGCTGTCGCCCGGCTCGATGGGCAGCAGATTGACGAAGGCCTTGCCGCGCGAGGTCGGATTGCCCAGCGGCAGGCGCCAGGTCTTCAGCTTGTAGGCCTTGCCGTTGGTGGCGAAGAACAGGACCGGGGTGTGGGTCGAGGCGGAGAAGACGCCGGTGATGGCATCCTCGTCCTTCATCGTCATGCCGGACTTGCCCTTGCCGCCGCGATGCTGGGTCCGATAGGCGTTCAGGGCGACGCGCTTGACGTAGCCGCCGTGGGTGACGGTGACGACCATGTCCTCGCGCGGGATCAGGTCCTCGTCCTCCATCTCGCCGTCGCCTTCCCCGATCAGGGTGCGACGCGGCACGGCGAACTGATCCTTCACCGCGATCAGGTCGTCGCGGATGATGGCCAGGACGTTCTTGCGGTCCGACAGGATGGTCAGGTGGCCCTGAATCGTATCGGCCAGGCCGCGCGCCTCGCCGAAGATGTCGTCACGGCCCAGGCCGGTCAGGCGCGACAGGGTCAGGGCCAGGATGGCGCGGGCCTGTTCGTCGGTCAGTTGCAGGCTGTCGCCGTTGATGACGACGCTGCGGGGGTCGGCAATCAGTTCGACCAGGGCCATCATGTCGCCGACGGGCCAGGCCTTGCCCTGCAACCGCTCGCGCGCCTCGGTCGGATCGGCTGAGGAGCGGATGATGTGGATCACTTCGTCGATATTGGCGACGGCGACGGCCAGACCGACCAGGACGTGGCCGCGATCACGCGCCTTGTTCAGCTCAAACTTGACGCGGCGAACGACGACTTCCTCGCGGAATTCGAGGAAGATCTGCAACAGGTCGCGCAGGCCCATCTGCTCGGGCCGGCCGTGGTTCAGCGCCAGCATGTTGACGCCGAACGAGCTCTGCATGGCGGTGTAGCGCCACAGCTGGTTCAGGATCACGTCGCCGGAGGCGTCGCGCTTCAGCTCGATGACGATCCGCATGCCCTGGCGGTCGGATTCGTCGCGGACGTCGGAGATGCCTTCCAGACGTTTCTCGCGCACCATTTCGGCGATGCGTTCGATCAGGGTCTGTTTGTTGACCTGGAACGGCAGTTCCGTGACGACGATGGCCTCGCGATCCTTGCGGATTTCCTCGACCGAGGCGCGGCCGCGCACGACGACCGAGCCGCGACCGTCGCGCAGCGCATTGCGCGGCGCGGTGCGGCCCATGATCTCGCCACCGGTGGGGAAGTCGGGGCCGGGCACGATGTCCAGCAAGGCGTCGTCCGAAATGTTCGGATCATCCAGCAGGGCCAGGGCCGCATCCACGACCTCGCCCAGATTATGCGGCGGGATGTTCGTCGCCATGCCGACGGCGATGCCGCCCGCGCCATTGACCAGCAGGTTCGGAATCCGGCTCGGCAGAACGACCGGCTCCAGCTCCTTCTCGTCGTAGTTCGGCTGGAAATCGACGGTGTCCTTGTCGATGTCGGCCATCAGGGCGACGGCGGCCGGGGCCATACGGGCCTCGGTATAACGCATCGAGGCGGGCATATCGCCATCGACCGAGCCGAAGTTGCCCTGGCCATCGACCAGCATCAGACCCATCGAGAAGGGCTGGGCCATCCGCACCAGGGCCATATAGACCGAGGCGTCGCCGTGGGGGTGGAATCGGCCCAGCACGTCGCCGACGACGCGGGCGCATTTCGAATAGCTGCGCTCGGGCGTCATGTTCAGGTCGTGCATCGAATACAGGATGCGACGGTGAACCGGCTTGAGGCCGTCACGGGCGTCAGGCAGGGCGCGCGAGACGATCACGCTCATGGCGTAGTCGAGGTACGAACGCTTAAGTTCGTCCTCGATCGTGATCGTGGAAATGTCGGAGCCGCCGCCTCGACCGTTGATCGGGGTTGCGGCGTTTTCGTAGCTGTCGTCGGTCAATGAAGCGTGGCTTTATGCGGCCGGAATCGGAACGTGATCCGCTGTGATGATTTCTAGCATTCCAGGGGCTCGGTGGCAAAGCGACGTCGCCGTGAAAGCCCGTCTCTGAAAGGACTTTTCACATGCGCGCCTACACTCTCGCCGCCGCCCTTATGATCGCCTCCCCGCTGGCCCTGACCACGGCCTGCGCCGCGACCGGCAACGCCCCGCAAACCCACGTCGAACGCGCACCCGTCGGCGCGACGGGACAGGCGGTCCTGATCAACGCCTCGGGCGCCAACATCGGCCGCGTCGATCTGCGCCAGGGGCCGACAGGCCTGGTGATCAAGGTCGAGGCCTCGGGCCTGAAGCCCGGCTGGCACGGCATCCACATCCATGCGACCGGCGAATGCGCCGCGCCCTTCACCTCATCCGGCGCCCACATCAATCACGGCGAGCCGAAAGCTCCGCACGGCTTGCTGAACGCGGCGGGCCCGGACGACGGTGACCTGCCCAACATCTGGGCCGGCGCCGACGGCAAGGTGAACGCTGAACTGTTCACCCCGCGCGCCCGCATCTCGTCGGAAGGCCCTGGCCAGTGGCTGTGGGACGCCGACGGCTCGGCCATCATCATCCACGCCAATCCCGACGACCATTCGACCCAGCCCATCGGCGGCGCGGGCGACCGGGTGGCCTGCGCGGCGCTGAGCGCAAGCTGAACTTTCCTTAAACGTTGAAGACGGCCCGCTGAACGCCGTTCAGCGGGCTTCTTTTTGCGCTAGCAGTCGCCGGATCAGCTCGGTCTGCTCTTCCTGGCGCGCGGTCAGGTGCTCGACCTTTTCCAGCAAGGCCATGATCTCGATCTCGGCCTTCAGGTTGACCTGATAGTCGTTGCCGGCGTCCAGACGGTCCTTCTGCGCCTGACGGTTCTGGCTCATCATGATGATCGGCGCCTGGGCCGCCGCGATCATCGACAGCATCAGGTTCAGGAAGATGAAGGGATAGGGATCGAAGGCGTCGCGCCTCAGAACCAGATTCAACACGGTCCAGACCATCAGAAACAGGCCGAACGCGATCAGGAAGGTCCAAGACCCGCCGAACGTCGCCACCCGGTCCGCCAAGCGCTCGCCGAAGGTTTGACGGTCGTCGAAGGTCTCGTTGATGTCCTCGGAGATCGGGCGGCGTTCAGCGGCGCTGCGAACCACACTGGCCTCGTTCGCGGCCAGGTCATGCGTCGCCTTGCCCAGCCAGCGGCGGGAGACGTGGTCGGCGTCGAGGGGGGCGTGGGACACGATGATCTCCTGAAACGGTCAGGAACAGATCAAGCCTTGGCGGCCCCGGCGCGCAAGCCCCGTTCGGCCAGGGCCACAAGCGCCACCCCGCCCATGGCGATGGCCGAACCGGTCAGGATTTGCGGCGTCAGCACGTCGCCCATGAAACCCCAGCCGATCAGCATCGACACCACCGGCGTCACCAGCAGATAGGGCGTCACCCGCCCCGCCTCGCGCCGCTGGACCAGCCAGAACAGCAGGGTCGTCGCCAGCACTGACGACACGATCCCGGCCCAAGCCAGCGACACCCAGACCATGGGTGTGGCAGTCTTCACCGCCTCCCATTGCCCGTGTTCGAACACCGCCGAGCCAAAGGCCATGACGGGAAAGGCCCCCAGCGCCAGCAGGCCCTGCATCTTCAGCGGCGGGATGGAGGTGGTGCGACGCGCCACCACCGTCGTCACACCCCAGGCCGCGCCCGCCGCAATGGCGACCAGAATGGCCTTCCAGTCCTGCAAGGCGTGGGCGTCCAAGGTCATCCAGGCCACGCCGACAAAGGCCACGCCCATGCCGACCAGGGCCGCCTTGGACAGCCGCTCACCCAGGATCAGGAAGGCGAACAGGGTGGTGAAGGGGATCCACAGCTGGTTGGCCACGGTCACCGGACTGACGTCGGTCGCCAGCCAATAGGCGGTATAGGCCAGGCCATACTGGATCGGCCCGCCCAGGATCACGATCAGCAGCAGACTCTTCCAGTCCGGGAACGGCGGCCGGACGAAGGCGATCAGACAGGCGCTGGCGAGACCGAACCGGATAGCCCCGACCAGCAACGGCGACAGATGCTCTGTCGCCAGCTTGGCCCCGGCGTTGTTCACCCCCCACACCACGATGATCGCCACGATGGCGGCGATCTCCAGCCCGGTCAGGGCGTGGGGCTTTGCGGGCAGAGGGGCTGGCGCTGGAGCGACGTCGGTCATCAGCAGCCTATGACACGGCTTTAGTCGCGCGTCGGCTCACATTGGATGACCCCAGGTTTCGGCTCAGAATTCCGGCTTGGCGACCATCAGCCAGTAGATGGCCAGGACGCCGGCGAAGGCGGGCCAGCCCAGGGCGAACCACCAGCGGAACAGGCGATGATAGGCGGTCGGCAAGGGCGCGCCCTGCCCTGCCGCCTGTTCGGCCAGCTTCATCATCCGGAACTGGATCCACACCACCGGCAACCAGCAGACGCCGATCAAAACATAGAGGCCATAGGCGGCCAGCAGCCACGCACTGGTCAGGGACCAGCCCTGCAGATGGATCAGGCCCAGCCCGCTGATCGGCTGAATGACCACAGCAGTCGCTGTGAAGACGAAATCGGCCAAAACGACGATCCTGCCCACATCCGCGACCGTGCGCGCATCTTTCGTCGCGTGGGCGCGCAGCATGAAGAAGGCGATGCCCGCGCCGGTCCCAAACAGCACAGCGCCGGACAGGATGTGGACGATCTTCAGCAGGATATACAGGCTCATCGGCGCGCGTCCGTGGCGGCCACGAACAGACACAGGGCCATCATCGGCAGCACCTTGAGCCACGGCCCCAGCGGGTCGATCCAGTAGTGCGGCAGGCTGGTCGTGCCCGCGATCAGATAGCCGACGGTGGCCAGGCACATGAAGATCGCCACCCGCGCCGTCCACGGCCGCACGAACAGCATCAGCCCCAGCACCACGTCCAGCAGTGCGCCCCACCAGGCGATGGGTCCGGCCATGCGGCCATAACCGCCCTCGTGCAGGATGGCGACGGCGCGGTCCCAGCCTGGCCCGAAGCCGATCAGGCCGGTGATCAGCCAGAACAGGCCCAAGGTCAGGATGGAGACCGGCCGCACGAACCACAGCCGAGCATGCCAGACATCCTGAACCGAGGCCGGGGTCTCGGCCAGGAACTGTGTGAAACCGCGCGGCGGGACGCCCAGCGCCTGCGCCCAGCCGCTGTCGCGGCCCGACACGTCATGGTCCATTTGTTTGATCGCGGTCGTGCGGATCGGCGAGGACCAGCCCAATCGACCCAGCAGATCGCCGATAGCCAGCGCAGGCGCGGCCAGGGGGCGCGGCACGCGAACGACAGGCGCGGGCGTCAGTCCCATCCAGCCGCGATACAGGCGCAGCGTCTCGACCATGGTCACCGGCTCTGGCCCCGGCATGTCGAACGACTGGCGCGAGGGAGCGCCCGGTTTCAGCGCCGCAACGACGCCGGCCGACAGGTCGCCCAGCGGTATCGGACGGAAGGTCTGGTCGCCACCTATCACCGGGCTGAACAACGGAAAGGCCGCCAGCGCGCGGATCAGGCCCGTGCCGCCGAACGCCGCGCGGTCCACCACCAGCGACGGCCGCAGGATCAGCCAGTGCAGGTCGCTGGCCTGGATCAGGCGTTCGGTCTGGGCCTTGGTGCGGGCGTAGTCGGTGCCGGCGTCATCGTCCGCGCCGACGGCGGAAACATGCACGAGCCGTCGCACGCCCGCCGCCTCGCAGGCCGCGATCAGGGCGCGCGGACCATCGACATGGGCGGCGCGGGTGCTGTCGCCCGCCCCGTTCTGAAGCACACCCACGCCGTTGACCACGGCGTCAACGCCGACCAGCAGAGGCGCCCAGGCCTCGGGCGTCGTCAGCTTGGCGAAGTCGGCAACGACCCAATCGAACGTCGGCGCGCGACGGGCCGGCTCGGCGATGCGACGGGCGCCGGCCCGCACGGACCAGCCCGCAGACGACAGGGCCGCCGCAACATGCGAGCCGATGAAGCCGTTGGCGCCCAGCACCAGCACCCGTCCGCTCATTGCAACACCCGGTCCGTCAGATCGACCCCTTGCGGAGGCGTGGCGCACCAGGTCGCACCGGGAAACCGGCGGCGACGGCGCGCGATAAAATCATAGAGGGTGTCGCGAATGACCCTCGGCACGATCCGCCCGAGGACCGCCAGCCGATAGGGCGGCGGCAGCAGGGCCGCGATGCCCAGGACGCCGTCGGACCTCTGTCGCGCCACGCCGTTCTGAATCAACAGCATCGTATAGGGATCGTCGGCATCGACGCCGTAGTGAACCAGCAGCGCCCGCCCCAGCGGCGACTGCGTCGGCGCGAGGCGGATGCGCCCGGCCCGGTCGTGCTTCAGGATCTTGCGCGCCGAGCCCGAGCAGAGCGCGCAGTCGCCGTCGAACAGAACCAGGGGCCGGTCGTCCGGGAAGGCCGGAACGGCGGGATCCTCACGATAGCTGTAAGGCCCCCGCCCCATGGTCGGTTCGGATCGGCCTTAGAACGGGATGTCGTCGTTCAGGTCATAGCTTTCCTTGGGGCCGCTCGGCTTGTTGGCGCCGCCGGTGGAGAAGCCCGAGGAATAGTCGTCGTCGCCCCGACCACCGCCGCCGCCGGCATAACCGCCGCCTTGCGATCCGCCTTCCGAACGGCCGCCAAGCATGGTCAGTTCACCCTTGAAGCGGCTGACCACGATCTCGGTCGAATATTTCTCGACGCCCTGCTGGTCGGTCCATTTGCGGGTCTGGAGCGCGCCTTCGATATAGACGGTCGAGCCCTTCTTCACATAGTTCTCGACCACCTTGACGATGTTGTCGTTGAAGATGACGACCCGGTGCCACTCGGTCTTTTCCTTGCGCTCGCCCGAGGACTTGTCGCGCCAGGTTTCCGAGGTCGCGATCGACAGATTGGCGATGCGGTCGCCGTTCGGCATGGAGCGGATTTCGGGGTCGCGCCCCAGGTTGCCGACCAGAATGACCTTGTTGACGCTGCCCGCCATGGAAACTTCCTTCTCGTGTGAGGCGGCGACTGCATCGCCCGCCCCGTCAATTCAGTCCGATGTCTGACCGGGGCGACGCCTTATCGCCAGTCGCTTTCGACATCGCACCCGCCAAACCGGTGGATTAACGAAATGTTCCACCTTTGTTCACGCTCTGCAAGTCCTACTTCGCGGCGGGGTCCGCGGCAATGGCGATGGGACGACCGGTCTCGTCACGCTGGATAGCGCCGGGGATCGCCAGGCGGCCGTCGCCGGTGCGGGCCATGGCGAAGAAGCGGCTGCCGTTCAGGCTCTTGCCGATCTTGACCCCCTCACGGTCGATGAAGATGAATCGGCCCTGATAGGCGCCCGCGATCTCCTGGTTCGAGCCGCCCATGCGCAGGAAGCGCAAACGCATTTCTTCCAGGCGCGCGGCGCACTGTTCCAGCTGTGGCTGGTCGTCGGCGATCTTCTGCAGGCGAGGCGGCGCATTGTCCGGCGTCGCCACGAAATAGCAGGCGCCGTCGGCGAACTCATACTTCGGTTCATTCGAGCAGGCGCCCAGCAGGGCGGTCCCGGCGACGGCGGCGAGAACGACGAGGCGCATCAGTTCATCCCAGGAAATTGGCAGTTTCGGTCCTGCTCAGCCAGCGTCCGGAAACGTGAATTGTCGCCCGACTGTTCCACCCGGCGCGGCACTAGGCGCAGCGTCGTATCGCCCCAGCGGCCATATTGGGCGTCGCCCGGTCCGACGCAGGTTCCGGCATAAAGCGCCTGGACGCAGGCGTTCAGGCTCATGTTCGAAGACAGGGTGCGCCAGTCGGAACCGCTGTGACGCAGGCACGGGCTGCCGTTGGCGACGGGCGCGGGTCGCGGCGCGGGGCTCTGCTCAACATAGGCCGGCGGCGTGGTCTCGGCCATCTCAACGGCCGGCAGCTCGGGCGGCGGGGCGAAGGCGGCGGTGGGGGCGGCGGCCAGGGCGCCGGTCGCGTCCAGACCCACGTCCAGAGCGTCGGTCGCCAAACCATTACGCTGAGCGCAGACGGCCAAGGTCGCCATGCCGACGAACTGACCATCGACGAAGCAGCGCAGCTCGCGCGTCGGCTCCAGCGAAGGCGCGTCGGCCAGGTTGACCACCAGCCCGCCCTTGGACGCGGGCGAGGCCTCCGGTGTCCTGTCGCCGCCGCCGGTGAAGATCAGGGCCAGCACGACGGCGGCGATGATCACCAGACCAGCGCCGACCACGATGATGACGCGGTTGTCTTTCGGAAGGGCCATGAAGGGGCTTTCGCGGATGAGGAGGTCAATAACTCCGACCGGGCGCCGGGCGTCAACCGGCAAGCGCCGCGCAACGCCCATGCAGATGATATTCCAAGGGGGCAAAACCCGAAGGATGTTGCAACCCATGCGAGACGATTGACGCCGCTGAAGGCGATAGCCAAGCTTCACCTCATGACCCCGACCGCCCCGCCCTTTTCGTCGCCAAGCTTTCTGTCCGCCGTGACGCCGGAGAAACGCACCTGGCGCGCCTTCGCCACGGCCGGCGCGTTCATCGCGGCCATGATCTTGGTCGCCGTGGCGCTAGGATTAACGAACCTGGCAGTGCCGGGTTTCCGCGACGCATTCGAACTCTCCGAAGCAGCGCAAACGTCAAACCGACTTATCGAAGAGATGCGCGTGATGGGCGCGTTGGCGGTGATTCTGGGCCTCACCGCCGCCTTGGCTTTGTGGTTCGCCAGCCTGATCCATCATCGGCCCGCGGTCAGCTTCCTGTGGCCGAATCGTAAGCCCTCGATCCGACTGCTGCTGCTCGGCGCGGCGGTGTCGGCCCCAATCACGGCGATCATCCTGTTCGGCTATGGCTGGCTACAGGGGGAGGCGCTGCTGTTCCCGGTTCTGGACTATCGATATCCGCTGATGCATCGCGTCTCTTACGCCTTGGCGGCGGTCGCCGCCCTGTTCGTGGCGGCGCTGGCGGAAGAGGTGCTGTTTCGCGGTCTTGTGCTGCAGGCGACGGCCGCCTTCACGCGCCGGATACTCGTGATCTGTGCGATCAACGGCGTGCTGTTCGCCGCCTTCCATCTTTATGCCGACCCGGTGGTGTTTATCAGTCTGGCTATCGCGGGCTCACTCTGGGCCTGGGTCACGCTGGAGCTGGGCGGCATCGAGTTCGCGACAGGCGCTCATGTCGCGAACAATCTCTGCGTCGTTCTTCTGGCCGAGCCGTTCACTCTGGGCTGGGACACCGCACCGACGGCAGCGCCGATGATATTGGCGTTCGACCTGTTCATGGTGTTGGCCGTGGCCGTCGCGGTGAAGACGCTGAAAGCCAGCAGAACGACAGCCCTGGCCTAGATCAGGCCAGCAGACGGCTGAGCGCAGCTTGATAATTGGCCAGCTGGGTCTGCTGATAGGCGGTCGAAGAGCCGTTGCCGGTCTGGGTGTTGGTGATGCCGCCAGTCGACGGCGCCAGCGAGCGATAGGAGGACCGCACCGCCGTCATGGCCTGGGCCAGCGATTCGATTGCGGCCTTGATCGAAGCCGGGTCGTTGAGGCTCAGCTTGTTCGACAGGTTCAACCCATAGGTCTTGGTCGCATCCTTGTCCGGCTTGACCGGGCCGACGAAGCCGGGCGACAGGCCCAGCGCGCCAAGCGCATCCTTGCCGACTGCCCCGGAGGAGATGATGGCGCCGTCCTTGTTCGCCGCCGTCTTGATTTCCAGACGCTGGACGACGGGCCTGGCCTTGAGGTCGGTGATGACCTTGGCGTCCAGCTGGCGGCCCGAGGCGGCGTTGATCTTCTTGGCCAGGCTCTCCAGCGTGTCCTTGGCGTCGATAGTCACTGTGACGGCGCGGCCGCCGGCGGCGGGGGTGATCGAGAACTGATCCCCGACCCGGGCCGAGGTGGCGACGGTCAAAAGCTTGGAATCCGCCTGCATGATCTGCCCTTGCGGCAGGCCCAGCCGGTCCAGCACGCTGGCGCCGCCCGAGGCGATGCTGAGACTGGTCGGCATGGCCTGGTCGCCGTCGGCGCGCCAGGTCCGGTTGGATTGGACCGCCCCGGTGGCCAGATCGATCTGGGCCAGATAACCCGAAGTGGGGTCGTCCTTGCCCGCACCCTCGGCCCGGTTCGTGCCGGTGATCCAGACCTTGCCGTCCTTGATGGCGACATCGGCGGCGGTGTCCGCGCCCGCCCCGCCGAAATAGGTCAGGCGGTCGTCGCCTGATGCCTGAAGATCATCGGACAGGGTGGCGATGAAGACGTCGCTGCCGCCGACATGGGCGTTCGTCACCGCGCCGATGTCCAGGGCCGCGTTTTCGGTATGGCCGGTAACCACGACCTTGCCATTCTCGACCGAAATGCCCGCGATCGCGCCGCTGGCGTAGCCAAGGTCGCGGCTGGAGGCCAGGGTCGGCACGCCGGCTGCGTCCAGAGTGAAGCGGCGCACGACCGCCTTCCCGTTCTCGACACCCGCCGTATAGAGGTCGTTGCCCGACACCGTCATGGCCTGGACGGAATCGTCGCCGGCGCTGCCGAACTGAATCGTAGAGACATTCACGCCGACGTCCGGGCCGTTGATCTTGATCGGCTTTTCCTGGAAGGCCTGAAGATAGGAATCCCAGCCGCCCAGAGCCGCATTGCCCGGCATGGCCGATTTCGAGCGCCCGGCGACATAGACCATGCCGTCTGCGCCGAAGCGGACCTCGGTCGCCTCGTCGGCCGCCTTGGCGCCGCGACGCTGGGTCCATAGCTCCTTGCCCGAACTGTCGAACACGGAAACGAAACTGTCGGCGACGGCGGCGTTGTCGCCGCTCTTGCCCGGCTCCAGTGCGCCGGTCACCGACCCGGCCAGAGCCACACGGCCGTCGTCGTCGATGGCGATGGAGAAGCCGTTGGCGCTGGACGCGGCGCCCAGCAGCTTGGTCTGCATCAGATTGCCGCCGGAATCATATTTCATCAGGGCGACGTCGCGCGCGCCCTTGATCGGCTGGTCGCCCTCGCCGGCCGTCAGCTCGGCGACGACCCAGACCGAGCCGTCGGGCGCGACGGCGCTGGCCTTAACGGCGGCGACGCCGTCAGGCAGGTCGGTGTGCCCCACCCTGCCCTCGACCCAGAACGGATCGTCCACGCCCTGCTGCGCGGCCGGCGCGGCGCCGCCGTCGGCCTGGAATTTGAGCAACTGACCGGCGGTGCCGGCCTTGCCGACGCCCTGTGTCACATAGACGGCGTCGGAGGTGTCGACGGCCTGGAAGCTGATCGCCTCGCCCGTTCCGCCGTTGACCTTCAACGCCCATTGATCCGGCCCGGCCGGCAGGGTGATGGTCTTGGTTCCGCTCTTGATCGTCTTGGGTTCGGCAGGGATCATCTGGACGCCCATCCGCGTCGCGACGCCTGCGGCTTCCAGCTTGCCGTTCATATAGGCGACGACATTGCCCATTGACCGATCGGTCGCGCCCATCTCGGACAGGTCCATCTCGACCGCCTGGGTTCCCGCCGTGGTCTTGACCGTCATTGAGAACTTCACGTCGCCCTCGAACGCCTTGACCGTCGAGGTCGCAGCGCCGTCATGCAGGGGTGCGGTGAGGAAGCTGGTCGGCGCGCGTTCCAGCGCATAGGTGCTCTTGACCGAGGTCTGGGCCACGCCCTGAACCAGCCGCATGTCCTCGAAGCTGGCGGTGCTCAGATAGGTGGACATCTCGGCCATGCCCTCGCCGAACCGCTTGGACAGCAGGGCCGCTTCGGACGCGGCGAGACCCTTGACACCGGCCCGGTCGGCCAGGGCGCTGAGACTGTTGAGGCCCTGGTACAGGGCGAACATCTTGCGATAATCGCTGGAGGCGCCGGCGAGATCCAGGCTGACGTTGCCCTCGTCGATCAGGCGGCGGCCGGCCAGGGCCGCACGGACCATGTCGCTGGCTTTTGGCGGGGTCGCTGTGGAAGACCAAGGCGCGGTCGGTTGGGTCTTCTTGGTCTTCGCAGCCGTGCTCGCGCCAATGAGTGACGACGACGTGTCCGTCGTTATCCCATAAAGACCCAGCAGATAGCTGTTGTTGATCATTCAGACGGCTCCGACCCTATCGTGCGCCTGCGCCCGATAACGAACCGTTAAGCTGTGCGATCAGCCCTTGAACAGCGACAGGATGATCTGCGGCGCCTGGTTGGCGATCGACAGAGCCTGGACGCCCAGCTGCTGCTGGACCTGCAGGGCCTGAAGGCGCGCGCTTTCCTTGGCCAGATCCGCATCCACCAGATTGCCGATGCCGGCCTCCAGCGCGTCAGACAGCTTGCCGACATAGGTAGTGTGGCGTTCGATCTGCTTGGACTGAGCGCCCAGTTCGGCCAGGCGCGCCGTGCTGGTGGAGATGGCGGCGTTGATCCGCGTCAGGGCATCGTCGGCGTTCGGCTTGGTCAACAGGTCCGGCGCAGCCGCCACCGGCGCGGTGGTCGCTGCGAGACCGAGCCCCGTCAACGTCAGATCCTGGCGGTCCAATGTGATGGTCTCCGCGCCGTCGGCGCTGGCCAGGAAGTTGATGCCTGCCGTCGCCGTGCCGTCGAGGATGTTCGAGCCGTCGAAGATCGCATTGTCCGCGAACGACTGGATCGACTTCAGCAGCGACTGGAACTCGTCGTTATAGGAGGTCCGCATCGCCAGGGTGGCGCTTTCGTCCGACGCGGCGGTGGCCTTGCCCTTCAGCTCGATCAGCAGGTCCGAGATCTGTTCGCCTGCGGCCAGCGTCACGTCTGCGATGGAGGTGGCGCGGTTCAGGCTGGTGGTCACCGCTTCCAGCGAGCCGCGATCCGCGCGCTGTCCCTGTGCGACGGCCCAGACGGCGGCGTTGTCTCGTGCGCCCTGAACCTTCAGTCCAGTATTCACCCGGCTCTGAGTCGACGCCAACTGGTCGTTGGTGCGGTTCAGATTCTGCAGGGCGATCATCGCCGAGGTGTTGGTGTGGATGCTGGTGGTCATGGCTTCAAGCCCCCGGACGTTCTGTTGGGTACAGGATTAACCATGAGTCGTAATCACATGGTTAACGGCATAGAAATCATGATTGCACCGCACGGCAAGCCGGCGGCGCTGGGCATTCGTGAACGACGACGGCCGATCAGACGGCGGTGTCGACCAATCTTCCTCCGCGATAGGTCGGGTCGCTGCTCAGCGTCTCGACATCCTCGCGCGGCAACTGCCGAACCACCTCGCCCGTCACGCGGTCAAGAACCTTGTATACAAAGCGGTTATCACCCAGCGACTCGATGGTCAGCCGGTAACGGCTGGCGTCATTGTTGTCGTTTCGAGGCGTCGGCGGCGGAGGCGACGGCTTGGCGGTGATTGCGGCGTCGGGGATCGGCGGAGGTACGCTTACTGTTCTAGCAACATTGTCTGTCATGGCTCCATGCGCGGGTCGGCCCGCGCCCTCTAGAGAAGCAAACGATCAGCCGGAGCGGTCGTGAGACCGCTCCGGCCGCGCGTCTTAGCGGAACAGGCCCAGCAGGATCGAGCTGCCCTGGTTGGCGATCGACAGCGCCTGCACACCCAGCTGTTGCTTGGTTTGCAGAGCCGTCAGCTTGGCGCTTTCCTTGGCCAGGTCGGCGTCCACCAGATTGCCCACGCCGGCTTCAAGAGCGTCCTGAAGCTTGTTGACGAAGGTGATCTGGCGACCCAGCGACTTGGACTGGGTGCCCAGCGTGGCCAAGGCGCCGGTGACGGTGCCGATGGCCGTATCAACCGCCGCCGTGGTGGCGGCGCCGGCGGCGAGGTTGCCGGCTGTCAGAGTGGACAAGCTGGCCAACGGCGTCGTCAGGCTGTTGACGCTGTCGAACGAGGCGCCGGTGATCGCCGAGGCGATTTCCGTGCCCAAGGCGTTGAAGTCGGCCAGATAGGCCGTCTGCGCCGAACCGGTCGACGAGGCGATGCTGACCGACAGCGACTTCATCTCTTCCAGGGCGGAGGTGATGGTGTCGCCGGCGGCCAGGGCCACGTCGGTGATCGACTGGGTGCGTTGCAGGCCGGCGCGAACGGCGTCCTGCGAGGCGGCGGTGGCGCGTTGCGACGTTGCGATCGCGAAGATCGCTCCGTTGTCCTTCGCCGACGACACCTTCATCCCGGTGCTGATCCGGTTTTGGGTCGTTTCCAGCTGTTGGCTGGTCTTGTTCAGGCTCTGCAGAGCGACTGCGGCGCCGTAGTTCGTGTTGATGCTGGTAGCCATTTTGGCGTTCCTTTTTCACTTCGTGAGATCCGCCGCCATTTTGGCGACGGGAGCATTTTGCTCGGGGTTCAAGGCCATGACCCCGCCGCCGAGGCGGCGAGGTCGCCGGGCCTTAGCGGAACAGGCTCAGCAGGATGGAGCTGCCCTGATTGGCGATCGACAGCGCCTGCACGCCCAGCTGTTGCTTGGTTTGCAGGGCGGTCAGTTTGGCGCTTTCCTTGGCCAGGTCTGCATCGACCAGGTTGCCGACGCCGGCCTCCATGGCGTCCTGCAGCTTGTTGACGAAGGTGATCTGGCGACCCAGCGACTTGGACTGGGTGCCCAGCGTGGCCAGGGTGCTGGTCGTCGCCGCGATGGCGGCGTCGACGTTCGCCGTCGTGGCGTTGGCAGCGGTGATGCTGCCGGTGTTCACGGCAGTGATCGCCGCATTCGCGCCCAAGGCCGTCAGGCTATTGGTGCTGTCGAACGTGGCGCCGGTGATCGCGGTGCCGATTTCCGTGCCCAGAGCATTGTAGTCGGCCAGATAGGCCGTCTGCGCCGCGCCGGTCGACGAGGCGATGTTGACTGCAAGCGACTTCATCTCTTCCAGAGCGGAGGTGATGGTGTCGCCGGCGGCCAGGGCCACGTCGGTGATCGACTGGGTACGTTGCAGGCCGGCGCGAACGGCGTCCTGCGAGGCGGCGGTGGCGCGTTGCGACGTTGCGATCGCGAAGATCGCCCCGTTGTCCTTCGCCGATGACACCTTCATCCCGGTGCTGATCCGGTTTTGAGTCGTGTCCAGCTGTTGGCTGGTCTTGTTCAGGCTCTGCAGAGCGACTGCGGCGCCGTAGTTCGTGTTGATGCTGGGCATTTCTAGCCCTCCTTTTTTCACTTCGTGAGATCCGTTGGCGTTTTGCCGACGGGAGCGTTTTGCTCGGGTTCAAGGCCACGACCCCGCCGCCTAGGCGGCGAGGTCTCCGGGCCTTAGCGGAAGAGGCTCAGCAGGATCGAGCTGCCTTGGTTGGCGATCGACAGCGCCTGCACGCCCAGCTGTTGCTTGGTTTGCAGGGCGGTCAGCTTGGCGCTTTCCTTGGCCAGATCGGCGTCCACCAGATTGCCCACGCCGGCTTCCATCGAATCCTGAAGCTTGTTGACGAAGGTGATCTGACGACCGACCGACTTGGACTGGGTGCCCAGGGTGGCCAGAGCGGTGGTCACGCCCGCGATCGCCAGATCGACGTTCGCGGTGGTGTAGTCGGCGACGTCGGGCGTCGCCGCCGTGAACATCGCCAACTGCGTGTTGGCGCTGACGGCCGTAGCCGTGCCCAGGCGATAGGTGCCCGAACCCGTCTGAAGGTCGGTCGTCGCGCCCGCCGCCGTGTTCAACAGGTTGATCCCGTCGAAGGTGGCGCCGGCCAGCGCACTGCTGATTTCCTTGCCCAGGGCAGTGAAGTCGGCCTCATAAGCCGTTTTCGCCGAACCTGTGGATGAGGCGATGTTCACCGAAAGCGACTTCATTTCTTCCAGAGCGGAAGTGATGGTGTCGCCGGCGGCCAGGGCCACGTCGACGATGGACTGACCGCGTTGCAGCGAGCTGCGAACCGCATCTTGCGAGGCGGCGTTGGCGCGCTGTTGCGTGGCGATGGCGAAGATCGCGCCATTGTCCTTGGCCGAGGAGACCTTCATCCCGGTGCTGATCCGGTTTTGGGTCGTCTCCAGCTGTTGGCTGGTCTTGTTCAGGCTCTGCAGGGCGACTGCAGCGCCGTAGTTCGTGTTGATGCTGGGCATTTCTAGCCCTCCTTTTCACTTCGTGAGATCCCAGGCGTTTTGCCGGGGTGAGCATTTTGCTCAGGTCCGGCCGCCGGAAACCGACGACCGATGGATGCGGCTTTGGCCCGACCGCGGAGCGGTCGGGCCGTCGGCCTTAGCGGAACAGGCTCAGCAGGATGGAGCTGCCCTGATTGGCGATCGACAGCGCCTGCACACCCAGCTGTTGCTTGGTTTGCAGGGCGGTCAGTTTGGCGCTTTCCTTGGCCAGGTCTGCATCGACCAGGTTGCCGACGCCGGCCTCCATGGCGTCCTGCAGCTTGTTGACGAAGGTGATCTGGCGACCCAGCGACTTGGACTGGGTGCCCAGCGTAGCCAGCGAAGAGGTCACCGTGCTGATGGCCGTATCGACGGCAGCCGTGGTGGCTGCGGCGCGAGCGACCGAGCCGCCGGTCAGACCGGTGACGGCCGCAACGCCGAGGGGGGTCGTCAGGCTGTTGGCGCCATCGAACGTGGCGCCGGAGACCGCCGAGGCGATTTCAGTACCCAGGGCGTTGAAGTCTTTCAGGTAGGCGATTTCCGCGTCTGAACCGGCGACCGAAGATTGGATGCTGACGGCAAGAGACTTCATCTCCTCAAGCGCCGTCGTAATGGTGTCGCCGGCGGCTAGGGCCACGTCGGTGATCGATTGGTTGCGTTGCAGTGTGTTGCGCGTGGCGTCTTGCGAGGCGGCATTCGCACGCTGCTGGGTGGCGATGGCGAAGATCGCGCCATTGTCCTTGGCCGAGGAGACCTTCATCCCGGTGCTGATGCGGTTCTGGGTCGTCTCCAGCTGTTGGCTGGTCTTGTTCAGGCTCTGCAGGGCGACTGCGGCGCCGTAATTCGTATTGATGCTGGTAGCCATTTTGGCTGTTCCTTTTTCACTTCAGTGATTTCCAACGGCATTTTGCCGCGGGGAGCTTTTTGCTCGGTAGGTAAGAAGCAATTGCCGGGCCATTTTTGCCGCATGCAATTTGTCATAAGTAACTGTTTTTACTTGTTTGCCTTTGATTTACCCTCCTTCCGACCCGGCAACTCCTGCCGGGCTGACCTACGAACCGGGCAAGTTTTGCCGAGCGTGCGACGAGTTCAGTCTGCGCCGGCGGTCCGTCACCGCGCGACGAAAGGTGAAATGTTCAGCCCTGAGGGCTTAGCTGCGGAACAGGCTCAGCAGGATCGAGCTGCCTTGGTTGGCGATCGACAGGGCCTGCACGCCCAGCTGTTGCTTGGTTTGCAGAGCCGTCAGCTTGGCGCTTTCCTTGGCCAGGTCAGCATCGACCAGGTTGCCGATGCCGGCCTCGGTCGAGTCCTGCAGCTTGTTGAGGAAGGTCATTTGACGACCGACCGACTTCGACTGGGTGCCGATGGTCGCCAGGTCGGCGGTGATCGTCGCAATGGCGGTGTCGACGATGGCGGTCGTGGCTCCGGCGCGGTTTGCGGTGCCGGCCGAGACAGCCACGACGGAGGCGGCGGCGGCCTTGTCGACCGTGCCGAAGCCGATCTGATAGGTCCCGCCGCTGACATTGGTGGTGATGCTTGTCGCGGTCGTGGTGTTCCACAGGTTGACGCCGTCGAAAGTCGCGCCCGTCAAGGCCGCATCGATTTCCTTACCCAAGGCATTGAAATCGGTCAGATAAGAGGTTTCAGCGGCGGAGCCGGCGACCGAGGACTGAATGCTGACAGCCAGCGATTTCATTTCTTCCAGGGCGGCGGTGATGGTGTCGCCGGCGGCCAGGGCCACATCGACGATGGACTGTCCGCGCTGAAGGGAGTTCCGGACCGCATCCATGGCGCTCATGTTGGCGCGCTGGGTCGTGGCGATGGCGTAGATCGCGCCGTTATCCTTGGCCGAGCCCACTTTCAGGCCCGTGCTGACACGGTTTTGCGTGCGCTCCAACATGGCGTTGGTCGCATTGAGGTTTTGCAGGGCGACAGCTGCGCCGTAGTTCGTATTGATGCTCGTAGCCATTTTGGCTTCCTGTTCACTTCGTGTGATGTCCGGCGCCATTTTAGCGCCAGGAGCGTTTTGCTCGGTCTCTAGGAGAGCAAGGGCGGGGCCAGGTCGAAACGGCGCGCCCGTTCGACGCTTTCATTGATTTCATTGATGTTATCTCGCCGTTCGGCGAGGCGACCCGGCAAGCTTTCACCTCATGCGGCAGAAGTTGCCGAGTCGTTTGTGCAGGGTGTCAGTCAGCCGAGCGCTTCAGCCCGTTCTGAGCGTCCTGCATCGCCCGTTCGGCCAGCAGGGTCTCGACCGCCAGCCGCCGCGCGCCGCCGCAAGCGACGATCTGGGCGCCGCGCAGCACATAGGCGGCATCCAGATCGCCCGCCGTAGGTTCAGCCGGCAAGGTCGCCAGGGCGCACGGCCGTCGCGCCGCCTCTGGCAACGTCAACCGCGCCGGCGCAACCGTCGAGATCGGGGGCGAGCCGGCACAGCTCGCGGTCATGGCGGCGCAGACGATCAGCGCGGCGGTGTTCCAAGGAATAGTCGGCGTCATCGGCGCTCCTGGCCTGTGCGACGGCGGTCGCGGTCGCCCGCTCCACCGCCGTCGTCCTGTGTTGATAGTGATCGACGCGCACGGCCTGAGCCGCCGCCCCTGCGGTCTCGATGCGCCTGGCTTCGGCTTGCGCCTGGGCGGCTGCGGCGTCTCGCGCCTGAGACAGAGCCGTCGCCAAACGTTTCTGTTGCAGGTCCAGCGGGTCCCAGCGAAAGCCGAGACCGCCCAGCAGAACGGCCCCTGCCCCTAACACCGCCACGCCTGTCGCCAGCCAACCCCACGGCGTCAGCGCGCGCAGGAGGGCGCTCACGGGAAGGCCTTTCGATCCAGCTCGAAATGCGGGCCGTCGCGCAGTGTCTTCCAGTCCCCGCCCCAGATCAGGGGCGTCTTCAGATCAGCGGCCGCCGCCTTGAACGCCTGGGCGATCCGGCCATACAGCGGCCAGTCCCAGCGCACCTGACCCTCGACCAGGGCGGCGACATCGACCGCGTGACCCGTCAAATGACGCGAGCGCAGCGTGCGGCTGGCCCCCGCCTTGACCAGCGCCGCCTGACGCGTCGCCGTGCGCAGGCCCTCCGTGATCATGAAATCGACCGGAGATCGCAGGATCGCCGCCTCGACCACCGCCGTCAGCGCCGGATGGACGCCGACAAGCCGCACCCGCGACCGGGTGGAAAGCCGAAAGCTCATGGCCGGCCTCCCATCATCTTCAGCCGGGCATTGGCCACAAGGGCGACCAGTTGTTGGGCGGTGGGCGCCACCAGATAGAGGACCAGGATCAGGGCCAGCAGCCCCATCAGCCCATCCGTCATCCTGGGCAGCATCTCGGGCGGCATCCGCCCGACCGTCCGCATCAGCAGCACCCACAGCCCCGCGCTGACGGCGAAGGCGTAGAGGCGGCGAAACAGCCAACGCCCTTCCGCCAGCGGCTCTATCGTCGGTCGGGTCATTGTTCGTCCTCCTTGTCATAGGTTTCCACGATGCAGCGCCCGTCCCAGCCAGACTGGGCGCGCCATTCGCCGTCGCTGAGGCTGTCGGGCGCTTCCCACGCCTCGGCCTCCAGCACTTCCACCGGCTCGGCCGGATGCCGCCGCCGGCTCATCCGACGGCCGTGATGCGAACCGCGCCCGCCGCGCCTGCGCCGCCCGGGCCTGCGGCGGTCAGGCCTGCGCCTCCCCCGCCGCCGCCTGCGCCGAAGGTCGCGCCTGCGCCGCCGGGACTTCCGGCGCCGCTCGCCGATGCGGTCCCGCCGCCGCCGCCTCCACCGGACAACGACAGATGGGGCATGGCGGCGATCGAACCCGCCGCACCCGCCGCCCCACCCGCGGCCAGACGTCCGCACCAGCCGCCGGCCCCGCCCGGTCCTCCAGCACGCGCGACATCGGACGCACTCAGCCCGCCGCCAGCGCCGCCGCCGCCGGGTCCATAGGGACAGACCGTCTCGCCGCCGGTCGCTGCTGTGGTCGTGATCGATGAGCCGCCGCCGGGGTTGGCGACGCGCAAACCCAGACCGCCGGCGCCGCCCAAGCCCGCGCTGGCGCTACCTGTCGCACCGCCGAGGCCGCCCGAGGCGCGCAGCAGGACCTCGCCACCCGCCGCGATGCGGCTCTCGCCGCCCGCAGCACCCCCAACGCCGCCCGCGCCGACGGTGATCGTCAATGCATCTTCGAGATCGTCAGTGGACCAGCAGCCTTGCGTCAGGCCGCCCGCGCCGCCGCCCCCACCCCCGAAACGCGCGGTTCCGGCCGGCCCAGCCAGCCCAGCGCCGCCCCCTCCTCCGCCGCCGACGCAGGCGACTTCGAGCCAGCGCGCCCAGGACGGCGGGACGTAGTCGCCGTCGCTGGTGAACAGGGTCGTCTCGCGCCTTACCGCGCCTTGATCAAAGGCGACGCGGCCCGTGGCGCGGTCCACGCTAAACACCGTCCGCCAGGCGCCCGCGTCGTCGCAGGCCTTGAGCCCCAGATCGTCCTCGCCGATCAGGCCAAGTTCGGCGCGCGCCGCATAACCGCTCTGGAACAGCAGCGACAGCACATCGGCCGCCGTTTCCTTGTTCAGCGTCAGACGCAGGTCGCCGTCGCCGCCCTCCTCCACGCCGCGCGCGGTGAACAGGGCGGCGTTGATTTTGGCGGACAGGGGATTGGCGTCATCGGCGGTCGTGCCCAGGCCCAGCCGCGCCAGGCCTTGGGCCTCGCCCAGCCGTTCGCCGAGCGCGACCCAGCCCGCGTCGGTCCGCACCAGAACGGCTGGCTCGTCCAGCACCACGGCGATCAGGCCATTGGGCGTCGGCACGACGGTCCAGCCGCCGGCTTCGAACCGCATCAGGTTTCCGCTTGCTCGCCCGGCCCAGGCGGTCCCCTCCGCATCGTCCGGCACGATATAAAGGTCGCCGTCGGTCGGCGCGTTCGGCTGGGCCTTCGTCGTCCGGCTGACCACCGCCGTTTGCAGCAGGGCGTCCAGCCGGGTCAGGGCTGTGTTCAGGGTCACATGCTTCTGCATCTGTCCCGCCGCCAGATAAGGCAGGGCCAGACGCGCACTGAAGTCGTCGCTCATCATTCTCTCCGTTGTCGTCGGAGATCAGTCTGGGCGCGGCCCTACCTCAGGCCGGAAGATGGTCTATACGATGGATTAGGCCGTTGTTTTCAGACGGCTTCGGTTTGCAAAATACGCAGGCTAGACCGGTTCAACCCGCGCATCTCAGTCGTGCAGATAGACGATCCGCTTCAGCGTCTGGTCGTTTTGAACCCGCGCCTCGTGCATCTCGTGGTCGCCGCTGGCGCGCGCATTGGCCTCGGTGTCCTCGACCCAGTGGGTGCTTTCGATGTGCTTCTGCAGCGCCCGCGCCGCCATCAGCTGGCCGGGGAAAAAGGTGTCCACGATGTCGCCCGCGAGGGGCACCGTGCCGGTCGCCGTGTCGATGGCCATATAGGCCCCCATCCGCGCGAGGGTCGCCGGCGTCGCCTTGGCCCGCACGGCCTGAAGCATCAGCCAGCCCCCGGTTCCGACCGTATAGACCGTGCCGACCACCGGCACCCAGGTCAGCATGGCGTCCAGCCCCAGGCCGAACGGCCCGATGCCGATCACGCGGTCGGACAGCTTCTTTACGCCCTCGACATTGGACCAGATGTTCTCGATATCCCGGATCGACCGTCTGGCCATGTCGCCCTCCAAAGCGTCGCTTTAACGCGGCGCGACGCTTCCCGTTCAATCCAAGAGATACGTCTTCGATGACCCTGATCAAGCTGGCGGCGAATGTGACGGCAAGCGCCCTGTTGCTGGGGCTGGCGGCGTTCGGCGTCGCGGCCCTCAGCGGGATCGGACATCGGTGGGTCGACATCCTGGCCCAGTTCACGTCGCCGGTGCTGCTGGCGGCCGTCGGCGTGACCCTGATCTGTCTGGTGCTGCGACTGTGGCCGGCCTCGATCATCGGCGGACTGGCCTGTCTGGTGCTGACCATTTCGGTCTGGCCCCAGTGGACGCCAACGAAGGGCGTCCCTGTTCCGGACCAGCCCATCGTGCGCGTCTATTCCGCCAATCTGTGGGTGTTCAACACCGACGTGGCGGCGATGCGCCGGTCCATCGCCGCCGCCGACGCCGACATCCTGGTGCTGGTCGAGATGGGTCAGGCGCCGGAGTCGCGACTAGATACGCTGCTGCCGGACTATCCTCACCGCGCCTTGATCGGCCAGGCCCGTTCAGGCGATCACGCGCGGTCGATCATCGCCTCACGCTATCCGATCCTGCAACGCCTGCCCGAACGGGCCGACGGCCTCAGCGCCGTGGGCGCGACCGTCCAGACGCCCATCGGCCCGATCAACGTCTTCGGCGTCCACCTGACCCGGCCCTGGCCCTATCAGTATCAGTGGGGGCAGATCAGCCAGGTCATGGCCCTGACCGAGCGTCGCAAGGCCGCGCCGGACCACCCGGTCATCGCCGCCGGCGATTTCAACAGCGTCTCGACCGCCCGCATCGGTCGTCAGATCCAGGCGGACATGGGCCTGATCCCTGCGCCCGGTTGGCCCGCCACCTGGCCCAGCCAGGCCCCGGCCTTCGCCGGCATCACCATCGATCAGGTCTATCGCTCCCCCGACCTGGCCCTGATCACGCGACGGTTGGGCCAACCGACGGGGTCCGACCATCGCCCGGTCATCACAGAGTTCACCCGCGCGCAGTCGCCGAAATAAGCGCCTTCAACCGCGCCTCATGCCCGTCGGTCGGAAAGTCGTCGGCGACCCAGCCGTCCTCGAACGCCTTGATCAGGCGGCCGGTCTCAGGCCCTGCGGCGAGGCCCAGCCGCGCCAGATCGCGTCCGCCGACCGGCATCTTCGGCGGTGGCCAGTCGGCGGCCAGAGAATGCAGCCGCGCCCCGTCGCCCTCGCCTGCCGCCTCGGCGCGCATCAGCCGATCCTCGAACGCCCTGCGCCCCCGCCGATAGATCGCCGCCCGCGCCTCGGCGTCGCTCATGCGCGGCGACACAGTCGGGCCGTCCCCGACCGCCGCCGCCAGTCGGTCCCGCACCGCGTTCGACAGGCGTAGAGTGCTCGCGATCCCGACCACTGCCGCTGCATCGGCGGGCAGAAGCGCCGACAGCCGCATCACCGGATCGCCGGTCAGACCGCTCATCGCCTCGAACAGCGCCAGCGGCTGCACCTGCGGCAGCACCTGGGCCAGCACGCCCGTTTCGGCCATCGCCCGCACCGCCGCACGCGGATCGCGCGCCGCCAGCAGTTTCAGCAGCTCCTTGGACACCCGTTCGGCCGACAGCTGCCCCATGCCCGCCTTCAACGTCGCACAGGCCGCCAGCCCGACCGCGTCCGGCGCACCCCGCCCATACCAGGCGTAGAACCGGAAGAAACGCAGGATGCGTAAGTAATCCTCGCGAATGCGCGTCTCCGCCTCGCCGACGAAGACGATCCGCCCCGCCGCCGCGTCGTCCAGCCCCCCGCCGGTCGGGTCGAACACCGTCCCGGCCGCATCGGCATAGAGGGCGTTCAGCCGGAAATCCCGGCGGGCCGCATCCTCGGCCCAGTCCTCGGTGAAGGCGACGACCGCGCGGCGTCCGTCCGTCTCGACGTCGCGGCGAAGGGTCGTGATCTCATAAGGTCGCCGCTCCGACACCCCGGTCACCGTGCCGTGCTCCACCCCGGTCGGCACGGCCTTCAGCCCGGCCGCCTTCAGCGCCGCGATGGTCTCTTGGGGCCTCAGCCGCGTGGCGATGTCGATGTCGTCCACCGACTGGCCCAGCAGGCTGTTGCGCACGCAGCCGCCGACGAACCGCGCGCAGCCCGGACCGCCCGCTGCCTCCAGCGCCGCCATCACCGCCCGCGTCGCCTGGCTTTCCAGCCACGGCTGTCCCGCCATCGAGAGGCTCATGCGGCGTCCTCGTCCGCCGCTGCTTCGGGGGCGGCCTCATCGCCGTAAAGCCGGACGTGCAAAGCCTTCAAGATTCCCGCCGTCACGCCCCAGATGTAGCGTTCGCCCCAGGGCATGGCCCAGAACCAGCGCCGCAGCCCCTCGTCCATGTCGTAGAAGTCGCGCCTGTGGTTGGCGGCGTCCATCAGGAAGTCCCAAGGCGTCTCGAAGACCTCTGCCACCTCGTCCGGCGAGGGTGTCGTGACCGGCGCCTCGCGCAACCAGCCGATCACCGGCGTCACCAGAAAGCCTGTGCCGGTCTCATAGGCGTCGGACAGGCCCAGCACCTCGACCGCAGCCGGGTTCAACGCCACCTCCTCGTCCGCCTCACGCAAGGCCGCCTGGACCGCGTTTTCGCCGGGATCCAGCCGTCCGCCCGGAAAGGCGATCTGGCCCGTGTGCCGCGCCAGGGTGTCCGCCCGCCGCGTCAGCAGAACTGTCGCCCCCTCAGGTCGCGCCACGATCGGGATCAGCACCGCCGCCGGCCGAAGCTCCTTGGCCGTCCGCGTCGCCTGAGGGTTCAGATCGAAGTCCGACCGCGCCGCGACCAGTTCCGGCCGCCAGGTCTCGATCGGCGCCAGCCGCTCGACCAACCGCGTTCTGAGAGTCTCAAGGCTCACGCCACGGCGCCCAGCGAGAAGGTCTGGCCGTTCGATTTAACGACCAGCCGCCCATCGACCTCCTCGGCCATCTCGACCAGTTCGTAGAAGACCGGGCGTGCGATCCGCGCCCACAGGTCTCGCCGCACATGGATGCGCGGCGCCGGTTCGCCCGTCGTCGGATCGGTCTCGACCACGACGGGATCGGCCTCGCTCGCCCGCACCTCGTCCCCGACATCGGTCGTAAACACCAGGTCGTCGCCGTCGCGCGTCATCGCCACGGCCCGGAACGGCAGATCCTCGACCTGGATCTTCAGCTTTTCGACCGGCGTGACAAGATGATAGCCGTCCGGGTCCTTGCGCAACACGGTCGAGAACAGTCGCACCAGCTCCTTGCGGCCGATGGGCGAGCCTTCATGCATCCAGACGCCGTCGGCGCGGATGACGATGTCGATCTCGCCGCAATGCTCGGGATGCCACAGATGAACCGGCGGCAGCCCTTTGCCGGGCGCCTGTTTCGCCGCCTCCGCGACGGCGTTCAGTCCTGACTTGGGATCATTCATCCTTCTGACTTAAGCCCCGCAAAGCGTGCGGGAAAGGTCAGCCGATGCGAACCGGTCCCGAAACCTGATCCACGCCGGTCGCCAGCCACAGGACGCGGCGGCGATCCACCGGCCCTGGCAGGATCGCCTCGGGCCCGCCGACGAAACCAAACCGCTCGAAATAGGCCGCGTCGCCGACCAGGAGCACCCCGCCGACATTCAGCGTGCGCGCTTGGTCCAGACAGGCCTGCACAAGTTCCGCGCCCAGGCCTTCGCTGCGCTGGCTCGCATCCACCGCGATCGGCCCCAGGAACAGGGCGGGAGTGTCTCCGATCGTCACCGGCCACAGCCGCACCGAACCGATCACCCGCCCGTCCAGTCGCGCGACGAAGCCCACGGCGGCTTGCGAGCCTTCACGCAGCCGCTCGGCAGTCTTGGCGAACCGCCCCGGCCCGAAGGCGGCCATGACCAGAGCCTCCACGCCTTCGGCGTCGGCCGGGGTCTCGGCTTCGACCCGGCTCAGGGCCGCAGGTATGGCGAGGGCGTGCGACATCTGCGCTCCAACAAGCGCGGGCACCTAGAAGCAAAGCTGCGCCAAATCAAGGCGCGCTTCGATGACCGTCATCCGGCCTTGGAAAAGTCCGGCGCACGCTTTTGCGTAAAGGCCATGAAGGCCTCCATGGCTTCGGGGCTCTTCATCTGCGAGCCGAAGGCCTCGCCCTCGCGCTGCATCAGGGCCCACAGACCTTCCGCGTTACGCATCAGCCGCTTGGTCTTGCGGATGGAGTTTGGCGCGCGAGCCGCCACCCTGGCGGCCAGGTCCGCCGCCGTCGCCTCGACCTGATCGGCCGGGACCGCGCGGTTGGCGATGCCCCACGCCAGGGCCGTGCGACCATCCAGCGGCTCGCCCAGGGCGAACAGTTCGAAGGCCCGCTGATGACCGATCACAGCCGGCAGCAGCAGACTGGACGCCGCCTCGGGCGCCAGGGCCAGGTTGACGAAGGGCACGGACAACAGGGCGTCCTCGGCCACCACCACCAGGTCACAGTGCAGCAGCATGGTCAGGCCGATTCCGACCGCCCGCCCCTTCACCGCCGCCACGGCCGGCTTGTCCAGGTCCGCCAGCGCCTTCAGGAAGCGGAACACCGGCATCTCGCCCGGTCCCGCGCCCTGCGACCCCAGGGCTATGAAGTCCTGGATGTCGTTGCCGGCCGAAAAGCTGTCGCCCTCGGCGCGCAGCAACAGCACTCGCACCGCATCGTCGGTCCGCGCCCGCTCGGTCGCCTCGGCCAAGGCCGAATACATGGCCTGGGTGATGGCGTTCTTCTTGTCGGCCCGGTCCAGCGTGACTCTGAGGACGCCGTTGGCCAGTTCGCTACGGATATGTTCGCTCACGTCGTTTCCTCGTCCTGTTCGACGGCTGCCCACCAGTCCACGCCGTTCTCGTCACGCGTCCGCATCGCGCGGCCGCGTCTCTCCAGATAGTTCAGGTGCGCCTGGGCTTCGCCCGTGGCCATGCCCAGTACCCCGTCCCCGACCGCCCGACCGAACACGGCCGGGAAGGCGTCGAGCACCCTAGACGGTTGACGCAACGTCCGCTCAAGCCGTTTCAACGCGACCTCATGTCCGCGTTTCAACGCATCGAGCCGCGCGTGAACCCCATAGAAGGGCTCGCCATGCGCCGGCAGGACGAACGCCCCCTCGGGAAGCAGTTCCCGCAGCTTTGCCAGCGAGTCCATCCAGTCGCCCAGCGGATCGGCCTGCGGCTCAGTGGGCCAGACCGACACATTTGACGAAATGCGCGGCAGGATCTGATCGCCCGCGATGAAGACATCGTCCGACCGTCGCCACAGGCAGACATGCTCGGGGCTGTGGCCGGAGCCGACGACCACGGTCCAGTCGTCGCCGTCGATGCTCAGGGCGTCGCCGTCCGACAGCCGGCGGTAGCTGCGCGGCATCGGACTCACTCCCTTCGCGAACCCGCCATAGTCCGCGCGCCAGCGTTCGATCTGGACCTCGTCCCACCCCGCCGCACGATAGAAGACCTCGCCGTCGGCCGGCGCATCACCCGCCTGCTCGGCCATCAGCATCCGGCCGGTGATGTATTCGATTTGCGACATCAGAAGAGGCGCGCCCGTCCGTTCGCACAGCCAGCCGGCCAGGCCGATATGGTCGGGGTGCATATGGGTGCAGATCAGCCGCGTCACCGGCCGCCCCTCCAAGGCCCCCGCCAGCGCCGTTTCCCAGGCGGCGATGGAGCCGCGCGTGTTCAATCCGGTGTCGATCACGACCCAGCCCTCGGCGTCGCGGATCGCATAGACGTTCACATGATCCAACTGGAACGGCAGGGCGAACCGTAGCCACAACACCCCGCGCGCAACCTCGATCGCCTCGCCAGGCTCCGGCACGGTTTCGAAAGGATAGGTCAGGCCCCTTGCGTCCTTCGCCACCGTCGTTCGCGTGCTGCCGTCGGCCAAGTCAGTCTCCAATCGAAACGCGCAGACACTAGCCTCAGTCCGGCCTCAGCGTCCACACTCGCCTTGACCGCGCTCGAATACAGCGCCACGAAGTGATCATGCATTCAGAACGCCAAGGTGTTTCCATGAAGTCCCGTCTCGTCGCCGCTGCTGCGGCGCTCCTGTTCAGCGCCTTTGCAGTCGCTCCTGCTACCGCACAAGATCCGAACAACATGGGGACCGGCAATGGCCCCGCAGGTTCGCGAAACGGCATCGATGCGCCCAGTGAACGAGTGATGCCATCGCGCACTCAGCGCCCCAGCAACAACCAGCCGCGGCGGGAACGCCAGCCCGCACCCCCGACGCCCGAGCAAATTCTGGCGTCTGCGCAGGAACAGGCCAGCCTGGCCAACACGAACTGTCAGGTCAGCGAAGCCAAGCTGCTGGGACAGACTGCAGAGAAAACCTCCGTTTATGAGGTCGCCTGCGCCACCGGTCCGGGATTCATCCTTGAGTCAAAGACGCCGCCGACCGTGACCAGCTGTATTTCTCTCGCCTATTCTGCGCGCGTCGCGCGCGAACGCGATCCTGCCGCAGATGTCGGTCTGCAGTGCACGATCACCGCAAATACGGACACGGACAAGTTTCTGCGCGAGTACGCCCAGCAAGCGGGCGTCCCTTGCGCAGTTGATCAAACCAAGGTTCTCGGCCAGTCGAACGGCGGCGTTGTCGTTTACGAAATCGGTTGCTCCGACGGTCCAGGATTCTGGATCAAGCAAGAAGCAGGCGCTTGGAACAAGACTCCGTGCATTCAGGTGCTGGCGGAGAACGGCACCTGCGAATTTACCACCCCGGCGGAGAACGCA
The DNA here is from genome assembly GCF_049897645.1 of Brevundimonas sp. TWP2-1. Taxonomy (NCBI): domain Bacteria; kingdom Pseudomonadati; phylum Pseudomonadota; class Alphaproteobacteria; order Caulobacterales; family Caulobacteraceae; genus Brevundimonas; species Brevundimonas sp. TWP2-1. Next base: position 1,317,417 of record NZ_JAFCWR010000001.1, read on the forward strand.
GCCTATGTGAAGACTCTTTTGGCTGGTTCGGAAGCGGCATCCTGCAATGTCACCGAAGCCCGCCTGATGGGCCAGAACGCCAACGGCACATTTTATGAAGCCAAGTGCGACGGCGCAGACGGGGTGATCGCCCGCTTGAACGCCGAAAACGCCGTCCAGCAAATCTATCCCTGCGCCACGGCCCAGCGAATCGGCGGCGGCTGCAAGCTGACGACGGCTCCGGCCGCTGCGGCTGCGCCGGCCGGCGGTCGCCCGTAAGCGAAGCCACAGACTGAGCGAAGGGCCGTCGGAGCGATCCGGCGGCCCTTTTGTTTTGCGCGGCCTCTTTTCCGAAACCGTGACGCGCCCTACCGTCGCCGTCATGCGCATCGCCACCTGGAACGTGAACTCCGTCAACGCCCGCCTGCCCACCGTGCTGGCGTGGCTGGAGCAGGCCGCCCCCGACGTCGCCTGTTTTCAGGAGATCAAATGCGTGGACGAGAAGTTCCCGCGCGAGGCCTTCGAGAGCCTGGGCTACAATGTCGAGACCCACGGTCAGAAGAGCTACAACGGCGTCGCCCTGCTGTCGAAATACCCGCTGTCCGACATCCGGCGCGGTCTGCCCGGCGACGACGCGGACGAACAGGCCCGCTATATCGAGGCTCTGGTCGAGGCGCCCCGACCCATCCGCGTGGGGGCCATCTATTTGCCCAACGGCAATCCGATCGGGACCGAAAAGTTCGCCTACAAGCTGGCGTGGTTCGAGCGTCTGAACCGCCACGCCCGGGACTTGCTGGCGTTCGAGGAACCGCTAGCCCTGTGCGGCGACTACAACGTCATCCCCGAGGCCGAGGACGCCAAGAACCCCGCTGCCTGGACCGACGACGCCCTGTTCCAGCCCCAGAGCCGCCAGGCCTTCCGCGCGCTGAAGAACCTGGGCCTGGCGGACGCGCATGAGATCGGCGGCGAACCGTCGGGAACCTACACCTTCTGGGACTATCAGGCCGGCGCCTGGCAGCACGATCACGGCATCCGCATCGATTTCGCTCTGCTGTCGCCCCAGGCGGCCGACCGGTTCCGGGGGATCGAGACCCATCGCGACGCCCGCGACATGGAAAAGCCCAGCGACCACGTCCCCGTGGTGGTCGATCTGGATCTCGCCAGAGACGAGGAGGCCTGACGCCCATGGCCGACGCCTTGCGGGTGGTTCTGCTGATCGCCTTGGCGGCGGCCCTGCTGACGACGTTGGCCCTGGCCTTGTCGTGGTGGATGGAGCCGCCGCGTCGCCTGCACCGCGCCATGCTCAAGACGCTGGGCGCCGCGCCCGAGGTCGAGGCCCTGTCGCCGGGCGAGGGTCGCGCCTGCGCGCTGAACTTCGACATCGAGCAGGTGGTCGTCCTGTGGGCCAACGGCGCCCACGGCCTGGTCTATGCTTTCGACGAGGTCGACGGCGGCGAGATCATCGTCGACGGTCATGTGGTCGCCCGCGTCCGTCGGGGCGAGGCCCGCAAGTCTCTGGATGTTCTGGCCCCCGACGCCGAACAGGTGGTGCTGCGCCTGATGTTCGCCGACGCCCGCCATCCCGAGTTCGAACTGGCCCTGTGGGACGCCGCCCTGCCCGCCCAGACCGGCTCGCCCGGCGAGGCGCTGCGGCTGGGTCGGCGCTGGCTGTCGCATCTGGAAGCCCTGCTGAAGGGCTGAGACGCGACAGGGCCTTTCGGTCGCCGCGATGGAGCGCTAGAAGCCCCGCTCATTCCTGAAGACACGCCTTTATCAAGGAGGCCGCCTTGGCCCGCCTTTTCGACGCCTATATCGTCGCCGACTGGACCGCAGCCGAAACCAAGAAGCTCGGCGACACCTCCCTGTGGATCGGGGTGGCCAAGCGCGACGTGCGTTTCCGCCTCTATACCGAGACGCACAATGTCGCGACCCGCGCCGAGGGCGAGGCTCTGCTGGCGTCCATCCTGGCGGACCACAGGAAGCGCGGAGACCGGGTGCTGGTCGGGCTGGACTTCAACTTCGGCTATCCCGTCGGCACGGCCGCGCGGCTGAAGCTTGACGGAACCCCGTGGCAGGCGATGTGGAAGTTCATCGCCTCGAACGTGGTGGACAAGGCCGACAACACCAACAACCGCTATCAGGTCGCGGCCAAGATGAACCGGCTGATGACGGACGAGGCCTGGCCGCTGTGGGGGGCACCGGCCAAGCAGGCGCAGCGCTGGCTGACCACGACCAAGCCGCCGGTCGGCGCAGGCGCCGACATCCCCGAGTTTCGCGCCACCGAGAACGCCGCCCGCAAGGGTCGGCTTCAGCCCAAGAGCGTGTGGCAGATGCACGGCGCGGGCGCAGTCGGCGGCCAGACCCTGGTCGGCATCCCGGCCGTGCGGCGGCTGCTGGAAAGCCTCGGCCCGTCCGGCGCCGTATGGCCGTTCGGCACCGGCTGGCGCGAACTGACGCCCGACGACGTCGAGCCCCTGTCGGCCCTGGTCGTCGAGGTCTGGCCCTCGATGCATGAGACCAAGCCGAACGAGGGCGAGTTCAAGGACCAGGCCCAGGTCCGCTCGACCGCCGAAGCCCTGGCTCACATGGACGAGGCCGGTGATCTGGCCAAGGCCTTCGGCCCGCCCAAGGACGCGACGCCCGAGTTGATCGCACAGGTCGAGCAGGAAGAGGGCTGGATCCTGGGCGTCTGAATCAGGCGGCGGCCGGCACACCCTGCATCGCGTCGGAGACGGCGCGAATCAGGGCCTCCGCCGCCACCGGCTTGGACACCGCGCCGCAGAAGCCCTGGGCCAACAGCTCCCCCTCCATCCCCTCGCCGGCGTCCGCCGTATAGGCCAGGATCGGGGTCAGGCGGTTGGGGCCAGAACCCCCGCGAATCCGGTTCAGGGCCTCGACCCCGCCCATCTTCGGCATCCGCAGGTCCATCAGGATCACGTCAAATACAGCGCATTCGGCGCACTCGACCGCGTCGGCGCCGTCCACCGCGTCCTCCACTGTCGCGCCCATGCCGTTCAGAAAGGCGCGGGCCAGTTCACGATTGGCGGGATGGTCGTCGGCGACCAGCACGCGCAGACCCCCGACATCTGCGCCGCCCATCGGCCGGGCGCCGACCGCGACCTCTTCTTGTGCGGCGGGCGCCGGGATTTCGAACCAGAAGACGCTGCCCTTCCCCTCGACGCTATCGGCGCCGATGGCGCCATTCATGGCTTCCACCAAGCCTTTGCAGATGGCCAGGCCCAGGCCCGTGCCCCCATGCGAGCGTGTGTGCGACCCGTCCACCTGGGAGAAGCGGCGGAACAGTTGGTCCAGCTTGTCGGCGGCGATGCCGTCGCCGGTGTCATGCACAGCAACGCGAAGCCGTTCCTCGTCGGCGCTCCAGCGCACGGCCAACCGCACTCCGCCCCGGCTGGTGAACTTCACCGCATTGCCAATGAGATTCAGCAGGATCTGGCGCAAACGGTCGGGGTCGGCGACGATAGAAGACCGATCCGTGGTCAGTTCAAGCTCCAGATCCAGATCCTTGGCGCCGGCCTGGGGCGTGAACAGTTCCAGGGTCGAACGCGCCAGGGTCTCGATATCGGTCGGCGCGGGCCGGATGGCGACCTGCCCGGCCTCCAGTTTTGAAAAGTCCAGGATGTCGTTGACCGTGCACAACAGGGCGCGGCCCGCGTTGTCGACCCGGCCGACATAGTTGCGCACCAGATCCGGCAACGGCTGTTCCAGCGTCAGGCCCGTGAAGCCGATAATACTGGTCAGGGGCGTGCGCAATTCGTGGCTCATATTGGCGAGGAACTCGGCCTTCACGGCGGCGGAGGCTTCGGCCTCGGCGCGGGCCTGTTCCAGTTGCACCTCCAGCGCCTTGCGGCGCGAGATGTCGCGGATGACGACCACGGTCTCGACCGGTCGGCCGGTCTTGTCTCGCACCAACTGCATTCGGGTCTCGCACCAGACCGGGTGGCCGTCACGGTGCAGAAGACGGTTCTCCAGGGTCGCTGAGCCTCGCCCGCGCGCCATCTGGGCGAAGGTCTCGGCCAGACGAACACGGTCGTCGGGATGGACGAAGGATTCGGCCGTCCGTCCCGCCATCTCGTGCGGCTTCCAACCCAACAGTCGCTCGACGGCCGGGGAGATATAGTTGGAATGCCCATCCAGTTGAATGCGAGCGATGACGTCGGCGGCGTTGTCGGCGAGCAGCTTGAACTGACCGTGGCTGCGCGCCAGCGCGTCCATGGCCGCGCGCTGGTCGGTCACGTCCTGAAATACGCCGAACATGGCCAAAGGCTTGCCGTCCGGCGAGAACTCTGCGGCGCCCTTGCTGACGACTTGACGAACGACGCCGTCATTGCGGCGGATGCACATATCCAGCTCGAACGGGCCCTCCCCCTGCAGCGTTCGCTGCCATTTTTCTTCCAGCAATGCGCGTTCGACTTCGGGATAGAAGGCTGTCGCCGTCTCGAAATCGGGCGAGAAAGTCTCGGGCGAGACGTCGTGAATCTTGTAGACTTGGTCCGACCAGAAGATGGCCGGATCGACCACGTCCACGCGCCAGTGACCGACGCCGGACAGGGCCTCGATCATACTCAGCATATGCTGCTGCTCGCCGCGTTGACGTTCGGCGCGCGCGCGTTCCAGTTCCGCCACCACCAACCGCGCCAGGTCGCGTAACCGATCAAGCGTCGCATCGTCCGGTCGCGGTCGGACCCGCGTATCGATAACGCACAGCGTGCCGTAGTTTGCCCCGTCCGATCCCGTCAGCAGGGCGCCGACGTAGAAGCGGACGTGTGGCTCGCCCGTCACGAATGGGTTGTGCGCGAAGCGAACATCTTGCGTCGCATCCTCGACCACCATCACTTCGTTGGCAGGCAGATCGAGCGCGTAGGTGCAGAAGGATACATCGCGAGGTGTCGAGCAGCCGTCCATGCCGATGTTGGCCTTGAACCACTGAATATCCTCGTCCAGCAGCGTCACCAAGGCGATGGGACAGTCCAGAAGATACGCCGCCAGATTCGCGGCCGCTTCAGTCGCCGCATCGCCCTCTGCACCCACAGCATGCAAAGAACGAACACTGGAGAGACGCTGGCTTTCGTTCATCGACGCGGCACCCGGATACTGACTGGGGTCCGACCATGCGCAAACTTGCCTACTTTAACGTTACCCAGCGCTAGGTAAGTTTCCTGATCGTCAACCTATCAAGGCCCGCGCCGCCGCCCGCGCCTCGTCGGTGATCTCGGCGCCGGACAACATCCGGGCGATCTCTTCCTGGCGGCGTTGGTCGTCCAGGGTGACGACCGTGGTGGTCGTCAGGCCGTCGCGGTCGGCCTTCATCACCTTCCAGTGGGCGTGACCGCGCGACGCCACCTGGGGGCTGTGGGTCACCACCAGAACCTGGGCGCCGTTCGACAGGCGTTTCAGACGCGAGCCCACGGCCTCGGCCACGGCGCCGCCCACGCCCTGATCGACCTCATCGAAGATCATCACCGGCTGGCGCATGTCCTCGCGGCTGGCCAAGGCGGCCTTCATCGCCAGGGCGAAGCGGGCCAGTTCACCCCCGGACGCGATGGCGTCCAGCGGCCCGAAGTCGGTTCCGGCGTTGGTGGCGATCTGGAACCGCACGGTCTCGACGCCGTCCGGTCCGCGACGCCCCTCGATCGGTTCCAGCGCCACCCGGAAACGCGCCCGCTCCAGCTTCAGCGGGCCCAGTTCGCCCATGACGGCGGCGGTCAGGCGCTCGGCCGCCGCCTCGCGTGCCGAGGTCAGGAAGGTGGCGGCCAGATCGTAGGATTCGGCGGCTTCCGCCGCCTCGCGCCCCGCATTGGTCAGGGCCTCCTCGCCGTCCTCGATCAGCCGCAGCTGCTCGCGCAATCGGATGCGAAGGCTCGGCAAGGCATCGACCGTGGTGTTCAGCTTGCGGGCGGCGGCGCGCAGGGCGAACAGCCGCTCTTCGGCCTTGTCCAGTCGGCCCGGCTCGTAATCGAAGGCGCCGGCGGCCGCGTCCACGGCGGCGACGGCCTCCGCCGCCTCGACCATGGTGCGGTCGATGGCGTCCACAGCGGCGGACAGTTTCAGGATGACGGGGTGATCGCCCTCGGCCCCCGCCTGCCCCGCACGCTGGCGGGCGTGTTCGACGGCGCGCAGGGCCGCGCCTAGCTTCTGGCTCAGCTTGTCGCCGCCCAGCTGGGTGCGGGCGTCGGCCAGGTCGGCGATGGCCTTTTCGGCGGCGCCCAGCAGGGCGCGTTCGCCCGCCAGTTCCGTCTCTTCATCGGCGCGCGGATCGAGCGCGTCTAATTCGGACAGGTTGAGCGTGATCTCCTCGACGCGCGCGGCGGCGTCGGCCGCCTGCGCCTTGAGCTCCGCCAGCTTCGCCTCGGCGGCCTTCAGCTTGGTCGAGGCTGCCGCGACCGCCAGCAGTTGCGGCTGCAAACCGCCATAGGCGTCCAGCGAGCCGCGGTGCGTGCGCCAGTCCAGCAGGCCAACGGTTTCGTGCTGGCCGTGAACCTCGACCAGGGCCGCGCCGATCTCGCGCAGGGCCGTGACCCCGGCAGGCTGGTCGTTGACATAGGCGCGGCTGCGGCCGTCGGCGCCCAATACCCGTCGCAGGATCAAATCCTCGCCCGCCTGAACCTCAAAGCCGCGATCAGCGATCAGGGCCAGCAGATCAGGATCGTCGGGTGCGGAGAAGACGGCGGTGGCGACCGCCTGTTTCGCGCCATGCCTGACCAGGCCGGCATCGCCCCGCCCGCCCAGCGCCAGGCCCAGCGCGTCCAGAATGATCGACTTGCCGGCCCCGGTCTCGCCGGTCAGCACGGTCAAGCCGCTCTCGACGTCGAGATCGAGCGCATCCACCAAGACGACATCGCGAATTGAAAGGGCGGTCAGCATCGGTTTAGGCGCCGGAACGAATCATGACCGACAGAATCCCGATACTGGCCGCATTGCACAAGCCGTTGCGTGATCAGCCCGGAATGATCCGTTGCAGCCAGCTCTCGCGCTTGCCCTCGGGGGCCTTGTCCGGCGTCTCGCCGTTCTCGGTCAGCAGGGCGTAGGCCTCGGCGTACCAGGGGCTGCCGGGGAAGTTGTAGCCCAGAACGGCGCCGTTGCGGGTCGCCTCTTCCTTCAGGCCCAGCTGCAAGTTCACCTCGACAAGACGGTACAGGGCCTCAGGCGTGTGCGAGGTGCGCTGGAAGTCGGGGTTGGCGATGACCGACTTGTAGCGGTTCACCGCCGCCAGCGGCTGGTTGGCGCGCTGATAGTAGCGGCCGATGTTCATTTCCTTGCCGGCCAGCTGGTCGTTGACCATGTCGATCTTGACGGCGGCGTCCGAGGCGTAGGGCGTCCCCGGATAGCGGCGCGAGACGTCCTTCAGACCCGCGAGGGCGGCGGTGGCGTAACCCTGGTCGCGACCCACGTCCGTGATCTGTTCGAAGTTGCAGACCGCCTTCATGTAGAAGGCATAGGACGCCGACGGATTGCCGGGGAACAGCGCGATGAACCGGTCCGCCGCCGCGATTGCGTCGGTGTAGGCGTTGTTCTGATAGTAGGCGTAGACCTGCATCAGGATCGCGCGGCGCGCCCAGTCCGAATAGGGGTGCTGGCGTTCGACTTCCTGGAAATAATCGACGGCGTCGGACCAGCGGCGCTGCTGCAGGCGCTCATAGCCGGTGTTGTACAGAGCCTCGACCGGACGTTCTTCATAGGCAAGGCGCGGGCGCTCTTTGCCGGCGCAGCCTGAAATCGTCACTGCGGCGATCGCCGCAGCCATCAGCACCATGCCGGAACGGAACTTAGAAGCGGACAAGGACGACCCCATGACGTGTGAAGGAAGGCCTGAAAGCCTTTCCCCCGGAAACCAACGCGGCGACCTCTAGCACCCGCAACCGAGCCGCGCCATGCCGAGGAAATCTCAGCGTATGACTTGCCCTGCCCGGCTCCACTGGTAAAGAGCGCGCCAACCGACCGCCGTTCATGGGGGGCGGATGACGGCGAAAGGATGACCGGCCGATGAAGCTGCTCTCAGGCAACTCCAACCGCGCACTGTCCCAGGCGATCGCCGACCACCTGGATGCGCCGCTCACCAAGGCCCAGGTCAAGCGGTTCGCCGACAACGAAGTCTTCGCCATCATCGAGGAAAACGTGCGCGGCGAGGATGTCTTCATCCTGCAGTCGACCTCCTATCCGGCCAACGACAACCTGATGGAGCTGCTGATCATCACCGACGCCCTGGTGCGAGCGTCGGCGCGGCGGATCACGGCCGTCATCCCCTATTTCGGCTATGCGCGTCAGGATCGAAAGACCGGCGGCCGCACGCCGATCTCGGCCAAACTGGTCGCCAATCTGATCACCCGCGCCGGCGCCGACCGCGTCCTGACGATGGATCTGCACGCCGGCCAGATCCAAGGCTTCTTCGACATTCCGACCGACAATCTGGTCGCCACCCCCGTACTGGCTCAGGACATCAAGGAAAACTACGCCCGCGGCGACGACCTGATGATCGTCTCGCCCGACGTCGGCGGCGTGGTGCGCGCGCGTTCGCTGGCCAGCCGCCTGGACGCCGATCTCGCCATCGTCGACAAGCGCCGGCCCAAGGCGGGCGAGAGCGAAGTCATGAACATCATCGGCGACGTTCAGGGCCGCCGCTGCATTCTGTTCGACGACATCGTCGATTCGGGCGGCACCCTGGTCAACGCCGCCAAGGCCCTGATCGATCAGGGCGCGACCGAGGTCTCGGCCTACATCAGCCACGGCGTTCTGTCCGGCCCGGCCGTCCAGCGGATCACAGACGGCCCGCTGAAGGAGCTGGTGATCACCAACTCCATCGAGCAACCCCACGAAGTTTTGAACTGCCCGAAAATCCGAACGGTTTCCGTGGCTCCGCTGGTTGGCGAAGCTATCCGACGGATCGCGAACGAGGAATCGGTTTCGAAGCTGTTCGATTAACCTTCGGATAACCATAGGGACCGCCTTATAAGCGCCAACAGTGTTGGCGCTTTGTGCGCGCGTGATCGCCTGAGGAAGTCTTCATGAAATCGGCCCCCCTGAGCCGCGGCCTCTCCGCCGCCGCCCTCGCCGTCGCCGTCCTGCTCGCCAGTTGCGAGAGCGGACCGTCGAAGGCTGAGCTGGAAGCACAGCGCCTTGCGGCGGAACTGGCCGCCCGCAAACCGCCGCCCGTGTCGCTGAACCAGGGCGTGGCGGACGCCGCATCCATCTACGTCGCCTTCCTGCGCGAAGCGCAAACAATCCAGCCTGGCGGGTTCCCCGATGCGGAATCGATCCAGGTCGCCCTGCGCAAGGGTTCGGCCTATGACGCCGATCAACTGTCGCGCGGCCTGATCGCCTATGGCGCCATCATTGCCCTGCAGTCGCCCGAGTTCGTCGCCGGCGTGCAGCAGTTCTCCGTCGATCCGACCCAGCGCCAGCAGATGGTCGCCCAGATCGTCGCCGACCCGGCCTACGCCGCCTCTCTGCCGGGCGCCGACGCCGCCGCCGGCCTGATCTCCGCGACCATCGGCAAGGACGCGATCGCCATGCGCGCCATCGCCGAGGCCATAGAGCAGGACGCCTACACCATCCAGGGTCGCAGCGATCCGCGCCGCCGCTGGGCCATCGTGCCGATCCCGAACCGCGAAATCCGGCTGGAAAGCGCCAAGACCCTGTCCGCCGTGACGATGCTGCCGTCCGCCCAGGAAGCCAGCCAGTTGTTCGCCGCCGCCAACAGCGGCACGGGCCTGGGCCTGGCGGCGTCGCGCAAGGGCCCGCCCTATACGCCCGCCGTCGTTCGCTCGCTGGCCATCGCGGCCCTCGGCGCCCTCGGCGCAGGCGGCGACGAGGCGCGCGTCAACACCGAGGCCCTGACGCGCGAACCGAACAGTGAGTTCTGCATGGACATGTCCAAGCTGATGCTGTTCCAATGCCTGGCCGCCTCGCGCCCCAGCTATGAGGACATCTTCTGCCTGGGCCGTCACGTCACCCGCGACCTGGCCACCTGCACAACCGAGGCGACCCAGATCACCACCATCGTCGTCGGCGATCCGCAGGAAACCGGAGCCGCCCCGGCTCGCACCCCCATCTCGGTCACCGTGCCGCAAGCCACGCCTGTCCCGACGCCGGCGGCAGCGACCACCCAGTCTCTGAACACGACCCCGGCCGGCCCGCGCTAAACAGCCTCCACAACGAAACAAGGCCCGCCCCGAGCGATCGGAGCGGGCCTTTTTCTTTGGGCGAACGGCCTATTCGTAACCGTGCGCGGCCTCATTGATCACCTGAGACGGCATCGACGAGAAGTCCACGGCGACCGGCGTCGCGGTCTTGGCCTGATAGGTCCGCAGCACGTGCGTCATACGGCGGCGCACCTCTCGCTCGGCCTCGGTGCCGGTATCGAGCGCCAGGGGCGCCAGGCAGAAGTCGATGATGGCTTCGGTTCGGGTCAGCGGTTCCATTTGGGCGGTTCCTTTTCGGGTTAAGCCGCGTGGGTGAACTGGGCGGTCTCGGTCGAGTCCTTCAGCGCCGTCGTCGAAGACGTGCCGTTGGAGATGACTGTGGCGACCTGATCGAAATAGCCGGTGCCGACTTCGCGCTGGTGGCGCGTGGCGGTGTAGCCTATGGCTTCGTTAGCGAACTCGCGCTGCTGCAGCTCCGAATAGGCCGCCATGCCGCGATCGCGATAACCGTCCGCCAGCTCGAACATGGAGTTGTTCAGGCTGTGGAAGCCGGCCAAGGTCACGAACTGGAACTTGTAGCCCATGGCCCCCAGCTCGCGCTGGAACTTGGCGATGGTGGCGTCGTCCAGCTTGGCCTTCCAGTTGAACGAGGGCGAGCAGTTGTAGGCCATCAACTTGCCCGGATGCTCTTTCTGCACGGCCTCGGCGAACTTCTTCGCGTCATCCAGGTCCGGGTGCGACGTCTCCCACCACAGCAGGTCGGCGATGTTGGCGTAGGACAGGCCGCGCGCGATGCAGTGATCCAGCCCCGTGCCCTCCTTCAGGCGGAAGAAGCCCTCGGGGGTGCGGTTGTCGCGGTCGATGAAGGGCTGGTCGCGCTCGTCGATGTCCGAGGTGATCAGCTGGGCGCTTTCGGCGTCGGTGCGGGCCACCGTGATGGTCGGCGTGCCCATGACGTCGGCAGCCAGACGGGCCGCGACCAGATTGCGCTCATGCGCCTGGGTCGGGATCAGGACCTTGCCGCCCAGGTGGCCGCACTTCTTCTCGGACGCCAGCTGGTCCTCGAAGTGGACGCCGGCCGCGCCCGCCTCGATGAAGGCCTTCATGATCTCGAAGCTGTTCAGCGGACCGCCGAAGCCGGCCTCTGCGTCGGCGACGATGGGCGCGAACCAGTCGCGCTTGGCCCCGCCCTCGGCGTGCTCGATCTGGTCGGCGCGTTGCAGGGTGCGATTGATACGGCGGCACAGCTCGGGCGCAGCATTGGCCGGGTACAGCGACTGGTCCGGATACATGGCGCCGGCCGTATTGGCGTCGGCCGCGACCTGCCAGCCCGACAGATAGATGGCCTTCAGCCCCGCCCGGACCATCTGCATGGCTTGGTTGCCGGTGACGGCGCCCAAGGCGTTGATGAAGGGCTCGTCGTGCAGCAGCTGCCACAGGCGATTGGCGCCACGCTCGGCGAGCGTATGGGTGACCGGCACCGAGCCGCGCAGGCGCAGGACGTCTTCGGGGGTGTAGGGGCGCTCGATGCCATCAAAACGGCCGGCGGGCGAAGGAACCAGATCGGCGAAGGTGGTCATGGTCGAACTCGGTCTCTGAATGGCGCGGCCGCAGCCGCCGTCTCGGAGACAAGAACACGCGGAAGTCATGAATGACACAGAGATAGGCGCTCATTTAAAGTCATTTTGTCATACTATGACTTTGCCTATTCAGTCACATTATGACATTCTGCGCCTATGGAGACGTCCGCTGACCGCAAACTGTTCCTTGGCGCGCGACTGAAGCGGCTGCGGCGCGACCTTGGGCTGACCCAGACGGCGATGGCGACCGATCTTGAGGTTTCTCCCAGCTATCTCAATCACATCGAACGCAATCAGCGCCCGGTTTCTGCCCAGTTGCTGTTGCGCCTGGCCGACACCTACGACGTCGATCTGCGCGCCCTGAACCAGGGCGGGGCCGCCGATGAGGCCCGGCTGACCGAGATCCTTGCCGATCCCCTGTTCAAGGGGCTGTCGGCGCCGCGGCACGAACTGGTGCAGGTGCTGGAGGAGGCGCCGGGCATCGCCGACGCCATGCTGCGCCTGTATCAGGCCTTCGACGACGGCCGCACCCGGGCCCGCGCCGCCGCCGAGAACGGCGAGGGCCTGGTCGAAACCAGTCCCGCCGAATGGGTGCGCGAATATATCCAGTCGCGCGGCAACCACTTCCCCGAACTGGACCAGATGGGCGAGGCCCTGGCCGACGCCCTGGCGTCCGAGGCGCCCGCCCACGCCGACGGTTTCGAACCCGCCGCGCGTCACCGGCTGGCGGCGAAACACGACCTTGGGGTCCGCACCCTGCCCGCCGAGGTCATGGTCGAATGGACCCGGCGCTACGACCTACACCGCCGCCGTCTGCTGCTGTCCGAGACCCTGGGGCCGTCGTCGCGCGCCTTCGCCATCGCCTATCAGCTGGCCCTGGTCGAACACGGACAGGCGCTGCACGACATGGTCCAGACCTCAAGCGCGCCGGACGCCCCCACCCGTTCCCTGCTGAAGGTGGCCCTGACCAACACCTTGGCGGCGGCGACCCTGATGCCCTACGCCGCCTTCCAGCGCACGGCTGAGGAGACGGGCTATGACCTGAGCAGGCTCCAGGCCCGGTTCGGCGTCAGCTACGAACAGGCCGCCCACCGCCTGACCACCCTGTCACGCCCCACGGCGCGCGGCGTGCCTTTTTTCCTGATGCGGGTCGATCAGGCCGGAAATATCTCCAAACGTTATGCGGCCGGCGCCTTTCCGTTCTCGCGATTCGGCGGCGCCTGCCCGCGCTGGCGTCTGCACAGCGCCTTCCGCACGCCGGGCCGCATCGTCACCCAGATCATCGAGACGCCGGACGGAAGCCGCTGGTTCACCTTCGCCCGAACGGTCGAACGCCAGGGCCACGACGGGTTCGGCGAAAGCCATGACCTCGCCATCGGCCTGGGCTGCGAACTGCGCCACGCCCACCGCCTGGCCTATGCCCACGGCCTGGATCTGGACAAACCCGACGTCACCCCCATCGGCCCCGCCTGCCGCCTGTGCCACCGCCACCCCTGCGCCGAACGCGCCGCAGCCCCCATCGACCGCCCGCTGGCCGTCGACGACTGGTCGAAATCGGTCAGCCCCTATCCGTTCGCGGCGGCCTGAGACCTACCGCCGCTGATCAGCCGTGCGGTCGCGGATGGCGTTGAACTCGGCGGTCGGTTTCCACGCCGGCCAGCCTTCGCTGTCGGCCACCGTCAGTCCCAGCCGATACAGCAAATCCAGGTTCTGCAGCGCGGCCGTGAAGTCGTAGTCGGCGCGCCATTCGTCGGTCAGCTTGTGATAGTAGCGCGCCATCTGCCCCTCATAGTAGGGCTTGCCTGCGTCGATCCCGCCCTCGACGAAATCACGCCCCGTCCACGGCATCAACGCCGGCACCCCGCCCGCCGCGAAGTTGAAATGGTCCGAGCGGTAGTAGAAGCCCTCCTCGGGATAGCCGTCGCCCGTCACCACCCGCCCCTGCACGGCGGCGAACCGCCCCAGGATGTCTTCCAGCTCCGACTTGCCGACCCCGAACACCGCCACGTCCCGCGTCGCAGGCGTGAAGGGCAGCATGTCGATATTGATATCCGCCGCCGTCTTCGCCAGCGGATAGACCGGATCGGCGGCATAGGCTTCCGACCCCAACAGCCCCTGCTCTTCGGCCGTGACGTGCAGGAAGACCACGGTGCGTTTCGGCGCCGGCCCCGCCTTGAACGCGCGCGCCATCTCGATCAGGCCCGCCGTCCCCGACGCATTGTCCCAGGCGCCGTTGAAGATGTCGTCGCCCTCGGCGTTCGGTGTGCGCGCCTTGCCGACGTGATCCCAATGGGCGGAATAGAAGACGTATTCGTCCGGCCGTTCCGTGCCGGGGATTTTGGTCAGCAAGTTATTGGAATGGATGACCTCGGTCGTCTCGGCGATGTCCACGCTGACCCGCGCGCCCATATCGACTGCGCCGCCCAGCGCCGCCGTCTTGCCGCGCTCAGCTATGCCGATGAAGGCCTCGCCGCCGATGGCCGTTGCGGTGGCCATGTTGATCGCGCCGGTGAAGCGGGCGTCCTCCGCGCCCTTGACCGTCATCTGCGGCCGGGTCGCCCCGCCCACGGCGCGCCGCCAGCGGCCATCCTGATCCTGAAGCGTGATGACGCCGACGGCGCCGCGCCTCAGCGCCTCCTGCGTCTTGTGCGTGGTGGAGCCGTAGAAGTTCGGGTCGGCGCCCATGACGCTCGGCTGGCCGCGCAGGACGACCACGACCTTGCCGGTCAGGTCCGCGTCGCCGTAGTCGTCCCATTGCGGGGCCGAGATGCCGTAGCCGGCGAAGACCAACGGTGCGCCTTCGACCGTCACCGCTGGATCAGCCGGTCCGGCGCGCAGGGTGATGTCCATCCCAGAGACCAGCGGATGCGTAGCGCCATCCGCCCCGGTCCATGACGCCGTCGGCGCTCGCGCAGGGGTAAACCGCACCAGATCGACCGGCTGCAACCACGATCCGTCGCGACCGCCGGGCTCCAGCCCCATCGCCTCATACTGGGCTTGCAGATAAGCCAGGGTCAGACGCTCGCCGACCTGGCCGGGGAACCGGCCCTCCATCTCGTCCGACGCCAGATATTTGATGTGGTCCGACAGGCGCTGGGCGCTGAACTGCGGTGTTGCGGCCGAGGCGACGGCGAAGGCGTCCAGTCGGGGCGCCGGTGCAGAAACCGGCGCGGTCGCACAGGCGGCTAGGGTAAGCGCCGCAAGGGCGACGAAAGACGAACGGCGAAGGATCATGAAGCGTACTCGACAGGGACAACGACGAAAGGGCGGAGACACATCCCCGCCCCTTCTTTTTGATTTCCGAGACTTAGCGGCGTTCCGACGCGGTGGTCGCACGCGCAGGCGCGAACTCCGATCCCGGCTTCCATTCCGGCCAGTCGCGGCCGTTCGCCAGGGCGCGGCCGACATCATAGAAGACCGTCAGATCCTCGATCATGCCGCGATAGTCCCAGTCCGGCGACCATTCGTCCGCCGCCTGGTGATAGCGGTTGGCCCCGTATTCGGCCCGCGCGGCCTCGCGCTCGGCGATCGGCGCATCGCGGAACTCGCCCCGGCTTCCGGCATAGGCCATCGGCACGCCGCGCTTGGCCAGGGGGAAGTGGTCCGAGCGATAGTAGGTGCCCGCGGCATTCTCGTAATCGGGGACCAGGGTGCGTCCCTGCGGCTGGATCGCCGCCGCCAGACGCTCGTCGAAGTCGGACTGACCATAGCCGGTGACCCCCAGGCCGGTGACGCGGCCATAGACGTTCATCGAATCCATGTTGAACCCGCCCACCGTCTTGGCCAGGGGATAGACCGGATTTACGGCATAGTATTCCGACCCCAGCAGGCCGCTTTCCTCGGCGGTGAAGCTGATGATCACGATGGACCGTTCGGTGCGCGGCGCACCGCCGAACATCCGCGCCAGCTCCAGCAGGCCTGCCGTGCCAGAGGCGTTGTCCACGGCGCCGTTGAAGATGCGATCGCCCGTCGCGTCCGGCTCGCCCATGCCGATATGGTCCCAGTGGGCGGTATACAGCACCGTCTCGTCCGGATGGGTCGTACCCGGCAGGCGGGCGATGACATTGTGGCTGGTGACCTGATTGGTCGCCACGTCGAACTCGGTCGAGAAGCCGGCTCCAGGCAAGGCGACGGGCTGGAAGTCACGGCTGCGCGCTTGGACCTTCAGCGCCTCGAAATCCAGACCGGCGCGGCGGAACAGATCGACCGCCACGTCACGCTGGATCCAGCCCTCCATCGAAACCCGCTCGGCTGCTGCATTCTGGCGCAGGATGTCGAACTGCGGCACACCCCACGAATTGGCGACGGTCTGCCACCCGTAGGAGGCCGGCGCCGTCTCGTGCACGATCAGCACGCCCGCCGCACCATGCTTGGCCGCCTCTTCGTATTTGTAGGTCCAGCGGCCGTAATAGGTCATAGCCTTGCCGCCGAAGGTGTTCAGCGCCGGCTCCTCGAAATCGGCGTCATTGACCAGCACGACCAGGATCTTGCCGCGCAGGTCCTGACCCTTGAAGTCGTTCCACTGGCGCTCGGGCGCATTGATTCCGTAGCCGACGAAGACCAGCGGCGCGTCCTTCAGGCTGACATGCTCGGCCGGGCGGCGGGTCGAGATGGCGACCTCGCGGCCTTGCGTCATCGGCAGGGTCCAGTCGCCCAGCTTCAGCGAGGCCTGGACGTTGGATTGCACGAAGCGGTTCAGCACCACATCCTGCGTCCACTGGCCGTTCGGGCCGCCCGGCTCGAACCCGGCGGCGGCGTAGCCTTCGCTCAGATAGCGCACGACCTTCTCTTCGGCCGGGGTGGCGATGCCGCGTCCCTCATAGCTGTCGTCCGACAGGGTCTTGATGTCCTGCGAAATCCGCGCGGCGTCGAAGGCGGGGACTGTGTGAACGGCGCCGGGATTGGGCGCGGTCGCGCAGGCGGACAGGGCGGCGCCGGCCAAAAGCACAGCCGCGAACGAAGAGACAAGACGCATGAACAGTGGCCCCACAGCCGTAGATGATGACCGACCCTAGGCGGCCAAGCCCACCGTGTCGATTCCGTGTCCTGGACCATTCGTCGCAAACGAAAAAGCCCGCCGAAGCGAACTTCGACGGGCTCAAGATTTCGGGCTGGCGACGTTCCCTTAGTGGGCGACGCCCTTCCAGATCCGGCGATAGCTGGCGTAGGTCAGGCCCGCGAAGATCAGCAGGAAGATCATCACGCCAAACCCGGCCTGCTTGCGCTCGACCATCTTGGGCTCCGACGTCCAGGCGATGAAGGCCGCCACGTCTTTGGAATACTGGTCCACCGTCTGGGGCGAGCCGTCGTCATAGGTGACCTGGCCGTTTTGCAGCGGCGCGGGCATGGCGATGAAGCCGCCAGGCGGGACGTCCTTATGGTCGCCCGTCCAGAAGGGTGTCAGGTCGCCGGCCATATAGGGGTTGTAGTGCTGGCCATCGCGGATCTGCAGTCCAGCCGGTGCGGCCCGGTAGCCCGACAGCAGCGAGTAGATGTAGTTGGCGCCGTCGTGACGCGCCTTGGCCATGACCGACAGGTCGGGCGGCGCGGCGCCGCCGTTGCCCGCCGCCGCCGCCGTGGCGTTCGGATAGGGAACGCGGAACTTGTCAGCCGGGGTGGCGTCCCGCAGAATCGGCTCGCCGGTTTCGCTGTCGATATCCGGCACCTGGTTCTCGGCGGCCAGAGCCTTCACGACAGGGTTGTCGTTCGGGTTCGGATATTTCGGATTCCAGAACGGACCATGACGGTCGCCCAGGTTCCGATAGTG
This sequence comes from Brevundimonas sp. TWP2-1, assembly GCF_049897645.1. Taxonomy (NCBI): domain Bacteria; kingdom Pseudomonadati; phylum Pseudomonadota; class Alphaproteobacteria; order Caulobacterales; family Caulobacteraceae; genus Brevundimonas; species Brevundimonas sp. TWP2-1. The sequence continues at coordinate 1,334,900 of NZ_JAFCWR010000001.1, forward strand.
CATCAGGTTCATGCCGTGACAGGCGGCGCAGACTTCCTGATAGACCTTGTAGCCACGTTGCAGCTGGCCCTGGTCATAGGTGCCGAACGGCCCCTCGAAGCTGAAACCGCCCGAGCGCGGGTGAGCGGCGGCGCCGGCCGCCATGGCGGGGGCGGCGGCGCTGATCAGCCCCAGCGCAACGGCCGCCGAAGCGAGGATCGTCTTGATCGACACGGTCTTCATTCCAATCGTCATGCCCCTCAGCCCTTCTGCTCGACAGCGTCCGCGCCGGTCAGGACCGGTTCGGAGATCGTCGCCGGGATCGGCAGCGGCTGCTCCTTCAATCCGACCAGCGGCATGATGATCAGGAAGAAGGCGAAGTAGTAGAGGGTGAACACCCGCGTCAGCCACAGGTAGGAGTTCAGGTCGCCGTCGATCAGGGTGAAGGTCTTGAACGACCCGATCACCGGCGCGTCAGGCAACTGACCGCCGCACCAGCCCAGACCCACGCCCACCACCAGGAAGATGATGAAGAAGGTTCGCATCGTCGGGCGGTAGCGCATCGAGCGCACCTTGGACGTATCCAGCCAAGGCAGGACGAACAGCACACCGATGGCGCCGAACATCGCCACCACGCCGCCGAACTTGTCCGGAACCGCCCGCAGAATGGCGTAGAAGGGCAGCATGTACCACTCGGGCACGATGTGCGCCGGCGTCTGCAGCGGGTTGGCCGGAATGTAGTTGTCGGCGTGGCCCAGGGCGTTCGGCTGATAGAAGACGAAGATGGCGAACAGGATCAGGAACAGGATGATCGCGAACCCGTCCTTGACCGTGAAATACGGGTGGAAGGGCAGCATGTCCTTCTTCGCGCGATCCTTGGGGATCAGGATGCCGACCGGGTTGTTCTGACCGGCCGAGTGCAGCGCCCAAAGGTGCAGCACGACGCAGCCCAGGATGGCGAACGGCAGCAGATAGTGCAGCGAGAAGAAGCGGTTCAGCGTCGCATTGTCGATCGCCGGTCCGCCACGCAGCCAGATCAGGATCGGCTCGCCCAGCACCGGGATGGCGCCGATCAGATTGGTGATGACCTCCGCGCCCCAGAACGACATCTGGCCCCAAGGCAAGACATAGCCCAGGAAGGCGGTGGCGATCATCAGGAAGAAAATCACGCAGCCGATGATCCAGATCATCTCGCGCGGCGCCTTATAGGAGCCGTAGTACAGCCCCCGCAGCATGTGCAGATAGACCGCGATGAAGAACATCGACGCGCCGTTGGCGTGGACATAGCGGATCAGCCAGCCGCCGTTGACGTCGCGCATGATGCGCTCGACCGAGGCGAAGGCCAGGTCCACGTTCGGCGTATAGTGCATGGCCAGAACGATGCCGGTGACGATCTGCGTCATCAGGCACAGGGCCAGGATGCCGCCGAAGGTCCACCAGTAGTTCAGGTTCCGCGGCGTCGGCAGGGACATGTAGTCCGCGCCGAAACGGATGATGGGCAGCCGGGTGTCCAGCCACTTCTCGACGCCCGTTTTCGGGACGTAGGTGCTCTCGTGATCGCTCATGATCCCCCCTTGGTCCTCAACCGATCTTGACGCGGGTGTCGGACGTATATTCGTAATCCGGCACAACCAGGTTCAGGGGCGCAGGCCCCTTTCGAATGCGACCGGACGCGTCGTAGTGCGAGCCGTGGCAGGGGCAGAACCAGCCGCCGTAGTCGCCTGCGTTGAACGTGGGCACGCAGCCCAGGTGCGTGCACGAACCGACGACAACCAGATAGGGCTCGTGACCGGCCTTGGTGCGTTCTGCGTCGGTCTGCGGGGGGCTGCCGACGGCGCCCTCCGACTGGACCTTCTGAATTTCGGCCGGCGTGCGATAGCGCACGAACACCGGCTTGCCCTGCCATTTGATCACGACCTGCTGGCCCTGCTGAACCTTGGTCAGGTCGAACTCGATCGAGGCCAGGGCCAGGGTGTCGGCCGCAGGGTTCATCTGGTTGATCAGCGGCCAGGCGATCATCGCCCCCGCGCCGACCGCCGCAGCGCCCGCTGCGATGTGAATGAAGTCCCGACGATTGGGATCACCGCCCTCTGGGCTGTGAGTGTCTTCCGTATGCACGACCGATTCGGCCACGTTTCCACCTCTCGAACGCCGCGGAAGAAGCCCAAGAGCTTCTCCCAGCCACGGCACGAACCAACAAAAGACGCCGGAAATCCCCGACGGCCCGAGACTTGCGCCGTTTGGGCGCAAGCTGCTGACGTTTCTTGCGAAACGCTCGCAAACAGACCGCGACAAACCCCCTCGCCGCGCGTATGTCAGGCCTTAGAATGCGTCTCGCCCTTTTTCAACCTGACATTCCTCAGAACGTCGGAGCCTGCATCCGATTGTCGGCCTGTTTCGGCGTCGATCTGCACGTGATCGAGCCGACCGGCTTTCGTTTCGACGACCGCGCCATGAAGCGCGCGGCCCTTGATTACGGCCCCTTGTCGCACATGACCCGCCACGCCGACTGGGAGGCTTTCCAGGCGGATCGCCCCGCCGGGCGGCTGGTGCTGTTCACGACGCGCGGCGCCACGCCCCTGCCCGACTTCGCCTTCCGGCCCGACGACGTGCTTCTGTTCGGCAAGGAGAGCGCGGGCGCCCCCGATTACGTCCACGCCGCCGCCGACGCCCGCGTCGTCGTGCCGCTGCGCCCCCAGGCCCGCTCTCTGAACCTGTCGGTCACCGCCGGCATCGCCCTATGGGAAGGTCTGCGCCAGACGGGCGGGATCGGTCAGTCCTGATCCACAGGCTCCAGCCGCGCCATCGACGGCCGCTCGCCGGCCTTTGACGCCGCCACGGCCTCGACCGACCGCATGACCCGCAGCAGGTTCTCGCCGGCGATCTTGCGGATGTCCGCCTCGGTCCAGCCGGCCTGCATCAGGGCTGCGAGAATGCGCGGATAGGCGTCCACCCCGCCCATGCCTTCGGGCAGGCTGCCGATGCCGTCGAAGTCGGCGCCCAGCCCCACGTGATCGATGCCCGCCACCTCGCGCACATGCTGGATATGCGCCACGACGTCAGCCAGGGTCGCCTGAGGCGTCGGATTGGCGGTGGCCCAGGCGGTCAGCCCGGCCTCCACCGCGCCGGGATCGCCGGGGTTCAGGGTCTTGAGCCGCGCCTCCTCGCCGGCCTTGTCGCCGTTCCACGCCCGCACCGCCTCGGACACGAAGCCCGGAGCCAGGTTGATCATCACGATCCCGCCGTCCTGGGGCATCACCCGCAGCACCCCATCCGGCACATTGCGCGGATGGTCCGTCACCGCCCGCGCCGACGAGTGGGAAAAGATCACTGGCGCATCCGAGACGCGCATGGCGTCCAGCATCGTCTGCTCCGACACGTGGCTCAGGTCCACCATCATTCCCAGCCGGTTCATCTCCTTGACCACCTCTTCGCCGAATGGGCTGAGCCCGCCCCACTTCGGCGCGTCCGTCGCACTGTCGGCCCATGTCGTGGTCTTTGAGTGGGTCAGGGTCATGTAGCGGGCGCCGGCCCGATAGAATTCGCGCAACAGGGCCAGGGAATCGTTGATCGAATAGCCGCCCTCCATCCCGATCAGGCTGGCGATCCGGCCAGACGCGAACACCGCATCCACCTCGTCCGCCGTAGTCGCCAGGCCGAAGACCTCGGGATGAGCGGCGATGATCCGCTTGGTCGTGTCGATCTGTTCGAACGTCTCCTCGACCGCCTCGCGCGGTGTGAGGCTGGCGGGCACATAGACCGACCAGAACTGACCGCCGACGCCCCCGGCCCGCAGCCGCGCGATATCGGTGTGCAGCTTGGTCGACGCCGCCAGATTCTTGGTCAGGTCCACGGCATAGACATCGTTGCCATAGGTCTGGCGCAGGGCCCACGGCAGGTCGTTGTGCCCATCGATCAGCGGCGTCGTCTTCAGGATGCCCAGCACCCGCGCCTCGTCCGCATCCTGGGCGTGGGCTGCTCCCGCCAAGGCAAGGGCGGCGACAGTGACGAAGAGAAGACGACGGTTCATGGGCGGGCTTCCTGAAAACGGCAGGCGATCATTAGCGCCTGCGATTCCGTCTATGACAACCTGTCCGGATGACGCCGCCGCCGCGACGTGGTTCAAGCGCGCCATGAGCGACGCCGTCTTCTCCGATCCGCTCGACCTCAAGAAGGTCGAGACCCGCGCCTGGTTCGAACATCTGCGCGACCGCATCCACGCCGCCTTCGAGGCGCTGGAGGATGCGGCGCCCGCCGACCTGTTTCCCGGCGAACCCGGCCGGTTCGTCCGCACGGCCTGGGACCGCGCGGAAGGCGGCGGCGGCGTCATGGGGATGATGCATGGCCGTCTGTTCGAAAAGGTCGGCGTCCACGTCTCGACCGTGCACGGCAGCTTCCCCGCCGACTACGCCAAAAACGTGCCCGGCGCCGACGTCGATCCGCGCTTCTTCGCCACAGGGATCAGCCTGATCTGCCACCCGGTCAGTCCGCGCGTGCCGGCGGTGCATATGAACACCCGCTTCATCGCCACCACAAAGAGCTGGTTCGGCGGCGGCGGCGACCTGACGCCGGTGCTGATGGCGGATCGCCGTCAGGATCACCCCGACACCGTCGCCTTCCACGCCGCCATGCAGGCCGCCTGCGACGCCCACGACCCGACCTGGCACGCCAAATACAAGGCCTGGTGCGACGAGTATTTCTACCTGCCCCACCGCAAGGAGCCGCGCGGCACCGGCGGCGTCTTCTACGACCATCACGACAGCGGCGACTACGACCGCGACTTCGCCTTCACCCGCGACATCGGCCTGGCCTTCCTGGACGTCTATCCCCGCATCGTCGCCGCCCGCATGGCCGAGCCCTGGACGGCGGACGAGCGCGAGGAACAGCTGATCCGCCGCGGCCGCTACGTCGAGTTCAACCTGCTCTACGACCGCGGCACCATGTTCGGCCTGAAGACCGGCGGGAATGTCGACTCGATCCTCTCGTCCATGCCGCCCACGGTGAAGTGGCCCTAGGTCAGCCTCCCTGTCCCGGTGGGAGAGGGCTTGAGCACCCGAGAGCCTAGCGATCGGCCTTTGTGCGAAAGGGTGAGGGGTTACGCTGTGCGACGCGATCAGCACCGTAACCCCTCATCCGGCTCTTCGAGCCACCTTCTCCCTCTGGGAGAAGGAAGCACACTTCACCCCATCGCCTCCACGAACACGTCCCCCGCCCGGCTGCGATACCGCTCCCTGTGCCTCAACAGCCGAAACGGTCGTTCGGGCAGGGTGAAGGGCGCGGTCACCAGTCGCCCGGCCGCCACGGACGCGTAGGCCACGCTTTCCGACAGAGCCGTGGCCCCCGCCCCTGCCTCGGCCGCCGCCAGCACGGCCTCGTTCGACGGCAGGGTCATGGACACCGACAGGGTCGCGGGATCCACACCCACGTCCCGCACCGCCGCCTCCAGCGTCGAACGCGTACCCGACCCGACCTCGCGCAGCACCCACGGCTGGCCCGCCAGATCCTTCGCATCCAGCCGCCGCCGATTCGCCCAGGGATGATCGGGCGTCACAAGGACTGCCAGCCGGTCGGACCCCACCTGGACCTGCGACAGCGCCGGCTCGTCCACCGCCCCCTCGACCAGGCCGATCTCGGCGGCGCCGCTCAGCACGGCCTGGGCCGCCTCGCGCGTATTGCCGATCTCGACCGCCAGTTCGACTCCCGGATAGGCCCTGTGAAAATCCACCAGCCGGCGCGGCAGCCAATAGCTGGCGATGGTCTGGCTGGCGAACACCGCCAGCCGCCCGCGCCGCAGGGCGCTCATGTCCGCCAGCGCGGCCTCCGCCGCCGCCGCGCGCGCCAGCACGGCTTTCGCTTCGGGCAGGAAGGCCCGGCCGGTTTCGTTCAGGACGACGCCGCGCCCGACCCGGTCGAACAGCCGCACGTCATGCTCCGCCTCCAGCGCCGCCAAGGCGTTCGACACCGCCGACTGCGTCAGATTCAGCGCCCGCGCCGCCGCCGTCACATGGTCGCGTTCGGCCACGGCGACGAAGATGCGCAGGCGTTCCAGAGTCACGATTGATCTCCTAATCGGATTGAAATGACCATAACTATCCGTTGGACCGCCGTCGAGGGTAGGCGCATTGCCCACATATGAAGTCCGCCGCCCTGCCCGCGCCCGCCAATACGCCCAGCCTGGCGTTGGCGACGGCGTTCGGGCGCACGATCCGGCCGGGCGTCATGCTATGTTTGCTGGTGACCCTGGCGGCCATCGGCCTGACCAGCATCGAGCGCGACGTCATCGGTCATGTCTGGCTGGATCCGCTGGTGCTGGCCATACTTCTGGGCGCCGCCGTCCGTACGGCCTGGACGCCGGATGTGCGGTTCAAGGCCGGCATCGACTTCTCGGCCAAGGCTCTTCTGGAAGTGGCGGTTGTCCTGCTAGGCGCCTCGGTCAGCGCCGCGACATTGTCGTCGCTGGGAGTCGGCTTCGTCCTGGGTATCTTCGCTCTGGTGACCCTGGCCATCGGCGTCGGTTTCGGCGTCGGTCGCGCCTTGGGACTGAACCCGCGCATGGCTCTGTTAGTGGCCTGCGGCAACGCCATCTGCGGCAACTCCGCCATCGCCGCCGTCGCCCCAGTCATCGACGCCGACGGCGAGGAGGTCGCGGCCTCCATCGCCTTCACCGCCGTGCTGGGCGTGGTCGTGGTTTTGGCGCTGCCCTTGCTGGGCGGCCTCATCCATCTGAACGGCCTCCAGTACGGCGCCCTGGCCGGTCTGACCGTCTACGCTGTGCCGCAAGTCCTGGCCGCCGCCGCCCCGTTCGGCGCCGTCGCGACCCAGACCGGCACGGTGGTCAAGCTGGTGCGCGTGCTGATGCTGGGTCCGGTGATTCTGGCCCTGTCGCTGATCTTCCGCGACCGCGCACCCCCAGCGTCCAAACCCGGCCTGCATCGCCTGCTGCCGTGGTTCATCATCGGCTTCCTGGTCATGATCGCCCTGCGCTCGTTTGATCTGATACCGCAGAACGCCCTCCCGCCGATGGCCGCCGCCTCAGGCCTGCTGACCATCGTCGCCATGGCCGCCCTGGGGCTGCAGACCGACATCCGCGCGGTCGCCCGCGCCGGCGGCCGAGTCGTCGCCGCCGTCATCCTGTCGCTGGGCGCCCTGGTGTTGCTGGCGCTGGTGCTGATCCGGTTGCTGGGCCTTTAGATCCCGCTGCCGTAATCCTCGACCGGCGGCGGCGTCAGAAGCAGGAAGGCGCGAATCCAGGCCGTCAGCACGGCCCGATCATTGGGTCGCTTCAGACTGTCGATCGCCTCGTCCGCCACGGGGTGCGGAATGCGCGTCCCCCGCCGTCCCTCGATCAGGGCCGCCGCATAGTCCGGCTGGAACTCGGGGTGGCACTGGAAGGAGATCGCGTCCTCTCCCCAGGCCAGACCGGCATAGGGTGTAAACCCGCTGGAGGCGATCACCCGCGCGTCGTCCGAAATCGCCGTCACCTGATCCTGATGCGACACGGGAATGGCGATCGTGCGCGCACGCGGATGCATCCAGGGCTCGTCGACCCGCACGTCGTAGCGATGCAGCCCCACGCCCCAGCCCTTGTCGGACTTCTCGACCGCCCCGCCGAAGGCATGGGCCAGCGCCTGATGCCCGAAACAGATGCCGACCAGACGCGTCCGCCCCCGCGCCGCCCTCAGCCAACTCACCAACTGAGGAATCCACGGCAGGTCGTCATAGACCCCCGCCGCAGACCCCGTGACGATGGCCCCCTGGAACGCCGACGGATCGTCCGGCAAATGCCCCGACTGCACGTCGAACCGCGTGGTCGCCACGCCCTCGCCCAGCAGCGCCCGGAACCGCGCGGGATAGTCGTCGTAGTCGTCCTTCAGATGCTCTGGCGGGTGGCCGGTTTCCAGAATGGCGATGCGCGTCATGCGACCAACCTAATGGCTGCGGTCAGAAGGTCCAGACCTCGGCCCGCCCGCCGGCCTCGCCCAAGGCGCCCGCGACCCAGCCGCAGACTTCGCTCGCCGCGACCTCGGCGCCCTTTGGCGGATTGACCACCACCAGGGCGCAGCCGTTCATCTTCATCGGATTGGTCAGGGGCCTCAGCCGCGCCTCGGCGACCAGGGTCGGTCCAGCCTTGCCTTGCAGGCGCCGGATGAAGCCGTCGAAGGTCTCCAGATCCTTCAGCGGGGTCCAGATCGCCACCGTCGCCGTCGGGTCGCGCTTCACCACCGCGATCGCGGTCTCGGCCGAGCGGACGTAGTCGTCGGGCTTTTCGAACGGAGGGTCGATCAGCATCAGCGGCCCGCGCACCTTCGCTGCCTCCGCGACCACCTCTGCATAGCCGTCGCCCTCGCGCGCCTGAGCGTTCGTGCGTCCAGCCAACGCCTCTGCCAGCATGTCCCGAACCGGCGGGTTGAGCTCGAACCCGACATAGCGCCCGCCGTCCTTCAGGGCGTCAGCGATCAACAGGGGCGAGCCCGGATAGTACCGCACACCGCCGTCAGGATTGATCGCCGCCACCTCGGCCGCCAGAGCATCCATCAGCGGCGTCCGCCCCTCGGCGCTCATCAGCCGCGCCACTCCCGCCTCAGCCTCCCTGGACCGCGTCCCGTCCCCCGAAAGGTCGTACAGCCCCGCCCCCGCATGGGTGTCGAACACCGTCAGCGGACCCGTTTCCTGACGCGCCTTCACCAGCCAAAGCACCAGGGCGTGTTTGAGCAGGTCGGCGAAATTTCCGGCGTGAAAGCTGTGGCGATAGTTCATGCCGCCTCCTCTCCCGCCGCGTTCCTGTGGTCAAGCGGAACTCGCCGCCCCGGCCCCGCGTTCGTCGCTCGTCTTCGGCAAGCGGCTGAAAGACCAGTGAAAAGGAAACGCGGCGGATGGCCGACGGATCGCACGCCTTCGACATCGCCGCCGAGGTTCCGCAAGGGCTCAGCTACTGCAGCGACGAGTTCGCAGGCCTGAGCCGTCGCCGCGCCGGCAAGGGCTGGTCCTACAAGGACGCCAAAGGCAAGACGATCACCGACGCCAAGGTTGTGGCCCGCATCCGCGCCCTGGCCATTCCGCCCGCCTGGACCGACGTCTGGATCTGCCCCAAGGCCAATGGCCACATCCAGGCCACCGGCCGCGATGTGAAGGGCCGCAAACAGTATCGCTATCACAACGACTGGAGCACGGCCCGGTCCGAGAACAAGTTCGACAAGCTGCCCGCCTTCTCCCGCGCCTTGCCGAAACTGCGCGACAAGGTCGAGCACGATCTGAGCCTACGCGGCGTCTGTCGCGAGAAGGTGCTGGCCACCGCCGTGCGCCTGTTGGAGATCACCCTTATCCGCGTCGGCAACTCCATCTACGCCAAGCAGAACCGCAGCTACGGCCTGACCACTCTGCACAAGCGTCACCTGGACGTGGATGGTTCGGCTCTGACGTTCGAGTTTCGCGGCAAGAGCGGCAAGGACCACAGTGTCAGCGTCAAGGACCGCCGCCTCGCCCGCGTCGTGCGCGAGCTGGAGGGCCTGCCCGGCCAGCAACTGTTCAAATACCGCACGGCGGACGGCGAACTGTGCCCTGTCGATTCCGACGACGTGAACGCCTACATCCGCGAGGCGATGGGCGAGCAGTTCTCGGCCAAGGACTTCCGCACCTGGGCCGGCACTGTCTCGGCGGCGCGCGCCTTGCGAGACACCGAAGCCCCGACCTCGCCCACCGACGCCAAGCGAAAAATCACCGTCTGCGTCAAGGCCGTCGCCGGCCTGCTAGGCAACACCCCTACCGTCTGCCGCGCCTCCTATGTCCACCCCAAGGTCTTCGCCCTGTTCGAAAGCGGCGAAATCGCCAAAGCCTTGCCCGGCTCGGACACCAAGGGCTTCGAAAAGGCGCTGATCAAACAACTGTTGGCCGTCTGATCAGCGCCGGCGTTCTCAGGCCGCCTTGTCCCAGTCCAGCACGACCTTGCCCGACTGACCCGACTTCATGGCCTCGAAGCCTTCGCGGTAATCGGCGTAGCCCAGGCGGTGGGTGATCAGCGGGCTCAGGTCCAGACCGGCCTTCAGCAGACCCAGCATCTTGCGCCAGGTGGTGAACATCTCGCGGCCATAGACGCCCTTGATGGTCAGGGCCTTCAGGATGATGGCGCCCCAGTCGGTCTCCATCGGCTTTGAGGGAATGCCCAGCATGGCCATGCCGCCGCCCATGATCAGGGTATCGACGCACTGTTTGAAGGCGATCGGCGAGCCCGACATCTCCAGCGCCACGTCGAACCCGACCTTCAGGCCCAGCTCCTTCATGACATCGTGGATGTCTTCCTTGGTCGTGTTCACGGTGCGGACGCCCGGCGCCACCTTCTGCGCCAGCTCCAGCCGGAAGTCGTTGATGTCGGTCAGGACGACGGTGCGTGCGCCCGCGTGGCGGGCCACGGCGGCGGCCATCATGCCGATGGGGCCGGCGCCGGTGACCAGGACGTCCTCGCCCAGCAGGTCGAACTGCTGCGCCGTGTGCACCGCATTGCCGAACGGATCCAGGATCGAGCCGATCTCATAGGGCACGTCGTCGGGCAGTTCGATGACGTTGAAGGCGGGCGCCACCACGAACTCGGCGAAGGCGCCCTGGCGGTTGACGCCAATGCCGCGGGTCTTGGGATCCAGGTGGAAGTGGCCGGCGCGGGCGGCCTCGGAGTTCAGGTCGATGACATGGCCCTCGGCCGAGACGCGCTGGCCGATCTTCAGCGGGCGGTCCACGTCCTTGCCGATAGCGACGATTTCGCCGGCGAACTCGTGGCCGGTGATCATCGGAGTCGGGACGTTCTTCTGGGACCACTCGTCCCAATTCCAGATGTGGATGTCGGTGCCGCACACGGCGGTCCGGTGCACCCGGATCAGCACATCCTCCGGTCCCGCCTCGGGGATCGGCGCGTCGATCAGTTCCAGGCCGATGCCGGGCGCGGTCTTGGCCAGGGCTTTCATCGTGTCGGTCATAGTCTCAACTCCCTGAAATCATGGCCTCGGCTTTGTTCCGACGCCTGCGGTTGAGGCCCCACGCCTCCTCACCGCTTGTTCTTCGTCGATGGCGCGCGAAGAGGGCTAAATGACGCCCAATTCCCGGCCGGCCTGCGTGAACGCCGCCACCGTCCGGTCAATCTGCTCGAACGAATGCGCCGCCGACATCTGGGTGCGGATACGGGCCTGACCGCGCGGCACGACCGGGAAACTAAACCCGATCACATAAACGCCCAGCTCTAGCGCCCGCGCCGCGAAATCCTGCGCCAGTTTGGCGTCGCCCAGCATGACCGGAATGATCGGGTGTTCGCCGTCCAGCAGGCTGAAGCCGGCGTCGGCCATGGCGTTGCGATAGCGGTGGGCGTTGGCCGACAGGCGGGTGCGCAGCGCGTCGCCCTCGGACCCCTGGGCGATGCGGATGGCCTCCAGGCTCGAACCGCACACCGCCGGCGCCAGGGCGTTGGAGAACAGATAGGGCCGCGCCCGCTGCTTCAGCAGTTCCACGACCGACTTCTTCGCGCAGATGAAGCCGCCCATGGCGCCGCCCAGCGCCTTGCCGAAGGTGCCGGTGACGAAGTCCACCTCGACCCCGTGGTGGGCGAAGGAGCCCTTGCCTTGCGGACCCAGGAAGCCGGTGGCGTGGCAGTCGTCGACCATGATCAGGGCGTCGTATTTGTCGGCCAGCGCCCGGATCTCATCCAGCTTGGCGATATAGCCGTCCATCGAGAAGGCGCCGTCGGTGGCGATGATGATGTCGCGGGCGCCGGCCGCGCGGGCCTCCTTCAGCCGCGTCTCCAGCTCGTCCATGTCGGAGTTGGCGAAGCGATAGCGTTTGGCCTTGCACAGCCGCACCCCGTCGATGATCGAGGCGTGGTTCAGGCTGTCCGACACGATGGCGTCGTTCTCGCCCAGCAGGGGTTCGAACAGGCCGCCGTTGGCGTCGAAGGCGGCGGCGAACAAGATGGCGTCCTCGAAGCCCAGATAGCCGGCGATGGCCGCTTCCAGCTCCTTATGGATCTCCAGCGTGCCGCAGATGAAGCGGACCGAGGCCGTGCCCGCGCCCCATTTCTGCTGCGCGGCGATCCCGGCCTGGACGACGCGCTTGTCACCGGCCAGGCCCAAATAGTTGTTGGCGCAGAAGTTCAGCACGTCGCGGCCGGCGACCTGGATCACCGGTCCCTGGCGTGAGGCGATGATGCGTTCGGGCTTGGTCAGGCCCTGGGCGTCGATCTCGGTCAGTTCGCCGGCGACGCGGTCATAGAATGTCTGAGTCATGGCCGCGACCTACGCCGATTTCCGATCCGTTTCCACCCGCATCAGGTCGCAGGTTCGGGGTCCGCTTCGGCCCGGATCGGGCTGACGCGGATCTTGCCGCCGCACGGCTGAAACTCGAACGGCAGGCTGATCGCGGCGGTATCGCCCGGCGCGGTCACACGCAGGGTCGCCACGCTGGGGCAGGACTTCTGCATCGTCTCGTCCGGGACCACGTTCCAGGCCGTTTCGAAATAGGCCTTGGCCTGAGGCGCCAGTTCGACCGGCGTCGGCGCCTGGCCCTGACGGAAATAGCTCCCGGGGCTCTGGTCGGCGCGGATCGAGGTCACGGGGCGACCCCGCGCGTCCTGCAAGGTCACGCCGGGATAGCCGGTCAGGCTGCACGCCTGGCTCCCGACGTTCTGGAGGCTGAAGTTGCGAACCCGATTGCCCGCGCCTGCGTCGCCGCCCTCGGCCGCCAGCTTCAGCTGCGGCCCCTTGCAGGGCATTGAGGCGGGCAGAACCCCGCCCGGCGCAGGCGTCGGGGTCTGACCGGGGATGGGGAGCGGTCCCGGCGTCACGTCGGCGCCGGGGATCGGACGCGAACACCGCTCAAGCACCGCCACACCGGTCGTGCCGTCCGGGCCGAGGCGGCTGAGGGTGCCGCTCTCCTGCCCGTCGCGGGTCGCGGTCCACCATTCCACGCCCGCGCCCAGATAGCGGGCGCCGCTGGCGGCCTGGACCGAGCGCAGGGCATAGGTCTGCTGCTTGTAGGCCAGTTGCGCGGTGTCGCTGTCGACGTACTGGACCTGAAGCGTCGCGCCGCTTTCGCAGGCGTAGCCGACCGACGGCGCATTGGACGCCGGCGCCGCCTGCGGCTCGGCCGGGGCGGTCGGTTGCTCCGGCTGCGGCTGCTGACAGGCGGAGACGCCGGTCAGGGCGGCGATGGCGACGAAAGCGGTCAGGCGGCGCATCATGGTAAAGACTCCAGTTCGATCAACCCAACGGTCAAGCTGGCGAAAGGCTCCGCCGCCGGACCTCAGTGGTCGCCTTTCGGCGTCTCCATCAGTTCGATCAGCACCCCGCCCATGTCGCGCGGATGCAGGAAGACGACCGGCGTGCCGTGGGCGCCGATGCGCGGCTCGCCCGCGCCCAGGAGGGTCACCCCCTTGGCCCGCATCTCTGCGATGGCGGCGTGGATGTCGGTGACCTCGAAACAGACGTGGTGCTGGCCGCCCTTGGGGTTCTTGGCCAGGAAGCCGACGATGGGACTGGTGTCGTCATAGGGTTCGATCAGCTCGATCTGGGCCGTGGGCGTGTCGATGAAACAGACCTTCACCCCCTGCGCAGGCAGGTCGAACGGCTCGCCGATCTTCTTCGCGCCCAGGATGTCGCGATACAGTTTGATCGAGTCCGCGATGGAGGGCGTGGCGACCCCGACGTGGTTCAGGGCGCCGATCATGACTTATCCTCAGTCTTCGCTTTGGAGGGTGCGGGCTGGGCGTATCCCAGCCTCTGGTTCAGCTTCTCGATCAGGTCCACCGCCGTGTCGGCGATGGCCGAACCGGGCAGATAGACGGCGGCCGCGCCCATATCGAGCAGGGGCTGCACGTCCGACGGCGGAATGACGCCCCCGACCACGATCATGATGTCGGGTCGCCCCAGCCGCGCCAACTCGGCCTTCAGTTCCGGCACCAGCGTCAGATGCCCGGCCGCCAGGGACGAGGCGCCCACCGCATGGACCCCCTTGTCCACCGCATCGCGCGCAGCCTCTGACGGGGTCTGGAACAGGGCGCCGGCGGTGACGTCGAAGCCCAGATCGCCGTAGCCGGTGGCGACCACCTTCTGGCCCCGGTCGTGCCCGTCCTGGCCCAGTTTGGCGATCAGGATGCGCGGAGGCCCGCCGTCGTTCTCGACGAAGGTCGCCACCATCTCGCGGGCGCGGGCGAAGCGGGGGTCATTGCCCGCCTCCTTGGCGTAGACGCCCGACACGGTCTGCACCGTCGCCACATGCCGGCCGAAGGCGGCCTCCAGCGCGTCGGAGATTTCACCCACCGTCGCCTTGGCCCGCGCGGCCTGCACCGCCAGCTCCAGCAGATTGGCGGTCCCCCGCGCACCGTTCGTCAGCGCCTCCAGCGCCGCATCGGTCGTCGCCGGGTCCCGCTCGGCCCGCAGCCGTTTCAGCTTTTCGATCTGGGCCGCCAGCACCGCCGCATTATCGACCTTCAGCATCGGAATATCGTCGACGACGGGGTTCAGATATTTGTTCACCCCCACCACCGTCTGCTGACCGGTGTCGATCCGGGCCTGGGTCTTGGCGGCGGACTCCTCGATCCTCAGCTTGGGAATCCCGGCCTCGATGGCCTTGGCCATGCCGCCCAGGGCCTCGACCTCAGCCATGTGGGCGCGGGCGCGTTCGGCCAGTTCGTGGGTCAGCCGCTCGACATAGAAGCTGCCGCCCCAGGGGTCGATGACCCGCGTCAGCCCCGTCTCCGACTGCAGCAGGATCTGGGTATTGCGCGCGATCCGGGCCGAGAAGTCGGTCGGCAAGGCCAGAGCCTCGTCCAGCGCATTGGTGTGCAGGCTCTGCGTCTGGCCGCCCGCCGCCGCCATGGCCTCGACCATGGTGCGGGGCACATTGTTGAACACGTCCTGCGCCGCCAGGCTCCAGCCCGAGGTCTGGCAGTGAGCGCGCAGGCTCAGCGACTTGGGATCGACCCCGCCCTCTTTCCGCACCGCCTCGGCCCACAGCAGGCGGCCCGCCCGCATCTTGGCCACCTCCATGAAATAGTTCATGCCGATGGCCCAGAAGAAGCTCAGGCGCGGCGCAAACCGGTCGATCGGCATGCCCGCCGCGACGCCCGCCCGCAGATATTCGATCCCGTCCGCCAGCGTATAGGCCAGCTCGATATCCGCCGAGGCCCCGGCCTCCTGCATGTGATAGCCGCTGATGGAGATACTGTTGAACTTCGGCGTCTCCTGCGCCGTCCAGGCGAAGATGTCGGCGATGATCCGCATCGAGGGCTCGGGCGGATAGATGTAGGTGTTGCGAACCATGAACTCCTTCAGAATATCGTTCTGAATGGTCCCGGTCAGTTTGGCGTGCGGCACGCCCTGCTCCTCGGCCGCGACGACATAAAGGGCCAGGATCGGCAGCACCGCCCCGTTCATCGTCATCGACACCGACATCTGGTCCAGCGGGATCCCGTCGAACAGGGTCCGCATGTCATATATGCTGTCGATGGCCACGCCGGCCATGCCGACGTCGCCCTTCACCCGCGGGTGGTCGCTGTCATAGCCCCGGTGCGTCGCCAGATCGAAGGCGATGCTCAGCCCTTTCTGCCCCGCCGCCAGATTGCGACGATAGAAGGCATTGGATTCCTCGGCGGTCGAGAAGCCGGCATACTGGCGGATGGTCCAGGGATTGCCCGCATACATGGTCGGATAGGGCCCGCGCACGAAGGGCGCGAAGCCCGGCAAACCGTCCTGATGCCCCAGCCCTTCCAGCGCCTCGGCGCCGTATGCAGTCTCGACCGTCAGCCCCTCGGGCGTCAGCCATGGGTCCCGCGTCGGCCCCTGCCCGGTCGTGTCGAGGTTCAGGGCGATCTTGCTGAAGTCGGGGAAGCTCCCAAAAGCGCTCATTGAGCCGCCTCCTCAAAGGCCGCCGCGAACCGGATCGGGCTCAGCGGTTCGCACACCCGTTCGACCCGCGACGGCGCCGCGTCAGCCGCCTCGACCGGCGCCGGCCGCACCTCCGCATCCACATATTTCGTCACCCCGATGATCTGGGCCGCGCCGTTCGCCAGAGCCGCCTCGCGCAGGGCGCGGGCGCGAGCGATGCGAGGCTGGATCAGCGACCCCTTCAGCGCCTCGACCAGACCGCCCTCGGCCTCGATCATCTGGAACTCGGCCCAGCCGGCCTCGGCCAGATCCCGCGTCCGGGCGTCCAGATACCAGCTCCCCGCCGCCGGATCGTCGACCCGGCCCAGATTGGCCTCCTCCATCAGCACCAGCTGGGTGTTCCTCGCCTGCCGCCTGGCGAAGGCGTCGGACCGCCCGGTCGCGCGGGTGAAGCCGTCCAGCACCACCACATCCGCGCCCCCCACGGCGCCCGCAAACCCTGCCGCCGTCAACCGCAGCAGATTGGGCCAGGGATCGCGCGCCGCCAACATCCGCCGCGACGACCGCGCCTCGATCACGGCCGGTGCCTCCACCCCAAAGGCCCGCGTCAACGCCGCCCAGATCAGCCGCATGGCCCGCACCTTGGCCAGGCTGTCGAAATATTCCGCATCGACCGACAGGCCGACCACCGTGCCACGCAAGGCCGCCTCGACCGACATCCCCGCGTCCACCGCCGCCTTCACATGGGCCACCACGCTGGCGGCCGCAAAGGCCAGCTCCTGCGCCGCCGATCCGCCCGCCTCGTGCGCCACGCGCCCGCTGGCCATGAAGAAGGTCGCGTCGGGATAGGCGCCCGCATGCCGCGCCGCCGTATTGGCCGCCAGGCTCAGATGCTCTTCGACCGAACGCGGCGCCCCGCCCGCCTCGGCGAAGGCCGCGACCGGGTCCATGTGGAACCTCAGCTGGGCGCGCGGCGATCCCTTGGCCACCACCGCCAGGGCGTTGGTCGCATCCGGCCCGTCGATCCCCGCATCCAGCGCCACCGGCGCCAGCTCCAGCGCCACGCCTTCCAGCGCCTGGCCCAGAGGCCCAGAGTCCGCCAGCACCCGCCCCTTCAGCACCACCGAGGCCGCCCCGTTCTCCAGATCGGTCAGCACCGCTTCATTGACCGCCTCGGGATCATCCCCCTCGACCAGGGTCCGCAGATCCCAGGCCCGGCCTTCGGAGTCGGACGGACGCGGCGCGAAGATGGGCTGGACGCCGGTCGCCCCCGCGTACAGCGGACGCGTCACCAACTGGTCGGCGTCGAGCGACATCAGCGACTCGATCGGCCGATCCTTCAACGCCTTCTGGGCCGCCTCGCGCCATTCAAGGGGTGTGGGGGTGGGGAAGTTCATCCTACCGCCCCCTCTTCCACTTTCGTCATTCCGGGCGAAGCGCAGCGGAGACCCGGAACCCAGCGGCGCCGAAGGCGAAATCCATCCGCCGCTCGATGTTTGAAGACCGACTCCGCGACAGGTTCGCGCTCACGCGCGCCGCTGGGTCCCCCGGTCTGCGCCGCGAAGGCGCGGCTTGCCGGAGGATGACGAAAGAAGAGAAGGGCAGGCATCACCCGAACTCCACCAGCACATCATCCGCCGCCACCGGATCCCCGTCCTTGGCCCCCACCGCCTTCACCACCCCGTCGCGCTCCGCCTTCAGGATGTTCTGCATCTTCATGGCCTCGATGATCGCCACCGTCTCGCCGGTCTTGACCGCCTGGCCCACCACCACCGGGATCGACACCACCAGCCCCGGCATCGGCGACAGCACCATCTTCGACGTATCCGCTACCGCCTTCTCCGGCAGCCGCGCATACAGTTCGGCGACATGCGGCCTCAACACCCGCACCCGCGCACGCGCCGCGCGGTGGCGGATATCGAAGCCGTCGGCGACGCGTTTGACCTCGGCGGTGAAGGCCTCTCCGTCCAGCTCGGCCTTGAACTGGGCCAGACCGGGCCGCCAGTCGATGTCCGACAGGCGAATGTCGCCCCCGCCCGTCAGGGTCAGGATCATCTCCTCGTCCTCGTCATAGGACAGGCCGACGCCGTGCGGAGTCTTGTCGATCATCACGATCCAGTCGGTGCGGTCCGACGGATCGCCGTCCTGTTCGGCGATGACCTCGTGCATGGCCAGGGCCGAGGCGATCAGGATCCGCTCCTGCTCCACCGTCGGGCGCAGGCCATGGAAGCCGTCCGGGAATTCGTCCTTGATATAGCTGGTCGACAGTTCGCCCGACTTGAACCGGTCCTGGTCCATCACCGCCGCCAGGAAGGGCACATTATGCCCCAGGCCCGACAGGTGGGTGTCCTCCAGAGCGCGAGCCATGCCCGTCACCGCCGCCTCGCGCGTCTCGCCCCAGGCGCACAGTTTGGCGATCATGGGGTCGTAGAACATGCTGATCTCGTCGCCCTCTCGGACGCCGGAATCGTTCCTGACCGTATAATCCCCCTGATCGCCTTCTTCGGGCTGCTCATAGCGAACCAGCCGCCCGATGGACGGCAGGAAGCCGCGATAGGGATCCTCGGCGTAGATGCGGCTCTCGATGGCCCAGCCGTTGATCGACAGGTCCTTCTGTTCGAAGGCCAGGGCCTCGCCCCAGGCCGAACGGATCATCTGTTCGACCAGATCGACCCCGGTGATCAGCTCCGTCACCGGATGCTCGACCTGCAGGCGGGTGTTCATTTCCAGGAAGAAGAAGCTCTTGTCCTGACCGGCCACGAACTCGACCGTGCCGGCTGAGTCATAGTTGACCGCCTGGGCCAGGGCGACGGCCTGCGCCCCCATGGCGGCGCGGGTTTCCTCGTCCAGCAGGGGCGACGGCGCCTCCTCGATGACCTTCTGGTTGCGGCGCTGGATCGAACATTCGCGCTCGAACAGGTGGACCACATGGCCGTGCTTGTCGCCCAGCACCTGGATCTCGATGTGGCGCGGGTCGATGATGAACTTCTCCAGGAAGACCCGGTCGTCGCCAAAGGCGTTCAGCGCCTCGGCCTTCACCGCCGCAAACCCCTCGGCCATGTCGGCGTCCGAATGGGCCACGCGGATGCCCTTGCCGCCGCCGCCGGCCGAGGCCTTGATCATGATCGGATAGCCGATCTGGTTGGCGATCTTGACCGCCTCCTCCGGCGTCTCGATCAGCCCCATATGACCCGGCACGGTCGAGACCCCCGCCTCGGCCGCCAGCTTCTTGGAGCTGATCTTGTCGCCCATGGCCTCGATGGCCTCGGGGTTCGGACCGATGAAGGCGATCCCCTCGTCCCTCAGCCGCCGCGCGAACCCGGCGTTCTCGCTCAGGAAGCCAAAGCCCGGATGCACGGCCTGCGCCCCCGTCTGGCGCACCGCCTCGACGATCTTGTCCGCCAGCAGATAGGACTGCGCCGCCGGCGCCGGCCCGATCAGCACCGCCTCGTCGGCCATCTCGACCGCCAACGACCCGGCGTCTGCCTCCGAATAGACCTGCACGGTCTTGATGCCCATGCGGCGGCAGGTCTTGATGATCCGAACCGCGATCTCGCCCCGGTTGGCGATGAGGATTTTGGAGAACATTAGTCGGTCCTAGTCGTCATATTTGGGCGAATAATCAGGATCTTGTCTCATTCGCCAGTACTGCGCAAAAAGCGCAAACATTAGCAATTCTAGACCTTTGACGCGTTGGTGAACGTAATCGGTCTGGTCAACGGGTTCGAGGAATGTCCACCCCTCTTCCTCCGCATATTTCAACGCCATAACGGCCTCTAGGCCGTACTCTATTGCTGCTGCGACAGGCCGGATTGCTGCGTCCGCATTGGGCCTTAAGAACGCGGGCCAGTACAACTGATCAGGCAATGACGTAGGAGCGAATAGGTAAGCCATGCCCATTGGGCCGCTTGGATGAACAGCCATCGAATAGGCGTTGAAGTCCGCTGCCGCAGCGCCTGCCGCTTGTTCGGCGTGCTCGTCGCCCAGTCGCTTCCGCAAGAACTCCAACCTAGCTTTTCGAGCTCTACCGCCTGCTATGCTTTGCTTCCAAAACTTCGTCGCCGCTTCTAGGTCCTGATCTATAAAGCCGTCGATTAGCTCTGGCTTCTCAATCAATAAGCAGAGCACATCCACCCGCTCGATGACCTGCCGGCTAATCGCGTACGCCGCTTCGACAGGACCATTTTTGACGCAAGACCGAATGGCAAGAAGATCAGCAGCGAGGCCAGATACAAGCATCGTTACAGCTATTGCGCGGTTCTTGTTTTCTTCATCCTTAGGCAGGAAATGTACAAGGAATATAATGCGGTAGACGAAATACACGATAAGTTCGTCAAGCAAAACGGTCCAAGCATCGAGCCGGTCTGCAGCCAAAGGGTCGTAATACTCATTCCCTATTGTCAGGATTTGGCCGAGTTCAGCCCTGCCCGACACTACATCATCGGGACCTTCATGGAATTGTTTCTTCCAGTCCGAAACTGCATGCAGCGTCGCCTTGTAGAGCTTCCCTCGTCGTGGACGACGAGCGCTCATAGCGGAATATTATCGTGCTTCTTCCAGGGGTTCTCCTGGACCTTGTTCTTCAGCGTCCGCAGCGCCTTCACCAGCCGCCGCCGCGTCCCGTGCGGCATGATGACGTCGTCGATGTAGCCCAGGCCCGCCGCCACGAACGGATTGGCGAAGCGGTCCTTATACTCGGCTTCGCGCGCCGCCAGGGCCGCCGGATCGCCGGCCTCCTTGCGGAAGATGATCTCGACCGCGCCCTTGGCGCCCATGACCGCGATCTCGGCGGTGGGCCAGGCGTAGTTGACGTCGCCGCGCAGGTGTTTCGAACTCATCACATCATAGGCGCCGCCATAGGCCTTGCGCGTGATCAGGGTCAGTTTCGGCACCGTCGCCTCGGCATAGGCGAACAGCAGCTTGGCCCCGTGTTTGATCAGGGCGCCATACTCCTGCTTGGTCCCCGGCATGAAGCCCGGCACGTCCACCAGGGTCACCAGGGCAATGTCGAAGGCGTCGCAGAAGCGCACGAACCGCGCGGCCTTGCGGCTTGAATCGATGTCCAGCACGCCCGCCAGCACCTGGGGCTGGTTGGCGACGATGCCCACCGTCTGGCCGTCCAGCCGGCCGAAGCCGCAGATGATGTTCTTGGCGAAGTCGGCGCCGATCTCGAAGAAGTCGGCCTCGTCGACCACCTTCAGGATCAGCTCCTTCATGTCATAGGGCTGATTAGGATTGGCCGGGATCAGGGTGTCCAGGCTCGGCTCGTCCCGCTCGGGCTCGTCATAGCTCTCGCGCACCGGCGGCTTTTCGCGGTTCGACAGGGGCAGGAAGCCGATCAGGCGGCGCACCTCCGACAGGGCTTCCAGATCGTTCTCGAACGCTCCGTCCGCCACGCCCGACTTGCCGGCATGGACCCGCGCCCCGCCCAGATCCTCGTGGCTGACGACCTCGTTGGTG
This sequence comes from Brevundimonas sp. TWP2-1, assembly GCF_049897645.1. Lineage (NCBI taxonomy): Bacteria > Pseudomonadati > Pseudomonadota > Alphaproteobacteria > Caulobacterales > Caulobacteraceae > Brevundimonas > Brevundimonas sp. TWP2-1. The sequence continues at coordinate 1,356,196 of NZ_JAFCWR010000001.1, forward strand.
ACGGTCTTCACCACGTCGGGTCCGGTCACGTACATGTAGCTCGTGTCCTTCACCATGAAGATGAAGTCGGTGATGGCCGGCGAATAGACGTCGCCCCCCGCGCACGGTCCCATGATCACGCTGATCTGGGGAATGACGCCGCTGGCCAGGGTGTTCTGCAGGAAGATGTCGGCGTAGCCGGCCAGGCTCTCCACCCCCTCCTGGATCCGCGCCCCGCCGGCGTCGAACAGGCCGATGATCGGCGCCCCGGTCGTCAGGGCCATCTTCTGCAACTTGACGATCTTGGCCGCATGGGCGCCCGACAGGCTCCCGCCGAACACCGTGAAATCCTTGGAGAAGACATAGACCAGCCTCCCGCCGATGGTCCCGCGCCCCGTCACCACCCCGTCGCCGGGGATCCGCTGCGTCTCCATCCCGAAGTCGTGGCTGCGGTGCTCGACGAACATGTCGGTCTCCTCGAAGGAGCCCTCGTCCAGCAGAACGTCGATGCGTTCGCGCGCCGTCAGCTTGCCCTTGGCGTGCTGGGCGGCGATACGCTTTTCCCCGCCGCCCAGTTTGGCGGCGGCGCGACGACGCTCCAGTTCTTCAAGGATGGCTTGAGTCATGATCGGTTTAGGCCTCGTGTTCGCTGCGAAAGGCGTGGCGCCTTCATCACAAATTGGCAAACGCAACTTTGCAAAAGATGCGGAACTGCGCGGACTTGCAAAGGCGGCGACGATGAACTGCAAACTTGCGAATGGCTGAGAAGCTTTTTCTGGGCGCCAAACTGCGCAAGCTGCGCGAGGCGCGCGGCTGGACGCTGGAGGCCTGCGCCGAGCGGCTGGGCCTGTCGCCGTCGTATCTGTCGCAGATCGAGACCAATCAGCGCCCGGCCACGGCCCGCGTCCTGATCGCCCTGACCCGCGCCTTCCACATCGACGCCAGCCTGTTCGACCTTGAGGGCGACGCCCGCCTGATCGCCGACCTGCGCGAGGCCACCACCGACATCGCCGGCCCGGTCAGCGGCGGCGCCGAGCCCCCGACGGCGGCCGAACTGAAACAGGCCGTCGCCAACACCCCCCGCCTGGCCCATCAGTTCCTGGCCCTGCACCAGGCCTTCCGCCAGCTGGACGAGCGGGTGAAGGCGCTGGACGACACCCTGGGCCGCGACGAACTGGGCGCCCGCGTCGCCCTTCTGCCCTATGAGGAGGTCCGCGACTTCTTCCACTACCGCGACAACTACGTCGACAGCCTGGACACGGCGGCCGAGGCCCTGGCGGCCGACATCCCCCAGGACGGCCCGATCGAACGGGCGCTGGAGACCCTGCTGGCCGACCGGCACGGGGTGCGCACCGTCTATGTCGCCGGCCAGGAGGCCCTGCGCCGCTACGACCCCGCCAGTCGCATCCTGAGCCTTGACGCCTGGCAGCCCGGCGCGACCCGATCCTTCCAGCTGGCCCACCAGCTGGCCCTGCTGTCCTTCCGCGACCTGATCGAGACCGAGCTGGATCAGGCCGCCTTCCGCACCCAGGCCGCGCGCGACGTGGCCCGCGTCGGCCTGGCCAACTACGCCGCCGGCGCGCTCCTGTTGCCCTATCGCGCCTTCCTCGAGGCGGCGCGGGCGGAAAAGCACGACATCGACCGGCTGCGCACCCGCTTCCAGGTCAGTTTTGAACAGGTCTGCCACCGGCTCTCGAATCTGCAACGGCCCGGCTGGCGCGGCGTGCCCTTCTATTTCGCCCGCGTCGACATGGCCGGCAACATCACCAAACGCCACAGCGCCACCCGCTTCCAGTTCGCCCGCTTCGGCGGCGCCTGCCCCCTATGGAATGTCCACGAAGCCTTCGCCACGCCAGACCGGATCGGGGTCCAGCTGGCCGAGATGCCCGACGGCTCGCGCTACATCTCCATCGCCCGCAGCGTGTCCAAGCCCAGCGGCTCCTACCTGGCCAACGACCGCCGCTACGCCCTGTCCCTGGGCTGCGAGGTCGAGCACGCCGGATCCCTCGTCTATGCCGCCGGCCTGGACCTGAACGGCCCCGCCGCCCGGATCGGCGTCAGCTGCCGCATCTGCGAGCGCACCGACTGCACCCAGCGCGCCTTCCCGCCCCTGGACCGCGCCCTTCACGTGCCCGAGAACGAGCGCGGCGTGGTGCCCTATGTGCTGGATGGCCCGCGCTTCGACCGGCCCTAAAGCGTAAGGAACACGCGCCGCGACAAGCCGTCGCCAAGGGCGTGTAAGACTTGACACCGGTTACCAGCCTCCTCTTCCTGATCGCACAAGCGCGCAAGGCGCGGGAGGAAAGACCGATGAAGCACGCCCTTTTCGCCATCGCCGCAGCCGCCGTGCTGGGCGCCTGTTCACCCCCGCAAGAAGACAAGGCCGACGCCGCGCCGACGGCCCTGCCGCCCGGCCCCGAAACCCAGATCTCCGACGTGTCGCCTGCCGATCTGCCGCCTGCGCTTGCGGCCCTGATCCAGCAGACCGTGCCGGGCATGACCGTCGCCGAGGTCGAACGAAAGGAACGCGAGGGGCGCGTCTATTACGATGTCGAGGGCGCCCGGCCTGACGGGTCCGAGGTCGAACTGGACATCCAGCAGACAGGCGACCGGTTCGAGGTTGTGGAAATCCAGCGCGACGTCGCCTTCGCCGACATGCCCCAGACGGTCCAGACCGCCGCCCGCGCCGCCACCGGCGCCTTCGCCCCTGAACGCATCATCGAAAGCCGTCAGACGGATGGCGGCGTGATCTACGAACTGTTCGCCGCCGGCCAGCCTGCCGAGCCCGCCATGGAAGTCCGCTTTGAAAATGGTAAGGCGGAGGTCCTCACGGAACGCTGGCCGCACTGACATGACCACACACACACCCATCGGCGTCGCCGTCGTCGGCTACGGCCTGGCGGGCCAGACCTTCCACGCCCCCCTGATCGCCGCCACGCCCGGCCTGGCCCTGACCGCCGTCGTCTCGTCGCGGCCCGAGGCGGTTCACGCCGACCTGCCGGAGGTCGAGGTCCTGCCCGATCTGGACGCCGCCCTGGCGCGCGCGGACATCGGCCTGATCGTCGTCGCCACCCCCGACGCCCTGCACGCCGAACAGTCGATCGCCGCGCTGAAGGCCGGCAAGTCGGTGGTGGTGGACAAGCCCTTCGCCGCCACCCTGGCCGACGCGCAAGCCGTCGCGTCCGTGGCGACCGCCTCGCCCGGCGTGTTCAGCGTCTTCCAGAACCGCCGCTGGGACGCGGACTTCCTGACCCTGCGCCGCCTGATCGCCGAGGGCAAGCTGGGCCAAATCGCCGTGTTCGAAAGCCACTACGACCGCTTCCGCCCGACCGTCACCGATCGTTGGAAAGACCAGCGCGACGGCGGCGTCTGGGCCGACCTGGGGCCGCACCTGATCGACCAGGCGGTGCAGTTGTTCGGCGCGCCCCAGGCCGTCTACGCCGACCTCCAGGCCCAGCGCGTCGGCGCCACCGCCATCGACTACGCCCACGTCCTGCTGCGCTACGACCGGCTGCGGGTCATCCTGAACGCCGGGCATCTCGCCGCAGAATCCAGCCTGCGCTACGTCGTCCACGGCACGGGCGGCAGCTTCGTTAAACACGGCCTAGACGCCCAGGAGGGCCAGTCCAAGGTGGGCCTGCGCCCAAGCGACGCTGACTGGGGCCTGGACCCATCGCCCGGCATTCTGACGAAACATGTCGATGGCGAGATCGTCGCCACCACCCCGACGCCCGAACGCGGCGACTATCCCGCCTTCTACGCGGCCATGCGCGACGCGATTCTGGGCAAGGGCCCGCCGCCGGTGACGGCGGATCAGGCCCTGACGGTCATGCGGATCATCGACGCCGGTCGACGCAGCGCGGCCGAGCGTCGCGAGATCGCCCTCTAGCTCTTCTTGCGGCCCTTCGACGCCGCCGCCGGCGCATGGGCCAGCCGCAGCAGATTGGCTGCGCCCGGCGCCCCGAACGGCGTGCCGGCCAGGATCAGGATACGCTGCCCCGGCTCGGCCAGGCCGTATCTGACCGCGCTGTTGACGGCATCGTCGGTGACGGCCTCCAGCGAATCCGGCTGTTCACCGAGGCGCGGTTCCAGCCCCCACACCAGGGCCAGGCGACGCGCCGTATTGGGGTTGGGCGTCAAGACCAGGATCGGCTTCAACGGCCGTTCCCGCGCCATCCGCCGCGCCGTTCCGCCCAGGGTCGTGAACACCACCAGACAGCCGGTCGAGGGCGCGCTGGCCGCCATGCCCGCCGCTCCGACCAGGGCGTCCACGTCATGCTCGTCCATACCGGCGTGTTCGGCGCCCATCAGGCTGGGCCACATCGGATCGCGTTCGACCCGCTCGATGATCCGGCTCATCATGCCGACCGATTCCAGCGGATAGTCGCCCGACGCCGTCTCGGCCGACAACATCAGGGCGTCAGCGCCTTCATAGACGGCGTTGGCCACGTCGGTCGCCTCAGCGCGGGTCGGGGCCGGCGCGCTGGTCATCGATTCCAGCATCTGGGTCGCCACGATCACCGGCACCCCGCGATTGCGGGCGGCGCGCACGATCTGCTTTTGCGCCACCGGCACGTCCTCGGGATCCAGTTCCACGCCCAGGTCGCCGCGCGCCACCATGACCCCGTCGCAATAGTCGAGAATGGCCTCCAGATCAGCCAGGGCCGCCGGCTTCTCGATCTTTGCCAGGCAAGCCGCCTGACCGTTCACGATCCGCTTAAGCTCGGCCATGTCCTCGGGCTTCTGGACAAAACTCAGGGCCACCCAATCGACGCCCATCCTCAGGGCGAAGGCCAGGTCCTCGCGGTCCTTGGGGGTCAGGGCCGAGACGGGAATGACGGCCTCGGGCACGGCGACGCCCTTGCGGTCCGACAGTTTGCTGCCGCTCTCGACCGTCACATCGGCCCAGTCGTCAGCCCGTTCATTGACCCGCAGCCGCACCCGGCCGTCATCCAGCAGCAGCAGCATGCCGGTACGCAGGGCCTTGAAGATTTCCGGGTGCGGCATCTGCACCCGCGTCTCGTCGCCCGGCGTGGGGTCCAGATCGAAGCGCATGGTGTGACCCGGCTTGACCGAAATCTCGACGTTCTTGAACCGGCCCAGCCGCAGCTTGGGGCCTTGCAGGTCGGCCAGAACGCCCAGCGGTCGCTGCAAGGCCGCCTCGGCGCCGCGCACGGCCTTCAGGGCGGCGGCGTGATCCTCATGCGACCCGTGGCTGAAGTTCAGGCGGAACACGTCCACCCCAGCCTGGGCCAGGGCCTTGACCATGCCGGGCGCACGGCTTGCGGGCCCAAGGGTCGCGACGATGCGGGCGCGGCGGGCTCTGTTCATGGACGTTTCCTGTTGGCTCTGATCGCCATCCGTTTGGACGACTTGGGCGCTTTAGCCCCTTCTGCCAACGAAACCTTTTCCACGTAAGGCCGCAGCCCCGCCGGGAAACACGAGTTTACGACCCCGAAACAGGAGTTTATCGCGCCGCCGCCTCCACCGTCGGCGCGCAAGCGCCCACCGCAAACCCGTTCAGATCCATGCAACGGCCCTCGACCACCGGCGTCGGAACCCCGATGACATGGGCCAGGGTCGGGGCGATATCGACCGTGCGGATGGGTAGGAACCGCTCGTCGCCCTGCGCGCCAGGCCACCAGAAGATGATCGGCACGCGGCGGTCATATTCCCACGGCGTGCCGTGACCGGCCAGGGTCGAGCCGACACGCCCGCCGGCCGTGGTGTTCTGGGCCCAGGCGAACTGGATGTCGGGCGAGCGCTCGGCCACAGTCGACAGGCGCATGCGCTCGCGCACCGTCATCATCTCCGGCTGGCGGCTGTCGGGCAGAGGCTCGGCCAGCAGCCGGTCTCGCGTCTCGGCGAAGGCCACGTCTGGCAGGGCGCGCAGCATCTCGACGGCGGCCTCGGCGACCTGGGTGCGTAGCGGATCGGGCAGGGACTTGTGCTCGGCGTCGGCGACCATCCAGCCGCTGCCGCCGGATTGCAGCGGATCAGCGGCCAGATTGAAGCGCGTCTTCAGCGCCGCATTGATGGTCTTGATCGCATCCATGTCTGCCCGGTGCGCCTGGGGATAGCCGTGCTCATGCAGCCGCTCGACGAAGTCCGAACCACCATGATCGGCCGTCAGCACCACCAGCGCCCCGCCCGAAACCTGGGCCAGCTTGTCCAGGAAGGCGCCCAGCGCCGCGTCCAGCCGGTGCATCTGCTCGCACATCTCCGGCCCCTGGGTGCCGTACATATGGCCGATCCGGTCCGTCGCCGACAGGCTGACGCCCAGCATGTCGGTGGTCTCGCCCTGCCCCAGCTTCTGACTTTCGAGCAGATATTCCGCCGCCTTCAGCGTCTGCTCGTCAAGCAGCGGCGAGGTGTCGAACTTCAGCCCTGCCGGCGGCAGCACGGAATGGAAGGTCTGGCCGCGAATGGTCCAGTCGCCCGCCAGCGCGCGGCACTGTTCGTTCTGATAGTCCCAGGCCACAGGCGTCGCCGCCGCCCAGGCCTTGAACTGGTTATTGAAGCCCGCGACGGGCGCCAGCCTGTCCTGCGCCGTCTGCCCCGGCTCGACATAGGTCGTCAGGCCGAAGCCGTCGGTGAACCAGAAGGCCTGGCCCTGGTGGCCGGCTAAGTTGATCGCGCCGCGATCCTTGCCCGACACCGCCATGACCTTGCTGTCCGGGCTGACGGTCTTCAGCCAGTCGCCCAGTGTCGTGACCCGCAGCTGATCCGGCCCCACCGGCCCGTTGTCGGTGTCGTCACGGCCGTGCGCCAGATGGTTCTGCGGCGCGGCCAGGCAATAGACCTCCTTGCCGGTCTTGCCGTCGATCCAGTCGTTGGCCGGAATGCCCGTCTCGACCGGATGCATGCCCGTCAGAATGGTCGAATGGCCGGGGCAGGTCTCGGTCAGGCCGTGGGTCTGATAGCCGTTGATCGACACCAGCCCCTGGTCCGCCAGACGACGCAGACCCCCGCTGTAGCGGCTACGATACTGATTGAAGAGGTTGGCGCTGAACTGGTCCACCACGATGGTCACGATCAGCTTCGGCGGCGTCAGGGCGGCGACGGCAGCCTGCGGGACGACCTGCTGAACCGGCGCCTCGGCGACGGAGGCGCAGGCGGCGCCCGCCATCGACAGGGCGGCCAGGAAGGCGGCGGCGGCATGACGCGACAGGGACATGAAGAACTCCAACAACAGGCGACCGGCCTCTAGCCGCCGCGCATGGCGGCCGCGTGACAGGGCGTCGCTCTTTAGTGCGATTCCTGCGAGCGCAACCGCGCGACCTGATGCAAGACCAACACCACCAACCCGCCGACGATCAGTCCGATCACGGCCGAGGCCACGGCGGTCGTCAGCCAAGTCATAGCCCCCTTCAGCGGCCCGAACACCTGTCCGACAGCGTGGGCCAGATGCTCTAGCGGCACAGCCGGCCAGTGCAGACCCAGCGTATGCGTCCCGTGGACCAAAATCCCCCCGCCGACCCACAGCATGGCGGCGGTGCCGATGACCGACAGGGCGCTCATCACCACCGGCATGCCCTTGACCAGGCCGCGGCCCAAGGCGCGCACGCCGCCGTTCGGCCGCTGGGCCAGATGCAGGCCGATGTCGTCCATCTTCACGATCAGACCCACCGCGCCATACACGACGACCGTCATGGCGATCCCAACCACGGCCAGCACGGCCGCCTGTGTCAGGATCGGCTGGGCGGCTACATCGGCCAGCGCGATGGCCATGATCTCGCCCGACAGGATCAGGTCGGTTCTCACCGCCCCCGCCACCGTCGTCTTCTCCAGCGCCGCCGCGTCGCCGATGATCGGCGCCGCGTCCTCATGTCCGCCGTGCCCGAGCGCCTCCAGCAACTTCTCGGCCCCCTCGAAACACAGGTATGTCCCGCCGCACATCAGGATCGGCGTGATGGCCCAGGGCGCGAAGGCGCTCAGCAACAGGGCCGCCGGCAGGATGAAGATCAGCTTGTTGCGGAACGACCCCAAGGCGATCTTGCCGATGATCGGCAGCTCGCGGCTGGGCGAGAGGCCCATGACATAGCGGGGCGTCACCGCCGCATCGTCCACCACCACCCCGGCCGCCTTGGTCGAGGCCTTGCCCGCCGCCGCACCGACGTCATCCAGCGACGCCGCCGCCAGCTTGGCGATGCCCGCGACATCGTCGAGCAGCGCGATCAATCCGGACGGCATGGCTCAGTCTTCCCGGCTGGGCGGCACGTTGACGCCTTGCGATTTCAGATAGGCCTTGATGTTGCGGGCGGCCTGACGAATGCGCTGCTCGTTCTCGACCAGGGCGATGCGGACGAAGCCCTCGCCGTTCTCGCCATAGCCGACGCCGGCCGCCACCGCGACCTTGGCATGGGTCAGCAGCTGCTTCGAGAACTCCAGGCTGCCCAGATGCGCCAAAGCGGGCGGCAACGGCGCCCAGGCGAACATGGAGGCGGCGGGTTTGGGGATGTCCCAACCCGCACGGCCGAAGCTCTCGACCAGCACGTTGCGGCGGCGATGATAGAGTTTGCGGTTCTGCTCGACGATGTCTTGCGGCCCGTTCAGCGCCGCGCAGGCCGCCGCCTGGATGGGCGTGAAGGCGCCGTAGTCGAGATAGGACTTCACCCGCGTCATCGCCGCGATCAGCTTCTTGTTGCCGACCGCGAACCCCATGCGCCAGCCGGCCATGCTGTAGGTCTTCGACAGCGACGTGAACTCGATGGCCACGTCCTTGGCGCCCGGCACCTGCAGGATCGAGACCGTCGGCTTGCCGTCGTAGTAGAGCTCCGAATAGGCCAGGTCGCTGATGATCCACAGGTCGTTGGCCTTGGCGAAATCCACGACGCGTTCGTAGAAGGCCAGGTCCACCGTCTCCGCCGTCGGGTTCGACGGATAGTTCATCACCAGGATCTTGGGCCGGGGCACGGTGAAGGCCATGGCCCGCTCCAGCGCCTCGAAATATTTCTCGTCCGGCGTGGTCGGCACGCTGCGGATCGCGGCGCCGGCGATGATGAAGCCGAAGGTGTGGATCGGATAGGACGGATTGGGCGCCAGGATCACGTCGCCCGGCTCGGTGATGGCGGTGGCCAAGCTGGCCAGCCCCTCTTTCGAGCCCATGGTGACGATCACCTCGGTCTCGGGGTCCAGATCGACGCCGAAGCGGCGACCGTAATAGTTGGCCTGGGCGCGGCGCAGGCCGGGAATGCCCCGCGACGCCGAATAGCCGTGGGCGTCGGGCTTGCGCGCCACCTCGATCAGCTTGTCGATCACATGCTGGGGCGGCGGCAGGTCGGGGTTGCCCATCCCTAGGTCGATCACGTCCTCGCCCGCCGCACGGGCCGCCGCGCGCATCGCATTGGTCTCGGCGATGACATAGGGCGGCAACCGCTTCATGCGGTAGAATTCTTCGGACATGACAGGCTCGTCGTTGTGGTCTTCGGCCGGGGGTCGGCCGTCTCTAGCGATTAGCGCGCCTGCGGTCCCACGCAACAGCGTTGAAGGTCATTTTCACCCGCTGGACGGACGAAATCTGCGCCTCGCGCAAAAACGCGGTCGGAAAAGGCGTGTTCTGTTGCGATCAATAGCTCAAGCGCAAACCGACGCTGACCGTGCGCGGCGGGCCGTAACCGGCCACGCCCGTCCCCGTTTCGGACACCTCGACATCGGTATCGAACAGATTGTCCGCCGCCAGCCACAGGGTCGTGCGCGGGTTCAGCGCCCACTCTCCCCGGGCGTCCAACGTGACGGCGGCGTCCAGAACGCGGCTGTTCAGGTCGTCGTCGAACCGGCTGGATTCGTAACGCGCCGCCAGGGCCAAGGTTAGTTGGTCGGTCGCCCGCCAGTCCAGCCCGGCGGTCGCGCTCCACTCCGGCGCCTGGGCGGGACGCAGGCCGGTCAGTTGCGCGGCGGCTGATCCGCCGTCGATCTCGGCGTCGGTCCAGGACAGGGCGGCGTTCAGCGACACCGCCGACGACAGGTCCACGGCGCCGTTCAGCTCCACACCCCAGGCGTCGATGGTCCCGGCGTTCTGGCGCTGGCGCAGCACCCCGCCCGCCGGCACGAACCCGGCGCGCGGGAAGGTCCCAGGCCCGGCCCCGATCGTCACATTGACGATGGCGTCCTCGATCTGGTTCCAGAACACCGTGCCGCCCCAGCGCACGCCGTCGCGGTCGAACGCCAGCCCGGTCTCGATCCCCTTCAGTGTCTCGGGCGTCAGGGCGGCGTTGGCCTCGGTGATATCGTTGCCGACGCGGAACGGCCGGTGCAGTTCGTTCAGCGTCGCCGGCCGGAAGCCGGAATAGGCCGCCGCCCGCGCCGCATAGCCGCCGCCCAGATCACGCCGAACGGCCAGGCGCGCGCTGACCACTTCGCCCGACCGATCCGGGTCTTTCTCGTCCAGCAGAACAGCCCCGGTCGCCAGAGTGTTCTCGTTGCGGAAACCGCCCGTATTTTCCCACCGATCCACCCGCAGACCGCCCGCCACCAGCCATTCGGCCGCCGTCCAGGACGCATCGACATAGGCCCCGGCCACCGCCGTCTCGCCGCCCGCGCGACGACCTCTGGCGAAGCCTGCGCCCGTGGGGTTGCTGAACAGTTCGTTGGTCTCGCCTTCGTTGAACCGCGCGTCGGCGCCCACTTCCCACTCAAGGCGACCGCCCGCGAACTCCGCCATCCGACGACGCAGGGCGGCGTTCAGCCCCCATCCGGTTGCGGGCGTCTTGTACTGGTCGTTGGCGGGCGTGGTCGTCGCCCGGTCGGCCGACACCGAGTCCGAACTGTTGGCCAGGTTGCTGTCGATCCGCCAAGCCTGCAGCCGCCAGCCATAGCCGTCGGCCGTCGGCGCCTGGGCGGCCGTAGCGCTGAGGCTGTGGCCGCTGGCGTTGGCGCGGGTTCCGGCCAGGCCCGATCCGCGATCCTCTTCCCAGGTCGCCGCCCGCACCGACAGGTTCGCCTGTCCAAGCGCCGTATCGACCCGAAGGGCCGCGCTGCGACTGTCGAGATCCAGGGGCGTGTCAGCGGCCCCCGCTGCCGATCCCCGCACGGGCACATAGCCGTCGCTGACCTCGCGCAGTCCGCTTAGCGTCACCGCCACCGGGCCGAACCGCGTAGACGCCGACCCCGCCGCGCGCAGACCGCCGCGTTCGGCGGCCGAGACATCCAGCACCCCACCCTCACCCCGCTCACGCAGAGTGATCGTCCCGGTCAGGGCGCCCGCGCCGTATGGCCCGGATCCCGCGCCCCGGATCACGTCCAGACTTTCCAGTGATTCCGGCGTGGCCTGGGACCAGATGACCCAGCCCCCGAACGGATCGTTCAGCGGCACACCGTCCAGCAGGACCAGCGTCCGTCCCGCCCCCGACGGCGCGATGGCCCTCAGCGATATGCCCTGTGTCGTTGGATTGGCCGCCGCGCTAGTCGTACGTCGAAACAGCGACACCGCCGGCACGGACCGCAGCGCCTCGTCCAGGCGCATGGATCGCGACAGCACCTCCTGATCGATGCGCACGACCGAAAATGCAGCATCGGCCGCCGCAGGCGGCAAGCGGGCGGCGGTCACCACAATCTCGGGCAAGGCGACGGGCGCGATGACGGGGGGAGGAACGTCCTGGATCATGCGCCGTCACTAGGGGCTGGCGGGCTCCCATCAAAGCTTGGCCTTGCAATAAAGCCCGGCAAAATCGCCAGACTGGCGATTGGCAGATCACTTGCCGCTCGATAACAACCCCATGGAGCAATCCGAGGGGAAGCGCGTGGGTCTGGGAACGGTCGTAAGGGCGCTGATCTTCGGCAAGGACGCCGATCGCAAGCGACGATCCGCCAAGGCCGCCCGCATCCGCAGCCTGCCGGACCGGCGCTTGATGGCCGACAGCTATGTGCCCGCCCTGGCGGCCGACGGCGGCCGCATCCTGTGGGTCGGTTGCCGCGAATATACGCTGGACGATTATGCCGCGCTGGAAGCCCACGGCGGCGAAGTCTGGACGACCGACATCGACGCGGCGGCCGAACGCTGGGGCCGCGAAGGTCGCCACCGCACCGGCGACGTCTGCGAGGCGGATCGGCTCTTCTCCGACATGACCTTCGACGCCATCGTCTGCAACGGCGTGCTGGGCTACGGCGTCGACAGTCCCGAGCAGCAGCGAAAGGCGCTAGAGGCTCTGGCGGCCATCCTGCGTCCCGGCGGGCGGCTTCTGCTGGGCTGGAATACTGACAAGATCGACGATCCGGTCGCCGCCGGCCTGACCGAGGCAAACTTGGAGCCGACGCCGCTGGGCGATCAGCCGACGCGCGTTCGGTTCGACGCCGTGACCCACGTCTACGACAGCTTCGTCCGTAAGGCTTAGGCGGCTATCCCTGCAGTCTGGGCTGCGACCCGTGTCGCGGCAGGAACCATAACCAGCGGGCCTTCGCCGCCGAACGGTTCGACAGAGACCGGTCGGACAAGGCCTCGCGTAGCGCATCCAGTTCGGCGGCGCGGGCGACGGGGGAATGCACCCGCTCCACGAAATCCTGACCGCTGCGCGCCAGGGCCAGGCGTTCCGCCGGATTTTCGACCAGTCGGTTCATCGCCGCCGTCAGGGGCGCGGCGTCCTCGACCTCGACATAGACCGCGTGGTCGCCGCTCGCTTCCCGCAGCCCCCCTCGCCCCGACGAGATCAAGGCCGCGCCCGCCGCATGGGCCTCCAGCGCCGCCAGCCCCAGGGCCTCACGAACACGCGACGGCGTCACGGCGATGGCCGCGCGACGCGTCACGGCCCTGACCTCGGTCAGGGACGCCGACTTGTGGATCTCGACCCGGTCGCCAAACCGGTCCAGCGCTTGGACCAGCGGCTCCGCCCAGTCCTGATGTTTCTCCCAATCGCCCAGCATCAATGCGCCGCGCCAGTCGGGATGGCGATCCAGCGTCTCGGCCAAGGCCGTGCAGAACAGGTCCAACCCCTTGTCCCGCATAGCGCGACCGGAGAAGAGGATCAGGTTTTCGCTGACGTCCGGAGACGCACGCCAGGCCTCGACCTCGATGGGATTGCATACGGAGGAGACCCGTCCGGCCAGACGCGGATAGTCCGCCGCGAACTCCTGGCCTGCCGCCTGACTAACGAACACCAGCCGGTCGAAACGCGCCAGGCGACGGCCGTAGCGGAAGGCCTCGATGGGATTTTTCGCCGGTTTGATGCGGGTGTGGCGATAGAGGACGTGGGTCGCGCCCGGGAACTGGCGCGCCAGTTCAGACGCGGCCTTCAGCTGCTGATGATATTCGACGATGTCCGGCGACAGCGCCTTGAGGATGGCCGCCACCGCTTCGTTGCGCGCCTTGCGGCCCAGCCCGGCCGGCACAGTCAGCATGTTCAGGTCCGCGCACGGCGCCGCGCCCGCATCGCAGATCAGGGTGACCGAACGATTCAACCGGCTGTGCGCCGACAGGGTGCGAACCACCGTCTCCATCGAGTTGGCCTTGTCCGGGCAATAGGTGCAGCCTCGCGGCAGAACGACGGCGATACGCATGGTCTAGCCTTCCTTGCGAACGCAAGCGGTCGCGAAAATCTGGGGGTGAACGACAGCGCCTGTCGCCCGCCGGCCGCGCGGGCCGTTAAGGCCCAACAGGCGGCGCGCCTTGAACCCGGCCTTCAGCCAGGGCTCCGCCGGCGACTGTCGAATGCCCTTCACGTCGATGAAGGTGACGTCGCCATGCCCCGACAAGGTGTGGAAACCGTCGGCGAAGCCCTCAATCAGATCGCCCGCCTCGAACCGCTTCACGACCGAGGCCGAAAAGATTTCCGGCGTCAGGGCGTCGATCCGCAACAGATTGATCGCCGCGCCATAGGTCTCTGCGCAGTCCTGGACCGGCAGATGCAGGGCGCCGTCGTGGACGAAGGCCGAGCCACCGGGCCGCGAGGTCTGAAAGCCGCTGATCACCGGATTGCCGGAATGCGCCGTCCAGGGTCCGGTCAGGCTGTCGGCCCAAGCGATATGAAGCTCGCGCATCGCCCGATCGTCGGGTCCCGGCAAGGCGTGGAACATCCACCACCGGCCGTCGTGCTTCACCACCGTCGCATCGATGGCCGCCGCCTCGCCGATACGTGCGACCGCCTCCCACTGGTCCGGGAACCGCACGCAGCGATACAGGATCAGCCCGCCGCTCTTGTAGCCCTCAGGCAGCATGTAGAGTTCGCCGCCGTCCTCGATCAGGGTCGGATAGGACAGGTGCCAGGGCTCGGCCAAAGCCACGCCCTGGCCCACCAGCCGGTCGTCAGCATCGTACTGGCGATAGTGAATCTCGCCGCGGCGCACGTGATAGTCGAACGCCTCGACGAAGACGGTCAGCACCCCGTCGCGCGTGATCCCGAACGGGTCCGCCACATAGGCGTGCGGCCCGCAGTCCGGCAGCCACGTCACATCGTCCGCGCGTGGGGCATGGTCAATGAAACTGCTTAAGGGACGGCGGATGAAGCCCGAGCGCCAGATATCGAACATGACGACGTCCTAGCCGACCGAAAAGGCCGGGGCCGTCGTGCCGTCGTATCCTGCAAACGCGCGCATCTCGATCCTGCCCGTCGCCGACACGGCGCCTTCATGACAGGGACGCCGCCGACCGGCCCTTGCCTCAGAAAAATCGTCACGGCATGGAGGGTCATGGCCTGCCTTGGCCGAACGAGAGGATTTCGCCCGTTTGACCGCGCCCGCCGCGCATCCCCTGGTCGCCGCCTATCTGGAGCAGCGCGAAGACCTGGCCAGGTTTTGCCGGGCGCGGCTGGGCGGTGCGTCGGGCGATGTCGACGACGTGCTGCAGGACGTCTACCTCAAGGTCTCGGCGCTGGATCCCGACCCGCCGCCCGACAACCCGCGCGCCTTCCTTTTCCGCCTGACCTCCAATCTGCTGATGGACCGCTGGCGTTCCAGCCAGCGGGCGGCCAACCGCGACACACAGTGGCGACAGATCAATCACGAGGTCGGCGCGGCGGAAGATCTGGACGCCGCCCCCTCCGCCGAGGCGGTCGTGGCGGGCCGCGAGCGGCTGGCCCGGCTGGTCGCCGCGCTCGACACCCTGCCGCCCAAGACCCAGACGATCTTTCGCCTGCACAAGTTCGACGGCGTCAGCTACGCCGACATCGCCGCCCAACTGGGCGTTTCGCGCAGTTCCGTCGAGAAACACATGATGGACGCCCTGCGCGTTCTGGCCCGAAAGGTTCAGCCATGACCGGCGGCGATCCGCGACCTAGCCAGGCTATTTGTGGAGGCGCGCCCCATCTGGCGGCGTCTGTCTATCAGGAGGTCCGTCATGCGACGGGCGTCCGGGCTAGGATGGCATGACCGCAAGCGACGACATCGAGGAGAAGGCGCTGCACTGGTTCGTCACCCTGCTTGACGAGACGGCGCCCGAATCCGCCTGGCTCGATTTCCAATCCTGGCTGGAGATTTCGCCCGACCATGCGCGCGCCTATGACGCCGTCGAACGGTTGTGGATCGATCTGGATGCAGCGGATGCAGCGGCGATCAGCGCATCGCCCCTCATCGACCTGTCGGCCGCCCGCGAACGTCGCGCACGCCGTCGCTCGCCTTGGCTGAGGGCAGGCCTCGGCATCGCCGCCAGCGTGACCCTCGCGGTCGGCCTGTGGCTCTGGATGACGCCCGACGGCCAGACCTACGCCACCACAGACGCCCCGCTGTCGGTCGCCCTGGAGGACGGCTCGCACGTCTATCTGAACCGCCACTCCCGGCTAGACGTCCGCTTCGACGACGACAGGCGATCGGTGTCGCTCGCCGAGGGTGAGGCGGCCTTCGACATCGCCCACGACCCGGCCCATCCCTTTGTGATCGCGGCCGGCGATCGTCAGGTCCAGGTGTTGGGCACCGCCTTCAACGTGCTGAACCACGGCGACAACTTCGCCGTGGCGGTCCAGCGCGGCGTCGTCGCCGTGACGCCCGCCAACGCGCTGCAACCCGTGCGCCTGACCGCCGGCCAGACCCTGGAACAACGGGGTCGTGCGACGCCGCGCATGAGCAGCGTCTCGCCGGATCGCGCCTCCGCTTGGCGCAGCGGCGTGCTGGTCTATCGCGACAGCCCGCTGAGCGATGTGGCCGACGATCTTTCGCGTTATCTTGACAAACCAGTCGTGCTATCGACGCCCACACAGGCGCTGCGTTTCACCGGCGCCCTGCGTGTAGGCGACGAGGCCGTGATGTTGCAGCAGCTCCAGGATTTCGCACCCGTTCGCGTCGAGGTCTCGACGTCCGAAGTCCGCATAAGCGCGCGTGGCGCCCGCTGAGGCCAGGCGGCCTCCAAACTCCGGCCATTCCCGGTCACGCGCCGCTGCCCTGATCCCCAGCCTTGGGCTGCTTTTGACGACGGCTCTATCGGCGCCGGCGCAGGCGGCCGACACGCGAACGCTGGACTTCTACATCCCCCGCCAACCCGTCGATGGCGCGCTGCTCGACCTCGCGCTTCAGGCGCGCGTGTCGCTGGGCGGCAGTTTGAGCGCCTGCGCCGGAACCAGCCCGTCGCTTCAGGGCCGCATGTCGCTGGACACGGCCCTGACCCGCATCCTGGCGGGATCGGGATGTCGCCATGTCATCCGGGCCGACGGCGCGGTGATCATCAGCCGTGCGCCGTCCCGCGCCTCGTCGCCCCCGGCTTTGCCGCCAATGCGAAGCCAAGCGCCTCGCGTCGCGCCGACCGAAGACGTGGCCCAGGTCAGCGAAGTCATCGTCACCGCCCCCCGCCGGCCGGAGTTGATCCAGGACTCGTCGTCAGCCATGACCGCCGTCGCCTCCGAACGGATCGGCAGATCGGGCGTCACGGGCATGCAGGGGCTGGACAGCCTGGTGTCCGGCATGACGGTGACCAACCTCGGTCCCGGCCGAAACAAGATTCTGCTGCGCGGCATCTCCGACGGCGTCTTCACCGGCCTGACGCAATCGACAGTGGGCCTGTATCTGGACCTGACCCCGGTCACCTACAGCGCGCCCGACCCGGACCTGAAACTGATCGACATCGACCGGGTCGAGGTTCTGCGCGGCCCGCAGGGGACGCTGTATGGGACCGGCCCCATCGGCGGTGTCGTCCGCATCGTCACGCGCGCGCCCGAGTTCGGACAGGAAGAGTTGTCCGTCGCCCTCACCCGCTCCCACACCAGGGGCGGAGGCGCGAACTCCGACTATTCGCTGATCGCCAACCTGCCGCTGGCGGGCGACCGTGCGGCGATCCGGGCGGCCATCTATGGCGAGACCTACAGCGGCTATATCAACGACGTCGAACTGAACCTGCGTCGAGTCAACGACGGCACGCGGCGCGGCGGACGGGTGTCGGCGGCGCTGGAGATCGCGCCCGGCTGGACCGCACGGGCGGGCGTCGTCCACCAGTCGATCGTGACTGAAGACACCCACTATGTGTATCGCGGCCTGGGCCCGCTGCGACGCGCGAACCTGGTGCGCGAACCCCACCAGAACCGATTCGATCAGGCTTCGATGACGCTGGAAGGCCGGGGCGCCTGGGGGCGGATGAACGCCTCGGTCGCGGTGGTCGAACATGGGTTCGGGAGCCGATACGACGCCTCCAGCGCCCTGCGTCGCTTCGGCTCGCTCTGGCGGGTCGGCGCCCTGGACGAGAAGAAGGACATCCATCTGATCGTCGGCGAGGCCAACTTCGCTTCGCCCGACGTGGGCCGGTGGCGCTGGCTGGCCGGCGGCCTGGTGTCGTCCAGCACCACCCGCACCAACCCCGTCCTGTCCGCCCTGCGCCCCGAGCCGCTGGCGGTCTATTCCGAGACGCGCCGTGACAGCCTGGACGAGGCCGCCGTCTATGGCGAGGCGTCGGTGGACCTGTCGCAAAAACTGACCCTGACCGCCGGCGCACGCTATTACGCCCTAGACTACGAGACGACCTCCGACGTGCGCCAGGGTTCGCGGACACGCCCCTTCGACGGCAGGGGCGTGTCCGCTGGCCTGACCCCAAAGATCGCCCTGGCCTGGCAACCCAGCGAACGTCTGAACCTGTCGGCCCAGATCAGCCAGGGTCACCGCGCCGGAGGCTTCAACACCGCAGGCGTCATCGGCCAGGACTTCAGCGGCCTGGCGGATTCGCCGGCCCGCGAATACCAGCCGGACTCGCTGTGGAACCTGGAGTTCGGCGCCAAATATCGCTCGCCCGATGGACGGGCCCGCCTTCGCGCCGCCGTCTACGCCGCGCGCTGGCGCGACGTTCAGAGCGACCAGTTCCTGCCCAGCGGCCTGGCCTATGTCGTCAACGTCGGCGACGGCGCCGATGTGGGGTTCGAGATCGAGGCGAACTGGAAACCGACCGAGACGCTGGAACTGTTCGCCAACGGCCTGGTCGCCGACCCCCGCATCACCGACCCCAGCGATCAGTTCGATTCCCGGCGCGGCGCCGGCCTGCCCGGCGTGCCCAAGGCCTCGGCCAACCTGGGCTTCACCTGGCGTCGGCAGCTGGGGGATCGCCTGCACCTGCTCGCTGACGGCGGCCTGTCCTACGTCGGCTCATCGCGCCTGACCTTCGACGGACGCCAGCAGCACCGCATGGGCGACTATGGCACGGGTCGTTTCGCCCTGGGCGTGGAAGCCTCGCCCTGGGTCGCGACCCTGTTCGTCGACAATCTGTTCGATACCGAGGCCAATACCTTCGCCTACAGCGATCCCTTCCGCCTGCCCGACGCCCAGGCGGTCACCCCCCTGCGGCCTCGCACCATTGGACTGACGCTGAGGTGGACGCCGCATTAGTCGCCCGTCAGGGCGCACCATGCCCGCGGCGCGACCGACGCCTCGGTGATCTGTTGATTGTTGACAAGCGCAAGGGTCACGAGCCTGGATTGCGCATGGTGTTTCACAAAGGTCTCATGGCGGTTGTCGGACTTGTCACGTTCGGCCTGCCCTTCGATGCGTTCGGCCAGTCGCCGCCACGCGACAGCCAAAGCCTTGATCACGCCTATGCCATCGTCGATTTCCAGACCCAACGCTCGGGTCGCGAGATCGGGCGGTCCCTGCAACGACATCTGCAAGGTCAAGGTCTCCAGGTCGTCTTCCGCGAATACCCCATCAGACCTATTCCCCGCACACCCGGTCGGTTCACCCTCGTCGATCCAACAGCGCGCAGCGATTTCGGGCTGGAGGGTCCGACGACCCGGTCGCCCGCCGGTTGGCTGAGCCCGGTGCGAACGGTGGCCTGCAACGGCGCGAGTTGGCGCGCGGACGTCATCCAGCGCCTCCGACCCTTGATCGAGCAGCGCTACACGTTTTGCCTTTTCCCCTATCGCGACGGTCGGGCCCAAGGACATCACCTGGGCATCTACGCCACCACCATCCTTCAAGCCGACCCGAATGCGACCGTCGAACCTCTTGTCGGTGTCGAGACGCCCGAAGACCTCATGCAGGGAGCCGTTCAGGCGGTCGAGCGGCTGACGCGGAAACAGGGCGTTTGGGTCGAACATCGCAAATCAAACCGCGACCGCCCCTTCACACAGGGTGACGACGCCCTTTCCGCCGAGACACACTGACGCAAACGCAATCGCGCCCCCGATCGCAAGATCGGGGGCGCGACAGGATGGCTCAGGTTCGGATCAGAACTTGACGCTGAACCGCCCGAAGATGCGGTTGTCGCGATACTCGTCCTTGTAAAGGCCGGTGTAGCCCATCTCGAACGCGGTGCGCTCAGTCGCCTGGATGTTGAAGGCCAGACCGCCCGAGATCACATCGTCACCAGGATTGGCTCCGTCGATCAGGAAGCGCGGACCGTCTGCGAAGGCGGCGTCGAACACCGGCCCGTCACCGTTCAGGTCGTGGGTATAGGCCAGGTGCGTCACAGCGGACAAACGCGGCCGCCCCTCGCCGCCCGCGAGGGCGGTGCGCGTGCGGAAGCCGGCGGTCAGCAGATCGGCCTTCTGCGTCACCTTGCCCGACAGGGCGGCGTCGCCGCCCGTTTCTACGACGTCGGCGTCGTATTCGACGTGGCTGTAGGCGCCGTAGGGTTCGAAGACCGTGCCGCCGACCGCGCGGCTCCACGCCACCTCGCCATAGGCCTGCCAGACGTTGCCGTCATAGTCGCCGACCAGAGCGTTGCTGAAGGCGTTCAACTGGGCCGTGCGATCCGTGCGAACGTCGGCGTTCGCCCACGACCCGCCGACGCGAATCTGGAAGTCGCCGACGCCCGCGCCGCCGTAGACGCCGATCTGCTCGCTGTTGACCCGACCCGTCGAACGCAGACGCGGCGAGCGCAGCTCCGAGCGGGTCTCGCCCAGCGCCACGCCGATGTGCATCTCGTTCGACAGCGCCTTTTCAGCCCCGACCAGATAGCCCGATCCCTCGCTACGGAACCCGGCGAGACCATCGTGGGCCGAGCCGCGACCATTGCCATAGACGCCGCTGCCCCAGACCGAGACACCGTTGCCCGCGTAAGTCGCGGCGCCGCCCTGGCCACGACCGCGATCGGACATGGACTCGCGGATAGAACGGGTGTCCGACACGGCCAGACCGCCCAGCGAGGCATGAACTTCGCCGGTCAGGCTGCCTAGGGCGCCCTGCACAGCCGGCACGCTGGCGTCCAGCAGGGCGTTCTCCAGCGACAGGTCGCGGGTTCCGGTCGAGGTGTTGTTGATCATGACGTCCAGCGCGCCGCCGACAGAGGCCCGGTTCGGATTGCCGCCCAGCGACGCCACGGTCACGTCGTTGCGCCGCACCGTCAGCACCACTCCGTTCGTCGAATAGGTCAACACCGGCGCCAGGAAGGCCAGATCGCTCTGCGCCCCGCTGAACGTGCCCGTCACCGCCCCGGTCGAGTTGATGATGTTCATCCGCGTGCGCAGGTTCCACTCGCCGTTGTCGGCCTTCAGTATGACCTGCCCGCCGTCGATGCGGGTCGTGCCGCCCACGTTCAGCCGCGAATAGGCCGCGCCGTTCACGCTGGACCGGATCCACAGGAAGGAGCCGGGCTTGAAGTTCAGATTGCCGGCGACCGTCAGGGTCCCGAACGGATTGACGCCGTCGCCGGGCGAAACCACCCCGCCGCTTTCCGCCGTCAGGTTCGCCAACCGGCCGGTGCCGCCGATCATGCCGACGCCGCCGACCGTGGCGTTGGAGCGCAGCAGACTGCCGTTTACGGTCAGCAGGCCGCCCTCGACCCGCGTCGGGCCGCTATAGTCATTGGCGCCGGACAGGATCAGCTGGCCGCCGCCCTTCTTCACCAGACCGCCGACATCGTTGCCGAAGTTCGCTCGGACTTCAGTCGAGTAGCGATCACGCGCATCGCCGATATTGTTGCTCCAGATGTCCACCGTGCCCACCGCAACGGTGACGTCGCGCGTGTCGCGCAGAGCGGTCGGTCCGCGCAGCGCCACATCCATCTGCGGCGCGCCCCAACCGGAGCGCAGATCGACGCCGGGCGTATCCAGATCCCTCGAACTCGACACCAGAATGTCAGAGACCAGGGCCGTGGAATATTCCGGGAAGTTCTCCATCAGCAGGGCCGCAAAGCCCGAGATGTTCGGCGCCGCCATCGAGGTGCCGGTATAGGCCGCGTAACCTGCGCCGGTATAGTTGATGTACTGGTTCAGTATGCGCTGAAGCTCGTCGTTGGCGTACTGCAGCACCGCGCCCGAGAAGGCCGGCGTCAGGAGCGCCATATTGTTGGTCGAGGTCAGAAGCCCCGCCAAGACGGATGTGAAGCTGTCCGGATCACCGAGTCGCGCACCCGAAACCAGAGTGATGGCGGCCGCCTGACGTCCGACTTCGCGGCGCCACGCGTCCTCATTATAGGTGGGTCCACCGGCGGCGCGGGCGTTCAGATAAGCGTTCAGAACGCCAATGAACTGGTTCACTGACGCGGTCTGCAGGGCCGAGACCGTGGTCGCCGAATACAGGCCAGCATAGTTGGCGCGGGGATACAGGGCCAGGATGCCGGCCCGGTCCATCGTATAGGCAGGAACGGACGACACTACCGCAGACCCCGGTCCGGCGACACACCATGTCGCCGTTTGTCCGCAGAAGCTTGTCGAGGGATCGGCGGCGCTGAAGCTGGAATAGTTGGCGACCGACAGCCAGTTGGAGCGCAGGCGCGGGTCGGACAGCGGCGCCGCCGCATCAATGCTGGCGTGGACCCCAAAGCCGTTGCCGGCCGAGAAGACGACCAGCACGTCCTTGTCCAGCACCGGCTTGTAGTAGTCGCCGTAGTTGCGATTGAACGACGCCAACACCGTAGGCAGCGAGGCGTTGAACGGCAGGGTCGTCGAACTGCCCCAGCTGTTGTTGATGATCCGCACCTGGCCGGTATTGGCCAGATCGACGATGTTCTGGTTCTGGGTGGCGACGATCTTGCCGTCGATGATCGCGTCCTTGTACCAAAGGAAGTCCCCCGCCGCGAAGTTGGCGGTTGCGGCATAGAGCTTGGCCCCGAAGGCGTTGCCGAACATCGGCTGTCCGGCGACGCGGTCGCCTGCGATGGTGCCCGCGACGTGAGTGCCGTGGCCCTCCCACCGTCGACGCGGATTGATCATCCCGTCGTTGCCATATCCGGCGACGGCCCCGGTGCGCAGCCCCGTCACCTTGCCGGCCGATCCAAACAGAGGGTGAGCCATGTAGACGCCTGCGTCATTGACGCCGACAGTCTGTCCCCGCCCGGTCAGACCCATCGCGTAGGCGTGCTCCAGGCCCAGGAAGGCTTTGGAATAGTCCACTGCGAATTGCGTGTTCGTGCGCCAGGACGTTATCGCAGTCTGATAGTTGGTCGTCCGCGTTCCATTGGCCATGTAGAAGCCGCCAGCCGGCGGCGTGGGCGCGGGTGCGGTTTGCGCCGTCGCGGCCGACGCCGTTCCCAGCATGATCGCAACGCCCGCCGTTGCGGCCAAGAGACCGCTTTTGAAATTGAAAGCCACGATATTCCCCCTGCGGCTTTTCGCCGACATTTGGTTGCGACCCTACGGCGCAACTTAGACTTACAATTCGGACGTGTTCTGCACTCTCGTCAACCACATTCCCGCCACAAAACACTCCGTAGGGCCGTTTTTTTGGGGGTGATGCATCAATCCCCACAGCCTCGATCAGCAGAGCGATCTCCGCCCGCATCCGGCGCTAGGCCCTTCCACTTCATTGTCGAGTTCGCGCCGGGGCGTTAAGGGGCGCATGCCGTCAGCGACCTTTACCCGCCATCAGGTGACCTTGAGGTTCGACGACTGCTGCCTCGACTTCGGTAGGGACGGGCCGGACGACTTTCGCCTGTCGGACCTGACGACCGTCAGCGTCCGGATCAGCACGACGATCCGGCCCTCCAGCGCGGCGCGCGAGACGGCCGGCCGTCGGTGAAGCGAAGGTCTTCGCCTTGGAAGTCGAAGTCGAGAACCTGTTCGACGCCGACCCGAAGCTCCCCTCGGCGACGGCCGTCCCGCGACCGCCTACGATCGAAACGCGCAAGCCCTCTTGAGCCGAATAGTGCGTGTCAGCGTCAGCCTCCGCTTTTGAGGGACCCCGCCTTAGCGTTCTCGATCAGCACCCATCATTGATCCCCGGAGTGGACCGCCACCGGGCCGCAAGCACGGGCAAGACGATCAGGGTCAGCAGCGTGGCCGTAGTCAGCCCGCCGATGACCACGGTGGCCAGCGGCTTTTGCACCTCGGCCCCCGCGCCTGCGGCAAACGCCATGGGCACGAAGCCCAGCACTGCGACCAGGGCGGTCGTCAGCACGGCGCGCAGACGGCTGACGGCGCCGTCGAGCGCCGCCGTGGCCGGCGGATCGCCCTCGGTCAGGCGCTGGCGGATGGCCTGCATCAACACCAGGCCGTTCAGGGTCGCCACGCCCGAGACGGCGATGAAGCCGACGGCCGCGCTGATAGACAGCGGCATGCCGCGCAGCGCCAGCGCCAGCGCCCCGCCCACCAGGGCCAGGGGCACGCCCGCGAACACCAGGGCCGCGTCCTTCCATGATCGCAAGGCCATCACCAGCAGCAGGCCGATGGTCAGGAAGACGATGGGCACAATCAACGCCAGGCGTGCCGAGGCGCGCTGCAGGTTTTCGAACTGGCCGCCCCAGTCGATCCAGCCGGACGGCGGCGGTTGGACCTGATCTGCGACCTTGCCTTGAGCCTCGGCGACGAAGCCGCCCAGGTCGCGGCCGCGAACATTGGCCTGAACGATCATGCGGCGCTTGCCGTCAGCGCGGCTGATCTGGTTCGGTCCCTCGGCCACGTCGAAGCGGGCGACCGAGGACAGGGGCACGGTCGGGGCGCCGGCCTGGGCGTTCTCGGGCATGACCGGCAGCTGCTCCATGACGGTCGGATCGGCGCGCAGGGCGTCGTCCAGCCGCACCACCACATCGAACCGCCGGTCGCCCTCGTTGATCTGACCGGCGGCGCGACCAGCGAAGGCTATAGCCAGGGCGTCGGCGGCGTCGGAGGCATGGACGCCCTGCGCCGCCGCCACCGTGCGATCGACGCTGGCGGTGATGGTCGGCTGGCCCGACACCTCGTCGACTCGCACGTCCGCCGCGCCTTCGATGCCGTTCAAAACGGCGGCGACCTGCTGGGCCGTGCGGTCCATGGCCGCGAAGTCGTCGCCATAGATCATGACCGCCACGTCCGACCGGACACCGGCGATCAGTTCGTTGAATCGCATCTCTATGGGCTGGGTGAACTCATAATTGTTGCCTAGCAGGGTCGACAGTCGCACCTCCATCTCCGCCACCAGGTCGGCCTTGGCCAGTTGCGGCTCGGGCCAGTCGCGGCGGTCCTTCAGGATGACGGAGGTGTCCGAGATCGACGGCGGCATGGGGTCCGACGCAACCTCGGCCGTGCCGGTGCGGGTGAAGACCCGCTCGACCTGCGGCATGGCCTTCAGCGTGCGTTCGACCTGGAACTGCATCGCCTGGCTCTGTTCCAGCGAGGTCGAGGGCACGCGCAGGGCCTGGACCAGAACGTCGCCCTCGTCCAGTTGCGGCACGAACTCGCGGCCCAAGGTCAGGAAGGCGATCAGGCCGGCGAGAAGCGCGACGCCCGCGCCGATCATGACCAAGCGAGGTCGGGCGATGGCACGCTCCAACAGCGGCTGGTAGCGGGCCTTGGCCGCACGCGTCAGCCGGGTCTCCTCATGATCCGCCTTGGGCTCCTTGACCAGCAGGGCGGCCAGGGCGGGCACGAAGGTGAAGCTGAGAACGAAGGCGGCGGCCAGGGCCAGCATGACGGTCGCGGCCATCGGCCCGAACATCTTGCCCTCCACCCCCTCGAACATCAGCAGGGGTGCATAGACCAACAGGATGATCGCCTGACCGAAGGCGGCCGGCCGCGCCATCTCGCGGGCCGAGTCGGCTGCGACCGACAACCGTTCGGCGACGGTCAGGGGACGCCCAGCCTCGGTGCGCTTCAGACCCAGACGGCGCAGCGTGTTCTCGATCACCACCACGGCGCCGTCGACGATCAGGCCGAAGTCCAGCGCGCCCAGGCTCAGCAGGTTGGCGCTGATGCCGAACCGGTTCATGGCCGAGGCGGCGAACAGGAAGCTGAGCGGAATGACCAGGGCGGTGATGATCGCCGCCCGGACATTGCCCAGTGCGAAGAACAGCACGGCGACGACCAGCAGGGCGCCGAGCAGCAGGTTGTGCTCCACCGTGCGGATGGTCGCCTCGACCAGTTCGGTGCGGTCCAGTTCGGGCCGCAGGTTCACGCCGGGCGGCAGGCTGGGCGCGATGGCCTTCAGCCGTTCGCCGACGCGGCGGGCCACCTCGCGCGAATTCTCGCCCTGCAGCATCAGGGCCGTCCCGACCACGGTTTCGCGGCCGTCGGCGCTGGCGGAGCCCAGGCGGGGGGCGCGGCCGATCTCGACCGTCGCCACGTCCGACACACGGATCACCTGACCACCCCGGTTCAGGATCGGCGTCTGGGCCAGATCGTTCAGGCTTTTCAGACGGGCGTCGGCGCGCACGATATAGGCCTCGCCCGCGCGGTTGACGTAGCCGGCGCCGGCGATGCGATTGGCGTGCTCCAGCGCTTCGACCAACTGCACCAGACCGACGCCATAGGCAGCCAACCGGCTGGGGTCGGGATGAACCGCATACTCCTTCACATAGCCGCCCAGCACGTCCACCCCGGCGACGCCGGGCACGGACTTCAGCTGGGGCGCGACGATCCAGTCCTGAACGGTGCGCAGATAGGTGGCCTTTTCCTGATCGGTGACCAGACGCTCGCCTTCAGGCGTCACATAGACCACCCCGGGCCGGGCCGCCGAGCCCGTCAGCTCCAGCGTCCAGATATAGACCTCGCCCAGGCCGGTCACGACCGGTCCCATCGAGGGCGAGAGACCCTCGGGCAGGTCTGCACGTGCGCCCTGCAGCCTTTCGTTGACCAGGTTGCGGGCGAAATAGATGTCGGTCGCGTCGGTGAAGACGGCCGTGATCTGCGAGAAGCCATGGCGCGACAGGGACCGCGTCTCGGTCAGGCCCGGCAGGCCCGCCAGCGCGGTCTCCAGCGGGAAGGTGACCTGGCTTTCGACCTCCTCCGGTCCCAGCGCCGGGGCGACGGTGGTGATCTGCACCTGGCGATTGGTGATGTCGGGCACGGCGTCGATGGGCAGGTGCAGCAGTTCGCGCCCGCCCAGGATGGCGAGCACCACGGCCAGTCCGACGACCAGCCAGCGAAAACGCACCGAGGCGTCGATGATCCGGTTCAGCATGATCAGTGTCCGTGCTCGGCTTCGCCCTTGGCCAGTTCGGCCTTGAGCAGGAAGGCGCCGGCGCCGGCGATGCGTTCGGACCCGGTCAGGCCGGACACGATCTCGATCCGACCGTCGGAGGTTCGCCCGGTCACGACCGGCCGCGCGCGGAACCCGCCGCCCTCCTGCACGAAGACGGACGGCGCCCCCTCCAGGGTCTGAACGGCGTCTAGCGGCACGACGGGCGTTCCCGTCCCGACTCCGGCCGAGACACGGGCAGAAACGACGGATCCCGCCGGGGGCGCCTCGCCTGACGGACGGGCGCGAACGATGACGACGCCGTTCGCATTGGCGGGCGCGATGGCGATGACGACGCCCGACACGACGCGCGATCCGGCGACCGTGCTTTCCAGCGTGTCCCCGACCTTCAGGATCGCAGCCGCCGCAGGCGGGGCCTCGAACATCAGTTCGACGCGGCTGGGGTCGGCGACGGCGGCGACCTGCAGCGCCTCCTCGTGCAGCACCTGGCCGGGCGCGGCGCTCAGGCGCGTGACGACGCCGGCGATGGGGCTGCGCACCACCGTCAGCCCGTCCGAGCCGGGCGCGCCGAAGGCGCCGACGCGGGCGCGGGCGGCGCGGTGCTGAGCCTCCGCACGACGGGTCTCCGCCGCAGTGACGTCTAGCCGCGCCTGCGAAACCCAGCCCTGTTCGAACAGGGTGCGGTCGCGGCGTTCGGCGGCGCGAGCCGCCTCGACCGTCGCGCCGGCCGCGTCCGCGTCGGCGCGTGAGGCGGCGCCGTCCGGGCTCCGTACGGTGATCAATGGCGAACCGGCCGCCACGCGATCGCCCAGGCCGACATGGACCCGCACCACTGACCCGCCCAGCGGGGCGTCGACGGCGGCTTCCGCGCCGGGCGCAAAGGCGACGCGACCCGGCAGCTTCAGTTCTGCTCCGCCGCCACGCTGGACGGTGATGACGGAGACGCCGGCCTGCGCCGCCTCCTGGGGCGTCAGGGCGACGAAGGCCTCTTCGCCGGTTTCTTCGGCGTGGCCCGCCTCGGCATGTTCGGCCTCGGCTGGAGGACGGTCCAGAATGCGGGCGGCGCCGAAGCCCGCAGCCAGGGCGATGACGACGGCGGCGCCGGTCATCAGCCAGTGTTTCTTCAAGGTCATGATCGATCCTCGCCCGGCGCACAGCCGGGCCCAGAGTTCAGGACGCGCGGCGTCTCCGCCACGCGCAGGGCTCAGGAAGGGCCGGACGCCAGGTCCGGCCGAGGATCAGATCCTGGGCGGCCGCTCGGGACCGTCAGGCCGCCCGAGTGAGGAGGCGACGCTGTCGCTCCACGCCTGGGGCTGGCCGAAAACCGCGACGAAACGCGGCGTCGCCATGTCGTTGGACACGGCCGAATGCGGCGCATGGCAGCAGCCGTCGGCGCAGGCCGGGCCGCAGTCAGGGCACTGGGCGTCTTCGCCGGCCCCCGCATCGACGATCTCGACGCTGGTGGACGCCTCCGTCTCGCAGGCATGGCTTTCGAAGGCGGGCATGGCGAACGCCAACGTCAGCAGCAGGGTGCTGACGAAGCCAAGTCGACGGACCATTTCCCGCAAAGATTTGAGCATTGCAGATGCGCTTATCACCCTTGGCCCTCAAAGTCCTCGCTGGAAAAGGCAGCGCTTCATCAGCCGAAGGAACGATCTGCAAGACCATGCGAAAAGGCGTCGATCCGCTGTCCTGCGGATCGACGCCTCATCGTGGGTCGATCAGAACCGCTTGGTCAGCTGCACGCCGTAGGTGCGTGGCTCGTTGACGAAGGCGGTCAGGTTGTTGAAGTCGATGCCGCCGATCACGTTCTCTTCGTCGGTGATGTTGCGGACATAGGCGGCCGCCTCGATGCCGCGGTTCAGGTCGCGCCAACCCGCACGCAGGCCGCCTTCGAAGGCCGTGTCCTGCATGAACTCGACCGATTCATAGAGGAACAGGTTGAAGTCCTTCTGCATGACCCAGTCGGTCGAGGCGAACAGCTCGGTGTCGTTACCCAGCGACCGGACATAGTTCAGCGTCAGGTTGGCGGTGTATTCCGGCGCCTGGGGGAAGGGGTTGCCGTCGATGTTGGCGCGACGGGTGGTGCCCACGGTCACGATCGGATCTGTGACGGTGCAGTTGGCGCCGCAGATGGCCACCAGCAGATCGCTGTCCTTGATCTCGGTGTGGTTCCAGGCGGCGCCGGCCGACAGGCTGAAGCCCGCGCCCAGATCGATGTCGCCGTCCAGTTCCAGGCCGTAACCCTCGCCCTTATCGGCGTTGATCAGGCGGTTGGAGTTGTCCGCGCCGCCGATGGCGGTGAACTGCATGTCGCTGACTTCATAGACATAGGCCGTCGCGTTGAAACGCGCGCGGCCGTCCAGCAGGCGGGCCTTCAGCCCGGTCTCGTAGGACATCACCGTCTCGGAGTCGGCCGTCGTCAGGACCGGCAGATTGCGGCCCTGGATCGACGGACCGCGATAACCCTTGGCCGCGCGGGCGAACAGATTGAGGCTGTCGTTGACCTCATACAGGGCGCTGACGTCCCAGCTGACCTGTTCGTCGCCGACGGAGACGGCGCCCGTGCCGCCGGCGCCCGCGCCCAACACGATGCGTCCGTTGTAGTCGCGGTTGTCGTCGGTGTAGCGGACGCCCGCCGTGACCTTCAGAGCATCGGTCAACTTGTAGCTGCCCTGACCGAACACCGACCACGAGTCCGACTTCTGCACGATGTCGGTCACCCGCGTCGGCGCGGGGTTGCCAGTGCCGTTGAAGGTGCCGGAGACCAGATTGATCCGCTCGTCCCAATAGAAGGCGCCGACTTGCCAGCCGATGCGTCCGTCGCCGTTCGAGGCCAGGCGCAACTCATAGGTGTTCTGCAGCAGGTCGCTGGAGAGGGTGCCGGTCTCCGAGTTGAACGGCGTCTTGTAGGAGGCGGTCGCCGGGGCCGAAGCTACGCCGCCGTCGATGTCGCCGTCGCCCTGGGACCAGCCCTGGTACGAGCCGACGATGCCGGTCAGCGTGGCGGGGCCGAAATCATAGGCGACCTGAAGCGACTGCGAGGTCGTCTTCTGCTTCTGGAAGTTGTTGCGGCCGCCGTCGTAATAGACGGTGTCGCGATCGAAGTTTCCGTTCAGTTCGTTCGAACCCTTGGTCAGGGCGTTGGCGCGGTTCATCGTGCCGGTGCCGTCATAGTCGCGGGCCTGCAAGGTTAGCAGGGTCGACAGACGATCGGTCGGGGTCCAGGCGACGTG
This sequence comes from Brevundimonas sp. TWP2-1, assembly GCF_049897645.1. NCBI lineage: Bacteria > Pseudomonadati > Pseudomonadota > Alphaproteobacteria > Caulobacterales > Caulobacteraceae > Brevundimonas > Brevundimonas sp. TWP2-1. The sequence continues at coordinate 1,386,072 of NZ_JAFCWR010000001.1, forward strand.
GACGCGCGCGGCCAGATCAGTGAAGCCGCCCAGATCATCCTTGTCCGCATTGGCGAAGGACGGGTTGAAGGCGTTGTTCACCCAGTCGTCGCGGTGGTTCCACAGGATGGCGCCGCGCACCTGAAGCGTGTCCGACGCCGGCAGGGTGACGGCAGCCTCGGCCCGGGTCGAACCCAGGTTGCCGTAGGTCAGCGAGCCGAACCCGGTGAAGTCATCCGACGGTTTGACGGTGTCGATCTTGACCACGCCGGCCGGGGTGTTGCGGCCGAACAGGGTGCCCTGCGGACCGCGCAGAACTTCCAGCTGCTGCACGTCGAACAGGGGGAAGCCCTTCAGATAGACGCTTTCCAACACGACATTGTCCAGCACGACCGAAACCGGCTGCGAGGCGGTGAAGTCGAAGTCCACATTGCCCAGGCCGCGGATGTAGAAGCGCGGCGCGTAGCGGCCGTTCGAGCTTTCGACCTGAAGGCTGGGCACGCGCGCCGACAGCGACAGGATGTCGGCGCCGCCGGCCGAAACGTCCTGCAGGGTCTGGGTGTTCAGGGCGGTGACGGCGAACGGCACCTCGCGGATGTTCTCGCTGCGACGCTGGGCGGTGACGACGATGTCGTCGACGCCGGCGACTTCGGCGGCGGTGTCCGTCGTCTGGGCGAGAACCGAGCCGGCGCTCAGCAGAGCGATGCCGCTGACGGTGGCGGCCAGAAGGGCTTGGCGAAGCATTGGCGAGATTTCCTTAATGACGTGGGGGGCGACATGGGGAGGAGGACGTGTCGCGCGACGCCGTAGAGCTTCGCAACGACGGCCGCCAGTGCAGAGCGCGCCTGTTTCTTGAACCTTTGAAGACGCGGCCACACCCGTGTGACAATCTGTCCTTCGGCGGCGTGTGCAGCGCCGGCCGGCATTGTGCCGAGAGGGGCGAAATGCGATGTTGAAAGGGTGCGTGAGTCCGCTCCGCACGCCCTCCCAGACATTGTTTGGATCGCGTATGCCCCTCGTCACGCCCTCCCGTCGCCGGCTCCTGCAACTCGCCGGGGCGACGGCGTTCGCGCCAGGGCTGACCGGCATGAAACGGGCGGATGTGATCGGCCGCGTGCTGACCGTATCCGACATGCATTCGGCCTATGAGCGGACCGCCCAGTTGCTGGCCGCCTTCGAAACCGAAGTCCGCTCCAACCCCGTCCCCCATGTCATCGCCATCGACGGCGACATCTTCGAGCACGGCAATGTCGTCGCCGTGCGGTCGGGCGGCCTGGTGGACTGGGCCTTCCTGGCGGCCTTGCCGGCGATCGCGCCGACGGTGTTCAACCTGGGCAATCACGACAACGACCTGACCCCCGATCTGGCCCAGGTCGTCGCCCGGATGAAGAGCCTGGGCGTTCATGTCGTCAGCACCATCGGCGATACCCGCACGGGCGCCGGCTATGCAGACCCGTCCACGACCCTGCCGTTCGGTCGCCGTTCACTGCGGGTCGTGGGCATGGCGACCAATTCGCTGACCACCTATCCCAAGGCCTCGCGCGACCAACTGTCGATCCCGGCCGCCGCCGACTGGGCGAGCGCCAATCTGGCCGACAACCTGGCCGGCGCCGATCTGGTCATGGTGATGAGCCACGCCGGGGTGGCCGCCGACCGGGACATCCTGCCGCTGCTGCCGGACGGCAGCCTGATGATCGGCGGACACAACCACCTGCTGTTCCAGCATCGCCAGGGCCGCAGCGCCTATGTCCACACGGGCTCCTGGACCGCTGCCTATACGGTGGCCGAGTTCATGTCGGACGGCTCGGTCACGGCCAGATCCCACGCGGTCGCGCTGGACGCCCCCGCCTCTCCCGCGCTGGCGGACCTGATCGCCGCGACCCTGGCCGCCGACCTGACCGAGGAGGAGCGGACCATCCTGGGAACCAGCCCTCGCGCCCTGTCTCTGGGCGACACCGGACGGCGCGTCGCAGCCAGCCTGGCCCAGGCGGCCAATGCCGACGCCGGCTTCATCGGCCACACCACCCTGGGTACGGGCGTCCCCGCCGGCCCGGTCAGCCGCTACGTCTTCGATTCCATCGTCCGCTTCGACGGCAAGCTGATGGTCGCGTCCGTCTCGCGCGCGCAGTGCGACGGCTTCATGGCCCGCGCCAACCAGGACCGCCCGATGCCCCTGGCCGACCGCAGCGGCGACTTCCTCTATGCCTCGGGCGCAGCGTCGAAAGCCGATCCGGTCCGCATCGTCACCACCGACTGGTGCGCGACGAACCAGCGGGAGTATTTCGGAACGACCGGCATGATTTTCGAAGAGCGGTCAGATCTTAAGGTCAAGCATTCAGCCGCAAAGGCTCTGCTGGACAGTTAAAAGGGGGCGCATCCGCTCGGGCTTAAGCCCTTTTGGGATCGTTAGACTGGAGGGGTGCGCAAACACGGCGGATCAGGCTCATGGCGCGACCTGCGTCTGCGTTTCGATCTCCACCATCACCACGTCGTGGACTCGCATTGCCACGTCCATTTGACCTCGCCCATCGGCGCCGACCGTCAAGACACGAGTTTCCGGCTCGTCCTGCGTCAACGCCTGTAGCTCGCCTAGCTGGGCGTCGCTGAGCGCCGCCGGCGATCCCATTTCCAGATAGGCCGTGTAGGCGTCATTGGCCTTGAACCCGACGCGGCGGACGCTGGCGGTGTGAACGCCGGGGCGCAGGCCCCCCACTTCGATCCGCAAGGGCGCCGCAGCGGCCGGCTCGCGCACCTGGCGGAAGAACGGCCGGTTGCTGATCGGCTGGTCCGGCAGTTCATAACGCCAGGCCAGCACCTGAACCGTCCCCCCCTTCAGCGCCGCGATGCTCTGCGCGTCGCCGGTCGCCAGCTCCCGGTCGCCGAGGCTGTTCAGATATTTGTAGGCGAAGAAGGTCGGCTTGCGGATCCCTTGCGGGTTCATCAGGCCGAAGCCGCCGTCGAACGGCCTGGTCTGCGGCCCCGGCTCCTCGAACAGGTCGCTGAAGGCCCAGTAGCTCATGCCCTGAACCAGGCCCTCGCTCTCGCGCAGCTTGGTCAGGATGTAGGAGGCCCCGAAATAGTCGTCGTGGATCGGATCGCGCGGATTGTAGCTGGTGCTCCATTCGGTGAAGAACAGCGGCAGGCCCGGCCGGGTCGAGGCCTCGATCTCGCCCCTCACCTTGCGCACGTCGCTGACCACGGCGTCGGGCGCGCGCGACAGCTTGTTGTCGCCCTCCCCCTTCTCGTCCAGGAAGCCGCCCTCGACCCCATAGGTGTGGGTGGTCACGAAATCGACCGGCAGCTGATGCTGGTCGGCATATGCCAGGAACTCAGGCACCCAGGCCGCGCCCGCCGTCGATGGCCCGCCCACCCGCAGGGTCGGATCCACAGCCTTGATGGCCCGGACCGTACGCCCATAATAGTCGAAATAGGCCGCCTGATCGGCCCGTTCCCAGAAGCCGTCCAGGTTCGGCTCGTTCCAGAACTCGAAATACCAGGACCGCACCTCCTCTGCGCCGTAGCGGTCGATCAGATGACGCACTAAGGCCTCGACCAGCCCGGTCCACTTCTCGGGCTGCGGGTGGGAAGTGTTGCCCTTCCAGTAGAAGAGGGTCTGATCCGACGTCTTCATCGCATCCGGCGTGAAGCCCAGTTCGATGAACGGCTTGATCCCCATGCCCAGGAAGCGGTCGTAAAGCTGATCGACGCGGGTCCAGTCATAGACCGGCTGGCCGTCCACCTCGCGATAGACGCCCATGTCGTCATGGAAGATGTCGTGGAAACGAATGTATCGGAACCCCAGTTCGTCGCGCACCGTCTTCAACTGGGCCAGCGCCTCCTCGCGGATCGTCGTGCCCGGATAGTCGGCGCCCACCGAGAACTCGGCCATTCTGTCGCGCGGCGTCCCCGGTGCGGCCGCGTCGATCACCAGCGACCTCGCCATCGGCCGATCCTGGGCGTTTGCAGCACTGGCTAGCCCGCCCAGACCAATCACCGCCGCCGTTACAAGCCCGCCCAGCGCCGCCTTCCGCATCACTTCCACCCATGATCATATTTTCATCATTGGTAGCGCTATCATAGTTGCGCCACAAGCACGATCGATCTGCTGCCGCATGCGGCTCGACGTTCCGGAGACGCGCGCCAGAAAGCCGTCCACCAGGTTCGCGACGCCATGTCCCCGTGCGCCAGGAAAGACGGAATGATGGGTTGGCGGTTCTGTCAGTCTAACGCTAACTCGTCTCCGCTTCAGGGCCGCTTTAGGGGCTGATCGGAGCTCGCATGTCGTGCAGCCGCTATCGCTTCGCCGCAGCGGTGATCCGCCAAGCCTTATGGCTCTACTTACGCTTCAGCCTCAGCCTTCTTGACGTTGAAGAGTTGATGGCAGCTCCAAATTACGGGTGAACAGCCGGAACCTTCATCGCCAGGATTTCGCGGGTGCGGCGGGTGATGCCGTAGAGCATGCCGGGCTGGGTCTCGTCCCAGTCGACTGCCTGTCCCTCGGCCTCGATGCCCAGCGTCTCGACGTGATCCAGCACGCCGCCGCCCATCGGGAGGGCCACGACGTAAAGCTCAGGCAGATCGTGGCCGGTCAGATACAGCCGCCCATCCGGCCCCCAGCCGCCGCCGGAGATGCTCATCGGCGCGATCCGCTCCAGGATCGAGGGCGGCAGGGCCCACCCCTCAAGCCGGCGCCACTCGTCGTCGAAACGGACCAAAGTGGTGTGGCGATGATCGCGCGGCGCCTCGCCGCCCCGCCCGTCATAGTTGGCGAACATGGCCCACCATGATCCCTCGTGACGATCAACCCAGGTGATCGAGCCGGTTCCCAGGCCTAGCGACAGGCTGCGCTTGTGGTGCAGATCGATAGGATCGAACACCTCGACCGTGCTGACGTGCGGCGTGGCGGGAAAGTTTGAGCTGGCGCAGACCAGTTCGGCCGCGATCACATTGCACGAGTTGATGTGCGGAAACCGTGCGCGGTCGCCGGTCCATTCCGCCTGTTTCTCGCCGCTGGCCTTGTCATAGCGAACGAGGGACCAGTTCGAAACCGCATAGACGGCGTCCGGCCCCACCGCCACGCCCTGGCGCGCGTCCGACGCATAGCGCCGCAGGGTATCGGCCCTTCCCGCCAGAACGACCGGCGCAGGCGCGGCGTGTTCCACAGGCGCCGGCGCCGCCTGGACGGCCGACAGCATCAGGGCGGACAGGCTCGAGACGGACATGGCGGACCTTTCGAAGGCGAGAACGGCCGCCCCCCCCTCAGGGAAGCGACCGTTCAAATCGGGATCAGAAGCTGGCCGACAGACCGACCCAGTAGGTCCGGCCATAGTTGGCCGATTCCTGCAGATAGGTGCGGCCCGGTCCGGTCACTTCGCGACGGCCGGAGTTCGACAGGTTCTGACCCTCGGCGAAGACGGTGACGCCGTTAGCGAACCGCCAGCTGACCGAGGCGTCATAGGAATGGCGGCCCTTCCAGTACTGGTCGGCGTTGGGGATGGTGTCGTTGATCGTCTCCAGGAAACCGCCGATATAGTTGTGCGACACCCGCGCCTCGATCGGCCCGCGCTGGTACCAGATCGACTCGTTTGTCGTGGTCGAGGGCTGCTGGAACAGACCCGTGTGACGCTTGCCCGCTGTGGTCAGGAAGGTGAACTCGGTGTCCAGGAAGGTGGCGTTGGCGCTGACGCCGAACCCGTCGAACGGCGCCGGCAGCATGGTCAGGGCCTGCTGGAACGCGACCTCGACGCCGCGGATCTTGGCCGTCTCGGCGTTCGTAGGCGTCGAGACGATCACCGCCTCAACGCCCCGGCCCACGTCCAGGTTCTGGATCGAGCTGAGGGTGAAAATCTCGTTGGCGATGTCCTTGGTGAACAGGGCGACCGACATCAGGCCGTCAGTCGGGTAATATTCGAAGGACAGGTCCAGCCCTTCGCTCTCGCGCGCCTTCAGGCCGGGGTTGCCGCGTGACAGCGTCGCCTGAGACCCGTCGAAACTGACGTTCTCGCTGGCCGCCAGCGAGCCGAAGTCGGGCCGGCCGATGGTGTTGGTCCAGGCGGCCCGCACCACCACGTCGTCGCGTACGTCCCAACGCAGGTGAAGGCTGGGCAGCCAGTTGTCGTAGTCGCCGCTGTTCGACACCGGCGTCAAAGTCGTTCCCGTAGCGCGCACGGCGTCCGAACCTACCTCGGTGCTCTCGTAGCGAAGTCCGCCCAGAAGGGTCAGGTCGCCCATCCGATAGCTGGCCTGGGCGTAGCCTGCGAAGACGTCCTCGTTGACGTCATAGTCCCCGGTCGGCGCGGCGGTTGTCGCGACGAAGTTGGCGACGTTGGCCTCATAGAAATCTTCGGCCGTCGCCACGTCGATGCGCGGGGTCAGGCGATACTGCCCCTCAATCAGCTTGTCCGGTCCCGGCCGATCAACCTGATCCAGCGTGTAGATGAAGCCGGTTCTGGCGGTGTAATCCGTGCGGCTGGAGGTATAGCTGCGGTCGCTGGAGCGCAGCACGGCGCCGAACTTCGCCTTCAGATTCCGCGTATCGCCGCCGTCGTCGAAGGCGAGGTTGAACCGGGCCTGGGTGGTGTTCTCGTCGGTCTCGACCAGCGAGACGCGGCGTTGCTGAAGATTGAACAGGGCCGGATTGCTGAAGGCTGTCGGATTGGTCGGCGTGAAGGCCGGGAAGAAGTCCGACGTGTCGTAGCTGAAGCCGAAGTTGGCGTTCGACGCCGTGCGGAACTCCATCGAGGTGTTCGGCGTCTCCAATCCGGCCTGCGAATAGAACAGGTCGCCGTCAAGTCGCAATTGCGGCGTGGCGTCCCAGCGGAAGGCGGTGCGGCCCAGGCCGATCTCACGGCGAGTGATCGGCTGGTTCAGGCCGACGATGTTGCGGCCCGTGGCGAAGCTGCCCGAGGTGCGCGTCTGGTTGGTCACGTTTCCGGTCGGCTCGGTGCGGAACTCGATGCGTTCCTCGTCGTCTTCCATACGGGCGTACAGCGCAGACGCCTCCCAGCGGAAGTCCACGTTCGGCCGCCACTCCAGCTTGCCGTTCACGCCCGAGCGCTGCTTGGTGTTGTTGTACCAGAACAGACGCAACTGGGTCGGCACCTGGATGCCGTTGCCGGTCGCCGCGCCCGAGTTCACCGGCGCGCCGGCCGGGGTGTATTCGCGGATCGAGGGGGCGGCGGCCTCCACCTGGGGAATGTCGTAGTCGAGCTGTTCGTGCGAGGCGCCGATCACCACGCCCCATTCGTCGGCCGCGCCGAACCGGCGACCGGCGGCGAAGGACAGGCGATAGGACGGATCGTCATTGCGCACGTCGCCGTGCTGCTCGTAGACGCCGTAGGAGGCCATGCCGTTGAAGAAGGGCCTGGAGGCGTCGAAGGCGCTGCGGGTGGCGATGTTGATGACGCCGCCGATGGCGTTGCCGTCGTTCTCGGGCGTCACCGTCTTGATGACCTCGACCCGGCCAGCCATGACCGAGGGCACGATGTCCATCGGCACTGTGCGCGCGCTCTCATCCACCGAACCGACGAAGGCGCCGTCGATGGTCGTGCGGTTATAGGTCGAGGCCAGCCCACGCAGGATGGGCCAGCGTGGCTCGCCCTGGTCCTCCATGACCGACACGCCCGGAATGCGACGCAGGGCGGCGGCGGTGTTGTGGTCAGGCAGCTTGCCGATGTCGTCCGCTGACACCGCGTCCATGACCTCGAACTCTGCGCGTTTGACGGCGATGGCGGCGCGCTGGGCCTCGCGCTGCCCGGTCACGACGATCTCGTCGACCTCGGCGGCCTGACCTGTTTCCTGCGCGCGCGCCGAGGCGGCAAAGGCGGCCGTGGCCAGGGCCGTGGTGGCGAGAAGCAGCGGCCCATAGGCCCGCCGTGCGATCTTGATGGTCATGGCATCCCCCGATGTCGATCCGACGACCGCGCCCTAAGGCGAGCCGATGACGCTCGGATCACTGTTCGACGGCGCCGGGGCGAACTCTTGATGACGCGGAGGTGGTGTTTGGGCGGTCACGCGGATCGATCAACTTGCGGTAACTTAGGCAGTGGCTGGGATCTATCGTGGAATTAGGATCTGTAGTTCACCACGCGGAAATCTAGGGCTTAAGCATCCAGGTTGTTGAGCAAGTCGGCGCCCACGATCAAACTCGGCCCCCCTTCCGCACCTGCAGTAACGGACTCGCTGCGGTGAAGATCAGGGGCACGTCCCGAAAATTGACAGGTCCCAATCGGATGCGGCCGACCGTGCCTTTTAGGACGGTCGTTCCGTGTCGGGTCGCGCCGCGGATGGCTCCTGCGGGGGCAAGTCGCGGATTGTTCTCCGTCCAACCGAGCGCGCTCAAGGCTCCGCCCGACGCCGCGGACACGCTCGTATCGACCAGGGCCTTGAATGTAACTCCATCGATTTCGACGGGCACTTCCAGAAGACCGCTGGCGGCATTGTCGAAGACGACGCGATTCTGGGTGAACATCTCCATGCCGACAATGCCCCGGGGCTTCGGTGACGGTCGCGTTCGGCAAGGCGAGCATGCCGACGTCCGTGATGTCGAACAGGGATGTTTTGAACCAATCGACGCCATAGATACGGGCTTGCTGTTGGCCCGCGACGCCGCCGATGCCCATTTCGCCGATGGCGGGCAAGCCCAGTTCATCGACCAGCGTCGGCGTGACGAGACTGGTCTGCGCGGCGGTGTCGACCACCATGCGGAACGGTCCCTTGCCGTTGATCTCGGCCTCCATGGTTGGTCGTCCGCGTGTGTCGCGGGTCAAGACCGCCACTGTCTGACTGGCGACCGCCTCGGCAACAGAGGACTGTTGCTGCGGCTCCCCGGCCGAGGCCTGCATCGTCGTCAGGGCCGCGAAGGAATGTCCGGGTCGAAACGAAGCGCCACCTCGGCCCCGCCGCCTGGAGCCTCTCTGATTTCCACCGCGCCTTCGTGGCGATCCACCACCGCCTTCAGCGCAAAACGCCCTGCCCATTCTAACAGGCTCAGGTCAGCAATGCGCCATTAGCAGTCATGTCGATCTCGCCAGTGACGATTAATGTCGGTACGGCTTTTCCAGCCAAATAGCCCCCAGCGGGAGAGCCCGCACGAAGCGGGATGCCGATCGGCGCATTTCCAGACAAGACGCCGTGTGCGCCTAATGCGCACTGTCGCCTGAACCCTTCGAGGAGCCGAACATGGCGATGACCGTCGCAGACCTGCTGGCGAAGACCCTGGCCTCGGCCGGCGTGCGCCGAATATGGGGCGTTACGGGCGACAGCCTGAACGGGTTGAACGACAGCCTGCGCCGCTTCGACGACATCCAGTGGATGCATGTCCGCCACGAGGAAACGGCCGCCTTCGCTGCGGGCGCCGAGGCGGCGATCACCGGCGAACTGGCGGTCTGCGCCGGCAGCTGCGGGCCGGGAAACCTGCATCTGATCAACGGCCTGTTCGACTGTCATCGCAACCGGGTTCCGGTGCTGGCCATCGCCGCCCACATCCCCTCCTCCGAGATCGGCCTGGGCTATTTCCAGGAGACCCATCCGCAGGAGCTGTTCCGCGAATGCAGCGACTTCTGCGAACTGGTGTCCAATCCCGCCCAGATGCCGGGCGTCCTGGCGCGCGCCCTGAACACCGCCGTCGGCAAGGGCGGGGTGGCGGTGATTGTCCTGCCCGGCGACGTGGCCCTGGCCAAGGCGCCCGACGGCGCCTCGCCCGACTGGAGCCCGCCCGGCAAGCCGCGCATCAGCCCTGCGCTGGCCGATGTGGCGCGCGCGGCCGAACTGCTGAACGGCGCAGAGAAGGTCACCATCCTGGCCGGCAGCGGCTGCGCCGGAGCCCACGATCAGGTCCTGGCTCTAGCCGACGCGCTTCAGGCCCCTGTCGTCCACGCCCTGCGCGGCAAGGAGCATGTTGAATGGGACAATCCCTATGACGTGGGCATGACCGGCCTGATCGGCTTCTCGTCCGGCTATCACGCCATGATGAACTGCGACGCCCTAATCATGCTGGGCACCGACTTCCCCTATCGCAACTTCTATCCGGCGGACGCCAAGATCATTCAGATCGACCATGACCCGTCCAGCCTGGGCAAGCGCGCCCACCTGGCCCAGGGCGTGGTCGGGGATGTGGCAGAAACCGTCGCCGCCCTGCTGCCGCAGCTGAAGCCCGAGCGGTCGTCGCGCTTCCTCGACGCCGCGCGCAAACACTATGGCGAGGCGCGCAAAGGCCTGGATGATCTGGCGCGGCCGTCGGCGAAGGGGCGCCCCATCCATCCGCAGTATGTGGCCGAGGTGGTCAGCCGACTGGCCTCCGACGACGCCATCTTCACCGCCGACGTCGGCACCCCGACCGTCTGGGCGGCCCGCTATCTGAAGATGAACGGTCGGCGGCGGCTGCTGGGGTCGTTCAACCACGGCTCCATGGCCAATGCGATGCTTCAGGGTATCGGCGCCCAGGCGGCCGCGCCGGACCGGCAGGTGATCTCCCTGTCGGGCGACGGCGGCTTCACCATGATGATGGGCGATTTCATCAGCCTGACCCAGCTGGGTCTGCCGCTGAAGGTGGTCGTGTTCAACAACGGCTCGCTGGGCTTCGTCGCCATGGAGATGAAGGCCGCCGGCTTCCTGGACACCGGCACGGACCTTCAAAACCCCGACTTCGCCGCCATGGCGACAGCCATGGGCGTCAAGGCCTTCCGCGTCGAGGAGTCCGACCAGCTTGAGGACGCCATCGCCCAAGCCCTGGCCCACCCCGGCCCCGCCCTGGTTGATGTCGTCACCGCCAGCCAGGAACTGGTCATCCCACCCAAGATCAAGCTGGAACAGGCCAAGGGCTTCAGCCTGTTCATGCTCAAGGCCATCATGAATGGCCGCGGCGACGAGGTCCTCGAACTGGCTCGCACCAACCTCTGAAGTCCGGACAGCAAAACCCCGCCCCGCATCGCTGCGGGGCGGCGTCTTCATATCGAGCCGATCAGGACTGGATGAAGGCCAGCAGGTCCGGGTTGATGACGTCGCCGTGCGTCGTCAGCATGCCGTGCGGGAAGCCCGGATAGATCTTCAGCGTGCCGTTGGGCAGGAGCGCAGCGGCTTTGACCGACGCGTCCTTGTAGGGAACGATCTGATCGTCATCGCCCTGAAGAACCAGGGTCGGCACCGTCATGACCTTCAGCTCTTCGGTGAAGTCGGTCTCCGAGAAGGCCTTGATGCCGTCGTAGTGGGCCTTGGCGCCGCCGGTCATGCCCTGACGCCACCAGTTGTCGACCACCGCCGGCATCTGCGTAGCGCCCGGACGGTTGAAGCCGTAGAAGGGGCCTGCGGCGACAGCCTTGTAGAATTCGGCGCGGTTAGCGGCGAGGCTGGCGCGGAAGCCGTCGAACACTTCAAGCGGCGTGCCCTCGGGATTGGCGGCGGTCTTGAGCATCAACGGCGGGACCGCGCTGACCAACACGGCCTTGGCCACACGTCCGGCGCCGTGTTTGACGACGTAGCGCACCACTTCGCCGCCGCCGGTCGAATGGCCGATATGGACAGCGTTGCGCAGGTCGAGATGTTCGAAAACGGCTGCGGCGTCGGCGGCGTAATGATCCATATCGTGCCCTTCGGACACCTGGCTGGAGCGGCCGTGACCCCGGCGGTCATGGGCGACGACGCGGAAACCTTTCAGGACGAAATACATCATCTGGGCGTCCCAGTCGTCCGAGCTGAGCGGCCAGCCGTGGTGGAAGACGATGGGCTGGGCGTCCTTGGGACCCCAGTCCTTGTAGAAGATTTCAACGCCGTCCGAGGTGGTGACGTAGGCCATGGTGTCGTCTCCGTTTGAAAATGCCGAAGCGGTCGATGCCGCCGAGGCGAGGGAAGGAAGAAGGGAGGAAAGTCCGAGCGCGGCGCCCCCGGCCAGAAGGCCGCGACGAGACGCCTGGGGGAAGTCGGATGCGAATGCCGTCATTTGCACAGGTCCCAGTGGGTCACGCGGTGCGGCCGCGCCCGTAATCGACACCGGCAGATTGACCCTGGGATCCGGCGCGGTCTTGGACCGAACCGCTGCACTTGGCGCCGCTGCATCGGCGAGCGTGTCAGGCAGCCATGCGACTCTCGCGCCGCCATTGGAACGGCGTGGTGTTCAGATGCCGGCGGAACAGGCGGGTCAGGTGTGCCTGATCGGCCAGGCCGCAGGCGTCGGCGATCTGGCAGAGGCTCTCGTCTGTCTGGAGCATCAGGGCCTTGGCCTTGTCCAGGCGGCGGCGCATGACATAGGCGTGCGGTGTCTCGCCGGTCATGACCTTGAAGGCGCGGCAGAAGTGGCTGGGGCTGAGCCGGGCGCGCGCGGCCAGATCCTCGACATGGATTCGCTCGTCCAGGCTGGCGTCGACGAAGGCCGCCACCTGCTTCATCTGCCAGGGCGCCAGGCCGCCGCGCACCGGTTCGACAGCGCGGACCGTTTCACGCGACCGATCATAGGCCTCGCCCGACCAGACCGGCAGGGCGCGCAGCAGCGCCTGGAGCTGGCCGACGCCTTGGCGCGCGGCCGCGGCGTTGCGATCCAGCGCGCCCTCGACCTCGGCCAGAATGCGGAATGCGGTCGGGCCCAGATTTTCCAGCGTCGGCGCGCCGACGCGGGTCTGCGTGAAGGATAAGAGTGCGTCGGTCATGGCGGCCTCCAGGGGATTTGTCTTGCCCCCAAACTGACGCCGCCCGTCGCTGTCCGCCATCGCACGAAGGGGTGGTGAAATACCGACTTGGTCTTGCCTGCCTATCCTTTGGTATGGGTTTGGCGCCGCGCGGGTTTCATCCAAGCCTGCAAACGCCGCGTCAGCGATGATGTCGTCATCTCCAGCCTGAAGGATCGCCATGTCATCCGCCGACCCCATGATCACGGACGACCCCTATGCCCGCACGGCCCAGGTCTATCCCCGGCTGAGCGAAGAGATGATGGCGCGCGTGCGCAACTACGGCGAGGAGGAAGCCGTCGCCCCCGGTCAGGTGCTGTTCCGGCGCGGCGATCGAAGGGCGGACTTCTTCGTCGTGGTGACCGGCGAGATCGCCATCGTCCGCCAGAGCGACACGGGCGGCGACGAAATCCTGATCACCCATCAACCGCATCAGTTCACCGGCGAACTCGACCAGGTGTCGGAACGCGCGCTGCTGGTCGAGGGGCGCTCGACCGCCGACGGCCGGGTGATCCGCGTCCATCACAGCGACCTGTCGCGGCTGATGTCGTCCGAGCCCGACATCGGCGAGCTGATCATGCGCGCCTTCATCCTGCGCCGGATGGGTTTCCTCTACCACGGCCAGGCGGGGGTGGTTCTGATCGGAGAGCCCAATGACGGCGACACCCAGCGACTGGAGCGGTTCATCATCCGCAACTCCTACCCGCTGCGCACCGTCGATCCCAGGACCGACCCGGCCGCCGCCAATCTGATGGAGATTTTCTCCGTCGGCGAGGGCGATCTGCCCGTGGTGATCTCGCCCGACCGGGCGGTGCTGTCGAACCCCAGCCTGCCGGACCTGGCCGATCATCTGGGCCTGACCGAACGGTTCGATCCGGCCGAGATCTGGGACGTGGTGGTGGTCGGCGCCGGGCCTGCGGGTCTGGCGGCGGCGACCTATGCAGCGTCGGAGGGGCTCTCGACGGCCGTGATCGAGACCCTAGCCCCAGGCGGTCAGGCGGGCACCAGCTCAAAGATCGAGAACTATCTGGGTTTTCCCACTGGGATATCGGGCCAGGCCCTGGCGGGGCGCGCCCTGGTCCAGGCGCAGAAGTTCGGAACCCGGATGTCTGTCTCTCGCGCCGCCGTCGCGCTGGATTGCGCCGCACATCCCTTCACGATCCAGCTGGAGGATGACCAGGTCGTGCAGGCTCGCGCCGTGGTGGTCGCGACCGGCGCCCATTATCGCAAGCTGGATGTCGCCGACTATGCCCGGTTCGAGGGCCACGGCATTCACTACGCCGCCACCGCGATGGAGGCGAAACTGTGCAGCGGCCTGGACGTCGTCGTTGTCGGCGGCGGCAACTCGGCCGGACAGGCGGCCATGTACCTGTCCCAGCACGTCGGCCATGTGCATCTGCTGGTGCGCGGCCCGGGACTGGCGGCGACCATGTCGGACTATCTGGTCCAGCGCATCCATCGCTCGCCGCGCATCACCCTGTATACCCACAGCGAGGTGACGAAGCTGGAGGGCGACCACCTGCTGTCCGGCGTGACCTGGACGGACCGATCGACGGGCGCACAGACGCAGGTGCCGGCGCACGCCCTGTTCGTCATGATCGGCGCGCGGCCTAATACGGACTGGGTCAAGGACTGCCTGCCGCTGGACGACAGCGGGTTCGTGATCACGGGCATGCCGTCCGAGACGGCGCCCGGCGCCTCGCCCTATGAGACCAGCCGACCGGGCATCTACGCCGTCGGCGACGTGAGATCCGGCTCCGTCAAGCGCGTGGCGGCGGGCGTGGGCGAAGGCTCCGTCGTGGTCCAGGCCATCCACGCCTATCTGGCGAGCGTCGATCAGGATTGACGCAAACGAAAACGGCCGCCTCTCGAAAGAAGCGGCCGTTCGATATGTCATTCAAAAGAAGCGCGGGATCGGTCCCGGATGCGGCGTCGGCGCGCCGACATCCACCTCCTGCTGGTCGATGTAGCACCAGCCCCAGCCCTCGGGCGGATCATAACCCTCGATGATCGGATGCTGAGTGGCGTTGAAGTGCGCACGGGCGTGGCGGTTCGGCGATTCATCGCAACATCCGACGTGACCGCACTCGCGGCACAGCCGCAGATGCACCCACCAGCTGCCGATCTTCAGGCATTCCTCGCATCCCGCCGCGCTGGGCGTCACAGGCGCGATGGTGTTCAGGTGGGAGCAGGTCATGGCGGCCTCGGTCAAAGGTTGAGCGCGCGGTCGAGACAGCGCGACAGATCATCGGCGGAACACGGCTTCTCCAGATAACAGCCCGCCCCCTCCGCCATGGCCCGTGTGCGGGTCACCGCGTCGGGAAAGGCGGTCATGAAGATCACCGGGAGTGCGGGTCGACTGGCGCGTATCACCCGCTGCAGCGCCAGGCCGCTCATCCCGGGCATCTGCATGTCGGAGATCACGCAATCGACCGCTTCGTTCGAACCCGCCAGAAAGGCCTCGGCGGAGTCGAACGCGCGCGCCTGAAGCCCCATGGATCGCAGCAGTCGTGTCAGACTGGAACGAACCATGCTGTCGTCGTCGACGACTGCGACCAGAGGGGGCGACTGCATTTTTGCGATACTCGGCGACCGCCAAAGGCGAGCCAGTCAGGGTGATCAGACGTTTCCGCGACGGCTGATCTCGAAAAGGAACCAGACGCGGCGTTCGGTCTCGTCGATCCAGTTCTCCAGCAGGCTGGTGGTCGCCACGTCGCCCAGATCGCTGGTGACGGTGTGGGCGGCGCGCATGCGCTGGGCCAGGTCGGCGTTGTCGTCGCGCAACTCGGCCAGCATGTCCTCGGGACTGACGTAGTCGGCGTCATTGTCCAGCACCCGCTGCAGCGTCTTGATCTGACCGATGGAGCGCAGGGTCGTTCCGCCGATCTTGCGCGCGCGTTCGGCGATGGGATCGGTCATGGCGATGATCTGGTCGCCCTGATCGTCCAGCATCAGATGATAGTCGCGGAAGTGCGGACCGGACATGTGCCAATGAAAGTTTTTGGTCTTCAGATAGAGGGCGAAGACATCTGCCAGCAGGGCGTTCAGCGCGCCGCCGATGTCCTGGGTCGCTTCGGTCGTCAGACCCGTCGGGGTCCGAAGCGGCGCCAGACGGCGGGTCTTGAGGGCTTGGTCATCCATGTCGCGATCCTTTCGGGGCTTGTTCGTTGACTGCACCCTAGGCCTGCGTGTCGGTAACCTATTGCTCGCGCCCTCTGCAATTTGGATGGAAACGCGGACATCGGATCGGCCGCCTCATCCTTTCGTTGCCGCTGCGCCGCTCCCTGCCGTAAGCGTGGGCGGCAAGCAGGGGAGTAGCAGCGTGATGTCAGTCCGACCGGATCAGGCGCGACCCTGGCCTGCCTCCAAGGCGCTGCGCCGCCTGCGGCTGTGGATCAGCCCGCCGCTGATCCTGGCCATCTTCCTGCTGGACACCTTCACGCCCCTGATCAGCGCCGTCGCCGTCTTCTACGTCGTGCCTCTGCTGATGCTGGGCGAGTTCCTGTCGGTCCGAAAGATCCAGTTCCTGTTTGCGGGAATGATCGGGCTGGCGACCTTCAGCCTGCTGTACGACCATGGCCCCAACCCGGAATTCGCGACCCTGCTGCGGTTTTGCGTCAGCATCGCCGCCATCAGCATCACCGGCCTTCTGGTCGTCAGGACCCTGCGGGACCGTCAGACGCTGCTAAGCCAGGCGGCAGCCTTGCGGGTCAGCGAAGCGCGCTATCGCAACATCTTCAACACCCTGGCCGTCGGCATCTGGGAGCACGATCTCGCCCCACTGAGGACGGCCCTGCGGCGGCTCCGCGAGACGGGGGTGGAGGATCTGCGCGGCTATCTGATGCAGCGCCCCGAGTTCGTTCGCGAAACCCAGCAGATGATCCCGATCACCGACGCCAACGACACGGCGCTGAGGCTGCTGGGCGTCGAACGCAAGGAGGACTTCTTCCAGACGCTGGCGGAAATCCTGCCCCCGACGGGCGGCAGCTTCATCGACTTCCTGGTCGCCTTCGACGAGGGACACAGCTACTATCAGGCAGAGACCGAAGTGCTGGACCGGAACGGTCGGGCCATACCGATCATCGTCGCCATCACCTTCCCGCCGCCGGGCGGCGAGACGGATCGGGTCCAGGCGGTCATCCTGAACATCGCCGAACGTCGTCGACTTCAGCTCGCCTTCGACCTCGCCAAACAGGACGCTGACCAGGCCCTGCGCGCCGCCGCCATGGGAGAGCTGTCGGCCTCCATCGCGCATGAGGTGAACCAGCCTCTGGCGGCTATCATGACCTCGTCCGAGGCCGCGCTGCGCTGGATGGACCGGTCCCCGCCCAATCTGGACGAGACGCGCGAGGCTCTGGCCGATGTCCTGCACGCCACCCGCCACGCCACCGGCGTGGTGAAGCGGGTGCGCAAACTGGTCAGCCGCAACCGGCCCGAGACCGAACGGGTCGCCGTGGACATGCTGACGACCGAGGCGCTGAGCCTGGTCCATCACGATCTCCGCCGCATGGGCATTACGATCAGCGCGCAGCTGGCCGCCGCTGACGCTGTCATCCAGGCGGATCGCGTTCTGCTGCAACAGGTCGTGGTCAATCTGTTGATGAATGCGGCCCAGGCCATGACCGCGGCCGAAACACCCGATCCGACCATCGCTGTGCGAACCCGTTTGCACGACGGCCAGGCCGTCATCGACATCATCGACAATGGCCCAGGGTTCGACGCCGACAGCGCCCAGCGTGCCTTCGACGCCTTCTACACCACCAAGGCCGAGGGAATGGGCCTGGGCCTGGCGATCTGCCGTTCGACCGTGGATGCGCACGACGGTACCATCGCCATCATCTCCGAACCGGGCGCCGGCGCCAGGCTGTCGATCGCCTTGCCTGTCCTCGCCGATTGACGGTCAGGCGCGGGCCTTGGGCGTCAGGTCTTGGGACAGCCGCACGAGATCCGCGACCGTGTGGACCTGCATCTTCCGCATCAGGCTGGATCGGTGCAGTTTGACGGTGACCTCGCTGAGACCCAGCTCAGCCGCCGCCTGCTTGTTCATCAAGCCGCCGACGACCAGGTCCATCACCTGCCGCTCACGCGGCGTCAGTTGTGCATAGCGCGCCTCGACGCCGGCGACGTCCCCGGCGCGTTCGCGCGTTCGCCGGTCGCGGTCCAGGGCCTCGTTGACCGCATCGATCAGATCCTGATCCCGGAAGGGCTTGGTCAGGAAGTCCACCGCCCCGGCCTTCATCGCCCCCACGGACATCGGCACGTCGCCATGGCCGGTTATGACGATGACCGGCGTCGTGACGCCCTGCGCCGTCAACGCCTTCTGAAAGTCCAGACCGCTCACACCGGGCATCCTGACATCGGTGATGATGCAACTGACGCGGCTGGAAGGCTGATCCGCCAGAAATGCCGTCGCGGATTCATAGAGGGTGGTCGCCAGGCCGATGGACCGGAACAGCGAATCCAAGGCGCGGCGCACCATCGGATCGTCGTCGATCACGATCACGACCGGCGTTTCGAGCTCAGTTCCGGTCAATCGCCCCTCTCCGGATGATCCATTCCCCACCTGCCTACGGAAGCTGGGCCGTCAGATCAATCCGGTGGACGCTCGACCAAGGGCCAGGTCGGGTCGGCGGCTCAAAGCCTCGACATCAGGCTACGGGCCTGAAGCGCGACAGCCATCGTCGCCGCACCGGCGCCGAGCATGACCACGCCGGTCCAGCCGAACCGCGACCAGGCGACCGTGGCGATTGCTGAACCCGCCGCGCCGCCCAGGAACATGGAACCCATGAACAGGGTGTTGATCCGGCTGCGCGCCTCCGGCCGCAAGGCGTAGACGACGTGCTGGTTCGACACGAGGGCGCTTTGCACGGCGAAGTCCAGCAGTATGACCCCGACGACCAGACCGGCGATCGAGGTCCAGGCGCCGAAGATGATCCAGGACGCCAGGGTCAGAAGCGCCCCCAGGGCGATCACCTCGTGCGGCCCGCGCCTGTCCGCGACCCGGCCTGCGAGGGGCGCGGCGATGATCCCGACCGCCCCGACCACACCGAAAAGTCCCGCGACATCGGAACCCAAGCCAAAGCGCGGCTCCTGCAACCGCAACGCCAGTATGGTCCAGAAGGCCGCAAAAGCGCCGAACAGCAGCGCCTGGGTCAGGGCGGCAAGCCTCAGGGCCGGGAACTCTCGCCACAGATCGATCAACGTGCGCAGCAGGGCGGGATAGGACAGTCGGCTATCGGGCCGGCTTGTCGGCAGGACCGCGAACATCAATCCGCCGGCGATCAGGGCCAGCGGCGCACCCAGCCAGAACATCTCGCGCCAGCCGAAGTGGGCGCCGACAAAGCCCGCCAATGTCCGGCTGAGAAGGATGCCGCACAGGACGCCTGACATGACCGTTCCGACCGTCGCGCCCCGCTTCGCCGGCGACGAAAGGTGGGCCGCAAACGGCACGATCTGCTGCGCGACGGTCGCCGTCACCCCGACCACCAGCGACGCGACGATGACCAGGGCCGCGCCGGGCGCCGCCGCCGTCGCCGCCAGCGCAAGAGCCAGCACCACGAACTGCCCGACGATCAGCCTTTTGCGCTCGATCAGATCGCCCAGCGGCAGCAGAAGGAACAGACCCAGCGCATACCCCAGTTGAGTGACCGTAGGCACGAACCGCGTCGCCTCGCCAGGCAGATCGCGCTCCATCAGCCCCAGCATCGGCTGATTGTAATAGATGTTGGCGACGGCCAGCCCTGCGGCGACGGCCATGGCGAAGATCAAGCCGCTGCTTACGCCCGGCGCGCTGGCCGCGTTTGCGGGTGCAGGCTGGTTTTGCTCTGTCATAAGAGGTTCCAGTTCAAAGGCGCGGACGTATCCTGCCCAGTCTGACACCCGCGTTCTTGTTCATTTCCGCTACTATGGCTCGACCTTCACCGGTGAGCGCATCCGCGACAAGATCGCGGCCTCCAAGAAGATGGGCTTTTGGACGGGTGGCCGGGATGCGGCCTGGGCGGTCGCTGTCGCATAAATTTCGCCAGTTCGCGCAAGTTTCGGCCCACAGCGCTTAATCTGACAGCGCTGACGACAGCAGGACGCCCGAAGCCATCGCGGCTTTGGCGAAATATTGGCCGTCAGACAGACTTTGATGATTGCCTTCAAAACCGACGATGAAAGCACAGCAGCAGTTCCAACACCCGGAGACGCCTCATCAGCCGACCAACCCTCCGATGCTTTCGCGCGCGGGCCGAAACAGCTTGGCGGCGGCAGCTTGAGATTTGGTCCGGTCAGGCAAGCTGCATCCCGCGACGTTCAACCTGAGCGCAGGTCGTTCTGATCGGCGCCGTCGCAGGCTTCCGGGCAAGACGCCCGGAAGCCTGCATTGGATCAGAAGTAGAAGCGAACGGCCGCCGTGACGGTGCGGCCAGGCAGAGCCTGGGCCAGCACGACGCCGCTGGCGGGAAGCGCGTCGGCCGACACTTCCGTCAGTGCGGTTTCGTCGAACAGGTTGTTGGCGGTCACCGACAGCACGACGCGGTCGATGGGGCGCACCTGGACGAAGGCGTTGACCGTGGCGTAGCCCGGCATCTTCAGCAGGTTGGCATCCTGGGTATAGCTGTCGGTCGTGCCGACGACGCTGGCGCCGACGGTGAACAGGTCCGTCTCGTACTGGGGCATGACCTGGAAGATCAGGTCGGCCTGACGACGCGGCGAGTTGCCGACCAGGGCCGCATCCTCGGCCTTGGTGATCTCGGCGCTGGTGACGGTGGCGCTGCCGGTCAGGCTGAACGGACCACGACGCACGCCGGCTTCGAACTCGGCGCCCTTGGCCTCGTAGCTGCGCTGGACCAGCACCAGACGGGTGACGCCGCCGGCATCCGCACGGATCTGCTGATTGGTTTCGCTCACCTCGGCCCAGAAGCCCGTGACGTTGGCGAACAGGCCGTTGGCGCGATACTTCATGCCGACTTCGGCCTGATTCACCGGATCGTAGGCCGCGTCCGCCTGCAGCAGGTCGCCGTCGATGGAGCTGATGGCCGGCGAACGCAGGATCTTGTCCGCCGCCGCGCGTGCGCCCTCACTGTAGCGGGCGAACGTCGAGAAGCTGTCCGAGACGCGATAGTTCGCGCTGACGGAATACGAAACATAGTCGTAGTCGTAGTCGACCGGCGTGGCGCTGGCCGCGGGGGCGAAGGCGAAGGTGCGCTCGGCTTCCGAAATGACGCCGTCGTTGTCCACGTCGATCGTGCGCACGTCGGTCAGGCTATTGGCCACGGTGCGGCCGTTGACGTCGCCGCTGTCGAAGCGGATTGATCCGCCCAGCGCCAGCTTGCCCAGCCGGTAGTTCAGCGAGGCGTAGGGCGCCAGCACCTTGTAGGTCACGTCCGTGCGCGAGTTGGACCCGGCGCCCGAAGGACCGAAGAAGTTGACCACCCCGTCCTGGGTGCGGGGCGTGCCGTTCGTATTGAAGATATCGACCAGGGCCGAGTTTCCGCCCCCCACGACGTCCTGAAGGAAGGGGATGTACTGGCGATCGAACTTCAGATCCTGCTGGGCCGAATAGACGCCCAAGGTGGTCGTCAGGTCGCCGCCGCCGATCTTCCAGACGCGGTTGGCGCGCAGGTCGTTGGTGAAGTTGTCCAGGCTGTCGATGTCGGTGTGGACCAAGGTCGAATAGGCCAGCAGGCCGTTGCCGTTCAGGGTCGTCGGGCTGGTGATCGCCTGACCGGCGCGCGGTCCCGTCGCATAGGCCAGGGTTCCAGGACGACGGCCGAACGCCAGGGGCGCCTGGGCCGCCGGCACCACGGCCAGCGGATAGTTGAAGGACTGATCGCCCGACTGTTGCGCGTAACGCATATGTTCGGAGATGGTCCAGCCGTGCAGGTTAAAGCGGGTCTGGAAGCCCAGCGCGCGGACCTGAACCTGATTGCCGTCCTGCAGATCGACCCGCTTCAGGTTGTTGTCGCCGTCCAGCAGCGGGAAGACCGTGGTGTTGCGCGACGTCAGGGTGTCGCGCGTCATCGAGAAGTTGGGCACGTCGCTGTAGTTGGGATCGTCGTTAGTTCCCGAAACCAGCAACGGCGTCGGGCCATAGGCGACGACGGTGTCGTCCAGAATCTTGCCGTACAGACGCACGAAGCCGCCGTCGAAGGTCTTGGTGATATTGGCCTTGATCTGGCCGCCCTTGTTGCCCGTGAAACCCGCGTCACGCGGGCCTTCGCCCTCGCGGTAGAAGCCGCCGACATGGAAGCGCACGGTGTCGCTCAGGTGGCCGCCATAGCTGAAGTCGCCGCGGTAGGTGTCGTAATCCAGCCCAGAAGAGACCTGGAGCGAGCCGCCTTCGATTTCACCCGTCTGCGAGATCAGGTTGATCACGCCGCCCGGCGCGTTGGAGGCGAAGGTCGAGGACGACCCGCCGCGGATCGACTCGATCTGTCCGACGTTGAAATCGTAACGCAGAAAGTAGTCGGGCGTCAGCGCCAGGATGTCGCCGAACTCCAGGACCGGCAAACCGTCCTCCTGGAACTGCAGATATTTGGAGCCGGTGCTGACCATGGGCAGGCCGCGGATCGTGTAGTTACCGTTGACCTCGCCCGTGCTGGCCTCGGCGCGAATGCCCGGAATGGTGCGAAACAGGTCATTGACCGAATAGGCGCCGATCTTGGCGATCTCGACGTCATTGATCGAGCTGGTCGAGGTCGCGCTGTCCAGCCTGTCGCGCGCCTTGGCCACGCCCGTCACGATCACGTCGTCATTGGCCCGCGTCCGGCTGGCCTCCCAGGCGGTCTGACGCTGGGGCGCGGGCTGCGTCTGCGCGTAGGCAGGCATGGCGAGGATAAGCGGCGCGATCGCGGCCGTGAAGTACAGGGATTTCAAGGAAGCCTCCAAGGCGTTGTCTTGCAGTGTGACGACTGGACAACTGATTTTCGTTCGGAAATTCTTCCATGCAGTTTCTTGCATGGCTCTCATCAATAAAACACGGATGTGTTTGATGATTTATAATGCCAGACTACGGATTAATACTGACATAACGGCGCTTACAAAGCTCGGATTGCTACGCCGGTTTCTTCTACAATCAACTGGATCGATATCTTAGAACTCGTTCCAGTCGTCATCGGCGGCCTCGCTCGACAGGGCGAGCGCACCGACCGTGCGGATGGCCTTGGGCGCCGGCCTGGGGGCGGACACAATGTCTCGGCGTGGCGCCGGCGCGGCGGACAGCGACCCAGAGGTCGCCGCATTCAGCCTGAACCTCGAAACTAGGGTCGCCAGTTCGTCGGCTTCGGTCGCCAGTATGCGCGCGGCGGCGGTCGCCTCTTCCGCCATGGCGGCGTTCTGCTGGGTCATGCGGTCCATGCTGCCGACGGCGCTGTTGACCTGCTTCAGGTTCTCGGACTGAACCTGCGCCCCGTGCGCGATGTCCACGATCAGAGTGTTGGCGTCGCCGATCTTGGACACGACCCGCGCCAGCATCTCGCTGGTTTCGCCGACGCGATCGACGCCCAGTTTAACTTCCTCCGACGACCGGCTAATCAGTTGCTTGATGTCCTTGGCGGCGTCGACGGTGCGCTTGGCCAGTTCGCGCACCTCGCCGGCGACGACGGCGAACCCGCGTCCGGCATCGCCCGCCCGCGCGGCCTCGACGCCTGCGTTCAAGGCCAGCAGATTGGTCTGCAAGGCGATGGCGTCGATCATGTTGATGATCTCGCCGATCTCCTGCGATCCGGCCTTGATGGCGTCCATCGCGACGATCGCTTCCTCAACGATCACTCGGCCGTCCGCGGCGTCGCCATTGGCCAGGGTGATGGCGTTGCGGGCATTGGCCGCGCTGCGCGCCGTGTCCCCGACCATGTCGGTGACGTGATTGGTCGCGGTGGTCGTCTGCTGAAGGCTGGACGCCTGCTGTTCGGTTCTCAGCGACAGGGTTTCGGAGGCCGAGCAGATTTGCGTGGCGCCCAGTCGAACGCTTTGCGCCGACCCAGCCACGCTGGCCAAGCTCTCTTCCAGACCCTGCACCGCCACGTTGAAGGCCGTGCGCAGACGCTCGTACTCCGGAGCGAACGGTGTGCGAATGGTGTGGGTCAGATCGCCGGCGGCCAGAGCTTCCAGGGCCGTGTCCAACTCCTCCACGACGTGACGTTGCGCGGTGTCGGCGACCATCTTCTCGCGTTCGGCGGCGTCCTTAGCCAGGTCGGCGGCCGCCTTGGCCCGTTCGGCATCAGCCTTGGCCAGCGCCGTGTCGCGGAACACCAGGACGGCGCGCGCCATATCCCCCAGTTCGTCGGCATGGCTGGCGTCCACGACGATGTCGTTGTCGCCCTTGGCCAGTTGCCCCATGGCCTCGGTCAGGACCGTGATGGGGCGCGCGATCATGCGGCTGAGCATGGCCGACAGGACCATGGCGATCGTGATCAGGGCGATGCCGCCGACGATCAATGCGATGATCGCCGTGACGATCGCGGCTTCCTGACGCTTCAGATTCGCCTCGGTGACGGCGGCTTCCGCCTCACGCAGATCGCGCAGAGGCAGGACGGCGTCGCTGACCAGCACCTTTTTGCCGGCGTCACGGACTTCTTGCTGGGCCTGCTCGCGCTTGCCCGCCCGAACTTCGGCGATGATGCGATCACCCCAATCGGCTCTCCAGGCCAAGGTGGCCAGGCGCGATTTTTCGAGCAGCGCCTGCTTTTCAGCGCCTGCAAGCTGCCCCTGCAGCTCGACGACGACCTTGTCGAACTCGTCGCGCCCTTCGAAGTAGGATTTCAGATAGGTCTCGTCGCCCGTGACCAGAAAACCCCGGAACTGACTGTTTTGACGCAAGATCGCGGTTTCCAGCGACATCGCCTGGGCTTCGATCGTGCGGCTGAGATTGTTGCTCTCGATGGACGAGCGGATCATCATGATCGTCGCGAAGAAGACCGCCATCATGATCGCCGCCGAAACGCAGATCAGAATGAAAGAAAGCCGGAGCTTTCTCGGAATTCGCATCTTAGACATCATGAGCCCGCCCCTTTTACGCACTTATACTTACGACTATGAGGCAGGCCGATTACTCAGCCGACACCACCCCCATGACCCAAATAATGTCCGAGCCAGTCAAAACACCCTGCTTTTCAGGTGACTAGACCTCCTTAGAGCGCAACGGTTAAAAAGATAGTTAAACCTGGAACGTTGAAATTCGCATGCCAAGGCCGCTTCAGACGCGTATAATTCATCCGTCGTTAAACCATGTGATCATAGGTAAGTCACACTGACGGTGGGCGGTTCAAACAACGCCGACCCACAACTTCAGGGCGAAATCAGTTTCGCGCCGGAAGTCTACTGGTGACAGTTCGTTTTATTCGGAATGCGTAATGATGCGATTGGTGACTGGATGACTTGCCCCGTCGCCGACCCCTTTAACGACGAGCTCCTGCGCCAGGCCGAGCGTTGCCGCGCCATGGGGTCCCCCTTCATCGCCGAGGTTCTTGACTCGGCTGGCAGACAGCTGTTTCGCGCGCCCGCCACGGCCGCAAGGATACGGGATTGGCAGGGCGATCAGACCGCCGCAGCTCTGGCCCTGCGGCTCAACGGCGCCTTGCACGCTCTGGCGCGCGCAGGCCGATCGCAATCTCTTGCCAGTCTGTATCGTCGTGAACATCAAGACTTCGACGGCGCCGTCGCAGAGGCTTTCGCCCAGAACGACCGATACATTGCCGATTGGATGCTTCAACCGCCGCAAACCAATGAGGTGGCGCGGGCCGCCGCGCTCATGGCTGCACTGATGGCTGCGCCGCTTGAGCATGCGATGCCGTTCGAACTGCTTGAGCTCGGGTCCAGCTGCGGCCTTAACCTGAATCTGGATCGCTACAGCTATTCCTTGGGGCCGGTCAGGGCTGGAGACGCTTTCTCTGAGGTCAAGATCGAGCCTCTGTGGCGCGGCGCGTCACCGGCCCGCAACCCGATCTCGATCGTGGCGGCGCGCGGTGTCGATCTCCATCCCCTCCATGCCGGCAATCCAATCCACCGTGAGCGATTGTTGGCGTTCGCTTGGGCCGACCAACCGGCGCGGGGCCAGCGCCTGGAACACGCCCTGCGTATCGCCGCAGCCCATCCCCCGCGCATTGATCAGGGGCATGCGACGACCTGGCTGGCCGATCGCTTGGCGGAGCCCCAGGCTGAAGGACGATGTCGCGTCGTCATGCACACAATGGTGCTGCAGTATCTGAGTGACGACGACCGACACGAAATTTCTTCGCTGCTGTCGGCCGCCGGCGGACGTGCGGACGCTGCCCATCCTCTCCTCTGGATCAGCTTCGAGTGGACCCCCGACCGCCGCCAGGTGGAATTGCGCCTCACCGTTTGGCCGACTGGAGAAACCCGCGTCCTCGCCCATTGCCATCCCTACGGCGACTGGCTGGAATGGCTGCCCTCTCCCGCCGCAGCCTTGGCGGCTTGAGCCTTATCCAATCATCGCCGCCAGCCTTCGATCCGACGCGCGCCGGTGTTGCGAAGTCAACTTTCGCACGCTCTGCTTAGGTCGCCAGACCACCGATCGGTGCTGTCAGTCTAACGCTAACTTGTCTCCACTTCAGACCGCCTAACGGTCTGATCGGAGATCGCATTTCGTGAAGCCGCTATCGTTTAAGCGCCATCGCTTCCCAGCGGCGGTGATCCGTCAGGCTGTGTGGCTCTACTTTCGCTTCAGCCTCAGCCTTCGTGACGTTGAAGAGCTGATGACCGCGCGCGGAATCGATGTGAGCTACGAGACGATCCGCTGCTGGACGATCAAGTTTGGACCTCAGATCGCACGGCGGCTGAAGAAGCTTCGCCCCTCCCCGTCTCCCCGCTGGCATCTCGACGAAGTCGTTTGCTCGATCGGTGGAAAGCGCATGTTTCTGTGGCGGGCGGTTGATGATGAAGGCGAGGTGCTGGACGTTGTCGTCCAGCGACGGCGGGACACCGACGCGGCACTGAGGCTGCTTCGACGTCTCCTCCGAAATCAGCCTGTCGAGCCAGAGAAGATCGTGACCGATGGCCTCGGGTCTTACCAGTCGGCGCTGGGCCAACTTGGCCTGCGGCACCTGCATTCGCCTGGCCGACTGCGAGAAAACAATCGAGCCGAGAACTCGCACCTGCCGATACGCCGGCGGGAGCGACAGCAGCAGCTCTTCAAATCCCAGGCGTCAGCCCAGCGCTTTCTCACCACCCACGCTGCGATCTACAACACCTTCTACGTCCAACGACATCTCATCAGCCGCATGAACCTTCGTCGCTTTCGCGCGGGGGCTGGTGGGGCTTGGGCAGTGGCTACCTCCTGAGGTGCGGTGGCCTGACCAAGTTGTGGCCCGCCGACTTAAGCTGACAACGCTATTTCAGCGAATGGCGCTTAGGCGCAATAGCGCTCTGCCCTCTCCTGCTCCGGAGCGTCCGTCATGCGCCAAGAGCAGACTCGGCCTTGAGGTCAAAAAGGCGACATTCCCCATCCCGGCGTTGTGCGGCTGGCCAGCGCGGCTCCGATGGTCACGTTTTTTCGAAAGCCTCGCCGAAGGCCGCAATGTTGCAATGTTGCAATCGACCGGCGCAGAGCCTCGATCAGATCCATCAGCACCTAGTTTCCCGCCTCCGTCAGGCAACTCGGCGGTCTGGGCCATATAGCCAGCGCGCCCCGCCGATTTCTGATCGGCCAAGACAATGCGTTCGGCCGCTAGGCGCGCAAGGTCCGGCGGCTTGACGCATTATGGAGCCTAGACGCGGAACGGATCACGCGTCCAAATACGCTTCCCCTCAATGCCTAGAGGCCCGCGAAATCCACGGCCTTGGCGAACAGTTCGCCGCGGCTGGTGACATCCAGCTTGCGATAGGCGTGCTTGATATGGGTGCGCAGCGTCTCGATGGAGATGTCCTGTTTCTGCGCAATACGCCCTGTTTCCATCCCCGCCAGCATCATCGTCACGATCTGCTTTTCGCTGGGTGTGAGATGATGAATCTGAAGCATCGCTTCGTAACAGATGCGATCCGCCATTCTGTGCGCGGCGAACCCGATGCTGTCGTCGTCGCCCGGTATCAGTTGCTGACACCGTAGAAGCCATTGCCGATCGGCGTCCATGGCGGTTACGGCATAGGTCGCTGCGCCTGGCGCGGCCTCCTGAAGAAGACGCGCGAGCGCCGCCGCCGTCGCTCCGCTGTCGGACACAAGGTGATCGTCCACCACCCTGAACACGCCGGCGTCTCGCAGCATGCGAAAGGCGGCGTCGTTGGCCCAGCCGATGCGTCCTGAACGCGACAGCAGCATCCTGGCGCGGGGGTCGATGTTCACCCAGGCAGCAATGGCGCGAGACCAGGGCGGGATGATCTCTTCATCGTCGTAAAAATTGAGGTCGCCCTGGCGTGCGTCGAAATCACCGACGTCGCTTCCCACGGCGAGAAAACCCGTTACGCCCACGATCATCCCAGCCCTCCCTTATGCCTGGGCCTCTACGCTCGAACCGTGAACAGCCATTCCGACGGTCGAGCATTCAACGGGCACAGTTCACCCCGCTGTCGTATCCAACCGCACGGAGAATTGACATACCCGAGTTTGGGGAGAGGTTGACGCCTGCGAATACGACGCAATCCGCTCCGGTCTAGAAGACCGGCGCCCTCCTTTTCCGTAGAGATCATGGAGCGGCTTCGTTTGTGCATTCCTTCTCGCAACAACGATACGAAAATTAACTAGACAATAATCGGTAGTTTCTTTGACGATGCAGGACGGGCTCCAGCCGTGAATAGATAAAGACGCCACGACATTGTGGCCCCTGCCGATCTCGTTGGGCGGGCAACAATATTGAAAAGCTGGAGGAATATTATGCGGACCTATCTTATTGCGGCGGCGACTGCTGCCGCGGCCTTGCTGGCGATGCCGGCCGTGTCGAGCGCTCAGACCAACGTGAGTGTCTCGACCACCGTGACCAACTTCTGTGGCATCGGCCTGGCCAATGTTGCGGGCGGTAACGTCGCGGTCGCCAACGGCGCACGTCAAAAGGTCACCACATTGCGTATGTCGTGCAATTCGGCGACCGGCGCAAAGCTGACCTCAAGCGCCACCAACGGCGACTTCAAGTCTTCTGCCGGCAAGCTGATCAACTACGACTGGGATCTGTCCGTGCCGGAAATCCCCAGCCTGGGCTTCGCCGCCAATGACACCTATCCCGGCGAGCCGGCGATGATCACCAACTCGGGCGGTTACAGCCAGAAGCTGGCTGACGGCGTCTACGGCGATCTGTTCCTGAACCTCTGCTACAACGTCCCCGGCGGCAGCGGTGTGGGCGGAACGCAGGGCGATCCGACCAACCCCGGCTCCTCGGGTTGCGCCGCCTCTCCCTCGGGTCCAGGCGCCGCATCGGCTCCGGCCGGCACCTACACGGAAATCTTCAACTTCTCGCTCGATCCCGCCTGATTGCAGCGAAAAAGGGGGCCGACTTCGGTCGGCCCCCTGCTTCTTCTTGAGGGATTTCTACAGAACACGGGGGCAACCAATGACACGTCGTGAATTCGCTACCCTGATGGCCGCAACGGCCCTGACGACAGTCCTGATGACGGGAACTACGACGCCGGCCAAGGCCATGGACGTCTCGCCCATGGTGTCCAAGATCACGCCGTCCGGCGGCGGATCCAGCTATCGGATGACCGTCAGGAACGACAGCGCGACCCCGGCGACCGTCGAGATCGAAACCTACCGCATGCAGGTGGACGAAACCGGCGCCCGTTCCTTGGTCGAAGAGGACAAGGACATCCTGGTCTTTCCCGTCCAGTCCGTCATCCCGCCCAATCGCGAACAGGTGATCCAAGTCCGCTATACCGGCGACGCCGCCGAGGAAGGACGGATGTATCTGGTCCGGGCGGCTCAGCTGCCGATCAACATGCAAACGACTCCCACCGAAGGCGGAGCCGGGGCCGATGTCCAGGTCGCCTTCACCATCAACACCTACGTCTTCGTGGCCCCGCCACGGGCGCGGGCTGAAATCGAGGTGACGACGGTGTCGCGCGCGGCGAACGGCGACGTCGTTTTGACCGCCCGCAACTCGGGCACTGGCTTCGCCTATATCCGGGAGTCCAGGATCATCCTGAAGACCGCAGACGGACAGTCGCACGAAGTGCCGGCCGCCGACGTCGATGTCGGCCAGGTCAGCGTGATCGCCGGCGGCGCTACGCGTCAGGTGAAGATACCGGCGGCCCTCGCCGCCTCGGCATCCGGCGACCTCACCGCTTCCATCGTGCTGCTGTGAGGGCGGGCGATGGCCCGCAAGTCCTCTAAGGGCGGGCGGTCCGGCGCGCGAACCGCATTCCGCCGCATCGGCGCCTTCGCCTGCATGGGCGGCGGCCTAGCCACCGTGGCGCACGCCGGGCCGATCCAGTTGACCGACGAGGTCATGCGCACGGCGCCCCATGACTATTCCGTCGTCGTCGCGATCGATCGAGAAGACAGCTCCGGCGGGGCTGCGGACGCCCCGCCTTCAGCCCCAGGTCCACCCCCATCCGCAGCGCCCCCCGCCCAGGACCAGTCTCCCGCGGTCAGGCCGTCATCGGTCTTCACGCCGATCCAGGGGCCGCTGACCCTGGACGGCAAATATCTGGGCGACATCAGCGGCGCGGTCGATAGCCAGGGCCAGGGGCTGGTGGACGCGAGAGCCCTGCTCGACCTGTTGCGGCCCCAGGTCGGGTCTGATCTCCTCACGACCCTGTCAGGCCGGATCGCGACCCAGACGAAGGTCAATATGGCGGACCTGTCCAGCGACGGCTTCTCCCTGACCTTCGATCCCCTTTCCCTGACATTCATCGCGACATCCACGCCCGAAAGCCGGGCGCGGCGCGATGTCGGCTTCTCCCAGAACCCGGTGATCGACCCGGCCGCCTTCGATCAGCCGGCCAACTTCTCGGCCGGCGCGAACATCGCCCTGGCCCAGCTCTATTCCCATACCGAAAGTCAGTTTTCGCCGCTTCAGGGCGGGATCGACATGTTCGCCAACTTCGGCGGCTTCGACGGCGTCACCCTGACCACCGGCATCGATTATGACGGCAGCAACGACCAAGGCCGCTGGCAGCGGCGCGAGATCCGCCTGACCAAGGACATCTTCAAATCCGCCGTGCGTCTGACCGCCGGCGAGTTCGCGCCCCCTATCGACAGTTTCCAGGGCTCGCAGCGGTTTCTGGGCGTGTCGGCCGCACGGGCCTATTCCACGATCCGTCCGTTCCAGAACGTGCGCCCTGCAGGCCGTCGCCAGTTCATTCTCGACCGCCCGGCCCTGGTCGTCGTCGAGGTCAACGGCGTGGTGGTGGAGCGGATCCGCCTGGACGCCGGCCCCTATTCCATCGGCGATTTTCCTTTCGCGCAGGGGGCCAATACGGTTCGCTTGCTGGTCGAGGACGACAACGGGCAGCGCGAGATCGCCGTGTTCGACCTGTTCGGCGGCGCCGGCCTTCTGGATCGGGGCGTGGTGGACTTCGGCGTGTCGGCGGGGGTGCTGGAAGAAGGCGGAAATCTTCAGTACGGCTCTACGCTGGCTACCAGCGGCTTTGTCCGCAAGGGCCTGTCCGACGTCCTGACGGTCGGCGCCAACGCCCAGATCGCCGACCGCAAGGGCCAGGCCGGCGCGATGGCGACATGGGGATCGAAGCTCGGCTTGGTCCAGCTCAGCGGCGCCGCCAGCCACAATGGCGACACCGGCACCAACGGCTATGTCGCCTCGGTCGACTACCTTTTCGAAAGCGCGCTGGGCAAGAACGCCGATGCGCGCCTGGTGGCGTCGGCCCAGGCGACCAGCCGCTACTTTCAGAGCGCCTTCGACCCGTCCGCCTTCAACAACGAGAAATGGCGCGCCGCCGCGCGGCTGCTGGTGCGTTTTCGCGACTATTCGATCAGCGGCGGCGCCGCCTTCGTGAAGGGTCGCGACCGCAAGGACCGCACCGATTACAGCCTGGGCCTGGGGCGCACCTTTCGCCGGTTCGCGGTCAATCTGACCTGGCAGCGCGGATCGACGGACGACGGTCGCGACGAGGATCGCTTCGGCCTGACGCTGACATCGCGCTTTGGCGGACGCTGGAGCAGCATTGCACGCTACGACAGCGACAAGGATTTCCGCGAGGTGGGCTTGTCGCGCGCCTCGTCCGGTCGTCTCAACGACCTGAGCGGCGATGTGCGGCTGTCTCGGGATCGCAGCAACCAGGCGGTCACGGCCGACCTGCGCTACATCAACAATCGGTTCGACGCCGAGCTTGTGTCCAACCGGCTCGTGTCGTCGGAACCGGGCGGCGCGACCCGCCAGGAATCGCTGTGGCGGCTGTCGACGATGATCGGCTATGCCGACGGCGCGTTCGGCGTGGGGCGTTCGGCCCGCGAAGGTTTCGTCATCGCAACGCCCCACCCGACTCTGTCGCGCTCACGCATCAACCTGACGGACTCCAGCGGCTATACGGTCGCGCACAGCGGATGGCTGGGTCCGGCGCTGGTGGGCCTGGATCGCGGTTACGGCGTCAATCGCTACGAGATCGAGGCCGATCCCCTGCCGCAGGGCTATGATCTGGGCAGCGGCGTCATCAACATCTTCCCCGGCTTCGGCAACGGCTATCGCGTCGTCGTGGGCAGCGAGGCGTCGCGCACCGCGCGCGGCGTCCTGATGTCCGCCAGCGGGCCGGTCGCCCTGGCTGGCGGCGTCATCCAGGCGGTGGACGCCCCAGCCGATGCGGAGGGCAAGCCCTTCTTCACCAACCGCTCGGGACGATTCGTCGCCGACGGCCTGGCCCCCGGTCGCTATCGCCTGCTGATCCAGGGCGCGGTGGTAGGCGAATTCATCATTCCCGAGAAAGTGGAAGGAACAGTCGATGTCGGCGAAATCCGCACGTCTCAGCCGCCGCCGTAGCCGCAGGGGGCTAGGGAACCGCAAGACGCCAGCCCTGACTTGGTCAGACACTGTGACGCTCGCTGTGTCACTAGCCCTGGCGGCGCTCCTGACCCTGATGGCCTCGAACGCGAGAGCTTGCGACCTAGCCTTGAGCCAGAGCCCCAACACGGTGGTCATCAACTACAATCCCTTCGCCATCGGCCCGTCCAGCGGCGCTATCGACCTGGGCCTAAAGAACCAGGGCGACGAGGCCTGCGAGTTGCGACTGTCCTTCGTGGACGACGGCGGCGCGGCCGTCTCCAGCCTGGCCCTAGGCGGGGTGGGGGTGCAGTTCCGCCCGCGAGAAGCGTCCGGGCTTCAGACCTCCGACGTCGAGCCGGGGGTCTTCCACTACACCCTCGCCGGCAAGGCGACAGGTCAGGCCCAGTTGGACGCCGCCATCGTCGTGGACGCCGTGCCCGACGCCGGAACCTACGCCAGCGACCTCAAGCTGCTGGTCGAGGACGCCGATGGGACCGCCCTGCTCGCCCCCATCCCGGTGCGCATGCAGCTGGTCTCGACGCCCAGGGCGCAACTGAACCTGGCCGGCGCCGCGGGCGCTTTCGGGTCCGGCTCCAGCGTAGAAGTGGTGGATTTCGGCGACGCCGCCACCGGTCTGACCCGGCGCATCTTCGTCCAGGTCCGCGCCAATGCGCCGTCGGTCATCTCGATCAAGTCCGAGCATGAGGGCGTGATGCGGCGCCAGGGCGATGTGGAGACGGAGTCCAGCGTACCCTACGCCGTCGAACTGGACGGCGCGGCCGTCGATCTGACGGCGCCGTGGACCAAGGACGTCGATCCCCCGCGCACCCTCGCCGGCATGTCGCTGCCGATGCTGTTCACCCTAGGCGAGGTCAAGGGTCAGATGGCCGGTCGTTATCAGGACGTGATCGCCATCGACATCTCGCCGCACTGACCACGGGCATACCCCATCATGGTTAGCCCATGACGGCGATTACGGCCTAAAGATCAAACTGATAACACGTTAACGCGATGGGCCGAACGGCTTGGAGAGGCCGGCCCTTCTAGATCTCAGACTTGAGACCGACAGCCATATCCCGGGTCTTGGCGGTCTTCGAACATTGGGTGGCGCGAATGTATGAGCAGAAGATGGCGGCGGCGACGCCGCAGCGGAACAACCTTGCCGCGACGGCGGTCTTGGAGGAAAAATTCACGCAGCGCCTGACGCCGTTCAGGCCGACTAGAAATCCGGCATCCCTGACCCATGCGGACTGCACCGCCTGGTTCGAACATGACGCCATCGCCCGGTTCGTTCTGGACGCTCAAGGCTGCGTGCTTCGCGCCAACGCTAGGGCCAGAGCCATGATCGCTGCGGGGGTGCTCGGCTCAGGCGGCGCCTTCATCTGTCCCACCCACCGTAATCGCGCCGAGTTCGACACTCTGGTGACGCGCCTGATGGAAGGTCGACAACCTCAAGGCCGGCTGCTGCTTCGGGCGGGCGACGACGCCTGGTGCCTGCTAGATCTGGCGACGGCGCCGGATGCGGCCGGGCGGATCTTCGCGACGGCGCGGCCCGCCCATTGTATGGGTGTCGAGGGCATGGAGCCGTTGCGCGCCATCTTCGGCCTGACCCGCGCCGAGCTCTCGGTCCTTGCCCACCTGACCCAGGGCGAGGCCCCCAAGGACATCGGCCGCAAGATGGACATGTCGATCCACACCGTCCGCGCCCACCTGCGGGCCATTTGCATGCGCATGGGCGTCAAGGGCATCACCGGCGTCCTGAGACTGAGTTTCCAGCTGACGAACTGAACCTCAGGGCCGGCTCGGCTGAAGACACGCCGACGGCGCCGCGTCCGCCTCGTCAACCTATGCCGATTCGCCCCGGACGCGGGCCTTCACGCCATAGCCTCTTATGAAGACACGCGACGCAAGGTGGTGATGATAGCCACCAGTATTAGTGTCCGGCTAAGTCGGCGTAAGGTTGATAAGGAACTCGTTTTGCGTCCGGAAAGCCCGTCAATACGGATTTCGAGATATATGACGAAGCGTGTGATAGATTTAAAGATGCAATTAACAGGGAATAGGCAAGTCCTCCATCGCGGGACCAGGCAGAGATCGGACGTGTCAATCCGATCGATTAGGCGATATTTCGAGGCTACTCAGTCTGCCCGCACAGGACTTTAAAGGTGGCAGCGTCCTGTGGTGCCGGGACCCGTCGCTTACAGTCAGATGGCAGAGACAAGATAGCCAGGGTGTGTGGCGGACAGAGAGGGATTCGAACCCTCGGTAGGCTTTCACCTACACACGCTTTCCAAGCGTGCGCGATCGACCACTCCGCCACCTGTCCGTTTCACGCCACGTCTTGCGCGCCGCCGGAGGTCGATCCGGCGGGAGGCGGGCCTGATAGAACACACTCGCCCCCTCGGCAAGCGCCTCTCGCATCCCCATATGGACTTCAAAGCCATTTTCCGATGAGGGATCCGCAAATGCTGTTCAAGAAAAGCCCCGAAATGCCCACCGCCGACACCGCCCTGCCCGGTCGCGCCGGGCCCCTGGCCACCGATGCGAACCACTACGTCAGCGGCAATCCACTGAAGGGCCCCTATCCCGAAGGTTTCCAGACCGCCATTTTCGGCATGGGATGCTTCTGGGGCGTGGAGCGGATCTTCTGGTCGTTGCCGGGCGTCTGGGTGACGTCGGCCGGCTATTCCGGCGGGATCACGCCCAACCCGACTTATGAAGAGACCTGCACCGGCCGCACCGGCCACACCGAAGTGGTAAAGGTGGTGTTCGATCCGAAGGTGATCACCTATGCCGAGCTGCTGAAGGCCTTCTGGGAAAACCATGACCCGACCCAGGGCATGCGCCAGGGCAACGACGTCGGCACCACCTATCGCTCAGCCATCTACACCCTGAACGCTGAGCAACAGGCCGAGGCCGAAAGCTCGCGCGACGCCTACCAAACCGCTCTGACGGCGGCAGGACGCGGGACGATCACCACCGAGATCGAACCGGCCGGCGAATATTTCTACGCCGAGGGTTACCACCAAGGCTATTTGGCCAAGAACCCGGCCGGCTACTGCGGCATCGGCGGGACCGGCGTGGTCTGCCCCATCGGGGTCGGCGTCGACGCCTGACGTTCGATGCGGCCGCCGGGTTCCAACCGGCGGCCGACCGGCCTATGGATCGCCGAAAAGTGGGAGCGCTCATGTCCGCCTTCGTCCATCCTGACGAGATCCGCAGCCGGTTCTCGGCCGCCCTGTCCGCCCTGTACCGGGCCGAGGTGCCGCAATACGGCGACCTGCTGACGCTGGTGGCCGACATCAACGCCCAGGCGATCAAGGCCGATGCGGTGGGCGCGGACCGGCTGGCGGCGTCGGGCGAACTGGCCCGCCTGTCGGAGGAACGCCACGGCGCCATCCGCGTCGGCACGGCGGCGGAACTGGCGACCATCGCCCGCGCCTTTGCGGTCATGGGGATGGCGCCGGTCAGCTATTACAATCTGGCCCCGGCCGGGGTGCCGGTCCATTCCACCGCCTTCCGCCCCGTCGATCCGGCCGCCCTGGCGCGCAATCCGTTCCGGGTCTTCACGTCGCTGCTGCGGCTGGAGCTGATCGAGGACGAAGCCCTGCGCGAGGAGGCCGCTGCGACTCTGGCCCGCCGCGACATCTTCACCCCTGGCGCGCGCGACCTGATCGCGACGGCCGAGACCGCCGGCGGTCTGGACGAACACCAAGCCGACCGTTTCGTGTCCGAACTGCTTGAGACCTTCCGCTGGCACGCCCAGGCGACGGTCAGCGCCGCGACCTATGAACGGCTGGTCGCCGCCCACCGCCTGATCGCCGATGTGGTCAGCTTCAAGGGGCCGCACATCAACCACCTGACCCCGCGCACCCTCGACATCGACGCGGCCCAGGCGGCCATGCCCGAACGCGGCATCACGCCCAAGGAGACCATTGAGGGCCCGCCCGCCCGCGCCTGTCCCATCCTGCTGCGCCAGACCAGTTTCAAGGCGCTGGAGGAGGCCATCGCCTTCCCCGGCGAACAAGGGACCACCGCCGGCACCCACACCGCCCGCTTCGGCGAGATCGAGCAGCGCGGCTGCGCCCTGACCCCCGCCGGACGCGCGCTGTACGACGCCGCCCTGGCGTCCAAGGACTTTTCGGCCCTGCCCGACGACTGGGACGCGCTGCGACGCGGCGACCTGGCCTGGTTCCGCTATCGCGCCACGCCGCAGGGCCTGGCCGCGCGGGCGGAGACCGCCGATCTGGACGCCTTGATCGCCCTGGGCCACGTCGTCGCCGAGCCGATCACCTACGAGGACTTCCTACCCGTCAGCGCCGCCGGCATCTTCCAGTCCAACCTGGGTTCAGAGGCGCGCGCCGCCGCCTATGCCGTCGACCCGGCCAAGGCCGAGTTCGAACAGGCCCTGGGCCGCCCGGTCCAGGACGAGATGGCCCTGTACCGCGCCGAACAGGACGCCTCCATCACAGCGACCCTGAAGGCTTTGGGGATCACCGTTCCCGTCTAATTTTCCGATTATCCGGGCATTCGTCAGGTCGCTAAGCAGCCTTCAGGCTTGCTGCCTCCGCAATGGCAGCCGTCAAAGCCAAAAAGTAGTCGTCTGCCAAGACTTTTGCCGTGTCTGGCGATAATCGTTCTATTCTTCCTGTAAAAGATGAGCCCTCGAACACAGGGCGGCCCGGGTCATTCTTTGCACGGTGCTGGAAATTGTTGAAAAGCCAACGTCCCAATGCTCGCGCATTATCCCCTCTAATGCCCTTGTCTCCGCGTCCACTGGTCGAGATGCAGTCCCATTCAAGCCGAGCATACTTCCGACCCGGACTGATAATAACGTTGGGAACATCTACGGCCCGGCAAGCGTAGAACCAATCATTTATGCCCTGACGATCACCTCGTTTTACCTCGATCCAGCAACGATCAGGCAAATCCGGGTCTTCTATTACAGCAGTCAGATTATCACTGCGCACCGTATTGCCCAGCTCATAGAGTCTGTTTTGCCACCGCAAGGCATCAATGCGGGCAACAACCTCTTGAGCCTCAAGTCGTATAATCAGCGCCGCATGCGTCTTTGATCCTACCGCAGCAGCTAAGGCCTCGGTCAAATGCGAGGATTTGACATCAGGATAAGCCTTTCTGAGGCTCCGTTTCATAAATACCAAATTTGCGGGCGTTAGGCGCAGCACGGCCATTGGTCCGTTCCTTTCGCTAAGCTGACGATCACCGATTAAACGCCAGCCACCAAAAGGAGCGGGCAACTCATAAATACGAAGTACGCTTTGACCCGGTGACAGGTCAGGTGCGGCAACCAGATTTGAAGCACGCATTGATTCGAAACGGTTAGCAAGGCCGTCGTCGGCACGTCCGCCTAGATGAGTTAGGGCCTGACTCGAAGTTATAGCCGCCGCCTGATCCGTCTCGTCCGCGTCCATCGGGCGTCTTGCCTGATCCGCGTCCCCGGATCATAGACGCGGCCGTGAACCCGTCCGTATCCCCGTCCGTGCGCCGTTATGATCTGGACTGGATCCGGATCGGCGCCTTCGGCCTGCTGATCCTGTATCATGTGGGCCTGGTCTACGGGGTCTACGACTGGCACATCCACAGCGCCCACACCTTCGAGTGGATGCGCGAAGCCATATTGATCACCAATCCGTGGCGGCTGACCCTGCTGTTCCTGGTGTCGGGCGCGGCGCTGCGGTTCATGACCTTCCGGCGCACCCCGCGCCAGGTCGCCCGCACGCGGTTCGCGCGGCTGGTTCCGCCGCTGATCTTCGGGGCTCTGGTTCTGGTGCCGATCCAGTCCTGGATCGAGTCGATGGACAAGGGCGGCTGGCCCGGCGGGGTCGCGGGCTATGTCGCCTGGCTGGGCCATGAGTTCAGCTGGAGCGGCCTCGCCGACGGCGTCCCGGTCAACCACCTGTGGTTCATCGTCTATATCGCGGTCTACAGCCTCGTCGCCGTCCTGCTGTGGCGCGTGCCGGGCCTGATCGAGCGGTTGGGCGACGGACTGGAGAAGACGCTCAGGGGGCCGTGGCTGCTGATCCTGCCGATCCTGTATCTGATCGCCATCCGCATCGGCCTGTTCCCCTGGTTCGGCCTGACAAACACCCTGCACAACGACTGGTACAATCACGCCCTGTCGCTGGTCGCCTTCCTGTTCGGCTTCAGCATCGTCAGGCGCGAGGGCCTGTGGCGCACGATAGAGCGCTATCGCTGGGTCGCCCTGGCCCTGGCGGCGGTCGCCCTGCCGATCATGATGGTCCAGGTCTGGCATCCGGGCGGCCGCGCCTTCTGGGGCGTGCCCAAGGCCGTCGTCTATGGAATCGACCAGTGGGCGGTGATCGTCGCCATCCTGGGCTTCGGCTCGAAACATCTGCGCGACCGGGGCGGGCCGGTGCTCAATTATCTGACCCAGGCCACCTTCCCCTTCTATCTGGCGCACCAGACGGTGCTGGTGGCGGCGGTCTGGATCATCCGTCCGGCCAATCTTCCGGCGCCGATCGAACTGCTGTCCCTGATCGCCGTCACCTTCGTCGGCAGCCTGGCGGTCTATGAGGTCGTGCGGCGCATTCCCGCCATCCGGCCGCTGTGGGGGCTGAAGCCGCTGGACGACCGGCCATGGCCGCTGGACCTTCAGGCCCTGCTCAAGCCCCGGCTGCGCTATCACCGCCGTCGTCGCCTGCTGGGCGTGGGCGTCGCCGCGCCGCTTCTGGCCCTGACGGTCGTGGCCGCCGCGATCCTGGCCTACCCCGGCTTCAACAACGCGACCCAGTATCTCAGCGAACTGGGCGGGGCGACCGCGCGGGCGCCGATGATCTTCAATGGCGGGGTCTTCGTCGCCGGCGTCATGGCGGCGCTGGCGGGCATCGGTTTCGGTCTGGCCGTCTATGCCCTGACCGGGGCGCGCGTCGCCGGGGTCGTCATCGCCGTGGTCTTCGTCCTGGCGGGGGCGGGCATGTCCGCCTCCACCTTGTGGCCCTGGCCCGATCCGCGCCACATGGTCATCAACCTGGCGCTGGGGATCCAGCTGGCCCCCGTCCTTCTGCTGTGGGGCCTGGCCAGGCGCCGCGACCTGCCGCGCCTGAAGATATTCCTGGCCGTCACCTTCGTCGTCATGGCGATCCTGACGGTCCTGACCAAGCATCTGGTCTTCCCCGGCACGGTCAACGACGCCAATGTCGGCTGGTGGGAGCGAATCTACGCCATCGTCCTGGTGTGCTGGGTCGGGGTTGCGGCCTGGGTTCTGGATCGTAAACTGCTGTCGGTCGCCACGGAATCGCCGGCCCCGCGCCCGTCTTCCGCCGCGTTCGAAGCTCCGCTGTAAATTTTCCCCCTCTTTTTTTGCCCTGATCAACATTGCGTGATTGAAAATCGCGCGAATGTGATCGACTATGCATTTCGTGTTGCGGTGCAGCACTCCGCGTCTTCCCAGCCCTCGGGAGGACATCCGGTTCACACGGGGGCGTCCAGAGCGGCATGAACAAGCTGGCGATCCGGCCTGTCGAACAGGCTGATATCGAGACGACGATCCACGGCGCTCACACGCCGAGCTGGTCGTGGCTGCCCGACGAGGCGCCGCTGGCCATGCCGGTTCAGTCTCTGAGCGCACCCGACGCCGTCGCCGACGTGACGCCCGCGACCTCGCCGCGCACCGTCGCCATGCGCCGCATGATGCTGCTGGCCGGCACCATCGCCCTGACCAGCCTGTCGGCCATCACGCCCTTCTACCTGTATGCCCGCAAGGGCTGGGACGGGACCGAGATCCTGGCCTTCGGCATCTTCATGGTCCTGATCACCGCCATCTCCTGCTGGTTCATCAGCGGCCTGATGGGTCTGTTCGTCATGCTGCGCGGCAAGGACCAGGCGGACCTGGCCTTCTCGCCGCACCCGCCCCTGCCGCGCACCCGCACGGCCCTGCTGATGCCGCTGTATAACGAAGACGCCCGCGCCTCCTTCGCCCGCCTGGCGATGATCGATGGTTCGCTGGCCCGCCTGGGCGCGTCCTCGGCCTTCGACATCTTCGTGCTCAGCGATTCGACCAAGGAAGACGCCGCCGCCGACGAGCGTTCGGTGTTCCAGTCGTTCCGCATGGCCGCCAACTCCAAGGCCTTCTATCGCCGTCGCAC
The DNA here is from genome assembly GCF_049897645.1 of Brevundimonas sp. TWP2-1. Classification (NCBI taxonomy): domain Bacteria; kingdom Pseudomonadati; phylum Pseudomonadota; class Alphaproteobacteria; order Caulobacterales; family Caulobacteraceae; genus Brevundimonas; species Brevundimonas sp. TWP2-1. The sequence goes on from NZ_JAFCWR010000001.1 coordinate 1,426,695, forward strand.
CGACAATGCCGAGCGCAAGGCCGGCAATCTGGCCGAATGGGTCCGTCGTTTCGGCGGCGCCTATGAGAACATGATCGTTCTGGACGCCGACAGCACCATGGCCGGCGAAACCCTGCTGCGCATGGTCGACGCCATGGAACGCAATCCGGGCATCGGCCTGATCCAGACCGCTCCGGTCATCATCAAGGCCCGCACCATCTTCGCCCGCGTGTCTCAGTATTCGGTGCGCCTGTACGGCCGCGTCGCCGCAGCGGGTCTCGCTTACTGGACCGGCTCGGAATCCAGCTACTGGGGCCACAACGCTATCCTGCGCACCCGCGCCTTCGCCGCCTGCTGCGGCCTGCCGCATCTGAGGGGCCGCAAGCCCTTCGGCGGTCACGTCATGAGCCATGACGTCGTCGAGGCCGCCCTGATGCGCCGCGCCGGCTGGGCCGTCCACGTCACCGCCGCCCTGGACGGATCGTGGGAAGAGACCCCGCCGTCGATCACCGACTTCATCCGCCGCGACCACCGCTGGTTCCAGGGCAACCTGCAACACCTGGGCCTGATCGGCGCCAAGGGCCTGTCGCCCATGAGCCGCCTGCAGCTGGCCATGGGCTGCATGGCCTATCTGTCGTCGCCCCTGTGGCTGGCGTCGCTGATGGTCGGCCTGTTCATCCAGATGTTCTATCCGGTCGACTGGTCCAGCTTCTTCTACATCCTGAACCCCCAGTTCACCCCCTTCATGCTGGCCTCCTTCCTGTCGGGCGTGCTGCTGATCGGACCCAAGTTCATGGGCGCCGCCCTGGTGCTCAGCCGCCCGGCCGAACTGCGCGCCTTCGGCGGCCGTCGCGCCATCGCCAAGGGCATGGCGGCCGAGATCGCCCTGTCGGCCATCCTGGCTCCCATCCTGATGGTCGCCAACACCAAGGCCTTCATCCAGATCGTCTCGGGTCACGACACCGGCTGGTCGACCCAGCAGCGCGAGGCCGATGGCCTGGCCTGGTCCGATGCGTTCCGCGCCATGCGCTGGCAGATGATCGTCGGCGTCGGCTTCATGATCCCGCTGTGCGTCCGCCCCGACCTGGCCACCTGGTTCGCCCCGATCGTCCTGCCGCTGCTGCTGGCCGCGCCCATCGTCGTTTGGACCTCGCGCGTCCGTTCGGGCGACGCCCTGGCCGCCAAGGGCTATCTGGTCACCCCGGTCCAGGAAGGCGTCAGCGTCAATCCCGCCGTCCTGCACACGCCGCGCTCGCCGCTGCGTGCGGTCGCCGGCGGCGTCCTGGCCCCCGTCGCCGCCCCGGCCATGGTCCCGGCCCGCGCACCCGAGCTTTAAGCCACCGATGCGTGGCGGCCACAGTGTCGCCACAACCGTTACGGCCAAGCTCGACGTGTGACGGGATCGCGTCCACCTTCGATTTTCAGCTCCTGCTGTGGACCCGATTCCATGACCAAGAAGACCAGCGCCGACACCAAGCCCGACCTGCGGATCGTCGAGAGCGAATCCGCCGTCTATGATCTGATGCGCGCGCCCGAAACCACCGCCGACCGCGTCAAACGCCTGCAGATGGAGGCGCATTCCCTGGCCCTGGAAGAGATCGAGGCGCTGGAGAAGCTGCTGCTCGACGCCGCCGCCAAGGCCCGGGCCATCGCCGATGGCGGCGACGCCTATCCCGTCGGCGCCCGCGAGATCGCCTCGCGCCTCGCCGCCGACCTGCCCACCAAGGCCGAGACCATCAAGACCATCGTCCACCGCGTCGGCTAAAACCCAACCTGAGCCGGAGGAACGACCGGCCCCCTCGTCCGCTACCTGAAGACCCCCATCTTCAGGAGCCTCCCATGGACGACCAAACCCACGCGCGCGCTGACGATGTCGCCGACCACGAACGCGCCATCCAGCGCGACATCGACGCCAAGGATCAGGCGGCCGGCGACGACAAACCGTCCGGCGCGGTCCAGGCCGGCGCCCGCCCCTATCCCGTCCCGCCCTTCCCCAAACAGCATCAGACCAAGCCCGGCGACGAGGCCGCGCTCGATCCCGCCCCGATGTACGACGCCCCCTTCTGGAAGGGTTCGGGCAAGCTGGACGGGTTCGCGGCCCTGATCACCGGCGCCGATTCCGGCATCGGCCGCTCGGTCGCCGTCCTGTTTGCGCGCGAAGGCTGCGACGTCGTCATCTGCCATCTGGACGAGGACGCCGACGCCGAAACCACCAAGGCCGCCGTCGAGGCCGAGGGTCGCCGCGCCGTGGTGCTGAAGGGCGACGTCGCCGATCCCGCCTTCGCCGAGGCCGCCGTCAAGGCCACGCTGGACGCCTTCGGCCGTCTGGACGTCCTGGTGCCCAACGCCGCCTTCCAGGAACACGTCAGCGCCTTCGAGGACCTGACCTACGAACATTTCGACCGCACGCTGAAGACCAACCTCTACGGCTATTTCAACATGACCAAGGCGGCGGTCCCGCACATGACGACAGGCGGCGCCATCGTCATGACCGGCTCGGTCACGGGGCTTCAGGGCAACAAGGATCTGCTGGACTATTCCCTGACCAAGGGCGGCATCCATGCCTACGCCCGGTCGCTGGGCACCCATCTGGCCCCGCGCGGCATCCGCGTGAACGTGGTCGCCCCCGGCCCGGTCTGGACCCCGCTGAACCCCGCCGACAAGGACGCCGAAGACACCTCGCAGTTCGGCGCCCAGACGGTGATGAAACGCCCGGCCCAGCCCGAGGAAATCGCCCCCGCCTACGTCTTCCTGGCCTCTCCCCAGATGTCGAGCTTCATCACCGGCGAGATCCTACCCATCATCGGCGGCTATTCCGGGGGTTAGCGAACGCCGACGATCCATCCCTTCTTGCCGGCGGGGGCCCACGCCTCCGCTGGCGCCCAGGCGTTCCTGACGCCGCGCCAACGGGCTTGAAGGAACGCCTCCGGCTCGATCTCCACGCCTTCCAGCATCGCCAGGCAGCTGACGCCGTTGATGTGCGCGCGCAGCGTGATCGCCAGTTCGCCCTCTCCGGTCGGCGTCAGCCAGTCTTCCTTGAAGTCGCGCGACAGACCGAACCAGCCGCCGGCCGTTCGGACCGGCTCCTCATTGACGATCAATCGCTCCTGCGCCCATCCGACCCAGGTGAAGGCGTTCTCCGCTCGCACCACCGAATTGCCGACGCGATACACCCAGGCCTGTCCAATCAATTGCATGCGCCGACCTTAGCGCCCGGCTGCAGATCCGCCCTGCGACCTAAGCGCCGATCTCAGGCCAGCACGTCGTCGTAGTCGGGGTGCCGCTTGTGCCAGGCGACGGCGTAGCTGCAGCGCGGAAACAGCTTCAGCCCCGTCTCGCGCGCATGTTCGGCCATCGCCTGCATGAACCGCCCCGCCGCGCCCGATCCGCGCAGCGACTGTTCCGCCTCTACGTGTAGGATCATCCGCGCGTCGCCCTTCACGGCATAGTCGGCCCAGACCAGGCCCGACCCCTTGTCGTCGTCGAACGCCTGCTCGAACCGGTTGTCGCCCTCGACGTCTTTGAACTGTCCCATGCGTCTCTCCTTTACGGATCAACCGCCGGAGCCGCGCGGACGTTCCGTAAGGCTCAGATAGGCTTGTTGTTCAGCAGATTCAGCAGGCCGATCACGCTCTTGATCGTGAACCAGACGCTGAGCAGGAACCAGGCCAGCAGGAACAGCAGCAGGAAGGGAATGCCGATCAGCACCAGCGAGGCCAGGGCGCTGATCGCGATCCCCACCCAGGCCGCGATGGTCCACCAGAACACCGACCAGAACAGCGCGATCTGCGCGTCGATATGCTGGCGCGCCACGCCCGTCGCCGTCCCGCGCGTCACATAGGACACCACCAGCCCGACCAGGACCAGCACGTTGGCGCTGGGGATCGACAGGATGAACAGCGCCCAGGCGATCAGCGCCCCGACCTTGCCCTCGGACTCGCGTCCGGCGATGAAATTGGGTTCGTTGGTCATCGTCGGTCCTTCAGAACAGCCAGCTGCGAGGATTGGGAACGGCCTGACCGCTCTTCAGTTTCAGCACCCCGAACGCGCCGCGCGCCAAGACCCAGATCGCCAGGGCGAACAGCACCAGCACGCCGATATTGACCACCACCAGGATCGCCCCGACCACCGCCGCAGCGACGGTCCCGAACAGGGTCCGCTGCTGATAGACGGCATGGCTGTGCTCCAGCGCGTCCGTCGCCCCGTCGCGCCGCATCACCGCCAGCAAGGCGACCAGACACGACACGCCCAGCGTCGGCACCGCCAGCAGGATCAGCACATAGATCGCATACAGCCGCATCGGCACGGCCGGCCCCTCGCGGCGCGGCGCAGCGTCGGACGTCATCTGCTCGCGCATGGCGCGGGTCACGGGCGTCGGCGCGACGGGCGTCTCCACGCTCGGCTCAGACGTAGGCTCGGGCCTCATCTCAGGCCTTGGCGCAAACGGCGCCGTCGGCCGCGTCATCTGCCCCGACAGGTCGAACGGGCCCGGCTCAGGCGGATCGAACAGGTCCGGCTCGCGCGCATCCTGAGCGACGGGCTCCGGGGCCCGCGCCCGCCCGGCCAGCGACGCCGGCGAGACGAAGCCGACCTGGGCGTCGTGATCGTGATCGTCGTTGGGGACCGCAGGGTCTTTCGGATCGCCGGGCTCGGCCATGAACATCGCTTCTCACACGCCGGACGCCCGGCTGGACTCAAGGTCGCGACAATGGCCGTCCGTCAGTTTCGACGCAACCGCCCTTACCGCCCCAGCACGATCTCGCACCCCGGCGCGATCACGCCCTGCAACGCCCCCGGCTTCTCGATCCGCACCGTGGCCCGCTGCACGCAGCCGTCCTCCAGGCACGCCCGCGCCAGCCGTTCGGCGAAGGTCTCGACCAGCCCGACATGCCCCTCGGCCGCAATCGCCCGCGCCGCATTGGCCACGGTCTCATAGTTGATGGTGTCGCCCAGCCGTTCGATGGGCCGGGGCTCCAGCTCCAGCATCACGTCGATCACCAGCCGCTGCAGCCGCCCCTGCTCGTGGTCATAGACCCCGATCCCGGCCTCGACCTCCAGCCCGCGCACGAACACGCTCAGCCGCTCGAAACGCAGAGGTTCGTCCGCCGGAAACGGCGTCACGTGAGAGGATGCAACCACGCGCTACTCCTGGATGTCGGGGGTGCGCCAGGCCAGATGCTGGCCCCCGTCGACGGCGATCATCTGGCCCGTCACCATGCGGGCGTCAATCAGCCACAGCACGGCCTCGGCCACCGCCTCGGGGCTGCCGGGCGTCTGCAACAGGGTGGCGCGCGCCTCGGCGGCGAATTCCTCGGGCGTCTGGTGGATCGACGGCAGGGTCGGCCCCGGCCCCACCCCATTGACCCGTATGCCCGGCGCCAGCGCCTGGGCCAGGGTCTGCGTCGCCCACCACAGCCCATTGCGCGACAGGCTGTAGGAGAAGAAGCGCGGATCCGGCTTCAGCACCTTCTGGTCCAGCAGGTTGACGATGGCCCCCTCGACCGCCTGGGCCGCGAACGCCTCGGCCAGTACGATGGGCGCCCTCAGATTGGTCTCGACATGCCGGTCCCAGCTGTCGCGCGTCAGCCCGCCGACCCGGTCGTCCTCGAACACCGAGGCGTTGTTGACCAGCACGCCGACCGGCCCCAGCGCCTCCGCCGCCGCCGGAACCAGCGCCCGCACCTTGGCCTCGTCCGTCAGGTCCGCCTGCAACAGGCACGCGCGCCGCCCCAGGCCCGCGATCTCGTCGGCCAGGGTCCGGGCGTCCTCGCCCGACGCATGATGATGGATCGCCACGTCGAACCCGGCTTCGGCCAGCTTCAGACAGATGGCCCGCCCGATCCGCCGCGCCCCGCCCGTGACCAGGGCGACGCCCCTCGCCGGATGCGACGCGGGCGTGCTCGTCTCAGTCAACCCGACCGAACTCGAACGCATTGAAAGCCGCCAGAACGGCGACGAAGCCGAAGATGATGCCGAGAGCCAGCATGGGATGCTCCTGTTGTTGGTGTTCGATTAGAGCGGGATGGGGCGGGGTTCAAGCGGGGACAGGCCGGGGAGGCCGAATCGAGAACGAAGTTGCTCGTGGCATATTTCGGCTTGCTAACTCGCCAATCGGCTCAAGATCCTAGATCCAGTTCACGCAGCGCCGACCCATTGGGGCAGTTGAGAAAACCTTTTGTGCAAACTGCAATAATGCCTAAAGTTCCGGAAAGGCGATGGAACTGGATTTCATACGGTCGATTTCAGTCTCAAGCGAGCTTATCCAGATCTCGTAGACTTCGTCAAACTTTCTGACCAAGGTCATGAAACGCTCGATCCTTTCTAAAATCTCTCGCGGATCCGCGACTTGACGTAAACCCACGCCCTCGTGAACTATACTTCCTCGCTCTAGGGTGATTGCGTCGATTTCGTCCCATAAGCCTACAGGAAAGACCTTCTGTGGGAGCCCTATGAAATCAAATGTGTCACCGACTTTGGCCCAAGACGTGTTGTTGTTACCCGACCACTTCTTCGTCTTTGCCGCTACCTTGGAGCAGTAATCTTGGCTGGCACCACACTCGGCCATGAAGGACGCGGTCATTCCATTGAGGTGCGCGTCCAGCGCACGTGTTGCAATCGCTTCGAGATAGGATTCGATCTCGGCGGCGACGAGAGCAACGTAGCTTTCACATAGCGATCGCTCTCGTGGTCTTGGAAACCATGCAGTCCCGCGAGGCGGCACCACTAGTTTGCCGTCACGCCCACGCAAGAGCGTAAGGCGCCGCATTGCGACTCCTCTGGTCAGCGTTTTGAAGGCCGCCGACTGATCAGGCATTCACCAAGGCACCGTTGGCGTCCACGTCCACGGTTTTGGAGATGAGGCCTAGGGCAACCAGGATACCCCCGAACATTTTCAGGCGGTAGGCGACCGCATCAACGGATTTGGTGGTCGTTTCCAATGAGGATCGAAACAGGGGATCCTGCTCACAGAGCACTTGGAATGCTTGGACGATATTCGGCCCCTGCTTCACATATGCAGGAATGTCAGCGACAGTATTTAAGTAGTACATTTGCACGTCGAATACCGCGCGATTGAGGCGGTTCTCCCAACGTCCATCAGACCACTTATTGAACCGCTGTCCTTGGAACACCAAGTCGTTGGCGTCATAGGCGGCTTCGAACACATCGACGGCATCACGAACACGCGGCTCCCATGTCGCCCAGTCTTCGTTAAAGGTCTTCGCAACCATGTCGAGGAACTGCTTGAGCTGCCCGCGATAGTCTTCGAGGAAGAAGCGATAGCCTAAGTAGCGCAGCATCAACTCGATGTCCCGCATGCGGAAATCCGGCTCTGGCCCTGGGAAGACGGCGCGAAGGCCGGGGCTGACTTCGGCATATTCCATGATGAAGTTCGAGAAGGGTCCCGGCGAGAGCGCTTGGCGTAACTCTTGAGCCGAAAGTTTCACGCTGCCGGAGTTGAGCCTCAGAAAAATACTGTAAAGGACATCGTCCGCCTTCCATCCCCGGATGACATTGGTTCGTATGGAATAGTTTTCCAACGCCGTCGCATGCCGTGGATGTAGCCGTTGCAAGTTACTCCAGTCACACCCGTTCAACTCTCTTAACTGTTCAAGGCCGGCCAGCTTGAAGCCATTTGCAGCGGATTGGCCCATCTCACCAAAGAATTGCGCTAGACTAGTAATGCGTTGCTTTCCATCGACTACAATATATGTTTTCGAACGTCCAATTTCTGCCAACGTCAGCGCAGGAACAGGAAAGTTCAGTATCATCGACTCGATGAACTGACTTTTACGCTTAATCGTCCAAGCGTCACGGCGCTGAAAACTTGGAGTTAAGTCGATATTTCGCTTCGAAATTTGACCCAAAAGGGTCTCAATTGTCCAATCCGTATTGTAAAGGACTGTTTCAGCGACATCTTGCTCGGCGACGCGCACATCATCGAGCGTCTCATCGCTGGGATCTTCATCGAAGAGGGAGAAGAGATCGGGATAGCTGGCCATACGGCCAACCTAGCGGGTTTGGCGTAATAAGAAACAGTGCTCGCGAGAGCAATGCGGTTCAGGTGTTTCGACTATAACCAGCCAGTTGCCGGTCTTTCCGCTACGCTTTCCCCCGGCCTATAAGCCGGTCGAACAGGTCCGGCGACACGCTCCGGCTCGTAGACGGACACACACATGACCTGGCGCATCTACGTCGAACCCTTCACCCGTCCCCTCTTCTTCGTCTGGTCGCGCCTGACGCGCGGCAAGACGCTGGGCGTGCGGGCGGTGGCGATGGATGCGCAGGGGCGGGTGCTGATGGTCCAGCATACCTATCTGGCCGGCTGGTGGTTGCCGGGCGGCGGGGTGGATCGGGGCGAGACCACCCAGGCCGCCGTGGTGCGCGAACTGCACGAAGAGGCCGGGCTGATCGCGCGGGCGGCGCCGCGCCTGGTCTCGATTCATTCCAACGACCGCTTCTTTCCCGGCGACCATGTCGTCGTCTTCCGCCTGGACGCCTTCGACCGGGGCGCGCGCACCAGCCATGGCGAGATCGCCGAGATCGGCTGGTTTTCGCCCTCCGACCTGCCGGCCGACACGAACCGGGGCTGTCGCGCGCGTCTGGCCGAAATCTTCGACGGCGCCCCGGTCGATCCCGACTGGTGAGAGACGTCCGCATCTGACGCAGGCGCGTGCCAGCGTCCGCCCATGACCCAAGCCGCCCACGCCTATCGCGTCCGTTCGCAGGAAGTCTGGGACATGGCCCGCAAGGACTATCTGGCGGGCGAGCCGGCGCGCGTCGTCTGCCGCCGCTACGACCTGGGCCTCTCGGCCTTTCGCGTTCGCGCCCGCAAGGCGGGCTGGCGACGACAGGATCAGGACGATCCCGATATGTATGATCCCGCCGTCGAGCTTGAGGACATCGAGGACATCGACCTGTCGGCCATGGCCCTGTCGGCGCGGCGTCGCCTGCAACTGTCGCTGATGCACGGCGAGGCGACCGAGGCCCTGCGCTGGCTCAAGATCTTCGAGACCCTGTCGTCCATGGCGCCCGAAACGCCCGCCGAAACCCCGCCCGCCGAAACCCAGAATGTGCACAGATTGCACTCTGATTTTTCGCTCGCCGCGACCGATCTGGACGATCTGGACGAAGTGCACAGATTGCACCCTGTTTCGACGCCGCCCGCCCCTCAACCCCTGAACCGCGCCGAGCGCCGCCGCCTGCGTCGCGCCGGTCGCCTCAAGCCGCCCTCCGCATCCGGCGAAAGCCGTGCTAGCCAGGGGCCATGAACCCGTCCCTGCTCGCCATCCTCGTCGTCATCCTGGCCGGCGGCGCCACCGCCCTCCAGGCGCCGACCAACGCCAAGCTGGCCACGGCGGTCGCCTCGCCGGTCAACGCCGCCTTCATCTCGTTTGCGGTCGGCACGACGGTGCTGGGGATCGTCGCGGCCCTGATGCACACGCGGCCGGACTTCGCCGCGACGCGCGCCCTGCCCTGGTACGCCTGGCTGGGCGGGGTCTACGGCGCCTGTTTCGTCGTCGCCGCCGCCTGGGGCGTACCGCGCCTGGGGGTGGCCATGACCATCACCCTGATGGTCGGCGGCCAGCTGCTGCTCAGCCTGATCCTCGACCATTTCGGCGCCCTGGGCGTGCCGCGCCAGCCGCTGAACATCGGCCGCATCGCCGGCGTGGGCCTGGTTCTGGCGGGCGTCCTTCTGGTTCGGCGGTCGTGAGCCTATATCCCCCCGGATGACCGAGGAGACGCTCGATTCGAACCTGACGGCCGCCGCCCTGATCGCCGACGAGGCGCGTCGGGCGCCCGACAAGCCGGGCGTCTACCGCATGTATGGCGAGGACGGGTCCTGCCTCTATGTCGGCAAGGCCAAGTCGCTGAAGAAGCGCATCGTCCAGTATGCGCAGGGCCGGTTCCACACCCAGCGCATCGGCCTGATGGTGGCCCAGACCCGGTCGATGGAGCTGGTCGTCACGGCGTCGGAGACCGAGGCCCTGCTGCTCGAATCCAACTTCATCAAGAAGCTGAAGCCCCGCTTCAACGTCCTGCTGCGCGACGACAAGTCCTTCGCCGAGCTGATGATCCGCAGCGACCACCGCGCCCCCCAGGTGAGGAAACATCGCGGCGCCCACACCACCCCCGGCCACTACTTCGGCCCCTTCGCCTCGACCTGGGCGGTCAACCGCACGCTGAACACCCTGCAAAAGGCCTTCCTGCTGCGGTCCTGTTCGGACAGCGTCTACGAGACCCGCACCCGCCCCTGCATGCTGCACCAGATCAAGCGGTGCTCGGCCCCCTGCACCGGCCTGATCTCGCTTGAGGACTATGGCGAACTGGTCACCGAGGCCGAACAGTTCCTGCGCGGCAAGTCGCGCGCCGTCATCGGCCGCCTGTCGCAGGAGATGCAGGCCGCGTCGGACGACATGGACTTCGAACAGGCCGCCCGCGTTCGCGACCGCATCCGCGCCCTTTCGGCCATTTCGATGGAAAACTCCGTCAGCGCCGACAGCGTCGCCGAGGGCGACGTCTTCGCCCTGCACTCCGACGGCGGCCAGGCCTGCGTCCAGGTCTTCTTCTATCGCGCCGGCCAGAACTGGGGCGGCCGCGCCTATTTCCCGCGCGTGGACAAGACCGACACCGACCCCGAGATCCTGGCCGCCTTCCTGGGCCAGTTCTACGAGGACAAGCCGATCCCGCGCCTGATCCTGTCCAACGTCCGCCCGCACGAGCTGGAACTGCTGGAGGAGGCCTTCTCGATGAAGGCCGACCGCAAGATCGAGATTGTCCGCCCCATGCGCGGCGAGAAACTGGCCCTGGTCGACCACGCCCTGACCAACGCCCGAGAGGCCCTGGGCCGCCGCCTGGCCGAAAGCTCGGCCCAAGGGAAAATCCTGGACGAGGTCTGCGAGGCCTTCGGCCTGGAGACCCGGCCCGAGCGGATCGAGATCTACGACAATGCTCACATTCAGGGCACGAACGCGGTGGGCGGCATGGTCGTCGCCGGCCCCGACGGCTTCCAGAAATCCCAGTACCGCAAGTTCAACATCCGGGGCGAAGACCTGACCCCCGGCGACGACTACGGCATGATGCGCGAGGTCATGCGCCGCCGCTTCGCCCGCCTGGTCAAGGACGAGGAAGAGGGCGAGGACGCCGTCCGCCCCGACCTGCTGCTGATCGACGGCGGCGCGGGGCAGTTGGCCGAGGTGTTGGCGGTCCTGGCCGACCTGGGCCTGGACGACATCGCCGTGGTCGGCGTCGCCAAGGGGCCGGACCGCGATGCGGGGATGGAGAAGTTCTTCATGCCCGGCAAACCGCCCTTCATGCTGCCGCTGAAGTCGCCGGCCCTCTACTACCTGCAACGGTTGCGCGACGAGGCCCACCGTTTCGCTAACGGCGCCCACGCCAAGCGCCGCTCGATGGACATCAAGAAGAACCCGCTGGACGAGATCGAAGGCGTCGGCCCCGGCCGCAAGAAGGCCCTGCTGCACGCCTTCGGCTCCGCCAAGGGCGTCGGCCGCGCCTCGGTGTCGGACCTGGTCAAGGTGGACGGCATCAACCAACCCCTGGCCGAACGCATCCACGCCTTCTTCAGGAAGGCATGAGCCTCAGTCCATCGTCTGACGCAGGTCAGGGTCGTCGCCCAGACCGTTTTCGGCCTTCAGCCTTGCGACGCGGCCGGGATCGATCTCCGCGGCCTTTCGCCCCCCGGCCGCACGGATGGCGGCGGCCATGGCGTGGCGATTGCGCTGCTCGGCCTCGTCCAGCGGCGATGCGCCGTTCACGTAAATCGCATTGATGTCGCCTACGCCCAAGGCGATCAGGGCGGCCACCGTGCGTGGGTCCCTACAGGTCGCGGCGATACTCCAGAAGACGGGTGCAGGCGCGTCGTCAAACGCATCGACGCCATTCCAGTCCAACCCGCCCTCGGCCAGGAAACGCGCCGTAGTCGGACGGCACTGGCCGTTGAAGCCCGACCAGGCCATCACCACGCTTCCCGGTCGCTCCGCCTCCGAGAAACGGTAACCCAGAGCCACCCAGTCCGCGATCACATCGTCCCAACCGGCGGAGACGGCGTGACGCATCGGCGCGTCCAGACCCCGCGGCCCATCCGCCGCCAGGATCGCAGGGGCCGCGACCTTAAGCAGAGCGTCCAACCGTTCCGTGGGTCGGGTCGGCAGGGCCCCCGTGTCCACCTCGCCCGGGTAGTAGCTCATGTCCGCCGTATCCGCCCGTTCCATCGGAAAGACGATCAGCTTGCCGAGATGCTTGACCGGCCGACGGGTCAGCGCCGCCATCATGACGGCGTCCTGACGGTCAATGGCGGTCGAGATCGGCGCCGCCCAACTCACGCCCCGCAGCGCCTCGTCATGACCCGGTTCAGCCGCCCAGCGGTCCACTTCGTCTTTCAGAGGTCCGTTGTAAAAGCCGCCCGCCCGCACGCTGCTGCGCGGCTCCATCGGGCCGGTGTTGGGGTTGGCGTCGATCAGTATGGGCAGCCCGGCCTCGACCAGGGCGCCGACGAAGGCGGAATCCCCGGTCGCGAAGGCGACGGCCGCCAGTCCCCCCTTCTGACGCTCCTCCAGATCGGCGGCGGCGCGCATGATCTCGACAGCCGCTTCTACGTCACGGGCTTGGGCAGCGGCGACGAACCGCTCCCGCACAGCCTGGGCGTCCCGCACACAGGCGAACAGACCAGCCACGTCTCCTGCACCGGCCATCCCACGACACGTTGTCAGACGGCCGGACGACAACAGGTTCAGGTCAGCGCCGCGATCCATCAAGAAGGTCAGGGCGTCCCACTGACGGGCCTGCGCCGCCGTGGCCCAGAGTTCCGCCTCAGCCGGAGTTCGAGCCGATGTCCGGAAACTATCGGGCTGCGCCTGGGCCAGTAATGTCCAGGCGCCGACCTTCACATATCCGGCGATCAGTTGGTCCGGCATCAGATTAGGCTCTCGCCCTCGAACCGGCAGAACGCCGATGCGCTCGACCGTTTCCAGATCGCCAGCCGCCAACGCCTCGCGTAGAGCCATAGCGCCTTCATAGCCGAGGTCGCCTCCGCGTTTTCGAAAATCCTCCAGCAGGCTCCACTGTCGGTTGAGGATCAGCAGTCCTTGCCAGGTGCAGCCGCGATTTTCCTCGGGCGGCGGTCCCCACAGCTCGAACTTGCAACTATGGGTGTCCGACGGCGGATGGCCGGCCGCCGCGACGATCCGCGCCGCCAGCGCCTGCCGCCCGTTCGCCATGGCGTGCGCGGCCAGCGGCGTCTCATACTCACGTACCGTCACGTCTTGGGTTCGAGCCAGCAGCCAGTCGGCGATGGCTTCGTCGCCGTTGTAGACCGCCCACGCCAGCGGGCTGCGTTCGAATCGGTCCCGCACGGCGTAGTCTGTGCGCCCCGCCGCTTCCAGAGCTTCCAGCGTCTCCAGTCGCCGGCTGCGCGCTGCCGCTGCATAGTCGACGATCTGTCCGCTATAGGCGTCGGCGCGGCGGCGCCCCTTCACCGCGCAAATGTCCTTGTCCGCATAAGCCGGCGATTCGACCAGGGCGCGGTTGTAGCGTTCGATGAAGCGCGTGGCGGCTTCCGTATGTCGCAGCTCCGCCTCGGTCATGTAGTCGTCGTAGGCCAGCCACTTGCCCACCTGCTCCCGCCCCACAGCGTTGCGGCAATCAAGGCCCGGCAGATCCCAGGACCCGCCGCCAGGACCGAAAGCTTGCACCGCCGCCGGTCGAAAGTCTCCGGCCGCAACCGCCGCTCGTGCTTCCTCCGCCGGGTCGCGGCGCGACAGTCTGCGCGTCTTTTCCTCCAACGCTGCGCATAAGGCGTCGCCAGCCTCACACCGCATCACGATCATGCCGCCCAGGCGTGAAAGCGGCGAATCTTGCGCCTCGCTCGCGGCGGCGACCGCCGCGAGAGCCGTCCCGATCAAGACCCGCATCAATCCCCGCATGAAATCCCCCCTTTTGCCGACAATCAGTCATGGTCATGCCTGTGGCATGCAGACCGCCGAGAGTTGTGTGGCGCCGATAGACGAAACGGACGACAAAAAAGCCGTGATGATCGCACCTTTCTTGCCTCTCCAACGCCCGCTAGAGGTAGCGCCATGACCAGCCACGAAGACGAACTGACCGCCGGCTACCGCCGCTTCCGGGCCGAGCACTGGCCGACGGCCCATGCAGAATATGAGGCCTTGGCGACGAAGGGCCAAAAGCCGCACACCCTGATCGTGGCCTGCTCGGACAGCCGGGCCGATCCGGCGCTGATCTTCGACGCCAAGCCGGGCGAGCTGTTCGTCTTGCGCAACGTCGCCAATCTGGTTCCGCCCTACGAACCGGACGGCAAGCTGCACGGCGTTTCGGCGGCGCTGGAGTTCGGCGTCAAGGTGCTGGGCGTCAAGCGCATCGTGGTCATGGGCCATGCCCATTGCGGCGGGGTCAACGCCATGATCAACGGCGCGCCGGACATCGTCGCCGACTTCGTCGGCCCGTGGATCGCCCAGGGCACGCCCGTGGTCCAGCACGTCGCCGAGACCGTGGCCCACGACCAGTTGGAACGCGCGGCCGAGGAAGCCATCGTTCGCCTGTCGATCCGAAACCTGCGCACCTTCCCCTGGATCGCCGAGCGCGAAGCCAGAGGCGACCTGAAGCTCAGCGGCCTGCATTTCGGCATCTCGGAGGGCGCCTTGACCGTGATGACCGACAAGCCGCGGTTCGAACCGTTGGCTTGAATGTCAAGGTTTGATATGATTGTGGCATGGGAACCAATGTCCATCTTACCGCCGAGTTGGAGAAGTTCGCCCGAGATCGGGTGAACGCGGGCCGCTACAACAACGTCAGCGAGGTCGTCAGAGACGGGCTGCGTCTGCTGCAGGATCAAGAGATCGCGCGACGCAGCGCAGAGGCGGCGCGCCTCGAAGAAGAGCGGCGACTTCAGATCGAAAGCGAACGCCGCCAGGCCGCGCTTCGCGCCATGCTCGACCGCTGGGCGGCCCAGCCGACCATCGACATCGGCCCCTGGACCCGCGACGAGCTCTACGATTGAGGATCGCACTCGACACCAACATTCTCGTCTATGCCGAAGGCGTGAACGGGCCCGAACGCCGCGACATGGCCCGTCGCATCGTCGATCATCTTCATGTCCGGCATGAAATCGTCGTCGCCGTTCAATGCCTGGGCGAACTGCATCGCGTCCTGACTGGCAAGGCTCGAATGCCGTCTGCCTTGGCGGCGGAGATGGCGCATGGATGGCGGCGGCTGGCGAAGGTGGCCCCTAGCACGGAAGCCGTTCTCGTCGCCGCCTATGACCTGATCGATGCTCACCCGCACCAGATCTGGGACGCGATCATCCTCGCCGCCGCTGCCGAAGCCGACTGCGCCCTACTGCTTTCAGAAGACATGCAGGACGGCTTCGTCTATCGAGGCGTCACCGTCGCCAATCCGTTCGCGGAGACGCTGCACCCCCTGCTCGCGTCCCTGCTGGAGACCCCGTCATGACCACCCACCGCGCCAATCCCATCCCCAACATCCTGACCGGCCTGCGCCTTGTGGCCGGGGTGGTGATGTTCGCCATGATGGCCGGCGCGGCGCCGGGGGCGCTGGAGGCTTGGCTTTCGCCGGAAACCCAAGGTCGGTTCAGCGTCTGGGCCTTCTGGATCTTCGTCATCGCCGCCTCGACCGACTGGGTCGACGGCTTCCTGGCCAGACGCTGGAACTCCACGACGCGGTGGGGAGCCATCCTCGACCCGATCGCCGACAAGGTTCTGGTGACGGGCGCCATCCTGGGCGTTCTGGCCTCGGGCTCCCTGCCGGGCATCGCCCTGCCCTGTGGTCTGATCCTGTTTCGTGAGTTCGCCGTTTCAGCGCTGCGCGAGACCATGGCCGGGCGGATCGAGCTGCCCGTCACCCTGGCGGCCAAGTGGAAGACCACGGTGCAAATGGTCGCCCTGGCCGCCCTTCAGCTGACCCTGCTGTGGAGCGCCCTGGGCCTGCAGAATCCCGACGGCTCGCCGCTGGCCTGGCAGCCGGCGTTCGAATCCTTCGCCATCTTCCTGATCTGGTTCGCCGCCATCATCACCCTGTGGACGGGCTGGCAGTATTTCAGCGAAGCCCGTCGCCAGATGAAGGACCTCTAGGGCCGCAGCGTCAAACCGACCGGCGTGGCCTCGAAGGCCGAAAGCCGGCCCAGATAGCTCATGCCCAGCAGGGAATATTCAAGGCCCTGCTCCACGACCAGCGCCTCGACCTCGTCCACTCGCGCCCCGGCGACCGAGACCGATTTCAGCTGGACCGGCGCGGCGCGCACGACGCCCGAGGCGGTCTGGACGCGGCCGGTGAAATCCGCCGGTTCGGGATCGACGCCCAGCCGCAGGGCGTCCGCCCGCGTCAGGGCCACGACGCTGGCGCCGGTGTCCACCAGCACCCGCACCGCCCGGCCCTCGATCCTGGCCTGGGCCCAGTAGTGACCGTCCGCGCCCTTGACCACCTGGGCGTCCGTGCCTGACGCCTTGGCGGTAGAAGCCGCGACGACAGGCGTCGCCGCCTGGGCCGCCCCGTCCCCCTCAAAATGACGGATTGTCAGGGCCGTTCCGAACGACGCCATGAGGGCGACACCGAGCACGATGACGGACTGGAAATCGATACGAGCCATGTCGCCGGTCTAAGGCGCCAGCGTTTGGATGCCGTGAAACGACGTGGCTGACGAAAGCTTAAACCCCGAACCGCGCTAGCCGAGCTTGGCCGGATCGACCTGCGACCGCCGCGTCGGCAGGTCGGCCATGACCGCCGCGCGTTCGGCGTCGCTCAACGCACGCCAGCCGGCGATCTCCTTCAGGGTTCGGAAACAGCCCAGGCAAAGGCCGCTTTCGCCATCGACGGCGCAGACCATGACGCACGGCGTGGCGATGGCCTTGGGCGGTCCTGGCCTGCTCGGGGTCGGAACGCTCATTGTGACACCGAAGCGAAATACACTCCGACTCCTGACGAATAAATTTGCAATTTCACCGAACTGTCTTATATTGCCCAATGACGCGAAACGACTGACGGTGGAATCCCATTGGTACGACGCGTCTCTTTTCATCGTTCTGCGAAAGGAGACGCCAAGATGAACGATAAGGAGCGTAACCTCCAACACGCCATGATGTCCTTCGCCCTTTGGGGCGGGATGCTGGTGAACAGTCGGCATATGCCGTCGAATTCGAGCCGGGTGGTCAGCCATCCGTCGAACTTCGTACCCTATACGATCAAGAAACGCTGACGGCCCCTTTTCGGCCCGAGCCTGAAAAAGCCCCGGTCTCGGCTGGGGCTTTTGCAATTCCGGACTTGCCTGACGCGGCGTTCGCAGCCGATGACGGACGCGAACACGGAGACGACGCATGGGCCTGATCGCCGAAGACAGACGGAATGCGATCCTGATCTGGACGCTGGACCGCGAGGCCCGGCTGAACGCCCTGCCCGACCTGACGGACGGGGACGAGGTGGCCGCGGCGTGCGAGCGGGTCAACGCCGATCCGTCGATCCGCTGCGTGGTCCTGACCGGCGCCGGACGGGCGTTTTCGGCGGGCGGCGATCTGACGGCGATGCGTGACCGGCGCGACCTGTTCGAAGGGTCAGGCGCCGCCATCCGCGAACGCTATCGTCGGGTCGTCCACCGGATCGTGCGGTCGCTGTACGGGCTGGAGGTTCCGCTGATCGCCGCCGTCAACGGGCCGGCCATGGGGCTGGGCTGCGACATCGCCGGCTTGGCGGATATCCGCATCGCCTCGGATCGCGCCAGCTTCGGCGTGCCGTTCCTGAAGCTGGGCATCATTCCCGGCGACGGCGGGTCCTGGCTGCTGCCGCGCAACATCGGCTATGCCCGCGCCGCCGAGATGCTGTTCACCGCCCGCTCGATCGACGCCGCGACGGCCGCCGAATGGGGGCTGGTCAATCGCGTGGTCGCCCATGACAGTCTGATGGACGAGGCCCTGGCCACCGCCGCCCAGGTCGCGGCCCAGCCGCCCCAGGCGCTTCGCATGGCCAAGACCCTGTTGCGCCAGGGGCGCGACACGACCTTCGACCAGATGCTGGAGATGTCGGCCGCTATGCAGGCCCTGGCCCACCTGACCGAAGATCATCAGGAAGGCGTCGCCGCCGTGCTGGAAAAGCGGCCGGGCGATTTCACCGGCCGCTGATCCACTCGCGTTCTACTGGGCGCGCATCGCCTGGTTGGGACCGACACCGGTCGTAGCGACGCGCTTGGCGCCGGCGGTCTCGCCCGGCTTCATGAACTTGACCAGCACCCGCTGGCCGATCAGCAGGGGCGCATCGCCCGCCGAGGCGACCACCTCGACCACCCGCTCGTCGGTGCGCTGCGACGGATCGTCGGAGGCCAGCTTGCGGGCGCCGAACACCGCCGCGCGACGCATCACCGCGCCGATATAGACCTTGGTGGCGTCGCCCTCGGGGCTGATCTCGACGGCCTGGCCATCGGTCAGGTTGGGCAGGTCGCTCTCGACCACCTCGGCGCGGACGATGCGCGGGGCGTCGGGCTCCAGGTCGAACATGTTCGAGACGTTCAGGGTCGAGGCGCCCGCGCCGGGGTTGGCGTAGCGACGCACGATCCGGCCGTCACTGGGCGCGCGGATGATCGTCAGTTCCTGATCGTAACGCGCCTGGTTCAACTGGGCGCGGGCGGTCTGGACGGCGGCGGTCTGGGAGCCCAGGCGCGCCTGGGCGGTGGCGATCTGGTCTTCGGCCTGGTCCATCCGCTGGGCGGCGACGAAGTTGGTGGCGACCAGCCGTTGCAGACGATCGCGCTCGCGCTGGGCGGTGCGGATATCGACACGGATCTGGGCCAGCTGGCTTTCTGCCTGGGACACGGCGGCCTGGGCGCTCTGGACGGCGAGGCGGGCCTCGTCGTCCTCCTGACGGGCCAGGATCTGGCCGGCGACGACGCGGTCGCCTTCCTGCACCAGCACGTCGCGTACGATGCCGCCACGACGTGCCGCGATCTGGATGATGCCGCCCTCAACGTCCACCTTGCCGTTGGCGATGGCCGCATAGGGGCTTTCGACCTTGGTGGCCGCCGCCTTCTCCTGCTCGACCTTCTTGGTCTTGGCGGCGGACTGGAACAGCATGAAGCCGACCACCAGCACGATCACCAGCAGCAGGCCGATCCAGGTGCGTTTTTTCTTCAGAAAGCCGGGCATTGGCGTGTCGTCCTAAGAGGAAATCGTCGTGTCGGTTAGTGGGACGCCAGGATGGCGTTCGGATCGGGTATGCGGCGCTGGTCGTCCAGGATCTTGCCGTCCTCGATATGGATGACCCGATCGGCCCAGGCCTCCAGACGGGGGTCGTGGGTCACGCAGATCACGGCGGCGCCGTGTTCGGTGGCAGCGCGACGCAGCAGCTTGATCACGACCTGGCCGTTCTCGCCGTCCAGAGCCGAGGTCGGTTCGTCGGCGAACAAGATCTTGGGGTCCTTGGCCAGGGCGCGGGCGATGGCGACGCGCTGCTTCTCGCCGCCGGACAGGGCCGCTGGCCGCTGGTGCAGGCGATGGCCCAGGCCGACCTCTTCCAGCGCGGTCGTGGCGCGCTTCCTGGCCTGACCGGTCGTCAGCCCCTGAAACTTCAGCACCGTCTCGACCTGCTGCAACGCCGTCAGCGCCGGGAACAGGTTGAAGCCCTGGAAGATGAAGCCGCAGTTATCCAGCCGGAACTTGTCGATCCGACCCGAGGACAGTTTCCACAGGTCGTCGACATCCAGCACATCGACCCGCCCCTCTTCGGGTTTCAGCAGGCCGGACAGGGCGGCGATCAGCGTGGACTTGCCCGAGCCCGACGGCCCCATGACCATGGTCAGGTCGCCGTGTCTGGCGTCGAAATCGACGCCCTTCAGCACCTCGACCCAAGCCTTGCCGGACTTGAACCGCTTGACCAGGCCGTTGGCCTCGATGGCGAAGTCGCCGTGCTTGCCGTGAACCTTTGTATGAATGTTCATCGCAGCAGGTCCGCCGGTTGGCTGTTCTTGAGGATGCCCAGCGACAGCAGGCCGGACACCATGGCGATGGCGATCAGGCCGATCCCCACCACGATCAGCAGCGACAGCGGCAAGGCGATGATCACCGCCCCCATCATCGCCAGCAACGACACCAGCCAGGTCAGGACGATGGCCGCGATCACACCCACGACGCCGACCCAGAAGCTGAGTTCGACCACGATCCGGCGGAGGCTGCCCATGCTGACGCCCAAGGCCCGCAACGAGGCGAACTCCTTGATGTTGGCCATGATGGCCCCGCGCAGGGTCTGCCAGGTGATGGCCACGCCGATGATGATGCCCAGCACGACGCAGCCGCCGATGATGATGACCAGGATGCCTTCCTCGAACATGGCGCCGGCGTTGGCGTCGGCCAGTTGCTGCTTGGTCCAGGCCTTCCACTGGCCATTGCCCATGGCGTTCAGCTGAGCCACCACGATGGGCGCGCGGGCCGGATCGCGCAGCTTGACCATCAGGGGGCCGACGCGCGGGCCGGTGGACGCCTGACCCAGCATTCGCAGGGTGTCACGCGACATGACCACGCCTGGCTGCATCATGTTGGGATAGCCGCGCGTGATGCCGACGACGGTGACCGTCTGACCGTTATACAGCGCCTTGTCGCCCAGCTTGACGCCCAGGGTCGTCAGCGCCGTCTCGTCCACCGCCACCGTGTAGGGTTGGCGAAGCGCATCGACCAGTTCCTGGGAATAGTCGGTCGGGATCGTCACCGAACCTGGCCGGGTGTCGATGATGCTGGCCTGAACGAACTTCTGGCGCGGCGCGCCCTGGTTGGCGTTGTCGGCCTGGCTCTTGGTCGGATCGACGTTCTTGATGTTCTGGAAAGTGCCGCCGTCGCCGTCCAGCGGCATGACCTCGACCACTTCGGGATGGTTGTAGGCCAGCGGGATGAAACGACGCGGCACGCCCGACGGTCCGCCGATCAGGCTCTTGGCGCCGGGTTGCATGATGAAGACGTCGGCGTTCGACCGTTCGATGGTCGCGGTGAACCCCTTGCCGATGCCGATGAAGACACCCGTCATCGCCAGGACCAGCAGACCCGACAGGGCCAGGGCCATGACCGCCGCCATATAGCGGCGCCACTCGAACAGCAGTGTTGAAAGCGCAAGCGACATCGTCGTCGATAAACCCCCGGTACGTCCGCCTATCTGAGCGTGAGCCGCCTCACCGCCAAGTTAAATCGGGGTAAGGGTTCCATCTTGCAGACATTGCGGGTTCGAAATCAGGGGATTAAGGGCGGTGCAGCCTCTTGGCGCCGGCCCTCTATCGGCGTTAGTTACAACATAACAGATGGGACAGGCCGTCCCACGCTCCGGGAAACACGCCTCAATGTCCTTGCCCTCTCTTCGCCTCACCGCCTCGCTGATCGCTTTGGGCGCCGCGACCGCCGTCCTGTCGGCCCCCGCCACCTCCGCCCGCGCCGACGAGGGCATGTGGACCTTCGACAACTTCCCCATCGCGACGGTGAACGAGAAATACGGCACCAACATCGACCAGGCCTGGCTGGACCGCGTGCGCAACGCCGCCGTCCGTCTGCAGGGCTGCTCGGCCTCGCTGGTGTCGAACGAAGGCCTGGTGCTGACCAACCACCACTGCGTCGTGTCCTGCATCCAGGACCTGTCCACGGCCGAGAACGACTACGTCAAGAACGGCTGGATGCCCGCGACCCGCGAGGAAGAAAAGAAGTGCCCCGGCCAGACGGCCGAGATCCTGACGGACATCGTCGATGTGACCGACCGTGTAACCGGCGCCGGCGCCGGGCTTGAGGGCGCCGCCTTCGTCCAGGCCCGCGCCGCCGAGATCGACAAGATCCAGAAGGAGACCTGCGGCGACGATCAGAAGCTGACCTGCCAGGTCATCAGCTTCTACCGCGGCGGCCAGTACAAGCTGTACAAGTTCCGCAAATATGACGACGTGCGCCTGGTCTTCGCGCCCGAGTTCCAGGCGGCCTTCTTCGGCGGCGACCCGGACAACTTCAACTTCCCGCGCTACGCCCTGGATGCCGGCTTCCTGCGCATCTACGAGGACGGCAAGCCGGTCGCCACGCCGAACCACCTGACCTGGAACGCCAATGCGCCCAAGGAAGGCGACGTCACCTTCGTCGCCGGCAACCCCGGCTCGACCCAGCGCCTGCTGACCATGGCCCAGCTGGAGGTCCTGCGCGATCAGCAGATGCCGCTGACCCTGATCCAGTCGTCGGAACTGCGCGGGCGCCTGCTCGAATATTCGACCACCGGCGAAGAGGCCAAGCGCGTCACCGTCGATCCGCTGTTCGGCCTGGAGAACAGCTTCAAGGTCTTCTACGGCCAGCAGGGCGCCCTGACCGATCCGGCCTTCATGGCCACCAAGCGTTCGGAAGAACAGGAACTGCGCCAGCGCGTCGCCGCCGACCCGGCCCTGGCCCAGCGCATCGGCGACCCGTGGGCCGATCTGGAGCGCGTCTCGACCGCCCAGCGCGACCTGTATCTGCCCTACCGCCAGCTGGAATCGGCGGCGGGCCAGCGGTCGTCGCTCTACAGCTACGCCAAGGCCATCGTCCGCGCGTCCAAGGAACGCGCCAAGCCCGTCGCCGAACGTCGCGCCGGTTATTCGGACGCCGACATCGCGTCACTGGGCCGCCGCCTGGCGACCGAGACGCCGATCTCGACCGATCTGGAGAAGATCTTCGTCGATTTCTGGCTGTCCAAGACCCGCGAATATCTGACCGTGGACAACGCCAACGTGAAGGCTCTGCTGGGCAAGGAAAGCCCCGAACAGGTCGCCGAGCGCCTGATCGACGGCACGCGCCTGGCCGATCCGGCCTTCCGCGCCCAGGCCCTGGCCATGACGCCGGAGCAGTTGGCCGCCTCGGGCGATCCGCTGATCGCCTTCGTCCTGGCCAATGACGACGCGGCCCAGGCCGTGCGCACCCAGTGGGAATCGGCCGTGTCCGGCCCGACCAGCCGCGCCGGCGAGAAGATCGCCCAGGCCCGGTTCGCGGTTTACGGCACCAACCTGTATCCCGACGCGACCTTCAGCCTGCGCCTGTCCTATGGTCAGGTGAAGGGCTGGACCTATCGCGGCGTGACGGTGACGCCCTTCACCGAGATCGGCGGCCTGTACGAGCGCAACACCGGCGCCGAGCCGTTCAATGCGGCCGAGGACTGGATGGCGGCCGAGGACAAGGTCAACAAGTCGACCGTCTATGACTTCGTCTCGACCAACGACATCATCGGCGGCAACTCGGGCTCGCCCGTGATCAACGCCAAGGGTGAAGTCATCGGCGCCGCCTTCGACGGCAACATCCACTCGCTGGGCGGCAGCTTCGGCTACGATCCCGAACTGAATCGCACGGTGACGGTCTCGACCGCCGCCATCACCGAGGCCCTGCGCAACGTCTACAACCAGCCGCGCCTGCTGCGCGAACTGGGCGTGGCTCGCTGATCAAAGCCCTTCTCCCCTCCGGGGGAGAAGGTGGCTCGCCCCCGGGCATCGCCTCTCGCGATCCCGAGGATAAACTCCACGAGACGGATGAGGGGACTGGTTGACCCAGACCCCCTTTTTCCATTCTGAATGCGGACAGAGCCCCCTCATCCGAGCCCTTCGGGCCCACCTTCTCCCCCGAGGGGAGAAGGATCAGGAGTATTCTTCATGCGTCTCGCCCTTCTCGCCTCCGCCGCCGTCATCGCTCTCGCCGCCGCCTCTTCGGCCAGCGCTGAAGAAGGCATGTGGACCTACGACAACTTCCCCATCGCCCGCGCCAACCAGACGCTGGGAACGAACATCGACCAGGCCTTCCTGGATCGGGTGAGGCTGTCGTCGGTGAAGTTCGGCGGCTGCTCGGCCGGCGTGGTCTCGGGCCAGGGCCTGGTGATGACCAACAACCACTGCGTCGCCACCTGCGTCGCCAACCTGTCCACGCCCCAGGTCAACTACGCCGAGACCGGCTTTACCCCGAAGTCGCGCGACGAAGAGCTGAAATGCCCCGGCGCCACCGCCGAGATCCTGACCGACATCAGCGACGTGACCGAGCGGATGCACAAGGCCGGCGAGGGGCTTGAAGGACAAGCCTTCACCCAGGCCCGCGACGCCGAGGCCGGCCGGATCGAAAGCGAAACCTGCGGCAATGATCCCAAGATCCGCTGTCAGGTCGTCAGCCTGTACCGGGGCGGCCAGTTCAAGCTCTACACCTACCGCAAATATTCCGACGTCCGCCTGGCCTGGGCGCCGGAAGACCGTGCCGCGACTTTCGGCGGCGACCTGGACAACTTCTCCTTCCCCCGCTTCGCCATCGATGCGGCCTTCATCCGCCTTTACGAGGACGAAAAGCCGGTCGAGACCCCGACCCATTTCGCCTGGAACCCGAACAAGCCGACGGAAGGCGAGGCCGTCTTCATCTCCGGCAATCCCGGTTCGACCCAGCGCCTGCTGACGATGGATCAGCTGACCACCATCCGCGACGTGGTCCTGCCGCTGGACCAGCTGATCGCCTCAGAGCTACGCGGCCGGCTGATCCGCTATTCCGAAGAGGGCGAGGAGCAGGCCTTCATCGCCATGGACCCCATCGTCGGGTTGGAGAACACCTACAAGCGCGGGCGCGGCCGGATGGCCGCCCTGATCGATCCGGCCTTTATGGCCCGCAAGGCTGAACAGGAAACCGACTTCCGCGCCCGCGCCGCCTCATCCGGCGTCGATCCCTGGTCCAGCCTCAGCACGGTCCAGCCCATCGCCCGCGAACTCTATCCCTCCATGGCCCTGCTGGAAGGCGGCACGGGTCTGGGCACCACCTCGGTCGCCGGCGGGTCGCAGCTGTTCAGCTACGCCCGCACCCTGGTGCGCGGCGCCCAGGAGCGGGCCAAGCCGTCAGACAAGCGCCTGCCCGAGTTCGCCGACAGCCGCCTGTCGGGCGTCGAATCCCGCCTGTTCGCCGAACGTCCCACCTATCCCGAGCTGGAGCAGATCCGGCTGGAATGGTGGCTGTCCAAGACCCGCGAATGGCTGACGGTCGACAATCCGTCCGTCCGCACCCTGCTGGGCAAGGAGAGCCCCGAGACCCTGTCGGCCCGCGTCGTCGCCGGCACGACCCTGGCCGACCCGGCCGTGCGCCGCGCCCTGTGGACGGGCGGTCTCGCCGCCGTTCAGGCCTCCACCGACCCGATGATCCAGTACGCCTTGGCGATCGACGCCGACGCCCGCGCCGTCCGCGACGCCTGGGAGACGCGGGTCCAGGCTCCGACCGACCGCGCCTCCGAACAGCTGGCCGCCGCCCGCTTCGCCGCCTATGGCGACGCCGTCTATCCCGACGCCACCGGCACCCTGCGTCTGACCTACGGCCAGGTCGAAGGCTCGGACGTTCCGGGTCAGCGGTTCGCCGCCTTCACCACCTTCGCCGGCCTGTGGGACCGCGCCACCGGCGCCGAGCCCTTCGCCGTCGCGCCCAAACTGCTGGCGGCGAAAGACCGGATCGACCCGAACGCCGTCATGGACATGGCCGTCTCGACCGACACCATCGGCGGCTCGTCCGGCTCGCCCGCCATCAATGCGAAGGGCGAGATCATCGGCGCCAATTTCGACTCCACCGTCCTGACCCAGCGCAACGCCTACGGCTACGACCGCGCCGTCAACCGCAGCGTCATCGTCACCACCCAGGCCGTCACCGTGGCCCTGCGCGACGTCTACGGCATGGACCATCTGGTCGAGGAGCTGGGCGTTTCCAGGTGAGCGAGATCGTCTTCCGCGCCGCGACGCCTGACGATGTCGCCGCGCTGCACCCCCTGATCGAACGCGCCTATCGCGGTGACACGGCCAAGGTCGGCTGGACGCACGAGGCGGACCTGCTGTTCGACACGCGCACCAGCGCCGAGGAACTGACGGCCCTGATCGCCGATCCCGACCGGGTCATCCTGCTGGCGCATCGCGACGATGTCCTGATCGGCTGCGTCCAGGTCGCCCGCGCCGGCGACGAACGGGCCTACCTCGGCATGCTCACCGTCGAACCGACCCTGCAGGCGTTCGGCCTGGGCCGCCGCCTGCTCGCCGCCGCCGAGACCGAGGCCGTCTCCCGCTTCGGCGCCCATCGCATGGAGATGACCGTTATCAACCGCCGCGCCGAACTAATCGCCTGGTACGAGCGGCGCGGCTATGCCCCCACTGGCGAGACCCGCCCCTTCCCCGTCGATCCGCCCCGGCCGGAACTGGACTTCGTGGTGTTGGAGAAGGGGCTCTGACCTGATCCTTCTCCTAGTGGGAGAAGGTGGCCCGAAGGGCCGGATGAGGGTCGGGCGGTGGGCCAGGTCGCATCACCGGACCCTCACCCTTTCGCGTTGACCGAGCGCTGACGCTCTCGGACGCTCAAGCCCTCTCCCAATGGGAGAGGGAAGTTCCATTTGGCCCCTTGCAAAACGGACACCGTTGTCCATTTAAGCGCGTCACCATGTCGCGCTCCGCCCCCAAACCTGTCCGCAAGGACGCCGTCCACAACCGCGCCGCCGTCCTTGAAGCCGCACGCGCGGTCTTCGCGGACCAGGGTCTGGACGCGCCGCTGGACCTGATCGCCGAAAAGGCCGGGGTCGGGCGGGGCACCCTCTATCGTCACTTCGCCGACCGCACCGAACTGGCGCTGGCGGTGCTGGAGGCCGATGTCGCGGACCTGGGTCGGCGTACCGCCGAACAGGGGGAAGATCCGTCCGTCTTCTTCTGGTTCTTGGACCGACTGGCCGAGGACATGATCCGCAACGCCGGCCTGGCGGGGGTCGTGCGGAACGTGCGGTCGCCCGATGCGCTTACCCCCTTGCGGCAGAGCTTGATGGAGGCGGGGGCCGCACCGCTGGCGCGGGCCCAGGCCGCCGGTCTGGTGCGAGAGGATCTGCGGCCGATGGACATCCGTCTGATCGCCACCCTGCTGGGCGCCGGCTTTCAGGGCGCCGACGCGGCCGAGCGTCAGGCCGTCTCGCTGCGCACACGGGCGATCATCCTCGACGGACTGAAGCCTCGCGGGGGGCCGCTCTGATGGCCCGCAACAACTGGCACCTGCCTTGGGAACAGTATGTCGAGACGCTGAAGCCGCACGAGCGGCCGATGATGCCCGGCTCGCCCGCCACCCCCGACCATTCCTGGCCGATGCGGATCCAGTACGCCCTGACCGGCCTGCTGGTCGCCATGGTCGGGTCGCTGGGCAATGCCGCCGTCACCGCCAACATTCAGAACCTGCAAGGGTCGCTGGGGATCACCATCACCGAGGCCGCCTGGCTGCCGGTCGTCTTTGTCATGACCAACGCCTGCATGAACCTGATCCTGGTCAAGTTCAGGATGCAGTACGGCCTGCGCCTGTTCACCCAGATCTTCCTGGGCGCCTTCGTGCTGGTCTGCGCGGCCCACCTGTTCGTCGACAATTATCAGTCGACCCTGCTGGTGCGGGCCATCGCCGGCATGGCGGGCGCGGGCCTGAGCAGCCTTGGATTCCTCTACATCATCCAGGCCTTTCCGGCGGCGCACCGGCTGAAGGGGCTGATCATCGGCATCGGCCTGGCCAGTTTCGCCGTGCCGATCGCGCGCCTGATCATGCCCAGCCTGCTTCAGCTCGGCGACTGGCGCGCCTTCTATCTTTACGAACTGGGCATGTGCCTGGTCGCCTGGGGCGCGGTGCAGGTGGTCAAGCTGCCGCCGTCCGAGCGGCTGCGGGTGTTCGACCGTCTGGACTTCCTGACCTTCGCCCTGTTCGCGCCGGGCGTGGCGCTTCTGTGCGCCGCCCTGGGCCTGGGGCGGGTCGTCTGGTGGACGCAGGCCCCGTGGATCGGTTGGGCCCTTATCGGCTCCATCGTCCTGCTGACGGCCGCCTTCCTGGTCGAGCACAACCGCAAAAATCCGCTGATCAACACCCGCTGGCTGACGGGGCCGGACCTGCTGCGCCTGTTCGGGGCCATACTGCTGATCCGCATGGTGCTGACCGAACAGACCTCGGGCGCGGTGGGCTTCCTGACCGTCGTGGGGCTGGGGCCGGACCAGCTGCATGGGCTGTTCGTCGTCATCCTGCTGTCGATGATCGCCGGCACCCTGGTCAGCGCCTTCACCCTGAACATGGAAAAGCTGAACAAGCCGATCGCCATCGCCCTGGCCCTGATCGCGGTCGGCGCCTGGATGGACAGCCATTCGACCATCCTGACCCGCCCGGCCCAGCTGTATTTCAGCCAGGCCCTGATCGCCTTCGCCTCGGCCATGTTCATCGGCCCGGCCCTGATGATCGGCATCGCCAAGGTGCTGACCCAGGGCAAGCAGAACCTGATCAGCTTCATCGTCATGTTCAGCGTGCTTCAGAACGTGGGCGGTTTAGCCGGCGGGGCCCTGACCGGCACGCTGCAGATCGTCCGCGAGAAATACCATTCCAACCAGTTGGCGGCCGGCATCTCGGCCTTGGATCCGCAGGTGGCGCTGCGCCTGCGCCAGCTGTCGGGCGCCTATGCGTCCACAATCACCGACCCGGCCCTGCTGAACGCCGAGGGGGCGGCCCTGCTGAGCCGGCAGGTGACGCAGCAGGCGAATGTCCTAGCCTACAACGACGTCTTCCTGGTCATCGCCGTGATCGCGGCCCTGGGCTGCGCCTGGGTGACCGTCACCCATCTTCGCCCGCGCTGGAAGGCGCGGCGCGACGCCAAGAACACCACGACCGACGCTGCAGCCCAGGCCGCCACCGTCGCTGCTGCAGATTGAATCGAGACCCGCCATGACCGACGCCGCCCCGCCCGCCCCTGCACCTCAACCGGCCCCCGCCGCGCAGGCGCCGGCCCCTGCGCCCAAGAAGAATGTGCTGTGGGCCGTCATCGCCGCCGGGGTCGCCCTGCTGGGCGTCCTGATGGTGCTCTATGCCTGGCAGTTGCCGCCGTTCAAGGGCGCGATCCAGCGCACCGACAACGCCTATGTGCGCGGCCAGGTGACCATCATCAGCCCGCAGGTGAACGGCTATGTCGTCCAGGTGCCGGTTCAGGATTTCCAGACCGTTCAACAGGGGCAACTGTTGGCCCAGGTGGACGATCGCATCTATCGCCAGCGGCTGGAGCAGGCCGAGGCTAGCCTGCACGCCGCCCAAGCGGCTTTGTCCAACTCGACCCAGACCCAGGCGTCCGCGCGCGGTTCGGTGGCCCAGCAGCGCGCCTCCATCGCCGCCGCCGAGGCGACCCTGACCCGCGCCCAGGCCGACGCCAATCGCGCCCGCACCCTGAAGGCCGGCGGTTGGGTGGCCCAGGCCAATGTGGATATCGCCGAGGCCGCCCTGCGCAGCGCCCAGGCCCAGGTCGCCCAGGCCCGCGCCGCCGAAGGCATCGCCGAGACCGGCGTCACCTCCGCCGTGGTCGGCCGCGACAGCCTGGCCGCCGCCGTCGAGAACGCCCAGGCTGCCGTGCGTCTGGCCCAGATCGACCTGGCCAACACCCGCATCGTCGCCCCCCGCCCCGGCCGCCTGGGCGAGATCGGCGTGCGCCAGGGCCAGTATGTCACGGCCGGAACCCAGCTGATGGGCCTGGTCCCCGACGTGGTCTGGGTCACGGCGAACATGAAGGAGACGCAGATGAAGAACATCCGCGTCGGCCAGCCGGTCGAGATCACCGTAGACGCCCTGGGCGGCCAGACCCTGCGCGGCCACGTCGAACGCATCGCCCCCGCCGCGGGCTCCGAGTTCAGCGTCATCCGCCCCGACAACGCCACCGGCAACTTCACCAAGGTCGCCCAGCGCATCCCCGTCCGCATCCGCATCGATCCCGGCCAGGAAGGGATGGACCGGCTGTCACCGGGGATGTCGGTGGTGGCGAAGGTGAACACGGCGGGCTAGGCGCCCGTGTCGGAACGCCTTGGTCGCCCTCGCGCTTCCTCTCCCATCAAGGGAGATCGTCATGGATCGCGAACAGACCGAAGGCCGGGAAAAGAACGGGGCCGATCCGGCCGGCAAGCCGGACGCCCTGACCTCCGACAAGGACACCAAAAAGGTCGGTCAGGCCGAGCGTCAGAGCGCGGGACCGGATGGGCCGGACGCGACGGAGATCGGCGACACCTTCAAGAGAAAGCCCTGACGCGGCTTCTTAGGCCCCGCGCGCGGATAGGCCGGCTAGAACCGAATGTTTAAATCTGGTGCGGGCGGCCGGGCTTGAACCGGCAAGGACTTTCGTCCGGCAGATTTTAAGTCTGCTGCGTCTACCAGTTTCGCCACGCCCGCGACCGGACCGGCTGTATAGCCAGCCTGTCCGTCGGGGCCAAGCGGGCTTAGCGAGCGGCGGGCGCCGCCGGCTTCATCGCCCGGAAATCCACGTCGGAATCGGCGATCAGCCACAACAGGCCGGCCCAGGCGGCGACGTTCTGGTTCAGTTGCACCGGGTCGATCTTGTCCAGGGTGTCGTTTGCGGTGTGGTGCAGGTCGAAATAGCGCGTGCCGTCCTGGGCCAGCCCGAAGAAGGGCACGCCCAGCGGTCCCATCGGGCCGACATCGACGCCGCCATCGGTCTCGACCTCGTTCGAGGCCAAAACGCCGATGGGATAGAGTACACGCGTGGCGGCCTTCTGGAAGTCCGAACCTTGCGCGCCGGCGGGCAGGCGCAGGGCGTAGACGCGGTCGGCGCCGAAATCGCTCTCGCCGGCGATGATGTGCTTGTCCAGGGCCGCGCCCTGCCCACGCGCATAGACGGCGCCGCCGTTGCCGGTCTGGGGCGTCGGCTGGGAGACCTCCTCCGAACCGTAGAAGATCACGCGCAGGGTGCGGGCCGGGCGGCGGCCGCTATCGGCGATGGCCTTGGCCGCTGCGACGGTGATGGCGCCCCCTGCCCCGTCGTCGATGGCGCCGGTGCCCAGGTCCCAGCTGTCCATATGCGAGCCCAGCACGATGATCTCGTCCGGTCGCGTGGCGCCGGGCAGATCGCCAATCACGTTCTGGCTGGTGGTCCGATAGGTGCGGGCGGTCGAGGTCAGGCGCATCCGCACCGGCTGCCCCAGGGCGACCAGGCGGCTGACCTGATCGGCGTCGGGAGCGGCCAAGGCGAAGGCGGGGATGGTCGGCTTGCCGTCCACATAGCGAGTGGTGCCGGTGTGGGGCATCCGGTCCTCGTCCGAACCGACCGAGCGCATGACGAAGGCCGATGCGCCCTTGGCCGCCGCCACGCCGGGGCCGGCGCCGCGCACGCGGGTCTGGGGACCATAGCCGGAGCCGTCCTGCATGGGGTGCATCTGGCCCAGATCGACATAGACGATCTTGCCCTGCACGGCGGCGTCAGGCGCGGCCTGCAAATCCTCGAAGGTGGAGAACCGGACGATCTCGGCCTCGACGCCATTGCGGGGCGTGGCCGGTGAATGGCCCAGCGCGGCGGCGACCAGGGCCTGGGCGTTGTCGCCGACGATGGCGGCCGAGCTTTCGCCCCGCTCCCATCCGACCAGCGGGAACTCTTCGATCCGCACGTTCTGGAAGCCGTTGGCGCGCAGATAGTCGGCGGCCCAGGCGGCGGCCTGCTGTTCCGAGCGCGAGCCGGCCGGGCGCGCGCCGAACCGCGTCGTCAGTTGGGTGACATAGTCCATGGCGATGTTGGAGCGCATCGCCGCATCGCGCACCACGATGGCCTGTTCCACCGTTGCGGCGTCCTGGGCGTTCGCGACAGGGGCGAAGGCGACGAGACCCAGAGCGACGGCGCTGGCGGTCAGCAGACGGATGGACATGGGCAGGCTCCGGACTCAGGCAAGAGCCGGAACCTAGGTAGGTTCAGTCGTTCTGGAAATAGGGTTCGACAGGACCCTGCAGTTTCACGGTCAGGGCCTTGCCCTTGCGATCGACGCGATTGCCCAGGGCCAGCCGCACCCAGCCCTCGGAGACGCAATATTCCTCGACATTGGTCTTTTCCTCGCCCTTGAAGCGGATGCCGACGCCGCGTTGCAGCACCTCGGCGTCGTGATGGGGGCTGGACGGATCGACCGAGAGGCGATCGGGAGGCGTGTCGGACATGGTCTTCGAGCGAGCTCAGGTTTTCGGCAAGGCGCGGTGATAGACGCGCGCGCGTCTCATGCCAATCCGAAACCGGGCGGCGGCGTGCTTATGGCAGCAGATGATAGTGCTGGGCCACGGCGACGATCATCACGGTTCCCAGCGTCGGAACGGCGACAATGATGGCGCGACGCAGACGATGCGCGACGTAAAGCAGTTCCCCGACCATGACGTTTTCCTCGATGCAGTCGCTCTCTGACGGAGCGTTCGAAGATCATTGGTCGAACTGATCATCCTGTCGAGACGAAACGTCCGAACAGGGAGCACAAATATCGTTACTGCACAGTCTGGCGCGGCTGGGCGTTGGGGGCGGCCGACGGCTGATAGGCTTGGGGACCGGCGGGCGGCGTAGCGACCGGCACCGCCGGACGACGTGCCGGCGTCGCAGCCGGACGACGGGCGGGCGTGGCGGCAGGGCGAGAGGCGGCCGGGCGGGGCGTCGGACGGGCCGCAGGCGTCGCGGTCGCGGCGGTCGGCTGAGCAACCGGCGTGGACGCAGGCGTTGCGGCGGCGGGCGTCGCAGCCGGCGGCGGCGTGGCGGCTTCGGCGGCGGCGGCGCGGGCGGCCATCTGCTGGGCCTGGAATCGGGCGGCCAGCTTCTCGGTCAGTTCCTTGGCCTGGGGCGCCGTCATCTGGGCCATGATGGCGGCCAGGGTGCGCGGACGCATGGCGGCGGCGACGGGCAGGCGTACGCGGTCCTCCAGCGTGGCCATGACGGGTGCGGCCTCCTTGGGCCGCATGGCGGAATAGACCTGGACCAGGCGGTCGATCTCGGCCTTCTCGCGCTCGTCCACCTGACCGAGCATCTGCTTCATCTCGGCTTTCAGGGCGGCCAGCGCCTGGATCTTGGCCTCCAGCTTCTGTTCGGCGGCGATCATCAGCGGCAGGGTGGTGGCGAAATCCTGGTCGCGCGCGTCCAGCGCCTCACGGCGTTGCGACAGCGACTGGATGATCCTGAGTTCAGCGGGCGAAATCCCGGCCTGCTGGGCCAGTTGTTCGGGCGACAGGGCGGAGCAGGTGCCCGGCAGGACAGGCTTGACCGGCGCGCCGGCTGCGGCAGGCGCCGCTTCCTCGGCCCAGGCCTTGGCGCCGTCGAACAGGCCGGGCGCCACGCCGATGGCGCGCACGGCCACCACCCCGCCGATGGCGATGGCGATGAGGGGCAGAAGGCGGGGTAAGCGGGCCATGAAATGGGGTTCCGAACTCAGGCGGCGAACAGATCGTCGTCGAGATTACGACGCG
The DNA here is from genome assembly GCF_049897645.1 of Brevundimonas sp. TWP2-1. NCBI lineage: Bacteria > Pseudomonadati > Pseudomonadota > Alphaproteobacteria > Caulobacterales > Caulobacteraceae > Brevundimonas > Brevundimonas sp. TWP2-1. The sequence continues at coordinate 1,459,922 of NZ_JAFCWR010000001.1, forward strand.
CGGCGTTGAGGCTTTGTTTGGCGGAATGGTTAGCGGAACGTCCTGCGGTCAGGGCCTGGACGATGGCGGCGACATTGTCGCGACCGGCTGGGGCGACGCTCGCTGCGGCGCGATGGCTGGTCGAGGGGCTGGCCATGCCCTGAATACGCTCGGCCAGGGCGGCCATGCGCTCGGCGCGTTCTTCGTCCTCGGTCACAGCGGGAGCAGCGACGGCGGCGGGCGCGCGGCGGGCGGGCTCGTCCTCGACGATGCGAACGGGCGCGGGGGCCGGGGCGCGGGCGATCAGGATTTCCAACTGCGCCTTGACCTCACGCGCCTTGATGATGCGGTCGTGCAGCAGATCCGTCTCCTGGCCCGAGGCACGCAGGGTGGCCAGGGCGTTCTCAGCGCGACCGGCGGCGGCGTTCAGCTCGGTCACCGCCTGGGCGAAGGCCAGTTGTCCCGTGCGCAGGGCGGCCAGCTTGCGTTCCAGCTTGATGCCGTAGCCGACCGCTGCGACCAGCAGCAGCATCAGCACCGCGTCCATGATCATTCCGGCCATCAGACATTCACTCCCAGGCGGGCGGCGACTTCGGGATTGACCGGCCCTTCGACGCGTATGGCGATGTGCTGACCCTTGCGACCCATTCGGCCGGTGGTCAGGGGGATGGCGCCGGCGCGGATCGACACCTCCGAATCCGGCGTGGCGTTCAGCATCAGGGTGTCGCCGACCTTAAGGTTCAGCACGCTGGAAAGGGGCATCATCTGCTCGTCCAGCACGACGCGGACCTCGGTCTCGGTGGTCCACAGTTCGGTGGCCAAGTGGCCTTCCCAGATGTTGTCGCGGCCAAACTTCTCGCCCATGAACTGCTGCAGCAGCATCTTGCGGATCGGCTCCAGCGTCGCATAGGGCAGCAGCAGCTCGATCCGCCCGCCGCGATCTTCCATGTCGATGCGCAGCTTGATCAGGATGGCGGCGTTGGCGGGGCGCGCGATGGCGGCGAAACGCGGGTTGGTCTCCAGCCGGTCCAGGTTGAAGTGAACGGGGGTCAGGGGTTCGAACGCCTGGCGGGCGTCGTTAAGCACGACCTCGACCATTCGCTGCACAAGCACCCGTTCGATGGTGGTGTAGGGCCGCCCCTCGATCCGCAGCGCCGCCGTGCCGCGACGACCGCCCAGCAGCACGTCCACGATCGAATAGATCAGGTTGGAATCGACGGTCAGCAGGCCGTAGTTGTCCAGCTCCTCGGCGCGAAACACCGCCAGGATGGCCGGCAGCGGGATCGAGTTCAGATAGTCGCCGAACCGGATCGACGAGATGTTGTCCAGGCTGACTTCGACGTTGTCAGAGGTGAAGTTGCGAAGGCTGGTCGTCATCAACCGCACCAGACGGTCGAACACGATTTCCAGCATCGGCAGCCGCTCGTAGCTGACCAGAGCGGAGTTGATGATCGCCCGAATGCCCGAGCGTTCGGAGCCGTCGTCATCGCCCAGGTCGAAGCCCAGCAGGCTGTCGATCTCGTCCTGGTTCAGGACGCGTTCGGACATGACGTCGCCGGGATCGCCGAGACCGCCGAACGGGTCGAGCTGGGCTGCGTCAGTCATGCCTATTGCACCAGCATTTCTTCGATCAGCACGGCGTCGACCTTGCCCGGCGCGGCGATCAGATTGACGCGGCGCAGGATTTCGGCCCGCAGCTGATAGGTGCCGGCCGAACCGCTCAGGTCCTCGGGACGCAACTCACGCACGAAGCCGGTGAACATGTCCTGCAGACGCGGCATCTCTTCCTGCAGATGGGTCGCCACCTCGGCGTCCTGCATCTCCAGCGTCAGCTTCAGCTTCAGGAAGGTCGGACGACCGTCGGGCGACTGAATGTTCATGACCATGTCCGGCAGGGTGTAGAAGGTGACGCCGTCAGGCCCCGGCGCGATGACGCCCAGCGACGGGTCCGCCTCGCCGCCCTCGGCGCCGCCGTGACCACCGGATTCCTTCTTCTCTTCCTTGCCATGATCGGCCTTCGCGTCCGCCTTCTCTTCGCCGTGACCCGCTTCAGCCTCGGCGCCCTGCGCCTCTGCGGGCTTGGGCTTCAGCATGAAGAAGGCGGTGCCCCCGCCCCCGCCCAGCACCAAGAGCGCGACAGGCGCGATGATGAACAGCAGCGGCAGCTTCTTTTTCTTGGGCGCGGCGGCGTCGCCTTCGACAGCGGCCTCGCCCTCCTTCACGGCAGGCAGATTGGCGTCCGCAGCGGGATCGCCCTTCTTCTTGCCAAACTTGAACATGCGCGCGCCCCGGAGACTCTCTCATGACAAGGATCGTCGGGTTTGGTTAACGCGACGTTTACAATGGGCAGGATTTGCCGGGTCATTCGGGGGTCGATGGCGCTCAAACCCGCATTCCGCCTGGATTAACCCTGTTGGCACGGCCGTTGCGAGGGACGAGAGCGAAGGAGCACGCCACTCGTGGAAAACGCCGCCTATATTGGACTGTCACGCCAGATGACGCTGCGCCGCGAACTGGACATCGTGGCCAACAACGTCGCCAACGCCAACACGACCGGCTTCAAGGTCGAGCAACTGATGCTCGGCACGGAGATTGGCCAGCGCGCCCGCAACGACTCCATCCGCCCCTCGGCCAGCTTCGTGCTGGACAACGGCGTGGGCCGCGACTTTGGTCAGGGGTCGATGCAGCAGACCGGCCGCGCCCTGGACTTCGCCATCGCCGGCGAAGGCGCCTTCTTCACCGTGCGCGACGGCGCGAACGGCGAGGCCTACACCCGCGACGGCGCCTTCACCATGGACCCCGAAGGACGGCTGACCACCAAACAGGGCCAGGCGGTCCTGGGCGGGGGCGCGGAGATCGTTCTGGACCCCAACCTGGGCGCGCCCAGCGTCGGCGCCGACGGCACCATCACCCAGGAAGGCCAGGTCACCGGCCGTCTGTCGGTCGTGAGATTCGAGGCGCTGGGCGTCCTGGAGAAGGGCGGCGACAGCCTGTACCGCAACGACTCCAACACCCAGCCAATCGAGGCGGCGGACGCCCAGGTCCATCAGGGGTCGCTGGAATCGTCCAACGTCAACTCGTTGATCGAAATCACCAATCTCGTCGAGATCAGCCGCGCCTACGAGAGCATCTCGCGCATGATCGAAAACACCAACGACCTTAGCCGTCGCGCCGTCGAGCGCCTCGGCAAGGCCGCTTAAGGGAGCCCCGGACAATGCGCGCACTTCGCACCGCCGCCTCGGGCATGGCCGCCCAGCAGTTGAACGTGGAGGTCATCTCCAACAACATCGCCAACATGAACACGGTGGGCTTCAAGAAGCAGCGCGCCGAGTTTCAGGACCTGCTCTACCAGAACGTCGAACGCATGGGCGCCCAGTCCTCGGCCGCCGGCACCGTGGTCCCGACCGGCATCCAGATCGGCGCGGGCGTGAAGGCCGGCGCGGTCTATCGCATCACCGAACAGGGCACGCCCCAGGCGACCGGCAACCCCTACGACATGGCCATCGACGGCAAGGGCTATTTCCAGATCACCCTGCCCTCGGGCGAGTTGGGCTACACCCGCGCCGGCAACCTGCAGGTCAGCCCGGAAGGCCAGATGGTCACCGACGACGGCTATCTGCTGGAACCGGCGATCACCATTCCGCAGGACACCACCAAACTGTCGATCTCCAAGACCGGTCTGGTTCAGGTGACGCAGGCCGGGCAGACCGCGCCGACCACCGTCGGTCAGATCGAACTGGCCAACTTCTTCAACGAAGCCGGTCTGGAAGCCATCGGCGACAACCTGCTGCTGGAAACCGCCGCCTCGGGCCCGGCCATCGTCGGCACGCCCGGCGATGCGGGCTTCGGCCAGGTCATGCAGGCCTATACGGAGTCTTCGAACGTCGACGCCGTGTCGGAGATCAGCGCTCTGATCGTGGCCCAGCGGGCCTATGAGATGAACTCCAAAGTCATCAGCACCGCCGACCAGATGCTGTCGGTCGCCTCGCAAGTGAAGAGCTGAACCATGATCCTGATCCGCTCCCTCCTGCTCGCCGCCGCCGTCAGCGCCGCAGCCAGCGCTGCATTCGCCGGCCCCGTCGTCCTGCGCGTCAATCCCGTCGATGACGACGGCCGGGTCACCCTAGGCGATCTGTTCGAAGGCGCGGGCGCCGCCGCCAATGTCGCCGTCGCCGAGCGCGTCGGCCCCTCGGTCGTGCTGGAAGCCGGCCAGCTTCAGGCCCTGGCCCGGCAGGCTGGTCTCGACTGGAGCAATCCCAACGGTCTGCGCCGCGTCGCCGTGCGTCGCGCAACCGGCCCGGTCCAGACGTCGTCGGACGCGGCGTTCCAGCCGGTGGCTCAATCCGCCGCCCAGCCTATCGCCCGCGCCGCCGATCGCCCCGGCGCCGCATCGCAGGTCATCGCCCGCAACGACATGGTCCGCGTCACCTATCAGGTCGGGGGCGTGAACCTGGCCGTCATGGGCAAGGCCATGCGCAGCGCCGGTCTGGGCGAGCCCGTCGCCATCATGAACACCACCTCCAACCGCGTCATCGATGCGGTCGCCTCCGGTCCCGGCCAGGCCATCGCCGGCCCCGGCGCCGACAGCGTCCGCGCAAATCCCCAACAGTTCGCCGCCCGCTAGGGAATCCTCGTCATGCGTAAGACCATCCTGATCCTCGCCGTCCTGGCCCCGCTGGCCGCCTGCTCCACCGTCGCCGAGACGGTGCGCGGTCCCGAACTGGCCCCCATCGGCTATCCCGCCGCCCTGATCCCGGCGCAGCAGGCCTATCTGCCGGCGCGCGACACCGCCCCCGCCAGCGCCAACAGCCTGTGGCGCACCGGCGCCCGCACCTTCTTCGGCGACCAGCGCGCGCGGCACATCGGCGACATCCTGACGGTCAAGATCGACATCGACGACCGCGCCCAGACCCAGAACTCGACCCAGCGGTCGCGCTCGAACGAGATCAGCGGCGGCGTCAACAACCTGTTCGGCCTTGAAAGCAGCCTGGGCCGCGCCTTCCCCGGCGGATTCGACCCGTCGGCCATGGTCGGGATGGAAGGCGATCTGAAGTCGGCAGGCAACGGCTCGGTCACGCGCGCCGAGAAAGTCTCCCTGACCATCGCCGCTGTCGTCACCGACGTTCTGGCCAACGGCAATCTGGTCATCCAAGGTCGGCAGGAAGTGCGCACCAACCGCGAGGTCCGCGAACTGACCGTCGCCGGCATCGTGCGGCCCGAGGACATTTCGTCCGCCAACGCCATCAACCACACCCAGATCGCCGAGGCCCGCATCTCCTACGGCGGTCGCGGTGACATCAGCCGCGTTCAAGGCGCACCGGCCGCCCAGGCTCTGGTCGAGCGTTTCAGCCCGTTCTGATCGCCGCCGTGAACCGTTGACGGATAACCGCGTTCAGCCTTGATGCGGCGGTCTGGTCTATTGCGGTTGCGGCCGGGTCTGACGACATTGAGGGCGACGCGGCGATGCGCGTTGTCGGCGGGGGCTGACACATGATGCTTATTCTTTCCGCCGTGATGGCGGTTGCCCTTCAGGCCGCACCGACGGCCGCTTGGACCTGGAGCCTTTATGAGGGCGATGGCCCTCTGGTGCTGGCCAACGAGGTTCCCGACACGGCAAATCTGCGCGCCACCCTCCAGTGCCAGCCGGGCTCGGGGGCCGTCTCGGTCGCAGTCTATGCCGAAGACGCGAAAAGCGGTTTCGCGCGGATCACCGCTGGAGGCGCGACCGCCACCAGCGAGGCCCGCGTCGGGCGCGGCGGCAAGCTGGAGACCGCAGTCCCGGTCGATCACCCCGCCTTTTCCGCATTCGTCGCGACCGGCCGCATGACCGTCGCCGTCGGCGACGCCGCCGACACGATCACGGTCGAACGCCCCCATCTGGCCAAGCTTCGTCGCTTCGCCGACCGCTGCGCCGGATAGGAAACCCATGCGTCTGTCTCGCCTTATCCTGCCGGTAATCGCCCTGTCCGCCCTGGCGGCCTGCGCCACCAACGCGCCCGCCCCGGCCGCAAATCTGGCGGCGGCGGGTCCCGCGCCGGCGCCCATGCCTGGCTACGACTGGTTCCTGAACCGCGACGGGCCGGAAGCGATCCTGGCTTACGGCGTCGCCAATAGCGACGAGGTCAAACTGCATCTGCGCTGCCAAGCCGGCTCCGGCGCATTGGAGCTGACGGCGGCCAGCGAAAAGCCCGGCCGCGAAATCCATCTCGAATCGGGCGGCGACACCGAACGTTACTCCGCCGCCTCGGAACCGGCGGGCGTGCACGACGGCGAACTGCTGACCGCCCAGGCCAAGACCGAGGATCCGGTCTTCCAACGTTTCCGCCGCCTGGGCTGGATCGCGTCCTGGTCTGACGATGAGCGCCAAATCTACGCCGCCCACCCGGCCGCCAAGGCGGGAATCGAGCAGTTCTTCACCGTCTGCGGTTGACGCATCGGTCACGCTCGGCTTGCGTGCGCCCCTAAAGAGGAGGGGCGTGATGAAGTTTTCCCATTTGGCCGTGGCCGCCTTGCTCGCGAGCACGTCGCCGCTGGTCGCGGTCGCCCAAACGCCGCCCGCCGCCGTCGCGGCCACACCGGCAGACGCGGCGTTGAACGCCCTGATCGTCGATTACGAGACCTATCTGAAGGCGGTCGATCCTCTGTCCGCCAGCGGAGAAGGCGACGTCGAGGCCATGGGCCGTCTTCCCGACCTGTCGCGCGCGTTCGAACTGGCCCAGCGCGCGCCGTTGGAGGCTTTCGTCGCCCGGCTGAAGGCCATCGACCCGGCAAGTCTTTCCCACGCCGGCGGCATCAACCACGCCTTCCTGCTCTACACCCTAAACCGCAGCCTGGAGGGGCTGGACTACGACACGTCGCGCCTGGCGTTTGACAGCGAGGGCGGCCCCGGAACCTGGGCGCTCTACATCGGCGGCAGCACCCGGCTGAACTCCGTCGCGGAAGCCGAAGCCTATATCCGGCGCGTAAAAGGCTTTGGAAACATCTACGCCCAGACGACCGAAAACGCCCGGCGCGGCCTGGAGACCGGCCTGGTCCAGGCCCGCTCCGTCACAGAAAGCGCGCTGGCGCTGGCGCGCAACGACGTGGCGATCGCGCCGGACGCCGAGCCCTTGCTCAAGCCTCTGACCACCCTGCCCGCCACCGTGCCCCAGGCCGACAAGGACCGGCTGACGGCGGACGCCGCATCAGCGGTCGCCACGATCATCGTCCCGGCCCGTCAGGCCTGGCTGACCTTCCTTGAGACCGACTATCTGCCAAAGGCGCCGGTCGAACCCGGCATCGGCAACCGTCCCGGCGGTAAGGCGATGTACGCCTATCTGGTGCGCGGCCACACCACCACGGACCTGACGCCGGACCAGATCCACCAGATCGGCCTGTCGGAGGTCGCTCGCATCCGCGCCCGCATGGACGCCGAGATGAAGGCCGCGAGCTGGACCGGCGACTTCGCCGGCTTCCTGGCCTTTCTGCGCACCGACCCTCAGTTCTACGCCCCCACGCGCGAGGCCCTGATCGAGAAGGCCTCGGAAATGGCCAAGCGCGCGGACGGCGGCCTGCCGGCCCTGTTCGCCACCCTGCCCCGCCTGCCCTACGACGTGCAGCCGGTCCCGCCGCAGATCGAGGAAAACTACACCACTGGCCGCTATAACGGCGGCTCGATGCAGAACGGCGTCGCCGGCCACTACGTCGTCAACACGTCGAAGCTCAACCAGCGCCCGCTCTACGAACTGCCCGCCCTGACCCTGCATGAGGCGGTCCCCGGCCACCACATCCAGATCGCCTTGCAGCAAGAAGCCGAGGGGCAACCCTATTTCCGACGTCAGGCCAATGTCAGCGCCTTCACCGAGGGCTGGGGCCTGTACGCTGAATATCTGGGCGAGGAGATGGGCTTCTACCGCACCCCCTACGAACGGTTCGGCCGTCTGTCCTACGAGATGTGGCGCGCCTGTCGCCTCGTCGCGGACACCGGCCTGCACTGGATGGGCTGGTCAGAAGAGCAAGCCCGCGCCTGTTTCCGCGACAACTCGGCCCTGGCCCCCCACAATATCGAGACCGAGCTTCAGCGCTATATCGGCTGGCCGGGTCAGGCCACGGCCTACAAGATCGGCGAGATCCGCCTGCGCGAGATCCGCGCGCGAGCTGAACGCGAACTGGGACCGAAGTTCAACGTCCGCACCTTCCACGACGCGCTGCTGACGGAGGGCCCGCTGCCGCTGGCGCTGCTGGACCAGCGGATGGACGCCTGGATCGCGGAGGAGAAATAGCCGTCACCTCCCCGTTCGCGAAGGCGAATGGGGAGGTGAGCTTTTAAGCCCACTCCGGAACCGGGAGCCCCTTCGACTTCAGGAATTCCGGGTTGAACAGCTTGGACGCATAACGCGAGCCCGGATCGCACAGGCAGGTGACGATGGTCTTGCCCGGCCCGATCTCGCGCGCCAACCGTACGGCGCCGGCGATATTGACCCCGGCCGATCCGCCCAGCGACAGGCCTTCGTACTTCACCAGGTCGAACAGGATCGGCAGGAACTCCGCGTCCTCGATCCGGTAGGCGTGGTCCGGCTTGAAGCCGTCCAGATTGCCGGTGATCCGCGCCACCCCGATCCCCTCGGTGATCGACGAGCCCTCGCCCGTCATCTCGCCCTTGGTGAACCAGTTGAACATGGCAGCGCCGGCCGGATCGGCCAGGGCGATTTTCACCTCCGGCTTGCGCTCGCGCAGATAGGCGGCGACGCCGGAGATGGTGCCGCCCGATCCCACGGCCGAGACGAAGGCGTCCACCGCGCCGCCCGTCTGGTCCCAGATTTCCGGACCGGTCGTCGTGTAGTGGGCGTCGCGGTTGGCGGTGTTGTCGAACTGATTGGCCCAGATTGCGCCGGCCTCTTCGCTCTCGTTCAACTCGGCCGCCAAACGCCCGGAATAATGGACGAAATGGTTTGGGCTGGAGAAGGGGGCGGCGTCCACCTCGACCAGGCGCGCGCCCAGCGAACGGATGGCCGACTTCTTCTCTTCCGACTGGGTGCGGGGAATGACGATGACCACCGGATGGCCCAGTGCGGCGCCGACCAGGGCCAGGCCGATGCCGGTGTTGCCCGCCGTGCCCTCGACGATGGTCCCGCCGGGCTTCAGCGCCCCAGATGTTCGCGCGCCCTGGACGATCGACAGGGCGGCGCGGTCCTTGATCGAACCGCCGGGGTTCATGAACTCGGCCTTGCCCAGGATTTCGCAGCCCGTCTCGTCGGACAGGCGGTTCAGGCGCACCAGCGGCGTATTGCCGATCAGGTCGATGACAGACGGTGTGACGGACACGTTTCAGCTTTCAGGCGAGGTCGAACGGGAGGGGATCAGGCCGCGACCTGACGCTTGCCTAGGTGGATGCCGCACTCAACCTTGTCCATCCCCGACCAGCGCCCGGCGCGCGCATCTTCGCCGTCATCGACGGCACGCGTGCAGGGCCAGCAGCCGATGGAGCGATAGCCCTGCTCGACCAACGGATGGCGCGGCAGATCGTTCTCGTCCAGCCAGGCCTCGACGTCGTCGGCGTCCCAGTCCGCCAGCGGATTGATCCGCAGCACCCCGTCCAGCACCTCGAACGGCTTCAGCTTCGCCCGCGTCGCGGCCTGATAGCGTTTGCGCCCGGTGATGACGGCGTTGAACCCGGCTGTCGCTCGCGCCAGCGGCCGCACCTTGCGCAGATCGCAACAGGCGTCGGCGTCGGTCCGCCAAAGGTCGTCGCGGGCGTCCAGCCTCGCCTTCTCGTCCGCATCAGGCGTCACCAGCCGCACGTCGGTCAGGCCCAGGGCCTTGGTCAGCTGGGTGCGATAGGACAGGGTCTGGAGGAAATGCTGGCCGGTCTCGAGGAAGACCACCGGCACGTCGGGGTCCGCCTCGGCGACAATGTGCAGCAGGGCCGCCGATTCCGCCCCGAAGGAGGATATGGCGCCGACGCGCAAGCCCAGGGCCGGGTCCAGAGCCGCCTTCAATATCTCCGACGCATCCTTGCCCGCCGTCTCGCGGTTTAGCCTATCAGCCAGACCTTGCAGGTTGGGGTCGTTCAACGCCGCCCGCCGCCTTTGCCAGATGGTGGGCGCCGGATCGACGGCCGGCTGATAAGACCCGCTGAACGCCTGATCCATCCGCGCCCACGCCGTCGTGTCCGCGCCCGGCGCCAGTTCGACCGCGTCGAAGCCCGAGCGGCGCAGGTGCCGCGCCTGGTCCGGCAGCACCTTGCCCGCCGCGATCAGCCGCCCGGTATAGCCCCGCTCGCGCAACACCGCCGCCAGCGAGAAGCCGCGTCCGTCGCGAAAGGCGTCGAACTCCAGCACCAGGACGTCGGTCGCGGCGGCGGCCGCCTCGACGTCGTCCAGCGGCGTCGTGACCGACAGCCGCGGTCCGTTCTGGACCCCTTCAAGCGTTTGCAGCATCGAGCGTCTCATAGATGGCGTCGCGGAAGGGATCGGGACCGACGCGGCGCACCGTGTCGATAAACCGCTCGCCCTCAGCGCGGATTTCAAGATAGCGGTCCAGAGTCCGCTGGATCGCGGGCGCGACCTCGTCCGCCGGCAGGCTCTTGCCGACGATGTCGCCCAGGGCCGCCTGTTCGTCGGGTGAACCGCCGACGGTGATCTGGTAATATTCCTCGCCCTTGCGATCGACGCCCAGCACGCCGATGTGGCCGACGTGGTGGTGGCCGCAGGCGTTGATGCACCCGCTCATATTGATCCGGACCGGCCCCAGCCTCTCTTGATAGTCCATGTCGGCCAGCCGCTTCGACAGAGCCTGGGCCACCGGGATCGACCGGGCGTTGGCCAGGCTGCAGTAGTCCAGTCCCGGGCAGGCGATGACGTCCGTCGCCAGATCGGCGTTGGCCGTGGCCAGCCCCGCCTCCAGCAGCGCACGCCACAGCGCCGGCACATCGTCCAGCTTCACATGCGGCAGGACCAGATTCTGCTCATAGGCGGCGCGCAGTTCGTCGAAGGCGTATCGCTCGGCCAGGTCCGCCACCGCGTCCATCTGGTCCGCCGTGATGTCGCCCGGTACGCCCCCGACCGGCTTCAGCGACACAACCACGGAGGCATAGCCCGCCTGGCGGTGACGCCGCACATTGTTCCTCGCAAACCGGGCGAAGTCCGGATCGGCCAACAGGGCGCGGTCGAACGGTGCGCTGGCCTTGGGCAGGTCTTCGAACGGCGGCGGGGCGAAATAGGCCTTGATCCGCTCGGCCTCTTCCTCGGGGATCCGCAGGTCTTCGTGGCGCAGGGTGGCGTAGTGCTTGTCCACCTCCTCGCGGAAGGCCTCCAGCCCGACCGAGGCGACCAGGATCTTGATCCGCGCCTTATGGATATTGTCGCGCCGTCCCAACAGGTTCCACGCCCGCAGTAGGGCGGTCAGATAGGCCAGCAGGTCCGCCGCCGGGACGGCCGATGCGATCTCCTGGCCGATATGGGGCAGACGCCCCTGCCCACCGCCGACGAAGACGCGGAAGGCTGTCCCGCCGTCCTCGCCACGCACGATCTGAAGGCCCACGTCATGGGTGCGGATCGCCGCCCGATCCTTCTCCGCCCCGATCACCGCAATCTTGAACTTGCGCGGCAGGAAACTGAATTCCGGGTGGATGGTCGACCACTGGCGGATGATCTCGCACCAGGGGCGCGGATCCTCGATCTCGTCGTCCGCCGCCCCGGCGAAGACGTCGGTCGTGGTGTTGCGGATGCAGTTCCCAGACGTCTGGATGGCGTGCATCTCGACCTCGGCCAGATCGCTTAGGATCGCCGACAGGTCGGTCAGGGCCGGCCAGTTGTACTGGATGTTCGTGCGCGTGGTGAAATGGCCGTAGCCCTTGTCATAGGTGCGGGCGATATGGGCCAGCTGGCGCATCTGCCGACTGTTGAACGTCCCATAGGGAATGGCCACCCGCAGCATATAGGCGTGCAGTTGCAGATAGACGCCGTTCATCAGCCGCAACGGCTTGAACTCATCCTCGGTCAGGGCGCCGGACGCGCGGCGCGCCACCTGGTCGGAAAACTCCTCGACCCGTTCACGTACCAGGGCGTGGTCGAACTCGTCATAGCGATACATCAGGCGGGCTCCCGCACCAGGCTGTTGCCCACGGTCGGCCCCGTCGCACGGATCCGTTCCTTCAGCCGGTCCCGGCCGGAAGGCGTGTGGTCCTGAACCTCGACCAGATAGGGGTTCACGAAGATGTCCGGTCGCGCGGCCGCATCGGCCAGCACGATCTCGGCCGTCGCCTCATCCAGCACAGACGCCTGTTCCAGCCGATCAACCGGCTGATTGTCTAGGCCCGCGTAGATAACCCGGCCGTCCGACAGGCGGTTCGCCGTCACGATCTTCACGCCGCCACCTCGTCCCGCTGGTCGATCTGGCTCGCCGAGAAGGCCGCCGTCTCGCCGACGAACAACAGGGCCGGGCCGGTCAGGGCCGCGCCGCGCACCAGGGCGCCCAGCCCGTCCAGACGGCCGGTCAGAACCCGCTCGTCCGGCCGGCTGCCGTTCTCGACCACCGCCACCGGGGTCGACGGGGACCGCCCGGCCGCGATCAGATTGGCGGCCGTCTCCTCGGCCCTGTCCGTGCCCATATAGATGGCCAGGGTATGGTTCGGCCCGGCCAGTCGCGACCAGTCGGCCTCGACCCCGCCGGGCTTGGCCTGGGCCGTCACGAAGGTGACCGCCTGGGCGTGGTCGCGGTGGGTCAGGGGAATGCCCGCCGACGCCGCGCAGGCCAGGGCCGCCGTCACGCCCGGCACCACGAAGACCGCCACACCGGCCGCGCGCATGGCCTCCAGCTCCTCGCCGCCGCGTCCGAAGACAAAGGGATCGCCGCCCTTCAGCCGCACGACCCGATGGCCGGCGCGAGCTTCTTCGATCATCAGGGCCTCGATCTGGTCCTGGGGCACCGAATGTTCGCCGCGCGCCTTGCCGACATAAAGGCGTTTGGCGTCGCGCCGCGCCCGCTCCAGCACGGCGTCCGGCACCAGACGGTCGTGAATAATGACGTCGGCGTCCTGCAACACCCGCAGCGCCTTAAGGGTCAGCAGCTCCGGATCGCCTGGCCCCGCCCCGACGATATGGACCACGCCCTGTTCCGGCGCGGCCGAATTCAACAGCCGCAGCATTTCACGCCGCGCCTCTGCCGTACGGCCCGCCGCCGCCAGATCGGCCGCCGGTCCCCGGAAGGCCTTTTCCCAGAACCGACGCCGAGCCATGAAGTCGGGCACATTGGCCTTGACCGTGTCGCGCAGCTCGCGCGCCAGCCGGGCGACATTGGCCAGGCCGGCGGGCAGCACGCCCTCGACCGCCGTGCGGATGTCGCGCGCCAGGATGGGCGCCGATCCGCCGGTCGCAATGCCGATCACCACCTCGTCCCGATCAATCAGGGCCGGGGTCTGGAAGTCGCTCAGATGGGGCTTGTCCACCACATTGACCTGCGCCCCCGCCGCCCGCGCCAGGGCGCCCAGCCGCGCCAGTTCATCCGCATCGTCCAACGCCATGAAGACCAGCCGCGCGCCCGCCAGATCCTTGGCCTCGGGCGTCCGCAGCACCGGCGCCGGCGCGCTCAGCGGGATTTCCATCCGGGGCGGCGCCCCGTCAGGCGCGAACCACAGCAGCTGCGCCGGCGTGTTCAGAAACAGTCGCAGCTTGGCCAAGGCGGGTTCACCGCCGCCGATGATCACGATCTTGGCGGCCTCCAACGGAATGGAGGCGAGAAATACACGCATCGTCTTGCTTTCAGGGCCGTCGGGAGAGGAAACAGGGACGACGGCAGGGCGCGAACCTTCGTCTTCCCCGTCCAGAGCCGCAAACCAGATTGCCTTTGGCTCGCTGATAGGATTTCTAACGGCGATGGCCCGTTCCCTGCTCCCGCTCAACGCTCTCCGCGCCTTCGAGGCCGCCGCGCGTCACCTGAACTTCTCGCGCGCCGCCGACGAACTGTCCGTGACGCCCGGCGCTGTCAGCCAGCAGATCCGCCTGTTGGAAGACATCGTCGGTGGCCCCCTGTTCGTGCGCGAGGCGCGCGGCCTGCAGCTGACCGACCTGGGCCGATCTTCCGTGCCCCTGTTGCGTGAAGGGTTCGAACGGCTGATGGACGCCTCGGCCCTGTTGCGCGAGCCGCCGCGCCGCAAACAGGTTTCGATCAGCGTCGCGCCGGGCTTCGCCTCCAAATGGCTGATGCCGCGCATGGACGACTTTCACACCGCCCATCCCGAGATCGAGCTGTGGATTTCGGCCGACATGGAGCCGGCCGACCTGACCGAGGGCAAGGTGGACTTAGCCGTTCGCTATGGCCCCGGCGACTATCCCGGCCTGACGGTGGACCGGCTGATGACCGAGACTGTACTGCCCGTCTGCGCCCCGTCGCTGATGGACGGCGACAAGCCGATCCGAAAGCCAGGCGACCTGATCGGCCATACCCTGCTGCACGACATGTCCAACGACGGCGATCCCAGCCGACCGGACTGGGCCATGTGGTTGAAGGCGCGCGGCATTCGTCATCCCGACCCGCGTCGGGGCTCGCGCTTCAACCAGTCGGGCCTGCTGATCGAGGCGGCCATTTCAGGGCGCGGCGTGGCCCTGGCCAAACGCACCCTGGCCCAGGCAGACCTGGCGTCGGGGCGGCTGGTGGCGCCCTTCCCGGACGGGTCGGAAGCGGTCGGCTTCGCCTATTACGTCGTCCAGCCCCGTGATCGTCCGCCGTCGCCCAGCGCGACCGCCTTCGTCGGCTGGCTGAAGAAACAGGCCGTGGATCACGACAATACGATGGGTCAGCTGTAGGCTCAGGCCTCAGATTGAAAAGGACATCCGCCATGGCTGACGAAAAGGCCCCTCGCCTCGCGGTCCTTATCGATGCGGAGAACGCCTCCGCCCGCATCGCCGAGGCGCTGTTCAACGAGATCGCCACCCTAGGCGAGGCCTCGGCGCGGCGCATCTACGGCGACTTCGCCAGCCCGCAGATCGCCGGCTGGACGCGGGTTCTGGCCCGTTTCGCCATCCAGCCCCAGCAGAATTTCGCCAATACCAAGGGCAAGAACTCTGGCGACATCGCCCTGGTCATCGACGCGATGGACCTGCTGCATTCGGGGCGGTTCGACGGCTTTTGCCTGGTGTCGTCCGACGCCGACTTCACCCGACTGGCGGCCCGCATCCGTGAGGAAGGCGTCGATGTCTATGGGTTCGGCGAGCAGAAAACGCCCGAAAGCTTCCGCCAGGCCTGCACCCGCTTCATCTATACAGAAAACCTGATCTCCCCGATTCCGGCCGAAGCAGGCGCAAAGTCCCCGGTCGCGGAAAGCCGCGCGGCCAAGCGCAAGCCGTCGGAGGCGGCGCGTCTGATCGCGGCCATCATCGCCGACATGGACGAGGACGGTGACGGCTGGGTGGCGGTGGGCGGCATCGGCAATCGACTGCGCAACGCCCATCCCGACTTCGATCAGCGCACCTATGGCTACGCCAAGCTATCGGACCTGATCCGCGCGACGGGCAGGTTCGAGGTCGAGACCGGCGAGCGCGGCGCGATGCGGATCCGCGACCGCGCCTAGGGCTCTAGGCCCCGGCTTTAGGCTCTGACGGCCTGACTGGCGGACACGCCCAGGGCCTGAAGCGCGGCGGCGGCGATATGTTCGGCGTTCAGGCCGGCCTCGGCATACATAGCCATCGGCGCATCCTGATCCTGGAACACGTCGGGCAGGTTGAGGGTGCGGATCTTGAGTCCGCCGTCCAACGCGCCCTTCTCGGCCAGCAGTTGCAGCACGAAGGCGCCGAAGCCGCCCATGGCACCCTCCTCGACCGTGATCAGGGCCTCGTGCTCGCGCGACAGACGCAGGATCATGTCGGCGTCCAGCGGCTTGGCGAAACGGGCGTCCGCCACCGTCGCCGACACACCCTTGGCCGCCAGCATGTCCGCCGCCTTCAGCGATTCCTGCAGGCGGGTGCCCAGGCTGAGGATCGCGACCGAGGTCCCCTCGCGCACGATCCGGCCCTTGCCGATCTCCAGCGGGGCGGCAAGCTCGGGGATTTCCAAGCCCACGCCGTCGCCGCGCGGATAGCGGAAGGCGCTGGGCCGGTCGTCGATGGCAAGGCTTGTCGAGATCATCGCCGCCAATTCGGCCTCGTCGGCGGCGGCCATCAGCACCATGCCGGGCAGCGCGCCCATGAAGCCGATATCGAACGATCCCGCATGGGTCGCTCCGTCCGAACCGACCAGACCTGCACGGTCCATGGCGAACCGCACCGGCAGCGACTGGATGGCCACATCGTGGACCACCTGGTCGTAGCCGCGTTGCAGGAAGGTCGAATAGATGGCGCAGACCGGCTTCATCCCGTCCGCCGCCAGCCCCGCCGCGAAGGTCACCGCATGCTGTTCGGCGATGCCGACATCATAGGTGCGCTCCGGGAAGGCTTGACCGAACAGGTCCAGCCCGGTGCCCGACGGCATGGCCGCCGTGATCGCCACGATCGACGGATCGATCCTGGCGTGTTTGATCAGCTCGGTCCCGAACACCTTGGTGTAGCTGGGCGTGTTGGAGATGGCCTTGGCCTGTTTGCCCGACACCACGTCGAACTTGACCACGGCATGCAGCTTGTCGGCGCTGCTTTCGGCGTGGGTGTAGCCCTTGCCCTTTTGCGTCACGACGTGAACCAGCACCGGCCGGTCCTCGATGGCGGCCGCCTTCTTCAGGATCGGCACCAGATTGTCCATGTCGTGCCCGTCGATGGGACCGACGTAGTAGAAGCCCAGTTCCTCGAAGAAGGTGCCGCCGGTGACCATGCCGCGTGCATATTCCTCGGCCTTCTTGGCCGCCTTGCGGAAGGGGCGCGGCAGGTGCTGGGCGACGGATTTGCCCAGCCGCCGGACGTTCTGATAGGCCCCGCCCGACACCAGGCCGGCTAAATAGGCGCTCATCCCGCCCACCGGGGGCGCGATGGACATGTCGTTGTCGTTCAAGATGACCATCAGCTGGCCGCTGGTCGCCTCGGCGGCGTTGTTCATCGCCTCATAGGCCATGCCGGCCGACATGGAGCCGTCGCCGATCACCGCCACGACGCGGTTCTTCTCGCCCTTCTGATCACGCGCGGCGGCGAAGCCCAGGGCGGCGCTGATCGAGGTCGAGGCATGGGCGGCGCCGAACGGATCGTATTCGCTCTCGCTGCGCTTGGTGAAGCCCGACAGGCCGCCGCCCTGGCGCAAGGTGCGGATGCGGTCGCGCCGTCCGGTCAGGATCTTGTGCGGATAGCACTGATGCCCGACGTCCCAGATCAGGATGTCCTTGGGCGTCTCGAACACATGGTGCAGCGCCGTGGTCAGTTCGACCACCCCCAGACCCGCACCCAAGTGACCGCCGGTGACGGACACCGCATCGATCGTCTCGGCCCGCACTTCCTGCGCCAGCTGTTTCAGCTGGGCGATATCGAAGGCCCGGGTGTCGGCCGGGAATTTGACGGTGTCGAGAAGCGGGGTGTCGGGCATCAGCCGTAAAACCTTGGAAAGTCTGATTGATCAACCCGCAGGTCGCGTCAACGTTTCGTATCAGGACCGGCGCTTTAGCACAAAGTCCACGCTGGCCCTGAGGATTTCGGCGTCCTCGCCGAACGGCTCAAGGTGCGAGCGGGCTTGGTTTGCGAGATGCGCGACCCTGTGTCGCGCCGCTTCCAGACCCAGAAGGGTGACGAAATTGGTCTTGCCCAGGGCCGCGTCCTTGCCGCCCGCCGCCTTGCCCATCTCCTCGGCCGACCCTTCGGCGTCCAGCAGGTCGTCGACGATCTGATAGGCCAGGCCGACATCGTGGGCGAAGCTGATCAGGGCATGCTGCTGCGACATGGAGGCGTCGGCGATGATCAAGGGGATTTCGAACGCATAGGCGAACAGTGCGCCGGTCTTCAGCCGCTGCATTCGCGCGACGCCGCCCAGGTCGTCACGCACGCCCAGCAGATCGATCATCTGACCGCCCGCCATGCCGCGCGCCCCGGACGCCAGCGACAGCCGCGCGGCCAGTTCGCACCGCACGGCCGCATCGTCGTGGGTGTCTTCATGCAGGATGATGTCGAAGGCGGCGGTCTGAAGCGCATCGCCGGCCAGCACCGCCGTCGCCTCGTCATAGGCGCGGTGAACCGTGGGGCGGCCCCGGCGCATGTCGTCGTCGTCCATGCACGGCAGGTCGTCGTGAACCAGGCTGTAGGCGTGGACGCATTCCAGGGCGCAGGCGGCGCGCAGCACCGACCGCTCGTCGATGTCGAACAGGCGCGCGGCCTCCAGCGCAAAGAACGGCCGCAGCCGTTTGCCGGGACCCAGCGCCGCATAGCGCATGGCCTCGGTCAGGCGCGATTCGGGGCCCTCCGCGCGCGGCAGCAGTTCATCCAGCGCGACCGTGACCAGATCGGCGACCTCGGCCACGCGGTCGATCACCGCCTGTTCCGGCGAGTTGGCGGCGATGACGCGGTTCAAGACCGGCCGCCCATTGCCGACCTGACGCGGAACAGATTGATCATTCGAACGACGCCGCCTCGACACCCTTGGCCTGACCGTCGGGGCCGACGACGATCTTCTCGACGCGCAGCTGGGCCGCCTTCAGGCGCGCCTCGCAGTGGGCCTTCAGCTTGGCGCCCTCTTCGTACAGGGCAATGGATTCTTCCAGCGGCGCCTGGCCGGACTCCAGGCGGGACACGATGGTCTCCAGCCGCTGCAGGGCGTCTTCGAAGCTGAGGTCGGCGGGGATGGCGGCGGCGGTGTCGGTCATGCGCGGACCCTAATGGGGCGCAACCGCCGCATCAACGTCAGAAGCGGCTATCGTTTCTCGTAGCGCCGCTGGGACCAGTATTTGAAGCCCTGGTTGTGGACCAGTTTCCAGCCCTCGCCCTTCAGCGCGCGACCGACCATATGGTTGAAATAGCCGTGGGCGAAGACCAGCACGTCCTGGCCGCTCTCGGCCCGCGCGATCAGCTTGCGCGCCGCCTGATCGGCGCGCGCCTCGGCCTGGGCGCGGGTCTCCTGTCCGTCGTGATGGTCGAAGGCGTGCCACCAGAAGCGCGACACCACGCCCCACCATTTGGGCGACAGCTTGATCCATTCCGGAATCGGCGGCGGCGGCAGGGGCGCCTCGATGAACATCACGTCGGCCATCACCTCGCGCCCGGCGGCGGCGGCGGCGGCGGTTTCCTGGGCGCGCTGACGGGTCGAGGCGTAGATGGCGCCGGCGCCTTGCGCGGCGGCGACCAGTTCCGGCGGGGGCGTCTGGCCGGCCAGCAGACCGCCGATCTCGTATTTCGCCCACCACTCGCCGTACTGGCGCGCCGTGATCAGGCATTTGCGCGACAGGGCCGGCTCGCCGTGGCGCGTCAGGGTGATGGCGCCGGGTCGCAGGGCCACAAGCGCGCCGACGGATCCCGCGCCGTCAGGCGGGGACACGGACGGTTCGGTCGAATCGAGGGACAGGGCGGGGGCTGACATGACAAACGGACGGGCCTTTGGTTTCAAGGCGTTAAGCGTCCTCAGTCCTCCCCGAGCGCGGCGACGTGGGCGACCGCAGAGCGGCCTAGTCCTTCAAGGTCGTAACCGCCCTCAAGCGCCGACACAACCTTGCCCGAACACGTCCGACGCGCGACCTCCAGAATCGCACGCGTCGCCCAGGCGAAATCCTCGGCTTCCAGCGACTGATGCGCCAGCGGATCGCGCCTGTGGGCGTCGAAACCGGCCGATATCAGGATCAGGTCCGGCCGGAACGATTCCAGCGCCGGCATCAGCCCGCCGGCGAAGGTCGCGCGCCAGTCTTCTCGCGCCGCATGGGGAACGACCGGGGCGTTGACGATATTGCCGACGCCGGTTTCGGACGCCGCGCCCGTGCCGGGATAGAGCGGCATCTGGTGGATGGAGGCCAGGAACAGGCTGTCGTCGTCTTCGAACGCGGCCTGGGTGCCGTTGCCGTGGTGAACGTCGAAATCCACCACCGCCACCCGCGCCATCCCTTCGGATTGAGCCACGCGCGCCGCGACGGCGACGGAGGAGAACAGGCAGAACCCCATGGCGCGATCCGGTTCGGCATGGTGGCCGGGCGGGCGCACGGCGGCGAAGGCGCGGTTCATCTCGCCCCGCGCCACGGCCCGCACCGCGTCGATCGCTGCGCCCGCCGCCAGCCTCGCGGCCGGCACGCTGCCGGGCGAAAGCATGGTGTCGGCGTCCAGTTGGATCATCCCCTTGACCGGCGACGCGTCCAGCAGGCGCGCGACATAGGCGGCCGGATGCACCCGCTCCAGATCAACGACCTCGGCCGGCGTCGCCGCACGCCGGTCGCCGGCGAGCCCGGCCTCGGCCAGGGCGTCCAGCACCGCCTTCAGACGCTCGGGACTTTCGGGATGTCCCGCGCCGGGCGCGTGAGACAGCATCGATGGATGGGTGAAGATCGGCAGTTGGTTCATGGCGGGTTGGTCATTTCTCGGATGCGCCTTGCGGCCAGCCTATCGCAAGCCGATGTGCAAGGCGACGAAACAAGCCCGAGGAGATCGTCATGAAGGCAATCGGCACGACCGGCCCCCGCCCCGCGACCGACCCCGTCGCCCTGGTCGCCTTCGACGCGCCCGAACCGATCCTGCGCCCACGCGATCTGCTGGTTCAGGTCAACGCCGTCAGCCTGAACCCCGTGGACACGAAGGTGCGCGGCAGCCGGCAGCCCGAGGAGGGCCAGACCAGCATCCTGGGCTATGACGCGGCCGGGGTGGTGATCGGCGTCGGCGACGAAGCCAGCCTGTTCAAGGTCGGGGACGAGGTCTTCTACGCCGGCCAGATCGACCGGCCAGGCTCCAACGCGGAACGCCAGGCTGTGGACGAGCGGATCGTCGGACCAAAGCCCAGGTCCCTGACATTCGCAGAGGCCGCCGCCCTGCCCCTGACGGTCATCACGGCCTGGGAGCTGTTGTTCGACCGGTTGAAGGCCGGCAAGGACGAAGACGAGAGCCTGCTGATCGTCGGCGGCGCCGGCGGCGTCGGCTCGGCCCTGATCCAGATCGCACGCGCCGTCACCAAGCTGCGTGTCGTCGCCACCGCCTCGCGTCCCGAAACCCGCCAATGGTGCCTGGACCTGGGCGCCCACGCGGTGATCGATCACTCCGGCCCGATCGACGAAGCCCTTGCGGCGGCCGGCGAGCGCGCACCGAAATATATCGCATCCCTGACCCACACCCAGGCCCATTTCGAAGCCTTGGCCCGCGCGGTGGCGGTGCAGGGCGTGATCGGCGCCATCGACGACTTCAAGGGGCTGCCGGTCGAACTGCTGAAACAGAAGGCGGCCGGCTTCGTCTGGGAGTTCATGTTCACCCGCCCCGTGCAGCAGACCCCCGACATGATCGAACAGCACAGGTTGCTGACGGAGGTCTCGCGTCTGGTGGACGCCGGCGTCGTCCGCACCACCCTGACCGAAAACCTCGGCGTGCTGTCGGTCGAAAATCTGCTTGAGGGTCACCGCCGGCTGGAAAGCAGCGCGACAATAGGCAAGATCGCGCTGGACGGCTTTTGACCTCTGCCTCTATGGGCGGATGATGACCGAGATCGTGATCCGCCCTGCCCGCCTCGACGACGCCGCCGCCTTGGGCGCCCTGGGCCGCCAGACCTTCGTCGACACCTTCGTCGAGGGATTCAGGATCCCGTATCCCGAAGCCGATCTGAACGCCTTCCTCGACGCCAGTTTCGATCCCGAGCCGACGCGGAAAAAACTCGCCGAACCGGGCAGCGCCTGGTGGGTCGCCGAGCGGGACGGCGATCTGCTGGCCTTCGCCAATGCGGGTCGCAACGGCCTGCCCCATCCCGAGGCCCGACCGGAGCACATGGAGTTGCGGCGCCTGTATGTTTCCAAGGCCGCGCAGGGTCTGGGCCTGGGCACGAAACTGCTGACCCTGTCGCTGGACTGGATGGATGCCCACACCCAAGGCCCGCTGTGGATCGGCGTCTGGAGCGGCAACGACAAGGCCCAGCGCCTCTACGCCGCCTACGGCTTCAAGAAGGCCGGGGAATACGACTACCCCGTCGGCGCCTGGCGCGACCGAGAGTTCATCTTGCGGCGCGGATAGACTATATCGTCGGCATGACCCGCGCCGAACTGCTGGAAAAGCTGCGTGAGCTGAAGCCCTGGCTGGAAGAACAGGGCATCGTCAACCTGCGCCTGTTCGGCAGCTATGCCCGCGACGAGGCCGGACCGGACAGCGACGTGGACCTGCTGGTGGATACATCCAGGCCCATGGGCATCGAGTTTCTGACCACGGAACGCCTGCTGGCTGAGCGACTGGAGACGCCGGTCGAGTTTTGTTCTTGGGAAGTCATGCGGCCCTATGTGCGCACGAAGGTCGAGAAAGACCTGATCCTTGTCTAACGGGGCCGATGCGGACCTGATCGCCGAAATATTGGACGCCGCCGGACGTGTAAGAGTTTACATCGAGCAGGACGGTCGAGAGGGCTTCTTGCGACAGAGCCAGGTGTATGACGCGGTCTGTATGAACCTGTTGCGGATCGGCGAGTGCGCCCGTTTCTTGAGTGACGACGTCAAGGGACGACTGCCCAGCATTCCGTGGCCCGACATCGTAAGTCTGCGTAACCGGGTGGCCCACAGCTATGAAACGCTGAAGCCCGAAGTGCTTTGGCTTATCGCCAGCGTGAGCCTGCCGGCGCTCCACCAAGCCCTTCAGGTTCTGGACGCCGACTGATGCTCCTGCCCTTCTTCACCGCCCTGCGCGACGCCAAGGTTCCGGTGTCGATGAAGGAATGGCTCCATCTGATGGAGGCGATGGATCGCGATTTGGCCGGGCGCGAGATCGAGACCTTCTATCACCTGTCGCGCGCAGTCCTGGTCAAGGACGAGAAACACTATGACCGTTTCGACCAGGTGTTCGGTGCCGTTTTCAAGGGCGAGGAGTCGGTCGGCGCGGGCGAGGACCTGACGACAGACATCCCCGAGGACTGGCTGCGGCTGCTGAACGAGAAATATCTGACCGACGAGGAAAAGGCTCAGATCGAGGCGCTGGGCGGGTTCGACAAGCTGATGGAGACGCTGAAACAGCGGCTGGAGGAACAGCACGAACGGCACTCCGGCGGCTCGAAATGGATCGGCACGGGCGGGACCAGCCCCTTCGGTCACGGCGGCTACAATCCCGAAGGCGTGCGCATCGGCGGACCGGGCAAACACGGCCGGGCGGTCAAGGTGTGGGAGAAGCGCGAGTTCAGGAACCTGGACGACACGGTCGAACTGGGTACGCGCAACATCAAGGTGGCGCTGCGCCGCCTGCGCAGGTTCGCGCGCGAGGGGGCGGCGGAAGAACTGGACATCGACGGCACCATCGACGGCACGGCGCGCCAGGGCTGGCTGGACATTCGGATGCGGCCAGCGCGGCGCAATACGATCAAGGTGCTGCTGTTCCTCGACATAGGCGGCTCAATGGACGGCCATATCAAGCTGGTGGAGGAGCTATTCTCGGCCGCCAAGACCGAGTTCAAGAACCTGGAGTTCTTCTACTTCCACAACTGCCTTTACGAGGGCGTGTGGAAAGACAACCGGCGTCGGCACACCGAGCGAATCCCGACCTGGGACCTGCTGCACAAATATCCGGGCGACTGGCGGGCCATCTTCGTCGGCGACGCGACCATGTCGCCTTACGAGATCACCATGCCCGGCGGCTCCGTCGAGCACTGGAACGAGGAGGCTGGCGCCGTCTGGATGAAGCGGGCGCGTCAGCAGTGGGAGAAGTCGATCTGGCTGAACCCGGTGCAGGAACGGTACTGGAGCTACACCGCCTCGGTCGGCCTGCTGCGCGAGGTGATGGAGGAGCGGATGTTCCCCCTGACGTTGGAAGGTCTCGACAAGGCGATGCGCGCCCTGACAAGGTAGGTTCGCGTCACGGGCGAGTTCCTGCCCGGCGAACTGTTTCGAGGGGCCTTGTCCATGATCGCCGCCGCCTTCGCCCTGCTTCTGTTTCAGCAACCCGCCCCGAGCGTCGTGTGGGAGGCGCCCGAGCCAGACCCCGTGGTCGAGGCGCCCGCGCCGACGGTGCAGCATTCCGTGCCGGCGTGGGGCTTGGCCGATCCCTTCGGTTTCGAGCGCGCCCGGTGCAGTCCGCTGGTGCGCGGCGCCAAGTCGATGGAGACCTGCCAGACCGAAGTGCGCGAACAACTGGCCCTGGCCATGGGACCGGACCTGCCGGACGCCCTGCGCCCCAGCGGCATGGCGGGCGACTGTCAGATGATCCAGGCCAACGCCGGCGGCTCGGCCTATGCCGTTCAGTGTGGGCCGCAATCGCGGGCGGCCAGCGCGCCGTCGGCCTTGCGGGAAATGGACTGCCGTCCCCGTCCCGTCGAAGGCGGCTTCAGTTCGGAATGCCGCCCTGTCGATGCGAAGGACAGCAAGGGCCTGTCGATCAACCTCTGGGGCGACAAGGACTGATCGAAACGCAGAAACGCCGCCCGCTTTCGCGGACGGCGCTTCCTATTTTCGCGCAATTCCAGTGAGGTTTAGGCCTTGTCGCGGAGGCTGTCCTTGACGCCGCCAACGGTGTTCTGGACCTTGCCTTCGACTTGGTCGGCCTTGCCTTCGGCCTGAAGTTTGCTGTCGCCGGTCACCTTGCCGGCGGCTTCCTTGATCTTGCCGCCGATGTTCTTGGCGGCGCCTTCGACACGATCATGATCAGCCATCTGGACTCTCCGTTTTCAATAGCCGCGACAGGGCGTTGCGGGTTGAAAAGGAAACGACGCAGCCCTGCGCCCGTTCCGTACGGCTCAGCTTGCGCGACGCAGCCAGACTGCGACCGCCCAGGCGTGGGAATCGTGTCTCAGGCGGGACAGGGCGAAGGTCGGATCCAGCCACACCAGGGTATGGTCGTCCTCGCATTTCGCATCCGGGTTTTCGGCGGTGACGGTCGCGGTCCAGAAGCCGCCGACATTGTTCACAGGCTCACGCGTCGAACGCACGAAATACTGGCTGGCCTCGGCGATGCGATTCAGCGGCGCGATGTCGAGGCCCGTCTCCTCGACGAACTCGCGCTTCAGAGCCTGAACCTCGGTCTCCTCGGCATCCACACCGCCGCCCGGCAGATCGAAATAGGGACCGGCTTCGCGCTCGACGCGGACACAGGCGATCAGTCCGTCGCGTTCGACGATGCCGAACGCCGTGGCGCGGTGACGATATTCCGAAGCGGGTTTGCTAACGCCGAACTGCAACATGAAAGAATACCGACCCTAGAGGTCGAACGACAGCCTGGCGCGCACGCCCTTGTGGGCGCCGTCGAACTCGACGGCCGATCGCAGGCCCGAGGCCATGGCCGAGATGATCTTGCCGCCCAGGCCCGTGCCCTTGGGCGTGCCGTCGCCCATGCCGGGGCCGTCGTCCTCGACCATTAGGGCGACCTTGTTCTCGCCCTCGCGACGCAAATGGATGCGGATTTCGCCCCCCTGCCCCGGCGCATAGGCGTATTTGACGGCGTTTGTGACCAGTTCGGTGACGATGACGCCGATGGACACCGCCTGGTCGGTCGTGACCGACAGAGGTTCGGCGTCCAAGGTCAACTTGGGCGATCCCTCGTCAGGCCCGATGGACTTGGACAGTTCGTCCATCAGCCCCACTAGATATTCGTCCATGGCGACGGTGCTCATGTCGCCCGACGTGTAGAGGCGTCGGTGAACGTGGGCGACGGCCTCAATGCGCGCCTGAGACTCGCGCAGCGCATCCCTGGCGCCTTGATCGGTCACGTGTCGCATCTGCAGCGACATGAAGCTGGACACCAGTTGCAGCGAGTTGCCGACGCGGTGGTTCACCTCGCGCAGCATGGCCTCGGCCCGGTCGCGGGCCAGGCGGATTTCTTCCTGCGCCAGGTCGTTCTCACGCTGCAGCCGGCGACGCAGCAGGGCGTCTTCCAGCGCCGAGCGCAACAAGGAGGTGAAGTCCTCGGACACGTCCTTGATGACATAGTCGGCGGCGCCCGCGCGCAGGGCCGCCACCGCGATGCGCCCATCCTGCGTGCCTGTCACATAGACGACCGGCGGCGGCGCGTTCAGCGCCAGGATGTCGGGCAGGACATCCAGACCATCGCGCGCCGGCATGTAGTGGTCGAGAGCGCAGATATCGTACTCATGCTGCTGCAACAGCTCCAGGCCCGCGTCCCCATCGGGGGCGCAGGTGACGGCATAGCCGTGACGCCCCAACTCCTTCTCGACCAGCCGGGACAGGCCCCGGTCGTCGTCGATGTAGAGCAGGCGGATGGGCTGCTGCGTCTCGATCACTCGATCTCCGGCGCCTGGATGACCGACAGGAACAGGCCCAGCTGGCGGATCGCGCCGGCGAAGGATTCATAGTCGACCGGCTTGGTGATGTAGACGTTGCAGCCCAGGTCGTAGCAGCGCTGAATCTCGACCTTGTCGTCCGTGGTCGTCAGCACGACGACCGGCGCACGCTTCAGGCGGTCGTTGCCCTTCACCTTCTCCAGAATGTCAGTTCCCGACATATCCGGAAGGTTGAGGTCAAGCAGGATCAGCAGCGGCCCGTTAGCCAGAATTTCTTCGCTGAACAGATAGTCCAGCGCCGCGCCGCCCTCGTCGAAATGCTTGATTTCATTGTTTATATTGGCCCGGCGGATGTTCTTTTCGATCAGCTTGGCATGACCGTGATCGTCCTCGACCATGATGATTTTGACGGGTTGCGTCACAGCGCGCCTCCGGGTTCAGCTAGGATCAGTCGTTTGGGGAATTTCAGCAGGAAAGTCGAGCCTTTACCCAGCTCGGACTCGATGTCGATCGTGCCCTCGATCCGTCGCACGCTGTTGCGCACGAAGGCCAGGCCCAGCCCCTCGCCCGACCGGTCCTGCTTGCCGGATCGGCGGAACAGTTCGAAGATCCGTTCGTGGTCGCGCGGCGCAATGCCCCGACCGTTGTCGGCGACCCGATAGACGACCCAGCCGCCCGGCACGTCCTCGCCCGAAACCACGATCTCGCCAGGCCTACTGGCGTCCAGATATTTGACGGCGTTGTCGATCAGGTTGCCCATGATCTGCTCCATCGAAATCCGGTCGCTTTCGATTTCGGGCAGAGGCTGGACGTCGATGCGAGCGCCCGACGCCTCGGTCTGGTGGTGGACGCTGTTGGCGATGTTCTGGGCCATGGCGGTCATGTCCAGCGTCTCCGGCAGCAGATTGCGCCGACCTTCGCGCGACAGCTTCAGGATGGCGTTGATCAGTCGATCCATCTTCTCGGTCGAGGCGCGGATGAAGCCGATGGCCTCGGGCATGTCCTCTCGGACCGCCATGACGACGTCGGGATCGACCTCGCGCGTCTTCTCGGCGTCGGTGATGGACTTGTCGATGACCTTGCCAGCCTGCTCCAGTTCGGAAGTATAGCCCATCACATTGACCAGGGGCGCGCGCAGGTCATGGCTGACGATGTAGGCGAAGCGCTGGATTTCCTCGTTGGCACGCATCAGGTCGCCGGTGCGTTCACGGACCTTGTCCTCCAGACCGGCATTGGCGGCGTCCAGCGTCGCGCGGGCGGCCTGAAGTTCAGACACGTAGCGCCGCACCATCCAGGCCGACAGCAGCGCCAGGACGATCACCAGCAGGCCCGCGATGGCGTTCATCGTCACCGTCAGGACGCCGAACCGCTCGGAGGCCCTACTGCGCTCGGCGATCCGGGTCGATTTGATTGTGTCGAAGTCCTCCACGGCGACGCGCAGCTCATCCATGTAGCGCTTGCCTTCGCCGGACCTTACGGACTGGATCGACTGACCGATCCGCCCCTGCTGCGCCAAGGTCACGGTCCGTTCCATCTCGGCCCACTTGAGGTCTGCCAGACGATGGATACGGTCGATAGGCGCCTTGAGCGTCCGGTCCTGCACCGCGCCTTCCTCAAGAAAGACCACGGCCGGCTCCATCTCCGCCCTTGCGTCGCGATAGGGCTGAAGGAAATCGCTGCGGCCAGTCAGCAGAAATCCCCGCTGTGCGGTCTCGGCGTTCAACATGGAAATCAGGATCGTACGCGACGCACGCCGCATCTGCTGCGCGTGCTCGACGGTGCGGTTCACCGACGCCGTCCGCTGGATCATCACGAAGGTGGTGGCGTTGACGAGGATCAGCAGCCCGAACACCAGGATCAGCATCGCTGACATGGACCGCGCGAGCGACGATGTGCGCATGAAGTCGCGCAATCGCGACCATTGGGATCGAGGGCTTGGGATCATGACGGTGGAGCTTTAGCGGCGTGCGGCGCCGCGTCAAACGTCAAACTGAATCCGCCGTGTTTCCAGGCCGTTATCAGACCTGGCCCAGTGTACGCAACCGTGCCTTGGGGTGGATTTCGTTCTGGCTCATCACCACGGTCTGCCCCCGGAAGCGTTCGATGATCGACCGCACATAGGGGCGGGTCATCGGCCCGGTCAGCAGCACAGGATTTTCGCCCGTCATGGCGATACGCTCAAAGGTGTCGCGAACGGCGCGGATGAAGTCCTGAAGCCGAGACGGCGCCATGGCCAGCTGCTTGTCCTCGCCCTGCCCCACCAGGCTTTCGGCGAAGGCGTTCTCCCATTCCGGCGACAGGGTGACGATGGGCAGCGCGCCTTCGCCGTCCTTGTTCTGCCAGCACAGCTGACGGCCCAGGCGTGCGCGGACGTGCTCGACCAGGGTGGTGACGCTGGAGCTGTGCGGTGCGGCCTCGGCCAGGCCTTCCAGGATCGCCGGCAGGTCGCGGATCGAGACCTTCTCGCGCAGCAGGGCCTGCAGCACCCGTTGCAGGGTGGTGACCGTGACCACGCTCGGGACCAGTTCCTCGACCAGCTTCTTCTCTTCGGCGCCCAGTTCTTTCAGCAGCTTCTGCACCTCCGCATAGGACAGTAGGTCCGCCATATTGTCCTTCAGGATCTCGGTCAGGTGGGTGGTCAGCACCGTCGATGGATCGACCAGGGTGTAGCCCCGGAACGTCGCCTCTTCACGCATCCCGTCCTCGATCCAGGTGGCGGGCAGACCGAAGGCGGGCTCGCGCATGTGCTCGCCGGGCAGTTCAACCTGACGCCCCGACGGGTCCATCGCCATCAGATGACCCAGCCGCACCTCGCCCGCGCCGCTCTCCATCTCCTTGATGCGGATGGCGTAGCCCTGGGTCGGCAGGCGCATGTTGTCGAGGATGCGCACCTGGGGAATGACGAAGCCGTATTCCTGGGCCAGCGAGCGTCGCAGGGCGCGGATCTGATCGGTCAGGCGGCGGCCTTCCAGATCGTTGATCAGGCTGAGCAGCGAATACCCCAGCTCGATCTTGACCTCGTCGATAGTCAGGATGTTGGAGATGGGCTCTTCGACGTCTTCCTTGGGCTTGGCGGCGGCGGCGGTCGCGGCGATCTCGGCCTCGGTCGGTTGCGGCTTCAGGCGGTTGCGCCCCAGCTTCCAGGCCATGAAGCCCGAGCCGATGGCCAGTGCCGCGAACGGCAACAGAGGCATGCCGGGGATAAGACCGATCAGGCCGGCCGCGCCCGACACGACGCCCAACGACACGGGGTTTGTGGCCAGCTGCGTGACCATGGCCTTGTCCGCCGTACCCTCGACGCCGGCCTTTGACACCAGGAAGCCGGCGGCGATGGAGATGATGATGGCCGGAACCTGCGTCACCAGGCCGTCGCCGATGGTCAGCTGGACATAGGTATTGGCGGCCTCCATCGCCGGCATGCCGTGCGTCAGGGTTCCGATCAGGATGCCGCCGATGGCGTTGATGAAGGTGATGATCAGGCCGGCGACGGCGTCGCCGCGCACGAACTTGGACGCGCCGTCCATGGCGCCGAAGAAGGTCGATTCCTGCTCCAGCTCCTTGCGGCGGATCTTGGCCTGGTCCTCGGTGATAAGGCCGGACGACAGATCGGCGTCGATGGCCATCTGCTTGCCCGGCATGGAGTCCAGGGTGAAGCGGGCCGAGACTTCTGCGATCCGGGTCGATCCCTTGGTGATGACGACAAAGTTCACCACCAGGATGATGGCGAAGATAATCACCCCGATGATGAAGTTGCCGCCCATCATCAGTTGCCCGAAGGCGTTGATCACCTGACCGGCAGCCTCATGGCCTTCCTGGCCATGCGTCAGGATCAGGCGCGTCGAGGCCAGGTTCAGACCCAGGCGGAACAGGGTCGAGACCAACAGAACCGTGGGGAAGATGGCGAAATCCAGCGGCCGCTTCATCATCACGGCCGTCATCAGGATCAGCACGCTGGACACCAGCGAGAAGGCCAGCAGCAGGTCCAGAAGCATCTTCGGAACCGGCAGGATCAGCAGCATGATCACGCCGATCACGCTCACCGCCATCAGCACTTCGCCGCGGTTGACCCAGCCCAGGACGTCGCGCCCGGTGGGGCGCGCCATGCCGTCCTTCATCATCATGGGCGTTTCAGTCACGTCCCAGCGCCTTCAGTGCGCGACGCGTCGCCTCGGCGATCACGGCGTCGCGTTGATCGTCCGTCGCCTCGGGCGCGCCGGTGAAATAGGCGGCCATAAGAACCGGCGAACCCGACAGCGGCGTCAGCACGCCGATGTCGTTGGTCGCGCCATTGGCGCCGGTCCCGGTCTTGTGCGCGACCGTCCAGCCCTGGGGCGCACCCGCCTTGATGCGGTTGGGTCCGGTCGGCGAGGCGATCATCCAGCCGCTGATCAGTTGGTCGTGCTCGGGCGTCAGCCGGTCGCTGAACGCCAACTCACGGATGTTAGCGATGGTCTGGTCCGGCAGACAGGTGTCGCGCGGATCGTTGGGCAGGGCGGTGTTCAGGTCCGGCTCCAGGCGCGAGATGACGGTGGTGGTGTCGCCGAACGTCGGCCACCACGAACGCCATACGGCGATTCCGCCCATTTCACGGATCAGGATATTGGCCGCTGGATTGTCGCTGACCTCGACCGCCGCCTGCATCAGTTCGCGGATCGTCAGGGTGCGGCCGATGGCTTTTTCGGTGACCGGCGCATGGGGGATCATGTCCGCCCGCGTGACGGCGACGGCGCGGTCCAACTGTTCTTCCTCGCGCTGCACCCGCTCCAGCGTGGCGACGGCGAGGAAGGCCTTGAAGGTCGAGCAGAAGGCGAACCGCTCCTGCCCGCGCCACGACACCCGGCGTTGGCTGCCGACATCCAGCACCGCCACGCCCAGCCGTCCGCCGTGGCGCTCTTCCAGGTCGTTAAGCAGGAAGGGTTGCGGGGTCTCTTCCGCCTTGGGTTCGTCGCGTCGCGGATAGCAGCCGACGAGCGCCAGCGCGCCCGCCCCGCCGATCAGCGTCCTGCGATCGAACCCGGTCGTCATCCTCAGGCCGCGTAGCCCGAGGCCGACACGCCGCTCATGGGCGCCGGAATGGCCGTGCCCTCGTCGGAATATTCGTTCAGCTTGTTGCGCAGGGTGCGGATCGAGATGCCCAGGATATTGGCCGCATGGGTGCGGTTGCCCAGGCAGTGGGTCAGGGTGTCCAAGATCAACGTCTTTTCCATCGCCGCCACCGTCTGGCCCACGAAGCTGCGGGTCACGGCGTCGGCGGCCTGGGCGGCGCGGGCGGCGACGCCCAGGCCGCCGTCATAGGCATGGCCCGTCATCGCCCCCGCGCCCTGGCCCGAAAGCGGCTGACCGTCCGGCAGACGGATGGCGTCCACGTCGATCTCGGGTCCGGTCGCCAGCAGCACCGCGCGGTGCATGGCGTTCTCAAGCTCGCGCACGTTGCCGGGCCAGCGGTGGGCGGCGATGGCCTGGCGCGCCTGGGCCGAGATCGGGCGGACCGGCACGCCGTTGGCGGCGGCGTATTTCTTGATGAAGTGGTCGGCCAAAACGACGATGTCGCCCGGACGCTCGCGCAAGGACGGCAAGCGCAGATTCACCACGTTCAGGCGATACAGCAGGTCCTCGCGGAACGTGCCCTCCGCCACGGCCTTGGCGAGATCGCGGTTCGAGGTGGCGATGATGCGGATGTTGACCGAGACCGGCTTGGAGCCGCCGACGCGGTCGATGACCCTTTCTTGGATGGCGCGCAGCAACTTGGCCTGAAGCCGGGCGTCCATCTCCGAGATTTCGTCCAACAACAGCGTGCCGCCGTCGGCCTCCTCGAACTTGCCGATGCGGCGCGCGACGGCGCCGGTGAAGGCGCCCTTCTCGTGGCCGAACAGTTCGGATTCCAGCAGGTTGTCGGGAATGGCGGCGCAGTTGACGCTGATGAAGGGACGTTCGGCGCGACGCGAATGCTCGTGCAGATACCGGGCCATCACCTCCTTGCCGACGCCGCTTTCGCCGGTGATCAGGATCGAGGCTTCCGAGCGCGCGACCTGGTCGGCCAGTTGCAGCACCGCCTTCATCGACGGATCGGCCGAGATCATCGGCTTTTCGTCGTCGGCGACGGCCGACAGGACGGCGGCGATCAGTTCGGCGTCGGGCGGAAGCGGGATGAACTCCTTCGCGCCGGCCTTGATCGCGGCGGCGGCTTCGCGCGCATCGGCGTCGATGCCGAAGGCCACGACCGGGATGGTGATCCGCTCGGCCTCGTTGGCGGCGATCAGGGCGGCGATGTCCAGCTGATAATCGACCATCAGCAGGTCCGCGCCCTGTCCCCGGCGCAGTTGTTCGGTCGCCTGGTCGGCGCGCTCGACGTGGGTGACCTTGGCGCCGTGCGCCATGGCCATCTTCACCGCCGAAGCGAGCTGCCCGCTCAGTCTGCCTACCACCAGAAGACGCATCGTTCTTCTCCCTTAATTTCTAAAATCGGTCGCCTGTCAGGCGCCCGAATCCTCGGTCTTGATGATTTCCGTCATGGTCACGCCCAGTCGGTCATCGACGACGACGACCTCGCCGCGCGCGATCAGGCGGTTGTTGACGAAGATGTCGATCGCCTCGCCGACCTTGCGGTCCAGCTCCAGCACCGACCCCTTGTTCAGCTTCAGCAACTGGGCCACCGACATGTGCGACTTGCCCAGCACAGCCGAGATATTGACCGGCACGTCGAAGACGGTGGCCAGGTCTGCGGCGGTCTTGTCGCCGGCGTCGTCCACGGGCGGCAGGCCCGAAATGCTGGAGAACTCCTCCAGCGCCAAGTCGTCGGATGCCATCAGAACATGCTCCTGTCGACGGGAAGGGTTTCGGCGTGTCCGGCCTCGGCTGCGAGGGCGGCGGTCAGCGCCTCAGCGACCCGGTCGGCCGAACCTTGCGGGTCGTGATCGGCGCGGCCGTCGGCCCATTCCAGCTGAAATGCCGCGCGCGCCATGTTGGGCTCGTCACGGAACGCGACGACGCCGGTGAAACCGCTGTCGGCGCACGCCCGCTCGATCAGGGCGCGCGCCTCCTCGTCCAGCTCCGACGTGCGCACGACCAGTCGAGGGGAGGCGTCGATCTCCTGGGCCAGCATTTCCAGCGCGGCCTTTAGCGGCGCCTGGGGGAAACGCTCCAGCGCGGCGCCGCCGATGGCGCGGGCGGCGGCCAGTGCCAGGTCGGCGGACTGCTCGCGATGCGCCTGAGCCACGGCCTTCAACGTCGGCATGGCCGAGGCCACCGACTGGGCGATGTTGCTCAGGGCAATGGCGCGAAGGTTCTCGATCTCGCCAAGCGCTTGTTCGCGGGCCTCCAACCGTCCCTGCGCCACAAGGGCCTCGACCTCGGCCAGCAGATAGGAGCGTTTGGCGGGCTTCCACGCACTGGGGCGCAAGACCGTACCGTCCGCGTCGAACTCCGTGTCGAAGACAAAGGGGCGATGGATCTCTGGGGAATGGGTCATGTCAGTAGATCAACTCATCCTCGGCGCCTTGGCCGGCCAGCATGATGTCGCCCTTGGCGGCCAGGTCCTTGGCGACCTGAACCATGGCCATCTGCGCCGCATCGACGTCCTTCAGACGCACGGGCCCCATCGATTCCATGTCTTCGCGCATGATCTTGGAGGCGCGCTCGGACATGTTGGAGAAGAACATCTCGCGCAGCCCCTCCGAAGCGCCCTTCAGCGCCAGGCCCAGCGAATCCTTGTCCACGCCACGCAGCAGAGTCTGGACGCCGCCGGGATCCAACTTGGACAGATCCTCGAACACGAACATCAGGGCGCGAATGCGCTCGGCCGACTCGCGATTGCGCTCTTCCAGGGCGCCGATGAAACGGGCCTCGGTCTGGCGGTCGAAGCTGTTGAAGATGTCGGCCATCATCTCGTGGCTGTCGCGCTTGGACGTGCGGGCCAGGTTCGACATGAACTCGGTGCGCAGCGTCGCCTCGATCTTGTCGAGGATCTCACGCTGCACCGGCTCCATGCGCAGCATCCGCTGCACGCATTCGAGGGCGAAATCCTCGGGCAGGCTGGTCAGGACGCGGGCGGCGTGATCCGAGCGCACCTTGGACAGGATGACGGCGACGGTCTGGGGGTATTCGTTCTTCAGATAGTTGGCGAGGACGGCCTCGTTCACATTGCCCAGCTTGTCCCACATCGTGCGACCGGCCGGCCCCCGGATCTCTTCCATCAGGCCGTCGACGCGATCCTTGGGCAGGAAAGCAGCCAGCAGCTTCTGGGTTTGTTCGTAGCTGCCCATGACCGAGCCGGAGCCCGAAAGACCCGAGACGAACTCGATCATCAGGGCCTCGACGGCCTCGGCGCTGACGCTGCCCAGCGTCGCCATGGCCTGAGAGATTTCCTTGACCTCGTCGTCGTCCAGCCGCTCCCACAGGGCGGTGTGCTCCTCGCCCAGCGCCAGCAGGATGACGGCGGCCTTCTCCGGCCCCGTCAGCTTGTTCGGGTCGTCGATCGCAGACTTCTTGTTGACCAGCTTCGCCATCAGCCTTCGGCCACCCAGGTGCGCAGGATGCCGGCGGCATCATCCGGATGGGCCTGGACGAAGTCGGCGACCTTCTTGACCGAGGACGCCTTCACCTGCCCCTCGATGCGGGCGATGTCGATCTTCTGATCCATTTCGGTGGGGGCAGGCAGTTGAACCAGCTGCGGCTGACCGTCCGCGCCGATCACCGTCGTCGCCACCGTCGTCACCGGCGCGCCGTTGGCGCCCATGACGGCCGGCAGGTTCGTCCCGCCCGAGGCCGTCTTCAGCAGCGGACGCAGCACGAAGAAGATCAGCAACAGGGCGACGACCGTCAGTATGCCCAGCTCGACGAAGCGCATGATGTCGTTCTTGGAGAAGTCCAGCAGCGACGACTTGCCCTCCAGACCGCCGGCGATGCCGGTGTCGTGGTTGAAGCGGACGTTGATGACCTCGATCTTGTCGCCGCGCGTCTCGTCGATGCCGGCGGCGGCGGCGACCAGCGACTTGATCTGGGCGATCTCCTCGGCGGTGCGCGGCGCATAGGTCGGCTCGCCCTTGCCGTCGGCGGCGGGCGTCCACTTGCCGTCCACGGCGACGGCGACGGCCAGCTTCTTGACCTCGCCCGGCTCCTTGGTCGTGGTCGTGGTGGTCTTGGAGATTTCGTAGTTGGTGGTCTCGGCGTTTTCCGAGTTGGTCGAACCGGCCGGCGTGGCGCCGGGCGCGGCGCCGCCGGGGATGTTGTTCGTGGCGGTGACGCCGCCGTCGGCCTGGGCCGTGTTGTCGGCGGACTGCGAACCGTTGGTGGTGGTCGAACGGACCACCTGGCCATCGGGATCGAACTTCTCTTCCTGGGTGGTGGCGCGGCTCTGATCAATGTCGGCCGTCACCTGAACCCGAGCCGAGCCGATGCCCACGACGCCTTCGACGATGTCCTTGATGCGCGCCTGCAGCTGGCTTTCGGTATTGCCCTTGGCCTCGGCGGCGGAGGCCGAGGAGAAGGTCCCGTCGTCGCTGCCGGCGGCCAGGGTGCGGTTGTTCTGATCCGCGACGGTCACACGATCCGGCTTCAGGTTCGGCACCGACGAGGCCACCAGATTGCGGATCGCCCGCACCTGATCCGCGCTCAGATCGCGCCCGCCCAGCCCCACCAGAACGGCGGCGGTCGGATCGCCTGCGGCTGAGGTGAACATCTCGCGGCGCGGCATGGTGATGTGCACGCGGGCGGCGGTGATGCCGCGCATCGACATGATGGTGCGCGACAGTTCACCCTGCAGCGCGCGCTGCTCGTTCAACTGCTGCTGGAACTCGGTCTGGCCCAGGACGGACTGATTGTCGAACAGCTCGTAGCCGACCGACCCCGAGGTCACGAGACCCTTCTCGGCCACCAGCATCCGCGCCGTGCCCACGTCGTCGCGGTTGACCATGACGGTCGAGCCGTCGCCCTTGGACGTATATTTGATGCCGGCCTGATCCAGGGCGGTGGTGATCTCGCTGGCCTCGCGCAGATCTAGGTTGGAATAGAGCAGCGCGTCAGGCGCCTGGCCCATGCGCAGCATGACGGCGACCAGCACGGCGGCCACGCCCGCGGCGACGCCGAGGACCGCGGCCAGACGGCCGATCCCGAACTTCTGCAACGCCGCTGTGAAGCCGCCCACGCGTCCCCGCCCCATACACGCGGGAGACACAGACGCCCCGCTAGGCAGAAAATGCCGCCTGGATGGTAAACGTCGCGTTAAGAGAGGTTACGGTCGCGTCGGCGACCGGGCTTCCAGCTGCGGCAAGACGGCTGGCGCGCCCGACGGCAGGGGCGCCTTTGGGTCTCTCAGCCACGACACGACGTCGCGATAGACGATCTCGGCATCCAGATCGCGGTTCAGCAGATGCCAGCCGTTCGGATACCAGGCGGTGCGCAATGTGCCGCCCTCGGCCTCGGCCCGTTGCAAGGCCAGCCGCATCGGCCCCTTCTTCACCACCTCGTCGTGGGCGCCGTACATCAGGATGGCGTCGCCCCGGATGCGGCCCAGGCTGCGCGACGAGGTCTCCATCAGATCGACCAGCCCATAGACGGTGTCGAACCGCGTCGCGAGAATGCTCATCGGGTCGCGCCCGTTGCGGATCAGCTCCAGCGTATTGGACGACGCGTGGATGTCGCGGGTGATGAACTCGGGCGGCTCCAGCGCCACGTCGCCCAGCGCCCGCGCCGCAATGTTCAGCGCCGTGCTGTTCAGCGGCCCTTGCGTGGACCAGCCCCAGACGCCGGGCGCTAGCAGAACCACCCGATCAGCATCCGGCGGATTGTCCGAACCAAAGGCCGCCGCCGTCACCGACCCGCCCATGCTCTCGCCCACCACGGCGACGACGGCGTTGGGATAGCGAGCCCGCGCCATGGCCGTGATCTCGCGCAGGTCGTCGGTCATTCTCTGTTCGCCGGCCCATTCGCCCCGCCCCGGCGCTGCGCCGAACCCGCGCTGGTCGTATGACCAGGTCTCGATCCCCTGCTCGGCCCACCACGGACCGGCCAGACGGAAGCTGGCGTCGTGGTCGTTCATGCCGTGCAGCGCCACGATCACCGCCCAGGGCGCCCGATCCGCCGGTCCCCAGCGAAGATAGGGCAGACGCGCGCCATCCGACATGACCAGGGCGCGATCCTCGACATGAGCCCCGGTGAACCCCGGCGGCGGCGTCAAAGGCGGCTGGATATGGGGCGTGGCGCAGGCGGACAGGGCGAGCGCAGCCGCCAGCGGGATCAACTTGGAGAAATGCAAAACCATTGGTCCCACGCATCGGCTCACGAAAGAACTGGGTCCACGCCTTCGCAAGGACGAGCGGTCGCAGAACTCAGGATCGAACGCACCCGTTCCCGCAAATACGGAACCACCTCCGCCTCGAACCACGGGTTCTTCCTCAGCCAGGCCGTATTGCGCCAGGACGGATGCGGCAACACCAGCAGGTCCGGCGCATACTCCCGCCACGCCTGCACCGTCTCGGTCATGTTCCGCTTGGCTCGATCCCCCAGCGCCCAGGCCTGGGCATAGCCGCCGACCAGCAGGGTCAGTTCCATTTGCGGAAGGGCGTCCAGCAACTGCGGCCGCCACAGGTCCGCACACCGTGTCGGCGGCGGATAGTCGCCCCCTTTGGGCACCGTCCCCGGATAGCAGAAGGCCTGGGCCGCCACGCCGATGCGGTGATCGGCGTAGAAGGTCTCGTAGTCCACGCCCATCCAGTCACGCAGCCGGTCGCCCGACGGATCGGTGAACGGCAGGCCGCTTTCGTGCACCCGCCGTCCCGGCGCCTGGCCGCAAATCAGCAGCCGCGTCTCAGGAAAGACCCGCACCACCGGGCGCGGCGTGTGGGGCAGCACGCCCGCGCAGGCGCGACAGGCGCGGATGTCTCTCAGGACCTCATCGAGATCAGTCGTCATCGCCCTCGACGACCGGCGGACGGCGGCTCAGCGCCAGCGCCGTCTCTTCCTCGGTGGCCTGACGCAGGCGCGTTACGCCGCGGACCTGGTCCGGATCAACCGGCTTGCCCTTCTTTGTGATGGTCAGCTTGCCCTGGCGCATCAGGCTCAGCGCAATGGCGCGGACCTTGGGCAACATGCGCTGCCACTGCTCCGGCTGTAGCTCTTTGGCCACTTCGGCGGGCTCAATGCTCTTGCCGGGCTCAAGCGCAGCAATTTTGTTCAGGATTGCGGTTTCGATCGGATCGCTCATTGCGCCTATATGCTGCAACGCACGCCCATAAGTAAGGCCAAGTCTGCATGCCCAAGAAAATCACCATCACCGAGGGCGAGTTCGCCGGCTGGCAGACCTACGATCTGCACGACACCTTCGACACCGTCGTCGGCCCCTTCTACGGCAAGCCCGACCCCGACGGTCACATGCGCTGCGCCTTCCGCGCCGAGCAGAAGCACATGAACGCGGGCGGCCGGATGCACGGCGGCTGTCTGATGACGTTCGCCGACATCGCCATGTTCCAGATCGCCTATCAGGAGATGGAGGGCGCCTCGGGCGTCACGGTCCAGCTGGATTCGACCTTCATCGACGGCGGCTATGTCGGCGAACTGATCGAAGCCACCGGCCAGGTCACCAAGGCGGGCAAGAGCCTGATCTTCGTGCGGGGCCAGATCAACACCGGCGACCGCCTGCTGATGACCTTCTCCGGCGTCATCCGCAAGTTCACGCCGCGCGGCTGATCCGCGCGATTCCCGCCATGATAAGAGTGAAGGCGGCGGCGGGCCATAGGGCCGCGAGGCCCAGCCAGCCGAAAGTCAGGGCGCCCAGCACAGCTCCGAACGTCAAGCCCGCCCATAGCGTCAGATAGTGACGAAAGGCGGATCGGTCCCCGCCCTTGACCGCCCCGGCCAGAGCTTGCCCCAGCTTGACCAGGGTTCCGGTCATATAGGTCAGGCTGACCCCGACCTCTCCGTTGCGCAGGAAGACCGAGTTCTCGGCGCCCATGGCCATGACCATCAGGCCGACGGCCGGGGCAGTCAGCCCCGCGCCCGCCGCAGCGGCGGCCAGCGCCAAAAGCAACGCCTCGAACATCAGCACCCGGCTACGCGACCGTGCGTCCTCGCCGCCCGCGACCAAGGCGCCGGCAAAGGATCCCAGCACGAACAGACCAAGCACGGCGGCCAGATGCGCCGCCGCCGGCCAATGTCCCTCGGCCACGCTGGCGGCGAGCCGCGTGGAGTTGCCGCTCATGAAGGAAACGAAGACGCCGCCCAGCTGCAGAAAGCCCAGGCTGTCCACATAGCCCGCCAACCCCGCCAGCAGCAGGGCCAGCCACCGGTCGGACGGCGCCAGGAATCGCAAGGCCGCTTACCCCCCTACCTTGGCCGGGGCCCGGTAATGGACCATCCGCGCGAAATCCAGGCCGACTACGGCGACGATGTCGGAGATGGTGAACCGGTTCAGGGCGATGAGCTTCCACTTGGTCGGGCGCCGGTCCAGGGTCTTCATGAAGCGTTCCACATGTCGACCACCGCCTGTTCGCGTGCATCTCTGCCGAACAGGTTCGGCTCCGGATATAGCGCGGGCAGATGCGGGTTGGGCGCGCGGTGCGAGCTATAGAGTTTCATGTCGGCGTTCCCGTTTTGGGCAACGTTACTACCCGAAGACCGCCGCCGGCATGACCCCGACGATGGCCGCGCTCATGGCGGTGGCCATGAAGCCGGCGAACAGGGCCTTCCAGATCAGGCCCAGAACCTCTTCGCGCCGCTCGGGCATCAGCACCGACAGGCCGGTCACGGTGATGCCCACCGAACCGATGTTGGCGAAGCCGCACAGGGCGTAGGTCATCAGCATCCGCGTGCGCTCGCTCATGGCGTCGGCCGGGATTTTGCCCAGGTCGATGAAGGCCACGAACTCGGTCAGGGCCAGTTTGACGCCCAGCAGCCAGCCGGCCTGGCCCGCCTCGCGTGCATCGACGCCGATCAACCAGGCCAGGGGCGTCAGCAGAACCCCCAGGATACGCTCGACCGTCAGCGGCTCGCCGAAGACGATGAAGCCGCCCAGCATGACGTTGACCAGGGCCACCAGGGCCACGAAGACGATCAGCACCGCCGAGATGTTCAGCACCACCATCAGGCCGTCGGACGTACCCTTAGAGATGGCGTCGATGGCGCTGTCGTATTTCAGGGCCGAGTCGTAGCTGATCGCCTGGATGGCTTCCTTGTTGGGTTCCGGCACCATGATCCGAGCCAGCAGCACGCCAGCCGGCGCCGAGACGATGGAGGCGACCAGCACGTGGCCGGCGGCGTTGGGCAGGGTCTGCGACAGGATGCTGGCGTAGGCGACCATGGTCGAACCGGCGACCGTCGCCAGGCCCACGGTCATCATCAGGAAGATTTCGGACCGGCTCAGCTTGTCCAGATAGGCCTTGATGACGATCGGGCTTTCGATGGTGCCCAGGAAGATGTTGGCCGCCACCGCCAGGGCCGATGCGCCGCCCAGACCCATGGTGCGCTGGAACAGCAGGCCAAAGCCGCGGATCAGCCACTTCAGGATCTTCCAGTGCCACAGCAAGGCCGACAGGGCCGAAATGACCATGATCAGCGGCAGGACGTTGAAGGCGAAGGTGAACAGGGCGCCTTCGTTCTGCACCGCATAGGGCTGATCGCCCCCGCCCAGATAGCCGAACACGAACCGCGTCCCCTGCGACGTCGCGACCGCCAGGCCGTCGATGGCCCCCGTCACCGCCGTCAGCACGGCGCGCGATCCCGGAATGGCGAACAGGGCCAGGACCAGACCGGCCTGAACCAGGACGGCGCCGATCGCCAGCTTCCATGGGAAGACGCGACGGTTCTCGGAGAACGCCCAGCAGATGGCGATGATGACGACCAGGCCGAACAGGCTCTGGAGGTTCAGAAGACTGAACATGAAAGACGATCCCCGTATCCGGCGCGCCCGCCGGTCTTCATGCGCTTCAAGGACAAAGCAGCGCGGCTGGCAAGCGAAACGAAAAAGGGCGGCCCCTCGGGACCGCCCTCATCATGCCGTCGCGGACCGGCTCAGAGCTGGCCGCGCACCAGCTTGCCGTAGTGGCCCATCAGGTCCAGCGACAGGGCGCCGGGGGTGAAGCGATACTCGCCCACTTCGGCGACCGGCGTCACTTCGACGGCTGTGCCGGTCAGGAAGCATTCGGAGAAGCCCGACAGTTCTTCCGGCAGGATGTCGCGCACCACGACCTCGACGCCCTTCTCGCGGGCGATCTCGATCACCGTCTGGCGGGTGATGCCGTCCAGGATGTGCTCGACCTTGGGCGTGTGGATGACGCCGTCCTTGATGAAGAAGACGTTGGCGCCGGTCGCCTCGGCGACATAGCCGCGCCAGTCCAGCATCAGGGCGTCGGCAAATCCGTTACGCTCAGCCGTGTTCTTGGACATGGTGCAGATCATGTACAGACCCGCCGCCTTGGCCGTCGTCGGCGCCGTCGCCGGATCGGGGCGACGCCACTTGGCCCATTCCAGTCTCAGGCCGCGCGCCTTGACCTCGGGGTCGAAATAGCTGGGCCAGTCCCACACGGCGATGGCCAGATGGACCTTGTTGTTCAGCGCGGAAACGCTGGTCTGTTCCGGGCCGAGGTAGGCGACGGGACGCACGTAGCAGTCCGTCAGGCCGTTCTTGGCGCAGGTTTCCTTACAGAAGGCGTCGATTTCAGCGACGCTGTAGGGTATCTCGAAATCGAGCAGGTTGGCGGACCGCTTCAGGCGCTCGGAATGCTGCGTCAGCTTGAAGATTTCGCCAGCGTACATACGCTCACCCTCGAAGACCGACGAGCCATAGTGCAGGGCATGGGTCAGAACGTGCGTTTTCGCTTCCCTCCAGGGGACGAAATCGCCATTCACCCAGATCCAGCCGTCACGATCGTCGAAAGGAACGAAGGCCATTGAAATACGTCTCCCGCGAAATTGACGGTGTTAGAGCCTCACGAATCGCTCAGGTCAACGCCCGCAGCGGGGGAAACGTCGCATGAGCATGACGGAATCGCGCTCGCACGGCCGTTCAGGCCCCATCGCCGGCCCCGGCGTGGGCCGCCATCTGCTGATCGTCGATGACGATGATCGCATCCGCGAGCTGCTGAAAGAATTTCTGGCGCGCGAAGGCTACCGGGTCACCGGCGCCGCCCACGCGGCCGCCGCCAAGCGGATGATGGAGCTGATCGAGTTCGATCTGGTCGTGCTGGACGTCATGATGCCGGGCGAAAGCGGGCTGGACCTGACCAGCTGGGTTCGCGGCAAGGCCGAACTGTCCAAGACGCCCGTGCTGCTGCTGACCGCACGCGGCGATCCCGAGGACCGGATCGAGGGCCTGTCGCGCGGCGCCGACGACTATATGTCCAAGCCGTTCGAACCGCGCGAGTTGGTGCTGCGCATCGACGCCATCCTGCGCCGCACCGGCGGCAAGCCGATCGGTCCCAAGGAGGTCAAGCTAGGCACGGCCGTCTTCGACATGGAACGGCTGGAGCTGATCCGCGATGGCGTCCCCCAGCGCCTGACCGAGGCCGAGGCGCAACTGCTCAAGACCCTGGCGCTTCACGCCCACGCTCCGGTCGAACGGATGAGCCTGTCGCCCGACACCGCCGACATCACCGGCCGCGCCGTGGACGTTCAGGTGACGCGCCTGCGCCGCAAGCTGGAGGTCGACCCCAAGAACCCGCGCTATCTCCAGACGGTGCGAGGCGTCGGCTATATGCTGGCGCCCGATTGATCCGATGCGGCTGCTGCCCGCCTATCTGTGGCCGCGGTTCCTGAAGCGGCGCCTGCCGACCTCGCTGTGGGGCCGGTCGCTGCTGATCATCGTCCTGCCCGTACTGGTCATGCAGATGGCGGTGACCTGGGTCTTCTTCGACGCCCACTGGCAGACCGTGACCGCGCGCCTGTCCGAAGGCCTGGCCGGCGACATCGCCTGGGCCGTCGAAAGCTACGAGGACGATCCCAGTCCGGCGAACCTGGACAAGCTGGCCAATCGCGCCGAGCGGTCGATGTCCCTGTCCATCGTGCTTCAGGAAGGCCGCACCCTGCCGACGGAAGAGCGACGCGGGGCCATCGGCGTGGTGGACCGGGTGCTGGACAAGGCCTTGGACGCCCGTGTGGACCGCCCCTACTGGTTCGACACCACCCGCTACCCCGCCTATGTCGACATTCAGGTGCAGGAGCCGCAGGGCGTCCTTCGCATCATCGCCCCGCGCGAGCGCGCCGTGGCGACCCAGGCCCACATCTTC
Organism: Brevundimonas sp. TWP2-1; assembly: GCF_049897645.1. Taxonomy (NCBI): domain Bacteria; kingdom Pseudomonadati; phylum Pseudomonadota; class Alphaproteobacteria; order Caulobacterales; family Caulobacteraceae; genus Brevundimonas; species Brevundimonas sp. TWP2-1. The sequence continues at coordinate 1,503,367 of NZ_JAFCWR010000001.1, forward strand.
GTGCTGTGGCTGGCGGTGGCGACCGTCCTGCTGATGGGCGTCGCCATCCTGTTCATCCGCAACCAGGTCCGCGCCATCGAGCGGCTGGCCGACGCGGCCGAGGCCTTCGGGCGCGGCGAGACCGTGCCCCGGTTCAAGCCGCACGGCGCGCGCGAGGTCCGCGCCGCGGCCGTCGCCTTCATGGCCATGCGCGACCGCATTCAGCGCCATATCGACCAGCGCACCGCCCTGCTCGCCTCGGTCAGCCACGACCTGCGCACGCCCCTGACCCGTCTTCGTCTCGAACTGGCCCTGGCCCCGCCGTTCAAGCGCCAGGCCGCCATGCGCGGCGATCTGGACGAGATGGAGCATATGATCGACGAATACCTCGACTTCGCCCGCGGCGAGGCCGGCGAACCGCCCAAGCCGGTGTCGATCTCCGACCTGCTGAAGGCGGCCGGCGAAGACGCCCGACGTGTCGGCGCCGAAGTCGAGGTCTTGGTTCCCGAAGGCCTGACCGCGTCCGTGCGCCCCCTCGCCTTCAAGCGCGCCCTGGTGAACTTGGCCGGCAACGCCGCCTCGCACGGCGAACATGTGCGCCTGTCTGGCCGCGCCCTGGCGTCCGGCGGGCTGGAGATCATCGTCGAGGACGACGGGCCGGGCATCCCCGAGGCCATGTATGACGAGGCCTTCCGCCCCTTCTCGCGCCTGGACGAGTCTCGCAATCAGAACCGCAAGGGCGTCGGCCTGGGCCTGGCCATCGCGCGCGACGTGGCGCGCGGCCACGGCGGCGACGTCGCCCTGGACCGCAGCGACATGGGCGGGCTGAAGGCCACGATCCGCGTTCCGGGAACCGTCACGGTCGCCGAGACCGTCTGAGGCCTTTCAGCTTTCGCCGGTCGGGGGCTGGCGAAACCGTGCCGCAAGGGTCATCTTGGTCCCGACAGGGCTTGGAGATGAATTCGATGCGTAGACTTGCCTTCTTTGCACCCCTGGCCGCGACCCTCGCAGCCGCCGCCATGGCCCAGGCGCAAGCCCCGACCGTCAACGTCACGGTCGGCCCGGAACTTCAGCGTCAGGTCGAGAAGCTTGGCGACCGCGAGGTCAACGAACAGATCGCCGGCCTTCAGGCCGAGGTCTGCAAGGCGTTGGAGCAACGCTACCCCGGCGCCACGGCCAATCTGATCTTGACCGACCTGAAGCCGAACCGCCCGACCATGGAGCAGGTGCGTCAGACGCCGGGCCTCGACCCCATCAACAGCATTTCGATCGGCGGCGCCGCGATCAAGGGCGAGATCGTCACGGCGGACGGCCAGACCTTGCCGGTGGAATATTCCTACTTCTCGCCCAACATCGCCGATGTCTGGGGCTACAGCGTCTGGCGCGACGCCGACCGCGCGTTCGAGCGCTTCAGCAATCAAATCGAGCGCGGGCGCTTCTAACCCATCTCGCGGTTGCGCTTCACCGCCGCCGCGACCGTCTCGTCCAGCATCGCCGTCAGGCGGCCGTCCTTCGCCATGGCGTCAAGCCCGGCGCGGGTCGAGCCGCCGGGCGAGGCGATCCGGCCGATCAGGGCCTCCAGCCCATCGTCGCCCATCGAGTCCGCTGCGGATCTCAGGGTGGCGCGCGCCAGCATGTCCGCCGTCGCCGCATCCAGACCCGCCGCCTCCCCGGCCCGCGCCAGGGCCTCGGTGAAGGCGTAGAAATAGGCCGCGCCCGATCCGGCCACCGCCGTCGCCGCATCCATCAGGGCCTCGTCGGCCAGAACCACGGTCTCGGCCATCGGCCCGAACAGCGCCCGCCCGATGTCCTCGGCTCGCGTATCCGCCGACCAGACCGAGGCCACGCCGCGCCCACGCGACACGCCCGTCGTCGGCATCACCCGCACGATGGGCCAGCCGCCGATCCCCTCGGCCAGCGTCGGCGCGGTCACGCCCGCCATCACCGACAGGATGACGGCCCGATCGTTCAGGAAAGGGGCCAGCGGAGCCATCACCCCGCGCCACAGGGCCGGCTTGACCGCCAGCACAATGACGGCGGCCTCGGTCAGCGTCTCCAGCGGCGGATTGATCCGCGCGCCCTGAGCCCGCGCCGCCTCGGCGGTCGGCTTCTCTGAGGGGCTCAGGATAATCAGGTCGGATGGCGCCACCGTCGCGGTCAGCAGCCAGCCTTCCAGAATGGCGGATCCCAGCCGGCCGCAGCCGACCAGGACGACAGGACCCGACACAGAAGCCGCGCTTGGCATCAGGCGGTGCCGACGGTCTCGAACAGGCAGGCGTCGATGGCCTCCTGCGGCTTCTTGTTCCCGCGCACCATGAAGTCGAAGGCGGGGTAGTAGCGATCCGAGGCCTCGATGGCGGCGTCGATCATGGACGCAGCCTGGGCCAGGGTCGGGCGCTCGCCCATCGGCAGGGCCAGCGAGTGGCGGAAGACGATCTCGCCATCCTCGGCCCAGACTTCGAAATGGCCCATCCAGGTGCGCTGGTTGATCAGGCCAACCAGTTCATAGGCGGCGGTCTTGCGGCTCTTGGCCACCTTCAGGTCCAGGGCGCAACACAGCTGAAGGCAGTCACCCTCGGGCCGCCAGGCGAACCACAGCTCGTAATCCTTCCAGTCGCCGGCCAGAGCAAAGGCCAGGTCGCCGTCATCGGTGCGGTCGAACGGAAGATTCTCGGCCGTAAGAACATGCTCGACGACCTCAAGCGGGTCGAAGGGCACGTCCACTTCCTCTGGCCGGGCGATATCCATCAATAGTCTCGATTCGAGCTGCGTCCGCGAGAATCGCGGGCATTAACAGAACGGTAAGCCTGTTCGCAGATTCGGCTCAACCGGCTGCGTCCCCGGGTTGAGTTCCATCTGTGGACGTTCCCTCAGAAGGCTTGCTGGCGGGCTTTGCGGCCGGCTTGCCAGCAGGTTTCGGAGCCGCCTTAAGCTCCGCGATCTCGGCCCGCAGGGCGGCGATCTCGTCTTTCAGCACATCGAATTCGTCGCGGCGGACCAGGTCCATCTCGGCGGCGATCCGGTCTGCCTGGGCGCGCCAGGCGGTCTTGGCCTCTTCGCCGGCGGCCTGGGCCAGGCCCATGGCGCCGGTCGTCAGCTTGGCGAACTCGTCCAGGATGGGATTGCGGGTCTGCATGGCGGCTCCGACCTCAACGTCGTTAACGAAGGTTCACCGACTATGGTGAACGAAACCTTTCTTTCTGCTGCTTCGCGGACGCCATCAAGGCGTTGTTATTCGTCTTCACAGGCGACGGACGCAGCGACGCTTGCTAAACCGCCTTTCAGAGACTGCCCTTCACAGGAACGCCCCTTGCCCTTTCCCGAATTCGATCCGGTTCTGATCCACCTCGGACCGCTTCCGATCCGCTGGTACGCCCTGGCCTATGTCGCCGGCATCGTTCTGGGCTGGTGGTACGCCGCGCGCCTGGCCAAGACCCAGCGTCTGTGGGCGCCGGGCAAGCCGCCGGTCACCACGACACAGCTTGACGACCTGGTGCTGTGGATCGTGCTGGGCATCATCCTGGGCGGCCGTCTCGGCTACGCCCTCTTCTACAAGCCGGTCATGTACGGCCAGCTGTTCACCGGCCAGACGCTGGGCGAACGGTTCGAACTGTTCCAGCTTTGGACCGGCGGCATGAGTTTCCACGGCGGCTTCCTGGGCGTGGTCGTGGCCATCGCCCTCTATGCTCGGTCGCAGAAGATCGACATGCTGCGCCTCGGCGACATGGTCGCTCCTGTGGTCCCGATCGGCCTGATGTTCGGCCGCCTGGCCAACTTCATCAATGGCGAGCTGTGGGGCCGCGAGACGACCGTTCCCTGGGCCGTGCGCTTCTGCAACGCTCGCATCGAACAGATGTACGGCTTCTGCCCCGCCGGCAACGCGCCCCGCCACCCCAGCCAGCTCTATGAGGCCGGCCTGGAGGGGATCGTCCTGCTGTCCATCCTGTCGCTGGGCATCTGGAAGTTCGGCCTGCTCAAGAAGCCGGGCTACATCACCGGCCTGTTCCTGGTCGGCTATGGCGTCTGCCGCGCCGCGCTGGAAAATGTGCGCGAGCCCGACTTCGGCATGCCCGACTTCCCGCTGGGCCTGACCATGGGGATGATGCTGTCGATCCCGATGATCCTGGTCGGCGCCTGGCTGATCTGGCGCGCGTGGAAACGTCCGCCGGTCGCCGCCGAGGCATGAGCGAGGCCCAAACCCTCAAGACCCGTCTGGCGCGAGAGATCGCCTTGACGGGCCCGATGACGGTCGCCGACTACGTCACCCGCTGCCTGCATGATCCCAAGGGCGGCTACTATGCGTCGCGTCCTGATCTGGGCGCACGCGGCGACTTTATCACCGCCCCCTTGGTCAGCCAGATGTTCGGCGAACTGATCGGCCTGTGGGCGGTCGAGACCTGGAACCGGCTGGGCGCACCCGAACGCTTCCGCCTGGTCGAGGTCGGCCCCGGCGACGGCACATTGATGAGCGACGCCCTGCGGGCCGCCCGTTTGGCGCCCGGCTTCCTGGAAGCCTGCGACCTGATCCTGATCGAACCCAGCGCGCCCCTGCGCGATCTTCAGGCCAAGGCCCTGGCCGGCGCCGACCTGTCGACGCGCTGGGTGCGCGACCTGACGCGGATCGAGACCGACGCCCCCGTCATCCTGATCGCCAACGAGGTGCTGGACTGCATGCCCGCGCGCCAGTTCGTCCGCACCGACGGCGGTTGGGCCGAGCGGCGCATCGGCGTCACCGACGACGGCGACCTGATATTCGGCCTGACCGCCATCTCTGGCGGCTTCCACAAGCCGGCCTTCGACATCGCGCCGGGCGGTATTCTGGAAATCTCGGAGCAGCAGGCTCTCTTCGGCCGCGACCTGGGCATGCTCATGAAGGCTGCCTCGGGCGCCGCCCTGCTGATCGACTACGGCCGCGCCCGGCCCGAGGCCGGCGACACCCTCCAGGCCCTGCGCCGTCACCAGAAGGTCGATCCCCTCTCGACGCCCGGCGAGGCCGACCTGACCCAGTGGGCCGACTTCCCCCTGGTCATGGAGGCCGCAGTTCGTACCGGCGCCGACGTCACTGGCTGTCTGCCCCAGGGCGAGTTCCTGCGTCTGCTGGGCATCCAGGCCCGCGCTGAAGCCCTGACGACCAGCCGCCCCGCAGCCGCCCCCGTCATCGCGCGCCAGCTCGACCGCCTGACCGGCGACGACCAGATGGGCAGCCTGTTCAAGGCCGCCGCGATCTTTGCGCCCCGATCCCTGGTCGTGCCCGGCTGGGACGCCTGATATAGGTAGGGGCATGAGCGATCTGGCCCCCATCACCCACCCGCTTCTGACCGCCGCCGGCATCGCCCACGGCTTCTTCACCCGCGCGGGCGGGGTCTCGACCGGCATCTACGAAGGCCTGAACGCCGGCGTCGGCTCCAAGGACGATCCCGCCGCCGTCGCCGAAAACCGCCGGCGCGTCGCGGCCCATTTCAATGCCGACGCCGATCATCTGAACGGCTGCTACCAGATCCATTCCGCCGTCGCGCGTGTGGCCGAAGGCCCCTGGCATGGCGACCGTCCCGAGGGCGACGCCGTCGTCTCGGCCGAGCCTGGTCTGCTGTGTTCCGTCCTGACGGCCGACTGCGCGCCGGTGCTGTTGGCCGATCCCGAGACCCGCATCGTCGCCGCCGTCCACGCCGGCTGGAAGGGTGCCTTGGGCGGCGTGATCCATTCCGCAGTCGCCGCCATGCAGGCCCTGGGCGCCGATCCACGCCGCACCTTGGCCGTCGTCGGCCCGTGCATCGCCCCCGCCAGCTATGAGGTCGGCGTCGATTTCGAGGATCGCTTCACCCACCACGACCCCGGCGCCGACCGCTTCTTCCACCCCGGCGAGACCGACGAAAAACGGCAGTTCGACCTGCCCGGCTTCGTCCTGTGGCGGCTGCAACAGGCCGGCGTCGGCCAGGCCGTCTGGACCGGCCACGACACCTTCGCCGACGCGGCGCGCTTCTACTCCAACCGCCGCGCGTTCCAGCACGGCGAGCCCGACTTTGGACGTTTGATTTCGGTGATCGGGGCTTAGCCCGCGCGCGCCAGCTCCGGCACCCGCGTCACTTCGCGCCACGCATGCGGCGCAGCCAGCAGCGCCCGCACCAGACGGTTATTCAGCGCGTGGCCGGCCTTGTAGCCCTCGTAGCGACCCAGCAGCGGCGCGCCCAGGACATACAGATCGCCGATGGCGTCCAGCGCCTTGTGACGCACGAACTCGCGTTCCATGCGCAGGCCGCCGGGGTTCAGGATGTCGTCACCGTCGATGACCACGGCGTTCTCCAGCGAACCGCCGCGCGCCAGGCCCGCCTGACGCAAGGCCTCGACCTCATGGGCGAAGCCGAAGGTGCGGGCGGCCATGATGTCCTTGCGGAAGGTCGGCTCGTCCACGACGAAGTCGATCACCTGATTGCCGATCACGACCGAGGGGAAGTCGATCTCGAACCGCATCTCGTAGCGGTCGCACGGCAGCAGGGCTGCGTGCTTGTCGCCCTCGGTGACGTGGACCGTCTCCAGGATCTCGATATAGCGTTGCGGCGTGGGCTGCGGACGGAACCCCGCCCGGTCCAGCAATTGCACGAACTCCAGCGCCGACCCGTCCAGGATCGGCAGCTCAGGCCCGTCCACCTCGATCACGGCGTTGGACACGCCCAGAGCGGCGAAGGCCGCCATCAGATGCTCGATGGTCGACAGGCGAACCCCGGCGCCGTTCTCGATCATCGTGTTCAGGCGGGCGTCTACGACCGCCTCGCCCGACACCGGAATGCGGTTGTCGCGATCGGTGATGTCGGTGCGCACGAAGACGATGCCCGTGCCCGAGGGCGCAGGCCGAACCGCCAGCCGCACCCGGCGGCCGGTGTGCACCCCGACGCCGGCGATGATGGCCGGGGCGACGATGGTGTGTTCGTGATGGTCGTTTCTGACCGACAAACTCAAACTCGCTCTTCGTTATGCGCGCCGCACGCCGTGCGGATTGCGCCCTGCATGTCCTTTAGCCGGGGCGCCGCAACCGTGAAATCAAAGTCCGGTTTCGGATTGTTTCGCTCTGGCACAGCGCCTGAAATGAGGAACGCCCCGGAGCAGGGCTCCGGGGCGTTCCATCGTCATTTGGGTTGTCTAGTTGGCCAGACGGCGGAGAAAGGATGGGATTTCCAGGTCGTCATCGGCCTGTCCCGCCTCCGGCTCTGGTTGCTGCGCCGGCTGGGCCGCGCCCCGCATCTGATGAGTCGGTTGCGGCGCATAGGACGCCTCGTGCTGAGGCTGGGTGCGCTTGCCGCGACCGAACAGGCTCCAGCCGCTGCGGCGGTGATCGCGGTCGTCATAACCGTCGTCGGCCTGGGGCTGCGCGGCCGCAGGGCGTTCACGTTCGGCGTACAGATCGCCCTGAGGCGCGACGCGCGGCGCCGGCGCGCGGGTCTCATATTCCTCGACCCAGGGATCGACGATGGGATCCAGGGCGCGCGGCTGCTGTTCGGCGACGCGGATCACCGGCTCGGGGCGCGGTTCCGGCTCGCGAGCGGCAGGGGACTGAAAGGTCGGCACGACCGGAGCCGCCTCGATGCGGGGCTCAGGCGCACGCGGGGCTTCCGCACGGACCGGCTCGCGATACGTATCCCGCGTCGGCTCCGGCGTGCGTGACGGCTGCGTGCCATACAGGCCGCCGGCCGAACGCCGGGCGTCATGGCCGGCCAGAGGCGCGCTGGCGGCCGGCGGTGCGATGGGTTCGATACGCTTGATCTCGCCCTCGTCCATGCCGGTGGCGACGACCGAGACGCGAATCTTGCCGTCCAGGGCCGGATCGAAGGCCGCGCCGAAGATGATGTTGGCGTCGCCGTCCACCTCGGCCGAGATGGCGTTGGCGGCCTCGTCGACTTCCAGCAGGGTCATGTCCAGACCGCCGGTGATGTTCACCAGCACGGCCTTGGCGCCCTTCAGCGAGGTTTCGTCCAGCAGCGGGTTGGCGATGGCGTTCTGCGCGGCCAGCAGGGCGCGATCGTCGCCCGAGGCCTCGCCCGTGCCCATCATCGCCTTGCCCATCTCGGACATGACGGCGCGCACGTCGGCGAAGTCCAGGTTTATCAGGCCGGGCAGGATCATCAGGTCGGTGATCGAACGCACGCCCGAGTGCAGCACCTGGTCGGCCATGCCGAAGGCGTCGGCGAAGGTGGTGCGTTCGTTGGCGACGCGGAACAGGTTCTGGTTCGGAATGACGATCAGGGTGTCGACGTAGCGCTGCAGCTCGGCGACGCCGGCATCGGCCAAGCGCATGCGGTGACGCCCTTCGAAGGTGAAGGGCTTGGTCACGACGCCGACGGTCAGGATGCCGCGATCGCGCGCGCATTTGGCGATGACGGGGGCCGCGCCGGTACCGGTGCCGCCGCCCATGCCGCAGGTGATGAAGACCATGTGCGCACCTTCGAGGTGCTGATGGATTTCGTCGGCGGATTCTTCGGCGGCGTTCATGCCGACCTCGGGGTGGGCGCCGGCGCCCAGGCCTTGGGTGATGGTCTCGCCCAGTTGAATGCGGCGATCCGTCTTGGCGAAGCTGAGGTGCTGCGCGTCCGTGTTGGCCACGACGAACTCGACCCCTTCGAGGCCGGCGTCGATCATATTGTTCACGGCGTTGCCGCCGGCGCCGCCGACGCCGAACACGACGATCCGGGGTTTCAGTTCAGTGTGTTGCGGCTTGACCAATGAAAGCGACATTTTCTTTTTCCGACCTGCTGACCCGCCCCTTCAAACCAACCGACCGCCCCCGCCGAATCGCTTTGGTTATGAGCGCGTTAAGGATTGCGCCCATGAAGGTTAAGAGAAGGTTACGGCGATAATGTGAGTCGGGTGAAAGACCAGCACAAACCAAAAGCTTGGCCGCAGTTTTCCAGATTGCAAAGAAAAAGGGCGGCCCTTTCGAGCCGCCCTTTTCCATGCTTGGATAGCCCTATTTACCAGGGACGGTAGTTCAGGCTGATCGAATAACGACGACCGTAGGGGTCGAAGTTCGAGTAGAGCGTGGCGCCCAGCCAGCGCGCCTGTTCGGAGTCGAACGCGTTCTGGACGGTGCCCGTCAGGGTCAGGTCATCGCGAACCTGGTAACGGACCGAGAAGTCGTTCCGCATGAAGTTCTTGGTGTCGAGATAGCGTTCATCACGCGAGTCGGCATTCTGAACGAAATCACGACGTTGCACGATGTCCTGGGCTGTCTGCCAGTCGGCGACCCAGGTGATCCGCAGGGGCTCGATCGGCGTCTGCCAAGTCAGGGTCGAGGTCAGACGCGTGCGCGGATAGAAGAGCGTGCTCGACAGTTCGGTGAAGTCGTTCGGGTTCTCGATGTTGTTGAAGTTCTTTTGCTCGATCAGCCACGAACCGTTCACGGAATGCTGGAACACACCCCAGTTGCGGCCGAGCATGTCTTGCGTGTCGAACCGGTAGTTGGAGGTGAAGTCCAGGCCGCGAACATTACGCTTGGCGTAGTTGATCGAGCTTTGCAGGAAGTCGACCAACTGGAAGCGGTCATCACCCGGAGTAGCCGGAATATCCACGCCCGAACGGGTCAAGGTCTGGCAGGCACTGGTATTCAGCGAGGGGCCGTTGACGCAGTTTTCCGCTGCAACCTGCGCGCTGACCGCCGCGATGACCTTGTCGATGGTGATTTCGTAGTAGTCGAGCACCAGCGAGAAGTTCGGGATGAAGCGCGGCTGAAGAACCGTCGAGAAGGTGAAGGACTCGGACTCTTCCGGCTGCAGGTCCGGGTTGCCGCCGTTACGACCAGCAACGCTGCTCGAATAGACCGGGCGATAGGCGTTCGCTGCCGTCGGATCGGTGAAGTTGTAGGTCAAACCAAACTGAGAGGCCAAGGCCGCGCAGTTGACGATACGGTTCGCAGCACGCTCCCGATCCGCCAGGTTCTGGATGTTCAGAGTGGCGCAAGGGTCGGTGAACGCGAGGAAGGTCTGCGTCTGCGGGGAGTTGGTTTCCGACAGTGTAGGCGCGCGAACCGAGGTGTTGAAGCTGGACTTGAACGCGATGTCGCGGATCGGGCGATAGACCAGATTCACGCCATAGACGTCGCTGGCGCCGAAGGTCGAGAAGTCGCTGTAGCGGTAAGAACCGCTCAGTTCGGCATACTCGCCCAGGAACGAGTCACGCATCAGCGGGATCGACAGCTCGGCAAAGGCTTCGTTGGTCTCATATTCGGCGGGCAAGAAGTCGGCGCCGCCGTTCAGCTGCGCGTAGGTCGTGCCCAGCGAGCGGCTGCGGCCCGTACCTTCGGTGTATTCCTTGCGGTATTCGGCGCCCAGAGCGACGCCGATAGGGCCAGCGCCCCAGAAGTCCCAAAGTTGACCCGAGACCGTAGCCAGCGCGTCGTGCTGTTCGTTGATCTGATCGATCGTCAGTTGAGCACGCACATATTGAAGTGCTTCTTCGCTCTGGTTGCCCAGACCGAACACGTTCAGAGGCTTACAGTTCTGAACGACCGACGACTGCGAGTTCAGCGTGCCCGGAACGTTCGGGTTGCGGCTGGTCACGGTTCCGCCGTTCGCCGTCAAGGCCTGGACGCGGCAGACGATGTTGCCCGATGCATCGCGAATGGAGTCCATCGCGTAGGAGAAACGTTCGATGTCCAGACCGCGTTCGACGTTCTTGTTATCGACGCGGCCATAGGTGTAGCCGATGTCCCAGTCGATGTTCTTGACGAAGCCGAGATCGCCCGCCGACCCGTTCAAGCCGATGACGTAACGTTGCAACTGCTTTTCGTTGGTTTGCGGACGGTCGAGCAGCCAGGCGCTATAGCGCGCGAAGGGAGCAGGCGTGGTGCCCGTCTGGACGCCAGCGGCGCCTGCCGTCGCAGGACCATAGACCGGCGTGGTGTTGCCGCGGATGGCTGCGGCGAGATTGGCCGGCAGGAAGGCGTTGTCGGTGCGCGTCGTATAGGCCGACGTGCTGAGGATCTGCATCGAGTTGCCGGCGTTCAGCGTGTCGGCGATGTAGATATCGCCGAACGAATAACCGGTCGCCAGGTTCGTCGTCTCATCGACGTATTTGGCTTCGGCGTACAGATTGATATTGTTCGTGATCTTGAAGTTGGCGCCGACCTGGAAGCGGGCGTTTTCGGACTTCGGCAGCGTCGAATCGACGTTGAAGATCGTGTTCGGGTTCTCGCCGTCGCCGCCCACGTTCACGCCGCGGTTGGTGCCGGTCAGCTGCACCCAGTTTCCGAAATCGGCGACCCGTGCGTTGGCGCCGTCGAACACATAGGTTCTTCCAGGGGCCACGCCGAAGCAGGAGGCCGACGTGATCGACGTGGTCGTGCACTGTCCGGCAGGGATCGTGTTCGGATTGTTCAGCGCGCTGGGCTGATAGTTGTTGGCGAGGGTGACCTGACCCCAGCGAAGCAGTTGCAGCGTGCGTCGGTCCTTGTAGAGCAGGCTGTCGGTGACGCCGTCATAAGACGCAGCCGCCGTGTCGGCGTCGCGGCCGACCAGGCCCCAACCGCCTTGCAGCCAATCGATGTCGGCCGCCAGAACTTCGTCCAGCTCCTCGTATTCACCGAAGGCGTAGACGTTCAGGCGATCATCAAACAGATTCTTACCGGCCAGAACCGAGATACGCTTGGAATCTTGACCGCCGTCGTTCAGCTGGGCCCAACGGGTATCGATTTCCAGACCTTCAAAGTCCTTGCGGAGCTTGAAGTTCAACACGCCGGACACGGCGTCGGAACCATAGACGGACGCCGCCCCGCCGGTGACGATTTCAACGCTTTCGATCAGAAGGCGCGGAATGGTGTCGACATCGACTGCGAGAGTGCCTTGGGGCGAACCGACGTGACGACGACCATCGACCAGCGTCAGGGTCCGGCCGGAGCCCAACGAGCGAAGGTTCGGCAGCGACAGGCCGCCCGCGTTCAGAACGCCTGCGGTGGTGTCCGATGGCACCTGGGAATTCATCAGCGCCGGGATGGTCGCCAAGTAGTCGATGACCGTGTTCTGACCGGTGGTGAGCAGGGTCTCGCGGTCGACCTGGATCAACGGGGTCGGCGCCGTGACGGGGTCGCGACGGATGCGCGAACCGGTGACGACGATCTCTTCAACCTGAGTCGCATCGGCGGCCTCAGCGGCCGTTTGCTGGGCTTGCGCCCAAGCCGGGGCGGACATGGCGACGACCCCTGCCAAGATCGTCGTTCCGAACAAGTGATTACGTTTCAAATTCATGATGGATGGCCCCACTGATACCCAGATGCGAATAAGCGAGTCAGCTCCCGGCCCGCTTATTGGATACCTTCGTCTATCCGAATATGTCAGCCAGGCAACCATTGTGACGCAAATCAGGCCGCCAAGCGTCGAATATGTTACAGGGATGACACAGTTCTGCCGTTCTCAGCCACGGCAGCTATCGGCCCGACTTCTTAGGGCTAGAGGTTATCGCGTAACCACCCAGCCACCCGACCCACCACATTGCCGCGGTGGATACGGGGCGCATCCGCCGCCGTGATCTGGCGCGCCATCAGCTTGCGGGCCGATACCGCCTCGCGCGGGCCGTAGGCGGCGCGCAGCAGGACGCCGGCGGTGGCGCAGAAGGCGGGGCCGGAGGCGGCGTCGGCCAAATGTGGCGCGCGTTGGGGTTTTCCGAGGCGGACGGGGCGGTCGAACACCCGCACGGCAAGTTCGCGTACGCCGTTCAGCTGGCTGGCTCCGCCGGTCAGGACCAGGCCGGCGCCAGGCTCAAGGCCGACGCCCGCGTTCTTCAGCCGGTCGCGCAGCAGTTCGAGGGTTTCCTCGACGCGCGGGGCGATGACCGTCTTGAGCATGGCGCGCGGGACGATGACCGGGCCGGCGGAGGCGTCCTCGCCACGCGGCGGGGCCTCCAGCATTTCGCGGTCTTCGTTGGCGCTGGCCATGGCCGAGCCGTGCAGGGTCTTCAGCCGCTCGGCGCCCGCCTTGGAGGTCGACAGGCCTCGCGCGATGTCCGAGGTGACGTGGTCGCCGCCGACGTTCAGGCTTTCGATATGCAGCAATGACCGCCCGCCCCACACGGCGGCGCTGGTCGATCCGCCGCCCATGTCGATGCAGACGGCGCCCAGGTCCATCTCATCCTCTTCCAGGGCAGCCAGGGACGACACGACGGGCGCGGCGGCCACGCCCTGCAGGTCCAGGTGCGCCAGCTCCAGGCAGTGGCTCAGGGTCGTGAAGACGTTCTCGGCCATGGAGACGACCAGCAGGTCCAGTCCCAGCGAACCGCCGCGCATCGAACGCGGATCATGCACGCCGCGCGCCCCGTCCACCGACCAGGCGATGGGCAGGACGTGGATCGGGCGGCGATTCGGCAGGCGAATCTGGGCCAGGGCCATGCCGATGGCGCGCGCCAGATCGGCGTCCCCGACCGGATTGGCGCCGAGCGAGACCCGGGCCTGGACCCGGTGGCTGGCCATCTGGCCGATGGCGGTGGTGACGACGACGCCGGAGACCGGGCTCTGGGCCGCGCGCTCGGCGCGTTCGACGGCGTGACCGATGGCCTGGGCGGCCTCGTCCATATTGATGATCGCCCCGCCCTTTACGCCCTTGGACTGGACGTGGCTGGCGCCGGCGACGCGTATGGTGCGGTCGGCGTGGCGCACGCCGTCGGGTTTCATGATGAAGCACGAGACCTTGGACTGGCCGATGTCCAATGCCGCGATCACGGGCGCGCGACCGGCGCGAGGATCCATGCCCCGACCCTGATCGTTCGCCGCTCCGCGTTGCTTGGTCATGATCTTGGCGTTCCTAGGCGTCGCCGGTGGGTCGCACCGCGACCTCGTCCGGGGTTCTGAGATCGACACGGGCGAAGCCCAGGTCGAGCAGGCGTTCGCGCTGGTCCAGCGCATCGAGGCGGATCAGAGCCGCCTCCTGTTCGGTGGCGGGCAGTTGGATCAGGCTGCCGTCCTTCAGACGCAGGTCCCAGCGGCGCTCGTCCACCCGGACCAGGGCGTCCACCATCCCCATCAGGCGCGGACGCTGGGCCAGTAGCGGCAGGATTTCGCCCGCGGCCACATCCGCGCCCTTGCCGACGACAAGCGGCAGGGTCGGGTAGCGGCGCGCATCGGCCCCGTCGATGACCTGACCGCGCGCGTCGATGACCTTGATCTGACCGGCTTCCTGCCAGACGGCGAGACGGTCGTGTTCCTTGACCTCGACGATCAGGGTGTCGGGCAACAGGCGCACCACGCGCGCCTCCTTGACCCAGCCCACGCCCTGAACGCGTGTGCGAATGGCGTCCAGATCCAGGCTGGTGATCGGCTGGCCGGAATACAGACCCAAGGCCTGCTGGATCGCCGGCTCTGCCTCGGGCGAGGCGCCGGTGATGTGCACCCGCTTCAGCGTCAGACCCATGCCGGCCGTCAGATTATCGACCCCGTGCGAGATCGAGGCGCCGATCCGTTCGGCGCGAGCGCCCGTCGCCAGAACCCCGACCAGCAGCAGCGCGCCGGCGCCCAAGGCGATCACGGCGGTGCGGGGCGAAATATCGACACGGCCGATGGCGGCCATCTTGCCGGGAATGGCGGACGCGTTCTTGGCCCCGCCACGCGACCGCCCTCCCCCTTTGGGAGCCGCGCCGCGTTGGGGAGCCTGATTAGAACTCTGTCGCCGACCGCCGCGAACTACCGCGGGCATGAGGCGTCCTCCACCATCCACCGAACCAGATCGTCGTAGCTCATTCCGGTATGGGCCGCCTGCTCGGGCGCGAGCGAAGTCGGGGTCATGCCGGGCTGAGTATTGACCTCCAACAGGACCAGATCGTCCTTAACATCGTCATAACGGAAGTCGGATCGGGACACGCCCCGGCACCCCATGGCGACGTGCGCGGCCTCGGCTTGGCGCAGGGCCGCCTCGAACACGGCGGGCGGCAGGACGGCGGGCAGGACGTGCACCGAACCGCCCGGCGCATACTTGGCCTCATAGTCGTAGAAGCCCTTGGTCGGGGTGATGTCGGTCACCGTCAGGGCGCGCGGCCCGGCCGGTTCGCCCAACACCGTGACGCACAGTTCCTTGCCGGCGATATAGGGTTCGACCACGACCTGTTCGCCATAGGCCCAGCCCGGTTCGCCCACCTCGGCCACGGGCCGATTGGCGCCCTCGCGCACCAGGAAGACGCCGACGGACGAGCCTTCCGCGTTCGGCTTGACCACATAGGGCGGGTCGATAACGTGGCGGCTGGCGACCTCGTGGCGGTCATACAGGCCGCCGCCCGGCACCTTGATGCCCGCCGCCCGCAACACGGCCTTGGACTTGTCCTTGTCCATCGCCAGGGCCGAGGCCAGCACGCCCGAATGCGTATAGGGGATCTTCAGCGTCTCCAGCACGCCCTGGACGCAGCCGTCCTCGCCCCAGGCGCCGTGCAGACAGTTCAGCACCACATCGGGCTTGATCAGGCCGGACAGCACATTGGCCAGGTCCCGCCCGGCGTCCACGCGACTGACGCGCACGCCCTGCCGCTCCAGCGCCTGCGCGCACTGCTCGCCCGACGACAGCGAAACCTCCCGCTCTGCGGAAAGCCCGCCCATCAGGACGGCGACATGAAGGGATGCGAAGGGGCGGGTCATGGGCGGCTCCAGAACCGTCTGGATGCCGCGCAGGTCGTTAACAGCCCGTCAACCAAACCCTCAAGACGTCACTGAAGTGTTGATGACGCTGTCGTTTCCACCACGACGACCGGCGTGTCCGCACCCGTGACTTCAGGCCCAGCCGCCTCGACGGCCTTCTCGGTTTCAGGCGTCAGGTCCAAAGCGTAAAGATACGCGCCCTGACACTGCTCCTTGTCGCCATAGGACCATTGCGCCGCACGATGGCGCACACCCGCCATTGCGGCCGGCGATGCCGGCGCAAGCAGATCGTCGCGGACGGTCATGTCCGGTCGTAACTGCTCGCCCGACAGATCGAACGCGCCGGCATAGACCGCCTCGCCGTCGCGAGCCTCGAACCCTGAGTTCCCCAAGCAGAAATGGGTGATGTACTGGCCGACATTGACCGCGCTCAGTCGCCAGCGACCGGGCGGCACGGAGAAGGTCTGGGTCACGGCCCGCGTGCGATCGCCGCGTACGGCGCCGCGCGTCGGCAAGGCGACGGCGAACAGCGCAGGACGACCGTCCTGCTCCCAGGGCTGGACATCGGGCGCGGGCCCCTGGCGCGTGAAGAACAGCGTCCGACCGCCTTGTTCGGCCATGCCGGTCAGCCGCACGGTGATCAGAGCGTCTCCAGCCGTCACCGCGACCTCTTCGGCCTTGAGAGCGCGCGGCGGGCGAGCGGTGCGCGGCGCCTGCGGCCCCTTTCGTCCGGGCGGCGGCGTCGCGCCTTCCGGAGGCTGGGCCTGCAGGCTCAGGGACACCTTGTCCAGATCGCCTGAACGGCCGATCAGCACCGTCCCGCCACGCACGGCGTCGTTATTATACACGCGGACGATCTCGCCCTTCGGCTGCGCGGCCCCAACGTGTTCAGCCAGGGCGGCGTGAAGCTCCGGCTGCTCCAGCGCGTCCAGCGTCTTGCCTTCCGTCTCGTCCAGGCGAACGACGCGCCAGCCGTTCACAACCATGCAGTTCTCGACATTGGCCGCGACGCCTCTGCGTTCATGCATGCCGTTCATCGCGCCCTGCATGACGCCGACGACCAGCGCGCCCAGCAATCCGCCGGCCGCCGCAGCCCCAGCCGCGCCATTGTCGTCGGGCTGACGCATGCGCGAGGCCTCGACCATGCACGCGCTCACCGCCGCATCGTGCTGAGCCAGATCGGCCCCGGCGCGGTTGAAATAGGTATAGCCGGCGCTGGACCGCGTCAGGTCGATACGGTTCTCGACATCCGGAACGGCAGGCCCGACAGCCGCCCGCGTCACGAGTTGAGCCTGGGCCGGTTCTGCGACCATGGCCATGAGGCCAACGACGGCTGCGATACGCTTCATCTGATTTCTCCCCCGAGAAATTTCCCCGTAACGCGCGCGCCCGTCCCGCGCAACTAGAGATCAGCGGCTGCCGATCCGCTTGATCTCCCACTCCAGCTGAACGCCGGTCTTGGCCAGCACATCGGCGCGCACCGCCTCGCCCAGGCCTTCGATGTCGGCGGCGGTCGCCTCGCCGGGGTTGATCATGAAGTTGGAGTGCAGGTCGCTGAACATGGCGCCGCCGCCCGTTTCGGCGTGCAGCTTGCCGCGCCAGCCGGCCTCGTCCACCAGCTTCCAAGACGAATGGCCGGGCGGGTTCTTGAAGGTCGAACCGCCCGTTTTCTCCCGGATCGGCTGGGTGGTCTCGCGACGGCTGGTGATGTCGTTGATGCGGGCCGCCACGGCCTCGGGCGCGTCCGGCGTCCCGCGATAGGTCGCCTCGATCCAGATGATGTCGGCCGGGGCTTCGCTATGGCGATAGGTGTAGCCGAAGTCCGCCAGAGCGTAATCGACCCGCTCCCCCTTGCGGTTAAGCCCCCAGGCCGAGACCAGCACGTCCTTGGTTTCCGAACCATAGCAGCCGGCGTTCATGGTCAGGGCGCCGCCGACGGTGCCCGGAATGCCGGCATAGAATTCCAGCCCGGCGATCCCCGCCTTGGCCGAAGCCTTGGCGACCATGGAATCCAGCGCGCCCGCGCCGGCCGTGATCGTATCGCCGTCCGTCGTAATCTGCGCCCACGGACGGCCGGCCAGACGGATCACCACCCCCTCGACCCCGCCGTCACGCACGATAACGTTCGAGCCGACGCCCAGCACGGTCACGGGCACAGCCGGGTCAAGCGCCTTCAGGAAATCCGCCAGATCGTCGGCGTCCGCCGGGATGAACAAGGCCTCGGCCGCGCCGCCCACCCGGAACCAAGTGTAGGGACCAAGCGGTTCGCCACGCAGCAGCTTGCCGCGCACGGAAGGAAGATCGTCACTCAGGGTCATGCGATGTCCGATAAAGGCGCCGGCGCCGAAGTCAAAGCATAGACGAACAAGGCCGCTGGCCTGCCCCGTCCTGCATCGCCTAGGGTCGCGTCATGAAACCCGTTCAATTGGTCAAGATTCTCGCCCTCTCCATGGCTCTGACGGCGGTCATGCTGATGGGCTGGATCGGGCTCGTCTACGCCGTAAACACCTACACTGCGATCGCCATCACCGCCGAGGAAGTCTTGAACCTGATTCTGGTCGGGTTCGTCGCCGTAATCGGCCTGCCCATTCTGCACGCCGCGACCTATCGATGGTTCTGGCACATCCGACGCAAGCAGGCGGCTGGCGAATTCCTGCTCGGCGAGGAGATGCCAGGCTTTGGTTCAGAGCCCACCCAGCCGCCTCCACGCATCAAGTGGGGGGCGCGCCAGATCGCCGTCTACGCTCTCTTGTATCTGATCGGAATGAGCTCGTTGATCGCCGCCTACGCCCCCTTGGGCCATCAGGAAGCACTGACCTCATTCCTTTGGCGGTTCAGCGCAGGTCGGGCGTCTTTTTCCAGCCTGGTTCAACTGGTCATCGTCTTCTTGCCGATGGCGCTATGTTTCGTCTGCCTCATCCCATTGTTCGAAGCGGACCGGAAACGGCTTGCCGCCGGAGGCTTGAGTGAACAGGAGGTGCTCGGCATCCGCGGGCGACAGGAGTGGCTGTCCTCGTTCGCCACCGCCTTTGTGATGGCTGGCTTCCTGGCCTTCATCGCGGGCAACATGATCCTCGCCTATCTCTGAGGCGAGGGCCGTCAGCCGTTCAACGTCTCCAACTGCCCCGGCAGGGCGTAGGCCCAGGTCGTGATGTCACCGGCGCCTAGCAGAACGACCAGATCGCCCGCCTTGGCCTCGCCCGCGATTACGGTCGGCAGGGTCTCGACGCCATCCAGCGCCTGGACCGAGCGATGGCCGAAGCGGCGGACGCCCTCGACCAGCGCATGCTTGTCCACCCCGACCAGCGGCGCCTCGCCTGCCGCATAGACGTCGGCCACGATCACCGCGTCGGCGTCGGAGAAGCAGGTCGAGAACTCTTCCATCAGGTCGCGCAGGCGGGTGTAGCGGTGCGGCTGGACCACGGCGATGACGCGGCCGTCGCCCTCGGCGTTCTGCACCACCTGGCGCGCGGCCTTCAGAACGGCGGCGATTTCGACCGGATGGTGGCCGTAATCGTCCACGATCCGCACGCCTCCGACCACGCCGGTGGTGGTGAAGCGGCGCTTGACCCCGCCGAAGCCGGCCAGGCCGGTCCTGATCGCCTCGTCGGCCACGTTCAGTTCGCGCGCCACGGCGATGGCGGCCAGGGCGTTGGCGATGTTGTGCCCCCCGGCCATGGGCAGATACAGGCCGTCGATCCGCGTCTCGTCGGCGTCCGCACCCGCCCCGTGGAAGACCACGTCGAACCGGCATCCGTCCGCGCCCATGTCGATGTTCTCGGCTCGCACCATGGCCTGGGGATTGACGCCATAGGTCACCAGGCGTCGGTTATCGATGGCGGCGACCAGCCGCTGCACCTCGGGGTGATCCAGACAGACGGCGGCGAAGCCGTAGAAAGGGATGTTCTCGACGAAATCGACGAACGCCTTCCGCACCCCGTCGAAGTCGCCGTAGTGGTCCAAGTGTTCGGGATCGATATTGGTGACTATGGCCACGGTCGATTTCAGACGCAGGAAGCTGCCGTCGCTCTCGTCCGCCTCGACCACGATCCAGTCGCCGTCGCCGACCTTGGCGTTGGTGCCATAGGCGTTGATGATGCCGCCGTTGACCACCGTCGGATCCAGCCCCGCCGCATCCAGCAGGGCCGCGACCATCGAGGTCGTCGTCGTCTTGCCGTGCGTGCCGCCGACCGCAATGGAGAACTGCAGCCGCATCAGCTCGGCCAGCATCTCGGCCCGTCGCACCAGCGGGATGCGCCGTTCGCGGGCCGTCTTCATCTCGGGGTTCTCGGCCTTGACCGCCGTCGAATAGACCACGGCCGAGACGCCCTCGCCCACATGGGCGGCGTCATGACCGATGAAGATTCGGGCGCCGAGCTGCTCCAGACGTTCCGTATTGGCGCTGGCCTTGGCGTCCGAGCCCTGAACCGAATAGCCGATCTTCAACATGATCTCGGCGATGCCGCTCATGCCGATGCCGCCTATGCCGACGAAATGGACGGGACCGAGGTCGAATGGAACGGGGCGAAGGCGTGCGATCATCAAAGCGTCATAGACAGACGCGATGCGTTTTGCATCACCCTTCGCAGCCGGTTACCCGACCTTAACCACAAGGATTCACCATGGCGGTCTCATTGTTGTGGGGCCGCGTTCCATGTCCGATCTGAAGACCCCTGTCCTCGCCAAGGACGTCATTCACCGTGGCGATTGCATCGAAGTGCTGAAGAGCCTGCCCGACGCCTCGGTGGACATGGTCTTCGCCGACCCTCCCTATAATCTGCAGCTGGGCGGCGACCTGCTGCGTCCCGACAATTCCAAGGTCGACGCCGTGGACGACGACTGGGACAAGTTCGACAGTTTCGCCGCCTACGACGCCTTCACCCGCGCCTGGCTGGCGGAGTGCCGCCGCGTGCTGAAGCCGGAAGGCTCGATCTGGGTGATCGGCTCCTATCACAACGTCTTCCGACTGGGTTCGGCGATCCAGGACCTGGGTTTCTGGGTGCTGAACGACATCATCTGGCGCAAGTCCAACCCGATGCCGAACTTCAAGGGCACCCGGTTCACCAATGCCCACGAAACCCTGATCTGGGCCGCCAAGAGCCGCGATCAGAAGCGCTACACCTTCAACTACGATGCGATGAAGGCCTTCAACGAAGACACGCAGATGCGGTCCGACTGGACCTTCGCCCTGTGCACGGGCGAGGAGCGGATCAAGGACGCCGACGGCAAGAAGGCCCATCCGACGCAAAAGCCCGAGGCCCTGCTGCACCGCGTCCTGCTGTCGGCCACGCGCCCCGGCGACGTGATCCTGGACCCCTTCTTCGGCACCGGCACCACCGGCGCCGCCGCCAAACGCCTGGGCCGCCACTATATCGGCATCGAGCGTGACGAGACCTATGCCGACGTCGCCGAGACCCGCATCGCCTCGGTCATCCCCGCCCGCCCCGAAGACCTGATCGTCACCGGTTCCAAACGCGCCGAGCCCAAGGTGCCGTTCGGCGCCCTGGTCGAGGCCGGCCTGCTGAACGCCGGCGACCGCCTCTATTGCCCCAAGGGCGAGCGCGAGGCCCGCGTCCGCGCCGACGGCTCGCTGGTGTCCGGCTCGCTCAGCGGCTCGATCCACAAGCTGGGCGCCCTGTTGGAAAACGCCCCCGCCTGCAACGGCTGGACCTATTGGCGCTTCAAGACCGACCAGGGCCTGAAATCCATCGACGCCCTGCGCTCCGAGGTTCGCGCCGCGATGTAAGCTGATGCGACCCCACGTCGCATCAGCCACATCAAGCACTTAGCCGGCAATGCGCGGCCGATACGTACGATTTCGCACACGAACGCAGGGCCAGCTTCGCTGTAACCCACCGAAACCTATGTGAAAATTCGCAAGCCGCGATGGAACTTCGCAGTTGCGAGACCATTGTTGTCCACGGCCCCCGCCGGTGCGGGGTCGGAGCACAACATCATGAAGATCGCGCAGGTCACCCCGCTTTACGAGGCCGTTCCTCCGAAGCTTTACGGCGGCACTGAACGCGTCGTCGCGCACCTGACCGACGCCTTGGTCGATCTGGGCCATGATGTCACCCTGTTCGCCAGCGCCGACGCCCACACCAAGGCGCGCCTGGTGCCCGTCCGCGATCAGGCCATCCGCCTGGATCCCGCCCCGCTCAAATCCGACCTCGCCGCCCACCTGTCCATGCTGGGCGAGGTGATGGACCGCGCCGACGAGTTCGACGTGATCCACTTCCACACTGACATGATCCATTTCCCGCTGTTCCGGCAGTATGCGGACAAGACGATCACGACTCTGCACGGTCGCCTCGACATGAAGGACCTGCCCGGCGTCTATGCCCGCTGGAGCGAGTTCGGCCTGGTCTCCATCTCCGACGACCAGCGCAAGCCCCTGCACTTCGCCAACTGGAAGGCGACCGTCCATCACGGCATGCCGAGCGAACAGTATCTGTTTTCGCCCAAGTCCGAGGGCTACCTCGCCTTCCTGGGCCGGATCTCGCCCGAGAAACGCCCCGACCGCGCCATCGAAATCGCCACAAAACTGGGCAAGCGCCTGAAGATCGCCGCCAAGGTGGACGCCGCCGACAAACGCTATTGGGAAGAGACCATTCGCCCGATGGTCGAGGGCAATCCCTTGATCGAATTCATCGGCGAGATCGGCGACCATCAGAAGTCCGCCTTCCTGGGCGGCGCCGACGCCCTGCTCTTCCCCATCGACTGGCCCGAGCCCTTCGGCCTGGTGATGATCGAAGCCATGGCCTGCGGCACGCCCGTCGTCGCCTTCCGCTGCGGCTCGACGCCCGAGATCATCGAGGACGGCGCCACCGGCTTCCTGGTCGACACGATGGAACAGGCGATCGCCGCCGCCGGCCGCGCCCATCTGCTGGACCGCCAGACTGTTCGCGCCCGGTTCGACCTGCGGTTCTCGGCCACCGCCATGGCGCGCCGCTACCTGGATGTCTACGGTGACCTGCTGGCCCGTCGTCCCTTCGCCGAGGCGCCGCTGGGCAATGTGGTTACGCCCTTGCGTCCCATCGAAGAAGATCGCAGCTTCGCCGCCATCGCCTAAGCGTCGCAGCCGACGATTATCGAAGAAAAACAGGCGGCGGAGGTGAACCCTCCGTCGCCTGCTTCATTTGATCACTCAAGCGGCCCCTGAGCGCCGCATTCGGGTGCGACACGTTCGGCCAAGGCCTCAAACGACGGGGAAGAGACCGCATGGACGACGCCTATTCCACCCAGCTGACCGCCGGCGAAACCGTCGAGGCCTCCGGCCTCGAACAGTTGATGGCGCTCAAGGACGGCGACACCTTCCTGGTCGCGGATGGCTGGGGCGACATGAAGGGCGGCGCCGACGGCCTGTTCGCCGACGATACGCGCGTCCTGTCGCGCTGGGCCATGACGGTCGGTCTGCAGAAGCCCTCTCGGCTGTCCTCCGGCGTCAGCCAGGACAACGTCTTCTTCTCCTGCCACACCACCAACCGCCCCCTGCCCCCGATGGGCGGCCGATCCGCCCCTGCCGGCGTCCTGCATATCGAGCGGCGTCGCTTCCTGTGGGGCCGACGGATGTTCGAGCGCATCCGTATGGTCAATCATGGCGTGGAGGACATCCTTCTGCCGCTGGCCTTCGACTTCGGCGCCGACTTCGCCGACATCTTCCAGGTGCGCGGCACGCCTCGGGCCAAGCGCGGCACGATCCACACCCCGACTACCGACGGCCGCCGGGTCACCTTCCGATACACCGGCCTGGACGATGTCGATCGTTCCAGCTGCATCGCCTTCTCCGAGCCGCCCGCCCGCCTGACGCACCAGCGCGCGGAGTTCATGTTCAGCCTGCCCAAGGGGCGGTCGATGGACCTGTTCATCGAATGCGGCGTCGATGCCTGCGAGACGCCGGACGCCGGGCGCTGGCGTCTAAACGCCGTCCAGGCTCGTCTCGCCATGCGCGCCAAGCGCCGGCGCGGCGCCTCGGTGCGCGGCCCGCGCAGCCCGCGGTTCAACGACTGGCTGGATCAGTCACGGGCCGACATGGCGCTGCTGACCACCGACCTGCCGACCGGCCCCTACCCCTATGCCGGCACGCCCTGGTTCTCGACCCCGTTCGGGCGCGACGGCATCATCGCCGCCTGGCAGATGCTGTGGCTGGACCCGTCCCTGGCCAAGGGCGTCCTGACCTATCTGGCCAGCCGCCAGGCGACCGAAACCTCGCTCTTCCAAGACAGCCAGCCCGGCAAGATCATGCATGAGACGCGCGGCGGCGAGATGAGCGCCCTGCACGAGGTGCCTTTCGGCCTCTATTACGGCGGGGTCGACACCACCTGCCTGTTCGTGGCCCTAGCCGGCGCCTATGCCAACCGCACCGGCGATCTGGACCTGATCCGCACGCTCTGGCCCAATCTGATCGCCGCCGCCGACTGGATGCGCGACTATGGCGACAGCAACAACGACGGCCTGATCGACTATCAGCGCGGCGCCGACACCGGCCTGTCGAACCAGGGCTGGAAGGATTCCGAAGACTCCATCTTCCACGCCGACGGTCGCTTCCCCAAGGGCCCCATCGCCCTGCTGGAGGTCCAAGGCTACGCCTTCGCCGCCTGGCGCGCCCTGGGCGATCTGGGCGAACGCCTGGGCGACGACCGCGCGACCGAATGGCGGATGCGCGCCGAACAGGTCCGCGCCCTGGTCGAAGACAAATACTGGATGGAGGACGAGGGCTTCTACGCCGTGGCTCTGGACGGCGACGGGGAACAGTGCCGGGCCATCGCCTCCAACGCCGGCCATCTCCTGTTCACCGGCCTGCCGTCGGTCGAGCGGGCGCGGCGGGTGACGAAACGTCTGTTGTCGGACGAATTCCGCACCGGCTGGGGCATCCGAACCCTGGAGCTGGGCCAGGCCCGCTTCAATCCGATGAGCTATCACAACGGCTCGGTCTGGCCCCATGACACCGCCATGGCCGCCGCCGGCATGGCCAACTACGGAGAGCGCGAGGCCGTCTCGGAAATCCTGGCCGAGATCTATGCCGCCGCCGCCCATTTCCACCTGCGACTGCCCGAACTGTTCTGCGGCTTCCCCCGCGAACCGGGCGAGCCGCCCATCGCCTATCCGGTCGCCTGCCTGCCCCAGGCCTGGGCGGCGGGTTCGGTCTTCCTGATGCTGCAGGCCACGCTGGGCCTGTCCATCGACGCCTGGACCGAGACGGTCGATCTGGCCGATCCCGTCCTGCCCGCCGGCCTGGACCGTCTGAGGATCACTGGCCTGGAGGTCGGCAGCTCGGTCGTCGATCTGAACATCCAGCACGCCGGCGGCCGCGCCGTCGTCATTCCCCACCACAAACAGGGCAAGGTCGCGATCCGCACCCTGCGGTGACGACCAGGCTCAGGCCGCCGACTTCTTGGCCAGCCAGTCGCGCAGGGCTTGGTTCATACGGGTCTGCCACCCGGCGCCGTCCTGCTTGAACGCGGCCAGCACGTCGGCGTCGAACCGTATGGTGGTCGAGACCTTATCCGCGCCCTTGGGTCTGCCCCGTCGGACCAGCACCTCTCCGCGATGGTGATCCGCCTTTTCGAACCAGGCGTCGTCCAGCTCGGGCGCGTCGTCAGGATCGATCCAGTCGATCTTCGTAGCGTCGCTGTTCACGGTCATTGGCCTTCCTCATCGAAATGACGTGGCGCGCCTCGCCGCGCGGCGTCCACACCAGAACCACCATCCGGTCCGTCAAACGCCCGATGGTGATCAGACGTCGTTCTCCATAGTCTTGGCGATCATCCTCGAACGTCAGATGATCGCCGTAGAACACGGCCGCCGCCTGGGCGAAATCCAGCCCTCGCTCGGCCAAGGTGCGCTCGCGCTTGCTCGGATCGAAGGTGATGCGCACGGATTTTTGTTACTACAACAATAGATCAGGTTCAACGGTCGCCCGATCCAGCGCCTTGGCGAACACCGTGGGTAGGGCCGCTCGCGCCGCCTCGACGGCCATCCAGCGCCACGGGCCGTCCGCCTGGCCCCGCGCCGTCATCACCGTCAGGGTCAGGCTGAAGTGAGTGAAGACATGCTCGACCGCGCCGGCCTCGCGCCAGTCGCCCTCGATCGGCGCCGCCCCTGACGGCGCATCCGTCGTCCAGTCGCTGGTCGGCAAGCCCAACATTCCGCCCAGCAGGCCCTTGTCGGGCCGCGTCTCGACCGCCACCCTCCCCTGATCGTCGACCAACACATAGGCTGCGCCTCGCCGGTGCGGTCGGTCCGCCTTCTTGGTCTTCAGCGGAAAACGGGCCGGGTCGCCGCTCGCCAGGCCCAGGCATTCGCTCGCCACGGGACAGGTCCCGCACGATGGCGACTTCGGCCGGCACACCGTCGCCCCCAGATCCATCAACGCCTGCGCCCAGTCTCCGGGCCGCTCGTCCGTGACGAACAGGCCCGCCAGTCGCCTTAGCTCGGGTCGGGCGGCCGGGACCGGCGTCTCGACCGCGAACAACCGCGCCATGACCCGCTCGACATTGCCGTCCACCACATTGGCGGCCCGGTCGAAGGCGATGGAGGCCACGGCCGCCGCCGTATAGGCGCCCACTCCGGGCAGGGCCAGCAGGCCGGCCTCCGTATCCGGGAAGACGCCGCCATGCTCGCGCGCCACGGCACGCGCGCAGGCCAGCAGATTGCGGGCGCGGGCGTAGTAGCCCAGCCCCGCCCAAGCCCCCATCACCTCCGCATCCTCGGCCGCCGCCAGGTCCGACACCGTGGGCCACCGCGTGGTGAAGGCGTGGAAATAGGGCGTCGCATGCGGCACGGTCGTCTGCTGCAGCATGACCTCAGACAGCCAGACGCGGTAGGGCTCGGTCCGCGCCGCGCCCACGGCCGCCCGCCACGGCAGGCTGCGCGCATGGGCGTCGTACCAGGCCAGCAGCCGGGATCGGATCAGGACGATGTCGGGAGAGACGCAAGCCATGGACCCGGCTATATAGACCCATGCGCCGCACGCTGCCCACAGACGCCGAGGTCCGCGAGATCCTGTCTCGCCGCCGCACCCGTCCGGTCCCCCGGCCGGCGCCGCGCGCGGGCAAGGCGCTGACGCCCCTGATCAAGAAGCTGGACGAGCAGTTCGGACGCGGCGCCGGCGCGCTGGAGCCCCGCTGGCGCGAGATCGTCGGCGACCGTCTGGCCCGCGTCACCCGCCCGCAAAAGCTGACCAAGGGCAAGGGCGGCCAACCCGGCGTGCTGGAGCTGCGCGTCGCCGGCGCCGCCGCCCTGCTGATACAGCATCAGTCAGAGGACATATTGGCCCGCGTCAATCTGTTCCTGGGCGCCGGAACGGTCGATCGGCTGCGTATCGCCCAGGGTCCGGTCGCCCCACTGAAAGAGGCCGCCTCACGCCCCAAACGCAGCGCCAAGCCCCCGCCCCTGCCCGCCCAGGCCGAGGCCGATCTCGCAGCCTCCATCGCCTCCGCCCCCGACGATCTGCGCGCCGCCCTGGCCCGTCTTGGCCGCGTCGCGCTTTCCCGCACCGACAGGCAGGATTGACAAAACTTCGCCGCACCTGTTCTCGACTAGTCTTGGGTTGCGCCGTTCCGGGGGAATCGCGCGATCATCCGCCAACGATCCGATCAAGGAAGTCCCATGGCCGACACTGAATCCCGCTTCGTCCGCATGAGCCGTCGTGCGGCCATTACCGGCGCCGCACTGGCGACCATGGCCCTGGCCGCGTGCGGCGGCGGCGCCAAGGGCGCGGCAGAGGGCGACATGGGTCTGGGCGCGCCGGAAGGCGCCAAGGTCACCGTGGTCGAATACGCCTCGGTCACCTGCCCCCACTGCGCCCTGTGGCAGAAGAACACCTGGCCCGCGTTCAAGGCCAAATACGTCGACACCAACAAGGTCCGCTACATCTTCCGCGAGCTGCCGACCCCGCCGGTCGACGCCGCCACCGCCGGCTTCCTGGTCGCGCGCTGCGCCGGCCCGGACAAGTATTTCGACGTCGTCCACCAGCTGATGGCCACCCAGCAGGAGATGCTGACCTCGTCGCCGCGCGACTGGCTGCTGCGCACCGCCCAGGCGGCCGGAATGTCCGAGCAGCAGTTCAACGACTGCGTCACCGACAAGGACGCCGTCGCCGCCATGGAAACCCGCGTCCAGGCCGCCCGCACCCAGGGCGTGACCGGCACCCCGGCCTTCTATGTCAACGACACCCAGGTCATCACCCCCGGCGGCGAGGGCGCCAGCCTGGCCGACCTGTCCACCGCCATCGACGCCGAACTGGCGAAGTAGGATGATCCGCCGCGACGCCCTCGCCCTGTCGGTCTTCGCCGCACTGGCCGCCGCGGGTCTGGCGGGGCCGGCCTTCGCCGCCGATGCGCCCCCGCCGGTCACGGCCCAGGATCATGTCCTGGGCCGCGCGGATGCGCCGGTGACGGTGATCGAATACGCCTCCTTCACCTGCTCGCACTGCGCGGACTTTCACAACACCGTGCTGCCGGCCTTCAAGGCCAAATATATCGACACCGGCAAGGTCCGGCTGGTTCATCGCAACCTGCCGACCCAGCCCGCCAATGTCGCCGCCGCCGCGGCTGCGGTGGCCCTGTGCGCCGCGCCCGAACGCTATTTCGACGTGGCGGGCGTCTTCATGCGCGACCAGGCCAATCTGCGCACCACGGGGCCTCAACCCTGGTTCGCAGCGGGCATCGCCGCCAGCGGCAAGACCCGCGAACAGATCGAGACATGCCTTGACGGCCCGACCATCCGCGCTGAACTGGACACCCAGATTGCGGGCGCAGATGCGGCCGGCGTCACCGGCACGCCCGCCTTCTTCGTCAACGGCAAGCCCGTCGCCGACCATTCGCTGGACGCCCTCTCGGCCGCCATCGACCCTCTGCTCCGGTAGTCCGCCAGGACGATGCAGTTCCAGCGCCTCCGGCTCGTCGGCTTCAAGTCGTTCGTCGACCCGGCGGAGGTGCATATCGAATCCGGCCTGACAGGCGTCGTCGGCCCCAACGGCTGCGGCAAGTCGAACGTGCTGGAGGGCCTGCGCTGGGTCATGGGCGCCAACTCGGCCAAGGCCATGCGCGGTCAGGGCATGGACGACGTCATCTTCGCCGGCGCGGCGGGCCGACCCCCGCGCAGCCATGCCGAAGTTAGCCTGACCATCGACAACGCGCAACGCCGCGCTCCCCAGCCCTTTACCGACAGCCCCATGCTGGAGGTGTCGCGCCGCATCGACCGGGGCCAGGGCTCGACCTACCGCATCAACGGCAAGGAGGTGCGCGCCCGCGACGTCCAGCTGCTGTTCGCCGACGCTTCGACCGGCGCCAACTCCCCCGCCCTGGTCCGTCAGGGCCAGATCAGCGAACTGATCGCCGCCAAACCCCAGAACCGCCGCCGCATCCTGGAAGAGGCAGGCGGCGTCGCCGGCCTGCACACCCGTCGGCACGAGGCCGAGCTGCGGCTCAAGGCGGCCGAGACCAATCTGGACAGGCTGGACGACATCGGCCGCGAGCTGGAAACGGCGCTGAACCGGCTCAAGCGTGAAGCCCGCCAGGCCGAAAAGTACAAGAAGATCTCCGCTGAGATCCGCGCCCTTCAGGCCGCCCTGCTGTTCGTCCGCTGGAACGACGCCAGACTGGCCGCCGAAGCCGCCGCCGAGGAACTGCGAGACGCCGACCGTGCGGTCGCCGAGACGACCACCGCCGCCGCCGCCGCCCAGACCGACGCCCTGACCGCTCAGGAAGCCCTGAAGCCCGCGCGCGAGGAGGACGCCGTCGCCTCGGCCCTGCTGCACCGCGCCAGCCTGGAGCGCGACCGCCTCGACATGGCCGAACAGGCCGCCCGCGCCGAGGTGGACCGGCTCAAGGCCGAGGCCGCCCGCATCGCCGCCGACGTCGAGCGTGAAACCAACATGGCCGCCGACGCCCAGCGCGAACTGGACCGGCTGGACCATGAACTGACCCGGCTGAAGGCCGAGATCGCCGCCGCGCCCGAACGCGGGCCCGAACTGGACAAGGCCTTGGCCGCCGCCGAGGACGCCCGCAAGACCGCCGACGGCGAGGTCGAGCGGCTGGCCGGAACCCTGGCCGCCGTCGAAGCCCGCGCCAACGCCGAGACGGCGCGCAAGCGCGACGCCGAAACCCGCCTGGCCCGCGTCACCGGCCAGCACGATCAAGCTAGGCGCGAACGCGAGGCCCTGGGTCCGCTGGAGACGCCGGAACTGGAAACGGCCCGCAAGGCGCTGGAGACCGCCCAGGCCGAACTGGCTGCGGCTCGCGAAGCCGTCGAGGCGGCCGAGGCGAAACGTGGCGACCTCGCCCGCGCCGAACAGGAGGCGCGCACCGCAGCCCGCGCCGCCGAGGATCGGCTGGGCCGGTTGCAGACCGAGGCGCGCGGCCTGGCCCAGCTGCTGGTGACCGGCAAGCGCGACCACTCGCCCGCGCTCGACAAGGTGCGCGCCGACAAGGGCTATGAGGCCGCTCTCGCCGCCGCCCTGGGCGACGATCTCGACGCGGCGCTGGACGCCAAGGCCGCCGTCTATTGGGGCGGGGCCGACGCCCCTGCCCCGTCTTGGCCCGCCGGGGTCACGCCCCTGTCCGACCATGTTCAGGCGCCCGAGCAACTGAGCGCCCGCCTCGCCCTGTGCGGCGTCGTGTCCCACGCGCAGGCGGCGAGCCTCGCCAAGGCCCTGCCTCCCGGCGCGCGCCTGGTCACGACCGAGGGCGACCTCTATCGCTGGGACGGCTTCGTCAGCCGTGCTGAGGCGCCCCGCCCCGCCGCCGTCCGCCTGGCGCAACGCACACGTCTGGCCGAGCTGGAGGCCGAGCTCGACAAGGGCAGACCCGCCCTGGATCAAGCCCAGGCCGCCCAGAAGACCGCCACCGACGCCTTCCGCGCCGCTGAGGAGACGGTCAAGACCGCCCGCCTGGCCCCCTTCGCCGCCGACAAGGCCGTGACCATGGCCCGCGACCGCGTCGAGACCCTGGCCCGCGACCAGGCCCGCCGCGAGGCCCGCGCCCAGGCCTTGGACGACACGGTGACCCGGCTAGCCGCCGAGGTCGCCGAGGCTCAGGCCGCTTTAGACGCCGCCGAGACCACGGACGCCCCGTCCGAGACTCTGTCGGGCCTGCGCGACGAACTGACCGCCGCCCGGGCCGCCGCCGACGCAGCGCGCCTCGCCGCCCAGACCGCCCGCTCGGACCGCGACGCCGAGGCTCGCGACCGCCAGGGCCGTGAACAGCGGCTGGGCAGCCTGACCCGCGCCCGGGACGGCTGGGTCACAAGGTCCAGGGACAGCGCCGCCCGCGTCGCCGCCTTGGGCAAGGACGCGGACAAGACCGCCGCCCTTCTGAAACAGGCCGAGGTCGCGCCCCAGGGCTTCGCCGAACAGCGCGGCAAGCTGCTGGACACGCTGACCGCCGCCGAACAGCGCAAACAGGCTTCATCGGACGCGATGGCCACGGCCGAGACGGCAGCGACGGACGCCGATCGCGCGTCACGCGCCGCCGAGACCGCCGCGTCGCAGGCGCGCGAGGCCCGCGCCGGCCTGTCCGCCCGCGCCGAGGCCGCCGCCGAGAAGCTGACCGAGGCCGAGACCACCCTGCGCGAGACGGCCCAGATGTCGCCCGACGAACTAGGCCGCAAACTGACCGACGACGCCATCGCCCGCCCGCCCGACGCGGCGGGGGCCGAGAGCCTGCTCTACGGGCTGGAGCGCGAGCGCGAGGCCCTGGGCGCCGTCAACCTGCGCGCCGAGGACGAGGCGGTCGAATACGGCGAGCGGCTGAACAGCATGAAGTCGGAACGGATCGACCTGACCCAGGCGATCGCCAAGCTGCGCGACGGCATCGACGAGCTGAACGCCGAGGGGCGAGAGCGACTGGTCGCCGCCTTCGACGTCATCAACGCCAACTTCAAGAGCCTGTTCGAGGCCCTGTTCGGCGGCGGCCAGGCCGAGCTGAAACTGGTCGAGAGCGACGATCCGCTGGAGGCGGGCCTCGAAATCTACGCCTGCCCGCCCGGCAAGCGGCTGTCGGTCATGAGCCTGATGAGCGGGGGCGAGCAGGCCCTGACGGCGGCGGCCCTGATCTTCGGCGTCTTCCTGGCCAACCCCGCCCCGGTCTGCGTGCTGGACGAGGTGGACGCCCCGCTGGACGACGCCAATGTGGACCGCTTCTGCCGCATGCTGCACGAGATGCGCAGCCGCACCGACACCCGCTTCATCGTCATCACCCACAATCCGGTGACCATGAGCCGCATGGACCGCCTGTACGGCGTCACCATGCCCGAGCGCGGCATGAGCCAGCTGGTCAGCGTGGACCTGCATCAGGCGGAGACCCTGGTCGCATGATCGCCCTGCTCCTGGCCTCGCTGCTGACTCGGGCCGATCCCCAACTGGTCGAGACCGGCGTCGGCCGGTTCGCCATCTACGCCGACGTCGCCTCCATCAAACAGGACGGCGACATCGCCCATATGCGCGAGCTTCAGGTCACGGAGGCGGGGTTCAAGGTCGGGGACGTGACCTATGTCGGGGGCTGGTCGCGGTGGGCCTTCGACTGCCGGGCGAAGACGGCGGACCGACTGGACTTCGCATCCTTAAAGTCCGACGGGACAGAAGGCCCGGCGACGGCCGATCCGGCCCCGGCCTATGCCGCCGCGCCAGGCGGCGATGCGGCGGAGCTGCTGACCGTGGCCTGTGGCGACAGGATCAATCCCGAGACGCTCACGCTGGACGAAGCAATCCGTCGGGGCCAGGCGGCGCTGGCGGACTGACCGGCCTCTCCTCCCCCTGCGGCCATTCTATGCGGTCGCGCGGCAGGGCTTCGCGGCACTCGTCGCGCATGAAGGCCATCAGCTTCTCGCGGATTTCACAGCGCAGGTCGAAGGCCACCGGGGCGGACCGCGCACTGGCCAGGCAGCGGACCTGAAGCACCCGTTCGGTGATGTCCGTCACCTGCATGACCTGGACGTCGCCGTCCCACAGCTTGGACGACTTCACGATCCCCTCGAACGCCTCGCGCAGCCGATCGATCGGGGCCTCGTAGTCGACGTAGAAGAAGGCCGTGCCGATCAGGCGGGCGTTCTCGCGCGTCCAGTTCTGGAAGGGTTTGGTGATGAAGTAGGACAGGGGCAACACCATCCGGCGCCAGTCCCACAGCTTGACCACCACATAGGTCGCGGTGATCTCCTCGACATTGCCCCACTCGTTCTCGACGATGACGGCGTCGTCCAGGCGGATCGGCTGGGTCAGGGCGATCTGGATGCCGGCGACCATGTTGGTCAGGATCGGCTGCAGCGCCAGACCGGCGATGATGCCGACAACGCCGGCGGAGGCCAGCAGGCTGACGCCCCACTGGCGGAAGCCGGCGATGGTCATCAGGGCCAGCCCGACGGTGACGATGAACAGCACCACCTTGGCCACCCGCTGCAAAATGCGGGTCTGGGTCAGATGTTTGCGGGCCAGCAGATTGTCCTCGACGGCGACATTGTAGCGCTTCAGGTGCATGACCGACCACATGTCGAGCACGCCCGAGGCCAGCCAGCCCAGCGTCAGGACGAACAGGAACTGCAGGACGTTGCGGATGTCCTGGGACGGGCCGGGGTCCATGGGCGAGACGGTCACGCCGATGCCGACGCCGATTATGATGATCAGGACGCGCAGCTTGGTGCGGGCGCGCTCGACCACGCCGCGCCAGAAGACGTCCTTGTTCTTGACCACCCGGCGCAGGATGGCGAAGGCGATCTTGTGCGTCAGCCAGCCGCCGCCGACGA
This sequence comes from Brevundimonas sp. TWP2-1, assembly GCF_049897645.1. Lineage (NCBI taxonomy): Bacteria > Pseudomonadati > Pseudomonadota > Alphaproteobacteria > Caulobacterales > Caulobacteraceae > Brevundimonas > Brevundimonas sp. TWP2-1. Next base: position 1,536,677 of record NZ_JAFCWR010000001.1, read on the forward strand.
AGACCAGCAGAACCAGCACGACGACCGCCCATTCGGGCAGCCAGTCGAACCGATGCCACAGGGCGCGGATCTGGCGGGTGACGGCGATGATTTCGGGAGGCATGGGCTTCCTAACGCGTCAGGGCCGTTGCGGTTGACCCGCCGTCGCCTCGACCAGGTCTGCCAAGCGCTGGGCGGCGTCAGGGATAGCGACTGAGCGGGCGGCGGCGGACATGGCGGACAGGCGGGCGGGGTCTGACAGGACAGCGTTCAGGACAGCGGCGAGGCGGTCAACGGTCAGGTCGTCTTCCAGAATGACCTCGGCCGCGCCGGCGTCGGTCAGGGCCTTGGCGTTCAGGCGCTGGTGGTCGTCGGTGGCGATCTTCAGCGGGATCAGGACGGACGGCAGGGCCGCAACCGCCAGCTCGGCGCAGGTCGAGGCGCCGGAACGCCCCACCACCAGATGCGCCCTGGACAGCCGTTCGGCCATGTCGCGGAAGAAGGGGGCGACCTCGGCCTCGATCCCAGCCTCCAGATAGATCTGGCGCGCGGCCTCCAGCGTCTCGGGCCGCGACTGCTGCTGCACCTTCAGGCGACGGCGCAGGACTTCGGGCAGGGCCGCGAGCGCACGGGGCGTCGTCTCGGACAGGATGCGGGCCCCCTGGCTGCCGCCGGTCACCAGCACATGGACGGGTGCGTCGTCGGCGGGGGCGACATAGGGGCGGTCGAACAGGGCGCGGATCTCGGCGCGCACCGGCGAGCCGACGACGTGCGAGCGGCCCTGGACCTTGGCCGGCGCCCGCTCCAGCGTCGGGAAGGACGAGGCGACCTGACCGACATAGGGGGCCAGGATGCGGTTGGTGCGGCCCAGGACCGCGTTCTGCTCATGGATCACGGTCGGGCGCTGGGACGTGACGGCGGCGACCAGAGCGGGCGCGGACGGGTAGCCACCGAAGCCCACGACCACGTCGGCGCTCAGACGGTCGAAGGCCGTGCGCGCCTGGACCACGCCCCTGAAGATGGCGACGCCCGCCTTGATCAAGCCCAGCGGCCCCGAGCCGGTGGCGGCGTCCAGCGCCAGCCGTTCCTCGGCGGGGAAGGCGTGGGCGTATTGCTCGCCCCTATGATCCGTCGCCAGCACCACCCGCCAGCCGCGCGCCGCCATCTCGCGCGCCAGGGCCTCGGCCGGGAACATATGGCCGCCGGTGCCGCCGGCGGCGACGACGCAGAGCTTGGTCATGGGGCGGGCTCCGAAAAAGAGGGTCTGAATAGTGCAATTCGTCTGAAATTCAGACGGCGGGGGCGCGAAAAACACCGTCTGAATAGTGTAATTCGTCTGAAATCCGTGGCGGGCGGGTGGGGTCGAGGATGAGGCGGCGACAGGATCGCACGGTTTTGGGGTGTGGGTAGGAGAAGGCGGCTGGTCGGTGTCAAACGGTCGAAAATACTGGGATATATTTGGCTGGAAGCGCTGATTAGAGCATTCGGCGGATTGGTGAGGCCGACTCCATCAGACAGTCCAAAAAAGTTCGCCACAACGGGCACGACGACGTCACGGCGGACACGACGGGACCGTGCCGGCCCAGAAAATCTTGATGGCCTGCGGCGCGGCAAAGCCGCAAATTGATCAACGGCCTGGATATGGCGCTGGGAGCCGACGCGCTCGGTCCCTTCGTGTTCGCTGTGACCTCGTCGTGACCGTTGTGATGAACGCCTTCCAAGCCCGCATCACCCTATCGGCGCCGAAGAGGATGACGAAAGGAAGTTAGAGCAACCGCCGGCGTCTGCCCGGCAGGCTGGCGCCGGGTTCGTAGGCGCCGGGGCGGCGACGGGTCAGGGCGAGGGCGAAACCCATAGTCAGGCCCATGGCCAGCATGGACGAACCGCCGTAGCTGATGAAGGGCAGGGTCATGCCCTTGGTCGGGATCAGGTTCAGGTTCACCGCCACATTGATGCAGGCCTGAAGCCCGATCAGCATGAACAGGCCCGCCGCCGCCGTCTGTTCGAACGGATCGGTCAGCTTCATCGCCCGGCGCATGCCCCGGATGACGATGAAGGCGTAGAGGCCGATCATGATGAGGCTGAGGATCAGGCCGAACTCCTCGGCGCCGACGGAATAGATGAAGTCGGTGTGCAGGTCGGGCACCCGGCGTTTCATCACGCCCTCGCCGATGCCGCGACCGAGCAGGCCGCCGGCGCGGATGGCCTCGGACGCGCTGTCGATCTGATGGGTGTCGGTGGTCTCGGGCGAGAAGAAGCGGCTGAGGCGGTCGCGCATATGGCCGAAGACGAAATACAGCGACACCAGCCCCGCCATGCCCGCGCTGGCCAGGACCGCCATCCATTTGAACGGCACGCCCGCCATGAAGAAGACGGCCATGAAGGTGGTGGTGATCAGCAGGGTCTGGCCGATGTCGGGCTGGATCAGCAGCAGTGACACGGTCAGGGCGTAGAAGCCGAAGGCGATGGTGACGCCGGGCACCCCCTGCCCCTTTTGCGCCTCTGCGAACATCCAGGCGGCGAAGACGATCAGGCCGGGCTTGGCGAACTCGGACGGTTGCAGACTGAAGGGGCCGAAGTTCACCCAGCGGGCGGCCCCCTTCACCGTGTCGCCGATGAACGGCAGCGCCATCATCACCAGAATGGCGCCGAACAGGGCCAGGACCGCGATGCGACGCACCCCGCGCGGCGACAGCAGCGAACTGGTCAGCATCAGGCTGAGGCCCAGGCCCGAGAAGACCATCATCCGCCAGGAATAGTGGAAGGGGTCGGTGATCGATTCATCGGCGAGGATGGCGGCCGGGCTGGAGGCGAAGCTCAGCGCCACGCCCAGGCCCATCAGCGCGAGCGCCGCGCCCAGCAGGCCGCGATCCACGGTCCAGAACCACTGGGCGACGTGGCTCTGGTCGTTGCGCGAAAAGGCGGGGGTGTAGGGGGCGCTCATGACGCGGTTTCCGGGACGGCCCCGAGAGCCAGGACGGCGGCGCGGAAGGCTTCGCCCCGCGCCTCGAAGTCGGGATACTGGTCGAAACTGGCGCAGGCGGGGGACAGGAGGACGATCTGGTCGCCGCCTGCTGCGGCCGCATCGGATGCGGCGGCGGCCACGGCGGCGTCCAGGGTTCGGGCGATGACGTGAGGGGTGTCGGCCAGGGTGGCGGCGAAGGCCTCGGCGGCCTCTCCGATCAGATAGGCTTTGGTCACGCGCGGGAAGAGATCGGCGAGATCGTCGATGCCGCCGGCCTTTGGCACGCCGCCCGCGATCCAGAAGATGTGAGGGTAGGAGGACAAAGCCTGGCGCGCGGCGTCGGCGTTGGTGGCCTTGGAATCGTTGATGAAGCGGACCGGGCCGAGGCGGCCGACCGCCTCCATCCGGTGCGCCAGGCCGGGGAAGGAGAGCAGGCCGGCGACGGCGGCGTCGTGGGAGACGCCCAGGGCGCGGGCGGTCGCATAGGCGAAGGCGGCGTTCTGGGCGTTGTGACGGCCCGGCAGCGAGCGGGCGGCGGAGAGGTCGGCGACCAGTTCACCGTCCCTCAGAACAGCGCCCGGCTGCGCGATATAGCCTTCTCCCCTCGGGGGAGAAGGTGGGCCCGAAGGGCTCGGATGAGGGGGTGGTTCCGTCGCACTGCTGGCGAGATCGGTCTCGGGTCCGGCAGCCCCCTCATCCGTCTCGCTCCGCGAGCCACCTTCTCCCCCGAGGGGAGAAGGGAGCGTGGAGATCGTTATGACGTTCTGGGTCAGTTGTGACGCAATCCCCTGCCCCCAGCTTTCATCCACGCCGACCAGGGCCACCGCATCCGGCCCTTGCGCCGCGAAGATCCGGGCCTTGGCCGCCACATAGCCCTCCATCCCGCCATGCCGGTCTAGGTGGTCGGGCGAGATGTTGGTCAGGATGGCGACATCGGGGGCGAAGGTGGTGGTCAGGTCCAGTTGGTAGCTGGAGACCTCGATCACATAGACGGCGTCGGGCGTCGGGGCCGGCAGGGCCAGGACGCCGATGCCGATGTTGCCGCCGACATGGACCGTCAGGCCCGCCGACTTCAGCACCCAGCCGATCAGGGCGGTGGTCGTGGACTTGCCATTGGTGCCGGTGATCGCGACGACGCGGGGGCGCTGGTCCTTCGGCAGGGCGGCGATGGCGCGGGCGAACAGTTCGACGTCGCCGATGACGGGCACGCCGGCCTCGCGCGCCTTGTCGACGCTCCAGTGCGGCCGGGGATGGGTCAGGGGCGCGCCGGGCGACAGGACCAGGGCGGCGAAGGCGGACCAGTCGGCCGTGGTCAGGTCTTCGACCGCGAAGCCTTCGGCCTGGGCCTGCATCCGGCCCGAGACGCCGTCGTCCCACAGGATGGGGATGGCGCCCCCGGCCTGAAGCGCGCGCGCGGCCGTGATCCCCGACCGTCCCAGGCCGAAGACCGCGACCCGCCTGCCTTCAAAGCCGGGAACGGGGATCATCCCTGAACTCCGTCATCCTCGGGCTTGACCCGAGGATCGGATGGTCCGCCGCAGAGACAAACGATCAGGCGCACAGCCCGACCGGCGCCCGATCCTCGGGTCGAGCCCGAGGATGACGATCTGTGGGGGCTGCTCACCGGAGCTTCAGCGTGGACAGGCCCAGCAGGGCCAAGGCGCCGGCGATGATCCAGAAGCGGATGACGACGGTGGATTCCGGCCAGCCCATCTTCTCGAAATGGTGGTGGACCGGCGCCATCAGGAAGATGCGTTTCTTGGTCAGCTTGTAATAGCCGACCTGGATCATGACCGAGGCGGCCTCGGCCACGAACAGGCCGCCGACGATGCCCAGCACCAGTTCGTGTTTGGTGGTGACGGCGATGGCGCCCAGGGCGCCGCCCAGGGCCAGCGAGCCGGTGTCGCCCATGAAGATCTTGGCCGGGGGCGCATTGTACCAGAGGAAGCCCGCGCCCCCGCCGATCATGGCCGCGCAGAAGATGGCCAGTTCGCCTGCGCCGGGCACATGGTGGACCTGAAGATACTGGGCGAAGACGAAGTTACCGGCGAGATAGCTGATCACCCCGAAGGCGCCGGCCGCCATCATCACCGGCACGGTCGCCAGGCCGTCCAGTCCGTCGGTCAGGTTCACCGCATTGGAGAAGCCGACGATGGTGAAGGCCGCGAACGCCACATAGAACCAGCCGACGTTCAGCAGCACGGCCTTGAAGAACGGAAACGCGATCGAGGTCTCAAGACCCGGCGAGGTCGGCGAGACCGTCATCCACAGCACGGTCAGGACGCCGGCGACGACGGCCACGACCGTCTGGGCCAGCAGCTTCTGTTTGGAGGTCAGGCCGGCCGAGGTCTGTTTGGTCACCTTGGCGTAGTCGTCGATGAAGCCCAGCACGCCGAAGGCCGCCGTCACGAAGCTGACGATCCAGATATAGGGATTGGTCAGGTCGCCCCACAGGAAGACCGCCACGCCGATGCCGGCCAGGATCATCAACCCGCCCATGGTGGGGGTGCCGACCTTGGAGAGGTGCGAAACGGGGCCGTCGTCGCGGATCGGCTGGCCCCGGCCCTGTTTGGTGCGGATCCAGTTGATGAAGCGGCTGCCCATGGCGACGGCGACGATCATGGCCGTGGCCATGGCCAGGGCGACGCGCACGGTCTGGTACTGGACCAGGTTCAGCAGCGGATACTGGTCCGCCACGTCGGCGTAATAGAGGTACAGAAGATAGAACATTTCGGTTCCCTATCGCGTCGCGGGCGGCGTGTCGCGGCCTTGCAGGTCGGCCAAGGCCTTTGCGACCAGCGACGCCTTCGACCCGTTCGAGCCCTTGACCATGACGACGTCGCCGGGCGCGACCAGCATGAGCGCCTCGGCCGCCAGTTCGGCCGCCGTCGCGCGCCAGACGCCGCGTCGCGAGACCGGCAGGGCGTCGTAGAGCCAGCGCATCTCGGGGCCGGCGGCGTGGACCAGGTCCAGCCCGGCGGCGTCGATGGGGCCGGCGAGGCCTTCGTGCAGGTCGCGGCTCTGGTCGCCCAGCTCCAGCATGTCGGTCAGAACCACGACGCGGCGACCGGACGTGGTCCGCGCGCCCAGGGTCTTGAACCCGGCGGCCATCGACAGGGGATTGGCGTTGTAGCTTTCGTCGATCAGGGTGAAGGCGCCGTCGGACAGGGTGACCATGCGGGTCTGGCCGCGTCCCGCCAGGGGCTGGAAACCCGCCAGAGCCTCAAGCCCCGTGTCCAGCGTCACGTCGAGCGCGTCGAGCATCAACAGGACGCACAGGCTGTTCAGGCCCCAGTGGGCGCCGGACTGCCCCAGGCGATAGTCGATACGGCGACCGAACAGTTCGGCGGCGACGGAGGCCCCTTCCGCATCGGGACGGAAGTCCAACAGGCGGGCGTCATGACCGGCGTCCGAGCCGAAGGTCAGCAGGCGTGCGCCGACGGATCTGGCCGCGTCGCACAGGACGTCGGAGAAGGCCAAGTCGCCGTTCGCCACGGCCGCGCCACCGGGAACCAGCCCTTGGAAGACACCGGCCTTCTCGCGCGCGACGCCGGCCTCGCCGTCGGCGAAGGCCTCGATATGGACCGGGCCGACCGTGGTGACGCAGGCGGCGTGGGGGGCGACAAAGCGCGACAGGGGCGCGATCTCGCCCGGCGCATTCATGCCGATCTCGAACACGGCGCGCTGGGTCTCGACCGGCATCCGGGCCAGGGTCAGGGGCACGCCGATGTGGTTGTTGTAGCTCTTGATCGAGCCGTGAGCAGGGCCCGCGAGGTCCATGCCGGCCTTGATGGCCTGGGTCACACTGGTCTTGCCGACGCTGCCGGTGACGGCGCCGCGCTTCACATGGGGCGCGCGCTCGCGGGCGGCGACGCCCAGGGCTTCGAGGCCGCGCAAGGTGTCGGGAACGACGACATAGGCGCCGCCCTCGACCGGGTGTTCGACCAGGGCGGTCGCGGCGCCGGCGGCGAACGCGGCGGAAGCGAACTCATGCCCGTCGCGCGCGCCTTTCAGCGCCAGAAACAGGTCGCCGGGGACGATCTCACGGCTGTTGTAGGTCACGCCCGTGATCGGGCGGTCGTCGCCATGCAGCACGCCGCCCGTGGCGGCGGCGACTTCGGCGGCCGTCCAGAGCGGGCGGGCGGATGTATCAGGCATTCAAAGACAGGGCCTCGGACGCGACGGTGGCGTCGTCGAAGGGGTGGGTCACGCCCCCGACGATCTGACCCTGTTCATGCCCTTTTCCGGCGATGACCACCACATCCCCGTCACGCATCATTTCGACGGCGGCCTCGATGGCGGCGCGGCGATCGCCGATCTCGATGGCGTCGGCGCAGCCGGCGCGGACCTGGGCGCGGATTGCGGCGGGATCTTCCGAACGCGGATTGTCGTCGGTGACGATGGCGACGTCGGCCAAACGCCCGGCGATGGCGCCCATCAGGGGCCGCTTGCCGCGATCCCGGTCGCCGCCGGCGCCGAACACCACGATCAGTCGGCCGGTCGCATGGGGACGCAGGGCGTTCAGCACCGTCTCCAGCCCGTCGGGGGTGTGGGCGTAGTCGACATAGACCTCGCCACCGCGTCCGGCGTCATTGGCGCCGATCCGTTGCAGGCGGCCCTGGGCGCCGGTCAGGCCTTCAAGAGCGCCGATCACGGCGTCGGCGGGATCACCGGCCGCGATGCACAGACCCGCCGCCACCAGGGCGTTCGAGGCCTGGAAGGCGCCGGCGAGCGGCAGCAGGATCTCATGCACCTGGCCGCGCACGTCCAAGGTCAGGCGCTGGCCCTCCGGCGTCGCGCGACGGCCGATCAGGGCCAGGTCGCGCCCGCGCTCGCCCACGCCCATCACGCCCAGGCCCGCCATGATCGAGGCCGAGGCGAAGGCGGAATAGGCGTCGGAATCGGCGTTTAGAACGGCGGTGCGGCCGCGCGGCAGCAGGGTCTCGAACAGGCGCATCTTGGCGGAGCGATAGTCCTCCATCGTGCCGTGATAATCGAGGTGGTCCTGGGTCAGATTGGTGAAGGCCGCCGCCTTCAGCGCCACCCCGTCCAGCCGGCGCTGGTCGATGCCGTGCGACGACGCCTCCAGCGCGACATGGGTCACGTCCTTGCTCGCCAGTTCGGCCATAAGGCGCGCGGCCTCGGCGGCGTCGGGGCTGGTCAGGCCGGGGCCGGTCAGGGCGTAGGTCTTGTCGCCCTTCTGGCCGATGACGCCCAGGGTGCCCATGCTGGCCGACTTGTGGCCGACGCCGGCCCAGATCTGGCGGCAGAAGGTGGCGACCGAGGTCTTGCCGTTGGTGCCCGTCACCGCCACGCAGGTCTTGGGCTGAACGCCGTAGAAGCCGCGCGCGGCGATGGCGTAGGCCCGGCGCACGTCGCCCGAGGTGACCAGGACCGGCGCCGCGCCGTCCGGCGTATCGGTCGGGGCCAGAACCGCCGCCGCGCCCTGAGCGAGAGCCTGCGGAATGAAGGCGCGGCCGTCGGCGGCCGTGCCCGGCAGGGCGACGAACAGGGAGCCGGGGGCGACCTTGCGGCTGTCGGCGGTCACGCCGGTGATGATGGGGTCCGAGGACACGTCTCGCCGCAACAGGTCGGACAGGTGAAGGGCGCTCACAGACCGTCCCCCGCCACGTCCTGGTATTCCGGCACCTTTTCGCCGGTCGCCGTGCGCCAGCGATCCTCGCGGCGCTCCACGCCCAGGAAGCCGGCGATGCGGTCGGCGATGTTCTTCACGGCCGGCGCGGCGACATAGGCGCCGGTCTTGGGATAGGCGCCCGGCTCGTCCATGACGATCAGGATGGCATAGCGCTTGCCGTTCAGCGGGCCATCGACGGGGAAGACCGCCGCGAAGGAGCCGAGCGCGTGGCTGGGGTCGTAGCGGCCGTTGACCAGCTTGTTGGCCGAACCGGTCTTGCCCCCGACCCGAAGACCGGCCGCATCGGCGAACCCGCCCGAACCCTTGACGACGTTGCGACGCAGCAGGTCCAGGATGGTGCGCGAGGTTTCCTCGGTCACGACCTGCTGGGGCTGGGCGCCGCGCGCACCGCCCTTGCGCAGGGACAGCGGGATCATCCGCCCGCCGTTGGTCAGGGCGCCCATGGCCTGAACCATCTGGGCCGGGGTGATCATGATGCCGTAGCCGAACGACAGGGACGCCAGGGTCGAGTTGTCCCAGCGGCGCGGCACGACGGGCTTGGCCGATTCCTTCAGCTCGATGGTCGAGGCGTCCAGCAGGCCCAGACGACGGAAATAATCCCGCATCGTGTCCGGTCCCATCTGCACCGCCAGTTGCGAGGTGCCGATGTTGGACGAGTGCAGATAGACTTCTTCCAGGGTCATCACGCGGTTCTGGGCGTGGAAGTCCTTGATCTTGCGGTCGCCGATCTGGAAGGCCTGGGAGGCGTCGAACAGGGTGTTCATGTCGGCGCGGCCGGTGTCGAGGCCGGCGGCGACGGTGAAGGTCTTGAACACCGAACCCATCTCGTAGTGGCCCGAGACGGCGCGGTTCAGCGTCGCGCCGTCGGGCGCGGCGTTGCGGTCGGCGGAGTTGAAGGTCGGCCAGCTGGCCATGCCCAGGACCTCGCCGGTCTGGACATCGGTGACGATGCCGACCGCGCCCTTGGCCTGGGCCTTGATGGCGGCGGCGGCCAGTTCGTTTTCCAGCACGCCCTGGACGCGCAGGTCGATGGACAGGGGGAAGCTTTCGCCCCGCTGGCCCGCCGCGCGGATCTCGTCGTTGAAGGCCAGTTCGGCGCCCGAGACGCCTCGCCCGCCCGTGTCGGCGTCGCCGATCAGGTGAACCGCCGAGGTTCCCAGCGGATAGGCGCGGCGGTCTTCGGGTTCGAACGTCACCCCGCCCAGGGCCAGGTCGTGGACGGCGGCTTTTTCCTGGGGCGTCAGGCCGCTGAGGGCGATCAGGCGACGATCGCTGGCCAGGACGCGCTTCAGACGCTCGCTGGAAATGCGTGGCACGGCGCGGCGAAGCTGGCGATAGGCCAGGTCGCGATCCCAGATCTGGGCCGGGTCGATATAGAGGCCGTAATGGACGATGTTGGTAGCCAGCAGTTCGCCGTTGCGATCCGTCAGATCGCCGCGCACCAGGGCGTTCGGATTGACGCCCAGGCCGCGCCCGTTCGCCTCTGCGAACAGCGCCTTGTACGAGGCGCCAACGGCCAGGGCGCCGAAGACGCAGGAAAAGACGATCAGGATCAGGAAGATGCGGACACGGGTGTCCTCTTCCGGCCGGGCGTCGGCGCGGGCGCGTTCGAACCCGTGCTCCAGACGCCAGACGGTTTCCGACAGCCAGCGCCAGAACGGCGACAGCCGACCCTGAAGATCGACGCCCGGCGCGGGGCGGTGATAGCGGTGGTCCTGAACGCTCATTGCGCCGGCTCCGGCGCGGAAGCGGCGTCTTCAGCGATGGCGGGGGCCGCAGCGGGGGCGACGGCGGGGGTCGTGGCTGCGGTCGAGGCGGGGGCCGGCACGGGCTTCAGCTCGGTCAGCTGGGCTTCCTTGGCCTGGCGATGCACGTCCACCGGCGCCATGCCGATCTGGCGCGACAGAGCCTCCAGACGCGCCGGCTGTTCCAGGCGGGCGACCTCGGCGCGCAGCAGGCGGACCCGCTGGCCATTCTCGCGGATGTCCTGTTCCAGCTGGGCGATGCGGCTGCTCTCGCGCGCCGCCGCCGCCTTGGCCGCATAGACCGACACGATCATGATCGCGACCAGGGCCACGCCGATGATCTCGATCCAGCGCACGCCACGCACCTTCCAGTCGAACAGGCGCTGAAGGGCGGTGCGGGAATAGGTGAAGAAGGGCGCCGTGGTCATGCGGCCCCACCCGAAATCTTGCCCCAGGCCGGGGCGTCGGTGCGGACGGCGGCGCGCAGCTTGGCCGAACGGGCGCGGGGATTGATCGAACGCTCTTCATCGCCCGCCTCGCGTGCGCCCTTGAACTGAAGCGTGAAGCTGGGCTTGCGCGGATCGACGGCCATGGGGGCGTGACGCGAGCCGGCGGGGCTGTTGCCCGTGCGCTCGGTCATGAAGGCCTTGACGATCCGGTCCTCCAGCGAATGGAAGGTGACGACGGCCAGACGCCCGCCGGGGGCCAGGGTCGCCTCGGCCGCTTCCAGGCCGCGCTCCAGCTCGCCCAGTTCGTCGTTGACCGCGATTCGCAGGGCCTGGAAGACCCGCGTCGCCGGATGGATCGGCGCGCCGCGACGGCCGCCAAGGGCTTTCTCGACGACCTCGGCCAGATCCAGGGTGCGGGTGAAGGGCTGTTCGACGCGGCGGCGCAGGATGGCGGTGGCGACGCGGCCAGACTGACGTTCTTCGCCATACAGTTTGAAGATATGGGCCAGGGGGCCGTGATCCCAGCCGTTGACGATGTCCGCGGCGGTCGCCCCGTCGTCGGACATGCGCATGTCCAGCGGCCCGTCGCGCATGAAGGAAAAGCCGCGCTCGGCCTGGTCCAGTTGCATCGACGAGACGCCGATGTCGAAGACGGCGCCGTCCAGCTTTGCCTTGCCGCTGTCGGCGAAGGCTTGGGCCAGACCCGAGAAAGGGGTGCGGATCAGCTGGAACTGACCGGGGAAATCGGTGGCGACGGCGTCGGCGTGGGGCTGAACCGTCGGGTCGCGATCCAGGCCGACGACCTGGGCGCCGGTCTTCAGGAGGGCGCGGGTATAGCCGCCGGCGCCGAAGGTGGCGTCGATCACGACATCGCCGGGCGCGAGCGCCAGGGCCTCGATCACCTCGGCCAGCAGGACGGGGGCGTGGGGCGCATTGATGGAGGCGTCGGTCACGATCCGCCTCCCGCCAGCTTCATCTGTGCCGCCAGTTTCAGGGCGCCGATCTGGGCCATGCCGGCCTTGGCCAGGGCGCGCTGTTCGGCGCGGCGAGCCGCCCATTTCTCGCGCGACCAGATCTGGAAACGGTCGTTCAGGCCGACGATGACGACGGTGTCGTCCAGGCCCGCCTCGTTGCACAGCGCTTCGGGCAGGGTGATGCGACCGCCGGAATCATAGGCCAGGCGGACCTGCTCGCCCATGACCTGCCACTCCAGCGCCGAACGCTCCTCGGAGCCGAACGGCAGGGCCTCGATCATCTCGGCATAGACGGCGAACAGGCGGTCGCCGCCCGCCTCCAGGCAGTCGGCCTCGATCGAGGGGAAGATGAAGACGCCGCCGGCTGCGCCGTTTTCGGTCGTGCGGAAGTCGTTGGGGATGAGGAGACGGCGCTTGCCGTCCAGCTGCTTCTCATAGGTCGAGAGAAACACGCCCTGCCAATCGAACCCTTCGGCCCGTCCCTAGATGCCCTGACGAACGCCCGCCGCGCCCGCCTCTCAGCCCCAAATCATGATTGTGGGATAGCATGGGATCAGATGGGCCTCAATGGGATCAAAGCCAAGATTTAACCATGTTTTGACGTGTGACGACTTAAGCACGGTCGAACAGCAGGAACATACACGGAACAACCGAAGTATTCACAGGCTGTGAAGCGTTCTAACCTTCCTTGAACAGACAATAGGTTAACGACCGAAAACCTGTGGGCCCGCCGCCAGAACGCTGAAATGCGGGGATAATCCGAACTCGGACCAAGGCAACGCGCAAACCACCGCAGCATCGGCGGGCGGGAAGCCCCACCCAACGGGCCTTAAGTCGGACGAAAGCCGACAGGCCCAAGAAAAACAGGCCTCAAGTAGCGCGAAGCGCGATAGGCCCAGTAAAAAAGTATGCCAGACGGCCTGTAAGCCGGGTTTTGTTCCGCTCCTAAGAACGGCGACGATCATTCCTCTGGACCGTCCATTGCTGAACGGTTCTCGCGACCTACCCGGACATCTGAGGCGGTGAGCCCCGCGAGGCGAACCCCGCGCGATGTCCCTATTTGGTCTTGCTCCAGGCGGGGCTTGCCATGCCGTCCCTGTTGCCAGGCACGCGGTGGGCTCTTACCCCACCCTTTCACCCTTACCGGTCTCGCAAGGCCGGAGGTTTGCTTTCTGTGGCGCTATCCCTCGGGTCGCCCCGGGCGGAAGTTATCCGCCGCCTTTTCACCGTGGAGCCCGGACTTTCCTCGACGGACGCGAAGTCCGCCGCGACCGCCCAGCCGTCTGGCGCGCGCTAGATGCGCGTTACTGGCGGTGACGTCAATTCAATACGCCCGTGACGCTTTCGGCGCTGGCGAGTTGAAGCAGGCCGACCAGGCGGGCGCGGGTTTCGCCGTCGGCGACGCCGTCGACGCGGGTCGGCCGCCAGTGGCGCTGGAAGGCGCGGACGGCGGTTTCGGTCTCGACGTCATAGTCGGCGCCGGGTTTCAGCCCGTAGCCCAGACGGTGCAGGCCGGCGCGCAGGACCATGGCGCCGATGCCCTGATCCCCCTTTTGCAGCAGGCCGCCCAGGGCCTTGATCCGTTCGGGGGCGGGCTCGAACCACAGGCCATGCCCGGCCTCGGCCAGACGCTTCCAGGGGAAGAGTTCGCCGGGATCTTCCTTGCGGTCCGGCGCCAGGTCGGAATGGGCGATGATGCGGTTGTCGGGAATGGACCAGCGGCTGCGGATATCGTCGATCACGGCGATGACCGCCGCGACCTGGGCCTCGGGAAAGGCGCGATAGCCGAACTCGTGGCCGGGATTGACGATCTCGATGCCGATGGAGGCGGCGTTGCAGTCGTCCTCGCCCTGCCAGACGCCGCGACCGGCGTGCCAGGCGCGACGTTCCTCGGGGACAAGCTGGAAGATGCGGCCGTCTTCCTCGACCAGATAGTGGGCCGAGACCTTGGCGTCGGGGTCGCGCAGGCGCGCCAGAGCGGCCTCGCCCGTCTGCATGCCCGTATAATGCAGCACCAGCATGTCGGGCGGCGCACGGCGCGCGTCGAAATTGGGCGAAGGCGCGTCGATGTAGGAGGTCATGGCAGGAGGCCGTCTCAGCGGCCGTTGCGTTCCCAACCATAGGCGACCCAGGCGCCGTCCACCTTGTGCGCCTCGATCAGGTCGGGATCGCCGTTGCGGCGACGCGGCGTCATGTTGCGGCGGGTCCGCATGACCAATCCGACCAGGAAGACCAGCACCCCGGCGAAAAGGGCGATCACCGCGACCGCTGCGGCGGTGAAGATGGCCAGGATAGCCCCCACGGCCATGGCGCAGACGGCGGCGATCATGCCGGCGACCCACATCACGGAGGCCACGATCCCATTGGGACGGCGGCGGGCGGCGAAACCGATGGTGGCGAGACGTTCAGGCTGGAACATGGATCATCCTCTCAGGCGACCCGAGGAACGCCTGACATGCAATGTCGGTCCATCGGGGCCTGCGGTCAATGGACCGCGACGCACGGTCGCGTGTGCTGCGGCCCTTCAGAAGATCGGCTGGTCGGCCAGGACCACCGCGCCCTCGCCCCGCATCCGGTCGCTTTCGACGCGGCGCATCACGGCCTGGGCCTGGGGATCGGCCATGACGCCGCCCAGCATGACCAGGGCCTTGGCCGCCTCGGTCTGGACGCCGAACATTTCCGACAGGGCCTCGAACGGCGACTGCTGCTTGGGGAAATGCTTGAAGCGCACCGGCTCGTTGGACGGGATCTTCGCCAGTTCGCGGGCCTTGTTCACCGCCTCGGTCACGCCGCCCAGCTGATCGACCAGGCCCAGAGGCAGGGCCTGGGCCCCGGTCCAGACGCGACCCTTGGCGATTTCGCGCACGCGGTCGGGCGAGAGTTTGCGGCCCGTCGCCACGCGGGCGATGAAGTCGTCGTAGATCCGGTCCATCGAGCCGGCGAAGGCCGCGCGCTGTTCCGGGGTGAACTCCTGCGTCGGCGAGAAGGCGTCGGCGTATTGCCCGCCCACCGTCAGTTCGCGCATGTCGACGCCGAATCGGCCCAGCGCATCGGCCAGCACGAACTTGCCGCCGAACACGCCGATCGAGCCGGTCAGGGTCGAGGGCTGGGCCACGATCCAATCGGCTTCCGAACTGACCCAGTAACCGCCCGAGGCGGCGTAGGCGCCCATGGAGACTACCACCGGCTTGCCCGCAGCCCGCGCCGCGCGCACGGCGGCCAGGATCTGTTCCGAGGCTTCCGGCGAGCCGCCGGGCGAAGAGACGCGGAAGACGATGGCCTTGACGCTCTTGTCCTCGATGGCGTCGTAGATGGCCTCGGCCGTGTCGTCGGAGTGGATCGACGAACCGCCGCCGAAGCTGCCCCCGCCGCCACGGCCGGTGACGATGGCCCCCTCCCCGCCGACGATGGCGATGGCGTTCTTGCCCGAGCCGGCGCGTTCGCCCTTCTGGTCGGCGTATTTGCCGAACTCGACGATCTCGGCGCCCTTGCCCGCGCGGGTCTTGATGGCGGCCTCGGCCTCCTCGACCTGGCCGACCTTGTCGATCAGACGGTTGGCCAGGGCCTGGGGCGCCGAATAGGGGCCGGCCTCAATGATCGTCTTCAGCGCCGGAGCGGTCGTCTTGCGATCCCTGGCGGCGTTGGCCAGGGCGCTGTCGTAGATGGACGTCATCCAGGCCGTCATGGCCTCGCGGTGCGGGCCGGTATAATCGCTCTGGGTGTATTCGTTGACGGCGTTCTTGTACTCGTAGCGCTGTTCGAAGTTCGGTTTGACGCCGTATTTCTCGAAGGCGCGGCCCAGGAACAGGCTGTCGGCCGAGAAGCCCGTGGCCTGGAAGCCGGCGGTGTTCTGCATCCAAAGTTCCGACGCCGAGGCCCCGACCATATAGGTGGACATCACCGCACCGACGGGCGCGAAGCCCTGGCTGTGGGCGATGACCGGCTTGCCCGAGTTGCGGAAGCGGTGGATGGCCTGACGCAGTTCGTCGGCGGTCGCGGGCGTCATGCCGCTTTCCGGCAGGCGGATCAGCAGGGCCTTGACGCTGTTGTCGCCCTGGGCCTGATGCAGGCCGTCCACGACCTGGGTCAGGGCCAGGCCCGAACCGCCGAAGGCGGCGAACGGATTTGACGACGGCTGGTCGCTGATCCCCTCGCGCAGGTCCAGTTCCAGCACCGTGTTCGCCGGCATCGTCGGCTTGGACGAGGAGGCGACGGCGACGGTCAGCAGCACGACGGGAATGACGACGAGGAAGAGGATCAACCCGGTGAAGACACCAAGGACCGTCAGGAAGAATTGCTTCATCGGATTGGAAAACGCGCGCTCGCAGGCCGGAAATGGCCGCGCCAGCATAGGGGGACGCGGGCCGTCGTCAAATGAAGGTCGCGCAATATCTGACGGGCCTTGGCGTTCGCACTCGCAAACCGTTTGCTGCGGCGCGGCGCCCCGATTGATGCGGGCCTCGAAAATCCCTATATGAGCCGCCTGAGAGCGAGGGCCTGCGCCCCGCGTATATTTGGAGACCGCGCCATGCTGGTCACCCTGATGAAGTCCAAGCTGCACCGCGCGACGGTGACCCAGGCCGATCTCGATTACGAGGGATCGATCGCCATCGACATGGACCTGCTGGACGCGGCGGGCATCTATCCGCACGAACAGGTCGATGTGCTGAACATCACCAATGGCGCGCGCTTCACCACCTACGCCATCGAGGCCCCGCGCGGCTCGCGCGTGATCGGCGTGAACGGCGCCGCCGCCCGCCTGGTGCAGAAGAACGACAAGGTCATCGTGGTCACCTATGGCCAGATGCCCCAGGAAGAAGCCCGCCAGTGGAACCCCAACGTGGTCCTGCTGGACGACGCCAACGAGATCAAACACGCCTAGCCGCGTCTCCTCCCCACATCGTGGGGAGGGGGACCGCGTAGCGGTGGAGGGGCTCTCAACGTCCCAGTGACCAACAAAAAGGCCCGCCGTCGCCGGCGGGCCTTTCTTCATTCGGCCGATGGGATCAGCGGGCGATGTCGTAGACGCCCGTGATGTCGATCCGCACCGTCAGTTCGCCGGCGGCGACCGGGGTGCTTTCGGCGCGATCCATCGACACGGCGCGCGCGGCGAACATCGGCATCGGCGGCTGGGGGGTATAGCCGCCGCCTTCGGTCAGGTTGCGGATGCCCGACAGCTGAACGTTCAGCGACTGGGCGTACAGCTGGGCCTTGGCCTGCAGGTTGCGCACGGCCAGCTGGCGCGCCTGGTTCTCGGCCGCCGTCGGATCCTTCAGGCCGAAGCTGATGCCGTCGATCTGGTTGACGCCGGCGGCGACCACGGCGTCGGCCGTCGTGCCGACCTTGGTCAGGTCGTTGATGATCACCGTCACGCGGTTGACCGCCTGATAGCCGCGCAGCTTGGGCGGTTCGTTCTGCACATAGTCGTATTGCGCCGACAGGTTCAGGCCCGAGGTCTGGATGTCGCGCTCGGCGATGCCGGCGCGGCGCAGGGCGGCGACGACGCGCGTCATCTGCGCAGCGTTATCCCGCATGGCTTCCTGGGCGGTGACCGCCTCGGTCTGGACGCCGAAAGTGATGGTCGCCATGTCGGGCGCAGCCTTGACCTCGCCATAGGCCGACAGGTTCAGCGACGGCGCAGGCTGCATCATGTGCATGGCTCCCATGGCGGGTTCAGCGGTCTGAGCCATGGCGCGCGGCGTGGCGGCGGCCAGGAAGGCGGCGGCGGCGACCGCGCCGCCCAGGGCGATGGTCTTCAGCGATACGGTCTTCAGGGGGGCGGCGGCCAGGGTGCGGGTCATGCGGTCTTCTCCGTAGGCGATCCAGGACGGCGCGTTCGCCGATCCGTTGCAACGACCTTGGCCGTTCTCGCCTGAACGAACGCCCGTGAGGCTTGGCAGTTTCCGTTCATCTACGTGAAATCGCCGAAACATCGCCTTCTTGCCCGCCCCCGCTTGGCAAGCCGCGCCCGCGCCTGCTAGGCGAGACCCCTTCCGCCGAGGCGCGCCTTGGGGGCCTGTAGCTCAATGGTTAGAGCCGACCGCTCATAACGGTCTGGTTGGGGGTTCGAGTCCCTCCGGGCCTACCAACTCTCCTAACGCACATATGGCTGGCCCGCCTGTAGGTAACTTTCATCAAGGGCCGCATCAGGTCGCAAAATGGTGGACGCTTGGACGAAGCGAGCTACCATAACTTATGACTCCGCCCCGCACCGCCACGGTCGATCCTTGGTCGTTCACCACCACGCCCATTGAGATGTTTAGGAACGACATAAAGCTGGCCATCGGGACTGCATCGTTCTGGCGCGGCAATCATGGCGGCCTCACCTTGCTCACTTGCTGGCACAACGTCACGGGCACCCATCCAGAAACTGGGCAATCGCTCTCCTCTCATGGAGGGCGGCCTAACCGCCTTCGTTTCTACTTCCCAGAGCAGGGGTTGGCAGGGCAGAGGCATACCGCTGAGATTGCACTATACGATGACGACGGACTTCCGATCTGGAGGGTACACCCAAGGCATCGCCAACGTGTAGACGTTGTCGCAATTCCCGTCGCGGGAGCGCCGCCGCCGCAGCACTATCTGAACGATCTTCCTGAGGTCCGGCTACGGCGTTTTGTGGGGTCAGATGTTTTCATCCTCGGTCACCCCGAAGGCATCGCGCGCGAACATCTCCCCGTTTGGAAACGAGGTTCCCTGGCGCTCGACCCTGATCTCTTGGACGATGATCATTACCTCCACACCCTGGTCGACAGTGCGACACGGAGCGGAATGTCAGGGTCGCCGGTCATCCAGCGGCAGTATGGAACGATCCTTACCGAGGATTCGCCCCACGCTCACATTCACACGGGAGCGACGCGCTTCTTTGGCATCTATTCCGGGCGAGTTTCAGCGGAAGATCAGCTTGGAGCCCATTTGGGAATGATCTGGCCCGAAGCTCAGGTGCGCACTGTCCTCAACGAAGGTGTGCGAGACGACTTCGTAGGCTAGACGCCAGCAAGCAGAGGCCGATGGTCGCTTGCCTGTGACAGACGCCTCTCGCCGCAAAGCGTTTTCCAGGATGCGTCAGAATTCCTTCCAAGTCCGCGCTCCCATTCTCTTTGGATGCGCCCTATATCGCCAGCCTGATCATTCTGGAGTTTCCCCATGGCCTATGTCGCTCGCACCGATCGTCCCTCGGACAAGACCGCGCGCTATCTGGAGGTCGAGGCGGAGATTCTGGCCGTGCTGGACGGGGAGCCGAATGTGACGGCGCGGATGGCGACGGTCGCCTCGATGCTGGCTGATGCGTTCGAGCACTATTTCTGGACCGGCTTCTACGTCGTGGCGCCGGACAAGGCAGACGAGCTGGTGGTCGGGCCGTATCAGGGGACGCTGGGGTGTCTGCGGATCGCGTTCGGACGCGGGGTGTGCGGGACGGCGGCGGCGACGCGCCAGACGCAGTTGGTCGAGGACGTGCACGCCTTTCCCGGTCACATCGCCTGCGACAGCCGCTCGGCCAGCGAGATCGTGGTGCCGGTGCTGGATGCCTCGGGCGCGCTGATCGCGGTGCTGGACGTGGATGCGACGACGCCCGCCGCCTTCGATGCCGAGGATCAGGCGGCGCTGGAGCGGTTGATGGCGCGGGTGTTCGCGGCCGGTTGATCGCACGGTCAGCGCCTCTATGGTCCCCGGCGACATGGAGGATCGGATGACACAGCGGACAGTCGCAATCACGGGCGGGCATGGCGTCCTGGGCCGCGCGGTGCTGGAGGCGGCGCTGAAGGCCGGCTGGCAGGTCGCCGTCATCGATCATGCGCAGGGCCATCCCGTGCCGCAGGGCGTGCTGGAGGTCGGCGGGGTCGATCTGACGGACGCGGATCAGGCGCAAGGCGCGATCGATATGGTCATCGCGCGGTTCGGGCGGCTGGACGCCCTGTTGAACATCGCCGGGGGCTTCGTCTGGCAGACGACCGACGATGCGGAACCGGCCTGGGCGCGAATGCAGGCGCTGAACGTTACGACCGCCGTCAACGCCAGCCGCGCCGCGCTGTCGGCGCTGAAGGCCTCGCCCGAGGGACGGATCGTCAATGTCGGATCGGCCGCCGCGCTGAAGGCCGGTGCCGGCATGGGGCCCTATGGGGCGGCCAAGGCCGGGGTCCACGCCCTGACCCAGGCGCTGGCCGAAGAGCTTAAGACCACCTCCGTCACCGTCAACGCCGTCCTGCCCTCCATCATCGACACGCCCGCCAACCGCAAGGACATGCCCGACGCCGATCCGGCGACCTGGGTGGCGCCGTCCGATCTGGCGGCGGTGATCCTGTTCCTCGCCTCGCCCGAGAGCCGCGCCATGACCGGCGCCCTGATCCCCGTGACGGGCCGCGTCTGATGCGAAGCGACCGGGTCCGCAGCGTCCTTTATCTGCCTGCCTCCAATGCGCGGGCGATCGAGAAGGCGCGGACGCTGGATTGCGATGTCGCCGTGCTGGACCTGGAGGACGCGGTGGCCCCCCAGGCCAAGGCCGATGCGCGCGCCGCCGCCGTCGAGACGGTTCGCGGCGGCGGGTTCGGGCCGCGCCTGGGCGTGCGGATCAATGGCTTGGACACCGAGTGGGGGCTGGACGATCTGGCGGCGATGAAGGCGGCGGGGGCCACGCTGGTGGTCGCGCCCAAGGTGGAGACGCCCGAGGCGGTCCACGCCCTGTCCGCCGGCCTGGGCAAGGGGTGCGCCCTGTGGGCCATGATCGAGACGCCGCGCGCCCTGATGGCGCTGGCCGACATCGCCACGGCGGACGGCGCGCTGGACGGGCTGATGCTGGGGGTCAACGACCTGGCCAAGGCGCTGGGGACCGGGGCTTCTGCGGATCGCGAGCCGTTCAAGCCGTGGCTGGCCATGCTGGTCGCCGCCGCGCGGGCCAATGGCTTGCTGGCCATCGACGGGGTGTTCAACCGGATCGACGACACGGACGGCCTGGCGGCCGAGGCATTGCAGGGACGGCTGTATGGGTTCGACGGCAAGAGCCTGATCCACCCGTCCCAGATCGCCGGGGCAAACGCCGCCTTCTCGCCTTCGGACACCGAGATCGCCCAGGCCCGCGCGGTGGTCGCGGCCTTTGCAGCGCCGGACGCCGAGGGTCAGGGCGCGATCCGCGTGGACGGGGCCATGGTCGAGCGGCTGCATCTGGAGCAGGCGAAGGCGCTGCTGGCGCGGGCGCAAGGGGCCTAGCCGCCTTGACGCAACCGCCCTAAACCTCGCGTCGAAACCCAGCGGACCCGCCTTGACCCTACCTGCCGACACGCCTTCGAAAATCCCGGCCTGGGTCTGTGCGCCCGGCGTGCTGAAGGTCCCGTTTCTCGACGTCTTCCTGGCCGACTACGACCTGCGTCGCCTGCCGGGGGACGATGTGCAGGCGGTGCTGGGCTGGGGGATGAAGCCGACGGCGGCGGCGGGTCGTCGCTGGGCGCAGAAGAACGGGCGGCCCTATGTGGCGCTGGAAGACGGCTTTCTGAGATCGGTCGGAATCGGCGAGGCGGGGGCGACCAGCCTGAGCCTGAT
Source organism: Brevundimonas sp. TWP2-1 (assembly GCF_049897645.1). Lineage (NCBI taxonomy): Bacteria > Pseudomonadati > Pseudomonadota > Alphaproteobacteria > Caulobacterales > Caulobacteraceae > Brevundimonas > Brevundimonas sp. TWP2-1. Next base: position 1,557,976 of record NZ_JAFCWR010000001.1, read on the forward strand.
CGTCGACGACCTGGGCGTCTATTACGATGCGACACGGCCCAGCCGTCTTGAGCGGTTGATCCAGACGGCCGACGACTGGTGCGACGCGGCCATGACCGCCCATGCGCGGGGGCTGATCGACCGGATCGTGGCGTCAGGCGTGTCCAAGACGAACATGGGCGGGCCGCTGGATCTGGGCCTGCTGAAGCCCGGTCGGCGTGTGTTGATCGTGGACCAGACGTTCGGCGACGCCTCCATCGCCCATGGTTTGGCGACGGCGCAGAGCTTCGACGAGATGATCGCCGCCGCCCGCCGCGACGAGCCGGACGCCCAGCTGATCGTCAAACGCCACCCGGCGGTGGCGGCGGGCAGGAAGCGCGGCTGCGTGACCGACCTGGCCGGGGTCACCCTGGTGGATACGGACGTGCGGCCCGCCGACCTGCTGGCGGCGGTGGACGCGGTCTACTGCGTCACCTCGGCCCTGGGGTTCGAGGCCCTGTTGCGGGGCCTGCCGGTGCGGTGTTTCGGGGCGCCCTTCTATTCCGGCTGGGGCCTGACGACCGATGCGGTCCAGACGGGACGGCGTGGGCTGGCGCGCTCCATCGAACAGGTCGCCGCCGCCGCCCTGATCGCCTACAGCCGCTATGTCGATCCCGTCACCGGCGAGCGATGCGAGGCCGAACAGGCGCTGGATCGGTTGATCGCCCTGCGCGATCGGGCCGATAGGCTGGCGGGGTCGTGGTCGGCGGTGGGGTTCGCCCCGGCCAAACGCCCGCCGGTGCGACGCCTGCTGAACTCGCCCAAGGCGACGATGCGATACTTCATGTCGCCGTTGCGCGCCGCCGCTCATGCGACGGCGACGAACGGTCGGCTGATCTGGTGGGCGGGCAAGGAGAGCGAGGCGACGCGTCAGGCGGCGGCTTCGTTCAATGGTCCGACCGTGCGGATGGAGGACGGCTTCATCCGGTCGCGCGGCCTGGGGTCCGATTTCGTCGGGGCCCTGTCGGTCGCCCTTGACGACCAGGGCGTCTATTACGACCCGTCGCGCCCGTCGCGGCTGGAGACCCTGATCGAGACGACGGACGCGACGCCGCAGCAGTTGGCGCGGGCGGGCGCGCTGGGCGCGCGCATCGTCCAGGCAGGTCTGTCCAAATACAATCTGAAGGGCCAGGCGCCGGCCGACTGGCCTGCTGATCGCGATATCCTGCTGGTCGTCGGCCAGGTCGAGAACGACAAGTCAATCCTGCTGGGCTGCGAGCCGGACCTGGCCACCAACTCCGCCTTGGTCGAGGCCGCGCGGGCCGATCATCCCGACGCCTTCCTGGTCTATCGCAACCACCCCGACGTTCTGGCGGGCAACCGGCCGGGCCGGCTGGAGGCCTCGGCCCTGGCCTGGGTGGACGCCAGCGCGGACGGGCTGGACATCATCGACTGCCTGAACGCCTGCGCGCGGGTGGCGACCCTGACCTCGCTGACCGGATTCGAGGCCCTGATGCGGGGCAAGGCCGTGTCGGTCTATGGCCGGCCCTTCTACGCCGGCTGGGGCCTGACTGACGACCGGCTGACGTTCGCACGCCGCACCCGCCGGGCGAGCGTGGATCATCTGATCCTGGCGGCCCTGATCCACTATCCGATCTATGTCACGCCGTCGGGCTGGCCTTGTGAGGCGGAAGACCTGGTCAAGGCCCTGATCGCGGCGCGCGACCAGCCGACGCCCAAGGCGCCGCGCGGTCAAATCCAACGCTGGGCCGCGGGCATCATCGCCAGTCTCGACCGCAGGCCGCCGCCGTCCTATTGACGCGTTCTGATAGGAAACGGACTGTCCTCAAACAGACCAAGACATCCTCAAGCAGCGAGACGCCGCGCGTCGAGCGATAGGACAAGAACAAAGTGACCCACGCCGTCATCGCCGCCACCGGCCTCTTCACCCCCGAACAGTCGGTCTCCAACGCCGAGTTGGTCGACAGCTACAACGCCTGGGCCGACGGCTGGAACGCCCGCCACGCGGCCCAGATCGAGGCCGGCGAGCTGGAGGCCAAGGCGCACTCCTCGCCCGAGTTCATCGAGAAGGCGTCGGGCATCAAGAGCCGGTTCGTGCTGGACAAGGCCGGGATCATCGATCCCGAGCGGATGGCCCCGAACCTGGCCGAACGCTCCAACGACGAGATTTCCATCCTGGCCGAGATGGCGGTCAAGGCCGCGCGTCAGGCCATCGAGGCCTGGGGCAAGCCGGTCAGCGAGATCGGCGCCGTCCTGTGCGCCGCCTCGAACATGCAGCGCGCCTATCCCGCCATGGCCATCGAGGTGCAGCAGGCCCTGGGCATCGAAGGCTTCGCCTTCGACATGAATGTGGCCTGCAGCTCGGCGACCTTCGGCATCAAGACGGCGACGGACTTCATCGCCGGCGGCTCGGTCAAGGCGGTGCTGATGGTCAACCCCGAGGTCTGTTCGGCCCACCTGAACTTCACCGACCGCGACAGCCATTTCATCTTCGGCGACGTGGCGACGGCGGTGATCGTGGAATCGTCAGAGACGGCGGGACAGGGCGGCTGGGACGTGCTGGGCACGCGGTTGAAGACGACCTTCTCGAACAATATCCGCAACAACTTCGGCTTCTTGAACCGCAACGCGCGCGACACCGCGCATCTGGACACGCCGGCAGCCGACGACAGCGTCCAGAACGACAAGCTGTTCATCCAGCAGGGCCGCAAGGTGTTCCGTGACGTGGTCCCGATGGTGTCGGACATGATCGTGGATCACGCCGGCGAACTGGGCCTTGATCCGCACGAACTGAAGCGGCTGTGGCTGCACCAGGCCAACATCAACATGAATACGATGATCGGCAAGAAGGTGCTGGGGCGCGAGCCCTCGGCGGACGAGAACGTCATCATCCTGGACGACTACGCCAACACCTCGTCGGCCGGGTCGATCATCGCCTTCCACCTGCACAACGACGGGTTCGAGGCGGGCGACACGGGCCTGATCTGCAGCTTCGGCGCCGGCTATTCCGCCGGGACGGTCTTCGTCAGGAAGCGCGCATAAGACCTAGAGCCGGGGCAGGAACAGGACGAAGTCTAGGCTCCACAGCCCCGGCCCGTTGGCGATCAGCCAGATCAGGATCACCATCAGCAGGGTCTCGGGCAGGTCGAAATAGCTGGAGAGGCGATAGCCGAAGCTGGTCCCCTTGACCGACTTGGACGCCACGGTCACCAGGGCGACCAGGCTGATGATCAGCAGCACCAGCGCCGCCAGGGTGGTGAACAGGCCCATGATCAGCAGGGCGCCGCAGGCGAACTCGCATACCGACACGAACCGGGCGGTCTGGCGCGGCGCGGCGATGCCGGCCTCGACCATCGTCTTCTGCATCTTCTCGGCCTGGGCCGGGGTGAACAGCTTGTAGAAGCCGGACAGGAAGAACATCCCCCCGACCACGACCCGCGCGATCAGGGGCGCGACGTCCATCAGAGCCAGGATGCCCAGGCCGAAGCCGCGATAGAGGTCGATCATCAGAAAAAAGGCTCCGCTGGATGGCGGAGCCTTCAATGCCTCACGGCCTGGGCGGTTGCCCTGCCAAGGCTTGGGGAGGATGCGTCGCCTTCCATTCCATCGCCCGGCGGATGCGGTTCTCGACGCTGGGGTGATCGTAGAACAGGAACTCCTCCACCGCCGAGGGCGACGGGGCGCGGTATTCGGCGGTCTTGATCAGGGCCTTGGCCAGGCCGTCCGGCTCATTGGCGTGGACCAGCGAAAAGTGGTCGGCGTCTTCCTCCGTCGTCCGCGTCATGGTGGCGAAGACCGGGGTGCCGAGCACGCCCAAAAAGGCCAGGACCAGGAAGAGGATCGGAAGACCGGTGGGATCGGCGATGTCGCCCACGCGGTCCGCCCTCAGCAGCCTGTGCGCCAGCGGATAAAGCCGATCCGTCAGCCAGAAGGCCAGGGCCGACAGCAGCACCAGGACCCCGACCATCCAAAGGATGTGGGCGTGAACATAGTGACCCATTTCATGGCCGACGACGCCGCGCACCTCTGCCAGGTCCGCGCCCTGCTTGAACATGGTGTCGCTCATCGCCACGCGCGCCGTGCCGAACAGGCCCGAGACATTGGCGGTGTAGCGGTCGGACTGTTTGGAGCCGTCGTAGATGAAGATCTTGTCCGACGGCGTGCCGGTCTGTTCGGCCAGCGCCACGACGGCGTCGCGCACCGGCCCGTTCGGCGCGGGCGTATAGGTGTTGAAGATCGGCTCGATCACCAGGGGCGAGATCACCAGGCCGATGACGATAAAGGCCGCCGTCACCCCCGACGCCCAGGCCCACCAGAACCGTCGCGCGCGCCGGATCAGGGCGTAGATCGCCATCAGCAGTAGCGCGGTGACGACGACCGAGATGGCCGCCCCGATGACCGCCTCGCCCAGCCAGCCGCCCAGCGCCTGGCTGCTCAGGCCATACTGTTTCTCGCGATACCAGCTTTCATAGATCGACCACGGCAGGGTCAGCACCCAGCTCATGATCGAATAGACCAGGGCGACGGCGAAACTGGCCATCAGCGGCCGGCGACGGCGGCGCTCGATCCGGCTGCGAATGGCGACCAGCAGGCCGGTGCGCACGATGATCCAGGCGACCAGGGCCGAAACCAGGAAACTCCACAGGATCAGCCAGTGCGATCCGTGCGTATAGGCGACGGCGCGGGCCGTCTCTTGGGGCGACAGGGTCGCGAGCCACTGGGCCGTGGCGATGGCTGGATCGAAATTCTTCATGGTTTCTCCCTTAAGAGAACCAAAGCGCGTGACCCGCGTTATGTCAGGTTAATTCCCATCCATGATGATTCTTGCGCCGCCACGCTTGAAACTGTCACAGTATTTTGCAACGCATTCGATTGTCGAGAACAGGGGGTTTCCCAGATGGCTCACATGACACCGAAGCAGGTGCTGGAAAGCTTGGCTAACGATATCGCCGCCGTGCTGAAGAGCATGGGCGGTTCGGCCCACCAGAATATGGTGGTCGATTGCGTCGCGGCGATGAAACGTCAGCGCGGCGAGGCGGTGAATCCGCCCGATCTGCGCCAGAAGATCATCGAGACCTTCGAACAGTACCGCGACTGGTTCGTGCGTCCGTTCGGCGAAGGCTCGCAGCGCTGGGCCCTCGCAGGCGACTTCGCCTGACATCACTGTCCTGAACGCGAAAGGCGCGCCCCTTACGGAGCGCGCCTTCGTCGTTCTGGCTGACCCTAAAGATCAGAAGCGACGGATGTAGCTGACCGAATAGGCGTCGGCCTTGCCCGCATCGTCACGGTAGTCGCGACGGGTCCAGTCGGCCCGCACGCCGTTCACGCCATCCAGATAGTAGTTGGCGCCGGCGCCGTAGTTCCAGCTGTCGCCGCCCACGTCGGTGTTGGCGCCCGGGAACTCCTGCTTCAGTTCGGTGTGGCCGTAGCCGCCGCGCGCGAACAGCTCCAGCTTGTCGCCGACCGGATATTTGCCGACCACATAACCGGCGGCGTCCCACTCGTGCTTGATCGAGCCATCGACGCCCGCGACGGTGAAGTCGTCATCCTTGACGCCGACCGAGGCTTCGGTTTCCAGCGCGATGTAACGGTTGAGGTTTACGCCCAGACGACCCGTGACGGCGCCCGTCGTTGCATTGTCGCCTTCAAGATGAGTGTAGCCCAGCGAGCCGTAACCGCGCGGCTCAGGATTGGTTTGAGCAAAGGCCGGAGCAGCGATTGCAGAAACGGCGACGGCGGCGAGAAGAATGTTACGCATTGTTTCTTATTAACTCCTAGATGTGATGACCGAACCGATCATCAGCCCCATCCAGCGAGAGCTTAAATAGGTGACGCGGTCGTCTGTTCCAGAGTTTCAAAAACACTACGAATACCTGTGGACTCGAGGACACATACGTCGTTCCGCCAAGGTTGGCGGTTTTGTGACAAAGAAAAAGGGCGGCCTCGTCAGAGACCGCCCTTTTCAAGATCCCATGGAGAGGGTTAGCGGTCCTTCTCGCGCTCCACGTTCAGCGCCGCCTGCGCCGCCGCCAGTCGGGCGATGGGCACGCGGTAGGGCGAGCAGGAGACGTAATCCAGCCCGGCCTTCTCGCAGAAGGTGATGGACGACGGATCGCCGCCGTGTTCGCCGCAGATGCCCAGCTTGACCTCGGGCCGAACCGCCCGGCCCCGCTCGGCCGCGATCTCGATCAGGCCGCCGACGCCGTCCTGGTCCAGACGCACGAAGGGATCGGTCTCGAAGATGCTCTTGTCCAGATAGGCCTGCAGGAACCGGCCGGAGTCGTCGCGGCTGATGCCGAACGTCGTCTGGGTCAGGTCATTGGTGCCGAAGCTGAAGAACTGGGCGTATTCGGCCAAATCCCCCGCGCGGATGGCGGCGCGCGGCAGCTCGATCATGGTGCCGACCAGATAGTCGATGCTCTCGCCCGTCTCGTCGAACACGGCCTTGGCGACGCGGTCGGTCAGTTCGCGCAGGAACTTCATCTCCAGACCCAGGGCGACCAGCGGGTGCATGATCTCCGGCAGCGGAGCCTGACCCGACGTCTTCTGAACCTCCAGCGCCGCCTCGATGATGGCGCGGACCTGCATCTCGTAGATTTCGGGATAGGCGACGCCCAGGCGGCAGCCGCGGTGGCCCAGCATGGGGTTGGTCTCGTGCAGTTCCTTGGCGCGGCGCTTCAGCTTCTCGGCGTCGATGCCCGACGAGGCGGCCAAGGCGTCGATGTCTTCCTCGGTGTGGGGAATGAACTCGTGCAGCGGCGGGTCCAGCAGGCGGACCGTGACCGGCAGGCCGGCCATGATTTCGAACAGTTCGACGAAGTCCGACTTCTGGAACGGCGCGATCTTGGCCAGGGCCGTGCGGCGCCCGGCCTCGTCGTCGGCCAGGATCATTTCGCGCACGGCAGCGATCCGGGTGTCGTCGAAGAACATGTGCTCGGTCCGGCACAGGCCGATGCCCTCGGCGCCGAAGCCGCGCGCGGTCTTGGCGTCCAGCGGGGTCTCGGCGTTGGCGCGCACCTTCAGGCGACGCACCTTGTCGGCCCAGGCCATCAGGGTCTGGAAGTCGCCGGTCAGCTCGGGCTCGATCATCGGCACGGCGCCGTCCAGCACCTCGCCCTTGGAGCCGTCGATGGTGATGATCTCGCCAGTCTTGAAGGTGCGGCCGCGCGCGGTGAAGGTGCCCTTGGCCTCGTCGATGTGGATTTCCCCGGCGCCGGACACGCAGGCGCGCCCCATGCCGCGCGCCACGACGGCGGCGTGGCTGGTCATGCCGCCGCGCGCCGTGACGATGCCGCGCGCCGCATGCATGCCGTGGATGTCCTCAGGCGAGGTTTCCTCGCGCACCAGGATGACCGCCTCGCCCAGGCCGGACATGCGCTCGGCCTCGTCTGCGTCGAAGACGATCTTGCCGGTGGCCGCGCCGGGCGAGGCCGGCAGGCCGGCGGCGACCACGGTGCGGGCGGCATCGGGGTCCAGCGTCGGGTGCAGCAGCTGGTCCAAAGCCGACGGCTCGACCCGGCTGATGGCCTCTTCCTGGGTGATGACGCCCTCGGCGGCCAGGTCCACGGCGATCTTCAGCGCCGACTTGGCCGTGCGCTTGCCGTTGCGGGTCTGCAGCATCCAGAGACGGCCCTGTTCGACCGTGAACTCGATGTCCTGCATGTCGCGATAGTGGCTCTCCAGCTTATTCACCACCTCGACGAACTGACCGAAGACTTCCGCCATGGCCTCTTCCATCGAGGGGGCGGTCTCGCCCATCTCCTCGCGGCCGATTTTGGTCAGGCTTTGCGGCGTGCGGATGCCCGCCACCACGTCCTCGCCCTGGGCGTTGATCAGGAACTCGCCGTACAGGCGCGCCTCGCCGGTCGAGGGGTTGCGGGTGAAGGCCACGCCGGTGGCCGAGGTCTCGCCCATATTGCCGAACACCATCGACTGGACGCTGACGGCCGTACCCCAGCTCTCGGGGATGTCGTGCATGCGGCGATAGAATTTCGCCCGGTCATTCATCCAGCTGGCGAAGACGGCGCCTACGGCGCCCCACAGCTGGTCCTTGGGATCCTGCGGGAAGGGATGACCCAGTTCACGCTCGACCACGGCCTTGTAGTCGGCGACCACCTTCTGCCAGTCCTCAGCCTTCAGGTCGGTGTCGACGGTGACGCCCAGACGGTCCTTGTGCTGGTCCAGCACCTCTTCGAAATCGTCGTGGCTGAGACCCAGCACCACGTTCGAATACATGGTGATGAAGCGGCGATAGCTGTCGAAGGCGAAGCGCCGGTCGCCCGACAGTTTGGCCAGCCCCTCGACCGTCTGATCGTTCAGACCCAGGTTCAGAACGGTGTCCATCATGCCCGGCATCGAGGCCCGCGCGCCCGAGCGGACCGAGACCAGCAGCGGGTTGTTCACGTCGCCGAAGGCCTTGCCGACGATGGCCTCGACCTGATCCAGAGCGGCCTTCACCTGGGCTTCCAGGTCGGCGGGATAGGTCTCGCCGTTGGCGTAATAGTGGGTGCAAACCTCGGTGGTGACGGTGAAGCCCGGCGGGACTGGCAAACCCAGCGAAGACATCTCCGCCAGATTCGCGCCCTTGCCCCCGAGAAGGTTCTTCATCGACGCGTCGCCGTCGGCGGAGCCTCCGCCGAAGCCGTACACCCACTTGGTCATATTGCAGTCCCTGAGCTTTTCGGATCGTCCGACGGGTTGGCCCCGCTCGCACATGCAGCACGATCTAGCGCGGAGGAACCGGCTTGACCATGGCGGATGTAACAATGCGTGAGCAGGTAACCGGTTTCCTCAATCGCCCAGCGCGTTGCGATGATGACAAGGCGGCGAAGCAAACCAAAAAGGGCCGGGCGATACGTCGCCCGGCCCTTCGGTCTTGTCGCTATAGCGAACCGATCAGCTGTCGGCCTGCCAGCCGCCGGCCAGGGCGCGGAACAGGGCGATCTGGTAGGTGGTGACCAGGGCGTCCGACTGGGCCAGGGCCGCGTCGGCCGCCGCCTGGGTGCGTTCGGCGTCCAGCACCAACAGGAAGCTGTCGGCGCCGGCGTTGAAGCGCAGGCGCGACAGGTCGGCGGCGCGGGCCGCCTGGTCGCGCGCCTCGGTCAGGGCCGCACGGCGGTCCAGTTCGTTGGCGTAGTTGGACAGGGCCGTTTCCGTCTCCTGCAGGGCCGTCAGCACCGTCTGATCAAAGGTGGCCAGGGCGGCGTCCGAACGGGCGCCGGCGGCCTTGATCTGGGCGCGAGCGGCGAAGACGTTGGGGAACGACCAGCTGATCAGCGGACCGAAGCTGAAGCGGAAGTTCTGATCGTCGCTCAACTCGCCCGATTCCAGCGCCGTGGAGCCGATAGAGCCCCCCAGGCTGATCTGCGGATAGAGGTTGGCGGTGGCCACGTTCACGCGGGCGGCGGCGGCGGCCAGTTCAGCCTCGGCCTGACGGACGTCGGGGCGACGCGCCAAGAGGGCCGCGCCGTCGCCGACCGGGATCGGCTGGGTCAGTTGCGGCGGACGCACGCAGGCGGCGGCGGCCTGGCTGGCCTCGGCGGGGGTGACCCCGGTCAGGGTGGCCAGGCGGAACAGCGCCTCGTTGCGGGCTGCACGCAGGGTCGGCAGGGTCGCCGCCGTCTGGGCCAGGGCCGCGCGGGCGCTGGCCACGTCCAGCCCGGTGCCGGCCCCGCCGTCGAGCAGGGTCTGGGTCAGGTTGGCGGTATTGCGTTGCAGCTCCAGCGTCCGTTCAGCCACCGCGATCTGCGCATTGGCCGAGCAGGTGTCGGCGTATGCGCGGGTCGTCTCGGCGGCGACCGAGACCTGAACCGTGGCCAGGGCGGCCTCGGCGGCGCGGGCGTCGGCGCGGGCGGCGCGAATGGTGGACTCCACCCGGCCGAACAGGTCGATCTCGTATGACGCCTGAAGGCCAACGTCATAGGTGTCGATCTCGGGCGCGTCCTGACCGGCAGGCAAGCCCTGGACCGTGGCGGCCGAGCTGCGGGTGCGCTGGGCCTGGGCGCTGGTCGTCGTGGTCGGGAAGCGGCCCACGCGGGCCTCCGACAGCGACGCCCGGACGGCGCGCAGGTTGGCGAAGGCGGCTTCGAGCTGGTTATTCTCGGCGAAGGCCTGCTGGATCAGGGCGTCCAGCGTGGGGTCCTCGTACAGCCGCCACCAGTCGTCGCGCGCCGCAGCGGTCGAGACGGTGGGGCTGACGGAGCCGACGAAGGCGCCCGTGCCGGCGACAGGCAGGTCGGCAGGCGGCGCCTTGGGCCCGACCGCGCAGGCGGCGAGCAAGGCGCTTGACGCTGCGGCGGTCAGGAAGCTGAGGGTCTTGTTGCGGGTCATCAGATGTCCCCTCCCCGGCCGGTGGCGGGCGCAGGCGCGCTCGGATCGGTCAGGTCGCTGGTTTCGTCGTAACGCACGGCCGTATCGGGGGTCGTGGCGGGTTTGGGCTTCTTGCCTTGCGGCAGCTTCGAGGACAGCCAGCGGCTGACCACATAGAAGACCGGCGTGAAGATCAGGCCGAAGAAGGTCACGCCCAGCATGCCCGAGAAGACGGACGTGCCCAGCGATTGCCTCATCTCGGCGCCCGGACCCGTCGCCAGCATCAGCGGCACGACCCCGAGGATGAAGGCGAACGAGGTCATCAGGATCGGACGCAGACGGGTCTTGGCGGCGGCGACCGCAGCCTCGAACCGGTTCATGCCCTGGTCTTCTTCGGCTTGCTTGGCGAACTCGACGATCAGGATGGCGTTCTTGGCCGCGAGCGCGATCAGAACCACGAGCCCGATCTGGACCAGGATGTTGTTGTCCAGACCCCGCAGGTTCACGCCGATGATGGCCGCCAGCAGACACATCGGCACGATCAGGATCACCGCCAGCGGAAGCGTGAACGCCTCGTACTGAGCCGCCAGCACCAGGAAGACGAACACCACCGCCATCATGAAGATGGCCGTCGCGCCCGAACCGGCCGCCTTCTGCTGATAGGCCAGACCCGTCCATTCGTAGGAGAAGCCCTGGGGCAGGGTCTGCGCAGCCATGTTTTCCATGATCTGCAGCGCCTCGCCCGACGACACTCCTGCTGCGGCATTGCCCTGAAGCTCGGCCGCCGGGAACAGGTTGTAGCGCACGATCCGGGCCGGACCCGAGTCGTTCACCAGGTTCGCCACCGAACCGATCGGCACCATGGCCCCCGACGACGACTTGGTCTTCAGGTTGGCGATGTCGGCGATGTCGTCGCGCGACGTCGGCTCCGCCTGCGCCGTCACCCGGAAGGTGCGGCCCAGCATGTTGAAGTCGTTGACGTAGGAAGAGCCGAGATAAACCCCCAGCGTGTCGAACACGGCGCTGGGCTGGACCCCCATCATCAGCGCCTTGTCACGATCGACGTCGGCGGTGATGCGCGGCGAGGCGGTGTTGTAGGTCGAGAAGACCTGGCTGACCTCGGTCGGCGCCTGGGCGGCGGCGCCCATCATGGCGAAGGTCGCGCCTTCCAGCGGACGATAGCCGGCGCCTTCGCGATCCTGGATCATCATCGAGAAGCCGTTGCCGGTGCCCAGACCCTGCACCGCCGGGGGGGCGATGACGAAGATCTGCGCGTCCTCGATCTGACCGGTGGCCTGGGTGATGGCCCCGGCCAGGGCCGTGGCGGCCTCTTCCTTGGTGCGATCCTCGAACGCGTTCAGACGCACGAAGATGGTGGCGGCATTGGAGCCGAACGAGAAGCTGGAGCCATCCAGGCCGGCGAAGGCCACGGTGCCATCCACGCCGGGCGTGTCCTGGATGATCTTGCTGGCGCGTTCCATCACCGCCTGGGTGCGATCCAGCGAAGCGCCGGCCGGCAGTTGGATGACGCCGATCAGGAAGCCTTGATCCTGCTCGGGAATGAAGCCCGAGGGCGTGTCGATCAGGCGCCAGGCCGTCAGACCCAGCAGACCGGCATAGATGATAAGCACCAGACCGACCGTGCGCACCAGACGCGCCGTCAGGCGGCCGTAACGGTCCGACAGCCAGTCGAAGCCTTCGTTGAACTTACGCCCCGCCCAGCCGGCGTAATAGACGACCGTGCCCAGGACGCCCGGCTTGCGGGCATGCTCGTGGTCCTTCTTGTGCGGCTTGAGCAGCAGGGCGGCCATGGCCGGCGAAAGCGTCAGGGATATGAACAGCGAGATGATCGAGGCCGAGGCGATGACCACCGCGAACTGGCGGTAGAAAATGCCCGGAATGCCCGGCACGAACATGGTCGGCACGAACACCGACACCAGCACCAGGCCGATGGCGATCAGGGCGCCTGAAACCTCCTGCATCGATCGATAGGCGGCCTCCTTGGGACTGAGGCCTTCGCTGATGGCCCGCTCCACGTTCTCGACCACCACGATGGCGTCATCGACGACGATGCCGACCGCGAGGACGAGGGCGAACAGGGACAGGGAGTTGATCGAATAGCCCAGCGCCAGCTGCACCGCGAAGGCGCCGACCAGGGACACCGGAATGGCGATGATCGGGATGATCGCCGCACGCCAGCTTTGCAGGAAGACCAGGACGACGATGACGACCAGAATGATAGCTTCCAGCACGGTGTGCTGGACGGATTCCACCGAGGAGGCGACGAATTCGGTCGGGTTGTAAGGCACAGAGATGGCCATGCCGGCCGGCAGTTCGGCCTTGACGGCCTCGACCTCGGCCAGGACCCGATCGGCGGTGCCCAGCGCGTTGGCGCCCGGCTGCTGCACGATGGCCAGACCGACGCCGCGTTGCCCGTCGAAGAAGCCGCGGATGCCGTAGTCCTGGGCGCCGAGTTCGATCCGCGCCACGTCGCGCAGATAGGTGACGCGCCCCTCGGCGTCGGTCTTGAGGATGACCTTGGAGAATTCTTCGGGGTCGGTCAGACGGCCCTGAACCTGGACCGGCAGTTGGAACGAGGCGGCGCTGTTGGGGAACGGCGGCTGGCCGATGGAGCCGGCGGCGGCCTGGACGTTCTGGGCGCGCAGGGCGGCGACGATCTCGGAACCCGTCAGACCGCGCTCGGCCGCCTTGGCCGGGTCGATCCAGACGCGCATCGAATAGTTGCCGCCGCCGAACACCTGAACCGCGCCCACGCCTTCGATGCGAAGCAGGCGGTCCCGCAGCGTCGAGTTGCCGTAGTTGCCGACATAGTCGTTATCCAGGGTGCCGTCGGGCGACGTCAGCCCCAGGATCATCAGGAAGCCGCTCTCGGCCTTGTTGACCACGACGCCCGTCTGACGAACCGCCTCGGGAAGGCGAGGTTCGGCCAGGGCGACCCGGTTCTGAACCAGCACCTGCGCGGAATCGAGGTCCGTTCCGGGCTGGAAGGTCACGGTGATCGCTACCGCCCCGTCCGAGGTGGACGAGGAGGTGATGTAGAGCATGTTCTCGACGCCGTTCACCTCCTGCTCGATGGGGGCGGCGACGGTCTCGGCCAGGGTCTCGGCCGAGGCGCCGGGATAGGCGGCGTTGATGGTGATCGTCGGCGGCGCGATCTCCGGATACTGCGACAGGGGCAGCAGCGGATAGGCGGCGATGCCGATGATGGTGATCACCACCGCGATCACGGCCGCGAAGATCGGCCGGTCGATGAAGAAGCGGGAGATGTTCATGGCTTAGCCAGCGGGAATGGAGTTGGCGAACGAGGCGCTGGACGCCGGGGCCGCCTGGGTGACCGGCGCTTGCGAAGCATCGGCCGCGACCGGCTGGATCTGACCGTTCTTGGGTGTGACCTTCGAACCCGGCTGGGCCGCGCGTTGCAGGCCGGCGATGATGACGCGGTCGGTCGGAGCCAGGCCCGAACGGACGACGCGCAGACCCTGGACGATCGGGCCCAGCTGGACGGCCTTGTTCGTCACGGTGCCGTCGGCGTTGACCACGGCGACGGTGCGGCGGGCCTGATCCGTGCCGATGGCCGAATCCGGGACCAGCAGGGCGTCATAGGCGCCGGCGCCGGCGACCTGGGCGCTGCCGAACATGCCGGGGCGCAGGAAGCCGTCGGCGTTCGGCAGGATGGCGCGCAGGCGGATGACGCCCGAAGCGGTGTCCACCGCGTTATCCGAGAAGTCGAGACGGCCGGTGTGCTTGTAGGTGCTCTCGTCCTGCAGGCGGACGTTGACGGTCGCGCCCTGATTGGCGCCGCCCTCACGCAGATACTTCAGCAGCACCGCTTCCGAACCGTCGAAGACGAAGTGGATCGGGCCGCCCGAGATGATGGTGGTCAGGACGTCGCCTGCCGACGAACCGCCGGCGATGACATTGCCCGGATCAACGCGACGGTCGGATACGCGGCCCGAGGTCGGCGCGGTGACGCGGGTGTATTCAAGGTTCAGACGTGCGTTGCGGACGGCCGCGTTTCCGGCGGCCAGATTGGCCTGCGCCGCATCGACGGCGGCCTTGTTGGAATCATATTCGGCCTTGGACACCGCCTGCGAGGCCAGAAGGGTCTCGCTGCGGGCCAGGTTGGCGCGGGCCAGCGACAGCTGCGACTGGGCCTGAGCGACCTGGGCCTGAGCCTGGGCCAGGGCGGCCTGGGCCGGGCGCGGATCCAGGGTGAAGAGCAGTTGGCCGCGCTGGACCATCTGGCCGTCGCGGAAGTGAACCGCCTGGATATAGCCGCCGACGCGGGCGCGCACGTCCACGCTCTCGACCGCCTCAAAGCGGCCCGTGAACTCGTCCCAGTCCCGGACCTGTTGCTTCAGCGGCGTCGCCACCGTCACAGGCGGCGCGCCTTGCGCCGGAGCTTCCGCCTTGGGGGAACAACCATAAAGCGCACCCGTCGCCATGACGGATACGGCCGCAATCTTCAGCCCGCGCATCTGCGCAATCTCCCTGTCGGAGGTAAAATCCCAGTCGTGCGGACCGAGGCCGATGGGGAGTCGGCCTTGTCAACGCGTGGTGACTTAATGGTCGGAGCCGTGGCGCTTGTCAACAGGCGTTGACAAAGCCATATGTGATCTACGGTTATTCACCTGTGGAGTGTCATCACCTTGTTATGTCCCGGCCCACGCCCGAGAAACGCCGCCGCAACCCGCACGGCCATTCTCGATGCTGCGCGTGAGAGATTCGCGGCAGACAGCTATGACGACGTGGGGATGCGCGACATCGCGCGAGACGTGGGCGTCGATGCTGCGCTGATCAGCCGATACTTCGGCTCCAAGGACGACCTGTTCCTGGCCGCGCTGGACAGCTGCGGCGACGGCAGCGCCCTGATGCAGGGCGAGAAGGCCGACTTCGGTCGGCGCGTCGCGCACGAGATCGTCTTCGAGCCCAAGAAGGCAGAGAAGCTGAAGGGCATGTCGATCATGCTGCGCTCCATCGGCTCGGCCAAGGCGGCGGAGATGGTTCAGACCACCTGCACCCAGCGTTTCTTCGGCCCGCTGGAGGACTGGCTCAGCGGACCCGACGCCACGGTGCGCGCGCGCCTGCTGGCTGGCTTCATCATGGGCATGTCCGTCAGCCGCGAGCTGGGCGGCGGCAGCTTCAACATCGAGCCGGCCCAGTGCGAAGAGATGCGCGACCGGCTGGCGCCGATCCTTCAGGCCCTGATCGACGGCTGATCACATTCCGAAAATGAAGAAGGGCGCGGAGGTTTCCCTCCGCGCCCTTTGTCTTGTCCGGCGACCGGTCTCAGTGCGAGGCGGTCGTGTTCACCTCGGCCCGCGGCTTGGTACGGATGCAGGCGATGGCGAAGACCGTCAGACCGACATAGCCCAGCATCGGTACGATGAAGGCCGGCTGAATTCTGCCCGCCGCATCGGCGATGTGCGCCGCGACCTGAGGCAGAAGCGCGCCGCCGATGATGCCGAAGACCAGCAGGCCCGAGGTCGCCGACGTTGGCGCGGTCGACCGCTCCAGCGTCAGGGTGAAGATGGTCGGGAACATGATCGAGTTGAACAGACCGATCGACAGGACGGCGTAGGCCGCCGTCGGGCCGCCGATCTGGCTCACGATCAGGCACAGGACGGCCGCCGCGACAGTGCAGCAGGCCAGAACGACGCCGGGGCGAACCTTGGTCAGGACGGCCGAGCCGATGAAGCGGCCGACCATGGCGCCGCCCCAATACAGGGCAACCATCTTGCCCGCCGTCTCGATGGGCGCGTTCAGGATGTCGGGGCTTTCCAGGAAGTTGGTCAGCATGCCGCCGATGGCGACTTCCGAGCCTACATAAAGGAAGATGGCCAGGGCGCCGAAGACGGCCCAGGGCGAAGACAGCGCCTTCAGCGGCGAGACGGCGTTGGTCGTGACCGGGGCGGCGGCGTTGATCTTCTTGCGCGCCGTGAAGATGAAGACGGCGACCAGAGCAAAGAAGGAGCCCATGCCCAGGAAGGCCATGTCGATGCTGCGCAGAGATTCCGTGCGCGTGGCGACGGTGACGACCGCGCCGGCGGCGAAGACTCCGCCCGTCAGCAGCACGTGCGACCCCAGCCACGGGCCGATCGTCGTGCCCAGCGAGTTGAAGGCCTGGGACAGATTCAGACGGCTGGACGCGCCCTTGGGACTGCCCAGCTCGGCGACCAGCGGATTGGCCGCCACCTGCAACAGGGTCACGCCCGAGGCGATGACGAACAGGGCGATCAGCACGCCCGGATACCAGTCGGCGGCCGTGGCGGCCGGCACGATCAAACAGCCCGCGACCATCACAATCAGGGCGCCGATGATCGAGCGGCTATACCCCAGTTTGCTCAGCACCGAGGCGGCCGGCAGGGACATCAGCCCATAGGCGATGAACCAGGCGAAGGTCGTCAGGAACGCCTCGGCGTTGTTCAGGTCGAACACGCGCTTCACCGCCGCGATCAGCGGATCGATCAGCGAGGTGGCGAAGCCCCAGGCGAAGAACAGCGTGGTGACATAGGCGAAGGCCAGGCCCGCGCCCTGGCGTTTTCCGGCGTCCGGAACGGTCATGGATGTGATCCCCCAGTGAACAAAAACGGCCGCGCTGTGCTCGCGCGGTTCTCGCAAGGCTTGGTTCCGACATCGCGCTCCATGCGTCCAGCCGAAAAGCACGCTCTGTAACGAAACTTTCCCGTCATTCGACGGCGCGAGCAAAGAAAAGGGCCGCCTCGCGAACGCGGCGGCCCAAGTTTGCTCAGAAGAGAGGGATGGAAATCAGAACTTGTAGTTCATGCCGACCGCGAAGGTCCGGCCGTAGCTCTGATAGTCGATGGTGCGGCGCTCATCGCCGTTCTCGAAGGTCTTGAACGGCTCGTCGGTCAGGTTGTTGACCTGGGCCAGGATCGACAGACCTTCCAGCGGACCGGCCTGGAACTCGTAGCCGATCTGGGCGTCAACGACGGTCTCCGCCGCGACCGACCGCAGGGTGCGGCCGTTGCCGAAACCGGCGACCTCGCCCAGGTAGTCCGAGCGATGACGGGCGGAAACGCGCGACTGGAAGCCGTAGCGTTCGTAGTAGAGAGAGCCGTTGATCACGTTTTCCGACAGGCCCGGCAGGGCGGTCGGGGGCTGGGTCGGATCGGGCTGGACCTCGCTGTCCGTCGTCGAGGCGCTGAACTGCGCCCCGAAGCCTTCGAGCGCCGGATGGAAGATGTCGAACGGCGCCGAGATCGAGAACTCCAGCCCCTTGATCCAGCCGCCTTCGCCGTTGTCGGGCGCGCCGACCAGGCCTTGCCGCAGAGCCGGCTCGGGGTTGGTCGGCGAGATCACGCCAATGGGATAGCCGGTGAAATCGACGATCTGGTTGCGGTTATAAACGTAGCTTTCCAGATGTTTGTAGAAGGCCGCCAGCGAGACATAGCCCTTGCGGTTGGCGAAATACTTCTCGAACGACAGGTCGATCACGTCGGCGATGAAAGGCTTCAGTTCGGGATTGCCGCCGCCGCCGCCCCACGGGGACTGGTTGATGTCGGTCGATTGAGCCAGGCCGGCGTTGTAGCTGAAGTTCCGCGAGGCGCGCATGTCGTCCATACGCGGACGCGCCAGGGTACGGGCCACGGCCATACGCGCGAACATGTCGTCGCCGACTTCCAGGATGAAGTTCGAGCTGGGCAGGATTTCCAGATATTCGGCCCCGCCGTTGACGGCGATCGTCTCCGATACGCCCGGCCCGACCTGACGCGCCGAGAAACCGTTAGAGCTCTGGTCGGTATAGACGAACTGCATGCCGACGTTGCCGGTCAGGGCGCGGCCGAACAGGTTGTGGTCGATGTTGGCGCGGATATAGGCCGTCGAGACCTTTTCGGTGACTTCCCAGTTGCCGGCGGTGACGTCGGCGTTCGGGTTGCGGATGCGGTTCAGGGCGCCGCTGTTGACCAGGCCCAGAGCGTCGTAGCTCAGCACCTGCGAAATACCCAGGTAGCCCAGATCGGTCGGATCCAGCAGGAAGGCCGTCGGCACAATCAGGTCGCCGCCGCCGGGGACGCCGAGATAGAACTGGTCGTTGACGAAGCTCTTCTGGCGTTCGGTATAGTTGACGCCGAAATCGATCGACTTGAACGGGCTCTGGTGCAGTTCGCGCGTGACGGAGAAGCGGGCGGCCTTGATCTCGTCCTCGATCGAGGGCGTGTTCATATAGCCGGCCTGGCCTTCGGGGATCACGTCGCCGCCCCAGCCTTGCGGGCTGGTGATCTTGATCAGGGCCGGATCGGCATAGTTCAGGCGGCTGGTGAAACGGGTCACGCCGTCGTCGGTCAGCTCGAAGCCCAGGCTATCCAGGGCGCCGTTGATGTTGCGGCCCGTGCCGGCGTTGGTTTCCAGAATGATGTCGTTACGCTCGACCTTCGAATAGCTGAGGTCCAGGTTCATCGACCAGTCGTCGTTGAGCATGAACTCGGTGTTCCAGCCCAGCGATGTGATGTTGCTGTCGCGCTTGTTCAGGTCGTTGCGGACGACACCCTTGATGTTGTCCCAGGTGCCGGCGACGATCAGGCCGTCTTCGACGGTGTAGCCAGGACGCAGCGCCGGCGCGGGACGGCATACCGCCGACGGCACGTTCACCGTACAGTCGCCCGACGAACCGCCCCAGGCCAGCGGGAACTCGATGCCACGCAGGACCTGGGTGTTCTTGAATTCGGAATAGAAGGCGTCGATCGTGGAGTGGATGCGGTCGTTCGGGCGCCATTCCAGCACACCCATATAGCCGTCGCGCTCCAGCTCAGACGACATGACATAGGGCTTGACGCCGCCGGTCAGCAGATTGCCGTCGGTGTAGTTCGGATAGCCCCAGGCGTTGAACCGTTCGGACTGATAGGGCGAGCTCATGTGGGCGTAGCCCAGGGCCACGCCCAGGGTGCCGTCCAGGAACTGGTCGATGTAGGAGATGGTGTAGCGGTCGCCTTTGTCGGTCGTGCCCGAGTTCAGGGCGCCGATGTCGTTCCACTCGTGACGGTAGTTCAGGGCGATGGCCTGACGACCATAGGCCAGCGGGCGCACGGTGCGCAGATCGACGGTGCCGCCCAGGCCCTGGCCAATCAGGGACGCATCCGGGGTCTTGTAGACGACGACGCTGCTCAGCAGTTCGGCGGGGAACTGGTCGAACTCGACGCCGCGGTTGTCGCCGGTGGTGACCAGCTCGCGCCCGTTCAGCAGTGCGGTGGTGAAGTCGGGACCCAGGCCCCGGATCGAGATCGCCTGGCTGCGGCCGTCCAGGCGCTGCATCGTCACGCCGGGCAGGCGCGCCAGGGATTCGGCGATCGAGACGTCCGGCAGCTTGCCGATGTCTTCCGACGAGATGACCTCGACGATCGAGGTGTTGTTGGCCTTGGCGTTGATCGACGCCTCGATGGAGCGGCGGATGCCGGTGACCACGATTTCGCCGACTTCCGTCGCCTGATCGTCGGCCTGTGCCGTGGTTGCGGCGGTCTGGGCGTGCGCGGCGCCGACCGACATCATGGCGGCTGCGCCGAAGGCGACGCCGGATAGCAGGCGCGCGCGCCGATTGAGACGTTGGAACATGGTCATCCTCCCTGGGGGCTGATCGCGATTCTGAGCGTCGCGATCTGAAGCCGTCGCAAAAATATGCAAATCTTTGGCAAGGTTGCAAGCAGTTAATGTGGACGCCTGATTTCGGCCCTCACCCAGCGCCGCTTCAAGCCCCCGGAGACTGGACCTAGCGCAACGAACGGCGACGCTTGCGCTGCATTGCAGCAAATTAAACCCGCGTTGACAGGCCCGGCCATTGCTGCAAAATCTTGCAAATCGATCTGGAAAGCTTTGCACTTTCCAGACAGCAGGGAGCCAGCGTTATGAGGAAGAGGACCGCCGTCCGAAACGGACTGCACGCCATGGCGGCCGCAGCGAGCCTGCTGGTCGCCTCCAACGCCAGCGCCGACAGCCTCACCGACCTGCGCCAGCGCCTGCCTCAGGACGAGGTGATCTATTTCCTGCTGCCGGATCGGTTCGCCAACGGCGATCCATCGAACGACCACGGCGGCTATCCGGCCGAGCGGCTGAAGAGCGGCTTCGACCCGGCCGACACCGATTTCTATCATGGCGGCGACCTGGCGGGCGTGACCCAGCGGCTGGACTATATCCAGGGCCTGGGCGCCACCGCGGTCTGGCTGGCGCCCGTCTTCAAGAACAAGCCGGTCCAGTCGCACGGAAACTACACCGGCGCGGCGCACCACGGCTATTGGATCACCGACTTCACCGCCGTCGATCCGCACTTCGGCGACGAGGCGGCGATGCGCGCCCTAGTCGAGGCGGCCCATGCGCGGGGCATGAAGGTCTATCTGGACATCGTCGCCAACCACACCGCCGACGTGATCCAGTATCGCGAATGTCCCGAGGGGCGTTGCGCCTATCGCAGCCGGGCCGACTATCCCTACACCCGCCGGGGCGGCGTCGATGGCGCGCCGATCAACGAAGGCTTCGACGGCCGCGACTTCTCGCGTCTGACCCGGCCCGACTACGCCTATACGCCGTACGTTTCGGCCGACGAGGAGAACGCCAAGGTTCCGGCTTGGCTGAATGACCCGATCCACTATCACAACCGGGGCGAGAGCACCTTCTCGGGCGAAAGCTCGCTGGACGGGGACTTCGCCGGTCTGGACGACCTGCTGACCGAGGATCCGGTCGTGATCCAGGGCATGATCGACGTCTTCGGCGGCTGGATCGACAAATACGGCATCGACGGCTTCCGCATCGACACCGCCCGCCACGTGAACCCCGCGTTTTGGCAGGCCTTCATCCCCGCCATGATCGCCCGCGCCGAGGCCAAGGGCATTCCCAACTTCCACATCTTCGGCGAGGTCTATGATCCCGACCCGGCCGTGACGGCGCGGTTCACGCGGGTCGACGGCTATCCGGCCGTGCTGGACTTCCCGTTCCAGAAACAGGCGGTGGACGCCGCCTCGGGCAAGGTCGGGACCGACGCCCTGGCCAAGCTGTTCGACGCCGACACGATTTACGACAAGGGTGCCGACACGGCCGCCATCCTGCCGACCTTCCTGGGCAATCACGACATGGGCCGGGTCGGCTTCTTCGTGAAACAGGCCAATCCAAATGCGAGCGACGCAGAGTTGCAGTCGCGCATCGCCCTGGCTCACGCTCTGATGATGTTCAGCCGGGGCGTGCCCACCCTCTATTACGGCGACGAACAGGGTTTCGCCGGCGCCGGCGGATACGGAAACTCGCGCCAGGACATGTGGCCCAGCCAGACCCCGGTCTATGCGAACGAGACGCCGGTCGGCGGTCGCCAGCCGGCCTATTCGACCGACGCGCCGCTGTATCGCGCCATCGCCGAAATGGCGCGCATCCGCGCCGCCGAACCGGCCCTGCGACGCGGCCGTCAGGTGGTGCGCGCCTATGGCGACAAACCCGGCCTGTTCGCCCTGTCGCGCATGGGCGAGGACGGCGGTGAAATCCTGGTCCTGTTCAACACCTCGACCACGCCCGTCGCCGCCCAGGTCGAGGTGGAGCCCGGCTCGCTTCGGTGGCAGGGTCTGCGTGGTGATTGCGCCGTCCAGTCCTCGGCGCCCGCCAGTGTCGCCGTCCGCGTCCCTCCCCTCGATTACCTCGTCTGCAAGAGCGTCCCGTGACTGCCCAGCCTCTCGATCTTTCCACGGCTGACGCCGCCCCTGCCCTCGCTCACGAATGGTGGCGGGGGGCGGTCCTGTACCAGATCTATCCGCGCAGTTTCGCGGACGCCAATAACGACGGCGTCGGCGATCTGAAGGGGATCACCGAGCATCTGGATCATGTCGCCTCGCTGGGCGTGGACGGGATCTGGCTGTCGCCCTTCTTCACCTCGCCGATGAAGGACTTCGGCTATGACGTCTCGGATTATTGCGACGTCGATCCGATCTTCGGCGACCTCGCCGACTTCGACGCCCTGATCGCGCGCGCCCATGCCCTGGGCCTGAAGGTCGTCATCGATCAGGTCTTTTCCCACACGTCGGACGAACACCCCTGGTTCATCGACAGCCGCGCCAGCCGAAACGGCGAACACGCCGACTGGTATGTCTGGGCCGACGCCAAGCCGGACGGCTCGCCGCCGTCGAACTGGCAGTCGGTGTTCGGCGGCCCGGCCTGGACCTGGGATGCGCGACGCGGCCAGTACTACATGCACAACTTCCTGGCCTCCCAGCCCCAGCTGAACGTCAGGAACCCGGCGGTGCAGGACGCCCTGATCGCGGCGGCCCGCTTCTGGCTGGACAAGGGCGTGGACGGCTTCCGCCTGGACGCCATCAACTTCGCCATCCACGACCCGTCCCTGCGCGACAATCCGCCGATCGCCGACGGCAAGAAGCGGACGCGCCCGTTCGACTTCCAGGACAAGATCTACAACCAGTCCCACCCGGACATCATCGGCTTCCTGAACCGCGTCCGCGCCCTGACCGACAGCTACGAGGGCCGGTTCACGGTGGCGGAGGTCGGCGGCGACCATGCCGACCGCGAGATGAAGGCGTTCACCGCCGGGAACGACCGGCTGCATTCCGCCTACGGCTTCCTCTACCTGTATGCCGACACGCTGAAGAGCGAGCTGATCGGCCTGGGCGACAGCATGTGGCCGGACCAGCAAGGTGAAGGCTGGCCGTCCTGGACCTTCTCGAACCACGATGCCCCGCGCGCGGTGTCCCGCTGGGCGCAAGGGCGCGACGAGAAGGCCTTTTCGGAAATGGCCCTGCTGCTGCTGATGTGCCTGCGCGGCAATGTCTTCGTCTATCAGGGGGAGGAACTGGGCCTGCCCCAGGCCCAGGTGCCGTTCGAGCGGCTGGTCGATCCCGAGGCGATCGCCAACTGGCCCCTGACCCTGGGCCGAGACGGCGCCCGCACGCCGATCCCCTGGGTGGCGTCGGCGCCCAACGCCGGCTTCTCGACGGTCGAGCCCTGGCTGCCGGTCGATCCGCGCCATCTGCCGCTGGCGGTGGACGCGCAGGAGGCCGATCCAACCTCGGTTCTGCACGTCGCCCGCCGCATCATCGCCCTGCGTCATGCGCACCCGGCGCTGCGCACCGGCGGGCTGGAGCTGGTCGAAGGACCGCAAGATCTGCTTGTCTTCCACCGCTTCGAACACGTTGACGGCGGTGAACGCCTGTTGTGCGTCTTCAACCTGGGCCACGTTCCCATCGACTGGACGCCGCCTGCGGGTGCGCGTCGCCTTGAGGCGATCAACTGGACCGAGGCGGACGGACAGACCCTGTCGCCCCTCGCCGGCCTGTTGTTCGCGGTCTGAGGATGGGTTCAGCCGCCGCAGGTCTCGCGCACGATCAGCTCGGTGGGCACACGCTCCGACCGGCCGGCGCCGACGTCGGCGCCGCCGTGGTCCAGCAGTTTGGACACCATCAGCCGGCCGGCCTTCATCGTGTCCTGGGCGATGGTGGACAGGGCCGGGCGCGAGTAGCGGCTGAACGGCACATTGTCGAAACCGATGACCGAGACCTGGCTTGGCACGTCGATACCGGCGTGCAACAGGGCGCGCACGGCGCCCAGGGCGATCTGGTCGGAGGCGGCCACCACCCCGTCGAAGGCGACGCCGCGTCGGATCAGGGCGTCCACCGTGGCCTCGGCCGATTCGACCTCGAAATGGGCCGATACGATCAGGTCCGGTTCGACCGCCAGCCCGGCTTGGGCCAGGGCGTCCAGATAGCCGCGATGCCGCTGCATCGACTCGGGCGGATCCAGGTCGCCCAGGAAGACGATGCGCTTTCGCCCCAGCCGCGCCAGATGCAGGGTCGCACGACGCCCGCCCGAGATATTGTCCGAGCCGATGGAGCAATAGTCCTGATCCGGCAGTTCGGCGCCCCAGACGACGAAGCGATGGTCGGCGTCCACCAGCCGGTTGAAGGCCGAATGCAGGCTGGACTGCCCCAGGAAGATCACCCCGTCCGCGCGGCTGGTGTTGAGCGCGCCCGACAGCTCGTCATAGTTGGCGGGCGAGATATGGCTCATCAGCAGATCGCAGCCGCGTTCGCGCGCAGCCTCGCCTACCCCGGCCAGCAGTTCCAGGAAGAAGGGATCGCTGAGGCGCCCTTCGCGCCCCTGCGGACGCGGCACGACCAGGGCGATGGTGCCCTGGGCGCCGATGGGGCCGGCGGGCATGTGGCGGCGGAACGGATAGTCGTGTTCCTTCGCCAGCTTCCAGATCGTCTGTTTGGTGCGGTCGTTGACGGCGGGGCTGTCGTTCAGCGCGCGCGAGGCGGTGGCGATGGACACCCCCGCCAGGCGGGCTATGTCTTCCAGACGGGTTGTCTTGCGGCTCAAGGTCGCGGGTCCTCACAACAGCGTTTCGGCGCTGCAAATTTTTCTGCAAATATTTCAGCCACCGTTCGCGGCGGTTGGCAAGAGGCGGCGTAACGGAGTTCCCATGATGCAACGCAGATCTTTCCTGGCCCTTGGCGGCGCTTCGATCCTGGCTTTTGGAGCGACCGGCGTGCGCGCCCAGACCACGCCGACCCATGCCCGCGCCAGCTCGCCCGGCGGCATGCTGACGGTCGAGGCCTTCACCGACAACGATGGCCGGCCGATGTATTCGGTTCTGCGCCAGGGCCGGGTCGTGGTGGCCCCGTCCAAGTTGGGTTTCCTGCTGACCGACGCCCCCGCCATCGAACGCGGCCTGACCATCACCGCCGGCCAGCCGGTCACCGTGGACGACACGTGGGAGCAGCCGTGGGGCGAGCGCCGCCTGATCCGCAACCACTACAACGAATGGCGCGTCGCCTATGCCGAGCGTTCGGGCCTGCAACGCCGCGTGGACGTGGTGTTCCGCCTGTATGACGACGGCCTGGGCTTCCGCTACGAATTCCCGGACCAGGCCGCGCTGAAGACCGTCCGCATCGGGTCGGAAATCACCGAGTTCAACCTGGCCGAAAACGGCGAGGCCCTGTGGTGCCCAGCCTGGGAATGGAACCGCGAGGAATACCTCTACAGCCGCACGCCGATCGACGCGGTGGGCAGCGCCCAGACCCCGATGACGGTCAAGGGCCAGTCGGGCCTGCACGTCTCGATCCACGAGGCCGCCTGCATCGACTACGCCGGCATGAACCTGCGCCGCTCCGAGGGCACGAACTTCCGCGCCCAACTGACGCCCGGTCTGACCAACGCCGCCGTGGTGCGCGAGGCCCCGTTCAACACCCCGTGGCGCACGCTTCAGATCTCGGACAGCGCGTCGGGCCTGATCGACTCCAGCCTGATCCTAAACCTGAACGAACCCAACAAGCTGGGCGACGTCAGCTGGTTCAAGCCGATGAAATACGTCGGCGTCTGGTGGGAGATGCACCTGGAGCTGAAGAGCTGGAACGCCGGTCCCAAGCATGGCGCGACCACCGAAAACACCATCAAGCACATCGACTTTGCGGCCCAGCACGGCTTCGGCGGCGTCCTGGTCGAGGGCTGGAACAAGGGCTGGGACGGCCAGTGGTTCGCCAATGGTTCGGACTTCAGCTTCACTGAATCCTACCCCGATTTCGACATCGAGGCGGTCTGCGCCCACGCCCGGTCCAAGGGTGTGCAACTGATCGGCCACCACGAGACCGGCGGCAACGCCTTCCACTATGAGCAGCAGCTCGAACCGGCGATGGCCCTGTATGAACGCCTCGGCGTCCATTCGGTGAAGACCGGATATGTGGCTGACGCCCAGGGCGCGCGCGTCGCCGGACCGGATGGACAGATGGTCATGGCCTGGCACGAAAGTCAGGCGATGGCCCAGCACCATATGAAGGTCGTCGAGGCCGGCGCCCGCCACAAGGTCGCGATCAACGCCCACGAGCCGTTCAAGGACACGGGCCTGCGCCGCACCTATCCCAACATCATCAGCCGCGAAGGCCAGCGCGGCATGGAATATTCGGCCTGGGGCAACCCCGGCAATCCGCCAGAGCACGAGCCGAACCTGGTCTTCACCCGCCTGCTGGCCGGACCGATGGACTACACCCCCGGCATCTTCGGCATGGAGACGCGCAGCCCCGGCGGGGTGCAGACGACCTGGGCCAAACAGCTGGCCCTCTATGTCGTCATCTACAGCCCGATCCAGATGGCGGCCGACCTGCTGGTCAACTACGAGAACAATCCCGGCCCGTTCCAATTCATCAAGGACGTGCCGGTCGATTGGGACGAGAGCCGCACCCTGGCCGCCGAAATGGGCGACTATGTCGTCACCGCCCGCAAGGAACGCGGCACGGACATCTGGGCCCTGGGCGCCGTCACCGACGAGCACCCGCGCGTCCTGTCCGCGCCGCTGGACTTCCTGGACAGCGGACGTCGCTATCGGGCCGAAATCTATCGCGACGGCCCCGAGGCCGACTACAAAGGCAAACGCGAGGACATCGTCATCGAACAGCGCGAGGTCACCTCGGCCGACGTCCTGACCCTGGCCCTGGCTCCCGGCGGCGGTCAGGCGATCCGCTTCGTACCGCTGGGCCGGAGCCGTCGGAGATGAGCATCGCCAATGATCTCCTTCTTCCCTCGGGGAAGAAGGTGGCTCGCGGAGCGAGACGGATGAGGGGGTTGGTTTCGCGCCCCGATCGTCCGACGCGAAATCCGCATCCGGCAGCCCCCTCATCCGAGCGGCTTCGCCGCCCACCTTCTCCCCCGAGGGGAGAAGGATCGGGTGTCTGTCCATGAGCCTGCTCGCCCACCGCCCGCGCCTGTCAGGCCTGGCGATCTGGAACATGTGCGTCGGCTTCTTCGGCATCCAGATCGGCTTCGGCCTGCAGAACGCCAACACCAGCCGCATCTTCCAGACCCTGGGCGCCGAGGTGGATTCGCTGGCCATCCTCTGGATC
This sequence comes from Brevundimonas sp. TWP2-1, assembly GCF_049897645.1. Classification (NCBI taxonomy): domain Bacteria; kingdom Pseudomonadati; phylum Pseudomonadota; class Alphaproteobacteria; order Caulobacterales; family Caulobacteraceae; genus Brevundimonas; species Brevundimonas sp. TWP2-1. The sequence continues at coordinate 1,585,119 of NZ_JAFCWR010000001.1, forward strand.
GCCGCTCCGCTGACCGGCCTGCTGGTCCAGCCGATCATCGGCCATTTCAGCGACAAGACCTGGACCCGGTTCGGGCGACGTCGCCCCTATTTCCTGATCGGGGCCATACTGACCACCCTGGCCCTGATCGCCATGCCCAACAGCCCCAGCCTGTGGTTCGCCGCAGCCATGCTGTGGATCATGGACGCCTCGATCAACATCACCATGGAGCCGTTCCGCGCCTTCGTCGGCGACAATCTGCCGGAGGAGCAGCGCACCGCCGGCTATGCGATGCAGAGCTTCTTCATCGGCGCCGGGGCGGTCTTCGCCTCGACCCTGCCGTGGCTGCTGTCCAACGTCTTAAACATCGCCTCGACGGCGGAGGCCGGCGTCGTGCCCCTGTCGGTCAAGATCGCCTTCTATGTCGGCGCGGCCGGCCTGTTCGCAGCCGTCCTGTGGACCGTGCTGAGCACCAGGGAATACAGCCCCGAACAGATCGCTGCCTTCGAACGCGCCAAGCAGGAAGCGCTAGGCGCACCCGTTGATGACGGCCCCGAGGCGCCGGCGCGCAGCGTTCAGGGCTGGATGACTTCCGGCCTGGTCTGCGCCGTCCTGGGCGGACTAGGCTTCGTGCTGATTTCAGTGCTGGATTTGGAAAAGGAACTGCTGGTCCTGGCCGGCTTCTTCGCCGGTTTCGGCCTGCTTCAGATGGCCGTCGGCATGATGCAGCGCCGCCGCATCGTCAACGCCGCAACAGAGATCCTGAACGACATCTTCCGCATGCCCGAGACGATGCGCGGCCTGGCGATCGTTCAGTTCTTCAGCTGGTTCGCCCTGTTCGCCATGTGGATCTACACCACTGCGGCCGTGACCAGCGTCCATTACGGCACGACCGACACGACCTCGGCCGCCTATGCTACCGGCGCCGACTGGGTCGGGGTTCTGTTCGGGGTCTATAACGGCGTGGCGGCCCTGGCGGCCTTCACCCTGCCGGTTCTCGCCAAGCGCATCGGCCGCAAGGCCACCCACGCCTTGATGCTGTTGCTGGGCGCGGCGGGCCTGTTCGGGGTCTTCGTCATCCGCGAGCCGGGCCTGCTGTGGCTGCCGATGATCGGTGTCGGCTTCGCCTGGGCGTCGATCGTCTCCATGCCCTACGCCATCCTGTCGGCGGCGGTGCCGGACCGGAAGATGGGCGTCTATATGGGCGTCTTCAACATCTTCATCGTCGTGCCCCAGCTGCTGGCCGCCACCGTCCTTGGCCTGATCCTGAAGACCCTGTTCGACGGCCAGGCCATCTGGGCCCTGGTCCTAGGCGCCGTCTCCTTCGTGCTGGCCGCCGCGAGTGCGCTGATGGTCAAGGAGCACCGAGCATGAACCGGCGCGGTCTTCTCGCCCTTCTGACCGCCCTGCCCTTCGCCGGCGCGGCGCGCGCCGAGGGCGTTATCGCGGGCGGGCGGTTGGTGCGGCATGAGGCGGTCGCGTCGGCCCATGTAAAGGCGCGCAACGTCTCGGTCTGGCTGCCGCCGGGATACGAAGCGTCCGACGCCGCCTGGCCCGTCCTCTATATGCATGACGGCCAGAACCTGTTCGATCCGGCCACGGCCAACTTCGGCGAATGGGGCGTGGACGAGCATCTGACGCGGCTGATCGCGAGCGGTCAGGTCCGGGCCCCAATCGTGGTGGGGATCTGGAACACCGATCTGAGGCTGCGGGAATATGTCCCCGCCGACCTGATCGCCGCCCTTACCGCCGACATGCGCAATGAGGTCCAGGCCATCTACGGCGGCCCGTCCTTGTCCGACGCCTATCTGCGGTTCCTGGTCGAGGAGCTGAAGCCCTTAATCGACGGCGCCTATCGCACCCTCAGCGGGCCGCAGGATACGATGATCGCCGGCTCCAGCATGGGCGGCCTGATCTCCATGTATGCGGTAATGAAGCGGCCGCAGGTCTTTTCCGCCGCCGCCTGTTTGTCCACCCATTGGCCGCTGAAGGTCGAAGGGCTTGAGCCTGGCGCGGCGCTGGACGACTGGCGCGAACGTCTGGTCGCGGCCTGGACCGGCGTGATCGAACGCGGCCTGCCCGAGCCGGGCGACCACCGCTTCTATTTCGACCGGGGCGACGAGACGCTGGATCAATTCTACGCCGTCTTCCAGACCCAGGTGGACCAAACTTTCCGCCGTCGCGGATATGGCCCCGGCGACTTCCGCAGCCTGGTCTTCCCCGGCGCCCAGCACAATGAAGCGTCCTGGAACCAGCGCCTGGACGTGCCTTTGACCTTCCTTCTTTCCCCCGCCCCCACGCGCAACCCGTGAGGACCACAATGCGTCACTTCCGTACCTTCTGCCTCGCCGGCGCCGCCGGCCTGGCCCTCGCTTCCGCCGCGAGCGCCCAATCAGGCGTCGCCCCCGGCGCGCCCGGCGCGCCGCCCGTCTGGTCCAGCGCCGCCAAGACCGGCGCGGGCGCGTCCTACGAAGCCTATGTGGATGGCCAGTATCGCGACGGCGGCCCGACCGGGGCTGTGTCCAAGGTCTGGTATTCCATCGCCGACGGCGTCCTGACCGAAACCATGTACGGGCTGATCCACGAGGCCCAGATCAAGGCCCTGCGATTCGCCGGCGTGACCCAGGACGGTCTGGTCGTCGAAGGCGACGACACCACCAGCCGCACCGAATATCTGCACGTCGACGCGCGGGGGCGTCCGCTCTCGCCGGCCTATCGCGTCACGACACAGGACAAGAACGGCCGCTTCCAGATCGACAAGCAGATCTTCAGCGATCCCGACCGCAACGCCCTGGTGCTGCGGGTCACCATCACGGCGCTGAAGGGCGATGTGACGCCCTATCTGATGCTGGAACCGCACATCGCTAACACTGGCGTCGATGACCGTGGCCAGGTCACGCGAGATGGATTCCACGCCTGGGAAGGCGATACCCACCTGTTCCTGAAGCCCACCGAGGCCTTCGAAAAGGCCAGTGTCGGCTTCGTCGGCGCCTCGGACGGTCTGACGGACCTGACGGACGGCAAGCTGGACTGGACCTACGCCTCCACCGGCGATCAGGCCGGCAACACAATGATGACCGGCGCCCTGCCGCGACTGCGCCAAAGCAGCCGGATCACGCGCGACTTCGTCATCGGCTTCGGCGACAGCGAGGCCGAAGCGCGGGCGGCGGCGGACGGTTCGTTCGCGACCGGTCTGGACGAGGTGCTGGCCCGCTTCAACGGCGAGGGCGAGCGCGTCGGCTGGGAAGACTATGTCGGCTCTCTCACCGAACTGCCGCGCATCGCCGAACAGGCGACCGACGGCGGCAAGCTGGCCTATGCCTCGGCCCTGATGCTGAAGGTGCAGGAAGACCGCGCCCACGCCGGCGCCCTGATCGCGTCCCTGTCCAACCCCTGGGGCGACACGGTGGACGCGTCCAAGTCCTCGACCGGCTACAAGGCCGTCTGGCCGCGTGACTTCTATCAGGTGGCCATGGCCCTGGCGGCCCTGGGCGACAAGGAGACGCCGCTGGCGGCCTTCAACTATCTGCCCCAGGTCCAGGTCGGTCCGAACACGCCGGGCAATACCGGCGTCGGCGGCTGGTTCCTGCAGAAGACCCATGTCGACGGCGAACTGGAATGGGTCGCGGTCCAGTTGGACCAGACCGCCATGCCGATCATGCTGGGCTATCGTCTGTGGAAGATGGGCTGGCTGTCGGACGCCCAGATGACCGAGCACTACAACGCCATGCTGAAACCGGCCGCCGACTTCCTGGTGGGCGGCGGCAAGATCGGCTTGTTGTGGAACGAAGCCGAGATCAAGCCGCCCTTCACCCAGCAGGAACGCTGGGAAGAGCAGCAGGGCTATTCGCCGTCATCGACCGCCGCCGTGGTCGCCGGCCTGACGGTCGCGGCCGAAATGGCGCGCGCCTCGGGCGATGCGACGGGCGCGACGAGGTATCAGATCGCCGCCGACAGCTATGCGTCCAAGATCGAAGACCGGATGTTCACCACCAACGGCGACTTCGGCGACGGCCGCTATTACATTCGCATCACCCAGAACGAGAACCCGAACGACAAGGCCCCGATCGGCGCCGCCAACGGCCAGATCGCTCCGGCCGAGGATCGGGTCGTGGATGGCGGCTTCCTGGAACTGGTCCGCTACGGCGTGCGCAAGGCCGACGATCCGCACATCCTGTCCACCCTGCCCGTCTATGACGACCAGTCGCTGGAGCCGCTGTATCGGGTCCGCTACGACTTCGGTCCCGAGGGCGACAAGACGCCGGGCTGGCGGCGTTACGGCGTCGATGGCTATGGCGAGGATCACCTGACGGGCGCCAACTACGGCGTCGGCGGCGAGATGAGCCCTGGTCAACGCGGCCGGGTCTGGCCCTTCTTCACCGGCGAACGCGGTCACTATGAACTGGCCCGCGTCAGTGTGAACGGCGCCCCCTCGGCGGCCGACATCGCCGCCATCCGCCAGACCTATGTGCGCGGTATGGAGCGGTTCGCCAATGACGGGCTGATGCTGGCCGAACAGGTCTGGGACGGCGTGGGCGATCCGACGACCAAGGCCTACGCCCTGGGTCAGAATACGGATTCGGCCACGCCCCTGGCCTGGACCCATGCCGAATATCTGAAACTGCTGCGGTCGCTGGCCGACGGCAAGGTCTGGGACAGCTACGACCCCGTCCACGACCGTTACGCCCGCTGATGAAAAAGGCCCCGGAGATCGCTCTCCGGGGCCTCATTCTTAGATCACCGATAGATCTGGGATCAGAAGGTCAGCTTAATACCTGCGACCACCCGATCGTAGGCTCCGTCAACGCCCTTCACATCGGTGTCGTGGTAACGGACGTCGATGGCCAGGTTGTCGGTCAGGGCGTAGGCGACCCCGGCGTTCCAGGTCGCATAGTCGTCGGTGACGTCCAGCCACTGTTGGCCGACAGCGCCCGAGATCGTCCACTTGTCAGCCGGGCTGAAGGCCCCGTTGATTTCGGCATAGGTGGCGGCCTCGTCCGCGCCGAAGAAGTCAGGCGAATAATAGACGGCGGCGCCGATGGTGGCGGGTCCGACAGCGCGCGATGCGGCCGCCTTGAACTCCGCATAGTTATAGTCGGCCCCGTCCGGCGCGCCGGCGTACAGATAGCCGATCACGCCGAAATCGAGCGCGAAGCCGCCGGCCTCAGTGCGATAGCCGCCGTAGATGTCGAACTCAGCATCGGTGTCATCGCCGAAATCGACGTTCGAGGCCCAGGCGCCGCCGTAGAAGCTGCCCGAGGTCAGATCGACGCCGCCCTGGATGGCGGGATCCTCGCCGGTCTGGCTGAAGCCGCGGAACACATAGTCGCTGACGACGCCGACGTTCCAGGCGACATCGACGGTGCTCTGGGCCGAGGCCGGCGCGGCGAGGCCGATCAGACCCAGGGCGAGCGTTGCGGCGGCGGCCGCGCGGATGGTGGTCTTCTTCATAGTCTATCCCCTTGTTATGCTTGTTCTGTTCGAGGTCGGAAAAGTCGGGCGCGGGGTTCGGGAGCCGCGCCCGCTCTCCGTCAGTGTTCCAGCGCTTCGCCGTGGAGCGAGGTGTCCAGACCGGCGGCTTCTTCCGCCTCGCTCACGCGCAGGCCCGTGGTGAACTTGCAGATGAACAGGATGATCAGGGTGCCGACGGCGCTGTAGACGATGGTCCACAGCAGACCCAGCGCCTGGGCGCCGACGTTGGCACCTTCCGACAGGCTGTTGATCGCGGTCGTGGCGAACACGCCGGTCAGCAGGGCGCCGATCAGGCCGCCTGCGCCGTGGATTCCGAAGGCGTCCAGACTGTCGTCGTAGCGCAGCAGCTTCTTGATCCACACCGACGAGGCGTAGCAGACCGGGCCGGCGATCAGGCCGATGATGACCGCGCCCTTGGGATCGACGAAGCCGGCCGCCGGGGTGATCGCGACCAGACCCGCGACGACGCCCGACAGCATGCCGACCAGCGAGACCTTCTTCTTCTCGATATATTCGACGATCTTCCAGGTCAGGGCGCCGGCGGCGGCGGCCAGGATGGTGTTCAGCAGCGCCACGCCCATCAGGTCGTTGGCGGCGCCCGCCGAACCGGCGTTGAACCCGATCCAGCCCACCAGCAGCAGCGAGGCGCCGATCATGGTCAGGACCGGATTGTGCGCCAGGATCGGCTCGATGCCATAGCCTTTGCGACGACCCAGGAAGATGGCGCAGACTAGACCCGCGACACCCGAGTTGACGTGAACGACGGCGCCGCCGGCGAAGTCCAGTACGCCGGCGCTACCCAGGAAGCCGCCGCCCCAAACCCAGTGGCAGATGGGCGCATAGACCAGCAGCGACCACAGGGCGGTGAACAGCAGCAAAGCCGAATATTTCATCCGCTCGGCGAAGGCGCCGGTCACCAGCGCAGGCGTGATGATGGCGAAGGTCATCTGGAAGGAGATGAACAGAAACTCGGGAATGCCCGGCAGCAGGGCGTTGGCGGTTTGCAACGACACGCCGTTCAGGAACAGCATGTCCAGGCCGCCGATATAGGGCTGAAGCGCCGTATTGCCGTTGGCGCCGAAGGCCAGGCTGTAGCCGGCGATGAACCACACCAGCGACACCACGGCGAACACGCCGACGGACTGGGTGATGGTGGCGATGACGTTCTTCTTGCGCACCATGCCGCCGTAGAACAGCGCCAGACCGGGGAGGGTCATCAGCAGAACCAGGGCGGTGGATGTGCCCAGCCACGACGTGCCGGCGCTATCCAGTTCCAGCGCAGCCTGGTGGCCCAGCAGCGCAGGCGCAGCGTCCTGCGCATTGGCCGCTCCGGCGGCCATAAGGCAGAGTGTTGGAAGAAGGAGCCCTGCGGCCCCCATAAGTCGGTTCGTTGTCCGCGACATGAGCTAGTACCCCCTATGCAATCTCGCAGTTGCGAAGGTTTTACTGCAATCGCGAAACACGCAAGGGGATTCACCGCCGCCGGTGCAACTTTCTTGCAACGGTCACACATTAAAAAGCATGAAGCGCATGAACTGTGCAGTTCATGCGCTTCGTAGGTCAGTTTCGTGTCTCAACAGCCAAGGTTGAGAGGCAGGAAATTCGCCGGTCGTTTAGGACCGTTTCCGCCCGATGTGCTTCAGGCCCAGTGCATCTGCACACGGTGCGCCGCCGCCCAGTGGATGGCGCGAATGGCGTCGATCACCGCCTCCGTCGCGGCCCGGGTGCCCAGCGCCCCGCCCAGATCCGCCGTCATGGCGCCGGCGGCGAGGACAGCCGCAACAGCGGCCTCGATGGAATCGGCCTCATCCTCCAGCTTCAGGCTGTGACGCAGCAGCAGGGCCGCCGACAGGATCGTCCCGACCGGATTGGCCAGATCCTGTCCGGCGATGTCCGGCGCAGAGCCGTGGATCGGCTCGAACAGTCCCGGACCGCCCGCGCCCAGCGACGCCGAAGGCAACAGGCCGATGGAGCCGCCCAGCACCGAAATCTCGTCCGACAGGATGTCGCCGAACATGTTCTCGGTCAGGATGACGTCGTATTCGCGCGGCTTGCGGATCAGGTGCATGGCCATGGAATCGACCAGGGCATGCTCCAGCTCGATCTCGGGGAATTCCTCGGCGTGGATGCGGGTGACCACCTCGCGCCACAGGCGGCTGGTCTCCATGACATTGGCCTTGTCGACCGAGGTCACCTTGCCCCGTCGCTGACGCGCGGTCTGGAAGGCGGCGCGGGTGACGCGCTCGATCTCCGGCACCGTGTATTCGCACAGGTCGGTGGCGCGGTCGGCGGTGCGGGTTTTCTCGCCGAAATAGACACCGCCCGTCAGTTCGCGGAAGACGATCAGATCGACGCCCTCGACGATCTCCTTCTTCAGCGGCGACCGATGGGCCAGCACCGGCGACACCTGGAGCGGACGCAGATTGGCGAACAGGCCCATGGCCTTGCGGATCGCCAACAGGCCTTCTTCCGGACGGCGCTTGCCGCCATCCCATTTCGGCCCCCCGACCGCGCCCAGCAGGACGGCGTCGGACGCGACGCAGGCGGCGCGCGTGGCCTCAGGCAAAGGCTCGCCCGTCTCGTCGATGGCCGCGCCGCCGATCAGGTGTTCGGAGAATTGGAAATCATGGCCGTAGAAGTCGCCGATGACGGCCAGTACGTCGAGCGCGGCGCGCGTCACTTCCGGTCCGACGCCGTCGCCGGGCAGCAGGACGATGTTGTAGGTCTTGGGGGCGGCGTGGGTCATCAGACGGTCTCTCTCGATCGCTCGTAGGCTTCGATCTCAGGCATGTTTGCTTGCAGCCAGCCCAGGGTGTCCACCCCGTTCAACAGGCATTCGCGCGCGAAGGATTCGACCTCGAACGGCACGGGCTGGGCATTGCCGCGTCGGATCTGGTTGGCCTGGAGGTCGATCGTGACCGGCTGATCCGGTTGCGACGCCAGATCGTCCCACACCGCCTGGCTGACGACGATCGGCAGCAGGCCGTTTTTCAACGCGTTAGATGTAAAAATGTCAGCGATCTCGGTCGAGATCACTGCGCGGAACCCATAGTCGTACAGGGCCCAGGGGGCGTGTTCGCGCGACGAACCACAGGCGAAATTCTTGCCCGCCAGCAGGATGCGATGCTCGCTGGGATCGATCCGGTTCAGGATGGCCTCGGGCTTCTCCGACCCGTCGGCCTCATAGCGCCAGTCGTAGAAGGCGGCCTTGCCCAGCCCCTCGCGAGAGGTCGTGGTCAGGAAGCGCGCGGGGATGATCTGGTCGGTGTCGATATTGGCCTGACTCAGGGTCACGGTTTTCGAGGTCAGGACCTGGAAGGGCTCAGACATTCTCTTCTCCGCTCATCCCCGCGAAAGCGGGGACCCAGTTCTGTGGGCGACGCCTGTCGCCGGTCACGCCTTGGCGGCCATCCCGCGCATTGTGCTTCACGAAAGCACTGGGTCCCCGCTTTCGCGGGGATGAGCGGGAGGCGGTGAAGCTACGCATCGGCCGCCTCCTGCAGATAGACGCGCGGATCGGTCAGCACCCCGGCCACCGCCGTCGCCGCCGCCGTCGCCGGACTGGCCAGGATGGTGCGGGCGTCCTTGCCCTGGCGGCCTTCGAAATTGCGGTTGGAAGTCGAGACGGCCAGCTGACCCGGCGCGACGAAATCCCCGTTCATGGCGATACACATCGAACAGCCCGGAATACGCCATTCGGCGCCCGCGGCGATGAAGACCTCGTGCAGGCCTTCCGCCTCGGCGTCGCGCCGTACGGCCTCGGAACCCGGCACCACCAGCATGCGCAGGCCCGGCTTGACCTTGCGGCCCCGCAGCACCTCGGCGGCAGCGCGCAGGTCGGGCAGACGGCCGTTGGTGCAGGAGCCGATGAAGACCACGTCCACCGGCTGGCTGGTCGTCGCCTCGCCGGCGGTGAAGCCCATATAGGCGATGGCCTTGCGGTCGGAGTCCGACTGGGGTTGCGGCACGGGCGTGCCGATCGGCGCGCCCGCGTCGGGGGTCGTGCCCCAGGTCGCCATCGGACGGATGGCGTCGCCGTCGATGGCCACTTCCTTGTCGAAGGTCGCACCCGGATCCGTGGCCAGCTTCAGCCATTCGGCCGTCGCCGCCTCATAGTCGGCGGGCACGTGTTTCCGGCCGCGCAGCCAGTCGATGGTGGTCTGGTCCGGAGCGATCATGCCCGCGCGGGCGCCGGCCTCGATGGACATGTTGCACAGGGTCATCCGCCCTTCCATGTCCAGCGACCGCACCGCCTCGCCGGCGTATTCGATGACATAGCCGGTGCCGCCGCCGAATCCGATGGCGGCGATGACGGCCAGGGCGACATCCTTGCCCGAGACGCCGGGCTGCAGCCGCCCGTCCACCGTCACCCGCATGGCCTTGGCCTTGCGCTGCAACAGGCATTGGGTCGCCAGCACATGGCCGACCTCCGAGGTGCCGATGCCGAAGGCCAAAGCCCCGAACGCGCCATGCGTGGCGGTGTGGCTGTCGCCGCAGACCACGGTCATGCCCGGCTGGGTCAGGCCCAGTTCCGGCCCCATCACATGGACCACGCCGCGGTCGTCGGAGTCCCAACCCGCCAGGGGCACCCCGTGGGCGGCGCAGTTCTTCTCAAGCCGATGAACCTGGGCCTCGGCCTGGGCCGTGACATAGGGCTTCAGCCCGTTCAGCCCCGCCGGCAGGGTCGGGGTCGAATGGTCCAGAGTCGCATAGGTCCGGTCGGGACGCCGCACCTTCAGGCCGCGCGCCTCGATCTCGCTGAAGGCCTGGGGGCTGGTGACTTCGTGGACCAAGTGCAGATCGATATACAGCACGCCCGGCGTATCGGCCGTTTCCGACCGGACGACATGGGCGTCCCAGACCTTGTCGAACAGGGTGCGGGCCATCATCCCTCTCCGCTCATCCCCGCGAAAGCGGGAACCCAGTTCTGTGGGCGACAGGCGTCACCCGTCATGTCCCGGCGGCGATCCCCCGCACAGCGCCTCGCGAAAGCACTGGGTCCCCGCTTTCGCGGGGATGAGCGGAAATCAAACCTACGCATACTGGGCCACCGTCTCCTCAACGCCGTCGACCCGGTCGATGATGGCGATCAGTTCGGCGTCGCTGATCTCGCCGATCTGATCGGCGCGCTGCTTAAAGCCGGCCACCACGGCCGCCAGGCGTTCGCCTTCGATGGGACGGCCGATGGTTTCGGCGCGCTTGGCGATGGCGTGACGGCCCGAATGTTTGCCCAGAACGAACCAGCTGCCCTCGAAGCCCACGTCCTGGGGCCGCATGATCTCATAGGTGCGGCTGTCGGCCAGCATGCCGTGCTGATGGATGCCCGCCTCGTGTGCGAAGGCGTTGATGCCGACCACGGACTTGTTGCGGGCGATGACCGTCTCGGTGATCTCGCACAGGATCTTGGAGGCGCGAACCAGGTGGCGGCTGTCGGCGCCGGTGGTGACGCCGTAACGGTCCTCGCGGACCTTCAGGGCCATGATGACTTCTTCAATCGAGGCGTTGCCGGCGCGTTCGCCGATGCCGTTGATCGCACCCTCGACCTGACGCGCGCCGCCTTCGATCGCGGCCAGGGAGTTGGCGACCGCCATGCCCAGGTCGTCGTGGCAGTGGGCCGAGAAGATCACGTGCGGATGGCGCTTGTGAATGCGCGCCGCCAGGGCGCGGAAGGTCTCGCGCACCTCTTCCGGGGTCGCATAGCCGACGGTGTCGGGCACGTTCAGGGTCCGGGCGCCGGCGTCTGCGGCGGCCTCCAGCACATCGGCCAGGAACTCCGGCTCGGTGCGGAAGGCGTCCTCGGCCGAGAACTCGACGTCGTCGAACAGGCTTACGGCGTATTCGACCGAGCGGACGGCCGTGGCCAGAACCTCGTTGGTCGACATCTTCAGCTTGGCCGTGCGGTGGATCGGGCTGGTGCCGATGAAGGTGTGGCAGCGACGATGCGACTTGGGCGCCGGCTGCAGGGCGCGGAAAGTGGCGTCGATGTCCTTTTCGTTGGCGCGCGACAGGGAGCAGAAGACCGGCCCCTCGATCTCGCCGGCCACGCGGCGGATGCAGTCTTCGTCGCCCGGCGAGGCGGCGGCGAACCCGGCCTCGATAACGTCGACGCCCAGGTCCTTAAGGACCTGGGCCATCTTCAGCTTGGCTTGGGCGCTCATGGAGAAGCCGGGGGCCTGTTCCCCGTCCCGCATCGTCGTGTCGAACACGATGACGCGGTTGGGATCGGCGGCGATCTCCTCAGTTCGGGATACGCCGGATACTCGTACTTTTTCGGCGGTCATTACGCGGCCTCGGATTGAATAATGTCGTTGCCGATGCGGCGCACGCCGAACAGGCGGTCGATCTGGCGGCCCAGGTTCTCCATGCACCGACCGGCGTCGCGGCCGCGCACGGTCAGGGCGATACGGCGGAAGGTTCCCTCGTCAGCCATGCTCATGCCGTCGATGTGGAAGCCCCGGCGCTCCACCAGGCCGATGAGACGCTGAAGCGAACCGTCCGCACGGTCGATCTGGATGTGGATCGTGTCGCTCATCTCAGGAGCCCTCCATCATTTCGGCGTTGCTCTTGCCCGGCGGAACCAGCGGCCAGACATTGTCTCGGGGATCGATGACCACATGGGCCAGGCAGGGGCCTTCGGCGGCCAGCAGGCGCTGGATGCCGTCCGACACCTGATTGCGGCGATCGATACGGAAGGCCTCGATGCCAAAGGCCTCGGCCACCTTCACGAAGTCCGGATTGTCGGACAGGTCGATCTCGGAATAGTTCTCGGCGAAGAACAGCTCCTGCCACTGGCGCACCAGGCCCAGGCTGGAGTTATCGATCAGCACGATTTTCAGCGGGATGCCGTAACGCTTCAGCGTCGCCAGCTCCTGGATGTTCATCATGAAGCCGCCGTCGCCGGCGATGGTGACGACCGTCGCCGACGGATCGGCCAGCTTGGCGCCGATGCCGGCGGGCAGGCCGAACCCCATTGCCCCCAGGCCGCCCGAGGTGATGTGAGCTTCGGGCCGCGAGAAGCGACAGTGCATGGCGGCCCACATCTGGTGTTGGCCCACGTCGCAGGCGGCGACGAAATCATCGCCGGCCGCTTCGGACACTTCCTTCAGCAAAGCCGGGGCATAGACGCCCTCGCCCGGCGCGTCATAGCGGTGCGCGCCGGATTCGGCCGCGCGCGCGCAGTCGTCAGCCCAGCCATGAATGTCCAGCGCCGCGCCCGCGCGCATCCGCTGCGTCAGGGCCTCGACGCCTTCGCGCAGCTCGCCGACGACGGCGACATTGGCCGCCCGCAGCTTGTCGACTTCCGAGGCGTCGATGTCGAAATGGACGATCCGGGCGTTCGGCGCGAACTCGGCCAGCTTGCCGGTCGCGCGGTCGTCGAACCGGGCGCCGAAGACGATCAGCAGATCGCTGTCCTGAACCGCATGATTGGCGGCGCGGGCGCCGTGCATGCCCAGCATGCCCAGCATGCCGGGCGCGTCGGTCGGGATGGTGCCCAGGGCGTTCAGGGTCGAGACCTGCGGAATGCCTGTCGCGGCGACGAAGGCGCGCAGGGCCTCGGTCGCACGGCCGATCTTCACCCCGCCGCCGATATAGACCAGCGGCTTCTTCGCGGCCCGGATCGCGGCCTCGGCGGCGGCGATGGCGTCGTGATCGATGCGCGGCGTGTCGTTGGGAATGTGGAAGCCGTAGTCTTCGCTGGTCATGGCGAACTGCACGTCCTTGGGCAGATCGACCAGGACGGGACCGGGCCGACCCAAGGCGGCGATATGGAAGGCTTCCTCGATGGCGGCCGGAACATCGGCGGCGGACCGGACCAGGATCGAATGTTTCACGATCGGCAGGGTGACGCCCAGGATGTCGATCTCCTGGAAGGCGTCGGTGCCCATCAGGCCCTGGGCGACATTGCCGGTGATGCAGACGATGGGCACGGAATCCATCAGCGCATTGGCGATGCCGGTGATCAGATTGGTGGCGCCGGGGCCGGAGGTGGCGATGCAGACCCCGACCTTGCCGCTCTTGCGCGCATAGGCGTCGGCGGCGAAGGCCGCGCCCTGCTCGTGGCGGACCAGGATGTGCTTCAGCTTGGATCCGGCCAGGGCGTCATAGACTGGCATGATGGCGCCGCCCGGATAACCGAACACCACCTCCACGCCCAGCCGCTCCAGGGTGGAGACCAGCAGGCGCGCACCCGACTGGGGGGCGGCCTCGGCTGAGGATTTGAAGGCGGCGGCGGTCATCAGGGTCATCCGGTCTTTCGTTTGGGCTCAGGCCGCTTCGGACTTGGGCGTGTTCAGCCAAGCCATCCGCTCGCGCAGACGGGCGCCGACCTGTTCGATCTGGCTTTCGCGGTCCGCCTTCAGCCAGGCTTCGTACTGCGGCTTGCCGGCCTCGTTCTCGGCGATCCAGTTGCGCGCGAAAGTGCCGTCCTGGATCTCGTCCAGAATGGTCTTCATGCGGGCCTTGGTCTCTTCGTTGACGACGCGCGGGCCGCTGGCGACGGCGCCGTATTTGGCGGTCTCCGAGATGAAGTGGTGCATCTTCGAGATGCCGCCTTCGTAGAACAGGTCCACGATCAGCTTCAGCTCGTGCAGGCATTCGAAATAGGCTATCTCGGGCTGATAGCCGGCCTCGACCAGGGTGTTGAAGCCCTGCATGACCAGTTCCTTGGCGCCGCCGCACAGGACCGCCTGTTCGCCGAACAGATCGGTCTCGGTCTCTTCGCGGAAGGTGGTTTCCAGCAGGCCGCCGGTCGCGCCGCCATTGCCCTTGGCGTAGCCCATGGCCCGGTCGCGGGCCTTGCCGGTCACGTCCTTCTCGATGGCGAACAGGCTGGGGACGCCGCGGCCGCGCTGGAACTCGCGACGGACCAGATCGCCCGGTCCCTTCGGCGCGACCAGGATCACGTCCATGTCGGCGCGGGGGGTGATGCGCTCGTAGATGATCGAGAAGCCGTGGGCGAACAGCAGGGCCGAGCCCTCCTTGGCGTTCGGCTCGATGATGTCGCGATAGACGTCGCCCTGGACCATGTCCGGGGTCAGAATGGCGATGATATCGGCGCCCTTGACGGCCTCGGCCGGCTCGGCGGTCGCGACGCCGTCCTCGGTGGCGCGTTTCCAGCCGGTGCCGCCGTGACGGACGCCGGCGACCACGTCATGGCCGCTGTCCTTCAGGTTTTGGGCGTGGGCGCGCCCCTGAGAGCCATAGCCGATGATGGCGATGCGCTGGCCGGCGATGGCGCCGGGGCGGATGTCTTCGTTGGTGTAAATGGTGATGGCCATGGGTCAGGCGTCCTGAGCAGCAGTTGTCTTGTGAGACGCCGGAACTTGAGCCGGCGGCGGGTTGGGAATGGTGACGGCGCCCTGGGCCGCAGAGGAGACCGAGGCGCGGTATTTGGCGAAGACACCTCGCGCCGGGCGGACTACGTGGGGCGTAAAGCCCGCCCGGCGCGTCGCCAGGTCGACGTTGACGTCGATCCGGCGGTTGGTGACGTCGATGGTGATGCGGTCACCATCGCGAATGAGAGCGATCGGGCCGCCGACGGCGGCTTCCGGCGAGACGTGGCCGGCGACGAAGCCGTAGCTGGCGCCCGAGAAACGGCCGTCCGTCAGCAGGGCGACATTGTCGATCTTGCGGCCCTTCAGGGCGGCGGTGACCTGCAGCATCTCGCGCATGCCGGGGCCGCCCTTGGGCCCTTCGTAGCGGATGATGATGACGTCGCCTTCGCCGACCGAACCGTCCTGGACGGCGTGGAAGGCGTCTTCCTCGCTGTCGAAGACGCAGGCCGGGCCTTCGAACGTATCGACCTTGTGCCCGGTCAGCTTGATGACCGCGCCCTCGGGGGCGACGTCGCCATAGATGACGGCATAGCTGCCGCGCGCCATCACCGGCGCGGCGAAGCTGGTCACGACCACCTGGCCGGGGGTTTCCTCGGCGTCGCCCGCCTCGGCGAACAGGCTGCGGCCGCTGACGGTCGGGGTGTTCACGATCTTGCCGGCCTCGGCCATCCGCTGCGTGACCAGGCGGGTACCGCCGGCCGCGAACAGGTGCGAGGCCAGGAAGCGGCCGCCCGGCTTCAGGTCGCAGATGACCGGCGCCTCGACACAGGCCTGGTGGCAGTCCTCGACGCCGAACTCGACGCCGGCTTCCGCCGCGATGGCCGTCAGGTGCATGACGGCGTTGGTCGATCCGCCCGAGGCCGAGACGGCGACGGCCGCGTTCTTCAGGCTGGCCCGAGTGATGTATTTGCGGGCCGTGTCGCCGGCGAAGACGCGCTCCACGATCAACCGGCCGCAGCGCTCGCCTTCGGCCGCCTTGTTAGGATCGACCGCCGGCACATCATTGGCGCCCATGGGCGAGATGCCCATGACCGACAGGGCCATGGCCATGGTGTTGGCCGTGAACTGACCGCCGCAGGCGCCGGCGCCGGGGCAGACGGCCTGCTCGACCGCCTTCAGGCCCGCGTCGTCCAGCGCGCCGGCCGAATGGGCGCCGATGGCCTCGAACACCTCCTGGACCGAGACCTCCTTAGTCCCGATCACGCCAGGCATGATGGTGCCGCCGTAATAGACCAGGCCGGGGATATCCATCCGGGCCAGAGCCATGGCCGCCGCCGGGATGGTCTTGTCGCAGCCGACGATGCAGACCACGCCGTCCAGCTGATGGCCCTCGATGGCCAGTTCGATCGAGTCGGCGACGACCTCGCGGCTGATTAGCGAGGCCTTCATGCCCGCCGTGCCCATCGAGATGCCGTCGGTGACGACGATGGTGTTGAAATCGACCGGATAGCCGCCCGCCGCGATGATGCCGGCGCGCACGTCCTTGGCCAGCCGGTCCAGATGCATGTTGCACGGGGTGACCGTCGACCAGGTGTTGACGATGCCGATCATCGGCTTTTCGAAGTCGGCGTCCTGCATCCCGGCGGCGCGCAGATACGAACGGGCGGCGGCCCGGCTCGGGCCGGCCGTGACCGCCGCGCTGCGGGCGTTGGGCTTTTTGGGCTCTGAGGTAGAATCTTGCGTCATCGGTCCGGTTCTTTTTGAACCGCCGCGCACTAAAAACCCCGCTTCCTTTCGGAGGCGGGGTGGTGCGAGGCGATCCTGAGTGCGTTTAAGTCAGGTCGCGTGCATCCACGCCGCTTGCGTAAGCAGGCCGAGGAGTACGAGGAGAATGAGGAATACGGGGCTTTCCACGCCGACAGGCGCACGAACGGCGGCAACCGCCTTAGCGGTGCGTCCCTTCATCATGTCGCGCGTCATCGTGGCCACGGGGGGCTCCCTGTTCTGACGCCAAGAAACCATAGCCGCTGGTCACGCACAACCCCAATCGCAAGAATTTTGCGCAAATGGTCGAAAATGATCGTCGCGAAGGTGTTTCTTGCCGCAGGTCGATCAGGGTGACGGAGGAAGCGTAACCGGGGATCACATCATGTTACGCGCACGGGGTTGAATCGCTTGCGTGACCGCTCCATTGAGACGGCCGACCTATATACCGCTCAACACCCTATCGTTCAGAGGAGCTTCCCCATGACCGTTCGCGTCGCCATCAATGGTTTCGGCCGCATTGGCCGCCTTGTCCTGCGCTCGATCATCGAACACGGCCGCACGGACATCGAAGTCGTGGCGATCAACGATCTGGGTCCGGTCGAGACCAACGCCCACCTGTTCCGCTATGATTCGGTCCACGGCCGCTTCCCCGGCACAGTGACGACCGGCGAAGACTGGATCGACGTCGGCACGGGCAAGATCAAGGTCACGGCCGAGCGCGACCCCGCCAACCTGCCGCACGCCGAACTGAAGGTGGACATCGCCTTCGAATGCACCGGCATCTTCACATCCAAAGACAAGGCCAGCGCCCACCTGAAGGCCGGAGCCAAGCGCGTCCTGGTCTCGGCCCCCGCCGACGGCGCCGACAAGACCATCGTCTTCAAGGTCAATCATGAGACCCTGACCGCCAACGACATCGTCGTGTCGAACGGTTCGTGCACCACCAACGCCCTAGCCCCGGTGGCCAAGGTGCTGAACGACCTGTTCGGCATCGAGCGCGGCTATATGACCACAATCCACTCCTACACCGGCGACCAGCCGACGCTGGATACGATGCACAAGGATCTGTACCGCGCCCGCGCCGCCGCCCTGTCGATGATCCCGACCTCGACCGGCGCCGCCAAGGCCCTAGGCCTGGTTCTGCCGGAACTGAAGGGCAAGCTGGACGGCTCGTCGATCCGCGTCCCGACCCCGAACGTCTCGGTCGTCGATCTGAAGGTCGTCTCCGGTCGTGACACCTCTGCCGACGAAATCAACGCCGCGCTTCAGGCCGCCGCCGACGGCCCGATGAAGGGCGTCCTGTTCACGACGACCGAGCCGCTGGTCTCCAGCGACCTGAACCACATCGCCGCTTCGTCCACCGCCGCCCTGCCCCAAACCCAGGTCGTCGACGGCAAGCTGGCCCGCGTGCTCAGCTGGTACGACAACGAATGGGGCTTCGCGACCCGCATGGCCGACACGGCCCTGGTGATGGCGAAGTTCCTCTAAAGAACCCGCTTCCCTCTCCCGGCGGGAGAGGGCTTGAGCGCACGGCGGCGCAAGCCGCCGTTCTGGCGCGAAAGGGTGAGGGTCACGGTGTGCGAACTGGCCCACCGCCTGTCCCTCATCCGTCTCGCTCCGCGAGCCACCTTCTCCCGATGGGAGAAGGATCATGAGAGATTGAAGCCATGACCTTCCGCACCCTCGACGACGCCAAAGACCTCGCCGGCAAGACGGCCCTGGTCCGCGTGGACTTCAACGTCCCGATGGAGGGCGGCAAGGTCACGGACGATACCCGTCTGCGCGTCGCCCTGCCGACGATCCAACGCCTGCGCGACGCTGGCGCCAAGGTCGCCCTGCTGGCCCACTTCGACCGTCCCAAGGGCCAGCGCGTCCCGTCGATGAGCCTGAAGCCGGTCGTGGATGATCTGGAGAATCTGCTCGGCGCGCCAGTCCGCTTCGCCGACGACTGCATCGGCCCGGACGCCGTGGACGCCATCCGCGACCTGGACGCCGGCGGCGTGGTCCTGCTGGAGAACGTCCGCTTCCATGCGGCGGAAGAGGCCAATGATCCGGTCTTCGCCCAGAAGCTGGCGGACCTGGGCGACCTCTATGTCAACGACGCCTTCTCGGCCGCCCACCGCGCCCACGCCTCGACCGAAGGCATCGCCCACCACCTGCCCGCCTACGCCGGCGAATCCATGCGCCGCGAGCTCGATGCGCTCGACGCCGCCCTGGGCAATCCGCAAAAGCCGGTTCTGGGCATCGTCGGCGGGGCGAAGGTCTCGACCAAGCTGGACCTGCTGAAGAACCTGGTCGGCAAGCTGGACCGGCTCGCCATCGGCGGCGGCATGGCCAACACCTTCCTGTTCGCCCAGGGAATCGACATCGGCGGCTCTCTGGCCGAACGCGACATGGCCGACACGGCGCGCGAGATCATGACCGAAGCCGAGGCGCAGGGGTGCAAACTGCTGCTACCCGTCGATTTCGTGGTCGCGACCGAGGTCAAGCCCGGCGCCGCCTCCCGCCCCGTCATCGCCGGCGCCGCCCTGTCGGCTGAGGACAAGATCCTGGACGCCGGTCCGGCCACGGTCGCCCGCCTGCTGGAGGCCCTGACGCTTTCGAAGACCCTGATCTGGAACGGCCCTTTGGGCGTGTTCGAAGTGCCGCCGTTTGACGCCGCCACCGTGACCGTCGCCCGTCATGCCGCGGCCCTGGCCAAGGCAGGGGTGCTGGTCGCCGTCGGCGGCGGGGGCGACACGGTCTCGGCACTGAACCACGCAGGCGTGTCGGACGACATGACCTTCGTCTCCACGGCCGGCGGCGCCTTCCTGGAATGGATGGAGGGCAAGCCGCTGCCCGGCGTCGAGGCTCTTCGCGTCTGATCGACGGCGATGCAGGCGGATCACGCCTGCGTCCCGGCCTTCCGAATTCACGCTGAAACGGCTGTAACGCGGCGTGACTTCGTCACGGCTCGCGGCTAGTCTCTTGCTCAATCAAAAAAGACTATTCGGCTCAGGAGACTATCACCATGGCGCGCATCACGCTGCGACAGCTGCTCGACCACGCGGCAGAGAACGACTACGGCCTGCCCGCCTACAACATCAACAATATGGAACAGGGTCTGGCGATCATGGAGGCGGCCCACGAGGTCAACGCCCCCGTGATCATTCAAGCGAGCCGAGGCGCCCGGAACTACGCCAACGACATCGTCCTGGCCAAGCTGATCGACGCTCTGGCCGAGCTCTATCCTCACATCCCGGTCTGCATGCACCAGGACCACGGCAACGGCCCGGCGACCTGCGCCACCGCCATCCAGTACGGCTTCACCTCTGTGATGATGGACGGCTCGCTGGAAGAAGACGCAAAGACCCCCGCCAGCTACGAGTACAACGTCGACGTCACGCGCCGCGTCACCGAGATGGCCCACGCCTGCGGCGTCTCGGTCGAGGGTGAACTGGGCGTCCTGGGCTCGCTGGAAACCGGCATGGGCGAGGCCGAGGACGGCCACGGCTTCGAAGGCAAGCTGGACCATTCGCAACTGCTGACCGACCCGGACCAGGCCGTCGATTTCGTCGCCGCCACCAAGGTCGATGCGCTCGCCATCGCCATGGGCACCAGTCACGGCGCCTACAAGTTCTCGCGCCAGCCGGATGGCGAAGTCCTGGCCATGAACGTGATCGAGGAAATCCACCGCCGCCTGCCCAACACCCACCTGGTGATGCACGGCAGTTCTTCCGTGCCTCAGGACCTGCAAGACATCATCAACCAGTACGGCGGCGAAATGCCCCAAACCTGGGGCGTGCCGGTCGAAGAAATCCAGCGCGGCATCAAACACGGCGTGCGCAAGGTCAACATCGACACCGACAACCGCATGGCCATCACCGGCGCTATTCGTAAAGCGTTGATGGAAAAGCCGGGCGAGTTCGATCCGCGCTACTATCTGAAGCCCGCCAAGGAGGCGATGAAGAAGCTCTGCATGGAGCGCTACGTCCAGTTCGGCTGCGAAGGCCAGGCCTCGACGATCCGCACGCTCTCCACAGCCCACATGGCCAAACGCTACGCTTCTGGCGACCTGGATCCGTCCTTCCGCGGCGCCTCCGTAAAGGCGGCTTGATCGGGGGCCGCCTAAGCCACGTCTAGACCGGGTAGCGGCCGCTCAGTTCGCGCCGCACCCGGCGAACGTCCGCCCCTCGCGCAAGCGGCCGGTCGTGCTAGGGAGGCCCAGTGTCCGACCCTGACCTGATCGACGACGAAGACCTACCGCCCGCCTCCACTCCTGCGGAGTTGCTGGAAGCCCGCATCGACGCGTCCGGCGTCCGCCTGGACAAGGCCCTGGCCGAAGCCTTTCCGACCCTGTCGCGCGCCCGTCTTCAGGCCCTACTGGCCGAAGGCGCCGTCACCCGCGACGGCGCGGTCCTGACCGGCGGGTCGGCCAAGGCCCAGCCCGGCCTGTACGTCGTCGCCCTGCCGCCCGTCGCGCCCGCCACGCCCCAGCCGCAGGCCATCCCCCTGACCGTCCTCTATGAGGACGCCGACCTGATCGTCATCGACAAGCCTGCGGGCATGGCCGCCCATCCGGCGCCCGGCACGCCTGACGGCACCCTGGTCAATGCCCTTCTGGCCCACTGCGGCGACAGTCTGTCGGGCATCGGCGGCGTCGCCCGCCCTGGCATCGTCCATCGGCTGGACAAGGACACTTCCGGCGTCATGGTCGCCGCCAAGACCGACCGCGCCCACCAGGGTCTGTCGGCCCTGTTCGCGACCCACGATATCGAGCGCACCTATATCGCCCTGACGCGCGGCGCCCCGTCGCCGTCCAAGGGCCGGATCGAGACCCGCATCGGCCGCTCCAGCGGCGACCGCAAGAAGATGGCCGTGCTCAAGGCCGGCGGACGCGAGGCGATCACCGACTATGTCGTCCAGACGACCTTCGGTGAACCCGCCAGGGCCGGGGGCGCACCGCTTGCCGCCCGCGTCGCCTGCACCCTGCACACGGGCCGCACCCACCAGATCCGCGTTCACCTGTCGTCGAAAGGCTCGCCTATCCTCGGCGACGCCACCTATGGCTCCGGCAGTCCGGCGATTCACGTGCGCGCCGCCATCGCCGAGGCGGGCCTGGCGCGCCAAGCCCTCCACGCCGCCGTCCTCGGCTTCGTCCATCCCGTCACCGGCGAACAGATGCGCTTCGAAACCGCACCCCCGACTGATATGCATCGCCTCGAAGTCCTGCTGTCCGAACTCTGAGACCCGCCATGCTCGATCCAGAAATCCACGACAACGCCGCGCTGAAACGCTACGAACTGCCCGTCGATGGCGAGGTGGCGATCGTCACCTACAACCTCTCGCCGCCCAATCTTATGATCACCGAAACCCTGGTCCCGGAGCGGCTAGAGGGCCAGGGGATCGCCAGTCGCCTGGCCAAACATGTGCTGGCCGACGCCAGGGCGCGAGACCTGCTGATCCTGCCGGTCTGCCCTTTCTTTTCTGCCTATCTGCAGAAACACCCCGAACACGCCGAGGCGGTTCACCCAACCTATCGCGGCATCCTGGGGATCTAGGATCCGGCGCCGAACACCCCGGCCATGGCCATCACGAACAGGCCCACGATCGCGATGGCCGACACGCCCGCGGCGACCGCCCCCACAGCGAGGACGACAATCAAGACCTGTTCGCGCACGCTCTTTTTCATTGTCGCGTTTTAGACTCCCGGCTTGCATCTCGTCCAATACGCACATCTTGAATAGCAACTGACAAAGTTCTATATAGAACTTCGAACGGCGCGAGTGGCGCCAGGGTCACGGTCACGCTTTCGTGTGACGATCCGCCCCTAAAAATGGCGGCAACCCATCGCTACTTCACCGGTTGAGGGGTGAGACTTCGGCGCACGCACGGTGGCCGATGACGAAGAGCCCGCTCGTTCAAGACGGTCGGAGGGACCTGTATATGGCTGCCAATAGTACGCTCGCGGTGATGTCGCCTGAACAAGGCCTGTCGCGTTATCTGACGGAAATCCGCAAGTTTCCGATGCTGACCAAGGACGAGGAGTTCATGCTGGCGAAGCGCTGGTCTGAGCACCAGGACGCCGAGAGCGCCCACCGTCTCGTGACCTCGCACCTTCGTCTCGTGGCCAAAATCGCCATGGGGTATCGCGGCTACGGTCTGCCGATCGGCGAAGTGATATCCGAGGGCAACGTCGGCCTGATGCAGGCCGTCAAGAAGTTCGACCCGGACAAGGGCTTCCGCCTGGCCACCTACGCCATGTGGTGGATCCGCGCCTCGATCCAGGAATATATCCTGCGCAGCTGGTCGCTCGTGAAGATGGGCACCACCGCCGCCCAGAAGAAGCTGTTCTTCAACCTGCGCAAGGCCAAGAGCCAGATCTCGGCCTTCGAGGAAGGCGACCTGCATCCCGAACACCTCGCCGCCATCGCCACCAAACTGGGCGTCAGCGAGGAAGAGGTCACCAACATGAACCGCCGCCTCGGCGGCGACGCCTCGCTGAACGCGCCGCTGCGCGCCGACGGTGAAAGCGAATGGCAGGACTGGCTGGCCGACGACACGGCTGTGTCTCAGGAAACCCAACTCGCCGAAGACGAGGAAAAGGGCATCCGCATGAGCCTCCTGCAAGAGGCCATGGAAGAGCTGACCGACCGCGAGAAGCACATCCTCACCGAACGCCGCCTCAAGGACGGCCCCGTCACCCTGGAAGAACTCGCCGGCCAGTACGGCGTGTCGCGCGAACGCGTGCGCCAGATCGAGGTCCGCGCCTTCGAGAAGCTGCAAAAGGCCATGCGCGCCGCCGCCGAAGAGCGGAACCTCGTCGACGCCTGATCGAGAATAACCTGTCGCGCTCTATCGGCGCGACAGGTCTCTATCGGTTCAGGACGCCCGCGCCATCGGGGCCGCCTGCTCTGCAACCTTCGCCGCTGCGACCACGGCGCCGATCGGCTGAGCCAGCCCGACCTTGGTCACCTGACCACCGGCCAGATAGGCTTGCAGCGTCGCCACGACCATCGCCAACTTGGCGTCGGCCGTCTTGATCGCCAGACCGTTCAGCGTCTCGGCCTGCTGTCGAATGGCGCGCGTGGCTTGCGACGGATCCTGATCGAACTGCGACAAGGCCGAAATCAGGATGCGGATCGCCTGATCCTTCACCTCGGCTGGCCCTCCGCCTGCCGTACCATCGCTGCGCCGCTTGCGCGCACCGGAAAATTCTCCCGAGTTGAATCGCCGCCGATCCGGCCCGACATAGCCGACCGCCTCGATCCAGGGCCGGGGCTTCAACGCCACGTTCTCGACCCGCTTGAACAGGTCGCCGGTCGTGAAGGGTTTCCTCAAAAACTCATGAATGCCGGAATCGCGCGCGCCCTTGATGGCGGCGGCGGTCGCCTCGCCCGTCACCATGATAATCGGCGACATGCGGCATGCCATGCTCGACCGGCGCACCCGCCGCGCCAGCGTCTCGCCGTTCAGCGCCTCACCGGACCGCTCGGTGAAGATCACGCCCGGCTCGACGTCGCGCAGCAGCTCCAGCGCCCGCTCCTCGTCGGTCTCGGCATAGACCTCGCGGGCGCCCATCCCCTTCATGATGTCCGTCAGCAGTCGTGCGGACGACAGGTTGGGATCGACGATCACCACCCGCCTGACGGCGGGTTCGATGCGGCTCAAGGTTCTGGCGTTTGCGGCGAACACGTCCGTCTCCCGGTTGGAGCCGTTATCCTTACCGCGCGCTGGTTAAAGCCTGTTGAATCAAGGAAACCGCCGCCTCAGCCCTGGAAGGGATCCCGCATCAGGATCGTGTCGTCCCGCTCGGGGCTGGTCGACAGCAGGGCCACCGGCGCACCGATCAGCTCTTCGATCCGCCGCACATATTTGATGGCGTTGGCGTTGATGTCCTTGAAGCTGCGGACCCCGGCGGTGCTTTCGCTCCAGCCTTCCAGTTCCTCGAAAACTGGCTCGGCCGCCGCCTGGGCCTTCAGACTGGACGGCAGATAGTCCAGCACCTCGCCATCGACCTTGTAGCCGACGCAAATCTTCAGCGTTTTCAGCCCGTCGAGCACGTCCAGCTTGGTCAGGGCGATGCCGTCGATGCCGTTGATCGCCACAGACTGGCGCACCAGCACGGCGTCGAACCAGCCGCAGCGACGCGCCCGACCGGTGTTCACCCCGACCTCGCGCCCCACGGTCGCCAGATGCTCGCCGACTTCGTCATTCAGCTCGCAGGCGAACGGACCCTCGCCGACGCGGGTCGTATAAGCCTTCACGATGCCCAGCACATAGCCGACGCCGCGCGGCCCGATGCCTGATCCAGCGGCCGCCTGGCCCGCCACCGTGTTGGAACTTGTGACATAGGGATAGGTGCCGTGATCCACGTCCAGGAAGGCGCCCTGCGCCCCTTCGAACAGCACGCGCTTGCCGTCCTTCTGCGCCTGGTCCAGCACGCGCCAGGCCGGCTTCACATAGGGCAGAATCTTGGGTGCGATTTCCAGCAGTTGCGCCAGCAGCGCCGCCGGATCGATCGGCTCCAGCCCCAGGCCCGCGCGCAACGGATCGTGATGCGAGCGCAGGCGGTCGATCTTGACCTTCAGATCGTCTTCATTGGCCAGGTCGCAGACGCGGATGGCGCGACGCCCCACCTTGTCCTCATAGGCCGGGCCGATGCCGCGTCCCGTCGTGCCGATCTTGGCGCCCGGCGCGCTCGCGGCGGCCTCGCGCGCCACATCCAGCGCAGGGTGGATGGGCAGGATCAGGCAGGCGTTGTCGGCGATAGTCAGGATGTCAGGGCTGATGGCCACGCCCTGGGCCTGGATCTTCTCGATCTCGCCGACCAGATGCCAGGGATCGACGACCACGCCATTGCCAATGATCGACGGCTTGCCCTGCACGACGCCGCTGGGCAGCAGCGCCAGCTTGTAGACCTTGCCGTCCACGACCAGCGTATGGCCCGCATTGTGACCACCCTGGAACCGCACGACCATGTCGGCGCGGTTGGACAGCCAGTCCACGATCTTGCCCTTGCCCTCGTCGCCCCACTGGGCGCCGACCACCGCTACGTTCGCCAAAGCCGTCTCTCCGCATTGAATGCGGGCGCAGCCTATAGCGGGGGAATCATCCGATGTCGTCCCTCTAATCCTCTCCCGCGCAGCGGGGGAGGGGGACCACGAAGTGGTGGAGGGGGCGGACGCGCCTCCGACCTACGCCCAGGTCGCAAGAAACCAATCTGAAAGGCCGGGCGCGCTATCCGCCCCCTCCACCATGCTGCGCATGGTCCCCCTCCCCCGTTCCGCTTCGCTACTCGGGGGAGGATTGCAGCGCCGCTTCGAACGCCCATTCCAGCCAAGGCGTCGCCGCGACAACATCTGCCGTCTCGACCGTGCAACCGCACCACAGACGCAGCCCGGGCGGGGCGTTGCGGTGCGGCTCCATGTCGAACACGGCCGCCTCGCCTTCCAGCAGGGCCTTGAACCGCGTGACGAAAGCCTTCTGCGCCTTGGCGTCCAGCGCGGCGATCCGCGCGTCGGTGAACTTCAGGCAGACCGACGTCGTCGACCGGATTTCCGGCCGATCCGGCAGGAAGGCGATCCAGTCGGTCTTTTCGACCCACTCCGCCAACGCCGCATAGTTGGCGTCCGTGCGTCGGATCAACTCGCTCAGGCCGCCTATGCCCTTCGCCCAGTCCAGAGCGTCGATCCAGTCCTCGATGGTGAGGATCGAGAAGGTGTTGATCGCCACCCCGTCCGCCAGCGCCCGGTCGAACCCCTTGCCGTCCGTCAACCGCAGCAGCTTGGGTATCGCCCGATCCGGCCGATACCCATCCAGCCGCGCCACCGCGCGCGGCGACAGCACCATCACGCCGATGCCCGCCTCGCCGCCCAGCGCCTTCTGGAAGCTGAAGGTCACCACATCCAGCTTGTCGAACGGCAAAGGCATGGCGAAGGCGGCCGAGGTGGCGTCGCAGATGGCCAGCCCCTCACGATCGTCGGCGATCCAGTCGGCGTCGGGCACGCGCACGCCCGAGGTCGTGCCGTTCCACGGAAACACCACGTCCTTGGACCAGTCCGCCTGGCTCAGATCCGGCAGCTCGCCCCACGGCGCCGTCAGGGCCTCGGGCTCCAGCCCCAGATGATCCTTTACGTCCGCCAGCCACGTCAGGCCGAAGTTCTCGAACGCCACGACCTGCACCGGCCGCTGCCCCAGCATGCCCCACAGCGCCGCCTCGACCGCGCCCGTGTCCGACCCTGGCGTATAGAGCATCACATGGCTCTCGGGGACTTCCAGCACCTCGCGGGTCAGCCGCAGGCCATGCGCGAACCGCTCCACCACCTCCGGCGCCCGGATGCCGCGTCCCAGCAGATCGGACGGCAGGCCCGCCAGGCTGTAGCCCGGCCGTTTCGCCGTCGGCCCCGCCGAAAACCACGGCCGCGCCGGCTTCACATCAGGCTTCACGCTCATGCTCTTTCCCCTT
This sequence comes from Brevundimonas sp. TWP2-1, assembly GCF_049897645.1. Classification (NCBI taxonomy): domain Bacteria; kingdom Pseudomonadati; phylum Pseudomonadota; class Alphaproteobacteria; order Caulobacterales; family Caulobacteraceae; genus Brevundimonas; species Brevundimonas sp. TWP2-1. The sequence continues at coordinate 1,612,059 of NZ_JAFCWR010000001.1, forward strand.
GGCGCTACCGTGCTTCGCGCTGCTTGAGCGCGCTCAACGTCCCGGCGTATAGGGCCGCTTGGCCCGCCATTCCTCGGCGAACTTGGTCAGGGCCTCGTCCGGCTCCTCCGGCAGCGTCACCACCAGCCGCGCCAGCAAATCCCCGCGCTTGCCCGTCGCATAGGCCCCCCGCGCCTTCAACCGCAGGATCTTGCCGGAGTTCGACCCCGCCGGGATCGTCATCTGCACCACGCCCTCGGGCGTCGGCACCCGCACCTTGGCGCCCAACACCGCATCGGGCACCGACACCGGCAGATCCATAGTCAGATCCGCCCCGTCACGCTTGTAGATCGGATGCGGCTCGATCTTCAGCTCGATCAGGGCGTCGCCGTTCTCGGCCCCGCGCCCCGGCGAACCCTGACCGCGCAGGCGTATGGTCTGGCCTTCCGACGCGCCCTTGGGAATGGTCACGTCCAGCGTGCGCCCGTCCGAGAACTGGATCCGCCGCGTCGCCCCCGCGATGGCGTCTTCCAGGCTGATGTCCAGCGTCGCCTTCACGTCCTGCCCGCGCGACGTGAAGTCCCGCGCGCCGCGCTGACGCCCCGCCCCGCCGAACATCCCGAACAGGTCGTCCAGGTCGACGCCTTCGAAGTTCGCTCGACCGCCCGGCCCGCCGCCGAAACCGCCGCCCGCACCACTCTGGCCGAACGGACTGCCGCCCGAGCGACCGCCCCCGCCGAAGCCGCGATATTGTTCGTTGCCGTCGTTGTCGATCTGGCCGGCGTCGTATTTGGCGCGCTTCTCGGCGTCGCCCAGAATGTCGAAGGCCGCCGTCACCCGCTTGAACTTGTCCTCGGTGATCTTGTCGCCGGGGTTCTTGTCGGGGTGCAGCTCCTTGGCGAGCTTGCGATACGCCTTCTTGACCTCGTCCGCGCTCGCGCCCTTCGAAACGCCCAGTTCCTTGTAGGGGTCGCCTGCCACGTCCGTTGCCGCTCCAACTGAAAAGATCGAGAGGCCGTCAGTTAAGCCATGCCCCGCCCCGCGCAAAGGGCCGGACCCGTCATTTGCTCAGATCAGCCCGATTTCCGCCTCCACACCCCAGCCGAAGCCCTCGCCCCACTGCGCCACGGCGATCCGCGCCGTCGCTGTCACGCCTTCAGGGAAGTCCGCCGCCAAGGCAGCCGCCGGATAGAAGGCAGACAAACCCTCAACCTCCATCGTCCGAACCCCGACGCCGCCGTCCAGCACTCTCAGGCGGAACCGCATCGGATCGACCGCTGCAGGCTCCCCGTCCCAGCCGTCGCCGAACAGCCGCACACGCGGCGTCCACCGAATCGTCAGCCCGTCCGCACCGGCAGCGACCGCCAGTCCACACGGCGACCAAGGCCGGTCATCCACGCCCTTCGACTGAAACACCGTCTCGGTGAACCCCGCCCCGCCCGGCGCCGCCCCGGTCGGCCCCGCGCGACAGACCAGCGGCAGGCCACGCTCCCCCCGCCCGATCTCCGCCCGCGCCAGCCGGTCGTCCAGGAACACCACGACCGATCCCGCCCCGGCGCCGGCCCGCATCTCGACCTCGGTCCCCTGCTGCCCCCGCAACAGGCCCTCCAGCCGCCAGGTCCCCGGCCCGACCAGCACCGCCGACCGATACTGCACCACCTCCCAGCCCGCCGCCGTCTCGACCGCCAGCGCATTGCCGCCGCCCAGCACCGCCGCCGCGACCGCGCTCTCGGGCGCCGCCCCCTCGACCCGCACCACGACCGCATGGACCTCGTCCCAGCGATGTCGCACCCCTGGCTCCAACGCCTCGACCAGCACCCCGACCGTCGCCGGCGTCTCCACGTCGCCACGCGCCGTCAGCGTCTCGGCCGACGCCCCCGCATGCAGCCGCATCGTCCGCCAGGGCTCCGCCGCAATCGCCACGACCGGCCGCCCATCCTCCTCGCGCCCCATCAGGGGCGGCAGGTCCATCACCCTGACGAACGGCGCCCCGACCACGGCGGGCGTCTCACCCCCGCGCCAGACGCCATCGTCCTCCACGACCCGCCGCGAGGCTACCGGCTCCAGCACCGCCGACGGCGTCTCGTCCGCCGTCGTCCGGATCACCCGCCAGTCGCCCGCGACGCCGTCCAACCGCACCCCGTCCCCCGGCTCCAGCCGCAAGGCCTCCAGCGGCCCCAGCGCCAGCGTCTTCGCCTCCACGCCGTCCCCGATCAGCGCCCGTTCCGCCGCCGCCTTCGCCAGCCCGCCGCCGCACACCAGCGGCAGGTCCAGATCCACCCCGCCGCCCGTCGCCGCTGCATCGTCCGACCGCACGACCACGGCGCCCGTCTGATAGTCCACCGTCTCGTCGATGAACCGCACCCGCGCCTCGCCCGCCCGCGACTCCAGCGTCCGTGTCGTCGCCTCCGCCCCCCCGGTCTCAAGCAGAGCCAGCGCCTCGCCCGCGACCTCGACCACCGTCTCCACACGCCCCAGCACGGCGACCCGTCCATCACGCTCCGCCGCCACCGCATCGAACGCCGCCAGCAGCGGCTCCAGCGCATCGCGCGTCCGCATCGGCCGATCGATGACATAGCCGGCCGCCGCCCCCTCAACGCCCTCGACCGCCATCTCCTCCGGCGTCAACCCTCTCCGCGCCAGCACCGCCTCGATCAGGTCGCGTCCGTCCCCCGCCAGCCGCCCGTTCAGCCAGTGCCCGGCCCGCCACGCCCCTGCGTCGGCCCAGACATCCCCCCGCGCCGGAAACGCCGGATAGGGCCGCGCGTCCCAGCACCAGGCGTCCGCCCCCGCCAGCATCCGCCCGCCATAGACCGCCGAAACCGGATTGTTCTCAGGCGTTGCGTAATGCCCGAGCACCGCCTCCAGCGCCGCCCGCTGCACCGCATCGTCGCGCTCGCCCGTCGATCCCGGCGGCAGATGGCTCTCGCTGCTCTTGGGATCCTGAAACAGGTTCGGCGCATTGCCGCCCCGGTCCACCGCCGCACAGCCGAACTCCGACAACCGCACCGGCTTCATCCCCGGAACCCAGGCCGTCGGCGTCGCCGACCTCACCCCGCCCGGCCGGTCATGATGGAGATTGGACCACCACCCCTTCAGATCCTTGGGCCGGAACAGCCAGTCCTCGCCGTGCGCCGTGTCGACGATGGGGGTCCTTGCCTGCGCCGCCCGATCCGCCTCGTCCGCATAGTACCAGTCGAACCCCTCGCCGCCCGTGACGCCCGCCGCCAGATAGGCGGGGTCCGACGCCCCATCGAACGCCGCCGCGTCTGCGCCGCCGTCCCCCTCGCGCCAGTCGGTCAGCGGCGGATACCAGTCGATCGACACATGATCGATGTTCAGATCGGCCCACAGCGGGTCCAGATGGAACACCACCTCCCCGCCCGTCTGCCGCCCGAAATATTCGCTCCAATCGGCCGCATAGGACAGTTTCACCCCCGGCCCGACCACCGCCCGACACGCCGCCGCCAGCGCCCGGAACTGCTCGACCGCCGGAAAGCCCCCGGCCGCATCCCGCGTCCAGGTCACGCCCCGCATCTCCGACCCGATCAACAGGCCGTCCGCCCCCTCCTCGGCCGCGATCCGCGCATAGTGCAGCGCCATCCGCCTCAGGCCCCAATCCTCGGTCCCGCCGAACAGGGCCGCGATCTCCCCCGTCGCCCCCGACCCATCCACGCCCGCCACCCGTCCACGCCACGGATAGCCGGGGCAATCCATGAAGACGAACGGATACAGCGTCACCTCCAGCCCCCGCGCCTTCAACTCGCGGATCGCCTGCCGCACGCTCTCGTCCGACGGCGTCCCGCCATAGGCCGGCGCCCCGTCCACCTGGCTGACTTCATAGGCGTCTTCGCGCGCCACCCCCGCCACGGACCAGGCCATCGGCTCGGTCGGCTTGTCCCTTCGCTCCACCCCCGGTCGCACACGGCATTCCCCGGCCCTCAGATCGCTGCCGAACCACCCGATCACCAGACTGACCCGTTTCAGGTTCGGCAGCTGCGCCTGCAACTGGTCCAGCGATGCGATCAGGTCCGCCCGACCCTCGCCGTTATGCACATTCTCGGGCCGCGTCCGCGTCAGCCCCTCGCGCCGCACCACCGCCTCGGTCGCCAGGGCGAACTCCCCCGCGCCGGGGATCAGGCAGACGCCTTCCAACAGATCCTCCAGCCGCGCCGCCTGCCCCCTCGGCCGCCGGAACACCTCGAAACTCAACTGCGGAACCCGGTCCCCGAACGGCCCCAGCGGCAGATCCTCGAACACCACATAGGCCGTGCCGCGATAGGCCGGAGCATCCCCCTCCACCGCCTCGATCAGCGGATCCGGCGTCTGATCCTCGCCCCCGCGATACACCCGCATCGCCACGCCGCTCAGGTCCATCAGCTGCCCGTCGGCCCAGACCCGGCCGATGCCGTCGATCTCACCCTCGCATAAGGCCACGGCGAAGCTCAGCGAATAGACATAGTCGACCGTCTTCGGCCCGCCCTTGCCCGCCCGCCCCTTGGCCTTGTTCTCCAGAAACCGCGCCGCCCAGATCACCTGCCCCGTGACCCGCGCCCGCCCGAACACACAGGCCATCGGCGCCCCTTCCGCCGTCCCCTGCACCTTCAGGGCCTCCAGCCTCGGCCCGACCTGCCGCGCCGGCCCCAGCGAACTCACCACGCGATTGTCGATCGCCCGCCCGATGGTCGAGCCGATCACCCGCCCGATCGGCCCACCGACCGACTGACCCACAGCGCTCAGTACGACTTGCGCCATGCTTCAACCTTCTGTCTTGCTATCTTATCTCAACGGAGCAGAAACGATGGCGAACGCCACCCGGCGCACCTGGCTCGAAAGGAACATCCTGTGGCTGTTCCTCGGCGGGCTGACGGCTTTGATCGCCGCCTGGCTTCTGCTTTTGCCCCTGTTTCTATACGCTCAGGCGCGTCTGAAAGCGGGCGCGACGCCCTACTGCCTCTATGTCCCCAACCCACACGATTACGGAACTCATCAAGTCACGCAGCTGCGGGAACTCGCTTGGCCGCGTGAGCACAAGCGCTGTGGCGGAGCGGGCCCTTGCGACTGGAAGTTTGAGTTCCACGCCGTACTTTCCATCGCGGACCGCACGGACAACTCACTCTACAACTGGTCCTATAGTCAGTTGGGCTTCCGTCCGATCACCCCATTCGCGCGGCAAACCCTGCATCATGGTCAAGATCGCTGCACGCCGAGGCGGGACTTCCTCGGCGGCCTGCCATGGTGAATTCGGGAAACCGGAACACGGCGACCAGCCTTCGCCGCCACCACGTCCCCATCCAGCTCTCCACCACCGCCCGTCCCCAATAGGCGTGAATCATCCTCGGCTCCGGCCCGCCGCAGTCGCTCAGGATGGCGCAGTGTTTCACCGCCGCCCCCGGCGACATGCGAAACAGCAGCACGTCTCCCGCCCGCATCTCATCGACCGCGACCGGCCTCAACCACCGCCCCGCCGCATCCAGCAGTGTCTCGCGCCCACCGACCTCAGCCCAGTCCGCCGAATAGGCCGGCAACGCCTCCGGCTCCTCGCCCGCCACCTCGCGCCACACACCGCGCACCAGCCCCAGACAATCCGCGCCCACGCCCTTCACACTGGCCTGATGCCGATACGGCGTGCCGAGCCACGACCGGCCCGAAGCGACAACCGCCGCCGCACAGACTTCTCCCTCCCCCTGCGGGGGAGGGGGGTCGAGCCGGAGGCGAGACCGGGTGGGAAGGGCCAGGCGACCCACGCCCGCTCCCCCTGCCGCCCCCACCCGGTCGCTTCGCGACCACCCTCCCCCGCAGGGGGAGGGAGAGTTCTTCATCGTCCCCCTCACCGCCGGCTCCCGCCGTCGTTCCGCGCGCTCCCCGCCGGATACGCCGTCAGGAAATCGTCCCCCGGCACATCCGGAAACCCGCGAAAGTTCGCCCCATTCCCGAACGTCTCGACGCAGGTCTCCCACCGCTTGTCGCAGACCCGTCCCGCCGTCTCCGCGACCCCGCACCTCTCGTCCCCAAGCCGCGCATCGCACATCCGCCCATAGGTCCGCCCGACCACCCGCTCCAGCTTCGCCAGCGGCCCCTCCAGCTCGGCGACGAACCCACCGCCCTCACGCCGGATCCGCGCCAGCGTCCCCGCCCACAACCGCACCCTCAAGTCCGGCCACGCCCAGTCCACCCGCCAAAGCTCGACCTTCGCGGCATCGAACAACCCCGCCGCCACATCCGCTTCGCTGATGGCCTCGTCATCCAGCGCCCCCGCCGCCGAGACCGATCCCGCCGCCAGCCCCACGGCGCTCTCTCCCGCCCCCGCCGTCCAGCCGCTCGCCGCCCGACAGACTGCGCCGTCCACCACCAGGTCCCGGTCATGATCGGTGAACCCCATCACCGCCCCGTCGGCCCGCTCCAGCCGCCAGACATGACAAAGCGTCGCCGCCCCGCTCTCGATGCGGGCGGCCATTTCTTCCGGTATGTTCCGCATGGTTCAGACCCGAACCTCGATCAGCGGCACGGCCGCCATCCGCCCGGCCTCGAAACTCTCCAGCGTCGTCTCGATCCGGTCGCTGTCGAACCGCACGGGCGTGTCGAACGCGAACCCCGCCGTCACCACGACGCCCGCCGCCGGCGCGCGCTCCAGCGTCACCATCCCCGTCGCCGCATCCACGGAAAACCCCGCCGTCTCGACGCCCCCGACCGCCACGCGCACGGACCCCGCGACTGGCTTGGCGATCGGCCGCTCCACGTCCCCATATCGCTTCACCAGATCGAACGCCGTCCGCGCCCCGTCGCCGACGCCCAGCACCTGATCCCCGGTCGAGACAGTCCCGCCCGGCGCGCACGACTTGAAGTCGGCGAAGTCCTTGAACCGGAACCCATACAGCCGCCCCCGCCGCGCCTCGAAGAAGGCGACCAGCTCGGCCATGTCGTCCAGCGATCTCAGGTTCGCCCCGATCAGATACCGCCTGCGCCCCAGCGCCCACGGCGTCGACCGCCGCTCGAACCCCGACGCCAGGGTCGTGATCTCCGTCCGACGCTCCACCCCGCCCGTCGAACCGAACGCCAGCCGCGCGGGCAGGCGCACCTCGTGAAAGGCGCCCATGATCACTCTCCTGTTGTGCAAAGCCGCCCGCCCGGTCCAAACCTTGGCGGCGGCGCTCAAGCCGCGCCTTTTCAGGTCCACGGCATTGCGAGGCGAAATTCTCAGCTACGATCCCCTGACCGGCGACGGCCTGATCAGCGGCGACGATCTTCAGCGTTACGCCTTCACCTCGACCACGGCCGGTCTCGAACCCGGTCGTCGCGTCGATTTCGTCGTTCAGGACGACCGCGCCCTCAGCCTGATGGTGCTGCGCGACGGCCCCCTGCCGCCGGCCTTCTATCCGCCCGAGCCCGATCTCGGACTATGGGGCTATTTCGTCCGCTGCATCACCGACCGATACGTCGACGGCATGGGCCGGGCCCGGCGCAAGGAATACTGGTCGTTCGCCCTGTTCCAGTTCCTGATCCTGATGCTCGCCTTCATGCCGATCATCGGCCTGGCCATCGCCGACGCCGAGACCGGCTATGACATGGAGGCCTGGGGCGTCGCCTGGATCTGCATCGTCGCCTTGATCTACTTCGCGCTCGTCATTCCCTACGTCGCCGTCGCTATCCGTCGCTTTCACGATGTCGGCCTCAGCGGCTGGCTGATCCTAATCGGCCTCGTTCCCTACGTCGGCGGCCTGTTCGTGTTCGTCGTCAGCCTCCTGCCCTCGCAACCGGCCGTGAATGTCCACGGCGCGCCGCCCGAGGGCCTGGGCCAAATCGGAGTTTGAGAGAAATTCTCAGGAACCGTTCGCCAAGCTTGACCTTTCAATCTTGTCAGGCGCACGTCGTCCGGCGAAGTTCGCAAACTGCCGCTCGGCGGCGACAACCCAGGAGACCTCCGTGCGCGGTGAAATTCTCAGCTACGACGCCACGACCGGCACCGGCCTGATCAGCGGCGACGACGGCGCCCGTTACGACTTCACCTCGGCCGCGCTTCAGTCGCCGGCCGTGCCCGCCGCCGGCGTCCGCGTGGACTTCGTGCCCGAGGGCGGCGTCGCCACCCAGATCCTGATCCTCGCCGGCGCGGCGACCACCACCGGCGTCGCCGGCGGTTACGCCGCTTCGGCCGCCTCAGCCGCCGTCGGTGCGCCCGGCTCGGGCTTCGACTTCCAGTCCGCCATGTTCTCGTTCAATGGCCGCCTGCGCCGCTCGCACTTCTGGATCGGCTTCCTGATCATCTTCGGCGCCAGCATCGTCGTGGGCTGGATTCCGTTCATCGGCGGGTTGATCTTGCTGGCCTTGGTCTGGCCGAACGTCGCCATTTCGGTGAAACGTCTGCACGACATCGGCAAGAGCGGTTGGCTGGTCGCCATTCCGTGGGTCGGAGGTGCGATACTCCACATCGTCGGCTTCACGATGATGGGCGCCGCTGTGGTCGCCAACGGCGGCAGCGCCGAATACTATGAGAACAACCCCGAGGCCGCCTTGGCTTTGATCGGGCCAGGTGTCGGCGCCTTCGCCTTGGCCGCCCTCTTGCCGCTCGCTGTCCTGGTCTGGATCGGCATCGCCGACAGCCAGAAGGGCGAGAACCGCTTCGGCCCGAACCCCAAGGGCGAATAAGCCTCATCGCGAATGACTTCAGCGCCGCCCCGTCCTCGACGGGGCGGCGTTTCTACATCCGCCGCGCGCCCAGGCTGACCACCCGCGCCAGCATCTGGGCGATCTGCGCCTCGGACCTCAGCAGGGCCGACGCGCCGCCGTCCACCGCCACATTGACCGTCACCCCACCGCTGCCGGAAACCGGCCCGATCTCGCCGCCCCTCGTCGGTCGAAACACCTCCGGCCCACGCTCTCCGACCAGATAGGCCCCGCCGCCCAGCACCGGCCCGCCGTCCGCCCGCGCCCCGCCGAAACTGGACATAGCCGACTGGATCGCGCCGCTCAGCCCCCCCTGCGATCCGGCAGCCGCATTGACCGCATTCAGCACCGCGCGCGCCAGTTCGGCCAGCGACACCTCACCATCCGCCGCCGCCCGCGCCAGCGACCGCGTCAGGCTGTCGCCCGCACGCCCGAACGCCTCCTCAATGGCGTCAGCCGCATCCTGCGCCGGCGCCTTGAGCGCCTCCAGCGCCGCCCCGGCCTCCGCTGCTCTCAACGCGACCTGATCGATCCCGTCCCGCCCGAACTCATCCGCCATCCGGCCCCCCCTCCATCAATCGCGCCAGCCCCTCGCGTCCCATCGGCGCCGTGCCGCGCGGGGCCTGCGTCAGCATCCGCCATTCCCTCAGCGACAGCCGCCAGAAGGCCTCCGGCGCCACGCCCATCGCCGCCGCCAGCCTCAGCATCTCGCCCCAAGGCGTCACTTCGCGGCCGCCGCGAACGCCTGCGCCACCGCGACCGCCGCCTCGCGCGGATCGACCGCCGCAACATCCGGCGCCGCCTCCCCGCCCCCGCGCAACACCGCCGCCAGCACCACCATCAGATCCCTCGCCGACAGCGTCTTCATCCGCTCCGCCACCGCCGCCAGCCCATCGACGCCCAGCCCCGTCTCGATCTCCGCCAACGCCCCCAGCGTCAGACACACCCGACGCCGCTCGCCGCCCAGCATCACCGCCGCCTCGCCCCGCGCCCCGTTCATCATCAAATCCTCCCCCATCGGGGGAGGGGGACCGCGAAGCGGTGGAGGGGGCCGGACGCCCCATCGCCGCCGAATGTCTCGCACCAAATCCGCATCAGCCCCCTCCACCATGCTCCGCATGGTCCCCCTCCCCCGATGGGGGAGGATTTCATCGCGTTCATATCGCGCTGAACCCGATAGCCCCCGCGCTGGCCAGGCTCAGCGCGAAGGTCGCCTCCCCCTCGTGCTCGCCGGCGTATTCCAGCGCCGCCAACAGGAACGGCCCCTCCAGCACGCCGAAGTCCGGCACGATCAGCCGCCACCGCTTCGCCGCCTGATCGAAGAAGGCCTCGCGCACCAGCGCATCCGACGCCGCATCGCGAAAGATGCCCTGTCCCGACACCGCCGCTGACTTGACGCCCGCACCCGCCAGCAGCTCGCGCCACCGCCCGGCGCTGTCGCCGTCGGTCGCATCCACCGTCTTGGCGTTCAGTGAAATCGTCCGCGCCCTCAACCCCGCCACTGTCGTGAACACGCCCGGCGCGCCCTCGATCTTCAGCAGCATGTCCTTGCCCGCCTGTGCGGTCATCAGCCTTCTCCCACTTCCTCGGTTACCGCCCTCAGCCGCACCACCGCATAGGTCCGCCGCCCGTCGCCCGCCCGGAACACGTCCGCGAACGTCGCCCTCAGCGTCGCCGTCCGCACGCCGTCGGCCTCCAGCACCGCCTCGTGCAGACACGCCCGCACCGCCGCCGCCACCGCCTTGGCCTCTTCCGATCCCGCGAACCGCGACACGCCCGTCAGGGTCAGCCTCTGCTCGACCCCGCCCCCGTCCGCCGCCACCGGCCGGCTCTCGCATCGCCCGATCACCAGATGCGGAAACGCGGCCTCATCCGGCGCCTGATCCCACACCCGCCCGCCCAGCAGAGCCGCGACCGCCGCATCCCCCTTCAGCGCCGCGACCACCGCCTTCTGCAGCGCGCTCTCGTGATCCCTCATCGCACCCGCTCCAGATCCAACTTCGCCCGCCCCGGCCGCACATCCTGCGCTGCGACAATCCGCCAGTCCGCCCCGCCGAACCGCAGCACCCGTCCGACCGCCAGCCGGGGATCCGCCCGCGCCTCGGCCCCCATCGTCTCGACTGACCGCCTCTGATCGCCCTCATCGCGTTCGGTCCGCCGACGCGCCCCGCACTTCAGCCAGGCCGACCCGACCGCCTCGAACGTCACGCTGCGCCCGCCGTAAGGCGTCTCGGCCTCCACCGGCTGGAACAGCCCGGCCAGCACCCTCACAACCGCACCACACGATACGGCGCGATCCACCCTTCCACGGGCTCGATCTCCACCGCCTCCCCCCGCTCATAGGCCCGCAGCACAAGCATCAGGATCGCCAGCCGCAACGGCGCCGGCGAGGTCGATGTCAGGCTCAACCCCACATCCCCCTCGACCTTCGCCTGCGCCGCCTCGATCAAGGTCTGGATCAGCCCGTCCTCGGCCTCATGCTCGACCCTCAGAAACAGCTTCGCCTCCGCCAGGCTGACGGGTTCTGTCATGTTGGAATCTCCAAATATCCTCCCCTCTCCCAGCGGGAGAGGGCTTGAGCACACGACCGCTTGCGGTCGTTCTTGTGCGAAAGGGTGAGGGGTTACGGTGTTCGACGGGCGCCACCGTAACCCCTCACCCGACCACGCCAGGGCGACGGCTATCGCCGCCGCGCGTGGTCTCCCTCTCCCACCGGGAGAAAGACGTCCCGGCCGGCCGTCAAGGCGAGAAAACACTCAATCACGGTGGCGACATACTGCTCCGTCTCCGGAATCCGCGGCACCCGTCCCAGACGCGCGACGCGCGCCGGCCCTGAATTATACGCCGCCAAAGCCAGCCTGAGATCCTGGAATTGGGTCAGCTGCTGCGCCAGATAGTTCGCGCCGCCCAGAAGATTTTCGGTGGGATCGAATCGATCTGCGACCCCCAGGTCGCGGGCTGTGCCGGGCATGAGTTGGGTCAGGCCCGCCGCGCCGGCCGGCGAGACCGCGTCGGGTCGAAATCCGCTTTCCGTCAGCACCAGGGCCTGAAGCAGCTTCAGGTCGATATTGTGCCGCGCCGCCGCCTGCCTCATCGCCTCCCGGAAGGGCGGGTCGAGTTCGGGCAGGCGAACCGCCTCGTTCCCGTGATCCGCAGGGCGCTCGATCGGGGTGTGGTCGCCGAACAGATCGCCGCCGGCCGCACGCCAGTCCGCCGTCTGCGCCCCGACCGGCCATGGCGCAAACATCAGCGCCGAAACCGCCGCAAGGCCTAGGACGTCGAGACGCCGCCTCACCATGTCAGCACCAGACGGTAGGCGCCGCGCAGGTCCGAGCGTCGGACCGGCCCGAAATACCGGCTGTCGAAGCTCGTGTCGGTGTCCCCGAGCAGAAACACCTCCTCGGGCGACAGGCGCCGGCACGCTGACCAGACCGGCAGAGTCGCGCCCCGCCGGTCGTTCAGCGCCACCGCCGCCACCTGCGCCGGCAGGCGGATCCAGTCGCGATCCCGGCAAACCCGATCACCACCCTGCGCCGCGACCCGTTTGATGAGCAACATGTCCGGGGGCGCGCCCAGTTCGGCCAGATAGGCCCGCGCCGCCTGTGGCTGTTCCACAGCCGTGACGGCGCCCCGTTCGAGGCGGGCGCCGGGCTGCCGCACGTAGAGGCCGCGCGGCAGGCTCGCGCTTTCATTGACAAGGGCGACGTCCGGGCAAACGGCGGCGGCGCAGGCGAGCAGCCCGGCGAGGGCGCCCGTCCCCGCCAGAACGCCCCAGCCTTTCAAGGTCAGAATCTGCATCATGGCGCATAAGGCTCCAATATAAGATCGCGGGTGATCAGCACCCGCGCCGCGCCGCCGGCCCTGACGCGGATCGCCGGACGGACGTCGAGCTCCCGATCGATCAAGCGGCCGCCGACACGCGCGCCTTCGATCGCGGCGGCGTCGCCGGCATCGCCCAGGAAGGACCCGCCGCCCCGCCCGCTTTCATCCCGCGCCGCCTGACCGAGGGTGGTGACGGCGCCGGCGAAAAGAGTCGAGATCGCCAGGGCGCCGAGACGCCGATCGACCCGCCCCGCGACCCCCGTCGCGCCCTGGGCGTCGACCCCGGGTTCGGCGTCGAGCACCAGGCTCTTGCCGTTCGGCAGGAGCAACCGCTCCCAGCTGAGGAAGGCGCGGCGGTCGCCATAGGCGCTGTCGCCTTCATGACGCCCGATCAGACGCGTCCCCTGAGGCAGCAGGAGATGACGCCCCGTCACGGTGTCATAGATATTCTGCGTCACCGTCGCGATGACCGGGCCCGGCCGGCTCGTGTCCACGGCGGTGAGCAGAACGGCGGGGATCAGGGCGCCCGCCTTGATCTCATAAGGCGAACGCGGCGCGGTGAGGACGTGGCGGTTGTAGACCGCCTCTCCTTCCGACGTCGCGCCGGGCGGATGGCGCACAGAGCCTCCGGAAGATCGGAGCGCGACCGGCGCCGGTTGCGCCGTATCGGTTCGACGGGCGCCATCCTCGAAGACGATCGCAGACCGGACCGCCAGCTGGCGGGGATCGGGGCCGCCGCCCGAAATCGCCCCTGGGCGCGCCGCGTTTGCATAGGCGGGTCTCGCCGGGAGGGTCGGCCCCGGCGGGTCGGCCTCGGCCTCGGGCCGTTCCCCGGCTCCGCGAGGCTCCGGCAACCGATCATAGGTGGCGGGCTGTTCCACCACGACATCGGCGGGCCTGACGGCGCCCTGATGGGGATCGTCCCGCTCCTGGACAGCCCGGGACCGGGCCGCGTCGCGCAGTTCCGGCTGGATGACGAAGGCCCAGGCGAGGGAGCCGGCCAGCAGGATGCAGCCGGCGCCGACCACGATCTGAACCACGGACCGACGCAGGCGCACGACCGGAGGTCGCGGCGCGCGACCGTTCAGACCGGGCGCCGGCGCCTTGACGGAAGCGGAGGCGTTCTGCGGTGGGGGCAGGGTCATGGCCGCGCGCCCAGCCGTCGAATCCGCACCACCTGAGGCCGTCGGTCGCCCAGGCGAAGCTCGGCCTGATCCAGAAGCCGGTCGACGATGAACACGCCTTCGGCCTGGCGATAGTTGAGAAACTGCGCGTCACCGCTCGATCCCAGGCCGAACAGGGCCGGCGCTTCGGAAAGGGCCAGGTCCGGCGCGAAGGCGATGAAGGTGCGGCGGCCGTCATCGAAGACGGCCGTCGGCGTCCACGCGGGTCGACGTCCCACAGGCTCGATTCGGTAGCGCGCGTTCAGCGGTCCTGACGGCGTGACCGGGCCCTGTACGGCCGGCGCCTCCGCCGGGGGCTCGAGCGCAGGCTCGACATGGGGGACATCCCAGGCGACCGCCGGATTGAAGGTCTCGACGGGTCCGCTGCGCAGGGCGATCAGATACACTCGCTGATCGGTCATCAGCATGAGATTGGTCTCGAGACCGCGTTGCAGGGGTTTGATGAGAACGTGCACCCGCCCGTCGGCCGCGCCGCCGGAACGCACCTCCCCCAATTGCCAGCGCACCGTATCGCCGGCGGCCTTGGACAGAAGCGCCTCGCCCGGCGCCAGGGTGAGCGACGTCACCCTCAGCGGCGCGGTCCAGACCTCATAGATACGTCCCGGCGCCCAGCCGAACACCTGCACTCCGCCTTCAAAACGGTCGGAGCGCGAGGCGGTGCGCGCCTCCTGATTGGCCTCGGCGATGGCGCGTCGCCCGAGTCGCGGCGTCTCGGCGGACACGGACAGGTAGGGTCGCGGCTCGGCAGGGTTGCCCGCGGGGGACGCCAGGGCGGTCGGCGCCCCGATCATGCTCGCTGCAGCGGCGGTCGCGATTACGACGCGTCGGGTGTCCATGACACATCCTCGATTTTCAGGCCCAAGGGATTCTTCATCAGCTCCGCCTCGGTGCGGGGCGGCTGGAGGGTGGTCGTGATCAGGGCGCGCCAGCGGGCGCTGCCCGCCGGCTGGCCGTTGACGAAGCGGGTTTCACGCCACTGCAGATCGAACGTGCGTCCGGACCGACGCACCACGTTCAGCACCTGCACATTGACCGCCTCGCGTCCCACGTCCGCGAACGGGTCGTGCGCCTGAGCCCAGCCATTGAGAAAGCCGGCGGCCTTGGGCGTCAGCAGATCGTAGGCGCGCAGCCAGTTCTGTCGCAGCACGATCGGATCAATGCTCTTGGACCGGACATCGCGAATCCATCCGGAGAGGGCGTAGCCGATCTGGGCGTCGGTGGGCTCGTAGCGTCCGCCGACGGCGGTGATCCGCTGGGTCTCGCCCCAGTCCGAGACCTCGACCACATAGGGTCTGACGACGGCCCGATCGGCCTGGACCCACCAGCCCGCGCCGAGAAACCCAGCCAGGGCGAGGTTGGCCGCCGCAAACCGGCGCCAGTTCCGGGCGTGGGCCAGGGACAGGCCCATTCGATCGTCCCACACCTGGCCCGCCCGTTGATAGGGCGTGGAGTCCGGCGCGGAGGTCAAAGGCCGCCGTGATCGAAAGAAGGGATGCATCTCACGTCTCCTCGGTGTTCAGACGGGGGGAGAGGACGCCGCTCGTTTCGCTGGACGGCATCAGGCTGCGACCGGCGTTGGCGACGAAGAAGGCTTGAAGGGCGCGGCCGCGCCGGGTCTGTGAAGGGGCTCGCCCCCCCTCGCCCTCTGCGGCGGCCGCCTTGTGGAAGGCGGTGTTCGCCGCCGCCGCTTCGCGGTCGCGGCGGGGCTGCGGCCGCTGAGCGCCAGCGGAGGGATCGGCGCCCTCGCTCGACGTCGCCGCCTTGTCTGGACCCTTCGCATCCGTGCGCGTCCCCCCACGCGGCGCAGCGCCGTCGACGGGTCCCGGCTTCCCCGACCCAAAGGACGGACGTCCGGATGGACCGCCGCCCCGTGGCGGCGCTGCGGGCGGGCTTGCCGACCGGTTCGCACCCGCCCCTGCAGCCGCCTGGGAGGACCCGGCGATACGCCCGGCGCCCCCGCTTGCTGCGGCTCCCAACCCGGCGAGACCTGCGGCGGCGACGAGCCCGGCGCCCCCGACGGCGAGACCGCCGGTCATGGCCGCCCCGGCGCCGAGCGCAGGTCCGCCGGTAACGAGAGCGGACGCAAGGTTTGGGATGAAGATCGCCAGCATGGCCAGAAGAATGGCCGCCACCAGGAGGCTGAGCGCCTCGTAGATGTCGGGCTGGGTCGAGGGCTGAAGCTGATCGAAGACGGTCCTTGCGCCCGACACGACGATCGCCAGGGCCAGGACCTTGAGGCCGGACGAGACGACGTACCCAAGCGGCCGCTCGGCGAGGAAGGCGGTGCGGCTCCAAATCCCGAACGGCAGAAGGACGAAGCCGCCCAGCGTGACGATCTTGAACTCCAAAAGCGCGACGATGATCTGGAGCGCCAGCACGGCGAAGGCCAGCATGACGCCGATCATGGCCACGCTCAGGATCAGGGCGTCAGCCAGATTGCCGACGACATCGAGGGGATTGTCCACCGCCCTCGGCGTCTCCCCGATCGCCTTGACGATCGCCCAGCCCTGCGCGAGCACGGCACCGGGATTGAGGAAGTCATCGCGGGACAGGGCCCCCCCGCCCGCCGTCAGGCCCAGTTCGATGAATCCGGCGTAGAGCGTCTCCGCCAACTGCTGCCAGTCGTTGATCAGCCAGGCGAAGGCGCCGACGAGAAGCACCTTGCCGAAGCCTGCCGCCAAGACGTCGCGGTTGGGAGACAGCGCCCACTGGATGCCGGTCAGGGCCACGACCAGACCGATCATCAGGCCGAAGACGCCCGCGACCGATCCTTCCAGGGCGGCGAACCCGGCCGAGACGGTGTTCGAGAACACCACCATCAGTTCGTTGGGCGTGTCCATGCCGACGGCCATCGGATCAGTCCCGCGCGCGAGCCAGAGGATCGAACCGGGGCGGCGCCGGGACAGCGGTGGGTCCGCCCCACGCCTGGCGTCGCGCGGCATCGCCGGCCGCGCGATCGGCCTCCGCCCGAACCGCCTGTTCCGCCATCAGCCGGGACTGGGCCAACATGATGCCTCGAAGCGCAGCCAGATCCTCCGCCAGCACCGCAAGGATCTGGTTGGAGGACTGCACCGCCGCCGTCTGACCTTGGGCCGACTGGCTGGCGGACAGGGCGCCGCTCAGACGGGTCGATCGGCCGTCGCCCAGCCGCTCCAGCTCGGCGGCGTGACGCGCCAGATCGCCGGCCGTGCGCCGGGCGGCGTCGCTTCGCGCCTGTCCCTGCGCGATCAGATCCAAGACGCCGGAGGCGGACGGATCGTCGGGGTAGAGGCTGTCGAACTGACGCTCGAGGCCCGAGACCGTCGTGGCCAGGCCTTGGGCGCTGCGCGCCAAGGCCGCCATGTCCTGGAGCGTCTGACTGTTCTGGGTCAGGTGGCTGTAAGGCGACGCCGCCAGGCTGCGCGCCTCGTTGGCGAGACTTTCAAGCTGGCGGGCCGCATGAAGCGCGTTTTCAAGATGGTTGCGCGGGTCATAGACCACCATCTGGGCGGCGACCGGCCGTCCGCAGAAGACGGTGGCCAGGGTCGCCACGGCTGCGGTGAGGATCAGGCGCCTAGTCCGCGGCGAGCGGTCGGGCGTAGGCGTCGAGAACGGCGTCGACATTGCGCACTCCTTTGGCGTTGAGAAACCCCCGCGCGAAACCGGACGGGCCGACCGTGTCCAGGACCGTGTCGATCAGTCGCTGGTCCTCGGGAGAGCCCGCGCCGCAGAGGGCCAGGGCCACGCCCGTCAGGCGCAGATCGAACAGGCGCCGCCCCTTGGGCTGACGCCAGTAATAGGCGCGCTTGGGCGGGGCGAAGGCGATCAGCTCGAGCTGCCGCCGGGTCAGGCCGAAGGCGCGGTAGAGCGCGGCCGAGGCGGGCTCGAGCGCCCGGGGATTGGGCAGGAAGACCTGGGTGGGGCAGCTTTCGATGAGGGTGGCGGCGATGGAGGACGCCGCGACGTCGTCCAGACTCTGGGTGGCGAACACGACCGCCACGCGTTTCTTGCGCAGGGTCTTCAACCACTCCCGAATTTTGGCGGCGAAGGCCCCCTGCCCCAGGAACAGCCAGGCCTCGTCCAGAACCAGCAGGGTCGGCCGCCCGTCGAATCCGGCCTCAAGCTGGTGGAACAGGGCGGACAGGACGGGAGCCGTGACTGATGGCGTCGCCATCAGGGTTTCGAGTTCGAACGTGTCGAACGGGCTGACGCGGAGACCGCTGTCGGCGCCGTCGAGCAGACTGCCGTGGGGTCCCTTCAGGGTCAGCGGCTCCAGCGCGGCGACGATGGCGCGGTGCTGCACCAGGGCGCAGAAGACCGTGAGGGTGCGCTGATCGCGCGGCGCCTCGCCAAGGGCGTTCAGAGCCGACCAGATTTCCTCGCGCAGTTCCGGCACGGGCTCCAGGCCGGCGAACCGGATCGCCTCCCCGAGCCATTCCGCCGCCCAGGCGCGTTCGGCCGGGTCGTCGATGGCGGCCAGCGGCTGCAGGGACACCGCACCGCCCGGCTCCAGGGCGCGCCAGCATCCGCCCGCGGCGAGCGTCGCCGCCCGTGCGGACCGACCCTTGTCGAAGAAGACCACCCTGGCGTTCGGGTAGCGAAACCACTGCAGCGCCAGAAAGGCCAGCAAGGCGCTTTTTCCGGCCCCGGTGGGGCCGACGATCATGGCGTGACCGACATCCCCGACATGGAGAACGAGCCGGAAGGGGGTGGAGCCCGTGGTTCGCGCCGTCGCCAGCGGAGGCCCCGCCAGCGCGGTGTCGTCCAGCGGACCGGCCCAGACGGCGGAAACGGGCAGGAGGTCCGCCAGGTTCAGCGTCGAAACCAGAGGTCGACGCACATCGGCATAGGGTTCGCCCGGCTGTGAGCCCAGCCACGCCTCCACGGCGTTGAGATCCTCGATCCGCGCCACCAGGCCCTGAGCGTTCAGGGCCGCCTCCACCGCCCTGGCCTTGTTCGCCGCCCCCGCTTCGGTGTCGTCGAGGACGGTGACCGTCACGGTCAGATACCCATAGGCGCAGGCGTCGGACCCAAGGGCCGCCAAGGCGCCGTCGCATTCCTCGGTCTTAGACACCGAGTCGGTATCGAGAAGGGGCGTCTCCTCCTTGGTGATGGCCTCGCGCAGCAGGACGCCCACGCCTTTGCGTTTCGCAAACCAGCGCTTGCGCAGCTTGACGATCTCCAACTCTGCGGCCGATTTGTCGAGCGCGATCCAGCGGGCGGTCCAGCGATAGGCGAAGGGCAGCGCGCCCAGCGCATCCAGGAGGCCCGGCCGGGTCATCGACGGCAGGCTGCGGACGGAGACCACCTTGAGCCAGAGGTCGCCTAAGCGGGGCGCCACCCCGCCCGTCAGGGGCGTATCCGCCAGCCAGGCATCGAGGAACATGGGCGGATCGGTCGGCGTCAGGGTGAGCGTTCGATCCGACACGCCGTCATGAAGCCACGACAACAGGGCGGCGTCATCCAGCCGTTCGATCTCGTCGAACGCATCCGTCAGAAGGTCGAAGGTGGCGGCGGCTTCGCGACGAAACTGTTCGAGCGCCAGTCGCCAGTCGCCGGAGCGCGCCGCGAGCCCATCGAACAGCCACCGTTCCATTCGCCGGCTGTTATCGACCGGCGGAAGCCAGGTCAGGGCGAGGCGGTAGTCGGTCTCGAAGGCGGGATCGGCCTCGTCGAAGCGGTTGCGTCGTTCGGCGTCGATCAGCCAGGCGACATCGAGGTCGAAGTCGCTCTCGGGATAGGCGGCCGCGGGTCTGCGGCGCGCTTCGACATGGAGGCACCATCCCGTTCCCAGACGACGCAGCGCATTGTTCAGTCGCGCCCGCACCGCCATCAGCTCCTCCTCCGTCGAGGAGTCGAGATCCGGACCGCGGAAGCGAAAGCCGCAGGTGAAGGAACCGTCCTTGTTGAGAACCACGCCCGGCGCGATCATCGCCGCCCAGGGCAGATGGTCCGCCAGACTGGCGGGACGCCGTTGATGGTCGTCTAGAAACCGCATCCCGCCCTCACGCGTCCAAGTGACCGGGCAGGGCGAGATGTCGCCTCAGCACGTCGAAGAAGCGAGGATCGGACCGGGCGGCCCACAGTCCGATCGCGTGGGCGGCCGCCCACCACAGGAGACCCAGCCACCAGATGCGCAGGGCCAGGCCCAAGACCAGGGCGATAGTCCCCATGGCGATGGCGTATTCGCGGGGCATGCCCGCCATCAGCACCGGCGCCGCGAGCGCCTGGGCCACGGGAAGGTCCCAGCCTTCAGGTCGGGGATCGCCGGCGGCCGCCATCACGCGATCTCCATCCCGCCGGCGAAGCCGAAGAAGTCGAGGAAGAAGGTGGAGGCGGCGAAGGCGATGCAAAGGCCGAACATGATGCCCAGGCCGCGTCTCATCGACGACCCGTTTTCACTCATGGCGACCCCGGCCCCGAAAACGACCACGGCCACGACTGCGGCGGCCTGGACCACAGGTCCCGTGATCGACTGGACCACCTGCTGGAGGGGGCCTTCCCAAGGCATGCCGGATCCGCCGGCGAAGGCCGGTCCCGCCGCCAGCAAGGCACAGGTTATCGCTGCGCCGCCGAGGCGGCGTGAAAGATGTCCACGCATCGTCTGCTTCCTGAAATGTCAGGGCTTTTCACCCCGTCCCACCTCATTGCAAACAGACTTATCCACAGAGGTCAAACATTTTTTCTGATGTTTTTCAACGACTTGCACAAGAGTTAGCTGCAAGTCGTCCGAAGTCTCTGCCCCCAGACTTGAAAGCGTTCAACGGCAAGAGGATTTTGGCCTGCCAAGTCACCGTAAGTTGCGAGAGCCTGGCGGGGCTTCAAAAAGAGCCGATCGCCTGCGCCGACAACACGTTGCGATTTCTATCAGGCGAGGAGCGGGGACTTGGGAAAACCTGGGGATTCCGGTTCGACAGGATGTAACCACATCAACGGGATGGGCTCGCCTTTAAGTTCAGTGCGCCCGTCCCCGGCTTCATGCGTGCAATCCCGGCTTCTGTCATCCTCGGGGTCGCCGGCGCCACGACAGCAGGATTGTAGTTGGCGCCGATAGACGCACAGCTCGACAGCAACGGACTGCGGCTGGGGCCCCTCCGAATAAAGGGCGCGCAGACGGCGATTGGCTTGGCTCATGGGGGCATTAAGAACGAAGCCAAAACCGCTCCTGCCTCCGCAGCGAGCACAATATGATCCCGTACAGGAACAAAGAGGTTGCAGTCTAGCACACAATCGTCGATAAGACTGATCCGGAGCGTTGAGTCATGAGCAAGTCCCCCCCCGTGAAAACGCCGCCGCGCTCGATCGCGGGGATGCACTACGGAACAGCGCTCAAGCCTGAGAAGGGTACGGGCAAGAGTCGTCTGGTCAAATACTCGTCCACCTTAAACGCCCTCAGAGCGCTCGCCGGTCCACAAGACACCCCTAGCGCCCCCTATTTGCTGACCGGATCACGCGGCAGAAGCGTCCTAGCGCCCCGCGCTGGCGAGAAGCCGTCGCCCTCAGAGCGATCAAAGCCCTCTACGGCTGCGCTCCGCCTTTTGCAGGTCCAGCCGGCGCTTACGATCAACGCAGCCGAATCGCCCGCCAGCGGACTTGCTGATCCCTCGCTACCCAAGCTTGCTGCAGCTCGGATCAGTGACGTCGCCGCGCTGGGCGAAGTCGTTCGGATTCGCCGACAGATTTTGCGGCTTAGTCAGCAGGAGCTTGCGGCGAGGGCGCATGTTGGCCGCCGTTTCGTCAGCGATCTTGAGGCAGGGAAAACCACGGCGGAACTCGGCAAGGCGCTCGCCGTCTGCCAAGCCCTTCGGATAGTACTGACTGCCGAGATGAACGATGGCGGATGAAGTCCTGGATGTGTGGATGGACGGATTTCCCCGTCCCGCCGGCCGACTGGCTCGAACGTCACATGGCGACACCGCCTTTCTTTACAATGCGGACTACGCCAGCGCCGGGGGACCGTCTCTTTCGCTATCGCTTCCTGTCGACATGGAAGCCTTCGGCGACATCGAAACTCGCGCCTTCTTCGCCAATCTGCTGCCGGAGAATGCCCAACTCCAGCGGGTGATGGAGCGTGAAGGCTTGGCGCGAGACGACGTGGTCGGCCTTCTCAAACATCTGGGCGCGGACTGCGCCGGCAGCGTCTCTTGTGTGCCGACTGGTGCCGCGCCCATCAAAAGTCCCGGAGTCCTGACTGAGGATTACGAGCCGCTTGAAGATCGCGCCCTTTTACGCATCGCCAAATCCCTGCGCGACGAGCGCCGCCTTCCCGGAGAGGTCGCGGATCCGTCTCCTGTTGCTGGCGTTCAGAGCAAGATCGCGCTGACTGTGCTTCCTGGCGGCGCATTCGCGCTGCCTCGCGAGGGAACTCGCGTGCCTACGACCCATATTTTGAAGGTGCCCGGACGACGCGACGCCCGTGACACCCGAAACGAGGAAGCCGCCGCTATCCTGGCTTCGGCCGCTGGGCTCGACGTCTCGATACCGACAGCCATCAAGATCGGCGAGGTCGATGCGCTTCTGATCGCGCGATTTGACCGCCAAGTCCGCAACGGCGTCGTGACAAGAATTCATCAGGAGGACTTCGCCCAGGCGCTGGGCCTGCCGTCAGAACTCAAATACCAACGCCGCGGAAAGCCCGGCCGTTGCTTCGACATCGAAGCCGCCCTCACTGTCCTGGACCGGACGAGAGACCCTCAGGCGGCGCGGCTCGCGTTCCTCCGCGCCACCGTCTTCAATCTGTGTATCGGCAATACCGACAATCACGCGAAGAATCACGCCGTGCTCTACGACGGGCCTGGCGCCCCGCGGTTCGCGCCGCTTTATGACCTGCTGCCGATCCGACTCAGTAAGGAGTACACCCACGAGCTCGCCTTCCAGATCGGGGCGGCCAAAACCTTCGACGACATCACGGGCGAGGATTTGATCGACTTCTTCGAGACGCTCGGGGCGCCTCCGGAACATCTCGACCGTCTGTTGCAAGACGAGATCCGACCAATCATCGAGTCCCTCGAAGCTGCCTCTCCACGCTTGCGGTCGTCCGGCCTCAAACCCTTCAATGATGTCCTCGGCAGAGAAATGGAAGAGCTGGCGGAACGCTTGCAGCTGGACGTCAAAATCGAGCCGCGGGACTATTATCCCATCGAAGGAACGTAGTCGCCCGATCGGCTCGAATCGGTCTTCGATCCCCGTAGGCCGCTTCCGCGACGTCGTCAGGTGCTGGAGCGCGAGCCCAACGGCGCGCCTAGGCCAGGGGCCGCAGCCGGACGCCGTCCCGGTCGTCGCGGTCGACCGCCAGAACCGCGTCGATGCGCCGCCCGTCAGCTGTTCGTCTCACGTGGACAAGGCGATCGACCGTACGTGCGATTAGACGACGCGGAGAGGCGACCATCACCTCACCGATCAGGTCCTCGAGACGCCGAAGCACATCTTCGGCCGAGTTGGCATGTAAGGTAGAGAGACCGCCGGGGTGTCCGGTATTCCAGCTCTTCAAGGTTTCGAGCGCGGCCGCGCCGTCTCGCATCTCGCCGACGACGATCCGATCCCGCAGCGGCTCTGGCAACCCCAGGATGATTTGCTTGATGAGAATCGAGTGCTCCGCGTCCGCGACGTGATGTCCGTTTACGCAGCTTGAGTCTCTTCTCGCTTCGGATATTTGCCTTTTGTAGCGCTTCTTCGCCCAATCTTTCGAGAGATTGGTAGCTACAGTTAGGAGCATCGCTTTTGGGTAGGCCACACTCCTCCCAAGCGTGGAGTAAGTGGCAATCCGTAGATAGGTCTCTTGAACTAAATCTTCGACGCAGGTGGCGCCTGCCCTTCTCAAGCGGCGCGCGAGCCATGGCGCATAGCGCTCATACAGATCGGCGAGGTTCCTGATCGCCCTAGCGGCTTCCTCGGTGCTTACCTGATCACTCACGGCCGTACCCACATCGCGTCGGTCACGTATAAATGACACGTTTAGGGGACAGCGAAAAGGCTGACCTCACGATCTTTAGCGGCGATGGATTATTCTGTCGTGCTGGGGCGCAATGTGCGCAGGATTAGAAAGTCTCAGGACCTCTCTCAGGAGGAGTTGGGATTCCGAGCTGAAATGAAGAGGAGCTACGTTAGTGACTTGGAACGCGGACTCAGAAATCCATCTCTGAAGGCGTTGGGTCGCCTGGCCGAGGCGCTCTCAGTTGATCTGTGCGCTCTAGTCAGAACTTCAGACCCTACCAATGACACGCCTGGTGGGCAGCAAACCTAGTTAAGCTTCGGTCCATTGCGTTCATGGACGCAGTGGCACTTTTTGCAACGAACTTACGGAGACTCCGAACTTCGGCGGCTCTCTCGCAGGAAGAGTTAGCGTTCAGAGCAGGCATGAAACGAAGCTATCTGAGCGATATTGAACGGGGCACGCGAAATCCCAGCGTGCGGGCACTCGGTAGAATCGCAGAGGCGCTGAATGTGGCGCCCGCTGATCTACTTCGGCAATGACAAGCTGAACGGCGCACCCTCGCCAAGCACAGCGGGTCGGTAATGTCACATATGCGCCAGCAGCGGACATTGGCCATCCGCCGAAAACAGGACGTTGGCTCAGCTGCGCGGCCGGCATGGCTCGTGGATCGACGCCCCAAGAAAACAGGGCGAGCGAGCTGCCGTCGTCTTGCGACTCGAAACTGAAGGCACGGTCCGCAGCGAGAAGCCCCCCAAATAGGACACGTCAATGGGCGCAGCGCGGCCCTGTTTTAGGGCGCAGGTTCCGATCGCACTCGGCACATTGGCGTCGGAACGGTCTTTTCGACAAAGGCGGCAAAGCCGTCACCTAGCAGGGCGTCTCGTGTCGCGCCGCCTTCCAAATCAAACGACATCGACCCTGCACATGTATGGCCTCTAGCTTTACCGTGCGATCGAACGCTCTCGAGGTGGACATCGGGCAGTTCGACCGAACTACAGCTCTGCGACATTTGCGTGCAGGCAACCGCACAGCCCTTCGCCACGACGGCTTCAACGATCTCCTTCTGGGGGAGGTCATAGCGATTTCGTCCGTTAGAGAAAACCACACTGGCTGGCTTCACGGCGTCAATCAGGCGGTCGGTGAAGGCCTGGGCATTCCCGTTCGGAGAGCCTCCATGGTGAGGAAAGACCAGAACACGAGCGGCCAGATCCGCGTCGTGGGAGAGCGCATCATCGAGACCAACTTCATCCATATCACCTGCAAGGAGGACGCCTTGTCCTCCCTCAGTCTCGATCCGTAGGACCGCCGAGAGGCTATTTGCGGAAACGACCCTTCCATCATCCAAAGCTCCGCTCACGCCCCGCAATGCCAGTGCCGCTGAGGGTGCAACGACATTGACCGTTGCATCTCCAATCACGACCATGCCCGGAGTTGTCGATGACAGGCTTGTTGAAATCACGCACGTGCCGTTACGCTGAGCGACCGTTACGGCCGCTAGCAGATCACGCCAGATCGCCGACGTCCGAGCAGAATCTGGATTGAGATAGAGGTTTGATACGGCGACCTCGTTACTAGTTAGGAGGGCCAGAACGCCCGCCAGATGATCCTTATCGGCATGCGAGATGAACGCAGCATCGACCTTGGTAACCTTCATATCGCGTAGAGTATCAAGCAGCAGGCTGCCGATAGGTGCGTCTACGACAGCCACGGCGTTCCCAGCGGACAAGATGGCGCAGTTGCCGTGACCGACATCCAGGACAATCAGGCTGGCCAAGACAAACCCTCAATGTCCTGGACCTCGACGATCTCATTTACGTTAGTAAAGTAGAGGTCATCCTCGCCGTCGGCCCCGACGTTTATGTCGCCCATCAGGTAGGTTCCGACGGTGATCCTTGGGCGGATCAGAGGGTCGATACAGGAAGAAGGGATCGTAATCGCATGATCCGGCGACCATGCGCCAATCACGGCGTCGATAGTCTCAGAAGATGGTTCAGCCCAATCGACGCGGATGAGGCTCCGGTGCGAGCGCCGTTCATCGACCGGATCATTGCGAATCTCGCGAAGGCAGACTTCTGCATATTTCGCCACGGCCTCCGCCTCAAAGTCCCCACGGCCCATGATCACGGGGATAAGGTGCCGTGAAGCTCTGAGATCCATCCGCATGCGGGAGGTCTGCTGGTACATCGTGAGGAGCATCGCCGGCCGCGAATCCTCAACCAGGCGCCGGACAACTTCCAGACCATAGAAGGCCGCCAATCCCAAAGGTTGGAGTTTGTGGTCGCAAATCACGAAAGCAGGATCCTGGGTCTGGATCTCGCTCACCATACGATCGACTTCGGTGCCGAAAGGGCCCGACACCGTCATGGGCTCGAAATCGCAGTCTCGAAGGTCGTCCATGAGCGCTTCGAGACCGAGCTTGTCGTCGTCGATAACCGTTACTCGGCTCTTGGCGGGAAGGCTCATCAACGTCCTATCCAAACAGCTGACGCATAGGCGGCAAAGAAACAACAAACTCGGCACCACCAAAATCGGTGATCGGCTCTACCCTGACAGAACCACCAAGGTCGGTGACGGAATCGCGAACGATGGTTAGCCCAAACCCTGTCCCTTCCGGATCCGTTGTAACGCCGGGGGCCCATATATCTTCGATATCGAGCCCATCAATGCCGCCACCATTGTCAGCCACAGTGAGGAGAACTGAAGAACCATCGTAGCCGGTAGCCACGCGGATTCTGCGATCAGCCTGGACATATCCCTCGCGATGAAACGCGCTGATCGAATTCATAATAAAATTTAGGCAGATTCCGTCGATCAGAGCCTCGCTACCGTTGATATCAGTGTAATGATCGGTCAAATCCAAATCGAGCCCTACATTATAGTAGCTCATGATAGGCTCAATGAGCGTGACAAGGTCTGTAACTACTCTGTTCACCGTCACTCTTCCTGAGCGACGTTTTCGTTTTGCGAGTAAGTTAAGCGGGATGGAGACGAAGGAGTTTAATCGAACCTTAGCTTCGGCAATACGGTCAATCCGCTTGTCAGCATTAGCCTGCTTGTCAGCGGGAATCAGCTTTCTTAGCGCCTTAAGCCCATCGTCAATAAGAGACAATGGACGACCGATCTCGTGAGAGAAGACGGCTGATGTCATCCCTGCAGTTGCAAGGGACCTATACAGCTGAAGCTCGTCGCGGAGCGATTTTGCCTCTTGCCCGCTCTCCTTGACGTATTGTTGGATCGCGTCCTCGACCTGCTTCCGGTCGGTGAGCGGCACTGTTTTGGTAAGAACCGCCTCGAGCCGAGTCGATGCTCGCTCAGTCTTCTGTTGGTTAGCCTGCTTCTCAGCCTGTTGCTTTTGATCCCGCTCCTTAATGCGAACACGCGCCGCCCAGTCGAGAGCATCCCCGCAGCAGCGCTGCATCTCTTGGAACGACTGACTTTCGATGTAGCCGATGCGGTCCGTCTTTTGCGCAAGCCGTCGATCTAGGTTGGAGACCCGCACGCGACCGATCGAGGTGTTGGTTGAGGGCCGCATTTCAGGGCTGCGGACCCGTCGGAGATTAAGTCCAAGCCAGTCATCACCAGGCCCCCCATATGGCGGTACCCGAATGGCGTCTTCGTACACGTGAACGCCACCGACATGCTGCAACCAATCGCGCACCTCGCTGACCGTCGCGCTTCTGTTTGAGAAGGTTCCTCCGTTGAGGATGAAAACCCACAGGTCGAACACAAACGGCGGCGCGCCGTAGTTCCCTTCCCCGAAGGTCTGGTGGAGGGTTTCACCCTTCCAATCTATAATACGAAACTCGGCACGCCCAACATCGTCAAGGACAGCCTGAATTCGGTATTCAGCGTCGGCGAAGTAGGACTGGCTGACCTTATTCTGTAGATCAGCATAGTCTTCAGTCAAAAGCTCAGGCTTGAACCCTGGGTCTGCGACACGTTCTGCTCTCGGCGAATCCACGGTTAAAACGGGGCCGGCCACGCCGCCTTCATTGGGAAATGGGTCCGCTAGAAGCAGAAGGTTACGTGCGAGCTTATTCACCGTAGTGCGAGTGATCGGGGATTTTATTGCTTCAATGAATATGTCTGTGCCCGCCGGCTCAGTCGTCTCGATGGCCCTCACATCGATAGCGACATCTTCGATTACGTCGGCAGTATCGAACTGATCCCAATCCAAGGTGAGTTCGTACTGCTTCCCCGGTTCGCCAATCGGCCGCGTCTTCAGTGTGACACGACGGCCAAGACGAAGCGCAGCCAAGCGTCCAAGTCCTTTGTCACCGACCGGGACGCGGCCATAACGCAGAGTGGTTTCTTTGGTTTTCTTTCCTGAACGCCCGAGCACAAGCCACCCTTGCCGAAGGGTCTCTTGCGTCATGCCGACGCCGGTGTCCCTCACGACGATCAGGCCTTGGCCGGACGCTAGATCAGTAAGGGCGATGGTGCACTCTGTAGCATCGGCATCGTAGGCATTCTTGACCAGTTCCAGAATCCCCTGATCTACGTCCGGCACTAGTTCTTCGCCAAGTCTGGCAAGGATGTCAGGAGAGAAGCGTAGGTGCTCAGCCATGCATTGATCGCCAGGGAATCGCCTTGACAGAGGCAGTGGTCAAATGTCGGCAGCGGATCACATTGTTCAGGTGAATGGACGTTTCGGGATGCCGAAGGACCTTTATTAGCGCCTCGCAAGACTTCATGCCGCCGCTTAAAGGCGTTGCGACGATAAGGTGGTTTTCAACGGCGACCAGATTCTTGCCCTTGATGATGGACCCTACGGCACGAGATTTATCACTCGGACTCGACGTTCTTCGGACCACAACGAATGGCGGTTGAAACGCGGTACCTGCGAACTGTCTGACGCCGGCGGCTTCGAATCCCATGTTCCATGCTGGCGTAGACTTCGCGCACAGATAGGGGCGTTCTGGGCCATCTTCACGATGGCGGTGAGGGACGACTGTTCCAACCCTTATTACGAAGCGGTCCCCTACGGAGGATTCTGTCGAAAAGGTCGGGGAGTGCCAGAGAGCGCTTCCCTCACTGTTTTTAAGGAGCGTCGCGAACACATCAATGTCTGTCCACGCGTCAAACCGGCCCAACGACTCGAAGCGCCCTCCAAGGGAGTTCGCAGAAAGAAATTCCCGGAAGCGACCGTATCGAGTTCCACACCGAAGGACTTCTGGCAGGACGGCGGCAATAGGCGCAGCGGGCCTGCGGCTCTTAATAATCACGTCCAGAAAGATCGCCGCGGCATTTATGCGCCCGTCCGACCACGTATGTGGCTCGGTCGACACGATCTGCCCAAACGGCGGATTAAACAGAAACCCATCCGCTGCCCTTATGACTTTGGGCTCCGTTAGAGCGTTTCCGACACGGATTAGAGGAAAATGGCTGTCGATATTATCGACTGAATCCGAAAAGCCCCCCCGCATCTGCGCTAAGGCCGCCAGCCGTATCTTGGCCATGCGTATAAGATCCGCTCTTAGGTCCAAGCCCGCCAGCTGGGTGCCCCAGAGGGTGAGAGTGCGTCGGAGCGTCGGCCCGATCGGGAGTTCCGACGCGTAGGCAAGGAGTAGATCGCCCATACCGCATGTCGGATCCAGGATCGTGGCGTTCGGACTCATCTCGGAACGCAACATCGCGGCAAGCTTGCCTGCAATCGTCGAGCCTGTGAAAAATGTGCCAGACGTCCTACGTTCGGCGAGATCAATCGACTCCCGAAAGGCGCGATAAGGCTCGCCATTCAAAAGGCGATGCTGCGTGATTGACAGCGTCGAGCCGGATCCTGTCCGGAGCGAAAGAGCCGCCGCATCAATGTAGCTCTCAAACGCTGCCATACGAACCCACAACCTTTGCTCTGTAGCAGGCTTCGGGAGGCCGAACGCGTTCAGCGAGGGATCGCATTATTGTCCCTTCGCCCACCCTTGAGGAAATCTATAACAGCGCTTGCTTCGAGCGCACAAGAACGCATCGGACAGCGCGGTTAAGCTTGGCGCGTCGCGGCTCTCTGGTCCTTCAGTAAAAGGCCTGACGTCAGGCTCAGCCGGCTGGATATCTTGCTCCGCGATACGCGACGCGGGCTGCCCGACTCACGTACGGGTTGCCTCGACATTGCAAGACCAGCGGTCTGAGGACTACTTAACGCTCGCCGCCGGGCATCGGCAGAACGTCTACCCGGGAAATCAGCAATGCAGGTCATCTACCGCGGGCGATCAATAGCGAGATGGCCGTCGCAGGTGCCGGAAGGCGACGGAGACGTTCTCGAACTCCTCGAAAACAACTGGGACGACTTCGGTAACAAGACAACCTTCGGAACGATCTGCAGGGTCGGCGGCGAAACCGTCGAGCTCGGAAGCATTCGGCTGATGGTGGAAGGGCAATTGACAACCGCTACCTACTTCGATCAGCGCCGTGGTGCAGGTTGGAACGGTGTCTTCCCGCTGCCCGAGGCAAATTACCTCTCGGTGCCGAACGAGATCACATTCTATGAGCAGTTGGTCTCGGTCTTGGGCGCCGGAGTGGCGATCACTGTGGCAACGGCGCTCCGTGACGCCAGCCTACTCATCAACACCAACCAAGACCCTCGCGCAGTCGCCCTGATCGGAACCTCGGCGTTCCGTAGCTCCCTTCAGCGGGAAAGAGGCAGTGAGAAAGCCTTTCTGGATGGCTGGATGGTGTTCCAGCGCGAGACCATGGCAGTCCTCGATTTGGGCTTCCACTTCCGCGACGTCTATGGCGCAACTTCGCTTCTGGAGCTCAAATTCCAACCTGACACGCCGTTCCCGCATGACGTCAATGTCCTTATCGGAGCCAATGGCGCCGGCAAGTCCCAAATCCTGCACCAGATCGTTGGCGCCTGGATCGACGAGACAGGGGTGGAAGGCATCGGCTTCGCGCGCAAGCCGAACCTTAGCCAACTCGTGGTGGTTTCATACAGCCCGTTTGAGATGTTTCCGGTCGACCTCCAAGACACCAAATTGTTAGATAAGAGCATCTACCGGTATTTCGGCCTTCGTGGACGCAGCCGCTCAGCGGATCCCACGCAGCCAGACGAGCTCCGCCTCAGCTACAGCGTACCGAAACGCGACGCCGCTGGCTCGGTGCTGGACTGCATGGCTGATGACCAGCGGTTCAAACGGATCTCAGGCTGGTCCTCGAAGCTGGAGACGATGCAACAGGTGCTCCGCACCGCATTTGACTTCGACTTCGTCGCCGTTAGGGTCGATGGGGAACCCGACGCAATGAGCCATCTGGCGGGTGTCCTTCCAGCCGATACGCAGATCACGATTACGGGCCCCCGCTACGCGGGCTATTATGCTGCCGTCCGGTCCGTGGACATGGATGACTATTCTGTGTCGGCCGTCAGGGATCGTTACATTCCGGAACAGGGCGTATTCTTCTTCAAAGATGGTGCGCCCGTGGAGTTGAGCTCAGGTCAGAAGCTTTTCAGTTTCATCGTAATCAACATATTGGGGGCAATCCGCCGCGAGAGTTTGCTACTGATCGACGAGCCAGAACTCTTTCTCCACCCGGCCCTCGAGATCCAGTTTCTCGGCATGCTCAAGCGGATCCTGTTCCGCTTCAATTCGAAGGCTCTACTCGCCACCCATTCCGAGGTCACGGTGCGGGAGGTTCCCAGCGCCTGCGTCCATGTCCTGACGCGAACAGACGACGGGCTCGTCGTCCACAAGCCACCCTTCCAGACCTTCGGGGGCGATGTCCAGCGGATTAGCTCCTATGTATTCAGCGATAACACGACCTCCAAGCCCTTCGAGCGCTGGATTCTTGACCAGCTCGACAACTTCCACGGGGCGGAGGCCCTGATTGAAGCGCTCGGCGACCAAATCAATGAGGAGCTGATTATTCAAATCCGCGCCCAGGAGCGATTGAAGAGGGACGCGAACCCCCTATGGTTATGACTCTGGGCCAGCCGCCTATCTGCAGCGTCACGCTCCTCGCGCATGTCATCGCCGAGCGGCAGGCTGGGGCAAACGCGGCCCTCTTCACCGGCTGGGCAGCAGAGTGGCGTCAGCGGGTCCAAGTTTATCTGCAACATGGCGGCTCGCCAGACCAAGTGCCGACTTGGCCCCAGATCGCTGGCCATGCAGGGACGTTTCAGCGGCTCTACACCCACGCCAGACCGGGCTCGACGCAAAGGACGGTCTTGGACCAGTTGCGGGGTCACGGACTGGATCTGTGTCCGGCGTGCGGCGAGGCGGGTGCACCGCAGACGCTCGATCACTACCTCCCTAAGGGTAGGTATCCGGAGTTCTCGATTGAGCCGGCGAACCTGTTCCCAATGTGCGACGCCTGCCAAGGAGCCAAAAAGGAAAAGACAGGGGACGCGGCTGGGCGTTATTTTATCCATCCGTATTTCGACACCTTCTCCCGTCCTCAGATCGTCAGCGTTTCCATCACGCCGCCGTATGACAGCCCGGGGTTCCTCCTCGCTCCACATCCAGAATTGGAAGTCGTCGAGGCGGTCTTAGTCGGGAGCCATCTGCGAGAGCTCGATATTCACGAAAGGTACGTCGTTTTCTTCCGCAACGAGCATCGGCGGTTGTTGCGCAATGTCTCGGCAATGCGCGCCAGTGGTCAGGACGTCATCCAGACATTGGGCGGCTTCATGGCTGGCTTTGCGTATCCGACGCTCAACAGCTGGCAGCATGTCTTCTATGACGGCGTTCTGAGCAATTCCGACCTCTGCCGCTATCTGGCGACCGAGCAGCTCCCCCTACTTCTGTGACCTAGGGGCTGACCTTCAGCGATGGTGTACTAATCGCTCAAACGGACGCGCCGAACCGCCGCTACGAGTCAGAGACGGACATTTTCTCTCAACTTGGAAGCAAACTTTCGGTGGGCGTCGGCCGTTCTTTAGCGGGCAAGCCACCCGCCTTAGTCGCCCCGGCCTGACTGCGCCCGACGACCACCCCAAAAACCCAGCCCGGCGCCCAGCGCAAAGAGTACGCCAGGGACGCCGATCAGCATGCCCGCCCAAAGCAGCGGCCATGTCGCGAAAGCCTCTCCAGATTTCAGTCCGAGGTAGGCCCCGACGACCGATGCAAAAGCCACGGGCAGGCAGCACCAGCCTATCAAGGCACGCCTGCGAAAGCGGGCGGTGCGAGCGCGGCCGATCGCGACTCCCCCGAGAGCTCCAACGACAAGGGCAATCATCACAAGGCTGAACACAAACGCACCTGTCTTCGTCGGAAGTTGAAGTGAGCGCCGCGCATTGGGGTTGGAAGGGCTGCGCGGGCTTTGGCCGTCCCCTTAACGCCTCAGCTCCGGCCATCCGTCAGTCGATCATACCGGTTTGCGGACTTAGAAAGCCGTATTTGCACTCGGGGCTGTCGTCGCCCGAAAGACAGTCCGACCAGCGGAACAGGTTGTCGATCTGGATGACGGGACCGGTCCTGCCGCCGCCGCCGGAACCGATGTCGGTCATCCCCGAGATGCGACCGATGATCGTAACATTGGTTAGCTCATGAACCAGCTTCGGGTCGTACGGGCCCGCGGCGCAGGCTTCGAAGTGTTGATAGGTTGGCGTGTTGGTCCAGAGAGGCTCACCGTTCTCACCGCTGCGGGCATAAAGTATGGTCAAGCACACGCCCTGATCGGTTGCGGTGATCCGCTCGACCGCGCCTGCCCAACGGATGCGCTTGCCACGGTGTCGCTCCTCAACCCCCTGATTAGGGCTCAACGCAGCAACCGAAACTGTCCTTAAAACCTCGAAGTCGTCGGAGGCCGCGCCCGCTTCCGGGGGCGAGGGCGCGGCGTAGGGCTCGGAAGACGCGAGAGCCGTCCGAGAGCCGTCCGACGCCACGGGGGTCGGGGACGTGACGCATCCCGACAAGACCGCACAGCTAAGAAAAACGCCTACGTTCAGTCTGCTCGACATCTTGAGGAGGCGATTTTTCATTGAGCATGCACTTCCGGCTTGGGCAGATGCGCGCGCGATCATCAAACCATAGGTCGGCGGTGACCACACCCTTCGACGTTTGCCTATACGGCGGTTGGTATTTTGGGCCAGCGCGTGCAGCATCGGGACCTAACTGCGGCAAGGGTTGATGTGATGGTGCGCACGACACGACAGTTTAAACAGAAGTCCGTCGGCTCGATTGTGTCGCACGCTCTGGCTTGCGCGCTGCTCGTTGCGGGCGTCTGGACGTCGAACGCCGTCGCTGCGACCGAACGTTCGGGCGAGGAAATCTTCGTCACCTGTCGAATCGAAGGGCGCGATCGGCAGGCATCGGTATCTCTCAGTGATAGCGGCGCAACCTATAGCTACGGGCCTTCGTCGTCAAAGCCGGAGCTGACCCTGTCGAGCCCCTTGGCCGACCTCGACTATGTCCGCCACAACGGCCCGGCGGGAACGGTCGACGAGATCATGACCTTCGCGAATGGAGACACGACCTACCGGTTTGAGACAGGCCTTCGCAACGGCGCGCAGCCCGATCCCTCCGCCCTTCTGCCGTTCGGACACCTCACCATCAGTCGCAGCGGCAGCGAACTTGCTCGCCTGCCTTGCCGTCCCGACACGATTGAGCGCGCACACGACCGGCTGCTGGCGCGCATGCGCGACATCGGGCGGGAGCAGGCGTCGGACGGCGTTGGCTTCCCAAACTATACTATTCATGACCTCGCGCCCGCATCGGCATCAGCGCCTTGCGAAGTGGAAAACAACGTCGACACCTGCTGGAGCCGCGGCGTCAGCGCGGCACGGGGCGGCGATCTGAAGGCCGCGTTAGAACACTACGACATGTCCTGCGCGGCCCGCATCATGACTGCAGGCTGTTACGAGGCCGGCAAGCTGTATCTCCAGAACCGCCAGCTGCGCGACTACGTGCGCGCGAGGCAAAGTCTCGTGCGCACCTGCGACGGCGACGATTCAGGTCAAGGACCCTACGCCTGCAAATACCTCGGCTGGATGTACCTCACGGGAACCGGCGTCGAGCGTGATCTAACCCAGGCCTTCGTCGCGCTATCGAAGGCCTGCTTCCTGCACAACGACGCCATCCTCATCGACGGGGAAGGCTGCCATTTCCTCGGCCAGGTGATTTTCGAGACGCGGGCCCCATCCGTCCGCAGCGAGACGAACGTCGATTACCTTGCTTTCCTGTCGTTCGCACAGGGGTGCACCGACGAGGCCGAGACGGTTTGCAATGAAGGCCGCGCCCTCCTCCGGCGGGGGCAGGCGAGCGCCGCGCCATGGATCAAGCGTTGCGATCGAAACGTCGGTCGTTACGGCGACATAGGCTCATGCGCGGAGTTGCTCACCATTTCGGCGGACTACGACGTCCGGCAGGCGATGCGGCGACATCTCAAGTCGCTCTTCAGCCAAGCCTTGGCCGCCCCGGAATAACGCCTGGGTCGCGTTTCAAGAGCGGCAGCTGAGCAGCAACTTCAGAGATCGGGCGGGCGGCGCGCTGGCGTGGTTATCTACAAGCCACGCCCGATGATGATGCGCACGGCGTCGAATGGCCTTGGGGCTCATTGTCATTCTCCAGATTGTGGTGGTTGCGCGCGGTGGGTGCGCGCGATACCGTCCAGACTGAGCCTTTCGGCTCGCTCTAGCGGGGAGCTAAAGGCCGGAGGTTCCGCAGATGCCCCGGCCAGTCTTCCAAATTTGCCAAGCCGTGCAGTGAGGCGATACGGCAGAGCTGTCGCGGCTCATGCCCGAACTGCGTCACGCGGCCCGGCTGGGCGAGGACACATTCGGCCGGGCCGCATTACTGCGATGGGGGGTTGCGATGGATGACGGGACGCTGGAGCGGCGCGCTATGGGGCGGAGCAGCTGGTCGCCGCCAAGATCACCGAGTTCGGGGCGCACTTGACGGCAGGCGACCGAGCAGCGGCCGAGCGAGCGCGCACCGAAGCCCTTGCCGCCCTGGAGGTTCACCTCGACCTGACCGATCAGTTGATCAGCCAGACGTTCGCGTAGACCCTGATCATACGTAAAAAACATGCTTGACGATTGATCGACTCGCGTTATCTGAAAGGTATCCGGGAGGGAATATCCGGACAGGTCCGTTCCGAACCTTCAGTGGCTCCGGGGCGGGCCAACTTTGTCAGGTCGGGTCGGGCGGCTGGCGCGCCTATCTGAATGATAGGCGCACGCATGATTGCTTCAGATGATGGGCGCTTCCATCGCAAAGCTTCGATTGGCTTGCAGACCCGGCAGGCACGGATCCGCAACCGCTGACGACAGCCGCACAGCCGATAACTGATCAGACAAGCGTATCATCCGACCCGTTGTAGACATTCGCCCCAACCTCACTTGACACACCTTTCGGCGCATTGCCGGTCGATTTGACCTTGGCAGTGTCAAAGCTCGCCATACCGTCAACGAAACAGTTGGAGGGGCGGAAATAAATGCGGCATCTTCTAGAGAAGGGTTTTCCGCTTGTCGGCGTCCTCTTCCTTGCACTGGGCGTTTTCAAGCTCATTCAAGGTGAGAACTGGGTGGTTTGGATCATCCTCGGCATCGTGTTCGGCGGCTTAGGGCTGTTCAGCCGACGCAAGGACAAGCAGCCCTAACAAGCCATCAAGCGGCAGGTCTGGCCACCCGCGCCAGACGCCAAGACCGAGAGGACCGTTGCGGACCTGGGACGGCTGTGTGAAATGCCCGGCATTACGCGGGAACTCACCATGAAGTTATTTCGTCCGATCGTGCCCGGCACGACGGCCCGAGATCGGATTTTGGCATGCGTGGGAGCGTTTGTCGGGATCGTAGCGACAGGGCTGGGCGCGCAATTCACGCTGGGGTCGAACACTGCAGCACCCATGTTGATGATCGCTTCCATGGGCGCCTCGGCAGTTCTGGTTTTCGCGGTTCCGGCTAGTCCGCTAGCGCAACCCTGGCCCGTGGTTGGAGGCAATGTGGTGTCGGCGACTGTCGGTGTGGCGGTCGCGACACTCTTCGATGATCCGATGTTCGGAGGTGGCGTCGCCGTAGGAACGGCCATCGCGATGATGTCTCTTCTTCGCTGTCTTCACCCGCCGGGCGGCGGAACCGCTCTCATACCGGTGCTTGCAGGCGCCGGCTCGCCGGCAGCCGCGTGGCTTTTTCCCTTACTGCCGGTCGCGCTCAACGCCATCCTGCTCGTCGCAGTCGCCATGCTGTTTCACCGCTTTTCGGGGCGCCTGTACCCGCGGGTCATCACGTCTGTTTCTACACCGCGCCTTTCGATCAACGATGAAGACATCGCTCACGCCCTCTCGCAGCTTCACGAACCCCTCGACGTGAATCCCGTGGACCTGCGGACCATCGCGACCCTAGCGGCTGAGCACGCGCGACGTCGCGGGTGAGCCCCCCATTGGGAAACTCAGGAGACTCCGCCGCAGGGCCATATCCTGAAAAGTCCGGTTTCAGCGCTGACGCCCATGGCGCAAGCCGACGCATAGTGAACGCTGATAAGAACCAACGCCACCCGGTCATTTACGGGCTCTATTGAGCGAGCGCCCAAACTCGGATAGCCCTGATATCTACAGTCAGGGGCGTCGATGACCAATATCAGCCAGCGGAACGCCTTGCTCAGTCAACTTGAGCCGCAAGACAAAGCTGACCTGATTTCCATCATGTCCGATTTCGATTTTGAGGCGGGGCACGAGTTCGGCGAAGTCGGAGATGATATCTCCCACATATATTTCGTGAACCACGGCATCATCTCAGCCGTCGCGACAATGGAGGATGGTCAATACGCCGAAGCCTATATGGTCGGCTGCGAGGGGTTCACCGGCGTCACGGCCTGGCAGGTTCCCGCCGAAACGTCAGTGCGCTTCTTCTGTCACCTTGCCGGGAACGCGTTTCGCGTAAAAGCCGCGAAGCTCCGAGGGCTTGCTTCGCAGAGTGAGAGTCTGCGGACCACTCTCGCGAGTTATGGCGCCGCTCTTCAAGTGGAACTTGAACAGGCCGCGCCGTGTAATGCGATCCATTCCGCAACACAACGGTTTGCGAAATGGTTGCTGCGCGCGCACGACCGCGCGAACGGAGACACGCTCTTCATGACGCAGGAGTTCCTAGCCAAAATGCTCGGTGTGCAGAGAACGACCGTCAACGATGCCGCCCAATCGCTCGCGGCTGCGGGCGCGATCTCGTACTCCCGTGGCAGGGTCACCATCAAGGACCGGGCCGCCTTGGAGCGCGCCTCTTGTGAGTGCTACCTGACGCCAGAGGACACATAGTCGCGCGCTGAGAGGCGCCCTCTCAATCGCAATGTAGAGTTTTAGACAGACATTTCGCTCGGCGCCCTTTCCTACTGAGCTGGGAGGATGGGATGGCGCGCTACCTGCTGCATCTGCATGATGGACCGGCGACACCGCCGATTACCGAGACGCTCGACGTTTCTCATGACGCCGATGCGCTCGACTTGGCGCAGGTCGTTCTTCTCGTAACCGCCGTCTATACTCATGCTGAGGTCTATCGTGGTCCAACCTTGATCGGTTCGTGCAAGCGGGACAGCCACGCGGAGTAGGAAGTTGTCGGACAAGCCTGCCCCTTCGCAGACGATCTTTCGTTCCCACCCGCTCCGACGTTGAGGACCTCCGCTGCGTAAGCTCATCGCCTAACGCCGATAGCGGACGATCCGAACGTATCAGATGGGTCACACACGGGCTACGTCCTGCCGCGCGACAAATCCCCGCGCCCGTCCCCCCGCGTCCCAACCCGGTCATCGCCTCACCGCTCAAGCCCGCTCGATCGCCCTCTGACCACCTGGGCCATCCCATTCCCTCCAGCGGTCAGGATCAGGCTCTGACCCGCTCGAACCTGTGACCCTGACCTTAGGCGTGCGTAGTGCTCCACCCCTCCGGCATCTCTGACGACGACATAGGGCTGCAGGCCCATCTCATCATGGAACCCCGTCTTCACGACGACGCCCTGTACGCGGCCGCCCTCTAGCGCGCGCACCTCCCTCGCCCCCTCAAGCCGCCGCTGATTGAGCGTCCGGATAATGTCGCGCCGCGTCTGGAGCGCTCGCAATCGTGATTCCAGGTCGGCGTCCAGCCGATATCTCCGTCCTGTCCGGACCGCCAACCCCAGACCTTCGAGAGTCCTGAGCCGCCCTCGCGTCAGAGCGGACCAGACATCGGTCGCGCCGACGCCGTCGTCCACCACGCCGGCCTCATCGGCCGCAGCGATCAAGCGACGATCGAGCCCGGTGAACCGCTCCGCCTGGGTCTCTTTCCAGACGCGTCGCTCCGCATCGATGCGCGACAGATCACCGAGCCGCTCTTGCGCGATCTCCTGCGCCCGGGCCCGGAATCCGTGGCCGATATAGTCACGCGGAATGACTAGATCCCGGCCGTCCGCCCGCCGCCCCCGCACCAGGACGTGGGCGTGCGGCTGGTCCGTGTCGTAGTGACAGGTCGCGACCCAGCGCAGCGACGGCTCGCCCAGGTCCGCCGCGACACGTCCCATCACATCCCGCACATAGCCGGGCAGATCGGCGATCCGGTCGCCGTTCTCCGGAGAGACGATGAACCGGAAATGATGCCGGTCTGCGCCCCAGCCTTCCGTCGCCATCCGCCCGTCCACCCCGTCGAGTTCACGGTTGAAGAAGTCAGGCCGCGCCCCTTCAGCGCCGGCGCCCGCCCGGCCCAGATAGGCGACGTGGGCCGCGAGGGCGGAGGCCCGTGCGGCGGCCTTGTCGACATGGCGAGACACCAGCGCCTTGACGATCACCCGCTGTCGGACATCGATCCGGAACGCCCGCCCCGACCGTCTCTGGGCCGCCCGCAACACGCCCGCGCGATCACCCAGAGCGAAGACGCGCGACGCCGCCAACCGAACGAACAGGGCGGTTCTCACATCGGTCTTGTCACACTTGAGACGCGTCGGAAGCTGGACAGGCACGCCCGCATCCGCAGGGCGGCCGGTTCGATCTTCGAGGTCGGCGAACCGGTCACGCACGAGCATAGGCGGAGCCTCCAGGACGACCTCGACCGCCTCGACGCCCGTGACTTGCCACAAGTCGTCCGGACCGAGCGACAGGTCGCTCAACTCACGGAGAAGATAGCCGAAAAGCGCAGCGCCCGCCGCCGTCTTTTATCTTGCCCTAAGCCCCTATCAGCAGATTCTCGGGCAGCCTCATCAACACCGATCAAACGCCATCAACACCGATCATGAGCGTCGCCAGCCGGGTGCGCCGCCGGGCCGAGGATCTGCGGGGGCTTCACACGACAAACAAAAACCCGCCCGGCCGAAGCCGAGCGGGTCGTGGGACGGCCGACGTTTCAGGTCGATCGGGCGCGGATCGGCACATGCCGCAGCCCCTGGGCCAACGCCTTCTGCCCCAGATTGAGGGCGGGACCGAACGGACGCGGATCGCTCGCTCTCTCCCGATCCACCGACTGGACCAGGGTGAGGCAACAGCTCGGCTCGAGGGCGATGAGGTCGTCGTTCGCCCTGAAGGGGGCGGCCTTGCCATGGGCGTCGAAGTCCGCCCGGGCGAGGATCAACGTCACCCCCTTCTGCTGAGCCCATTTGATGGCCAGCTTCTCCGCGCCCTTGGCTCCAGTCGTCGCCAGGGCCATGCCGGGCCATTCCTGTTTCGCCCAGTTGAGGGCGTCGAAGATTCGCCCCGCATCCACCGCCGTATCGGCCGAGGGCGCGCCGCGGAAGGCGACGACCGGACCGTCAGGAGTCGCCTCTCCGGCCCGTCGGCTGCGGATCGCCCGGATCGCCTGTTTGGCCTCCAGCTGCGCCGCGGTCAGGTGGGTGCCGCGCCGACTGCCGCGCCAGGCCGTCCAGACCTCTCCGGTCGAGACCGTCCAGGTCTGGGAGGCGGCGTCGCGGATCAGTTCGCAGGCCCGGGTCGCCGCATCGCCGGCGCGGGCCTTTGCCGTCGCCTCCTGCAGCTCCGTATCCGCCGCCTCCGAGCCGTCGAAGTTTCGATCCAGGGCGCGCATCGCATCGCGCGCCCTGTCGGCGTCGCGCTCGATCCGTCCCGCCGCCGAGTGGAAGGCGCCGATCAGCGCCTCTCCGAGGATTGTCTGATAGTCCTCCAGCGCGGTGTCGGCGATGACGTCGAGCAGCTCCGTCATCAGCGCACGGCCGAGTTGCTCCAGGGCGGCCTCGCTGGGATGCGGACGCGGATCGTCGAGCGCGCCGGTGAGATCGTCGAAGACCGAGTCGGACTTCTGGAAGAAGGCGGGCGTGTTGAAGGTTTGCATTGCAGTCATCCTCTGAATGAGGTCGAGCGCCCCATGCGCAACGACTGAGGATTTGGGCACGGCGGGGTCCCCGGCAGTCACCGGAGCGACGCGCCCTTCGCGGCGTGAAGGGGAACGGCGCAGCCGTTGACTTCCGGGGTGACGTGACAAGATCAGAAGGCGTTGTGTGGGGGCATGTCGGCCTCGCCCTTCGCGAGGTCGACCCTGTTCGGCGCCGCGCGCCGATGCCGTCGATGATCCGGACAACATGTCGAAGGGCGGCGGCTTTCGCCGCCGCCCCCGATCAAGCCCTGGATCGGCGCCTAGTCCAGCGGGCCGGCGTCCAGCAGGCTTTCCGCCACGAACGGACGGCGCTGGTAGCCGAGGGCGGCGTGCGCCAGGCAGAAGGCGCCGCGTTCGACCGGCGCCCCGCATAGACCGAAGGTCGCGTCCCGGGGCTTTCCGAGCGGCCAGCGGCATTCTCCGGCCCGGATCGTCAGGATCGACCGGCGGATCGCCGTTTGTGCTGCAGGCGAAGCCGGACCGGCAATCGGCACGGTCGAACAGGTCGGCTCGGTGAGCGACGCCGCCGATGGCCCCTCACATGCCTCCGGCCGCGCGGATCGGCCCGGAAGCCCCGCCAGCGCGCGCTTCAGCCCCAAGCGGCGCGCCTTGCCCAGAACAGCGGAGCGGGACACGCCGTCTCCAAGCTGGGTCGCAATCTGCCCGGCCGGCAGCCCCTCAACCCACAGGGCGATCAGCCGGTGCGTTTTCTCCTTCGTCCAATAGCTCATGACGGAACTCCGTTCAGGCCCAAACGGCCCGACCGGCCCCGCCCTTCCCCCCGCCCTCATGACAATGACCCGGCGCTGTTCGCGCCGGGTCACCGTGCTGCGGGACGACCTGTCTTCAGAAGGGGATGTCGTCGTTGAGATCGTAGCCGCCGGCGGGTTCCCCCACCTGGCCGCCGTCCTGGGTCTCGTCGGCCGGCTTGCCGAACGCGTTCCGCCGGTTCTTCAGCCGGATATCGGACACGATCACGCGCAGATCGTAGTGTTCGACGCCGGACTTGCCGGTCCAGCTGTCGTTCTCGACATGGCCCTGGATCACGACCCGGCTGCCTTTCCTGGCGAAGGCCTGGATGTATTTCTCGGCCGTGGTCTCGTTGAAGCAGAGGCAGTTGAAGCCGGTCGTCCGTTCGCCGGGCGTCCCATCCGCCTTGCGGAACCGGGTGGTCTCCAGCACGCGGAAGCTCGCGCGCTTCCGGCCAGAGCCCTGGGCGGACAGGATGGAGGGATCGGCGGCCAGATAGCCTTCGAGGGTGAGGGTCTGCATGGTCAGTCTCCTATGAA
This sequence comes from Brevundimonas sp. TWP2-1, assembly GCF_049897645.1. NCBI lineage: Bacteria > Pseudomonadati > Pseudomonadota > Alphaproteobacteria > Caulobacterales > Caulobacteraceae > Brevundimonas > Brevundimonas sp. TWP2-1. The sequence continues at coordinate 1,654,115 of NZ_JAFCWR010000001.1, forward strand.
TGAAGCGGGCGGTCAGGCCGCCGCGCGTTCGGCGGCGGGTTCGCGGGCCTCAGCCCAGTCGAGGACGGTCAGCCGGTTCACCACCAGCTCCTTGGCCGCGCGCTCCGTACCGTCTGCGGCGGTGTAGGCGGTGTCGATGAAGGCGCCGACGACGACCGCCTCGCAGCCCTGGGCCAGGCCGCGCGCGATGACCTTCTCATTGAGGCCCTTCGACCAGCTGACGCAGTTGACGCCGACGAGCCGGTCCTTGCCGCCGGCGTCAACGCCGCGTTTCTCGATCAGCCGGAACACCGCCTTGGCGTAGTCCGGGCTGATCTGGGGGTCGGCGGCGAGCCGGCCGGTGAACACCATGGTCTGCATGACAGTCTCCTGTGGATTCTGAGGCGTCGGGGAGCCGATCTCCCCCATCCCGTCTCATCCTTCCCTGCCCTTCCCCTCTCCTTTGGCGCGCCCGCTTCCGGGCGATGCCGAAAGCGGGCGGAGCCGGCGACCGTCAGCGGACGCTCAAGCCGCCGACCGCCTCAGCGCGGCGGCGCCTTCCAGCGTGACGACAAAAACGCCTTCGCCATCGCTTTCGGGAATCCCTGCGTCCGCTTCAGGCGGCGTCGGTTCCTGTTCGGGCTCGCCTTTTTCGGCGGTTCCCAGCCCGTCCTCCGCTTCGGCATCGGCCTGCGCTTCGATCCGGCCGTCGCGATCGTCTTGGACGTCGTAGCCGTTGGGGCCGCCGGGACCGGCGATCGCCTCGCCGCCCTCCGCAACGTCGGCTCCGTGGGCGCCTCGTGGCGCTGCGATCCAGGAAAGGGATGCCGGCGCCCAGGTCTTGCTGGCCGCCGTCTCGACCACGCGCGCCATCAGCTCCGGCTTCTTCAGGCCGATCGCATCGCGCGTCGGCGCGTCCATCGCCTCCAGCATCGCCAGCAGGAGGGGCTTGGGATGGGGCTTGAGGAAGACGAGATCCGGCGTCCAGTGACAGGCGATATCGGCCTCGCAGAGCCGGGCCAGCTCCGCCGCCTCGGCGCGGGCCGAGGCTTTGATCGCCGACGTCCGATCTTCGTGGAGGTCGAGGGTGAGCGCCGTCAGGTCCGCCAGCAGACCCTGTCGGTCGTCGTCGGAGAGGGCGTGCACCCAGGCGATGACCGTCTCGCCTGACGCCTCCCAGGCCGCACGCCGATCGTCCAGCCGCCGGCGCACGACCCCGTCCAGGGTGTCGATCACCCGCCCGCCCGTCGGTGCGAAGGCCTTGGCCGCGATCGTCAGCGCGCCTGACGGCCGGGCGCCGCGCACCGGTATCGCCAGCTGGCTGAACAGTCGGGCGATCAGCGCCGTCAGGGCCACGGCCGGTGCGTCGGCCAGGGCGCGGATCAACCCGCGCGTCGCCGTCTCCGTCCTGACCCCGTGCAGGGCATGGGTCACGCCTTCGGTCTCGGGGACGGCCCCTTCGGCCTCGGGCGCAGCATAGGCGGCGCCCGTCGCGTCTGGCGCCCCCCCCGGGCGAGACGTGTCCGCTCCCGGGTCGGCGTCGGCCTCGATTTCGGGCCTCTGAGGCGCGTAACAACGCACCGCGATTCCGGTGCGCCGATCCGGACGAAAGACGAGGACCGTGGCGAGGCGGCCGCCGCTCGCGGCTTGGTCCATGGCCAGGCTGGCCTTCGCCAAGACGGTGAGCGCGGGCTCGACGCGCTCCGCATCCGTCGTCTCCTCCAGACACGCCGCAGCATCCTCCGCCGCCGCCTCGTAGCGATCCCGGGCCGAACGGTAGTCGTCGAGTTGGCGCTCGGTGAGATCGCCGCCGTAGACATAGTGGAGCCGTTCAAGATCGTCGGGCATGTCCGTCATCGGCCCGGTCTCAGGACCTGCGGCGACGTGCACCGCCAGGCCCTCCGCCTCGAAGACGAGGGCGAGTCTGCGCGCCCGCGCCGTCCAGGCGGCGGTAAGCCGATCCGGATCGAGCAGGACCGACGCCCGTTCGCCGAACAGATCCGCTTCGACCCGGCCGCCGGATGCGGCATAGCCATCGGCCCCGACGAGGGCGAACCGCGGGTCTTGGGTCGTCACCCGGTTCTCATCGAGCCGCTCCGTGACGCGCCAGTCCGCAAACCCGCGACCCTCGAGGGCGTCCTGGGCCAGGGCGGCCTGTTCCGAAGGATCGACGAGCCGCGCCAGCAGGCGCGCCTGACGCAAGTTCATCCGTCCGGCACGAAGGGCTTCGAGCGCGACAGGCGGCAGGGCGGAAAGCGCCGCCAGACGTTTGATGTCGATCTCGGCATAGCCGAGGGCCCGCGAAATCTCAGCCGGCTTCAACCCCGACGTCACCATCCGGCCGATCGCGGCGATGACGTCGGCGACATGGATCGGCGCAGCCGTATTGGTCAGAACGGCGGCCGCCGCCTGACGCGCCGGATCGGTCTCGACGAAGACCTCCACCGGATGATTGTCCGCGATCCGCCCCTCCGCCGCCAGGTGGCGCAGGGCGAGGAGACGTCGGCGGCCGTCCAGGGCCATGGCCGGGCGTTCGGCGGGCCCGCAACCCGGCCTCACGGTCAGAGGCTGCAGCTGGCCGGCGGCGAGCAGGGTTTCCGCCAGGACTTGAATGTCGTCGTCGGCGGGTTCGCCGTAGCGGAGGTTTTCCGGCGCGATGTCGAGATCGGCGAGCGCGAACTGGCGCCGCTCGCGGGCGGCGGCGACGTCTGCCGGCGTCGGGGTGACGGCGCGGCCTTTGAAGCGGGAACGGGTCATGGCGGGATTCCGACCGGCGGCGAGGACCACCCCCGCCCTACCGGCGCCCCTTCCCGCCCTCCCTTTCCCGCTTCCCGTCTGACGTGAACGCCTCGTTCCAATCCCCCCACGGAGGCGGCGGGGTGGCGATGCGACACACGAGTCCCGCCCGCCTCAGGCGGCCGGCAAGAGTCGCCGCCGCGGCCTGGCCCGCAGTGTCTCGGTCTGCGGCGATCAGGACCGAGGCGACGCCGGGCGGCGGCGCCCAGGCCGCCAGATTCCCCGCAGACAGCAAAGCCCACCCAGGCAGGCCGAACCGCGCCATGGCGCTCAACGTGGTCATCACCCCCTCCGCCACCAGAAGATGCGATTCCGGGACGCTCAACCGGACAGCGCTGCCGGGCGGAACGACCCCGACGGTCTTGCGCGCCGGCGTCGCATTCGGCGACCGATGGCCGTTGGGAGACAGATAGACGAGTTCGACGGCGGTGATCGCCCCCGCCGGTTCGCGTATGCCCGCCATCAGGGCCGGAAGGCGCCGGCGCCCCGGTCGATAAACGGAGATCGGGACCGCGCCGTGCTGGCGCAGATCCAGTCGCATCGCGCCGAACGCCACACCGCGAAGGCGGAGATGGCGCGCAGCGGGGCCGCCCGTACAGATCGGACCAGCCTCGTCCCAAAGGCGGGTCGCCGCCAGAATCCGCGCGCGGCGGTCGGGACGCGGCGCAGGATCCCGACCGCCGTCGATGCCCCCGTCATTACAGAGACGCCCCCGGTCATCGACGAGGCCGCGTCGGCGAAGATCTTCGAGCACGACGCGCCAGTCGGCGGCGCCGAAGCCATGAGCGACGACCCGTCCCTGGCTCAACAGCAGGGACACCGATCGGTCCGAGGGGCTGTGGCCGGGGGCGGGAATGTTCGCCCGGCGGCCGCCGGCGTACAGATCGCCCCCGACCACGCGGACGACGCCGCCAAGCGTCCCGGGCCTCACATCAACCCCAGGGCGCGAAAGCTGGCGACGGCCTCACGCGCCACCACCACATGATCGTGAACCTCGAGGCCGAGAGCCCGGCAGGCGTCCACGATCTTGCGCGTCATGGCGATATCGGCCTGCGACGGCGCCGGGTCGCCAGAGGGATGATTGTGGACGAGCACCAGGGCGGAGGCGTTCAACTCCAGCGCCCGCCTGACGATCTCCCGAGGATACACCGGCGCATGGTCCACCGTGCCGTCGCTGCAAATCTCGTCGCGGAGCAGACGGTTCTTCTTGTCCAGGAACAGGGTTCGGAACTGCTCGCGGGGCCGGTACGCCAGGTCCGCCCGCAGATAGGCGAGCAGCGCCGACCAGGACGACAGCACGGGTTCACGCGAGGCCTCGATCCTCGAGAGGGCGACGGCGAGCCGGCGAAGCAACATCAGGTCGGCGAGCGCTTCGCGCGGCAGGCGGCTTGAGCGCTGGATCTCGCTTGGATCGGCGCCAAGGACCGCGGCCGTCGATCCGAACCGTTCGATCAGCGTCACGACGGCCGAGGCGCAACGCCTTGGACGCAAGCTCCGGGCCAGGAGGTCGCGAAGGAGCGCAGCGTCGTCATGGAACGCCGGCGTCAGGGCTGAAGACTGCCGCCGGGGCGGGGGCGCCTCCTCATAAAGCGACGGCTGACGGCGAGGTCGAGCACTGAGCGCGGCCTGAACGACAGGGACGACAGGGACGACAGCGGGATGGGACACGACGGCCTCCTGGCCAGAACGCTCTCGAATCGGAGCGCTCTCCCCCGCCCTTCCTCCCCCTTAGGTTTTCGGCGCAGAGAGGATGGCCCTGTCGAACCGCACCTGCTCGGAACCGGGCTCCAGGGTGGCCACGAAACCGAGGGGTTCCCATGCTCGCGTCTGCGCCCCCTCAGCCCGCCACCATTCGGCCGTGTTGGCAGCCTTGGGCAGCAGAGCGCCAAGACGCCGCTCGATCTCCGTGAAGCTGAGTTCGACCGCGGCCCCTTTTTGGCGCTTCAGAAATCTAGCGAGTGGATCGTACTTCCCCATTGGCGCTTAAGGCCGTATCCGCGCGGAAACATCAAGATCGGCGTTTCGAAGCGGTTGGGCCGACACGCCCTCTGGGAGGTTTGGCGTCGAGCACGACGTCAGCCTGCGCCCTCTTGCGGCGACGACAGAGCGGTAGTCGGAGGCGGGGCTCGGCCTTCGCGCCACCGGTCGCCTCATCTATCGAAACGCCTTGCGCCGATGCGCGCGCCCAGTTCGCAATCGGCCCAGGACCTGCACTCGTCCAGACCGCGTCGATCCAAATCATCAACCTGAGCCTTTGGAACAATGATGCTCGGCGGCCTTTTTCAGTGGGCAACCCTGAAAGGAATGCCCAATGTTGAAAGCTGCTCTCGCCGTCTCGGCGACCGCTGTCCTCCTCACCGCGTGTGGGAATAATGAGCCTGCCGATGCGCCCGTCGAAGGTCCGGCCGTCTCGTCAGCCGAAGCCCCCATGAACCCGGCCGTCGACACCCAGGACACGTCTGAACAGGCTGCGCTCACCCCCGGCGCCAATTCCTTCACCGAGGGCCAGGCCAAGTCCGCCATCGAAAAGCAGGGCTACGTTGTTTCCGGCCCCCTGACGCAGGACGATCAAGGCATCTGGAAAGGCCAGGCAGCTCGCGCAGGCGGTGAATCGACCACTGTCTCGGTGGACTACAAGGGCGTCGTAACGCCCCAGTAACGGCCCTGACTTTCCACTGTTTTCTCAACATCAAGGAGCCAACATCATGGCGACTGTTACGCGGCTGTTCGACAGCCACACCCAAGCCCTGGACGCCGTCTCGAAACTTGAGGCTGCGGGCGTCTCCCACGACAAGATCAGCATCGTCTCGAACAATGCCGACAACTGGCATTCGGGAACTGGAAATCACAACGCCGGACCTCTCGGGGACCGAAACGGCGATGGAGAGAACGATGTCGCTGACGGCGCAGGCAAGGGCGCGGCCACGGGCGGCGTGCTTGGCGCCGGCGCCGGCGTCCTGGCAGGATTGGGCATGCTCGCCATTCCCGGACTCGGGCCCGTGGTCGCCGCCGGCTGGCTCGCCTCGACAGCGGTCGGCGCCGCAGTCGGCGCCGCAGCCGGCGGTGCAACCGGCGGCCTGCTCGGCGCGCTGAAGGAAGCCGGACACAGCGACGAAGAGGCGCATGTCTATTCCGAGGGCGTGCGTCGAGGCGGAACACTCGTCAGCGTCAAGGCTGACGGCGACGACGCCCACCGTCTGCAAACGATCCTCGACGGCAGTCGCGGCTTCGACGCCACGACGCGTGGGGAAGCCTACCGCCAGTCCGGCTGGTCCAGTTTCGACGCCTCGGCCCAGCCCTATACATCGGAGCAAATCGAACTCGAACGCGCCAAATACCGATAGGCGGGGTTCTACGTGCAACGCCGTCTATAACCGCTGAGGAGCGGCCCGATGTCCAACATCGGGCCGCAACGGCGTGGGAGCCGCACTGGACGAAGCTGGGCGTTACGACGCGATCTAGACACGCGCTGTAACGCCCCCCTCGGACACAAGGCCAACGCCGCCCCGTCGGCGTTTATCCATCTTGCGATAGGTCGCCAGCGCCTGACCCACGACCTGGTCCATGTTGTAGTAGCGGTAGGTCGCAAGACGTCCAGCGAAGACCACGTCAGAGCGCCCTTCGGCCATCGCCTCGTATCGCTTGAAAAGAGCCTGGTTCTCCGCTCTCGGGATTGGATAATAGGGGTCGCCCTCGGCCGTCGGATATTCGTAGGTCACGCTGGTCTTGGGATGCACCTGGCCCGTCAAATGCTTGTATTCGGTGACCCGGGTGTAGGGCGTCGCCTCGGCCGGCGCATTGACGGTCGCGACGGACTGGAACTGCTCCCGGTCCAGCGTCTCATGCTGGAAGCGCAGCGAGCGGTAGGGCAAGGGTCCATGGCAGTGATCGAAGAACTCGTCGATCGGTCCAGTATAGATCAGGCGATCAAAGGTCACCTCATCGACGATGTCGCGATAGTCGACGCCCGTCTCGACGCGGATGTTTTCGTGGTCGAGCATGCGCTCGAACATTCGGGTGTAACCCTCCAGCGGCATCGCCTGGAAGGTGTCGGTGAAGTAGCGGTCGTCGGTGCTGGTCCGGGTCGGGACGCGTGACGTCACCGACTTGTCGAGGTCCGAGGGGTCCAGGCCCCACTGCTTTCGCGTATAGCCTCGAAAGAAGGTCTCATAGAGCTCGCGGCCGACGGCCGAGACGACCACGTCCTCGCTGGTCCGCACCTTCTCGACCGGCTCCGCACGCGCGGCCAAGAATTGCGCTGCGGCTTCGTCCGTCTGCAGGTCGAGATCATACAGGATGTTCAGCGTCGTCCGATTGATCGGCATAGGCGCCAGCTTGTCGCCGACCTGCGCAAGCACCCGATGCTCATAGGGACGCCACCGCGTGAAACGCGACAGATAGGCGAAGACGTCGGCCGAATTCGTGTGGAAGATATGCGGGCCATATTCGTGGATCAGCACCCCCGCCTCATCGAGGCGGTCATAGGCGTTGCCGCCGATGTGCGGCCGTCGATCGATGATCAGAACGCTCATGCCTGCGTCCGCCGCCAACCGTTCGGCCAGGACGGAACCGGCGAAGCCCGCCCCGACGACCAGGGCGTCGTAGTGGTCGCGACGCGCGGGGCGGGTCGCCCGCGTCGCCAACGTCGCGCCCCGCGCGGTGGCGGCCCGATCGACAAGGGCGCTCATGCGGATGTGGGTCTGGTCCCATGACAGATCCGCCAAGGCGGCGTCCGCCTCGGTCAGCCATTGACCCGTTCTGTCGCCGGCCAGGACCAGGGCGGTCTCGCAGGCGGCGACGAAGGCTTCCGGGGTCGCCGCGATGGCGACGGCGTCCAGATCGCCGTAGTGGCGCACGACGTCGCGGATCGGGGTCGAAACGACAGGCCGGCCCCCCGCCAGATACTCAGGCGTTTTCGTGGGACTGATGAACTGGGTCGAGTCATTGACCGCAAACGGCATCAGGGCGACGTGCCAGCGGCCGAGTTCGGCCGGCAAGGCGTCGTAGGAACGTCCGCCAGGATAATCGATGTTGGGGCGACGCGGCAGATCGTCCTCCGAGATCTTCACCACCGGGCCGACCATGACGAAGGTCCAGTCCGGCCGCGCGTCGGCGACCGCAGCGATCAGGTCGAGGTCCATCCGTTCGTCGATGACGCCGTAGAAGCCCAGGGTCGGCGTCGCGTTCGACGGGACGTCGCGGGCCTGGGCGAAATGGGCCCGATCCACGCTCGAGGGGAAGGGGTGGATATTGGCGTGCAGGTGGGCCTTGGCTTCGTAGAGGCTGTAGCCGCCGGTAAAGACCACATCGGCCGTGGCGATCAGCTCCTGCTCCAGAGGACGAAGCCCGGGCGGGGCGAAGCGGAAGTTGGCGAGCTCGTCCATGCAGTCATAGACGACCGCCGCAGGCTGCAGATGCCGCGAGAACGGCAGCATCATCGGCGTATAGTACCAGAGCACCGGCCGGACGACGCCTTGCTCGGTCAGCAGTCCGTCGAGCAAGGCCTTGAGTCGCTCTTGCCTCGCGGGTTCGGACAGGCCATTCGGCACCCGGGGCGTGGCGATGACGACGCCGCTCATCGGACAGACGCGCGTCTGCACCCAGGGCTGAGGACCGTCCTCAGGGATCGGTTCTTCGAAATAGATGACCGCCCTCGATTGGGCGAACCGCGTCATCAGATGCTGCGGGCGCTGAAAAACGAAGTCCCAGCGCAGATGAGAAAAACACACGATCGGATCGCGGCGGGCCGAGGGGGCGAGGTCGATGACCTCTGCGCCGGCGGCGGGGCGGTCTTCGGAGGCGATGATCATCATAGGGATCCTTGGTTCTGGCGCCCGCGAGGCGGTCGCCGTGGCCTTACGGCCGGGTTGGCGTTTGCGGGACCGGGGCGGTCCCGAAAGGTCGGGGGGTCAGGCGGCGAGAACGCCATCCGGCGGATCATCGATCTCGGGATGGAAGCATCTTCGCTCTTCATGCGACCACCACCCCCCGCCTGCGGGAGGATCGCTCGCCTCTCGCCGAGCCAATCCCGTGAGCCATCGCGCCAAGTCCCCAGCGACGGGTTGGCCGGAGGAGACGTCGAACGCGCCAGCCTCGTATCGACCCTGCGTCCGGGTCAGGAGGCTGTCCCAGTCGATCGCGCCGAGCAGGGACCAGGTCGTCACGGCCTCGATCGTCACGCCCTCGGCCGACAGGTCGCTCGCCGCTCGCCAGCACTGGTGGAACCAACGGATCTGCTCATCGGGCTCCGCCCCGATATGGCATTCCGTGACGGCCAGACGCAGGCCGTACCGGTCCCAAAGCCTCAATAGATGATCGCGCCAGCCGCCAAGTCGCGGCGACATCGCCCTGACCGCCTCCACATCGGCATAGGCCAGTTCAGCGTTCGCGCCGTGCGACGCCGGCGGGTAGCGATCAAGCCGGTGATCGAGGAAGCGGTCGCTCGTCACATAGTGGTTCATGCCGATCACGTCCGGCGGGCACGGGTCTTCGGAAATGACGGCGAGCCTGTCGCCCAGGCCGAACGACACCAGACGCGGGAACAGGGGATGACCCGCCGTCACCCGGCCGCACAGAAGGTCCCAGGTCATCAGTCGGCGATCATTCTCGAACCGGACCTGGGACGCGCAGGGCGCTGTGCCGTAGGTCGCGCCGAAGTCCTCGGTCTGCACCAGCCTGGCCTCAGGATTCACGCGCCGGATCGCCTTCATCGACAGTCGCGTCGCATCGATCTGGTTCAGCAGCGCCAGCCAGAAGTCGCGTTCGTCGGTCCGGTGCGGATACCAATGGCCGTAGAGGGCGCTGAACCGCGCGGTCGTCAGCGGCTCGTTCACCGGCGTCCAGTCCCGGACCCATGAATAGCGTTCGGCGGTGCGGGCCGCATGGCGCGCCAGCCCCTCCGCGAAGCCCGGATCAAGGAGATCGGTCCAGGCCGGTCCAGAACCGTGATGCAGAAGCCCGACGATGGGCTGCACGGCTAGAGATCTCAGCCGCGACAGGCGCAGGTCTGGCCACGTCCAATCCCAGACGCCCTGCGCGGTTTCGGTCCTCTCCCAGAGCACCGGATAGCGCAGGACCTCCAGACCCAGTTCGGCGAACCGGTCGAGATCGTCGATCCGGTCGTGATGGCCGCTCAGTCGCGTCTGATCGCGCCACACATCCCCAATCCGGTTGAGCGTGCATTCGGGTCCGCCCCAAAGCACGGGTCCGCAGCCGGTCATGCGGCGTTCGGCAGGATGGAAGCGCCGAAGCGCCGATTCCTGCGCCAGGCGACGGCTGTAGCGATGATCGTCTGGAGATCGTCGAACTCCGGTCGCCAACCCAGCCGCGCCGCCGCCCGCGACGGATCGGCGACGAGCACCGGCGGATCGCCCGCCCGGCGCGGGCCGACCTCATAGACAGGCGGCCGGCCACAGGCTGCGCCCACCGCCTTGATCACCTCGACGACCGACGCCCCGACGCCTCGGCCGAGATTCATCACCTCGAAACCGCGGTCGATCCTGTCCAGACCGAGCGCCAGCACATGGGCCCGCGCCAGGTCCGCCACATGAATGTAATCGCGAACGCAGAACCCGTCCGGGGTGGCGAAGTCGTCACCGAACACGGTCAACGGTCGCCCGCCCGCCAAGGCCGCCTCGATGGCAAGGGGGATCAAATGGGTCTCAGGATTGTGCGCTTCCCCGATCTGACCCTCGGCGTCCGCGCCTGACGCGTTGAAATAGCGCAGCGCTACCGACTCCAGTCCGAAGGCGGCGCAGTGGGCGGCGATCATCCGCTCTCCCGCCAGTTTGCTGTCGCCGTAAGGGTTGATCGGATTGAGCGGGTCCGTTTCCTGAAGCAGGCCGGACGTCGATGGCGTTCCATAGACGGCGGCCGTGGACGAGAAGATCAGTCGTCCCACGCCCGTGTGCCGCATGGCGGACAGCACGGCGGCCACGCCGTTGACATTGTGATCCCAGTAGAGGTCCGGACGATGCATCGATCGGCCCACCTCGATCAGTCCGGCGAAGTGGATGACCCCCACGATTCTGTTGTCGCTCATCGCCTTCGTGAGGCGTTCCGCATCGCGCACATCGCCCTGGACCAGCGGTCCCCACAGCACCGCCCCTTCGTGTCCGTTGCTGAGATCGTCGTAAACGACCGGCTGGTACCCGGCCTGTGACAGGGCCTTGCACGTGTGAGAGCCGATATAGCCCGCGCCCCCCGTCACGAGGATCCGGTCAGCAGCCATGACGGTTGAATCCTCCCGCCATCATCCGACGTATCTTTCGTATTCCTCGGCGTAGCGCGCCGTCAGCAGAGCGGAATCATCCGCCTGGTTCCGAAGATCGAGAAACCAGCCGGACTCCTCTTCGAACATGTGGGTCAGGACCGCCCCCTCGATATGTTCAAGCTTGTCCAGCCACTCGGGTTTGGACGCCGGGATGCGCTCCAGCTCCGCCATCTGGGTCTTGGCTACGGTCTGCTCGAGGTACGCCTGGGCGGCGTGCGCCTTATGGTCGGCCTTCCCGAGCGCGGGATACAGCACGATTTCTTCCGCCAGCGAATGGCCGTTCAGCACCAGGGCCAGGGCCTTGAAGGCGGTCTTGCGCTCCGCCGCCGACCGCGCGGCCCGCGCCGTCGCGAACGCGTCGCGGATGAGATCGTGGTGGTCCAGAACCAGCGTCAGCCAGTCGCCGGGCTTCGCAGCAGCGCGCGCCTCCGCCGTTGCGTCCGCACGCTTTTCCGCGTCCGGCAAGGGCGTCACCGCCGCCATGAGCTTGTCGATCACAGACATTGTTTTCTCCGTCCAACTTCAAGGGCTAAGCGACGGATCGATTGATGGTTCCTGTGTCGGCGTCCCGACTCGAAGCGCGCCGTTCTCAGTCGCCGCGCCGTCAGCCGGCGCGTCTCGGCCCCCACCGTCCGCATTCGGTTCCGGCGAGTGTGAGGACCAGAACATCCCCGGGGATGACCCGTGCCAATCGTAGCTGAGCCTGTCCTCGCGCCTGCTCATCCGTCATGGCGCGCAGGCTTTCTTCAGAGACCGAACGGCCGTTCCGAACGGTCGACAAGGTGTATCTGGGCATCAGGAGAGATTGAGCGAGGCGCTCGCATCGACGCGATCAAGCGGCCGATCCTGAGCGCTCTCGGCGACAAAGGCCGCGATGCGTCCGTTGTAATGATGATCCCGCTCGAGAAACCCCATGTGATTGACGCCTGTGACCGGGTCCAGGGATCCAGCGGACGCGGTTTCGACCAACGTTTCGCCGGCCTCCAGCTTCGTGATCAGGTCGAGAGTCCCGCCAATGACCAAGACCGGGCACGCCACGGCCGCGATGGCCCCTGAGGCGTCCCAGTCGAACATCGCCAGGTTGCCCTTGGCGAGAACCGCCTGCGAATTGCGCGTCCCCAGCAACGTCGTATGCTCAAGCTGGCTGCGTGTCACGGCTTGGCCAAACTGCAGACGGTTGGCGAGATGCGCGGTTCCGTTCAGGTAGGATTGCCAGGCGCTCAACCAGGCCAGAGGCGCGAACAGCACCGTCAGCTTGAACATGGGCTCCAGAAGGGGGCGGCGCAGCGCCATCATCAACGGACTGAACACCATGGTCCGCAATGGATTCGTATAGGTCGTGTTGAGCAGCACGACGCCCGTCACGCGCGCGTGGAACAGGGCGGGATGATCGCGGACGAGCGTCTGGATCGTCATGCCGCCGATGCTGTGCCCGATCAGAAGAACGGGCCGCGGCGCCGCCTTTTCGATCAGGTGCGCCAGGTCGGTCGCGAAGTTCTTGATGGCGATTTCGCCCGTCGGAGGCGCTTTGGATTGGCCGAGCCCCGCCAGATCCCAGGTGACGAGACGATGAGGGACGAGGCTCCGCTCGGCGCCGAGCCGGTGCTTCAGAGAGTGCCAGATGGTGCTGTCGAGTCCCCAGCCGTGGGTGACGATGACCACGGGCCCGTCTTCCCCGCCCTCGCTCTCGACATAGAGTTCAGCCCCGGTTGGACTGGTCGTCATAACGCCCGCGCCCCGATGCGCCCGCGTGGGTTCGATATCGGCTTTCGCGAGGAAAAGCAGAGCGAAGGCTCGCCCCCCCAGGCTCCAGCCCACCACGCCTACGGCGAGCCAAAGGCGCCAGTCCTCGCGCACGCGCAGGGGAACGCCCGAGGGGTCCAGCAGGACGTCGCCCCGCCACCAGGTCCAGAGGAGGTAGGCGACAAGGGCGAGAATGAGAAAGCCGAAGAGCGAGAGCAACGCCCGCACGAGAGGGATGAGGGGCATGGGACGTCCTGACAGCGCGGTCGTTGCGGCACAGGGCAAATGCCGCCCCATCGGCCGCGTTCCAATGTCGTCTTGGCGACAGAAACAGCCATCCATCCCCTCTTCCGCCCACAGGATGGGCCCGACAGTCTCCGCCATGGCGAGACGCTTCGGCGAGGGAGGCGGGTCGGGCCCGTAGCCGGCGCTCCGGAAAAGCGTTCGGGAGGCCTGCACACTCAACCCGGCCTTCCCCTGCGGGCCGTCGCTCCGATCTTGCTCGGCGCAGACTCTGGGGAGGAACGCCTCAAGCCGAAAACTTCGACGGTCGCGATGTCCTTATCGGCGAGGGCGAGGCCTTGACCCGCGAGGCGAGGCCTTGATCCTGGCGCACGCCGCAGCGGATATCGCCGCCAGCCTCCGTTACAGGACCCGTTCTTTGCGACGCCGCTCAAGCGGTCCTCTACACTGTGATAACGCCCGAGGCGGTCCGATCGATGTCACCGGACAGAGGGTGATGCCTTTCTAAACCCCGGGGGTGAAGCACGCTGCGTCGCCTCGGGCACACTCCCCCGCGTCAGCTGGATCGGCTGGGCCTCACAGCGGCGCAAGGGGCGTGATCCGAGACCGCGCCGGATCAACACAACGTGCGTGCAAACGAGCTCGAAACGTGGGCGTTCCAGAGTCGTGAGGACGACTCTCGCATAGAGTATTCATCACCATGCCAGTCCGCATTCCTCTGCTTCAGTCAAATGTCGCCGAGCCGACATTCGCATGAATAGCGGCCAAGCCAACAAATCCATGCCTGGTTACTGGAACGACTGGCGAACCAAAGGGGTTGTTGCGTGAGATTCATAGCTTATCCCTAAAGGACGATCTCAATGTTCATGCACAACAAGAGGCTACAGTATACGGTACGGGTCGCTGAGCCCAATCCGGCGCTGGCATCGCTGCTCCTTGAGCAGTTCGGGGGACCGGACGGCGAACTTTCCGCCGCGATGCGCTACTTCACCCAAGGTCTGGGCGAGCTCGATCCCGGCCGCAAGGACCTCCTCATCGATATTGCGACGGAGGAGCTCAGCCACCTCGAGGTGATCGGGTCGATCATCGCCATGTTGAACACCGGCATCAAGGGTCAGCTCGCCGAAGCGTCGATGGCGGAAGCCGAGCTCTACATGGCCCTGAACGCCGGCGGCGACAGCCACACTCAATCGCTGCTCTACGGCGGGGGCCCTTCCTTGACCAACTCTTCCGGGGTGCCTTGGACCGCCGCCTATGTGGACAGCCGCGGCGATCCGACCTGCGACCTGCGATCCAACATCGCTGCGGAAAGCCGCGCGAAGATCGTCTACGAGCGGCTGATCAACATCACCGACGATCCCGGGATCAAGGATGCGCTTGGCTTCTTGATGACGCGCGAGATCGCGCACCAGAAATCGTTCGAGAAGGCGCTCTACGCCATCGAGGACAATTTTCCGCCGGGCAAGCTGCCGGGCATCGAGCGCTTCGCCAACATGTACGTCAACACCTCCCAGGGCGAAGGCGACGTCGACGGGCCGTGGAACAGCGGCGAACAGTGGGATCGTATCGACGACCTGGATCAGGTCATGCCGGCCGATGATGGCGACGGCGGCGCGTCGGTTGGACTCGACAAGAAGACGCAAGGGGTCGTCGATAAACTCGCAGAGCGAACCCAGTCCGATCCGGCTGTGGATGCGGAGACGGGCGTTGATCTGGGGGCCGGCCCCGGCGCGGGGCGAGTCACCGATGAGGATTTCGGGGGGGCGGCAGACATCCAGGAGGCCGCGGCCCAGGCGAAAGCCCTCTGACCGAGCGGGGGGGGGCCGGCGCAGGGGCGCCGGTCTCCTCAACGGCGCAGGCTGGACTGCCTGGAGGCCGATCAGTCCGCGGCTCGCCGTGGCGCTTCAGAAATGAAGGTGTCCTAGATCGGCATCCAAGCGAAGCGTCTGCCGTCCCGCCTTGACCGCAAATTCGTTCTATCTGTCTCCGGAGGTCGACTTGGCTTCCGTTCCAGGCGACGGTTGGTGAAAGCCGACGTCGCAAGGCGTTCCTGGCGCGACGTGCGTCGTTCTGCAGCCTATCACCCGACATGCGCTCGCAACTCTCGCGGCGCGCGAGGCTTATGTCGTGGAGGCGACAGAAGTCCAGGCGCGACTCCTATACCGGCTCACCGGTCGGGGTGGACGTCGTGGAGAGCGGGGCGGCATGAAAACGGCGGAAGCCAACGGCCTGTGGGCCGCAATGAACGACGAAGACAAGGTCATCCTGGGCCGGACCGCAGTCCTGTCCCATCTCCCGAAAGACGACGTTCTCCTCCAGCGCGGCGATGCGGTCGATCGTGTCTTCCTCCCGATCGACTCGGACATCAGCAACGTCATCCACCTCGCCAACGGCATGATGTCGATGGCGAGCAATGTGGGACGCGAGGGCGTGACCGGGCTGGCGGCCTTCATGGCTGACGAACCGATCGGCTGGGACCTGCTGGTCGCGGTCGAGGGTTTAGCCCTGATGATCCCGACAGCGGCCTTCCGGGAGCGTGCGGATGCAAGCCCTCACCTTCAACAGCTTCTTCTCAGCCTCACCCACTACAACCAGATCGAGGCCGCCCAGAACGCCGTCTGCAACGCTCTACACCCCGTGCCCGCCCGCCTGGCGCGCTGGCTGCTCATGACGCAGGATCGGACGGGACGTGACGAGTACGACCTGAAGCAGGAAGATCTGGCCGACTTGCTCGGCGCCCAGCGCACGACCATCAACAGCGTCCTTCGCGCTTTTTCGGAAAGTGAAGCCGTGCAAAGCCGTCGAGGTCGGCTCCGGATCCTCAATCGAGACGCCCTGCTCCGGCAGACCTGTGAATGCTACGAGACGATCGGCAGCACCCGGTGGCGGAGGGGGCGCTAGGCTTGCGCCGCGAGGTTCGAAGGCTGGCGGGCCGGGCCGCAGCCAAGCACGCGCCCGCCTATCCGCCCCCCGGGCTTCAGGGGCTCCCGACGCCAAGACCGTATGCGCCTGTTCCAACGGGCGGACCATCCTCCGCCGTGCACCCTGACGTGAACCGTGGGCTTGCAGAGGTGTTGCACTCTCATGACCGCAAAAGACGCCTTGGCCTGCCGCCGCGCCCTGAGGGAAATCCGGGAGATCGCCGCCGTCGCCCTGCTGGACGGCGCTCGGATTTCTGAACAGGAATCGCTCCAGACAATTGCCGCCATCGCCGGATGGGCGGTCGACGACACCGGTTCTGCGCCGCCCGACTGCGGAGACATGATCCGACGCCTGGACGCTGCGATCGGCGAGGTGGACATCGAGGCCTTGGACGACCGTACCGCAACGGACCTGTTCCAGGATGTCGTCGCACTCCTCCAGACCCCTTCGGCGACCCGAGAGCCGACGGCGTGACGTCTCCGTGGCCCACCCGTCTCTGGATCGTCCGGCATGGGCAAAGCGCAGGCAACGTCGCCCGCGATCGTGCCCACGCCGCCGGCCTCGGGGAGATCGATCTCGATACCCGAGATGTCGATGTGCCGCTCAGCGATTTGGGGCAGGTGCAGTCCGAGGCTCTGGGCCGTTGGTTCGCGGCCCTGCCCAAGGCCGAGCGCCCCACTGTCGTTCTGACCTCGACCTATCTGCGAGCGCAGCAGACCGCGACCGCGATCGCCGCAGCCGGGGGGCTCGCCAAGGCCGATCTCGCCTTCAGTATCGACGAACGCCTGCGCGAACGCGAATTCGGCGTGCTGGATCGGTTGACGAGCCAGGGCATCGAATCCCGTTACCCCGAACAGGCCGATGCCCGCCGTCGCCTGGGCAAATTCTACCATCGACCACCGGGCGGGGAGAGCTGGTGCGATGTCATTCTCCGGCTTCGGGCGGCGCTCGACACCCTCAGCCTGCATCATCGCGACGAACGCGTCCTGATCGTCGGCCACCAGGTCGTGGTCCTGTGCCTGCGCTATCTGCTGGAAGGACTGACCGAGACCGAGATCCTCGCCATCGACGCCGAGGGCGATGTCGCCAACTGCGGGGTGACGACCTATTCGCGAAACCGCGAGGGCGGTCTGACGCTCGAGGTCTACAACTTCGTCGCGCCGCTGGAAGACGAGGGGGCGCCGGTGACCTCCGCGCCGGACGCCAAGGTCGCCGCGCGATGACGACGCCCCTCGACGCCGCGGCCCTGTCCCATCATCCCCTCCCCGAGCTTCCTGCGGACGGCGACAAGGAAGACCGCGGCGCGGTCTTGGTCGTCGGCGGCGAAGCCGTGATGGCGGGCGCGGCGATCCTCGCCGGCGTCGCCGCCCTGAGCGTCGGGGCGGGCAAGCTGCAGATCCGGGCCGACCGCGCCTCGGCCGCCGCGATCGCCGTGGCTGTGCCGGAGGCCCGGATCGTCATTGCGGGAGCGATGAGCGCCTCCCCTTTGATTCAACAGGCCGTCAAGGCCTCGGCTCTCGTGCTCGGGCCGGGCATGGACACCGGCAAGGCCCGGCGGCGCCTGGCGTCGAGGTTGCTGGACGGGGCTCCCGCCGTGCCGGCCGTGATCGACGCCGGCGCCTTGCCTCTTTACAGCGAGGCCGACGCCTTCGCCCTGCTTGCCGGCGGCCGGACCGTCATGACGCCTCACGCCGGCGAGATGGCCGCAATCCTCAATCGGGCCAAGGACGACATCCGGGCCGATCCGCTCGGCGCCGCCCGTGAAGCGGCGGCCATGTTCCGGTCCGTGGTGGTCATGAAGGGAGCGACGACCTTCGTGGTATCCCCCGATGGCGCGGCCTGGCGCCATGACGGGGGCGTGGCAGGCCTCGGCACGTCGGGTTCTGGCGATGTCCTGGCGGGGGCGATCGGGGGGATTCTCGCGAGGGGCGCCCCGCCTATGGTCGCCGCCCTCTGGGGCGTCGTCCTCCATGCCCAAGCCGGGGCGGACCTCGCCGCCGCCGGCGCACCGCTGGGCTTCCTGGCGCGAGACCTTCCGGGTCGGTTGCCGTTCGTGCTCGCGCGACTGTGCGCCGCCTCGGGCGCTCCGTCCTGATCGCGCCCACAGGCCTGGGAGCGCTGCTGACCCGTCCGGCGCCGGAGGTCGCCGCCAGACTGATCGGCGCTCGTCTGAAAATCGACGGCGTGGGCGGGATCATCGTCGAGACCGAGGCTTACGATCGTCACGATTCCGCCTCGCACAGTTTCCGGGGACCGACGCTGCGCAACGCACCGATGTTCGGGCCGATCGGCCGGGCTTATGTCTACCGGATCTACGGCCTGCACTGGTGTCTCAACATCGTCTGCGACGCCTCAACACCCGGCAGCGCCGTCCTCATTCGCGCCCTCGAGCCTCTCTGGAACCTGGACGTCATGGCCGAACGCCGGGGCGCGGTTCGCCCCCGTGACCTCTGCGCCGGTCCCGGCCGCCTCTGTCAGGCGCTCGGGGTGACGGGGGCGTTCAACGCCCTGCCGGTCGCCGCCGCCCCGTTTGCGCTTGACCTTGGTCAACCCGAGCCGGTCCTCGTCGGCCCACGGATCGGCCTTCGACGCGGCGTCGAGACGCCCTGGCGGTTTGGCAGAGTCGGCTCGCCCTATCTCAGTCGCCCGTTTTCCGAATGAAAGCCGGATCCGATCCTGCGCGGCCCGTTCACCCGGCCACGCCGAAAGGGCGGTCACGTGGACTCGAAACCGTGATCTTATCGTCGAGAGCGGGCTCATCGAGACCTGTCCATGCGGCGAGGAGATCCCTTCCGAGGCCCTGCTGGAGAGGGCGCGCCTATCTGATCGAGCCCTTCGGCTCTGCCTGTTTGCGATGCATTTCAGCGAGAACGGACTGGGGTGTGACAGCCGCCATCGCGGCCTGGACCTTGTTGCCGAGCCCGGCGACGACGTCGCCATCTCCGCGCTTCATCGCCTGATAGCCGATCTCGGCGACCCTGGCGGGATCCATCTTCGACTTGGACTGACCGACCGCGGTATCGTCCTGTCCGGCGCGGTGGAAGAACTCCGTGTCCGTCGGCCCCGGCATCAGGACGGTGACGCTGACCCCGCTGTCCTTCAGCTCGTTACGCAGGGCGAACGAGAAACTGTCCACATAGGCCTTGGACGCATTGTAGACGGCGGCGAAGGAACCCGGCATCAGCCCGGCGATCGAGCCGGTCAGCAGGATTTGGCCGCGCCCCCGGGCGCGCATGTCGCGGCCGATCAGATGCAGCAGCCGGGTCGTGCCCGTGATGTTGGTGTTGATGACATGCAGAATGTCGTCGAAGGCCTGATCCAGAAACCCTCGGCCCAGGCCATGGCCCGCGTTGGCCGCCAGGACATCGACCGCGCGGCCCGCGACAAGATCGTAGAGCGACTGGACGCCGTCTTCCGTGGAAAGATCGGCCTGCAGCGTTTCGACCTGGGCGCCGTGCGCCTCGAACGCCGGCTTCGCCTCCGTCAGAGGCCGATCGGCGGCGACCACCAGGTCGAACCCGTCCCTGGCCAGAAGCTTGGCGAGTTCGCAACCGATGCCGGTTGATGCGCCGGTCACCACGGCGAGCGGGCGGACAGCATCGGCAGTCGTCAGCTGATCATCGGACATACGAGGCTCCGGGTTGGCTCTGTCGGCACAAGGGAATGCGCGCGTCTCCGGTTCCGTATTGCGACGCTGGAACGCAGCCGCGTCGGACGGATTGGATAACCGACCAGACGGAGCACCCCCATGTCCTCATCCGATCCAATTTCGACCGACGCCGATGTCGCCTCCCCCGCCTTCATCGACAATGACAATGTCGAGGGCGATCACGCGGCTTCAACCATCCGTGCGGCCATGATCAACCGGCCTCGTCAAGACCTCTACGCCTTTTGGCGCGACTTCACGAACCTGCCGTCCTTCGCCGAAAACGTGAAGGCGGTCGAGATTCTTGACGGCGGCCGATCACAGTGGACGATCGCCGGCCCCGCCGGCGCTGAGATCGATTTAGTGTCCGAGATCACCGAGGACATTCCCGGCGAGCGGATCGCCTGGCGCTCCAGCGAGGGCTCGGACGTCGATCACGAAGGGTGGATTGCGTTCAAGGACAACGCCTTCGGTCGGGGCACGGAGGTGCGCATCTTCATCAGCTACGACCCGCCCGCCGGCGCGATCGGCAAGGTCGTCGCCAAGGTGATGCAGCGCGAGCCCCGCATCCAGGCCCGCCGCGAACTCCGCCGCTTCAAGCAACTGATGGAAACCGGCGAGGTCTCGACCTCCAAGGCGCCCGACGCCGCACCTCGGGCCAGCCGTCACTTCTGATCCCGGGTTCGCCCGCCCACCCCCTTAACAGCGAGAGTCCCATGCGCGCACTCACATGGCACGGCAAACACAACGTTCAGGTCGACACTGTGCCTGACCCGCAGATCGTCAATCCCCGTGACGCCATCATCAAGATCACCGCCACCGCCATCTGCGGCTCGGATCTGCACCTTTACGACAGCATGATTCCGGGCATGTCCAACGGCGACATCCTCGGCCATGAGTTCATGGGCGTGGTCGAGGAAGTCGGCCCCGCCAACACCACGCTCAAGGTCGGCGACCGGGTCGTGGTGCCCTTCGTCATCGCCTGCGGCAAATGCTTCTTCTGCGATCATCGGATGCCGGCGGCGTGCGACAACTCCAATCCGGCGGACAAGGCGGATGCGACCGAGATCGCCTACGGCTATTCGGTCGCGGGCCTGTTCGGCTATTCGCATCTGACCGGCGGCTACGCCGGCGGCCAGGCCGAATACGCCCGGGTCCCCTACTCCGACTACGGCCCGATCAAGATCCCGGACGGTATCGAGGACGAACGGGTGCTGTTCCTGTCCGACATCTTCCCCACCGGATGGATGGCCGCCGAGAACGCCCAAATCCAGCCCGGCGACACGGTGGCGATCTGGGGCTGCGGCCCCGTCGGTCTATTCGCAATCAAGAGCGCGCTGCTTCAGGGCGCCGGCCGGGTCATCGCCATCGACCACCATCCCCGTCGTCTTGAACTGGCCAGGCAAAACGGCGCCGAGGTCCTCAACTATCATGAGGTCAAGGTGCGCGAAGCCCTGATGGAGATGACCGCCGGCATCGGGCCCGACAGCTGTATCGACGCCGTCGGCATGGAGGCGCACGGCTTCTCGCCTGACAACATCGTCGACGCCATCAAGCAGGAGACCAAGATCTTGGGCACCGACCGCCCTCACGTGCTGCGCGAGACCATCATGGCGGTGCGCAAGGGCGGCACGGTTTCGGTCCCTGGCGTCTATGGCGGCGTCGCCGACAAATGGCCGATCGGCGCTTTTATGGAGAAAGGCCTGACTCTGAAGACCGGCCAGACGCACGTGCAAAACTATCTGCCGCAGCTTCTCGAACTGATCCTCGACGGGAAGATCGACACCACCGATCTGATCTCGCACCGGCTGCCGCTGGAACAGGCCGCCGAGGGCTACAAGAACTTCAAGGAAAACCAGAATGAGTGGACCAAGGTCGTGCTGAAGCCCTGAGGCCTGCCCCCATGCGCGCTGATCTGGACGCCCGCCCCATGGAGGCCCGGTCTCGGCCGGATCTGCCCGAGGGGGCGGAATGGATCTTTGAGCCCAAATGGGACGGGTTTCGCTGCCTCGCCTTCAAGCGAGGCGGCCAGGTTCACCTGATCGCCAAGTCCGGAAAGTCGCTGAACCGCTTCTTTCCCGAGGTCGTCGAACGTCTCGCCGCCCTGCCCGAAACCCGGTTCGGTCTCGACGGCGAACTACTGGCCAGCGACGGCGACGGCTTCTCTTTCGAGGTGCTGCAGGCGCGTCTGCACCCCGCCGAGAGCCGAATCCGGCGTCTCGCCCAAGAGACACCGGCGATCTTCGCCGTCTTCGACATGCTGGTTGATGTGGATGACGCGGACCTGCGGTCGTTGCCCTGGTCCGAGCGCCATGTTCGGCTTGAGACGTTCCTGCGACGCCATCAGTCTGCGGAACTCACGCTCACACTCGGCGCGACAGATCGGGATCAGGCCCAGGCTTGGCTCGATCAAGGGAAACTGGAGGGCGTGATCGCCAAGTCCAAGGCCGGCCCCTACCTCGAAGGCGAGCGGGCCATGATCAAGGTCAAGCGCGCCCGCACAGCCGACTGCGTCGTCGGCGGTTTCCGCTATGCGTCGAACGCGCCGGTCGTCGGCTCGCTTCTCCTTGGTCTCTACGACGACGCAGGAAAACTCAACCACGTCGGCCATACGTCGGGTTTCGCGGGCATCGACAAGATCGCCCTGACCCGCGACCTGGAAGACTTGCGTGGCGGTGAAGGCTTCAGCGGTCGTTCCCCCGGGGGGCCGAGCCGATGGTCCACCGAGCGGTCGGCGGCCTGGGAACCGCTGCGGCCCGAGCGCGTGGTCGAGGTCGGCTTTGATCAGGTTTCGGACGACCGTTTCCGCCACGGCACGAAGCTGTTGCGCTTCCGCCCTGACAAGACGCCAGGCCAGTGCCGCATGGAGCAGCTGAAGAGTTAAGGGGGAACCTCCCTCAAGCCCAGTTGGCGAGGACCTCCGCGCTCTGCGCCGTTTCGACCTGCTGTCCGTAGCGATTGCGGTACAGACCCAGCAGGGCGTCATGGCTCTTGTCGGAGGAACTGCACAAAGCATCCGTGACGACGATCACCCGGTACCCGAGATCGACCGCCCCCAGAACGGCGGCCAGAACGCAGACGTCGGTCTCTGCACCGGTGACGACCACCGTGTCCACGCCGCCGGTGCGAAGGGCGTCATCGAGCCCGGTGCCCGGCCACGGCGAATAGATCCGCTTGTCCAGAACACGGGCCGGCGGCGTGAAGGCCGCGAGGTCTGGGATCAAATTCACCCTCTCGGGGCCCAGCCGCTCGATCGTCATCTCCGGCCAGCGTTCCCAGTAGCCGCGCCAGGTTCCCCAACCCTCCCCCACCTCCGCAGCCGGCATGAAGCGGGTGAACCACGTCCGCTCGGACTTGCGCTTACAAATTCCGAGCACGATTGGAAGCACCCGCTCCATCCACGGCGTTCGCCAAGGGGTGTCCTCGGCGAACATCCGCTGCATGTCGATGCAGAGATGGACGGCGTTCTCAGGGATCGCGCCGCGGATCAGCCCGTCCGTCATGGCGGATCAGGCCGCTGCGGCCCCTTGGGCCTTCGCGTTGGCGGTGGCGTCCGCCAAGGCCGTCAGGCTTTCGTCCGTCGCCGATTCCTGCTGCAGGGTCTCGTCGAGAAGCGCTGCTGCGTCATGGAAGCCGAGCAGGGTCGCCCACCGCTTCAGCGTGCCGTAGCGGGTGATCTCATAGTGTTCGACCGCCTGAGCCGCCGCAATCAGGCCGGCGTCAAGCGCGTCGGTTCCCGCATACTCCTCGAGAATCTCATCGCCTTCGGCGAGGATGCCTTCGATGGCGTCGCAGGTCTTGCCCATGGCGCGCTTGCCGATGATCTCGAAGACCTGTTGCAAGCGCTCGATCTGGCCTTCGGTCTCTTCGCGGTGTTTCTCGAAGGCCGCCTTGAGCTCGGGCGAGTTCGCGCCGCGCGCCATCTTGGGCAGCGACTTCACGATCTTGCGCTCGGCGTAATAGATGTCCTTGAGCGTGTCGTAGAACAGGTTGTCGAGGGTCTTCTCAGCCATCTGGGCGCTCCACGTTAAAGGGTGAACCCGTAAAAACCGTTCGCCGCGAAAGTGTTCCAATGTCCGATGGCGGAGGCGATCAGACCCGGCTAAGGCCCGTCGCCCCGCACGATCTGGCCGAGCTCGGCCTGTCGGCCGGCTTTCCGTTCGGTCTTCAGAGATTTAGCCGATGCGGCTCCTCATCCGACAAAGGAATCGGTTGACGTCGGAGGACGTCCCGCCGGCGGGACGGATATCGGGGGATGTCGAGTCCTGGTCCATCTCGGTCTCCTGCAGGGGAAAGCCCTTGCCCGGTCGAGCCCGTTCCCGATCAGACCTCCGGCGTCAGTTCGGCCCGGTCCGCGCCGTGGCGCGCCAGAAGTCGCATCGGCCGCCCCCTCACCCACACCCGACCGATCTCGATCGCGGTCCAGCCCTTGGGCAGGACCACGGGACGGCGCGGCCAGGTCTGGGGATCGCCGTCGTCGATGACGAGCCCGGTCAGCCCGAGCATCAGACCCAGCAGCATTCCGCCGAGATTGGCGAAGAAGGGACCGGCCTTTACCTGGCTGTCGGGATGGTCGGGGCGGTATTCGAGGCACTGGTGGAAGCGCCCCTGGTCGTAGGCCGCGTAGCCTTCCTCGAAGAGCTTGAGCGATAAGTCGCGGTCGCCAGCCATGGCCGCCCAGGTCGTGTACAGCGCCGGGAACATCGGGGCGCCGACGTATTCGGCCCAATGCTGCAGGTAGAAGTCGAGGGTGTTGCGTCGCTCCCGATCCGACGCGGGGTGGTCGTAAGGAAAGAGCCCCGCCAGCGGCGACGGCGTCGCGCCCTTGGGCTCCGAGACCCGGAAGCCGTCATGGGCGGCGATCACCCCGTCGGACCGAAGCGGCAGGTACAGGTCATCGGCTGTCGTCGTCCATTCGGGCGGGGCCGTCCGTCCGATCTGCTCGGCCGCCCGGATCGCGCGACGCAGGACTTGGATCGCGGCCATGATGGTGAAGGCGTCGTTGTCCGGCGGCTCAGGCACCTCGGCCGGTCCCGTGACGCGCAGGATCTCCAGCCCGCGCGTCGTCCTGGTCGTGCGGCTGACGATCCAGTCCGCCACCCCCGACAGGACCGGCCAGGCGTCCTCTTTCAGGAAGGTCTCGTCGCCCGTGACGTCCGCATAGAGGCCGAAAGCCCGCGCCGTGTGCAGGGAGCCGTGATCCTCGTGGGCGGCGCCGTCGCCGCCCCCGGGCGAAGCCTCCTGTCCCGACAGCGGCGCCGCCTCCCACGGGAATTGCAGACCCTCCCGTCCCGATAGTCGGGCGTTGGATCGGGCGGCGTCCAGGCCCCGGGTGCGAAAGTCGAGGATGGCGCGGGCCGCATCGGGCTGGAAGAACAGCAACGGCGGGACGCAGAAGGCGTCCACATCCCACATCACGTGGCCGAAATAGTAATTATAGTCGTGCCAGGTCGCGAGGCCGAAGATCGAGGTCGCCGACGGCGAGGCTTCATGGGTCGAGCAGTTCAGGTAGAAGACCGCCGCGTCGATCAGGGCCTGATGCTCGCGGTTCGCGCCGTGCACGACGATCCGCCCCTTCCAGATTTCGGCCCAGGCCTCGCGATTGCGCCGGCGCAGGGCGTCGAATCCGCTCGCCTGGGCGCGGGCGACGCGACGAAGGGCTTCCTCGTCGGGCCGGTCGTGAAGGACCGACGGCAGGATGGCGACCAGCTGGCGCAACCTGACGGGCCGGTCGGGCCGGGCGCGCAGCCTGTATTCGGTGCGCAGCGGCCCGGATGCGTCCCAGGCCTGCACCGCCCGCTCCGCGTCACCGCCGATGAGGTCCGTCGCCAGGGCGAAACCGCAGGTGCTGAGCGCGCCTTCCGCTTCCCAGAGCAGCGACCCGTCGCATGCCGGTTCCGGCTCGCCGGGGGTGTCGGTCCGGCGCCGGGCGACCCGTCCGCGCAGCCCCCCGGTCTCGACCACGGCGCGCAAGGCCAGATCGCAGGCCTGATCGACCCGAACCGTGACCTCCTGCAGCACGATGGACGGGGCCGACCGGCTGGCGAAGGTGACGACCTCCACCTTGGCGACCACGCCGGCGGCCTCATAGCGGAAGCCGCTGGTCAACTCCCCGGTCGCGAAGTCGTAGGCCTGCGCCAGATGCGACACTGCGGACGGCTGGTCGCTGAGCCAGACGTTGTTCAGCGCGAGATCCCCCGCCAGCGGATAGGGCGCAGGCGCGGCGGCCTCGACCCGGCGTTCGGGATGCTCGCCCGCGAAGCCGCTGACGATGGTCATCCCGGCCTGCAGCGGCTGTTCCCGGACGCGCAGGCCGATCAGTCCGTTGCCGACATAGGCCGGCAGGTCGCCGTTGCGCGGGCCCTGCGCCTCGGGCGGATCGATGGGCGTGGTCGCCTGAACATCCGGCGTCCTAAGCATTGACGGGCGGGTCCAGATGGATTTTGGCGTGGCCGCCCCGACGCTCGTGGGTCTCGTCGATCTCGCGGATGATGGCCTCGCCGCGCTCCTTGCCGACCAGCTGCAGAAGGGCGTCCAGCTTGGCCTCGGTGCGGTCGTCGTTCTCCTTGGAGGCCGGCGAGCCGACGTAGAGGAAATAGGCCAAGCCGACGACCTGCCAAAGCAGTTGAAGGAACTCCGACTGCCAGTTCTCGAAGGTGTCGCGCCCCATGATCATCAGATAAGGCGTCAGTTCGACGGCCTGTCCGTGCTCGCGGGCCTCATCG
The DNA here is from genome assembly GCF_049897645.1 of Brevundimonas sp. TWP2-1. NCBI lineage: Bacteria > Pseudomonadati > Pseudomonadota > Alphaproteobacteria > Caulobacterales > Caulobacteraceae > Brevundimonas > Brevundimonas sp. TWP2-1. The sequence continues at coordinate 1,680,441 of NZ_JAFCWR010000001.1, forward strand.
ACATAGGTGAACCAGCCGAACAGCCAGTGGCCGAGAATCGAGATGACGAAGAATCCCAGGGTGATCCAGGCGTAGGCATAGCGTTTCATCGATCTCTCCGTGATCGTTGCCGTAATGCTGAAGCAGCCGGAGAGTTTCTTCGTCCATTCGCCGACATTGGAACTCGCATCGGACGCCCCGCTTTGTTCCGAGGAGAGGAGAGTCTCGATGACTGACACAAAGATCCCCCGCCCATACGCAAACGGCTCGGAGGAAGACGAAGGCTCCGGCGTTCGCCGTCCCGACCTGGTCAGTCCGAATCAGCCGGGCCCCACGCCCCAAGGTTCTGCTAGCGGCGGCGAAGGTGCGGCCGGCGCCGGCGGCCCCGACGGATTTGGGACCGGCACATGAGCCGGCGCCTCTACAAGGTCGGGCTCGGACAGGATGGCGGCCCGTCCCGCCAGGTCCATGTGATGTCCGAGACGGATGTGCAGGCCGGGGACGCCGCCGCGCCCTTGATGGCCCCAGGTGAGGCAATCCTCTCCATTGAGCAAATTGAGGATGATGGTTCGGTCGTGGTCGATGCGCCGCCGCCCAAGTCCCAGGCGGCTGAACTTGCTCCGGTCACGCCGGGGGCGGCTGCAGCGCCGGACGTCTGAGGCCGGTCGCGGAGCCGGCTTTAACGGTCATTGTTCAGCGTCCGATCGGAATCCGGGCGGCTTGAGCGCGACGATGTCCTGCTCGCGGGCGACAAGCATCCGAGAACATAAAAGCCGCGTTCGGCAAGGCGTCTGTTCAACAATTCGATGTCGTCGGGACCAAACTCAGAGCGCGACGCAGTGTCGGTGTTGGCGTCCATTTGCCTTCCTCCCAGAGGGGAAAAACTCCCGAGACGTCGCTTCCGCAATTCACAGTCTCGGCATTATCGGGGGGCGATCCCCTCAGGCTAGGCGCGGTGTTCGCTCCCGCCACGCAAAGGAGCGCGTTCTCGCGATCCGTTCGACCTGGAGGGCTCGAACGCCGAACTGACATTCGGCATAGCGTCGAGGCGCTTCGTGTCTATGGACGCTGACTTTGTTCGACCCGGCTGGTTTGGAACTAAGCGGATGGACGCCTGCGTCGGAACAGCAGGCCAGGCCACGTGTTTTCTGAGGACATCCTGCCCAGAAAGCTGCCGATCATGACCGACCGCCTCGTCCGCCAGGACCCCCGCGAACAGTATCCGCGCCCTCCCTTTCCTGAGCAGCCGCAGCCCGAACCCGGTCTCGCAACGCGGATGGAGCCCCGGCCTGACCATGGTGAGACGAGCTATCGCGGCGCCGGTAAACTCGCGGGCCGCAGAGCCCTCGTGACGGGCGGGGACTCCGGCATCGGCCGCGCCGCCGCCATCGCCTATGCACGTGAGGGGGCCGATGTCGCTATTTCGTATCTGCCTTCCGAGGGGGCGGATGCGCGAGAGGTCATCGCCTTAATCGAGGCCGAGGGTCGCAAGGCCGTGGCGCTCCCCGGCGATATCACGGACGAGACCTGGTGCCGTCAAATGGTCGAGACGACAGTGGCCGAACTGGGAGGCCTTGATGTTCTCGTCATCAATGCCGGCCATCAGCAATACCGCGAAGACGTGGGCGAAGTCTCGACCGGGGATTTCGACCGAACGATGAAGACCAATCTCTACGCCATGCACTGGATCGTTCAGGCTGCGGTCCCGCACCTTCCCGCTGGTGCGGCGGTCATCACCACAGCCTCGGTTCAGGCCTACGAGCCGTCGGCCATACTGCTGGATTACGCGACGACCAAGGCCGGCATCGTGGCCTACACCAAAGCCCTCGCGAAACAGCTCATCAAGAAGGGCGTCCGCGCCAATGTCGTCGCGCCCGGTCCCTTCTGGACGGCCCTTCAGCCGTCGGGCGGACAGCCGCAGGAGAAGGTCAGAAACTTCGGTGAGCAGAGCGAATTCGGAAGGCCCGGCCAGCCTGTCGAGATCGCCCCCGTTTACGTCCTGCTTGCCTCGCAGGAAGGCAGCTATATCTCCGGCGAGGTCTACGGCGTCACCGGCGGGGCGGGCGTGGCCTGAATTCCCGTGTGCCCGGCAGATGACGTCCGTCGGCGGGCCCTCGCCCGGCCGTCAGGTGAACGTCCGATCCCCCGTCCGCCCCGCGGCGACGGGCAGCAGTTGGTCGCCCCAGCGGTGAATTGTGGGAAATCGCACGGTCGCTCGCCCTCTGCCCCCGGTTCGGTCTTGCCAGGCCGAAGTGCGCTAGACGGTGACTTTCTGAAGCTTAATCCGGCAAATCAGGCCATCGGGCCTGAAGTCTAACTGGACGTCAAACAGCCCCGCCTGCTCGGTCAGCAGGCGCGAGCCCAGGCCCTTTCGGTTTGGAGCGGCCACAAGCGGACCGCCGACCTCCACCCAGTCGAGATCAGCCGATCCCTCCTCGAGCCGCCAAGTCAGGATCACCTTTCCGGCAGAGCGCGAGAGCGCGCCGTATTTCACTGCGTTCGTCGCCAGTTCGTGCAAAGCCAGCACCAGGGGCACGCAGGTGGCTGCGGGCACGCTGCACTCCGGACCGGTTATTTCTACAGCGCCGTCGCGGGCGAAGGGCGCAAGCGCGGCCCTGACAAGGTCCGGAAGGCGGCACTCCTCCCAGCTTCCAGTGATCAGGATTTCATTGGCTTGCGACAAGGCCGCCAGACGCCCGTCAAACGCCTTATAGAATTCCGTGGGGTCCGGCGTCGTTCTCGCGGTCTGACGCGCAATTCCTTGAACAACGGACAAGTTGTTTTTCACCCTGTGCTGAAGTTCGAGGCTCAACACACGCTCACGTCTGGTGTTCGCATCCACTTCTCGAACAGATGCTCTCAGTGTTTGAGCAGCGACGACGATGAACATCGCTGAAGTCAGAAATAGCGTTGCGCCGACCCCGCTTTGTGCTGCGAACGAGAACCCAAATAGCGGCCGGATGAAGAAATAGTCGGCCGAGATTGCGCATCCGACCACCACGACGAGACCCCACCGCCACCCCATGAACATCGTCGCCAGGAGGACAGCGGGAAAATAGGTGAGGTAGGGGAGATCGTCCACGATCGGCGATGCAGCGAGCCTGATCAGCGTCGGGATCGCGATCGCGCAAAGCGCCCACACTGTCGGCCCGAGGAGGCCCGATCGATCGGTTACGATGCCACGATGGACAAACCCCAAGCGGGTCACTGGCCGTCCTTTTGGGGTAACGGTCCAAGACTTCACGAAGGCGAAGCGGAGCCGCTCGTCACATGGTCATGGCCGCTGCCCGAATGCCAGATCTGAGTAAAAGATCCCCTAGGCCCGCCCAATCTAGGCCCCCCCTACGATCCGTCGCCCAAGATTGCGTTGCCGCTGTCTCGATTGCGAAACAACAGCGGCTCGGCTCGCCCCAGGTTGCGATACGAGCAGGCGTCGGACCGATAGCGGAGCTCAAAAAGCCGTAGTGCTGGTGTGGAATCTAGCGCATAGACGGTGGTCACCTGCTCTTGAGCACCGGCTGGCGAACGAATTTCGTTCCGCTCCCGGAGGCCCAGAATGCCCGAGACAAATCTCATCAACAACTGGCTGTTCGCGGCCATGACTGAGGCGGACCAGGACGCTTTGCGCCCAGGGTTGGTCCGACAGGCCTTGACGCAAGGCGACGTGCTTTTTCGCGCAGGCGCCCTGATCGTTTACACTGCAAATCGCGCCATTGAGGACAAGACCGCCTGGAACGTTTTACGTGGCGCCTCGTTAGCCTTCCGGGGAATAGGGCCAACTCATTGACCGCACTGCAAGATACGGCGGACGACAGCCGATACAGGCTCTTGGTCGAGTCCATAACAGACTACGCCATCTATATGCTTGATGCCGAAGGGCATGTGACAAGTTGGAACCCGGGCGCCGAACGCTTCAAGGGTTACACCGCAGATGAGATCCTCGGCGCGCATTTCTCCCGCTTTTATACGCCTGAGGATCGCCAGGCCGGACGGCCATCGAAAGCGCTGCAGATTGCAGCGGAGTCCGGGCGGTTCGAAGCTGAGGGGTGGCGCCTGCGTAAGGATGGGGCCCGATTCTGGGCCCATGTGGTCATCGATCCCATACGCCGCGGCCAGGATCTGATCGGCTTTGCCAAGATCACGCGTGACTTGACTGAACGCAGAGCCGCCGAGCAGGCGCTTCGTCAGAGCGAGGAGCAGTTTCGGATACTTGTCGGAGGCGTGAGAGACTACGCCATCTATATGCTCGACCCCGACGGGCGGGTGATCAGCTGGAACGCCGGCGCCGAACGTATCAAAGGCTACACGCCAGACGAAATCATCGGCCACCACTTCTCGCGGTTTTACCTTCCCGAGGAGGTGGAGGCCGGCGCCCCAACCGTCGCCCTCAGCATTGCTCGTGAAGCTGGACGCTTCGAAAAGGAGGGCTGGCGTCTTCGCAAGGACGGAACGCGTTTCTGGGCGCATGTGGTGATCGATCCGATCACCGGCGACGACGGCGAGATTGTCGGCTTTGCGAAAATCACGCGCGACGTTACGGAGCGTGCCGAGGCTCAGCGCGAGCTCGAGGCCGCGCGCGAGGCGCTCTATCAATCACAAAAGCTGGAGGCCATCGGGCAACTGACCGGGGGCGTGGCGCACGACTTCAACAACCTCCTGGCGGCGATCACCGGCAGCCTTGACCTTCTTCGGAAACGACTGCCGTTCGATCCCAGAACGACGCCGCTCCTCGAGAACGCCATCCAGGGCGCAGAGCGTGGTGCGATCCTGACCCAACGGATGTTGGCTTTCGCCCGCAAGCAGGAGCTAAAGCTCGAAGCGGTGGACATACCCCAGCTGGTCAGGGGTATGGGCGAGTTCATCCGCCGCTCCATCGGGCCGAACATCGACGTCCGGATGCGGTTCGCCGATGTGTTGCCGAGAGTGCAGACCGACCCCTATCAACTTGAGACGGCGTTGCTCAATCTTGTCGTCAATGCGCGCGACGCCCTCCCGAACGGGGGAGAAATCTCGATCACCGCCGAACAGCTGAAGATGGCGCGCACGCAAGGTGAGCGCCGGGCTGGAGACTATGTAAGGCTCAGCGTGAGCGACAATGGCACAGGGATGCCGCCCGAGATCGCCGCCAAGGTGACCGAGCCGTTCTTCACCACAAAGGGTGTAGGCAAGGGCACCGGCCTCGGGCTTTCGATGGTCCAAGGCTTAGCCGGGCAATCCGGGGGCTGGATCGAGATCAAGAGCGAAATAGGCCACGGCACCCGCATCGACTTGTGGTTGCCCCTCGCAGGCGCCGACCTTCCTGCGGCAGGCTTGGTGGTGACCGAGGCCGTCGACAATGCCGGAGAGCGGCTTGTCGTGCTGGTCGTCGATGATGATCCTCTGGTGCTGACCAACACGGTGGCGATGGTGGATGAGCTCGGCCACAACGTCCTCGTCGCAAACTCCGGTGATGAGGCGTTGGTCATCTTCCAGCGACACCCGGAGATCGATCTGGTTCTGACAGACGAGGTCATGCCCGGGCTCTCCGGCAGCCAGCTTGCGGAACGGGTCAAAGCGCTGCGGCCCACAGCGGCGGTGGCCTTGGCGTCGGGCTATGCCGACCTTCACCTGTCGCCAGGCCCCGACGTGGCCACTCTGCCGCGCCTGGCCAAGCCGTTCACGCTGGCCCAACTCGCGAGCTTTATCGAGGGTCTGGCGCTGGACGTATCTCAACGCGCGGTGGACTGAACGGCGGGCGAATATCGCCAGCGACGCTAGCCTAGGGAGCCCCACACTGTGATCGACCGTCTCGTGTACCGCAGTCACGCTGTCGCGATCTTGCCTGAAGTTGCGCTGGATCGGATTTTCCGGTCCTCCGTCCCGAACAACGCGCGTATGAATATCACTGGAGCGCTGGGTTTCTGCGAGCAGACCTACATCCAGCTTCTCGAGGGCTCCCCCTGCGCCATCGACGAACTGGTCAAGACGCTGGAGGCCGACGCCCGCCACACACAGCTGACGATCCTGCTCCGCGGCTCATCTGAGAGGCGCTTGCTGCCGGGTTGGTCGATGGCGCGCGTGGACCTCGCCAAGGCGGCCCCCGAGACGGCGACACTGCTTGAAGCGGACGATGGCTTGGGTTTGATCGCGTTGATGGCCGCCCTGGCGCATGAGGGTGTCGCAACCTGACCTCGGCTCTGGCGGTCGAACGGGCGCAGGCTTCCTTCGTGTGGAACAGGCTCTCGCGGGCTCGCCGCTATCCTGGTGACTCCTCAAAGACGAGTTCATGGACAAGCTCGATCAGCACGTCAGGACGGACGGGTTTGGCGACATGGCGATCCGCTCCTGCCGCAAGCGCGACGGCTATGTGCTCGGGGAGAGCATTGGCCGACAGGATCGCAATGGGGGTATGGCCTCGGTCGCCTGTCGCCTCGATCTCGCGAATGAGGCGAACCGCCGTCAGGCCGTCCATGACCGGCATCTGCATGTCCATAAGGATGAGGTCGAAGACCCCGGCTCTGAACACCGCGACCGCAGCGGCCCCGTCCCCCGCTGTGGTGCATTGCGCACCGACCTGATCCAAAATCAGAACCACGACCTTCAGATTGGTCTCGTGATCATCGGCCACGAGCACCGAGAGCGTGCGGTCAGGCGTTTCCGCACGGGCGCCAGTCTGCTGCGGCGTGACAATGGGGCTCTCCGCAGCTGTAAAGGGCAGTAAAACCCAAAAGACGGAGCCTGTCCCGACTCGGCTGTCGTAGCCGATGTCGCCCCTCATGAGTTGGGTGAGGTCCTTGGCGATCGCCAACCCAAGCCCTGACCCCCCGAAGCGGCGGGTGATTGAGCCGTCAGCCTGCTGAAACCGTCCAAACAGATCGCCGGTTTCTTCAGGATCAAAACCGATCCCGGTATCACGGACAGCAAGCCGAAGACGGCTTTGATCGTCCAGTTCAGCCGACAGACGCACCTCGCCTCGATCGGTGAATTTAATGGCGTTGGCGACGAGGTTGGTGACGACCTGACGCAACCTTGCACCGTCGCCCAGTATCGCCCGATCGACCACTGGCGCGATCTCCAGAATGACCGTCACGCCCTTCTCCCGCGCCTTGAGGCTGAATAGGGCGCAAACGGACCTGAGCATGTCCCCAAGCTCGAATGGCGCCGACTCGAGGGCGATTTCCCCAGCTTCGATGCGCGCCACGTCGAGGATATCGGAGAGAAGACCTGTCAGGTTCTGCCCCGAGGAGCGGATGATTTCGACCATCTCGCGATCGCTTTGCGCGAGCGGGGATTTGGCGAGGAGATCAGCCATGCTGACGACGCCGTTCAGAGGCGTGCGGATTTCGTGGCTCATATTTGCGAGAAACTGCCCTTTGGCGCGGTTGGCGCGCTCCGCCGCCAATCGTCCCTCCTCGGCGAGGCGAAGTTTGCGCGCCAGCTGGGTCGAAGCCACGCAGGCGGCGATGACGAAAAGCAGGCTGGCTCCTGAGATTTGAAGTGTCGCGAGAGGCGTGTGACCGGTCGCGACGGCGGCCCCTGCGATGCCAACGAAACACATCATGAGAGGAAGGATGGACGCCCACGTCAGGGCACGGGAACCTGCGCTGACGATGACCCCGTTGATGATGGCGCCGGCGATCAGAAGGGCGGCCGAGACGAGGCTCAGATCGCCGCCCTCGAACGCTTGGCGCACGGCGAAGGCGCCGAAGACCGCATTGTTCACCGCGACCAGGGCGATCGCCCCTAGGCACCATCCCGTCGTCGGCGTCCACTCCGCAGGTCGCGACCGAAAGCTGAAGACACGCCATTCAAAGAGCTGAAGGGTGGCGTAGACCAAGAACCAACTCGCCGCGAAGGCGCCGCCGGTGGTCGTGAAGAAGGCGCTTGCGATCACGGCGCCGAGGCCTAGACGCGTCGGCCACTGGCGGGCGCGCGCCGCCATTGCGACACGCAGAAGCTGGCGGGAATTGGGGTGGGCCATACGGTCCTCGTTTCCCGGGACGTTGCGCCGGAAACAGTGGACACTTCGTTAGATTTCCACGCCCTTCTTCAGCCCGGGGCAAGTGAACGTCAGGATAGGCGGCACATCCAACTGCGGCCCATCCTCCTCATAAGGCCGCGGAATCACAAAGCGCCCTGCCCTTATGCTTCGGCGCGTCCACGACGCGCCAAGGCAGACATTGGTGGGCTCCAACCTTTCAGACGTTGGCTCCGCGCCCTAGCGGAAACGCTGGGAATGGCTCGAGCTAGCAATCTCATCGCCGAAAAATAACAACGGAACCCGAAAAGCATCTGCGGCTTAAACATGGCGAAATCGACCCTTGCCGGACCCATTCCTCAGAGTTTCAAATGAACCCTCGCCTTCTCGCCGCAGCGTCCGCGGCGGCGCTGTGCTGCGCCACATCCGCCTTCGCTCAGGCTCACCCTGAAGACAACGACCGGCTTGCCATTCCGACCGCGATCTTCGAGCCCACAGCGCGGGCTCCGCTGCCGGGGGATACGTCAGCGCTTAAGGTCCCTGATGGATTTGCGGTCAGCCGGTTCGCCGAACGCCTGGGCAATGTGCGCATGCTCGCGGTGGCGCCGAACGGCGACATCTATGCGACGCGGCGCGCCGAGGGCGACGTGATCCTGCTGCGTGACGCCGACGGCGATGGCAAGGCCGACGGCGACCCCGTCGTCGTGGCCCGTCGGGCCGGAGCGCACGGTGTGGCGGTCCATAGCGACAAGCTTTATCTCGCCACGGTCAAGGAGGTCTTCGTCGGCGACATCCTGGCTGATGGGACCCTATCCCCCCTGTCCCTGATCATCGGCGATCTTCCGGACTCGGGCCAGCATCCGAACCGGACGCTGAGCGTCGGTCCAGACGAGATGTTGTACATCTCCGTAGGCTCCACCTGCGACGCCTGCGCCGAGAGCAATCCGGAGAACGCTACGATCCTTCGGGCGTCGCTAGACGGTAAGAGCCGCACCATCTTCGCCTCAGGCCTGCGCAACACCATCGGGTTCGGCTGGCATCCGCGGACCGGTCAGCTGTGGGGCATGGACCACGGCATCGACAATTTGGGCGATGACCTGCAGCAGGAAGAGCTGAACAACATTCAAGCCGGCAAACGCTACGGCTGGCCTTACGTCTACGGCGTCGAGGAAGCCGTCAATCCGCAGGATGAGCCGCCGGCGAACATCACTGCCGCGACCTGGGGCGAGATGAGCGAAGCCGCTGTTCTGGGCTACACCGCCCACGCGGCGCCCATGCAGCTGGCCTTCTATGCTGGCGGGCCTTTCCCGGACGCCTACAACGGCGACGCTTTCGTCGCCTTGCGCGGCTCCTGGGCCCGCAGTACGCCGTCCGGCTATGAGGTCGTACGCGTGGACTTCGAAAACGGCCGCGCCCGCTCCATCGAGCCCTTCCTGACAGGCTTCATCGCTGACGGCGGCCAAGCCCGCACAGGGCGCCCCGCAGGGCTGGCTGTCGCCGGCGATGGATCACTTCTGCTGGGCGACGACGAAAACGGCATCCTCTATCGCATCAGCTATCCGCGAGGGCGTGGTCGCCCCGTGATGGCTGTCGCGCCCGCCGATGCGATGCGGACCCAGACTGGGCGCGGGTCCGGCGTGCCGCTGGCCATCGAACGACTCCAGGGCGCGGCGCCGATCACCGTTACCTCGACCGCATTCACGGACGGCGCGCCCATTCCCCGGCCACAGAGCGAATATTATGACGGGGTTGCCCCGGCGCTGAGCTGGACCCCCGTCGATGGCGCCGCAACCTATGTGATCATCATGGAGGACCCGGACGCCGCCGCGCCCAAACCCTTCGTGCACTGGCTCGCCTGGAATATCGCTCAGCCGATGACGCCGGAAGGCTTGTCCGAGGAGATCAAGCTCCCAGACGGCATCGTCCAGGGCGCCACCTCGCGCGGCTCGGTCGGCTATTTCGGTCCGCGGCCGCCGGTCGGCGATGCGCCGCACCGCTACCACTTGCAGGTCTTCGCGCTGGACACCCGCCTGGACATCCTGCCGGGTTCTGACCGCGACACCCTGCTCGCCGCCATGCGCGGACATGTCATCGGCGAGGGTCGCCTCGTCGGGACCTATGCCCAGACAGACGCCCCCCTCAAATAACCGAGAAGAAGACCCATGAAACGCCTCTTGTGCGCGACCGCAACGCTGTCGTTGCTCGCCACCGCCGCCTCGGCGCAATCGTTCACCTACACCTGGACGCCCGCCGGCACCCTGGCTCCCACGCCGCCCGCGCCTGAATTTCTGATGTTCGCCGGCGCTGGTGACCTTTATGAGCTCGAGTCGAGCAGAGCGGTGCTCGAGACAACCGCCAATCCGGCCATCCGCCGGTTCGCCCAGATGATGATTGATCATCATACCAAGACCACAGCGGACGCCGTGACCGCCGCTCGCGCGGCCGGCTTGACGCCCGCGCCGCCGATGCTGGATGCGCCTAAAGCCGCCATGGTCGCGGCCCTACGTCAGTATTCCGGCGTCGAGCGTGACCGCCTGTATCTGGTCCAGCAGCAAATGGCGCACAAGGAAGCCCTGGGCCTGCAGAAGACCTACGCCGAAACCGGCGAGACCCCGCAACTTCGCAGCGCCGCCCGCGCCACGGTGCCGATCGTCGAGGCCCATCTCGCCGAGCTCCAACGCCTGATGCGCTGATCGAACCCCGGGAAATCTGACATGAAACGCTTGACCACCATCCTCGTCGCGGGGGCCTCCGCCGCCGCCCTGTCCGCCTGTGCCATGACGCCGTCCGTGATGGACCCCGGCCTGACCAGCGCTCCTGCCTCGCCCATGGCGCCGATGGGCATGACCGCTCGTCCTGACGCTGACATGCAGGCCGTGCTCGACGCCCACGCCGCTCTCGGCGCTAAGCCGATCGAGACCCTTACGGTTCAACAGGCCCGCACCCAGCCGAGCCCCGCCGACGCCGTCAACCGGGTCAAGACGATGCGCGGCATGTCGACCGCGCCCGATCAAACCGTCACGGCCATGAACCTGACCTATCCGACCGGCGGCGCAACACAGCCGGTGCGCATCTACAAGCCGGCCGACGCGATCGGGAACAACCTCCCGGTCGTGGTCTATTATCACGGCGGCGGCTGGGTCATCGCGGATCTGGACGTGTATGACGCCACCCCGCGGTCGATGGCGCGCAATCTCAACGCCGTCGTCATCTCGGTCGAATATCGCAAAGGTCCTGAGAACAAGTTCCCTGCCGCACACGACGACGCCAACAACGCCTACCGCTGGGTGCTGGACAATGCTCGCGCCTGGGGCGGGGACCCGAGCAGGATTGCGGTTGCGGGTGAAAGCGCCGGCGCCAACCTGGCTCTTAACGTCGCCATCTCTGCGCGGGACGGCGGCTGGACACAACCCAAGCACGTGCTGGCGGTCTATCCGATCGCCGACGCCGATCCGAACCTGCCTTCAAAGATGGAGAATACCGCCAGCCTGCCGCTGCGCACGCCGACCCTGGCTTGGTTTGGTCAATACGCTCTGCGCGGCCCCTCGGATCAGCAGGACCCCCGCTACAACCTCGTCGCCGCCAACCTGCGCGGGCTTCACGGCGTGACCATCGTCAATGCTCAGATCGACCCGCTGAACTCAGACGGCGAGACCCTCGCATCCGCCCTAACGCGCGCAGGCGTCCCCAATGAGCGGCGCGTCTGGGACGGCTCGGTGCACGAGTTCTTCTCGATGGCCGACGTCGTCCGCGACGCCTACGACGCCCAGCAATGGTCGTTTGGCCGCCTGCGCAGCGTTCTTACGCGCTGACTTGGGTCCGGCCTCGCCGGCTTTGAGCGAAAAGGCCCCGGTTTGCGCCGGGGTCTTTGCGTTTCGTGCTGACCCCGACGATTACGGGAGCGCCCTGGGTAGCCGCCTGCGGAGAGCGGAATTGCCAGGATCAGACATTGGCGGCACGCCGGAAATACGACGTTTAGCCATGTCGTCTAGGCCTGCGAAAGTCCGCTTTTCGATCCGGCGCCTTTGGCGGTTTCCGACCCAAGGCGGACGGTGAGATGGCGCGGAACTCGACCCCTCCCGCTCTCATTCAGATCCTGAGCCATGGAGGACACGATGAGCCCCATCCGAAGCATTGCCCGTTTCAAAATCCATCTCGGCAAGACCGAGGAGGATAAGAGACTCTTGGCCAACTGTATGGACTTGGTGCGCGCAAAGACCCTGGCGCCGTCCGCTACGACATCTTCATGAACGACGATGCGAAAGAGACCGTTGTCTATGAGAAATACGAGAGTTCGGCAGCGGCGGTGAAGCACTTCGAGACCATGGGCGACGATGCCGAGGCGATCTTCAAAATCGTCGATATGGAAGGCGAGACATGGGGTGAGCCGAGCGGTGAACTTCGCAAGGCTTTGGCGGAGCATGGCGTTCGCATCCTTAGACCGCTGATGCGTCTCACCGAGTGGAAGATCCGCTCGCCGTGCGTTATCGTTCGCGACGTAGATGCGGTAGACAGAGCTTGATGCAGTGAGTTCCAGCAGTGAGCAGCGGCCACTCCGCGCATGTCGTGCCGACGCGGCAAATCTCTTCGCGGGTCCAGGCGAGGTCCGAGCCTTGGCGCGAGAGTTGGACTGGTCCGCGACTGCCTTGGGTTCCACCCGTCATTGGTCTGCGGCACTGCGGACCATGGCGAGGTCGATCTTCGACTCACCCTTCCCGATCTGTCTGTGGTCGGGTCCCCAATACGCGCTGGTTTACAACGATCCATACCGACGCATCCTCGCAGCGAAGCATCCTGCAGCGCTCGGTCGACCCGGCTCTGTCGTTTGGGCGGAAATCTGGAACGAGCTCCAGCCACAGTTTGAAGGCGTGCGAAGGGGCGGCTCGCCAGTCTATTTCGAGAACGCGCCTTTCCTGATGGCTCGCCTCGAAGGCGGCGAGGCCGAAATGGCCTGGTTCAACTATTCTCTTTCGGCGCTGAAAGACGACGACGGAAGTGTCGCGGCCGTGCTCAACATCACGCCGGAGACGACCGTCAGCGTCCTGCTGGAGCAAACGCTTAAGGAAGAACGGGCGGCCTTGGCGGCCAGCGAAGAGCGCCTTCGCCACCTCAACGAAACGCTGGAGGCCCAGGTCGAGGCGCGATCGGCAGAGCGGGACCGACTCTGGACCCTCTCCCAGGATATGATGGCGCGGGCCGACTACAGCGGGATGATGTCCGCGGTCAGCCCCGCGTGGACACAGGTGCTTGGTTGGACCCAGGAGGAGTTGCTTTCGCGCGGCTACGCCTCGTTCATGCATCCGGACGACGAGCCGCCGACGCTGGAGGCCATTGGGCAAATGGCCGAAACCGGCCTTCCGACCCGCTTCGAGAACCGGATTGCGACGAGCAATGGCGGCTGGAAATGGATCGAGTGGACCGTCGCGCCTGAGCCAGACGGCCTGAACTTTGTTGCAGTGGGGCGAGACCTGACTGCCACAAAAGCTCGTGAGGCTGAGCTGGAGCTGGCCCAGGAGGCTCTGAGGCAGAGCCAGAAGATGGAGGCGATGGGCAGTTTGACGGGCGGGGTGGCGCACGATTTTAACAACCTACTGACCCCGATCATCGGCTCGCTCGACATGCTGGTGCGCAAGGGTGTCGGAAATGACCGCGAGCGGATGCTCATCGACGGCGCCCTGCAATCGGCTGAGCGGGCCAAGACCCTGGTTCAAAGACTTCTGGCCTTCGCTCGGCGACAACCCCTTCAGCCGACCGCCGTCGATGTTACGCGGGTGGTTGAAGGCATGACGGGCCTTCTCGGCTCTACCCTCGGACCCAAGATCGAAATCCGTGTTGATCTTGCGGACGACTTGCCGCCGGCCCTGGCTGACGCAAACCAGCTTGAGATGGCTCTGCTGAACCTCGCGGTGAACGCGCGGGACGCCATGCCAGATGGCGGTGCTCTGGTCATTTCCGCACAACGCAAGAGCGTAAAGACACTCCACCCTGCCGGAGTGACGCGCGGGCACTATGTATCGGTAAGAGTGGGTGACTCGGGTGTGGGGATGGACGACGCGACCCTCCGACGGGCGACCGAGCCGTTCTTCTCGACCAAGGGCGTCGGCAAGGGCACAGGCCTGGGTTTGTCTATGGTCCACGGTCTGGCGGCCCAACTTGGCGGGGGGCTGGCGATCGAGAGCGCACCAGGGCGTGGCACGACGATCGAACTTTTACTGCCCGTCAGCTCACGCCCAATCTCCGAAGACGCAGCGGAAAGATCGGAAACGCACGCGATGATGACCCGCGGTGTCGCTCTCTTAGTCGAGGACGAGGAGTTGGTTCGGGTGAGCACCGCCCATATGCTGGCGGACCTGGGTTTTGACGTCGTGGAAGCGAGCTCAGGCGAAGACGCGCTATCGATCATCCGCACCGGATTAGTCCCGACTGTGGTGGTCACCGACCACCTGATGCCGGGCATGAGCGGTACCGAGCTGGCGCGGACCTTGAGGGCGGAACTCGCCCAGCTGCCGGTGCTCATTGTATCCGGCTACGCCGAAGCGGAGGGCGTCGACGCCAGTGTCGCGCGTCTCACGAAACCTTTTCGTAATTCTGAGCTGGCCGAAAGTCTGGCGTCGCTGGTGGGTGGGGCCAGCTGACGCGAACAGACCGGCCGCCCTGGGCTCGGGGGAAAGCGAAATCCGGCGCGGAAACGCACCCCGGTTCGCCCGCCTAGTGCGCTTCAATGCATCGGTCGGAACTAGCGGGTCAAGGCAGCCCTTAGCGCAACATTGCTCCGAACAGAATTCGCGAGCGTCCGCTTTGAGTTAGAAAAGGCCTATCGCCTGACTACGTGTCGGGTTTTCAGAGTTTCTGCTCTGATGCCGCCCAACAGGTAAGCGAATGAAGGCACAACGCCCGTGTCAACTCGTCGGAGGCGGTCCTTTCGATGGGTCGAACTGCTCGGCAACGGCGTTGATTTGCACGTTCGCGCCGTGGACCAGTTGCAGTCCCGCCGGCGAGCGGCGGAACACTAAGGTCATTCGGTCGTCTGAGGCAGGAACGATCGATCCATCAGGTGGACTGAACTGGCCGACCGACCAGCGCACGACCGCAATCACCACGTCGGGACCGGCAGACCTCACGCTCTCGATGGACTTGAGCGACATCGGCACGCCCTTGAACATGGTGTTCAGATACAGGGCGTGGACGCCGACGACCTGAGCCTTTCCGCGCCAGTGCATGCCGACAATATTGACCCATTCGACATCGTCGGCAGCCGACCGGAACATTCGTTCCGCATCGCTGGTCGCCCACGCGGCGGCGCATTCATCCAGCCAGGCCTGGACGGCGGTCCGGTCGGCGTCTGCGATTTGTGTTTGACCCAGGGCCGGAATGGCGGTCATCAGACTGGCTCCTCCAAGAACGGTCATAAGGGTGCGGCGGTTCATCGGCTTCTCCTTTTTCACGCGAAGGATGCCGCCTGCGGATACGGGTTCGCTAGGAAGAATCGGACATGGCGATCGCTTCCGAAACCAGGGCGCTGGGCGGCATGCCCGTGAAAGCGTGGGCATCGCGAAGCAGATGTGCCTGATCAAAATAGCCGAACCGGTGGGCTAGCGTGGTCCAGTTCAGATCAGGGTTTCGCTCGCGCGCCTCCAACACCGCTTCGAACCGTACTGTCCGCGCATAGAGTTTTGGCGTCAGACCCACTTGATCGGTAAACCGCCGCTGAAGCTGGCGAGGGGAAAGGTCTAACCGGGCCGCCATCTTGGCGACCGGCGGCGCGCCCTTGGCACGTCGGATGAGCCGCGCGACGTGGTCCAGGGGATCAGCGGCGCGCGACCACGCCAACCGATGGGCCAGCCAGTTGTCGGCGACCCTCACGCGCGAAGGAAAATCAGGCGCCTGTCGGATGCTACCGACAAACTCGTCGAGCGGCTTCAGACCTAAGTCGCAAATGCCCACCGCAATGTCGCTCAACTGCCCCATGCCAATGCCGAACAGTCGGTGAAATCCAGTCGGCTGAAAGGCGACATGG
Source organism: Brevundimonas sp. TWP2-1 (assembly GCF_049897645.1). NCBI lineage: Bacteria > Pseudomonadati > Pseudomonadota > Alphaproteobacteria > Caulobacterales > Caulobacteraceae > Brevundimonas > Brevundimonas sp. TWP2-1. Next base: position 1,696,394 of record NZ_JAFCWR010000001.1, read on the forward strand.
AAGGCGGCGACAGGGCCGGCGAGCAATAACCGCGCGCTGTGTCGCGATGACGGCCCGACAACCACAGCCTCGGGAGCAGCGTCGAATGCACCGCCATCGATGCTGACGCGATAGGGCGTATCCAGATAGATTTCGAGAAACTGAGCCGGGCGACCTGGCAGCGGCACGACCACGCCTGGCCCTGCGCTGAAGCCCGTTCGCTCGCGATAACCGCGCACAACTGCCACCACGCCTGGCGAGGCCCGACACGCGAGCGCCGAAATCACAGCCGTTGCACCCGTTGAGATATCCGGCCCACCCCAACCTCCTGCTGATCCGACATTACCACAGTCAGTCCTTGGTGGCGCGCCTCCCCTCGCGCTCCGCGGCAGGTATGCTTTTCGGACAGGCAACGACGAGGCAGAAGTCGCCACCGGCCCAGCGGATCAGACGCTGGTCGAGCGGCGGACGCGTGCCTACAAGGTGTTTTTGGTGCCATCGCCCAACCGCCGTGCCTGGACAGAAAAGGCAGAAGGCGGACTTCGCGAACCTCCGCTAGGAGTTAGGCACAATCATTTGCTGATGATGCGGCAGACCAGACATTGGCAGCCCGCCGAAAACGCGACAGTCGGGGAAGGCTGCGAAGGTCTGCTTCGTCGCCTGCGTGAACGCGCCGGTTCCGACCCTTAGCCGACATCAGCCATAGCTGCCGAGGGCCCGTTGTGCATGAGAGCCGCCTGTCGGGCTGAGGGGACGTAGCCAGCCATTGCATAAGCTGCTTTCAGGTTTCCAAATCTCCGGCGGATCGTGGCCGGCGTCGGCACACCCGGGGTCGATAGGATGAGTGGGATCGTGAGCCGTCCCTCCACCGCAAGAAGACCGCGTAGCTTCCTGATTATATGCTCGTCGGACAGCACACACCCTTTTTCGCGACGCCTCTCGGTGATCGCCTGCATGTTGACCAATGAGGTCTGCTGGCGTTTGGTCATCTTGAAGCCCGCCTGCGCGAAATGCGTTTGCAGATCGCCCAACCGCCGCCTGTAATATGCGCTGGTTCTTCCGCTGTAGGCACTGATCAGTGCTTGGCTCACGAAACCATGCTTTTGATAAAGCGCGTGTATCTCGGCCATGAGGTCTTCGTTAGTGGGCACGCGGCGGCGACGAAGGTACTCCCGTTGCGCACTCTCAAATGTTGCCTTCGTTACGATTGGCTTCACAAACCCCGGAAGGCGCACCCAGTCTTCCGGGGTGGTAGGCAGCGGCTTGCCGAGATGCTGCGGAAACCGGGCGCCGACATATGTGCCCGCGTACTTCTCGTTCGTGATGATCTGGCGGACAGTATACCAGCGCCAATCTCTTCCGTTCTCTGCCTTGAGCCCATCGCGGTTTAGGTGCGTTGCGATCTCAGCGAAGCTGAGCTGGTCTTGGATATACAAGCGATAGATGCGCCGCACGGTGGCCACCTCATCAGCTGGCCCATGCACCAATACGCACCGCGACTTCAGGTGAGGATTTCGCTCGCCATATTGGCAGACGCGGAGTGTTCGACCGGAGCGTGTCACCGCCTGTCTGCGCAGGCCATACCCCGGAGCACCATTGGTCCAATACCCCAAGTCTCGAAGGCCCTCCTTCGCAGCTTTCGTTTTGTGGGCCAGTTCGCGACTAAACTCCGCCGCCATCAGGCGCTTCATAGATTTCAGCAATCCAGAGGCCGGGCTTCCGTCGTTGGCAAATGGCTCTGCGCAGTAGTGAACAGGTACACCAGCCTCGACGCAGATGAACTCGTAGTGTGCGGCTTGGTCTGGGTTCTGAAAGCGCCCCCAGCGGCTGATGTCGTATACGAGCACGGTGGCGTACCGAGCGGTTCCCCCGACGACGTCAGCCAGAAGGGACCGGAGTGCTGGTCTGTTCGAAATGTCCAAGCCGCTGATGCCAGCGTCGGAGTACGTCTGCACAACTTCGTAGCCGTGCTTTTCGGCATACTCCGCTATGGCAAGCGACTGCATCTCAATCGAGAAGTCCTGCCTGTCTGTCGACATACGGACGTATTGAGCGGCTGGACGGGACTGGATGGTCGACGCTTCAAGCATTTCGTTGGACACCGTAGCGGGACGTCTGATCCGCTAACATTCACGGTAGTGACCAAACAGGAGCGACATTGCTGGTTAGTGTTCCATCCGTGTCGCCCAGTCGGCGTGACAACGCAAACATATGTCAGCTTCCCACCCTTCGCCGCCCGCGCGGACGTCGGCTGTCAGGCGGTCGACTGTTTGCGAACCGCTTAGTTGCGCGGCCCGACATTCGTCCGTTTGGTGACCGCCCTCCTCGGAAATAGTAGACATTGACTGCTCGCGAAAATGCGACGCTCCGATCCCGATCTCACATGGATATCGACACGCTGCTACGTGTCAGCGTCATCACCAGCATCCAGACGGCCATGGCGATCATCATCAGGTTTTCTGTCAGGGACAGAAATCCCAACGGGACATTGCTGTCGCCGCCGACGCAGGCGCATTTCAGTTCGCGTTTATCGATATAGACGGCCTTAAACACTGAGACCGCGCCGATGCCGCCGATGATTAAGGCGACCGGCGCCGAAAGCCAGGTCAGGGCGCCCGCCACCATTAGCGCGCCCGCCCCAAACTCGGCGAAAGGGTAGATCTTGCCGTAGGGAACCCAGCGCTTGGCCAGCAGGTCGTAGTTGAGAAACATAGACGAGAAACTCTCGATGTTCTGGAGTTTCAGCATCCCGAGCACCATCATCGACAGTGCGATGAACCACTCGCCGGCGCGCACGGTCAGAGGTGTGCCGTAAATGACAAGGCTGAGCATGGCGGCCATGACGGCGGTCGTCAGAAACACCACCAGCACCGGCGTATAGGTCGTCGCTTTGGGATCGCGCACCTTGAGGCCAAGATAGCGACGCAGATCGTCGTGGCCGCCGATCCGCTGTCCGTCGATGAACACCTGGGGCGTAGTCTTGACCCCATGCTCGGCCTTGAAGGCGTCGGTCTGCTCGCGAGTGGTCAGCAATCGGTCCTCGACCTGATAGCCCCGGCTCTTCAGTAGATGGCGCGCCTTGAGCCCCCAGGGACAGGTGTGGTCTGGCATCACCATGCGGTGGATGGTGGCGGTCTTGGTCACTGCAGCCTCCGTGATCTTCCAATCCGAGGGCCACGTCTTAAGTTCCGTACCATGATACGGAGTCAAGCATGGGCGTTCGAACGATTGCAGGACTGGCGCGCGAAGGGGGCGTCGGCGTCGAGACGATCCGCTTCTATCAGAGGCGGGGCCTTATGGTGACGCCGGAGCGATGGTCGCGCGACGGCGCGGGCGCGGGCATCCGCCGCTATGGCGACGAGGACGTGCGTCGTCTGAAGTTTATTCGGTCGGCCCAGACGGCGGGGTTCACCTTAGAGCAGATCAAGGAACTGCTGTCTCTGGATGCCGGCGAGGACCGGGCGCGCGCACGCGAGCTGGCGGCCGAACGGCTGACCGCGCTGGATCGCACGATTACGGAGCTAGAGAAGGCGAGAGCAGCGCTGCGGGGTCTCGCGGGTGCATGCGCGTCGAATGACAGCGGGCCCTGTCCTATAATCGAGGCGTTTCAGGGCAGTCCACTTTAAGACGAAGCCCATCTCGATATGACCAAGGTGGGCTTGGATCGACATCTCCGGCGCGGCGAGCGACGTCGCCGGCGGAAAACCGATCTTCAGGAAGCGTCAGCCAGCCTTCTTCCGACGGGTCTCCCAACCTTTTTTGGCAGCGGCCGAACGATCAGCCTTGGAGCGCGAGACAGACGCTTTGCCACCAGTGCGGCCCCCCTTATGTGCGGCGGGATGACCGGTGGACTTGCCGCGACCGGACCCTCCCGGGTTCTTGCCCCCGCCGTCGTCCTTGTTGACCGTGGCCCAGGCCCGGCGCTCGGCTTCGCTTTCGGAGACCCCGCGCTTCTCATAGCCTTCGGCGATGTGGTCGGCCTTCCGTTCCTGCTTGCCCGTGTATTTGGATTTTTCGCCGCGCGGCATGTTTAGCTCTCCCTTTTGGAGCGTGAACATTCGACTGAGCTGAGAGTTCCTCGACGGAAGGAACCAGCATTGCGCCGAACACTAAGCGCGGTCCGGGAAGCTACGGAGAGTGTCTTCAACCAGAACGATCCTGCGAACATCGCGGCGTCGCTCAAGCGATCCGCTGAACAAAGCCATCGACGCAGGGCACGCCGCTGCAGTCGGCGATGTCGATGCTGACGTTCCACGTCAACCGCACCGGCGAAATCTTGGCAGGGAACGGCTGGAGGCCCTGGAGGGGGCGAGGGGCGAGTCGCGTAAGGCGTTCGGCAAGCAGGAAGACCTCGAACTAAGCCGGGACTTTCGACGGTCCCTCCGCAACCCATTCATCAGGTCGCCGCAGACCGAGCCAAACATATACGCAATCTGCCGTCCTCAAAATGGCGCTTAGGTGCGAACCGCCTTAGCGCCTCCCGGTTCGGAGGACCCGTAATCGCCAGCACAGACGTCAGACCCTTAAAGAACTGCTCTGGCCGGTTATTCCCAATCAGGTCGACTGTGCGGTCAAGGCTACAATCCAACGGCGGTAATGAACGGCAGAGCGACCTGGGATCCCGTGAGACCGGCTGAAATAGGTTGGAAAGCTCAGTTCGGAATCAATAGCCCTGCACCCCACTTGTACCCCAGGAGCCCAACGCACGGGACAGTTCGACGCGAAGCCATTGAAAACATGGCGACCCCGGAGGGACTCCAACCCCCGACCTCGGCTTTAGGAAAGCCTTGCTCTATGCAGCTGAGCTACGGGGCCACGGGGGTGACCTAGCGTCTTGGGGGGATTTGGAAAAGTGGGCAGCGCCGTCGGTGGCGAAAAAGTCTTGTTTGGGTGACTGCGAAGAGTTGGAACAAGCTTGTGGTTGGGGCCCCTTAACCTACCAGATGTCGCGGTGAACAAAGGACGAATGGGGCGGTGTCGGCGATTCGGTCCTGATTCGTTTCACGCTTGTTCCGCACCATGAGGCTTGGCCGTTAACTCGCCGGCGGAACGTGTGCGGTCAGGGCGCGCAGGCCTTCCAGTAGGCGTTCGGAACCGGGCGTGGCCTTGCCGCTGTCGGCCAAAGTCAGTCTGAGCACGCGGACGTGGACCTCGACCGACGGCCAGGACCAGGCGTCGGCGGCGCGCATGCGGTCGGCGATCTCGCACAGGCTGAAGGCGGCCTCGAAGAAGGTGGGGACATCCAGATAGCCGGCCATGTCGACCATGGCGGAGGCGAAAGCGTAGATCTGGGTCGGGGCGTCGTCGGGACGACTGACGCACAGGGCGTCGATGGCGTCGATATTGGTCGCCAGCAGATCGAAGACGTGATCGCGCTGGCCCTCCAGCGCCTGATTGGCGCGGGATTCGGCCTCGACGATCAGGCGCCCGCCGGGGCGGGCCATCTGTCGTTGGAGCGAGGTGTGGACCTTGCGGATGGTGGGCTTGGTCATCGAGTGCGGCTCACAGGCTGACCTTCATCGGTTTCATCAGCATGTCGATGTCGTCCTGACCCATGTTTTCTTCGACGGCGGCGCCCAGTTCGCCGGACAGGTCGCTCTCGCGACGACCGTCGGTTCCGGCCGGCGGGCCATAGTTGCGCACTCGGCGGTCGGGTCCGACATAGTGTTCGGCCTCGACGAAGTCGCGGTCCTCGGCCCCCAGCCAGATGATGCGCTTGAGCAGCAGGGAGGGAGACAGGGGCTTGGCGACCACGAAGCTGGCGCCGCAATCGCGTCCCTGCTGAACCTTGACCTGGGACGCGTGACCCAGGATCATGATGACGGGCACGTAGCGGGTCGGCGTCGGGGCGTCGCGTCGCAACCAGCGGACGAACTCATAGCCGTCCATGTCGGGCATGATGCAGTCGATCAGGATCAGATCGACGGCGCGGCGGGCCAACAGTTCCGTCGCCGCCTGCGCAGACGCGCACTTGATCTGTTCCTTGCAGCCGAAGCCCTGGACGATGGAACCCAGCATATCCAGCGACGTAGGTTGATCGTCGATCAGCAGGACTGTGGTGTGCGCCAGATTGACCCGATCGCTCTTGGCCATGACATCAAAACAGCATCAGGTCGCCGGCGTCGGCGGTGGCTTGCGACGGCGCTTCGCCGGCCGCGGGCCGCAGACGGCCGGCCATGTCGGCCAGCGACAGCCGGCTGACGGCCTCGGACGGACTGGCGCCGCCGCCCAGCATGCGCAGGACGCCGGACAGGGCCTCCAGCCTCTGGGTCAGAGCGTCCAGGGCCTGGGCCTGGGTCAGGGCGTTGGGGCGTTCCTCGGGCGGGGCGCGGCGGACCAGATCGCTGACCAAGGCCTCGATCCCGTCGATGCCTTCGCGGATCAGCATCAGCTCATCGGCGACGGCGGCCAGAAGGTCGGCATGTTCGGGAGGGGCGCTCATGCTCAGAACAGTTCCAGCGCGCCGGTATCGACCGGAGCCATGACGGGAACGGGCTTGGGCGCGACGACGTCGGTCACGGCGCGTTGCATGGCGCGGCCGGAGACGGGCCAGTAGTGCAGGCGGCGACCGCCGTCGCCGCGCAGGCTGCCGCCCACGACCGGAATGCCTTCGTCACGCAGAAACTTCTCGGCGAAGTCGGCGTTGGCGCGACCCACGTCCCGCAAGCTGTCGAACATGCGGCCGCCGCCGAACAGCTTGGCCTCCATCCGCTCGCGCCGACCGCCGGCCTTGAGCATGTCGTTGATCAGAAGCTCCATCGCATAGGCGCCGTAGCGACGGCCCGCGTCGGTCCCCGCCCCCGCCCCTTCCGGCAGCAGGAAGTGGTTCATGCCGCCGACACCGGCCAGCGGATCGCGCAGGCACATGGCGACGCACGAGCCCAGGATGGTGCTGAGCACGACGTTGGGATCGGACGTGATGTGGTGCTCGCCCTGACCGACGTGTATGCGCTTTTCCACGCTCTCTCTCAGGGCGGCGAAGCTCATGTCAGGGGACCAAAGACGGCTTCCAGCTTGCCTTTGAGCTGAGCGACCGTGAACGGCTTGACCAGGTAGTTGTTGACGCCGAACTGCACGGCGCGCTGGACCAGTTCGCGGTCGGCCCGGCCGGTCAGCATGATGAAGGCGGTCTTGGACGTGGGCGGATGGGCGCGCACGGCGCGCAGCAGGCCCAGACCGTCCAGGTTCGGCATGTTGTAGTCCGAGATGATCAGGTGCGCGGGCTTGGAGATGATGTCGCGCAGGGCGATCTCGCCGTCGGCGGCCTCGCGGATTTCGCGAACCCCGAGCTGTTGCAGACTGGTGCGGACCAGCGAGCGCATAGTCATCTGATCGTCGACGACCAGGCAGTGAAGTGAGGCGGCGGCGGGCATGATGTACGCTCCCGGTTAGGCGACTGACCGCGCGGCCTGATCGGCGCACAGTTCGAGGATGGCGGGGGACAGGCGGTGCAGCGGCAACTGCCGCTCCACGGCGCCCAGTTCGAAGGCGGCTTTCGGCATGCCGTAGACGACGCAGGTGGTTTCGTCCTGGCCCAGGGTGCGGCCGCCGGCTTCGCGCATGGCGAGAAGGCCCTTGGCGCCGTCCTTGCCCATGCCCGTCAGGATGACGCCCGTCATCGGGCGCTTCAGGCGCACAACGGAATCGAACATCACATCGACCGAGGGGCGGTGGCCGTTGACCGGATCGCTGGCGACCAGTCGGCAACGGGGCGACATGCCGGAGGAAACCTCCAGATGGGTCGCGCCGCCGGGCGCCACATAGATGTGGCCGGTTTTCAGCGGCGCGCCGTCCACCGCCTCGGTCACGGTCGGGGCGCAGACGCGGTCCAGACGGGCGGCGAAGCTGGCGGTGAAAGTCGCCGGCATGTGCTGGGTGATGATCGTGGCGGGACAGTTGGCGGGAAAGCCGCTGAGCACCGTCAGCAGGGCCTCGACGCCGCCGGTGGACGAACCGATGGCCAGGATGTGATTGGAATCGGGGCGATACGTGCTGGGCGCCACGGCGGCGGCGGGGGTGTCGCCACGGGCGCGGACGCGCGAGCGGGCGGCGGTCTTCACCTTGCCGATCAGATCATGGAAGGCGTCCACGCTGGCCACCGCCGGCTTGGCCACGGCGTCCACGGCGCCGATTTCGAGCGCCGCCAGGGTCACGTCGGTCCCCGCCGCCGTCAGGGTCGAGACCATGACGACCGGCATGGGCCGCAGCCGCATGATCTTTTCCAGGAACTCCAGCCCATTCATGTTGGGCATTTCGACGTCCAGGGTGATGACGTCGGGGTTCAAGGCCTTGATCGCGGCGCGCGCCTCGATGGGATCGGCGGCGGTGCCGACGACGTCGATCTCGGGGTCCGACTTCAGCGCGGCCGAGATCAGGCCCCGCATGGTCAGGCTGTCGTCGACGACCAGGACACGAATGATGCTCATGCCGGTCCACCCAGACGATAGGTGGTCAGGCCGGCGGTCTGAAGCTGGCTGGTGGCGGGACCGGAGACGCGTTCCGAGTGCCCGATGTAAAGGGTCGCGCCGGGGTTCATCAGAGGCGTGAACCGCTTCCACACCCGCTCCTGGGTCGCGTCGTCGAAATAGATGACGACGTTGCGGCAGAAGATGACGTCGAACTTGCCCTTCATCGGCCATTCGCCGATCAGGTTCAGCTCCTTGAAGCTGACCAGACGCTTCAGCTGCTGGCCCGCCGTCCATTGGCCGCGGTCGGCCCGGTCGAAATATTTGCGCCACAGGGTGACGGGCGCCGGTTCCAGCGCTTCTTCGGAATAGGTGCCGTCATGGCCTTGGGCGACCATATTGGGATCGATGTCGGTAGCCAGGATCCGCACGTCCAGATCCGCCGCCTCGGGCAGGGCTTGAAGGATCGTCAGCGCCATCGAATAGGGCTCCTGTCCGTTCGAACAGGCGGCCGACCACAGGCGCACCCGACCGCCGGCGCGCGCGCGGGCCGCCAGCTCGGGCATGACCCGGTCGCGCAGATCGTCGAAATGGTGCGGCTCGCGATAGAAGCGCGTCACGTTGGTGGTCAGGGCCGCCGTCATCCTCTGGCGCTCGTCCACGCCGTCCACGCCCTCGACCAGGGCGCAGTAGTCCCGGAAGCTGGTCAGGCCCAGGGTGCGCAGACGCTTGGCCAGCCGCGAATAGACCAACGCGGCCTTGCCCTCGTTCAGGGCGATGCCGGCGTGGGCATGCAGCATTTCGGCGATGTGGCGGAAATCATCGGCGGTGAAGACGAACTCGCCCTCGACAATGGATCCCCGACCGGCGGCGGCGTTCATGCGGCTTCGGCTTCGACTTGAGGCAGGATGTAATCCAGTTCGATCAGGCTGATCATGCGGCCGTCGATCGAGAAGATGCCCTTGACGAAGGTCTTGACCTGATCGCTGGCGACGTCGGGCGTCGGTTGAACCGAGGCCTCGCTCATCTGCAGGATGTCGGACACGGCGTCGACCAGCAGCCCGACCATCCGGCCGCCGATATGGGCGACCATGATGACGTGGCGCGCCGTCGGTTCCGAGGTCGTCAGGCCGAAGCGCGCCCCCAGATCGATGATCGGCAGGACGGTGCCGCGCAGGTTGATGACGCCCTTCATATAGCCTGGCGAACGCGGCAGGGGCGTCGCCGGCGTCCAGCCGCGGATTTCACGCACCGACATGATGTCGACGCAGAATTCCTGACTGCCGATGCGGAAGGCGATGAGTTCGCGCTGGGGATCTTTGGCTTCGGTCATGGTTCAGCTCGCGAGCTTGAAATCGGGACGGATGGATTTGCGGCGCATGTCGGTGACGATGACGTCGACGTCGAGGATCAGGGCCACGCGGCCGTCGCCAAGAATGGTGGCGGCGGCGACGCCCTCGACCTGCTGATAGTTGGTCTCAAGACTCTTGATGACGACCTGGCGCTGGCCCTGGATGGCGTCGAACAGAAGGGCCGCCTGCTGGCCGCTCTCGGTCTCGACGACCACGGCGACGCCGTCGGTCGGGCTCATCGGCTGCTCGCGGAAGCCCATGATCAGGGCCACGTCGATCAGCGGCAGGAAGCGGTCGCGGAAGCGGATCACGGGGTCCACGCCGCCGACGAAATGCAGGTCGGCGGCCTGGGGCGTGAGGCTTTCCACGATGGTCGGCAGGGGCGCGATCAGCGTCTGTTCGGCGGCGGCGACGACCATGCCGTCCAGCACCGCCAGCGTCAGCGGCAGGCTGAGGGTGAAGGTCGAACCCTTGCCCGGAACCGAACTGATGGAGATCCGGCCGCCCAGGGCCTGGATCGAGCGCTTGACCACATCCATCCCCACGCCCCGGCCCGAGATGTCGGACACGACGGCGGCGGTGGAGAAGCCCGGGGCGAAGATCAGATTGTCGATCTGCTCGTCGGTCAGGGGGGCGTCGGCGGCGATCAGTCCCTTGTCGATGGCGATTTTCTTGACGCGTTCGCGGTTGATGCCGCGACCGTCGTCGGAAATCTCGATCACGATCCGGCCCGAGCGGTGAAGGGCGGCGAGACGCACCGTGCCCTCGGCCGACTTGCCGGCCGCGATACGCTCGTCGGGCGTTTCCAGTCCGTGGTCGATGGCGTTGCGCAGCATGTGGGTGATCGGCTCGGCGAGGCGTTCGACCACGGTCTTGTCGACCTCGGTGTCCTCGCCGACGGTGACCAAGCGAACCTGTTTGGAGACCATGTCGGCGACTTCGCGGACCAGACGCGGCATGCGTTGGAACACCGACTTCACCGGCTGGGCGCGGATGGCCATGACGCTGTCCTGGATCTCGCGGGTCAGCAGCTCCAGGTCTTCAAGGCCGAGGGCGATGCCGGACGAACGGGCCAGGCCGCTTTCCAGGACGCGTTGCGACAGCATGGCCTGCTGGATGACCAGCTCGCCGACCACGTTGATCAGGCGGTCCACCCGATCCAGATCGACGCGGATCGTCACCGGCGCCGGCGCAACAGGCGCAGAGGCGGCGACAGGAGCGGCGGCGACGGGCGTAGGGGCAGGCGTTGCGACGACAGGAGCGGGCTCGGGCTCAATGGCCGCGAACGGGATCGTCTCCGGCACAGGGTCCGCGACCGCTCCGCTGGCCTTGGCCAACAGGGCGGCGATATCCAGATCGTCGCCGGCCGGCAGGATCGCCGCCGGTTCGTCTTCGAACGTTGCGCTCATGTCCGCGCCTCCCAGAGTGGCGCCAAGTGGCGTGATGGTCAGTTCGCAGTCGCTCTCGACGAAGTCGAAGACCTCGCGCACGGCGGCTTCGTCGACGGCGGCGTCCAGATCGACGGTCCAGGTCAGGCAACCGTCCTCGACCGACAGGGCGTCCAGCGTAGGCGTTTCACTATCGTCCATGACGACCGTGGTCGGGCCGAGGCGGCCCAGTTCGCGCAGCAGCAGGCCGGTCTCGTTGGCGTTGGCGTACATCCGCCCCATCGGCTTGAACACGATGCGCCAGCCGACGGCTTCAGGTTCAGGCTCCGGCTCGGGTGCGGCGACGGTTTCGTCCAGCGCCATGTCGAAGGCCATGGGCATGAAGCCGAAATCGTCGTCTTCGTCCTCGACCGGGGGGGGAGCCTCGCCGCCGTGGGTCAGCATTTCAAGCTCGGCGACCAGGGCGGCGGAACGGCCCTCGTCCACCTGCGGGATCAGACCCTGGGCCGCCTGGATATGGTCGGCCAACACGTCGGAGGCGCGCAACAGGGTCTTGATGGTGATCGTATCGCACGGCTTACGGCCCGAGCGCAGCTCATCCATCAGGGTCTCGAAGACGTGGGCGAACCGGACTAACGCCTCCAGCCCGAACGCCCCTGCCCCGCCCTTGACCGAATGCACGGCGCGGAAGACGGCGTTGATCGTTTCAAGGTCGGTCTGACCCTGTTCCAGCAGCATCAGCTTCGCCTCCAGGTCGGCGAGCAGTTCGTCGCATTCCTGGAAGAAGGTGACTTTGATGGCTTCGAAGGCGTCCATTAGGTGCGGGTCCGGCGGGTGATCAGGCGGCGACGCGGCGAACGGCGTCCACCAGTTTTGCGGGGTCGAAGGGTTTGACGATCCAGCCGGTGGCGCCGGCGGCGCGGGCGCGAGCCTTCTTCTCGGCATCGCTCTCGGTCGTCAGAACCAGCACCGGCGTGGTGCGATGGTTCGGATCGGCGCGCACGCCTTCGATGACGCCGAAACCGTCCATGCGGGGCATGTTGATGTCGGTGATGATGACGTCGGCGCCCCTGGCGGCCAGCGTCTCCAGCCCGTCCACCCCATCGACGGCCTGGATCACGGTATAGCCCGCGTCTTCCAGCGCCATCAGCAGCATGTCGCGCATGGTGCGTGAATCGTCGATCGTCAGAACGGTCTTGGTCATGCCAACGCCCCCTCGGTGTTGAAGTCGGGCGCGCCTAGAGCCGCCCATTGTTCTGTCCAATATTGGGACACAGACCCTAAGCTTAGGTTGACGCCGTCGGCGGCCCAGGTCTTGCGGGCCGACATGAGGATTTGCAGGCACAGCCCGCCCAGCCGCTCGACGGCCGAGGCGTCCAGCGTCAGGGCGTGACCTCGCAGAGCCAGCAGTTCAGCCTTCAAAGGCTCGGCTGCATTCAGGTCCAGCACCTCGGCCAGGATCAGGGTCTCGCTCATCAGAACTCCTCCCAGCCGTCTTCGACGGCGGCGGCTTGCGGTTTCAGGGCCGCGCCGCCACGACCGATGGTCTTCAGCGCGGCGACCATACGGTTGGCGGGCTTGGCGGCAGGGGCAGGCTTGCGAACCGGAGCGGGCGCGTGAGAAGCCTGCTGGTGCGACCCGACGCGGAACTGGGACACCGAGGCCTGCAGGCTTTCGGCTTCCTGGGCCAGCGAGTGGCTGGCGGCCGTCGATTGCTCGACCATCGCAGCATTTTGCTGAGTGACCTGGTCCATCTGGTTCACGGCCGTGTTGACCTGGGCCAGGCCGACGGCCTGCTCCTGGGCCGAGGCGGCGATTTCGGTGACCAGGCTGTCGATCTCGGCGACACGATCCACGATCCGTTGCAGCGCTTCGCCGGTCTCACCGACCAGTTTGACGCCGGCGCCGACCTGACCGGTCGAGGCCGAGATCAGGGTCTTGATCTCTTTCGCCGCCTCGGCCGAACGTTGCGCCAGGGCGCGGACTTCAGAGGCCACGACCGCGAAGCCACGACCCGCATCGCCGGCACGGGCGGCTTCGACGCCCGCGTTCAGGGCGAGCAGGTTGGTCTGGAAGGCGATCTCGTCGATCACGCCGATGATCTGGTTGATCTGGTTGGACGAGCCCTCGATGGCCTGCATGGCGGAGACGGCGTCTCGAACGACCATACCGCTCTTTTCGGCGTCGCCGCGCGCAGCCTGAACCACGTCGGAGGCCTGACGCGCGCCCGAGGCGGTCTTGTTCACCGTGGCTGTGATCTCATCCAGGGCGGCGGCGGTTTCCTCAAGCGAGGCGGCCTGCTGCTCGGTGCGGCGCGACAGGTCGTCGGCGGCCTGACTGATCTCGCTGGCGCCGGAACGGATCCCGGACACATTGCCGACCACGACCGAGATCGCCTGCTGGAGTTGGGCGATGGCGGCGTTGAAGTCGGCTTTCAACGATTCCGAACGCGGCGCGACCTCGACCGTGAACCGATGGGTCAGGTCGCCGTTGGCCATGGCCGAGAGGCCGTCGGCCAAGGCGTCCAGAGCGACCTTGTCCTCGGCGGCGACGCGGGCTTTTTCGGCTTCGTTGGCGGCGCGTTCCTGTTCGCTCATCGAACGATGCGACGCGGATTCCTGCTCAACGCGGACCTTGTCGAGGGCGGCGTCACGGAAGGCGACGATGGCCTGGCCCATCTTGCCGAACTCGTCCTTGCGGTCGGCGCCGACGATCTGAATGGCGGTGTCGCCCGCCATCAGCTTCTGCATATAGCCGATCATCGTGAAGATCGGCTGTGTGATGGCGCGGGTCGCGATCAGGCCGGCGACCAATGCGATCGCCAAGGCGGCGATCAGACCGACAATCAGGCCGATCATGGCGGATCGACTGGCAGCACCCTGCGCCTCAGCCGACGCTTGTCTAAAGATGTCGTTGTTGCTCTCAATCGCCGCGATCGTGTCTTCGATAGGGGCGACATAGTTGTCGGCGGAGCCATTGCGTCCAACCATCTGAACCGCCTGTGCGCCTCGACCGTCGCGAACCATGACGACGCCGGCTTCGACGACGTTCTTGTACCAGGTCGCGTTGGCCTCGATGACCTTGTCGATCGGAGCGGCGCGGTCGGCCGGCAATGCGTCGCGCAATTCCTGCAGCGCGGCGAGGAATTTGGCGCGGTGGGCGTCCAAACGTTCGAGGTAGTAGGGATCCTGAGACAGCAGGTAGCCGCGGAAGGCGTTTTCCTGGCGCGCCATGTAGAATTCAGCGCTCGCCGTAGCGCGGTTCGCTTCGTTCTCGACCGTGCGAACTTCGCCCGCCGCTTCCAGCCTGAGCAGGCTCATCACGACGACCGCGCCCATGATGGCGATCGCCGCCAGCACCAGACCGAAGGCCACGAACAGCTTACGGCCGACGGGCATATTCTCGATAATCTTCAACTCAGCATCCCCCGATGGATCGGTTATTCAAAAAATATAACTGTAGACGAGAGGGCAGCCAGACGGCGCGCCCGCGGACCGACGGTCGGCGTCGCATTTTTGCGGATCGATCGCCTTCGTCCGCAAACTTGCGCCTGTAGGCCGACATTCCATGCGTGTGATCATTTTCCCCGCCGTCCATGCGATCGAAGGGGCCTGTATCGCGGCATGTTGTCCCGGCGTTCAGAAGCCGATGGACGAAAGGCGAACGAGACATGGCGGTCCTTGATGCACCTGCATTGTGCCGATCAAGGATGAGGCGATGATTAATATTATTTCTGAACCACGCCGTAGGTAGGAATGCGTAGGAACGGCAGAGCTTGCTTCTCGTGGCCCGGCTGCCAATCCGTCGCAGTGATTACGTATTTTCACGCATAGAAAAATCGCCTATACGAAATAAGGCAAAAAAACGACAGGGAAGCGTTCGGGTGGTTTTGCGCAGGCAATATGCTTCATGGCGCAATTAGATTGCGCCGTTTTGAAAAGATCTGATCACCCAGTCTACATGCTGCGGCGCACAAAGACTTGGTGGGGCGGCCTTTCTGTCGCCTTTGTATCAGTATTGGTTGCTATCTCCGTTCGCCTGGCGCTCGAACCCTTCGGTCATTTCTATTATCTGCCGATGATCGTCGCCGTGATGGTCACGGCCTTGTTGGCGCGGCGGCTCTCCGTGCTGGTGGCGATCGGTCTGTCCATCACGGCCAACGAACTGATGGTGCAGCGGGAAGATGCGCTGGACTCGGCGATCAACGCGGCCCTCTTCGCCGCCGTTTCCTGGACCATCGCCGAGGTCTGCCGGCGCCTGGGCGGCGCGTTGAGAACCGCTCGGGCGCTGTCGCGCGATCTGGCCATGCGGGAGATGCTGCTCGACACAATCCTGACGTCCGTCCCGGTCGTGACGCTGGATCGCGAAGGCCGCACACAGCGCGTGACGCCGGCGGCGGCGGCGCTTCTGGGCGTGAGGCGCGACGAAGCGATGGCTCTGCCCTTTCACACGCTGGTGCCCGGTTTCGATGACCTGGCCCTCGAGTCGGCCCGGCAGGGCGGCGAGGTTCTGGCGCCGTCTCCGGGTTCCTGGATGGTCAGCCGGGCTGACGCCTGTCCTGTGCCGCTGACCATCCACGCCAATGTGTTGCCGGACGACATCGGGCCGGAACATATCCTCCTGGCGCTCGCAGATCAGAGTCAGGCCGAAGCGATCCGTAAACGCGAGCGCGACCTGACCGAAAGGCTCGACAGCGTCTGGCGTCTGAACTCCATGGGCGAGATGGCGGCGACCCTGGCGCACGAGATGAACCAGCCCCTGACGGCCGCCGCCGTCTATCTGCATGCCGGCCAGGCCGGTCTGGCCAAGGTGGGGCCGGCCGCCGAAGAAGCCAGTCGCGCACTGGATTTGGCCAGGACTCAGTTGCTGCGCGCGGGCGACATCATCCGACGCATGCGCGAACTCCTCTCGACTGGATCACGCACCTTCACCGAGGAGCGTGCGTCACAGATGATACAGGATCTGGTTCCCGTCTTCACTCTGATCGGGCGCGATACCGATGTCGTCATCGACATAGACGCCGATAACGAGGACGACCATGTGATGGCGGATCGAATTCAGCTGCAGCAGGCCCTGGCCAACCTGGTCCGCAACGCTGTCGACGCCGTCGTCGGAAGCGAAGCAGGCCGCGTGTCCATCGTCGGCCGTTCGGTCGGCCCCGAAGGCTACGAGATCGCCGTCGAGGACAACGGACGCGGCATTCCCACCGATCAGCGCGAGAGCATCTTCCAGCCCATGATCAGCACCAAGGCCGGCGGCATGGGCCTGGGGCTGTCCGTCACGCGCTCCATAGTCGAGAGCCACGGGGGCGCACTGACCGTCGGCCGTGGCAGACTTGGCGGCGCCGCCTTCACCTTTCGTCTGCCTCACAAATCGGAGCTCGACGCCGCATGAACCCGCATTCCGTCTTCATCGTCGATGACGACCCAGCCATGCGGGACTCGCTTGTCCTCATGTTGCGGGGGGCAGGCTTTCGGGCGCGCGCCTTCGTTAGCGCAGACGAATTTCTGGAGAACCTGCCCACAGACAAGAGCGCCTGCATCGTCAGCGACGTGCGCATGCCCGGCGTCGAAGGGCCGGAACTGGTTCGCAAGCTGAAGGTGCTGAGGGGCGACACCTGGCCCGTGATCGTCATCACCGGCCATGCCGACGTATCGCTGGCGGTTCAGCTGATGAAGGCCGGAGTCGTTGATTTCATCGAGAAACCCTTCGATCCCGAACAGATTCTGGACTGCGTCGGCCGCTGCATGGCCTCGCTGACCAGCCTGGAAGCGGACCGGTCGGCGCGGGACGAGGCCAGGAGCCGTCTGGCGACCCTGACCGCCCGCGAGCGCCAGGTATTCGACGCCCTGATCGAGGGCTGTTCGAACAAGGAAATCGCGCTGCGGCTGGAGATCAGCCCGCGCACGGTGGAGATTTTCCGCGCCAAGGTAATGACCAAGATGCAGGCGCCGAACCTGTCCACCCTGGTTCGTATGGGAATGCGCGCCGGCGACGCTTGAGCCGGAGGAGAATCGTCTCCACCTTAGGGCGGCAATGAGCGACCGGTCCGCAGGCCTCGCCCCGTCCCGCGTCACTGCGGTCCTGGGGCCCACGAACACCGGCAAGACCCATCTGGCGGTCGAGCGGATGCTGGGTCACGCCTCGGGCATGATCGGCCTGCCGCTGCGCCTGTTGGCTCGTGAAATCTATGAGCGGATCGTTCGGCAGCGCGGCACCGCCGCCGTCGCCCTGATCACGGGCGAGGAAAAGATCGTCCCGCCCCGCCCGCACTATTTCGTCTGCACCGTCGAGGCCATGCCGCTGGAGCGGTCGGTCGAATTCCTGGCCATCGACGAAATCCAGCTGGTCGCCGACCCCGAGCGCGGCCACGTCTTCACCCAGCGGCTGCTGCACGCGCGCGGCCGGTTCGAGACCATGTTCCTGGGCGCCGGAACCATGGAGCCCCTGATCCGCCGCCTGGTCCCGGACGTCGAGATCGTGACGCGGGACCGGTTGTCCACGCTTTCCTATGCCGGGTCCAAGAAGTTGACCCGCCTGCCCCGCCGCAGCGCCATCGTCGCCTTCTCGACCGAGCGGGTCTACGCCATCGCCGAGCTGATCCGGCGTCAGAGGGGCGGGGCGGCCGTGGTCATGGGCAGTCTGTCGCCTCGCACCCGCAACGCCCAGGTCGCCCTGTACCAATCGGGCGAGGTCGACTTCCTGGTCGCCACCGACGCCATCGGCATGGGTCTGAACATGGATGTGGACCATGTCGCCTTCGCCGGTTTGCGCAAGTTCGACGGGCGGCGGACCCGCTGGCTGCACGCGCACGAGATCGGCCAGATCGCAGGGCGCGCCGGGCGTCACCTTCGCGACGGGACGTTCGGCGTTACCGCCGAGGCCGAGGATCTGGACGCCGATCTGGTCGAACAGGTAGTCGAGCACCGGTTCGATCCGGTCGAGGCGGCGGAATGGCGCAACGCCAAGCTCGACTTCGACACCCTGCCCGACCTGCTGCGGTCCCTGACCGTCACACCCCAGCGGAGCGGTCTCAGCCTGACCGGCGAAGCTCTGGACGAGACCCTGCTGCGTCGCCTGATCAAGGACGAGGAGGTGGCGCGCATCGGCCGGTCGCGCGGAGCCATCATGCGGCTGTGGGAGGCGTGCCAGTTGCCCGACTTCCAGAAGACGACGCTGGACGAACACGCGCGGCTGGCCAAGGACGTCTTTCACGCCCTGACCGGCAAGCGCGGGCGGCTGACCGACGACTGGATGGGGCCGCGCTTCGCCTTCGTGGATCGCGACGACGGCCAGATCGACCAGCTGTCGGCCCGGCTGTCGGCCGTTCGCACCCTGTCCTATATCGCCAACCGCCCCGACTGGGTTCACGACGCGCAAGGGTGGCGCGACAAGACCCGCGCGCTGGAGGACCGGTTGTCGGACGTGCTGCACGAGCGGCTGACCGCCCGGTTCGTGGATCGTCGCACCACCGCCCTGATGCGCGCCCTGAACGTCCGAGAGGATACGTTTGCTGGGGTCGCCGACGACGGCGAGGTCACGGTCGAGGGCCAGGTGGTCGGCCAGTTGGAAGGCGTCAGCTTCCAGATGGAAAAGGGCGCCTCGGCGCTGGAGGACCGCACCCTGCGCCAGGCGGCGGTGCGCGCTGTAACGCCCGAGATCAATCGCCGGCTGGGCCGGCTGGCGGCCGAGAGCGACGAAGCCTTTTCCGTCACGCCGGACGGAGCCGTCCTGTGGCGCGGCGTGCTGACGGCCCAGATCGTGGCGACGCCGACCGGCGCCGATCCGTTCTCGCCCGTCGTCCGCCTGTTGGGCGAACTGGGTCCGACGCCCGCCCGCGAGCGCGCCAAACGCCGGATCGAGGCCTGGCTGGCGTCCGAGGCGGGCCGTGCGCTTCGGGATCTGCGCCGCCTGCGTCAGGCGGTGGAATCGGGGGCGCTGAAGGGCCTGCCGCGCGGGATCTCCTTCCGCCTGATTGAAGCTGGCGGCCTGATCGACCGGCGCGACGTGGAGCGCGATCTGGCGGCGCTCAGCCAGGTCGAGCGACGCACGCTGAAGAGTTTCGCCATCCGCGTGGGCGTCCACTCCGTCTGGCTGCCCGGCCTTCAGAAGCCGCGCGCCCGGCATTTCGCTCAAGGGTTCGTGGACGCGCCCCTGATCACGGCGACGCCCGACCTGATCCCGACGCCGGTCGAGGCGCCCTCGCCGCGCCTGCTGTCGGCCCACGGCCTGCGCCAGGCCGGCCGATGGCTGGTCCCGGTCGAGACGCTGGAGAAGATGGCCGACCTGCGGGCCGCGAACCACGGCAGGCTGTCCAACGAAGCCCTGACCGACCTGGGCTGGACCGCCGATCAGGCGAAACAGGTCATCGCCGCCCTGAAGACCGAACGCGCCCGCCTGCCCGACAAGCCGGGCGCCGCGCCCAAACCGGTTAAGGATTCGCCGTTCGCTGCGCTTGCGGTTCTGACGGAAGCCCCGCCTGCGCGGCCCAAGCGGCGGCGTCCGCGTCGGAAGGCGACGGCTTGAGCGAGGACGCCTGTCGCATCGATCTGTGGCTGTGGCGCGCGCGGTTCGTGAAGACGCGGGGATTGGCCGCCAATCTGGTCGAGCGGGGCGCGGTGCGGCTGACGCATCAGGGGCGGGAGACACGGCTGGACAAGCCCAGCCGCTGCGTCCACGTCGGCGACTTGATGACCTTCGCTCAGAACGGACGGGTCACCAGCCTGAGGGTGGAGGCGCTGGGCGAAAGGCGCGGACCACCCGAGGAGGCCCGCGCCCTTTATTCACCTACTGCTTGAGGGCTCAAGTAGCGCGAGGCGCGATAGCCCTACTGCTTAAGAACGAACTCGCCCTCGATGTGCAGCTTCACTTCGTCGGAGACGGCCGGCAGGGCGTAGTTGATGCCGAAGTCCGAGCGCTTGATCGTGGCCTCGCCGTCGAAGCCGGACTTGTAGGCGCCCATGACGGTGCCGGCGCCGTTGAACTCGACCTCGATGGTGACCGGCTTGGTCACGCCGCGCAGGGTCAGGTCGCCGACCACGGTCGCCTCATTGGCGTCGTCCGAATCCACCGTCACCGAGCGCGAGACGAAGGTCGCCGTCGGGTGGTTGGCGGTGTCGAAGAAGTCGGCGGTCTGCAGGTGCGCCTTCAGCCGGTCGTCGTTCGGCGCGACGTCGGTCAGCGGAATGGTGGCGGTAAGGGTCGAAGCCGACGGATTGGCCGGGTCCAGCTTCAGCTCGGCCTTCACGTTCACGAACTGGCCCGTGTAGGTCGACAGGCCGAAGTGGTTCACCGACCAGGTGATCTTGCCGTGGCTGGATTCCAGGTCGTAGTTCCCGGCGGTGACTTCGGCCGGGTTCTTGGTCAGGGCGGCCTGGGCCACGACCGCGCCGCCGGCGGCGAGGCTGAGCGCCAGAGCGCCGGCAACGGCGTATTTCATGAAGGGCGTGCGCATGGGGAGTTCCTGTCGATGGGACGGTGGATATGCAATCAATACAGTTGCGATTAAGCCTGACTGTTGTCAAGCGGCGTCGAACCCGCTTGCGAACGTCTCTCGCTTTAAGCCCTGCTGTTGACAGTTGGTTGCGTGGCCGCCATGTCGCAGGCCTCCCGCTCACAGCTTGCCCCCATATCTTCGCCCAATGACCTACATCGTCACCGACGCCTGCGTGAAATGTAAGTTCATGGACTGCGTCGAGGTGTGTCCGGTGGACTGCTTCTACGAGGGCGAGAACTTCCTGGTCATCGCGCCCGACGAATGCATCGACTGCGGCGTGTGCGAGCCGGAATGCCCCGTCGACGCCATCGTGCCCGACACCGAGGACGAGCCGGACGGCAAGTGGCTTCAGGTCAACGCCGAATACGCCAAGGTCTGGCCCAACATCACCGTCAAGGGCACGCCCCCCGCCGATCGCGAACAGTACGAACGCGAGACCGGCAAATACGAGAAATACTTCAGCCCCAAGCCGGGCAAGGGTTCCTGACTTAGAGCCCGGCGGCGCTCAAGCCTTGCCGCAAATCCACGTCCGCCCTGTGGACGTTTTGAAATTCCGCAGATTTGTGATAGGTTCTGTTTCATTGGATCGGGCGGTCGAAATCTTCGCGCCGCCCGTGTTTGCGACAGAATCCCGCCCACAGACGGGATCGGCCAGAGGTTTGGTGATCCGTTTCCGCATTTGACGCCTGACATCATCCCCTCCGACGGAGCGATCCGGCGGATGAGATTCTGTTTGCGTTTTCTGCGCCTTCGCGTCGCCCGGCCCTGAACCGGGAAAGGACGAATATGACGAGCAAGACTGGTCTGGAGTTCAAGGTTGGCGACGCGGTCGTCTATCCGGCGCACGGCGTCGGTAAAGTCGCGGCGGTCGAGACCCAGGAAGTCGCGGGCATGTCGCTGGAAGTCTATGTCGTGACCTTCGACCACGAAAAGATGACCTTGCGCGTTCCGACCAAGAAGGCCGCGACGGCCGGCCTGCGTTCGCTGGCCGCCGACGACGTCGTGACCAAGGCCCTGAGCACCCTGAAGGGTCGCGCCCGCATCAAGCGCACCATGTGGTCGCGCCGCGCTCAGGAATACGAAGCCAAGATCAACTCGGGCGACCTGATCTCCATCGCCGAAGTGGTCCGCGACCTGCACCGCGCCGACACCCAGCCGGAACAGTCCTATTCGGAGCGCCAGCTCTATGAATCGGCTCTGGACCGCATGGCGCGCGAAGTCGCTGCCGCCAACAAGATCGACAAGGGCGCCGCCGTCGAGCTGCTCGCCAAGTCGCTCAGCGCCAAGAAGCCGATCCCGACCGCCGAAGCCGCTTAATCTTCGACCTCGGACAAACGAAAAGGCCCCGGAGCGATCCGGGGCCTTTTTGTTTTTCGGGTCCTACTTGCCGAGCTTTCCCGACTTACCGGGCACGGGAACCAGGTTCTTCAGGCTGGGCTGGGACGCGTTCGCCTTGGGCGGCGCGACCTTCTTGGACTTGCCCTTGCTCTCTTTCACGGTGATCGACCTTTTCTGTGAGAGATCAGCCTAGCAGGCAGGCGGCCGCCAAATGAGGCCGCACAGGCCCGCGCCCATGGCTTTTGAGCCGAGACTTCCCAAATAGGAGAATGGTCGCCGAGAGCGAACCGCCCGCAGGCGGTTGATCGGATCCGGTTTGACCACCATGCGAAACCTTCGATCTTATGATCTGGCTCATCGAGCTATCCGTCGTGCGCGCCGCCGCGACGGGTCGTCCCCTTTCAATCAAGGGGAGGGCGGACGCATGATCGGCTATCTGATCCTGGTTCACCGCTATCCCGAACAGTTCAAACGCCTGTTCGACGCCGTCTATGATCCCGCCAACCAGTATGTCGTTCACGTCGATCGCAACTCCGGCCCCGAGCTGGAACAGCAGATCCGCCAGTTCCTGGCGCCCTACGCCAACGCCGACGTCATCGAGAGCCGGCGCGCCCTGTGGGGCGGCTACAGCCTGATCGACGCGGAGCTGCGCGGTATGAAGCGGCTGCTGGAGATGAGCGACGACTGGTCGGTCTTCGTCAATCTCAGCGGCCAGGACTTCCCGTTGAAGTCCCAGGCCGACATCATGGCCTTCCTGACGAAGCACAAAGGGCAGGAGTTCATCCGCGCGGTCGATCAGCGCACGATCCGTCCCGACACCATGAACCGGGTCCGCAACATGGTGTTCGAACGCCCCGGCGGCATCCTGCGCACCATCCTGCGCCGCCCGTTCCTGCGCGGCGCCACGCCCTATATCGGCAATCAGTGGATGATGGTCAGCCGCCGCTTCTGCGACTTCGTCTGCAACGACAAGGCGGCGGACCGGTTCAAGGCCTTCTATCGCCACACCTTCATCGCCGACGAAGGCTTCTTCCAGACCGTGATGAAGAACACGAACGCCCATGGGCCGATGGTCAACGACGACATGCGGATGATCGACTGGATCCCCGACGGCGACATCAAGCTGCGCCCGCGCACCTACACCCTGGCGGATCTGCCCGAACTGAAGGCCAGCCCGTCACTGTTCGCGCGCAAGTTCGACGCCGAGGTCGATGACGCCGTCATCGACGCGCTGGAGGACTGGATCGCGCCCGTCGGCGCCAACAGACCGATCCCGACCGCCGAAGCCGCTTAATCTTCGACCTCGGTCGAAAGAAAAGGCCCCGGAGCGATCCGGGGCCTTTTTTGCTGCTCGGCTATACGGGCTTCAGAAATACTCGGCGTTGGCCGGGCATTGGGCGCTGATGCGACGCGCGGTGATGCTGGCGGGAATATAGGGAGTGCCGCGCACGATCTGGGCGCCGCCGTTAAAGCTGAAGCTTGTATCCGTATAGGTCCCGTTCAGCCGCACGGCGATACGGCGGCCCTTGCGGTCCTGGCACGTGCCCTCGAAGCGGGCGTTGCCATTCCCCACCACCCGGGTCGGATAGGTGCAGCGCCACTTGTTGGTCGACAGGCCGCCGAAGAAGCGGTTGATCTCGCTGGGGCGAACGCAGCGCTGGAGAGTGTCGCGCTGGCCCACGGCGCTGGTGGTGTATTCCCAATAGCCGGGCAGCACTTCAGACTGGGCCGCCGTCTGTGCGGGGGCGACGGCGGGCGAGGCCAGCATGAAGCCGCCGGCGACGACCGGGGCCAGGACGGCGAGCGCCCGCTTGGGCAGACGGTCGATCAGCGACGGACGGGACATGGCGGCCTTCTGTTCAGCTTTGGTCTTCATGGTATGACGCATACAGGGCGGCATTTGAATGACGGCTGAACGAACCGTCTGGATCATGCGTCCAGACTCAGCTTGACGCCGAACCGCCTCTTCCCTTATACGGCCCCCTCTCGCGCGGGCAGGTTCCTGCGCGCAACTGTTCATGCGTCTTCTCCCATGCTCGGGCTGGACGCCGCATCTTAAGGATCTGACGATGTCGCGTCGTTGCGAACTCACCGGTATCGGCCCGATGGTCGGCCACAATGTGAGCCACTCGAACATCAAGACCAAGCGCCGCTTCCTGCCGTCGCTGAAGACGGTCAAGCTGACTTCGGACAGCCTGGGCCAGACGTTCAGCCTGCGGATCTCGAACGCCGCGCTGCGCACCCTGGACTACAAGGGCGGCCTGGACGTCTTCATCGTCAAGGCCCGCGACGAGCAGCTGTCGATCGCCGCCCAGCGCATCAAGCGCCAGGTTCGCGCCAAGCTGGCCGAGCAAGCCGCCGCCGCCTGATCGGCGACGACATAGAGTTCTGGAAGAGGCCGGTGGAAACACCGGCCTTTTTCTTTGCGCCCTTGCCGGCCCGCGCTAAGCCTTCCTCGCCAGACCAAAGGGAAGTTCGATGCGCATCAAGGTTCTGCTCGCCGCCGCGAGCCTTCTGACCCTGACCGCCTGCGCCACCACCCCGACCGCCGCGACGACGCGCGAATCGACCCCCTACACCCTGGCCACCGACCAGCCGTTGACGCCCGA
Organism: Brevundimonas sp. TWP2-1; assembly: GCF_049897645.1. Lineage (NCBI taxonomy): Bacteria > Pseudomonadati > Pseudomonadota > Alphaproteobacteria > Caulobacterales > Caulobacteraceae > Brevundimonas > Brevundimonas sp. TWP2-1. Next base: position 1,720,961 of record NZ_JAFCWR010000001.1, read on the forward strand.
ACAGCAGGCGATGCGGTTCGACAAGGCCGATCTGACGATCAAGGTCATTCCCGCCGACCAGGCCATCGACGCGGTCGCCGTGCTGGACTTCACCGCCAAGGCCCCGCTGGAGGCCCTGGTCGTCGACCTGGATACGCTGCTGACCATCTCGTCGGTCCAGATCGACGGGGTCGAGGTCGCCGTCGACCGCTGGTCCAATCCCCAGGGCCGGCTGACGGTGCAGCTGGCCCAGACCCTGCCCGCCGGACAGTCCGTCGCCCTGCGCGTCGCCTATTCCGGTCAGCCGCGCGTGGCGCCCCGCGCGCCGTGGGATGGCGGCTTCGTCTGGTCTGCCGCGCCGTCGGGCGAGCCGTGGATCGCCACCGCCGTCCAGGGCGAGGGCTGCGACATCTTCTGGCCCTGCATCGACAGCCCGCATGGCGAGCCGGACCGGGTCGATCTGCACATCACCGTGCCGTCCGAGCTGTCGGCGCCGTCCAACGGCCGGTTCCTGGGCAAGGTCGATCACGGGGACGGCTGGACCACCTGGAACTGGACCGCCAGGTCGCCCGACACCTACGCCATCGCCCTGAACGTCGGCCCTTACGAAGAGGTCGCGGGCCAATATCGCAGCCGGTTCGGCAACACGATTCCGATGGCCTACTGGCATCTGAAGTCGGACACGCCGGAACAGGTCCAGGCCCTGTTCGCCCAGTTCCCGAAGATGCTCGATTTCTTCGAGGCGACCGTGGGCCCCTATCCCTTCGGCGACGAGAAGATGGGCGTGGTCGAGACCCCGCACCTGGGCATGGAGCACCAGACCATCAACGCCTATGGCAACGGCTACAAGATCGACGGCCGGGGTTACGACTGGCTCCTGCAGCACGAGTTCGCCCACGAATGGTTCGGCAACCAGCTGACCAACCAGAACGCCGACGACATGTGGCTGCACGAAGGCTTAGGCAGCTACATGCAGCCGCTCTACGCCCGCTGGCTGCTGGGCGACCGTTACATGCAGCGCGAACTGGCCGATCAGCGCGAGGGGCTGATCAACGCATTCCCCGTCGTCTCAGGCGCCCCCAAGACCGAGGACGAGGTCTACAAGGGCGATGTCGGGCCCGGCCTCGACATCTACAACAAGGGTTCGCTGATCAGCCATTCGCTGCGGATGCTGATTGGCGACGCGGCCTTCCACGAGGCGGTAACTCGCCTGGTCTATGGCCGACCCGATCCCCGGCCGGGCAATTTCGCGCCGCTCTATCGTTCGACGGGCGACTTCCTGGACATCGTCAATGCCGTGACGGGCCAGGACTATGGCTGGTTCTTCCAAGGCTATCTCTACAACGCCGCCTTGCCCGTGCTGGCGCAGACGCGCGAGGGCGGGACGTTGCGGCTGGAGTGGACGACAGGCGACGGCGGGGCCTTCCCCATGCCGCTTGAGGTCGAGATCGACGGCGTCGTCCAGACCGTGGCGATGCCCGGCGGCCGGGTCCAGATCGCGGTTCCTGCCGGGGCGCATGTGCTGATCGACCCGCAGAATAAGGTGCTGCGCCAGATGGACGTGATCGACGAACTTCAGGCCTACAAGGCGGCGCAGGCCGCGAAATAACGGCCCTTCTCCCATTGGGAGAAGGTGGCCCGGAGGGCCGGATGAGGGTCGGCCGGTGGGCCAACTCGCACAACCCGCCCCTCACCCTTTCGCGCGAAGCTGATCGCTTCGCTCTCAGGCGCTCAAGCCCTCTCCCAATGGGAGAGGGTAAGCATCACGCCGCCGCCACCGTCACCGACTGACGCACCATCTGGCACCGTTCCTGGGTGGTCAGGAAGGCGATGTCGGCCGCATCCCGCCCGCAGGCGATTCGCACCAGACCCTCGACCGGGGCCAGGCCCGTCGCATCGACCAGCCACCAGCCGTTGTCCAGCCAGACCTCGAAGATGGCGTGGAAATCGGGCGGCTCCAGCTGATGAGCGAAGGCGCTGACGGCGCGGGCGGGAATGCCCGACGCGCGGCACAGGGTCATGCCCAGGTGGGTGAAGTCGCGGCAGACACCCGCCCGGTCGATGAAGGTGCGCGCCGCGGTGGTCTCGGTGTCCGAGACGCCGTGCTCGTAATCGACGTTGGCGGTGATCCAGTTCAGGATCGCCAGCACGCGCGCGCCGCCCGCCGTATCGCCGAACTCGCGCGTCACGAACCGGCCGAACTGGTCTGACGGGCAATACCGGCTGGGCTGAAGATAGGGCAGGACCTCGGCCGGCAGCTCGCCCCAGTCATGCTGAGACACGCTGGGCGGCAGTCCTTTCAGGACGCCGTTCTCGACCACCGCCTCATAGGTCAGGGTGACCTCGCCCTCGACATGGCAACGCAGGGTGCGGGCGCCGAAATCGACGTCCTCGTCCTCGTGAAACTCGACCGGAGGATCGAAGGTCAGGGTCTCTTCGATGATGTCCTGGCCGGGCCAGTGGGCCACCTGGATCTTGTAGATGGCGTCGGTCGGCGGATCGAAACGATAGACGAGCTCGGCGCGCACGCGCAGTTTCATGAGGGCCTACCGTTCCGAGCGAAAATGAAAATGGACGAGGCTGCTGAACGCCATGCGCCCTGGGCCGTTCCGTGTCCGTGAGGCGCCTTCTAGCGCGGCTTTGCGTCCGTGAAAATCGACAAGACAAGACAGTGTGTTAGTCTGGCGCCCATGATCGCTTCCCCCGCCCTTCTCGCTCTTCGGGAAGCCACCGCATCCGCTCACGAAGCGCTGGAAGTCGAGGCCCGGATCGAGCCGCGTCTGGCCGACCGCGTGACCCGCGCCGCGACGGTGCAGGCCTTTCACCGGTTCCACGCCGGTCTGGAGCCGGTAAGCCATCCGCTGGTCGCGGGCCTGAACACGGATGTCGGCGGCGGTTTCGCGCCTCGCTCTCGCGCCGACGGCATCGCCCGGGATCTTGCGGCGCTGGGCGTCCGCGTCCCCGCCCCTGCGCGCCCGGTCGCGCCGACGACCGCTGGGGCCGCCCTGGGCTGGGTCTATGTCGCGGAAGGGTCGATGCTGGGCGGCCGCATCATTCGTCGTCGTTTGACGGCCGAAGGACGCGATCTGGACGGCCTCGACTTCCTCGATCCCTATGGCGAAGAGACCGGCGCCCGCTGGCGCGCCTTCATGACCCTGCTGGACCAGGCCTGCGCCTCGGGTCGCGCGACTATCGAAGAGATCGTGCAGGGCGGTATCGACGGCTTCGCCTTCGCCCAACGGACCCTGCAACCGCAGACGCAGGACGCCGCCGCATGACCGAGGCTCCGGACCGCGTCGAACCGGCGCTGACGGACTGTGATCGCGAGCCGATCCACATTCCGCAATCCATCCAGCCCCACGGCTTCCTGCTGGTTCTGGACCTGCAAACCCTTACGATCAGACAGGGCGCGGGCGCCATCGAGGATCTGACCGGCCGCAAGACCTGGATTGATCGCGCCATCGCCGACGTGCTGGGCGATGTCACGGACCGGCGCATCCGTTCGATGGCCGCGATGCAGGAGACCGGCTTCGCCTGCCGCTGGCGCGCGACCAACCGCCTGGAATACGACGTGGTCGTCCACCGTGCGCCCAACGCCGGCCCCGCCGACGACCTAATGATCGTCGAGGTCGAACAAAGCTCGCAACAGGCGCGCCTGGGCATCGACCTGGTCGCCAATCTGGACGCTGCGGGCGCGTCGCTGGAACGGGCCGTGACGGTGCAGTCGGTGTGCGAGCGGGCGGCCGAGGCGTTTCGCAAGCTGACCGGGTTCGACCGGGTCATGATCTACCGCTTCCACGACGACGATGCGGGTCAGGTGATCGCCGAGGCTCGTGCGGACGGCACGGGCTCCTTCCTGAACCACCATTTTCCGGCCGCCGACATCCCCAGACAGGCGCGGGCCCTGTATCTGCGTAACCCCGTGCGGGTCATTCCCGACAGCCGCTATACGCCCCAGCCCTTGCGTCCCGTGGCGCCCGGCGAGACGCCGCTGGACATGAGCGACAGCGGCCTGCGCTCGGTGTCGCCGATCCACCTGCAGTATCTCAGGAACATGGACGTGCGGGCCTCGGCCTCGGTGTCGATCATCGTCGACGATGCGCTTTGGGGCCTGATCGCCTGCCACAACGCCTCGCCCAAGCTGCTGCCCTACGAGCTGCGGGTCGGCTGCACGACCTTGGCCCGCAACTTGGCGCGGCAGCTGAAGGCCAAGGGCGACGCCGAGCTTTATCGTGAACGCATCCGCCTGCGCCGCCTGGAAGACGAACTGATCGGGCGGCTTTCGACGGACCGCCCGCTGCGCGACGCGCTGGGCATGCGCGCGGATTCCTTGATGCAGCTGACGAGCGCCGACGGCCTGGCCATCGTCGGCGAGGGCGACGTCCAGATCTTCGGCCATGCCCCGCCCAAGGACGCGGTGAGCGCCATCGCCGCCTGGGCTGCGGAACAGCCCGGTCTGCGCCCCGTGTCCTCCCACAACCTTGCCGCCGTCCTGCCCGAGGCCAAGGCCTGGTCGATCCATGGCAGCGGGCTTCTGGCCGTCACCCTGCCCATCGACCAGCCGGTGTCGATCCTTTGGTTCCGCTCCGAAGTGATCGAGACGGTGCGGTGGGCCGGCAATCCCTCGACCGCCGACAAGACCGGTCCCAACGCCGTGCTGACGCCGCGCGCCTCGTTCGAGAGCTGGTCGGAATCGGTCTCGGGCCGCGCCCATCGCTGGAGCCCGGCTGCGATCGAGTCGGCCGCGCGCCTACGCGACGCCCTGGCCGACTATGCCGCCATCGACCAGCTGCGCCGCCTGAACCGCTCGCTTCAGGACCGCCTGTCCGAGCGGGATCTGCGGCTGGAGCAGCAGCAATATCTGATCCGCGAGGTGAACCACCGGGTCCAGAACAGCCTGACCCTGGTGTCCAGCTTCCTGGGTCTTCAGGCGCGCGAGCAGACGGGCAGCGCCGCCGCCACGGCCTTGAACGAGGCGCGGCGTCGCGTGCGCGCCGTCTCGGCGGTGCACAGTCGGCTGTATCTGGGCGACCAGGTCGCCTCCATCGACATGGCCCGCTACATCGGCGACCTGATCGTGGACCTCAGCTCCAGCATGGGGCCGGACTGGACCGCCGTGATCGAGACGGATCTGGACCCGGTCTGCGTCGATGCCGGGCGGGCGGTCACCATCGGCCTGATCCTGACCGAGCTGATCATCAACGCCCAGAAATACGCCTACAACGGCAAGCCCGGTCCGCTTCGCATCATCATGGAAGACCAGGGCGCCAACTTCCGCCTGTCGGTCGAAGACGAGGGCGCCGGCGGCCATCTGGCGGGCAAGGGTTTTGGCTCGATGATGATCCAGAGCCTGGTGGGACAGCTGGACGGGACCATCGACTATGTGGACCGGGCGCCGGGCCTGGCGGTGAACGTCAAGGCGCGGATCGATCCGCTTATCTGATCCAGCCGCCTGTGGCGTGACGCCGCAGGGCGGCGTAAGAGCCGCGCCATGTCCGCCCTTGTTTCGCGTGTCTCGCCTCGCGCCTTCGCCCTGATCGTCCTGCTGATCGCCGCCTGCGTGCTGGGCCTGGCGCCCATTCTGGTGCGATTGACGGAGACGGGGCCGGCGGCCGCAGGTTTTTGGCGCTTCCTGTTCGCCCTGCCGCTGCTGACCATCCTGGCGGCGCGTGAGCCCGGCGGGATCGCGACCCCGTCGAAATGGGCGCTGCTGGCGGGCCTGTTCTTCGCCCTGGACCTCAGCTTCTGGCACTACGGCATCGTCATGACCTCGGTCGCCAATGCGACGGTGCTGTGCAACCTGACGCCGGTCGTCGTCACCCTGTTCGGCTGGTTCGTGCTGAAGGAGCGGCCGCACCGGCTGTTCCTGTTGGCCCTGGCCCTGGCCATGGGCGGCGCCTTTGCGATGGCGGCGGGAGCGGACGGCGGACAGGGGACCAATCCGCCGCTGGGCGACGCCTTCTCTCTGTCGGTGGCGGTCTGGTATTCGGGTTATTTCCTGGCGGTGAAGGCGGCGCGGCGCACGGCCGGCGCCATGCGCGTCACCTTCTGGGCCACCCTGCTGGGCGCGCCCCTGCTGCTGATCGTCGCCCTGGCCCTGGGCGAGGACATCATTCCCGCCGGGCCGGCCGGGTGGGCCGCCTGTATCGCCATGGGGGTCATGCACGTCTTCGGCCAAGGCGGCGTGGCCTGGGCGCTGGGCAAGCTGCCGGCGTCGGTTACGGCCGTCACCATCCTGATCCAGCCGGTGGTCGCGGGCCTGCTGGGCTGGTGGATCTTCGGCGAGACCCTGACGCCGATCCAGGCCCTGGGCGGCGCCCTGGTGCTGGGCGCCATCGTTCTGGCGCAGCGGTCGCAGCGGGCGAAGACGGTCACCGCCGCAGAGGCGCCGAACGGGCTCAAGTAGCGCGAAGCGCGGTAGCCGGGAACGATGCGCTCAAGCAGCGCGAAGCGCGGTAGCCAGACAAAAAGAAAACGGGCGCAGGAGAAACTCCCGCGCCCGTCCCTAAGCCTTGAAGGCTGATCGACTCAGAGAAGCTTGAGATCGATCGCCGAAGTCTTGCCGCGCTGGTTTTCCAGCTCGTATTCGACCTTGGCGTTCTCATCGAGACCCTGAAGTCCTGCCTTCTGAACGGCGGTGACGTGAACGAACACGTCTGTTCCGCCGCCATCGGGCTGGATGAAGCCGAAGCCCTTGGTGGGGTTGAACCACTTGACCGTGCCGGTCGCCATGTCTGCGTCTCCGTAAACGCGCTTTTCCAGGCGGATCCCCCTTGGGGTGACCCGACAGTCCTCTGGACAGCTCGTTCAGGCGAAGGAGCGAAACGCGGGTATGGACCCCACGTAAAATCCGGACTGTATCGATGTTGTCACCCGGCTTTTCGAGGCGGTCAACAGCAAAGCGATTCGCGCTGGACGCATTCAGGATTAACGACAGATGCCCCGCGCGGCGCCGTCGATGTGCAGATGGTTGGCGTGGGCGGCGTTGTAGTCGGGCGTCAGAACCGTCGAGAACAGACGGCACGCGCCGTCGCGAACGGCATGCAGGAAGCGCGAGCCCGGCTCGCCCGCAGGACCGTCGCCACGCCAGTCGTTCAGCACACTGACGGTCCGTCCGTCCTTCAAGGTGACGCCTGCGACATCCAGCGCATTGGCCTTGGCATGTTCGCTGGGGCGTTCCTGATCGTCCTGCGAGCCATAGATGCGGCGGCAGGAATAGGTGCCGTAGTTCTCGACCCGCGCCGGGGCCGAGCCCAAGATGTCGCGCGACGCCGGCCGTAGCACCTGTCGGTCCCAGATGACGTAGCGCACCGCCAAGGGGCACTGCATGACGACGCCTGCCGGAGCCAGGGGCGTCACCTCGCCGCCCGTGATCCGCACCGCCCCGCGCACCACGCAGAAGCCGCCGTCGTCGCGGTCGGCCGCCCGTTCGACCTGAACCCCCGCATTGCGCAAGGCCTGCATACAGGCCTCCGTCGCGCTGTTGACCGCCTCGGGCGAGGCGGCGGTCGGCACGTCGAAGGCGGCGACTTTGGCCGTCGTGGCCCGTCCTAGGGGCCGATCAAGATCCAGCGGCTTCCACGGCAGGTCCTGCGCCGGAGCGAAGACGTTGAGCAGCGCAAAGCCCGCGCAGACCAGCAGCGCGAACTCCCACACCAGATTCCACATGTCCGCCAGATCGCGCTTCATTCCGCCCCGTCACGGGCCGCAAACGGCCCCGCTGGCAAACGCCGCCGGGCGCGATACGTTCACCCCGCCTCGAAAGCGCGGACCAACCCCGGCATCAGTCCGGTCGCCGCCGCCCCGTCGCCCTGGTTGGTCAGGGCGATGAAGGCCGCGCCCAGACCCGGCGCCACCACGGCCGTCGCATACCACAGGGTGTTCGACCCATCGTGGGTCAGGAGCGGCCCCCTGGACCAGGCTTTTCCCGGCAGAACGATCCAGCCCAGCCCATAGGGGGTTCCCTCGCCCGCCAACGGGGCGGCGAGCGTCCCGACCGTTTCGGATTTCAGCCAGCCCGCTCCGTCGTTCAGAAAGACGCCCAGCCATATCGCATAGTCGCCCAGCGTCATGTGCGACGTGCCCGCAGGCCCGAGGGCCAGAGGGTTGTCCGCGCCCGGATCGGCGGGGTCCATGGCGATCCGCCCGGCCCCGGCGCCTCTGTGTCCCCAGGCATTGGCGCCGCCCGTCGCATTGTGGACCGGCGCGCCGAACCCGCCGGTCGTCAGACCCAATGGGCCATAGACCTCGGCCCGCATCGCCTCTTCCCAGGGTGCGCCGGTGATCCTTTCGATGGCGGCGCCGACGATCATGTAGTCGGCGTTGCTGTATTCATAGACGCCCTGGGGTCCGCTTGGCGGTGCGCCCAGCACCCGCTCGACGACGGCCGCCCGCTGTTCGGGCAGGGATCGCGGATCGTCTCGCGCCGTCATGAAAAAGACCATGCCCAGGGCGGCCGCGTCCTTGACCCCGGCCCGGTGACCCATGAAGTCGCGCATGGTCGTCCCATCCCAGCCTGGATCGATCGTCATGCCGGGAAACAGTTCGCCCAGGGGCGCGTCCCATCGGGTTCGGCCTTGTTCGACCAACCGCGCGAACAGGGCCGCCGTCATCGCCTTGGTGTTCGACCCGAAATGCCAGCGATCATCGAGCGTCGCCGGATCGTTCGCGCCGAACCGGCGCACGCCCCGCACCCCGGACCACGCCAGCCCCTCGCGCGTCACCACCCCGCCGGCCATAGCGACCGGCGCCTGGGCGGCGAAGGCCGCGTCCAGGGCGGCGTCATAAGCCGCCGCTCCCCGCGCGGCAGCCGGTCGGGCGCCCAACAAGGCGGCTGCGGCGCCGGCAGCCATGACGTTTCGACGATTCAGCCTCATGCGATCCCTCCTCCTGAAAGTCTGCGACCCTAGTCCGAAACCGCGCGGCGTCGCGTGAGAAGATCGTAATCTCGCGCCGCTTGCCCCGATCCCGCATCCGGCCCACTCTCTCGTGATGGGAAAGAAATCAGACGCCTATGACGCCGAGCTGGAGCAGATCCAGCTGGCCATCGTCCAGAGCCAGGCCTGGAGCATCGAACACGGCTCTCGCGTGGTCATCGTGCTGGAAGGCCGCGACACGGCCGGCAAGGACGGGGCGATCAAGCGGCTGACCGAACACATGTCGCCGCGCCAGACCCGCGTCATCGCCCTGCCCAAGCCCAGCGACCGCGAGACCAGCCAGTGGTATTTCCAGCGCTATGTCCCGCACCTGCCGGGGGCGGGCGAGACGGTGATCTTCAACCGGTCCTGGTACAACCGCGCCGGGGTCGAGCCGGTGATGGGATATTGCAAGCCCGAGCAGTACGCCCAGTTCATGACCGACGCCCCACGCTTCGAGCGGATGCTGACCGACGACGGGATCATCCTGATCAAGATCTGGCTGGACATCTCGCGCGAGGAACAGGCCAAACGGCTGAAGGAACGCCGCACCGACCCGCTGAAGAAGTTCAAGCTGTCGTCGCTGGACGCCGAGGCCGAGGCGCGGTTCGACGCCTATTCCGACGCCCGCGACCGCATGCTGGACGAGACGGATCGCCCCTTCGCGCCCTGGACCGTCGTGGCCACCGATGACAAGAAGACGGCGCGGCTGAACATCGGACGCTACATCCTGTCGGTCCTGAAACACGCCAGCGTCGAGGTGAAGAAGCCGGACCCGCAGGTCGTCTTCAGCGCCGCCAAGGCCAAGGGCAAGCTGGCGCGCTGATCGGCCTCAGGCCGTCCTGACGATCCCGCCCGTCGCCGCCACCGGCCACGGCATCAGCCGCCCGCCCGCGCAGGGACCGCCCTTGCACTCGCCCGTCAGCGGCTCGAACACCGCCCCGTGCCAGCCGCACAGGATCAGCGATCCGTCGGGCGTCAGATAACGGTCGATCTCCATGGCGATGGGGAAACCGGCGTGAGGGCAGCGGTCGACCCAGCCGGCGACCTGACCATCCTTGCGCACGACGAAGCCGTGGAAGAAGGCCTCGCCGATCTGAAGCACGAAGCTGCGCGAGCCGGGGTCGGCGATGTCGCCCTCGGCGCACAGGGCCACATTGGGCGGCGTCTTCCAGACCCGCTTGCGCTCGGCCGGGTTCTCCTCAGACACGCTCGGCCTTCAGCGGACGCGAAAGCAGGCCGTCGATCAGGCCGTCCACGTCGATCTCGCCCGCCAGCAGGGCCGCGACGCCTTCCGAAATCGGGATTTCCACGCCCATGCGCGCGGCCAGTTCGCGCACGGCGGGCGCGCTCTCGTAACCTTCGGCCACCGACCGTTTGCCGGCCAGGGCCTGTTCAACCGTCTGCCCCTGCCCCAGGGCCAGACCCAGGCTCATGTTGCGCGACTGGGGGCTGGAGCAGGTCAGGACCAGGTCGCCCAGGCCGCATAGGCCGGCGACCGTCTCGGCCTGTCCACCCATGGCGACGGCAAGGCGGGTCATTTCCGCAAAGCCGCGCGTGATGAGGGCGGCATGGGCGCTGCGACCCAGCTGTCGTCCCTCGGAAATGCCGCATGCAATGGCCAGCACATTCTTCAGCGCCCCGCCCGCCTCGGCTCCCACCAGATCGGTCGCCAGATAGGGCCGGAAACCCGGCGCCGACAGGGTGTTCAACAGGGCCTGACCCAGCGCCGCATCGGCGCAGGCCAGGGTGACGGCGGTCGGCAGGCCGCGCGACACCTCGCCCGCGAAACTGGGACCGGACAGGACGGCGGCGGGCGCGTTCGGCAGGGTCTCGGCCAGCACCTCGGTCATCAGCTTCATCGTGCCGCGCTCGACCCCTTTGGAGCACAGCACCACCGGCACGCCGGCGCGGTGATGGGGCGCAAAGGCCGTCAGAGTCGCGCGCATATGCTGGGCTGGCGGCACGGCCAGGATCACGTCGCAGTCGCCCAAATCCGCCAGGTCCGCCGTGAACTTCAGCGCGTCCGCCAGCGGAACGCCGGGCAGATACAGGTCGTTGGCCCGCGTCGCCCGCAGGGTCTCGACCAGCTTCTGCTCGCGCGCCTGCAGCGTCGTGTCGAGGCCTGCCCGGACGCAGACCTGCGCCAGGGCGGTGCCCCAGGCACCCGCGCCGATGACCCCTGCCGTGCGGAATTCCATACGCCCTCCCGAGGCTTCTTTTTGCGTCATGCCTTGGCGCCTTTGCGGCCCGGCTTGTGCGAAGGATCGGACAGGGCGCGCGCTTCGTCCAGCGGCCATCGCGGCCGGGCGACGACGTCGATGTCGCTGGTCAGCCCCAGGGCCAGCCGTTCCGCCCCCGCCAGGGCGATCATCGCCGCATTGTCGGTGCAATAGGCCATGGGCGGCGCCAGGAAGTCGAAGCCGTGTTTCGCCGCCGTCGCCTGCAGCGTGGCGCGAATGGTCTTGTTGGCCGCCACGCCGCCAGCCACGACAAAAAGACGATTCTCATGCGTTTCCGCATAGGCCGCCAGCGCCCGCTCCGACCGGTCCGACAACTGGCGCGCGATGGCGTTCTGAACCGCGTCGGCCAGGTCCGCCTTGTCCTGATCCGTCTCGCACGTCTGGGCGATGCGGAAGGCCGCCGTCTTCAGACCCGAGAAGGAAAAGTCGCAGTCCTTGCGGCCAAGAAGTGCACGCGGCAGATCGATCTTAGACCCGTCGCCCTGCGCCGCCAGACGCTCCAGCGCAGGCCCACCGGGATAACCCAGGCCCAGAGCCTTTGCGATCTTGTCAAAGGCCTCGCCCGCCGCGTCGTCGATGGTGGCGCCGATCCGGCTCATGTCGCCGATGCCGCGCACCTCCAGAAGCTGGCAATGGCCGCCCGACACCAGGAGCAGCAGGAAGGGATAGGCGACCTCCGCCCCCAGCCGCGCCGACACCGCATGGCCTTCCAGATGATTGACCGCCACCAGGGGCAGGCCGCGCGCCAGGGCCGCCGCCTTGCCGAAGCTCAAGCCCACCATGACCCCGCCGACCAGGCCCGGCCCCGCCGTCGCCGCGATCGCGTCCAGCCCGTCGTAGCCCATGTCCGCCTCGGCCATCGCGCGGCGCGTGACCTCGGCGATCATCTCGACATGGCTGCGCGCCGCGATCTCGGGCACCACGCCGCCATAAGCCGCATGGTCGTCAATCTGGCTGTGAACGACCGAGGACAGCACCTCGGCCCGCCCGCCAAATTCAGAAGGGTGTAGGCGCACGACCGAGGCGGCGGTCTCGTCGCAGCTGGTCTCCAGGCCCAGCACCGTCACGGCCCGGACATCCCGTCCAGTTGCCGCATGGGCGCGGCTGCTATAGTCGGCGGACATCTCCATCGGGTCGAGGTAACGACCCGGCGACCGGTGCGCAACGCTCATGACCTTTCCTCTCCGCATCGGCACCCGGCGCTCCAAGCTGGCCCTGGCCCAGTCCGGCATGATGCAACGCGCCATCGGCCGCGCCCTGAACGTGCCCGAGGCCGAGATCGAGACCGCTATCCCCCTGGTCGAGATCGTCACCACCGGCGACCGCATTCAGGACCGCCGCCTGCTGGAGGTCGGCGGCAAGGCCCTGTTCACCAAGGAGATCGAGGAGGCCCTGCTGGCCGGCCGGATCGACATCGCCATCCATTCGATGAAGGACGTCCCCGCCGAACAGCCCGACGGCCTGTGCATCGCCGCCATTCCCGAACGCGAGGACGCCCGCGACGCCTTCATCAGCCGCGACTTCGACAGTTTCGACGCCCTGCCCTTCGGCGCGCGCCTGGGCACCGCCAGCCTGCGTCGCCAGGCCCAGGCCCTGGCCCTGCGGCCCGATCTGAAGGTCGAGATGCTGCGGGGCAACATCGACACCCGCCTGCGCCGCGCGGCCGAGGGCGATTTCGACGCCATATTGCTGGCCGTCTCGGGCATGGCGCGGCTGGGCGTCACCGAACACATCCGCGAGAAACTGTCGCTGGACGCCTTCCTACCGGCGCCGGGCCAGGGCGCCCTGGCCATCCAGACCCGCGCCGAGGACATTGACGCCCCCCTGAATGCTCAATGGGTCGCCGCCCTGAACCACCCCCAGACCGCCATCGCCGTCGCCGCCGAGCGCGGGGCCATGACGGCGCTGGAGGGGTCGTGCCGCACAGCCGTCGGCGCCTATGCCCTGATCGCCAACGATGCGCTGCACCTGACCACGGAAATGCTCAGCCCCGACGGGTCCGCGCGCTGGCGCCGCGTCGGCGACCTGCCTCAACCCACCGAAGCCGACGCCCGCGCCCTGGGCCAGCGTCTGGGCGGCGAGGTTCACGCCTCCGCCGGCGATCAGGAGGTCGATCTCGCGACCCTGGACGGATGACTGCCCCCGACGCTGAAGCCAGGCCCGCCCGCGTCTGGATCACGCGCGCCGAGCCCGGCGCCTCGCGCACCGCCGCACGCCTGCGAGACATGGGGTTCGAGCCGATTATCGCCCCCCTGCTGGCGATCGAGAACCTGACCCCGCCCGTCCCCGACCTGGCCTCGGTCGCCGCACTGGCCTTCACCAGCCTGAACGGCGTGGCCGCCTTCGCCGCCCTGACCCGCGAACGCGACCGGCCGGTCTTCGCCGTGGGCGATGCGACCGCCCAGGCCGCCCGCGACGCCGGCTTCGCCGACGTCCGCTCCGCCTCCGGCGACCTCCACGCCCTCGCCCGCCTGATCGCCTCCGAACTGAGCGAAGGCGTCGTGCTGATTCCGCAAGCCGAAACCCCCGCCGGCGACTTCGACGCCGCCCTGGTCCTCGCCGGCGCCCGCCACGTCTCGATCCAGCCCCTGATCGTCTACCGCGCCAGGCCCACGACCGTCGCCGCACCCACGACATCCGACGCGGTCCTGGTCCACTCGCCCCGCGCGGCGAAGATCCTGGCCGAACAAGGCGGCGCCCGGCTGTCGCACGCCCTCACGGCCTGCATTTCCGCCGCCGCCGCCGCCCCGCTGGTCGCGCTGGGCCTGACCCCGGCCGTGGCCCAAACGCCCGACGAAGCCTCATTGCTCACGATCTTGAAAGCGGCGCTTGGCAAGCGCGATGCGGCCGTATAAAGACCCCGTCTCGCGCGGACTGCTTCGTCCGTCGCAACCGGGCCGCTTTAGCTCAGCCGGTAGAGCACATCATTCGTAATGATGGGGTCAGGTGTTCGAGTCACCTAAGCGGCACCACTTTTCCGAGCGCAGTTCGCGCCGGAGGCGACGGCGAGAACCCCGTCATACATCCCAATGGTTGAATTCACACTGATCAGCACACGTAGCACTCCCTAGTGGAGCAGCTTTGGCTTGACGGCGTTGATGTTTTGGGGCCTTGGCACGCCATTAGTCCTGTCCGTAGGCCCAAATGAACGACGCAGTAGATCCCGTAGACATCGCCATCGGCGGCCGCATCCGCACGCGTCGCGAGGAACTGCGCATTACGCAGGCGCAATTGGCAGCCGGCGCCGGCGTTACCTTCCAGCAGATTCAGAAGTACGAGCGGGGCGTCAATCGCGTGTCCGCCGCCCGTCTGCTGCAGATCGCATCGGTCTTGAAATCGACCGGCGCGGCCCTGCTGGGCGAGTTGGAGACGGCCGAGGGCGACGAGCTTGCTCTGGCCGCCCCTGGCGTCGCCGAACTGCTGGCTGCCTTCCGCGGGATCAAGGACGCCGCTCAACGCGACGCCCTCTTGACCGTGGCCAAGGGCCTGCGCGGCTGATCAGCCTCGGTTGCTGACGCTCTTCAGCAACTGCTCGACCTCGTCTCGCCCGCCCGACGGCGCGTCCAGCGCCGTAGCGGCAAGCCAGGACTGAATAGCTTCAAGCGCGCGCATGTCGCGGCCGTCCGAACGGCCGGCGTCTGACAGGCTCTGGCGAATGATCTCGATCATGCAGACCGCTTCTACCGCCGTCTTGGGTGCGTGATCGAGAAGCGTCGTTTCCGCCTCTTCCATCGGCGCCAGATCAAGCTCGACCAGCAAGTTCTCGCCGCTCGCGGACAGGGCCTGAGATCCCACCTGTTTAGCCAGATTGGCGGTTTCCAGCCAGGAGCGGAACAGGGGCATGAAGGCGTTCGAGGTTTGGATATTCATGATAGTCTGACCTTTTTAAGCGCGCGGATCGATGCGGGCCTTGATTTGGTATGGGCGTAGGGGGCGGCTCGCGCCTCCCAGACGCCGAAGAGGGCGAGAAGCAGGAGTTCGAACCAGACGACCATCCGAGTCGAAACGATCGACCAGAGAAGGGCGTCGGAACCGGCGATGCCGGCCAGATGGGTCGAGACCGCGATAAGCTGGGCTCCGGCCGCAAGAAGCAGCCACCATCGGTCGTAACGGAGAGCCAGACCGACCAGCAGAAAGAACATTGAGACCGAAAGGATCGCCACCCCCCACCGGAAATCTCCGATGAACAGGTCATCGACCAATGGCGTGCCCCAGTTGAGGACGACCAAGGCGACCAAGGCGATCCGCTCGGGCGTACGGCCTTTCCAGAGCAGAAGCGCCATGACGCCGTAGGTCAGACACGCCAGAAGCAAGGATAGCGGCGACCACATCCCGACGGCAGCGATCAAGCGGCGACGGCGAGAACCGGGGCAAACCCAGTGGGTTTGACCTTTTCTTCGTGCGCACCGTCCATGTGCCAGCCGACCTTATGGTCATCGGCCACCTGGGCCAATTCGCCATGACTGGCGATCACGGCGCCGCGCACCTCTGCCAGTTGGCTGAGACCGCGCACCATATTCGCCAGGGCGTCCTGTCCGACTTCCGCCGCCAGCCGGGCCTCGACCCGTCCTTCCAGCGCCGTCTGAACCAGACGACAGACCTCGATCATCGCCTGATCGACGGCGTGTTCGGCGGTTCTGACCTGTCGCGCCACGCGAACGCCGACGTGCATATTCTTCATTGGCTCATCTCCCGTTAAGCCGTTTTGTCAGCGCATTTCAGCGGGAGCGAGCCGGTCGAAAAGGGATGGAACCACCATGCCCGCCGTCACGATCCCGATGGCGAACAGCAGGGCGATGGCAGCCCCGGCGACGATGACCCCCACTCTCGCCAGAGCGCCGCGGGGCGGAGCCGGCAGGAGCCAGGACGTCGTTCGGTCGGAAACCGCATCGTCAGACTGTTCGGCCGACGTGGGATCATTCAGCGGATCGGGACCGGTGTTGGGAATGAGTATCGACGCCTCTGAGTAGACGCTACTCAGCCGACGCGCCGCCAGTTTGCGATCCGATACGCCCAGTTTGGCGTAGGCGCGATGCAGGTGATTGCCGACGGTGCGGGGCGAAATGCCGAGCCGTGCGGCGATCTCCTTGTCCTCCAAGCCTTGGCCGGCGAGGTGGACACATTCGCTCTCTCTCGTCGTCAGGCTGTCAGGCATTCGATCCCCCGCAGCCTGTTTACCCTAAAATCCAACGCTGTCAGCCGATCCGCTCGGCGTGCGAACCACTTTCCGCGTTATCGCCCGACGTCAGATCACTTGAACATATAAGCATATCTTTATATGTCTGATCACCTGACACAGACAGGAGCCTCTCTTGGCCGCTCGTTCTTCCTTCCTCTTCACCTCGGAAAGCGTTTCCGAAGGTCACCCCGACAAGGTCGCGGACCGCATCTCCGACACCGTCGTCGACGCCTTCCTGGCCAAGGATCCCGAGGCGCGCGTGGCGTGCGAGACCCTGGTCACGACCCAGCGCATCGTTCTGGCCGGCGAAGTCCGCGCCACCCAGCCGGGCAATACCAAGGAAGAGAACGAAGCCTTCACCCAAGGCATCATCGACAGCCTGGAGCCGCTGGTCCGCGCCGCGGTCAAGGACATCGGCTATGAACAGGACGGCTTCCACTGGGAAACGGCGGAGTACGCCTGCCATCTGCACGCCCAGTCGGCCGACATCGCCGTCGGCGTCGACTCGACCAACGAGAAGGACGAGGGCGCCGGCGACCAAGGCATCATGTTCGGATACGCCTCGAACGAGACGCCGGAACTGATGCCGGCGACCCTGCAATACAGTCACAACATCCTGAAGCGCCTCGCCGAGGTTCGCCACGCCGGCGGCTCGCAGCTCGAGCCCGACGCCAAGAGCCAGGTCACCATCGAATACCAGGACGGCAAGCCGTTGCGCGCCACCTCGATCGTCCTATCGACCCAACACGCCAAGGGGCTGAGCTCGGCCGAGGTCGCCGAGATCGTCAAACCCTATATCCTGGAAGTCCTGCCCGAGGGCTTCATCGACGAGAACACCGTCTGGCACATCAATCCGACCGGCATCTTCGAGATCGGCGGGCCTGACGGCGACGCCGGCCTGACCGGTCGCAAGATCATCGTCGACACCTACGGCGGCGCGGCGCCCCACGGCGGCGGCGCCTTCTCGGGCAAGGATCCAACCAAGGTTGACCGTTCGGCGGCCTATGCCTGCCGCTACCTGGCCAAGAACGTGGTCGCCGCCGGTCTAGCCGATCGCTGCACCATCCAGATCTCCTACGCCATCGGCGTGGCCAAGCCCCAGTCGATCCACGTCGATCTGCACGGCACGGGCAAGATTTCCGAAACAGTCCTGGAAGACAAGATCCTGGACCTGATCGGCGGCGCCACGCCGCGTGCGATCCGCGAGCATCTGAAGCTGAACAAGCCGATCTACGCCCGCTCGGCCGCCTATGGTCACTTCGGCCGTGAGCCCGATGCGGACGGCGGTTTCAGCTGGGAAAAGACCGACCTGGTCGATCAACTCAAGGCGCTCGCTTAAGGCGTCAGGCGGCCTGGTCCACGACCAGGCCGCGCACGCCCGTCAGATTGGCGTCGGTCAGGTCGGCCTGACGCATTTGGGCGCCGTGCATCGTCGCCCGGCCTAGGTCGGCGCCGACCAGCACCGCGCGCTTCAGATCGGCGCCCGATAGGTCCGCACCCCGCAGCACCGCCCCCGTCAGATCGGCCGGCATCAAACGATCGGCGGCGATCAGCAACGGCCCCAGCTGCGCCTCGCGCATGTCCGCGCCGTTCAGCCTTGCGCCCTTCAGGCGCGCTCCACGTAGGTCGGCGCGTCGCAGTTTGACGGACCTCAGATCGGCGTTTTCGAGCTGGGCGCCCTGTAGCTGCACCCCCTCCATGTCCAGGCCGTAAAAGACCGCCCCCTTGGCCGACAGGGCGGTCAGGTTCAGTCCCGTGATCGACTTCAGCGGGCGCAGATCGACGCCGTCGAAGACCGAAGGCTGCCCCTCCGATCCACCCGTCTCGCACCAGCGGGCGTGTTCGCGCAGCATTTCGGCGGCGGGCATCCGGTCCACGGATTCGCAGGCGGACTTGTTGTCCGTCAGCGCGCCTTGCATGTCAGCGCCGTCGGCGCGCCACATGGTCATCTTGCAGCCCACCAGGATGGCGTCGCGCAGATCGGCGCCCGACAGGTCCGCGCCGGACAGATCGGCGCCGGCGAGGTCCGTGCCGCGGAAATTGGCCTGTTTCAGATTGGCCCGGACCAGTTTGCAGTCCTTCATCACCGCGCCGGAGAAGTCGGCCTTCATGGCGATGACGCCCGACATCTTGGAGCGTTGCAGATTGGCGCCGGACAGGTTGGCGCCGACTGCCTCGGTCTCTTCGCGATGGCGCGGCTCGATGACCTTGAAGCCCAGTTTGGCGTCGGCGGCGGCGATGGTGCCTTCGCGCAGGTCGGCTTCGAACATGTCGGCGCCCGACAGGTCCGCGCCGCGCAGACAGGCCCCGCGCAGATCCGCGCGACGCAGGCTTGCCTCGGCCAGGATCGCGTCCTGCATATCCGCGCCGAAGAAGTTGGCGTTGTCGAGCTTGGCCCCCGTCAGGTCGCAGCCTTCCAGGCAGGCGGCGGCGAAATCGGCGTCGGCGAGATTGCGGCCCTTCAGGCTGAGGCCCGACAGGTCCATCCAGGCGAAGACAGCACGGGCGCCGCCGGGGCGGGCCTGGAACAGCCGGTCATGCCGGGCGCAGACCAGGTCCAGCTCCGCCTGCGTCAGGCGTTTTCTCACGATGGGTTCCGCCAGTGCCATTTCGACACATTGCGCCCGTCTGACTTAAGAAACCCTTGAACGACAGGCGGTTGTCAGACGCTGAGCAGGCCCTGCTCTTCGAGCGCCTCGGCCAGCTCGCCGGGGCCGGTCCACAGGCGGGTGTAACCGGCCTCGCCTAGCCGCTTCAGCTCGGTGACCAGATCGGCCTTGGGCGAGGCGACGAAGCGGCCGTCGAAGCCGACGCCGTCCTCGCTGATCCGCACCATGGGCCGTCCGGTTTCCAGCCGATGCAGGAAGCCTTCGCACAGGTAGGCGCCTTCCTCGCACATCAGACCGGTCTCGACGGTCAGGCCCTGGGCGCGCAGGCGCTCGGTCCCCCGGCCTGCGGCGAAGGGCGACGGGTCCAGACAGGCGATGACGACGCGCGCCACGCCCGCCTCGGTCAGGAAGTGGGCGCAGGACTTGCGGCCCGACGACCGGGCGCCGCACGGCTCCAAGGTGACATAGACGGTCGAACCGACGATCTCGGCGCCGGCGGCAGGCACGGCCTGCTCCTCGGCGTGGGGGCGGCCGCCCGGCGCGGTGGCGGCCTGGGCGATCACCCGGCCGTCCTTGACGATGACGCAGCCGACCGCCGGATTAGGCCAGGTCTCGCCCATTCGTCCGGTCGCCAGGGCGATGGCCTGGGCCATGAAGGCCTGGTCGGCGTCGCTCCAGCTCATGATGCGGTCGGCAGCGCTTCGGCGCGGGCGGCGTCGAGATAGCGGGCGGCGGTGGGCTTCAGGTTCGCGTCCAGGTCGATCTCCAGCGGATTGCCCGTGGGGATTTCGACGCCGACGATCTGGTCGTCCGGCACGCCGAACAGCAGTTTGACGATGGCCCGCAGAGAGTTGCCGTGGGCGGCGATCAGCACGTCCTCGCCGGCCTTCAGGCGCGGCGCGATCTCGGCGTCCCAATAGGGTTTGACCCGATCCAGCGTGGTCTTCAGGCTTTCGGTGTCGGGAATGGCCTTGCCGGCATAGCGAGGGTCGGCCTCGAAATCGAACTCGCCGCCGGGCGCCAGCGGGGGCGGCGGCACGTCATAGCTGCGGCGCCAGACCTTGACCTGGTCCTCGCCGTGCTTCTGCGCCGTCTCGGCCTTGTTGAGACCCGTCAGCCCGCCGTAGTGGCGCTCGTTCAGACGCCAGTCCTCGATCACCGGCACATCGGTCAGGCCCGCCGACTGCAGGGCCAGGGCGCCGGTCCGCTTTGCGCGCGTCAGGACCGAGGTGAACATGACCGCCGGCTTGAACCCGGCCTCGGCGATCAGCTCGCCGCCGTGACGCGCCTGGGCCTCGCCCTCCGCCGTCAGATCGACGTCGACCCAGCCGGTGAAGCGGTTTTCGAGGTTCCACTGGCTCTGGCCATGGCGGAGCAGGATCAGGCGCGGCATTCGGTCGGTCCTTCGCGAAACGGTCTTTCGGGGTAGGACGCCCTCCGAAGTCGGTCAAGGCTCACCAGGATCAAGCCGTCGCCTCGCTTGTCGCATCGGACGCACGAAGGTAACAGTCGACCGATGTCAGACCGTCTGTTCTTTCCCCTGGCGCTCGCCGCCGCCGTCGTGATGATCGCGCTGGCGACCGTCTGGCCGTAAGGCGGGCCGCAGCCCGCCCCTTCGTCTCTTAAAACAGTATCTTGCGCAGGTTGATGCGGAAGACGCGGCCCTGCGGGTCCAGATAATCGCGCTGATAGTTGATCGGCGTAGCGCCGTCGCTGCTGGTCACCGAAACTCGGTCGTCGAAGATGTTCTGAACCCCGAACCCGATCCGCGTCCCCTTCAGGAACGGGAAGCGTTCGACCCACGACGTGCGCTGGGTCAGATCGGCGAAGGCGAACAGATTGACCGTCGTGCGTCCCGAGAAATCCAGGTCGGGCGAGCCCAAGGCGTCGCCGTTGACCGTGGTGCCCGCACGCCAGTTGGCGTTGACGAAGGCGCCCAGCCCATTCTTGAACAGGCCGGTCTGAAGCTGGACCTCATGGCGCGACTGACCGCCTGAACCCGAGATCGAGTCTCCGTCCAGCAGATCCAGCGGCGCCAGCCCCTCGCGGATCACGACCTCGTCCTGAACCCGCCAGGTGTGGGTCAGCGACAGGTTGAACATGCCTTGGCCCGGCTGCATCCCCGGCCCGCGCGAGCCGCGCATCCGTCCGCCGCCGCCAGGGCCTCCAGGACCGCCTGGGCCAGTTATCATCATGCCGCCGCCAGGGCGTCCGCCGCCCGGCCGCTGACCGGCCTCTGCCGGGTTCGGCTTGCCGAAGGGACGCGAGAAGTTGAAGCCCCACTGCACGTCCTGCTGCTCGCGCTTGAAGAAGTTCAGCGGCCGGGCGTCGATAGACAGCAGATTGCCGTCGGCGTCGCGCACGAACCGATCCGGCAGGGCCGCTTCCAGGTCCGGGGTGATGGCGGGGAAGCTGGAAATCTCGTTATCCGCCTCGGTGCGAGTATAGGCCAGGTTCAGCCGGAAATCCTGGGCCGACACGGGCTGCCAGTTCATGCCCAGCTTCAGGATGCGCCGATCCTCGGCCTTCAGATTGGGGTCGCCGCCTGTGATCTGGTTGATCTCGACGGTCTGGCTGTTGCGGAAGTCGAAGACCGGGGTGTTGGGCGTCGATATCGTCGGGTCGTTCAACTGCTGGACAGTCGGCGCCTTGCCCTCGTCGGAATAGTTGGCCGACAGCGACAGACGCTCGACCGGGGACCAGTTCAGGCCCGCGCCGACGGCGGTGACGCCGCCGAAGTCGGACAGTTCCTGATAGGCCAGGTTCACATTGGCCGACAGGTCGCCGATCTTGGGCAGGATGCCGCGATCGACACTGGAGATCGGCAGGTCGAAGTTGGCCTGGACATTGCCCGAGTTGCGCGACTGCGACCGATCCACGGCCACGCCGGAGCGCACGCTCTCGGAGTCCAGCGACTGATAGCCGGCGCCCACCTTGAAGGTCGAGGTGATGTCCCCCGCCGGCAGCTCGTACGGCCGGCCGTTCAGCACCAGTTCCGCCGTCGCCGTCTGAGCCAGCGAGTTGGCGGTGTCGCGTGGATTGACCGTGGCCCGGCTGGTCAGATCGCCGAAGGGGTTGACCGTCAGGTCGCCCGCGGTCAAGGCCTGCAGCGCGAGTTCATCCACGCCCCGCCCGGTTGAGGTGTCGGTCTCGACGCGGCTGTATTCCCCCGTCGCCGTCCAGCGCCAGTCGCCCACATAGCCGTCGAAGACCGTTCCCAGCTCGGCGGTGCGGGTATCGGTCTTGCGCGTCAGGGAGCCGGGCAAGTCCAGATAGCTGAACAGGGTCTCGTCCTGGCCGGACGGCGAAAAGGGATTGGTCCCCGGCACGTTCAGCAGAAGGTTGGGCAGGCCCTGGTAGCTGAAGCTGCTGGAGTCCTCCAGACTGCCGCTCAGCGTCATTCCGACCTTGTCGTTCAGGTCGTGCTTGTAGGTACCGGCGACCGAAACCTCGTCGGTCTTGGGCAGCAGGGTCCGATAGGCGTTCGCCTCTTCACCGGTCGCTCCACCGGCCGTGGCGCTACGGTCGATATCGCGCTCGGTCTCGAACAGGGTGTTGGCGGTCGTGCCGTTGATGTCCAGCGACCAGCGGTCGCCCCCGGCGATGCGCAGGACGTTGTTCTCGCTGGCGGTCGTGGTGCGACCGCCCTGCTCCGGCCGGCTGACGTTGACCGAGGCCGTCAGGGACTTGAAGTCCGCTTTCAGGACGATGTTCACCACCCGCTGATTGGCGCTGTAGCCATAGGACAGGGCCGTCTCTTCCGGCAGGACGTCGAAACGCTCGATCGCCTCGGGCGGAATGCCGCGGATCTCGCGGAAGCCCGAGATGCGGCGTCCATTGACCAGGAAGACCGGAGACCCGCCGCGCGCGCTGCGGGTCTGGGCTTCCAGCAGCGTGATCAGCTCGCCGATATTGGTCGCGCCGAACGCCTGGATCTGGGCGGCGTCATAGGAGACGATCGGCTCCTGCCCGCCCAGGGCCACGCCACGCCGCGCCGCCGTGACCTCGATCTCGGGCAGAACCACAGTGGGATCTTCCTGCGGCGTCTGGGCCGGTGTGGTCTGGGTGACGCCGGCCGTAGGGGCCAGCGCCAACAACATAAGCGCGATCTGGGTCATGGAACGACGGTCCGGGAAACGAATTCAGCCCCTTGCAGGACGGTACAAACATGGCCGTAAAACGACACAATTCATGAAGAAACAGAAAGCGTTGCAGGCTTTCAACACAGTGAAAAAAGTCGCGACGGAAAGCGCGATCTGCGCCGTTTAAATCACCGCTTGGCGTGCGACTTCCTCAATCAAGGGCAGCATCAGGCGCGAGTATTTCGCGCCTGAACACCTATTTCCTCTGCAAAGGCGCGAGCGGATTGCTCAACGCTCAGGTCGGCGACTTCGGCTCGGACCCTCGCACCTTTTCCACGGCCGCGGCCACTGCGGCGATCAAGGTCGGCAGAGTGATCGGCTTGGAAAGGTGACCGTCCGCCCCCGCAGCGCGGCCCGCTTCGATATGTTCGGCCAAGGCGTTGGCCGTCAGCATGACCAAGGGCGTGCGCGCCCGGCCTTGTTCCACTTCCATCCTGCGGATGGCGCGGGTGGCGCTTAGCCCGTCCATGACCGGCATCTGCATGTCCATCAGCACCAGGTCGAAGCCGCCGTTGCGGTAGGCCTCCACCGCCTGATGCCCGTCCTCGACCAGGACCAGTTCGGTCGGCAGGCCGCCCAGCATGATCTCCATGACCTTGCGGTTCGCCGGATGGTCATCGGCCAAAAGGATGCGCGCGGGAAAGACCATCTCCGCCGCCGGCTCGTCCGGCGCCGACACCGGCGCCTCGACGGCGGGCGCGAGCGGAATCTCGAACCAGAACCGGGCGCCGACGCCCGGTTCGCCGTCGCATTCCAGCTGACCGCCCATCAGCTCGACCAGATCGCGCGAGATCGTCAGCCCCAGGCCCGTGCCGCCGAACCGGCGCGTGATCGATCCGTCCGCCTGCTGGAAGCGCGAGAAGATGCGGCTCTTCTGTTCGGCGTCGAAGCCGCAGCCGGTGTCCGTCACGGAAAATCTCACCCGCCCATCGCCGGCGGACGTCACAGCGATCGCCACCTCTCCCCGTTCGGTGAACTTCATCGCATTGGAAATGAGATTGGACAGGACCTGGCGCACCCGCACCACATCCCCCTCGACGGCGACGTCCAGCGCCGGCTCGACCTCCAGACGCAGATTCACGCCCTTTTCCTCGGCGCGAGGACGGTAGAGGGCCGCCACGCCGCGCACCGTGTCGCCGAGATCGAAGGTGGCGCGCTCCAGCGAAATCTGGCCCGCCTCGATCTTGGCCGTATCCAGAATGTCGGACAGAAGGCGTTCCAGGGTGATGCCCGAAGCGTGGATCACCTCGGCCATCTCTCGCTCGCGGGGATCGAGGCCCGCGCGAGACAGGGCGTCGGCCATTGCCACGACCCCGTTCAGCGGGGTGCGGATTTCATGGCTCATATTGGCCAGGAACTCCGATTTCGACCGGCTCGCCTCTTCCGCGCGTCGTTGCGCGATCCGCAGCCTCCGCGACTGACGCCAGAGCCACACAAGGCCGAAGACCGATACCAGGCCAAAGACGGCGGCGATCCCCATCAGCCATCTCTGCGTTTCGATGATGTCGCCCTGCAACTGGGTGTTGGCGCGCGCGGTCTCCAGTTGTTCGCGGCGGCGGGTCAGCTGCTGCTGCATGTCGCCGGTGACCTGGCGAATACCCGCGCTGAAGCGGCTGGCGTCCGCGATCTTGTCCAGGCGGGCATGCTCTCGCAGTCTTTCATAGGCCTCGGACGGGCGTCCTTCGGCGAACAAGATTTCCGCCTCCACATGCGGAAGCTCCGAAGCCCCCTCGTCACGCACAGCGCCTCCGGCCTGGCGCCGGCGCATCTGCTCAAGGTCGCGGCGCGCTTCGGCGATTTGTCCCGTCTGCGCACGGGCGATCGCCCGTGCGGGCAGCAGATGAGCAGCGAGGAAGGAGGCTTCGCCCAGGTCCTCGCCATAAGGGGCCAGACACTGCAGAACATCCCCTGGCGCCTGTCGGGCCTCGGCGACGATGGCGCACAGATTGGCGTCATAGACCGATAGACTGGGCAACCCTGCCCGCTGCGTCAGACGGTGGTGGATCAGATACAGGCGCTGCGCCTGGGCGGCGTCGCCGATCTGGCTCGACAGCCTGGCCAGATTGTAGACGGCGTCGAAATCCGGCCGCGGATAGGCCGGGTTGGCGAAATCGATCTCGAACCGACCGAAGGCGGCAGTGGCGCCCGTGATGTCGTTCAGCTTCAGCAGGCCGATGCCGGTCATCTCCCACAGTCCCGCTCGCGCCGCGTTCGCATAGGGCGCGTTGTCCGGGATCAGGGCGTCCGCGTTGGTCAGCAGGCTCAGTCCCTCGCCGATCTTGTCCTGATCCATCAAGGCCAGGGCCCAGATGCGTATGGCGTGGGTGCGTGCGAACCAGTCTTGCTCGGTCTCGGAGATGCGCCGCATCTCCTCAGCGGCGGCCGTGTCGCCCTGATCGTAACGCAGCGTCAGGGCATTCAGATGAGCGATCTGCATATATCGCTTGTCGCCCTGGCGACGAGCGGCCTGCGCCAGCCGGTCGTTCCAGGCCTCGGCGCGATCGAACTCGCCCTGGTTCAACAAAATCCAGGCCACATGATAAAGTCGGTTCAGCCCCTCGCGGTCGCGCCGTTCCATGGCCTCACGGCCAAAGGATTCCAGCGCCGCGAAATCCGTCGCACCCGCACGGCGTTCCACCGCCTGCGCCAAGGCCAATGGCGTGCGGGCCGACGCGGAAGCCTGGCCCCGAGCCAGCGAGATGGGGACAAACAGCCCGGTCAGAACGAGGGCGACAGTAAGCGAGACTGAGAATCTGGACATGCGGGTTCCGGTTCGTCCAGACCCTGCCACACCGTTCGTTGAATAAGGTTTATCAACCGGCGCCGCGACGGTCCGCTGCGGCGTCCTGCGGGATAGAGAGTCGATCCGGCCAAGACTCCGCGTTGACCGCCCCCGGGCTTTCGGCTATAGGCCCGCCCTCTTGAGATTTCCGCGCCGTGGACGTGTGCTCCGCGGCGTTTTCCGTTCGAAGGTTTGACATGGCCAACAACCCCGGCGCCCGCAAGGCGATCCGCAAGATCGAAGCGCGTACCGAAGTGAACAAGGCGCGCCGTTCGCGCGTCCGCACCTATCTGCGCAAGTTCCAGGAAGCTCTGGCCGGCGGCGACGCCGCCGTCGCCAAGACCGCTTTCGTTGAAGCTCAATCCGAGCTGATGCGCGCAGTCTCCAAGGGCGTCGTTCACAAGAACACCGGCTCGCGCAAGGTGTCGCGCCTGGCCGCCCAGCTGAAGAAGCTGTCGGCCGCCTGAGCCAAATTTAATCCGACGCAGACGGAGCAGCTGTCGCTGTTCCGTTGTGGGATTACGAAGCAATATCAACGCCGAAGGAGCGCATGCTCCTTCGGCGTTTTGCGTTGTGTCGCTAAGGTGCATTTTTGAAATCGTCGCTCGTCGAGCGACAGTTCGCCGGAAATTCCAAGCAGGATCAGGGTTTGACGGAGTCAAACAATTTAACTGCGAATCGACCAACGAATCAGCGTTGACCCACCCGGCTCGCAGCGTAAGTTTTGGCCTCTAACGCACTTCCATCCCAGCACGGATGAAGACGGCGCGGGACTTGGTTTCGCGTCGGCGGGAGATGTCTGTCCAGAGGTTCGACCCCGTCCGAAAAGCATCGCTTTTCGGCGCAGGAGAAGTCGTCCCTGAACCATCGCCCTGAAGTCGCGGAAGGTCGGATTTGGTTTTGGACTGGGCGGGCAAGATGGTTGGGGGCGCAACGGCGATGGCGGGCGGAACGAAGACGTCGGGAATGACGGACCCGGACCGCATCTGGAGCGAGGCCTCTCTGCGTTTGCGCGCCGAGATCGGCGACGGCCCCTTCTCGTCCTACATCGCCCCGTCGGCGGTCCGGCTGGACAACGCCGGCGGCCTGATCCTGGTCACCCCCACCGCCTATGCCCGCGACTGGGTGCGCAAGAACGCCCTGCGCCGCATGAACGAGCTGTGGCTGGGCCTGGACGGCCTGAACCGCCGCCTTGAGGTGCGTTGCCGCGCCGAAGTGGGTTCGGCCCCGCCGGCCTCCGCCGTTCTGGCCGGCAATGTGGTGGACGCCGCCCCGCGCCTGGCCGCCTTCGCCTCGACGCCCCATATCGCGCCCGCCGCCCCCATAAGCGCGGACGGCGCCCGCGCCGTGCGCGCCGCCGGCTTGCAGGACCGCCTGACCTTCGACAGCTTCGTTGAGGGTCAGGGCAACGCCTTCGCTCTGGCCATCGCCAAACAGGTCGCCAGCTGGGCCGACGGTCACTTCAACCCCGTCTTCTTCTGCGGCCCCTACGGCTACGGCAAGACCCACCTGCTGAACGCCATCGCCTGGGAAGCCCAGCGCCTGCGGCCCGAGGCCAAGGTGGTCTATCTGACCGCCGAACGCTTCCTGTCCACCTTCGTCAAGGCGATGCAGGACCGATCGACCGCCGCCTTCAAGGAGAGCCTGCGCTCGGCCGACATGCTGCTGCTGGACGACGTCCAGTTCGTGGGCGGCAAGACCTCGACCCAGGAAGAACTGCTTTCGACCCTGACGGCCCTGATCGAGGACGGCAAGCGGATCGTCTTCTCGGCCGATCGCGCGCCCCTGGCCCTGACCGAGGTCGAGCCGCGCCTGCGCAGCCACCTCGCCGCCGGCCTGACCTGCCCGGTCGAGGCGGGCGACCGCGAGCTGAAGATCGCTGTGGCCCAGAACCGTCTGAAGGCCCTGTCGGCCCTGGGCGTCGTTCAGGGCGAGGCCAACCCCGAAGTTCTGGCCCAGTTGGTGGATCGCACCCCCGGCTCGATGCGCGAGCTTGAGGGCGCCGTGAACACCTTGGCCGCCGCCGCCGGATCGCGCCTCTCTTCCGTCTCGGTGGACGAGGCCTCGACCCTGCTGGGCGCCGCCATGCGCGGCGGACCCGAGCGCCGCATCACCGTGGACGAGATCCAGAAGACGGTCGCCGACCACTTCAACATGAAACAGGCCGACCTGCTCAGCGAGCGCCGCACCCGTGCAGTCGCCCGTCCCCGCCAGATCGCCATGTATCTGTGCAAGCAGCACACGACCCGCTCCTACCCCGACATCGGCCGTCGTTTCGGCGGTCGCGATCACACCACGGTCCTGCATGGCGTGCGCAAGATCGAAGAGCTGATGCCGCAGGACGACCAGATCGCCCGCGACGTCGAGGCCCTGACGCGCAAGCTTCGCGGCTGATTTTAAGTGTCGAGTGGCGAGTGACGGGTGGCGAGCGAGGGAAAATCTCCCCGTATTGCCGACTTGCCCCCATTATCCACTCGCCACTCGCCACTAACCACACGCCACTTCCTTGCAGCATGCGCCTAATCCGCTAGTGTCCAAGGTCACTTAACCGCGGCCATCTGCGAATCGGCCGCGCCGGGCGAGACGACATGCAGCTGACCATCGAACGATCCGCGCTCCTCAAGGCCTTGGGCCACGTCCAGAGCGTCGTCGAACGTCGAAACACCATTCCGATCCTGTCCAACGTCCTGCTGTCCGCAGGGCGCGACCGGCTGGCCTTCGCCGCCACCGATCTGGACATGGAGATGGTCGACGAGGCCGAGGCCCAGGTGCAGGTAGAGGGCCAGATCACGGCCCCCGCCCACACCCTGTATGAAATCGTCCGCAAGCTGCCGGAAGGCGCCGAGGTCTCGCTGCTCTATTCGGGCGACGATCCGCGCCTGGTCGTCTCGGCCGGTCGGTCGCGCTTCAACCTGCCGGTCCTGCCGGCGGGCGACTTCCCCGTCATGTCCACCGACAGCGCCGGCGCCTCCTATGTCATGCCAAAGGAAGACCTGGCCCGCCTGATCGACAAGACCCGGTTCGCGGTCTCGACCGAGGAAACCCGCTACTATCTGAACGGCCTTTATCTGCACACGGTGTCGGAGGCCGGCGTGCCCCTGCTGCGCGCCGTCGCCACCGACGGTCACCGTCTGGCCCTGGCCGAGACCCCGGCGCCCGAGGGCGCGGCCGGCGGCCCCGGCGTCATCGTGCCGCGCAAGACCATCGATCAGGTCCGCCGCCTGCTGGACGACGCCGGCGGCCCGGTCGAGGTCACCGTCTCGGCCCAGAAGATCCGCTTCCAGATGGGCGAGGCGTCCCTGACGTCCAAGGTCATCGACGGCGCCTTCCCCGACTATCTGCGCGTCATTCCCAAGGGCAACGACAAACAGGCCGACATCGACAACGCCCTGTTCGCCAAGGCCGTCGACCGCGTCGCCACCATCTCGGCCGAGAAGAGCCGTTCGGTGAAACTGGCCTTCGACAACGACCGCGTAAAGCTGACCGTCCGCAACATGGAAGCCGGCCAGGCCGAGGAAGAGGTCGAGATCGGCTATTCCGACGAGCCGTTCGAGATCGGCTTCAACGCCCGCTACCTGCTGGACGTCGCCGGCCAGATCACCGGCGAAAACGCCGCCTTCCGCTTCGCCGACCCAGCCTCACCCACCCTGGTCCTCGACCCGGCCGATCCGGGCGTTCAGTATGTGCTGATGCCGCTGCGTGTCTGATAGCCATGGGCATGGCGGAACGGTGATCAAAAAAGCGAGGTGGAGAATTTGGACTCCGCTCGTGATCTCGTTCTTGGGTCTTGGCGCTTACGTCGGCATTTACGCTTGGTTTTCGAGCCTTGAGGGTCGCGAAGAATTTCTTCGCTCCTTCACGAGTTCCATTACCGACGCGGTCATAATCGTTGCACCAGGTTTGGTGATGCTCGCTCTATGCGGCGAAGCGATACGGTCGCTGTTCTGGGGAGATTATATCGCCCCCGGTCATCGCGGCATCGGCTTCCGGGTCAACGGTCGCACGCATTTCCTTCTCTGGGAACGGGTGAGGAAGTTCCGCGTCGAAACGCCCGTGTTGGGCCAAGAGGGTGTGGTCGGATGGGACTACAGTGACGATTTCCGTAGCGAAAAACGCATAAAGAGTTCGGTGGCGACGACACTGGATGGCGATTTCGGCCTCGGCTGGCAAGGTGGGCCAGACGCCGTTTGTGCGACGCTGGAAGATTGGAGATCGTGCCATTCCGACCCCCTAGTCTTTCAAGAAGAGAGAAGCGCTGCGCATCGGGACGGCGGTCAGGACGGAACAGACCTTCCAATGTCTTTGACGGTGCGCACGGACACACGAAAAGCGCTTGGGCCGCTACTATTGATCTGGTGCTGCTTTTTCGCACTGTTCGCCCTGCCGATCTGGATTACGGCCATGGCAGCTCCAAGCGGCCAGGGGCTGACGGTATGGACGAGACTTGCAAGCAGTTGGTCGTTCTGGCTCATCGCACTGATGTATGTCGCGATGGCGCTTTGGCTCGGATATGTCGCCCACCTTTTGACACGCCGCTTTTTTCTGAAGCCGACCATGGTGCTGACCTCAGCTGGCTTCACGATCAAGGACGAGGCGGGGGTCCGCTTCACACGCTGGCGAGACGTCGAAGCGTTCGGCATAGCCCATGACTCGAACAATCATCGTGAACACGTCGGCTGGCGTTACCGGCCCGGCGTCGCCACCGTAGACGCCTGGGACAAGCCGTCCCTTGATCTGGACGCTTCGGTTGGCATGGGCTGGCAGGGTTCGGTGCATGACCTTCGCGCTACGTTTGACGAGTGGCTCCGTCGGTACGGCGCCCTCTGAGCCTACAGATTGATCCAAACCCTCACCCTCACCGACTTCCGCTCCTATGCGAGCGCACGGCTGGAGATGACCTCCGGCCCCGTGGTGATGCATGGGCCAAACGGGGTGGGGAAAACCAATCTGCTGGAGGCGATCAGCCTGCTGACGCCGGGCAAGGGGCTGCGCGGCGCGACGGCCGCCGAGATGGGTCGTCGTGAGCCCGGCGAGGCGACCGGCCGCGCCTGGGCCGTCATGGTCGAACTGGACGACGAGACGCGGCTCGGCACCGGCGTCCAGACGGCGGGCGCGGCGCGGCGCATCGTGCGGATCGACGGCGAGACGGCCCAGCCGGGGCGATTGCTGGACTATCTACGCCCTGTCTGGGCCACGCCGGAACAGGATCGGCTGTTCTCGGATGCGCGGGCCGAGCGGCTGAAATTCTTCGACCGGCTGGTCTTCGCCGCCGATCCCGATCACGCCGCCAGCGTCTCGAACTATGAAAAGGCCCTCCGCGAACGGCTGCGCCTGCTGAACGATGCGGCCGACGGACGCGAAGCCGACCCGGTCTGGCTGGACGCGCTGGAGCTGCGCCTGGGCGAGTCAGGCGCCCGCGCCGCCATCGCCCGCGTCGCCGCCCTGCACGCGCTCCAGGCCGCCATCGACGCCCGCCGCGACCGTCCCTTCCCCCAGGCCGACCTGGGGCTAGACGGTCCCGCCGAACAAATGGCCGAGGACGGCGCCGAGGAAGACGAGATCGCCGCCGCGATCCGCGAAGGCCTGGCCAAGGCCCGCGCCCGCGACGGCGCCGCCGGCCGCTCCCTGTTCGGCCCGCACCGCACCGACCTGACGGCGCTGCACCGCGAGAAACAGCGCCCCGCCGCCGAGGGGTCGTCGGGCGAGCAGAAGGCCCTGGTCCTCAACCTGATCCTAGCCCAGATCACCCGCCTGTCAGATCAGGCCGTCGCCGGGGCCGCCCGCCCCGTCCTGCTGCTGGACGAGGCCCCCGCCCACCTCGACGAACGCCGCCGCGCGGCCCTGTTCGACGAGATCGTCGCGCTGAACCTCCAGGCCTTCATGACCGGCACCGAACGCGACCTGTTCGCCGGTCTGGAAGGCCGCGCCCAGTTCGTCCAAGTCGCCGGCGGCGCGCTGGAAACCGACTAGATTGCCGACGGTTCGCCGTTCCGTTATCTTCCGGACATGGCGACGATGACCCTTTCCCTGTCGGATTCATTGAAGGCGTTCATCGACGCTCAGGTCGCCGACCAGGGCCTGCCAGCCGACAGCGACTACGTTCTGGCTCTGGTGCAGTTGGAACAGGAGAAACAGCGTGTCCGCGACATGCTGATCGAAGGTCGAGACTCCGGTCCCGGTGAAACCGTCGATGCTGACTATTTCAAACGTCGCCTGGATCGCATCGAAACCGCTCGGCGTGGCCAAGGGTGAGATCATACGCGATCCGCTCGCTGAGCAGCGCTGATCGCGACTTCGACATCATCGTCGATCATTACGTCCAGGAGGCGAGCTTCGATACGGCAGTGCGCTTCGTCCACGCTCTGGACGCGGCCTATGTCGTTCTGGCCGCAGCGCCTGAGGCCGGATCACCGATTGTCGGCGGCGCCTTGGGCATCCCGGACCTTCGGACATGGACGTTGCGAGGCTTCCCCTACCTGATCTGCTACGCACCCGTGGAGCATGAGGTCGTGGTATGGCGCATTCTCCACACACGCCGCGATCTGGCTCAGGCTTTCGCCGACACGACGTTTCCGAACTGACTGGAATTCATCGGTCGCAAACACGGCGCTGAGCCGCCGTTTCGCTCGCAATTCCCGTCAAATTTCCTATATGTTGCGGGCTTCGGCGCGGTGCGACTCCGCCGTCGATTCGAGTGCTCCACGCGGCGCTCTATCCCCGTCCCGGTCGGGACTTCAGAGCCAATGACTTCATGACCGATCCGATTGCCGACATGCCCGAATACGGCGCCGATTCCATCAAGGTTCTCAAAGGCCTGGACGCCGTGCGCAAACGTCCCGGCATGTATATCGGCGACACCGACGACGGCTCCGGCCTGCATCACATGGTCTATGAGGTGGTGGACAACGCCATCGACGAGGCCCTGGCCGGCCACGCCGACCTGGTCCAAGTCATCCTGAACGCCGACGGCTCGGTCACCGTGACCGACAACGGCCGCGGCATTCCCACCGGAATTCACGAAGGCGAAGGCGTCTCGGCGGCCGAGGTCATCATGACCCAGCTGCACGCGGGCGGTAAGTTCGACCAGAACTCCTACAAGGTCTCGGGCGGCCTGCACGGCGTGGGCGTGTCCGTCGTCAACGCCTTGTCCGATTGGCTTGAGCTGAAGATCTATCGCGACGGCAAGGCGCACCAGATGCGGTTCGAGCGCGGCGACACGGTCAAGGCGCTGGAGATCACCGGCGACGCCCCGATCCGCGAGGACACCGGCAAGGCCCTGAGCGGCACCGAAGTCACCTTCTATCCGTCGGTCACGACCTTCAGCCACATCGATTTCGACCTGAAGACGCTGGAGCATCGCCTGCGCGAGCTGGCATTCCTGAACTCGGGCGTTGTGATCAAGCTGTCGGACCATCGCGGCGCCGAGCCGGTCGAGATCCTGCTGCACTATGAGGGCGGCGTGGAGGCCTTCGTGCGCCACCTCGACAAGTCCAAGACGCCGATCCTGAAGGACGTCATCGTCATTCGCGGCAAGAAGGAAGGGATCGAGATCGATCTCGCCCTGTGGTGGAACGACAGCTACCACGAGACCATGCTGTGCTTCACCAACAACATCCCCCAACGGGATGGGGGCACCCACCTGTCGGCCTTCCGCGCCAGCCTGACCCGCATCATGGGCGGCTATATCGAGAGCTCGGGCGCCGGCAAGAAGGAGAAGGTCTCGGTCACCGGCGAGGACGCCCGCGAGGGCCTGACCTGCGTCCTGTCGGTCAAGGTGCCGGATCCCAAGTTCAGCAGCCAGACCAAGGACAAGCTGGTCTCGTCCGAGGTGCGCCCGGCCGTCGAGGGCCTGTGCTCCGAGGGTCTTTCGCAATGGTTCGAGGAACATCCGGTCGAGGCCAAGCAGGTGGTCGCCAAGATCATCGAGGCCGCCTCCGCCCGTGAAGCCGCCCGCAAGGCCCGCGACCTGACCCGCCGCAAGTCGGCGCTGGAGATCAGCAGCCTTCCGGGCAAGCTGGCCGACTGCCAGGAGCGCGATCCCGCCAAGTCCGAACTGTTCATCGTCGAGGGCGACTCCGCCGGCGGTTCGGCCAAACAGGCGCGCAACCGCGAGAACCAGGCCGTCCTGCCCCTGCGCGGCAAGATCCTGAACGTCGAGCGCGCGCGCTTCGACCGGATGCTGTCGTCGGAACTGATCGGGACGCTGATCCTGGCCCTGGGCACCGGCATCGGCCGCGACGACTTCAACGCCGACAAGCTGCGCTATCACAAGATCATCCTGATGGCGGACGCCGACGTCGACGGCGCCCACATCCGCACCCTGCTGCTGACCTTCTTCTATCGGCAGATGCCCGAACTGATCACGCGCGGCCACGTCTATATCGCCCAGCCGCCGCTCTATAAGGTCGCCAAGGGCAAGCAGTCCCGCTACCTCAAGGATCAGTCCGAGATGGACTCCTACCTGATCGAGGAAGGCTCGTCCGAGGCCGAGCTGGACCTGTCGACCGGCGAACGCCGCCTGGGCCTGGACCTGCAATCCCTGGTGCGCGAGGCCAAGAGCTTCAGCGCCGGCGTTGATCGCCTCAGCCAGCGCGCCCCGGCCTTCGCCATCGAACAGGCGGCGCTCGCCGGCCTGTTCGCCGAAACCTCGGACATGGCGACCGCATCAGCCGCCGCCGCCGTGCGCCTGAACCTCTATGCCGAAGAAGGCGACGGCGACTGGACGGGCGCACCGGGCGAACAGGGCGCCGTGGTCTTCACCCGCACCCGTCGCGCGGTGCAGGAAACCATCGTGCTGGAAGAGACCCTGATCCGGTCGCTGGACGCCCGTCGTTTAGCCGAACGCGCCCAGGCGTTCGACGGCGTCTTCGTCTCGCCCGCAACCTATCGCCGCAAGGACAAGTCCACGACCATTCGCGGGCCGCTGGACCTGCTGAACGCGGTGCTGGACGCCGGCAAGAAGGGCCTGTCGATCCAGCGCTACAAGGGCCTGGGCGAGATGAACCCCGAGCAGCTGTGGGAGACGACGCTGGACGTCAACGCCCGCACCCTGCTGCAGGTCTCGGTCGAGCACGAGGAAGACGCCAACGACCTGTTCGCCAAGCTGATGGGCGACGTGGTCGAGCCCCGTCGCGAATTCATCCAGGAAAACGCCCTGGACGCGGCGGTCGACGTCTGACGGCGGTTGAGACGCGGCCTACTGGCCGCGTCCGCCCGCGATGAAGGCCGCAATGGTCGGGAAGGCGGCGGTCTGAGGCCGCATATCCTCGCAGGCGAAGGACTTGATCCCGCCGTAGACGCCGCCGCTGGGCGTCGCTTCCCACGGCGTGTCCTCGGAATAGCGATCGGTTTCCGCGCCGTCCGCCCCATAGGTCACCGTCGCGCCCGAGCGCGACTGGCCGTCCGAACACCGCACCATGACCTCTTCGGTTTCATGGCTCAGATCGGCGGCGTCGCCGCGCGCCGGCACCCGCGCCATCCGTGTGGTCGCCACGCCGTCCACCGGCGTCAAACCGTCCAGATCGACGAGATAGACGACGGCGTCGCTGCGCGAAAACGCGGCCCAGCTTTCCGCCGCCGCAGGCGACGCCAGGGCGGCCGTGGCCATAATCGCTGCAAGACCGATTGTTCTGATCATTCTCTTCCCTCCCCAGGCAAGGCGATCATTTCATACCCGTGTGCGGAAGAATTCAATCTACATGACGGTCCTGAAAAGCTTTTCCGATCAGGGCCGATCTCGCGACGGCAAAGCCGCGATCTCTTCGGCCGTCAACTTTCTGGCGATGCGGACGCGGCAAGGTTCAGGGCCGGTCGCCGGGCTGCGCAAGGTCGCCTGATCGCCGAC
Source organism: Brevundimonas sp. TWP2-1 (assembly GCF_049897645.1). Classification (NCBI taxonomy): domain Bacteria; kingdom Pseudomonadati; phylum Pseudomonadota; class Alphaproteobacteria; order Caulobacterales; family Caulobacteraceae; genus Brevundimonas; species Brevundimonas sp. TWP2-1. The sequence goes on from NZ_JAFCWR010000001.1 coordinate 1,756,654, forward strand.
GCACAGGTTCGATCCAGAGAGCGGCTCCAGCGCGACCGACAGGGCGCGGGTCATGTCGCGGCAGAAGGTGCTGTCGATCTGAAACACGTCCGAACTGGACGTGCGCACATACAGGGTCTGGTCGTTGGGGGCGTTGAAGTTCCGCACCAGGCTGGGCCGGAAACATTGGGTGGCGTCGACGCGGCTGGCCGTCGTCGCGCCGGGCGATGGCGCACAGGCCGACAGCGCCAGGACGGCGGCCGAGGACAGGATGAGACGATGCATGTTTGGCTCCCGAAACAGCCCCCGGCTCATCCTGCGCTTGCCGGAGACGGGGGCGCAAGGTGATTACGGATGACCGCCGCCCGGCGCGGCGAAACGCGCGACGCCAGATCGCGCGGCATAGGCGAAGGTCGGTTCAGGATCAGGGCGGCGACATGCTCCGCCAACACAGGCGCGACGCAGAAGCCGCGCGACCCCAGCCCGCCTAGCAGATAGAGACCGTCGTCCAAAGCCCCCGCCAGGGGCAGACGATCCGGCGTGGTGGCGCGGATTGCGGCGCGGCTCTGCACCTGTCCCGCCGCCTCGATCTTGTCGGCCAAACCTGGCAGGCGCGCCCGCAAGGTCGCCAGATTTCTCTCGCTGTCTTCCGCGGTTGGCGCCGTGTCGGTGTCGCTCCGGTCATGGGTCGCGCCATAGAGGACGCCATGGCCGGTCGGGACGGCATAGCCGCCCCAGGCCATCGCGTTGGTCGTGACCTCGCCCTCGACCCAGTCCGCCTGCCCCCGCACGGGCGACAGGCGCGGCGCCGGATCATGCCCGTCCAGCAGGGCGGCCGATCCCCAGCCGGCGGCGACCACGACGGCATCCACCTCGGCCAGCACCGCAGACCCCTCGCCGATCAGCCGCCAGCGGCCGTCGATCCGCTCCAGTTTCGTCACCCGCTCGGAGCGCATGTCCGCATCGCCCAGCCAGTCCGACAGCACGGCGGCGGGATGCACTGCACAGGCGCACCTCATCGACAGACCGCCCGACGCCGTCGCCTCGCCCGCCAAGGCCGCTGCGGCGTCTTCGTCCAGCACGACCATCGTCCCCTCGGCCCAGATCGGCTGGCGCGCGATCTTCTCGAACCGGGCCGCATCGCGCGGCGCCTGGGGCAGTTGCAGCACCCCATGGCCCGTCACGGCGTCCGGCGTCGCGGCATAGAGATGGCCTGCCCGTTCCAGCGCCTGGGCGTGCAGGGCGGCGATACCGATGTCGCCCGCATCCAGACGCGGCGTGACCAGGGCCGCCGGAAAGCCCGATCCGCCCGCGCCCGGCCGCTCGGCCTCGAACACCACGGCCCTCACGCCCTGATCTTTCAGGGCGCGCACGACGGACGCCCCGGCCACCCCCGCCCCGATCACGGCGATGCTGGGAAGCGGCGCAGATGCAAAGGTCGAGTTCAAACGCGCCTCCAGCCGCTCGCGCTTGCGGCCATGACCGGGGCGTTTGTCGATCACGAAGCCCTGCTTGGCCAGGCCACGCCGCACGGCGCCGGCGACGGTGAAGGTGGCCAGGCGCGCGCCGGGCGCAGACCGCGCGGCGATCAGGGCCATCACCTGCGGCGACCACATGCCGGGGTTCAGCGCCGGCGAGAAGCCGTCCAGGAACCAGGCGTCGGCCGCTCCCGACCACTGCTCCAGCGCCCAGGCCGCATCCCCAACCGCCAGGTCCAGCACGGCGTCGAAGCCCGGCAGGTCCACACGGTGAAAGCCCGGCGTCGCGGACGGCCAGGCGTTGATCAGCGCCTGCGTTGCCTGCGCCAACTCCGGCCAGGCGCCCAGGGCCCGCGACGCCTCGGCCGCCGTCAGCGGAAACCCCTCGATGGAAAAGATATGCAGCCGCCCGCCCTCGGGCCGCGTTCGGCGCCACAGGTCCAGCAGGGCGGCGATGTTCAGCCCCGTGCCGAAGCCCAACTCCGCCACCGTGAAACAGTCCCGTCCGGCCCAGGCGTCGGGCAGGCCGCATCCGTCCAGGAACACCGCCCGCGTTTCCGCTAGTCCGTCATCGCGCGAGAAATAGACATCCCCGAACCGGCCCGAGCGCGGCTCGCCCTCTTCGGTCCAGGTCAGGTGCGGCGAGGCGTCGTCATCGGAGATCATGGCGCGGCTCTAGCACCTTCGTCGCACAGACGAAAAAGGCCGCCTCGTTCGAGGCGGCCTGATCGATGGCTTGCAACCGAACCCTAGTGGGCGGCGGGCGCGTGCGGCGGTTCGGCCGGGGCTGTCGGGGACGGCGCCGCGGCGGACGCGTCCGCGCCCTGCATCGTCGTTGCCGCCGGGGCGGCGGCGGTGTCGTTCTGGATAGCTTGGTTGGCGGCGGCCTCGGCGTCCTTGGCGGCCTGATCGACCGTCAGGGCCGCTTCCTCGGCGGTGCCGGCAGCCTCGACCGCGTCGGTCGCGGGGGCGGTCTCGGCCTTTTCTTCAGGCGCCTTGCCGCAAGCGGCCAGGACCAGGACCGCAGCCGATGCGGCGACGAGGGCTTTGATACGCATGAGGACTTCTCCGAAAGCTTGCGCGAGGCTGCACGCCTTGCACCCGGACGATAGGGCCGCCTTGCGCGTCAGGGCAAGTTACGATCCGGCAAGGCGCGACCGGGGCGGCGCCGCGCCGCGGCGGACTAAACCTAGTCCGCGGTGATGTTGTTCAGCGTTTCTTCCATCTCGCCGAACGACGGCTGGGCGGACGAAGGAATGTCGCCACGGCCGATCTCGACCGAGATCTGGGCGGCGTTGCCGTGCAGGTGGGCCACCAGCACCGACTGGATGATCTTGTAGTAGGCCGCTTCCTCATTGATGATCGCGGTCAGGCGTGCGGCGAACGGGCCGACCAGGCCGTAGGCCAGGAACACGCCCATGAAGGTGCCGACCAGGGCGCCGCCGATCATGGTGCCCAGCACCTCGGGCGGCTCGGTGATCGAGCCCATGGTCTTGATGACGCCCAGCACGGCCGCGACGATGCCCAGGGCGGGCAGGCCGTCGGCCAGGGTCTGAAGGGCGTGGGCGTTTTCGAGATGCTCGTGGTGATGCTTTTCGAGCTGCTTTTCCATCGCGTCCTCGACCTGGTGCGGATCCTCCAGGTTCATCGTCATCATCCGCAGAGTGTCGCAGATGAAGTCGACGGCGAAATGGTCCTTCAGCACCTTGGGGTACTTCTGGAAAATGGCCGATTCCTTGGGCTTTTCGATGTGGCTTTCCAGCGCCACCACGCCTTTGGACTTCATGGTCTTGGTCAGCTGGAACAGCAGCGACAACAGGTCCTTGTAGTCCTGCTTCTTCCACTTGGGGCCGGCGAAGCATTTGCCCAGCCCCCCCATGGACCCCTTGATCACGGTCATGGAGTTGGAGATCATGAAGGCCGCGATGCCCGCACCGCCGATCGCCATCAATTCATGGGGCGCGGCGTGCAGGATCACTTCGAACTTGCCGCCAGAGATGGCGTAGCTGCCGAAGACGAGGCCGAACAGCAGCACGATGCCGATGATCTGGAACATGAAAGCGAACGATCCTGACGCGAGAGATCGGGATCATCGCCGTTAATCATTAAGACGGCGTTTCGCGAACGCCGTCTCCTGACCTCAGAGGCGACCTTCGCCGTTCAGGATCGCGGTGCGCGCCGCCGCCGTCAGCTTCTGATACCCGGTATTGCCGCCGCGCACGTAAAGCGCCGTCCCGGTCTTTTCGGGATCGAAGCCGTCCGCGACCAGATCGGCCTTCCTGTATTTGAACGTGCCGGTGGTTTCCGCCGACTTGATCAAGCGCAGGAAAACGGGCTGGGCATAGGCGGGCAGCTTGGCCTCGACATGGTCGGAGAAGGCCTGGGCGTCAAACTTGCCCTCGACCACCAGGGCCGCCATCCCCGCCTTGCCGTCCTGGGCCGGCACCGGCACGCCATAGACGATGGCCTCGGTGACGCCGGGCGCATCCATCAGCACCTGTTCGACCTCGGAGGTCGAGACGTTCTCGCCCTTCCAGCGGAAGGTGTCGCCCATCCGGTCCACGAAGTAGAAATAGCCCTCCGCATCCTGTTTCATCAGGTCGCCGGTGCGGAACCAGCGGTCGCCCTTCTTGAACACGTCGGTCAGGATCTTCTTCTGCGACGCGGCCTTGTCGGCATAGCCCGAGAAGTCGTGGCGGATGTCGTTGCCGATCAGGCCGATGGCCTCGCCCACCTCGCCGACCCGCGCCAGACGGCACAGGCCGTCAGGGCCTCGAATGGGCTGTTCGGTCTCGACGTCGAACTGAACCAGCCGGATATTGATCTGCGACTTCAGGAAACCGGGCACGCGGCCGATGGAGCCCTGTTTGCCGTCAAAGTTGAACAGCGAGACGTTGCCCTCGGTCGAACCGTAGAACTCCAGCACCTCGGGGATGCGGAACCGGCTCTGGAAGTCCGGCCAGACGTCGGCGCGCAGCCCGTTGCCGAACGCCAGCCGCAGCTTGTGCTTGGTCTCGTCTTCTTGCGGCGGACAGTTGACCAGATAGCGGCACAGCTCGCCGATATAGACGAACATGGTCGCCCCCGACGACCGCACGTCGGGCCAGAAGGTGCTGGCCGAGAACTTCTTGCGAATCACCAGCCGCGCGCCGTTCAGCAGGGCCGCGCCCACCCCGACCAGACCGCCGGTCGAATGATACAGCGGCAGGACGTTGAAGATCCGATCCTCGGGCGTCGAACGCGTGGCGCCGGCGAAGGCGCGCATATAGGTGCGGGCGCGCGAATGCGGGATGCGCGCCGCCTTGGGCAGGCCGGTCGTGCCGGAGGTGTAGATATAAAGGGCGGTGTCTCGGTTGGTCAGACCCTCGCGCGCCGACTTGGACGGCCGCACCGACGAGCCGCCGCGCACGGGCTTGTCCAGGCCGCGACGGTCGCTGGTCTCCAGGTCGTCGGGCAGGCCCAGCACCCAGAGCGCCAGGTTGTGATCGACCAGAGGGCGCGCCTCCTCGATCTGGCGCCAGCAATCCTCGTCGGCGACGACGTTGAAGGCCTTGGAGATGGCCAGACAGTGGGCCAGCCCCTGCCCGCCCAGATTGGTGTTGATCAGGGCCGTGGCGATGCCGACCTTGGAGAAGCCGATCCAGGCCGCCAGATATTCGATCCGGTTCGTCATCATCAGGGCGATGGTGTCGCTGCGACGCAGGCCCCGGTTCTTGGCCCAGTGGGCGAAGCGGTTGGCCATGGCGTCGAGGTCGCGATAGGTCAGGGTGCGCTGACCGTCGTCGATGGCGATATTGTCGGCGAACTTGTCGACCGCCTCTTCGAAGTCGTCACAAAGCAGGACGTCGCTGTCCAGCTCTATCGGCTTGATGCGCTTGAGCAGGCGGAACAAACCGCGAGCGAACCGGACGTCCCGACGGATATTCGCTACAAAACCCATGCGCGCCGTGTCTCCGGTCAATGCGTGTTCCACCCTGTCCGGTGATGGACGAAGGGGGGGCGTCGGGTCAACCGCGCCGTCCGCGATCCCTCGCGAACCCGACGGATTGGCGTCAGCCGTGATCCATTTGTTCTGTTGACGCCGGGGAAATCCAGAGGCGTCGCCTGCTTTTTATTGCCGCATTCCCCGCTGATCCGGCCGCAAAGGGCGCGATTGTCGCCTCATTCCAGGCAGGAACGGTGTTTCTTCGGGGCTTTTGCGCCGGCGGCGGAACGACGTTGCGAGACGGCGGGTTGGTTGATCAACGTTATGGAGGACAGAAACAATGTCGATGACCTACGCCAACGCCAATACCGAAGCCCGCACCGAAGAGACCTTCGTGCCGCGCTACGCCCGCAACACCAAGGCCAAGAAGTCGGTGAAGACCTGGATGATCCTGGCCCCAATCGGCGCCGTCGTGCTGCTGGGCAGCGGGGCCGCCATGATGATGGGCGGCGGCGAACAGGCGGCTCCCGCTGCGTCCACCGAGGTTGCGGCCCCGGCGATGCAGACCGCGCCCGCCGCGATGACCGCCGCCGAGACGCCCGTACTGCCGGCCGCGCCGATGGAGACCGCTCCTGCTCCGACCGCCGCGCCGACGCCGGCAGCCCCCGTTCCGGTCGCCCGTCGTGCTGAACCGCGCGCCGAGCCGGTCGCCCGTCGCGCCGCACCGGCCGCTGAACGCCCGGCCGCCGCACGCGTTGAGACGCCTGCTGTGCCGACCGGTCCTCAGCCCTATGCGGCCCCGTCCGTTCCGGCGGCGAGCACGAGCCAGTTGAACACCGCTCCGGCGGCGGCTGCGACGCCTGCTCCGGTCGTGACCACACCCGCCGCGCCGGCGATCACGGTTCAACCGTTGAACTGATTGCAGTCAAATAGAAGAAAGCCCCGGTTTCGACCGGGGCTTTTTTTATGGGCCGGTTACGCGCCAGATTACATTGCCCACGTCGTCGGCGACCAGCAGCGCGCCCAGCCGGTCAATCTGGACCCCCACTGGCCGTCCCTGCGCCTGACCCTGGGCGTTCAGAAAGCCGGTCAGCACATCCTGCGGCGGACCGGCCGGGCGGCCGTCCATGAACGGCACGAAGATCACCTTGTAACCGCTGCGCACGCTGCGGTTCCACGACCCATGCTGGCCGACGAAGGCCCCGCTCCGCAAGGCGGGCGGCAACAGGGTCGCCCCCTCGCCGAACGTCAGCCCCAGAGAGGCGGTATGGGCGCCCAGGGCGTAGTCCGGCCGGATCGCGCGGGCGACCATCGCCGGATTGGCGGGCGGCCGCACATCGACGTGCTGACCATAATAGCTCCACGGCCAACCGTAGAAGGCGCCCGGCGTCACCGAGGTCATATAGTCGGGGACCAGATCGTCGCCGATCTCGTCACGTTCGTTGACCGCCACCCACAGCTGGCCGGTCTGCGGGTTCCAGTCCATGCCCACCGGATTGCGCAGGCCCGATGCATAGACCCGCCGCGTCCCCGTCGCCGGATCGATCTCCAGGATGGCGGCGCGATCGACCTCTTCGTCCAGCCCATTCTCGCCGACGTTCGAGTTGGACCCGACCCCGACATAGAGGCGGCTTCCGTCAGGGCTTGCGACCAGGCTCTTGGTCCAGTGGTGATTGCGACCGGCGGGCAGGTCCACGATCTTGGTCGACGTGGCGTCGATCCGCGTCTGTCCTGTCCGATAGGGGAAGGCCACCACCGCATCGGCGTTGGCGACGTAGAGGCGCTCCCCCACCAGGGCCATGCCGAAGGGCGAGTTCAGGCCGGTCAGGAAATCCGTCTTCGTCTCCGCGACCCCATCGCCGTCGGCGTCGCGCAGCAGGACGATCCGGTTCGGACTGGGCACGCCGGCGCCTGCTCTGGCCATGACCTTGCCCATCACCCAGTCCCGCAGTCCGCCCTTCTTGTCCTGCGGCGGAGGCGGTGCATTCGACTCGGCGACCAGAATGTCGCCATTGGGCAGACGATAGAGCCAGCGCGGGTGATCCAGCCCCCTCGCAAACGCCTGCACCCGCAACCCCGCCGCCGCGACCGGCGTCGCGCCCTGGGGCCAGCTTGTCGCAGGCGCGATATTGACCGTCGGCAACAACCCCTGACGCGGTGCGGGCAGTTCCGGGTTCGGGCCAAAGCCCGCCTCGACGGGCAAGGCCTGGCCGCCCGCACAGGCCCCCAATCCCAGGGTCGCCGCCAACATTGTCGAGGCGAGCAGGGATTTGGAGGTCGCGGTCATGATCGTTGGTCCTTACCGAGCGGGTTGCGCCGGAAACTCCAGCCGGCTGACATCATAACCCAGACCGCGCGCCCGTTCGGTCAGGCTGCGCACCTGGGCTTCGGTCGGCAGGTCGCGGGTGTAGATGAACAGGCGCTCGAACGTGGGATCGGCCGAGATGAACCAGCTGTAGTCGTCGGCCCGGTCCAGCACCCAATAGTCCCAGGTCACGAACCCGGCCAGATACTTGACCCTCAGCTTGGCGTTCGTGCCGGGATCGAGGATTTCGCCTCGCCCGCCGATGGCCTTTTCCTTGCCCTGCGGCGTGCCGACCTGACAGGTGTCGCGCACGTCGACGCGCGTGCCCTCCACCGGCGTGTAGATCGATGCGCCCGCCACGCAGCCGTCCGTCAGCCGATCCGGCAGACGCGCAATCTCGTGCCAGCGCCCGGACCACAGACGCTGGACATCCACCGGTTTCGCCGGCTGTGGCGCGCGATATTCGGAAGGCGGCGGCGCCGTCACGCAGCCGGCAAGAGCGAACACTGCGGCCGCCGAAACGGCGAGGGATTTCATGCTGGACATGAGCGTTTCCGTTTGAAGCCATAAGCCGCGCTTGGCGACCCTGGTTCCTTTACGTCGCAGCGCCCGTGTCGGACGGCGTGGACGGCAAGGTGGGAAATCTCTCAGGCCGTGGCAGTATCCCTCGCTTGTCTTAAGTCGCACATTGGCGTTGTCACGTCGGCGTTCGACGGAGATCCGCTGGTGGACACTGCCATTCTGACCGAAAGCCAAACCGCCCTGCCTGCCGCGCGCCTGACCCATCTTCAGCGTCTGGAGGCCGAGGCCATCCACATCATGCGCGAGGTGGCGGCCGAGGCCGAGCGACCGGTGATGCTGTATTCGATCGGCAAGGATTCGGCCGTGATGCTGCACCTGGCGAAGAAGGCCTTCTACCCGTCCAGGCCGCCCTTCCCCCTGCTGCACGTCGACACGACGTGGAAGTTCCGCGCCATGTACGCGATGCGCGAACAGGCGGCGGCCGATCTCGGCGTCGAACTGCTGGTCCATCAGAATCCCGAGGCTGTCGCGCGCGGGGTCAATCCCTTCGACCATGGCTCGGCCCTGCACACCGACCTATGGAAGACCGAGGGGCTGAAACAGGCTCTGACCCTGCACGGCTTCGACGCGGCCTTCGGCGGGGCTCGTCGCGACGAGGAGAAGTCGCGGGCCAAGGAGCGGATCTTCTCCTTCCGCACGGCCGAACACCGCTGGGATCCCAAGAACCAGCGGCCCGAGCTCTGGCGGCTCTACAACACGCGCAAACGGCCGGGCGAGAGCATCCGCGTCTTCCCCATCTCCAACTGGACCGAGTTGGACGTCTGGCAATACATCCACCTGGAGCAGATCCCCATCGTGCCCCTCTATCTGGCCGCGGAACGGCCGGTGGTCGAACGCGACGGCGCCCTGATCATGGTCGATGACGACCGGTTCCGGCTGCGCCCCGGCGAGACGCCTCAGATGAAGTCGGTCCGGTTCCGCACCCTGGGCTGCTACCCCCTGACCGGGGCGGTCGAGAGCACGGCAGCGACCCTGCCCGAGGTCATCCAGGAAATGCTGCTGACCACCACCTCCGAACGCCAGGGCCGGATGATCGACCACGACCAGTCCGCCTCGATGGAGAAGAAGAAGCAGGAGGGCTATTTCTGATGGCTCACCAGTCTGACTTGATCGCCCGCGACATCGACGCCTATCTGGACGCCCATCAGCACAAGAGCCTGCTGCGCTTCATCACCTGCGGCAGCGTGGACGACGGCAAGTCGACCCTGATCGGGCGGCTGCTCTACGATTCCAAGATGATCTTCGAGGATCAGATGGCGGCGCTGGAGGCGGACAGCCGCCGCGTGGGCACGCAAGGGGGCGACATCGACTTCGCCCTGCTGGTCGACGGTCTGGCGGCCGAGAGGGAGCAGGGCATCACCATCGACGTGGCCTATCGTTTCTTCTCGACCGAAAAGCGCAAATTCATCGTCGCCGACACGCCCGGCCACGAACAATACACCCGCAACATGGTCACCGGCGCCTCGACCGCCGACGCCGCCGTCATCCTGATCGACGCGCGCCGCGGCGTCCTGACCCAGACGCGGCGGCATGCCTATCTGGTCAGCCTGCTGGGCATCCGCCACGTCGTCCTGGCGGTCAACAAGATGGACCTGATGGGCTGGTCCCCGTCTGTGTTCGACGCCATCGTCGCCGACTTCCGCGCCTTCGCCGGCCAGATCGGGCTGAAGACCTTCGACGCCATTCCGATGTCCGCCCTGCGCGGCGACAATATCACCGAAGCCAGCGCTCATTCGCCCTGGTACGCCGGCCCGCCGCTGATGAGCCTGCTGGAGACGCTGGAGGTCGGGGACGATCTGCAGGTCGATCCGTTCCGCCTGCCGGTTCAGTGGGTCAACCGGCCCAATCTCGATTTCCGGGGCTTCTCCGGCCAGATCGCCGCCGGGACGGTGCGCCCCGGCGATCCCGTCCGCGTCCTGCCCTCGGGCCGCACCTCGACCGTCGCCCGCATCGTCACCGCCGACGGCGATCTGGCCCAGGCCGTCGCCGGCCAGTCGATCACCCTGACCCTGACCGACGAGATCGACGTCTCGCGCGGCGACGTTCTGGCCTCGGCAGACGCCCCGCCGGAAGCCGCCGATCAGTTTGAGGCCACGGTCGTCTGGATGGACGACGAGCCCCTGCTGCCAGGCCGGCCCTACCTGCTCAAGATCGGCGCCAAGCTGGTGGGTGCCACCATTACCGAGCCCAAGCACAAGGTGAACGTCAACACCCTGGAGCAGCAGCCGGCCAAGCGGCTGGAGCTGAACGAGATCGGCGTCTGCAACCTGTCGCTGGACGCCCCGGTCGCCTTCGCCCCCTATGTTCAGAACAAGGACCTGGGCGGCTTCATCCTGATCGACCGGATCTCGAACCGCACGGTCGGAGCGGGCCTGCTGAACTTCGCCCTGCGCCGCGCCCACAACATCCACTGGCAGGCCCTGTCGGTGGACAAGGCGGCGCGCGCCACGATCAAGAACCAGACGGGCCGCGTCGTCTGGCTGACCGGCCTGTCGGGCGCGGGCAAATCCACCATCGCCGACCTGGTCGAGAAACGTCTCTACGCCGACGGCCGCCACACCTATCTGCTGGACGGCGACAATGTCCGCCACGGCCTGAACCGCGATCTGGGCTTCACCGAGGAGGACCGGGTCGAGAACATCCGCCGCGTCGCAGAGGTGTCGAAACTGATGGTGGATGCCGGTCTGATCGTCCTGGTCAGCTTCATCTCCCCTTTCCGCGCCGAGCGCCGCCTGGCCCGCGACCTGCTGGGGCCCGGCGAGTTCGTCGAGGTCTATGTCGACACGCCCCTGGCCGTCGCCGAGCAGCGCGACGTCAAGGGCCTCTACAAGAAGGCCCGCGCCGGTGAACTGAAGAATTTCACCGGCATCGACAGTCCCTACGAAGCCCCCGAAAATCCCGAGATCGTTGTGGACACCACCACCATGTCGCCGCAGGACGCGGCCGAACGCATCGTCGCCTGGCTGGACGGCCGGTTCTCGACCGAGGATTTCAGCATCTGACCCCTCGACGTTCGGCCGGTTCGGGCGCGAGGGTGGAACCTTGACCGTTCGCCAAACGCTCTGGAGCCCATGACCAATCCGATCAAACAATTGGACCTGGCGGCCATCGAACAGTCGCAGGTCGTGCGGATCGCCGGGGCCAATCTGACGATCGGCGGCCTGACCAGCGCCGGGGTGATCCTGCTGGTCGCCTTCGCCGCCCACTGGCTGGTGACGCGGTCCCTGCGCCGACTGCGCGAGCGGGCGGATCGCAGCCGCCAGGCCGTCTATCTGCTGGAGCGGCTGGCGGGTTACGCCATTATCGTCATCGCCGTAATGTCGGCCCTGTCGGCGGCCGGACTGAACCTGTCGTCGCTGACGGTGTTCGCGGGCGCCCTGGGCATCGGCGTGGGGCTGGGCCTGCAGGGCGTGGTCAAGGAGTTCGTCTCCGGCCTGTTCCTGATCTTCGACCGGATGGTGTCGGTCGGCGACTATATCGAGATCGAGGACATCGGCATTCGCGGCGCCATCATGGAGATCGGCCCGCGCGCCACCCGCGTCCGCACCAACGACAACGTCAATGTGCTGGTGCCCAACTCGCGTTTCATCGGGCAGCCGGTGACCAACTGGACGCTGAAGGGCGATACCCGCCGCATCCACGTGCCCTTCTCGGTCGCCTATGGGTCGGACCGGGGCAAGGTGCGCGACGCGGTTCTGGCGGCGGCGCGGGCCAGCCCCTTCACCCTGCCTGAGACGGAAGCGCGCAAGAGCCAGGTCTGGCTGGTGGCCTTCGGCGACAAGGGGCTGTCGTTCGAGCTTCTGGTCTGGCCGACGCGCGAGGCGGTAAAACGGCCCGCCGCCATGCACGCCGCCTATACCTGGCTGATCGCCGACGCCCTGGACGCCGCCGGCATGGAGGTGCCCTTCCCCCAGACCGACCTGCGCATCCGCAGCGCCTTCGGCCTGGAAGGCGACGAAGCCCTGAAGCGGCTCGGCTATGGCGTAGGCGCCCCGCCCCAACCGACCAGCCCCCCACGCTCCGCCCAGACCGCCAACGACGCCGCCGACGACGTGATGGCCGACGACGAAGCCGATGGGCCGGAAGCGCCGAGCGCACGGACGGATTAAAACAAGCCGTCACCCTCGGGCGCGTCCCGAGGACCCACCCATCCGTCGCACGGGAAAGGACGTGGATCAGCGATCTCGATCCGCCTCCAAACGCCCGCGCCTGCATCAGCCGTAGGCCCTCGGGACAAACCCGAGGGTGACGGGCTTTTAGTGTTGCGCCTTCGCCTTCAACCGCCAGGCATGCAGCAGCGGCTCGGTGTAGCCGTTCGGCTGTTCCACCCCCTCGAACACCAGCGCGCGCGCCGCCTGATAGGCCAGGCTGGTCTCCGGGTTAGCTGCCATCGGCCGATAGAGCGGATCGCCCGCGTTCTGGCCATCGACCTTGGCGGCCATGCGCAGGAAGGCGGCCTCGACGTGATCGGCCGTGCAGACCCCGTGCAGCAGCCAGTTGGCGATATGCTGCGAACTGATCCGCAGCGTCGCCCGGTCCTCCATCAGGCCGATGTCATGGATGTCCGGCACCTTGGAACACCCTACGCCCTGATCGATCCAGCGCACCACATAGCCGAGGATGCCCTGGGCGTTGTTGTCCAGCTCGGCCGCCACCTCGTCCTCGGACCAGTTGACGCCGTGGGCCAAATCGGGGGCCAGCGGCGGGGTCAGCAGGGCCTCCAGCCCCGGCGTCGGCTGCTCCGCCACCGCCTTCTGCACCTCAAAGACATCGACGGCGTGATAGTGCAGCGCATGCAGGGTCGCCGCCGTCGGCGACGGGGTCCAGGCGGTGTTGGCGCCCGTCCTGGGGTGGGCGATCTTCTGCTCCAGCATGTCGGCCATCCGATCCGGCGCCGCCCACATGCCCTTGCCGATCTGGGCCTTGCCGGACAGGCCGCATTTCAGGCCGATGGCGACGTTGCGCGCCTCATAGGCGGTGATCCAGGCGCTGGACTTGATGTCGGCCTTTCGCACCACCGGCCCGGCCTGCATGGCCGTGTGGATCTCGTCGCCGGTACGGTCCAGGAAGCCGGTGTTGATGAAGACGATCCGGTCCTTCACCGCCTGGATGCAGGCCGCCAGATTGGCCGAGGTGCGGCGCTCCTCATCCATCACCCCGACCTTGATCGCATGGCGCGGCAGGGCCAGCAGATCCTCGACCGCGTCGAACAGCCGGTCGGTGAAGGCCGCCTCGTCCGGCCCATGCATCTTGGGCTTGACGATATAGACCGACCCCGTCGCGCTGTTGCCGAACCCACCCAGCCCCTTGATGTCATAAAGGGCGATCAGGCTGGTCACGATCGCGTCCATGATCCCCTCGGGCGCGTCCGACCCGTCGGCCAGACGAATGGCCGGCGTGGTCATCAGATGTCCGACGTTGCGCACGAACAGCAGGCTGCGCCCCTTCAGGATCACCGACGATCCGTCCGGCGCCGTCCATTGGCGATCCGGCTCCAGCGCGCGGGTCAGGGTCTCGCCGCCCTTTTTGAACGTCGCCGACAGGTCGCCCCGCATCAGGCCCAGCCAGTTGCGATAGGCCTCGGCCTTGTCCGCCGCATCGACGGCGGCGACGGAATCCTCCAGATCGACGATGGTCGTCAGGGCCGATTCCAGCACCACGTCCGCCAGACCCGCCGCATCGCCCCGCCCGACCGGATGGCTGCGGTCGATGACCAGTTCGATATGCAGGCCGTTGTGCGCCAGCAGAATCGACGCCGGCGCCGCCGCATCGCCGGTAAAGCCGACGAACTGTCCCACATCCTTCAGCGCCGGCGACAGGGCGCCGTCCACCACCGACCAGCCGGTCACGTCCGCATGCGACCCTTCGGCCAGCGGCGCCGCCTCATCCAGGAAGGCCTTCGCCCGCGCCACCACCCGCGCCCCGCGCGCCGCGTCATAGCCGCCGCCGGCCGGCAAATCGCCCAGGGCGTCCGTGCCGTAAAGGGCGTCATACAGGCTGCCCCACCGCGCATTGGCGGCGTTCAGCAGGAAGCGCGCGTTCAGCACCGGCACGACCAATTGCGGCCCGGCCATCTGCGCGATCTCGGCATCCACGCCTTCGGTGCCGATGGAAAACGCCGCCGGCTCATCGACCAGATAGCCGATCTCTCTCAGGAAGGCCTCCGACGCCCCCACGTCATAGGGCTGGCCCCGCCGCGCCCGATGCCAGTCGTCGATCTGCGCCTGCAAGGCATCGCGCCGGTCCAACAGCGCGCGGTTCTCCGGCGCGAACCGCTCGAAGATCGACGCCGCCCCGGCCCAGAAGTTTGCCGCATCCAGCCCCAGCCCCGGCAGCACATCCTGTTCGATCAGGGCGATCAGCTCGCCTGCGACCTTCAGCCCGGCGCGATCTTCATGGGTCGTCATGACGGCCTCTCCCCGGCGCGACGCCGGACCTGTAACAATGCGTGATCAGGTAAGCCGAGCCCGCGCCGCTCCGCAAGGGTCACGTCGCGTCATCGGGGTCGCTTTTCGTCGAATGGTGACGGCGGCGCGCTCTGATCGTGGTCAGAAACTCTTAACCGCGTCCGTGAACGGGACTGCAAGCGGCGGCGCCTATTGTGAGCTTACGGACGAACTCGCGTCCGGCCAGTCGAGCGTATAGCCCATGCTGTTTCTTCTGAACGATGTCGTGTTCGACCTGGACGAGGCCTGCCCGGCCACGCCCGCCGACACGCGCCGGTTCGAGAAGCTGGAGTTCGACTATGTGCTCGAACTCGGCTGCGAACTGTTCGCCGAGGATCCGCTGCTTCACCGCAACGATCCACAGCGCGCGCGCCGCCTGGCTTGGCTGATCGCCGAGCGCAGCCCGGATGTGAACGCCGCCCTGTTCGCCGCCCCGGCCGTCGCCTGCAACCCCGACCTGGTCGAGCCGCGTTTCTGCGCCCTACCGCAGCAGGTCATGCATCAGCTTCAGGCCAAGGGCCGTCGCCTCGACGCCGTCTCCGCAGACCGCGCCGTCTGGAATCGCCTGGCCGCCTGATCGCGGCCCAAACGCAGTCAGAACACCGCGTTGAACACCACGTGGACCAGCGTCGCCACGACCACGATAAAGCCGAACCCAACCGCTAGCCCCAGGGCCGGATGAAGGGGCGCATGCTCGCGCGGCGTATGGGCGATACGGTCTTGAGGATGGATGACAGCCATCGTCTTTGTCCTTTCCCTATGATCCCGGATCGATCCGGGAGGGGAGCGTCGGACTCTGACGGCCTGATCGTCTCCTCCAGACCGGAGCATGACTCCAATATCCCCTGATGGCGAGGGGTTATTTTTCGTGCGCCCTGCGCTGGACGACGGCGCGCCGAAGTTGCACCTTCGCGCCCAAGGGATGTTCAGGGGCGATCTATGACTTCGAGGCTTTTGACCTGCGCCGCTGCGGCGGTGGGGGCATTCATGCTGGCGACCGCGCCACAGCCGGCGCGCGCCGACTGGCTACGGGCCGAAAGCGAACGCTTCATCGTCTACAGCGACGGCGGCGAGCGCGCGCTGAGAGACTATGTCCAGAAGCTGGAGATCTTCGACCGCGTCATGCAGTTGCGGACAGGCGTGGCCATAACGACGGAGCCGCCCAGAAAACTGCCCATCTATCTGGTGCGAAACAGAAGTGCGCTCCTGCGCGTCCATCCGCAAAGCGGAGAAAATGTCGTCGGCACTTATTTTCCGACGGAAGAGGACATCTTTGCAGTCGCCATTCGTAGCGATGGCAACGGCATTTCTGGCGACGAAGTCCTGATGCACGAATACGCGCACCACTTCATGCTGGGAAATTTCCCCGGCTCCTACCCGGCCTGGTTCGTCGAAGGTTTCGCCGAATATTACGCGACTGCGGACATCGACGTCCGCGACCGGGAGGTCGTGCTCGGCGGCTACAATCAGAACCGCGCCTATTGGATCATGGCGGAGAGCTGGCTGCCGCTGGACGTGTTGCTGACGAAGCGCCCGAGTGAAATCCGCGCCTCCAGCCAGCGGGCGACCTACTATCCCATCGCCTGGTTGCTCACGCATTGGTTCTACAGCACGCCTGAACGACAGCAGCAGTTGCAAACCTACCTGACGGCTGTTGCAGGCGGAGACGACTCTCTCACGGCGATGCAGCAGGCGACAGGGATGACACTGGAACAACTGCGCACCAACCTGCGGCGCTACACACGCGAGCGCCTGAGCATCACCAAAATCAGCGGTCAGTTTCCTACCGCCGAAATCTCGGTAGAGAATCTCTCGCCCACTGCCGACGACCTGTTGCTGATCAATCAGAGACTAAAGGTCGGCGTGCCGGACGAAAACAGGGCCGCTCTTGGCCAGGAGGTGGCCCGATTGGCGGCCCGTCACGGCGACGATCCGTTGGCACTGCTGGCCGCCGGCCACGCCGGTATGCACTTCGGCGACAAGCCGGCGGGGGAACGCGCGTTGCAACGCTTGCTGGAGATAGAGCCCGACCATGTGGAGGCCCTGCAGTATCTGGCGCAGGAACGGTTGCGGCAAGCGCGGGAGGCGGACGACGACAACCAGGCGCAGGCTTTGCGGATTCAGGCCCGCGAATATCTAGCTCGCGCCTATGCCGCCGGTCAGAATGATTATCGCACCCTGATGCTGTTGTCACAGATGCGTCAGAGCCAGCCCGGCTATCCGAATGAGAACGACCTTTTGACGCTGGGACTGGCGCTGGATAGGGCGCCTCAACTCGCAGCGGTGCGCTTCCCCTACGCCAACGCCTTGGTGCAGACCGGCGAGAAGGAAGAGGCGGTCGCAATCCTGAAGCCGCTGGCCAACAATCCACACGGCGGTAGCGCCTCGACCTTCGCCAGTCGTCTGATCGCCGCCATCGAAGCGGGTCAGGATCTGCCCGAGGTCACAGAGGACGCCGACGCCCCTCAGATCAGCGAGCCGGAGCCTGAAACGCCCGGCGAAGAGCCCGAATCCACCCCGGCGCCCGCCAGCGAGTGACTTTCGGCGCGTGGCGGGGTAGTCGCGCGCCATGTCCTCTCTGACCCTGCCTGAAGAAGCCGCGCGCCGCCGGACCTTCGCCATCATCGCCCACCCGGATGCGGGCAAGACGACCCTGACCGAGCACATCCTGCTGGCCGGCGGCGCCATTCGCGCGGCCGGGGCCGTGCGGGCGCGCGGCGAGAACCGGCGGACCCGGTCTGACTGGATGAAGATCGAGAAGGAGCGCGGGATTTCCGTCAGCGCCTCGGTCATGACGTTCGAGCACGACGGCAAGATGTTCAACCTGCTCGACACGCCGGGGCACGAGGACTTTTCCGAAGACACCTATCGCACCCTGACCGCCGCCGACTGCGCCATCATGGTGCTGGACGCCGCCAAGGGCATCGAGCCGCAGACGCTGAAACTGTTCGAGGTCTGCCGCCTGCGCGACATTCCGATCATCACCTTCATCAACAAGCTGGACCGCGAGGCCCAGGATCCGATGACCCTGCTGGACGACATCGCGTCCCGCCTGCAGCTGGACCCCGCCCCGATCTGGTGGCCGGCCGAGAGCGGCAATCGTCTGCGCGGCATGGTCGAGGTCGGGACCGGTCGGTTCCAGCCCTATACCCGCAAGATCGCCGGCTCGGCCGAAGACCCGGATCACCCCCCCGCCCTGCCGCTGGACCAGGCGGCGCAGTATTTCGAGGCGGGCGAGCAGGACAATCTGGCCGAGGCGGTCGAACTGGTCGAGGGCGGCTATCCGGCCTTCGACCGGCAGGCCTTCCTGGAGGGGCATATGACCCCGGTGCTGTGGGGTTCAGCCCTGCGCCACTTCGGCATCGACGAACTGCTTAAGGCCATCGGCGACTGGGCCCCGGCGCCCAAGACGATGAAGGCCCGAAAGGAATCCCCGCCCGAGACCCGCAACGCCCCCGCCCCCGTCGATACGGTGGTCGAGCCCGGCGCCGACGAGGTCAC
Organism: Brevundimonas sp. TWP2-1; assembly: GCF_049897645.1. NCBI lineage: Bacteria > Pseudomonadati > Pseudomonadota > Alphaproteobacteria > Caulobacterales > Caulobacteraceae > Brevundimonas > Brevundimonas sp. TWP2-1. The sequence goes on from NZ_JAFCWR010000001.1 coordinate 1,774,870, forward strand.
CGGCTTCGTCTTCAAGGTCCAGGCGAACATGGACCCCAACCACCGCGACCGGATCGCCATGTTCCGCATGGCTTCGGGCGCCTTCAAGCGCGGCATGAAGCTGAAGGTGCAGAACACGGGCAAGTCACTGTCGGTCAACGCCCCGATCATGTTCTTCGCCAGTGACCGCGAACTGGCCGACGACGCCTTCGCCGGCGACGTGATCGGCATTCCCAACCACGGCGTGCTGCGGGTCGGCGACAGCCTGTCGGAGAGCGGCGTGGTGCGGTTCGCCGGCCTGCCCAACTTCGCGCCTGAAATCCTGCAACGGGTGCGGGTCAAGGATCCGCTGAAGGCCAAACACCTGAAGAAGGCGCTGGAAGGTCTAGCCGAAGAAGGCGTGACCCAGCTGTTCCGACCCGAGATCGGCTCGGACTTCATCGTCGGCGCCGTGGGCCAGCTTCAGTTCGAGGTCATGGCCGACCGCCTGGGCGAGGAATACGGCCTGGACGTCATCTTCGAACCGTCCCCCTACGCCGAGGCGCGCTGGATCGGCGGAACCGACGCCGACATTGAGGACTTCAGCGGAAAATACCGCCCCCAGATGGCCCGCGACATCGACCAGGCCCCGGTCTTCCTGGCCAAGTCCAGCTGGGAAACCGGCTACGTCGGCGAACGCTTCCCCAAGATCGCCTTCACCAAGACGAAGGAACGGGGCTGAGTTTCGGAGCGCCAAACGACTTCCTTTGGTCACGCGGCTGAGCCATGATCGCGTGATGTCGTCGCTTCTCGCCCTTTCCAGCGCTGTGGTCATGCTGCAGGCTGCCCCTTCCGTGGGGCTGGTCTCGTATGACGAGGCCGTGCGCTGTGCGGGGCTGACCCAGGCGGCGTCTGAACTTGAGGGTGGCGAGAGCGCGCAGGGGCGGCGGCTGTACGATGCGGCCCTTTACTGGTCGCTGGCGGCGATGCAGGCGGCGACGGCGGCGGGCAAGCCGGCGACGGTCGCCGAGGGTGATCAGACGCGAGCGCGCATCGCGGCCGTGCGGTCGCTGAACGGCAGTACGCCCGAGGCCAGGGCCGCCCTGCAACGCTGTCAGCAGAAGACGCCGAACCTGGACTGACGAAAGTCCGCATAAGGTCAAGCCGAACCGCTTTCGCGGCGCTGCGTTTGCATTGGACGCCCCGAGAGACGCAGTCTGCGTCCCGAAGCGGGATAACTGAGGTCAAGCGCATGTTCGAATTCGGCCGCGATCTTCGAAAACTCTTCGCCCAGGCGCGTGAGAGCGAAGACCTGGGCTGGGTCGAGCTGATCGGCGTGGACCTGTTGCAGGCCGAGGCGCGGCGCGAGACGATCGATTCAGGCCGCGTGTCCTGCGCCCGTCCCTTCGAAACCGAACACCGCGCCTGCGCCCTTTGGCGCGAACATGCCCGGCGCGGCGGCGCGTCCGACAGTCTGGACCGCGCCGAACGCTGCGCCGACAGCCTGGCGCGCACGGCCGTGGGCGAGGATCAGGTCGCCTTGGCCGCCATGGACAAGGCGGCGGTGCTGATGCTGCGTTTCGACCTGTGCGGCGATCCCGCGCGACTTGATCGCGCCCTCGCCACCCTGGCGGCTGTCGGTCGCCCGCGCAGCCGACGCATTACGGCGAGCATGGCCGCGCTGCATGCCCGGCTCAAGGTCCGCACCGCCCGGCTGAGCGGCGATGTCGCCAGCCTGTCCGACGCCGCCGTGTTGATGGACGCTGCGGTGCGCAGCGACGACACGCACGACATGGATCTGCGAATGGACCGCGCGGCCCTGTCGCTGGAGATGGGCGTGGTCCAGCGCGACGTGCGTTTGCTGGATCAGGCCGGCCGCGACCTGGGCGCCCTGGTGGAGACCGCCTCGCCGGACCATCGCCCCCTGACCCGCGCCCGCGCCCTGGCCCTGTGCGGCGCCGGCCTGTCGGCGCTGGCCGCCATCGCCGGTCATGAAGAAGCTCGCGCCCAGGGCCGGATCATGTTCGACGCGGCTGCCGATCAGTTCACCCCGGACCACAGCCCGCTGGACTGGGCCGCCATTCAGGTGCTGCGCGTCGACGACGACGCCCAGCCGCTGATGCTGTTGAACCAGGCCGAGGCCCTGACGCAGGGCGGCGAACTGATCATCGGCGCCTTGGTGCGCGAACGTCGTATCACGCGCGAAGTCGCCCTGGCCGAAGCCGTCAAGAACCTGACCGCTCTGATGACGCTGGAAACGCGCCTGCGGGCGCGGATGGCGACGGCGACGCCGCTGGACTGGGCCGCCGATCAGATCGGCATGGCGGAAATCCTGCTGGCGCGGCATCGTCTGGGCGGCGACGCCCCGACCGATCTGGGTCTGATCCTGGGCGAGGCCGCCATGACGGCGCGCGAACTGGGCGTCGGCACCTTGGCCGAGCGGGCAGAGGCCCTGCTGGCGACGGCGAGACGCTAGGCCTTCAGCCGCCCATGGCGACGAAGGCGCCGTTCAGGAACTTGGTCTTGCCATAGGACAGTCGCTGGCCGTCATCGGCCAGCACCCGGCCGCCGGCGGCTTCCAGAACCGCCTGGCCCGCTGCGGTGTCCCATTCCGAGGTCGGGCCGGTGCGCGGATAGGCGTCGAACCGTCCCTCGGCGATCAGGCAGAACTTCAGCGAAGAATCTGTCCCCTGCCAGCGCGAGCAGCCGTGGCGGGCGGCGAGGCGCGTCGCCTCCTCGTCGGTGACGCTGTGGCTCAGCAGGGCCATGCCCTCCTGAGGGCGGTCGCGCACACGGATCGGACGCCAGTCCTCGCCCGCATGGGCCTCGCCGGCCTGAAGCGCGCCGAACTGACGCCGGAAGGCGCCGCCTTCGGGCTTGTCGGTGCGCCAGGTCGTCGCCGTCGCAGGCGCCGTCACCACGCCGGCCACCGGATGGGCGCCATGGATCAGGGCGATATTGACCGTGAACGCCTCGCCGCCGCGCACGAAACCGCGCGTGCCGTCCAGCGGATCGATCAGCCAGAACCAGTCCTCGGCGCTGGCGGGCGCACCGTTCGCCGAAACCGCCTCTTCCGCGACCATCTGGACGCCGGGATACAGGGCCGTCAGCCGTTCCAGGATCAGGGCCTCGGCCGCGCGATCGGCCTGGGTCACCGGGCTGTCGTCGGACTTGGTCTCGACCGCCGTGCCTGCGCGCCAATAGGGCAGGATCAGCCGCGCGGCCTCCTCCGCGATCTCGGCGATGGCCAGGGAAAGCGCACCGGACTTCAGGTCGCGGGCGAGATCGGTAGAAGAAGAGGTCGTCATTGGCGGGTCGATAGACCATCCGGGCGGTTCCATGAACCAGCAAATCACTCCAACTTCGCGCGCGACACGAACTGTGACCTGAGCGCGCCAGACATCATGACATCCATCCACGACACAGACGCCGCTCCGCTGGACCTTCCCGTCGATGGGACGGAGCTGGCGACCTACATCGCGGCCAAGCTGTGCCATGACTTCATCAGCCCCTCCGGCGCCATCGTTTCCGGCCTGGACCTGATGCAGGATCCGACCGCTCAGGACATGCGCGACGACGCCTTGGCGCTGATCGAGCAGAGCGCTAGGAAGATGGTCGCCCTGGTGCATTTCGCCCGTGTCGCCTTCGGCGCCGCCACCACCAGCGAACGGTTCACGGCGCGCGAGATCGAAGGCCTGGTGTCCGGCATGGTCCAGGGCGGCCGCGCCGCGATGGACTGGCGCATAAGCGATGGCGAATTCACCAAGCCCCAGGCCCGCGCCCTGACCAATCTGGCCTATCTGACCATGGGCGCCCTGCCGATGGGCGGCGTCGCCGTGATACAGTCTCGGGTCGAGGACGGCATGATCTATCTGGAAGGGTTCGCCGAAGGCGCACGCGCCCGGCTGAAGCCCGAAGCCGTGGTCGGCCTGGCGGGCGAGCGCCTGACCGAAGGCCTGGCCGGACAATGGATCCAGCCCTATTGGCTGTGGCTGACCGTGAACGAGGCCGGCGGCGCGCTACGCGTCAAGGTTGAAGACGGAGAGGTCGCACTGGTCGCCCGAATGCCGGTCTGAGGCATTTCCAAACGACTCATTAACTGGCGTCTGGGATAAAAAGGGTCCATGCGCCTCGGGCGAAAGCCGCGTGTCTGTGAGGGATCGATCTTGGACTTCCGAACCTGCCTGATCGTCGACGACAGCCGCATCATCCGCAAGGTTGCGCGTCGCATCGTCGAGGGCCTGGGCTATGAGGTCGATGAGGCGGCGGACGGCTCCGAGGCCATGGCCTATTGCACCGGCGCCATGCCCGACGTTCTGCTGGTGGACTGGAACATGCCCGTGATGGACGGCATCACCTTCCTGCGCCGCCTGCGCGCCATGCCGGGCGGCAAGCGACCCAAGGTTCTGTTCTGCACGATCGAGACCCGCCCCGAGCGGATCGCCGAAGCGCTGGCCGCCGGCGCCGACGACTATGTGATGAAGCCGTTCGACGGCGAGATTCTGCAATCCAAGCTGACGGAGGTCGGAGCGATCGCCGCATGACCCCAGAGGACTTCGACAAACTGCAGTCCCTCCTCGCCACCCGCGCCGGCTATCGGCTGTCGCGGGATCGCATTCACCTGGCCGAACACCGGCTGGGACCGATCGCGCGGCGCGAGGGCTACGCCAATGTCGAGGCCCTGCTGTCGAACCTGTGGGCCAACCCGGTCGCCTCCCTGGCCTGGTCGGTGATCGAGGCCCTGCTGAACGCCGAGACCTGGTTCCGTCGCGACCGCACCCCCTTCCGCATTCTGGAAAGCGAACTGTTGCCGGCCCTGTCCAAGGCGCGGCCTGACGGTCGGATCAAGATCTGGTCCGCCGGCTGCTCGACGGGGCAAGAGGCCTGGTCCATCGCCATGACCGGGCTGGAGCTCGGCGTGCCGGTCGAACTGGTCGCCACCGACCTGTCGCAACGCGCTATCGAAAAGGCCCGCTCGGGTCTCTACACAGGGTTCGAGATTCAGCGCGGCCTGACGGCCAAGACCATGCTGCGGTGGTTCGAACCGATGGACGACCAGTGGATCGTCAAGGCTGAACTGGCGGACGCCGTGCGTTTCGGGCGCGCCAACCTGCTGGACGAGCCGACCGACGACGCGCGGTTCGACGTCATCTTCTGCCGCAACGTCCTGTCGGACATGGAGCCGTCGCGACGCGCCCGTCTGCTGGACGGGCTGGAACGGCGTCTGGTCGACGACGGCTGCCTGTTCCTGGGCGCCGAAGAGAAGCTGGAGGGCGAAACCGTCGCCTTCCGCGCCGTCAACGGCCGCCGGGGCCTGTACGTAAAGGCGCCCTCGGCGCTACGCCGCGCGGCCTGAACATTCGGCGGCTGAGTCAGACCGACCAGCGTATCATCGTAATTCAGAAAAGGTTCGTCACAGCGATCACGACGAGTATCACGGCGAACACGACGGAGCCGTGTCCGGTTCGGAACGTCTTGATGGCCTGCGGCGGCGAAGCCGCAGATCGATAAACGGCCTGAACATGAAGTTGAAAGGAGCCGACGCGTATTCGGTCTCGTCGTGTTCGCCGTGACCTCGTCGCGCCCGTTGTGATGAACCCCTCCCAGGCCCGCATCAACTCAAGCGCCGATGGCTCTAGCCCGCGTGCAGTTCCTGCTTCACCCGCTCCGCCAGGGTCTTGATGTCCAGCGGCTTGGGCAGGAAGGACACCCCGACCTCGTCCTGCAACAGATCCGAGAAGTCGCTTTCGGCATAGCCCGAGATGAACATCACCGGCGCATCGCCCAGATACTGCCGCGCCTTCTTCAGCAGCGACGGCCCGTCCAGCCCCGGCATGATGACGTCCGAGATCATCATGTCGATCTGACCGGCGTATTCCTCGGCCAGCAACAGGGCCTCCTCGCCATCGGCGGCCTCGATCACCTCATAGCCGCGCTGGCGCAACAGGCGGGCGGCGATGCCGCGCACGGCGTCCTCGTCCTCGACGAACAGGATACGGCCGGCGCCCGACAGGTCGCGCGGCGCCTTGACCTTGACCTCGACCGGCTGAACCTCGGCCAGTTCCGCCTCGCCGGCGGCCGGCAGGAAGATGCGGAAGGCGGCGCCGGCGCCCTCGATGTTGCTGACGGTGATATGGCCGCCCGCCTGCTGGGCGATGCCGTAGACGGTGGCCAGGCCCATGCCTGTGCCCTCGTTCACCGCCTTGGTGGTGAAGAAGGGTTCGAAGATCTTGTCCAGCAGTTCGGGCGGCACGCCGGGGCCGGTGTCCGACACCTCGATCAGGGCCACCTCGTCCGTCGGCGCATCGACCCAGCCCAGGGCCCGCGCCTCGTCGCCCGTCAGGCGGCGCGTGGCGATGGTGACCACGCCGGCGCCCGGCTCGACCACGCCGCGCATGGCGTCGCGGGCGTTGACGGCCAGGTTCATCACGGCCGTCTCCAGCTGGGACTTATCGGCCAGCACCACCGGCAGGTCGCGACCGTAGTCGGTCTCCAGCCGCACGTCCTCGCGCAGCAGACGCCGCAGCAGGATGGCGAACTCGCCCACCAGTTCGCCCAGGTCCAGCCGCTCGCGGCGAACGGTAGACTTGCGCGAGAAGGCCAGCAGCTTCCTGACCAGATCGGCCGCGCGGATGGCCGTCTGGCGGATTTCGTTCAGCCCCTCGTAGGACGGATCGCCCACCGGGTGGCGTTCCAGCAGGCCCGACAGCTGAAGCTGGATCGCGGTCAGCAGATTGTTGAAATCGTGCGCCACGCCGCCGGCCAGCTGGCCCACGGCCTGCATCTTCTGGGCCTGGTTGAGCTGCAGCTCCATCGACTTCTGGCCCGACACGTCGAACAGCCAGATGCGCCGCTTGTCGCCCTCGGGCGCCACATAAAGATGCAGCATCTTGTCGGGATAGGCCCGCGCGATCAGCTCGATCGGCCCCGACGACCCGTCCTCCAGCTTCAGCCGCGCCTCGGCGACGCCGCCCGGATCGAACAGATCGCCGAAGGCCGCGTCGCGCGCGGCGCCGGGACCGGTCAGCACGGCCAGGGCCGGATTGGCCTCTTCCGCCCGGCCCGAGAACAGGTCGTCGCCGCCGATCACGGCCGAACCGAACGGCGCCCCGGCGGCCATCGCGCGCGCCTCTCCGGTCGCGGCTGCGGGCGCATGCACAGGAGCCAGGGCGATGGGCAGAGCGGCGTCGGGCGCCGCGCGCATCAGGAAACGACCCTCGCCGGCTTGGCCGATCACGACCTCGACTTCGCGCGCGCCGATCATGACGATGGCGCGGCCCGGCTCGCCTTTGCGCGCCTGGGCGAAGGCCATGTAGAGAGCCTGGGCCGACTTGCCGCGCGGCAGGGCGCCCGTTGCGCCGTTGGCCTCGGCCCAGGCGGTGTTGAACGCCAGGATCTGTCCTGAATCCCACACGAGGGCGGCCGGCTCAGCCATGGCCTCCAGCACCTCGATGGCCGCGTCGCTGCTGGGCTTGGCGTTCGCCGCCCGCCGGAAACCGAACAGGCCGATCAGCGCGATCATCCCCACCGTCAGGATCAGCACCAGCCCCGGCGCCGAGGTCGGGTTGTCGCGAAACGCCGGATAGGCCAGGGCGGCGATGGCCGCCACGACGCCAAACGCCATCACGGCCGACAGAATATCGAACGAAGGGCGTCGGGTGGACGTCATGCAGCCTCGCGAATCAGTGGGCAGATCATACGCTCAAATCCTGACGCACTCTTACCGGCGCTTTCTGGACTGGAAGACGAAGCCGATGATCTTGGCGGCGGCGTCGAAATGCTCGCGCGGAATGATCTCGTCCACCTCGACGGCGGCATACAGGGCGCGCGCCAGCGGCACGTTCTCCACGATCGGCACCCCGTGCTCGGTCGCCACTTCGCGGATACGCAGCGCCAGCGCATCGACGCCCTTGGCGACGCAGATCGGCGCGCCGTCGCCCTGGTCCGGCTCATAGCGCAGCGCGACCGAATAGTGGGTCGGGTTGGTGACGATGACGGTGGCCTTGGGCACATTGGCCATCATCCGCTGGCGGCTGCGCTGCATGCGGATCTGCTTCAGCTTGGCCTTGATGTGCGGGTCGCCCTCGGACTGTTTGTAGTCTTCCTTCAGCTCTTCCTTGGTCATCCGCATCCGTTTGGCGAAGCGCATCTTCTGCCAGACGAAGTCGGCGCCTGCGGTCGCAGCGAGCAGAAGGATCGAGGCGAAGAACAGCGACACCGCCATGTCGCGCGCCAGCGGCAGGATCGCCAGCGGGCTCATCGACACCATGTTCTCGAACTCGCGCAGGTGCGGCTTCAGCACCATCCAGCAGACCACGCAGACGGCGATCAGCTTCAGGAAAGTCTTGACGAACTGCATCAAGCCGTCGGGTCCGAAGATCCGCTTGAACCCCTGCAGCGGACTGACCGCCGACCATTTCGGCTTCAGCTTTTCGGCGGTGAAGATCAGGCCCGACTGCGCCAGATTGCCCCCGACCCCGCCCAGGATGGTCGCCAGCATGACCGCCCCCAGGAACGGCGCGATGGCCCAGACGGTGCGCACCATGATCTGGTTGCCGGCGCCCGAGTTCAGCGTGCCCAGCATCTCGTGTGGGGCGGCGATGAAGGGCAGCATCTGTTCGGCGATGGACGAGGCGAACCAGCCGCCGCCCATCAGGATCACCGCCGCCGCGCCCGCCAGCGACATCACCTGGGCGACGTCGGGCGACTTGGCCGAGTCGCCCTTCTTTCGGGCGTCCTCAAGCTTTCGCGGGGTCGCCTCTTCGGTTTTCGACTCGGGATCCGCGCCTTCAGCCATTGGGGCCTCCGAACACGAAATACTCCGCCAGACGGCGGTAGCGGTCGATGAAGATGGTGCCCAGAGCCCCCAGGCTCAGCGCGAAGATCGACAGGCCCAGGATGACGCTCAAGGGCGCGGCGGCGAAATAGACCTGGAAGGACGGCATGACCCGCGCCACCAGACCGGACGCCAGGTTGAAGATCAGGGCGAACACCAGCACTGGCGCCGACAACTGGACCCCCAGCATGAAGCTGTCGCTCAGGGTGCGGACCGCCATCTGGGTGAAGTCGGCCATCACCAGCGGCTGGGCCGGCGAGATCAGGCGATAGGAACCCACCATGCCGGCGATGAAAAGGTGATGGGTGTCGGTGGCGAACAGCAGCGTCACCCCCAGCAGGGTCAGAAAGGCCGCGACGGTCGTGCCGGGTTGGGCCTGCATCGGGTTGGCGGTCTGGGAAAAGCTCAGCGTCGTCTGCAGCGAGATGATCTCGCCCGCCGTCGACAGGGCCGTCATGAACATCCGCAGCAACAGACCGATCATCAGGCCGACAGCCACCTCGCGGATGATCCATCCGACCATCAGCCCCAGGCTGTCGGGCAGGCCCGGCAGCGATCCGCGCACCACCGGCCATAGCGCCAGGCTGATGAGCAGGGCCAGCGACAGCCGCACGCGCGGCGGCACATAGGTCTCGCCGAAACCGGGGATCAGCATCAGGATCGCCGCGATCCGGGCGAAGATCAGCCCCCCGGCCCAGACCTGATCGGCGGTGGCGTAAGCCTCCACTACATCCCCGCGATGCGGGCCGCGATCTGGCGCATGAAGCCGCCCAACAGCGCGCCCATCAGCGGCAGGAACAGGATCAAGGACACGAAGATGGCGATGATCTTGGGCGCATAGATCAGGGTCTGTTCCTGGATCTGCGTCAGTGCCTGAAACAGGCCGATCACCACGCCGACCACCAGGCCAACGATCAGGACCGGCAGGCATAGTTGTATCGTCAGCCAGATGGCGTCGCGCCCGACATCCAGAACTTCCGCGCCGTTCATCGACACCGCTCCCAAACTACTGGGCAGAAAATGCCGACAGGATGGTTAACAGGCCGCTAACCAAACGCGTATTCGTGGAAGATCAGGCCGCCAAGGTGCGAGACAGTTTGCGCGCCAGTTCGGCCTGGGTGAACGGCTTGCGCACGATCATGTCCTCGCCCACGTCCGTCAGGGCCTCGGCGTCGGCGTATCCGGTGGCGAACAGGATGGGCGCTTCGGGTAGCCGCGCCTTCAGTTCCTTCGCCAGCTCGCCGCCGTTCATCCCCGGCATGGCGAAATCCAGCACCATGGCGTCGATCCGCTCGTGATGCTCCAACGTCTCCAGCGCCGCCCCGCCGCTGTCGGCCTCGATCACGTCATAGCCCAGGTCGCTGAGATAGCCGGCCGTGACGGTCCTGACCGCCTCGTCGTCATCCACCACCAGAACGACCATCCCGGCGTCGCGCGCAGCCAGCAGTTCGCCGCTCGGCTCGCGTTCCTGCGTCGGCGCGGCGTCGGCGCGGGGCAGGAAGATGCGGATCGTCGTGCCCTTGTCGACCTCGGTATCGATGCTGACCCCGCCGCCGGACTGTTTGGCCAGGCCAAACACCTGGCTCAGTCCCAGGCCCGATCCCTTGCCGACGTCCTTGGTGGTGAAGAAGGGTTCGAACGCCCGCGCTCGAACCTCGTCGGTCATGCCCGATCCGGTGTCGCTGACCGACACCACCACATAGTCGCCGGGCGGAAGCTCGTCGGGCCTCCCGGACGCATCGAGCCGCGCGTTCTCTGTGCGGATGGTCAGCGACCCGCCCACCTCCATGGCGTCGCGCGCATTGATGGCCAGGTTCAGAATGACCAGTTCGATCTGCGTCGGATCGATCATCGCTGGCCACAGGTCCGTCGCCAGTTGCGGCGGCTCGATATGCACGCTGCCGCCGATGGCGCTCTGCAGCATGTCGCCCATGCTGCGCACCGTCTCGTTCAGATCGACCGCGCGCGGCTCCAGTTTCTGACGACGCGAGAAGGCCAGCATCTGCGCCGTCAGTCGCGCACCCCGCTGCGAGGCCTCGCGCATCATGTCCAACCGACGCAAGACCTTGGGATCGGTCTCGTTCTTCCTTAGCTGATCGACATTGCCCAGCACGACGGTCAGCAGGTTGTTGAAGTCGTGCGCCACGCCGCTGGTCAGCTGGCCGACGGCCTCCAGCCGCTGCGCCTGACGCAGGGCCGTCTCGGCCTTTTCCCGCTCGACGATCTGGGCGGCCAGTTCGCGGTTGGCCGCCTGCAATTGCGCGGTGCGGTCGGCGACCCGACGTTCCAGCAGGGCCTCCGCGCGCTGGATCTCGGCGATCCGTTCGCGCGCCTCATACTGCCTGCGGCGACCGCGCAACGCCGTATCGACCGCACTGACCAGGGTCGTGGGATGGAACGGCCGCTCCAGAAAGCTGACATTGCCCAGGGTCGCCGATAGCCGACGCGCCGCCGGATTACGCTCGACGCTGCCGCCGCGGCGGTTCAGCACCAGAAAGGGAAAATCCGACCAGGACGGCTGGCCTTCGATCCAGACGGACAGGGCGTTGAGGTCGCCGTTGATCAGCACCTCCTCCACCACCACGGCCAGGGCGGCGCCTTCGATCATTCGCGCCAGAAGGTCGTCCAGGGTGTCGCAGACCTGCGCCACCGTGCCGACCTCCGTCAGGATCTGGGCGGCCACGACCGCGTCGCGCCCGGCGGGCGCCAGTATCAGAGCGCGTTCTGACAGGTCTCCGCCGCGGCTCATTCGGCGCTATCGCCCATCAGTAGTCGTTCACCTTGGCCCACGAAGTTGGGAACGCCGCGCAGAACCCCCTGGAAGCCGTACAAGGGCTCGCCCAGCGTCAGGCCGTTGGTCCCGATGTCGAATTCGCGAATAGTCTTCTCGTGGCCGCCCGCGCGCTTCTTGATGACCGAGATGGCGCGACGGACCAGGCCCGCCGCCTCGAAATAGCGCAGCAGAATGACCGTGTCGGCCAGATAGGTCACGTCCACCGGAGCCTTCATGTCCCCGACCAGTCCGTGCTGGGCCACGGTCAGATAGGTCGAGGCCCCCTGACGGTTCAGATACTGCAGCAGTTCGTGGATATGCAGCACCAGGAACTGCTCCTGCGGCATGGCCGCCTGATAGCCGTTCAGGCTGTCGATCACGACCGTCTTGATGTCTCGCCTGGAGACGCAGTCCCGAACGCGCGCGGCGAACTCGCCCGGCGACAGCTCGGCCGCATCCACCTGCTCCACGAGCAGGGAGCCCTCGTCCACACAGGCTTGCAGATCGATGCCGATCTCCAGCATCCGCGCGAACAGCAGACCCAGTTCCTCGTCGAAGATGAACATGGCCGCCTTCTCGCCCCGCGCGATCGCGGACATCACGAAACTGACGGCGAACAGCGACTTGCCGGTGCCGGCGGGGCCCAGGATCAGCGCGCTCGAACCGCGCTGTATGCCGCCGCCCAACAGGTCGTCCAGGCCAGTCACCCCGCTGGACATGGGCTCGCGCTTGAACCGGGTGCGGTGTTCAGAGGCGACGATGCGTGGATAGACCTCCAGCCCGCCCGTCTTGATGGTGAAGTCGTGATAGCCGCCGCGGAATCGACGCCCGCGATACTTCATCACCCGGACGCGGCGGCGCTCGGCCCCATATTCCGGCGCCAGCTCCTGCAACTGGATCACGCCGTGCGTGACGCTATGGACCGTCTTGTCGTTGGCGTCGGTCGTCAGGTCGTCCAGCAGCAGCACGGTCACGCCGCGCTTGGCGAAATAGTGTTTCAGCGCCAGCACCTGACGGCGGTAGCGCAGCGATCCCTGGGCCAGCAGTCGGATTTCCGACAGGCTGTCGATCACCACCCGCTGGGGCTGAAGCCGTTCGACCGCCTCCAGGATCATGCGGCTGGTCTCGCCCAGTTCCAGGTCCGACGAATACAGCAGGCTCTGCTGCTGCTGTTCGTCCAGCAGACTTTCCGGCGGCACCAGTTCAAACAGTTCGATCCCGTCCAGCGACCAGCCGTGCGACTTGGCCGTGGCGCGCAGCTCTTCTTCCGTCTCAGACAGGGTGATGTAGAGGGTGGTCTCGCCCAGCGCGACGCCCGTCATCAGGAACTTCATCGCGGCGGTCGTTTTGCCGGTGCCCGGATTGCCTTCCAGCAGATACAGCCGGTCCCGTTCCAGCCCTCCGGCCAGAATGTCGTCCAGTCCGGCGATCCCGAAGGCGGCCTGGTCTTGCTTAATCTCGCCGTCCGTCATGCCATCCTCTCGCCTGTAGCTGAGCCGTAACGCACGGAAACGGATAAGGTTACACGCCAGATGACTCGTCTCCAGCGGCGCAGGATCGACGACAAAATCTCTTCCCAGACCTTGAACGGCGTAGCTCTGATCCCAACCTCACGGCTTCGCCGGGGGGCCTTTCACGATCCGATTTCAGACGAATTGCACTCTTCAGACGCTCTTTTTTCAAGCGTCACCGTCTGAATGCGTCCCGGCCTCGTAATGAGGCCCGAGATCCTCTCCCCTTCCCGCAATCGCCCCGCTATCTAGGCCGCCATGACCGAACCCCGCGCCTCCAAAGTCTCCCAGGCCGACGCCGAAGCCGCCGTCCGCACCCTGATCGAATGGGCGGGCGACAATCCCGACCGCGAAGGCCTGCTGGAGACCCCGGCCCGCGTCGCGCGCAGCTATCGCGAACTTTTCGAGGGCTATGAGGTCGATCCCCTCTCCTATCTGGAGAAGACGTTCGAGGAGACGGGCGGCTACGACCAACTGGTCGTGCTGAAGGACATCCGCTTCGTCAGCTTCTGCGAGCACCACATGCTTCCGGTCGTGGGCAAGGCGCACGTCGCCTATCTGCCAACTGACCGCGTCGTCGGCATCTCCAAACTGGCCCGCGTCGTGCGCGGCTTCGCACGGCGCCTGCAGATCCAGGAGAAGATGACCTCCGAGATCGCCGAGGCCATCCAGACCGTCCTGCGCCCCCACGGCGTCGGCGTCGTCATCGAAGCCGAACACAGCTGCATGACCCTGCGCGGCGTCAATGCGCCGGGCGCCAGCCTGTCGACCAGCCACCTGATCGGCGTGGTCCGAGACGACCCCCGCACCCGCGAAGAGTTCCTGCGACTGGTCCGGGGCTGATTATGTTCGCCTGAGGGGCGAACTGGCCCGACGCTTGCGGTAAAAGGACCAAAGGAGGCGCTGACGATGCCCTGGTCCCTGATTTCGACCCGCAATGAGACAGTTCAGATCGCGCGCGGCGGCTGGCTGGACGCTCTGCGTTTCATCGTGGCCTTCCTGATCATCCTGCATCACTTCCAGGCGGCGGGCCCGGCGCCCCTGGCCGAGGTGATCAATCCGATCTTCGAGCGCGGCGGCTTCCTGCTGACCAACTTCTTCCTGATCGACAGCGGCTATGTGCTGATGCGCGTCTATGGCGCGGCGGTGGACAAGGGCCGGCTTTCGCCGGGCGACTTCTTCCTGAAGCGGTTCCTGCGCGTCGTGCCCGCCCACCTGATCATGGGCCTGTCGCTGGTCGGATTCGTTCTGCTGGCCACCGCCGCCGGCGTCCCGCCCCGCAATCCGGAATGGTTCGCCTGGGACCAACTGCCCGCCCAGTTGCTGCTGCTTCAGTCCTATGGCGTTTATGGCGGCCTGGGCTGGAACGCCCCAACCTGGTCGATCTCGGCCCTGATCGGCTGCTACCTGGCCTTCCCCTGGATCATTCGTGGCCTGATGCGTCTGGGTCCGTGGTCGGCGCTGGCTGTCGGCGTCGGCGTCTACCTGGTCGCCAACCAGCTCTGCTGGCACTTCCTGGGCTATCCCGTCTATCAGATGCCCATGCGCTACGGCATCATCCGCGCCCTGCCGCTGTTCTTCCTGGGAATGTGCCTGGCCTGGTTCGCCCAGAAGGTCTGGATCGCCCCGCGCCTGGCCGGCTGGGCCGGCGTGCTCGCCGCCGTGGGCTTCTTCGCGCTTGAGCTTCACGACAAGCACGCCCTGGCCGCCCTGACGCTGATCTCGATCATCATCCTGGCCGCCGGCGCGGTGCCGGTGAAGCGACCCTCCAAGCTGGTCGAGATGGCCGCCATGGTCTCCTTCTCCATGTTCATCTCCAACGAGGTGATCCGCATCGTCTGGTTCGGCGTGGTCAACGCCGTCGAGGCCCGCATCTCTCTGCCCCTCGCCGCCCAATGGGGCCTGTGGGGCCTGGGCGTCGCGGCGGCCGTCGCCTTTGCCTTCGCCTTCCACTTCGCCATCGACAATCCGATCCAGACCCGCATCCGCGACTGGTTGAAGCGTCGCAGCGCGCGTCGCGGCCAAGTTCAGCCCAAACTGGGCCCGGTCATCTCCATCGACGGCTGATCGACGCTCGACTCCAAGGTCGCCTTGGCGACCGGCGATCCTCGACCAAAGTCGCTCTCTCCAGCCGCCTCCCTCTCGGTCAATGTCGGCGTCCACGTATCCGCAGGGATGCGCAGAACGGCCGATAACGGCGACTTGGGAGGAAATGGATCATGGCTACCGACGCTCCAATTGCGTCTGGGGAAGAGGAACACACCGTCGATCGCAGCGATCGCCTGGTCATCCTCGCCTCATCGGTCGGCACCGTCATCGAGTGGTACGACTTCTATCTTTACGGTTCGCTGGCGGCGATCATCACCGTCCAGTTCTTCTCGGGCGTCAACGAGACGACCGGCTACATCTTCGCCCTGATGGCCTTCGCGGCCGGCTTTGCGGTGCGGCCCTTCGGCGCCATCGTCTTCGGTCGGCTGGGCGACCTGTGGGGACGCAAGAACACCTTCCTCGTCACCATGCTTCTGATGGGTCTGTCGACCTTCGTCGTCGGCCTGTTGCCGCCCTATGCGGTCATCGGCATCGCCGCACCGATCATCCTGGTGCTGATGCGCCTGATCCAGGGCCTGGCCCTGGGCGGTGAATACGGCGGCGCCGCAACCTACGTCGCCGAGCACGCCCCGCGCGGCAAGCGCGGCTTCTACACCTCCTTCATCCAGATCACGGCCACCGCCGGTCTGGTGCTCAGCCTCGTGGTCATCCTCGGCGTCCGGCTTGCGGTCGGCGAGGAAGCCTTCGCCGATTGGGGCTGGCGCATTCCGTTCCTGGTCTCGATCCTGCTGCTGGGCGTCTCCCTGTGGATTCGTCTGAAGCTGGCCGAGAGCCCGTCGTTCAAGAAGATGAAGGCCGAAGGCAAGGGCTCCAAGACCCCCCTGAAGGACAGCTTCGGCAAATGGCCGAACCTGAAGATCGTGCTGATCGCCCTGCTGGGCCTCACCGCCGGTCAGGCCGTCATCTGGTACACGGGTCAGTTCTACGCCCTGTTCTTCCTGGAACGGGTCATGAAGGTCGACGCCACCCTGGTCTATATCCTGTTGACCATCGCGCTTCTGGCCGCCTCGCCCTTCTTCATCTTCTGGGGCTGGCTGTCGGACAAGGTGGGCAGAAAGCCGATCATCCTGGCCGGCTGCCTGATCGCGGCCCTGACCTATTTCCCGCTGTTCAACGCCCTGACCCAGGCCGCCAATCCGCGCCTGGCCGCCGCCGCCGCCTCGGCGCCGGTCGTGGTCTATGCCGATCCGGCCGACTGCAACGTCCAGTTCGACCCCGTCGGCAAGACGGTGTTCAACCAGTCCTGCGACGTGGCCAAGTCCCACCTGGCCAAGGCCGGCGTGACCTACACCAATGTCGAGGCGCCTGCCGGAACCGTGGCAGAGGTGCGCATCGGCGATCAGTCCGTCATCCCCAGCTTCCGGGGCGACGCCATGACCACGGCTGATTTCGCCGCCCAGAAGAAGACCTGGGACACGGAACTGACCGTCGCCCTGACCGCCGCCGGCTATCCGGCCAAGGCGGACAGCGCCCTGGTCAACAAGCCGATGGTTGTGCTGATCCTGTTCATCCTCGGCTTCTACGTGACCATGGTCTACGGACCGATCGCGGCGGCCCTGGTCGAGATGTTCCCGACCAACATCCGCTACACCTCAATGTCCCTGCCCTATCACATCGGCAACGGCTGGTTCGGCGGCTTCCTGCCGACCACGGCCTTCGCCATCGTGGCGGCGACCGGAAACATCTATTCCGGTCTCTGGTATCCGATCATCGTCGCCCTCGCGACGGTCGTGCTGGGCTTCCTGCTGGTCAAGGAAGGCAAGGACGTCGATCTGAACGCCTGATCCTGCTTTCAGGCGGAACGAGGGGCGGGTCGTCGCGAGACGGCCCGCCTTTCGCTTGTGAAACACACCCTGCCAGGTTCAGATGCCCCCATGTTCAGCCTGACGATCCTCGGCCTGGTCGCCGCCTATATGGCGGTGCTGTTCGCCGTCGCCTGGTATCAGGAACGGCCGGCGGCGCGGGCGCGCGGCAAGGGATTGGGGCCGTCGGTCTACGCCCTGTCCCTGGCCATCTACTGCACCTCCTGGACCTATTACGGCGCGGTCGGCACGGCGGCGCGTGACGGGTGGGAGTATCTGCCCATCTACATCGGGCCGGTGATCGGCCTGACCCTGTTGTTCCCGCTGTGGCGCAGGATCGCGGCCGCCGCCCGGCGCGAGAACGTCGGCTCGATGGCCGACTTCGTGGCCTCGCGTTACGGCAAGAGCCAGACCCTGGGCGCGGCGGTCACGGTCGTCGCCATCCTGGGGTCGCTGCCCTATATCGCGCTTCAGCTGAAGTCGCTGTCGATGGCCGGCGCCCTGTTGACCGCCGGCACGCCGGTGGCGGGGTCCGAGCGGCTGACGGTGCTGGTGCTGGCGGGGGTGCTGGCCTTCTTCGCCATCCTGTTCGGTGCGCGCCGTCCCGACCTGACCGAGCACAATCGGGGCCTGATCCAGGCCATCGGCCTGGAGTCGATGGTCAAGCTGGGCGCCCTGTTGTTTGTCGCCGTCTTCGCCCTGGTCCTGCTGCTCAACGAAGGCTCGCCGCCGCGCATCATCGAGGGACTGGGCGCCCTGGCCTCCCCGCCCGAGGTCACGCCGCGCTTCACCGCCATCACCCTGTTGTCGACCTTGGCCATCTTCTGCCTGCCGCGTCAGTTCCACGTCGCCTTCGTCGAGGGCGCCCAGCCGTCGGACGTGAAACGGGCGCGCTGGATCTTTCCCCTCTATCTGCTGCTGACCAGTCTAGCGGTCCTGCCGCTGGTGGCGGCGGGCGCCCTGTTCGCGCCGAGCGTGAACCCCGACCTGCTGGTGCTGGCCCTGCCCTTCCAGCGCGGCGAAACCATGCTGACGGCCATCGTCTTCGTCGGCGGCTTTTCGGCCGCCACCGCCATGGTGATCGTCGAGGCCGTCGCCCTGTCGGCCATGGTGTCCAACAGCCTGATCCTGCCCTTCGTGGCGCGCGACCGCTGGCGGGTGCGGGGCGACGCCTCGGACATGGCGGGGACCATCCTTCAGGTGCGGCGCGCAGCCATCGTCGCCGTCTTGCTGCTCGCCTGGCTCTATTATCAGGCGACGGATCAGTCGCGCGGTCTGGCGGCCATGGGGCTGGTGTCCTTCGCCGCCATGGCCCAGCTGGCGCCCGCCCTGTTCGGCGCCGTGCTGTGGCGCGGCGGTCATGCGCACGGGGCCCTGGCGGGGATGACGGTCGGGATGGCGGTGTGGATCGTCATGCTGGCCCTGCCGCAACTGGCGCCCGGCGCGCCGTGGCACCTGCACGTCATGCTGGGGGTCAAGGACCCGCTGGCCCTGGGGGTCTTCGTCAGCCTGGGGCTGAACCTGGCGGCCTATGTCGGGGTGTCGCGCTTTGCTCAGCCCCGACTGATCGACCGGGTCCAGGCCCGCGCCTTCGTGGATCGGCTGGGGCCGGACTGGATGGAGGCCAGACCTTCGCCGTCGGGCGCCTCGGTCGGCGACCTGCGCGCCCTGGTCGCCCGCTTCATCGGCGACGAGCGGGCCGAGCGCGCCTTCTCCGCCTGGGGACGCGAGACGGACACCCGGCTGCGCGACGCCGATCCGGCCGATGCAGCCCTGGCCCGCGCGGCCGAACGGATGCTGGCGGGCGCCATCGGCGCCGCCTCGGCCCGGCGGGTCATCGCGGCGGCCCTGGCCGGCGTCGGCCGCGCGCCCGAGGACGTGGTGCGGATGCTGGACGAGGCGTCGCAAGCCGTTCAGTTCAACCGCGACCTGCTTCAGACCACGCTGGACAACATCGATCAGGGCGTGATCGTGGTGGACGAGGATCTGCGCGTCACCGCCTGGAACCGACGCTATGTCTCCATGTTCGAACTGCCGGTCGGCTTCGTCCACGTCGGCCTACCCATCGCCAACATCTATCGCCTGAACGCCGAGCGCGGCGAGAGCCCCGACGACATC
Organism: Brevundimonas sp. TWP2-1; assembly: GCF_049897645.1. NCBI lineage: Bacteria > Pseudomonadati > Pseudomonadota > Alphaproteobacteria > Caulobacterales > Caulobacteraceae > Brevundimonas > Brevundimonas sp. TWP2-1. Next base: position 1,793,977 of record NZ_JAFCWR010000001.1, read on the forward strand.
GAGGCCTGGGTCGAGCGGCGGCTGGAGGCGCTGAGCCGCCGCATCCCCCACGACCATGAACGCGCACAGCCCGACGGACGGGTGCTGCGCTCATCCGGCGCGCCCATCCCGGGCGGCGGCTACGCCACCAGCTACACCGACATCACCGCCCTGCGCCGCGCCGCGCGTGAACTGGAAGAGGCCAACGAACGGCTGGAGGCGCGCGTCGCCGACCGCACCGCCCGGCTGGACGAGGCGCGGCGCGTCGCCGAGGACGCCACCGCCTCCAAGACCCGCTTCCTGGCCGCCGCCAGCCACGACCTGCTGCAACCGCTGCACGCCGCCCGCCTGTTCATCGCCGCCCTGAAGGAGGAGCCTGCGCTGGCGGAACCGACCAGCCGCACCCTGGCCGTCAACGCCGACCGCGCCATCGACAGCGCCCACCGCCTGCTGACCGCCCTGCTTAACCTGTCCAAGCTGGAGGCCGGCGGGGTGCGGACCAATGTGACCAAGCTGTCGCTGGGCGGTCTGTTCGACGAGTTGCGCCGCGAGTTCGCACCCGTGGCCGAGGCCAAGGGCCTGCGCCTGACCATCATGCCCAGCCGCCTTTGGGCGGCGTCGGACCGCGACCTGCTGCGATCCATGCTGCAGAACCTGGTGGCCAACGCCATCCGCTACACAGATTCAGGGCGGGTGCTGGTCGGCGCGCGGCGGCAGGGCGAGACGGTGCAGTTGTTCGTCTGCGACACCGGGCGCGGCATCCCCGATTCCGATCACGAGACCGTCTTCGGCGAGTTCGTGCGTCTGCCCGGTGCGGTGGACGAGCCGGGCGCCGGCCTGGGCCTGGCCATCGTGCGCCGCCTGTCCAGCCTGCTGGACCATCCGCTGGAGCTGAGCTCGCGCATCGGACGCGGCACGATCTTCCGCATCACCGTGCCGCGCAGCCCCGCCGACGTGATTCCCGAAGTCGCGCCGGTGCGCGAGGCGCGCTTGCCGCTGGCGGGCCTGCGGGTGCTGTGCGTGGACAATGAGCCGGTGATCCTGGATGCGCTGAACGCCCTTCTGACCCGCTGGGGCGCGAAGCCGACCCTGGTGTCCAGCGTGGCGGCGGCCAAGGCGGCCAAGGGTCCGTTCGACGCCGCCGTGGTCGATCTGCACCTCGGCGACGGGCCGGAAGGCTTCGCCGTCATTGACTGGCTGCGGCCCCACGGCGTGCGCCGCATCGCCCTGGTCACCGCCGACACCCGCGATGGTCTGAACGAACAGGCGACGGCGGCGGGCGCCGTCCTGCTGCCCAAGCCGATCAAGCCAGCGGCGTTGAAAGCCTTCTTGTCGAGCTAGCTGGGGTCCAGCGACTTGGCCAGGATCACCGCCTGGGTCCGGTTGTGGACGCCCAGCTTGCGGAACACGCTGGTCAGGTGCGCCTTGATCGTGGCCTCGGACACGCCCAGGTCGAAGGCGATCTGCTTGTTCAGCCGCCCGGCCTTCAGCCCCTCCAGGATACGCAGTTGCGACGGCGTCAGGCTGGCGACGCGGCCGGCCGGGTCGTCGTCGTCCGCCTCTGGCACATCGGGCGCCCAGCTGTCGCCGGCCAGGATGGCGGCGATGGCCTCGACCATCTGGGGCAGGGACGAGGATTTCGGAATGAAGCCGGCGGCGCCCAGGCCCAAGGCGTGGCGCACCACGGGCGCGTCCTCGCTGGCCGAGACCACGGCGACCGGCACGGTCGGCTGTTCGGCCCGGACGGCGGCGAGCCCCGCCATGCCCTCGCTGTCCGACAGTTTCAGGTCCAGCAGCAGCAGATCGACCGGCCCAGCGACCATCGCCGCCTTGGCCTCGGCCAGGCTGGCGCATTCAACCACCTCCGCGCCCGGCGCCGCCTTGTCGACGGCCGAGCGCAGGGCGGCGCGGAACAGGGGATGGTCGTCGGCGACGACGATGCGATCCATGGGCGTCCTTCCGTGCGCGGCGTCTGATCGGCCGCGTCGTCGCCATCATGGCGCGGTTCGACTTTGGTCGAAATTAGACCAATGGCCAATGGCTCCCCGAGGCTGGAGGCGGAAAGGTTTTCGAAGGGACGCCCGCGTTAGATGGGCGCGGGAGGATTCATCATGATCAAGACAAGCCTAATGGCGGGAGCCGCCGCCGTCGCCCTGCTGGCGTCGCCCGGTATCGCCTCGGCCCAGGACGAGGCTGCGCTCGAAGCGCGCATCGCCCAGCTCGAAGCCCAGCTGAACGCCCTGAAATCCGAGGTCGTCGCCTCGCGCACCCAACAGGCCGCGCAACAGCAGGATATCATCCGCCTGGAGACCCGCCCGGCGGCTGCCACCAATCAGGGCCAGGTCCAGCAAGCCGCCGCCCCGGCCGCGCCCAGCGACGGCTTCCGCATCGGCGACCACACCGTCAAGTTCGGCGGCTTCGTCAAGGTCGACGCCTACGCCACGCGCTACTCCGGCGGCGACCCGGTCAACGGCGACGCGCTGCGTGAATTCCACATTCCCGGCTCCATCCCCATCGGCGGCGCCGACGAGGATACGGCGACCGATTTCAACGCCCGTCAGACCCGCTTCTGGTTGACCACCGACGGCATGGTCGGCGGCCACAAGATCGGCACCCGCATGGAGATGGACTTCCAGACCCTGCCCGGCGCCGGCGACCAGCGGACGACCAGCCCCGCCAACCCGGCCCTACGTCGCGCCTTCATCACCATCGACAACTGGCTGATCGGCCAGGAGTGGACCAACTTCCAGAACACCGCCGTCCTGCCCGAATCCGCCGACTTCATCGGCGCGGCGGAAGGCACCGTCTTCGCCCGTCAGGTCCAGGTCCGCTATACGCGCGGCCCCTTCTCGGTCTCGGTAGAGAACCCCGAGACGACCGTGACCCCGTTCGGCGGCGGCGCGCGCATCGTCGCCGACGACAACAGCCTGCCGGACTTCACCGCCCGCTACGCCGTGTCCCAGCCTTGGGGCGACTTCCAGTTCGCCGGCCTGCTGCGCCAGCTGAAATACGAGAATCCGGCGACCAACATCGATTCCACCGCGACCGGCTGGGGCCTGTCGGCCTCGACCAAGATCAAGGTCGGGTCCAAGGACGACATCCGCCTGATGCTGACCGGCGGCGAGGGCATCGGCCGTTATGTCGGGCTGAACTTCTCCAACGACGCCGTGCTGGACGCCTCGGGCGAACTGGACTCCATCGGCGTGGTCGCCGGCTTCGCGGCCTACCGCCACGTCTGGGCCCCCGGCTGGCGCTCCAGCCTGATCTGGTCGGCGCAGAAGGTTGACAACGAGACCGGCTTCACCGGCCTGGCGGTCAACCGTTCCGCCCAGAGCATCCATGCGAATTTGATCTGGTCGCCGGTTACGGCGTTCGATGTCGGGGCCGAGCTGATGTTCGCGGATCGTGAGATCGAGACCGGCGCCAGCGGCGACATGACCCGTCTGATCCTGTTCGCCAAATACGGATTCTGATTTTCTACGGAGACGTCTCGCGTGCCTGATCCCGACCTCTATCCCGTCCCTGCCGACTGGGCCGAAAAGGCCCATTTGAACCGGGAGACCTATGAGGCGGCGCGGATCGCGGCGCGCGAGACGTCCGACGCCTATTGGGCCGAACAGGCCAGGCGTCTGGACTGGATCACGGCCCCGACCAAGATCAAGGACGTCTCGTTCAAGAAGGAAGACTTCCGCATCCGCTGGTTCGAGGACGGCGTCCTGAACGTCTCGGCCAACTGCATCGACCGGCACCTGCCTCACCGCAAGGACGAGACGGCGATCATCTGGGAAGGCGACGATCCCGCCGACAGCCGCCACATCACCTTCGGCGAACTGCACGCCGAGGTGTGCCGCATGGCCAATGTGCTGAAGGCGCACGGGGCCAAGAAGGGCGACCGGATCACCCTGTATCTGCCCATGATCCCCGAGGCCGCCTACGCCATGCTGGCCTGCGCGCGCATCGGCGCGGTCCATTCGGTGGTGTTCGGCGGCTTCTCGCCCGACAGCCTGTGCGGCCGGATCGAGGACTGCGGCTCCAACCTGGTCATCACGGCCGACGAGGGTCTGCGCGGCGGCAAGCACGTGCCTCTGAAGGCCAATGTGGACGAGGCCCTGACGAAGGTGAAGGTCGACACCGTGCTGGTCGTGCGTCGCACCGGCCGCGACGTGCCGATGATCGAGGGCCGCGACTTCGACTACGCCCTGGAAGCCGCCAAGGTCGACGCCGACTGCCCGCCCGAGCCGATGAACGCCGAGGATCCGCTGTTCATCCTCTACACCTCGGGTTCGACCGGAAAGCCCAAGGGCGTGCTGCATACCACGGGCGGCTATCTGTTCTGGGCCGCCTGGACGCACGAGATCGTCTTCGACTATCGCCCCGGCGAGGTCTTCTGGTGCACCGCCGACGTGGGCTGGGTCACCGGCCATTCGTACATGGTCTATGGGCCGCTCGCGAATGCGGCGACGACCCTGATGTTCGAGGGGGTGCCCAACTATCCCGACGCCGGCCGCTTCTGGCAGGTGGTGGACAAGCACAAGGTCGAGATCTTCTACACCGCCCCCACGGCCCTGCGCGCCCTGATGCGCGAAGGCGATGCGCCTGTGAAGGCGTCCTCACGCGCCTCGTTGCGCCTGCTCGGCACGGTGGGCGAGCCGATCAATCCCGAGGCCTGGCGCTGGTATCACGAGGTGGTCGGCGACAGCCGTTGCCCAATCGTGGACACCTGGTGGCAGACCGAGACGGGCGGCCATCTGATCACCCCTCTGCCCGGCGCCACCGACCTGAAACCCGGATCGGCGACCCTACCCCTGCCGGGCGTCGAGCTTGAAATCGTGGACGCCGAGGGCCAGCCGCAGGAGGGCGCCGCGTCCGGCAACCTGTGCATCACCGACAGCTGGCCGGGCCAGATGCGCACCGTTTATGGCGACGACCAGCGCTTCTTCGACACCTATTTCTCGACCTATCCGGGCCGCTATTTCACCGGCGACGGCTGCCGTCGCGACGAAGACGGCTACTACTGGATCACCGGCCGGGTGGACGACGTCATCAACGTGTCCGGCCACCGCATGGGCACGGCCGAGGTCGAGAGCGCCCTGGTGCTGCACGACGATGTCGCCGAGGCGGCGGTCGTCGGCTATCCCCACGACATCAAGGGCCAGGGCATCTACGCCTATGTCACCCTGAACAACGGGGTCGAGGGGACCGAGGACCTGCGCAAGGCCCTGGTCGCCCACGTCCGCCACGAGATCGGCCCCATCGCCGCGCCCGACGTGATCCAGTGGGCGCCGGGCCTGCCCAAGACCCGCTCGGGCAAGATCATGCGACGCATCCTGCGCAAGATCGCCGAGAACGAGATCGGGTCGCTGGGCGACACCTCGACCCTGGCCGACCCGTCGGTCGTGGACGATCTGGTGAAGAACCGCGCCGGGGCGGAATAGACAGGGCGCAATAGCGGCGCGGGGTTCAATGCGGGGGCGGACGCGCCTATCTGTGCGTCAGCCTGCCGCAGCCTGAGCCGTCCATGCCCCGTTTCCTGTCCCGCCTGCCCATCGACGGCTATCTTCTGGCCCTGATCGGGATGGTGATCCTGGCGGCGCTGCTGCCCGCCAGCGGACAGGCCGCCGTGGTCATGGACTGGGTGGTCAAGGCGGCCATCGCCCTGCTGTTCTTCCTGTACGGCGCGCGGATGTCGCCGGCGGCCATCGGCGCGGGCCTGCTGCACTGGCGGCTTCAGGGCACGGTCTTCCTGTCGACCTTCCTGCTGTTTCCGCTGCTGGGGCTGGGGCTTGTCTTCCTGATGCGCGGCTCGCTTCAGCCCGATCTGCTGACGGGGATGCTGTATCTGTGCCTGCTGCCGTCCACGGTGCAGTCGTCCATCGCCTTCACCTCCATCGCCGGCGGCAATGTCGCGGGCGCCCTGACCAGCGCCAGTCTGTCGAACCTGCTGGGCGTGATCGTGACGCCGCTTCTGGTCGCCCTGATGATCGGCGGAGCGGGCGGCGGAATCCACCTGCAATCCATCCTCGACATCGGCCTGCAGATCCTGGCCCCGTTCGCCGTGGGCCAGCTGTGTCGCCCGCTGCTGAAGGATTGGCTGGGTCGTCACGCCAAACTGACCGGCCTGGTCGATCGCGGTTCGATCCTGCTGATCGTCTACGCCGCCTTCAGCGAGGGCGTCGTGGCCGGCGTCTGGTCCCAGGTGGCGCCCATGGATCTGGCCAAGGTCATCGGCCTGAACATCGTCCTGCTGGCCATCGTCCTTGGCCTGACCCTGATGGCAGGGCGGCTTCTCAAGTTCGACAAGCCCGACCGGATCGTCATCCTGTTCTGCGGCTCCAAGAAGAGCATGGCGACCGGCATCCCCATGGCCGGCATCCTGTTCGCCGGTCACGCGGTCCCGCTGATCGTCCTGCCGATCATGCTGTTCCACCAGATTCAGCTGTTCGCCTGCACCATCATCGCCCAGCGCTATGCGCGGGAGAATGAAGCTCGCGCCGTTAGCCCAGTCTTGCCTTGAGACATGGCGCCCCTTGAGATAGACCGCCCTCAGGCCATCGCGGGCATGATGTAGTGGTAGCCTGGCAGCTTCCCATGCTGCTCGTGCGGGTTCGATTCCCGCTGCCCGCTCCAGCCGATCGCCCGAGCGGTTGGTGAAGGCGCGACGATCGTGCCGCCGCGCCTCCTTCCCGTTCTCAGTTCGCGGCTTCGACGGTGACGCCGCGCTGTTGCAGGATGGCCTGGACACTTTCGTCCCCCGTCAGGTGACCGGCACCGACGGCGATGAAGGCGGTGCCCGAACCTTCGAGCAAGGTCTGGATCTGATTGGCCCAGTCGGTGTTCCGGTCGACCAGCAGCGCCTGATACAGGGCCGGCGAGGCCTCCTTCATTTCCTCGACCATGACGCGGTCCAGGGTGGCGACGTCGCCCTTGGCCCAGGCTTCGACCATGCCATCCAGCATGGTGACGGCGTTCTCGTAATCCTTCAGCGTCTCGCGCAGGAAGGCCATCTGCACGTCGTCGGGCAGGTCGGCCAGGATGCCGATCTGCTTGTCGATGGTTTCGAAGCCGTGGATCGGCTTGCCGGCCGCCTCGGCGCGCGCCTTCAGCACCAGTTCGACGCCGGACTTGGGATCATAGCCCGCCTTGACCAGGGGGGCGACCGACAGGCTGAGCGCCGCCAGCCAGGGCTTCATCGGCTGAAGCTGGGCGGCGGACGAACCCATGGCCTGGGCGGCGGCTTCCAGTTCGACGTTCTCCTCGGGCGTCAGGCGGCTGGACAGGGGCGTGTCGAGCGACAGGCCGTGCTGCTGGATCAGCGGCATGACGGCGGCCTGATCGTCGGGATTGCTGATCTCGAACCAGATGTCCGAGGCGCTGTCGAAAGCGGCCTCGACGCGGGGGCTGGCCCAGCCGGTCGTGGGGCGCAGGACGTGGACCGAACCGAACAGATACAGGGTCGAATCCGCATCCTTGATCACCCACAGGGCGGGGCCTTCGCCCTGGATGGGCGCAGCGGCGGCGGGGGCCGTCGTCTGGGCCAGGGCGTCGGCCGGAACCCCGGCGATGGAGACGAACAGGGCCAGGCCGCCGGCGACGCCGAGGGCGCCGCGCGCGAGGGTGGAAACGGAGGATCGGAGGCGGGCAGAGAGGGTCATGAGGTCACTCCAGTTTTTGAAAAGGACGGAAAAAGGGAAAAGAGGTCAGGCCAGACCGCGACGGGCGCTGACCCAGATGGAGGCGGCGAGATAAAGCGTCATCAGCACCGCGTAGATGTCCCAGGCGGTGATCGTCGGCGCGGCGCCCAGGCGTTCGGCGGCGGCCCACAGGAACAGGATCAGCTGGCCAAAGAAGAAGGTGACGGCGGCCGCCTCCATCACGGCGCGGCGCAGCAGTTCGTCGGCCTGGCGATAGACACGCACGTTCATCACCGTGTGCAGCATCACCAGCAGGCCGATGGCGCCGAGGCCGAGCACGGGGCTGACGCCCGTCAGGCTGAATCCGATCGGCAAGGTCAGGATGACGCCGGAGAAACCCATGACCGCCGCCTGGAACCGCGCCACGGCGGCTTCCTCGGGCGAGGCGTCGCCTTCCAGATTGTACATCTGTCCCAGGCGTTTGGCGTCCAGGCTGACGTAAAGCGCCCACAGCGCGCCCACGACCAGGGCGAACCCGACCAGCAGGGCCAGCACGTCCGACCAGCGTATGGCCTTGTCCGTCAAGCCGAACCCGCCCGGCGCGACCTTGGCCAGCCAGGCGCCGACGCCGTAGCCGATCACGCCGAACATGGCGCCGAAGGCGAAGGCGCGGACCCATCGGGGCCACGAGGCGGGAGAGAGCGAGGGAGACTTCATTTCGTCGGCTCCTGGTCGTCCGAAAAGATGGATTCGATGGGTTGGCCGAAGATGCGCGCGATCTTGAAGGCCAGCGGCAGGGAGGGATCGTAGCGCCCGGTCTCCAGCGCGTTCACCGTCTGGCGCGACACGCCCAGATGTTCGGCCAGCTGCGCCTGGCTCCAGTCACGCTCGGCGCGCAGGACCTTGAGACGATTGTTCATGGCTCAGCCCCGCATCCGCGCCAGCCACCACCAAGCCCACACGACGGTGTAGCCGATCAGCATGGGGGCGATCATCAAGGCCGCGCCGGCGGACATATAGTCGACGGGGGAGCCGCCCGATCCGACGTGGCGGGCGATGATGTCGCGCCACGGTCCGGCGGAGGACAGGATCAGTCCCACGCCGCTGACGCACATGCCGGCCGTGCCGCCCCAGTACCAGGCGGCCTTGTGGGCCTCGCGCGCGGCCTCGTCGATCACCCGCATCCATTCGGCGCCGACCCAGAGGGCACCCGCCATGATGGCGGCGGCGAAGACGCCGGTCACGATCAGCTCACCAAGCTCAGAGGTAATCCAGCCCGAGTTGGAAGCGTAGCCAACCGCAATGCCGCCCAGAAGCGCGAACAGCAGCCCACCGCCGAACGTGATCACCGTCGCCCTGATTACCGGCCGCCACTTACGCATCAGTCAACACCCCTTGTCCAATTGACAAGTTACATTGACATCACGCTGCGACGCCTGTCAAGCGCCCTTTCCACAAAAAGACGCCCTACTCCGACTTGGACGAGGCGATCAGCTCCGGGCGAGCGATGACGCGCGGCGCCGTCTCCACCGGCGTCAGGTCCGGCAGGGCCTTGCCTTCGTGGTCCACCTGCAGGTCTTCGAAGCGGCGGGCCGAGACCATGACCTGGCTCTCCAGCGAGCCGACGAACTGATTGTATTTGCCCACGGCCTGATCCAGGGCGCGACCGACGGCCGAGGCGTGACCGCCCATGACCGACAGCCGCTTGTAAAGCTCGCGGCCCAAGGCGGCGACCTTGTCGGCGTTGGCCGCCTGTTCTTCCGCCCGCCAGCCATAGGCGACCGCCTTGCACAGGGCGAACAGGGTCGAGGGGGTGACGATGACGACGCGCGACGCCATCGCCTGGGTCATCAGGTCCGGCTCGTGATCCAGAGCAGTGACCAGAAAGGCGTCGCCGGGCACGAACAGGACGACGAAATCCGGGCTGGGCTTGAACTGGTCCTGATAGGCCTTGGACGACAGCTGGCGCACGTGAGTCTTCAGGCTGGCGGCGGTGCGCAGGCCGACCGAACGGGCGCGCGCCTCCTCGTCGCCGTCGCCCTCGTCGAAGGCCAGGGGCACCTTGGCGTCGATCACGAACATGCCGCCGCCGGGCAGGCGCACGATGAAGTCGGGCCGGTTCTGGCGACCCTCGTCGTCGGCGCTGGAGGTTTGTTCGGTGAAGTCGAACCGGCCGGCCATGCCGGCGGCCTCCAGCACGTTTCGACAGGTCTGTTCGCCCCAGCGGCCGCGTCGGCCGGTGTTGCCGCGCAGGGCCTCGGTCAGCTTTCGCGCCTCGTCCCGTGTCGCCGACGACGCCGCCATCAGCTGGGTCAGTTGTTCGCGCAGGCCGCCGGTCTCCTCGGCCCGGGTCTTTTCCAGCGCGGCGACATGTTCCTGGAACTTGGTCAGGGTGTCGGCGACGGGCTTGAGCTGGGCCGCCATCCGCTCGCGCGCCAACTGGTCCTGGGCGCGGAAGGTCTCGGTCGCGCGGCTGACCATCTGGTCCGCCACCACCTGGGCCGACTGGGCCGCTTGGGCCTTGAGCATTTCGCCCATGGTGACGCGGCTTTCCTCGACCAGGTCGATGCGCGCCTCGGCGGCCGCCAGCGCGCCTTGCGTCCTCTGCCAGCCCATGAAGGCCCACAGGAACGCGCCCGCGAAGGCGGCGGCGAGAAGGGCGAGGATGGGCACGAGCATGTTCATGCTCCGTTCCTAGCGGGAGTCGCAGCCCATGAGAAGCGCGCCAAGCCTCGCAGGAACGTAGCCGTTCCGGTGACGTTGGTTTGGCTGAACCTGTCCTCGGAGAAGACACGCCATGATCCCGCAAGAGCCCGAACGTCACGACAAGGCCGCCGACGCCGTCCACGAAGGCCGTCCGGTCGATGCCGAACTGGTGCGCAGCGGACGCAAGGGTCCGCGCATCCTGGTTCTGCTGGTCATCTCGACGCTGGCGGCGGCGGTTCTACTGTTGGGAATCTGGATGATTTCGAACGGCGGCTTCAACGCCCAGAACGATGAAACTGGCCCGACCGCAGCGGACACTCGCGACTTTGCAGGCGACAGCCAGACGCCGCCTGCGGCCGACGCCCCCACGGACGCGACAGGCCGAGCTGAGCCTGTGCCGACCGGCGAGGCGCCGAACGTCAATGCGCCGACGACGCCGTCGAACTGATCGGCGTCAGGCGGGGCGGCGGGCCTTCAGGGCCTGGACGATGGTGCCGTCGTCCAGCCAGTCCAGATCCCCGCCGACCGGCACGCCGCGCGCCAGGGACGTGACCTCGACATCCGGGCCGCCGATCCGCTCGGCGACATAGTGGGCGGTGGTTTGGCCATCGACGGTGGCAGGCAGGGCCAGCACGACCTCGCGCACGCCGCCGCCCCGCACCCGTCCGACCAGTTCGGTGATGCGCAGATGCTCGGGCCCGACGCCGTCCAGGGCGGACAGCAGCCCGCCCAGCACATGGTATTTACCGCGGAAAGCGCCGGATCGCTCCATCGCCCACAGGGCGCCGGCCTCCTCGACCACGCAGATCAGGCCGTTGTCGCGCGCGCCGTCCGAACAGATGGCGCAGGGGTCGCGGGTGTCGGGTGTCCCGCACACCGAACAGGACACGACCTTTTCCGCCGTCTCGGCCAGGGACGCCGCCAGCGGCACAAGCAGCTGCTCGCGACGCTTCAGCAGGGCCAGGGCCGCGCGACGGGCGGAGCGTGGACCCAGACCTGGCAGTTTGGCGAGCAGGGAGATCAGCCGTTCGATCTCCGGCCCGGCGGAGGCGGCCATCAGAACAGTTTCGGCATTCCGGGAATGTTCATCCCGGCCATCGGCCCGGCGGCTTCGCGCATCAGGGCGTTGTTCTGTTCGTCCAGCTTGCGCTTGGCGTCGGCATGGGCGGCGACGATCAGGTCGGCCAGGATCTCGCCCTCGCCGGGCGTGAGCAGGCTGTCGTCGATCCTGATCGCGGTGATCTCGCCCGGTCCCTTGAGGGACACCGAGACAAGGCCGCCGCCCGAGGAGCCCTCGGCGCTGGTTTCGGCCATCTTGGCCTGGGCGTCCTGCAGCTTTTGCTGCATCGCCTGGGCCTGCTGCATCAGTTGTGTGAGGTCTTTCATGCTCTCTAGATAGGGGCAAGACGGCCGGTGCGACAGGGGTTTTGCGCATTCCTCGCGAAATCGGAAACGCAGAGGCGCCGCATTCGCACTTGCGACCGTTGCAAAACGGCCTAATTAGCACCTGCATTCGTTGCTGTTCTAATCAGGAAGGCATTCCATGGCCTATGACGCCCTCACTCATCGCGACGCCCCGCTGTCGGACGCCGCCCTGTCGCAACTGTTCACCGAGGCGCGCACGCGCAACGGCTGGACCGATCGCCCCGTCGCGCCCGAGCTGCTGCACAAGCTCTATGAGCTGACCAAGTTCGGGCCCACGGCGGTCAACGGATCGCCCGCCCGCTTCGTCTTTGTGACCTCGCCCGAGGCCAAGGCGCGCCTGGTCCCGCTGATGAGCGAGGGCAATCAGGCCAAGACCCAGCAGGCGCCGGTGACCCTGATCATCGGCCAGGACATCGACTTCCACGAGCATCTGGACGCCCTGTTCCCGCACGCGCCGGGGGCCAAGACCTGGTTCGCCGACGAGGCCGGCCGTCGCGAAAGCGCCTTCCGCAACGCCTCGCTGCAGGGCGGCTATCTGACCATCGCCGCGCGGGCGCTGGGCCTGGATGTCGGGCCGATGTCCGGTTTCGACGCGGCGGGCGTGAAGGCCGAGTTCTTCCCCGACAGCAATGTCGAGCCGAACTACATCCTCAACCTGGGCTATGGCTCGGACGAGAACCTGTTCCCCCGCTCGCCGCGCCTGTCGTTCGACGAGGCGGCGCGGATTCTCTGAGGCGGCTGCGCCTGCCGAAAAACGAAGAAGGGCGGCCCGTCGGGGCCGCCCTTTTTTGTCGTCTCTGGACCGAAGTCGATCAGGTGTTCGGCGGGGCCGAGGCCGTCGCGGCGGGCGGAGCCGCCGGGGTGGCCTGGGCCGCTGCGGGCGCGCCCTCGGCCGGGGTCGTGCCCGTCGCTTCGGTCGCGGCGGCGCCTTCGGTCACGGGCGCCTCCGCCCCCTCGGCCGGGGCGGCGGCGCCGGGCTGACGGGTCGGATCCGGCGCCGGGATGGCGAAGCCGCCCGAGCCTTGCGTGCGCAGCCAGGCGATCAGGTTGATGCGCGTCTGGGTGTCGCGGATGCCCGCGAAGGACATCTTGGTGCCCGGCACATAGCGCGCCGGCGCCGTGATGAAGCTGTCCAGCTGGTCATAGCCCCAGGCCGGCGCCTCGGCCTTGTGCTTGGCCATGGCGTCCGAATAGGCGAAGCCTGGACGGTGCATCACCGGTCCGCCGACCACGCCATACAGGTTCGGACCGATGCCGTCCGCGCCCCCTTGCGTGACATTGTGGCAGGCCTGGCAGCGCGCGAAGGCGGCCTCACCAGCGGCCAGATCGGCAGTCGGCAGGACCGTGCCCCAGTCGGGCGCCAGTTCGGCCGCCTCGCCGCCTGCGACCTCATCCGGCGCATCGACGAAATAACCCATCTTTTCAGGAGGCTCGGAATGATAGACGAGGCCCGAGGCCTGCTGGACGACCAGGATGACGAAGGCCGTCCCCAGAGCCGCACCGAAAATCTTGTTCCACTTAAGATCGCCGCTCATGCGCCTGGTCGAATCCCTCTGCCGGCCGGGCCCTCGAAAACACGCCCCGGACATAATCTTGCGTTGGCGTCTCTTGCACGGTAGCGCCGCCTTCGCAACCGGCCCAACGCGCGACGGGCCAGACAGGCGTCAGGGAAGTCGATGAATCCGTTGATAATGATACCCGCTCGCATGGCGGCGACCCGCCTGCCGAACAAGCCGCTGGCCCTGATCGGCGATGTGCCCATGATCGTGCGCGCCTATCGCCAGGCGGAAGCCTCGGGCCTGCCGGTCGTAGTCGCCGCCGGCGATCCCGAGATCGTCGAGGCGGTCGAGGCGGCGGGCGGGCGGGCCGTACTGACCGACCCCGCCCTGCCCTCGGGTTCGGACCGGATCCGCGCCGCCGTGGACGCCATCGACCCGGAGGGCGATTTCGACGCGGTCATCAACGTCCAGGGCGACATGCCCTTCGCCAGCCCCGGTCTGGCCGTCGCCTGCGCCGCCATACTGCATGGCGAACCGGCGTGCGACATCGCCACCCTGGTCGCCGCAGAAGCCGACCTGTCGGACCGGACCAACCCCGACGTGGTCAAGGCGGTGCTGGCGTTGGGTGAGAACGAGCGCCAGGGCCGCGCCCTCTATTTCACCCGCTCGACCCTGTATGGCGACGCGCCCATCTGGCGGCACATCGGCGTCTACGGCTATCGCCGCGAGGCTCTGAACCGCTTCTGCGCCGCCCCGCCGTCGCCGCTGGAGAGGCGCGAAAAACTCGAACAGCTGCGCGCCCTGGAGATGGGCATGCAGATCTGGGCCGCCGTCATCGACGAAGCCCCCCTGTCGGTCGATAATCCGGCCGATCTGGAAGCGGCGCGACGGCTGGCATGAAAAGAATCTCGCTCCCATGAAAGGGAGCGAGATTAGGCTTCCTCGACCCAGGCCTTGATCAGGCTGTGGGCGATGGCGAAGGGCGGCGGGGCCTGGATGGTCGGGTGGTCGCCCGCCAGCACCGCCCGCGCCTCGGCCCGCGTCAGCCAGGCGACGGATTCCAGCTCGGTCTGGTCGGGCCGGGCCTGGTCGTCCGACACCTCGGCGATCAGGCCGATCATCAGTTGCGACGGGAACGGCCAGGGCTGGCTGGAGTGGTAGGCGGTGGCGATCACGGTCAGGCCGGCCTCCTCCTTCACCTCGCGGGCGCAGGCCTCCTCGATGGATTCGCCGGGCTCCAGGAAACCGGCCAGAGCCGACATCCGCCCCTCGGGCCAGGCCGCCTGACGGCCCAGAAGGCAGATGGGTTCGGCGCCGCCCTTATAGACCGGCAGCATGATGGTGACCGGATCGACGCGCGGGAAATGCTCGGTCCCACAGGCCGGGCAACGGCGTTTCCATCCGCCCGAGGCCGTTTCGCTCAACGTGCCGCAGTTGGCGCAGAAACCGTGTTTGCGCCGCCAGTCGAACAGGCTCTTGGCCCCGCCCGCCATGGCCGCGTCCGCCGCCGGCAGGATCGCCGCCGCCGAGCGTAACTCCTGAAAGGCGCCGACGCCGGCCAGCGGCCCGTCGGTGGGGTCGATGGAGCCTTCGAATTCGATGGCGAAGACGGGCGCCGCATCCCACAGGCCCAGAAAGACATCGCGATCCGGCACGATGTCGCGCGCGTGTTTCAGCGACAGCCAGGCCAGGCGCGGCCCGTCGGCCGTCTCCTCGATCAGGGGACGCCCTTCCCACATGACCATGGCTTGGGCCTCGGGATTGGCCTCCTGTCGGGCCAGCCATTCGGGATCGTTGCGCAGGTCGCCGGCGCGATCGAGCGGATTGCCGGCGAAGGTGTTCTGATGGGCCATGCGGGTTTTGTAGCTCTTGATTCCGATGGCCGCACCCGTCATATCTCCGCTCGGAGATCGCGGGCGAAGGTTTCGCCAACTTGGTCAGGGCCGGAAGGCAGCAGCCACAACGAATTCCCCTTCGGGTCGCGGTCTCTACTTCTCTTTTTTGGTGCGCTAACGCTCGCGACGCGGTCGCTCGCTGCTTGAGCGCGGTTGTGCGCTAACGCATCGCGATGGGCCGGTTTGCTGCTTGAGCGCGTCTCGTTCGCCTCCCTTCTCCCCTCGGGGGAGAAGGTGGCTCGCGGAGCGAGACGGATGAGGGGGCTGCCAGACGCAGGCCCGCTCTCGCCGTCAGTGGGGCGGATAGAGCCCCCTCATCCGAGCCCTTCGGGCCCACCTTCTCCCCCGAGGGGAGAAGGGAGATTGAATCCCTTCGCGTAGCCCCGGACCCGCTGTAAGACTTCTCTCATGACGGACAGCGACACGAATCTCGACGGCCCGCCTTGGGAAGAGGACGACGTCGTCCAGCGCGACGAGAACACCGACGACATGTTCGGCGCGCCCGCTGCGGCGCCTGAGCCGGTCGCGGCGCCCATTGCTGCGCCCGTCGTCGCCAAGCCCGCCCATGCCGATATCGATATCGAGGCCCATGTGGACGACGGGGCCGCCTATCAGGTTCTGGCGCGCAAATACCGGCCGCGGACGTTCGAGGATCTGATCGGGCAGGAGGCGATGGTGCGCACCCTGACCAACGCCTTCGCCACCGGCCGGATCGCCCACGCCTTCATGCTGACCGGTGTGCGGGGTGTCGGCAAGACGACCACCGCCCGCCTGCTGGCCCGCGCCCTGAACAACGAGACGGAGACCATCGACCGGCCGTCCCTGACCCTGACCGCCCACGGCCGGCACGACGCCGCCATCATGGCCGGCCAGCATATGGACGTGATGGAGATGGATGCGGCGTCGCACACCGGCGTCAACGACATCCGCGACATCCTGGAGAGCGTCCGCTACGCACCGGTCGAGGCGCGCTACAAGGTCTATGTGTTGGACGAGGTCCACATGCTGTCGACGCAGGCGTTCAACGCCCTGCTGAAGACGCTTGAGGAGCCGCCGCCCCACGCCAAATTCATCTTCGCCACCACCGAAATCCGCAAGGTGCCGGTGACGATCCTGAGCCGGTGCCAGAGGTTCGACCTGCGCCGGGTCGAGCCCGAGATCCTGGTCGAGCATCTGGGCCGGATCGCCGACCGCGAGGGCATGAAGATCGAGACCGACGCCCTGGCGCTGATTTCGCGCGCAGCCGAGGGGTCGGTGCGCGACGGCTTGTCGCTGCTGGACCAAGCCCTGGTCCAGGCCGAGCGGGGCGAGACGGTCAAGACCGAGACCGTGCGCGACATGCTGGGTCTGGCCGACCGGACCCAGACCATCGCCCTGTTCGAAAGCGTCATGGCCGGCCGCACGCCCGAGGCGCTGGAAAGTTTCCGCACCCTGTACGGCTTCGGCGCCGATCCGGTGCAGGTGACCAACGACCTGCTGGAACATTGCCACGCGGCGTCGGTCGCCAAGATGCTGGGCCCGAACGCGACGCGCCTTCCCAACGACCAGGCGCAGAAGCTGGCCGCCCTGGGCGCAGCCATCCCGGCGGCCACCCTGTCGCGCACCTGGCAGATGCTGCTGAAGGCGCTGGACGAGGTGCGGCGCGCGCCCAATCCCGCCGATGCGGTCGAGATGGCTATCGTGCGCCTGGCCTATGCGGCCGACTTGCCTGGGCCGGAGGAGGCGCTGAAACGGCTCCAGTCGGGCGAACCGCTGGGCGGCGGCTCGGCCCCGCGTGGCGGCGGTGGTGGAGGTGGCGGTGGAGGCCACGCCAGTACGGGGGCGCAACTGGCCGCTCGCCCCGTCATGGCCCCCGCCCTGCCCGATCCGCAAACCTTTGAACAGGTTGTCGCCCTGATCGGCGAAAAGCGCGAGGTCGGACTTCAGATGGACGTGGAGCGGTATGTGAAGCCGGTCTCGTTCAAGCCCGGCGCCATTGTCTATGAAAGCGTCCAAGGGGCGCCCATCGAACTGGCGCGCAAACTGTCCGCGCGCCTGCGCGAATGGACCGGGCGCACCTGGCTGATCGCCGCCAACGGCCAGGGCGGCGCCGAGACGGTGATCGAACGCCAGAAAAAGGATCGCGCCGCCGAACGCGCGGAGGTCGAGGCCAACCCCTTCATCAAGGCGGTGATGCTGGCCTTCCCCGGCGCCAAGCTGGGCGAGATCAAGACCATCGCCCCGACCGTGGTCACCCCGGAAATCCCCGACATGGTCGAGGATGACGACGACTGAGACTGCACACGCCTTCTGAGGTGCGTCAGTCAGCCTTTAAATCCAAACTCCGTCACCCTCGGGCTTGTCCCGAGGGCCCACCGTCGAGCTGCACGGCCGACTGGAATCCGCGAGCGATGGCCGAACCAGTTGTCCAACCACCGTGTTCGAACCTACCGTGGGCCCTCGGGACAAGCCCGAGGGTGACGGATTAAGGCTTGCCCCCTACCGCGGCGCGCGCTTGGCGAGGATGCGTTGCAGGGTGCGGCGGTGCATGCCCAGGCGGCGGGCGGTTTCCGAGACATTGTGGTCGCACAGCTCGTAGACGCGCTGGATATGCTCCCAGCGAACCCGGTCGGCGCTCATGGGATTTTCGGGCGGCTCGGGAGAATCGCCGGTCGCCAGCAAGGCCTTGACCACGTCGTCAGCGTCGGCGGGTTTGGACAGATAATCGACGGCGCCGGCCTTGACCGCCGCGACCGCCGTGGCGATGGCGCCGTAACCGGTCAGCATGACGATGCGGGCGTCCTCGCGCTTTTCGCGCACGGCCTCGACGACCTTCAGGCCGTTGCCGTCCTCCAGCCGCATGTCGAGCACGGCGAAGGCAGGAGCCTTGTCGCGCAGCAACTGCGTGGCCTCGGCGACGGACTCGGCGGTCGTCACCTGAAAGCCGCGCGCCTCCAGCGCGCGGCCCATGCGGGTGCGCAGGGCTTGGTCGTCGTCCAGCAGCAGCAGGGACTTGTCGGGCAGGGCGGCGATGCGGGCTTCTAGTTCGGACATGCGTTTCTCTCCTGCCGCTTCAAGTCGGGACGGGTAGCGTGTGGGTCAAGGCCAAGGTTCCGCCTGCGACGCTAAGACCTAATCCGGTCATGCCGCGACCTCCAGCGCCGGTCGCGCCCAGCGCACGGCCACGCGGGCGCCGCGTGACGCCCCCTTAGCCTCGGACTGAGCAAGCCCCTGGCCCACGCTGACCGAGCCGCCGGTGCGTTCCAGAAGAGTGCGGGCGATGAAGAAGCCAAGGCCCATGCCGCCCTGGCTGGGGGCGATGGGCGTTTCGGCTGTCGGGCGGCGTTTGGACGGGCGAGCGGCGGCGGCGATCTGGGCGGCCAGGGCCTGGCGGGCCTTGCCCTGGGGCCGACTGGTCACATAGGGCTCGCCAAGGCGGGGCAGGATGTCGCTGGCGAAGCCGGGGCCGTCATCCAGTATGTCGATCTCGATCCAGCCGGCGTCGACCACGGCCTGGACCCGCACGGTGGTCGCAGCGAAGTCGGCGGCGTTCTCGACCAGGGTGGACAGGCCGTGGACCACCTCGGGGAGGCGGCGCACGCGCGGCGCGGGCTGGCCCGGCGGGGTCTTCACCAGCACCTCGAACGCCAGGTCGAAGCCGCGGTGGGGCTCCACCACCTCTTCCAGCAGGGCCTTCAACGACACGTCGGCATAGAGGGCGTCGTCGCCCTCCGGCTGTTGCGACAGCTGGGTCAGTATGCCCCGGCACCGTTCGGCCTGTTGCAGGATCAGGGCGGCGTCCTCGGCCGCGTCGCTGTCGGGGGGCGAGGCGCGCTGAAGCTCCTTGGCCACGACCTGAATGGTCGCCAGCGGCGTGCCCAGCTCGTGCGCCGCCGCCGCCGCCAGCCCGCCCAAGGCCGCCAGCCGTTGTTCGCGTTGCAACACGTCCTGGGTCGTGGCCAGGGCCAGTTCCAGCTTCTCCGCATCGGCCGCCACCCGCCAGGCGTAGCCTGCGGTGAAGACCACCCCGGTCACCAGGGCCATCGCCATGCCCAGCCGATACAGGGTCGGCAGGTGGAAGTTCTCGTGCGGGCGCCACGGCAGCGGCTCGGACCAGAAGAACAGCACCCCGACCGCGATCAGGGCCAGCAGACCCAGCATCAGGGCCTGGCGCCCCGGCAGGGCCGCCGCCGCGATTGTCACGGGCGCGACCAGCAAGAGGCAGAAGGGGTTCTCCAGACCGCCGGTCAAACCCAACAGAATCCCCAGCTGGAAGATGTCGAAGCCCAGATGGATCGCCGTCAGGCGCCCGTCCGGCAGGCTAGCCTCCAGCCGACGCACCCGCGCCATGGCCCCCACGTTCACCGCCGCGCTGATGGCGATGACGATCAGGCAGGGCCAGAGCGGCAGGGGGAAGTGAAGCCCCTGATGCGCCGTCAGGATCGCCGCGCTCTGCCCCATGATGGTCAGCCAGCGCAGCACGATCAGAGTCCGCAGCGAAAACCCGCGCCCCCGACGCGGCGCATCGCCCCACCCGTCTAGCGGCTCGGAAGCCAGACGTTGGGGGGATGATGCGTCGTGCGGCGCCATGCGGGCTTCTGTCGAGGTCACACCGCTTCTATAGACCGATCACATCCGTTTCGTGAGAGGCCGTCATGCCGCGTCGTTCCATCCTGCTGTTCGCGGGCGCCTGTATCGCCATCGCCGTGGCCCTGGCCATCATCACCGTGGTGGTGGTCAGCGGACGCGCCCCGACCTCGAACGGCGCCGAGATCACATCGACCGGCCAGCCCCTGGTCGGCGGCGACTTCAAACTGGTGAACCAGGACGGACAGCCGGTCGATCAGACGATGATGAACGGCAAGTGGAGCCTGGTCTTCTTCGGCTTCACCTACTGTCCCGAGTTCTGCCCCACGACCCTGGCGGAAATGGCCGTCGTGCAGCAGCGGCTGGGCGACAAGGCCGAGGATCTGCAGATCGTCTTCGTCAGCGTCGATCCCCAGCGCGACACGCCCCAGGCGCTGAAAGACTATCTCTCGTCCGACGGCTTTCCCAAGGGGACCATTGGTCTGACGGGCACGCCGGAACAGGTGGCGACGGCGGCCAAGGCCTACCGCGCCTTCTACGAGAAGGTCGGTGAGGGCGAGGCCTATACGATGAACCACTCGCTGACGGTCTATCTGATGGGACCGGACGGCAAGTTCCGCACTGCCGTCGCATATGGGATGGGGCCGGACAAGACGACCAAGATCATCGAGGACGCCATCGCGCGGGGCTGAAGGAAACGCGCCGGATAAGGACGATCCCATAATCCTTTTGCAGGGTGATGCATTATATGTTGCCCTGCACAAACGGCGATGGGCCGTAACGGATCGTCATGCTCTACGCATTTCATGAACTCGCCTACCAATCGGCCCTGCCGTTCCGGGTCGGCGCCCAGATGGCCCGGAACTTCTGGACCTCGCCGTTCAATCTGGCGGCGGACACCGCCATCGGGCGCACGGCCTATGCCTCGGCCGAACTGTTCGAGAGCGTCACGCGGCGCTACGGCAAGCCGGACTGGAAGCTGGAAACCCTGGAAATCGGCGGCAAGACCGTCCGCACCACCGAACAGGTGATCTGGCAGAGCCCGTGGTGCCGCCTGGTCCGTTTCGCGCGCAACATCGGCGACCTGAAGCGGGCGGGCAAACCCGTCGCTGCGCCCGCCGTCCTGATCGTGGCGCCGCTGTCGGGTCACTACGCCACCCTGTTGCGCGGCACGGTCGAAGGCTTCCTTCAGGACCACGACGTCTATGTCACCGACTGGGTCAATGCGCGGCAGGTGCCGATGCTGGAAGGGCGGTTCGACTTCTTCGACTATATCGACCACGTCCGCATGATGCTGGCCGAGATCGGCGGGCGCGCCCACGTCGTCGGCGTGTGCCAGCCCGGCCCGCCGGTTCTGGCCGCCGGAGCCGTGATGGCCGAGGACGGCGACGAGAACCGGCCCCTGTCCATGACCTTCATGGGCTCGCCCATCGACGCGCGCCTGTCGCCGACCGTGACCAACCAGCTGGCGGAGGAAAAGCCCTTCACCTGGTTCAAGTCCAATATGATCCACACCGTGCCCCTGCCCTATTCGGGGTTCGGTCGGCGCGTCTATCCGGGCTTCGTCCAGCTCTACAGCTTCATGTCGATGAACGAGGCGCGCCACCGCGATGCGCACTGGGACTATTTCAACAGCCTGATCGACGGCGACGGCGACGGGGTCGACAAGCACGAGGAGTTCTACGACGAATATCTGTCGGTGCTGGACCTGACCGAGGAGTTCTATCTCCAGACCATCGACATCGTCTTCCAGCAGCATCTGCTGGCGCGCGGCCTCTTGGAACATCGCGGGCGCAAGGTCGATCTGTCCAAGATCACCGACATCGGCCTGATGACGGTCGAGGGCGAGAAGGACGACATTTCCGGCGTCGGCCAGACCCAGGCGGCCCATGGCCTGTGCCCCAACATCCCTGAGGATCGCCGCGTGCTCTATGTCCAGCCGGGCGTGGGCCACTACGGCGTGTTCAACGGCCGTCGCTTCCGTGACGAGATCTACCCCCGCGTCCGCGATTTCATCGCCAAGAACGAGGCCGTCGGTGGCGTACCGCAACGATCAGCGGCTGCCGCTTGACGAAGGGGGCGGGCCTGGTCCCGTCCTGAGACTGTCCGTCAATCCCCGCGCCCGGCGCCTGTCGGTGCGGATCGACGCGCGGGCCGGCGAGGCCGTGGTCATCGCCCCTACCGAGCGCGGCCTGATTCAGGCCGTCGCCTTCGCCCGGACCAAGGCCGTCTGGATCAGCCAACGGCTGGCGGTGCGACCCAAGGGTCGGCCGCTGGAGCCGGGCCAGGTCATTTCCCTGCGCGGCCGTCCCGTGCGGCTGGAGGCCGTGCCCGGCGCAGGGGCCGCACGCCTGGTCGAGGAAGGCACGATCATCCGTTCGGGCGGCGAGGGCGAGGCCTATGCCCGTCGGATCGAGAACCTGCTGAAGCGCGAGGCGCGCGACACCCTGCTGGAACGCACCGACCACCACCTGCGCGCCCTGGGGCAAAAGCCGGTGAAGATGTCGATTGCCGACACCCGGTCGCGCTGGGGCTCGTGCAGCCCGCACAACCGCACCATCCGCTATTCCTGGCGCGTCATCATGGCCCCGCCCCCGGTCATCGACTACCTCGCCGCCCACGAGGTCGCCCATCTGGTCCACGCCGACCACAGCCCGGCCTATTGGTCCGTGGTCGAACGTCTGGTCGGGGATCACAGGCCGTGGCGCAAATGGCTGAAGGATTACGGCGGCGCCCTGCACGCCGTGGGGCGGTAGGTTCCCAGCGTCTCCTCCCCATGAAATGGGGAGGAGACGGATGTCAGAAGAACAGGGCGTCGCCCCTGCGTTCAGGCGGCTGGCGGCCTTCCGGCTGCTGGTCCGGCGTGTCGCGCGGCGCCGGCTGAGGCGCATTTGGACGCATCATCGGCTGGTTGGAGGACGGCTGCTGGATCGGCGCCTGCGGGTCTTCGACATAGGGTTGGCCCAGTAGAGAATCGACCGGCTCCACCGGCAGGCCGTTCTGGTCCAGGCCGCTCATCAGGTCGCCGACCGGGTCGGGCGCGACCCAGCCCTCGGGCATGGCCGGGCCGTCGGGGATGCGCGGGGCGTTCAGGCGCGGCAGGGCCGCCTCCATGAAGCCCTTCCAGATCGCGGCGGGCGACGATCCGCCGGTCACGCCGCGCATGGCGGTGTTGTCGTCCTTGCCCACCCAGACGGCGGTGACGAAGCCGCCGGTGTAGCCGACGAACCAGGCGTCCTTGTAGTCCGAGGTCGTGCCGGTCTTGCCCGCCAGGTCGCGGCCCGAAATCGCCGCCGAACGGCCCGAACCGCTGGAGACCACGCCCCGAAGCATCTGGTTCATGTAATACAGCGACGGATTGTTGATCGCCTGGCCGCTCTGACCCGACTGGCGCTGATAGATGACGCGGCCCTGGGGCGTGCGGATGCGGCTGATGCCATAGGCGTCCACGCGGCGGCCGCCGTTGGCGAAGGCGTCATAGGCGGTGGCCATCTCCAGCGGCGAGACCTCCACCGCGCCCAGGGCCATGGCCGGCTCCAGCCCGATGCGGCTTTCGATGCCCAGGCGGCGCGCGGCGCGGGCCACGCTGTCGCGGCCGACCTGATCGGCGACATAGGCGGCGACCGTATTGGTGGACTGGGCCACGGCCTGAGCCAGGGTCATGTTGCCGCTGAAGGTGCCGGAATAGTTGCGGGGCGACCAGTTGCCGATGGTGATCGGCTGATCGACCACCGGGGTCTGGGGCGTATAGCCGGCCTCGACCGCCGCCAGATAGACGAAGGGTTTGAAGGCCGAACCCGCCTGGCGTTTCGCATCGACGGCGCGGTTGAACTGGCTGTCGGCATAGGAGGCGCCGCCGATCATGGCGCGCACCCGGCCGTCGCCGTCCAGCGCGACCAGAGCCGCCTGCTGTACGCCCTTGCCTTCGTCCCGGTCCAGGATGCGGCGCACCGACCGCTCGGCCGAGGTCTGCAGCGTCAGGTCCAGCGTCGTCTCGACCACCATGTCTTCGGTCGGTTCGCCGACCAGGCTGCGGATCGACTTGTCCAGCCAGTCGATGAAATACTGGGCGTGCTGGGTCGCAAGCGTCCGCGAAACGATGACCGGCTGGGTCACGGCCTGTTCGCGCTGGGCGGCGGTGATGACGCCGGCCTCTTCCATCTCGTTCAGCACGACGGTGGCGCGGGCGGCGGCGCGCTCGCTCTCGGACACCGGCGAATAGCGCGACGGCGCCTTCAGCAGACCGGCCAGCAGCGCGGCCTCGCCCACGGTCAGGTTCTTGGCCGACTTGTCGAAATAGCGTTGCGAGGCGGCCTCGATGCCGTAGGCGCCGGCGCCGAAATAGACCCGGTTCAGATACAGGGCCAGGATCTCCTGCTTGGAGAATTTCATCTCCAGCCAGACGGCCAGCATCAGCTCCTGCACCTTACGGCGCATGTTCTGGTCGGGCGTCAGGAACAGGTTCTTGGCCAGTTGCTGCGTCAGGGTCGAACCGCCCTGAACCACGCGGCCGGCGCGCATGTTCGTCACCATGGCGCGAGCCATGCCGATCGGGTCGAAGCCGGGGTGGTTGTAGAAGCGGCGATCCTCGATGGCGATGAAGGCCGCCGGCACATAGTCGGGCAGGCTGTCGAGATCGGCGGGCGGCGCCATCTGCGTGCCTCGGGTCGCGATCAGGGCGCCGTTGCGGTCCAGATAGGTGATCGAGGGCTGGCGATCGACCTGATACAGGCTCGACGTATCCGGCAGGCCCCGCGCGAAGACGGCGAAGAAGACGACCAGGAAGATCAGCCCCCAGACCGCAAGCACCGCGCTCCAGTAGAACAGCCGTTGCCAGGCCGACCGGCGGGGCCTGCCCTGCGCCTGTTGTCCGCCCGCGTTAACTGGACCCGCCATGACTATCCTTCAGATGCCGCCCTGGGCGGGTTTTCGTTCAGAGGCTGTGTATCGCGTATGAACGACCGCCGAAACGGTCCCACCGACTTCACGGGATCGTGAGCGGCTATTTCGCCGAAAGAAAGGCGTCCAGGTCGGCGTAGAAGACCTGGGGCTGGTCGAACATGATGAAGTGGGCGCTGTCGTCGATGCGCTTCAGTTCGACGCCTTTCAGATTGGCGAACGAGGCCTGATAGATGGCGTCGGTGATCTGGGGCGTCATGCGCGCATCGTTGAACTTGACGTACAGCACCTCGGTCGGGGCGGTGATCTTCGACAGCTCGGGACGCAGGTCGGTGGTGACCAGCTCGCGGAAGGCGGCGGCGGAAACCTTCTGGTCGCTGGTCCGCATGTCCTCCAACGCCTCGGCGCGGCGGCTCTCGGTGTTGATCATGCCGTTGATGCTGGCCGTGGCCTGGGCGACATAGGCCTCGCGCGGGCTGGTGGATTGGGCGGCCCAGATCTGGTCGGCGACGGGGGTAACGCTCTCGGCCGTCGCGCCGGGCGCGCCGAACATCGCGCCCATGAAGGGGATCATGTCCACGACCATCAGCTTGTCCACGCTGTCGGGATGGCGCGCGGCCAGCATCAGGCCGATGGTCCCGCCCATCGAATGTCCGACCACGGCCGGCTTGATCAGCCCATTCTCGCGAATGTAGCGGGCGATCTCCTCGGCGACCGGGGCGGCGACGGGCGTCGGCGTCGCGCCTTGCGCATTGCCCTCGGCCGGCGCGCCGGCGAAGCCCTGGACGTGGATGCGGTGAACGCGCCAGCCCACGCCGTCCTGCGCCGTCAGATGGTCCACCGTCCCCTGCCAGATCTCGGGCGACGAGCTGAGGCCGGGGATCAGGATGATGTCGCGACCGTCCGTGTCGCCATCGACGCGAACATGGATGCGGTCGGAGACGAAGGCCGCATGGCTGTGCCCGTGTTCGGGGTGCGTCCCGTGCCCGTCCTGGGCCGAGACGATAGCCGGCGCGCCCAGCATGGCGGCGGCGATGGCGAGGATGCGGAGCATGGCGAAACTTCCCTTGGACGACCTGAGCGGCGTTCTTCGAACAAGACATAACCCCGCCGAGACAGACAGGGGAAGGCGACGGCGGCCTTGCGCGCTCCTCTTTTTTTCGTTTCGGGGCCGAAACGTCTTCTCACTCTACGCGATCATGCGAATGCGGATGACGTTCGCCTTCGCCCCCGCTAAAGCCATCCCATGACCGACACGCCGAAAAAGGGCTGGTTCCAGCGCCTGTCCGCTGGGCTCTCGCGCTCCTCCAAACAGATGACCGATCAGGTCGTCGCCACCTTCGTCAAGGAACCCCTGTCCGAGGCCTCTCTGGAGCAGTTGGAAGAGCATCTGCTGGAAAGCGACCTCGGCCCGGCCGCCTCCGCCCGCATCGTCGAACGCTTCCGCAGCCTAAAGTTCGGCAAGGACGCCCAGGAGCATGAGGTCAAGGAGGCGCTGGCCGAGGCCGTCGCCGCCGAGCTGTCGCCGCGCCAAGCGACCTTCGATCCGCTGAGCGGACCCAAACCCTATGTCGTCCTGTTCGTCGGGGTGAACGGCTCGGGCAAGACCACGACCCTGGGCAAGATCGCCGACGACCTGACGGGAAAGGGAGCCAAGGTGATGATCGTCGCCGGCGACACCTTCCGCGCCGCCGCACGTGAACAGCTCAAGGTCTGGTCCGAACGCGCCGGCGCCCATTTCGAGAGCCGCCGCGACGGCGCCGACGCGGCCGGCCTGGCCTTCGACGCCTATACCAAGGCCAAGGCCGAGGGCTTCGACGTCGTCCTGATCGACACGGCCGGGCGATTGCAGAACAAGTCCGCCCTGATGGACGAACTGCTGAAGATCGTGCGGGTGCTGAAGAAGATCGATCCCGAGGCGCCGCACGACACCCTGCTGGTGCTGGACGCCACGGTGGGCAGGAACGCTCTGGCCCAGGAACAGATCTTCGGCCGCACCGCCTTCGTCACCGGCATCGTCATGACCAAGCTGGACGGCACGGCGCGCGGCGGGGTGCTGGTGCCTGTGGCCCAGGCGTCGGACGCCCCCCTGATGCTGATCGGCGTGGGCGAAAGCGTCGAGGACCTGCAACCGTTCGACGCGCGCGCCTTCTCCCGCTCGCTGGTGGGACTGGAAGACTAACATGACCGAGACACCTCGCAAGGCCTCCAACATCCGCCAGGCCGTCGATTTCGGCGCCTTGGTCGCCTTCATGGCCGCCTACGCCGTCAACCGCTTCGCGCGCGGCCTGGACGGGCAGGAGGCGCTGGTCCAGGCGACCTGGGTGCTGGTCGGGGCCTCGGCCATCGCGCTGATCGTCGGCTATGCGGTGGAACGGCGCCTGGCGCCCCTGCCCCTGCTGACGGGCGGCTTCGCCCTGATCTTCGGGGTGCTGACCATCGTGTTCCACGACCCGAACCTGTTGAAGATCAAGCTGTCGATCCAGAACGGTCTTCTGGCGGTCGTGCTGCTGGGTTCGCTGCCGATGGGCCGTTACCCGTTCAAATATCTGCTGGGCGACGCGATCAAGATCACCGACCTGGGCTGGCGCGGCCTGACCCTGCGCTACGGCCTCTATTTCGCAGCCGTCTGCATCGTCAACGAGATCGTCTGGCGCACCCAGTCGGACGACACATGGGTGGCTTTCCGCGGCGGCCTGTGGATCGCCTCGGCCGTCTTCGGCGTCTGGCAGGTCTTCTTCATCATGAAACACATGATCAAGGACGAGGAACCCGCCCCCGTCTCGCCCGATACGGGGCTGTAGGTCCGACGAACTGTCACGGAACCGACGCGCTTTTCCCGTCAAATCGTAAAGCATAGCTGATACGTGTTCGGACGAAACTTGAGGGAGCGGTGCGATGGTGAAGGCTGGAAAAGCGATAAAGAAGGTCGGTCCCCTAGCGACCTCGCCCAGCCACCTGATGCACCGCGCGCTTCAGCTCGCGCTCGATATCTATGCCGAGGAAACCGGCGCCGACGGCCTGACCCAGCGCCAGTTTGCGGTGCTTGAGGCGGTGTCGATCAAGGCCGGTCTGACCCAGACCGAACTGGTGCGCATGACCGGCATCGACCGCTCGACCCTGGCCGACCTGGTCACCCGCATGACGGCCAAGGGCCTGCTGGAGCGGGAGCGTTCGACGCTGGACGCCCGCGCCAAGGCGGTCCGTCTGTCGACGCAAGGGGCCGCCCGCCTGGAGGCCGCCCGTCCGCTGGTCGAGGCCGCCGACAAGCGGATCATGGCCCTGCTGCCCAAGGGCCAGCGCGAAACCTTCCTGGCTCAGCTGGCCGAGCTGGCCGCCGCCGCCGACGCCGCCCCCGACGCCGCCAAGGCCGAGGCCAAGGCCGCCAAGAAGGCGCTGAAGGCGGTCGAAAAAGAAGCCAAGAAGGCCGAGAAAGCCGCCAAAAAGGCCGACCGCCCGGCCAAACCCGCCAAGGTCAAGAAGCCCAAGCTCCAGATCGTCGAGACGGCCTAAGACTGGGGTTTGGGCCTTACGCTGAAGCGCCGCGCCCTGACGTCTCGGCCTCTGGCCCATCCGCATCGGCATCCGGATCGCGACCCTGGCTGCGGTCGAACCACCGCATGACGGGCGTGACGGTGATCCCATGCAGCAGGATCGACATCAGGCAGATCAGACCGACGATGGCCCATAGGCGGTCGCCGCCCTCGAACGGCGCGGCGTTCAGCCCATAGGCCAGATAGTAGAACGACCCCACGCCGCGGATGCCGAAGAAGCCCAGGATCAGCTTCTCGCGCAGAGGTCGCTTCCAACCGATCAAGCCGATCATCCCGGTCAGCGGTCGCACGACCAGCACGATCACAGCCGCCACCGCCGCATCGACCGGTCTCAGCGGCGCCAGCAGACCCGACACCAGCGCTCCTCCAAAGAGGACCAGCACCACCATCATCGCCATGCGTTCGATCTGCTCGATGAAGTCGTGCATCTGGGCGTGGAAATCGTGGTCCCGGTCGGCGTGCCGGAACGCCAGCGCCGTGATGAAGACCGCCAGAAACCCGTAGCAGTGCAGCATCTCCGTCACCGAATAGGAGATGAAGGTCGCCGCCAAAACGATGAAGCCGTCGCGTGTCGCCGCAAGCCGCGAGCGGACCGGGATTGCAAAGGTCAGCCACCCGAACAGCCAGCCGATCGCCCAGCCGATACCAAGCCCCGCGCCGATCTCCCACAGCACGCTGACGGTCAGCCATTCCACGAACCATTCGGTTTTCTGGCCCGACGCCACCAGCGCCAGGGCGATGGCCAGGTTCACAAACGGAAACGCCAGCCCGTCGTTCAGCCCTGCCTCAGACGTCAGGCCGAACCGAACCTCGTCTTCTCGCCCTTCGCGCGGCGCGCCCACCTGGATGTCGGAGGCCAGAACCGGATCGGTCGGGGCCAGCGTCCCGGCGAGCAGGATCGCCCCGGCCAGCCCAAGCCCCAGCACCGTCCAGCCCAGGATCACGATCGCCGCGATCGACAGCATCATGGTCACGCCCAGCAGTCGCCAGGTCACCCCCCAGCGCCGCAGGTTGAAAATCCTGTCGATCTTCAGACCGGCCCCCATCAGCGCGATGATCACCACGAACTCGGTCAGACGCTCGGTGATGTCGGGATAGGTCTGAGGCAGCGGATCGAACCCCACCTGCGGCAGGGCGAAGATCACGGCCCCGAGGATCACGCAAACGATCGGCAGCGACAGTGGCGCACGCCGGAACACCAGCGGCAACCACGCCACCAGAGCGACCAGCGCCCCCACCACGAACAGCATCAGGATATAGGGATCGGGCATGGCTCTCCGGGGGCCGTCAACGAGACCGTGCTTGCCTAATGCGACAGCGCACAGAAGGTCGCTGACGCCGCGCAATAGCGTCATCAGAGAGAGGCCGCCAATCCTCCACCGCCGATGCAAACGACCCTTCTGCGCTGCCTAAAGCGGCCGCCGCAGGGCTCCACAGCCTCGTCTGCTTTCCACCCCGACCATAGGCATGTCCTTTTGCGGCGCCTGCGCTCCGCTTTGCCGGTAAAGGTCTATCCTCGTCATTTCAGGGCGAGAATGACGGCTTAAAGAAGGGTCTAGCTCTTCTTGCGAAGTCGCTTCGCGTTGGCCGTCGCCGTCTTGTGGATCGGGGCCAAGGCCTCGGCCTGGGCCTTCATCAGTTCGCCGTTCAGGGTCATGGCCTGGGCCGCCGCCCGGCTCCACCAGCCCATTGCATAGCTGAGCTGGGCTTCGGCCGCCTTTGCGGGGGTGCGCGCCTGGGTGACCGCCGCCGCCGCCCGCAGCGCATGCGCCCCCTCGTCCATCGCCGCGCGTCCCAGCCGCTGGCCGATGGCTCCGGCGCTGGCGGCCATGGCGTCGGCCGAGGCGGACAGGGCCTCGGTCTTCTCCGAACTCATCAGCGACAGCTCCTTCAGGTCCTGACCCTTGGCGCTGGTCAGCCCCTGAGCCATCAGGCCGGTGCGGACCGCGATCACCTCGGCCGAGGCGGCCAGAATCTCGGCGCCGACGATGGCTGCGTTGGCGGCGGTGGGGGACTTGCGGGTCAGTGAGGACCTCCAGGTTGAGTCTCTGCGGCGAAGGCCGCGATGTCGCTCAACAGGGCGGGGATCGCCGCGTCGATGATCTGCCGGCCCTTTTCGGGACTGGCCTGCGCCGGATCCGAGCCGATACGGCCGTCGGGGAAGCGGGCGCGATAGTCCAGGGCGTCGCGGATGGGACCGTTGGGCGCGATCTGGGGCGAATAGTCCGCCGTCTTGATCCGGTCGGGATAGGCGGCCTGCGTCACCGCGATTTCGGACGGCGTGGCGTGCATCCCGTGGCCAGTGGGGAACAGGCGGTTGCACAGGCCGTGGACGCCCGGCAGATCCCACCAGTTCTTCAGCTTCAGGATGAAGGGCGGCTGATCCTCGACGAAGCTCCACTCCGCGTAGATCTCAGAGATGGTCGCCTCGATGGTGGCGACGTTGCCGCCGTGGCCGTTCAGGAAATAGATCCGCTCGAACCCGTGCCGGCTCAGCGACGACACCCAGTCCGTGATCGCGGCCATGAAGGTCGATGGGCGCAAGCTGATGGTGCCGGCGAAGGCCAGATGGTGCTGGGCCATGCCGATGTTGAACGTCGGGGCCACGATCAAACCGCCGTCGGTCTTCTCGGCCGCATGGGCGATGATCTCGGGGCACAGCCAGTCGGTGCCCAAAAGGCCCGTCGGTCCGTGCTGTTCGTTGGAGCCGATGGGCACGACGACCGTCTTCGACAGAGGACCGCCGTCGTTCAGCCGGGCGTCGATCTCGGGCCAGGACGACAGATGGATCAGCATGGCGACACTCTCAGGCTACAAAACACCAGCGCTTCTAGCGCGGCGGGGTCAAGAAGTCTTCGCTTCGGATGGGGGCGCATGGGCGACGACGAAGATCCGGGCCGCCTCCCTGGCCCGCGCCGGGCGCTTCTCGGGCGCCAGCTGCGGCACGTCCAGCATGGCGCGCAAATGGCCGTGGCCCAGCACCAGGCCGGCGAACATCTCGGCCGCCTCGTCGGGATCGGCGACGGTCAGACGCCCCAACCGCGTCTGTTCCGCCAGCCAGGCCGCCAGTTCTCGCAGGCTGCGACGCGGCCCGGCCTCATAGATGGCGTGGGCGATCTCGGGCGCCTCGACCGACACCAGGGCCACGCCGCGCATCGAGCCGACCTTGTCGGCGCTGCACACCCGGTCCAGCAGGGTCAGGGCCAGGGTCTCCAGCACCGTCTGCGGATCGCCGGTCCCGCGCAGGGGCGCGATGATGTCCTCGACGCGCTTGCTCGCCAGGGCCTGCGCGATCTCCAGCTTCGAGGCGAAGCGGTTGTAGACCGTCTGTTTGGACACGCCGGCCAGCTTGGCGATCTCGTCCATCTTGGCCTGCAGCCCCTTGTCGGCGAACAGGGTCGCGGCGGCGTCCAGGATCGCCTCGCTCTTCTTTTCGTCCACCTGTCCGCGACGGCGCGCCATCAGTGGACGTCCGAGGGCGGGGCGCCCGCCTGGGCCTTCACCGGCTGGGCCGCCAGGGTGACGAAGGCCGCGCCCGCGCACATGATGCCCAACAGGGCGAAGGCGTCGCCGAAGGCCATCGTCGTCGCCTGCCGTTGCAGAATCCCATAGACGGCCTTCATCGCCGAGGCGGCCGGGTCGATGGAGCCGGAGAACCGCAACGCCATTCCCGCCAGCATCTGCTGCATCGCCTGGTCGCCCTGGGTGATGCCGCTGGTCAGTTCGGCCATGTGCAGAGCGGTGTTGGTGGTCAGGCTGGTGTTCAGGATCGCCAGGCCGAAGGCGCCGCCGACGTTGCGCGCCAGGTTGACCAGACCCGAGGCGTTCTTGACCATGTGCGGCGGCAGGGTCGCCATCGTCACCTGTTGCGAGGCGATCATGGCCAGCATCACGCCCACGCCCCGGAACGCCTGGACCGAAGCGAACTCCCAAAAGCCCCAGTTCTGGGTGACGACCCGCGCCTCCCACATGCCCCAGGCGCACAGCATGAAGCCGCCGAACATCAGGATACGCGCATCCATCTTGCGCACCAGACGCCCGGCGAAGGGGGCGGTGGCGAACATGGCAAGACCCGAGACGACCATGGTGGTGCCCACCTGGGACGACGAATAATCCAGCACCCGCCCCAGGAACAACGGCAACAGGAAGGTGCCGCCGTACAGGGCGAAGCCGACGATGAAGGTCATGACGAAACCGACCAGGAAGTTGCGGTTGGCGAAGGCGCGCAGCTCGACGATCGGCTGGCGATAGGCCAGGGAACGCCAGATGAAGACCGGCCCCGCTACGGCGGCGACCACCGACAGCAACAGGATGTGGGTGTCGTCGAACCAGTCGTTCTTGGAGCCTTCCTCCAGCACATATTGCATGCTCATCAGGAAGGTCGCCATGAAGCCCAGGCCCCACCAGTCGAACCCCTTGGCCAGGGACGGGTCGCCCTTGTCGAAGTTCCCGTAGCGGCCGACCAAGAACAGCACCAAGAGGCCCGGCCCGACGTTGATGAAGAACAGCCAGCGCCAGCTCAGCCACTCTGTCAGGTGCCCGCCCAGGGTGGGGCCGACGGTCGGCGCCAGGGTGACGATCAGGCCTATGACCACGCTGGCCGTGACCCGCTTGTCCGGCGGGAAGGCGGTGAAGGCGACGGCGAAGACAGTCGGGATCATGGCCCCGCCGACGAAACCCTGGATGGCCCGGAACAGGATCATCATGTCGATGGACGACGACAGGCCGGTGGCGATGCTCATCAGGACGAAGCCGGCGCACGAGGCCAGGAACAGCCGCTGCGTCCCCCACAGCCGCGACAGGAAGCCCGACAGCGGGATCATGACGACTTCGGGGATCAGATAGGCGGTCTGGATCCAGCTGATCTCGTCGGCCGAGGCGCCGACGCCCGCCTGAATCTGAGGCAGCGAAGCGGCGACGATCTGGATGTCCAGGATGGCCATGAACTGGCCCACCACCATCCCGGCGAAGCCGAGCAGCAGCATGGTCCAGTTGATCTCGGGATGGCCGGCGACGGGGCCCTTGGGCGCGGCAGGGGCCCCGCCGTCTGCGGCGGGGGCGGCGGCGGTCACTGGCCTGCGGCCCCGATCGCGGCTTCGCCGAAGCTCTGGCCGCCCTGGCTCTTCAGATCGATCTTGACGTCCACCGACAGGCCGGGACGCAGCGCCAGACTGCGGTCGGCGCCGCTGACCACGATCCGCACCGGCACGCGCTGGGTGATCTTGGTGAAGTTGCCGGTGGCGTTCTCGACCGGGATCAGGGCGAACTCGGATCCGGTGGCGGGGGCGAAGCTGTCGACGCGCCCCTCGATCTTGCGGCCGGGGAAGGCGTCGGCCGAAATCTCGACGGTCTGGCCCAGGCGCACCTTGTCCAGCTGCGTCTCCTTGAAGTTGGCGACGATATAGGTCTGGGTCAGGGGCACGATCGACAGCAACTGGGTGCCGGCATTGACGTATTGGCCAGCTCGCACGCTGCGGGCGCCGACGACGCCGGCGGCGGGCGCGCGGATAACGGTGCGCTCCAGGGCGATGCGAGCCTGATCGACGACGGCGCGCGCCTGTTCGACGGCGGCGACGCTCTGCTGGCGGGTCGAGCCGAGCACTCCGGCGGTGCGTTGTTCGGCGACCAGGGCGGCCTGGGCCTGCTGAACCCCGGCGGTCGCGGTGGCGGCCGAGGCGCGCTCGGTCTGGATGCGCTGCTGCGACACCCATCCCTGTTCGGCCAGCTTGCCGTAGCGATCGACCTCGGCGCGCGCCAGGCCGGCCTGGGCGTTCGCCTGGGCGACGGAGGCGGCGCGGGCGGCGATGGTCGCCTGTTCCTGCTCGGCCTGGGCGTCGACATGGCCGACGGCGGCGATGGCGGCGGCCAGATTGGCCTCGGCCTGGGCCAGCTCGGCCTTCTGGTCGGAATCGTCCAGCTTGACCAGGATCTGCCCCGCCTCGACCCGCTGGTTGTCGCCGACCAGAACCTCGGTCACCCGGCCCGACAGCTGCGGGCTGACCAGGGTGGTGTCGGCCTGGACGAAGGCGTTGTCGGTGGTCTCCCACCGCTGGCCGTTCACCCACCAGATGACGCCACCCACGATCAGGGCGAGGCCGACGATGACCGCCGCGAACAGCGGCAGGCGTTTCTTGAGTTCAGGCGACATTGGACATCCGGGGAGGGTGCGACGTTTTGAAGCGGCGCTAAAATGGACCCCGCCGTCCAGAAATCAATGTCCAATCGCGCAAAACCCGATCACGACGCGTTTTCGTGTATGTCCTCGCCGCATGAACGACCGCGCCCGAGCCTCCAATCCCCTGCCGTCCCAGGTCGATGTCGTGGTGATCGGCGCCGGCGCGGCCGGGATCGCCGCCGCGCGCCGCCTGACGCGGCCCGGCTTGTCCCTGTTGGTCCTTGAGGCCCGCGACCGGATCGGCGGGCGCGCCTGGACGGTCAGGGCCGAAGGCGAAGGCTTGGACATGGGCTGCGGCTGGCTGCACTCTGCCGACGACAATGTCCTGGCCGGGCGGGTCGAGGCCGAGGGGCTGACGCTGGATCAGACCCCGCCGCCCTGGCGCACCCAGGCCTTCGATCACGAGATGACCCGTGCGGACCAGGTCGCGTTCGGGGAGGCTTTCGCCGCCTTCGACCAGCGCGTCACCGAGGCGGCGGCGCGGGGCGAGGACCGCCCGGCCTCCGATTTCTTCGATCCCGACAGCCGCTGGAACGCCCGGATGGACGCCATCTCCGGCGCCCTGAACGGCGCTCGCTTCGCCGAGGTCTCCAGCCTGGATTACGACGCCTATGGCGATACCGGTGTGAACTGGCGGGTGCGCGAGGGTTATGGCCGGCTGATCGCGCGCCTGGGCGAGGCCGTGTCGCCGGTCACGGTGACGGACTGCGCCGTGCGTCGCATCGACCGATCCGGCCCCTTGCTGCGGCTGGAAACCAACCGGGGCGAACTGACCGCGCGGATCGTGATCCTGACCGTGCCCAACAGTCTGATCGCCAGCGAGACCATCCGCATCGACCCGCCCGTTCCGATCCTGCTTGAGGCGACGGCGGGCGTGCCCCTGGGTCTGGCGTCCAAGGTGCATATGACGGTGCGCGGGGCGGGCGATTTCCAGCCCGACACCCAGCTGTGGACCCGCACCGACACGGCCGAGACGGGCGGCTATCACCTGCGGCCGTTCGGGCGGCCGATGATCGAGGCCTATTTCGGCGCCGACCTGGCCTGGGGACTGGAGGCGCAAGGCCCGGCCGCCCTGTTCGATTTCGCCCTGTCCGAACTGGTCGCGGCCCTGGGTTCGGACATGCGCAGACGGCTTGAGGCGGTCGCGGTCAGCGGATGGGGTGTCGATCCCTGGTCGTGCGGCGCCTATTCCCACGCCCTGCCGGGGCATGCGGCGGACCGGGCGAAACTGCGCACCTCGGTCGAGGACCGGATCTTCCTGGCCGGCGAGGCCACGGCCCGCGTCTATTACGGGACGGCGCACGGAGCCTGGATGGAGGGTCGTCGGGCGGCCGATACGGCCCTCATCGCGCTGGGTCTTGACCCGCGTCGCGACGACGGCGACAGCGAGGCATGAAGCCCGCCAAGGCCCGAAAACCCGCCGCGAAACAGGCCGCCAAACGCCCGTCCATCATGACCGGCGCATCCATCCCCGTGCTGCGCTGGCCGCCGGACGAGGACCGGGTCGAGACCATCTTCGAACGCCTGTCCGGCGTCATGCCCGACCCCAAGACCGAGCTGACCTTCTCCAACCCCTACACCCTGGTCGTCGCCGTCGCCCTGTCGGCCCAGGCCACGGACGTGTCGGTGAACAAGGCGACCGACCGGCTGTTCAAGGTCGCCGACACGCCGGAAAAGATGCTGGCCCTGGGGGAGGAGGGGCTGGTCCCCTACATCGCTTCCATCGGCCTTTATCGCGGCAAGGCCAGGAACGTCATCGCACTGAGCCGCATCGTGCTGGAGCAGCATGGCGGCGAGGTCTCTTTGAACCGCGCCGATCTGCAGGCCCTGCCCGGGGTGGGACGCAAGACGGCCTCGGTGGTGCTGAACGAGTTGGGCATCGAGGCCGCCATCGCCGTGGACACCCATGTCTTCCGTGTCTCGCACCGGCTGGGCTTGGCCAACGCCGCGACGCCGGACAAGGTCGAGGCCCAGTTGTTCAAGGTCGTGCCGGAAGACTGGCTGCCCAAGGCGCACCACTGGCTGATCCTGCACGGCCGCTACACCTGCACGGCGAAGAAGCCCAAATGCCTGTCGTGCGTTATCGCCGACCTGTGTCCGTCGCGCGCCGGACTGCTGGCCCTGAGCGAGGCGGGCTAGGAGCCGGCGTCCGGCGGGAGTTCCGAAGGGGTACCGCTCAAGCTTTCGTTGGCTTCCAGATCGGCGATCATTTTCTGAAGAAGATCGCGCAACTGGGCGATCTGCGGGTCGGAGAGCGGCAGACGGTCCACGACCTCCCGCCGAACGTCCAGAACCTGTCGCCGCAGGCCCCAGGCCTTGGCCGTGGGCTGGACCCAGACCTTGCGTTCGTCCTTTTCGTCGCGCCGACGATCCAGCAGACCGGCGGCCTCCATCTTCTTGACCTGTGGGGTCAGGGCGCCCGTCTCCATATGGGTGCGGCGGCCGACCTCGCCCATGGTCACGGGGCCTTGCGTCTCCCACAGGGCGAGAAGGATGAGGTACTGCGGATGGGTCAGGCCCAAGGGGTCCAGCAAACGCCGATAAAGGCGCGTCACCAGACTGCTGCTCGTCTGGAGCGCCAGACACAGTTGGGCGTCGATCTCCAGGTCGGGAATACGTCCCTCGGTGCGTGATTGGGAAGCCATGATGGTCTTTAGAACACGCTTCGCACGGGCCAAAAAGAACCGAAGCAATCGGTTCCATCAAAGCTCAAAAATATATCAGGTCTGATATAATCATTTGTTAGTTAGATGGACCTACTGCCGACGACCTTGTTCAGAAGGAACCTGCAGATGTTCGGCCACCGCCAAAGACGCCGCGATGCGGAAGAGCTTCAGGAAATGCGCGAGATGGTCGCGGCCCTTGGGCGCGTCCAGGCGGTGATCGAATTCGAACTGGACGGCACGATTGTCACGGCCAACCCCAACTTCCTCGCCGTGGTCGGCTACAGCCTGGACGAGGTTCAGGGTCGGCATCACCGGATCTTCGTGGATCCCGCCGAGGCCGCGTCGCCCGACTACGCCGAACTGTGGCGAAAGCTGAACGCCGGCGAGTTCGTCGCCGGCAAGTTCGTCCGCTACGGCAAGGGCGGCGCCCGCGCGGTGATCGAGGCCAGCTATAATCCGATCCTGGGCGTCGATGGAAAACCCTACAAGGTCGTCAAGTTCGCCATTGACGTGACAGCGGTCGAGGCGGAGCGCCAGCGTCGCATCGAGGCGGACCAGATGGCGGCTCAGGTGCAGACCCTGGTCGTCAAGGCCACCGGCCAAGGCCTGTCGGCCCTGGCGGCGGGCGACCTGTCCTATCGCATCGACGAGGCCTTTCCCGGCGATTACGCCGTGCTGCGCGAAGACTTCAATCGCGCCATGGGCTCCCTGGACCAGGCCGTCGCCGTCATTCGCAGCAACGCGAGTTCGATGCAGTCCGGCG
Source organism: Brevundimonas sp. TWP2-1 (assembly GCF_049897645.1). Lineage (NCBI taxonomy): Bacteria > Pseudomonadati > Pseudomonadota > Alphaproteobacteria > Caulobacterales > Caulobacteraceae > Brevundimonas > Brevundimonas sp. TWP2-1. The sequence goes on from NZ_JAFCWR010000001.1 coordinate 1,831,735, forward strand.
CCGGCGAGATCAGCAGCGCCGCCGAAGACCTGTCGCGCCGCACCGAACGCCAGGCGGCCGGTCTGGAAGAGACCGCCGCCGCTCTCGATCAGATCACCGCCACCGTCCGCAAGGCGGCCGAGAACGCCCTGGCCGCCGACACGGTCGTGACCCAGACACGGGCCCAGGCCGAAACCGGCGGCGTCGTCGTCCAGCGCGCCATTACGGCCATGGGCGAGATCGAGGCGTCCTCGACCCAGATCAACCAGATCATCGGCGTCATCGACGAGATCGCCTTCCAGACCAATCTGCTGGCCCTGAACGCGGGCGTCGAAGCGGCCCGAGCCGGGGAGGCCGGTCGCGGTTTCGCGGTCGTGGCCTCGGAAGTGCGAGCCCTGGCCCAGCGCTCGGCGGACTCGGCGCGTGAGATCAAGACCCTGATTTCGGCCAGCGGGGCGCAGGTCAAGGACGGGGTCACCCTGGTGCGCCAGTCCGGTGAAGCCCTTTCCGGCATCGCTCAGCGCATCAACGACATCACCCATCTGATGGGCGAAATCCGCGCCTCGACCCAGGAGCAGGCGCTGGCCCTGGCCGAGGTCAATACGGCCGTGAACGAGATGGACCAGGTCACACAACAGAACGCGGCGATGGTCGAGCAATCGACCGCCGCCAGCCTGAACCTGAATCGCGAGGCGGCCGACATGGCGCAACTGGTGGGTCGGTTCCAGGTCAGCGACGGCGGCGCCGGCCAGGCGCCCGCCCCGATCCGCCGGGCCCACGCCCGGATCGAAGCCTTCGCTGCACAATCCGCTCCGGCCAAGTCCGCGCCCGCCAGGCCGCGTCTGGTCGCCGGCGGCGACTGGCAGAGCTTCTAAGCCTCCAGCCGCGCCTTCACGGCCTCGGCGAAGCCGGCGCCGTTCGCCGGGTCGTGATCCAGGTAGAAGTCCGGCTCGATCAATTCGGCCTCCATCAAGACCCAGGCCCCGGCGTCGTCGCGGGCCAGGTCGATGCGGGCATAAAGCAGCGGCTCGTCGATGGCCGCCAGCACATGCTGCGCCAAGGCCATGGCCTCGGCGTCCGGCGTCACGGTCGTATAGAGGCCGCCGAACTGCATCTGGATGCGGAAATCGCCGGGGACCGGCCGCTTGTTGACGGCATGGCTGAACCGGCCGCCGAAAAACAGCAGCGAGGTCTCGCCCTCGGTCTCGATGGATTTCAGATAGGGTTGGATCATCGCCGCCCCCTCGGGTGCGTCGATCAGAGCGTCGCCGCGAGAAAGACGCAGGGTCCGAAACGCCCCGGCCGACACTGTCGGCTTGACGATCAGAACCGGCGCGCCAGTCTCGGCGAAGGCGGCGTCCACCTGATCCTGGGTCACGCCGTCGCTCCAGCGGGTCGGCGGGATCGGCACGCCCTTGTTCGCCAGCCGCGCCAGATAGGCCTTGTCCGAGTTCCAGCGCAGCACTTCGGCCGGATTGGCGACCGGCAGTCCCGCTTCGGCCCAGGTCGCGCACGCCTTCAGCCAGCGTCCATGGTCGCGGTGATAGCCCCAGGCGATGACCGGCAGGATCAGATCATAGGCCGCCAGACCCGAGGCGTACTCCACATGATCGGTCCAGGGCGTCGGCGAGACCGTCGCACCCGTGCTTTCCAGCCTCGCCTTCAGCCGCTCCAGCACCTCGGGCCAGCGGCCGATATAGGTGCGGTCGGACGGATCGGGGGTCAGGACGGCGATCTGGGTCATGACGCCTGCCTATCGCAACGCGCCGACGCATATAAGGGCTTCCTTATATGTTTTCGGGTGACGTCGGAGCCTGCAACCGCTAAGGCGCGACCATGACCCAGAACACCGCCCAATATGACGTCTGCGCTGTCGGCAACGCCATCGTCGACGTGCTCAGCCCCTGTGACGCCGCCTTCCTGACGGCCCAGGACCTGGCCCCCAACTCCATGCAGCTGGTCGACGCGGACCGCAGCGCCGCCCTGTATGACGCCATGGCGCCGGGCGTCGAGGCCTCGGGCGGTTCGGCCGGCAACACCGTGGCGGGCGTCGGCTCGTTCGGCGGTCGCGCGGCCTATATCGGCAAGGTCGCCGACGACATCCTGGGCGAGGTGTTCAGCCACGACATCCGCGCGGCCGGCGTCCACTTCGACACCCCGGTCCTGACCGGCGGGGCCGAGCGCGGCTTCGGCACCGGCCGCTGCCTGATCAACGTCCTGTCGGACGGGGCGCGGACCATGGCCACCTTCCTGGGCGCCGCGAACCAGCTATACGCCGACGACATCGACGAGGCCCTGATCGGCGCCAGCCAGATCGTCTATCTGGAAGGCTATCTGTTCGACCCGGCTCCGGCCCGCGCCGCCTTCGAACGCGCCGCCGCCGCCGCGCACAAGGCCGGCCGCAAGGTGGCCATCACCCTGTCGGATACCTTCGTCGTCGCCCGCTGGCGCGCCGAGCTGCTGGACTTCATCACCCAGTCCGCCGACATCGTCCTGGCCAACGAGGCCGAGCTGGGCGCCCTGTTCGAAACCGACGACTTCGACGCCGCTGCCGCGAAACTGGCCGCCATCGTCGAGATCGCCGCCGTAACGCGAGGCGAGCACGGCTCGGTCGTGATCAAGGGCGAGGAGCGCGTCGTGGTCGCCGCCTATCCGGTCGCCAAGGTGATCGACACGACGGGCGCCGGCGACCAGTACGCCGCCGGTTTCCTGCTCGGCGTCGCGCGCGGTCTGACGCTGGAAGAGGCGGGCAAGCTGGGCTCGCTGGCCGCCTCCGAAGTCATCGCCCACTGGGGCCCGCGCCCGATGGTGAAACTGGCGGATCTGGCCGGTGAAGCCGGGTTGAAGATCTAAACTTATTCCTTCTCCCCTTGGGGGAGAAGGACTTGGGCCTCAGCTCTTCCACCTTAGCGTCGTGGGCTGGATCGGGTTGACGAACGGCCGGTTCTCGGCGTGGCTCTTGGCCCACTCGCGCTTCAGCTGCTGGTACCATTTCGCCTGTCTGTCGGCGTCGTCGATCCAGATCAGGGCGGGGTCGTAGCGCAGGCCCTCGTTCTGCAGGTTCACCATGCCGCCGTCCTGTTTCAGGAAGGCGACCACCCCCATACGCAGGAAAGGCTTGGCCAGGTCGAAGACCCAGTGGTCGGACCAGAAGATCTGGGTGATCCGCGTCTTGGTGTCGGTGATGGGCGTCAGGCAGGTCAGGGCCAGGATCTGTTTTTCGCCCACCTGAATATGCTCCCAACGAAAGCCGGGCAGGCGGAAGGTGATCTCGGTCGCCGGCGCCCCGCCCAAGATCTTGTAGAGGCGGCTGTTCGACGACGGCGCGTGGCGCACCATGGCCCAGCCGAACTCGGTCGGCGCAAAGGCCTTGGCCTTCTCGTGCATCGAATGTTCGGACCGCCACCACCATTGCTGGTGGACGTAGGGGCCGTGCGCCGGGTCCATCAGGCCGACGACGGCGTTGTCGATATGGCTGTCGAAATCCATCGCCTCGACCAGCTTGGCCTCGCCGCCGACCACGCCGGGGAAGACCGGCGGCTCATGGTCCGGCTCCATCGGATTGCGCGCGTCCGACGCCATCCAGACGAAAACGATCCCCTGGCTCTCGCGCACCGGATAGGACCGCACGCGGATACGGTTCGCCTCGAACGCCTGATCCTCGACCAGGGACGGAATGGCGGCGCAGACCCCGTCGGTGCGGAACCGCCAGCCGTGATAGGGGCATTCGACCGTCTCGCCCTCGCCGGGCTTGTCCACCAGTTTCCCCGCCGACAGCGGCGCGGCGCGATGGGGACAGATGTCGCGCATCGCATAGACCTGGCCCGCGCGCGTGCGGCCGACCAGCACCGGCTCGCCCATGATCTCGTAGCGTTTCAGACTGGCGACCGCGACGTCGCGGCCCAAGGCGACGAAATACCAGGCGTTGGTGACGAACCCCTTGCCGAACGGACTGACGCCCGCCTTGGACGGGGCGGCTTCGGCTTGCGGGGACGGGACGGGAGCGACGGTCATTCGAGCTGTTTAACAGCGGCTGACAGGCGAGGCCATCATGCGAGATGGCCTCAATAAACGGCTTGTCGTTCGGGCGATATGATATACGAAATATGTCCGTTTCATATATTTTGGAGCCAGGGCATGGGCATCGTCAACATCGAGGACGAACTGCACGAGCAGCTGCGTCGGGCCGCAAAGGCGTCCTATCGCTCCATCAACGCCCAGGCGGCGTTCTGGATCAGGATCGGCATGTTGTGCGAGACCCATCCGGGCGTGACGTTTCAGGAGCTGGTGGCGCGCGAGCTGAGGGCGGCGGGCGTGGATGCGCCTGCCCAAGGTGCTCCAATGCCGACGGACGCCGCCGCGTGATCAAGACGCCGGCCGAGATCGAACTGATGGCCGAGGCGGGCCGGCTGCTGGCCTGCGTCTTCACCCATCTGGACGCGATGACGCTGGAGGGGCTGAGCACGCTGGAGATCAACGACCGGGTCGAGGCCTTCATCGTGGACGAGTTGAAGGCGCGACCGGCCAGCAAGGGCCAGTACGGCTACGGCTTCGTGCTGAACAGTTCGCGAAACCAGGTCGTCTGCCACGGCGTGCCGTCGGCGGACGAGGTGTTGAGGGACGGCGACATCGTCAATCTGGACATCACCCTGGAAAAGGACGGCTTCATCGCCGATTCCTCCAAGACCTATCTGATCGGGTCGGTCGGGCCGCAGGCGCGACGGCTGGTCCGCACAACCTATGAGGCGATGTGGAAGGGAATTCAGGCCGTTCGGCCGGGCGCCAAGCTGGGCGACATCGGTTTCGCCATCGAGAAACACGCCCGCAAGGCCGGCTATTCCGTGGTGCGCGACTATTGCGGCCATGGCATCGGCCGCGAGATGCACGAAGACCCCCAGGTGTTGCATTTCGGCAAGGCGGGGACCGGCGCGACCCTGCGCGAGGGCATGACCTTCACCATCGAACCGATGCTGAACCAGGGCGTCCGCACGGTCCGCACCGAGGACGACGGCTGGACCGTGGTCACCGACGACGGAAAACTGTCGGCCCAGTTCGAACACACGGTGGCGGTGACGAAGGACGGAGTGTGGGTGCTGACCCTTCGGCCAGACGAGAAGCGGGAGGGGGCAAGGCCAGCCGAAAACTGGAAGTTGTGATTTGGGAATGTTGGCCTACAGTCTCCTAAGCTGAAGAAGTCTTGCGGAGAAGATATGATGGCTTTGTTGGCTGGCCTGTTGAGCGTCATGCTTTCGTCGGGCTTTCAGGTTCAGCCGCAATCGACTCAAGCGCCTGTCGATCTGGAAGATATATCCGTGCTCGGATTATCTACGAGGGAACAGACACAGCAGTTTGTCGGACGCATCGCAACGGCGCCCGCCGGCGCAAGAATCGGTCGATGGCATGACCCCCTCTGCATCAGCGTGGCGAATATGACAGCGCCTCACGGGCAGATGCTGGTTGATCGAATAGCAGAGTTGGCCAGAGAGCTTGACGTCAAGGTTTCGCCTCCAGGCTGCAGGTCCAATGTGCTGATCGTGGCGACAGACGATGGCGCAGCCATGGCGGAGGCTATGGTGGAGAGATGGCGACTGAGATTTCGCCCGCCTATCGATAATACGAACATGGGACTTGCGGCGCTGGACCGGTTCCGAACAGGAGACGCGCCGGTGCGATGGTGGCCTGTCGCCCTGCCAGTCTCTGTCGATACAGGGCAACCTGTCGCCCGCGTGACAGGCGAGCACCGCGCGCCGATTTATTACGCCCGAAATGTGAGTCGCTTGCGATCGGCAGTAAGATACGATCTGCGATCGGTGACCGTGATCATCGACATGACCAAGACCGGAGACATTACGCTTCAATCCCTGATGGACTACACAGCGATGGTCGTCCTTGCTCAGGTCAATCCGAGATCTGACTATTCAAATCAACCGACCATCATGAATCTTTTTGATAATCCAGATGACATAACACAGATGACCGAATGGGACCGGTTATATCTTCAAGCTTTATATGATTCGGAAGTCGATCGACCCACGCCTAGCGCTCAGGTGGCGGCGGTTGTCGAGCATGTGGAGCGGTTTCGACGCCGATCACCTACATCTCAAGATCGTTTCAGCGAAGTCGACTAACGGAAGGCGCAATTCCGCCCTCAAGGATGCGCTGCTGACCAAGCCACATAGGCGTCCAGCGCCGTCTGGGGCTGGGCGAGCCACCAGGAGTAGCCGTTGCGGCGGCCGACGGAGATGCCGTTGACGTCGTCGTGGATGGTCTGGTCCTTGTCGCCGAAGATCGGGCGGCCGGTGACCAGGTCGTAGTTGCGCGACCAGATCGGGCCGGCGCCGGGCTTGTCGATCAGCTTGCGGCCGTCGTCGGTCATTTCGAACGACTTGTCGTAGGTGCGGTTCGCCTCCAGCCAGGCGACGCCCCCCCGGATGGCGGCCTGGACTTCAGGCGACGGATCGGGTTCGCCCATCAGGAAGATCAGGATATCGGTCGTCTCGCCACTGGCGATGGAGCGGGGTTCGTAGTTGCGGGCGCTGGTGGGGACCAGACGCATCGGCTCGACCTGTTGCGGCCAGCCCAGCAGGCGGTCGCCCCCATTCTCGTCTTTTTGTCTGACCTGGGCGGCCAAGGTGACGTCGATGGCCTTCCTGGTCGCCTCGCCGGCGCGGACCTTCAGTTCGTCGGGGACGAAGTCGAAGCCTTCCGCGCCCTTGGACACGTCCCGCAGGATCATGGCCGCCTCGGCCACCGCATTGTCGTTGAAGGTGATGGAATCGTGGAAGCCGCCTTCCAGCGGCCAGATTTGGGGCCAACCGCCGTTCGGATACTGGGCGTTCAGCAGATAGTGGACGCCCTTGATCACGCTGGCGCGCCAGGCGTCGCCCTCACGGCCCGGCGTCCGGGCCGCGACCTTGGCCAGATAGCGCATCTCGGTCCAGGTCGAGTTGTTGTCCAAGGTGCCGACGAAGGTCCAGAAACGGTCGGCGGGCGCGTCGAAGTTGGCCGGGTTCTGCTCCATCGTCTCGGCGTCGTTGGAGAAGCGTTGGCCCGGCAAGCGGGCGATGGAGCGGTCTTGGTTCTTGCTCCAGCCGCCGGCGGGGGTCTGGAAGGTGACGACGGCGTCGGCGACGGCGCGGGCTTCGGCCGAGCCGTACCAGGCGGCGGGGCGATCCAGCGGCATGTGCGAACTGTTGCCGCGAATGGCCAACGGCGGCGGGGGCGGGGTCGCGCCGGCGGGCAGTTCGGCGGCGAGGGCCGCGCGATCCGCCAGATGCTGGGCCTGCGACCGCGCCAGATAGTCGGCCCAGGCGCCGCGCTCCGCATCCGGCAAGGCGCCGATCCGATCAATGGTCAGGCCCACCGCCGGGGTGTTGGCGCGAATGACATCGGCCTGGGCCGCGCCGACGGTGAGACCGGCGGCCAGAACGAGGGTCAGGATCGAGGCGGTGAGGGCGTGTCTCATGGTGCGTTTCCTGGATGCGGTCCAGCTTCTGCGCCAGTCCCATTATTTGCCACGCACTCTACATATTGAAATCTGAGGCGCAAGGCGGTGATGTCGGGTTTGATCCAACCTCCATCCGCCTGCATGATCGCCCCTGTCGAGCGACGGATTCTCGCCCTTCATCTTTCCGGCCTATATGAAGGGCGACGACCGGCGCGCGCCGGATGCAGCGGACGATCCGATGGTTGATGCCCCCTCCTTCTTCTCGCCCAAGACGCACGGCTTCGTGCGCGTGGCGGCGGCGACGCCGATCAGCCATGTCGGCGATCCCAGGGCCAATGCGGAGGAGCATGTTGCCCTGATCCGTCAGGCGGGCGAGCAGGGCGTAGACCTGATGGTGTTTCCAGAACTGTCGCTGTCGGCCTACGCCATCGACGACCTGCATATGCAGGCGGCGTTGCTGGAGGAGGTGGAGCGTCAGATCGCGGTCGTCGCCCAGGCGGCGGACGACAGCAATCTGGTCGCCATCGTCGGCGCCCCGATCCGCAACGGCGACGCCCTGTATAACTGCGCCGTGGTGATGGGCGCCGGCGAGGTTCTGGGCGTCGTGCCCAAGACCTATCTGCCCAACTACCGGGAATATTACGAGAAACGCTGGTTCGCTCCGGCGACGGCCCGCGCCGAGGACGTGATCCGGCTGAACGGCGAGACGGTGGACTTCGCCCCCGGCCTGGTGTTCGAGGCGGTCAACCGGCCGGGCTTCGTCTTCGCGGTCGAGATCTGCGAGGACTATTGGGCGCCCCTGCCCCCCTCGACCCGCGCGGCCCTGGCGGGGGCGCGCATCCTGCTGAACCTGTCGGCCTCCAACATCGTCATCGGCAAGGCCGACGAGCGCGCCATGCTGAGCGCCAGCCATTCGGCCCGCACCCTGTCGGCCTATGTCTTCACCGCCTCGGGCTGGGGCGAGAGCACCACCGACCTGGCTTGGGACGGTCAGGCGACGATCCATGAGCTGGGCTCTAAGCTGGCCGAGGGCGAGCGGTTCGCCCTGGAGAGCCACCTGACGATCGCCGATGTGGACGTGGACCGGATCGGGCTGGACCGGCTGAGGAACGGCACCTTCGCCGAATGTGCGAGGAACGAAGGCGAGCCGGCGACCGTCGTGCCCTTCATGGCGCGCGAGGACCATGAGGCCAGCGAGTTGATCCGGCCGTTGGACCGCTTCCCCTTCGTGCCGGACGACGCCGGGCGGCTGGATCAGGACTGCTACGAGGCGTTCAACATCCAGGTCCAGGGGCTGATGCGCCGGATGACGGCGACCCAGGCCGAGCGGCTGGTGATCGGCGTCTCGGGCGGGCTGGATTCGACCCAGGCCCTGCTGGTCGCCTGTCGCGCCTTCGACCGGCTGGACCTACCGCGCACCCAGATCCTGGCCTATACGATGCCGGGCTTCGCGACGTCGGACGGGACCAAGTCAAACGCCTGGGCCCTGATGAAGGCTCTGGGCGTCTCGGGGGCCGAGATCGACATCCGCCCCGCCGCCGAACAGATGTTCAGGGACATCGGCCATCCTTACGCCGAGGGTCAGCCGGTCCACGACATCACCTTCGAGAACGTGCAGGCTGGCCTGCGGACCGATTATCTGTTCCGCCTGGCGAACCAGAACAAGGCGTTCGTGCTGGGGACCGGCGACCTGTCGGAACTGGCTCTGGGCTGGGCCACCTATGGCGTCGGCGACCATATGAGCCACTACAACGTCAACGGCGGGGTGGCGAAGACGCTGATCCGCCACCTGATCCGCTGGGTGGCGACCGGCGACCTGATCGGCGCGGGCGCGCGCGAAACTCTGCACGCCATTCTGGACACCGAAATCTCGCCCGAGCTGGTGCCGGCCAAGGACGGCGTGATCCAGTCCACGGAAGGGACGGTGGGCCCCTATGCGCTGAACGACTTCTTCCTGTTCTACATCAGCCGCTTCGGCCTGAAGCCGTCCAAGGTCGCCTTCCTGGCGCACCAGGCCTGGAGCGACGCGGGCGCCGGGCATTGGCCCGCGAACACACCCGACGACGAAAAGGTCGAATACGACCTGGCGACCATCAAGGCCTGGCTGAGGAAGTTCCTGATCCGCTTCTTCCAGACCGCCCAGTTCAAACGCTCGGCCCTGCCCAACGGGCCGAAGGTTGTGACCGGCGGCTCCCTGTCCCCGCGCGGCGACTGGCGCGCGCCGTCGGACGGCAATGCGCGGGTGTGGCTGGACGAACTGGACGCCAACGTGCCGGACTAACCGTCTCCTCCCCGCTTTGCGGGGAGGTGGCGCGGCGCCTTTTCGCGCCGTGACGGAGGGGCTGTGTCCGCATCGCTGATGTCTGTGGGGCGTCAGGCAGCCCCTCCACCGCTTCGCGGTCCCCTCCCCATTTCATGGGGAGGAGACATGGGCAAATCCGCACGTCGAGTGTGGATATTTGTCGGCCCGGTCGCTAGAAGCTTCGCCATGACCGAAGACGTGACCAAAGACTCCAACGGCAACATCCTGGCCGACGGCGACAGCGTGACCCTGATCAAGGATCTGAAGGTCAAGGGCTCGGGCGGGGTGACGCTGAAGCGCGGCACCCTGGTCAAGAACATCCGTCTGACCGGCGACACCGACGAGATCGAGGCCAATGTGGACAAGGTGCGCGGCCTGGTCCTGCGCGTCGAGTTCGTGAAGAAGGCTTAGCGCCCCCTCTTCCCAAGTGAGGCGTCAGCCGCCATCTAGCGGCCCATGACCGACACCCTCGCCGCCCCCGCCTCGACCGCCTCTACCAACGGCAAGATCCCCGTCACCGTCCTGACCGGCTATCTCGGCGCGGGCAAGACGACGCTGCTGAACCGGATCCTGACCGAGGATCACGGCAAGCGTTACGCCGTCATCGTCAACGAGTTCGGCGAGATCGGCATCGACAACGACCTGGTGGTCGGCGCCGACGAGGACGTGTTCGAGATGAACAACGGCTGCGTCTGCTGCACGGTGCGTGGCGACCTGATCCGCGTCGTCGCCGGCCTGATGAAGCGCCAACGTCCCGGCAAGCCCGCCTTCGACGCCATCATCGTCGAGACCACGGGCCTGGCCGACCCCGGCCCGGTCGCCCAGACCTTCTTCGTCGACGAGGACGTCAAGGCCAAGACTCAGCTGGACAGCGTCACCACACTGGTCGATGCCAAACATGTGATGGCGCGGCTGGACGACTCCAGGGAGGCCCGCGAACAGGTGGCCTTCGCCGACCGGATTATCCTGAACAAGGTGGATCTGGCGACGCCGGAAGAGCTGGATGCGGTCGAGGCCCGGCTGCGGGCTCTGAACCCCCTGGCCCCCATCGTCCGGGCCGAGCGTTCGAACGTGCCGCTGGATCAGGTGCTGGGCCTGCACGCCTTCGACCTGGACCGGATCCTGGAGGTTCGGCCGGACTTCGTGAATCCGCCGCACGGCGCGGATGGCCATGTGCATGATGAGGCCTGCGGGCACGATCATCACGACCACGATCATGGACACGACCATCATCACCATGATCACTCACACGGCGCGCGCGGTCACGCCCACCAAGACGACATCAAGGGCATTTCGCTGTCGCTGGACCGCCCGCTGGACGGCGCCAAGTTCACCGCCTGGCTGGACAAGCTTCTGGGCGAGCAGGGCCAGAACATCCTGCGCGCCAAGGGCATCATCGACGTTCAGGGCGAGAACCGCCGCCTGGTGTTCCAGGCCGTACACATGATCCTGGAAGGCGACCTGCAACGCGAATGGGGCGTCGCCGAACGCCGCTGGTCCCGCGCCGTCTTCATCGGCCGTGATCTGGACGAGGCCGCGCTGAAGGCTGGCTTCGAGGGCTGCGCGGCCTGATCTCTGTTTTCGTCATTCCGGGCGAAGGGCTCTTGGCTCGAAATGACAAAAGAGGCCGGTGGAGCGATCCACCGGCCTTTTCCTTGTGTGACAGTCAATTCGCTTAGGTCTTACTTCCCGAACAGCTTGTTCCAGCGGCGCTTGTCGCGGGCCTTCCAGGCGCCGCGGTGATAGGCGTCGGAGCCGATCAAGGGCACGACGGTCGTGGCTTCGGCGAAGACCATCTGTTCGTGGGTGGTCTGGACCTTGCCCCAGGAGGCGGCCTCTTTCAGCGTCGAGGACGAGCAGGCGCCGTCGCGGACGTCGGCGACCGTGATCTGGACCGCATAGCGGTGCATCTCGGCTTCCACGCCCAGGATTTCGGCGCAGACGACCGTGTCCTGGGCGAAGTTCTTGGGCACGCCGCCGCCGACCATGAACAGGCCGGTGACGCCGGCGGCGATCTTGATGTCGGTCAGTTCGCGGAAGTCGGCGATGGCGTCCAGCATCAGATAGGGCAGGCCAGCCGCAGCGCGTTCCTTCTGGTGCTTGACCAAACCAAAGCCGGCCGAGCTATCGACGAAGGCCGGGCAGAAGATCGGCACGCCCTCTTCATAGGCGGTCTGGATCAGCGAGCCGGGCTTCTTGGCGTTGCCCTCGCTCAGCCACTTGCCCATTTCCCAGATGAACTCGCGGCTGGAATAGCCGCGCGGCTCAAGCCGGTTGGCGATCTCCAGGATGGTGTGGTCGCATGCCTGAAGCTCTTCCTCGTCGATATAGGTGTCGTAGATCCGGTCGATGTAGTTTTCACGCAGGTCGTTGTCGTCCACCTCGCCGGCGGCCTGATAGTGTTTGAAGCCCAGGGCCTCGAAGAAATCCATGTCCACGATCGAGGCGCCGGTGGCGACGACGGCGTCCACCATGCCGAACTTCACCATGTCGCGGTACACATGCATGCAGCCGCCGGCCGAGGTCGAACCGGCCAGGATCAGCCAGGGCGAGCAGTCCTTGTCCTCGATGGCCATGGAGAAGATGTCGGCGGCGCGGGCGGTGTCGCGCGAGCTGAAGGACATCTTGCGCATGCTGTCGATGATCGGGCGCGCGTCGAAGGACGTGATGTCCACGTGCTCGACGACATTCTGCAGCAGCTGGGCCTTGGTGTTGGCTTGAACGGGAGCGTTCATTTCGGAGGTTTCCCTTTGATTTGAGCGCCCGTCATAACCGTAAGGAGCGTCGGGACGGAGCGACCGATGATCCTAATAGACCGTCACCCTCGGGCTTGTCCCGAGGGCCCACCTGTCAGTCGCACAATCCCATCATTGATGGACGCAAAACCGTGGGCCCTAGGGACAAGCCCGAGGGTGACGAAGTCAAGTTACTTCCGGCGCGACTTGCGCTGACCGGCCTTACCCTTGGGACGTGACAGACGCACGATCTTGCGGGCGTTCTCTTCCGCCGTGGTGCGCACGGTGGGGATGGAGCGCGGGGCCAGACCATAGAGCGAAGCCATCGGGGCGTCCTCGACCACGGCGAGATCGTGCTCGCCATAGCCGTTGAAGCCGGTCGACATCGCGACGCCGTAAGCGCCCAGCATGCCGATCTCGATGAAGTCGCCTTCGCGGATATCGGCCGGCAGCCAGAAAGGTCCCGGCATGTGGTCGATGGAATCGCAGGTCGGGCCGTAGAACTGGAAGGCCTTCAGATCGCTCGCCGCCTCGCCGTCCCGGACCAGCTTGGTCGGGAAGGGCCAGCGCGAGTGGGTCGCGTCGAACAGCGAGCCGTACGAACCGTCGTTCAGATACAGGGCGTCGCCCTTGCGCAGATCGACGCGCGCCAGGATCGACGAGGATTCGGCGACCAGGGCCCGGCCGGGCTCGCACCACAGCTCGGTCGTTTCCGACACCGGCATCTCGTTGAAACCGCGATGGATGGCGTCGGCGTATTCGCTCATGTCCGGCGGGACCATGCCCGGATAGACCGAGGGGAAGCCGCCGCCGACATCGACGATGTCCACGATGACGCCGGCGCGGCTGATCGACCGCCCGACCTGGGCCATGGCGGCCTGGTAGGCGGTCGGACGCATGCACTGGCTGCCGACGTGGAACGAAACGCCCATCAGGCCTTGCTTGACCGCCTGGCGCGTGGCCATCAGTAGGGCCGGAGCCTGATCCGCCGAGACGCCGAACTTGCCCGAAAGCGTATAGGCCGCACCGTCGGCCGAGACGGCCATGCGCACGATCAGGTTCAGGTCGTCCGCGCCGCCGGTGGCGTCGAGGATCTTGTTCAGCTCATCGACGCAGTCGAGCGAGAAGGTCCGCACGCCGTGATCGAAATAGGCCTTGGTGATCGCAGACCGGCTCTTGACCGGGTGCATGAAGGCCAGGCGAACGTCATGGCTGACCGAGCGAACAAGCTCGATTTCGGCGATGGACGCCACGTCGAAACCGCGAACACCGGCTTCGATCAGGGTTTCGACGACCCAACGCGACGGGTTCGCCTTCACAGCATAGAAGACGTCGGCCTTTAGATTATCCTGGAACCAGCGTGCCGCTACGGAAACCGAACGCGGTCGCACGAGGGCGACGGGACGTTCAGGGGACCGCTCACGGACCAGGTCCAGGGGAAGCTGATACGTGCGCAATTCACGTAACCCCCTGCTAATTGTTAAACCCAGACCGGCGTTAGCGGCGCAGAAAGGACCTACGGGGTCCGCCGGAAGGCGCGATATGGGGACTTCGAACTGTCATGTAAAGGGGTTTTTTCGTGGCGGGGCTTGGGTTTGGCCAGGACTGGACTGTCACAAATGTCCGCGCACCCCATGAAACGCCGCCATGAGGGCAACCTGGGCCGTTCCACCTGGTTGAGCAGATTGCGACGCACCAGCCCTGGCGCCGGCGATGGGTATCCTCGCGCGCGAAGCACTTGAACGCTGCCGCGGCGGAAGGCCGCTGAATGGGTCGGCTATGGACGAGGTCGCACGCCGTGTGCGATTAAGGCCTTGCCTAGACGCCTTCGTCGCGTCATGCGGCGCCCCTTCGCCACAGCCTCCTAGCGAGTTCATGAGTTCATCCGCAGCCGCCGTCTCCCCCGGGCTCGTCCTGGCGCGCGACGTGTCGAAGACCTTCGGATCGCGAAAGGCGCTGGACGGCGTCTCGATTTCCGTCGCCTCCGGCGAAATGGTCGCCCTGATCGGTCCGTCCGGTTCGGGCAAGTCCACCCTGCTCCGCTCCATCACCGGCCTCCAGTCGATCGACGCGGGCGCGGGCACGATCCAGGTGTTCGGCGAGACCGTGCAGAAGGACGGTCGGGTCACCGGTTCCGTGCGCAAGGCGCGCGGCAAGCTGGGCATGATCTTCCAGCAGTTCAACCTGGTCGGCCGCCTCAGCCTGTTCTCCAACGTCATGCTGGGCGCGCTCGGGCGCCTGCCTGCATGGAAGGGCCTGCTGGGCGCCTGGCCCCAGGCGGACAAGGACAAGGCCATGGCGGCCCTGCACCGCGTCGGCGTGTCCGATTATGCGGCTCAGCGCGCCAACACCCTGTCGGGCGGTCAGCAGCAGCGCGGCGCCATCGCCCGCGCCATCGTGCAGGGCGCCAAGGCCATCTTGGCCGACGAACCCGTCGCCTCGCTGGATCCGGTGTCCGCGCGCAAGGTGATGGAACTGCTGGTCGAGCTGAACAGGCGCGACGGCATGGGCGTGATCGTCACCCTGCACCAGGTCGACTACGCCATCCGATATTGCGACCGCGTCATCGCCCTGCAAGGCGGCAAGATCGTCTATGACGGTCCGTCAACGGCGCTGGACCAACAGCGTCTGATCGAAATCTACGGTCCCGAGTTCGAGGACGCGTTCTGGGAGACCAAGGCATGAGCCTGTCCCGTATTTCTTCTACTCGCCGACTGTTCGCAGCGGCGGGCGCAGCCGTGATGATCCTGGGCCTGTCGGCCTGCGGCGGCGGTGATGACCAGAAGGCCGGCGGCGTGCCGACCGAGATCACCTTCTCGATCCTGTCGGCCGAAGGTCAGGCCTCCGCCGGTCCGCTGTGGCAGCCGCTGCTGGACGATATGTCCAAGGCCATCGGCGTGCCGGTCAAACCCTATTTCGGCTCGAACTATACGGTTTTGGTCGAGGCCATGCGCGGCAACCACACCCAGGTCGGCTGGTTCTCGGCCAAGCCTGAGGTCGAGGCCATCGACCGCGCCAAGGCCGAGGTCATCGCCCGCACCGTCAACCGCGAAGGTCTGGACAGCTATCAATCGACCCTGATCGTCAAGAAGGGTTCGGGCATCACGCTGGACAAGGTCATGGCCTGCGGCAAGCAGTACAACTTCGGCATCGGCGACGCCCAATCGACGTCGGGCACCCTGGCCCCGCTGACCTTCCTGTTCAATCCGCGCGGCGTGGTGCCGTCACAGTGCTTCAAGACGGTGCGCTCGGCCAACCACCAGGCCAACGCCTTCGGTGTGGCCACGGGCGTGATCGACGTGGCGACCTCCAACAGCGTCAACACCATCTTCATGCGCAAGGAAAACCCGCAGCTGGCCGGGCAGATTGAGGAAATCTGGACCTCGCCCCCCATCCCCGAGAGCGGCATCGTCGTGCGCGAGGACCTGGACCCGGCGCTGAAGGAAAAGATCCGCAGCTTCTTCCTGACCTATGGCCAGGGCGAAGGCGCCGAGGCCGAGCGCCAGCGCGCGGTTCTGGCGGACCTGGAATATTCCCGCTTCACCGCCGCCGACGACAGCTATCTGGACCCGATCCGCGAGATGATCGCCGACCAGAAACTGGGCGATGCGCGCGCCAAGGGCGACACCGCCGCCGCCGCCGCCGCCGAGCGCGAGCTTCAACGCCTGCGCAGCCTGCGTGAGGTCCGGCCTTGACCGCAGTCGCGTCCCCCGCCGTCTCCATCCCGGCGGCGCCCAAGAAATCCACCCTGGCGTGGGTCGCCGACATTCTGGTGTGGGGCGGCGTCGCCGCCGTCCTGCTCTACAGCATCGATGCCGTCGATCTGGGCAATCTGCCGCGCCTGTTCGCAGGCAACGACAGCACCCAGCTGTTCGTGCACGACCTGCTGCGTCCCGACTTCAGCGACTGGAAGATGTTCGTCGCCAAGATGTGGGAGACGGTTCAGATCGCGCTGTGGGGCACCTTCCTGGCCGTTCTGCTGGGGATTCCGCTGGGCCTGGCCGCCGCGCGCAACATCGCCCCCGTCTGGGTCGTGACGCCCGTGCGGTGGGTGATGAACCTGCTGCGTTCGGTGCCCGACCTGGTGATCGGCCTGCTGTTCGTGACCGCCGTTGGCCTGGGGCCGCTGGCCGGCGTCCTGGCCATCACCCTGAACACGGCCGGCGTTCTGGCCAAGCTGTTCTCCGAAGCCGTCGAATCGATCGACAAGGGGCCGGTCGAGGGCGTGCGCGCCACCGGCGCCGGCAAGCTGCACGAGATCGTCTGGGGCGTGTTGCCGCAGGTCGCGCCTCTGTGGACCTCGTTCGCCCTGTATCGCTTCGAATCGAACAGCCGTTCGGCGACGGTTCTGGGTCTGATCGGCGCCGGCGGCATCGGCCAGGTGCTGTTCGACAGCATGAACGCCTTCGACTTCCGGGCCGTCTCGGCCATCGTGATCGTCGTGGTCGTCGCGGTGACCCTGATCGACACCCTGTCGCAGGTCATGCGCCGCCGCCTGCTGTAGCGGCGGGCTGTCCTTCGTCGGACTGTCACAATCCTCTGCTCTAAGCATCGCGAAATCGATGCTCAGGGAGAGCTCAGGATGATCCGCACACTGAAACTGGCGGCTTCGGCCGCCGCCCTTCTGGCCCTGGCGGCCTGTGGCGACAATGGCGGGGGCGGCTCGGCCTCCGGCACGCGCGCCGGCATCTGGTCGGCGGGTTCGTCCACCGTCTTCCCCTTCGCCACCCGCGTGGCGGAAACCTTCGCCCGCGCCTCCAACGGCGCGGCGCCCCGCGTCGAATCGCTGGGCACCGGCGGCGGCATCCAGGCCTTCTGCCAGGGCATCGGCCCGACCACCCCGGACATCGCCAACGCCTCGCGTCAGATGAAGCAGTCCGAGTTCGACCTGTGCGCCAAGAACGGCGTCACCGAGATCGTCGAGATCAAGATCGGCTTCGACGGCATCGTCATCGCCACCGCCCGCAACGGCAACAGCTTCAACTTCGAGCTGAACGACATCTACGAAGGCCTGGCCAAGGAAGTGCCGGGCCCGAACGGAACCTTCGTCGCCAACCCCGCCACGACCTGGAACCAGGTCAACGCCGGCCTGCCGAACCAGCGCATCCAGGTCTATGGCCCGCCGCCCACCTCCGGCACGCGCGACGCCTTCCTGGAGCTGGGCATGACGCCGGGCGCCAAGCTGGTTCCGGCCGCTGCTGCGGTCGAAGCCTCCGACGCGGATCGTTTCGAAGCCCTGGCTCACACCTTGCGTGAGGACGGCGCCTGGATCGATTCCGGCGAGAACGACAACGCCATCGTCCAGACCCTGACCCGCACGCCGGGCTCGCTGGGCGTGTTCGGCTATTCCTTCCTGGAACAGAACCTGGACACGGTGAAGGCCGAGACCATCGACGGCGTCACGCCCAATGCAGACACCATCGCCAGCGGCGCCTACCCGCTGTCGCGCAGCCTCTTCATCTATGTGAAGAAGGCCCACATCGGCGTGATCCCCGGCCTGCAGCAATATGTGCAGGAGTTCCTGTCGGAAGGCGCCGCAGGCAAGGGCGGCTATTTGGCCGACCGCGGCCTGATCCCGCTGCCGGAAGATCAACTGCTGGCCCAGCGCGCGACCATCGCCGCCATGACCCCGATGACGCGTCCCGCCAAGTAAGGCGGAACCCGACCGCCGTCCCGCCCCTTCTTTCGCCGGTCCGCACCGGTTAGAAGGGGCGGGATAGCTGTCAGGATATATTGATGACCACCACGCCCGCGCGCTTGCGCAAGGCCGTATTGCCCGTCGCGGGCCTCGGCACCCGCGTTCTTCCCGGCACCAAGACGACGCCCAAGGAACTGCTGAACGTCGTCGATCGACCGATCCTGTCCTACATCGTCGAGGAGGCGCGCGAAGCGGGTATCGAGCACATCGTCTTCGTCACCGGCCGCTCCAAGGGCGCCATCGAGGACTATTTCGATCACCAGATCGAGCTGGAAGCCCAGCTCCTGGCCAAGGGCAAGATCGAAATCCTTGAGATGATGAACGCCGAACTGGCGTCCGCCGGCGAGATGAGCTTCACCCGGCAGATGCAGCCCAAGGGCCTGGGTCACGCCGTCTGGTGCGCGCGCGACATCATCGGCCATGAGCCGTTCGCCGTCATCCTGCCCGACGTGATCGTGGACTCGCAGCCCGGCGCCCTGAAGCAGCTGGCCGAGGTCTATGCCGAGACCGGCGGCAACATCATCGGCGTGGAATCGGTGCCCGAAGAAAAGACCCACCAATACGGCATCGTCGATCCCGTGAGCCGCGACGGCTCGCGCATCGTCATGAAGGGCATGGTCGAAAAGCCCGCCGCCGGAACCGCGCCGTCCAACCTGTCGATCTCGGGCCGCTACATTCTGCAGCCGGAAATCTTCGACCTGCTTGCGACGCAGGAAAGCGGCGCAGGCGGCGAGATCCAGCTGACCGACGCCATGGCGCGGCTGATGCAGCACCAGGCGTTCACCGCCGTCGAATATGCGGGCGTGACCCACGACTGCGGCGACAAGATCGGCCTGCTGCGCGCCAACGTCGCCCTGGCCCTGAAACGGCCCGACCTGGGCGACGCCGCCCGCGCGGCGATCTCGGCCCTGCTGTAGGTCTCGACCGTGGCTGAGGGGAGGCGTTGAGCGCGCCTCTTCACCCTGCTAACCCTGCGCCAAATCATCAGGAGACGAACCATGGCCACTTCCGAAGGCTGGGACATGCCGACCGGCGAACTCATGAAGGGCAAGAAGGGCCTGATCATGGGCGTGGCGAACTCCAGCTCCATCGCCTGGGGCATCGCCTCTCAGCTGGCGGCGCAGGGCGCGGAACTGGCCTTCACCTATATGGGCGAAAGCCTTGAGCGGCGCGTGCGGCCGCTGGCCGAAAGCGTCGGCGCAAAGCTGCTGATCCCGGCCGACGTCACCGACGACGCCTCGATGGACGCCGCCTTCGCCGAGCTGGAAAAGACCTTCGGCACGATCGACTTCGTCGTCCATTCGGTGGCCTTCGCCAACAAGGACGAGCTGAAGGGCAGCTTCGTGGACAACACCACGCGCGACAGCTTCCTCTTGACCATGAACATCTCGGCCTTCAGCTTCGTAGACGTGGCCAAGCGCGCCGCCAAGCTGATGCCGAACGGCGGGTCGATGATCACCCTCACCTATCTGGGGTCGGAACGGGTCATTCCGAACTACAACACCATGGGCGTGGCCAAGGCGGCGCTGGAGGCGGCGACGCGTTACATCGCCCGCGACCTGGGCCCCAAGAACATCCGCGTCAACGCCATCTCGGCCGGGGCCATGCGCACCCTGTCGCTGGCCGGCATTTCGGGCGGGCGCGGCCTGCACTCCAAGTCGGCCCAGTTCTCCCTGATCAAGGAAGAGACCTCGATGGAGGGCGTCGCCGGCGCGGCCCTGTGGCTGTGCTCGGACCTGGGGCGTTCGACCACGGGCGAGGTGGTTCACGTGGACGCAGGCTTCCACGCCGTGGGCCTGCCGGACGACATGGAAGGTTGATCGGCGAGGCCTGATCAGGCCCTTCCGACGTTCACGGTGACGGTTTAAGGCCGGGGCATGACTGCTCCGGCCTTTTCCATGCGCCCCCTGCCCGCCTCCGCCTTTTCGTCCGCCGCCGTGGCGACGCTGATCGGGTTCGGCGGGACCGTCGCCCTGGTCGTTCAGGCGGGACAGGCGCTGGGCGCGGACGCCGGTCAGATCGGGTCGATGGTGACGGCGCTGTGCCTGGGTATCGGCGTGCCGGGCGCCCTGCTGAGCTGGCGGTTGAGGATCCCCGTCGTCCTGGCCTGGTCGACGCCGGGAGCGGCCCTGTTGGCGGCCTCGACCCTGGGCCTGTCATGGCCGACGGCCATCGGCGCCTTCGTCTTCGCCGCCCTGCTGATGATCCTGACCGGCCTGATCCCGGCCCTGGGGCGGTTGGCGGCGCGGATACCGGGGGCCATCGCTTCGGCCATGCTGGCGGGCGTGCTGCTGCCCTTCGTGTTGAGACTGTTCAAAGTCGTGCCTGACGAGACGGTTCTGGTCGTCGGACTGGTCGCGCTGTTTCTGGTATCGCGGCGCCTGTGGCCGACCTGGGCGCTGCCGGCCGTGCTGGCGGCCACCTTTGCCGTCCTGGCGATACGGGGGCAGTTGACCCTGCCGGCAGGGACCAGCCTGTTCGGCCATCTGGAGCCCGTTGCGCCCGTGTTCGACTGGAAGGCCGCGGTCAGCCTGGGCTTTCCGTTATTCTTGGTGACCCTGGCGGCGCAGAACCTGCCGGGGCTGGTCGTGTTGCAGAGCGCCGGCTATCCGCCGCCCGCCAACCGGCTGATCCTGTCCACCGGCGTCGCCAGCCTGCTGATCGCCCCGTTCGGCGGACACGGGGTCAATCTGGCGGCGATCACTGCGGCGATCTGCACCGGGCCGGACGCCCATCCCGAGCCCGCGCGGCGCTGGGTCGTGGGCGTGATCTATGGCGGTTTCTATCTGATCGTGGCCCTTTTCGCCGCACCGCTGGCCGGGCTGTTCATCACTATGCCGCCGGCCGTTTTGGCGGCCGTGACGGGGCTGGCGCTGATCTCGCCCTTGACGGGCGCGCTTCAGAACATGACGGCCGAAGTCGCGTCGCGCGAAGCTGCCGTGCTGACGTTCGCCGCCACAGCCTCGGGCCTGGCCCTGTTCGGGGTGGGATCGGCCTTCTGGGGCCTGGTCGTCGGCTTTGCGGCCCTGGCTGCCGGACGCTGGATCAGACCGCAGACCTGATCCAGCGCATCATTTTAGCCTATCGCGCTTCGCGCTACTTAAGGCGCGTTAGTCGCGCAGCGAGGCGGGGACGTGACCGCCGTTTTCAGCCAGTTTGGTCCACACCGCCTTTGAAAGGGCGATGTTCTGTTCAGCCGAACCGTGCTCGCCGGCGTGGACATTCAGCTCTTCCGCCAGTTCCTTGCGGGCGGACAGGCTGGAATCCAGGTCCAGCAGCTTCAGCAGATCGACGATCGAGGTACGCCAGTTGCCGCCGCCGCCCTTGGACGCCGCCAGATCGCTGAGCACCGCCTCGACATCGACGGGCGGCAGGGCCGGAGCGGCGGTCGGAGCCGCCGCGCCCGGTGTCGGCGTGACGCTGGCGGTCGGCGTGGGCGCCGGAGCGGGGGCCGCCTTGGGCTTGTGACCCGTGATCTTGTTCCAGATCGAAGAGAAGATACCCATCCGTCGCGCTCCTGTTTGTGTCGTCAGATAATGCCCACCGGGCACGACGGTTCAGTGACGCGCCGGAATCTCCAGTCCGCGCTGCACGGCGGGGCGCGCCAGACCGCGTTCCAGCCAGGCGGCGACGCGCGGAAAGTCCGCAAAACCGACGATCTCGCCCGCCTCGTAAAAGCCGATCAGGTTGCGAACCCAGCCCAGTGTGGCGACGTCGGCGATGGAGTAGTCCTCGACGATCCAGTCCCGGGGCTCTCCTCCTTCATTGGCAAGCCGCGTCTCCAGCACGCCCAGCAGGCGGCGGCTTTCGGCGACGTAGCGGTCGCGCGGGCGCTTGTCCTCGTAGTCCTTACCCGCGAACTTGTGGAAGAAGCCCAGCTGGCCGAACATCGGGCCGATGGCGCCCATCTGGAACATGACCCACTGGAGCGTCTCGTAGCGGGTCGCCGGATCGGTCGAGAGCAGCTTGCCGGTTTTTTCCGCCAGATAAATCAGGATGGCGCCGGATTCGAACAGGGCCAGCGGCTTTCCGCCCGGACCGTTCGGATCAAGGATGGCGGGGATCTTGCCGTTGGGGTTCAGCGACAGAAACTCCGGCCCCCAGGTCTCGTTCTTGGTGATGTCGACCAGGTGCGGCTCATAAGCCAGGCCGACCTCCTCCAGCATGATCGACACCTTCACGCCGTTGGGCGTCGGCAGCGAATAAAGCTGGATACGGTCGGGATGCTGGGCCGGCCAGCGCTGGGTGATGGGGAAGGCGGACAGGTCGGTCATGCGGGAGCCTCGGCTTGCGATAGGGCCTATGTCGGCGCCGTCCGCCCGATCCGCAACACCTACAGGCGCGGTGTCAGGATTCCGGTTCGCGCTCGCCCACCTCGGTCGGCGGCGCGGCCAGCAGCCAGCCGTCGGCCAGGTGCAGTTCGGGCGTCGCTTCCTTGGTGAAGGGCAGATACCAGGTCGGACCGCCGATCGCGGGGTCAATCTCCAGCATGTCGTCGGCGCCGAAGTTCTGGACCGACTTCACCTTGCCCAAGACCGCGCCCGCCGTGTCGCGAACCTCGATCCCCAACAGGTCGGCAAGGTAGAATTCATCCTCGTCCGGCTCGGGGAAGCGGTCGCGTGGGACGTGCAGTTTCAGCCCACGCAGGGCGTCGGCCTCTTCCTTTGTGGCGATCTCCTTGGCCCGGCCGACGACACCGTTCTTGTCCGGCCGCGTCGAGGTTAGGGTCAGGGCCACTATGCCGTCGGCGCGCAGCAGCGGGCCATAGGCGGTCAGGGCCAGGGGATCGGCGGTGAAGGCGGTCACCCGCACCTCGCCCCGCACGCCGAAAGCGCCGCCGATCTGGCCGACGAGGATCAATCTGCTGTCCGTGGTCATGCTGGTCCTTAACGCATGAAAAAGGCGGCGTCGAAAGACGCCGCCTTGATCGTGTCGAAACCGAAAGGCTTAGGCTTCGGTCTTTTCTTCGGTCGATTCTTCAGCAGCCGGAGTTTCTTCGGCGGCGGCCTCAGCGGCAGGGGCCTCTTCAGCCGGAGCTTCTTCAGCCGGAGCTTCTTCAGCAGCCGGAGCCGGAGCAGCGGCGGCGGCCGCAGCTTCTTCCTTGGCGCGGGCGGCGGCTTCAGCGGCCTCGACCTTGGCGGCGGCTTCGGCTTCCAGGCGGTCGGCTTCGCGCTGGGCGCGTTCGGCGGCGCGCTCTTGCGCCTTCTTGCCGGGCTGGGCCTTGTTCGGGTTGTTCGACTGGGTCCACTTGACCTTCTGACCCAGGGTCTCGTCCTGCGACAGGAAGCGCGCGACGCGGTCGGTCGGCTGGGCGCCCTTGCCGAGCCATTCGGCGATGCGCTCGACCTTCAGAGCGACGCGCGGGGTGGCGCCGTCCTTGGGCAGCATCGGGTTGTAGCTGCCGACCTTCTCGATGAACTTGCCGTCGCGCGGCGAGTGCGAGTCGGCGACGACGATGTGATAGTAGGGGCGCTTCTTGGCGCCGCCGCGGGCCAGACGAATCTTCAGCATTTTCAGTCTCTTTCTAGGAAGTCGTTATTTCTTGGGAGGGAAGCCCGGAAGGCCAGGGAGGCCTCCCGGAAGTTGTCCGCCACCCAATCCGGCGAGCCGGTCTTGGATGGCTTTCAGTTCGTCGGCGCTGGCTTCCGGCGTCTTGCCGCCGCCCAGGGCCTTCAATCGGTTCAGATCCGGGCCGCCGCCCATTCCGGGGATGCCGCCGCCGCCGCCGAGACCGCCCAGCATGGCGGCCATCTGCTGCATCTTCTTGGGTCCGCCGCGCGCCATCGACTTGACCACGTCGGCCATCTGGCGGTGCTGTTTCAGGACCCGGTTCACGTCCTGCACATCCACGCCGGCGCCGGCGGCGATGCGCTTCTTGCGGCTGGCGTTCAGCAGGTCGGGCTTCTTGCGCTCGGCCTTTGTCATCGAGGAGATGATGGCTTCCTGGCGCAGGATCATGCGGTCGTCGATGCCGCTTTCGGCCATCTGGCCCTTCATCTTGGCCACGCCGGGCAGCATGCCCATGATGCCCTGAAGCCCGCCCATCCGCTTCATCTGCTGAAGCTGACCGGCCAGGTCGTCCAGGTCGAACTGACCCTTGGCCAGTTTGCGGGCCATCTTCTCGGCCTTGGCCTGGTCAAGGTCCTGGCTGGCCTTTTCGACCAGGGCGACGATATCGCCTTGGCCCAGGATGCGGCCGGCGACGCGACGGGCGTCGAAGACGTCCAGCGCATCGACCTTTTCGCCGGCGCCCAGATATTTGATCGGCAGGCCGGTAACGGCCCGCATCGACAGCATGGCGCCGCCGCGACCATCGCCGTCGGCGCGGGTCAGGACCAGGCCGGTCAGGGGCAGACGGGCGTGGAAGGCGGCGGCGGTGCGGACCGCGTCCTGGCCGGTCAGGCTGTCGGCGACCAGCAGGGTCTCGATGGGCTTGGCGATCTCGGCGACCTCGGCCACCTCGTTCATCAGCCCTTCGTCCAGGGTGATGCGGCCGGCGGTGTCGAGGATCAGGACGTCGAAGCCCTGAAGCTTGGCCGACTGCAGCGCCCGACGCGTGATCTGGACGGCGCTCTCGCCCGCAACGATGGGCAGGACGGCGACGTCGATCTGTTTGCCCAGCTGGGCCAGCTGTTCCATCGCGGCCGGACGACGCGTGTCCAGCGAGGCCATCATGACCTTCTTGCGATCGAACTTGGTCAGGCGCAGCGCCAGCTTGGCCGAGGTCGTGGTCTTGCCCGAGCCCTGCAGGCCGGCCATCAGCACCACGGCGGGCGGACTGGCGTTGGTGTTGAGGGGGACCGGCTCTTCGCCGCCCAGCATCTCGATCAGGCCGTCATAGACGATCTTGACCACCTGATCGGCCGGGCGGACCGAACGGATGACCTCTTCGCCCGTCGCGCGCTCCGTCGCGAAGGCGATGAATTCCTTGACGACCGGCAAAGCGACGTCGGCCTCAAGCAGGGCCACGCGCACTTCGCGCATCGCCTCGGCGACGTCCTTTTCGGACAGGGCGCCGCGCCCGGTGATCCGGTCGAAGACGCCTGTCAGCCGCTCGTTCAGAGCCTCGAACATTCACTACCTCGTGGCGACGGGTGAAGCGGCTCCATACGACAACGACCTCTGGCGACGATCACGTCGGCAGAGGGTTCTCGCCCACCTCGTTCTCTCCTGCGAGAGCTGTCGTGTGGGTGGAGACGCAGGTTCACTTGCGTCGGAAGCGGCGGCTTATGGCGGAAAACCCCGACAAAGGCAACCGAAGCGAGTCGATGACGGCTATAAAGCCGATCTTCGCCGTGGGATTTAGCGGATTGTCATCATCGTGCTAAGAGCCCCGCCCTTTATAGGGGCGGCGATGTCGCCAACGTTTTTGACTTCAGGAGAAGCACGCATGAGCAAGGTGCTGGTAATCGGCGCAGGCGGCGTCAGTTCGGTCGCGGTCCACAAGATGGCGATGAATGCGGACATCTTCTCGCATATCACCCTGGCGAGCCGCACCAAGTCCAAGTGCGACGCCATCGCCGAATCCGTGAAGTCGCGTTTTGGCGTCACCATCGACACCGCCGCCATTGACGCCGACGACGTGGCGGCGACCACGGCCCTGATCAAACAGGTGCAGCCGGCCCTGGTCGTGAACCTGGCCCTGCCCTACCAGGACCTGGCGATCATGGACGCCTGTCTGGCGGCCGGCGTGAACTATCTCGACACCGCCAACTACGAGCCGCGCGACGAGGCCAAGTTCGAATACAAGTGGCAGTGGGCCTATCAGGAGCGGTTCGAGAAAGCCGGTCTGATGGCGCTGCTGGGCTCGGGCTTCGATCCCGGCGTGACCTCGGTCTTCGCGACCTACACCAAGAAGCACCTGCTGGATTCCATCGAGACGCTGGACATCCTGGACTGCAACGGCGGCGACACAGGCCTGCCGTTCGCGACCAACTTCAACCCCGAGATCAACCTGCGCGAAGTGACCGCGCCGTCGCGTCACTGGGAAAACGGCCAGTGGGTCGAGGGTCCGGCGCTGAGCCACAAACAGGCCTTCGACTTCGAGGGCGTGGGTCAGAAGAACATGTACCTCATGTACCATGAGGAGCTGGAATCGCTGGCGAAATTCTACCCCGAGATCAAGCGCATCCGCTTCTGGATGACCTTCGGCGACAGCTATCTGAAGCACCTCGAAGTGCTGGAAAACATCGGCATGACCTCCATCGAGCCGATGATGTTCCAGGGCCGCGAGATCATCCCGATCGAGTTCCTGAAGGCCCTGCTGCCGGAACCGTCGTCGCTGGGTCCGATCACCAAGGGCAAGACCAATATCGGCACCATCGCCACGGGCGTGAAGGACGGCGTGGCCAAGACGGTCTACGTCAACAACATCTGCGACCACCAGGAAGCCTATGCCGAGACCGGCAACCAGGCCGTCAGCTACACCACCGGCGTGCCCGCCATGATCGGCGCGGCCCTGATGCTGACCGGCCAGTGGAAGGGCGCGGGCGTGTTCAACATGGAGCAGCTGGATCCCGATCCCTTCATGGACATGCTGAACAAGCACGGCCTGCCGTGGAAGGTTCAGGACCTGGACGCCCCTCTCGACTTCTAAGGCTCAGACCATGGCCATGCAGACCCAAGCCGGCGGACCGGGCGCCTTCGCCCGGTTCGATCTGAACCGCGTCCCGTCGCCCGCCTTCGTGGTCGACGAGGCGGCGGTGCGTCGCAACCTGTCGGCCCTGAAGGACGTAGGCGCGCGCGGAAACGCGCGGGTTCTGTTGGCCCTGAAGGCCTTTTCCATGTGGTCGCTGGCCGACGTCGTCGGGGAATACCTCGACGGCGTCTGCGCGTCTGGCCTGTGGGAGGCGCGGCTGGCGCGGGAATTCTATCAAGGGCATCTGACCACCTATTCGCCGGCTTACAAGCCGTCGGACCTGCCCGAAATTCTGCGTCTGTCGGACACGGTCATCTTCAACGCCCCGGACCAGATCGCCCGGTTCGCCGATGTGATCAAAGCCGCGCGCGTCGAGGGCGAGACGTTCGACATCGGCCTGAGGCTGAACCCCGAGCATTCCGAGGCCGAGGTCGCCAAATACGATCCCTGCCAGTTCGGCTCGCGCCTGGGGTTCCCGGTGTCGCAGCTGAAACCCGAACATCTGGACGGCGTCGACGGCCTGCACATCCATGCCCTGTGCGAACAGGGGTTCGAACCGCTGGAGCGGATCTGGGCGGCGGTCGAGCCGACGCTGGCGCCGCTGCTGGCCGATCTGAAATGGATCAACCTGGGCGGCGGGCACCATGTCACGCGGGCCGACTATCGTCGCGACGATCTGGCGGCCTTCCTAAGGCGGCTAGGCGAGACCCACGGGCTTGAGGTCTATATCGAGCCGGGCGAGGCCGTGGCACTGGATGCCGGCATTCTGATCGGCGAGGTGCTGGACACCTTCGACAACGGCATCGCAGTCGCCATCACCGACATTTCAGCGACCTGCCACATGCCCGATGTGATCGAGGCGCCCTATCGTCCGGCCATGCTGAACGAGGGCGAGGCGGGCGTGACCTATCGCCTGGGCGGGCCGTCGTGTCTGGCGGGCGACATCATCGGCGACTATGTCTTCGAGACGGCGCCGACGGCGGGGACGCGGATCGCGTTTCTGGACCAGGCCCACTATTCGATGGTGAAGACCAACACCTTCAACGGGGTGCCGCTTCCGGCCATCGCCCTGTGGAACAGCGAGACGGATGCGCTGACGATCGTGCGCGAATTCGACTATTCGGAATTCCGCGACCGCCTGTCCTGATCGCTCCGGTCGTAAGAAAAAGGGCGGCTTTCGCCGCCCTTCCCTGACCTATTCTTCCTTAGATTCGTCCGCCGCCGGCTCGGCGTCGGGCTTAGGCTCGGAGCCCGGCTCGGTGACGACGACGCCTTCGGGCGCAGCCGACAGTTTCGTCAGGTCGCCGCCGGCGCGCAGCACGTCCAGCGCCCGTTCCAACTGATAGTCCTTTTCCTTGTCGAAGCTCTCGCCGGGGGCTTCACGCGGCGTGTGCGGGCCCTTGCGTTCGGCGCCGATGGAGGCGTCCAGCGCCGTGGCGTAGGCGGCTTCGGAATAGATGAAGCTGGAGCGTGAGACGATGCGGGCCTCGGCTTCCGAACGGGCCACCTCCAGGTCCGGCTCGATGCCGATCTTCTGGATCGAGGCGCCCGACGGGGTGTAGTAGCGCGCGGTCGTGATCGACAGGGCGCCGTCCTGGCCTTGGCGCAGCGGGATCACCGTCTGGACCGACCCTTTGCCGAAGCTGGTCAGGCCGACGACGGTCGCGCGCTGATGATCCTTCAGGGCGCCGGCGACGATTTCCGACGCCGAGGCCGAGCCATAGTTGACCAGCACCACCAGCGGCAGGCCGCCGGTGATGTCGCCGGGCTTGGCGGAATAGCGCTGGATCTGCTCGGGCTTGCGGCCGCGCTGGCTGACGATCTCGCCGCGTTCCAAGAAGGCGTCGGACACGTCAATGGCGGCGTTCAGCAAACCACCGCCGTTGTTGCGCAGATCAAGTACATAGCCCTTCACGCCCGGCTTCTCGGCCTTGATCTTGGCGATGGCCTCGTTCAGCTCGCGGCCGGTGTTTTCGTTGAAGGTCGAGACGCGCAGATAGCCGAAGTCGCCCTCGACCCGGCCGGTCACCGACTGGACCTTGATGACCTCGCGGGTCAGGACGACCTCCAGCGGATCCTCGCCGTCCCGCAGGAAGGTCACCTTGACGCTGGTGCCGACCTCGCCGCGCAGCTTTTCCGACACCTGGCTGACGGTCAGGCCGGCCGCGTTCTGGCCCTCGATCGAGGAGATGACGTCGCCTGCCTGGACGCCGGCCTTGGCGGCGGGGCTGTCGTCCATCGGCGAGATGACCTTCACCATGCCGCCGTCGGCGCTGATGGTCAGGCCGACGCCCGAATACTGGCCCTCGGTGCGCTCGCGCAGCTCGTCGTAGTTGGAGGGTGGCAGATAGTTGGAGTGCGGATCCAGCGCCGTCATCATTCCGGCCAGGGCGGCCTCGATCAGCTTCTTGTTGTCGACCGGCACGACATAGGCCTGCTCGACGATGCCCACGACGTCGCCGAACAGCTCCAGCATGCGGAAGGTTTCGTTGCGGGGGGTCTGGCTGCTGACAGCAGCGGCGGATCCGCCGAGCACCAGTGCGGCGCAGCCGACGAGGAGCAGTTTACGCATTCGGTCTCTTTCGGTCGGGCCGATCATTCAAGGCGCCCGTGGGAAGGGTAAGGCGGTGCAGACACGACCAAATCGTGGCGACGCAGCGTTGCGCCGATAAAATCAGCGTCAGATGGGAAAGCAAGCGCTTATCTTGATACGCACCTTACACGCTCGTCATCCTCGGCCTTGTGCCGAGGATCCACGGTCGGGCTGACACAAACATGGAAGCCGCGCACAAAGTTGGGCACATCTCGATCAACGAGATGGCTGACAGGTGGGTCCTCGGCACAAGGCCGAGGATGACGGCGGTGAAACCTATTGCAACCACGGCCCCGGATCGATGGGCCGTTCGTCGCGTCGCAGCTCGAAATAGATGTCGCCGTCCGGGCCGCTGCGCCCCAGGGCCTGACCGTCCGACACGCGGGCGTCCGATCCCACATCCACGCTGTCCAGACCGGCGATGACTGCGCGCCAGCCGGGGCCGAGGTCCAGCACCACCACATTGCCCCATCCCGTCAGCGGTCCGGCATAGGCGACCTTGGCGTCGGCAGGAGCCGTCACGGCCGCCCGGTCGGCGCGCCAGCGCCAGCCGGAGGTTCCCGCCCCCCAGGTCTGGCTGGGCGCGCCGGAAATGGGCGAGCTGAGGCGCGCGCGGCCGGCGGGCAGGCGGGCCGTGGGGGTTTCGGCCGCCTGGGTGGTCGGCACGGCCCCGCCCAGTTCACGGATGCGGCGCTCCAGCACGGCGGAGGCGCGTTCGGCGGCGCGGGCCTCGGCGTTCAGGACGGCGGTCAGGGCGGTCTTGCGCGACGTCAGACCCTCGATCTCGCCGCGCCGGTCGCCCTGTTCGCTCTCGGTCGTCAGCAGCCGCTCGGAGGACAGGACGGCGAGGCGGCGGATGCGCATGATCTCGGCCTGACGCGCGCCCAGGGCCTTGGCGCGGTTTTCCAGGTCCGGCGTCATGGCCTTTAGCAGGATGGAGGCGCGCACCGTGTCGATGGCCTTGTCGGCCGGCACCAACAGGGGCGGCGGCGGGCGGCGGCTCATCATCTGCAGCGCGCTGAGCAGACGGCCCTGGGCGCCGCGTTCGCGGGCCAGGTCGGTGACCAGTTCGGCCTCGCGCTCGGTCAGTTGCTGCAGGCGGGCGCGCTGGTCATCGATCTGGCGGTCGTCAGTCTGCTCGTCGGCGCGCAGCGAGGCCAGGCGGCGCTCCAGCTGGGCCAGTTCGGACTTGGCGGCGTCGGCGTCGGCGCGCAGGCGGCGCGCCCGCACCGTCTCGTCGCGGTATTCGGCCTGGATACGCGACAGTTCGCTCTCGGGCGCCTGTCTGCCGACGGCGGGCGCGGCGCAGACGAAACCCGTCAGCAGGGCTAGCGATAGGGGAAGGGCGCGACGCATGTCAGTCGCGATGATAGGGCGATCCGGCCAGGATGGTCACGGCCCGATACAGCTGTTCCGCCAGCATGGCGCGCGCCAGGGCGTGGGGCCAGGTCTGGGGGCCGAAGGCCAGGGTCGAGGACGCGGCGGCGCGCACGCTCTCGTCCAGCCCGCCCGCCCCGCCGATGGCGAAGACAAGGCGGCGTTCGCCCTGGTCGCGCAGCTTGGCGATGTGGTCGGCGAAGGCGCGCGAGGAATAGGTCCTGCCGCGTTCGTCGCAGGCGATCAGATGCGATCCTTCCGCGGCGGCGAGGATCAGCTCGGCCTCCGGCGCCTTGCCCGGCTTGCGGGCTTCAAGGTCGATCAGTTCGAGGGGGCCGAGGCCAAGCGCGCGTCCCGACAGGGTGGCGCGCTTGGCGTAGTCGTCGGCGAGCGTCGCCTCAGGCCCCCGGCCCGGTCGGCCGATGGCGACGATGCTCAGCTTCACGGTCTCAGTCGCGGACCATGCGGTGGGCGGAATCGACGGCCCAGATCTTCTCGATATTGTAGAAGGTGCGCACTTCCGGGCGGAACAGGTGGACGATCACGTCGCCGGCGTCGATCAGGACCCAGTCGCAATGCGGCAGGCCCTCGACCTTGGCCTTGCCCAGACCGTTTTCCTTCAGCGTGCGCAGCAGGTGGTCGGCGATGGCGCCGACGTGACGGTGCGAACGCCCGGACGCCACGATCATGGTGTCGGCCATGGCGCTTTTGCCCTTGAGGTCGATCAGGACCATGTCCTGGGCCTTGTCTTCGTCGAGGCGGCTCAGAATGGCTTCTTCGAGCGGCGTGGAGCCGACGGGACGGGGAGCGGAATCGTCGAAACCGCGCGGCGCGGCGTCGAAATCAGATTCATCTTCGGTATGGAGAGGTTCGATAGGGTCCATCTCGTGCGCCGTATTCGAAACGGCGGCGTCTTGCGTATCATACGCGGGCGAGGGGGTCAGCGGAGAGCTCCGGGAGCGATGACTAAAGAAGCCCTCTAGCACGGATGGGCCGCAACGTGAACCGGCGCCCGAATCATCGGGCGATCACGAGACCGCGCGTCGCCCCGCCGAGGTCCTGATCGCGGTCGAGGACAGGGGATTGAGCGGCGCCGTCAGATAGGTCCAGGCGGGCGCTTCAAGGGTCGGCAACAGGCCGGCCTGCTGGGCCGGAATGCGGAAACCGGCGAAACGGGCGGCGGCCGGCGCCGTGCGGCTGTCCAGCAGCGAACCGGGCCGGGCGATCACGGCCACGGGCATCAGCCGCATGATGTCGGTCCAGCCTCTCCAGCGATGGAAGCTGGCCAGATTGTCCGATCCCATCAGCCAGACGAAATGCACGCCGGGATGCCGCGCGACCAGCAGGCGCAGTGTATCCACGGTCCAGGCGACGCCGGCGCGGGTCTCGAAGTCCGAGACAATCATCGAGGGACCGCGCGCGTGCCGGCGGGCCGAGGCCATGCGCTCGTCCAGCGGCGCGCTGTGCCGAGCGTCCTTCAGAGGGTTCTGAGGCGAGACCAGCCAGACGACGCGGTCCAGGTCCAGCCGACGCATGGCGGTCTCGGCGACATGGGCGTGACCGTTGTGGGCAGGGTTGAAGGAGCCGCCGAACAGACCGACCTTCATGCCCGGCGCCAGGTTCAGGCCATCGCGCAGCGCCCCGGATCGGGGGCCGGCGCCTTTGGGCGCGGGACCGGCGTGGAAGAAGGACAAGCGGCGTCTCGGGCGGCGAGGGAGTTTTGCTCAGCGGTGCCCTTATAGCGCGGGTGTTTGTTCAGCCTACAGAAATCGTTTCAGACGGCGGCGTCGAACAGGGCGTCGCGGGCGATGTCGGCGTGGGTCATGGGGAACAGGTGGCCGCCGCCGGGCACGACCTCGACCGTGACGTGGGGCAAACCGCGCGGCGCGACCGGAACATGGGTCAGGGCGCCGTGTTCGGCCTTCAGAATGCGCACCGGCCCACGATAGCGACGCAGCGCCCGCCAGGGATCGTGCGCCTGGGCCGAATAGTTGGCCGCCTCCCAGGCCGGTGTGGCGGTCAGGTTCAAGCCGCCCTCTCTCTCACCCAGGCCTTCCGACAGATAATCGGCCAGAACCATGTCGGGCCAACCCTTGAAGGCGCCGCGCCCGCGATAGGCGGCCATGGCCTGCTCGCGACTGTCGAACAGGCTGCGGCGGCGAAGCGTCGCCTTGGCGATCGGGATCGCGCCCATCAGCCGGTGGGCGAAGGGCAGGTTGAAGGCGAAGACGGCCGAGCGTTTCCAGATCACCGGATCGAACAACACCAGGCTGGACACGCGATCCGGCTGCACGGCGGCCGCCATCAGCGACGACGTGCCGCCCATCGAATGGCCAGCCATCACCACCGGCGGGCCGTCGATGGCCTTGAGCAGGGCCAGCAGATCGTCGCGATGATCCAGCCAACTGGTCTTGGGCCGGGTGAAGACCGGCAGTGTCGAGCGGCCATGCCCTCGCAGGTCCGGCGCCCAGATGCGCAAGGACGCCGACAGAGGCGACAGCAGGCTGCGATAGGTGGCGGCGTTGAAGCCGTTGGCGTGGGAGAAGATCAGATCGACCGGGCGTTTGGGATCGCCGAAATCCAGCACCGCCATCTCGCCGGCGCCCCAGCGGTTGTCGATGGGGACGGACAGGCGCCGAGGAGGAGACATCAGCGCCGCATCCATGCTCAAGCCGCCTCGCGGCACGCGGCGCAACGGCCGTGCGCCTCGATCGTCGTGCGGGCGATAGCGTATCCGGCGGCGGCGGCGGCGGCGTTCATGGCGCTCTGGTCCGGGCCGCTGACCTCGCGTGTCGCGCCGCAGCAGTCGCAGATCAAAAAGGCGGCGGCATGGGCGGCGTCGCCGTCGTCGGTGCAGGCGACATAGGCGCTGATGGAGGCGATGCGGTGGGCCATGCCCAGCCGCTCCAGAAACTCCAGCGCGCGATAGACGGTCGGCGGCTTGGCGGCCTGGCCGTCCTCGCCGAAGCGCGCGATCAGGTCATAGGCCTTCACAGGCTCGCCCGTTTCCAGCAGCAGGGCCAGAACCCGGCGGCGCTGGGCGGTCATCCGCTCGCCACGCTGAACGGCGCGCCCCTCGGCCGCCGCCAGGGCGCGATCCAGCGCGCCGCCGTTCAGGCCGGAATGGTCGTGATCGTGATCGCAGGCTGAACCCATGCGCCACAGCTAATGGCTGGCGACCTCTATCGCAACTGAAGCATCGCGGGTTTGCCGGTGAGACGGGGTTGGGCTAGAAGGCGCGCCTCCTACCTCAACCAGAGCGTCCTCGCTTCATGACCGACACGAACAACTCGCCGCTCGAAGGCAACGTCCTCTTCTACGTCAACCCCGAGCCGCTCGATCAGGGCATCCACGGCGGGCTGGGCGTCAACCCGACCGACAAGCCCTACGCCTTCGTGGCCCAGACCAATGTCGTGCCGCTGACGGTGACCGAGTTCTCGGCCGCCGCCCTGTCCTATCCGATCATTTTCACCGGCGAAAACCGCCAGCCCGTGGCCGTGATGGGTCTGCGCGCGAACGAGAACCTGTTCGTCGCCGACGACGGCGAGTTCCGCGCCGACGCCTATGTGCCGGCCTATGTGCGCCGCTATCCGTTCGTCTTCGCCGACGACAAGCAGAACCAGCGCCTGATCCTGTGCATCGACCGCGGCGCCTCGATCGTCGCCGAGGGCGGCCAGAACCCGCTGTTCGTCGATGGCAAGCCCAGCGACTACACCAACATGGCGATGGAGTTCTGCAACAACTTCGAGCAGGAGCGTCTGCGCACCGAAGGCTTCATGACGCTGATCAACGAGCTGGACCTGCTGGACATCCGCGAGGCCCACTTCACGCCCCGCAACCCCGACGGCACGCCGGGTCAGCCGCAGAAGCTGGCTGAATACTACGCCGTGTCGGAAGACAAGCTGCGCGCCCTGCCGGCCGAGAAGCTGGCCGAACTGCGCGACAACGGCGCCCTGGGCCAGATCTACGCCCACCTGGTGTCGCTGGTCGGTTGGGATCGCCTCATCGCCCTGGCCGTCATGCGCCAAGCGCAGGCTCCGACTTCGGTCAACTAAGCCCCGGCCTTTACAGACTGACAGACGCCCCGCCGGTTCGCCGACGGGGCGTTTTTCGTTTCAGCGACGCGAAAACAGGGCGCGCGTCAGACACGAGAAGACCAGCCTGCCGGACTCGTCCAGCAGGTCGTGCGAGGCGATGACGATGCCTTTTTCGTCGCCGACCGGATCCTTGCCCATAACCGTCATCCGCCCGCGCAGCAGTTCGCCGGCGGGCGGATTGCGCATATAGCGCAGCCCGTCGACGGCCAGGACCTTGGTCTGGGCCCAGCCGCCGGACTTGTCGGCCGCCAGCCGGCTCCACAGCACATAGACCATGGCATCCGGCGCACCGTAGGCGACGTCCCACCCCGGCGAGAACCGCTCGATGAAGACGTCCAGCGCCGCCTCATCGACGGCGCAGGCGCCCAGCGGCACGACCTGACCCACTTCCAGGTCTTCGAAATGGACGTGCAGCGGATCGCTCATGGGCAGGACTTTCCGTATCGACTTCAGGCGGGTTCTTCGGAGACGCGAACCAGCAGCTTGCCGTCGTGATCGCCGGTGAACAAGCGGTTCAGCGAATCCACTGCGCCGTCCAGGCCGTCATCGACGTGAACCTTCCACTTCACCCGACCGTCCGCCAGCCACGGCCCCATTTCGGCGACCATCTCGCGGGCGCGCGGGGCATAGTCGAGGACGAGGAAACCCTGGACCTGAAGACGGTGGGTGATGATGCGCGCGAAGTTCGGCGACGGCGGCGCCTTGGTCGCATTGTAGGAGGACACCAGGCCGCAGACCGCCATGCGACCGTGCACCTTCAATCGGTTGAACACGGCGATCATGATGTCGCCGCCGACGTTTTCGAAGTTCAGGTCGATGCCATCCGGGGCCAGACGGTCCAGCGCCTCGCCGACATCCTCGTTCTTGTAGTCGATGGCGGCGTCGAACCCGAGGTCGTCGGTCAGCCAGGCGCATTTCTCAGGCCCGCCGGCGATGCCGATGACGCGGCAGCCGCGCTGCTTTGCGACCTGACCGGCGATGGAGCCGACGGCGCCGGCCGCCGCCGAGATGACGATGGTCTCGCCTTCCTTGGCCTTCAGCACATCGGTGACGCCGAAATAGGCGGTCAGGCCGGTCATGCCGAGCACCGACATATTGGCGGTCAGCGGCAGGCCCGGCGCGCGGTGAACGGGACGCAGGCCGCCTTCAGGCACGACGGCGTAGTCGGCCCAGCCGCCCGAGGTCGGCATGACCACGTCGCCGGACTTGAAGCGGCTGGACCGCGACGCCTCGACCACGCCCAGGGTCAGGCCGCGCATCACCTCGCCCAGCCCCACCGGCGGCAGATAGCCTTCGGAATCGTTCATCCAGGTCCGGTTGGTCGGGTCCAGCGACAGATAGACAGTGCGGACCAGCACCTCGTTTTCCTTCAGATCAGGGAGGGCGGTTTCGACCAGTTCGAGGTCGCCGGCCTGGATCAGGCCCTTGGGACGCTGGCGCAGCACCCATTGACGGTTCGTCTTGCCTCTTACCGAAGCCATACGCGTCTCTCCGTGCGTTTTCTTTGACCACCACCTTGGCCCCAGCGGGCCCGGCGGTCGAGCCATGACAAAGAAAAAAGCGGCCCTTGCGGACCGCTTTGAAGTGGCATCATCGAGAATGAGGCGCGGAGGCGGCATGATCGGCTATCGCTGATCAAGTCGGGGGGCGTCGCCGCCTCCGCACGCCGATAACGACAAGGCCGAACACCGGTTCCCGGCCGTTGAGACTTTTCCTGTCGGCGCAAAAGAAAAGGCCCCGTCGCGGATGCGAACGGGGCCTCATTATCGTCTGAAAGATAGGCTGCGGCCTTATGCCGCTTCCTTCTGACGCGAAGGGTGGAAGAACAGGGCCTGGCTGATCGCCGCCTTCACCGTTTCCGGCTGGAACGGCTTGGTGATCAGGAAGGTCGGCTCGGGACGCTCGCCGGTCAGCAGGCGTTCCGGGAAGGCGGTGATAAAGATCACCGGCACGTCCATGGTCTTCAGGATGTCCTTAACCGCGTCGATGCCCGAGGAGCCGTCGGCCAGCTGGATGTCGGCCAGCACCAGGCCCGGCTTGTGGCGGGCGACGGCGTCGATGGCTTCGTCATGCGTCGTGGCGGTGCCGGTGACGCGGTGACCCAATTCCTTGACCAGGCTCTGGATGTCGGCCGAGATGATGGCCTCGTCCTCGATCACCAGCACGTCCGTCGCCAGTTCGGCGTCGATGTCGGACTGGGCGTCGGCGATCAGGCGTTCGACGTCGCGCGGATCGGCGGACAGGATCTGGGCGGCTTCCGAAGGCGTAAAGCCTTCCAGTGCGGTCAGCAGGAAGGCCTGGCGCGAGCGCGGGGCGATACGCAGCAGACGCTGCGACGCGTCGGTTCCCGTCGTCTCCAGCGTGCCGGTCTCAAGCTGGGCGCCGGTCGAGGACCAGATGGCGTGGAAGACGTGATAGAGGGCCACGCGCGGCGTCATATCGGCCGACAGCTGCTGTTCGCCGGCCGCCAGGGCTTCCAGCGCGACGCGGACGTAGTTGTCCCCGGTGGATTGGTCGCCGGTCAACGCGCGAGCGTAACGGCGCACATAAGGCAGGTGCGGCGCAAGTCTGGCCAGAAGGCTCATTCAGATAGTCCCCGACAAATCTTCGCCGTCCCGGCAAGGGACAGCGATACAGCGGGTCTAAACGTATCATACGCACCACGGTTCCGCAGTTTCGATGAAGCTTGAGCTTAAAATTGATGCGGCCTAGGAACCCTCCCGGAGGGATGACGTTATCGGCGGGCATCTCCGCGATGAACGTTGGGTGGGCGTACTCTGTCTATGATTGATTCTACCGACTCCTCGCGCCCGAAAGGCGCCGATACGAAGGGGGAGGCGGGGCTTGAAGAAGCTCGGCTTCGCCAGCAGGCCATCGGCGTGAAGCTGCGGCATATGTTCGACGAAGTCGTCAACGAGCCCGTTCCCGACGAGTTTCTCGACATCCTGAAACGCGCCGATGCGAAGGCTGCGGATGGCGCCGCATGAGTACGTCTCGCCTGGGGGCCGCCCCCAAGCCCGCGTCGGCTGACGACGAAGGCTTCAAGCGCGAACTGGTAGTGCTGATCCCGCATCTGCGCGCCTTCGCCCGTACCCTGACCGGTGATCCGACCGCCGCCGACGACCTGGCGCAAGACGCCATGATGAAGGCGTGGGACGCTCGCGCGTCGTATCAGATGGGCACAAACATGAAGGCCTGGACCTTCATGATCCTGCGCAACCAGTTCTATTCCGAGAAGCGCCGCTCGTGGCGTCAATCGCAGCTGGATCAGGAGGCCGCCGAGCGGACCCTGGTCGCCGTGGACGATCCCGAGGCGCCCGTCGCCCTGGACGAACTGCGTCAGGCCCTGAAAACCCTGCCGGAAGAACAGCGCGAAGCGCTGATCCTGGTCGGCGCCGGCGGCTTCGCCTACGAAGAGGCGGCCGAAATCTGCGGCTGCGCGGTCGGCACCGTGAAAAGCCGCGTCAGCCGGGCCCGCCGTGCGCTTGCGGCCACGCTGGAAAAAGGCGGCTACGGCCGCGACGGCAAGGCGGCGGGCGACGCCATGCGCTCCATCCTGGGCGAGGCCGACAGGCTGGCCGGCGCCCGGAGCTGATCTGCGGTGAGTGAATCGACCCAAGCCGCGACAGGGCAGCGCCTAGGTCGATCGTGGACTTCAAATCGCTTTCAGGGAATTCGTTTTCGTCTGGGCGCGGCGATGGCCATGGCCCTGCTGCCGATCTTCGTCCTGAGTCTGATCCAGACCCAGGCCGATTTCCGCCGACAAGCAGAGGATCGACAGGTCGATCTGCAACTGGCGGCCGAACGCAGCGCCTCGAGCGCCAAGGCCCAGCTGGACAGCGCACAGGTCCTGCTGCGCGCGCTCAGCCCCGATGCGCTCGGCCCCTATTGCGAGCCGCGCCTGACCGCGCTCGTCGGACGGCTGGAAGGCTATGAGGGTCTCTATCGCATCAG
This sequence comes from Brevundimonas sp. TWP2-1, assembly GCF_049897645.1. Lineage (NCBI taxonomy): Bacteria > Pseudomonadati > Pseudomonadota > Alphaproteobacteria > Caulobacterales > Caulobacteraceae > Brevundimonas > Brevundimonas sp. TWP2-1. The sequence continues at coordinate 1,870,555 of NZ_JAFCWR010000001.1, forward strand.
CCCCACGGGCGAAGCCGTCTGCGCTTCCGGTCGCACGGACGGTCTGCGTTCCGGCGTCGCGCCCGCCGCACAGGCCACATGGTTTCAGCGGCTGCGCAATGGCGAGGAACTGGTCGTGGTGCGCGCCCCTGACGGCGCCGGCTATCAGAGCGCACTGATCGTCGCCACCCGCGCTGAACGACCGATGGGTCGCTTCGACGGGGCCATGGTCGCCGTCATTCCCCTGTCTGAGCTGCAACCCGATATCACAGACCCCGCCCTGCCCTCGGGCGCCGAAGCGGCCCTGACCGATGGCGCAGGGCGTATCCTGACCGCCAGCGATCCTGATGTCTTCAATCTGGCCGACGGCGACGACATCGCCGGGTGGGTCGCCCGTGCGCGCGAACAGGGCTCGGCCGTGTTTGAGGCCAAGGACGTGCAGAATCATCGCCGCGACTACGCCGGGGCGGCGCTGGCGGGCGGAGACCTGTATGCCCTGCTGTCGGCGCCGGCGCCCGGCCTGCTGTCGTGGGCACGGCTCAATCCGATCGGGACGCTGCTGTTGCCGCTGGGCGCCTGGCTGACGGCGTTCGCGGCGGTAATGTTGCTGTCCGAACGCATCTTCATCCGCTGGCTGGACTATCTGGAGCGGGTCGCCGCCATCTATGCCCGTGGGCGGTTCTCGGTGCGGCCGCTCCAGGCGATGAACGCCCCGGCCGAAATCCGCACCATGGCCCGAACCCTGGACGAGATGGCCGAAGCCATTACGGTTCGAGATCGGGAGCTGACCGACGCCTTGGCGGAAAAGGACGCGCTGATGCGCGAGATCCACCACCGGGTGAAGAACAACCTGCAGATCATCTCGTCCCTGCTGTCGATGCAGCAGCGCGCCCTGACGGACGCGCCGGCCAAGGCGGCGCTGGGTGATACGCGTCAGCGCATCTCGGCCCTGGCCCTGATCTATCGCACCCTCTACCAAAGCAACGACATCCGCCATGCCGATGCGCGCGAGTTCCTGAACGAGCTGGTGGGCCAACTGGTCGCCAGCGAGGCGGGACGCGGGCCTGTCGTCATCAGTTCGGTGGACGCCGATTCCCTGCACGTCGATCCCGACAAGCTGGCGCCCCTGGCGCTGTGGCTGGTCGAGGCGGTGACGAACGCCCAGAAGCATGCCTTCGCCGGCAGCGGCGGCGAGCTGAAGGTGCGCTTCCGCGTCCACGGCGAGAAGTCGGTGCTGGAAGTCGAGGATGACGGACCAGGCGCGCAGGCCGGCGCTGAAGTCGGCGTAGGTCGCACCCTGATGAGCGCCTTCGCCAAACAGCTTCGCGGCGAGACCGAATTCGATACGCCCCCCGGCGGCGGCACTATCGCCCGTATGATCTTCGCCACGCCGGAGGCCTTGGCGCCGGTCGATCCGGCGGACAAGGCATCCAGCAAAGGAACCGGGGCCGTTGGGCCGCGTTAATCCAGCAAGACCGGCGGAGTTTACCCCGGCTAACCTCGGAGCATCACTCATGCGCAAGATTTTCGTTCTGGTCGCCGCCGCCACCGCCCTGACCACCGCCGCCTGCAACACCGTCGAAGGCGTGGGTCGCGACACCCAAGCCGCTGGCCAAGCCGTGACCGGCGCCGCCCAAGACGCCAAGAACTAATCGACGGCCGCAGCCCCGGCTGCAGCATTCGACCGGCAAGGCCCCGCATCGTCGGGGCCTTGTTCGTTTCAGGACCGCGACAGGAGTCATTCCGTGAACCACACCGCCCGCGACGCCGGCCTTGCGCTGCTACGCCAGCACGCCCTGATCGCCGGAGAGCCCATTGCAGCGAACGGCGCCGGGATCGCCGTCGATGATCCGGCGACGGGCGAGATCATCGGCCATATCCCCGATCTGGGCGGTGCCGAGACCGAGCAGGCGATCGCGGCGGCGGCCGAGACCTTCAAGACCTGGTCCCGCTCCGATCCTCACGAGCGCGCCGCCTTGCTGCGAAAATGGGCAGCGCTGATCGACGACAACATCGAGGGTCTGGGCGCGCTTATGGCGCTGGAGAACGGCAAGCCTTTCGAAGAGGCCAAGGGCGAGGTCACCTACGCCAACGGTTTCCTGAAATGGTTCGCGGGCCAGGCCGAGCGACTGATCGGCGAAACCCAGGATAGTCCGCTGGGCCATCTGATCCTGACCTATCGCGAGGCGGTCGGGCCGTGCGCCCTGATCACGCCGTGGAACTTCCCCGCCGCCATGCTGACCCGCAAGCTAGGCCCCGCCTTCGCCGCCGGCTGCACCGCCGTGGTCAAGCCGGCCAGCCAGACCCCCTTCACCGCCATCGCCTTGGCCGAACTGGCCTATCAGGCCGGTCTGCCCAAGGGCGCCCTGTCCATCGTGACGGGCGACGCCGCGACCATCGGCAAGGTGCTGACCGACAGTCCCGAAATCCGCAAACTGTCCTTCACCGGCTCGACCGGCGTGGGCCGCAAACTGGCGGAACAGTGCGCCCCGACGTTGAAGCGCGTGTCGATGGAGCTGGGCGGCGCCGCCCCCCTGATCGTCTTCGCCGACGCGGACCTGGATCTGGCCGTCGCCGAGACCATCAAGGGCAAGTTCAGGAACTCGGGCCAGACCTGCGTCTGCCCCAACCGCGTCTATGTCGAACGCTCGGTGTCTGAGGCCTATGCCGAAAAACTCGCGGCGGAAGTGGCCAAGATCAAGGTCGGTCCCGCCTTCGAAGACGGCGTCAAGGTCGGCCCCCTGATCGAGGACAAGGCCATCGACAAGGTCGAGAAACATGTCGCGGCGGTCAAGGCCGACGGCGGCCGCGTCCTGACCGGCGGCGCGCGCCATGAACTGGGCGGCCGCTTCTTCCAGCCGACTGTGACCCTGGGCGGGAACGATGAACTGTTCAGCGAGGAAGAGACGTTCGGCCCGATGATCCCGGTCTTCCCGTTCGATACTGAGGACGAGGTGCTGGAGAAGGCCAACGCCAGCGACTATGGCCTGGCCTCCTATCTGTTCACCCGCGACCTGGACCGCGCCATGCGCTTTTCCCGTCGGATAGAGGCGGGGATGTGCGGGGTCAACACCGGCCTGATCTCGACCGCCGTCGCCCCCTTCGGCGGGGTCAAACAGTCCGGCTATGGCCGCGAGGGGTCGATCCACGGCATCGACGAATATGTGGACATCAAGACGGTGACTCTGGCGCTGAAATAACGCCAGGCGCGCAGGTCTGTAATTTGCCGCGCTTCTGCGGCATAAGCCCGCGATGAAGTTCCTCGACCAGGCCAAGATCTACATCCGCTCCGGCAACGGCGGCGGCGGTTCCGTGTCGTTTAGACGCGAGAAATTCATTCCCAACGGCGGCCCGGACGGCGGCGACGGCGGGCGCGGCGGCGATGTCTGGATCGAGTCCGTCGATGGGCTGAACACCCTGATCGACTATCGCTACCAGCAGCACTTCAAGGCCCAGACCGGCCACCACGGCCAGGGCCGCCAGATGCACGGCGGCAAGGGCGATGACATCCATCTGAAGGTGCCGGTCGGCACCCAGGTGCTGGACGAGGACAAGGAAACCGTCCTGCTGGACATGGACACGCCAGGCAAGATGGAACTGCTGCTGAAGGGCGGCAACGGCGGCTGGGGCAATGTGCGCTTCAAGGGGCCGACCAACCAGGCGCCGACCTACGCCAACCCCGGCCAGGAGGGCCAGGAACGCTGGATCTGGCTGCGGCTGAAACTGATCGCCGACATCGGTCTGGCGGGCCTGCCGAATGCGGGCAAATCGACCTTCCTGTCGGCCGCCAGCGCCGCCAAGCCCAAGATCGCCGACTATCCCTTCACCACCCTGGCGCCGAACCTGGGCATGGTGGACCTGTCGCCGTCCGAGCGGTTCGTCATCGCCGACATTCCCGGCCTGATCGAGGGCGCCAGCGAGGGCGCTGGGCTCGGCACGCGTTTCCTGGGCCACGTCGAACGCTCGGCCAGCCTGATCCACCTGATCGACGGCACCCAGGACGATGTGGCGGAGGCCTACCGGATCATTCGCAGCGAACTGGAGGCTTACGGCGAGGGCCTGGCCGACAAGGCCGAGATCCTGGCGTTGAACAAGATCGACGCCCTGACGCCGGAGGCGCGCGAGGAGAAGGCCGCCGAGCTGGAAGCCGTCGCTGGTCGTCGGCCCATGCTGGTGTCCGGCGTGTCGGGCGAAGGCGTCCCCGCCCTGCTCCGCGCCGCCTGGGCCGAGGTGAAGAAGACGCGCGGCGCCCTGGCCGGGGACAGCGACGCGGACCAGACCAGCGGCTGGCAGCCCTGATCAGACTTCCGGCGCAGGTTCCGGCTTGGGCCGGGGCTTGCGACGGCTCGGTTTCGACGCTGAGGTCTTCTTGGTCTCATCCGCATAGGGTTCGCCGTCGCCGGAGAGCAGGATCGCCATCCAGCGCGAGCCCTTGAACTCGGCCAGGATCGCCATGGCCATGACCGCCAGCGGCGTGGACAGGAACATGCCGACCACGCCCCACATCTTGCCCCAGAAGGCCAGGGCCAGCAGCACCACGACCGGGTCGATGTTCTGGTTGTCGCCCTGCATGCGCGGCTGGATGAAGTTGCCGACGACGAACAGAATGACCTGCAGGCCGACCAGCAGCACCGCCGCCGGCCAGTAGCTTTCGAACTGGACCAGGGCGAACAGCGGCGGCGCCAGGCCGGCGACCGCCCCGCCCAGCACGGGGATGAAGCCGACGATGAAGATGACGAAGGTCCAGAACTCGGCGTTCTGAAGCCCCACGGCCCGCATCAGGATCCAGGCCACGACGCAGATCATCGCCCCGGTCACCGACTGCACCCAGATATAGCCCTCGACCCCGCCGCGCACACGCTGGAACACCGCCACGGCCTCGTCGCGCTGGGCCTCGGACGGGAACATGGCGATGATCTTGCGCCGGAACCCGATCTGGGAAGCCAGGAGAAAGCCCAGATAGATCAGGACGAAAAAGGCGCCCGAAGCGATGCCCTGCACCTGGAAGGCCATCGACGTCAGGTAACCGCGCACATCGACACCGTTGATCAGATCCTGGGCCGTCGGCGGATTAGCCAGCCGCACGACGCCATAGACGTCGCGAATGATCTGATCGATGCGCGGGCCGATATTCTGGGACACGCCCGACGCCTCGCCGAAGAAGCTGGCCGCGCCGTTCACGATGATGGCGATGGAGGCGAAGAAGGCCAGCACCACCAGGGTCAGGGCCGCGATCCCGGCCATGCGACTGTTCAGCGGCGTGCGCGCCTCGACCGAGCGTTTCACCCCGTCGATCATGATCAGCAGGAAGATGGCCATGGCCAGCGGGGTCAGGATGTCCCGCAGCCAGTAGATGGCCGCCCCCGCCGCCACGGTGGCGATGACGCCCAGGGCGTTGCGGGACACGGCCGAGGACGGCATGGCGACGGGGCTTTTCATGTCTGTGTTGTCGAACCGCTCGGCTTCGGCGTCAATCGCTGTTCCGAGCGCGTTTGGAACGCGCTAGACCTTTCGCCGAGACGCCATCGGAGACCCTCATGCCCGACGCCCTGCCCGGCCTGTTCCTCGGCCAGTCCGACGCCGACCAGCCGGAAAGCCTGCTGTTCAACCGCGCCAACCGCCACGGCGTCGTCGCCGGCGCGACCGGAACGGGCAAGACGGTCACATTGCAGATCATGGCCCAGGGGTTTTCCGACGCCGGGGTTCCGGTCTTCTGCGCCGACGTGAAGGGCGACCTGTCGGGCATTTCGCAGATCGGAACGCCGAACGAGAAACTGGTCGCCCGCGCGACCGAGATGGGCCTGACCCTGACGCCCCGCGCCGCCCCAACCGTCTTCTGGGACCTGTATGGCCAGAAGGGCCACCCGATCCGCACCACCGTGTCCGAGATCGGCCCCGTGCTGATGGCGCGGATGCTGAACCTGAATGACGTGCAGGAAGGCGTGCTGACCGTCGTCTTCCACGTGGCGGACAAGGAAGGCCTGCTGCTGCTCGACCTCGACGATCTGCGCAGCCTCTTGGTCTATCTCGGCGAGAACGCAGACCGGATCGGGCGCGAGGTCGGCAATGTCGCCCCCGCCTCCATCGCCTCGATCCAGCGCGCCCTGCTGCAGGTCGAGCAACAGGGCGGGGCCGCCTTCTTCGGCGAACCGGCGCTGAAGCTGGAAGACATGATCCGCGTCGGCCTGGACGGGCGGGGCCAGGTCAATGTGCTGGATTCGACCCGGTTGATGAACAGCCCGCGCCTGTATGCGGCCTTCCTGCTGTGGCTGCTGTCGGAACTGTTCGAGCAACTTCCCGAGGTCGGCGACCCGGAAAAGCCGCGCCTGGTCTTCTTCTTCGACGAGGCTCACCTGCTGTTCAACGACGCCCCGCGCGCCCTGCTGGAAAAGGTCGAACAGGTCGTCCGCCTGATCCGGTCCAAGGGGGTCGGCGTCTATTTCGTGACCCAGAACCCGGCCGACATTCCCGACAGCGTCCTGGCCCAGTTGGGCAACCGCATCCAGCACGCCTTGCGCGCCTATACGCCGTCGGAACAGAAGGGGCTGAAGGCCGCCTCGCAGAGTTTCCGCGTCAACGCCGCCTTCGACACGGCCGAAGCCATTCAGGGCTTGGGCGTGGGCGAGGCCCTGGTCTCGGTGCTGGACGAAAAGGGCGCGCCGACCATCGTGGCCCGCACCAAGATCCGCCCGCCCGCCTCGCGCCTGGGCCCCGCCACCGACGCCGAACGCGCCGCCGTCATGGCCGCCAGTCCCGTGCGCGGCCTGTATGACCAGGTGCTGAACCGCGAGTCCGCCGCCGAAATCCTGGCCAATCGCCACACCGCCGCCGATCAGGCGGAAGCGCAGGCCCAGGCTCAAGCGAAGGCCCAGGCCGACGCCGCCAAGGCCGCCGACATTCAGGCGAAGGCTGACGAGAAGGCGCAAAAGGAACGGGCCAGGGAGCAGGCCCGCGTCGCGCCCCGTGCTGCGCCGGCTCCGCGCGCCCGCGCCTCCAACCGTCAGACCCCGATGGAGGCCCTGACCAAGTCGGTGTTGCGCACCGCCGGTTCGACCCTGACCCGCGAGCTGATGCGCGGCATCCTGGGCGGGCTGAAACGGCGCTAGGTTCGGGGCGGGGCCTTGCAACGGGGCGGGGGCGAGCGCATCTCCCGCCCATGTTCATCCAGACCGAACCCACGCCCAATCCGAACGTGCTGAAGTTCCTGCCCGGCCGCGACGTCTCGCCGGCCGCCGCGCTGGAATACCGCACCATCGACGAGGCGACGGCCTCTCCACTCGCCGAGGCCCTGTTCGAGCTGGAGGGCGTCGATGGCGTCTTCTTCGGCGCCGACTATGTGTCCGTCACCCGCCAGCCCCAAGGGCCGGACTGGTCGGAGATGAAGGCGCCGATCCTGGGCGTCGTCATGGATCATTTCGTCTCGGGCCAACCGCTGACGCGCGGCGCGAGCGCCGAGGCCGACGGCCATGCCGAGGACGACAGCGAGATCGTCGCCGAGATCAAGGCCCTGCTGGACAGCCGCATCCGCCCGGCCGTGGCCCAGGACGGCGGCGACATCCTGTTCGATTCCTTCGACGAATCGACCGGGGTGCTGAACCTGCGGATGCGCGGCGCCTGCGCCGGTTGTCCTTCGTCGTCGGCGACGCTGAAGGCCGGCGTCGAACAGATGATGCGCCACTATGTGCCCGAAGTGACGCGGGTCGAGCAGACCATTTGATCGACAGAACGGTTTCGTCCTCGCCAGACACGCCGTCGGGCGCCATCTTAAGTTGGTGCCACGCTTCGTTCCTGATCCTGAAGTTCTACGCCTCGGCGAGGCGCTCGCCGCCCTGCGTCGCGAGCGCGGCCTGTCGCAGGCCGAGGCGGGCGCGCGGGTGAACATGACCAGCCAAGGCTGGGGCCTTTACGAATCCGGCCGACGCCCCGGCCTGTTCCGGCCCGACGTGCAACGCCGCCTGACCGGCGCGCTCGACTCCGGTCCCGACGCCTTGGCCTTGCTTCTGTCCGGCCAGACCGAACGGTCGACGGCGGCCTCCGATCCCATGGGCGTGGAAGGCCGGGGACGGGCCTTTGAAGGCCGCCCCCCCCGCCGGACCCGGATCGAGGTTCGGAACGCCGATCTTTCGCCCTGGGCCGAACCAGGCGTCGTGCTGGAGTGCGAACCCGGTCTGTGGCCCCGCCAGGGTCAGGGCTGCGTGATCGAGATGACGGACGGGACGACGCGGGTGCGGCTGTTCGAGACGGCGGACGCCCAACATATGCACGTGCGGGGCGCGGGCGGGCTGGACCAGGTCGAGATGATCGAGCGGCGCCTGATCCTGAAAACTTCCGCCGTCATCGCCAGATTGGAGCGATGAAACGAAAACGTTGCATTCTCGGTAAGGTTGTGAAACTGTCCTTTTATGGATAAGACGGATGCCACAACACGCAAGACGGCGCGCGCGGTCGAGCCTCTGGACGTTCTGGTCGGGGCACGGATCATGGCGCGGCGCACGGCGCTCGGACTGTCCCAAACGGCTCTTGGCGAGATGGTCGGCGTCAGTTGCCAGCAACTTCAGAAATACGAGGGCGGAAAGAATCGCATTTCGGCGGCGCGTCTGCATCGCCTGGCCCTCGCCTTGGGACTTCCCGTCGAAGCCTTCTTTCCGGATCGGGCGGACGAGAGCGACACGCCTGAGCTTGTGGTGATCCGGTCCCTGGCCGCGACGGCCGAGGGACGCGCCATGGCCGACGGCTTTTCCCGCATCGACGACCGCGCGGTGCGCCAAGCCCTGACGCGACTGGTGGAGGTTCTCGCCAGAGCGGCCTAGAAGGCCGTTCATGAGACTTCTGGTGATCGATACGGCGCTCGGCGCCTGCACGGCGGCGATGTTCGAGGACGACCGCCCCCTGGCCGTGCGGTTCGAACCGATGACCAAGGGCCATCAGGAACGGCTGGCCGGCCTGGTTCGCGACGTGATGGCCGAGGCGGGCGGCGGTTTCGACAGCCTGGATCGGATCGCCGTGACCGTCGGACCGGGATCCTTTACCGGCTTGCGTGTCGGCCTGGCCTTCGCTCAGGGCCTGGGCGCGGCGCTGGATCGGCCCGTTGTCGGCATTTCCGCGCTGGACGCCCTCGCCGCGTCTCTTGATGACGCAGCAGGGCCGGTCGCGGCCCTGATCGACGCCCGACGGGGTCAGGTTTACGCCCGGCTGTTCACGAACGGCTCGGCGCTTGGACCGGACGAAGCCCTGTCGCTGGAAGAGGCGGCGCGACGGGTCGCCGAGATCGGCGCCAACGTCGCCCTGATCGGCAATGGCGCAGCCGTGCTGGCGGAAGCCTTCCCGGCTTTGAAGTTCGCCCGTATCGACGACCGCGTCGCCCCGTCGCCCGAAGCCCTGGCTCGTCTCGCCGCCGCCGCCGCCGATCCGGCGATGCATCCGCCCCGCCCGCTCTACCTGCGCGCGCCCGACGCCACCCCGCCCACCCGCTTGCCGGGCCAGCCGCGCCAACCGGCGTCATGACCGCATCGGACCCGGCCGCCCTTGCCGCCCTTCACGCCCAAGCCTTTGCGGCGCCCTGGAGCGCGGGCGAGTTCGCCGAACTGCTGTCCCAGCCCGGCGTCGTTGCGATCGCGGAATCCGACGGCTTCGTCCTGATCCGCATCGTGCTGGACGAGGCTGAAATCCTGACCCTGGCGGTCCTTCCAACGGCCCGCCGTCAGGGCCTGGGGCATCGTCTGGTCGAAGAGGCGGCCGTCGCCGCGACGAAAGGCGGCGCCGCACGGCTGTTCCTGGAAGTCGCAGAGGACAACGCCCCCGCCCGCGCCCTTTATGACCGCGCGGGATTCCGTCAGATCGGCCGTCGAAAGGCCTATTATGCGGCCGCCGACGGGTCTCGGACGGACGCTGTGGTGATGAGCCGCGATCTCTATGCGGATCAGGCCAACGTGCCGCTTCCCTGATGCGATCCTAGCCCCTATTCTAGGATCATGGACCGGATCGAAAAACTCTGCGCCGACCGCGGCATGCGTATGACCGAACAGCGTCGGGTGATCGCCCGCGTGCTGTCGAACGCCGAAGACCACCCCGATGTCGAGGAGCTGTACCGCCGCGCCTCGGCCATCGATCCCCACATCTCGATCGCCACCGTCTATCGCACCGTGCGCCTGTTCGAAGAGGCGGGCGTAGTCGAGAAGCATGACTTCGGCGATGGCCGCAGCCGCTATGAAGAGGCGGGCGACGACCACCATGACCACCTGATCGACACCAAGTCGGGCGAGGTGATCGAGTTCTTCGACGCCGAGATCGAGCGGTTGAAGTCCGAGATCGCGGAACGGCTGGGCTTCCAGCTGATCGGCCACAAGCTGGAGCTTTACGGCGTGGCGATCGAGGGCGCCGAACCGTCCAAGCGCGAAGGCCTGATCTTCACGCGCCACGCTGCGCGGGTCGATCCCGCCGATGTGGATGCAGGCTGAACGCCCGTCTTGTCGGGACGCGCCTTGTCGTCAGGGGCATGGGCGATCATAAGCCCGCAATGACTGAGACCCTGGTTCCAACGGCCGAAGCGATGGCGGCGCCCGAGAAGCGTCTGTTCATCAAGACCTACGGCTGTCAGATGAACGTTTATGATTCGGAGCGCATGGCCGATGTGCTGCGCCCGCTGGGCTATGGCGTCACCGACGACGTCAAGGCCGCCGACTTCGTCATCCTGAACACCTGCCACATCCGCGAAAAGGCGGCCGAGAAGATCTATTCCGAGCTCGGCAAGCTGCGCGAGATGCGCGACGTCCGACGCGAGACGGGCGGGGACCTGACCATCGCCGTCGCCGGCTGCGTCGCCCAGGCGGAGGGCGAGGAGATCATGCGTCGCCAGCCCGCCGTGGACATCGTCGTCGGCCCCCAGGCCTATCACCAGCTGCCCGAACTTCTGACCCGCACGGCGCGGGCGCGGGGCGAGCGGATCGGCGCCGACTTCGCCCCCGACGACAAGTTCGACGCCTTGCCGGCCGCCCGCTTTACCGAAGGCCCGACCGCCTTCCTGACGGTGCAGGAGGGATGCGACAAGTTCTGCACCTTCTGCGTCGTGCCCTATACGCGCGGCGCCGAATGGTCGCGGCCGATGGCCTCGGTGCTGGAGGAGGCGCGGCGACTGGCCGGTCGAGGCGTGCGCGAGGTCACCCTTCTGGGCCAGAACGTCAACGCCTATGACGGCGAACGGCCGGACGGGAAGACCGCGACCCTGGCCGAACTGGCCTATGCCCTGGCCGAGATCCCCGGCCTGGACCGCATCCGCTATACGACCAGCCACCCCAACGATATGGCCGACGAACTGATCGCCGCGCACGGCGAGCTGGATGCCCTGATGCCCTATCTGCACCTGCCGGTTCAGGCGGGGTCGGACCGAATCCTGCGGCTGATGAACAGGAAGCACGGCCGCCAGAAATATTTCGACCTGATCGACCGCATCCGCGCCGCACGCCCGGACATCGCCATCGCGGGCGACTTCATCGTCGGCTTCCCCGGTGAGACGGATCGGGAGTTCGAGGACACCTTGGATCTGGTGCATCGCGTGAACTACGCGGGGGCGTTCGCCTTCGCCTATTCGCCGCGTCCGGGCACGCCCGCCGCCGGCATGGACAAACAGGTCGAGCCGGAGGTGGCCAAGGAAAGGCTGCACCGTCTAATCGCCCTGCTGACCGAACAGCAGACCGCCTTCAACCTCGCCCAGGCGGGCCGGACCTTGAATGTGCTGTTCGACAAGCCCGGCCGACACGGCCACCGTCGCCAAGCGATCGGTCGATCCCCATATCTGCAATCGGTCCACGTCGATGACGCGGATCATCTGATCGGACAGATCGTTCCGGTCGAGATCGTTGCGGGCCAGCAGAACAGTCTGATGGGCCGGTTAATCCCGAATGGGCTCATGCAGCCGAGCGCCGCGCGCGAGGCGATAGCCCAAAAAGAAAAGGCGGCCTAGTGGCGCGAGAATCCGAATTCGTCCCGTTGAATGACGCCGAACTGCGTGCGGTCGTCGGGCCGAACAGCCGTCACGTCGCCCTGATCGAGGACGCCTTCAAGGTGCTGGTCGAGGCGCCGGGCGGCGGGGTCTCGGTCAACGGCGGCACGCGCGACCGCACCGATGCGCGCCAGGTCATAGAGGACCTGGCCAAGCGCGCCGCTTTGGGCGCCGAGGTCACTGAGGCCGACGTCCGCGCGGCCCTGGGCCAGGTGCGCGGCGGCAAGGGCACGCCGGGCATGGCGGCGGCGGGCGTGTCGCTTCCGGGCGGCAAGCGCGGCTCCATCGTGCCCAAGACCAAGGCCCAAGCCGCCTATCTGGATATGTTGGGTCGGTGCGAGCTGTCCTTCGGCGTCGGCCCGGCCGGCACCGGCAAGACCTTCCTCGCGGCGGCTTACGGCGCCTCGCTGCTTCGTCGGGGACAGGTGGACCGTCTGGTCATCACCCGCCCTGCGGTCGAGGCGGGCGAGAAGCTGGGCTTCCTGCCGGGCGACCTGAACGAGAAGGTCGATCCCTATCTGGCCCCGATCTGGGAGGCGCTGAACGACATCCTGGGCGCCGAGGACGTGCAGCGCCGCCGCGACAAGGGCGAGATCGAAGCCGCGCCCATCGCCTTCATGCGCGGCCGCACCCTCAGCCACGCCTTCGTCATCGTCGATGAGGCGCAGAACACCTCGCGGCTGCAGATGAAGATGGTCCTGACCCGTCTGGGCGAGGGCGCGCGGATGGTGGTGACGGGCGACCCGTCCCAGATCGATCTGCTGAACCCGCGCGATTCCGGCCTGGCTCATGCCCTGCGCATCCTCGACGGGGTCAAGGGCGTCGGCATTCTCAAGTTCGAGGCCTCGGACGTGGTGCGTCACGCCATGGTCGAGCGGATCGTCCGCGCTTATGACGCCGACGCGGCAAAGGGCCGTCCGGCCCCGGACCTCGAAGACCCCGCATGATCGAGATCGAAGTCGAGGCCGAGGCGTGGGCCGGCGCCCTGCCGCCTGTCGAAGCGGTGGTCGAGACGGCCGCGAAGGCCGCTTTGGGGACTGTCGAGGGCGACATCGTCGTCCTGCTGACCGACGACGAAAGCGTTCGCGAACTGAACGCGCGGTTTCGCGACAAGGACAGGCCGACCAATGTCCTGTCCTTCCCCGCGCCGGACAACGCCGCGCCGCATCTGGGCGACATCGTCCTGGCCTACGACGTCTGCGCGACTGAAGCCCAGGCCCAGGGCAAGACCCTGGCCGATCATCTGAGCCATCTGGTCGTTCACGGCGTGCTGCACCTGCTGGGTCGCGACCACGAAGACGACGGCGAGGCCGAGGAGATGGAAGCCGAGGAGCGCGAGATCCTGGCCCAGATCGGCGTCGCCGATCCCTACGCCTCCGAGCGGCAGGACTGACCCCATGTTTCCCGACGCCCTGCTGGACCGTTTCGCCGCCCCGATCCGGGCCCTGCCCGACAAGAAACGCGCCCTGACCTGGCGTCTGATCCGCATCGCCCTGGCGCTGCTGGCCGGCGCCGGGACGGCCTTGGCTCATCCTCCGTTCGGCGTGCTGATCGGCCTGTTGGGCTATCCGTTGCTGATGATCCTGTCGGAGCGGTCCGACACGGTGCGCGGCGCCTTCTGGATGGGGTGGCTGGCGGGCTTCGCCTATTTCTTCGTCGGTTGCTGGTGGGTGGCCGAGGCGTTCTTCGTCAATCCCGAACAGGCGTGGATGGCGCCCTTCGCCGCCAGCCTGTTGCCGGCCGGTCTGGGTCTGTTCTGGGGCGCCGCCTGCGCCCTCTATCGCCGGTTCGCCCCGCTGGGCGCGGTTCGGGTGCTGTTGTTCGCGGCCCTGTTCTGCGCCGCAGAATGGCTACGCGGCCATGTGCTGACCGGCTTTCCGTGGAACCCGGCCGGCGCGACCTGGCGGGCGGGCGGCGGCATGTCCCAGTTCGCCTCGGTCGTCGGCGTCTATGGACTGAGCCTCGTCACCGTCGCCGCGACGGCGGCCTTCGCGCCGCTGATCGGACCGGGCGCGAAACGCAGCCGTCTAATCTCCGCCGGCCTGGGCGCCTTGGCCCTGATCGCCGTCGGGACGTTCGGCGCCGTCAGGCTGGCGCAAGCCGACCTGCAATTCACCGACACGGTCGTCCGTCTGGTCCAGGCCGATGTGAAGCAGGAGACCAAATGGTCGCCCGAGGCCTATCGCTCCATCGTCGATCGCTACGTCGCCCTGACGGGTCGGGCGGCGGCGCGCACTCCCAATGTCGTGGTCTGGCCTGAGGGCGCCCTGCCCGCCTCGGCCAACGATGTCTTCGCCTCGGCCGACGCCCAGGCCATCGCCGGCGCCTTGCGACCCGGACAGACCCTGCTGATGGGTCTGGCGCGCGGCGAGGCGGACCCGACGGCGCCGGAGGGCGGCCGTTATTACAACAGCCTGTTCGCCCTGGCCGACGAAGGCGGGGCGGGTCTGAAGGTCGCCGCCGTCTATGACAAGCACCGGCTGGTGCCGTTTGGCGAATACTTGCCGCTGGGGTCGATCATGACCTCCATCGGCCTGCGCAGCCTGGTGCATATGCCCAGCGACTTTTCCGCCGGACCGACGCCGGCGCCGATCTCCTTCCCCGGCGCGCCGCCGGCGCAGGTGCTGATCTGCTACGAGAGTCTCTATCCAGGCTTCACGCCCGGCGCGGCCGGGCGGCCCGAGTGGATCGTCAACGCCTCCAACGACGCCTGGTTCGGCGCCACATCCGGCCCGCGCCAGCATCTGAACTTGGCCAGCTATCGCGCCATCGAGACCGGCCTGCCCATCGCGCGCGCCACGCCGACGGGGATTTCGGCCATGATCGACCCCTGGGGCCGGATCGTGGACGGCGAGCGGCTGGACCCCGGCGTCATGGGGGTGATCGACGCGCCGCTGCCGCGCCCGACCGGCATCACGCCCTATGGTCGGTTCGGCGACTGGCCGTTCTTCCTGGCTGCTCTAACGGCGTTCCTCCTATCCTTGTGGCCGTTGATTTTACGATCTAGGGTTCGCTCGAATCGGTTGGCGATCTGAAGCAGGGGAACCCGGATGGCGCGTGAAAAGGACGAGGATCCGCATCCCGTCGATCGACATGTCGGCCGTCGCGTTCAGGAAAAGCGTCTGGACCTTGGCCTGACCCAGACCGCCTTGGCCAAGGCCGTCGGCGTCAGCTTCCAGCAGGTCCAGAAATACGAGAAGGGCACGAACCGCGTCTCGGCCTCGAAACTGTTCGAAATGGCCGACTTCATGAAGGTCGGCATCCCCTTCTTCTTCGACGGTTATGGCGGCGTCTCGGTCGGCGTGGCCGAAGAGGCGCCGGCCTTCGAACACGAGCACCGCCCGACCAAGACCAGCGTCGAGATCACCCGCCTCGCGCCGCGCCTGCCGCCGCGCAAGCAAAAGCTGATCCTGGACATGATGCGTGAGATGCTGGGCGACGAAGACGCCCAGAACTAGGGTTTAGCCGACGGCGACGATCTCGGCCGACTGACCCGCAACAATCACCTCGTCGCCGACCCGCTTGCCCACGACGGCGCGGGCCAGGGGCGAGACATGGCTTACGGAGCCGGCGGCCGGATCGGCCTCGTCCTCGCCGACGATGCGCCAGGTCTGGGCGCGACCGTCCTCGCGTTCGATCGAGACCGAGCCGCCGAACCGCACGGCGCCGTCGTCCTGCGTCGGCTCGACCAGCTGGGCCGAGGCTCGCCGCGCGGACCAGTAGCGCAGGTCCCGCGTCGCGCGCGCCATGGCGGTGCGGTCGCTCTCGATGGAGCCCTTCACCTGGGCGGCGGTATAGGCGGCGCGCGCCGAGGCCAGTTCGACCTCGATCATCGCCAGCCCTTCCGGCGTAACCAGATTGGGATGGGGCGAGATCGGCCGGTCCGCCAGGTCGGCGGCGGTGGCTTCGAGATCTTCTTCGCGGGTGAATGCAACGCTCATGGTACGGAACATAGCGACGCTGCTGCCTATAGCCAGCGCCGCCGCAAGCGCGCAAAGCGACGCCATGCAACAGTCCCCTCCCCCGACGCCCTCCCGAACTGTCCATGTGATTGGCGCCGGTCCCGCCGGACTGATGGCCGCTGAGCGGCTGGCGCAGGCGGGGGCGACCGTGGTGGTGCACGAGCGGATGCCGTCGGTCGCCCGCAAGATGCTGATGGCCGGGCGCGGCGGGCTCAACCTGACCCATTCGGAACCGCTGGATCGGTTCACCACCCGTTATGGCGTTGCCCAGCCGACGGCCGCCGCCTGGATCGACCGGTTTACGCCTGCCGACCTGACCGCCTGGGTCGAGGCCCTGGGACAGGAGACCTTCGTCGGATCCAGCGGCCGGGTGTTTCCCAAGGCGATGAAGACCTCTCCGCTATTGCGGGCCTGGCTTGCGCGGCTAGAGGGGTTGGGCGTCGAAATCCGCACCCGCTCGCGCTGGACCGGCTGGCGCGACGGGGCGCTGGCGTTCGAGACGCCGGACGGCGAAGGGCTGGAACGACCGGACGCCGTCGTCCTGGCCCTGGGCGGCGCAAGCTGGCCGCGTCTCGGCTCGGACGGGGCCTGGGCGCTGTGGATCAAAGAGGCCGGAACCGAAGTCGCGCCGTTCCGGCCCGCGAACGTCGGGTTCGACGTCGCCTGGTCTGGGCTTTTGCGCGACCGGTACGCCGGCCAGCCGCTGAAGGGCGTCGCCATCACCCACGGCGACAGGACGGCGCGCGGCGAGGCGATGATAGCCCGCTACGGCATCGAAGGCGGCGCCGTCTACGCCCTGCCGGCCGTGCTGCGGGCGGCGGTCGAGGCGGACGGACAAGCCGAGATTCGCATCGACCTGAAGCCGGACGTGGCGACCGGGCGGTTGACCGAACGTCTGTCCCAGCCGCGCGGCAAGGCCAGCCTGTCGAACCATCTGCGCAAGGCGGTCGGGCTCGATCCCGCCGCCGTCGCCCTGCTGTACGAAGCCGGCCCCTTGCCCGCCTCACCCCGCGCCATTGCCGAACGGATCAAGGCCATGCCGCTGACCCTGACCGGCGTGCAGGGGCTGGAACGGGCCATTTCCTCGGCCGGCGGGGTGGTGCTGGACGGGGTGAACGAACGGCTGATGCTGAAGGCGCGACCCGGCGTCTTCGTCGCCGGCGAGATGCTGGACTGGGAGGCGCCGACCGGCGGTTATCTGCTTCAGGCCAGTTTCGCCTCTGGCGTGGTCGCGGCCGACGGCGTCATCGACTGGCTCGACAGCCGGGACTGAGAAAGGCAGGATCGGGCGGTTCGATCAGGAGTTTCCGATGCGCCACACCCCCCTCTGCCTCAGGGCCGCCGTTTCCACCCTCGCCCTGATCATGGCCTGTTCCCCCGCCCTGGCGCAGGAGGCCGCGCCGAACATCGATGCCGCGCGGATGAACGAGTCGGTGCGAATCCTGGCCTCGGACGAATTCGAGGGCCGCGCCCCCGCCTCGCCGGGCGAGGAGAAGACCGTCGCCTGGCTGGTCGAACAGTTCCGCGCTGCGGGCGCAGAGGGCGGCGGACCGGACGGCGCCTTCGTCCAGGTCGCCCATCTGTCGCGCACACGCCAGGACGGTCCGGCGACCGTCGCCGCGACCGTCGGCGGCAGGACGATCAGCCTGGAACGCGGACCGGACGTGCTTGTCTCCAGCGACAGGCCCACCGACCACATCACCGTGACCGACGCGCCCGTGGTCTTCGTCGGCTATGGCGCGACCGCGCCGGAGCGTCAGTGGGACGATTTCAAGGACGTGGATGTGCGCGGCAAGGTCATCGTCGTCCTGGTCAACGACCCCGACTTCCAAGCGCCCGAGGGCGATCCGGTGGCGGGCAAGTTCGACGGCGCCGCCATGACCTTCTATGGCCGCTGGACCTACAAGTTCCAGGAGGCGGGCCGTCGCTGCGCCGCGGGCGTGCTGGTCGTCCACGAGACTGACGGCGCCGGCTATGGCTGGTCGGTGCTGCAGAATTCGTCCGCTGCGCCCAAGTTCGACATCGTCCGCGCCGATCCCGACGCCGAGCGCGCGCCATTCCAGGGCTGGATCCAGCGGGCCAAGGCCGAAGAACTGTTCACCGCCGCCGGCCTGGATTTCGCCGCCCTTAAGGACAGCGCCCGCAGCGCCGACTTCAAGCCCGTCATCCTGCCGGGCCTGACGATGAGCGTCGATTTCGGCCAGATCGCCGACAAGGTGGAGACCAAGAACGTCATCGCCCGCATTCCCGGCGCCGAACGCCCGGACGAGACCGTGATGTACGGGGCCCACTGGGACGGCTACGGCGTCGGCACCCCGAACGCCCAGGGCGACAAGATCTATAATGCGGCCGTGGACAATGCGACCGGCGTCGCCGCCCTGCTGGAACTGGCCCACGCCTTCGCCGACGGTCCGCGCCCCAAACGGTCGGTCGTCTTCGCCGCCTGGTCGGGCGAGGAGGCGGGCCTCTTGGGCTCGACCTATTACGCCGCCAATCCGGTCTGGCCGCTGGAGACCACGGTCGCCAACATCAACGTCGACAGCCTGCTGCCGGGGACCGAGATCGACCCCAATGTCGTCGTCATCGGCAAGGGCAAGAACCAGCTGGACGATGTCTTGGCCCGCCACGCGACCCAGGCCGGCCGCACCCTGATCGCCGATCCGGCGCCCCAGGCCGGGGCCTTCTATCGCTCGGACCACTTCCCCCTGGCCCTGCGCGGCGTGCCGGCCCTGTTCCCCGCAGCGGGCTTCACCGGCGCCAGCGCCGCCAGCCGGGACTATGTCCAGAACCGCTATCATCAGCCCACGGATGAATGGGATGCGACGTGGAAAATGGACGCCGCAGCCGCCGACACAGCCCTTATCTACGCTGTCGGACGCGAACTGGCGGACAGCGATCAATGGCCGGAATGGAACGCCGGCGCCGAGTTCGGCCCGGCGCGCGATACGTCGAAAGCCTCGCGCAGGTAACTAGAGTTCCAGCTGAAGCTCGGGCGCGGCCGCGGTCGTCGATGCGCCTAGCGGCAGGTGCAGGATGAAGGCGGCGCCCTTGCCGGGTTCGCTTTCGACCTCGGCCCAGCCGCCGTGGAGTTCGACCAGGGCCTTGACCAGGGCCAGGCCCACGCCGGGGCCGCCGCGTTCACGCCGCACGAAGCGGTCGAAGACGTGGGCCTGCAAGTGATAGGGGATGCCGCGCCCGGTGTCGGACACGGTCAGGCGGACCTCGGCTGCGCCGGTCTCGGCCTTCAGCTCCACCGCCCCGCCCTCGGACACGGCGCGGGCGGCGTTTTCCAGCAGATGATCCAGGGCCTGGCCGATACGGTGTTCGTCGGCGCGGATCGGCTTGAGGTCGGCGGGACACGAGACGGTCAGGGTCGCGCCGCGTCCCTCGACCCGCGCACGGACCTTCTCGGCCGCCTGGCTCAGCAGGTCGCTGACGCGCATATCGCCCAGCGACAGCTCCATCTCGCCGGCGTCGATCTGGGCCATGTCCAGCACGTCGTCGATGGAGCGGGCCAGCTGGCTGGCGGCGATACGGATGGCGCCCGCGTGTTGGCGGCTGCGTTCTGGCAGGTCGCCCATGGTCTCCAGCAGTTCGGAATAGCCGACGATGGTCGTCAGGGGCGTGCGCAACTCATAGGAGACGCTGCCGACGAACTCGCGTTTCAGCGCCTGGCTTTCGGCCAGAGCCTGTTCGCGCTGAACCAGGGCCTGTTCCAGCCCGCGCCGCGCTGTGACGTCCGAGAAGGCGACCAGGGTCGCGCCGTCCGGCAGCGGCCGGGTCTGCCAGGCGGCGACGCGTCCATCGACGGTGCGGCCCTCGCCTGAAATCGCCACACGGCTCTCGGGATCGGGATCGGCGACGCGCGCCTTCAGCCCCAGCCACAGGGCCGGATCGGGCAGCACCGCCTTGCACAGTTCGGCCAGGGCGTCGAAGTCCGACGCCGCCGCGATCCGGTCGACCGACAGGTTCCAGAAGGTCTCGAACGCCTCGTTGTGCAGCCTCAGCCGACCGTCCGAGCCGAACACGGCGACCGCATCGTTCAGCTTGTCCAGGGTCGCGCGCTGGACCTGGATCTGGGCGTTGAACCGGCTGCGCAGCTTCAGCTCGTCGGTGATGTCCGAGAAGATCAGCAATATGCCGCCCAGCGGGTGCGGCTGGCGCACGACACGCAGGGTGCGCCCGTCCGGCAAGGACCAGCTGTCGTCGGGCGAGGCCTCCGACGCGCCATAGAACTCAAGCTCGCGCGCCTTCCAGCCGGCGTAGTCGACCACCTCGGGCAGGCTGCGACGCTGGCGCAGGCGGTCCAGAAGCTCGGCATGGGTCGGGCGTTCGTCCAGCCACGCTGAGTCGATGTCGAACAGGGTCTGGAAGGCGGTATTGTGGAAGGCCAGCCGCTTCTGCGGGCCGAAGATGGCGACGGCGTCGGCCAAATGGTTCAGCGTCTCGTCATGGGCTTCGACGTGGCGGCGCAGGGTGTCGCGCGTCTCTTCCGCCTCGGTCACCTCGATGGCGAAGGCTGTGACGGCGCCCCCGCCCGCCGGTTCGGCGATGATGCGCCAGGCGCGGCGTGCGCCGCCGCCGGTCGTCCAGCGGAAGCCTTCCTGGCGCACGCCCAGGCGCGCGGCCTCGGCGACCAAAGCATCCGCCCCGCGGTCGAACGACAGGCCGTCTTCGATGGCGGCTTCAATGGTTTCGGCGTTGATCTCGGCCAGCCAGGCGCGGTTGGCCCAGGCCAGTTTGCCGGTCCCGTCCACGACCCAGGTCGGCATGGGCGAGGCGTCGCCCAGCATGGCCAGGCCGCTTTCGGTCGCATCGGCGCCGGTGAGGGTGAAGCGCGACGCGGGCGACAGCCGAAGCCAGGCCGAACCGCCCGCGACGCGCCCCTCGATCCGCCACGGTTCGACATCGTCCAGCGCGACCAGACCTTCGAAGGCCTGGCCGGACTGCACCAGGGCATCGATCAGGGCGTCGTGGGTGATCTTGAGCTTGCTCAGAACGGCGGCGCCGACCTCGTCGCTGTCGCCCGCCAGGCGCGCGATCAGTTCGGCCGAGCCGATGGGCGCCCCGGCCGCCTGACCCTCCGGCGTCAGAGCCAGGCTGACATCGTCAAAGGCGCGCAGCATGGCGTCGTGGCGGCTGAGGTCCGCCAAGGCCTCGATCCGCTCGCGCTCGGCCTGCACGGCCGTCTCGTTCAGCCGTCCGCGCAACAGCAAGGCCCAGGCGCTGACGGCCATGGCCAGTCCGGCTGCGCCCGCTGTGGCGACATAGGCGATGTCGGCCTCGGCCATTCGTGTCCCTGGAGAAAGGTCTGCGCCCCGATTCGGTAACCATACCCCAAGCGCGCGAAAAAGCGGCAGTCTCGTGATCGCGTCATCGCGCCCCGTTGCGCCGCCCCCTCGGGACCGCGATATCGCTGTCATGACCGACGCGATCGCCCCCTCCCTCGACGACTTCGCCAGGCTCGCGCAGGAGGCGTTCGACGCCCTGCCGGGGCCTTTCAGACAGGCGGCGGGCGAGGTTGTCATCCGCATCGACGACTTCGCCGATGAGGCGACGCTGGCGGAGATGGAGATCGAGGATCCGTTCGAGCTGACGGGCCTGTATCACGGCGTGGACATCGGTCGGCGCGACAGCCTGGGGCCGGCGGCCGAGCCGTCGCGGGTCTTCCTCTATCGTCGCCCGATCCTGGACGAATGGTGCGAGCGTGGCGACGTGGGGATCGGCGAACTGATCGCCCACGTCCTGATCCACGAGATCGGCCACCACCTGGGCCTGACCGACGACGACATCCACGCCATAGAGGACGACGAGGACTGAAGCCTACTTCGCCGCCGGATAGGGCGTCGTCACCGCGCCGGAGATCATGCCGGGTATGGCCTCGCCCAGGCCCAGCAGGATGAACTGGATCGCCAGGGCGCACAGGATCAGGCCCAGCACGCGCACGATGATGGCCATGCCCACCTCGCCCAGCAGGCGGCTGAGCGACCCGGTCAGGGCGAAACAGACGAACGAGACGGCGCAGGCGGCCGTGATGGCGGCCAGCGACCCCATGGTCCCCGCATAGCCCAGCTTGGCCGCCTCGCCCGCCTGGATGATGACGGCGGATATGGCGCCTGGGCCGATCATCAGCGGAATGGCGAAGGGCACGACCAGGCGCTGGAACCGGCGGCGGGCATAGCCGCGCACGTCCTTGGTGTCGGCGAGCGCGTCCTTGTCGGCGAACATGGCCAGGAAGTCGCCGCGCGCCATGTCCAGACCCAGGAACAGCAGCAGAATGCCGCCCGCGATGCGGAACGCCGCCAGCGAAATGCCGAAGAACTGCAGCAGACCCAGGCCGGTGAACAGGAAGAAGGCCAGGAAGACGGCGGCGAAGGCGCAGATCAGGGCCGAGACCGAAATCCGCTGACGCAGGGTCGCGCCCGCCGTAGCGGCGGCGAAGATCGGCAGATTGCCGATCGGGTCCAGCAGGGCGAACAGGGTCACGAACAGGTTGACACCCAAATCGACTGCGTTCATCGCCTGCCCTCGCCCTCAATCCGTCACGCCGCCCTGCCGACGCGCCCTCATGTCCGGCATAGCCGCTAAGCGCGAGTCCGTCGATGACCCAGACCAACACAGCGACGCCCAATCGCGCACCTGACGAACGGATCATCTGCGCCCTGGACGTGCCGACACCGGCCGAAGCCGCCGCCCTGGTCACGCGGATCGGCGACGCCGTGGGCTTCTACAAGATCGGACTTCAGCTGTTCGCGGTCGGCGGCATGGACCTGGCGCGCGAGCTGAAGGCGCAAGGGCGCAAAATCTTCCTGGACTGGAAACTGCACGACATCGGCGCGACGGTGGAGAAGGCGACAGCCAACCTGGCGGACGCCGACTGCGATCTGCTGACCGTCCACGCCCGTCCGCAGGTGATGGCGGCCGCGGCGCGCGGGGCCGCCGGGTCGAACATGAAGGTGCTGGGCGTCACCGTCCTGACCAGTCTGACGGCCGAGGATCTGTCCGCCGACGACCACAGCCTGTCGCCGGCCGAACTGGTCGAGCTGCGGGTGCGTCAGGCGCTGGACGCCGGCATCGATGGCGTCGTCTCCAGCCCGCACGAGGCGGCGCGCGTGCGGGCCCTGGCCGTCGCGGCGGGACGGCCGGACTTCCTGATCGTGACGCCGGGCGTTCGGCCGGTCGGCGCGGCGCTTGACGACCAGGCGCGAGCGGCGACCCCGCAGGCGGCTCTTGAAGCCGGCGCGACCCATCTGGTCATCGGCCGGCCGATCACGGCCTCGGCCGATCCCCGCGCGGCGGCGCAGGAGATCGCACAGCAGATCGCCCTGATCTGAGACAGACCAGGGCGACCTTTTCGTCTTCGGTTGTCCTACCGAGAGGCGATCAGCCCCGCTCGCCCGGCTCCTGGGCATAGCCGTGGCGCGGCGGCGCGTGGGGCGCGGGCGCTTCGGGCGGCGGCAGGTCGCCGTAGTAGCCCGAAGGCGGCGGCGGAGGGGGCGGAGGCATGGTGTTCACCTCCGGCGGGGCCACATAGATCTGGGCCGGGGCGACGTTGACCGGCGCGGACTGCACATAGACCGGCGACTGATCGACATAGACCGGGCCGCCGGTCTCGATATGAGGCGGCGCCATGTTGACCTGACCGGGGGCGACTTGGATGCGTTGCGGGCCGATGTTGACCGGGGCCGACTGCACATAGACCGGGGCCTGATCGTAATAGACCGGACCGCCCGTCTCGATCTGCGGCGGGGCCATGTTCACGTGAGACGCGGCGACCTGGACGCGCTGAGGCCCGATGTTGACCGGCGGCGCCTGCACATAGATGGGCGGTTGCTCGATATAGGTGGGCGGTCCCATCTCGATCTGGGGCGGCGCGAAGTTCACCTGCGACGGGGCGACATAGATGCGCTGCGGCGCGACCTGCACCGGCGGGCCCTGAACATAGACCGGCGGCTGATCGACGTAGCTCTGTTCGTAACGCTGCTCATATCGCTGTTCGTAACGCACCGGCGGGCGAACGGGCGGGCGGCAGTTGCAGTCGGCCGGGCGGCCCTGCTGATACGGACGCCAGCCGATGTAGTCGCGGCCGAAACCATAGACGGGATAGCCGACCGGCGCGCTGACCGGGGGACGGCCAACCAAGACCGAGGTCGTGCTCACGCCGCCGCCGTATCCACCGCCGTAATAGCCGTCCGAATAGCCGCCGCTGCCGACATAGGTCGTGCCGCCGCCGACATAGCCGCGCTGGAAGCTGGACGAGCTGGAATAGGACCGGGCGTTGATCGCCGAATAGCTGGAGGCGCCCGCATAGGCGTTCGCATTGGCGTTGGCGTAGGCCCCGCCGTTTACGTTCACATTGACGTTGTGGTTGGCGTTGTAGTTGCCGCCCCCGTAGTGGCCGCCACCGCCTTGGTAGCCGCCGCCACCGCACCCGCCGCCGCAGCCGCCGGGTTGACCGCCATGGCCGCCGCCATATCCGCCGCCGTGGCCTCCGGGCCCTCCGGCGAGAGCGGGCGCTGCCGAGAGCAGCAGAGCCGCCGATGCGGCGGTAAGTATCGACTGTATCGTCACGGGACAGACTCCTCTGAGTTGTCCCTGCACTGGCAAATCCGGCGCCTGTTTCTTAAGCCGTGGTTAACCGTTTTCCCCACGCCGACAGGACCAGCAGCTCAGAAATCGACCGCCAGGCCCTTCTTCTCCCAGTCGCCGAAGCGGGTCGGTTCGGGACCGGACGGGCCGCCGTATTCCGTGTCCGCCTGAACAGCCTCTTGGTGCGCGCGACGATCGGCCGCCTCCTGAAGGGCGCGACGGGCAGCCTCGCTGACGGGCCGTTCGGGCGTGGCGTGGGGCACGTCGGCGTTGAACACCGGGGTCGCCGGAGCCGTTTCGGCGTCGTTGTCCGGGCCGGGGGTGGGATGTTCGGTCACAGGGCGGCTCCCTTGAGGCTTGATGCGCCTTCTCTCAAATAGAGGATCAAACCCGTGACGCCAGACACAGCGGCCGGATCGGGTGACGGAACCGCGATGAATCACCTGAAGACCTTCATCCTGCTGGCGGCGATGACGGCCCTTTTCGCAGGGGTCGGCTACCTGATCGGCGGCGCGACCGGCATGGCCGTCGCCCTGCTGCTCGCGGGCGGGATGAACCTGTTCAGCTACTGGAACGCCGACAAGATCGTGCTGAGGATGTACCGGGCTCAGCCGGTCGACGAACAGCACCCCAACGCCGTGGTCCGAAACTATGTCGCCGATGTGCGCCAGATGGCCCGTGACGCCGGCCTGCCCCAACCCCAGGTCGCCATCATTCCCAACGACCAGCCCAACGCCTTCGCCACGGGCAGGAATCCCGAGAACGCGGCCGTCTGCGCCACCACCGGCCTGCTGGACATGCTGACGCGCGAGGAGGTGCGCGGGGTGATGGCGCACGAACTGGCTCATGTGAAGAACCGCGACACCCTGATCATGACGGTGACGGCGACCATCGCCGGCGCCATCGCCGCCCTGGCCAACTTCGCCCTGTTTTTCGGCGGCGGAGACGACCGCGAACGGCCGGGCGGGATCATCGGAACCCTGGCCCTGATGATCCTGGCGCCCATGGCGGCCGGCCTGGTGCAGATGGCGATCAGCCGGGGCCGCGAATACGAGGCCGACCGCGTCGGCGCCGAGATCGCGGGCGACCCCCAGGCCCTGGCCAGCGCCCTGCAGAAGATCGACGCCTACGCCAAGCGGATCACCAATCAGACGGCCGAGCGCAATCCGGCCTCGGGCCAGATGTTCATCATCAATCCGCTGGCGGGTCGCGGGGCCGACAATCTGTTCTCGACCCACCCGGCGACGCTCAATCGCGTCAAGGCGCTGCTGGAGCTGGGCGCCAAGATGGGGATGCAGCCGCGCCCGCGAACGCCGGACCTGACCCAGCCTCGCCCCGCCGCTGGTTTCACGACCTCGACCACCGGCGTTCCCGCGACGCCGACGGAGCCGCGCGGCCCCTGGGGCTGAACATGGGGCTGATCGTCGCGGCCTGAACACGGTTTGCGGTTTGCACTCCGTCGTCGGATCGCCTCAGATGCGCCCCTGTTCAGCCATCGGGCTTTCTTGGGGAAATCCATGTCGCGTCTGCTCGCCTTCGTATCCGCCGCCGCCCTTCTCGCCACGCCCGTCGCCGCCCAGTCGGTGGACCGGGTCGCCGTCAACGGCATCATCGACCAGGGGCTGAACCACAGCCAGGTGATGCAGACCGCCGCCTATCTGACCGACCGGATCGGCGGGCGGATGACCAACTCGCCGCAGATGCGCGAGGCCGAGCGGTGGGCTCAGGCGCAGTTCACCGACTACGGCCTGTCCAACGTCCGCGCCGAAGGCTTCGAGTTCGGCCGGGGCTGGTCCATCGTCCGCTCCAGCGCCCGCATGACTGCGCCGCGTCCGCTGGACCTGCGCGCCATTCCCGTCGCCTGGACGCCTTCGACCAAAGGGACGATCAGCGGCGGCGTCATCGTGGCCCCGATCTCCAAGGTCGAGGATTTCGAAAAATGGCGCGGCAAGCTGTCGGGCAAGATCGTCATGCTGTCCCAGCCGGGGACGGGGTCCGAGCCGACCGAGCCGGCCTTCCGCCGCTGGAGCAGCGCAGAACTGGCCGAGCGCAACGTCTATAACCAGCCGCAGCATTCGCCGGCCGCCATCGAACGCTCGCTGAAGACCGTCAACTTCGCCAATGAACTGGACGCCTTCCTGGTCGAACAGGGCGCTCTGGCCTGGGTGCGGATTTCCCAGCGCGACGGCGGTTTGCTGCACGGCACGGGCTACACCTATCAGGTGGGCGCCACGCCGAAACTGGCGGGGATGGAGCTGGCGGCCGAGGACTATCGCCGCCTGGCGCGCCTGGCCCTGACCGATGCGCCCCCGACGCTGGAGCTGAACAGCGAGGTCCGGTTCCACGACGAGGACGTCAACGCCTACAACATCCTGGCCGACATCCCCGGCACGGCGCGCGGGACCGAATACGTCATGGCCGGCGCCCACCTGGACAGCTGGGTCGCCTCGGACGGCGCCGTGGACAATGCCGCCGGCAGCGCGGTCGTCATGGAGGCGGCGCGCATCCTGAAAGCCCTGAACGTGCGGCCCAAGCGCACCATCCGTTTCGCGCTGTGGAACGGCGAGGAACAGGGCATCCTGGGCTCGCTGGCCTATGTGGACCAGCATCTGGCGACGCGGGCTCCGTCGAACGATCCGGCGCTGGCGGGCCTGTCGAACAATCGCACCTGGCGCAGCCGCTGGCCCGTCGAGCCGCGCGCGGGCTATCGCGACCTGGTCGCCTATTTCAATCTGGACAACGGCTCGGGCAAGATTCGCGGCATCAACGCCGAGGGCAATGTCGCCGCCGCCCCGATCTTCCAGGAATGGCTGGCGCCCTTCGCCAGCATGGGCGCGACGACGGTCTCGCTGCGCAACTCGGGCGGCACCGATCACGTCTATATGCAGTCGGTCGGCGTGCCGGGATATCAGTTCATCCAGGACCCGCTCGACTATTCCAGCCGCCTGCACCACACCAGCATCGACAGCTACGACCATCTGAAGGGCGAGGACCTGCGTCAGGCGGCCGTCATCCTGGCCAGCTTCCTGCTGAACGCCGCCAACCGCGACGAGCCCCTGCCGCGCATGCCGCTGCCCACCCAGCCGACTCCGAGCGATCCGTTCGAATATCCGGCGGACTGACTAACGACTCCCTCTCCCGGTGGGAGAGGGCTTGAGCGCCCGAGAGCGTCAGCGATCGGTCTTGGCGCGAAAGGGTGAGGGTTCGGTGGTGCGATCTGGCCACCATCCGACCCTCATCCGGCCCTGGGCCACCTTCTCCCACTGGGAGAAGGCTTGATCAGCAGATCACCCCCGCTCGACGCACATCGCCACGCCCATGCCGCCGCCGATGCACAGGGTCGCCAGGCCCTTCTTGGCGCCCGACCGCTTCATCTCGAACAGAAGCGTCGTCAGGATGCGCGCGCCCGAGGCGCCGATGGGGTGGCCGATGGCGATGGCGCCGCCGTTGACGTTGACCTTGGCCGGGTCGAGACCCAGCTCCTTGACCACGCACAGGCTCTGGGCGGCGAAGGCCTCGTTGGATTCGACCAAATCCAGATCGGCGACGCTCCAGCCCGCCTTCTCAAGCGCCTTCTTCGACGCCGGGATCGGGCCCGTGCCCATGATCGACGGATCGACGCCGGCGGTGGCGTAGGAGGCGATGCGGGCCAGCGGCTCCAGGCCGCGCGCCTTGGCCTCGTCCGCGCTCATCAACACCAGGGCGGCCGCGCCGTCGTTCAGGCCCGATGCATTGGCGGCGGTGACGCTGCCGTCCTTGGCGAAGGCGGGCTTCAGCTTCTGCATCAGCTCCAGCGTCGCGCCGTGGCGGATGTATTCGTCTTTGTCGACCGTCACGTCGCCCTTGCGGCCTGGAATGACCACGGGAACGATCTCGTCGTCGAACTTGCCGGCGTTCTGGGCCGCCTCGGCCTTGTGCTGGCTGGCCAGGCCGAATTCGTCTTGGGCCTCGCGGCTGATCGACCATTTGTCGGCGATGTTCTCGGCCGTCTGGCCCATGTGATAGCCGTTGAAGGCGTCCCACAGCCCGTCCTTGACCATGGTGTCGACCAGGGCGACGTCGCCCATCTTGTGACCGTTGCGCAGGGCCTGGGCGTGCGGCGCCTGGCTCATGCTCTCCTGTCCGCCGGCGACCACGATCTTCGCATCGCCCAGGGCGATCTGCTGGGCGGCGATGGCGACGGCGCGCAGGCCCGAGCCGCAGATCTGGTTCAGGCTCCAGGCGGCGGCTTCCTTGCGCACCCCGGCGCCGACGGCGGCCTGGCGCGCAGGCCCCTGTCCGGCGGCGGCCTGAAGCACATGGCCCAGGATCACCTCGTCCACCTCATCGCCCGAGACGCCGGCCCGCTCCAGCGCCGCCCTAATGGCGATCTCGCCCAGTTTCGAGGCGGGCAAGGACGACAGGGCGCCCAGGAAAGAACCGACCGGCGTGCGCGCGGCGGAAACGATGACGACGTCGGTCATGGGATTTCACTCTCTGCTGAATAGGTCTGCGTGGCCGTTTTGCCGCATCGCAGCGTCTTCGTCACCTGCGACGATAGGAGCCCGGCCGGATTCAGCCAATCGTCATCCTGTCGGCGCATTATCCGGGAACGATAGACGCGATCCACGGATTGGAAGGGCCATGCTTCGCACGCTGAAACGTCTCGTCACCCACGTCTGCACGCCGGACGAGCTGGACATGATCGAGCACTATCCGACCCGCGCCGAGAAACTGGCGGACCTGTGGGTCCATGTCGTCGGCCTGATGCTGGCGGCGGTCGGCGGCATCATCCTGGCGGGTCTGGCGGGCGTCTATACCGGCATCGGCGGCGTCATGGCGACGGCCATCTATGCGTTGTGCCTGGTCGGCATGCTGACGGCCTCGACCATCTACAACTGGACCAATCCCTGCGCCGCGCGCCCCGTACTGCGGCGGCTGGACGAAGCGGCCATCTTCCTGATGATCGCGGGCAGCTACACCCCCTTCACGACCCAGCGGTTCGAGGGCCTCTGGTCCGTCGGCTTCACCACCCTGATCTGGACCCTGGCCTTCATGGGCGCCGGGGTGAAGCTGTTCGCGCCGCGCATCTCGGACAAGTTCTGGAGCGGCGTCTATGTCGTCTTCGGCTGGCTGGCGGTCGCCGCCCTGAAGCCGATGGTCGAGACAGTGCATCCCGTCGCCCTGGCCCTGCTGGTCATCGGCGGCCTGATCTATACGGCCGGCGTCTTCGTCTTCGTCAGCCCGCGCGTGAAGTTCCGCCGCGCCATCTGGCACGGGTTCGTCGTCACCGGCGCGACCGTGCACTGGACGGCGGTGCTGGTGGGCGTCGTCCTGGCCCCGGCCATGAGCCACGGCTGATACGTCCGCACCCGGCGCATTGACGCGGTTCTCCGCCCCCTCTGGCGCTTCGCGGCGCAAGGGGGGATAGTGACGCGTTGCAACATCGCGAGAACAAGCGTGGCTGACGAAAAAACCAAGGGTGGAAACAAGAACGAGGCGAACGCGGTCGTCATCAAGAAGTATGCGAACCGCCGTCTCTACAATACGCGGACCAGCACCTATGTGACGCTGGAAGACTTGGCCGCCATGGTGCGCGAGGGCGTCGATTTCGTCGTCTATGACGCCAAGACCAACGACGACCTGACCCGCCAGATCCTGACCCAGATCATCTTCGAGGAAGAAAGTCGGGGCGAGGCCCTGCTGCCCGTCCAGTTCCTGCGCCAGCTGATCGGCTTTTATGGCGGGTCGATGCAGGGCGTCCTGCCCTCCTATCTGGAGATGTCGCTCGCCAACTTCGGCCGCCAGCAGGAACAGTTCGCAGACCAAATGAGCCGAGCTTTCGGCGCCGGCTCCGGCGCGACCCTGATCGAGGAGACGGCCAAGGCCAATATGGCCATGTTCGAGCGCGCCATGCAGATGTTCCCGGCCTTCGGCTATCCGCGCGCCGAACCGACGGCGACGCCTGAGGCCAAGCCGGACGCAGCCCCGCCCGCCGAGGCGCCCGACGCCCTGGACGAAATGCGCCGCCAGATGGACGAGATGCGCCGCCAGATCGACAAGCTGGCGGGCGCCAAGCCCAAATGACCGACCGGATCCAGGCTGTGGGCGGACCGGAGCGCGTGGATCGTCGCGAAGGCGACCGCCGCGAACGCGAACGGCGCGCCCAGTCGGCCTCGCGCGCCCTGGTGCCGGTCGATACGCCCGAGATCGTCGAGCCCCAGCCTGCCCCGGCAAGAGCTGCCGTCCTCCCGGCGATCGAGCCGGGCGCCGCCGCCTTCGTCGCCCAGCAAATGGGCCAGAGCGGGCAGAAGCGCGGCCTGCGCGGCGGCCCGCCGGTGCTGGATGCGGCGCGCTCCGCCTATCTCGGAACCGAATACTCCGGCGCGGCCGAGCGTCGTCCGGTTGCGGGCAAGGCGGCCAAGACCAAAATCTGATCCGGCGGCACGAGGTTTGCTGGAGGCGCGGCAGAACGCCCTCAGCCGGACCTGCCCATGCCCGCCGCCTTCGCCGCCAAATTCTTCGACGTCGCCGTGGTCGCCCTGATCTTCACGGCTTTTTCGTAGGCCTACCGGCCTTCGGCCTGCTTGAGGCCGAGAATCTACCCCAAGTTCGTCACCCTCGGGCTTGTCCCGAGGGCCTACGTTTAGGCAGGACGCGACGGATTAATGGGGCTCACAAGCCTCAATGCCCGTCCGTCCGTTAAGCGCCGCCGTAGGCCCTCGGGACAAGCCCGAGGGTGACGGGCATGATCAGGTTCCGAAATCGAAATCCTTGCGGGACGAGATGATCGTCACGATGAAGCCGGCCAGCACGTCCAGCAGGATCATGATCACGATCAGGAAGAAGGTCGAGGTCGCGAACCCCGGCAGCAGCAGGAACTCCACCAGCACGGCGATGAACAGGATCATAGACAGGGCGTGATTGATGATGGCGACCCGCTGGCTGGACGTCGACTTCACCAGCTCGAAGAACAGCAGGATCAAGCCGAGGAACAGGATCAGGTCGCCCGACCCGATGGTCCATTGCGCGCCCGAAGTCATGGTGATCGAGAACAGCGGATCGCGCAGCAAGGCGTCCGCCTGAACCACCGCGTCGTCGCCCGATCCGCCGAACAGGACCACGACATTGTAGAGCACCACGGGGATCAGCAGCAGCGGAATGGCGATCAGCATGGTCGGTCCCTCTTCGCGTCCGACCTGACGGCCACGCTTGTTCATCATGAATAGCGCCGTTCTTCGTCGCCCGCCATCGCCGGCTCAGTCCCTGGGGAAACCGCCCGCGCGGCTGAGCGCCGACGGCGCAGGCCGGCCGATGGCCTCACCGATCCAGCGCGCCGCAGCGATCAGGGCGTCCAGGTCATAGCCCGTCTCGAACCCACCCCGCGTCAGCATATAGACCAGGTCCTCGGTGGCGATATTGCCCGTTGCGCCCGGCGCGAACGGACAGCCGCCGATGCCGCCGACGGAGGCGTCCAGCACGTCGATCCCGGCCTCGACCCCGGCGTAGGCGTTGGCCAGGCCGGTGTTGCGCGTATCGTGGAAATGCAGGCGCAGGGTCGCGTTCGGCGCTGCGGCCCTGGCCGCCTCGACCTTCTTCGTCACCGCCCAGGGATCGCCCGCGCCGATGGTGTCGGCCAAGCCGATCTCACCTACGCCCATCTCGGCGATGGCTCCGACCATGTCCGCGACCTGATCGACCGAGACCTCGCCGTCGAACGGACAGCCCCAGACGCACGAGATCATGGCCGACAGCGACGGCGCGCCGTCGCTGGCTTCGGCGTTGTGCCTGCGCGCGACGATCTCGCCCAGCATCGCCAGCTGATCCTTCACCGCCAGCCCCTGGTTCTTCAGGCCGAAGCCGTCGGTGGCCGCGACCGAGACATTGACCTCGTCCACACCCGTCGCCAGCGCCCGGTCATAACCCTTGCCGTTCAGCACCAGGCCGATGCGGCTGCGGCCCGCCTCGTGCGGCAGGGCGGCCATGACCTCTTCGGCGCCGGCCATCTGCGGCACATATTTGGGATGGACGAAGGAGACGGCCTCGATCCGTTTCGCCCCCGCCCCTTCTAGCCGCCGCACCAGATCGGCGCGGACGGCGGGCTCCAGCACGGCCTTTTCGTTCTGCAGCCCGTCGCGCGGACCGACCTCGACGATCTGGATGAACCGGCCCATCACGAGCCTCCTGCGCCCGACCCGTTCCGGGGCGGCGGCGCATAGAGGGTCAGGTTGACCTCGTCCCCGCCCGAATAGTTGAAGCCGTTGACCGTCCCGACCGCGCGCCCCGACACGCCCAGTCGGGCCGCCGCCGCACGGAAGGCGTCGGCGTCGCGCCCCTCGACGATAGCGGGACGCCCTTCGGCCAGGGCCTGAGCGGCGCCTTGCGCGTCGGTCAGATCGGTGTCGCGCCCGGTCAGGAAGACGAAGCTGGGTTCATGGAAGCCGGTGATCGCCACCGGCCCCGGCGTGCGGCCCTGGCGCGGATGCAGGTCAGCCGCCTCCAGCGCCTTTTCAAGCTGCGGCGCGACAGCCAGCGGCCGAAGTTGCCGGATCGTGCCGGCCAGGGCCGCATGGGCCACGATGCCGAAGGCCAGAGACGCGACCAAGGCCGCGACGGGCGCCCGGTTCAGCAACAGGAAACCCCCCATCGCCCCCGCCGCCAGCGCCATGACCACCGTCAGCGCCGCCCAGGTCTGGGCCGTCGAGGTGCCATAGACCGTCAGGCCATAGACGGTGATGCCGATGACCAGCAGGGCCGCAAACGCCGCGAGCGCCGCGCCGGTGATCCTCGACACCTTGCCGATCGGCTGGGCCAGGGCGGCGGCGGCCAGCAGGGCCAGCGCCCCGAAAGTCGGCAGGGTGTAGTGCCACAGCTTGGTCGGGGCCAGTTCGAACATCAGCCAGCCGGGCACCAGCCAGCAGACCAGGAACCGGATCGCCGGCTCGGCCCGCCGGCTCCAGCCGGTCGCGACTGCGGCGGGCAGCAACAGGGTCGAGGGGAAGAACAGCAGAGGCGCCAGCAGCAGATACATGCCGGGGAAACCCGAATGGCTTTCGTGCGCGCCGGCGATCTTGGGCGCCAGGTCGCCGCCGATGGCCTCGCGCCAGAAACCGCCGTCGGTGGCGATGGTGATTGCGATGGCCCACGGCCCGACCATCAGGGCGACCAGCGGCAGCCCCCAGCCCCAGCCGAGGCGATAGAGCCATTTGACGTTCCGGTCCCAGATCGACAGGGCGATGATGGCCAGGGCGATGACCAGGAACCCGATCGGCCCCTTGATCAGGGTCGAGAGGCCGATGCCGATCCAGAACAGCAGCTTGTGCAGCCGGATTGGTCGTTCGCCCGCCCGTGTCGCCATATAGATGCGCGCCAGCGCCGCCATGGCCAGGGTGGTCGCCCCGCACAGCATGGCGTCGGTCTTGGCGATCCCCGCCTCGGTCGACAGCAGGAAGGTCGCCCCCATGATGGCCCCGCCGAAGAAGCCGACCCGGCTGCCCAGCATGGCCGACCCGGCCCAGGCCACGGCCCAAGCCGCCAGCATGGCGCCCAGCAGGGAGGGGATGCGATAGGGGGCGATCTCGCGGTCCTCGACATCCGAGGTCAGGCCGACGGCGACGGCCTGCATCCAGTAGATGCCGACCGGCTTCTTCCACCGCGGCTCGTCCTGATAGCGGATATCGACATAGTCGCCGCTTTCCAGCATCTGGGACGTGGCCTGGGCGAAGCGGCTCTCGTCGCGGTCCAGCGGCGGCAGCAGCAACAGGCCGGGCAAGCCCGCGATCAGCGTCAGCAGGGCCGCGAGGAGCGGGCCTCGCCAGCCGGCGATGCGGCCATCCAGATCAAAAGTCTTCATTCCAGACTCCTTACACGGCGACCGCGCCGTCGTCAGCCGTCTCCCCTAAGCCGTCGTTATCCTCTATGGAGCGGCGATGACCGTCGAGACACCCGAGATTTCCGTCGTCGTTCCCGTCCATGACGAGGCCGGCGCCGCCGTGCCCCTGGCGCGCGAGATCGCCGCCGCCTTCGACGGACGATCCTACGAGATGATCTTCGTGGACGACGCCTCCAGGGACGCCACCCTGGCCGAGCTGAAAGCCGCCATGGCCGAACTGCCGGCCCTGCGCGTCTTGGCCCACGGGACCAATGCGGGCCAGAGCCGCGCGGTCCGCACCGGCGTGCTGGCGGCCCGCGCGCCGGTCGTCGTGACGATGGACGGCGACGGCCAGAACCCGCCGGCCGACGCGCCGCGCCTGGTCGACGCCCTGCTGGCCGCCCCCGCCGACGTCGGCCTGGTCGGCGGCCGCCGCGCCAAGCGCCAGGACACCGAGGCCAAGCGCCAGGCCTCGATCTGGGCCAACCGCATCCGTCGCCGCCTGCTGGGCGACGACGCCGACGACACCGGCTGCGGGCTGAAGGCTTTCCGCCGCGACGTCTTCCTGCGCCTGCCCTACTTCGATCACATCCACCGCTACCTGCCGGCCCTGATGATCCGCGAAGGGTTCAGGAACCAGTACCTCGACGTGGACCACCGCCACCGCGAGGTCGGCCGCTCGAAATACACCAACTGGGGCCGGCTTCGGGCGTCCTTCTCGGACCTGCTGGGCGTCATGTGGCTGAAGACCCGCTCACGCCGGCCGGGCGCGATCTCGGAGTTTTGAGACAATAACCCTCACCTCCCCATCGGCGCAGGCCGATGGGGAGGACAGATCGCGTAACGATCAGGAGGGGGCGACTTGGACGGCAACGATCTCTCTGCCCGCTTCTGACACCCGGTCGCCCTCTCCTGGCGCTCGCTGACGCGACCGCCTGTCCTCTCCGTTCGCCTTCGCGAACAGGGAAGTGAGCCAAACAAAAAGGGCGGGGTCTCGCGACCCCGCCCTTCTGCATTTCAGCGTCGGCTGGCTTGGACTTAGAAGTCCATGCCGCCCATGCCGCCCATTCCACCCATGTCGGGGGCGCCGCCGGAGCCACCCTTCTTGGGAGCGTCGGCGACGGCCGCTTCGGTCGTGATCAGGATCGAGGCCACCGAGGCGGCGTCGGTCAGGGCGGTGCGAACCACCTTGGCCGGGTCGATCACGCCCATGGCGACCAGGTCGCCGTACTCTTCCGTCTGGGCGTTGAAGCCGTAGGTGGCGGAGCTGTTTTCCAGCACCTTGCCCACGACGATCGAGCCTTCGACGCCGGCGTTTTCCACGATCTGGCGGATCGGGGCCTGGATGGCGCGACGGATGATGGCGATGCCGGCGGTCTGGTCGGCGTTGTCGCCGGTCAGGCCGTCAAGCGCCTTGGTCGCCTTCAGCAGGGCGATGCCGCCGCCGGGGACGATGCCTTCTTCAACCGCTGCACGCGTGGCGTTCAGGGCGTCGTCGACGCGGTCCTTCTTTTCCTTCACTTCGACTTCGGTCGAGCCGCCGACGCGGATGACGGCGACGCCGCCGGCCAGCTTGGCCAGACGTTCCTGCAGCTTTTCCTTGTCGTAGTCCGAGGTGGTGTCCTCGATCTGGCGCTTGATCTGGCCGATGCGGGCCTCGATCTCTTCCTTGCCGCCGACGCCGTCCACGATGGTGGTGTCGTCCTTGGTGATGGTGACCTTCTTGGCCTTGCCGAGCATGTCGATCGTGACGTTCTCAAGCTTGATCCCCAGATCTTCCGAGATGACCTGGCCGCCGGTCAGGACGGCGATGTCCTCCAGCATGGCCTTGCGGCGATCACCGAAGCCCGGCGCCTTGACGGCGGCGACGCGCAGGCCGCCCCGCAGCTTGTTGACCACCAGGGTGGCCAGGGCCTCGCCTTCGATGTCCTCGGCGATGATCACCAGCGGACGGCCCGATTGCACGACGGCTTCCAGGATCGGCAGCATGGCCTGCAGCGACGACAGCTTCTTCTCGAACAGCAGGATCAGAGGCTCTTCGAGTTGAACCTCCATCTTGTCGGCGTTGGTGATGAAGTAAGGGCTCAGGTAGCCGCGGTCGAACTGCATGCCTTCGACGACGTCCAGCTCGGTCTCGGCGGTCTTGGCTTCCTCGACCGTGATGACGCCTTCGTTGCCGACCTTGGCCATGGCCTTGGCGATCATTTCGCCGACTTCAGCGTCGCCGTTGGCCGAGATGGTGCCGACCTGGGCGATCTCGGAGTTGTTTTCGACCTTCTTGGCCGAGGCCTTGATGTCGGCGAGGACGGCGGTGACGGCCTTGTCGATGCCGCGCTTCAGATCCATCGGATTCATGCCGGCGGCGACGGCCTTGAGGCCTTCCTGCACGATCGATTGCGCCAGGACGGTTGCGGTGGTGGTGCCGTCGCCCGCCTTATCGTTCGTCTTCGAAGCGACTTCGCGGATCATCTGGGCGCCCATGTTCTCGAAGGCGTCTTCCAGCTCGATCTCTTTGGCGACCGACACGCCGTCCTTGGTCGAGCGCGGGGCGCCGAAGGACTTCTGGATCACGACGTTGCGGCCCTTGGGACCGAGCGTCACCTTGACGGCGTTGGCGAGGACGTTGACGCCGCGCAGCATCTTGTCGCGCGCGTCGGTGTTGAACTGTACGATTTTAGCGGCCATGCGGGCAGCTCCTATCTAGATGGATTGATTGAAGAAACGCGAACGTCGGGTGCTTAGGACAGCACGCCCAGGACGTCGGATTCCTTCATGATGATCAGGTCGTCGCCGTCGATCTTCACTTCCGTGCCCGACCACTTGCCGAACAGGATGCGGTCGCCGGCCTTCAGCTCCAGGGCGTTGACCTTGCCGGATTCGTCACGAACGCCGGGGCCGACGGAGACGACTTCGCCTTCCTGCGGCTTTTCCTTGGCGGTGTCGGGGATGATGATCCCGCCCTTGGTCTTGGATTCTTCTTCAACGCGCTTAACAAGCACGCGGTCGCCGAGCGGACGAAACGCCATCGGTTCTCTCCTTATGTACCCCCGGACGGGGGCGACTTGAAAACGGTGGGTCAGCCTCTCTTCGATCACCGTTTTGGCAGCCGACCGTCGAGAGTGCTAACGCGAGCGGGAGGTAGTCAGAGCGCAGGGCGACGTCAAGCGCGCCGTCGCCGGCCGTCTGCGAAACTTCCGCGACAAATGAACCGAAAATGAATGGCGGGCTCCGGGGCTGTTCAAGCGGGGGCTGGCAGAACCGTTTCAACGCTGGAGGCATTTCCTCTCTCGGAAACGCCGAACCGGTCGGAAAATAAAAGGAGACGACCATGTCCAACTTGCTGAAGATCACCGCCGCCGTCGCCGCCCCGGTCGTCGCCATGAGCCTGATGGCCGCCCCGGCCTCGGCCCAATCGCGTGATCGCGACGACACTGGTCGCAACGCCCTGATCGGCGCCGCCGTCGGCGGTCTGGCCGGCGCCATCTACGGCAACGGCGACGGCCGCTACATCGCCGGCGGCGCCCTGGGCGGCGCAGCCATCGGCGCCGTGGCGTCGTCCTCAAACCGGGGTTCGGGCTGCGAATATTATCGCGGCGGCCAGTGCTACCGGAACCAGGGCCACTGGGAACGCGAGCACGGCATCAACAGCCGCGACTCGCGCTACGAACAGCGCCGCGACTACCGCGATTATCGCCGCGAGCAACGCTATGACCGCCGCGACGATCGCCGGGATTACCGCCACGACCGCCGCTGGTAGTCGCTCGACGGTTTGAAGACAATGAAGGGCTCGGCCGCAAGGCCGGGCCCTTTCTTGGTCAGCCCATCAGCCGCGTCATCAACCCCGCCGTGGACGGATCCAGGTCTGCGGACGGCCCCCCGGCGTCCACGTCCTTCAGGATCGCCTTGGCTAGGACCTTGCCCAGTTCGACGCCCCACTGGTCGAAGCTGTTGATGTCCCAGATCACGCCCTCGACGAAGGTCTTGTGCTCATAGAGGGCCAAGAGGGCGCCCAGGGTCTCGGGCGTCAGGCGGTCCATGACGATGGCCGTCGAGGGGCGGTTGCCGGTGAAGGTGCGGTGGGACGCCAGACGGGTCGCCTCTTCCTCCGACAGGCCCTGGGCCAGGCCCTCGGCCTTGGCCGCCTCGGTCGTCTTGCCCAGCATCAGAGCCTGCCCTTGCGCCAGGGCGTTGGACCACAGAGGGCTCTCCGGCGCGTCGGCATGGGTTTTGGCGACGATGACGAACTCGGCCGGGACGATCTGCGGTCCCTGGTGAATCTGCTGGAAGAAGGCGTGCTGGCCGTTGGTGCCGGGCTCGCCGAACACGACCGGACAGGTCTGACGCGTCACAGGCGTGCCGTCGCGATGCACCCGCTTGCCGTTCGATTCCATCTCCAGCTGCTGCAGGAAGGACGGCAGGCGGCGCAGGGCATGGGCGTAGGGGGCGACGGTGCGGGCCGGTCGGTTCAGGCCGTCGACGTTGAACACCTGGGCCAGGGCCAACAGGATCGGCGCGTTCTGCTCCAGCGGGGCCGAGACGAAATGGTCGTCCATGGCCGCAGCCCCGGCCAGCATCTGTTCGAACACGTCCCAGCCCAGGGCGATGCCGCACGACAGGCTGACCGCCGACCACAGCGAATACCGACCGCCGACCCAGTCCCGGAAGGCGAAGGTGCGGCCGCAGCCGAAGGCCGCCGCC
Source organism: Brevundimonas sp. TWP2-1 (assembly GCF_049897645.1). Classification (NCBI taxonomy): domain Bacteria; kingdom Pseudomonadati; phylum Pseudomonadota; class Alphaproteobacteria; order Caulobacterales; family Caulobacteraceae; genus Brevundimonas; species Brevundimonas sp. TWP2-1. The sequence goes on from NZ_JAFCWR010000001.1 coordinate 1,909,631, forward strand.
TTGTCCGGCGCCGCCGTCACGCCGATGAAATGTCTGGTCATGCCCTCGGCTGGCAGGGACGCGGCCAGCCACGCCTTGGCCGCCTCGGCGTTGGCCAAGGTCTCCTGGGTGGTGAAGGTCTTGGACACGACCACCACCAGGGTGGTTTCGGGGTCCAGGCCGGTCAGGGCCTCGGCCATGTCGCGCGGGTCGATATTGGCGACGAACCGCAGGTCGATGGCCGGGTCCAGCGGGCGAAGGGCGTCCCAGACCACGCGCGGCCCCAGGTCCGATCCGCCGATGCCGACATGGACGATGGCCTCGAACTTTTTGCCTGTAGCCCCCGCCTCTGCGCCCGAGCGCACGGCGTCGGCATAGGTCTTCATGTCCGCCCGCACGGCGTCCACCTCGGCCGAGACCGGTTCGCCCAAGGCGTGAAAGTCGGCGCCCGGTGCGGCGCGCAGGGCCGGGTGCAGCACGGCCCGCCCCTCGGTCAGGTTGACCGCCTCGCCGGCGAACAGGGCCGCGCGACGTCCCTCGACGTCGGACGCCCGCGCCAGATCCAGACAGGCGTCGAAGGCGGCCTTGGTCCAGCTCTGTTTCGACAGGTCCAGATACAGGCCCGCCGCCTCGACCGACATCCGCGCCAGCCGATCAGGATCGGCGGCGAACTGATCCACGATCCGGGTCTGGCCCGCCTCGGCGGCGGTGCGATCGAATGTCTTCCAGGCGTCGTCGCGGCTCATGGCGTCCTCGGTCGATGATGTGGGCGTTGGAGAAGGTAAACACTCGTTTACGGGTCGGGGGTAAAGAGGTTCAACGTCCTAGCGGACGGTGAAACAGGAAGTCATCCCCATGTCTTGCGGCCTCGCGCTTTCGATCGCCCTGGCGATGTCCAATCCCGCCGTCGCCCTGGCGGCCGATCAGCCGCCGGCCGCCGTCGGCGCGCCGATCTCCGTGGCGGGCGAGCCCTTGTTCGCCGACATCATCTCGCGCTCGACCAGCCTGAAGGCCATGGTCGACGGCTGGGCGGCCGCCAAGGCCGCCGACGACGCCGCCTTCTTCACCAGCCAGGCCTTCACCGGCTTCAAGGCCCAGGCCGAACAGCTGGCCGCGCTCGACATGCAGGGCCACCTGATCCTGAAGGAACGCGGCACCGACGGCGACCTGAAATGCATCCTGCGCGGCATCTCCGAGGACATGCCCAAGAAGGTTCAGGCCGTTCAGGCCGCCGCCAACCCAGCCGAACGCGCCACAGCCCTGTCGGAACTGTCCTATCTGCTGAACGACAACGTCGAAGTCATCACCGCCCCGCCGCAGCCGGAAGTCTGACGCCATCTAAAGGGCGTTCAGCGTCTCCAGAACGCCCTTGCCGTAACGATCCAGCTTGGACTGACCGACGCCGGAGATGGCGCCGAGGCTGTTCAGGTCGCCCGGCTCGGCCTGGGCGATTTCCAGCAGGGTCTTGTCCTGGAAGATGACATAGGGCGGGACATGCTGTTCCGAGGCGCGGTCGCGGCGCCAGGCTCGCAGGGCCTCGAACCGGGCGCGGACGTCGGCGTCCATGGTCTCCAGGGCGGCGTTGCGGCCCTCGCCGGTGCGGTCGCGGCGATTGCGCGAATTGCCCGAGCGCGTGCCGGCGTCGAAGCCTGCGGGAACGCGCCGCACTTCGATCTTGCGTTCGGCCTTGTAGACGGCGCGCACCGCCTCGCCGTCGCCCAGACCGACCAAAGGCTTGCCGTCGTTGGCGTCCTCGACCAGCAGGCCTTCGAACAGCAGGTGATCGACGATGTCGCGCCAGCCGTTGGGCGAGATGTCGGCGCCGATGCCCCAGGTCGACAGCTGTTGCTCCCACGGCTGGACCGCTTTGGTGCGGCCGGTCAGGTGGTCGACGATCCGGCCCCGTCCGAACCGGCCGCCCAGCCGTTGGACCGCCGCCAGGGCCTTTTGCGCGGGGACGGTGGCGTCATAGAGCTGAGGCGGGTCGCCGCAGATGTCGCAGACGCCGCAAGGCTCCGCATCGGTCTCGCCGAAATAGCGGCGCACGGCCTGGGCGCGACAGACGGCGCCGTCCAGCATGGCGAACAGCTGGCGAGCCTTGCGCACCTGGACCTGTTTGACCTCCTCGGCCATCGGGCGGCTGTCCAGCCGACGCAGGGCCCAGGCGATGTCGGAGGGGCCATACAGGGTGATGCCCTCGGCCGGTTCGCCGTCGCGGCCGCCCCGGCCGATCTCCTGCCAATAGGCCTCGAGGCTGCCCGGCGGATCGGCGTGGATGACGAAGCGCACGTCGGCCTTATCGACCCCCATGCCGAAGGCGATGGTGGCGACCATGACGGCGCCCTCCTCGGCCAGGAACCGTTCCAGCCGGCGGTCCCGCTCCTTGTTGTCCATGCCGGCGTGATAGGCGATGGCGTTGGTCCCGGCGTCGCGCAGCGCCTGGGCCACGCGGTCGCAGCCGTCGCGGCTGCCGCAATAGACGACGCCCGGCTTGCCGCGCCGCTCGCGCACCAGTTCGATGACGCGGGCGTCGGTCTTGGCGCGCGAGGCGCTTTCCTTGCGCTCGGCCGACAGTTGCAGGTTCGGGCGGGCGAAGCTGTCGACGAAGACCTTGGCCTCTTCGAGCCGCAGCGAGCGCAGGATGTCGTCGCGGGTGCGGGCGTCGGCCGTGGCCGTCACCGCGATGCGCGGCACATGGGGAAACCGCTCGGCCAGCAGACCCAGGTTGCGATAGTCTGGGCGGAAGTCGTGGCCCCATTGCGAGACGCAGTGGGCCTCGTCGATGGCGATCAGGCTCAATGGCAGTTCGGCCAGCCGGTCCATCATGGCCCCGGCCGCCAGGCCTTCGGGCGAGACGTAGAGCAGGTCCAGATCGCCGGAGCGGGCGGCGGCCCAGATGGCCGACCGTTCGTCCATCGAGACGCCGGAATCCAGGCGAGCCGCAGCGACGCCCTGTTGTTTCAACGCCTCGACCTGGTCGGTCATCAGGGCGATCAGGGGCGAGACCACAAGGCCCAGGCCGGGGCGCAGGATGGCGGGGATCTGGTAGCAGACGCTCTTGCCGCCGCCGGTCGGCAGGACGGCCAGCACATCGCCGCCGGACAGGATCTGCTCGACCACCTGACCCTGCATGCCCCGGAAATCGGCGTGCCCCCAGACGCGCGACAGCAGGGCCCGCGCGTCGTTCAGGTCAGGCGTATCGGTCGATGAGAACTGGGGCTGCGTGGCCGGCATCCTTAAGCTGTGCACTCTTTGTTCCCGCAAGCGAAGTCCTACAGGCGGCGAGAGGCGGCCTGTGGTCTCATCGGATGGGGATTAATTCAGTGGCCCGTTCAGTGCGCGGGGGCTTCGGCGAACTGGCCGCCGACGCGGTAGCGCCACAGATAGGACGGGGCGATGGCCGCCATGCCGGCCGGATGATCGATGCCCAGGTCGCCGAGGCCCAGAGCGTCGGGGGCCACGACATTGTCCTTCTCCAGCATCAGCACCTGATCGCGGGTCAGCGGCGGGGTGACGCCGACGAACCGGCTCAGTTGCAGCAGCGAGCCCAGGGGCCTGGCGACGGCGAAGGGCACGGGGACCAGCATCCGGTCGCGCCCGGTCTCGCGGCGCACCAGCTCCAGCACTTCGCGGAAGGTGTAGAGGCTCGGCCCGCCCAGTTCGAAGGTGCGGCCCGCCGCATCGACGCGGGTCACGCCGCGCGCGATGGCTTCGGCGACGTCGCCGACATAGACCGGCTGAAACTGGGTCTCCCCGCCGCCGATCAGCGGCAGGACCGGCGACATCGTCGCCATGGACGCAAAGCGGTTCAGGAAGCCGTCGCCGGCGCCGAACACCAGCGAAGGCCGCAGGATCACCGCATCGGGATAGACGGCGCGCACGGCTTCTTCGGCCTTGGCCTTGGTGCGGCCGTAGGCCGAGGGGCTGGCGGCGTCGGCGCCGATGGCCGAGATCTGGACCAGACGCTGGACGCCCGCCGCCCTGGCGGCCGAGGCGATGGTCTTGGCGGCTTCAGTGTGCACGGCGTCGAAGCCGCGCTTGCCGCCCGCGTCGTGCAGGACGCCGACCAGATTGACCACGGCGTCCGCGCCGCGCACGGCGGCGGCCACATCCTCGGCGCTGGTGATGTCGCAGCGCATGAACTGGATCTGGCCGGGATCGCCCAGCGGCTGGATCTCGATGGCCAGGACCGGGTTGCGCACGGCCACGCGAATGCGCCAGCCGCGACGCGCCAGGGCGCGCACCGCCTGCGACCCGATAAAGCCCGATCCTCCGAAGAGAGTCACGACGCCGGGGGCGAGGTCAGCCATGGGGAAAGCTCCAGTCGAAATCCGTGTCGGCGGGATAGACGATAGGGCGCCGCACCGCAACGCGGGCGTTCACGGCGACGCTGGCGATCCGCCCGTCGTCGCCCATCTGATGTGTATGAAGCTTTTCACCATCGGTTACGAAGGCGCGACCCAGGCGGAGGTGATCGCGCGCTTGAAGACGGCGGGAGTCGAGACCCTGGTCGATGTCCGCGCCGTCGCCGCCTCACGCCGCGCCGGCTTTTCCAAGACGATCTTGGGCGAGAGCCTGAAGGCGGAAGGGATCGACTACCTGCACCTGCGCGGCCTGGGCACGCCCAAGGCCGGCCGTGACGCCGCGCGCAAGGGCCGGGTCGCCGAGATGCGCGCCATCTTCGCCGATCACCTGGCCGAGCCTCAGGCCCAGGTGGAATACGAGCGGGTGAAGGCGCTGGCGGGCGAGAAACGCGTGGCCCTGCTGTGCTTCGAGGCCAACCACGCCGGCTGCCACCGCGCCGTCCTGGCCGAGCGGCTGGTGGCCGAGGACGGCGCGACGGTGGTCAACCTATAGGATCAGAACCGGGCAGCCCCGAGCCGTCTCCTCCCCATGAAATGGGGAGGAGGCGCGGCGCGCCTTCGCGCCGTGACGGAGGGGCTATTCGACGCATCGCAGGCGTCCGTGGGACTTCAAGAGCCCCTCCACCACGCTGCGCGCAGTCGCCCTCCCCGCTTCGCAGGGAGGAGACGATTTCACTTACGGACGTCCCACCAGTTGATCGACCGAACCGCTGGTGACCGGGTGATACAGAGGCCGGGCCTCGGCGTAGATGCGGCGGGCGATGGGGCGGCCCCAGTCGCCTTCGTTCCACAGGGTCTGGAACAGGGGCAGGACGAACTTGCGGCGGCCCTGGCTGGTCAGGAAGGCGTCCGCTGTGGCGACGGCGGGCTGATAGCGATGCGCCAGGGCGATCTGAAGCCAGCCGAAGGTCAGTTCGGCATTGCCCTCGTTCGCCAGGTTCAGGGTGCGTTCCAGATCGGCCAGCTGCGCGTTGGTCAGCCAGTCGGCGCCGGCAGCCAGCCCCTCGGGACGCCAGCCCAGGAAACGCTGGCGCTGCTGGGTGTTCCAGTCGGCCCACGGGATGGCCGAGGCCGGTCCCTTGTCCTTGAAGAAGGCGACGGCGGCGGCATCGACGGGCGTGAAGGCGTTCGACACCGGGGCCATGGCGTTCGACGGCAGACCGGGCTGATAGACCCAGGAGTCCAGCTGCAGTTCGGATTCCAGGGCTGCGTCGCCGTTCACCAGATGGGTGCGGATGTCGGCCAGGAACATGGCCGTGGTCATCGGCCGATAGGCGTTGCGGTCGAAATAGCCGCGCAGCCAGGCGTCGAACCGCTCACGGCCGACGATGCGTTCGATGGTGCGCAGGAAGGCTGAACCCTTGTCATAGGCGATGGTGTTCATGCCGTCGTCGGGATCGCGACCCAGCAGGTTCAGGTGCAGCCGGGTGTCGTCGGCGGGCAGGGATTTCAGTTCGTCCTGAAACCCGTCCCAGCTCAGCACCTGTTCCTGAACCGCGCGATCATAGCCGTAGACCGACTCCATGATCCGGTTCTCGAAATAGGTGGTGAAGCCCTCGTTCAGCCAGAAGTCGTTCCAGGTGGCGTTGGTGACCAGATTGCCCGACCAGCTATGCGCCAGCTCGTGCGCCACCAGCGACACCAGCGACTGGTCGCCGGCGATGATGGTCGGGGTGGCGAAGGTCAGTTTGGGGTTTTCCATCCCGCCGAACGGGAAGCTGGGCGGCAGGACCAGCAGGTCGTAGCGGCCCCACCGATAAGGGCCGTACAGCTTCTCGGCCGCGTCCACCATTTCGGCGGTCGGCTCAAGCTCGGCGGCGGCGGCGCGCAGGCGGCTGGGCTCGGTCCAGACGCCCGAACGCTCGTCGAAGGGTGCAAAGGCGATGTCGCCGACGCCGATGGCGATCAGATAGGGCGGGATCGGATTGTTCATCCGGAAGCGCCAGGTCTTCATGCCGCCCCCTTCAGAATTGGGTGCAGCCGGCTCGCCCTTGGGCGTCAGCTGGTCGGCGCTCATGACCACGGTCAGGTCGGCGGGGGCGGTGATGCGGGCCGAATAGGTCTGGCGGATACCGGGGCTGTCCTGGGTCGGGACCCAGGTCCGGGTCAGGATCGCCTGGCCCTGGCTGAACAGATAGGGTTTCTGGCCGCCCGCCGTCTGGGTCGGGCTGAGCCATTGCAGGGCCGCCGCATCGGGACGGGTCGAGTAGCGGACGGTGATCTTGCGGCGTTCGTTGGCGGCGAAGGCGGGGAAATAGACGGTCAGGGGCTGGCCCTTGATGGCGTCGTTGTCGCCAACGACATAGCGCAGCGGCTGGCCGGCGGCGTCGCGCACGTCCTGGATGTCCAGGTTGCGGATGTCCAGGATCACCTCATTGGCGCCGGGGACGGCCAGGATGTCCAGGGTCGCCGTGCCCGACAGGGTCTTGGCCTCGAAGTTCGCGGTCAGGTCCAGCGCGACGTCGACGACGCGGGCGATCTCGGGCCGGGCGTAGGTGTGGCTGTCGACCGCATCGGGACCGGGCGCCGGAGCGACGGCGGGCGGCGTCATCGAGCCGCCCCCGGTCGTGGTGGAGCAGGCGCTCAGCCCCATTGCGGCGGCAAGGGCGAGGGCGGAGACGAGACCGAGAGCTTTGCGCTTCATCGAGGCTTTCCTGGGCTGACCGTAACGATTGGCCGGAGAACGCGCGGAAACGCCGAAAAGATCAAGTCTCGGTCAAACCGACCTCATGCCGCAGCAGCAGGCGGCAGATAATGGGAGCGGAACAGCCGTCCCCGCTCGGCGAACAGCACCCAGCCCAGGGCGATCAAACCAAAGACGGTGAAGCCCACCGACATCGGTATGGTCGTGCCGTTGAACTGTTGGCCCACTGCAAAGCCCAGCAGCGAGCCGACGATGGTGGAGATGAAGCCCTGGATCGAGGCGGCGGTGCCGGCGATCTTGCCCATCGTCTCCATGGCCATGGCGCCGAAGTTGCCGGCCAGCAGGCCGAAACAGAACATGGTCAGGGTCTGCAGCACGGCGAAGGTCCAGATCGATTCATGCCCGCTGATCGCTACGCCGGCATGGACGGCGGAAATGGCGGTGAAGCCGATCAGGGCCGTGTGCGAAATCTTGCGCGAGCCCAGTTTCACCACCAGCCGCGCATTGACGATTGAGGCCACGGCGATGCCGCCCGCGATCAGGGCGAAGATGGCCGGAAACGCCGCCTCGGCCTGGAAGACATCGGCGAAGATCTGCTGCGACGAGTTGATGAAGCCGAACAGGGCCCCGGTGATCGCCGTCATGGCCAGGGTGTAGCCGATGGCCGTGCGGTCGGTCAGGGCGATCTTGTAGGCCGCCGTCAGACGCTTGAACTGGATCGGCAGGCGATCCTCGGGCTTCAGCGTCTCGGGCAGGCGCAGGGTCGCCCACACGATCAACGCCACGCCGATCAGGCCCAGGCCCGCGAAGATCCAGCGCCACGGCCCGACCAGCATGATCAGTTGTCCCAGCGACGGCGCCAGGATCGGCACGCCCAGGAAGACCAGGAAGCTGAAGGACATGACCCGCGCCATGGTGCGGCCCTCATAGCGGTCGCGCACGATGGAGACGGCCAGCACGCGGGTGCAGGCGCTGCCCAGGCCCTGGCCGATGCGGGCCAGGATCAGCATGTCGAAGGTGGGCGCCAGGGTCGCCAGCAGGCTGAACAGCACATAGACGCCGACGCCGAACAGCAGGACGGGCTTGCGTCCGAACCGGTCCGCCAGCGGGCCGTAGAACAGCTGGGCCCCGCCGAACCCGAGCAGATAGGCGGTCACGACCCACTGGCGGTCGTTGTCGGTCGCCACATTCAGGTCCGCGCCGATGTGCGGCAGGGCCGGCAACATCGAGTCGATCGCCAGGGCGTTCAGCGCCATCATCAGGGCGATGAGACAGACGAACTCGACGAAGCCGAGCTCCTTCTTGGCGGGCGCTGACGCGAGGGAAGAAGACATTTGGGCCAGATGCGCCGTCACGCCCCGATCCGCAACCGCAGCCCTGTCACAAATTGCTGCAATGCAGCGAAGTCGGGGCAGCGAAATCAAGCTTGAACGCCAGGCGCCTCGCCAAAGCCAAGAAGCTTCGCTAGAGGAAGTCATGACAGAACAGATGACAGCACAGGCGGCGCTGGACCGCCTCGAAACCCTCTACACCCAATCCGTGACCAACCTGCGCGACGCCGTGCGGGATTTCGTCAACACCGGCGCGCGGCCCGATCCGCTGAAACGCGCCGAAGGGGTGTTCGCCTATCCCGAACTTCGCATCCGCTGGGACGGGGATCGCCCCCAGGACCTGGAGCCGCGCGCCTATGCCCGGCTGTCGAAACAGGGAACCTACGCCACCACCATCACGCGGCCGGACCTGTTCCGCCCCTATCTGACCGAACAGCTGGGCCTGCTGGAGCAGGAGTATAATGCGACCTTCGAGGTCGCGGTGTCCAAGCAGGAGATCCCCTTCCCCTATGTGACGGACGGGCTGGAGGTCGCGCTGGACCGGTCGATGACGGCCGCCCTGGCGCGCTGGTTCCCGACCACGGACCTGGCCCATATCGGCGACGAGATCGCCGACGGCCTGTTCGAGATGGGCGGCGACTTCCCCCTGTCGCACTTCGACGGCTTGCGGACCGACTTCTCGCTGGCGCGGCTGAAACACTACACCGGAACGCCGGTGGACGACGTTCAGTCCTACGTCCTGTTCACCAACTACAATCGCTATGTCGACGAGTTCGTGCGCTGGGCCATCGAACAGCTTCAGACGCCGGGTTCGCCCTACGAGACGCTCTCCTGCGCGGGCGGCGTCGTTATCACGCGCGACACGCCGAACCCCGAGGCTGCGATCAGCGACACGGCCTGGAAGAAGCACCAGATGCCGGCCTATCACCTGACCGCGCCGGGCCATAAGGGCGTGACCCTGGTCAACATCGGCGTCGGCCCGTCCAACGCCAAGACGATCACGGACCACCTGGCCGTCACCCGCCCGCACGTCTGGCTGATGATCGGTCACTGCGGCGGCCTGCGCGCCAGCCAGACCATCGGCGACTATGTGCTGGCCCACGCCTATCTGCGCGACGACCATGTGCTGGACGCGGTCCTGCCGCCCGATATCCCCATCCCGTCGATCGCCGAGGTCCAGCGCGCCCTTTACGACGCCACCAAGTCCGTCAGCGGCATGCCGGGCGACGAGGTCAAACTGCGCCTGCGCACCGGCACCGTGGTCACCACCGACGACCGGAACTGGGAGCTGCGCTATTCCAAGTCGGCGCTGCGCTTCAACCAGAGCCGCGCCGTCGCCATCGACATGGAAAGCGCCACCATCGCCGCGCAAGGCTATCGGTTCCGCGTGCCCTACGGGACCCTGCTTTGCGTGTCGGACAAGCCGCTTCACGGCGAGATCAAGCTGCCGGGCCAAGCCAACCGTTTCTACGAAGGCTCGATCTCCGAACACTTGCAGATCGGCATCCAGGCGGTGGACCTGATGCGCAAGGAAGGCCCGCGCCTGCACTCGCGCAAACTCCGCGCCTTCGACGAGCCGCCGTTCCGTTAAGGCTTGGCGTCGGGAAGAAAGGCCTTTTCCAATGCGCCCGGCTCGACAGGGCTGGGCGCGGTGGCGGCGTTTCGGGTGTCCTGACGACGCGGCAGTCGCCAGACCTGGTGCGAGCGATAGCTGGCTCCGTCCCAGGCCAGGGCCGTGACCGTGATCGTCTTGGCGTCCCAGTCGATCTGGTTGAAGCCTGGGGGCGCCCCCCGCTCGCGGTGCGACAGGGTTCCGCATCCGACTGCGTAGGAGCAGCGGTCGGCCAGAGGGATCGGCATGGCGAAGGGCACATGGACGTGGCCCGTCATGATCAGATCAACGCCGGCTTCAGCGAAGATCAACGCGGCCTCGTCGCCGCGCTTGACGTCGCCGGTCATCGGCGTGCCGACCATCTCGATCAACGGATGGTGGCAGGCCAGAATTCTCAGCGTGCCGATCGGCGCCTGACGCAGGGCCTCGGCCGCACGCCGCGTCTGGTCCAGGTCGATGACGCCCTTGGACCAGTTGGGTCGGGCCTGCCAGCCGCGCGCGGTGACCACGCCGCGGACCATGACGTCCTTGCCCAGGAACTGACCGTCGTGGGCGGGAAAGCCCGTCGCGGTCTCGAAGGCGCGCCACGGATGAAGCACCCGCGCGACGGCGTCCCAATAGGGCACGTCATGATTGCCCACGATGACGAAGCGCGGCTCGGGCATGGCCCGCATCCATTCGCCGGCCGCCGTGAACTCGTCCGGGAACCCCTTTTGCGTGATGTCGCCGGTGATCAGAACCAGGTCGTTGGGCGTGGCGTGGGCGTAGTCCAGGGCGGCGGCGCAGGCGTGTTTGTGTTCGCAACCGAAGTGAACGTCGGAAAACTGGAGAATACGACCCACTAGATGCTGTCCTCGGCCGACGGCGGTCGGGGCGCCAGGGCCTTGAAGGCCTTGGGCACGAAGCGGATGACGGCCTCGGGCTTGAGCAGCAACGGCTCGCCGTCGATCACGGCGGGGATCTTGGAGCGGGCGCGCACCTCGATCAACTTGGCCGGCCGGGTCGAAACGGCCGGATCCTGGCGCCAGTCGCTGAACAGCGCCGTGGCGGCGAGACGGAAGGCCTGGGTCGTGTCGCTGGGGTCCATGGCGGCCGCCTCCAGCCCAATGGGATCTTCCATCGCCTTGGAGATCATCGGGCTGATGAGCACAAGCGCCTCGGTGCGACGTTTCTCGCCGCCGTCCAGGGTGAAGCGCAGTCGGCCCGAGAAGGCGCGTTTCAACGCGCGCCGCCCATATTGCCAGGCCAGCTTGATCTTGCCGGTCCGCATGGCCTCGCGCGCCGGCGCCCACAGGGCGGGCGATCCCAGGATGGCGGCGCAGTAGAAATATTCGCCCTGGACCTCGCCGCCCGAGACGGCCTGGGGCTCGCCCTCCTCCAGCGCGCGCTTCAGGGCCAGCTTCCAGTCGGCCGTGCCATACAGCGCCTTGGGCAGCATATTCATGGTCCCGCCCGGCAGGGGGGCGATCATCGGACCGTTGGGGCTGGCCTTGGAGGCCACCGAGCGCGCCGTGCCGTCGCCGGCCAGAACGAAGATCACGTCAGGCTTGGCCGCAAAGGCGTCGGCGATGATTTGATCGAAGTTCCCGCCCTCGAACGTCATGATCTGTGCCTTCAGATTATAGCCGGCCAAGATCGTCTCGGCCTCGGCCGCAGCGCGTGGCCCGACACTGCCGGACAGCGGATTGACCAGCATCACGGCGTGTCTGATCTGGGCATGAGGCGTCAACGCAGGGCGTTCGTCGGCGTCGGAAAGGGTTTGAGTGACATCGGTCATGGCGGCCGAACGCCTCGCGGACGCCGCCGTTCCGTCCAAGCGTCACCATATTTGTGCACACAGCTGCGCGATGCGGAACCTAAGCCGCGAGGATACGTTTGCTGCCCACAGGGGCGAACACCCAGGGACAAAGGATTTCACCATGAACAAGGCGATTATCGCAATTGCCGGCGCCGGCCTTCTGGCTTCGGCCTGCGCCAGCGACCCGTACGGCTATAACAACGGCGGCACCAACCAGACCGTCCGCCAAGGCGCCATCGGCGCCGGCCTCGGCGCCGTCGCCGGCGCCATCATCGGCAACAACGTCGGCGGCGGCAACGCAGCCACCGGCGCCCTGATCGGTGGCGCCCTGGGCGGCGCAGCCGGCGCGGTCCGCGGTTCCAACCAGGACCGCAACAACCAGCAGCGCTACCGCGACAATCAAGGCCGTTACTACTACTGCTACGATAATCGTCAGGACGAGTGCTATTGGGACAACGGTCAGCGCCGTTATTGATCAATGATCAGTTGCCGGTCGCGAAAGTCAGCGACCGGCGCTAGGTTGAAGGGGCGGTTTGTCGAAGGACGGGCCGCCTCTTTTGCGTAATGGGCCGGCAAAGCCGGGGAGGGCTGTGATGAAGCGATCGACTGGGCTGGCCATATTGGCGATGGGACTGCTGGCGGCGTGCGCGCCGACGCCGAAGCGCGAGGCGCTGGTGGTGGGGGAATCGCCCTGCGTCTCGGGCCGGTTCGACGTCTATTTCGTCGAGAACCAGGCGCGACTGACCGACGCCGCCACCGTGCTGCTGCAGACCGCCGCCGAAAAGGCCAAGGAATGCCGCGTGAACCATGTTCGGGTGCTGGGCTTGGCCGATGCGACCGGCACGGTCGAGGCCAATCTGAGCCTGTCGCAACGCCGTGCGCTTGCCGTGGCCGACGCTTTGACCCGCGCGGGCATGCCGGCGCCGGCTTTTGAAGTGAACGCCGCCGGCGATGCGGGCGCCGTCAACGCCTCGGGCGCGGACGAACTGCTGCGCCGCCGCGCCGAGGTGTTCATCGAGACGTCGCCGCGTTGATCTGCGACGACTGATCTGCGGCGATGAGGTGATGGCGCGGGGGCGACCGAGGGACTAGGTTGCGGCCGCCTGCAACGTCGGAAATCGCCCTTTGCGCCCCCTCGCCTTTCTCGCCGGTCTGTTGCTGTGCCTGCTGTCGCTCTCGACGGTTCAGGCCCAGCCGGTCCAGAGCCAGCCTTCCGGCCTCGTCGCCTTCGGCCCGCAAAGGACCGAGCGGATCGAGGCCGAACTGGTCCCGATGTCGCAATGGGTCGCGCCCGGTTCGACCACCGTGGTCGCCGTGCGCCAGAAGATCGCGCCGGGCTGGCACACCTATTGGCGCAATCCGGGCGACAGCGGCGGGGCGACCAGCCTGGTCTGGACCCTGCCCGACGGCGTCACGGCCGACCCCATCCTGTGGCCCCTGCCCAGCCGCCAGCGGCTGATGAGCCTGATGAACTACGGCTATTCGGGCGCGGTCCTGCTGCCCGTGCCGATCCATGTGCCGGCCTCGGCCCGGCCGGGCGAGGTGCTGACCCTGACCACGGATGTGCTGTTCCTGGTGTGCAGCGACCAGATGTGCGTGCCCGAGCCGCTGACCCTGTCGCTGGCCCTGCCGGTGCGCGAGGGCGCTGCGCCGCTGGCCAAACCCTGGGGCGCCGAGATCGAGCGGCTGGTCGAGACCGCGCCCCGCCCGGCCGGGATCGAGGCGCGCGTCGCGGTCGAGGCCGGCAAACTGGTCCTGACCGCGACGGGCGGACCGCTGGCCGGCGCCGACATCGGCCAAGTCTATTTCTATCCTTACGAGGGCGGACGGATCGACCATGCGGCGGTGCAGCCGGGGACCAAAGGGCCGAATGGCGTGAGCGTGACGCTGACGCCCGGTCGAGAGGCGGCGACGGCGCCGCTGGCCGGCGTCCTGGCGACCGACAGGGGCGCGTGGGAAATCACGGCCCAGCCCGGTCCGCCGCTAGCGGGCGCGCAGGGACAGGGCGCATTGGCGCCGCTGGACGAGGCGACATCGGCGCCGGCCAGGACAGGCGTGCTGGTCTTTCTTCAGGCCTTGGGTCTGGCCCTGCTGGGCGGGCTGGTGCTGAACCTGATGCCCTGCGTCTTCCCCGTCCTGGCGATGAAGGCGGCGTCGCTGTCGGCGGCGGCGCACGATCCGGCGCGGGCGCGGCGTGACGGCCTGGCCTTCACCGCCGGGGTGCTGGTCAGCTTCCTGGTGCTGGCGGGCGCGCTTCTGGCGCTGAGGGCGGCCGGTCAGGCGATCGGCTGGGGGTTCCAGCTTCAGTCGCCGGGCGTGGTCGCGGCCCTGGCCCTGATCATGCTGCTGGTCGGGCTGAACCTGTCGGGCGTCTTCCATGTCGGGGCAGGGATGCAGAACGCCGGGTCGGGGCCGCTGTCGCGCCTGCCCGGCGCGGCCGGCGCCTTCTTCACCGGCGTTCTGGCCGTGGTGGTCGCGGCGCCCTGCACCGCGCCCTTCATGGCGGCGGCCCTGGGCGCGGCGTTGGTCCTGCCGTGGCCAATGGCCTTGGCGGTCTTCCTGATGCAGGGCCTGGGTCTGGCCCTGCCCTATTTGGCGATCAGCCTGTCGCCGGGCCTGCTGTCGCGCCTGCCCCGGCCGGGCGTGTGGATGGAGCGGCTGAAGGGTCTCCTGGCCTTTCCCATGTACGGGGCGGCGCTGTGGCTGCTGTGGGTGTTCACGCGACAGGGCGGGGTCGATGCCCTGGGTCTGTTGCTGACGGCGGCGCTGCTGCTGGCTTTCGCCGCCTGGCTGCTGGGGCTGGCCCAGGCCGCCCGCCAGCGGGGCGAGCGGCCCGTGCTGGCCACGATCTGCGCGACTGTCGCCGGCGTCATGGCCATCGGGTTGGCCGGAGCTGCGGCCGGCGCTGCGCGGGATGCGGACGCCGCGCCCCAGGGCGAGAGCGGACCCCTGGCCGCCCAGCCCTGGTCGGTTGAGGCGGTGGCGCAAGCGACGGCGGCGGGACGGCCGGTGCTGGTCAACCTGACCGCCGACTGGTGCGTGACCTGCAAGATCAACGAGCGGGCGGCCCTGTCTTCGCCCCGCGTCGCCAAGGCGATGACGCAGGCGAACGCGGCCTATCTGGTCGGCGACTGGACCCGTCGCGACGACGCCATCACGCGCGAACTGCAGGCGCACGGCCGCTCGGGCGTGCCGCTGTATCTGCTGTATCGACCGGGTCAGGCCGAGCCGGAAATCCTGCCGCAACTGCTGACCGAGGGCGTCGTGATCGACGCGCTGACGGAGTAACGAGTCAGCTCAGGAAGCGCTGAACCGCCGCCAGGAAGCGCTGCGGCTGTTCGATCATCACCTGGTGCTGGGCGCCTTCGATCCGTTCGAACCGGGCGGTGCGCGGCAGGCCCTGGAAGCCGTAGCGATAGAGGCCCTCCAACCGATTGCGGGGACTGTCGGCGTCGCGGGTCCAACCATAGACCACCGTCACCGGGGCGTTGATCTGGGACAGGCGCGGGCGCAGGTCCACGGTCAGGGCTTCATAGAGACCCTGGGCCAGGACGCGCCGGTCGCCGCCCTGAAGGCCCAAGCCCTGAAACACCATGTCGCCGGCCAGCCCCATGTCCACGCCGAAGGCCGCGACCTGGGACTTCAGCGCCTGGTCGCCGAACAGAAGCAGGGCCTGATAGCCCAGCCGGGCCAGGGGCTCGACCTGGGCCGAGGTCGCGCGGGCGTCCACCAGAGACGGGAAGAAGGGCGAGGAATCGACCACCATCACCCGCCCGATCCGGTCGCCCATATCGGCGGCGACGCGCAGCGCGATCTGACCGCCCAGCGAATGGCCGATCACGGCGGGGCGGTCGATCCGCTGCTCGCGGATGTAGCGGTCGATCTCGCTGGCGGCCGGCCCGGCGAGACCCCCGCCGACATTGTCGCCGATATCGGTTTCGCCGAAGCCGCGCAGGGTGACCAGATGCACGCGGTAGCGATCATCCAGCCGATCCGCCGTCGAGCGCCAGGCCGACCCCGTCGAGCCCAGGCCGGGGATGAAGATGATGTCCGGCCCGGTCCCGCGCGTCTCGACGATGATGCGGCTGGAACTGAAGGCCGGCACCTGTACCGGCAGCCGACCTTGGGCCTGGGCCTGGGCCGCAGGGACGAAAACGAACAGGGTCGCCACAAGCGAAACGAAGAGACGGGTCATCATTCGTCCCTAACGCCCGATCACGGCGATCGGTTGACGGCGCGCTTGCGGCTTATCGCCCCTTGAAGTCCGGTTTGCGCTTTTCGACGAAGGCGGACATGCCCTCCTTCTGGTCCTCGAAGGCGAACAGGGAGTGGAACAGGCGGCGTTCGAACTGGACGCCTTGCGTCAGGGTGGTCTCCAGCGCGGCGTTGACCATCTCCTTGTTGGCCATGACCGCCAGCGGGCTTTGCGAGGCGATCTTCGCGGCGATCTTGCGGGTTTCCTCCAGCAGGGTGTCGTGCGGGAAGACGCGCGAGGCGAGGCCGGCGCGCTCGGCTTCCACCGCGTCCATCATGCGGGCGGTCAGGACCATGTCCATGGCCTTGGACTTGCCGACGAGGCGGGTCAGGCGCTGGGAGCCGCCGATGCCGGGGGCGACGCCGAGGTTGATCTCGGGCTGGCCGAACTTCGCCTTGTCCGACGCGACGATGAAGTCGCACAGCATGGCCAGCTCGCACCCGCCGCCCAAAGCAAAGCCGTTGACTGCGGCGATGATCGGCTTGCGGAACCGGGTGATACGGTCGTGGCCGAGGGCGAAATAGTTGCCCGTGTACATCTGGGCGTAGGTCTGATCCGCCATCTCCTTGATGTCGGCCCCGGCGGCGAAGGCCTTTTCGCCCGAGCCGGTCAGGATGAGGCAGCGCACGCTGTCGTCGTGCTCGACGCTGTCGAGGAAGTCGGCGAGGTCCTTGAACAGGGCCGAGTTCAGGGCGTTCAGCGCCTCGGGCCGGTTCAGGGTCACCACCGCATAGCCGTCGGCGTGGCGTTCGATCAGCAGGTTGGAATAGGTGTCGGCCATGGTCGGTCTCCTTTGACGGCGGTCATACAGGGGCGAAGGCGACCCGACTAGCGCATGGACTATCGTCGGGGCATCAACGCCAGGGTCAGGCCCGCCCGCACCAGTTCGGCGACGACGACCATGGCCAGCAGCAGATTGGCGGCGATCACCTGACCCCGCGCGCCCGACAGGTCCAGCGTCCAGCCGAAGACGGACGACAAGGCCAGAACCAGGGCCGCGAGCAGGATCAGGCCGACCAGCAGCATCAGGGCGACATGCCCCGCCTTCAGCGCCGCCTGAAGCGTCGGCCCCTCGTCCAGCACGCGGGCGCGGCGGCGGAACAGGCGCGCGATCAGGCCGGTGGCGGCGGCCTCGGCCACAGCGGCGACGATCAGGGCGGCGACGAACCACCATACCAGACCGCCCAGGTCGCCGGCGCGCAGCCCCTGAACGAAGTGAAGGAAATAGGCGCCCCAGACCAGGACGCCGACCACCAGACTGATCCAGAGATGGATCTTGCGCATCGCTCAGCCCTCCAGCCCGACCATGGCGGCCAGCTTCTGCACCGTGTTCCAGTTGCGGCCGGTGCCGACGCCGATCAGGCGCGGCTGGGCCTTTTCCGCCATCTTCGACCGACCGAGGCCTTCGGGATGCCAGAAGAACAGGTCGCCGCCGACGGGTTCGACCCGTTCGTCGCCGGCCGCGAAGCCGCGCAGCGCCTCGACCGCTCCGTCCTTAATTCCGGCCTTCATCACCATGACCAGCAGTTTGGACCCGTCGAGACCGGCTTCGTCCGTGAACGGATTGGCGGCCATCAATGCCGACCACTGCTCGGGCGTGCGTACGATCACGTCGATGGGGCGGCCGAAATGAGCGGCGATCCCTCGCTCCAGCCGCGCCTCGACATCGGCCGGTCCGGCGTCGCTCTCGACCACCAGATTGCCGCTGGCCAGCAGGGTGCGTGGATCACCGAAGCCGGCCTCGACGGCGATGGCCTTCAGCTCGGCCATCGGGACCTTGACCCCGCCGACATTGACGCCGCGCAACAGACAAATGCGGTCGCTCATGGCGTCACGCCTTCTGGCAGGAGGGGCAGTAGAAGGTGGAGCGGCCGCCCTGGACGATGCGGGCGACGACGCCGATGCATTTCTCGCCGCGACACGGCTCGCCCTCGCGGCCATAGACGTCGAACCGGTGCTGGAAATAACCCTGGCCGCCCTCGGCGTTGGCGAAGTCACGCAGGGTCGAGCCGCCCGCCGCGATGGCGTCGTTCAGCACGTTGCGGACTTCGGTCGCCAGACGCTCCAGCCGGGCCTTCGACACCTTGCAGGCTGCGACCAGGGGCGAGATTCGGGCTCGATATAGCGCCTCGCACACATAGATATTGCCCAGGCCGGACACGATCCGCTGATCCAGCAGACTGACCTTGATGTTCTGCTTCTTGCCGGAGAAGGCCTCGACCAGATGGGCGCCGGAAAAACCGTTGCCGAGGGGTTCGGGACCCAGGCCGGCGAACCAGGGATGGGTCTCGACCTGGTCGGTGGGGATCAGGCCCATGAAGCCGAACCGGCGGGCGTCGGCATAGCCGATGCGGGTCGCGGCGCCGTCGCGGATGGCGCAGCCGCTGAAATGTTCGTGCTTGCCGGCGATGGGCGCGGCCTCCTCGAACTCGCCCAGCAGGGTTCCGTCCAGGGTGAAGCGGCCGGTCATGCCCAGGTGCGTGATCCAGGTCTCGCCGATCGACAGGGGCATGAGCAGATATTTGGCCCGGCGGTCGATCTGCTGGACCGTCGCCCCCTCCAGCCGTTCGACGAACCGCTCGGGGAAGGGGAACCGCAGGTCGGGCCGGTTGATCCGGACCCGCGACAGCCGCGCGCCCTCCAGCACCGGCGTCAGGCCGCGTCGGACGGTTTCGACCTCGGGAAGTTCAGGCATGAGCGGTCCTAGCCCGCCCGTGCGGCCCCGCCAAGCCAGGTCGCACATCATGGGGTCGTCGCAAGATCGACACGGCGCCGACACGCCTAGAGGGCATGGAGGGCGGACGACGATCCGGGGGGACGATCATGACGGACTTCACCGCCGACGCCATCCCGCCGACCCATCGAAAGCCTGTCGCCTTTCGATGGCGGATACGGCTGTCCAGCGAGGAGACGGCCATCCTCGCCGCCGCCGCCATCGTGGGACTGAGCGCCGCCTTTTTGCTGTTCCCCGGCGTGGACCTGGCGGTCAGCGGCCTGTTCCACCGGGCGCGCGACGGTTTCTATCTGTCCCACGATCCGATGCTGCGCGCCCTGCGCAAGAGCTCGACCCTGGTGATGTCGATGATGCTGCTCGCGGCGGTGGGGCGGTGGATCTGGCGGTTGCTGCGGCGGCGAAAGGCCGATCTGGCGGGGCGCAGGGCGTTGTTCGTGATCGCGGGTCTGGCCCTGGGGCCGGGACTGGTGGTCAACGGCCTGTTCAAGGACATCTGGGGTCGGGCGCGGCCGATCGACGTGCGGGTCTTCGGCGGCGACGAGGTCTTCACCGCCGCCTGGCTGCCCAGCACGGCCTGTCAGTCCAACTGTTCCTTCATCTCGGGCGAGGGGGCGGGCGCGGCCTGGATGGTGGCGGCGGCCCTGGTGCTGGCGCCGCGTCGCTGGCGGCCTGTCGCGGGAGGGCTGGCCCTGGCCTACGCCGTCAGCCTGTCGGCCAACCGCATCGTCTTCGGCGGCCATTTCCTGTCGGACGTTCTGCTGTCGTGGGCGGTGACGGCCCTGGTGCTGGCCCTGCTTTATCGCGGCCTGAAGATCGCCTCGGCGGCGCTTCGGCGACGCAAGCTCCGCGTCCTGAACATCGCGATCGCCTGAGACCCGTTGCCGCCTGCGACATAATGCGCTTACGTCCGCGCGAACGTGGGAATTCGCCGATGACAGACGCTGCCGCCGCCCCCAAGGGTCGGCTTGAACTCACCCTCCGCGCCCTGGTGCTGGGCGTTTTGCTGGCGGTGGTCTTCACCGCCGCCAACACCTATCTGGGCCTGAAGGTGGGCCTGACCTTCGCCTCGGCCATTCCCGCGGCGGTCATTTCGATGGCGATCCTGCGCGGTTTCCGCACCTCGACCATCTGGGAGAATATGACGGTCCAGACCGTCGCCTCGGTCGGCGGCGCCATGAGTTCGATCATCTTCGTCCTGCCCGGCCTGGTGATGATCGGCTGGTGGCTGGAGTTTCCGTTCTGGGAATCGACCCTGATCTGCATCTTCGGCGGCATCCTGGGGGTGACCTTCTCGATCCCGCTGCGACGCGCCCTGGTGACCAACGGCGGCCTGCCCTACCCCGAGGGCGTCGCCGCCGCCGAGGTGCTGAAGGTCGGCTCGCGCGGCGCCGAACAGACCGAAAGCGCCCTGCGCGAGAACAAGTCCGGCCTGTGGGTCGTGGTCGCGGGCGCTGTCGTGTCGTCGGGCTATGCGTTGCTGGTCGCGGGCCGCGTCTTCGCGGGCGAGGCGGCCAAGTTCTTCAAGCTTCCGGCCGCCTTGGGCGGCGGCGCGACCGGCGTCGGCTTCGGCATGCAGTTTGCGCTCTTGGGCGCCGGGCACCTGATCGGCCTGACGGTCGGCCTGGCGCAACTGTTCGGCCTGATCCTGGCCTGGGTCATCGCCGTGCCGATCCTGACCAGCCCCGACACCATCGCCTGGCTCACGTCGCACGGCCTGCCCTCTATCGCCGCAACATTGCCCGCCGGAACGCCTGCCGAAGAACTGGCCATGACGGTCTGGAGCCGCGAGGTCCGTTTCATGGGCGCCGGCGTCATCGGCGTGGCGGCCATCTGGACCCTAATCAAGCTGGCCGGACCGCTGATCGGCGGCCTGACCTCGGCCCTGGCGGCCCAGTCCAAACGCTCGCACGGCGAGGTGCTGGAACGCGCCGAGCAGGATATTCCGATCAAGATCGTCGGCGCCGTGTCAGTGGCCGCCCTGATCGCCATCGCCGGCCTCTTGACCTGGATCGCGTTGGCGTCGCCGACGCTGGCGGCGTCCGCCCCCCTGCTGGTCATCGGCGGCCTGGTCTATGTGGTGCTGATCGGCTTCGCGGTGGCAGCCATCTGCGGATACATGGCCGGGCTTATCGGCTCTTCGAACAGCCCGGTGTCCGGCGTCGGCATCCTGGCCATCATCGTCGCCTCGCTGCTGATGCTGGGCGTGATGAAGATCGCGGGCGTGCCGGCCGACGGCTCCATCATCGCCTTCGCCCTGATCGTGACGGCCGTGGTGTTCGCCGTCGCCGTCATCGCCAACGACAACCTTCAGGACCTGAAGACCGGCCAGCTGGTCGATGCGACGCCGTGGCGCCAGCAGTTGGCCCTGATCGTCGGCGTCATCGCCGGCGCCCTGGTCATCCCCTTCATCCTGAACAAGCTGAACGGCGCCTTCGGGTTCGAGGGCGGCCCTCCCGGCATCGCCAACGAGCCGCTGGCGGCGCCCCAGGCGACGCTGATCTCGGCCCTGGCGCGCGGCGTCATCGGCGGCGACCTGCGTTGGGACCTGATCGGTCTGGGCGCGGTGATCGGCGTGATCATCATCGTGCTGGACGCCGTCGTGTCCAAGTCGACCAAGGGCAAGGTCAAGTTGCCGCCTCTGGCCGTGGGCATCGGCTTTTATCTGCCGGCGGCGGTGACGACCATGCTGGTCATCGGCGCCGTGGTCGGCTGGGTCTATGACAAGGCGGTCAAGACGACCCGGTTCGCCGATGTGGCGCGCCGCATGGGCGTGCTGCTGGCGTCCGGCCTGATCGTGGGCGAGAGCCTGTTCGGCGTCTTCTACGCCAGCGTCATCGTCGGCACGAACAGCGAAGCGCCCTTCGCCATGATCCCCGAAGGCTCCGGCTGGCCCGCCATGCTGGCCGGGATCGTCGTCTTCGCGGCGGCGGTGTTCGGCCTCTACAGCTGGACCCGCAAACGGGCCGAGAAGGTCTGATTTTCTCCCTCCCCTTCATGGGGAGGGACGATCGCGAAGCGATCAGGGTGGGGCTGGATAGGGCGAGCGCAACGTCCTGACGACCCCACCCGGGCTCCGCTCCGCTTCGCCGTCCCTCCCCATGAAGGGGAAGGAGAGGACCGGGTCAGCCCCGCGTAGCCACCATCATATAGTTGATGCCCGCGTCGTCGGTCTGGCTCCAGCGGTCGTGAAGCGGGTCGTAGTTCAGGCCGTAGGGCCCCTCGACCGTAACCGGCTCGGCGGCCAGCATCGCGCGGATCTCTTCGGGCTTGAGGAATTGACGCCAGTCGTGGGTCCCGGCCGGCACCCAGCGCAGGATATATTCCGCCGCGACCTTGCCCAGGGCCAGCGACTTCAGCGTGCGGTTCAGGGTGGCGACCATCATGATCCCGCCCGGCCGAACCAGGCGCGAACAGGCGCGCACGAAGGCCTCAGGGTCGGCGACGTGCTCGATCACCTCCATGGTCAGGACCACGTCGAACGGCCCCGCGCCCTCGGCCTCGATCTGTTCCACCGTGGCGGCGCGATAGGCGATGTCCAGGCCGACCATCTCGGCATGGGCGCGCGCCGTGCCGATATTCTCGGACGAGGCGTCGATGGCCGTGACGGTGAAACCCATCCGCCGCATCGGCTCGGCGATCAGTCCGCCGCCGCAGCCGACATCCAGCAGGGTCAGGCCCTCGAAGGGCGCACGCGCCTTGGGATCGCGGCCAAGGCGGGTGCAAAGCTGGTCGCGGATCAGGGCCAGACGCGCCGGATTGAACCGGTGCAGAGGCGCGAACGGCCCCTTAGCGTCCCACCATTCGGCCGCCTGGGCCGAAAAGCGGGCCACATCGGCGGGGTCGATCGATGCGCCGAACGCGCCTTCGGACGAATTTTGCGGAAAACCATGCCCTTCGCGGGGTAGGCGAGACGGTGCGGCGTCGCTAGAAGCGGTCATGCGCGAGGGATGAACCTTCGCGCCCTTTCACGCAAGCAGGGGGCGGAACGCCACGATGACGCGGCCCGATACGACACGACTGGTGATGAAGTTCGGCGGCACCTCGATGGGCGACCTCGAACGCATTCGTCGCGCGGCGCGGATCGTCGCCGCCGAGGCCGCCTCGGGCAAGAAGATCGCCGTCGTCGTTTCCGCCATGGCGGGCAAGACCAACGAACTGGTCGCCTGGACCGACGGCGCGGGACCGGCCGCCGCCGGCCTGCCGCTGAGCGATGACGAATATGACGTGGTGGTCGCCTCGGGCGAGCAGGTCACCGCTGGTTTGCTGGCCCTGACCCTGCGCAACATGGGCCTCAACGCCCGGTCGTGGATGGGCTGGCAGGTGCCGATCATCACGGACGACGCCCACGCCCGGGCCCGCATCGTCGACATCCCCGGCGAGAAGCTGGGCGCGGCCGTCGATTCGGGCGAGATCGCCATCGTCCCCGGCTTCCAGGGCGTGACGACGGACGGCAAGATCACCACCCTGGGCCGAGGCGGCTCGGACACATCGGCGGTCGCCGTGGCGGCGGCCCTGGGCGCGCCGTGCGACATCTATACCGACGTGGACGGCGTCTATACGACCGACCCGCGCATCGAGAGCCGCGCGCGCCGCCTGGCCAAGGTGTCGTACGAAGAGATGCTGGAGATGGCGTCCCTGGGTGCCAAGGTGCTGCAGACCCGCTCGGTCGAGCTGGCCATGGCCAAACAGGTGCCGGTGCGCGTGCTTTCAAGCTTTATCGAACCCGACGCAAATGGCGTCATGCCCGACAAGGGTGGAACCCTGATCTGCGACGAGGAGGAGATCGTGGAAAAACGTATCGTGTCCGGTGTGACCATGAGCCGTGACGAGGCCCGCATCACCCTGCTGGGCCTGTCCGACCGCGTGGACGCCCCCGCAGACGTCTTCACGCGCCTGGCCGAGGCCAACGTCAATGTCGACATGATCGTGCAGAGCCAGTCGCGCACGGCCGGCACCGTCAACCTGACCTTCACCACGGGCCGCCGCGACGCCGTGCGCGCCGCCGAGCTGATGACGGCCAGCCAGGCGCAACTCGGCTTCGAGGAAATCCGCATCGACGAGGACGTGGCCAAGGTGTCGGTCGTCGGCGTCGGCATGCGCAGTCATGCGGGCGTCGCCCAGCTGATGTTCCGGGCCCTGGCCGAAAAGGGCGTCAAGTTCCAGGCCATCTCGACCTCCGAGATCAAGATCAGCGTCCTGATCGACGCCGCATACGCCGAACTGGCGGTTCGGGCGTTGCATTCGGCTTACGGCCTGGACGCGGTATAGGTGATCTGAACAGGGCGCCTATATCCACGAAAAGGGCGCGGGAGACATGATGCCGGCAGGCGGCGCGATGACCAGGGGACCTCGGATCCTCCTGCGCCAGATCCGCGAGGCTCTGGGCGGGGCCGGCGCGGGCGCGACCCCCGCGCAGGACCGCCTGAACATGGTCGTCAGGATCATCGCCCGGTCGATGGTCGCCGAAGTCTGCTCCATCTATCTGCGCCGCGCCTCGGGCGAGCTTGAGCTGTTCGCCACCGAAGGCCTGAACCCCGACGCCGTCCACAACACCCGCCTGCGCCCCGGCGAGGGCCTGGTGGGCGAGGTGGCGCGGATGGCCCAGCCCATCAGCCTGTCGGACGCGCCGTCGCACCCGTCCTTCTCCTATCGGCCGGAAACGGGCGAAGACCCCTATCACGCCTTCCTGGGCGCCCCTTTGCTGCGGGGCGGCCGGGCCATCGGCGTCCTGGTCGTCCAGAACCGCACCGAGCGGCGCTATGACGAGGAAGAGGTCGAGGACATCCAGACCATCGCCATGGTCCTGTCCGAGACGGTGTCCTCCGGCGAACTGCTGGCCCTGGACGAGTTGCGCGACGTCGAACTGGCGCCCCACCGGCCCGAGCGGCTGAAAGGACAGAAGTTCTCGGACGGTCTGGCCTTTGGTCATGTGGTGCTGCACGAGGCGCCCCTGCCCCCCGAAAAGCTGCTGTCCGAAGACCCGGCGATGGAGGAGGCGCGGCTGAAGCTGGCGCTCGCCACTCTGAAGACCGGCCTGGATGTCATGCTGGACAAGGGTCAGGGCCTGGCCGGTCCCTCGTTCGAGGTGCTGGAGACCTATCGCATGTTCGCCGACGACCGGGGCTGGAACCGGTCGCTGGAAGAGGCGGTGCGCAACGGCCTGACGGCCGAGGCGGCGGTGGACCGGGTCAGGAACGAACACCGCGCCCGCTTCGCCCAGGCGCGCGACCCCTATATCCGCGAACGGCTGCACGATTTCGAGGACCTGGCCAACCGGCTGCTGCGCGTGTTGGCGGGCGACAAGCCGGGCGAGCGCGAACTGCCCGACGACGCCATTCTGGTGGCGCGGAACCTGGGGCCTGCCGACCTGCTGGAGTATCCGCGCGACAAGCTGAAGGGCCTGTTGCTGGAAGAAGGTTCGGCCGCCAGCCACGCCGCCATCGTCGCGCGGGCTCTGCAGATCCCCTGCGTCGGCCGCCTGATGGGCCTGCGCGACCGGCTGTCGGAAGGCGACATGGTCATCGCCGACGGCGAGACCGGCGAGACCTATCTGCGGCCCCGCCCCGACATGCTGGAGGCCGTGCAGTCGCGCATGGCCGTGCGCGAACAGCGCCAGGCCGAGTTCGCCCAGCTGCGCGACGTGCCGGCCGTCACCCTGGACGGTCAGCGGATCACGGTCCTGACCAATGCAGGTCTCGCCGTCGATCTGGAGAACATGGCCGAGACGGGCGCCGAGGGCATCGGCCTGTTCCGCACCGAGTTCCAGTTCATGGTGTCGGACGAACTGCCCCGGCTGAACGCCCAGACGGCGCTGTACAAGCTGGTGCTGGACGCGGCCGGCGACAAACCCGTCACCTTCCGCACCCTGGACATCGGCGGCGACAAGGTCCTGCCCTATCTGGAAGCCGAGCGCGAAGAGAACCCGGCCCTGGGCCGCCGCGCCATCCGCCTGGGCCTGGATCGGCCGTCGCTGCTGCGAATGCAGCTTCGTGCGCTGCTGGCGGCGGGGGCCGGGCGCGAGCTGCGGGTCATGTTCCCGATGATCGCCACGGTCGATGAGTTCCGGGCCGCGCGCGAACTGGTGGACATCGAATGCGCCTGGGCCAAGCGTCGCGGGCGCGCCCTGCCGGCCCTGCTGCGCGTCGGGGCCATGGTCGAATGTCCGTCGCTGCTATGGCACTTGGACGCCCTGTTGCCGCTGACGGACTTCGTCTCCATCGGCACCAACGACCTGTTCCAGTATATGTACGCCGCCGACCGCACCAATCCGCTGGTCTCGGACCGTTACGACCCCCTGTCGCCGCCGACCCTGCGCGCGCTTCAGTCGATCCAGAAGGCCTGCGCCGACACCGGCACGCCGGTGTCGATCTGCGGCGAGCTGGCCGGACGTCCGCTGGAGGCCTTCGCCCTGATCGTCTTGGGCTTCACGCGTCTGTCGGCGCCGGCCGGCGGGGTCGGGCCGGTCAAGCGGATGATCCTGTCGGCGGACCTGAGCGCGGCGCGGCGCGGCATGGCCAATCTGCTGAACCTGTCCACCGGCTCGGTGCGCAACGAGATCGAGTCCCTGGCGCGCAAGCTGAACGTCGCGGTCTGACCAGCGCCCGATGGCCCAAGCGCGGCGTTGCTGGCAGGGCCGCAATCGTCTATCTGCGGCGACATAGACGGCGCTCGGGCGCAGTGTTTTCCCGAACATGGGGTCAGGCCTAATGGCGCTGAATGCGGGGGCCGCCCCCGACGCGATCAAGACCATATCGGACGGGCAGGATCCGACGGCCGAGTTCGCCGGCGCCGCGAGCCTGGGCGAGGGCCTGCGTCATACGCGCGAGCGGTCGGGCAAGTCCCTGGCCGAGCTGGCCGCCGAGACCAAGGTGCATCGCCGCTTCCTGACCGCCCTGGAACAGAACGACTGGTCGTCCCTGCCCTCACGCGTCTTCGCCCTGGGCTATGTGCGGGCCTACGCCTCGGCCCTGTTTCTTGACGAGCAGCTGGCGGTCGAGCGGTTCAAGCGCGAAAGCCCCGACACCTCGGTGCCGCTGAAGGCGCCCATCGGCATCGCCTTCGAGGACGTGAAACGCCATTCGCCGCGCATCGTCGCCGGCGTCGTCGCCGTGGTGGTCGCCGTCATCGGCTGGAACGTGTTCCAGCGCGCCAGCCTGCATCAGGCGGCGCACCCGTCCGACATCGCTGCGGTGCCCAAGACCTGGGTCAGCGGGGTCGATCCCGATCCGCAACTGGCCCTCAGTGCGCCCATGGCGGCGCCGCCCGACCAGACCACGCCGCAGCTCTACATCACGCCTGGCCTGGAGGCCCAACTGACCGGCGTCGATCCGACCGATCCCGCCGTCATCGCCGCCGCCGCCAATCCCGAGCCGGTGCAGAAGGCCTTCAACCCGCGCGGCGCCGTCTATGGCGCCCCGGCCAACGCGTCGATGGTGGTGATCCAGGCCAAGACGGCCGGCGCCCTGGTGGTGCGGCTGGGCGACGGGCAGGCCCTGTTCGCGCGCCAGATGGCGCCGGGCGAGGCCTGGCGCGCGCCGATCGGCGTGGCGGCGACGGTGGACGTGTCCGACCCGGCCGCCTTCGACGTCTATCTGAACGGCGAGTACGGCGGGCCGCTGGCCGGCGTGCTGACGCCGCTGGCCCAGCTCAACAGCCGCGCCGACCAGGCCGCCAAACAGCTGGCGGCGACCCAGGCGCGCGCGCAGGTCGAGGCCCAGGCGGCTCAGGCCCGAACCCAGGCCCAAACGCAGACGTCCGCCCCGTCTCCCACGCCCACGACGCCGAACTGAAACGTCGGCCGTGGTCCCGCCGTCATCATCGGCCTATATGATGCTTCCATGAGCGATCACACGCACGTCCGACCCTGGCGCCATATCGAGCGTCGCAAGAGCCGCCAGATTCGTGTCGGCTCCGTTCTCGTGGGCGGCGACGCCCCGATCAGCGTCCAGTCGATGACCAATACGCCGACGACCGATGCGGCGGCGACGATCGACCAGATCCGCCAGCTGGAAGAGGCCGGCGCCGACATCGTGCGCGTCTCCTGCCCCGACGTGGAATCGACCGCCGCCTTCAAGACCATCGCCCGCGAGGCCAAGGTCCCCTTGGTCGCCGACATCCATTTCCACTACAAGCGCGGCATCGAGGCGGCCCAGGCCGGCGCCGCCTGCCTGCGCATCAATCCGGGCAATATCGGCAGCGCCGACCGCGTCCGCGACGTCATCCAGGCCGCCAAGGACCACGGCTGTTCGATGCGGATCGGCGTCAACGCCGGGTCGCTGGAAAAGGAGCTGCTGGAGAAATACGGCGAGCCCTGCCCCGACGCCATGGTCGAGAGCGCGCTGAACCACGCCCGCATCCTGCAGGACCACGACTTCCACGAGTTCAAGATTTCGGTGAAGGCGTCCGACCCCTTCCTGACCGTCGCCGCCTATCAGCAGCTGGCCGAGGCCATCGACTGCCCGCTGCACCTGGGCGTGACCGAGGCGGGACCGCTGCGCACCGGCACCATCAAGTCGGCCATCGGCATGGGCAATATGCTGTGGTCCGGCATCGGCGACACCATCCGCGTGTCGCTGGCCGCCGATCCGGTCGAGGAGATCAAGGTCGGCTTCGACATCCTCAAGTCGCTGGGCCTGCGTCACCGGGGCGTGAACATCATCGCCTGTCCGTCGTGTGCGCGTCAGGGCTTCAACGTCATCGAGACCGTGACCCTGCTGGAAGAAAAGCTGGCCCATATCTCGACGCCGATGAGCCTGTCGGTCATCGGCTGCGTCGTGAACGGCCCCGGCGAGGCCCTCTATACCGACATCGGTTTCACCGGCGGCGGCAAGGGGGCGGGCATGATCTATCTGAACGGCAAGATCGCCCACAAACAGGCCAACGACGGCATGATCGACCACATCGTCGACCTGGTCGAACAGAAGGCCGCCGAACTGGACGCCGCGCGGGCGGCGGAGCTTCAGGCGGCCGAATAGGCCTGCACCATCCGCCGAGGCGGCGCGTTAAACTTCACCGTTCCGTGATTGACGCTCGATAATGAACGTGCAACCTAGGCTATAGGTCCGCCTGGGGAGGCCGGACCCTATTTCATCGAGGGTTCAATGATTTCCAAAACTGTCGCGCGCTTTGGCGCGCGTGCGTTCACGCTGGTCGGCGTGGCGCTTTCTCTGCCTGCGTGCGCCACCATGACGCGCGGCACCACGCAAGAGTTCACCGTCGAGAGCACGCCGCCCGGCGCTCAGGCGACCACCTCGAACGGTTTCGAGTGCGCCGCGACACCTTGCACCTTCCGCATGTCACGCAAGGACGCGTTCAACATCACCGTGTCCAAGGAAGGTTATGTTTCTCAGACGCACGAAATCACCAGCAGCATGTCCGGCGCCGGCGGCGCGGCCCTGGCCGGCAACGTCCTGATCGGCGGAATTATCGGTGGGGCCGTCGACGCGTCGTCCGGCGCCCTGAACGATCTGAAGCCCAATCCGCTGACCGTCGTCCTGCGCACGCCTGCCGAGGAAGCGGCGGCTGCCCGCACGCCCGCCGCAACTCCGGCCGGTGGCGAATGATGATCCGCCGCATCGCAGTTGCTGGCCTGCTTGCTGCCCTCATGGGCGTCGCGGCCTGCGCCACGCCGTCGAACCCCGCCATGATGACCCTCTCCGCCACGCCGGGCCTGACGGCCTCGGCCGGGGACCTGGGCTATCGCTCGGTGACGAACGTGAACGTATCCGGAGGTCAGAGCACCAATCCGCTGTGGACCTCGCAGGTCTCCAATGCGGACTTCAAGACCGCGCTCGAAGGCTCCCTGGCCGCAGCCGGCTATATGGGAACCGAAGGCCAGCCCATGAGCGTTTCGGCGTCGTTGATCAACCTGAAGCAGCCGCTGGCCGGCTTCGACATGACGGTCACCAGTCAGGTTCGCTACACGGTCGCCCGTGGCGAACGCACCGTCTTTGACGAAACGGTCTCTGCGACGGGAACGGCGACGATGGGTCAGGCCCTCGTCGCCGGTGAGCGTCTACGTATAGCCAATGAGGCGGCGATCCGCGAGAACATCAAGGAATTCCTGACCCGCTTCCGCGCCCGCGCGCGCTGAGCCCCAGAACATGACAATGAAGCGGCGGGTGTGAACCCGCCGCCGATTTTCATTTCAGATGATCTTGAACAGCCGCAGGGCCTGATAGCCGGCGGACAAAAGCACCACGGCGCCGACGCCGTAGGTCAGCACCCGGCGCGGGGCGATGCGGGCGATGATCCCGGCGAAGGGGGCCGCGATCAGGCCGCCGAGGATCAGACCCAGAACCGCCATCGCATGGCTCGAAATGCCCTCGGCCTCCTGCCAGTGGCCGGTCAGCAAGGCGGCGAGGAAGGTCGCGGAAATGGCCGAGGTGACGAAGAACTCGGCCGTGTTGGTGGTGCCGATGGACACGCGGGGATCCTGACCCGTGCCGACCAGGGTGGTGGTGACCGTGGGCCCCCAGCCGCCGCCGCCGACCGCGTCGAAGAAGCCGCCGACCAGACCCAGAGGTCCGGCGAATTTGCGCGGGAAGATGCGCTCGCGCGTCTGACGCGTGGCGCGCCAGATGATCACCAGACCCATGACGGCCAGATAGGCGGTGATGAACGGTCGGATCACGTCGCCGTCGATACTGGTCAGGACGAAGGCGCCGAGGCCGCCGCCCACCACGCCGCCCAGGGCCAGGGGCACGAACAGCTTCCAGTTCACGTTCTTGTTGACCGTATGCGATCCGGCCGAGGCCGCCGTGGTGAAGACCTCGGCCGCGTGGACGCTGGCCGACGCCGTCGCGGGCGGCACGCCGAAGGACAGCAGCACCGTCGAGGAGATGACGCCGTAGGCCATGCCCAGCGCCCCATCCACGACCTGGGCCAGGAAACCGACGAGGAGGAACAGAAGGAAGTCTTGCATGGGCGGCCCCTGAAACGCGGACGAACGGTGCGGTTTATTTCCCTAGTCGGTCAATAGGAGAAGAATTGGCGGCGGCTTGCAGAAGGGTTCGCGCCTCGAACACGGCCGCGATGGCGTCGCGACCGTCCTGAAGCACGGGCTGAAGCGGACAGGTCTCGACATCCGGGCAGGTCTCGCAGGGGCCATAGGCGGTGCGGGAGGCGCAAGGCGCGAGAGCCAGCGGCCCTTCCAGCGCCCGGATCACGTCGGCGAAGCTGATGGCGTCGGCAGGCGCGCCCAAGGCATAGCCGCCCGCCCTGCCCCGTTTGGACACCAGCAGGTGGTGACGGCGCAGGTCCAGCAGGATGGCCTCCAGGAACTTGCGCGGGGCCGCCGCAGCATCTGCGATCTCGGCGATGGTCGCGGGCCCGCCGCCGGGCAGACCCGCCAGATGGACCATGGCGCGCAGGGCGTAGCGGGACCGGTTCGACAGCATGGTCCGTGATCGCCCGCCCGGAGGCCGGACGCAAGACGCCGTTCGCCGGTGGGGACGCTCTCAGGCCGAGCGGCCCAGCCGGGCCACGGCCTCAAGGATCTGGGCGCCGTTGTAGGGTTTCAGCACCAGGGCCTCGGCCATGTCGGCGTTTCGGGCGGCGGCGGCGACGTCGCCGGAGATGAAGATCACCCGCACGTCCCAGCGCCCGGTCAGCACCTGGGCCAGCTCGACGCCGGTCATCTCGCCCGACAGATTGATGTCCAGCAGGGCCGCGTCGATGCTGTGCAGCGCCGCAGCCGCCTCGGCAGCCGCCGCGTTGTGGAAGGGGCCGACGACGCTGTGGCCCGCCTCGGTCAGCAGTTCGGTCAGGGAGGCGGCGGCGTCGGGATCGTCCTCGACCACCAGCAGGGTCAGGGCCTCGACATCGGTCGGCGGCGCGGCATCGAGCGGCGCCTGGCGGGTGACGACGGCGCGCAGGTCGCGCCAGACCTCGGTCGAGGGGCGGTCGGTGT
The DNA here is from genome assembly GCF_049897645.1 of Brevundimonas sp. TWP2-1. Classification (NCBI taxonomy): domain Bacteria; kingdom Pseudomonadati; phylum Pseudomonadota; class Alphaproteobacteria; order Caulobacterales; family Caulobacteraceae; genus Brevundimonas; species Brevundimonas sp. TWP2-1. The sequence continues at coordinate 1,941,258 of NZ_JAFCWR010000001.1, forward strand.
CCAGATCGTAGATGGCGGCCATGGCGTTCAGCTCCCGGGCGTCTTCAGGTGAGAGGTCTCCGCCGGTCTCGACCAGGCGGGTGTCGTACAGGCGGCAAAGGCGTTCGACGCTGTCGGCGACAGGGTCGGTTTCGGGTTGAGCCCTATGGGGTCCAGACGGGGGCGGGCGGTCGAACATGGCGTCCTCCTCACGGTTGCCTATTCAGGGTTCTGGGCGCCAGCTAAACGGTTGCACCCCTCTTTCGTAACCGCACCTGACGCCATCGTGACCCTGGCGTCATCGCCGATCACAAGCGCGGCGCCCGGCGCTCGCAGCGGCTTGCAATCGACACGACCGCCCCCGCCGGGTAAGGACGGCCCCTCTCGTTTCTTCAGGATATTTCTGTCTTGCGACTGCCCCAGGCCCGTCTCGATCAAGTGCTCGACCGCTTCCATGAGGTGGAGGCGCGAATGAGCGCGGCGACCGACGGCGTCGAGATCGTGCGCCTGTCCAAGGAACATGCCGAGCTGAAGCCGGTCGCCGACGCGGTTCAGGGCCTGGCCCGCGCCCGCGCCGAGATGGCCGATCTGGAAGCCATGACGGCCGATCCCGAGATGGCGGCGATGGCGCAGGACGAGCTGCGAACGCTGGGCGAGCGCCTGCCCGATCTGGAGCGCGAGGTCGCCCTGCTGCTGGCGCCGCGCGACGCCGACGAGAACGCCTCGGCCGTGCTGGAAGTGCGCGCCGGCACCGGTGGCGACGAGGCGGCTCTTTTCGCCGGCGACCTGTTCCGCATGTATTCGCGATACGCCTCCACGCGCGGCTGGCGGGTCGAGCTGGATTCGGCGACCGAGGGCGACGCCGGGGGCTACAAGGAAATCATCGCCACCGTCACCGGCGACGGCGTGTTCGGCCGGCTGAAGTTCGAGAGCGGCGTCCACCGGGTGCAGCGCGTACCGACGACCGAGTCGCAGGGGCGCATCCACACCTCGGCGGCGACGGTCGCGGTCCTGCCCGAGGTCGAGGACGTCGAGATCGAGATCCACGACAAGGACATCCGCATCGACACCTTCCGCGCCTCCGGCTCGGGCGGCCAGCACGTCAACACGACCGATTCCGCCGTGCGCATCACCCACCTGCCCACCGGCATCATGGTGACGTCGTCGGAGAAGTCCCAGCACGTGAACCGCGACAAGGCGATGAAGAACCTGCGCGTGCGCCTGTACGACATGCAGCGTCAGGCCAAGGACCTGGCCCGGTCCGATACGCGCAAGTCCCAGGTCGGATCGGGCGACCGGTCGGAACGGATCCGCACCTACAACTACCCGCAAGGCCGGGTCAGCGATCACCGCATCAACCTGACCCTGCACAGCCTGCCCCAGATCATGGAAGGCGACATCGACCCCCTGCTGAACGCCCTGATCGCCGAAGATCAGGCGGCGCGCCTGGCAGACCTGGAAGCCGAGTTCGGCTGATCAGCCCAACACGCCGGCGACCGGCAGCCACATCACCAGGCCGGTGGCGGCGGTGTAACCCGCAAAGGCGTGAACCGAACGCTGTCGGCCGGAGGCGACGGGATCGTTCAGATCGGAACGGTTAGCCCAGAGCAGATAGGCGGCCTGGATCGCCCATCCCGCCAGGAAGGCGACGACCGCCCAGGCGCTGAGCGCCGCCAGCGCTGCGCCGGACGCCAGGACCAGCAGCCCGCCCAGGGCGATCACGCCGTCAGCGACCTGTTCAGTCATGGGAACGGAGATCAGGCCGGACAAGGCCCGTTGCAGACGCCAGTTGAGCCAGGCCTGATACAAAAGCATCAGTCCGCCCAAGACGTAGAACATCCCTATCGCGCGCGCCGCCCACTCCATGGCAGGAATAAGGCACCATTTTCGGCCGTTGTAATCGCTGAAAATGCCGGGCGATTCGGATCGTTAACGACCGGCGCAAAATAGACACAACCGATGGTCTTCGAGCGCGCCCGCTAGGCCTTGGCGGCCAGGGCGCGCTGGACGGCGGGACGGGCCTGCATCCGTTCGAAATGGGCCTGGACCCTGGGAAACTCGGCGATGTCGACGCCGTCGGTTTCCAGCCAGCCTGCGAAGGTGAACAGATAGGGGTCTGCGACCGTATAGGCGTCGCCCATAACCCAGTCGCCGGTCAGATCCGCCTCGATCAGGGCGAAGCCCTCGCGCATGTTCTGCGTCACCTTGGCCGCCATCGACGCCTGGGCGGTGGCGTCATCGCTCCAGCGCGAGGCGCGACGACCATGGGCATGGGCGACGTGGACCGTCGTGGCCAGATAGAGGTTGAAGGCCTGCATCCGGGCAAAGGCGAAGGGGTCGGCCGGCGCCAACAGGCCCGGCGGCGCAAGCGCGGCGATATAGGCCAGTATGGCCGGGCTTTCGGTCAATACGCCAAGATCGGTCGCCAAGGCGGGGACGCGCCCCTTGGGATTGATCGCAAGATAGGCGGGCTGACGTTGGTCCGACTTGGCGAAATCGACCAGATGAACCGCATACGGCAGGCCGGACTCTTCCAGCGCGATATGGCTGGCCCGGCTGCATGAGCCAGACGACGTATACAGGGTCAGCATCGGCGAACCTCGGGTCAAAGAAAAAGGCGGCGAGATCGTCGCCGCCTTTCAGGGTCTTTACAGGTCGAGCAAGGCCCGCGCCGGATCTTCCAGCAGTTCCTTGACCCGGACCAGGAAGGTCACGGCTTCCTTGCCGTCCACGATGCGGTGATCGTAGCTGAGGGCCAGATACATCATCGGGCGGATCTTGACCTCGCCGTTGATGGCCATCGGGCGCTGGACGATGTTGTGCATGCCCAGGATGCCCGATTGCGGGGCGTTCAGGATCGGCGTCGACATCAGCGACCCATAGGTGCCGCCGTTGGTGATGGTGAAGGTGCCGCCCTGCATCTGGTCCATGGTCAGGGCGCCGTCACGGGCGGCCTTGCCCAGGGCGCCGATGCCCTTTTCGATGCCGGCGAGGCTCAGGGTGTCTGCGTCGCGCAGGACCGGAACCACCAGACCCTTGTCGGTGCCGACGGCGACGCCGATGTCATAGTGGTTCTTGTAGATGATGTCCGTGCCGTCGATCTCGGCGTTGACGGCCGGGATCTCGTGCAGGGCCGCGACGACGGCCTTGGTGAAGAAGGACATGAAGCCCAGCTTCACGCCGTGGCGCTTCTCGAACACGTCCTTGTACTGGGCGCGCAGGGCCATGACGTTGGTCATGTCCACCTCGTTGAAGGTGGTCAGCTGGGCGGCCGTGTTCTGCGATTCCTTCAGGCGACGGGCGATCGTCTGACGCAGGCGCGTCATCTTCACCCGCTCTTCGCGCGGCTGATCGGCGCGCGGGGCGGCAGGCGCAGCGGCGGCGGCGGCCGGAGCAGCAGCCTGGCCGATGGCGGCGATGGCGTCGGCCTTGGTGATGTTGCCCTTGGGGCCCGTGGCGGTGATGGCCTTCGGGTCCAGGTTGTTCTCGCCGACGACGCGGGCGACGGCGGGCGACAGGGTTTCGTTCTTGGCGCCCGAGACCTGGGCCGAGCCGGTGTTGGCCGGGGCGGCGGCGGCAGGCGCCGGAGCAGCAGCCGGTGCAGCGGCGGCCGAGCCGGAACCCGAGATCGAGCCGATCTTCTGGTTCGGGGTGACGGTCGCGCCTTCGTCGGCGGCGATGGTCAGGACGCCGTCAGCCGGGGCCGACACCTCGACCGCGACCTTGTCGGTCTCGATCTCGACCAGCAGTTCGTCCTTCTTGACCGCATCGCCGGACTTCTTGAGCCACTTGCCCATCGAGCCTTCGGCGACGCTCTCGCCCATGACCGGCACCATGATGTCGATAGCGGCGGCGGCAGGGGCGGCGGCGGCGGCGGGAGCCGACTTGGTCTCGGCCTTGGCGGCGGGTGCGGCCTTTGCCTGAGCGGGGGCGGAAGCCGGAGCGGCGGCGGACGCGCCTTCGGTCACCGAACCCAGGATCGTGCCGGGAACGACATTGTCGCCCTCGGCCGCCTTGATATCGCCCAGCACGCCGTCGGCGGGCGAGACGACTTCCAGCGAGACCTTGTCGGTCTCCAGCTCGACCAGCAGTTCGTCCTTCTTGACCGGATCACCGACCTTCTTGGTCCACTTCGCGATGGTGGCTTCGGTGACGGATTCACCGAGGGCGGGGGTCAGGATATCGGCCATGTCAGGTCCAGCTCGTCTCTAGGTCGGTCTTTTATACGTGTATCAGGCGAAGGCTTCGGTCGTGAAGGTGTCGAGTTCCTTCAGGTGCCGGCTCATCAAACCGGCGGCGGTCGAGGCGGAACCGGGACGGCCGACGTAGCGGGCGCGCTTGGAGGCGACGTCCAGCTTGTCGAGCGTCAGCTCCAGCCACGGATCGACGAAGGTCCAGCCGCCCATGTTCTTGGGCTCTTCCTGGCACCAGACGACCTCGGCCTTCGGGAAGCGGGCCAGTTCCTTGCGCAGGGACTGGATCGGCCACGGATAAAACTGTTCCAGACGCAGGATGTAGACGTCGTCCACGGCCTGGCCGTCCTTGGCCTTCTTCTCGCGGGCGTCCAGCAGGTCGTAATAGACCTTGCCCGAGCACAGGATGACGCGGCGGATGTCCTTGTCCGCCTTGATCGTGATCCCGGCGATCTCGGGACGCGTCTGGGCGTCGTCGTGCAGGACGCGGTGGAAGGCCGAACCCTCCGCCAGGTCCGCCATCGACGAGACCGCCTTCTTGTGACGCAACAGGGACTTGGGCGTCATCAGGATCAGCGGCTTGCGGAACGGCCGGTGCATCTGGCGACGCAGGATGTGGAAATAGTTGGCCGGGGTCGTGCAATTGGCGACCTGCATATTGTCTTCGGCGCACTGTTGCAGGAATCGCTCCAGACGGGCCGAGGAGTGTTCCGGTCCCTGGCCCTCGTAGCCGTGCGGCAGCAGCATGGTCAGGCCGCTCATGCGCAGCCATTTGCGTTCGCCCGAGCTGATGAACTGGTCGATCACCACCTGGGCGCCGTTCACGAAGTCGCCGAACTGGGCTTCCCACATGACCAGCGTATTGGGATCGGCCAGCGAATAGCCGTACTCGAAGCCCAGCACCGCCTCTTCCGACAGGGCCGAGTCGATGACCTCGAAATTGGCCTGGCCTTCGCGCAGGTTGTTCAGCGGGATGTAGCGCTCTTCGGTCGTCTGATCGATGATGCCCGAGTGGCGCTGAGAGAAGGTGCCGCGCACCGAATCCTGGCCCGACAGGCGGATCGGGAAGCCTTCGTCGACCAGCGAGGCGAAGGCTAGGCTCTCGGCCGTGGCCCAGTCCAGGCCTTGGCCCGAGGTGATGGCCTCGCGGCGACCGTCGATGACGCGTTTCAGCGTCTTGTGCATGTCGACGCTGTTGGGAATGGTGGTCAGGCGGTGGCCCAGGTCGGTCAGCTTGGCCAGCGGCACGGCGGTGTCGCCGCGCAGCTCGTCCTTGGGCGCCTGGAAGCCCTGCCATTGGCCGTCCAGCCAGTCGGCCTTCTCGGCGGACCAGGTCTTGCCGGCCTCGAACTGCTCGTCGAGGAATTTCTCGAACCGCTCGACCTCGGCGTCCACGTCGGCCTGGGTGATCACGCCTTCGGCGACCAGACGCTGCGAATATAGTTCGCGGGTCGAGGGCTGGGCGCGGATCTTCGAATACATCAGCGGCTGGGTGAAGGTGGGATCGTCGCCTTCATTGTGGCCGAAGCGGCGGTAGCAGAACATGTCCACCACCACGTCCTTGTGGAACTTCTGGCGGTATTCGGTGGCCACCTTGGAGGCGAAGACGACCGCTTCGGGGTCGTCGCCGTTGACGTGGAAGATCGGCGCCTGGACCATCAGGGCCACATCCGACGGATAGGGCGACGAGCGCGAGTTGCGCGGGCTGGTGGTGAAGCCGATCTGGTTGTTGATGACGAAGTGAAGCGTGCCGCCGGTGCGGTAACCCTTCAGCCCCATCAGGGCGAAGCACTCCGCCACCACGCCCTGGCCGGCGAAGGCGGCGTCGCCGTGGATCAGCAGGGGCACGACCTTGGAGCGATCCAGCGCCCACTGGCCTTCCGGCACGCCTTCGTTGGCCTCGCGGATGTCGAACGCCTGTTTGGCGCGCGCCTTGCCCAGAACCACCGGGTTGACGATTTCCAGGTGCGACGGGTTGGCGGTCAGCGACAGGTGGACGTGGTTGCCGTCGAACTCGCGGTTCGAGCTGGCGCCCATATGATATTTGACGTCGCCCGATCCCTCGATGTCGCTCGGCACGGCCGAACCGCCCTGGAACTCGTGGAAGATGACCTTGTAGGGCTTGCCCATTACGGCAGCGAGCACGTTCAGGCGGCCGCGGTGGGCCATGCCGAGAACAACCTCGTCGACGCCCAGCGAGCCGCCGCGCTTGATGACCTGCTCCAGCGCCGGGACCATCGCCTCGCCGCCGTCCAGGCCGAACCGCTTGGTGCCGGGGAAGCGCTTGTGCAGGAAGCGTTCGAAGCCCTCGGCCTCGACCAGCTTGGACAGGATGGCCAGCTTGCCTTCCTTGGAGAAGGCGTTCTGCTCGAACTTGTCGGGCCCCTCGAACCGCTGCTGCAGCCAGGATTTCTCTTCCGGCTCGGCGATATGCATGAACTGGATGCCGACCGTGCCGCAATAGGTGCGCTTCAGGATGTCCAGAACTTCGCGGATCGTGCCCGTCTGAAGGCCCAGGACGCCGTCCAGGAAGATCGGACGGTCCAGATCGGCGCCGCTGAAGCCGTAGAATTCCGGCGTCAGCTCGGGGTTCTCGACCGGTTGTTCGATGCCCAGCGGGTCCAGCTTGGCCTGCAGGTGGCCGCGCACGCGATAGCTGCGGATCAGCATCAGGGCGCGGATGGAATCATGGGCGGCGGCGCGGATGACGTCGGCCGAGACATCGGCGGGCACAGCCTTGGCGGCCGGAGCGGCAGGCGCGGCGCCGGGCTTCTTGGGATCGGGCTTGGGGGCAGGCCAGCGGCCGTCGAAGACGCCGGTCTCCTCGGTGGGCTCGGTCGCCGTGCCGCGGCCCCAGCCGCCGGCCTCGGCGGAGGCGGTCACCAGCGCGGCGTTGTCGCGCAGTTGGTCGAAAAAGGCTTTCCATTCGGCCGAGACGGAGCCGGGGTCTTTCGCCCACTTCTCCTGCAGCTCCTCCACATAGGCCGCATTGGACCCGTAGAGGAATGAGGTCTCGGCAAAGACCTGGTTCAGCCGACCGGCATCGTCCGCCATCGTTTCGCAATCCCTGGGCCCCGACGGACACATCTCCGTGAGGGGCGCGCCCGTCATATAGGCGTCGTTTCCTTATGGGTCATGACCGAAACGGGGCAATTCGGTGAGAAATTGGTCGCAGGCCCAAAGAAAAACGCCCCCGGCCTGAGCCGAGGGCGTCCATTCCTGCGTCACACGGCATTTTTGATGCCGAAAGGCGCTCAAGTCGCGAGCCAGAGCCTGTCCTCCGGCTGATCGAAGATCAGGCCGGGGGCGCGGCGAGCATAGCGCCCGCGCGCAGCGCGAAGGATCAGCCCTTCAGCACTTCGACCAGGGTCTTGCCCAGGCGAGCCGGCGATTCCGACATGCGGATACCGGCAGCTTCCATGGCGGCGATCTTGGATTCCGCATCGCCCTTGCCGCCCGAGACGACGGCGCCGGCGTGGCCCATGGTGCGGCCCTTGGGCGCGGTGCGTCCGGCGATGAAGCCGGCCATCGGCTTCTTGCGGCCCTTCTTGGCTTCGTCGATCAGGAACTGGGCGGCCTCTTCTTCGGCGCCGCCGCCGATTTCGCCAATCATGATGATCGAGGTGGTTTCCGGATCGGCCAGGAACAGCTCCAGCACGTCGATGAACTCGGTGCCCTTGACCGGATCGCCGCCGATGCCGACGGCCGTGGTCTGGCCCAGGCCTTCGTTGGTGGTCTGGAACACGGCTTCATAGGTCAGGGTGCCCGAACGCGACACGATGCCGACCGAGCCCTTCTTGAAGATATTGCCCGGCATGATGCCGATCTTGCACTCGTCCGGGGTCAGGATGCCGGGGCAGTTCGGACCCAGCAGGCGCGACTTGGAGCCTTCCAGGCGGCGCTTGACGTTGACCATGTCCATCACCGGGATGCCTTCGGTGATGCAGGTGATGAAGGGGATCTCGGCGTCGATGGCTTCGATGATGGCGGCGGCCGCGCCCGACGGCGGGACGTAGATCACCGAGGCGTCGGCGCCCGTGGCGTCGCGGGCCTCGGCGACCGAGGCGTAGATCGGCAGGGTTTCGCCATGCGAACCGGTCCAGCTGGTGCCGCCCTTGGTTGGGTGCACGCCGGCGACCATCTTGGTGCCGTGATAGGCCAGGGCCTGTTCGGTGTGGAAGCCGCCGGTCTTGCCGGTCAGGCCCTGGACGATGATCTTGGTGTCTTTGTTGACGAGGATGGACATGAGGTCTCGTTTCGCTTGCTAGACTTGGGGGTTAGACGGAAAGGAAAGGGTTTTCGACCCGGACCGACCCGTAGGTCTGACCGTGATTGAGGTCTTCGGAATAGAGGATTTTCGCGCCAATCTTTTCAGCGGCGGCGATGATGGCGCCGTCCCAGTAGGACAGCTGATAGCGGCGGGCGTTGTCGATGCCGGCCAGGACAACTTCAGGCGTCACCGGCTGGCAAGGCTTCAAGGCGACGACCCGCACCCACTCGCGCGCTTTGTCCGGAGACAGCGGCGCTTCGCCCTTCCTGATGGCGTTGTTGTAGAACTCGGCCAAGACCTGCCCCGAGGTGCAATAGTCCTCGGTCAGCACGATCTCGCGCGCACGCTCCCACCTATGCCCCGCATGGTCGCGACCAAGAGCGGCGTAGAGCAGAATATTGGTGTCGAGAAAGACCTCAGAACTCGCGATCAAACCGAGGTTCCCCGCTGTAGGTCTCTTCGCGCGTAGGCGGACGCCAGCCTTCGCCGCCCCGGCCCTCGGATTCGTCGATCAGCTTGAGCAGCGCCTCGCGCGCCTCGTCCTTGGAGGTTTCCTGCTCGACCAGCCGGGTCAGGAAGCCGCGCACCATCTCGTTGACGCTGGTCCGCTTCATGGCCGCCAGCACCCGCACCTTGTCGAGCAGGTCGTCGTCGATGGCGAGGGTCAGGTTGCGGGTCACGCGCGGCGCTCTACACGGGTTATGTGTAACACATAGCCCGTGGGCCCGGGTTAGTCGAGCCTCGGCAACATATAGATCAGCGTGGATCCGGGGCCCGTCCGGTCCAGCCCGAGAAGCCGCATTTGCCCTGTTCGAGCCATCGCCACGAACTGGGCGTCAGAAAGGCTTCGCGCCGGCGCCCGGCCCTCGGGGGTCTGCAGCCAAGCATAGGCGTCAAAGCCGACCGTATTGATGGAATCGAACTTCATGAGGTCGCTCAGCCGTTGGGCCAGGGCGCGATGATCGGTGGGGCGGACGGCGACCCCGCAGAAATCCAGCACAATCGTCTCGCGCCCGACCCGTCGCGTCATCCGGCCCGTCATGACGATGCTCATGTCGGTGGCGTTGGTGCGCATGAAGCCTGCGCGTTCCGTGGCGTTGCGAAGTCGCGGCGTCATGCTTTCCGGCACCGGCGAAAAGCCGGCTTCCGCCGCCAAGGCTGCAGCCTGGGCGCGGTCGCCCTGCGCCGCGACACAGATCGCGTTCAAAGTCGCAATGATGTCGGTGGGTTCAGGCGCCACTACAGACTGCGCCGCCACAGACTGCGCCGACAGCGCAGGGGGCGCACACAGCAAGACCAACGAGGCCGTCAAGGCCTGAATAACCCGATGAGCGCCCATAGAGAACACGGTTCACCAGGGTTGCGGCCGTGTCAACCATTCCCCCCTGAACGCGTCAGGGAGGAATGCTGGAGCCGAGGGTGAGCCCTGCGCCGCCCAAAGGCGGCGCCGACCTACACGAGCGTGGTTAGCCGACCGCCGCGACGATCTTCTGGGCGGCGTCGTCGAGGTCGTCGGCGGCCGTGATGGCCAGGCCCGACTCGTTCAGGATTTTCTTGCCCAGTTCGGCGTTGGTGCCTTCCAGGCGCACGACCAGCGGCACCTTCAGACCCACTTCCTTCACCGCGGCGACAACGCCCTCGGCGATGACGTCGCACTTCATGATGCCGCCGAAGATGTTGACCAAGATGCCCTGGACGTTCGGGTCGGCGGTGATGATCTTGAAGGCCGCAGCGACCTTCTCCTTGCCGGCGCCGCCGCCGACGTCGCAGAAGTTGGCGGGTTCTTTGCCGTACAGCTTGATGATGTCCATCGTCGCCATGGCCAGGCCCGCGCCGTTGACCATGCAGCCGATGTTGCCGTCCAGCGAGACGTAGGCCAGGTCCCACTTGGAGGCTTCGATTTCCTTGGCGTCTTCCTCGGTCTCGTCGCGCAGGGCCTTGATGTCGTGGTGGCGGAACAGGGCGTTGCCGTCGAAGCTGACCTTGGCGTCCAGGACGCGCAGATGGCCGTCCTTCATGACGATCAGGGGGTTCACCTCCAGCATGTCCATGTCCTTCTCGACGAAGGCCTTGTACAGCGCCGGGAACAGGGACTTGGCGTCTTCGGCGGCGGCGCCGGTCAGGCCGTAGGCGGCGCTGATGGCGGCGACGTCGGCGTCGGTCACGCCCGAGTTCGGGTCGATGACGATGTTCTGGATTTTCTCGGGCGTGTCATGGGCGACGGCCTCGATGTCCATGCCGCCCTCGGTCGAGACGACGAAGGCGATGCGGCCGTATTGGCGGTCGACCAGCAGCGAGCAATACAGTTCGCGGTCGATGTCGGCGCCGTCCTCGATGTAGAGGCGGTTGACCTGCTTGCCGGCGTCGCCCGTCTGGGCGGTGACCAGGGTGTTGCCCAGCATTTCCTTGGCGTGGGAGACGGCCTCTTCGACCGAGAAGGCCAGGCGAACGCCGCCCTTGGCCTCGGCCGGCAGTTCCTTGAACTTGCCCTTACCGCGTCCACCGGCGTGGATCTGCGACTTCACGACATAGAGCGGGCCGGGCAGGGATTTTGCGGCCGCCTCGACCTGATCGACCGACGTCACCGCGACGCCTTCGGCGACCGGGGCGCCGAAACCTTTGAGGACCTGCTTGGCCTGATATTCGTGGATGTTCATGAGGGACCGTCGCAACCGCTGCTGGGAGAGTTGCGGGGCTTATAGGCCCCGTCCCTTCGCGGGTGCAACCGTCCACAGCCTCCCTTTAGTCGACCCAGTCCCGCTTCAGCGTCCGCGAGGCCCCGATCAGCAGGATCGCCGCCAGCACATAGAAGCCCATGCCGGTGTAGATCGCCCACCTCAGGCTCTCCTCCCCGAACCGCGGCGACAGCAGGTCGCTCATCCAGCCGAAATAGTAGAAGCCGACCGCGATCCCCAGCAGATTGTTCAGCAGCAGGAACAGGGCCGAGGCGGTGGAGCGCATGGCCGCCGGGACCAGATGCTGGACCGCCGCCGTGATCGGACCCAGCCAGGCTAGGTTCAGTCCGGTCGGCAACAGGAAGATCAGGAAGGCCAGCACCAGCTGCTGGGTGTTGCTGCCCCCGCCCGGCAAGACCAGGCCGATCAGCCATGGCGAGTTCATCGCCAGGATGAAACAGGGCGCCGAGATCAGGAAAGCGATGGCCGGCGTCATCGGATAGGCGCCCTTGCCCTTCTTCGACAGCTTGTCGGCGATCATGCCGCCCAGCCAGATGCCCAGGATGCCGCCGATCAAAGCGATGCCGGAATAGTAGATGCTGGTCTGGCGCAGGGTCAGGTCGAAGCTGCGCATGAAGAACAGGGGCAGCCAGCCGGCGACGCCGTAACCGCACACCGACGACGAAGCCGCGCCCAGGCCCAGCAGCCAAAAGCTGGGCTTACGGATCACCACCGAGGCCGTGCGGCGCGCGATCATCAGCGATATGCCGATCACCACCGCCAGAAGGCCGCCGAAGGCCAGCACCAGCGGATTGCCCAGCGATGTGCCCATCAGCCAGCTCAAGCCTCCAAGGATCAGCAGGCCTATCCCCAGTCCCAGCATGATCTGGGCGGCGATCTTGCCCGCCCGGTCCGTGCCGACGGGGGCGGCGGCCAAGGCCGCGACCTGGGCCTCGGTCTTGATCGCATCGGTCCCTCCCCGCTTGGGGTCCTTCACCGTCAGCCGCAGCAGCGGCGCGACCAGCACGCCCAGCAGGCCGACAACGATGAAGGCCGTGCGCCAGCCGTATGTCGCAGCCAGCAGGCCGCCGACCAGGGTGCCCGCCGCCATGCCCAGTGGAATGCCGAAGGCGAAGGCGGCCATGGCGCGCGCCCGCTGATGCGGCGGGAAATAGTCGGCGATCAGCGAATAGGCCGGGGCCACGCCCCCCGCCTCGCCGATGCCCACGCCCATCCGACACAGGAACAGCTGTCCGAAGGAGCCCGCCATGCCGCACAAGGCGGTGAAGCCCGACCAGACCGTCAGGGCGCCGGTCATGATCCAGACCCGGCTGTAGCGGTCGGCCAGCCAAGCCAAGGGAATGGCCAATGTCGAATAGACCGAGGCGAAGGCGATGCCGCCCAACAGGCCGAACTGGCTGTCGGACATGCCGAACTCTTCCTTCAGCGGCGCGGCCAGGATGCCGATGATCTGGCGATCCAGGAAGTTCAGCATGTAGATCAGAATCAGGACCGCCAGCACATAGTAGCGGTAGCCGGGCCGTTCCGGCCGCTCGGGCCGCACCTTGTCCTCGACCGTCAGCATATCCGTCGTCATCGGCGTTTCCCTCGGCGTCTTTTTTATTCGTTGAGGCGAGCCTAGCCGCAACTCTGCTCACTGCAAACAAAAGGGGCGGCGGCCCGGAGACCGCCGCCCCTCGTCGTCAGGCGTATCTGATCGGGATCAGAACTTCAGACCCAGGGTGGCCGTGACCGTGCGCGGCGGGCCGTAAAAGCCGATGATCGAGTCGCCGGTCAGGGCGCCGGGGAAGGTGTAGCCACCGACCTTGTAGCGCTCGTCGCCCAGATTCTTGCCGTGGACGCCGAAGGTCAGGCGGTCGTCGGACGAGGTCCAGACGATGCTGGCGTCATACATCCAGTAAGCGTCCTGATCGAGCAGAGGCGCCGCTGTCTCGAACTGCTGATAGGCGCCGCGATAGGCCACCGATGGAATGAAGGCGATCGACGAACCGTTCTCCATGAACCAGTTGTAGGTGGCGCCGATCGAGCCGGTCCATTCGGGGGTGTTCTGGAAGTCGCGCTGCGACGACACGTCGACGAAGCAGCCGACCGCCGTGGGGCAGGTCGTGTTCAGCGGGCCGGTCGGGATATAGGCCAGGAACTGGTCGAACTGGGCGTCGATATAGCTGAGCGAGGCGTTGATCGTCAGGGCGCTGGTCGCGCGCAGACGGCCCTCGAACTCCCAGCCGCGGATCGACGACGACCCGACGTTGTCCACCACCGAGGCGATGGTCGTGCCGGCCGGATACTGGGTCGTGATCTGCTGGTCTTCGTAGCTGGAATCGAAGATCGCCGTAGCAAACGTCAGGCGACGATCCAGCAGCGAACCCTTCAGCCCGATCTCATAGGTCTCGACGGTCTCGGGCGCATAGCCGTTGACGGTGGCGGGATACAGGACCGCATCGCCGCGCATGTCGAAGCCGCCCGACTTGAAGCCCTCGCCCCACGAGGCATAGGCCGTCAGATCCGGGCCGAACTTGTAGTTGACCGAGACGCGCGGGGTGAACTTCTCGAACTCGCGGGTGCGGGTGTAGTTGGTGCGCGGCGCGCCCAGCGGCACGGCGGCGTTGTTGCCGAAATAGGGGCTGCGGATGCCCAGATACTGCTGGCGGAAGACCGTGCCTTCCTTCTCGTCCTTGGTGAAGCGACCGCCGACCGAGACCGACAGGGCGTCGGTCACGTCGTAGCTGAAGTCGGCGAAGGCGGCGTAGCTCTTGGTCGCCACCGAACCCGAGGTCAGGGTGGTCAAATTGGCCAGGCCCACGACGGTGTCGAAGGCGCCCGAGGCGTTGGCGTCCATGTAGAAGACGCCGGCGACGCCGTTCAGGCGGCCCGCGCTGACCAGAACCTGGAACTCCTGGCTGAACTGATCGTCGTCATAGGCGGCGGGGATGTCGAGGATCGGCCCCGGCAGGTTGTCGAAGTCGATGTTGCCGCGCGTGAAGCCGTCGCGATAGGCGGTGATCGACTTGAAGGTCAGCAGGTCGCTCATCTCCCATTCGCCGGTCAACGACACGCCGCGCGTCTGGACGCGGTTCTTGTCGCCCGCGCCGGCGTTGGTGTCGTACGGATCGGCCGGCGACGGGGCGAACTCGCGGTGGCCGTGCCGGGCGTTGGAATCGTCGTTCACCAGATCGCCGGCCAGACGGAAGAACAGGCTGTCCGTCGGGGTCCATTCCGCACTGGCGCGGAAGGCGGTGACGTCCTTGTTGTAGTGTTCGTTGCCGGTGTTCAGGTTCTTGCCGTAGCCGTCGCGCAGATAGCGGGCCAGGGCGGCCGAGACCTTGAATTCGTCGCTGAAGGGCAGTTGGGCGCTGGCGATCACGTCGCGCTGGTTATAGCTGCCGTAGGAGGCGCGCAGGCGACCTTCGGGCTCGTCCGCGTCGATGCGGCTCGTGACGTATTTGATCGCGCCGCCGATGGTGTTGCGGCCATAAAGGGTGCCTTGCGGTCCGCGCAGAACCTCGACCCGCTCCACATCGAAGATGTCCAGAACGGCGGCCTGCGGACGGGCCACATAGACGTCGTCGATATACAGACCCACGCCGGGATCGAAGCCCCACAGCGGGTCCTGTTGGCCCACGCCGCGGATGAAGGAGATCAAGGTCGAGTTGGAGCCCCGCGCGGCGTTCAGCGTCAGGCTGGGCGTCGAGCGCGCCAGTTCGGTGATGTCCAGGGCGCCGCGCGCCTCAAGCTGTTCGCCGCTGACGGCGGTGACGGCGACGGGCACGTCCTGCAGGCTTTCCGCACGACGACGCGCGGTGACGACGATGTCATCGACGGTGGCGGCATCCTGATTGTTGGCGGCCTGAGCGGCGGCCTCCGCATCCTGGGCGACCGAAGCCCCCGCAAGCACGCCCCACGCCGCGCCGGCCAGCAGCGCGCACTTCACATGACGGTTCATGATCCTAGACCCCTTGTTGTCGTTTCCAGCCCGTTGACGCTTTTATTCAGCGTTCAATGATTTTCGTGAACCTACCCGGTTTCGCCCGGCTGTCAAACGCCGTGCTGACGCAGCGTCACATCAGGCGTCCAGCGTGGCGCCGTTGCACCGGCCCCGTTGCACCGGGGTTGGGTCGCGCCTAAGCCTTGCCGCATGAGCAAGCCGGACGCCGCCCTCCCGACACCCCGCCCCGTCGCCGCCGCGCGTCGCAAGGCGGCGGGCGCGGCGCCGGCCCGCCGGGGCCGTCCGCCCAAGGCCCAGGCCAATGCGGCGGGCGAGACCCGCGAGCTGATCTTGGACGCCGCCGAGGACCTGTTCTCCAAACACGGCTTCTATGGCGTGACCATCCGCGAGGTGGCGCGCGAGGCGGGCGTGGATACCGCCTTGGTCCACTATTATTTCGGGGCCAAGCGCGACCTGTTCGACGCCGTCTTCCTGCGTCGTGCGGCGGTGTGGAACGACGAACGGGTCGCAGCCATCGACCGCTATGCCGAGACGGCGGGCGAGGCCATGACGCTGGAGGGGCTGCTTGAGGCCTTCCTGCGGCCGCCGTTCGAATGGTCGCTGAAGGGCGGGCCGGGCTGGAAACACTATGCCGCCCTGGTGGCCCAGACCAACGCCAATCCGACCTTCGGCGGCGAGACCATGGCCCGCTATTTCGACCCGGCGATCCACCGGCTGATCGAACTGATCGCCGTGGTCCTGCCGGACGCCAGCGAGGTCGATCTGTACTGGGGCTATCACAATCTGTCGGGCGCCCTGACCCTGACGCTGGGGGAGACGGGGCGGCTGGACCGACTGTCGAACGGACAGGCGCGGTCGGGCGATCTGGAGACGGCGGGCGACTATATGGTCCGGTTCGCGGCGGCCGGATTCCGCGCCGTGGTCGGGATGTCGCCGCGCCAGCCTTAACCGAAGAAGATCGCCCACATCAGCCGGCCGGGCAGGAAGGTGAAGGCGCCGGCGACGATCAGGCCGCCGACGAACATCCCCGTCATGGCGCGCCGGTGGTCGGCGATGCGGTGGCGACGCGCGGCATGGACGGCCATCGGCAGGGCGATCACGGTCCAGCCGGTGAGCAGGTGGATCAGGGAGAAGCCGCCCGGACCGCCCGGATTGAGCCGGTGGATGAAGAAGGAGCTGACCGCCGTCGTCGCCATGGCCAGCACCCAGATCCAGCCCAGGGTCCGATGCAGCCGGCTTCCCTTCACCCCCATCAGCAGGACGATGCCGATCGCCAGGGCCGTCAGGGCGGCGGCGACATGGACCTGGATCGCCGGCGGCGAAGTCAGCAGCAGCCGCCAGTCGGGGGCGTGCGGCGTGAATCCCATCCGCGCCAGCCGCCCATCATCGACCGCCAGATAGGCGACGACGGGGACGATCAGCAGAGCGAGGGCCAGGACGGACGGCAAGTGGCGAGACAGGCGAGGCATTGAGTTTCTCCGTTTCCCCGCTCCTGCCGCAGCGCCTCGCCGGCGGCATCCGAGCTTTCGCCAACGGCCATCTCGGCTGCGTCAACGCCCACCTGTCTTTCGCCCGCCTCCTTTCACCGGGCGGAAAATCATGGTCTCAAGTGGCGATCTTCCGATGCCGAAAGCCGCCATGACGCCCCTTGCCGCCGACCGCCGCCGCACCTTCCTGCGCGGCCTGATCGTCGCCGTTCTGGGCGGCGTCTTCCTGGCGGTCACCGGGGCGTTCGGGACGGCGGGAGCGAGCTTGGGACCCCGGATGGCCTATTGGGTCATGGTCATGGTGCTGGGGGGTCTGTGGGGTCATCTGTGCGGCGCATGGGTGAGCCGATTTTTGGACGTGGGCCAGCGGCCGTGGCTGACCATCGCGGTGATGGTGGTGGTGATCACGGGACCGCTGTGCGTCATCGTCTGGGCGGCGACGGGCCTGTTCTTCGCCCAGAGGCTTTATCCGCTGGGCGTCCTGCCCCAGCTGATCGTGCCGGTCGTGGTGATCACGGCGGCGGTGACGACGCTGAACGTCTTCCTGGGGCGCGCGCGGCCGGTCCAGACCCATGCGACGCCGCCCGAGACCGCGGCCCGGCCCGTGCGGTTTCTGGAGCGCCTGCCGATGAAGCTGAGGGGCGCGGCGATCCGGGCGGTGCAGGCCGAGGACCATTATCTGCGCATCCACACCGATCGGGGATCGGACCTGATCCTGATGCGGCTGTCGGATGCCGTCGAGGAGCTGGAAGGGCTGGAAGGCGCCCAGACGCATCGCAGCTGGTGGGTTGCGCGCGACGCGGTGCGCGGGGTCGAGCGCGGCGACGGCCGGGCGACCCTGACCCTGGACGGCGGCCTGTCGGCGCCGGTCAGCCGCCGCTACGCCCGGATGCTGCGCGACGCCGAATGGTGGTGAGCGATCAGGGCGCCGGCTGGGCCGTCAGCATCGACGCCGGGGCCGCGCAGCCGGTCAGGGTGTCGTCGCCGATCTCGACCTTGGCCGTCAGCGGATAGGTGCGGTCGCTCATGCCGTCCGAGCATTCGGTGGCGATCAGGACGACGTTCAGGGCCTGGTTCAGGTCGGTGGAGCTGGCGAAGTTGGCGACCGTGCCCTGAACCGTCGCGCCGCGATTGGGCGCGCGCTGGGTCGGCTGATCGACACGGGTGTAGATCAGGGCGTCGGGCGTGATCTCCACGCCCCAGAAGGGTTCTGTGCCGAGCGCCCGAACCGGCTTGCCAAGATCGACGCCGCCCAAGGTCGCGGCGGCCTGCGGCTCGGGCGCGGACTGAGGCTTGGCGTCGTTGCGGTCATAGCAGCCGGCCAAGGCGGCGCTGGCCAGCAGAACGGGCAATATGAAACGCATGGACGGCCTCCCTTTCGTCCCAGCGCAGGTGTGGTCGCGTGCGGCCTCGGTCAAGGGCGGAGCCTGGGTTATGCTGGCGGGATGTCGATTCGCCTTAGCGCATACGAGTTCTTCGCCGGGGGCGGTCTGGCGGGTCTGGGCCTGTCGGCTGCGGGCATAGACACGGTCTTCGCCAACGACATGGACGCGGCCAAGGCGCAGGCCTTCACAGCCAACCATCCGCAGACGCCGTTTCGTCAGGGGGATGTCTGGGGCCTGACCGTCCAGGATTTGCCGGGACGGCCGGACATGGCCTGGGCCTCGTCGCCCTGTCAGGACGTCAGTCTGGCGGGCGCGCGGGGTGGGCTGGAGGCCGGAAGATCCGGCGCCTTCTGGGGCTTCTGGCGGTTGATGCAGGGTCTGGCGGCCGAAGGACGCGGCCCGCGCGTGATCGTGCTGGAGAATGTGATCGGCCTGCTGACTTCAGGTCACGGACGGGACTTCGCGGCCGTCTGTGCGGCCATGGCCGATGCGGGATACACGGTTGGGGCGCTGGAGATGGATGCGGCCCACTGGCTGCCCCAGTCGCGGCCGCGCCTGTTCGTGGTCGCCGTTCGGGGCGAGACGCCCCACGCGCAAGGGCTACAAACGGCGGGACCGGTCGCGCCCTTCCATTCGCCGCGCCTGATCGCCGCCCATGCTCGCCTGCCCGAGGCGGTGAAGGCGGCCTGGGCCTGGTGGTCCCTGCCTACGCCGCCGCAACGCAATCTGGACCTGGCCGCCGTGCTGGAGCCGGACGACGCCGTGACCTGGTTGGAGGATGCGGACGCCATCCTGGCCCTGGCCGGGCCGCTTCACCGCGCGCGGATCGCGGCGGCGCTGGCCTCGGGCCGGCGCTGCGTCGGGGCCGCCTATCGCCGGGTGCGGACCGAGGACGGCGAGAAGGTCCAGCGGCTGGAGGTGCGGTTCGACGGCCTGGCCGGATGTCTGAGGACGCCGGCCGGCGGGTCGTCGCGGCAGTATGTGGTTGTGTGCGATCAGGGCCGGGCGCGGGTGCGGCGCCTGACCGGTCGCGAGGCGGCGCGGCTGATGGGGGTGGGCGAGGACTATCGCCTGCCGTCCAGCGAGAGCGCGGCGCTGAAGCTGATGGGCGACGCCGTCGCCGTGCCGGTAGTGCGGGCGCTGGCGGAGGGGCTGTTGCTGCCCGCGCTGTCGGATCGGCGCGCGGCGGCCTGACCCGGCGCGGCTAAACTCCGGCGGATGCCGTTCGTCGCCGCATCCGCCACAGGCCCTCGGGACAAGCCCGAGGGTGACGGTCTTTTAGCTTAGCGCTGGACCCACTGGCCCTGGGCGTTGCGGTACCACTGGCCCGAGGAGATGCGGGGCAGGAGCTGGGATTCGAACATCCGGGCGCCGGCGACATCGGCCGAGGTGCCGGCGTCGGTCGCGCTGCGGGTGTAGGCGGCGCGGCGGCCGGCGTTGGTGGCGTCGACGGCGGCGCGCAGGCCGGCGTCCGAGGTCGGAGTGCGGAAGCCCAGGTAGCCGTCGGCCTGTTCGCCGACGACGCCGGCGGCCTTGGCCTGGTCGATCTGGGCCTTTTGGGCGCCGGTCTGGGCGATGGCGGCGCTAGCCACGCCCATGGCGGCGACGGCGGCGCCGATGACGAAGAGTTTGCGGAAGGTCATGTCAGCCTGTCCCTTTCAGAAGAGAAGCGGGAGATCAGAAGAGGTTGGGGTTCTGCTGGAGGAGGGTTTGCAGTTCCTGGTCCAGACGGACGCGCACGTCGGCGTCCAGCTTGGCGTAAATCTGGATCGGCGCGACCTCAAGACGGATGGTCGGGGCGCAGGCCGCGAGGGCGACGACGACCGCTCCGAAGCCGAGGCCGGCCAGTTGGCGCTTGTGAATCATGACGTGGGCTCCGGTTCGGCCGAGAATGATGGCTCTAATAGCACGTCGCCAAGTGAACGCGCGCTGAATGGTGAAGTTCAATCGACGGTGGCAGGCGCCGGCGTCGGTGCAGGCGTCGACTCCGGCTCCTGCTGACCCTGCCGCGCCCGATTGACCGCCAGCAGGTCCGAGATCAGTTGGTTGGCGTTCAGGGTCGTGTCCAGCGTCAGGTCGATCTGGGTGTTCGACGGCAAGGGCAGTTTGCGGTTCAGGAACTCGCGGCTGATCAGCTCGGCGATCGTCAGGCGCAGCTCCTGGCGCTGGGGCGGGTCGTGACGACCGCGAATGCGGAACAGCACCGAGACCCGGCCGCCGTCCAGACTGTTCACATCGGCGCTGAGCACGTCGAAGGACAGGTCCTCCATCGCCTGATAGGCCAGATCCTCGACCATGCCGGAGGGCAGTTCCTCGCCGCCGCCGCCCGCATTGACGTCGGTCAGGACCTCGCGCTTGATCGACAGACGGCCCGGCTGGACCGCACCCAGGGTCCCGGCGGTGATGCGCAGGCCGGTCTTGGGATCCATGATGAAGGGCAGACGGCCCGAGACCACGGCGTCCAGCGTGACCTTGTCGTCGAAGCCGGTGTCGGCGACGATGTCGCCCAGTTGCACCCGGTCCAGCACGATGACGCCGCTGTAGGGCTGGGTGGCGTCCAGCGGAACGGTGAAGGGCTCGACCGAGACGGTTCCGCCGCCGGCGGCGACCTGGGCGCCGTCGATCAGGACGCCGGATTCGTTGACCGAGAAGGTCACGTCCAGGGCCGTCACCGCCGTGCCGATCGCCAGACTGTCGGCCGTCAGCTTCTGGTTCGGAGCCGTGATCAGAGGCGTCAGGCTGCTGAAGGCCACGTCGCCGCGCAGGCCCTTGACCGCGCCCGCCGGGCTGACGAAATCCAGGCCGGGCGTGATCAGACGCCCGCTTGAGGTCGGCTCGGCGTCCTTGGTCCAGTCGAAGCGGCCGTCGAAGCTGACGGCCCCCGTCACCGGCGACTGGAGGAAGGCGGCGGCCAGGGGGCTGAGCATGGCCGGCTGGAGGCCGTTCTCGGCGAAGGTCACGTTGGGGGCGGAGATGACGATGCCGCCCGAACCCGTGCGGCCGTCGTGCGCCAGGGTCAGGCGGCCTAGCGTATGCGCCGCCGCCTCGCCCGTGCCCTTCAGGTCGAAGGCGCCGCTCCAGCGTTCATTGGCCAGGGTCGCGGAGCCGGTCGCGGCCAGGGGTTCGAACCGCGCAGGCGTCAGGGCGTCGATGGCGCGGGCGGCCGTGACGTTCGCCGTCAGGCCGACGCCCGCCTTGGTTCCATCGACCGTGACCCGGCCAGACGCGTCGGCGAACCGCATGCCCAGGAAGGGCGCCTGGGCCGAAACCTGATCGAAGGCGCCGACGACGCGCCAGACGCCGTCCTTCGATGTCAGCAAGGGACCGCCGGCGGGGCACAGTTCGCCGGCGACCTGATGCACGTCGTTCTCGTCCAGTTCCAGCCGCTCGACGGTCAGGTCCACGCAGTCCGGCGTCGCATAGGTCAGTCGGCCGTCGCTCATGGCCAGGACGCCGCGCGTCTTGGCGTCGATGCCGCGCGCCAGGTCGAAATCCAGACGGGCGCGGCCGTCCAGGGTCGCCTCGAAACCGGTCTGGGTCAGCCGCCAGTTCGGCACGGCGACGGCCATTTCCGGCAGGCCCTTGCCGCGTGTGGCGGTGACACTCAGCGCGCCGCCGCCCAGGCGGCCGGCCTCGGCCTGATAGGCGCCCTCCCCGGCCTGGGCCACCGTCAGGACGCCGCCGTTGGCCGGGGTCAGGGTCACGGGACGCGCCAGGGCGACCGTCGTGCCCGCCGTGCCGGTCGCGAACCGGATCGCGGGGGCGTGCAGGGCGAAGCTTCCCAGCGCCCGCTTCATTTCGGCCAGTTCGGCGATGTCGTCGGGACCGGCAGGCCCGAACAGGGGCCAGGCGCCGTCGGCGGCGCGCAGAGACCCGTCGGCGCCGATCTGGATCACGCCGTCGCTGACGACATCCAGGTTCAGGTCGGCGCGTCCACGTTTCAGCGCCAGGTCGCCGAAGCCGAACTGGTCGAAGGTCGCGCTGACCGGGCCGGTCGCCTCGAAGGCCGCGTCCTTGCCGCCTAAGCTGAGGGCGCGCGAGGTCAGCGACAGGCGGCTGATATTCGTCTGGCCCATGCGACCCGAGCCGGCCGTCAGGGACAGGGGCGCCTGCACGCTCCAGCGCAGGGCGTCGTCGCGCGAGACGGTCAGCTTGGCCTGGGTCGCCTTCGCCGCGACATCGGCGATGCGCAGGTCCGCGCCCTGGACCGCCGCCACCTTCAATGCGGTCGTCGCGGCACCCTCCAGACGGAAGGTCTCGATCCAGCCGGAGACGACGCCGTCAAACTGGGCCGTCACGTCGGCGTTGCGGGCGCCGAGGGTTTCGGTCCCCAGGCTTTCGCCGGTCAGACGGCCGTCCAGCACCACCCGGCCGTCGCCGCGTCGGGTCTTCAGATCGGGATAGGGCAGGTCGCCGGTCAGGGTCAGATTGGCCCCCTGCCCTCTTGCGGCGGGTGTCGCAAAGGCGTCGGCCGCCGCCAGCAGGCGCAGCGCCACCCGGTCGCCCGTGGTGGTCAGGTCCAGCGTGGCGGACAGGCCTCTCGCCTCGACCTCGCCGCTCTTCAGCGCCGCAGACGGAAGGCGCGCCACCAGCCGCATCAGCTTGCCGTCGTCGATCCGCGCATCGGCCAGGATCTCGACCGGGCCATATTCAGTGTCCAGCCGTCCGCGACCGCTCTCGACGATGACCAAAGGACTGCGCTGGTCCGGGCGCGGCGGGCCGCCGGTGAATTCCTTGACCAGCGGGTCCAGCGAACTCAAGGACAGCTTGCCGCCCTTCCAGCTGGCCCGCACCACCGGCCGGACCAGACGGATGCGGCTGGGCGTGACGCCCAGGCCGGTCTTGGACCACGGCAGGGCGACGGCGTAATCGACCTCGGCCCGCTCGACCACGACGTCGGGATTCTTGGGATCGCCGATGCGGATGCGGCCGACGAAGCCGTCGATCTCGACCCGCTCGACCTCGACATCGGCCTGGATGCCGCGCTGGTCCAGCCAGCCGACCAGCACGTCGCGCGCCACCGCCCGGCGATTGAGATAGAGCAGCGCCGCCGCGATCCCGACCAGCAGCACCGCGATCAGCACGACGACCGCAACGACGCGCAGAACACGGCGACGCGGCGGCGTCCTGGACGACGGAGAAGGCTTCGTGGGGGTGTCGGTCAAGCGGATCGATCGCGTGATTGAAACAGGTCGCCGATCACCTTCGTTATCCTGATCCCAAGCACAAGATCAAAGCGTCACCGGCGGCATTCAAAGGCGCGTTCCTTGACGGTGAAGCTGGGCGATAAAGGGGCGCAGGCGCAGGCGTCCGTCCACAGCGGATTACTGCTCCCGATTCGGACGTTAACCGTTTGTAACGGTCTGTCTTCCCAAAGTGAGACAGGCAAGCTATAGGACCGCCCTCGCGCCATGGGCGATCGGCGCGAACTTCGAGAACGAGTAACGCTTTGGCGCCGCAGGCGTCGCAATACGACGGGGACCGATGGCTCAGTTCGACCCACGCCGCCAGCCTACACGGCTCGCGCCGCACATGCTGACTGCGGTAGCCGCAATCTCGGTGGCGATGTTCGCCGGTAGAGCCTATCAACCCGCTCAGGCCGAAGAGGTTCCCGCGCTGACCTCGGCCCAGATGGCCGCCATGGAAGCCCAGGCCTTCGCCTCCGCCAACGCCCCCGCCGGCATGACCGCGCCCGAGGCCGTCAACGTCCAGATTCGCCGCGGCGAAACCTTCGAGCAGGCCGTCGCCCGCACCGGCGTCGCGCCGGAAGAAGCCAGCGCCGTCGCCGCCACCGTCGCCAACGCCTTCGACCTCGCCGACCTGCGCGCCGGTCTGAAGTTCGAGACCGCCATCGCCAAGCCGCGCGACGGCCGGGGCGACGCCCGCCTGATCGGCCTGACCATGCGCACCGGCCCGGCGTCGCAGCTGACCGTATCGCGCAGTTTCGACGGCGCCCTGCGCCTGCGTTCGCTGGAAGAAAAGGTCACCCACGAGACCGTCGTGCTCAAGGGCGACGTCGAGCGGTCCCTGTCCGCCAGCGCCCGCGAACTGGGCGCCACCGCCTCCATCGTCCGTTCCGCCAGCCGCCTGTTCGCCACCAAGTTCGACATGCAGCGCGACATCCGGTCGTCTGACGAGTTCACCATGGTCTTCGACCGTGAAGTGACCGAGGCCGGCCGCACCGTCGATGTGGGCGACCTGATGTACGCCGAACTGCGCGGCGTCACCTTCTATCGCTTCAAGGCGGCCGGCGCGAAAGAGGCCCAGTTCTTCGACGCCAACGGCAAGAACCTGCGTTCGGCCATGATGCGCACCCCCCTGCAGAGCTTCCGCCGGGTGTCGTCCAGCTTCGGTTTCCGCACCCACCCGATCTCGGGCTACAAGAAGATGCACCAGGGCATCGACTTCGCCGCCGGAACCGGCACGCCGGTCGTGGCCCCCGCCGACGGCGTGGTGGTCGAGGCCCGCCGCTGGGGCGGCTATGGCAACTGGTTGCGCATCCGTCACAACAACGGCCTCGAAAGCGGCTACGGCCACCTGTCGCGCTATGGCTCGGGCATCCGCGCCGGCCAGCGGGTCAGCCAGGGCCAGATCGTCGCCTATGTCGGTTCGACCGGCGCCTCGACCGGTCCGCACCTTCACTATGAGCTGTGGCGCGGCGGCCGACGGATCAATCCGGCCGGCGTACGCACCCAGGAAGGCACCGAACTGTCGGGCGCCGATCTTGCCGCCTTCCGCGCCGAGAAGGCCCGCATCGACCGCATCATCGCCTCGGGCGGTCAGAAGCGCCCGGCGATGCAGCAGGCCTCGGCCGAGGGCCTGCGCCCCGCGCACGGCTGAGGTCTCAAGGCTGAGTTCAGCCGACAAGGCGCGGCGTCGATCGCCCTTCGCTCGGGCATGACAGGCCGTGAACCGCTACATCGGCCTCGCCAAGCCTGAGCCCCAGCACATCCAGCACCGGGTTCAGCACGCCGTCCAGCACCGGCCCCAACGGCTCCAGCAGCCGACCCAGAGCCTTGGTCAGGTCGCCGAGACCCAAGCCCAGTCCGACCACGTTCACATCCACGTCCAGCCGACCCAACAGGCTGGACACCAGACCGCTGGCGAAGCTGCGCGAGGCCACGGTCTTGATCCGCTGCGCCTCGATGTCGGCGTCGTCGAACCTCAGCGGTTTGAACCCGGCATCGGCCGCCTCCACGTCCGCCTTGCCGGTGATGCTCACCAAACCCAGGACCGACAGCAGGGTGGCGCGTTGCGGCGACAGACCCGTCTTGAAGTCGTCCAGCTTCGCCTCGTCCACGGAGCCGATCGAGGCGCGCGCCAGACCTGGCCGCACCTCGACCTCGACCGACCGCGCGGGATCGCAGGACAGGGATTTCAACCGCGCCTCGGACGCCGCCAGCTCGACCAGAATCGGCAGTTCGACCCGCGTCAGGCCAGACAGGGCCTGTGCCGTCCGCGCACGGACATAGAGCCGCGCCTGGGCCGTGCGGATGATCGGCTGGCCATCCGCCGTCACCGTCAGCCAGGGCGAGCGGTTTGGCCGTTCGCCGATGGCCAGGCTGGTCTTCAGATCGGCCAGGCCGGCGGGCACGCCCAGGTTCAGCGCGATCTGGCGGTCCCCGCCTCCGACCTCCAGCATCGCCATGGCCAGGTCCATGGCCGAGACGGACGCATCCAGACCCTCGCGGATTCCTTGCGGCGACTGGGCCTCGACGCCGATCAGGTCGCCCAGCTTCACCTTCTTCCCGACCGAGGCCGAGGCCAGCCGGCCCAGGGCGCCGCCGTCGTCGCCGCCCGCCAGCCGTTCCAGCACCTTCAGCGCCCGCGCCGCATCGACATCGGCCGCCACCAGCCGGTCGTAGTCGCCGATGGCGATGTCCAGATCCGCCGCCAGGGCGTCGGTGAAGCCCAGCAGATTGACGTCCAGGTCCGCCAGCCGGCGATAGTCCATGAGGCTGAGCGAAACCTTCGAGCCCGTCAGGCCGCTCAGGACCTGGTTCGCCACCCCGTCGTCCAGCCGCACCAGACGCGATCCGATGGAGAACATGGCCTTGGGTGGCGCGCCGGTCGCGATCGAGGCCGTGGCGCGTCGCGTCACCCGCACCTCGTCCTTGCCTAACAGCAGGTGGGTGAAGAACAGGGGTGCGCGGCTGGTCACCTGAACCCGCGCAGCGTTGGGCGTCTGACCCCCTGCCGTGAATCGCTCGTCGCGCGCCCTGGCCGGGTCCGGCGCATAGACGCCGAGCGTGGTCGCCACGGTGACAGAGAGATCCGGGGCCACATTGGCCTGGACCGTCGCTTGGGCCGCGCGGCCGACAACGGCTTCGCCCTGGCCTAGACTGTGCGCCGCCGACAGGGCCGCCAGATCCGCCGCACCCTGGACCCGGCGCGTGTGCAGCACGAGCATGCCCAGATCGATGGTCACGGCCGTCACGATGCACAGCAGGCCGCCGGCGACGGCTGCGATCACGGCGACCGCCCCACGCCGATCCGCGCCGAAGCGGCCGATCCAGCTCCTCATGCGCCGGGCGCTCACGAGTATTCACCCACATGGATCACCGCCGAGCGCCGGATCACGACCGGCGGACGAGGCAGCATTCCCCCCAGCGCCATGACCAGACTGTCGCCGGTGTCATAGACGACCACGACCCGCAGCCGCCCGGCCTCCTCCGCAACCTCGATCGTGGTTCTATCGGGATCCAGCGCCACGCCCCGGACGGCCGCCGTCACCTCGCGCCGCGCCAGCGAATCGCGCTCGACCGCGTCCAATCCGCCGACCGCCGCCCGCGCCCCCTCCGACGCCAGGGCCTGAACCGACTGCGCCATCAGGAACCAGCCGCCATAGACGACGATGCCGATCAGCAGCAACACCAGGATCGGCCCCACTAGGGCGAACTCCACCGCCGCCGCACCTTCGCGACCGCGCCGGTTTTTCTGAAGGATGGGGCCAAACGTCCGCATGGCAACCTCACAGCTACTCGCCTGGGTTGTATATCATCGCAGTTAAAGGATCGTGTAGCCGCCACGCCGTCTCGCGAGACCCTTCTCCGCCCGAACCGGGCGCCGCATTGATGGCGTGATCAGTCGAACAATATCGTTGGGAGAGCGGCGCGTCCGGAGCCATTCGAGCGCGATGCCAGATTCGCCGGCTGGCGCAAGCGCATCCTGCAATCCGTCGCTTCCCACTGGAACTGTGTAACGTCGCCATTGAGCGCCAGCGCCGATTCGTGACTGACCGACCCTGCATGTGGTGGGTCATGATGAGAGAAAGACGCTGACCGTGGCTGTTGCGGCCGCTATTCGAGAGCCCGAAGCCGGGCGGCGCGAAGCTGCTTGATATAATCCATCACCGCCGTCGGCTCATATGGGCGCTTCAGGTGCGGCCCCGTTTCGCACAGGTCAGCGGCGGTCTTGACCGCGCCTTCAAGAGTGCCCGAGAGTCGGACCTCTAGGCCCGGCCGATTTTTGCGCACCCACCGAGCGAGTTCGAACCCTGAGCGGACGCCGAGCGCGGCGATATCGCAGACGATCACGTCAATGCCGAGAGCGGCTTCCTCAAGCGCCGTCATGGCTTCGTCCGTGCTGGCCGCCTCGACGACGACATAGCCGCAACGCCTCAAATAGTCGGAGATGGCATGCCGAGAGATAACGTCGCCATCGACGATGAGGACGGCCTGGGCGGGCGTTACCGGGTCAGTACGCAGGCTCATTCGGCTGCCTGCAGAACAGCCTGTATGGCGAGGACGACCTCATCCGACGTGCAGGGTTTGGGCAGGAAGGCGGCCGCGCCGCCGACATAGGCCTTTGCGGGATCCAGATGACCCGAGGTCATCACCACCGGCAGGTGCGGCTGCACCCGCTTGATGTAGGCGAAAGCGCCACCGCTTCCTCGCCGTTGCACGCCTCGACGACCATGTATCCCGACTCGCGCAGATGGCCGGCCAACAGCATTCGGATCAGAAACTCGTCTTCGACGAGAAGGACGCCTCGCGGCGTTTCAGCCACGGCGACCGGATTTACCATTGATGTCAAATGCCTGTCCCCGTCTCAAGTCCAACCAAACGGACCCCCGATGGTTCCGCATTCAATCCGCCCAATCACGCACTGTGCGAGACAGAGATCACACCTCGCAAGCTCACGCCCTTCGCCCGTGTGTCCAAACGCTGAAGCTCAGAGCTCGGGTTTGGGACAACTGTTGCGTCAGGTTCCTCTGCATGAAGCTGAAACTGATCCGACCGAATAGATTGGTCGGCCCGATAGGCCCTGGCCGGGCGCCTGCGGTTGACTCCGTTTCCCCGAACGGTATGGCTTGGCTGTCAAGTAGGGGTGCGTTCGCAAGATGCAGGATAGGGCTTCGGTCACAGATGAGGCCCTGGCCAGGGCGCACGCCCGCCTTCTGAAGGACGATTCCCTCCAGTTCGACCGCATCGGCTTTGATCGCCCGGACATCAAGACGCCCGGCTGGCTGCACTGGATCGGCGATGTCCTTCAGTTCATCGCGCCGGTGCTGCAGTGGGTGTTCTGGATCGGCCTGGCCCTGGTCGCCGGTTTGATCCTCTACGCCATCGTCCGCGAGATTCTGCGGATGCGCGCGCCGCCGGCCAAGCCCGTGAAGCCCAGGATCGTCGCCGAGGCGCAATGGCGGCCGGACGAACAGGTGGCGCGCGATTTGCTGGCCGACGCGGACGCCCTGGCGGCGCGAGGCCTCTATGCCGACGCCGCACACCTGCTGCTGCTGCGCAGTGTGCAAGACATCGAACAGCGCCAGCCGCGCGCGGTGCGCGTCTCGCTGACGACTCGCGAGATCGCCCGGCTGAAGGCTTTGCCCGAAGCCGCCCGTCCCGCCTTCGACCTGATCGGCCGGATGGTGGAACGCAGTCTGTTCGGCGGCGCGCCGGTCGGCGCCCAGGAGTTCGCCGATTGTCGTCAGGCCTATGAGGCCTTTGCCCTCCCCGAGGGCTGGCGCGCATGAGTCGATCGAGCAAGGCCGGCGACGGCGGCTTCTCGCCTGTCACCATGATCGTCGTCCTGCTGGTCGGGGTGGTGGCGCTGGCGGGGCTGGGGGTCCTGTCCGCCTATGCGCCGGAACTGCGATCGGGAAACGACGGCGGCGGCCATGCCCTGTCGCGGTCGTCCACCGGCTTCGGCGGCCTGCCTTTGCTGTTGCGCGGTGTGGGCGTGCCGGTGGTGCTGAACCGGGGCGTCCTGACCGAGGCGTCGGACGAGAGCCTGCTGATCCTGACGCCTTCAGCCCAGACCGAGCCCGAGCAGATCGACGATATCGAACATTACGGCGCCACGCTGGTCGTCCTGCCGAAATGGACATCCATGCCCGACGCGGACCGCCCCGGCTGGGTGCGCACGATCGGCGTCCAGCCGCCGCCGCTGGTGCTGGCGTCCCTGCCGGACGACCTGCGCAAGGACCTGAAACTGATGGAGCGCAAGGGTCGCGCCACCGTGACTCTGCGCGGTCCAAACGGTTTGCCCTTCGGCAAACCGGTCCAGATCGAAAATCTGCGCACGCTGGGCGGTCCCGACTGGATTCCCATGGTCCTGGACGATCAGGGCCGTGCGGTGCTGGCGATGCACCGAGAGCTCCGGACCTATGTTCTCGCCGATCCCGACCTGGTCAGCACGGCGGCGCTCAAGACCCTGAACGGCGCGACCACCGCTGTCGCCCTGATCGACATCGTGCGCGCCGACGACTCGCCCGTGGTGTTCGACCTGACGCTGCATGGCTTCCAGCGGACCCGCAATCTGCTGCGGCTGATGCTGGAGCCGCCGCTGGTCGGAATGACCCTGGTGCTGGTCGCTTTGGCCGCCTTCGCCGGTTTCCAGGCCGCCGTCCGGTTCGGCCCGGCGCGCGAAAAGGGGCGGGTCATCGCGCTGGGCAAGCGCGGGCTGGCGGACAATACCGCAGGCCTGGTCCGGTTGGCGCGGCGCGAACATCGCATGGCGGCGCCCTATGCCCTGCTGGTGCGCGCCGCCGTGGCCCGCGCCATCGGCGCGCCGCGCAATCTGGACGAGGCCGCGCTGGACGCCTTCCTCGACCGCGTCGGCCGCACCGGCGGCGCGACCGAATCCTACACCGCCCTGGCCGAACAGGCCCGGGCCGCCAAGTCGCCGGCCGATCTAATGCGGGTCGCCGGCGCCCTTCATCGCTGGAACCAGGAGCTGACCCGTGCACGTCAATGAGGTGAAGACGATCGCCGAGCGCATCCGCGCCGAGATCGCCAAGGCCGTGGTCGGCCAGGAGGACGCCGTCGACATGCTGCTGACGGCCCTGTTCGCCGGCGGCCACGTCCTGCTTGAAGGCCCACCCGGAACGGCCAAGACCCTGCTGGCCCAGACGTTCGCACGGACGGTGGGCCTCGACTACGGCCGCATCCAGTTCACGCCCGACCTGATGCCCGGCGACATCATCGGCTCCAACCTGTTCAACTTCCAGACGTCCAGCTTCACCCTGACGCGCGGGCCGATTTTCTGCGAACTGCTGCTGGCGGACGAGATCAACCGCACCCCGCCCAAGACCCAGGCCGCCCTGCTGGAGGCCATGCAGGAACGCCAGATCACCATCGACGGCGAGGCCCATGCGCTCAGTTCGCGCTTCACCGTCGTCGCCACCCAGAACCCCATTGAGCAGCAAGGCACCTATCCGCTGCCCGAGGCCCAGCTGGATCGCTTCCTGTTCAAACAGGTGC
This sequence comes from Brevundimonas sp. TWP2-1, assembly GCF_049897645.1. Classification (NCBI taxonomy): domain Bacteria; kingdom Pseudomonadati; phylum Pseudomonadota; class Alphaproteobacteria; order Caulobacterales; family Caulobacteraceae; genus Brevundimonas; species Brevundimonas sp. TWP2-1. The sequence goes on from NZ_JAFCWR010000001.1 coordinate 1,971,918, forward strand.
TCGACTATCCCAGCCTGGAGCAGGAGCGCGCCATCGTCGCCGCCCACGGCTCGCGCACCGGCCTGATGGACCCCATCGCTCTGGGGGTCGAGGTCGTCGCCGACGCCGCCGTCATCGATGCGGCGGTGAACACCGTCGCGGACGTGCGCCTGACGGATGAGGTGATCGGCTACATCACGGGCCTGGTGCGCGCCACCCGGACCTCGGCCGACGTCGAGACCGGCGCCTCCCCGCGCGCCGGGGCCATGCTGGCCGTCGCGGCGCGCGCACGCGCGGCGCTGGACGGTCGCGACTATGTCATTCCCGACGACGTAAAGGCCCTGGCCATTCCGGCCCTGCGTCACCGCCTAGTTCTGTCGCCGGCGGCCGAGATCGAGGGACGCCGGGTCGAACAGGTGCTGGCCGGCCTGGTGGATCAGGTGGCGGCGCCCCGGTGATCTATCCCACCCGACGTGCGGTGACGGCGATGGCGGCGGGCGTTCCCGTCGCCCTGCTGGCCGGCGTCCTGACGCCTCTGGGCTGGATCGCAGGCCCGGTCTGGATCGCCGTCCTGCTGTTGCTCGCCGCCGTCGATGCTCTGTCCGGCGGATCGAGACGTGGGCTTGAGCTGGACGAACCCAAGCCCATGCGCGCCGCCGTCGGTCGGTCGGACATGGCCGGGCTGAGGGTGCGGTTTGGCGCGAAAGGCCCCGTTCCCAAGACCGTCGAGGCCGCCCTGTCGGGCGACGCCCGGCTGGGGCTGGACGATGCGACGCGCCAGGCGACGGTGTCGGATCGCGGCGCGGCCCTGGCCTTTCCCTTCACCCCCAATCGCCGGGGCGCCGCCGGCCTGGACGCCCTGTGGGTGCGCTGGCGCGGGCCGATGGGACTGGTGTGGAAGCAGAAGACCTTCGCGCTGGACATCGCCGCCCCTGTCCTGACCGACCTGAAATGGGTCCGCGATCAGGCGGTGCGCCTGTTCGCCCGCGACGCCCTGTTCGGCGCCAAGACCCAGCTGGAGATCGGCGAGGGGTCCGAGTTTCAGGCCCTGCGCGACTTTCAGGCGGGGATGGATCGCCGCTCCATCGACTGGAAACAGTCGGCCCGCCACGCCGCCCTGCTGGCCAAGGAGTTCCGCACCGAGCGAAACCACAACGTCATCATGGCGCTGGATTGCGGCCGGGCGGCCTGCGAGCCGGTCGGCGGCATGCCGCGCATCGACCGTTTCATCCATGCGGCGCTGCTGCTGTCCTACGCCTGCCTGCGTTCGGGCGACCGGACGGGAATCTTCGCCTTCGATTCCCAGCCGCGCGTGACCACCGGCGCGGTGGGCGGGCTGGACGCCTTTCGCACCATTCAGGCCGTGGTCGGCCGCATCGACTATTCGACGCACGAGACCAACTACACCCTGGCTCTGGCGACCCTGTCGGGCCAGCTTCAGCGCCGCTCGCTGATCGTGGTCTTCACCGACTTCACCGATTCCACGGCCGCCGAGCTGATGATAGAGTCGCTGGGACGGCTTCTGCGGCGTCACTTGGTCCTGTTCGTCGTCCTGCGCGACGACGAGCTGGAGGGCCTGACCGCCGCCGATCCCCAGACGCCCGATGACGTGTCCCGCGCCGTGGTCGCTGGAACCCTGCTGCGTGAGCGCGAGACGGTGATCGGGCGATTGCGGCGCATGGGGGCGCACATCGTCGACGCCCCCGCCGAGCGTGTGGGGGTCGAGGTGGTGAACGCCTATCTGAACCTCAAGCGGAGGGACCTGCTGTGACCGACGTGCGCCCCTCCAGCCTGCTCAAGAGCCAGCGTTTCCGCCAGGCCCGCGAGGAGGACTGGCGTCGTCTGGAACGGCTGATGGACAAGGCCGAGAAAGGCTCTGCTTCCAAGCTGACCGACGCCGAGATCCTGGCCGTGCCGGTACTGTATCGTTCGACCCTGTCGGCCTTGTCGGTGGCGCGCGAGACCTCGCTGGACCAGGGTCTGATCGACTATCTGGAAACCCTGTCGGCGCGGGCCTACTTCTTCGTCTATGGCTCGCGGGCGACGATCCAGGACAGGTTGGTCGCCTTCTTCCGCACCGACTGGCCCGCTGCGGTGCGCGGCCTGTGGCGCGAGACACTGATCTCGGCGACCCTGATGCTGCTGGGCGCCCTGGTCGGGGGCTGGCTGGTGATGCACGAGCCGGAGTGGTTCTACGCCTTCGTTCCCGCCGATCTGAGCGGAGGGCGCGATCCCGCCGCCTCGACCGAGACCCTGCGCGCCACGCTGGACGGCGCGGACGACGCCCAGGGCCTGTCGGCCTTTGCAGCCTACCTGTTCACTCACAATGCCCAGGTCGCCTTGCTGGCCTTCGCCCTGGGGTTCGCCCTGTGCCTGCCGACGGGCCTGCTGATCCTCTACAACGGCGCGACCCTGGGGGCCTTCTTCGCCCTGTTCGCCAGCCGGGGGCTGGGGTTCGAGCTGGGCGGCTGGCTGCTGATCCATGGCGTGACCGAACTGTTCGCCGTCATCCTGGCGGGGGCGGCGGGATTGCGGATCGGCTGGGCCGTCGCCTTCCCCGGCCAGAGACGACGGATGGACGCCGCGGTCGAGGCGGGACGCACTGCAGCCATCGCCATGGGCGGGGTGGTGGTGATGCTGATGTTCGCCGGCCTGCTGGAGGGTTTCGGTCGTCAGCTGATCGTCGATACCGGCCTGCGCTACGCCGTGGCGGCGGCGACCGCCGTGATCTGGGGTCTCTATTTCTACGCGCCAAGACCAGGGGTCGCCCATGTCCGCTGAACCCGTCGCGCCGCGCACCGAACGCGCCTTCGTCACGCCGGAGGGCGTGGACCTGCGCCTGAACATCGGCGACGCGGGCCAGAGGGCGGGGGCCTTTCTGCTGGACGCCGCCATCATCATCGGCGTGCTGATCGCCTTCACCATCGCTTCGATCTTCGCGTTCAGCGCTGGGGCGTCCATGGTCGGCGGTGAGACCGGCGCCGAGATGATCGCGGTGATCTGGCTGATCGTCTTCTTCCTGCTGCGGAACTTCTATTTCACCGCCTTCGAGCTGTCGGCGGCGGCGGCGACGCCAGGCAAGCGGGTGATGGGCCTGCGGGTCGCCTCGCGGGACGGCGGACGGCTGAAGGCCGAGGCCGTCTTCGCCCGCAACGCCATGCGCGAGCTGGAGGTCTTCCTGCCCCTGTCCATCCTGGTCGCCCGCAGTCAGGAGGGCGGCGTCGAGGGCTGGATGTATCTGCTGGCCTTCGTCTGGGCGGCGATCTTCGTCTTCTTCCCCCTGTTCAACAAGGATCGGCTGCGCGTCGGCGACCTGATCGGGGGGACCTGGGTGGTGCGCACGCCGCGTCGCAAGTTGATCCGCGACATGGCCGACGACGGTGCGGGGCGGATGGCGGCCTACGACTTCACGCCGGCCCAGGTGGACGCCTATGGCGCCAAGGAACTGCATGTTCTGGAGACGGTGCTGCGTCAGGGCGACCGCAAGACCCAGCGCGACGTCGCCGACCGCATCGCCAAGAAGATCGGCTGGACGCGCAGCCCGCAAGAGGCGGATCGCGACTTCCTCAGCGCCTATTACGCCGCCCTGCGCGGCCGATTGGAACAGAAGCTGCTGATGGGCGTCAGACGTCGCGACAAGCACGACGTCTGACGTCGCAGGCGATCAGTCGAAGATCGAGGCCAGTTCCTCTGACCCGACACCTTCCTTGGCCGAGCGCAGTTCGTAATAAAGCGACGCTACGCCTGCCGAGGCGACGACGCCGGACAGGATGCTGACCAAGGGTTCGGTGATGAGGTTGACCATCAGGTTCGGCGTGCCGCCAGTGAAGGTTCCGCCGGTCGCCAGGCTGAGGCCGCCGATCGCCGCCCCGATGATCCACGACAGGATCACATAGATCACCAGCAGGCCGAACACCGACCAGCGATAGCCTTTGGTCAGTTCACGGCTGCGCTGCAGGCTGGCGAAGACGCCGCGTTTCTCGACCACGACGGCCGGTGAGCCGACGGACCACATGACCGCCAGGATCATGCCCGGCACGAGCAGTAGAACGAAGCCCAGCATCATGCCGATGGAGGCGATTATGGCCAACCCAAGCAATGGCAGGAAGTTCTGGATCCCGATACTGAAGGCGTCACCGAAGGCGGTATTCTTGCCGTTGAAGCCGTTCACGGCCGCCTTCACCACCATGCCTTGCAGAAGATAAAGTCCGACGAAGTTCAGCACCGCGCCGACCATCATCATTATTACGCCCGGACCAAAGTCGTCGCTCCGCATCGCACTCTGGCCCACAGCCGCGAGAATGCTGGGCAAGCCGACCAAGATCGCGGCCGCGCCGAAGAATATGGCCGCATTCTGCTTGATCGCGGCGAACGTCCGCTGGATCACGCGCCCCAGGTCGAACACGCCGCCGCCTCGGCCGCCGTCGGGCGTCCCACTCGTGATCAGCGGCGGTCGCATGGCGATGATCTGCTGGGCGCGCCAGTCTTTCTCGGCGATGAAATCGACCCTCTGGCTGCGTTCCAGAACCGAAGGCGGCTGGACGTCCTCCTTCGTGAACGAATACCGCGCGCCGTCGTCGCCGAGGATGAACCCCAATCCGGTCGCCTGGTCGAACGTCAGAACCTCACCCCGCAAACCCGCCTCCCGACATACATGCAGAACGATTGTAGAAGCCGGGGCGCAGCCTCGCCAGTTCCATTTCTGCAACTGACGATCGAATCAGCCTGCCGGTCTATTGCCCGCGCTGACGTTCGAGAAGAGCGCGGGTCACCACGTTCGTCCACCCGAGTCCGTCCTGAATCGGGTATTCGCCGCCGCCCAGGCGCTGGTCGTCGATGTCGTATTTCTCAAGCATCTTGCCCCGCTCGCGGTAGACGCAATCTACGAGGTCTTCAGTTTGGGCTTTCGATCTGTAAGCCGCTGATATCCGTGTGACCGCCCCTCCTCGATCCCGCCATCCATGTGGACGGCAAAGGCTGCGCTTGGTGCACTCAAGACGAAGCCGCTTCAAGGCGGTTCCATGGAAGACACCCTCGCGGAAGGTGTTCCGCAGCGTTTTCCACGATGTCTGGAAAATGGCGCACCCGGAGCGATTCGAACGCCCGACCCCCAGATTCTTAGTCTGGTGAAAAACTCTTTTATTGCAGTTCAGTATGTCTTTTCCGCTGTAACATTCCAGGCTTATCGATTGCTAGCGATGACGGGCGTTACGAAACGGCGATGGCTTAGGTCGACGCGTGGACAGCCCTGCCGATCGAGCGCCCTGAGACCAGGATCAGGTTACAGCAGGCTCAGTGCGCAAGGCCTCTCTGAGACGATCAAGACGCGCGCGATACCCGTCCGCATCGCCGTAATCGACGAAGGCCTGGTAGCGTTTGTGGGGGTTTGTGATCTTCAGGGCGTGCTTGATCGGGCACCAGTACTGCTCGGTCCGGCTGGCGATTTCGCGAACGTAGGCGGCGACGCCGTTTGCGTATTCGCAGAACCAGCAGTTCAGGCGCTCGATCCAGTTGAGATAGGCGAGCGCTTCACGGTCGAAAACGAGGTAGTCGCTCCTTCGTACCCGAGGCAGGCGGTAGGCCCTAAAACAGATCGCCTGATAAGCCGACGCCCACAAGTCGATCAGCGCCAGCGGTAGGATGAGGGAATAGATCACCGGGGCTGTCAGGACAGTCGCGGGCGGCGCGCCGGCTATAAAGGCGGCGGCGCTAAGTTTCAGCCGACGATGCTCCGCTACGAGCCCATGTTCGAACTCAACAAGCCCCTCATGTACCCGCCAGCCGAGCGCATCTCGGCGTCTGAAAATCTCCCGATCCAGTTCCCCCTGCAGGCGGACGATTTCGGATGCGATCTCGTCGATGCGCGCGTGGACCGGCGAAGGCGCCGTCATCCTGAAACCGCCATCGACCCTGTGGCCACATACCGCGTATGCCAGGACAGGGCTTCGTTCAGGAGCATGGGGGTCTGAAGCCCGTAGGAGCCTGTGAGGGCCCTCTGGTGATAGTCGGCCAGCATCGGCCGATAGACCGGATGCGCGCAGGTCTCGATGACGGCCTTGGCCCGCTGCTTGGGCGACAGGCCGCGCAGATCGGCGAGGCCCTGTTCGGTGACGATGACCTGGACGTCCTGGTTGATGTGATCGACGTGGGAGGCGCAGGGCACGATGGTCGAGATCGCCCCACCCTTGGCTGTCGAGGCGCTCATGAAGATCGAGATATAGGCGTTGCGGGCGAAATCGCCCGAGCCGCCGATGCCGTTCTGGATGCGTGAACCCATGACGTGCGTCGAGTTGACGTTGCCGTAGATGTCGGCCTCGATCATGCCGTTCATGGCGATGACGCCAAGGCGGCGGATGATCTCCGGGTGATTGCTGATCTCCTGGGACCGCAGGATGATCCGGTCACGGTACTCGCCCATGCGCCGGTTGACGCTCTCGCTGAGGTCGGGACTGAGGCTGAGCGCCGTGGACGAGGCGAGGCGCAGCTTGCCGCTGTCCATCAGCGCCATCATCCCGTCCTGGATGACCTCGGTATAGGCGGTCAGATTGTCGAACGGCGCGTCGATCAGGCCCGTCAGGACCGCGTTGGCGGTGTTGCCCACGCCGGATTGGAGCGGGAGTAGCGAGGGAGGCAGACGCCCTCGTTTGACCTCGTGTTCCAGAAATTCCAGCAGGTGGCCGGCGATGGCCAGGTCGTCGGCGCCGGGTGTCGTGAAGCCGGCGTTGCGGTCGGGCCGGTCGGTCTCGACGATGGCGACGATCTTGTCGGGGTCGCATCGGAAGCAGGGCTCCCCGATACGGTCGCCGGGATGGATCAGGGGTATCGGCACCCGGTTCGGCGGCAAGGCGGCGCCGTAGTAGATGTCGTGCATGCCCAGCAGTTCGGGGTTCTGCCAGCGATTGACCTCCAGGATCACCTGACCGGCCCGGTCCAGCCAGGTCTTGTTGTTGCCGACCGACGAGGCCGGGATCAGGGCCCCGTCTTCCCGGATGCCGGTCACCTGGATGATCGCCGTGTCGAGCGGGCCCAGAATGCCCTGCCAGGCGGCGGGCGCCACCGGGCTCAGGTGCATGTCGAAATACTCCATCTGGCCGCGATTGATCTTGTCGCGGCAGGTGGGGTCGGAGTTGTAGGGCAGTCGGAACTCGATCCCGTCGGCCTTGGCCAGGGCGCCGTCCAGCTCCGGCCCGGTCGAGGCTCCGGTCCAAATCCGCAGCTTGAACGGCCGCCCCGCCGCATGCTCGGCCTCGATCCGGGCGGCGAGCGCCAACGGCACGGCCGTCGGATAGCCGGACGCGGTGAAGCCGCTGAGGCCCACAGTCGTGTTCGGTGCGATCAGCAGGGCCGCATCCTCGGCCGACATGATCTTGGCGCGATGGCCGACGCTGCGAATACGTGTGTCGTTCATGGGCTAATCTTGGTCCAGTCGACCGCGAGCACAGGCAAGCTGAGCCTTCACCGAAAAGGAAGCCCTCCGGGTCAATGGCTCAGCAACAGGCAGACGGGCGACCGTTCCAGCAGGCCGTGGGTCACGCCGCCCATCACCCATTCGCGCAATCGGGCATGGCCGTAGCCGCCGGCGACGATCAACCCGGCCCCATGGTCCTCGGCGAACGCGACGATCTGATCTGACCTCGGGCCGCCGTCGCCCTGCACGGTCTGGGCGCTGGCGACGATGCCGTGGCGACCCAGGAAGATCGCAACATCAGAAACGCGGTCACGGGCGTCTTCAGCCTGTTCGGCCGTGCAGACCTCGATGACGTGGACGATCGACGAGGCGCCCAGAAGCGGCAAGGCCGCCGCGACAGCCCGCTGGGCTTCGCGACAGTCTTTCCAGGCGATCACGGCGGGCGTTCCCAAGGGGCCGATGGCGATCGCAGGCGGCGCGATCAGCACCGGGCGGCCGGCGGCCATCAGGACGTCCGCCGGGTCGGGCGACCGCGCCGGTGACCGCGCAGGATCGCGCCGCCCCAGGATCACGAGATCGGCGGCTCTCAGGGCCTGAACCACGAGATCGGATGGGTAGCCGACGTCACCGCGCCATTCGGCATGATCGGCGGTCTCGCCGACCACATCCCAAAAAAGCGTCCGAGCCCGGCCGACGTCCGTCTCGGCCATGTCCCGGAACAGGCCCAGCGTTTCGCCCAGCATGGCCCCACCGGCATAGGGATCGACCTGGGGGACATCGGGCATGCTGGCGGCGATGCCGATCAGATGTGACTTGAAAAGCCCGGCGATTTCGCCGGCCAGGGCGATCCGCGTGCGGGCCTCTGGGCCTTCATCCGTATAGACCAGCAGACTGGCGAAGCGCATGGCGACGTATCCCGTTCACCGCGATCTAATCACCGCGCCATGTCGGGCGCCTTGATCAGGATCAACGATCCCATCGCGCGGAAATGGGAGGGTTGGCGCCCACCAGGAGCCCGCTCATGAAACGCCTCGTCGTGTTCGCCGCCCTTCTGGCTCTGGGTGGATGCAAGAGCCTTGATGTCGAGGCTCCGGCCAAGCGCGCCGAAGTCCACCAGATCGGCCTTTCCGGAGAGACCTTGGCCACGGAGCGGGGCGCCGCCTACGCGCAAGCCAAATGCGCCGGTTGTCACTCTGTCGGCCGGACCGGCGACAGTCCCCTTGAGGCGGCCCCCCGACTCAGAGCGTTGGGCGTCCTGTATCCGATCGAAGACCTGGCCGAGGCCTTTGCCGAGGGTATCGACACCGCCCACCCGGCGATGCCCGAGTTCGTCATGTCCTCGCGCGAAAACGCCGATCTGATCGCCTACATGAAAAGTATCCAATCATCGGCGATTCCGTAAACTTCAAGCGATGTAAAGATTTCAGTCCGCAGGGCCTATTGCGCTCATTTGATCCAGATCAATAAACAGACTCGGTAATCGGGCGAGACGGGCGCATGCTGGGTCATGTTCGTCGCCACAAAACTTCAGCTTGCGCCGCGATCACATCCGCCTCCCGGATGTATCGATCGACCAAAGAGCAACGACTGCAACAGTTGCGGCGCGCGCGCCCTGACCGTCTGCGGGGCTGTGGACGCGCCCGATCTCCAGCGCCTTAGCGACATGGCCGAGGTCGTCACCCTGAAAACAGGAGCCGTCCTGGCAAGGGAAGGCGATGCGGCGCCCCATGTGTTCAGCATCTCTTCGGGTTCGCTGAGGGTCTACAAACTCCTCCCGGATGGTCGCCGCCAGATCACCGGCTTCCTTTTCGCAGGGGACTTTCTGGGCCTGGCCATCGGCGACGATTATGTGTTCTCGGCCGAAGCGATGGAACCCTCGACCGTCTGCCGGTTCCGCAAAGGTCCGTTTCGCGCCCTCGTCGAGCAGTCGCCGCCGCTCGAACATATGCTTCTCCATCGGACGATGCACGAATTGGCGGCGGCTCAGAACCAGATGTTGTTGCTGGGGCGCAAGACTGCGATCGAGCGGATGGCGTCCTTCCTGCTTGATCTTCCCGGCCACGACCCGGCGCGACCCAGCGCGCCCGGTCATGTCCGACTGCCCATGAAGCGTGCGGAGATCGCCGACTACCTGGGCCTGACCATCGAGACGGTCAGCCGGGTCCTGACCCGAATGAAGCTGCAAGGGCTGATCTCGACGCCGTCGCCAAGCCACCTCGTCGTCGAGCGCCCCGACAGATTGCGCCAGTACGCGCTCGGCGAGGTCTGACCCGCCATTGCGCCAGATCAAGACCGAGTGCTTCTCTCTGCGTGACGCCGCCGACACGCCGACTTCGGGTGTCGCGCGTGGGGCGGCCCCCGGCGCGGTCAGCGCCGAGGCCCGTCTGTTCTGATTTCAGGACTGCGAAAGGCGCGTCAGTCCAAACGTCACCGCCAAGGCGACGACCAGGCTGAGGACGAAGCTGGAACCGAGGTTCGTGGCGACGGGGTGATCCCGCACCGTGGCGGACAGGTGTTCGCGGGCATTTGCGGCTGAGGTCTCTGCTTCGTCTCGCAGACGATCGGCCGCCCGTGAGATGGCCTTGGTCGATCGCGCGACGGCGTCTGTCGCTTCCGTGCCGGTCTTCTTCGCCGCGTCCTTCAGGTGATCGGAGGCTTCGTCGGCGAAGGCGTGCAGGTCGTGGCTCAGGGTCTTCAGGGCGGTGTGCGTCATGGCAGGCTCCTTTGGATGACGCGCGCATCCAACAGCACCCGGCATCGCCAGTCGGTGATCTGGATCAACGCCTGCGCATCCCGGCAGCTCTAGGGTCTGGATACCGCGACGAGATCGGGCCCGCCGGGCTTTTCTCGTCGGCCTTTCTGGAGAGGCCCACCATGCCGATGAAAGCCCTCGCACCGCCTTCGGACATTGCCATGAACCTTGCTCTGTCCCTGATCGCCGCCTCTGTTGCGCCCGTTCTTTTACTGGACGAGGACCTGACGGTCATCGCGGCCAGCCAGTCCTTTCTCGAAGGCTTCGATGTCGGTCTCGAAATCATCCCTGGCGCGCGACTGGCCGATCTCGGCGACGGCGAATGGAATACGCCCCAGCTTTGGTCGTTGCTGAAAGCCACCGCCTACGGCCAGGCCGCGATCAAGGCCTACGAGATGGATCTCCAGTCCAGGCGAGGGGTCAGACATCTCGTGCTCAATGCCCAGTGGCTGGACAACGGGATCGCGCAAGGCATCCGCCTGCTGCTCTCGATCCAGGACGTCACCGAAGCGCGGGCAAGCGACCGCGAAAAGGACGCCCTGATCCGCGACAAGGCGGTCCTCGTCCAAGAAATGCAGCATCGGATCGCCAACAGTCTTCAGATCATCGCCAGCGTCCTGATGCAGAGCGTGAGCAAGGTGGGCTCCGACGAGAGCAGACATCATCTGCGCGACGCGCACCAACGGATCATGTCGGTCGCTGCGGTCCAGCGTCAGCTCACGGGGTCCACGCTCGGCGACGTCGAACTGCGCGGCTATTTCACAGACCTGTGTCGCAGCATCGGCGATTCCATGATCCGCGATCACGACCAGCTTTCGCTGACGGTCACCGTGGACGACAGCATCGCCTCGTCGGGCAAGGCCGTCAGTCTCGGCCTGATCGTGACCGAACTGGTGATCAACGCCCTCAAGCACGCCTTCCCCGACGACCGCGATGGGCAGATCATCGTCGATTACCGGGCGCATGGCGAAGGCTGGACCCTCACGATCTGCGATGACGGCATGGGCCTGCCTTCCGGCGGCGGCGCTGCCAAACCCGGTCTGGGCACCGGCATCGTGAAGGCCCTGGCCAGTCAGCTCGGCGCCGTCATCGCCATGGCGGACGCCAAGCCCGGCCTGCGCGTGTCGATCACCTGCGACCCTCAATCCTCCCCCGCAATCTGAAAGAACCCATCCTGTGGTCAACAAAATCCTCTCCCCCGATCATCAAGCCCTGGTCGAGGAGCACAAGGCGCAACCCGCCATCCACCACACGCCGCACGGCTTCTCGGACCGGTTCGCGCTGGGGTTCACCAAACTGCTGCGCTTCTGTGCCGACACCTTCTTCGCCAAACGCTACGGCCACCGCGCCATCGTGCTGGAGACGGTCGCCGCCGTGCCGGGAATGGTCGGCGCGACCATCCAGCACCTGACCTGCCTGCGTCGGATGAAGGACGACGACGGCTGGATTCGCACCCTGATGGAAGAGGCCGAGAACGAGCGTATGCACCTGATGACCTTCATCGAGGTGGCCAAGCCGACCTATTTCGAGCGGCTTGTGATCCAGCTCGCGCAAGCGATCTTCTACGTCGGCTTCTTCCTGCTCTATCTCGTCTCGGCCCGCACCGCACACCGCGTCGTCGGCTATTTCGAGGAAGAGGCCGTCATCAGCTACACCCTCTACCTCAAGGAAATCGACGAGGGCCGCTCGCCCAACGTCCCTGCCCCGGCCATCGCCAAACATTATTGGAAGATGGCGCCCGATTCGACGCTGCGGGATGTCGTCTTGCTCGTTCGCGCCGACGAGGCTCACCACCGCGACGTCAATCATGGCTTCGCCAGTTCGTTGAATGGTGAGACGATCGACCGGACGCTGTCGGCGCCCTACCCCGCCCACGCCGCTGAAATCCGCGCCTAAGGACCCGAGCCGATGATGGGACGTCTTCACACCGAACGTCATCTGGTCGGTCGGGTGGGCTGGCTGCGCGCCGCCGTGCTGGGCGCCAACGACGGGATCGTCTCGACCGCGAGCCTGATCGTCGGCGTCGCGGCGGCCGAGGCGGGCCGGAGCGGCGTCCTCGTGGCCGGGGTCGCGGGTCTGGTCGCCGGCGCCATGTCGATGGCGGCCGGCGAATACGTCTCCGTCAGTTCCCAGGCGGATGCCGAAAAGGCCGACCTCGACCGGGAACGCGGCGAACTGGCGGCGTCTCCAGAGGCCGAACTGCGGGAACTGGCGGGCTTCTATGTCGCGCGCGGGCTGAGCCCGGCCCTGGCAGGCGAGGTTGCGGTCCAGTTGACGGCGAAGGACGCCCTGGGGGCTCACGCCCGCGACGAGCTGGGCATCTCGGCTCATACGACCGCCCGCCCGATCCAGGCGGCCCTGGCCTCGGCGGCGGCCTTCTCGGTCGGCGCCGCCGTGCCTTTGCTGATGGCGGTCGTCGCCCCGGCGTCGATGACGGTCGTCGCGGTGACGGGGGCCGCCGTTCTCAGTCTCGCGATCCTTGGCGGGGTCGGCGCGAAGGTCGGCGGGGCGAAGATGCTGACGCCCATCGTTCGCGTCACCCTCTGGGGCGTCCTGGCCATGGCGATCACCGCCGGAATCGGCCGCCTGTTCGGAGCCGTCGTATGACTGATCAGAAGAGCCGTATCGCGATCATCGGGGCAGGCCACGTCGGCGCCACAGCGGCCTATGCGCTCATGCTGCGCGCCCTCGTCCCCGAGATCGTGCTGGTCGACAGCAACCGCGCCCTGGCAGAGGCCGAGGCCGCAGACATCGCCGACGCCAACGCCTTGGCCCGACCCGCCCGTGTCTGGGCGGGGGACTATGCCGACGCGGCCCGTGCGAGCATCGCCGTCATCACCGCCGGCGGCGCGACCCATGGCTCGCAGGACAGGCTCTCGGTGGCGGCAGCCAGTGCGGCGATCGTCACCGACTGCGTGGACAGGCTGATCGGGGCCGGCTTCTCCGGCGTTCTGGTGGTCGCGGCGAACCCCGTCGATCTGATGACCCTCGTGGCCTTGCGTCGATCCGGCCTGCCCGTCTCGCGGGTCATCGGCACGGGAACTCTGCTGGACACCAGCCGCCTGAAGCAGGCCCTGTCCCAGGCGCTCGGCGTCGCCCCCACTTCGATCGAGGGCTATGTCCTGGGTGAGCACGGCGACAGCGAGGTCGCCGCCTTTTCGACCGTCCGGATCGGCGGCCAGACGTTAGACCCGTTCCGCAAAGGGCAAGATCGACCTGATCTGGACGCTATCGGGCGTGAGGTCAGGGACGCGGGTTACGCCATCGTAGAGGGCAAGGGTTACACGTCCTTCGGCGTCGCCACGGCCATCGTGCGCATCTGCGAGGCCATCCATCGAGACGAGCACGCTGTGCTTCCGGTCTCCACCTTGTTGACGGGCGAATATGGGCAATCGGATCTGTGCCTGAGCCTGCCGTGCATCCTGGGCGCCGGCGGCGTCGAGCGCGTCCTTACGCCCGATCTGGCCCCACACGAGATGGACGGTTTGGCGGCGTCGGCCCTTGTCCTGAAGACGGCCCTTGCCAGCTTGGCTTGACGGCCCAGGCGCCAGATCGTCCCCGATCCCCTTTCGACTTCAACCTCATGGAGAGGAGAAGCCAAGACCGGTAGAGGCCTAGCCAACCCGGCTGAGCCTCAGACTGTCGTGGTGGAAATTTCCGTTTCGATTCAAGACTGAAATCGCTGTCGATCGACGCGTTGCAGCCGACAGAACCTTGGGCCAGCCATATAGCCGACGGCATCCTGTCGAATTTTGTAAAGAAATGGCGCACCCGGAGCGATTCGAACGCCCGACCCCCAGATTCGTAGTCTGGTGCTCTATCCAGCTGAGCTACGGGTGCGGCTGCCTTGCGGCGAGGGCGGGTCTTTAGCTCGCGGATCGGGCGGACGCAAGCGGGGGAATGCAGTTTTGCGCAGATAGAGCGGTTGGCGCGGCGCGCGCGACGGATTAGGCCTTTGGGACGTTCTCGCCGCCCCGGATAGTCCATGCGCTCGTTTCGTCGTCAGATCGCCGCCCTGCTCGTGCCCGTCGTCCTGGCGGGGTGTCAGACGGGGGCAGGGATGGATGCGGCGGCGACGCCGCAGACCCTCGTCGGCGTTCCGGCGCAATCCCCGGCGTCACTCCCGGCGCGGGGGCCATTCGTGACGGCGGCCAATCCGCTGGCGGTCGAGGCGGGGATGACCGTGTTGCGGCGCGGCGGGTCGGCGGTCGATGCGGCGGTGGCGATCCAGGCGGTGCTGGGGCTGGTGGAGCCGCAGTCGTCGGGTCTGGGCGGCGGAGCCTTTTTGATGAGCTATGACGCCGAGACCGGGACGGTGACGGCCTATGACGGGCGCGAGACGGCGCCGGCGTCGGCGACGCCCGAGCTGTTCTATGAGGACGGCAAGCCCCTTCCCTTCATCGACGCAGTCCTGTCGGGGCGGTCCACGGGCGCGCCGGGGGCGGTGGCCATGCTGGCCATGGCGCAGAAGGATCACGGCAAGCTGGCGTGGGGCGAGCTGTTCGGGGACGCCGAACGGCTGGCCCGCGACGGATTCACGGTAAGCCCGCGTCTGGCCGGCATGATCAACGGACGGTTTCCCCAGGCGCGGACCCGCTGGGCGACCGCTTATTTCACCAAGCCGGACGGGACGCGTTATCAGGCGGGCGATACGCTGAAGAATCCAGCCTATGCCGACACGGTCGCGCGTCTGGCGCAGCAGGGGCCGGGCGTCATCTATGGCGGGGCGATCGGGGGCGAGATCGCCGCGACCGTGCGTCAGGGACCGCGTTTCGGAGCCCTGACCGAGGCGGACATCGCCGGCTATCGTCCGCTGCGTCGTGACGCCCTGTGCCGGCCCTATCAGGCCTATGTCATCTGCGTGCCGCCGCCGCCGTCCAGCGGCGTGGCCCTGTTGCAGTTCCTGGCCATGGCCGAGGCGACGCCGGATCTGGACAAGGGCGCGGCGAGCCCCGAGGCCTGGGTGGCGTTCGGGCGGTTGCAGCGGCTGATGTATGCCGACCGCGACCGCTATGTCGGCGACAACGACTTTGTCGGCGTGCCCATCGCAGGCCTGCTGGATCCCGACTATGTCGCCGCCCGCGCCGCCCTTGCGCCCCAGGTCAACGGACCGGTCGAGGCGGGCGCCCCGACGGGGTCGCCGCCGCGCGGAACCGACCAGACGGCCGAGCCGGGCGGCACCTCGCACATGGTCGTGGTGGATGCCTGGGGGAATGCGGTCAGCATGACCACGACGGTGGAGAGCATCTTCGGCAATGGGCGGATGGTCGGCGGCTTCTTCCTGAACAACCAACTGACGGACTTCTCCTTCACGCCGCGCGAGGACGATCATCCGGCCGCCAACGCCGTGGCGGCCGGCAAGCGGCCGCGGTCGTCGATGACGCCGGTATTGATTCTGGATCGACAGGGCCGTCTGGTCGGGGCCATCGGTTCGCCGGGCGGGTCCAGCATCCTGGCCTATGTGGCCAAGGCGCTGGTCGGGACGATGGATTGGGGCCTGTCGATGCAGGACGCCATCGCCCTGCCCAATCTGGTGGTGCGGGGCGACATGATCGGCGCCGACACCGACATGATCGCGCCGGAGATCCGCGACGCCCTGGGCGCGGCGGGCATGGCGTTGAGGCCCAACGCCACCGAGACTTCGGGGCTGCATGGAGCGATCTGGCGGGACGGCCGGTGGGACGCGGGGGCCGATCCGCGTCGTGAAGGCGTGGCGGTATCGGAGGTTCGCTGACGGATCAGCGGCTGGGACGAAGGGTCAGCTGAAAGGCGACCAGACCCTCGTCCAGATCAGTGTCCAGGCCGTTCATGCCGCGCAGCCCTTTGCCCGCGTCGATCTCGCGATAGACCACCCCGACCGAGGTCTGCAGGTCGCCCCGGCGATAGGCCACGCCGATCGAGGCGTCGCCCAGGAAGCTGCCCTTGTCCTGGGTATAGCCGGAGCGGGCGTAGTCGCCGTCGCGGGTGCGGGCGAAGTTGTAGCCCACCGCGCGGCCGGAACCGGCGGCGTACAGATACCAGCGCGGCCGTTCGCCGAACCGTTCGCGGCCGTCAGGCGCCAGACGGTCCAGCCCCTCGCCGATCTTGAGCGTGACGCCCGCCTCGGCCGAGCGGCCCTCGCTGCCGACGCCCAGGCCGGCGTGGGGCGTCAGGCTGACTTCCAGGCCCGAGGCGGTGTGTCCGCGCGCGCCGCGGAAACCGCGCACATAGCGCAGGTCATAGGCGTCGGGGTCCAACTCGGCCCGGTCGACGGGGGTGACCGGAAGGGGCGAGCCGTCGGCGCGACGAAGCCGCCCTGCGGTTTCCAGCGTCACCCGGTCGGTGAAATCAGTGCGATCGATCCAGACGTCGCGGCGGGTGCTGGCGGACAGGCCCGATCCGTCCTCGGGGCGGAAGGCCGTCGGGATTTCGATCTGGGGGCCGAAACGAGCCTCGGGCGCGACGCGGAAGCTGGTCTGGTCGGTCAGGCGGGCAGTGACGGCGGCGGCGGCGTCTGGCCCAGCTCCTGGCGCAGCGTCAAAGGCGTTGGGGGCCCAAGTCTGTGCGGAAACGGCGTTCACACCGGCCATCGCCAGCGCGCCCCCCACACCAAAAATCCAGGCCTTAAAACGCATCTGGTCTCCCCACCGATCCGCTGACCTCACACTGCAACCACCCGGCGCAGGAGTCCAACAGGATTTCGACATGGTTTTGTCGCTTTTCAACGACGACGACCGGCGGGGGTTCCCGAATGCAAAAGGGCCCCGCTGTCGCGGAGCCCTTCAGGGGTCTTCAGTGCTGGAGCCTTACTGGCAGGCCAGGCACTCGTCGTAGTCGGTCTTGGGCATGGAGAAGAGGTCGGGCTGGTTCGGGTCGATGACCGCCTCGGCCTTGTCCTGGGCGCCGGCGAAGGCCGCCCGCTGCACCGACTTGGAGCGCAGATAATACAGCGACTTCACGCCGCGCTCCCAAGCGGACCAGTGCAGCATGTGCAGGTCCCACTTGTTGACATCGCCGGGGATGAACAGGTTCAGCGACTGGGCCTGGCAGATCTCCGGCGCGCGGTCGGCGGCCAGTTCGACCACCCAGCGCTGGTCCAGTTCGAAGGCGGTCTTGAAGATGCCCTTCTCGTCCTCGTCCAGTTCGTCGAGGTGCTGGACCGAGCCTTCCTGTTCCAGGATGGAGCTCCAGACGGCCTCGGTGTTGATCCCCTTTTGGTCGAGCAGGCGCTCCAGATAGGGGTTCTTGACCGCGAACGAGCCCGACAGGGTCTTGTGCGTATAGATGTTGGCCGGGATCGGCTCGATGCCGGCCGAGGTGCCGCCGCAGATGATGCTGATCGAGGCGGTCGGGGCGATGGCCAGCTTGTGGCTGAACCGCTCCATCACGCCGCGTTCCTCGGCGTCCAGGCAGGGGCCCTTTTCTTCAGCCAGCAGGCGGCTGGCCTTGTCGGCCTCGCGACGCAGGTGTTTGAACAGGCGCATGTTCCACGACTTGGCCATGGCGCTTTCGAAGGCGACGCCTTGGCCCTGCAGGAAGGAGTGGAAGCCCATCAGGCCCAGACCGACCGAACGTTCGCGCTTGGCCGAATAGACGGCGGCGGCCATGGCGGGCGGGGCGCGGCGGATGAAGTCCTCCAGGACGTTGTCGAGGAAGCGCATGATGTCCTCGACGAACTTGGGCTCCTCGCGCCATTCCAGGAAGGTCTCGGCGTTGACCGACGACAGGCAGCAGACGGCGGTCCGGTCCACGCCCAGGTGGTCGCGGCCGGTGTGCAGCATGATCTCGGCGCACAGGTTGGACTGTTTGACCTTCAGGCCCAGCTCGCGCTGGTGCGGCGCCATCTGGCGGTTCACCGTGTCGGAGAAGATCATATAGGGCTCGCCGGTCTGCATCCGGATGTCGAGCAGCTTGGTCCACAGCGAACGGGCGTCGACGGTCTTCATGACTTCGCCGTTCTTGGGCGACTTCAGATCGAAGGTCGCGCCGACCTTCACCGCCTCCATGAACTCGTCGGTGATGTTGATGCCGTGGTGCAGGTTCAGGGACTTGCGGTTGAAGTCGCCCGAGGGTTTGCGGATTTCGAGGAACTCCTCGATCTCGGGGTGGTGGATGTCCAGATAGACGGCCGCCGAGCCGCGACGCAGCGAGCCCTGGCTGATGGCCAGCGTCAGCGAGTCCATCACGCGGATGAAGGGGATGATGCCCGAGGTCTTGCCCGCGCCCTTGACCTTTTCGCCGATGGAGCGGACCCCGCCCCAGTAGGTGCCGATGCCGCCGCCGTTGGAGGCCAGCGAGACGTTCTCGTTCCAGACGTTCTGGATGCCTTCCAGGCTGTCGCCCACGGCGTTCAGGAAGCAGGAGATGGGCAGGCCGCGATCCGCGCCGCCGTTCGACAGGACCGGGGTCGCCGGCATGAACCACAGGCGGCTCATATAGTCATAAAGACGCTGGGCGTGTTCGGGGTCGTCCGAGAAGGCGGTCGACACGCGAGCGAACATGTCCTGATAGCTCTCGCCCGCCAGCAGATAGCGGTCTTCCAGGGTCTTCTTGCCGAAATCGGTCAGCAGGTCGTCGCGCGACCGGTCCACCTGGACCGATTTCACCACCGTCAGGTGGGGGCGTTCAGGCGTCTGCGTTCCCGCAACACCTTGGAATTCCGTCGTCTTCAATGCCTCGCCGCCAGCCATGGTCATCCGCGTCCTGAACAGAAAAAGCCTAGAGCCACCTGCGCCGTAACCACATCATCTTGTGGCCTCTGCGCTCCCCGAGCCCACATATAGGGCGCATATGCCTAATGACCCGTCAACGGGCTTGACGGACACTTAGTGGGCGAATCGCTTGGACAAGTCGCCCAGGCCTGGGGAAAAGCCAGTGCGCAAGCCAGCGCAGCCTCGCGCAACCTTCGCAGCCGCGAGATCACGAACGCGTGATCGGAACATAGGGCGAGCTTGGCCGTTTGGCCCGTCCATGACCCTGTCTGATCTTCGTCCCTTTTTGATACGCGTCCTGACGGTCGCCCGCACGGAGATCGCGGCGCTTGCCGCCCTCTTCGTCGTCGCCGCCGGCGTCCTGAGCTTCGTCGAACTGGCGGACGACATGACCGAGGCCGACGGCATCGCTTTCGACAATCACATTCTGTCGTTGATGCGGCCCTATGCCGACGATCCCGGCCGACCATGGGGACCGTGGTGGCTGAAGGAGGCGGCGGCCGACCTCACCTCGCTGGGCGGCATATCGGTGCTGGGCTTGTTCGCGCTCATCGTGATCGTCTTCCTGCTGAGCCAGAGAAAATGGCTGTCGTCGCTGCTGCTGGTCGTGGGCCTGGCCGGGGGCGTCGCCCTCAGCGAAGGACTGAAGGCGGTCTTCGAGCGCGCCCGGCCGCCAGCCGCCATGCAGGCGGTGGAGACGATCAACGCCAGCTTCCCCTCGGGTCACGCCCTGCTGTCCACCGTCTTCTATCTGACCGTCGCCGTGATGCTGACGCGCGCCTTCCCGCGCGAGCGGTTCAAGGTCTTCGTGCTCGGGGTGGGAATCCTGATGGCCCTGCTGGTCGGCCTGACCCGCATCTATCTGGGCGCCCACTGGGCCACCGACGTCTTCGCCGGCTGGGCGGTCGGCGCGGCCTGGGCCATGGCCCTGTGGCTGGTCGCCTATGGGGTGGCGCGTTGGCAGAGGCGGCATCGTGCGCCGTTGCAGGACGAGCCGTCGCCGATCGAGGTCGAGACGACGATCGCCGCGACCAAAGTCTAGGCCCGCGGCGCCGTCCGCGACAGGCTAGTCTGGCTGAACGCCGCGAGAGATGAGCCATGGACCACGCCGCCCTATACGCCGAACGCCTGAAGACCCCCGATCAGGCCGCCGCCCTGATCCGCTCGGGCGCCAAGGTCGCCATGGGCCTGGGCGTGTCCCAGCCGCCGGCCCTGCTGAAGGCCCTGGCCGAACGCGCCGAGCGCGGCGAGGTGGAGGATGTGAACCTCTACTATCTGCTCTCAACCGCCATCGCGGGCGACACGGTGCTGCGCTACGAGTTGATGGACCGGATCCAGCCATGGAGCCTGTTCCACAGCGCCATCGAGCGGCGGCTGGAACAGCGGGCGCGCGAGGAGGGTGGGCCTAATCCGGTCCAGTTCATCCCGACCGGCTTTCAGCAGTCGCCGCGCCTGCTGTGTCACGAGGTTGGGGTGGACACTCTGGTCTGCACCGTGTCGCCGATGGATGAGGACGGCTTCTTCTCCTTCGGGACCAACACCGACTATTCCAGGCCGGTGTCGCAGACGGCGAAAACCGTGATCGTCGAGGTCAATCCGCACATGCCGCGCGTGTTCGGCGACTGCACTGTCCATGTGTCCAAGGTCGCCGGCATTGTCGAACATTCCGCGCCCCTGCTGGTCGTGCCGCGCGCCGAGCCTCAGCCGGCGGACCTGATCATCGGCCGGATCATCGCCGACCTGGTAGAGGACGGCGCCACGCTGCAGATGGGGATCGGCGCCCTGCCCAACGCCGTCTGCGACGCCCTGAAGGACCACCGCGACCTGGGCGTCCACACCGAGATGCTGACGCCGGGCCTGGTCGAGCTGATGCAGGCCGGGGTCGCCAATCACGCCCGCAAGACCCTGCATCCCGGCGTCGGCGTCTTCGCCTTCTCGATGGGCGACCTCAACACCTATGAATTCCTGGACGGCAATCGGGGCATGGAGGCCCATCCGGTCTCCTATGTGAACGACCCCGCCGTGATCGCGCGCAATGCGAGGATGATCTCGGTCAACGCCACGCTTCAGATCGACCTGACCGGCGCCTGCTGTTCGGAGTTTCTGAACGGGCGCCAGTTCACGGCCGCCGGCGGCCAGCTGGACTTCGTGCGCGGGGCCTATGGATCGCAGGGAGGCAAGTCGATCATCGCCTGCCACTCCACGGCGGCGAAGGGCACGGCGTCACGCATCGTGGCGCGGCTGGACGGGCCGGTCACCACGCCGCGCAACGACACCCATATCGTCGCCACCGAACACGGCTGGACCAATCTGAAGGGCAAGTCGTCCAGCGAGCGCGCCCGCGCCCTGATCGCCCTGGCCGCGCCCGAGTTTCGCGACGGGCTGACGACCGCCGCGCGGGAGCAGGGCCTGATCTGACCTCCGACAGCTTGACCTACGGCTTGATCTTCGGCCGCCGGTCGGGACTTCTACCGCCATGAAAACCGCCCGCCTGCTGGCCCTGCTCGCCCTTCTCGTCGCCGCGCCCGTCAGCGCCAGCGCGGCCCAGGGCGCCTATACGACACAGGGGGACTGCGGCGGGCGACCGATGACCGGCGTGCGGATGGCGCCGGGCTATTGCCTGGGGCTGGTGTGGCAGGGGTCGGGCGCCGAGGGGCCTCGGATGCCGCGCGGCCTGTTGGCGCTGTCCGGCGGCGACTGGTTGGTGACGGACCTGGGCAACTGGTATCCGGGCAACGGCGCGATCTGGCGGCTGTCGTTCGGCCCCGACGGCGCGCCGCGCTGGCGACGGCTGGCCCAGGGGCTCAACATGCCGCACACGGCGGCGCGCGGGCCGGACGGGCGCCTCTATGTGTCCGAGATGAACCGGATCCTGACCCTGGATCCCGACGCGGCCGATCCGGCGGCGACGGTGCGGACGGTGATCGGCGACCTGCCGGACAACCGGCTGCACGCCAACCGCCATCCTCTGTCCAGTTTCGTGTTCGACGGGAATGGCGATTTGCTGGTCAATGTCGGCGCCCCCAGCGACCGCTGCGTGGATGCGCGGGGCCGGGCGCGCATGGATGCTTCGGGCGCCTGCGTCGACAGCGCCGCGACGGCCCAGGTGCGCCGCCACGCCTATCTAGGGAACGGTCGTTGGGCCGAAGACAGCACGGTCTTCGCCTCGGGCCTGCGCAACTCCATCGCCCTGGTGCGGCACCCGTCGGGGACCATCCTCCAGGGCGAGAACTCGATCGACCTGACCACGCCCGACCATCCCTATGACGAAATCAATGTGCTGCGTCAGGGCGGACATTACGGCTGGCCCTATTGCGTGGACCTGGCGACGCCCCTGCCCGGCTGGAGCGCGGCTCAGGCGCGGTGCGGACAGCGCGATCGCCCGCTGGCCCTGCTGCCGCCGCACGCCGCGCCGCTGGACCTGATCTATTACGAGGGGGCGATGTTCCCCGAACTGCGCGGCCGGCTGCTGATGAGCTGGCACGGCTATCGTCGCGCGGGCGGTCGGATCGTGGCGGCCGAGACGGACGCCCATGGCCGTCCCCTGACCGACACGGGCGGACGCTACGCCATCTATCCGCGCGGCTCCCTGCCCTATCCGGCCGGCGCGCCCAGCATACGCGGCAAGGTGCTGACGCCGGGCTGGGACACGGTCGCAGGCCGCCAGCCGCGTGGCGCGCCGGTGGTCCTGGCGGTCGCCGCCGACGGCGCGATCTGGGTCACGGACGACCGCAACCGGGCGATCCTCAGGATCGCCCGGTCCGACGTCGCAAACTAGGCCTTGCGCGCGTCGCGCTTGGCCAGGACGCGCAGGCGGAGCGCGTTCAGCTTGATGAAGCCCTCGGCGTCGTGGTGGTCATAGGCTTGGACGCCTTCCTCGAAGGTCACCAGGTCCTGATCGTACAGGCTGTTGGGGCTTTCGCGGCCTATGATCGAGACATTGCCCTTGTAGAGCTTGACCTTGACCGTGCCGGAGACCTTCTTCTGGCTGAGGTCGATGGCGGCCTGAAGCATCTCGCGCTCGGGCGAGAACCAGAAGCCGTTGTAGATCAGCTCGGCGTATTTCGGCATCAGCTGGTCCTTCAGGTGCATGGCGCCGCCGTCCAGGGTGATGCTTTCGATGCCGCGGTGGGCCGCGATCAGGATGGTGCCGCCGGGCGTCTCATAGACGCCGCGCGACTTCATGCCGACGAAGCGGTTCTCGACCAGATCCAGACGGCCGATGCCGTTGTCGTGTCCGTACTGGTTCAGGGCGGTCAGGATGGTGGCCGGGCTCATGGCCTCGCCGTTGATCGAGACGGCGTCGCCTTGCTCGAAGCCGATCTCGATGACGGTGGCCTTATCCGGCGCGTCCTCGGGCGAGATGGTGCGCTGGTGGACGAACTCGGGGGCCTCGACCGCCGGGTCTTCCAGCACCTTGCCCTCTGACGAGGAGTGCAGAAGGTTGGCGTCGACGCTGAAGGGCGCCTCGCCGCGCTTGTCCTTGGAGATCGGGATCTGGTTCTTCTCGGCGAACTCCAGCAGGGCCTCGCGGCTGCGGAACTCCCACTCGCGCCAGGGGGCGATGACGCGGATGTCGGGCTCAAGCGCATAATAGCCCAGTTCGAAGCGGACCTGGTCGTTGCCCTTGCCGGTCGCGCCGTGACAGACGGCGTCGGCGCCGACCTGACGGGCGATCTCGATCTGACGCTTGGAGATCAGCGGCCGCGCGATGGAGGTGCCCAGCAGATAGTCGCCCTCGTACTGCGCATTGGCACGGAACATCGGGAAGACGAAGTCGCGTACGAACTCTTCGCGCAGGTCGTCGATGAAAATGTTCTCGGGCTTGATGCCCAGCTTCAGCGCCTTCTCGCGCGCCGGGCCAAGCTCCTCGCCCTGGCCCAGGTCGGCGGTGAAGGTCACGACCTCGGCGTTATATTCGGTCTGCAGCCACTTCAGGATGATCGAGGTGTCCAGACCGCCGGAATAGGCGAGGACGACTTTCTTCACGGGCTTGTCGGCGGGGGCGGACATGGCGGCTCTTTCGGTAAACTCAGCAGCAGGGATCGGGGAGTTGACGCGCGCATAAGACCGGGGGTCCGGCGATGCAACCTTTTCCGGGAAGCAGGCTCGCCAACATGAACCTTTGGTCATGTTTCATTCCGTCGCGTTGCCACACGGCAGACCAGCGTTATGGTCCGTACCAACTGCAATCCTGAGGATCTCGCATGCGCCGCACCGGCTCTCTCGTCGCCGCCGCCGCCCTTCTGGCGGTTTCAACCCCTGTCTGGGCCTCTGTCGCGCCCGCCCCGGCCGCTCAGGCGGCTGCGCCCGCCGTCCAGGCCGCGCCGGTCGCCGATCTGGTCGCCGAAGTCGATATTCCCTACACCAAATTCACCCTGGACAACGGCCTGACCGTCCTGGTCCACGAGGACCACAAGGCCCCGGTCGTCGCCGTGTCCGTCTGGTACAATGTCGGCTCCAAGGATGAGCCGGCCGGCAAGACCGGATTCGCCCACCTGTTCGAACACCTGATGTTCGGCGGGTCCGAGAATGCGCCGGGCAGCTATTTCACCCCGATGCGCAACATGGGCGCGACGGACATGAACGGCACGACCTGGTTCGACCGCACCAACTATTTCGAGACGGTCCCGACGCCGGCGCTGGAACAGGCCCTGTTCATGGAAAGCGACCGCATGGGCTACATGCTGGGCGCCATCAGCCAGGAGACGCTCGATCTGCAGCGCGGCGTGGTCCAGAACGAAAAGCGCCAGGGCGACAACCAGCCCTATGGCCTGAACCAGTACAAGCAGCTGGAGGCCCTGTTCCCCGAAGGTCACCCCTATCGCCATTCGACCATCGGCTCGATGGCCGATCTTGATGCGGCGTCGATGCAGACGGTGCGCGACTGGTTCACCTCCAACTACGGCCCCAACAACGCGGTGCTGGTGCTGGCCGGCGACATCACGCCCGCCAAGGCGCGTGAACTGACCGAGAAATATTTTGGCCCCATCGCCAAGGGTCCGGTCAACACCCCCGCCCAGGCGCCGATCCCGACCCTGCCGGCGCCGGTCAACGAAACGACGCACGACCGCGTCTCCAACGCCCAGGTCGAGATCAGCTGGGTCGTGCCCGGCATGCTGGACGCGGATTCGGTGCCGCTCAGCGTCGGCGCCTCGGTGCTCGGCGGTCTGGCGTCTTCGCGCCTGGACAATGAGCTGGTGCGCGGCGACCAGAGCGCCGTCTCGGTCAGCGCCTCGAACGGCGCCTATCACCGCGTCGGCATCTTCGAAATCTCCGCGACCGTGAAGCCGGGCGAGGATCCGGCCGCCGTCGAGGCCCGCACGCGCGAGATCCTGAACGGCCTGATCGCCAACGGCCCGACGCAGGACGAGATCAACCGCGTCGTGACCCAATACGCCTCGCGTCGCATCCAGGGCCTGGAACAGGTCGGCGGCTTCGGCGGCAAGGCCACGGCCCTGGCGGAAGGCCAGCTCTATGCCGGCGATCCCGAGTTCTACAAGAAGCAGCTGGCCGCCTATGCGGCGGTGACGCCGGCCCAGGTCCAGGCGGCGATGCAGAAGTGGCTGACCCGTCCGGCCTATACGCTGACGACGCTGGTCGGCGAGCGTGAAGCCTATGCCGAGGCGGCCGAGGCTCCGTCGGGCGCCAACCATACGCCGGCGCCGGAAATCCAGCGCGTCGCCCGCATGGCCAAACCCGAGATCGGCCAGGTCGCCAACGTCGACTTCCCGGCCGTCGAACGCGCCCGCCTGTCGAACGGCATGGAGGTGATCTACGCCCAGCGCGACGCCGTGCCGGCGACCAAGATCGCCATCGACTTCGACGCCGGTCTCGCCGCCGACGACCGGGCGAAACTGGGCCTTCAGACCCTGATGCTGGACCTGATGGACGAGGGCACCCGCACCCTGAACGCCACGCAGTTGGCCGAGGCCCAGGAAGCCCTGGGCGCCAGCATCACCACCGGCGCGACCATGGATCGCTCGGTCGTGCAGCTGTCGGCGGTCACGCCGAACCTCAAGCCGTCGGTCGACCTGCTGGCGGACGTGGTGCGCAACCCCGCCTTCGCCTCGGCGGAGCTGGAGCGTCTGCGCGCCACCCGCCTGTCGCGCATCGCCGCGGAGCGCACCCAGCCGGCCGCCCTGGCCAGCCGCGCCCTGCCGGAACTGATGTACGGCGCGGACAGCCCCTATGGCCGTCCGTTCAGCGGCAACGGCGACGAGACCAGCGTCAAGGCCATCACCGAGGCCGACATCCGCACCGACTACGCCCGCTGGATCCGTCCGGACAACGGCAAGATCTTCGTCGTGTCGGACCGTCCCCTGTCCGAGATCACCCCGGTCCTGGACGCCGCCTTCGGTCAGTGGGTCCCGCCCGCATCCGCCAAGGCGGTCAAGGACTTCTCGGCCCCGATCCCGGCCGCGACGCCCAAGATCGTGCTGATCGACCGTCCGCAGTCCCCGCAGTCCTACATCATGGGCGGCGAGGTTCTGGCGGCCTCGGGCACGGACGATCTGCTGATGCTGAACGCGGCGAACAATGTGCTGGGCAACGACTTCCTGTCTCGCATCAACTCCGACCTGCGTGAGACCAAGAGCTGGTCCTACGGCGTCAACGCCTCGGTCGCCGGCTTTGCGGGACGTGTGCCCTATCTGGTCACCGCCCCGGTCCAGGCCGACAAGACCGGCCCCGCCATCGAAGCCCTGAACCTTCAGTTCAACGACTTCCTGAAGGGCGGCAAGGGCGTCACGCCCGCCGAGCTGGAGCGGACCATCAACGGCAACACCCGTCGTCTGGCCGGCAGCTACGAGACCTCGGCGGCCGTCCTGGGCGCATTGCGCAGCAACGACCTGCTGGGTCGTCCGGACGACTATCCGGAAACCATCGCCGCCCGCACCAACGCCCTGACGGCGGCGCAACTGGACGAGGCCGCCAAGGCCGCCATCGACCCGTCCAGATTCGCCTGGGTCGTGGTCGGCGACGCCTCGGTGGTCAAGCCGCAGCTGGACGCCCTGGGCATCCCCGTTGAGGTCCGTTCGGCGACCGGCGCCGCCCAGTAGGGGGACGACAGTCCAGAACGACGAAGGCCCGGAGAGCGATCTCCGGGCCTTTTTCGTGCTTCCCTTATCCCGTCATCCTCGGGCTTGACCCGAGGATCGGACGTGGGTGGAGCGCGTGCGTCTTCCTTAAGCACAATGCGGCGGACCATCCGGCCCTCGGGTCAAGCCCGAGGGTGACGGGAGGGGGTTTCTAGTCGGTCGTCGCGCCGGTCGTGCGCATGATCTCGGCGCGCAGTTCGGGCAGGCCCAGGCCCTTTTCCGACGAGGTCAGCAGCACCACGGGGAAGGCGGCGGGACGTTTGGAGATGGCCTTCAGCGTGGCCTCTTGAACGACCTCGCCCTCGCCCTTCTTCAGCTTGTCGGCCTTGGTCAGGACGATCTGATAGCTGACGGCGGCCAGGTCCAGGGCGTCCAGCGCCTCCTTGTCCACGCTCTTCAAACCGTGACGGCTGTCGATCAGCAGATAGACCCGCTTCAACGTCACCCGGCCGCGCAGATAGTCGCGGCCCAGATCCTGGAACTTCTTGACCGTGGTCTTGGACGCCTTGGCCCAGCCGTAGCCGGGCAGATCGACCAGACGCATCCGGCCGTCCAGGTCGAAGAAGTTGACCTCGCGCGTCCGGCCCGGCTCGTTGGAGGCGCGCGCCAGCTTGTGCATGCCGACCAGGCCGTTGATCAGGCTGGACTTGCCGACGTTGGAGCGGCCGGCGAAGGCGATCTCGGGCAGGTTCGGCTCGGGCAGTTGCTCGATCTTGGCCGCGCCCATGATGAAGGTCGCGGGCCGCGCGAACAGGACCCGCGCGGCCTCGATTTCCTCGGGCGTGAACTCGGTTTCGTCGATCACGCCGGTGACTTCTTGAACCGGGCGAAGAAGGTGTCGATCGGGTTCTCGGCCTTGTAGCGGTGCATGATGATGTACTGCTGCAGGATGGTCAGGACGTTGGACCAGGCCCAGTAAATCAGCAGGCCGGCCGCGAACGGCGCCATGATGAAGGTGAACAGCAGCGGCATGAACTGGAAGATCTGACGCTGGATCGGATCGGTCGCCGGCGGGTTCATCGCCGTCTGCAGCCACATGGTCAGGCCGTAGGCGATGGCCAGCAAGCCCAGGTGCAGCGGGCCGGCCAGCAGGCCGCCGATCAGCGGCGCCATGGACGGATCCCACGGGATCAGGCCGAACAGGTTCCAGATCGACGACGGATCGCGCGCCGACAGGTCGTTGATGAAGCCCAGGAAGGGTTGGTGACGCATTTCGATGGTGACCGTCAGCACCTTGTACAGGGCGTAGAAGACCGGGATTTGCAGCACCAGCGGAAGACAACCCGCGACCGGATTGATCTTTTCCTTCTGATACAGGGCCATCGTCTCCTGCTGCTGCTTCTGCGGGTCGTCTTTGAACTTCTTCTTGATCTCCTCCATCTTGGGCTGGAGGTTCCGCATCTTGGACATGCTGGCGTAGGCGTTGTTGGCCAGCGGGAACATCACCAGCTTGACGATGACGGTCAGGGCCAGAATGGCGACGCCGAAGCTGCCGACCACGCCATAGACGTTTTCCAGGATCCAGAAGATCGGGCGCGTCAGGAACCAGAACATGCCCCAGTCGATCGCATAGACGAAGCGCGGCAGGCCCAGGCTTTCCTCATAGGACTTCAGCACCTCGGCGCGCTTGACCCCGGCGAACAGGCGCTGGGTCTCGGTCGCGGTGGCGCCGGGCTGGATGGTGCGGGTCGTGCCGAGGACATTGGCTTCCAACTGCTGCGCGCCGTTCAGCTCGCGAACGCGGAATTCGGTTTCGACCGCCTCGTCCTGCTGGGGCAGCAGGGCCGCCAGCCAGTATTTGTCGGTGATGCCCAGCCAGCCGCCGGTCGAGGCGTTCTCGATACGGGGCTCCTTCAGCCAGTCCTTGTACTTCTTCTGCTCGGTCCGATATTCGCCCGGCTTGCCGAAGGTGCCGATCGCGCCCTCGTGGACGATGTGCGACGAGCCGGCTGCGGGCGGGACGCCCTGGCGCTGCACGCTGCCGTAAGGCGCGATGGTGATGGCTTGCGTGCCCAGGTTCTGGACCGTGTCCTGAACCGAGAAGACATATCGATCATCGACCGACATCACGCGGGTGAAGCGCAGGCCCTGGCCGTTGTCCCAGGTCAGGGTGATCGGCGTGGTCGGCGTCAAGGACGACCCGTTCGTCAGACGCCAGACGGTGTTGGGTCCGGGCACGCCGCCGGCGACGTTGGGACCGGTCCAGCCGAACTGGGCGAAATAGGCGTTCTGCATCCCCTGCGGGCGGAATAGCTCGACCGGCTGCGGCTTGTCCTGAACCTCGCGGTAGTCCGTCAGGAACAGGTCGTCGATGCGGCCGCCCTGAAGCGACAGCGAGCCCTTCAGCGTGCCGGACTGGATCGGCACGCGGGCGGCGGTGCTCAGCGCCTGGCTGCGATCGGTGACGAAGGTGGGGCCCTGAGGGCTGAGCGCCGTGCGCGCAGCGTTGTCGGCGGTCTGCGACTGCTCGGCCTGGGCCTGCTGCTGCACCGCGCGACGCTCGGCCTGCGGACGCAGCACGGCGAAATAATAGATCCCCATGATCAGGGCCGAGCACACGATGAAGATGATCGTGTTGCGCGTGTTCTCGTTTTTCATGGATTCTGGCGGTCCTGGCCGGATGGGGCGCGGGCGGGCGAGGGCTTGGCTGCCCCCCGATCATGTCGCGGTGTCGCCAGCCTTGTAAGCGTCGATTTCACGTCGTCAAGCAGACGGTCCCACGCACGCTCGGTCGTGCCCATGCGGGCGATGAAGACATAGTCGCTGCCGGGCACGCCGTGTTGGGCCAGCATGGCCCGTGCGGCCTCGCGCAGACGGCGTTTGGCGCGGTTTCGAACCACCGCGCCGCCGACCTTTTTCGTGGCGGTGAAGCCCAGGCCGATGTGCGGCGAACCGTCGCCGCGCTCCAGCCGCTGAATCACCACGGCGCCGCGCGCCTCGGAAACGCCTTTGGCGGCCGCCAGAAACTGGGGCCGCCGCAACAGACGTTTGATCTGTAAAAGGTCGCTCATGCGTCCAAATGGTCCGGACGCTGAAAGCCGCTTACGCCGTCAGGCGCTTGCGGCCCTTGGCGCGACGGCGCGCAACAATCTTCTGGCCGTTCTTGGTGGCCATCCGGCTGCGGAAGCCGTGACGGCGCTTGCGCACGAGTCGCGACGGCTGATAGGTCCGCTTCACGGTCGGCTCCTGACGTTAAAAGGTTGGGCGACGGGGCAAGAGGCGTCCGTCGCAGGAAGGGCGGGCGTATAAGTCGCATGTCCGCGTGAGTCAACGCTCGGACGGCATTTCGGGAACGATGAACGTATGGCGAAACGAACGGCGAAGGAATGGAGCCTGCGGCTGCTGCCGCTCGCGGCCATCGCCGGCCTGGTGGCCGTCTTCTTCGCCCTGGGCTGGAACCGCTATCTGTCGATGGACCTGATCCGCGAGCACGGGCTGAACCTTCAGGCCTATGCGCGCGCACACTGGTGGACGGCGCTGGCCGCCTTCATCGCCGTCTATGCCCTGGCGACCGCCTCGACCATCCCTGGGCCGGTCTTCCTGACCCTGCTGGGGGGCATGATGTTCGGACCCTATGTCGGCGCCCTGGCCCAGGCGACGGGGGCCACCATCGGCTCTGTCGTCATCTATTATGTGTACCGCACGGCAATTGGCGCCTGGCTTCGCGCCAAGTTCGAGGCCGACGCCGGTTTCATGGATCGGCTGGCCAAGGGGATCGACCGCAACGCCTTCACCACCCTGTTCACCCTGCGCGTGATCCCCAGCGTGCCCTTTGTCCTGGTCAACGCCACGGCGGGAATGATGGCGGTGCCGCTCAGGCCCTATGTGATCGCCACCTTCATCGGCCTGTTGCCGTCCACCTTCATCTACACCTGGATCGGCTCGCAACTGGGCGACCTGCTGCGCGCCGGCGTGCGGCCGGACCTGCCCATGCTGCTGCAACAGTTCTTCTGGCCGCTGATGGGTGTGGTCTTCCTGTCCCTGCTGCTGCCCATCGGCATCAAGCTGTTCCAGATGGTCCGCGCGCGACATAACGCAGGGGCGCCGGCATGAGCGCCCTGTTCGACCGGATCGCCACACGGCTGAACCTGACGCCGGAACAGGCGACCCTGTGGCGCGAACGTCTGACGCCGCGCGCGCCGGACGGCCTGTCGGCGCGCCTTTTGCTGCTGACGGTCGCCTTCACCCTGGCGGTCGAGGCCCTGATCATGGGGCCGAACCTGGCCGCCTTCCACGAGCGCTGGCTGCGCGACCGGCTCCAGGCCGCCGAACTGGCCTCGGTGGGCGTCGAGGCCCTGCCCTACAGTGCGGTCGAGGACGACACCGCCGCCGAACTGATGCGGATCGGCGGGGTCCAGGCTGTGGCCCTGACCGAACAGGGTGTGCGCCGCCTGCTGCTCCAGGCCCCCAACCTGCCCCGTGCGCCCGAACTGATCGACCTGCGGCGTCAGGACAGCTGGGGGCGGCTGACGGACCCCTGGCGCACCCTGTTCGGCCACCCGGATCGCTCGCTGCGGGTCCAGGCCAAGCCGCGCTATCGCTCGGGCGACTTCATCGAGATCGTCACCCCGGCCCAGCCGCTCAAACTCGAACTGAAGGCCTTCCTGCTGAACAGCCTGATCGTCTCTCTATTGGTGTCCCTGACGGCGGGCGCCCTGCTCTATGGCGGTCTGGCGCTGCTGGTGCTGCGTCCCCTGCGCCGCGTCACCCGCTCCATGGAACGGTTCGCCGCCGATCCCGAGAGCGAGGCCGAAACGCCATCGGATCGGCACGACGAGATCGGCCGGGTCGAGCGCGAACTCAGCCGCATGCAGGAAGAGGTGCGCCATTCACTGCGTTCGCGCGCCCGTCTGGTCGCGCTGGGCGAGGCGGTGGCCAAGATCAATCACGACCTGCGCAACATGCTGACCTCGGCCCAGATGGCGTCCGAGCGGCTGGCGACATCCGCCGACCCCCAGGTGGCCAAGGCCCTGCCCCGGCTGGAGCGGGCGCTGAGCCGGGCCGCCAACCTGTCGCGCAATGTGCTGGAATACGGCCGCAGCGAAGAACCTGCCGCCCAGAAGACCCGCGTCGTCCTGACCAAGGCCCTGACCCTGGCGGCCGAGGATGCGGGGCTGGAGCCGGAGGGCGTGGCCTTAGTCAAGCAACTGCCGCCGCGCTTCGCCGTCGAGGCCGACCCGGACCAGCTGTATCGCATCCTGGTCAATCTGATGCGCAACGCCCGCCAGGCCATCGAGGCCGATCCCGGCCGCCCGCCCGAACGGCGCGGCAAGGGCGCGATCACCGTCAGCGCCTTCGGCGAAGGCGGCTTCTGCGTCGTCCGCATCGCCGACGACGGCCCCGGCATTCCGCCGCGCCTGGCCGAGCGCCTGTTCGAACCCTTCGTGAGCTCCAAGAGCTCGGACGGCTCGGGCCTGGGTCTGACCATCTCGCGCGAACTGGCCGCCCTGAACGGCGGCGATCTGCGACTGATCGAGACGGACGGCGCAGGCGCGGTGTTCGAACTGCGCCTGCCCGACTGACAGGCCTTATTCCAGTCCGTCGTCCGACACGACGAAGGGGCGGTTCTCGGCCTTGGCCTGGGCCGCCAGCTCGTCCTGGACCAGATGCCAGCGCCGCAGTCGTTCGTAGTCGATGGCGTGTTCCGGCGAGGAGTCCAGCCAGTGGCGGAAATCCTCGATCTGAAGTCGGGCGTTGGGCGCGGCGGCATCCGGCAGGGCCGGCACGTTCGGCAACTGGCGCGCGACATCGGCGGGAATGGGGAAGTCGCCGGACGAGGTGCTGAGGATCATCAAGTCTTCTCGGATGCGGAAACGGTCGGGGAGGTTGAGACCATGCCGTGAAGCTCGGCCGCGCGCCACCTTTTCATGACTACGGCGTTTTGCAATGGAGCGGCTTATGGCCAAGCTCGGTCCGACAGCGGCCCGCATTCAGGAGACACGTCCATGATCGTTCGCACTTCCTTCGCCGTCATGATGCTGGCGGCGGCGCTGGCGAGCCCGGTTCAGGCGCAGACGACCCCGCCCACGGCGCCCGATCCCTATCGCGATCAGCGCGCCCTGCCTGATCCGGCTGACCCTGCCACCCGTGACGCCCTGCTCAAGGCGCGGGGCGAAGCCTACCACCGCGCGAGCGACGATCAGCAGACGCAAGAAGAACTGCGCACCACCCGCGCCCTGAACGACGAGATCGCCGCCCAGAACGCCTTAGCGGACAAGGCCGACGAAGCCGCGCGTCTGGACTACGACGCCGCCCTGGCCCGGCATCAGATCGAGGTCAGCCAGGGCGAGGAACGGGCCCGCGCCGCCGCCGAGAGCGCCCGCGCGAGCCAGGCGCAATACGACAACGATTACGCCGCCTGGCAGGAGCAGGTGCGACTGTGCCGCTCAGGCTTCCGCGAGGCCTGCACCGCACGGCCGGCCTGGGTCAGGCCGGCGCAATGACCGAGGCCGGCCGCTACCCCTCCTCAGCCTTCGCATCGGCGATCAGCGCGTCGTCGATCGCTCGCGCACTGACGGCCGCCGGACGCGCCGCAATCCGCTCGGCATAGGCCTGGAAGGCGGGGCGGGCAGGCAGGCTCTTGAACATCAGGCCCCAGGCGATCTGGCTGCCGACATAGACGTCGGCGGCGGTGAACTGTTCGCCCAGCAGCCACGGGCTCTTGTCCAGCGCGCGCTCCAAGCCATCGACGACCTGATCGAAGGAGCCGTAGCCGACCATGGCGGCCTTTTCGGCGGGCGGCAGTTGTCCGAGCGACTTGGCCGTCACCGCCGCCTCGACGGGGCCGGCGGCGAAGAACATCCAGCGATAGTACAGGCCCCGCAACGGGTCGTCGGTCGCAGGGGCCAGACCTGCCTCTGGAAAGGCGTCCGCCAGATAGGCGCAGATGGCCGCGCACTCGGTCACGACGACGCCGCGGTGCGTGATCGCCGGCACCTTGCCCATCGGATTGATCGCCAGATAGTCAGGCGACTTCATTCCCGCGTAATCGACCACGACGGTGCGATACGGCTGGCCCACCTCCTCCAGCATCCAGCGGACGATCCGTCCGCGAGACATGGGGTTGGTGTAGAAGACGATCTCGTCGGTCATGGCGTAAGCTCTCCCTTTCGAGAGAGCTTACGCCCCTGCGGGAGAAAGTGTCAGCCCGCGACCAGGCTCATGTCGCGACGCGCCATCATGCGGTCGAACTCGGTCCAGACGCCCTCGACCCCGTGCCAGTCCCCTTGCGTCGCCGCCTTGGAATATTCGGTGGCGCGGGCCTCGAAGAAGTTGGCGTGTTCGACGCCCGACAACAGCGATTGCAGCCAAGGCAGCGGGTTTTCCTTCACGCCGAACACTTCCGGCAGCTTCAGCTGACGCAGGCGCCAGTCGGCGATGAAGCGGATGTATTGCTTGATGTCCTCGGGCGTCATGCCCTGGACCGAGCCCATCTCGAAGGCCAGGTCGATGAACTTGTCCTCCATGTTCACCACCGTCTTGCAGCAATCGACGATGTCGTCCGCGACCGACTTGGTGACGGCCCCTGTCTCCTTGTTGAAGGCGTGATACAGTTTGATGATGCCTTCGCAGTGCAGGCTTTCGTCGCGCACCGACCAGGACACGATCTGGCCCATGCCCTTCATCTTGTTCTGACGCGGGAAGTTCATCAGCATGGCGAACGACGCGAACAGCTGAACGCCTTCCGAAAAGCCGCCGAACATGGCCAGGGTCCGGCAGATGTCGGCGTCGGAATCGACCCCGAACTTGCCCATATAGTCATGCTTGTCCCGCATGGCTTCGTATTCCATGAAGGACCCGAACTCGCTCTCGGGCATGCCGATGGTTTCGAGCAGCAGGGCGTAGGCCGCGATATGGATGGTCTCCATATTGCCGAAGGCGGCCAGCATCATCTTCACCTCGGTCGGTTTGAAGACCCGGCCGTAGCGCTCCATGTAGTTGTCCTGAACCTCGATGTCCGCCTGGGTGAAGAAGCGGAAGATCTGGGTCAGCAGATTGCGTTCGCCGTCGTTCAGCGTCGAGGCCCAGTCCTTGACGTCTTCGCCCAGCGGCACCTCTTCGGGCATCCAGTGGACCTGCTGCTGCTTCTTCCACATGTCGAACGCCCACGGATAGCGGAACGGCTTGTAGGCGGCGGAAGGGGTCAGCAGGCCGGCGGCGCCGGGACGGATGATCGGGGTGATGGCGTTCATCGAACTGGACCTGAAGCGATTCCGGAGAGGCGTTCACCATGCGACTCTCGAACCCAGGCGCCAAGTCGAATTTGGTCTATGTTGCGTCACATTTTCTGACAGACGCTATATCTGGTAGATTTGCATCAGGATTCTGGGGAGGGAGCTGGGGACGAATTCACATCCTCCAGCCACGCTTGCGTCTCAGGCGGCTTGGGCGGCGTCCACCCGATCGGCGACCGCATCGAACACGGCCTCGATGGCGGCGTAGAGTTTGGCCTGGGTGACGGGCTTGGCCAGATGGCCGTCCATGCCGGCGGCGATGCAGCGCGCGGCGTCTTCGGGCATGGCCTCGGCGGTGACGGCCAGGACCGGCACGTCGCGCAAGGGGGCGTCCAGGGCGCGAATGGCGCGGGTGGCGGTCATGCCGTCCATCACCGGCATCCGCACGTCCATCAGCACCAGGTCGAAGGGCTGGACCGCCAGCGCCGCCAAGGCCTGTTGGCCGTCCGCCGCCTCTGTGGTCTCGCAATCGGCGGCCTGGAGCATGATCCGCAGCAGGTCGCGATTGGCCGGATGATCGTCGACGATCAGGATGCGCGTCCGGCGGCTGTGCAGCGGCGCGGACTCCGGCCCCTCGACAGCCTCGACCACCGCAGCGGGGACCGTCAGGGTGAAGGTCGAGCCGCCCCATTGGGTGCTTTCGACCACGACGGCGCCGCCCAGACAGACGATGTGGTTTTTGGCCAGGGCCAGGCCCACGCCGGCGCCTTCGTGGGCCCGGCTGGTCGTGGCGTCCCCCTGTTCGAACAGGCCGAAGACGCCGGCGCGAGTGTGCTCGTCCATGCCGCAACCGGTGTCTGAAACGATTATGGAGAGGCCGTCTTCGACCCGATCCACCACCACCGTCACGTTGCCACGGCCGGTGAATTTGACGGCGTTGTTCACCAGGTGATGCACGGATTGGCGCAGACGCCGGGCGTCGATCATCACCTGGCCCTCGGCCTCGGGCGCGATGGTGAGGGCGAACTCCAGCCCCTTGATCACGGCCCATTCGCGCGAAGGGGCGACCGCTTCCTCGATCATCTGACGCACATCGCTGGCCTTGGGCGCCACCTCGGCCCCGCCGCGCGACACCTCCAGCAGATCCTCGACCAGACGCAGCATGGTCTCGCCGCAATGCCGGACGGCGTCGACCTGGCGCAGGCCTTCGTCGTCCATGCACGGACGCCGCGACAACAGATCCGCATAGCCGGTGATGCCGGTCAAGGGCGTGCGCATCTCATGGCTCATCATGGCCAGGAACCGCCCCTTGACGGCATAGGCCGCCTCGGCGCGCTGACGGGCCGACAGAGCCGCCTGCGTGCGCGCCTTCAGCCGCTCCACCAGGCGACGGCGCTCGGTGGACAGGGTGGTTATCGGCAGGGCCGTGCCGACCACGCACAGCAGGAACAGATGAAAGACGTTCATCTGGCGCATGACCGTGGGCAGAGCGTCCAGAACCGGGTCGTGCGTCAGACGGGTCAATACGATCGGTCCATGACCGCTGAGCGTCGCCACGCCGCCGATAGCGGCGACCATCACAACCGCACCCGCCGTCATCGGGGGACACAGGCGGAAGGCCAGCAGGATAAGAGGCGGGAAGATCGCAAACATGATCGGCGCCGAGGACTGGGAGAAGACCCACACGCTGACGCCCCCGACCAACGCCAGCAGGGCGGCGGCCTCGGTCAAGGTGGCCTGGGCGTCGTCCCGGAAACGGTGGTTGCGGGCCAGCAGCAACAGGGAGGGCGTGACGATCATCATCGCCAGCATCTCCATGTCGAACAGGTGGTGCATGCGGAAACCCAGCGTGCCCGGCACCTTCCAGCTCATCAGGATAGCGACCCCACCCGCCAGCAGGGTGCTGAGCAGGACCGCAGGGGCGGCGGCACCGACGGCGAAACGGAACAGGCGCCAGGGCCTGCGCATATCCAGCGCGGCGCCGCAGAAGCGGCGCGCCAAAAGGACGGCGACGACGACCTGGGTCAGGTTCAGGGCGACATTGGTGAACATCATCACGACAGGGCCGCCCCGCACGATGTTGCCGATCAGATTGATGGCGGCGCAGGCGGCCATGACGGCGACAGCCGGGCGGCGATGAAGTTGCAGAACAGCGGCCAGAAGCACGGCGTTGGCTGGCCACAGGACGGTGGCGCCGAAGGTGTTCATGCTCCACTGACCCGCCGCCAGGCACAGGACGAACAGCGCGACATAGGCGTAAGGCGGCGGTCCTGCCGCCCTGCCGGCTTCATGGCGGAAGAACCGCCAGCGCCCGCCTTCTGCGTTCACCCACTTCAATCCCATGACCGAACAGTGACATTCAGGAGTTAAGGATCCCGTAGCGACCGGACTAGGTAGTAATGCGGAACCGCCGTTCAGCGTCGCCGTTTCCTTGCCCTCGCAGGAAAGGCCCGAACCGATGTCAGACGTGATCGCCGAACCGACGTTCGAACCGCCTGCGGACGCACTGGCCTTCTATGAAGAAAGCCTGCGCCTGCTGAAGGAAAGCGGCATCCCCTTCCTGCTGTCAGGCACCTATGCGGTGACGGCCTATACGGGCATCCGTCGTCCGACCAAGGATCTGGACGTCTTCTGCAAGCCCGGCGACTATCCCCGCATCCTGGCCTTCTTCCAGAAGCACGGCTACCGCACCGACGTCGAGGACGAGCGCTGGATCGCCAAGGTCTGGAAGGACGAGAAACACTTCTTCGACGTCATCTTCGCCATGTCCAACGGCACCATCGCCGTGTCCGACAGCTGGTTCAGCGAGGACCGGATCACCGTCTATGGCCATCAGGTCCAGATCACCCCGCCGACGGCCCTGATCCTGTCCAAGGTCTTCATCCAGGACCGCTATCGCTACGACGGCGCCGACGTGAACCACGTCATCCTGAAACAGTCCGACGCCATCGACTGGAAGAGCCTGCTGGACCAGATGGACCTCTATTGGGAGGTGCTGGCGGCGCATCTGCTGAACTTCCGTTTCGCCTATCCGACCGAGCGCGACCGGATTCCGCGCTGGTTGATGGAAGAGCTGGTCGAGCGGCTGACGGCCCAGATCGACCTGCCGGCGCCGCGCGTGAAGGTCTGTCGCGGCCGTCTGTTCAGCCCGCGCGACTATGTCGCCGACGTCGCCGAATGGGGCTTTGGCGACGTGGTCGGCAAGGGGCTGGAGGAACGCCACGACCCCGTCAACCTGGGCCACTAAAGGAGGCCAGAATGACCGACGCCATCCCGGACCCGCAGACCACCCAGCCCGGCCTGGAGCCCGGCCCCGCCAGGAAGATGCGCGTCGCCGCCGTCGGCGACCTGCATGTGGGCGAGGCCACCGAGCACAGCTATCGCGACCTGTTCGAACGGGTGTCGGACGATGCGGACGTGCTGTGCCTGTGCGGCGACCTGACAAACTACGGCAAGACGACCGAGGTCGAGCGGCTGCTGGAAGACCTGAAGCTGTGCAAGATTCCGATGGTCGGCGTGCTGGGCAATCACGAGCATGAATGCGGCCAGCCGGACGTAGTCACCAGGATGCTGGCCGACGCCGGGGTGAGAATGCTGACCGGCGAGGCCTATGAGATCGACGGCGTCGGCTTCGCCGGCGGCAAGGGGTTCGTCGGCGGTTTCGGCCGCTACATGCTCAGCTCGTTCGGCGAGGCCTCGGTTAAGCGGTTCGTGCAAGAGGCGGTCGAGGACGCCAATCTGATCGAGAACTCGATCCGCATGTTGCGCACCGAACGCTCGGTGGTGCTCTTGCACTATGCGCCCGTGGTCGAGACGGTGATGGGCGAACCGCCCGAGATCCACGCCTTCCTGGGCTCGTCGCGCTTGGCCGAGACCATCGATCGCTACGACAACGTCAGCCTGGTCGTGCATGGGCACGCCCATCGCGGCGGGCCGGAGGGGCGCACCAACAAGGGGGTGCCGGTCTATAATGTCGCCCTGCCCGTGCTGAAGACATTGGGCGACACACCCTATCGGGTCTTTGAAATCTGATCCGGGTGTAGGAGTGTGCCGTCCAGGGCGGATACTAAGCCTTATCTCTGGTCGCGAAGCGGCCTGTTTAGGAGTTTCCCATGCGTCTTCTGTCTTGCGTCGCGGCCGTCGCCGCCCTGGCCCTGACCACCCCGGCCTTCGCCGCCGGCCAAACCCCCGCGCCCCAGGCGGCGCCCGCGCCCGCCGCAGCGCCTGCGCCTGCTGAAGAAGCGGACAGCCCGGAAGAAGCCGCCTTCGAAGCCAAGGGCGAAGCCTTCGGCGAGAAGATGGAGACCATGTCCAACGAAATGCAGGCCGCCGCCGCCCAGACGGACAAGGCCAAGGCCAAGACCGATCTCGACGCCCTCCAGGCGCGCTATCAGCCGGAAGTCGACGCCTTCGCCCAAGAGCTGCAGGCCTTTGCCATGACCCAGGGCGCGCCGGCCGATCAGATGGCTGCGGTCGCGGCGCAGATCCAAGGCATCCCCGCCAAGGTTCGCACCCAAGTCGAACAGGCCGCCGCCGCGCCGGCAGCCCCAGCCCCGGCCCAACCGCAGTAAGCCGCGCCTTACCGCGATTTCACTTGAGACGGGGCGGCGCAGGGTCGAGTTTGCACGGGTCATTCAACGGGAGCCCTCCCATGATCCGCCTGCTCAGCCTGACCGCCGCCCTGGCGATCCTGCCCCTGTCCTCCGCCCTGGCCCAGGACGGGACGCCCACCCCTGAATCCGCCGAGGTCCGGCTGGAAACCGCCGCCTCCGCCTTCGAGGCCCGGATGCAGGCGTTCGGCGAACGCGCCGAGGCCATCTCCGAAGACAAAAGTCTGAGCGAAAGCGTGCGCGGCCAGCGCGTCGCCGCCCTTTGGGCCGAATATGCGCCGGACGTGGCCGCCTTCACCGCCGAGGCGACCAAACACGCATCCGAGATCGCCGCCCAGGCGCTGAAGGACATCGACGTCGACGCCCTGGTCGCCGACGCCCTGAACAGTCCCGAGGTCAAACAGGCGATCGAGGAGGGCGTCCATAAGGGCGTCGTCACCGCCAACGGCATCGCCCAGAACAGCGCCTGGACCAATCCGACCCCCGAGCAGATGGAAACCTACAGCCTGGTCGCCCAGTACGCCCTGGACCAGGCCGCCGACGCCGTCGTCGAGGACGACATGGCGGCCGAGGTTCCCGAAGCGCCGGAGCCGCCGGCGCCACCCGTTCGTCCGACGGCGTAATCCATTGCCCCCTCCCCTCTTGTGAGGGACACAGACGCTTGACCGCGCCGACCTAAGCAGCGACATCGCGCCGCATGTCCGCCCTGCCCGTCGATCCGCACCTCTATTCCACCTTCCTCGGCGTGATGGCGGTGATGGCGATCACGCCGGGGCCCGCCAATCTTTTCGCGGTCGCCGCCGGGGTCGAAAAGGGGCGCGCCTCGGCCCTAGTCGGGGTGGTCGGGATGAATGCGGCGACCCTGGTGTGGTTCGGCGCGGCGGCCCTGGGTCTGGGCGCCCTGGTCAAGGCCTTTCCCGCCGCCTTCAAGGTGATCGCCGTCCTCGGCGCCCTCTATGTCGCCTGGCTGGGGATCAAGGCCCTGCGCGGCGCCTTCGCAACCGCCGCCCAGCCTGACCACGTCGTCGTCAAGAAGGGTCGCAGCGCCCTGATCGACGGGTTCGCCGTCCAGATCGCCAACCCCAAGGCCATCCTGTTCTTCACCGCCGTCCTGCCGCCGTTCGTGGACGTGAACCGGCCGGTCGCGCCGCAATTGGCCCTGTTCGCCGTCGCCGTGATCGGCATGGATATGATGTCGATGAGCGCCTACGCCCTGTCCGGCGCCGCCCTGTCGCGTCGCATGCAGCAGCCCCGGTTCAAGCGCGGATTCGGGATCTTCGTCGGCCTCCTTTTGCTGACCGCTTCGGTCCTGATCGCCCTGCGCATCTAGACGCGACCGCGCTTCGTCCTAGATTGAAGGGGAACGCCGCCATTCATGCTCCGTTCAGCCGTCAGCGCGCCCGAATGGGCGATCAAGGAGTTTGATTTCATGAAAGCCCTTCCAATGAAGACCCTGGCGATGACGGTCGCCGCCGGCCTCGCGCTGGCGGCCTGCGCCACCGCCACCCCGTATCAGCCCGCCGGCTTCAACGGCCAGCGCGGCGGCTATGCCGAGCAGCGTCTGGAAAACGACCGGTTCCGCGTCAGCTTCTCGGGCAACTCGCTGACCTCGCGCGAGCAGGTCGAGCAGTCGCTGTTGCTGCGCTCGGCCGAACTGACGGTCGAGAGCGGCTATGACTGGTTCGCCACCGTCAACCGCGCCACCGACCGCGACACCCGGTTCGTCGGCACGCCCGACCCGTTCTATGCGGGCTACAATCGCTTCTACAGCCCCTACTGGGGTCCGTCGTGGCGCTACTATCGCAGCGGCTTCTGGAGCCCGTGGGATCGCTATGGTCCTTGGGGCGCCAACGACTTCGACGTGCGTCAGGTCGATCGCTTCGAGGCCAACGCCGAGATCGTGCTGGGCCGCGGACCCAAGCCCGCCGGCGACCCCAACGCCTTCGACGCCCGCGAGGTGATCCAGAACCTGGGCCCGCAGGTCACGCGGCCGGCGGCGTAAGACAAAAGCCCCTCTCCACGGCGTGGAGAGGGGCTTTTTCGTTTATCCCACGCGCGGCGACTTCAGCCGGCGCTTGTTCGAGTGGGTGGCCGGCGCCGTGCCCAGGGCCTCTGGCACCTCGCCCTTGAAGTAGTAGCGCTGCCACGCCTCCTTGGCCGCATCGGGATCGCCGCCGGCGAGGCGCTGGTTGAAGTCGGTGCGGGCGCGGTTCCAGGCCTCGAACTGGCCCTTCATCACCGGATTGGACTCCAGCGTGCGGATGATCGGCTGGAACTGCTCGACCTTCTTGTGCTCGATCAGATTGATGAAGCAGAAGGGCTCGCCCTTCTCGAAGGTGATCCGGCCCGGCCGGGTGAAGATCCAGTTCATCGTGAAGGGGAAGGGCAGCCAGTCCGTCTCGATCAGGCCGACCAGGGGCTGGATCCCGTCCTTCACATGGTTGGGCGACCCCGAGCACATCATCCCCCAGCCCGGCGGCGTGCGGAACAGATATTGCGGGTGCATGGTCAGGACGCCGCGCGAGAAGTGCGAGGTGACGAAATGGTCCAGATCGTGCTGGGGCCGGTCCGGCGTGATGACGATGTCTTCCTGACGCGGGCCGCCGTTCCATTCGGCCGAGAAGCCGAACGGGCACAGGATCTCCCACCCCGTGGTGTTGGCCATGTTCAGCGGCAGGCACCGATAGGGGTGGCGGCTGATGAAAGCGTCCATCCAGTTGCGCGACTGGCGGCCGGGCACGAGGTCCGGCGGCCGGGCCGTCATCGGATAGCATTCCAGTTCCAGCGGGCGCGTCTTGACGGTATCGACCATGATCATTTCCTAACGCCCGAAACCCGACGGCTCAACCATGACTGACGAACCCGCTTTCGACCGCGAGACATTGACCGTCTGGTTGACCGCGAACGGCGTGGACCACGTCACCCACGACCACCCCGCCGTCTTCCGCGTCGAGGAAGGCCTGGACCTCAAGGCCGACCTGCCCGGCGCCCACACCAAGAACCTGTTCCTGAAGGATCACAAAGGCCGGCTGTGGCTGATCTCGGCCCGCCAGGACACGGTCATCGACCTGAAGCGCGCGGCGGCCGCCATGGGCTCCGGCCGCCTGTCTTTCGGAAACGAGACGCTGATGTACGAGACCCTGGGCGTCCGTCCCGGCTCGGTCACGGCGCTGGGCCTGATCAACGACACAGACCGCCGCGTGACCTTCGTCTTGGACCGCCGCCTGTGGGACGCCGACATCGTCAACTTCCATCCCCTGACCAATACGGCGACCACAGCGCTGGATCAGACGGCGTTCCGGCGGGTGCTGGAATTGCTGGGGCGAGAGCCGGTGGTGGTGGATTTCGAAGCCCTGAACTGAGGCTTCCGACATTCCTAGCGTTGCCTTAGCGCCGTCGTCACCGCCTGGCCGCTGTCGAAGATCGTCACCTCGTCACCATTGAAGGCGAACTGAAGATCCCGGTCCGTCGCGGCGAAACGCGCCTCGCTGACCGGAAAGAGGACCAGCGACAGATCGCCGGACTGCATCCGCAAACCCCGTCCCTCGACCGACAAGGTCACGTCGCCAAAGTCCGGCGACCGATACAGACCGGCGTATTCTGGCAGGCGCGCAACATCGAACGCCGCATCGACGGGCGGCGGCGCATAGGGCGGCGGGCCGTGATCGTAGCTGACCACCCGGGCCATCCGCCATCGCCCGTCTTCGCGGCGCCAGACATCGGCGAACCGGGCGCGGGCGCTGACATGCTCGGTCTCGCCGTCCTGACGGACGTAGAACTGATGGTCCCCGACGAGGAAGATGTTGCGGTCCGCCAGCGGAAAGGCCTGGACCGTGCCCTCGACGACTTCGCGGCGCAGATGCTGGCCCGCCGTCCCGCACGGTCCGCTCATCAGCGAGGCAACGATAGCGTCGCGCCCGCGCGTCAGGCCGGTGATGTCGTGATAGAATTCCGCGTCCTCGGTGAAGGCGTCCGCCATCCGTTCGCGGTCGCAGTCATTATAGGCGGCCCAGAAGGCCTCGTCCGCCCGCTCCACCTCGACGGCAGGGCTCGGGGGAGACTCAGGCCCGCCCGCCAGGAATGCCGCAAGGATCGCTGCGATGATGATCATGGCTTCTCACTCGTGACGACCCTGAACTCAGGCTCAAAGGACAGGAGGCGTCCAGCGGCCCGAACGGATGCAGCGCCGGTCCTTTTCGTCGCG
This sequence comes from Brevundimonas sp. TWP2-1, assembly GCF_049897645.1. NCBI lineage: Bacteria > Pseudomonadati > Pseudomonadota > Alphaproteobacteria > Caulobacterales > Caulobacteraceae > Brevundimonas > Brevundimonas sp. TWP2-1. Next base: position 2,015,834 of record NZ_JAFCWR010000001.1, read on the forward strand.
CCACCGACAGCTTGAACCCCGCGACCAAGGCCCCATCTCGCTGTTCAGGACCGATCAGCAGGGGAGCGGGCGGTGTTTTCAGACGATTCAGACGAATTAGACTCAGTTTTCTGCGGCCCGAGTCTGAAATCCCGGCGCGACCAATTCGCCGCTTGATGCCGACGCATCCCGACGCCATCTGATCCGTTGAACCTGACCGACCCTGCACGGACTTCGCCCATGACACTGCTTGATCCGACCCTGACCCCCGGCCACTCCGGCGACGACCTGATCAAGGAAGGCACCGACGCCTCCTTCATGACCGACGTCATTGAGGCGTCGAAGCATCAGCCGGTCATCGTCGATTTCTGGGCCACCTGGTGCGGGCCGTGCCGGACACTGGGCCCGGCGCTGGAGAAGAACGTGCGCGCCGCCAAGGGGGCGGTGAAGATGGTCAAGATCGATGTGGACGCCAATCCGGCCTATGCGGGCCAGCTGCGGGTGCAGTCGATCCCGACGGTCTACGCCTTCATTGACGGTCAGCCGGTGGACGGCTTCCAGGGCGCGATCCCCGACAGCCAGATCAAGGCCTTCATCGACAAGCTGACCGGCGGCCAGGGCGGTTCGACCGAGACGGCGCAGCTGCTGGAGCTGGGCGAGGAGTCACTGGGCCTGAACGATTTCGGCGGCGCGGCCCAGGCCTTCGCCCATGTCCTGTCGATCGAGCCCGAGAACGAAAAGGCCATCGCCGGCATGGCGCGGGTCTATCTGGCGGGCGGCGACCACGAACAGGCGCTGCAGACCATCGCCATGGCGCCCCAGGACTCCAAGGAACCGACGGTCCAGAGCGTGCGCGCCCAACTGGCCTTGGCCGCGAAGGCCCCATCGGGTGCAGCAACCGAACTGGAGGCCAAGGTCGCGGCCGATCCGAACGATCACCAGGCCCGGTTCGATCTCGCGGAGGCCCAGAGCGCCGCCGGCGATTTCCAGGGCGCGGTCGACAATCTGCTGTCCATCATCAAGGCTGACCGCGAATGGAACGAACAGGCGGCGCGCAAGCAACTGCTGGTCATCTTCGAAGCGGCGGGCGTTAGTTCCGACGTGGCCAAGGACGGGCGGCGCCGGCTGTCGTCGATCCTGTTTTCGTAGGCTCATTAGGCGGGCCTCAAGTAGCGCGAAGCGCGATAGGCCCAAGGAGAAATAATGCCGCAAGGTTATGTCCGCGCACTCGACCTGCCGCAGGTGATCCCGGTGTTCCCGCTGGGCGGGACCATCCTGCTGCCGCGCGGGCAACTGCCGCTGAACATCTTCGAGCCGCGCTATCTGAACATGGTGGACGACGCCATGGCGGGGGACCGGATCATCGGCCTGGTCCAGCCCAATGGCGGAACCCCTGCCCTTCCCAGCCTGTCGCCCATCGGCTGTGCGGGCCGGATCACCAGCTTCGCCGAGACGTCCGATGGCCGTTATCTAATCACCCTGACCGGGGTGTCGCGGTTCCGCATCGCCGCCGAAATGCCCTCCAAGGCGCCCTATCGCCAGATCCGCGCCGCCTTCGAGGCCTATGAATCCGATCTGGTTTCTCCGCCCGAAGAGCCGGACTTCGACCGCGAGGCCTTCCTGGACGCCCTGCGCGCCTATATGGCCCACCGCCTGCTGGACATCGACTGGGAGACGGCCGAGAGCGCGCCGATGGAGGCCCTGGTCAACAGCCTGTCGATGGCCCTGCCGTTCGAACCGGCCGAGAAACAGGCGCTGCTGGAGGCCATGGGCCTGATGCCCCGCGCCGAGGCCCTCACCGCCCTGCTGCGTATCGACGCCGCCGACGCCGGTGACGACGCCGCGCCGTCCATGCAATAAGCGGCCACGCTTTCAGGAAACCGCCATGAGTGACGCCTTCAACACCCCGGTCTCGGTCGATCCCCGCCTGCTTGAGGTGCTGGTCTGCCCGGTCACGCGCGGCAAGCTGACTTACGACCGCGACGCGGGCGAGCTGATCTCGGCCGGCGCCAAACTGGCCTATCCGATCCGCGAGGGCGTGCCGATCATGCTGGCCGAGGAAGCCCGTCAGCTCGATTGAGCTCCAGCCCGCCTACACCCGAACACCCACCGGCCCGCGCGTATCGCACCCTACGGGCCTCAAGTAGCGCGAAGCGCGATAGGCCCAAGACACCATGACCCTCAAAGTCGCCATCCAGATGGACCCGATCGAGGCCGTCGACATCGCCGGGGACACCACCTTCCTGATGGCCGAGACGGCCCAGGCGCGCGGGCACAAACAGTGGGTCTATGACTTCCGCACCCTGGCGCTGGAGGAGGGCCGCCTCTACTGCCGCGCCCGGCCGATCACCGTGCGGCGCGAGGTCGGAAACCACGTCGATTTCGGCGACTGGGTGAAGCTCGACCTGGCCGAGGACGTGGACGTCATCCTGATGCGCCAGGACCCGCCCTTCGACATGGCCTATGTCACCGCCACCTATCTGCTGGAGACGGTGCATCCACGGACCCTGGTGGTCAACGACCCGGCCCAGGTGCGTTCGGCCCCCGAAAAGCTGATGGTCACCGCCTTTCCCGGCCTGCAACCGCCGACCCTGATCTCGGCCGACCCCGTCGCCCTGACCGCCTTCCACAAGAAGCACGGCGAGGTTGTGCTGAAGCCCCTGCACGGCAACGGCGGCTCCGGCGTGATCAAGCTGCGCGCCGACGATCCCAATCTGGACGCCCTGATCGAGATCCACGCCGCCGGCAGCCGCGACCCGCTGGTGATCCAGAAATTCATCCCCGCCGTGTCCAAGGGCGACAAGCGGATCATCCTGATCGACGGGGAGCCGGTCGGCGCCATCAACCGCGTGCCGGCGGCCGGCGCCGTGCGGTCGAACCTGCACGTCGGCGGCACCGCCATGCCGGTGGAACTGACCCCGCGCGACCTGGAAATCTGCAAGGCCATCGGCCCGACCTTGAAGGAGCGCGGCCTGATCTTCGTCGGCATCGACGTGATCGGCGACTATCTGACCGAGATCAACGTCACCTCTCCCACGGGCGCCCAGCAGTTGAAGACCTTCACCGGCATCGACGCCACCGCCCTGATGTGGGACGCCATCGAAGCCCGCCGCGCCGCACAGGTTGCGTAACCGCCACTTGAATTAGACTTCAGTTCATGGTTCGTTCTCTCGCGGGAAGCGGGAGGACGTCATGGTCGCACGGGTTGTCACGGTCGCCTTCGACGGGGTGGAGGCCCGGCGCGTGGACGTCGAGGTCCAGCTGGTCGGCCAGAACCGGGAGACGGTCTTCACAATCGTCGGCCTGCCGGACAAGGCGGTGGCCGAGAGCCGCGAGCGGGTGCGCGGCGCCTTTTCCGGCATCGGCCTGGCTCTGCCGGCGGCGCGGATCATCGCCAATCTGGCGCCCGCCGACCTGCCCAAGGAGGGCAGTCATTTCGATCTTCCCATCGCCCTGGCCCTGATGGCAGCCATGGGGGTGATCGCGCCCGACGCCCTGGACGGCTGGGCCGCCATCGGGGAGCTGGGGCTGGACGGACAGATCGCGCGGGTCGGCGGCGCCCTGCCGGCCGCCGTCGCCGCCGACGCCATGGGCCTGGGCCTGATCTGCCCCGAAGCGACAGGACCGGAGGCGGCCTGGGCCGGCGGTGCGCGCATCCTGGCCCCGCGCTCGCTGATCGGCCTGGTCAATCACTTCAAGGGGACCCAGGTGTTGCGTGCGCCCGAGCCCGGCCCGCTGGCCAGCGGCAAGGCCGTGCCCGACCTGCGCGAGGTCAAGGGCCAGGAGAGCGCCAAGCGCGCCTTGGAGATCGCAGCGGCGGGCGGTCACAACCTGCTGTTCATCGGCCCGCCGGGATCGGGCAAGTCGATGATGGCGCAGCGTCTGCCGGGCCTATTGCCGCCCCTGACCTCGTCGGAACTGCTGGAGACCTCGATGGTCTGGTCGGTCGCCGGCCTGATCGAGCGGGGGGCGCTGACACGGGATCGGCCCTTCCGCAGTCCGCACCATTCGGCGTCGATGGCGGCCCTGACGGGGGGCGGCCTGCGCGCCAAGCCCGGTGAAGCCTCCCTCGCGCACAACGGCGTGCTCTTCCTGGACGAGTTGCCGGAATACAGCGCCCAGGCCTTGGATTCGCTGCGAGCGCCGCTGGAGACGGGCGAGATCGTCGTCGCCCGCGCCAACGCCCATATCCGCTATCCGGCGCGGTTCCAGCTGGTGGCGGCGATGAACCCCTGCCGCTGCGGCATGGGCGGGGCCGGACGCGGCGCCTGCGGCAAGGCCCCGCGTTGCCAGCGCGATTATCAGAACCGGGTGTCGGGTCCGATGTTCGACCGCATCGACCTGACGGTGGAGACCCCGCCCGTGACCGCAGCCGACATGGCCCTGCCGCCGCCCGCCGAGGGCACGGCCGAGGCACGGGCGCGCGTCGAGACCGCGCGCGCCATGCAGGAGGATCGAGTGCGAGAGGCGGGGCTGGACCCGGCCCAGGGCCTGAACGCCCGCGCGTCCGGCGACACGCTGGACCGGTTCGCCACGCCCGACGAAGCGGGGCGGATGCTGCTGATGCGGGCGGGCGAGGCCGGGGGACTGACGGCGCGCGGCTGGACCCGCACCCTGCGCCTGGCGCGCACCATCGCCGATCTGGACGGCTGCACCGGCGTGCTGCGCCGCCACATCGCCGAGGCCCTGATCTATCGCCGCAACACCGTCGGGGCCGAGGCCGATTTCGACCGGCGCGTGGCGTCCCGAAACGACGCAGCGTTCGGCATGCGGGAGGACGACGGCGCGCAAACCCCGTTCCTTCATTCATGAACGATGAGGAGATATCCTTAACCCGTCGCGCTTAAGGTCTGTGGCGATGGGGGAGGCCACCATGGCGCGACGCACGGAGACGAAGCGGATCGAGGATCAGGCTGTTCAGCCTGCCGATCCCGCCCAGCAGTTCCTGCGGCTGATGAGCCACGAGATGCGCACGCCGCTGAACGGCGTCATTGGCATGATCAACCTGCTGCAACGAACCCGGCTAGACGGCGCCCAGCGCGCCTATGCCGAAAACGCCCGTCAGTCGGCGGAACATCTGCTGGGTCTGGTCAACGACCTGTTGGACTATGCGCGGCTGGAGGCCGGGGCGCTGGAGTTCGACCTGGCCCCCGTCGATCTGGAGGGGCTGGTGCGCGGCGTCGCCGAACTTCTCAGCCCCCGCGCCCACGACAAGGGCCTTGAGATCGTCTGGTCGGTCGCCGCAGACGCGCCCGATGTCCTGGCCGACGAAGGCCGGCTACGCCAAGTTCTGTTCAATCTCGCCGGCAATGCCGTGAAGTTCACCGAGACAGGCGGCGTGCGGATCACGGTCGAGCGCGCCGGCGGCAGCGCGGCCCGCCCGCGCCTGGCCTTCCTGGTCGACGACACAGGGCCGGGCGTCGCGCCAGAGGCCCGCGCGCGCATCTTCGAGGAGTTCGGTCACGCCGATTCCTCCGACGCCGTGCGGCATGACGGCGCCGGCCTGGGGCTGGCGGTCGTGCGCAAACTGGCCGCCGCCATGGAGGGCTCGGTGCGGGTCGAGGACCGGCCCGACGGCGCCACATCCGGCAAGGGCGCCCGCTTCCGCTTCGAGGCCGCCTTCGCCGCCGTCGCCGTGGCGCGCAACAAGCCGCTGCGGAACCATACGGTCGCGGTGCGCTCGCCCGACCCCTTCGTCCTGTCCGCCGCCGGCGCCCAGATCCAGGCCTCTGGCGGCACGATCGCCGACCAGGCGCCGGTGACCCTGATCGACCACGCCGGCGCCTCGGCGGGAAGTCTGGCCGCCCTGCCCGCCACCGGCCGTGGAATCGTCCTGCTGAAACCGTCGGAGCGCGATCTGATCGCCCGATATCGGTCCGCAGGCTTCCACGGCTATCTGATCAAGCCCCTTCGTCGCGCCTCCCTGGCCGAACAGGTCCTGGCGGCAGTCGGCGCCGAGACGGGCGACAGAAGCGCCGCTCCCGTCGCGGCCCATGTCGAGGACGACCGCGTCTCGCCTGTGCAGTTCGCCGGCATTCGCGTGCTGCTGGCCGAGGACAATCCCGTGGGCGCGCTTCTGGCCCGCACCCTGCTGCGCCGCGAAGGCTGCACCGTCGAGACCGCCGCCACCGGCGTGGAAGCCGTCGCGGCCTTGAAGCGCGCACGCTACGACGTGGTCTTCATGGACATGCGGATGCCCGGCATGGACGGCCCCGCCGCCGCCCGCGCCATCCGCGCCGGGGGCGACATGACGCCGATCCTGGCCCTGACCGCCAACGCCTTCGCCGAGGACCGCCGCGCCTGTCTGGAGGCCGGCATGGACGACCATATCGTCAAGCCGCTGGACGCCGACGCCCTGCGCGCCGCCCTGGCCCGCTGGACGAAACGCGACATCCGCGCCAAGGTCGGCTGAGTTACAGGCGCCCGCGTTTCCGGCCGCCGCGCCGGAGCCGTGCATGACCGACCAAGCCACCCCCGCCGCCACCGGCAAACCCGCCGGACGTTTCGGCGGCCTCGCCGTCTATGGCGAGCGGCGCGTGTTCATCATGCTGCTGCTGGGGTTTTCGGCGGGCCTGCCGTATCTGCTGATCTTCGACACCCTGTCGGCCTGGCTGCGCGAGAGCGGCCAGACGCTTGAGGTGATCGGCTTCTTCGCCCTGGCCACGCTCAGCTATTCGTTGAAGTTCGTCTGGGCGCCGCTGGTGGACCGCACTGCGATCCCGCTGCTGACGCCGCTGCTGGGCCATCGCCGATCGTGGATGCTGGTGACCCAGGCCGTGGTCATCTTCGGCCTGTGGTCGATCTCGGGCCTCGACCCGTCCAACGCCCTGGTGGCCATCGCCCTGTTCGCCACCCTGGTCGGCTTCTTCGGGGCCACTCAGGACATCGTCATCGACGCTTGGCGGATCGAGGCGGCGGACGACAGCCGCCACGGCGCCATGGCCGCCGCCTATCAGATGGGATACCGCGTCGCCATGATCGTCGCCGGGGCCGTGCCGCTGGTGCTCGCCGATCTCTACAACTGGAACGTCTCCTATGCGGTGATGGCGGCCCTGATGGGCTTCGGTATCGCCGGCGTCCTGTTCGCCCCGCGCGAAAAAGCCCATTCGATCCGCGCCATTCCGGTGGGCGACACGCCGTCGCGACCCAAGCTTGAAATCCTGGAATGGATCGCGCGCCTGATCGTGATCGCCGCCGCCGCCATGGTGGTGGGTTCGGGCCTGACCGCGCAGGCGGGGCCGCTGAACGGCTTGCTGGGCCTGTTCGGTCTGGGCGCCGAGGGCCAGACGGCCATCGCCGACGCCTGGGCCGCCAAGCCGGGCGGCGTCTATCTTCAGGTCGCGGCGGTGTTCGGCGGCCTGGCCCTGCTGGTGCTGGCCTGCTGGCCTTTGCCAGGAACCAGGACCCGGCCGGGCGCCTATCTTGCGGGATCGTTCGGCGAGCCAGTGGCCGACTTCTACAAGCGGTTCTCGGGCGTGGCGACGCTGATCCTGGCGCTGATCTGCGTCTATCGCCTGGCCGATTTCGTCCTGAACATCATGAACCCCTTCTATCTGGACCTGGGGTTCTCGAAGATCGAGCTGGCCGAGGTGCGCAAGGTGTTCGGGGTCGTCATGACCACCCTGGGCGTCTTCATCGGGGGCTGGTCGGTGGCCAAGCTGGGGTTGATCCGAACCATGGTGATCGGCGCCTTCATGAGTCCGGTGTCGAACCTGGTCTTCGCCTGGCTGGCGACCCAGGGGCCCAGCATTCCGGCCCTGACCATCGCCATCGGGGTGGACAACATCGCCACCGGCTACGCGGGGACGGCCCTGATCGCCTATATGTCCAGCCTGACGTCGATCGGCTTTACGGCGACCCAGTACGCCCTGTTCAGTTCGCTGTACGCCCTGCCCGGCAAGCTGATCGCGTCCCAGTCGGGCCGCATCGTCGAGGCCTCGGCCCGCGCTGCGGAAGGGGCAGGTCCATTCTCCGCGCTGCGTCCCCTGTTCGCCCGCCTGCCCGAAGGGTCTCTGGCGGCCGGGGCGGCGACCAGCGGCGTGACCCCGGCGGCGCTGGGCGCGGGTTATGTCGTCTTCTTCCTGTATTCGACGATCATCGGCGTATTCGCCGTCGTCCTGGCCTTCGTCGTCGCCGGCAAACAGACCGCGTTGCAGGAACGCCAGAAGGCGGCGGCCGAAGAGGACGCCGCTATTGCGGCGACGGAGGGCCAACCCTCTTGAGCGGACCCTCCTGACGCCTCAGCGCTTCAGGAAGCCGCCGATCATGTCGCCCAGACCGCCAGCAAGCCCGCCCGGCAGCTTGCCCAGCAGGTCGTCGGCGCCGTCGATCTGACCGCCGGGGGTCAGGCGGTCGATGGCCTCGGGCAGCAGGCCCGCCAGGGTCTCGCCGGCCTGCTGGGGCGAGACGCCCATCTTGGCGGCGATGTCGGCGATAGGGCCGTGGCCCAGGACGGCCGTGATCTGCTCGGGCGAGATATTGGCGTTGGGGCCCGTGCCGACCCAGGAGCCGATCACGTCGCCCAGGCCCGCCTGGCCGAACTTTTCCGCCAGGCCGCCGACGCCGCCCTGACCCTTGAGCAGATCGGCAAGGCCCCCTGCGGCGTCGTCGCCCAGGCCCTTCACCACATTGTCGAGAAAGCCCATCGTCCGTCTCCTGTCTGAAGCCGAACCGTAACATCGTCATGCGACGGATACGAGAAAGGCCCGCCGGGAATCCGACGGGCCTTTGCAGCCTCAGCTTTGGCCGAAGCTTAGTTCTTGGCGTCGTTCGCGCCGGTGGTGACGGCCGAACCGGCGGCCGAGACATCACGGCCGGCGCCGGCGATGGTGTTGCAGGCCGACACGGCCAGGGCGGCGGCGACGATGGTCAGAGTGATGATCTTGCGCATGGTGTGAACCCCTTGTTGGTATGGTCAAGCTCCGTCCAAACGCCGACCTTGAACTTGGGTTGCATCAAGCGACGCCGTATTGGAATTTCGTCTGGACGTGTCGGATCGCCGCAACGCCTGCGACATTGGCGGCTTGCGCCCGGCGAACGCGCGCCCGAAGGTGAGCCCCTGTTTCACGAGGGGTTGTCCATGCGTCGTCTTCTGATCTCGTCCGCCGCCATGATGGCGGTGCTGTCCGCCGCGCCTGCAATGGCCCAAACGCCGGCGGCGACACCGACGGGGGCGCCGGCAGCCGAGGCCCAGAGCGAGGACGCGCGGCTGAACGCCTTCTTCGAAGAGGCCTTCCAGGCCCGCATCGCCCTCAGCCCGCAGCAGATGACCTCGCTGGGCATCAAGACCGACTACGACAAGCTGGACGACGTGTCGGACGCCGCCGCCGACCGCGCCCTGGCCCTGTCCGAAAGCCAGCTGGCGCGGATGAAGGCCGGGTTCGACCCCGAGAAACTGGGGCCTCAGGCGCGGTTGTCGTGGCGGATGTTCGAATACGGGGTGCAGCAGGCGCGGCTGTCGAACCAGTGGCGCGATTGGGGCTTTCAGTTCGCCGCCAACGGCAATCCGACCACCAGCCTGCCCGTCTTCCTGATCAACAACCACCGCGTCTCCAGCGTCGCCGACGCCGAGGCCTATGTCGCCCGCCTAGGCGCCGCCCAGGTCCAGATGGGCCAGGTCGCCGACGAACTGCGTCAGCGCGCGGCGGCCGGCGTGGTCTCGCCCCGTTTCGTCTTCGAACCCTCCATCGCCAACACCCGCAATGTCATCTCCGGCGCGCCGTTCGACGATGGGGCGGATAACGCGGTCTGGGCCGACTTCAACAAGAAGATCGCGGCGCTGGAGGCCGATCAGGCGACCAAGGACCGGTTGCTGTCCGAAGGACGCGCCGCTCTGACCGGCCCCTACAAGACCGGGTTCGAGACCGTGCTGACGGCCCTGGCCGAGGTTCAGCCTATGGCCGACAGCGACGCTGGCGTGTGGCGCCTGCCGCAGGGCGAGGCCTATTACAACGCCCGGCTCCAGCTCTCGACCACCACCGCCCTGACCGCCGACCAGATCCACCAGATCGGCCTGGACGAGGTAGCCCGCATCCAGGCCGAGATGGAAGTCATCAAGGCCCAGGTCGGCTTCACCGGCACGCTGCAGGAGTTCTTTGCTTTCCTGAAGACCGATCCGCGCTTCCAGTATCCGAACACGCCCGAGGGCAAGGAACAGTATCTGACGGACGCGCGCGGCTTCATCGCCCAGGTGATGGCGGCGGCCCCGCAGTGGTTCTCGACCCTGCCCAAGGCGGCGCTGGAGGTGCGGGCGGTGGAGCCGTTCCGCGAGGCGACAGCTTCGATCGCCTTCTATAACTCCCCGGCGCCGGACGGGTCGCGGCCCGGCATCTATTACGTCAACCTGTCGGACATGACCCAGGTGCTGAAACCCCAGATCGAGGGCATCAGCTATCACGAGGGCGCGCCCGGCCACCATTTCCAGATCGCCTATGCGCAAGAGATCGAGGGCCTGCCGCGCTTTCGCCGGTTCGGCGGTTACGGCGCCTATGCGGAAGGGTGGGGGCTGTATGCCGAACAGCTGGGCAAGGAGATGGGCTTCTATCAGGATCCCTATTCCGACTTTGGCCGACTCTCGACCGAGCTGTGGCGCGCCGTGCGGCTGGTGACCGACACGGGACTGCACGCCAAGCGCTGGAGCCGCGAACAGGCGATGGACTATTTCCGCCAGAACTCCCTGCTGTCGGAGCGCGACATCGAAAAGGAAGTCGAGCGCTACATCACTAATCCCGGCCAGGCGACCAGCTACAAGATCGGCGAGCTGAAGATCGAGGAACTGCGCGACCGGGCCAAGGCGGCGCTAGGCGACCGGTTCGACATCAAGGACTTCCACGCCGTGGTCCTGGGCTCCGGCTCGGTGCCGCTGGACGTTCTGGAGGACCAGATCGACGGATGGATCGCGGCGGGCGGCGGGGCGCCCACGGCCTGAAACAGCTTCTCCCTCCCCCTCGGGGGAGGGTGGTCGCGAAGCGACCGGGTGGGGGCGGCAAGGCAAGAACGCATTTGCTCATGCCAGAAGGATTGTTGAGAAAGTCGCCTTGCCCTTCCCACCCGGCTTCGCTGCGCTCAGCCACCCTCCCCCGAGCGGGGAGGGAGAGGTCTGGAGTCGGATTTTTCCGCCTTTGTGTGTATGAGCCGCCGCCATGCCCTTTACCGCGACCGTCCTGACCATGTTTCCCGAGGCTTTTCCCGGCCCGCTCGGCGTGTCGCTGATCGGCACCGCCTGGCGCGAGAAGGGCTTGTGGAGCCTGGATACGGTTGACATTCGCGCCTTTTCCACAGATACGCGCGGCTTCCTGGACGACACCCCTGCGGGTGGCGGCCCGGGGGCTGTGCTTAAGGCGGACGTGGTGGCTCGGGCGGTGGATAGCCTTCCGGGACCCAAGCGGCCGCTTTTGTACATGAGCGCCCGGGGTCGACCCCTGACCCAGGCGCGCGTCAAGGAATGGGCGAAAGCCGACGGGATCGTCGTGCTTTGCGGTCGTTTCGAGGGGGTGGATCAGCGGGTGCTGGACGCACGTGGGTTCGAGGAGGTCTCGGTCGGAGACGCGGTGCTCGCCGGCGGCGAGGCGGCGGCGATGGTCGCGATCGAGGCGTGCGTAAGACTGATCCCTGGAGTGCTCGGCGCGGCGGACAGCCTGTCGTCCGAAAGCTTCGAGGATGGGCTCCTGGAACACCCGCAGTACACGCGACCGCGGACGTTCGAGGGGCTGGAGATACCCGAGGTGCTGGTGTCGGGCGACCATAAGAAGGTCGCACAATGGCGCGAGATGCAACGGGAAGAGACCACGCGAGAGCGGCGACCAGACCTCTGGGAAGCGCATCTCGCCAAATCACAGCTAAAGGGCGCAAAGCCCGAGGAGAAATGACATGAACATCGTTCAACAGCTGAACGCCGAAGAAAAAGCCCGCGTTCTGGGCGAGCGCACGATCCCGGTCTTCCAACCCGGCGACACCCTGCGCGTCAACGTGAAGATCAAGGAAGGCGAGCGCGAGCGCGTCCAGGCCTTCGAAGGCGTCTGCATCGCCCGTGACGGCGGCGGCATCAGCGAAACCTTCACGGTCCGCAAGATCTCGTTCGGCGAAGGCGTCGAGCGTAAATTCCCCATTCTGTCGCCGAACATCGAGTCGATCGAAGTGAAGCGCCGCGGCGTCGTGCGTCGCGCCAAGCTCTATTACCTGCGCGATCGTCGCGGCAAGTCGGCCCGTATCGCCGAGCGCCAGACGGTCCGTCCCGCCAAGGGCGTCGTCGTTCCGGAAACCGGTTCGGCCGCCAAGGGCGACGAAGCCTAGTCCACTTTGTGGCGCTAACGCGCTTCGCGCTGCTTGAGCGCGGATTGGCTCAAAGCTGAAATGACGAAGGCCCCGGCGGAAACGCCGGGGCCTTTTTCTATTCCGCCTTCGTAAGGCTACTGCGGATAGAGCGGGTTGTCTGCGTCGCGCTGGCCTTCCAGGCTGTGCTTCAGCGCCTCCATCTGCTCATGCTCGGTCTTCACCGCCGCATAGGCCCGCCGGATCGTCTCGCGGGTGGTGGCGGAGATGCCGGTGTCCTCCAGCGCCTTCTCGTATTTACCGGCGATGAAGCCTTCGCCGCTGTTGATCGAGCCGACGACGGAATCATCGTTGCGCAGCAGGGCGTGTTTCACGTCGAGGAAGGCCCGGTGGGCCTTGGCCAGGATCGAGCCGTCGGATTCGGGGTCGCCGCCTAGGCCGCGCACGGCGGCGGACAGGTCTTCGACGACCTGTTGGCGTTCGGCGCCGCGGCGCTCGAACAGGCTGCGATAGTGAGGGTCCTGCGTCTGTTCTGCGGCTTCGCGATAGCCGTCGGCGCTGTCCAGCGTCGTTTCGATCAGGCCGTTCAGAACCTTGATGTCGTGGGCGTTGGGATTGCTCATCTCGTCCATTCCTTCCGCTGTTGCGGTCGAACGGCGAAATGGCCGGGCGCGGCGAAGGTTGCCGCCCTGCGACATCAAAGTTTGGTGCGAAGGGACCACAGCTCGGGGAAGCAGCGCTTTGTCAGGGTCGAGGCCAGATAGGCCGCCCCCTCGGTGCCGCCGGTTCCACGTCGCCGGCCGATGATGCGCTCGACCGTGACGACATGCTTGTGGCGCCAGGTCAGCAGGGCGTCGTCCAGATCGACCAGCTTCTCGGCCAGTTGATACAGCACCCACCAGCGCTCGGTGTCTCGATAGACCTCCAGCCAGGCCGCCTCGACGGCCTCGGACGGTTCATAGGGCTGGGTCACGTCGCGGTTCAGCACCTCGGCCGGCACCGGCAAGCCGGCCTTGGCCATCTGGGCCAGGGCGTCGTCATACAGGCTGGGGGCGGCGATGGCGGCCTGGAGCGCGGCCAGGGCCTCGGGGCGATCCTCGTGGAACTTCAGGAAGCTGGCGTCCTTCAGGCCCAGCATGGCCTCGAACCGGCGGAACTGGTCGCTCTGGAAGCCCGAGGACGATCCCAGGGAGCCCCGGAACCGCAGATAGTCGGCCGGGGTCATGGTCGACAGGATGTCCCAGCTGTGGGTCATCACCGCCTGGATGCGCGAGACCCGCGCCAGGCTCTTGTAGGCCGGCACCAGATCGCCGGCGCGCACCAGCCGCTGCGCCAGGGCCGTCTCGTGCAGGATCTGCTTGAGCCACAGTTCCTTGGTCTGGTGGATGACGACGAACAGCATCTCGTCGTGCTGGTCCGACAGCGGATGCTGGGTCGAAAGCAGATCGTCCAACGCCAGATAGCCGGCGTAGGTGATGTCGCTGGATTGGGTCATGCCCGCCTATCGCCCGCGATGGCGGACAGCGCAAGGCGGCTTGGTGCTGGCCCTAATGCTGACCTTGGGCCGAGACGTTCGAGGCGATCTGACGCCCGGCGTCGAAGGCGTCGCGCGCGCCTTTGTAGATAAAGCCGTAGGTCGGATAGACCGTGGTGCCCAGATCGTTGATCGGATTGTACCAGACCTTGACCTGGGACCAGTCGTTGGAGGGCGAGACGTCGACGACGGTGACGTTCTCCTCGACCTTGCCGCGGCTGCCGCCCCAGTTGGCGTGGGTGACGCGGACCACGCGGTCCGTCAGGATGTCGGAGACGACGGCGACGTGGCCCCGGCTCATGCGGCCCTCGGGGCGGAAGACCAGGACGGAGCCGGTTTCAGGCGCGCGGCCGGTGCGGAAGCCGGCGGAGGCCTGCCGCCACCAGGTCCAGGCGTCGCCGAAGATGTTGATCCCCGAGAACATGCGCGCGAAGGTCACGCACTGCCAATACGGCTCGTCAGCCTTCGCACTAGAGGGAACAGCGCCCAATGCAAAAAAACCGAGGGTCGCCGCAACCGCGGCGGCTTTGAGCCGTTTCGTCATGCTTAGGGGTATCCCGACCCGTCTTTGGGGTGCCCTTTAGGCCACGGGTTCACGCTCGGTAGCAAGTTGTTTCGGCGTAGCGCCGGACTTCAGACTGCTTGCCGAAGTCTTATCGCCCCGCTTGCCCATGCCGCGCAAAGCCTTGCGGACCGGGTGCTCGATGAGGTGATACGAGACGGCGGCCACGACCGGCAGCAGGGCCAGAATCGCCAACCACACGAAAATTTGAAGCTGCTTGTCGGGCGCATCCACAAGCTTGGCGGCGAGACCGACGGCCAGAAGCTTCCACGGCACGCAAACCATATAGACCGAATAGCTGATCTCGCCGAGGTAGACCGCCGGCTTGGAGGCGAGCCATCCGGCGCGCTCATTGGGCAGCGACGCCAGCGACAGGATCAGGGCGCCGGCCAGCAGAACCGTCACTCCATCCCACAGGCCCAGCGCGGCGCTGAGCACCATCAGACCGAACGAGACGGCGGCGCACAGCCACGGCGCCTTCAACGGCGCGCGGCGATAGACGAGGTAGAGGGCGCACCCCAGGGCGAAGCACGGCACGATGCGCAGCGCGCCCCAGCGGATCGTCGCCTCGGTCAGAGCGAAGCCGGCCCACTGTTCGAAGACGAAATAGAGGATGGCCAGGAAGGCCGCCGCGCCGACGACGGCCGCGATGGGACGATGACGCGCGCGCCAAAAGACGAAGGCGAACAGCGGAAAGCAGAGATAGGCGAACCACTCCGCCGAGATCGACCAGGACGGATGGTTCCAGCCCGCCACCGGCGCCAGGCCCCAGGCGTGGACCATGAACAGGTTGGCGGGCAGCGACGCCCAGCTCAGCACATTGCCGTCCACGCTCATGCCCGCGAACAGGGCGGCGGCCGCCAGCAGCCCGACCCCGATCAGGGTCGCGATATGCAGCGGATAGACCCGCGCCACCCGCGCCCACAGGAAGCTTTTATACGAGAACCGCCTCTCGCCCGCCGCCGCCAGATAGACATGGCTGAGGATGAAGCCGGACAGGACGAAGAACAGTTCGACCCCCAGATACCCTTTGGCCACCAGCCCGACCTGACTGGCCCCGGCCAGGTTTTCCCAGAAGCTGTAGACGGCCACCCACATCGCCGCGCCGAAACGCAGGGCGGTGATGGGGCGAAGATCGGCGGGCGTCTGGACGGGGGTCATGGTCTCATCTTGGCACGTCAGCCTTTTCGAACCGTGAAGGCCCGCAAGGGTTGTGCCTTCAGCGCATCGCCGCCAGCGCATGATCCGCGATCAGGGTGTCGGCAAGCCCGTGCGGATTGCGAACGTCGAAGTTCTCGGTCGTCACGACCACCACGGCGTCGAGATCCGGGATGATCGCGACCTTGTTGCCGCCGGTGCCCGACATGGTCCAGGCGGGATGCGGCGCGCCGGCGACCTGATAGGTCGGCAGCCAGATCAGATAGCCGTAGTCGCCCTTCTGCGGATCGACGCTGGCGTGCGGCGCGGTCATGGCTCGGGTCCAGGCCTCGGGCAGAACCTGGCGTCCGTCCCAGCGGCCCTGGTTCAGCAGCAATTGACCGAGGGTGAGCAGATCACGGCTGCGCAGGCCCAGGCCGCCGCCGCCCTGGGCCAGGCCCGTCGGCGATATCTGCCATTGCTCGCCCTCGATCCCCAGCGGGCCGAACAGGGCCTCGTGCGCGAAGTCCTGAAGCGGCTCGCCCGTCGCCTTCTGCACCACGGCGCCCAGGGTGGTCACGCCGGCGGTGCAATAGCTGAAGGCCCGACCATAGGGTTGGTCCGCAGGCTTGGGGATCCAGGCCGGAAAGCCGCGGATCGGCAGGTCCATGGCGAACTTCACCCAGTCCTCGATCAGATACATCCGCTCTTCATTGCCGCGCGAAAACGAATTGTCGTCGTCGCACTCCAGCAAGGAGCTCATGGTCAGCAGGTCCTCGACCGTGATCGCCGCCTTGCGCGGGTCGGGACTGTCGAAGGGGCCGTGGTCCGCGACGAAGGGTATGACCGGGGCATCGACGCTGGCGATGTCGCCGCGCGAGACGGCCGCGCCGACCAGCATGGATGTGACGGTCTTGGTCACGGAGCGGGTGTTGCGCCGGCTCTCGCGGCCCGCCTCATCGAAATAGACCTCGTGCACCAGCCGGCCGTGGCGGGCGATCAGGATGCTGCTGATCTTGTGGAAGGTCCCGGCGCGGACGGCGGCGTCCATGGCCGCCAAACCCTCTGCGGAAACGTCCTGGGTTTCGGGTGCGGCGACCGGCCAGTTCGGCTCGGCCATCACGGGTGAGGCGATGAGCGCGAGCCCGAGGGTCGCGAGAAGCAGATGACGCATGACGGTCCTGGATTGGGGAAGTAACGGGCGGACATCCCACGCGGCGGGCCGTCCGTCTTGAACAGACGCAACCGATCAGGCGAACAGGCCGCGATATCGGGCCGGCGTCAGGCCATAGAGGGCGCCGAACTCGCGCGTCATATGGCTCTGGTCGGCATAGCCCGCGCCCAGTGCCAGTTCGGCCAAGTCCCGCCCGTGCGCGATCTGACCCGCCGCCCGATCCGCCCGTGCGCGTCGAATGGCGGCGGCGGGCGAACAGCTGAAATGGCGGCGATAACGGCGGGCCAGGGAGACGGGATGAACCCCGACCAGGCGGGCGACCGTCGCCACCTCCAGTCCCGGTTGATCGGCCAGGTCATGCAGCACCTCATGGGCGCGCAACAGCCACTCCGGCGCCGGATCCTCGTCCAGCTCCCCCGGCGACAGGACCGACGCCGCCAGATCCAGGGTCAGACCCTCCATCACGACCGCGTCCCCCGCCGCGAACCGCCCGGCGACCCCGACCAGACGACGCGCCGCCCCTTCGGCCAGGGCGCCGCGCAGCCGCATAGGGTCGCCGCGACCGGAGCCCTTGGGCGGATCGAAACTGATCGACAGGAAGCGACCGCCGGCGACGTCGAAACAGTCGCGATGCTCGACGCCCGGCGGATTCCACACCAAAGCGCCGGGACCGAAGGCGGCGTTACGGGGTGTCAGCGGATCATGGGCCAGGCTGCGATAGCCGTCGTCCAGCGCCAGGACGAAATGGGCGTCGTCATGGGCGTGCAGTTCGACGCCCTCGGGCGGGCGGCTGGCGATCCATAGGCCGACCCGGAAGCCCCCGGCCTCAACTGTCCGCGACGCCGCGCCGAAGAAGTCGCCCGACGGCAGATGGGGCTTGCTCATGACTGACGATCCCCGCGCAGCGCCTCCTGCCACGCTTGGCATCATGCGCAGGACTCGCGCAAAGAAAAAGGCCCGGAACCTGGGTTCCGGGCCTTTGTCTCTCGGTACTCGCGACGTGGACTAGTCCAGCGAGCGCTTGATCTCTTCGACCGTGAAGCACTCGATGTAGTCGCCTTCCTTGATGTCCTGGAAGCCCTGGAACTGCATGCCGCACTCCTGGCCCGCCGTGACTTCATTGACCTCGTCCTTGAAGCGTTTGAGCGTGTTGAGCACGCCCAGCTCCAGAACCACCACATCGTCGCGGATGATGCGGACGCGGGCGCCCTTGCGGACCACGCCTTCCGACACCCGGCAACCGGCGATCTTGCCGATCTTGGAGATGTCGAACACCTGCAGCACGGCGGCGTTGCCCAGGAAAGTTTCCCGTTGCAGCGGCGCCAGCATGCCGGACAGCACGCCCTTAATATCGTCCAGCAGGTCGTAGATGATCGAATAGTAGCGGATCTCGACGCCCTCGCGGTCGGCCAGATCGCGCGCCTGTTTCGAGGCCCGGACGTTGAAGCCGAGGATCGGCGCGCCGGCCGACTTGGCCAGGTTGACGTCGCTCTCGGTGATGCCGCCGGCGCCGGAATAGACCGTGCGAGCGCGCACCTCGTCGGTGCTCATCTTGTCCAGCGAACCCATGATGGCTTCGGCGGAGCCCTGGACGTCGGCTTTGATGATGACCGGCAGTTCCGAGGCCTTCTTGGAGCCCAGCTTGGCCATCATGTCGACCAGCGAGACCGAGCCGCCCGAGACCTGGGCCTTTTCGCGCTTCACCCGCTGACGATATTCGGTCAGCTCGCGGGCGCGGGCTTCGGATTCCACCACGGCGAAGACGTCGCCCGGAGACGGGGCCTCGTCCAGACCCAGGATCTCGACCGGGACGGACGGACCGGCCTCGGTCAGCTGCTCGTTGCGCTCGTTCAGCAGGGCGCGAACCTTGCCCCACGAACCGCCGGCCACGACGATGTCGCCGCGCTTCAGCGTGCCGCGCTTGACCAGGACGGTGCCGACCGGGCCGCGGCCCTTGTCCAGCTTGGCCTCGATGACCACGCCTTCGGCCGAACGATCGGCGTTGGCGCGCAGGTCCATGACCTCGGCCTGGACCAGGATGGCTTCCAGCAGGCCGTCAAGGTTCATCCGCTCCTTGGCCGAGACCTCGATGATCTGGGTCTCGCCGCCCAGGTTTTCGGCGATGACTTCGTGCTGCAGCAGCTCGTTGACGACCTTCAGCGAGGTCGCCCCCGGCTTGTCCATCTTGTTGACCGCGACGATCAGGGGAGCCCCGGCCGCCTTGGCGTGCTGGATGGCCTCGATGGTCTGCGGCATGACGCCGTCGTCGGCGGCCACGACCAGCACCACGATGTCGGTCACATTGGCGCCGCGCGCCCGCATGGCCGAGAAGGCGGCGTGGCCGGGGGTGTCCAGGAAGGTGACCTTCTGGTCGTTCTCCAGGCGCACCTGATAGGCGCCGATATGCTGGGTGATGCCGCCGGCTTCGCCGCCGGCGACGTCGGTGGTGCGCAGGGCGTCCAGCAGCGAGGTCTTGCCGTGGTCGACGTGGCCCATGATGGCCACGACGGGGGCGCGCATATCCGCCGCCTCGGCGTCGTCGGCGTCGCCGATGAAGCCGAACTCGATGTCGGATTCCGACACCCGCTTGACCGCCATGCCGAACTCTTCGGCCACCAGTTCGGCGGTGTCGGAGTCGATCACGTCGTTGATCTTCATCATCAGGCCCTGTTTCATCAGGAATTTGATGATGTCGACGCCGCGCACGGCCATCCGGTTGGACAGCTCCTGCACGGTGATGACGTCGGGGATGACCACTTCGCGCGGACGGTTCGGCGCGTCGGTCGAGCCGCCCTTACGCTTTTCCTTCTCGCGTTCGCGGGCGCGGCGGACCGAGGCCAGCGAGCGCATGCGTTCGGCGGCGTCGCCGTCGCCGACCACGGACTGGATGGTCATGCGGCCTTCGCGGCGCTTCGGTTCGCCGCGCGTGCGGCTGACCGCCTTGCCGGCGTCGGAGAAGCGCTTTTCACGATCGTCGTCGCGACCGACCGGACGGCCGAAGCCGGCGCCGGGCGCACGGGCCGGACGCAGGACATTGGCCTCGGCCGGAGGGGCGTTGGGGGTCGGACGGCCGCCAGGGCCGGTGCGTGCGCCGCCGGGACGGGCGGCGCCGGGGGCCGGACGCGGGTTCAGGGCCGAATAGCGAACGGGCTCGGCCGGCTTGGCGCCTTGCGGACGGCCTGCGCCGCCGGGGGCCGGACGTGCGCCCTGCGGGCGGTCGGTCTGCGGACGATCCGAATAGGCGCGGTCTCCGCCGCCCATGGCCTGTTCGCGGGCCGAACGGCCGCCGAAGGCGGGACGCTCGGGCGCGGCGCGTTGGGGATTGCCGGGCTTGGGCACGCGCTGGCCGAAGTTGACGACCGGGCGAGCCGGAGCGGCTGGACGGGCCGGGGCGGCCGGAGCCGGCGTGGCGGCGGCGGTCGGTGCAGGCGCCGGAGCCGGAGCCGGGGCGACCGGTGCGGCGGCGACGGGCGCAGCCGGCTTGGGCGCAGGCTTGGCGGGCTGAGGCGCGGCGGCCGTCAGCTTGGCGGCCTCGGCGCGGGCGGCTTCGGCAGCGGCCTGGGCGGCGGCGGCTTCGTCGCGAGCGGCCTGGGCGGCGCGTTCGGTGGCGGCGGCCTGGTCGCGAGCGGCGGCGTCGGCGGCAGCCTTTGCGGCGGCGGCGGCGTCAGCCTTGGCGGCGTTGGCCTGGGTCGCCATGGCGATGGCGCGGCGGCGCGCTTCCTGCTCCTCGGGCGACAGGGCGCCGCCGGCGGGTTGCGGCGAACGCTGACCCTGTGGACGCGGCGCCTGAGAGGCCTGTTGCGGACGTGCGACATCGAAGCCCTGCGGACGTTGCGGTCCGCCGGCGCCAGCGCGGCGCTTGGTCTCGACCACCACCGTCTTGGATCGGCCATGGCTGAAGCTCTGCTTCACGGTCCCGGTCGGGACCGATCCCACAACGCGCGGCTTCAGGCTCAGCGGAGCACGGGGCCCCGTCTGGGACGGCGTGCCGCCCGTGTTGCCCTGGCCTTCGTTGGTCTTGTCGTTTTCGTCGCTCATCCGGTCGCTTTACTCGGGGCGGAAAGGCCCGCCGTTCTTATCTAATGCACATGAACGACCGTGAGCCCGTCTCCGCCCTTGGAGACAGGCCCTCGGCCGCCAAAATCCTAACTCACCCCTGAAGGGTTTGCTCCCGCCGATCCGCCCTCGACACTGAAAACCTCCCAGTGAGGGGGGCGAAGCGGCCGAAATCCAGCCAGTCGTTCGACCTCTACGGTCCACCGATCGGCGCGTCCGCCCGCAAGCAGGACGGCGTGTATCGCATTTTCCAGCCCAAGGGCCAAACTCAAATCGTCCACAGTGAACGCGCCGCAGACTTTCGCGGTCTGATGGCGGGCCAGGGCGAGGATCTTTCCGCGCCCGTCGGCCGAGCCGTCGGCGGCTTCCACCACCCAGGCGGCCTTGCCCGAACGGATGTTCGCGGCGGATTTTTCAAAGCCAGAGATAAGCACGCCTTCGCGCCGGGCAAGACCCAGCTGGTCGAGACAGCGCCTTACAAGCAGCCGTTCGACGACGTCGGCCAGGTCAGCCGGAGCGGTCAGCTTGGTCTTGGCGGCGCGGGTGAAGCCGTTCTTCTTGACCGCCGTCTCAATCGAGGCGCGGCTGGCTTCGACCCACAGGCCGCGTCCGGGCAGTTTCCTGCCCAGGTCGGGAACAACCTGGCCATCGGGCCCGGCGACGAAACGGATCAGGCGAGATTCGTCCATGACCTCGTGAGTGACGAGGTCCCGGCGTTCCCTATCGATCGTTGCGTCGCGCAAGCTCATATGCAGCCAGGTCTCCCATCACGCGTTCGACGGTTCGGAGTCGTCCTCGGCGAGGACCTCCGTATCGTCGGAAGCGTCAGCCTCGGCAGGCGCATCGCCGAACACCTGATCCGGGTCGTATTCGCCCTCGGCGAACTCGCCGTCTTCAAACTCTTCCGGCTCGGGCTGCGGCAGTTCCGAAGCATCGATCCAGCCGGCGGCGACGCGAGCCTGCAGGATCAGCAGTTCGGCGTCTTCCTGGGCCAGGTTGAAGCTTTCCAGCACGCCGGGGACCTTGACCCGCTCGCCGTTCTTCACTTCGTAGCCGCCGCGGATTTCGTCGGTGGCCAGGTCGGCCAGATCCTCGACCGTCTTCACGCCGCCTTCGCCCAGGGCGACGGCGATGGGCAGGGTCACGCCCGGCACCTGAAGCACGCCGTCCTCGACGCCCAGTTCCACGCGCTTGGCGTCCAGCTCGGCGGCCTTCTTGTCCAGGAATTCGCGGGCGCGGGCCTGCAGTTCCTCAGCGGTCTCCTCGTCGAAGCCTTCGATCTCGGAGACTTCATAAGGATCGGCATAGGCCAGATCTTCCACCGTGGCGAAGCCTTCGGTGACCAGCAGCTGGGCGATGACCTCGTCCACGTCCAGGGCTTCCTGGAACAGGCCGGTCCGTTCACTGAACTCGCGCTGGCGACGCTCGGAGTCTTGCGCCTCGGTGATGATGTCGATCTGCCAACCGGTCAGCTGCGACGCCAGGCGCACGTTCTGGCCGCGACGACCGATGGCCAGCGACAGCTGCTCGTCCGGCACGACGACTTCCACGCGGCCGGCTTCTTCGTCGAGCACGACCTTGGAGACTTCGGCGGGGGCCAGGGCGTTGACGATGAAGGTGGGCTCGTCCGGGTTCCACTGGATGATGTCGATCTTCTCGCCCTGCAGTTCGGCGACGACCGCCTGAACGCGCGAGCCGCGCATGCCGACGCAGGCGCCGACGGGATCGATTGAGCTGTCGTTGGACAGGACGGCCATCTTGGCGCGCGAGCCCGAGTCACGCGCCGCAGCGCGGATCTCGATCACGCCATCATAGACTTCCGGCACTTCCTGGGCGAACAGCTTGGCCATGAAGCCCGGATGGGCGCGCGACAGCATGACCTGCGGGCCCTTGGCCTCGGGCCGGACGTCGTAGATGTAGGTGCGGATCCGGTCGCCGATGTTGAACACTTCGCGCGGGATGGACTGGTCGCGGCGCATGACGCCCTCGCCCCGGCCCAGGTCGACGATGGTGTTGCCGTATTCGACGCGCTTGACCGTGCCGTTGACGATCTCGCCGACGCGATCCTTGAACTCTTCGTACTGGTTGGCGCGCTCGGCCTCGCGGACCTTACCGGTCACGACCTGGCGGGCCATTTGGGTCTGGACGCGGCCGAACTCGAACGGCGGCAGGGTCTCGACATATTCCTTGCCGACGACGGCTTCAGGATCGCGCTTGGAGGCGTCCGTCAGGCGCACCATGGCGCTGTCGTTGAACTCTTCCAGCTCGTCTTCCGGCATCCAATCGTCCTCGACGATTGTGACGTGACGGGTCAGGGACAGTTCGCCGGTCTTGTGGTCGATCTTGGCGCGGATGTCGTGATGCGCGCCGTAACGCGACTTGGCGCCCTTTTGGATGGCTTCTTCGATCGCCTCGATGACGACCTCGCGCTCGATGTTCTTTTCTTGCGCGACCGCATTGGCGATCTGCAGCAGTTCGAGGCGGTTGGCGGAAATACCGGTGACGGCCATCAGGCGTTGTCCTCAGAAGGGGTCGTGGTGTCGGTTGTCAGTTCAGCGGCTTCCCCTTCGGGCAGGCCGTCGTCTTCGGGTTCGCCGCGCGCGGCGCGAATGGCGGCGCCCCGCTTCATCAGCGCGTCGGTCAGGACCAGCTTGGCGTCGCTCAGCCAGTCGAAGGGGATCAGGGCGGTCTCTTCCTCGCCGTCCAGGTCGATCAGGACGTTGCCGTCTTCATAGCCGGCCAGCACGCCCTTGAAGCGCTTGCGGCCCTCGATCATCCGGTCGGTCTCCAGACGCGCCTCCTCGCCCTCGAACAGGTCGAAGTCGATGGGACGGGTCAGGGGCCGGTCGATGCCGGGCGACGAGACTTCCAGCATATATTCGCCGGCGATGGGGTCGGCGGCGTCGAACACCTCGGACACGGCGCGGCTCAGCTTGGCGCACTGTTCGACCGATATGTCGTGGTCGGATGGGCGCTCGGCCATGACCTGCAGGCGCTGGCGCTTGGAGCCGGTCATCAGTCGGACGCGCACGACTTCCAGACCGAGCGACTCCGCGATGGGGTCGATCAGCTCCAGCAGTTGGCGATCCTGGGCGGTTCTTGCGCGCAAGCGACGAATATCCAAAACAAAAGCGGCGGTCCGTCCGGGCCGCCGCTTGGAACGACGCCGTTGGACGCCGGTCTAACGATGTGAGGCGCCATATAGGCTGTTCACGATCGCTTGTCAGCCCTCTTCGTCAGCTTCGGGCGAAGTCGGGGGTCAAATCAGCGCCAGCCGACCCAGATAATCCATCTTGCCCAGCGGCACGCCTTCCTTGCGCAGGATGGCGTAGGCGGTCGTAAGGTGGAAGTGGAAGTTGGGCAGGACGAAGCTGGTCAGATAGCCGGCGCCGTCGAAGTGCAGCTCGCGGTTCGGCGTCTTCACGACGATCGGCCGGGTCTCGGCGCCGACGAAGGCGGCGGGATCCACGCTTTCGATGAAGGCGATCGTGCGGGCGATGCGGTCCTTCAGCTCGGCGAAGGTCGTCTCGGTGTCGGCCATCGACGGATTGTCCACGCCGCCCAGCCGCGCGACGGCGCCCTTGGCCGAGTCCGACGCCAACTGGACCTGCGACGCCAGCGGCCGCATGTCCTCATGGAGACGCGCCTGGACCAGGGCGGCTTCGTCGAAGCCCTCCGCCGACGCCTTGTCCAGCCAGCCCGACAGATTGGTCAGGCCGCGCAGAAAGATCGGCGAGGCGGCGTCGTAGATCGAGAAGGTCATCGCAGGGCTCCGGTTGGCGCCATAGCTGGGCGGCGCCTCGTCGAAACGCCAGCCCTGCCGACCTCCTAAATCAGAACGCTTCCCAGCCATCCTCGGCCGCCATGGCGGCGACCCTGGGCGCCGCGCCGCCTCGGCCGACCGTCTTCAGCGCGGCGACGAGATGGGGCGAGCGCGCCGGCGGGGCGGCGGTTGAAGACGCCCTGCGTGGCGCGGGGATCGGCGCCGATGCGACGGTCGAGCCGACGCGGAACTGCGCGACTGACGCCTGCAGGCTTTCGGCCTCCTGGGCCAGCGAGTGGCTGGCGGCCGTCGATTGCTCGACCATGGCGGCGTTTTGCTGGGTGACCTGGTCCATCTGGTTCACGGCGGTGTTGACTTGGGCCAGGCCGACGGCCTGTTCCTGGGCCGAGGCCGCGATTTCACTGACAAGGCCGTTGATTTCGGCGACGCGGTCGACAATCCGTTGCAGGGCCTCGCCGGTCTGGCCGACCAGTTTGACGCCCGATCCGACCTGGGTGGTCGAGGTGGAGATCAGGGTCTTGATCTCTTTCGCGGCTTCCGCCGAACGCTGGGCCAGGGCCCGGACCTCGGAGGCCACGACCGCAAAGCCGCGACCGGCGTCGCCGGCACGAGCAGCCTCGACGCCCGCGTTCAAGGCCAGAAGATTGGTCTGGAAGGCGATTTCATCGATCACGCCGATGATCTGGCTGATCTGCGAGGATGAGTTCTCTATGGCCTGCATGGCCTGAACGGCGTCGCGGACGATGACGCCCGAGGTCTCGGCGTCGCCCTTGGCGGCCTGAACGACATCGGAAGCCTGACGCGCGCCGGACGCCGTCTTGTTCACCGTGGCCGTGATCTCATCCAAGGCGGCAGCCGTCTCTTCCAACGAAGCCGCCTGTTGTTCGGTGCGGCGCGACAGATCGTCGGCGGCCTGCGAAATTTCGCCGGCGCCCGAGCGGATACCCGCCACATTGCCCAAGACCACGCCCAAAGCCTGCTGCAACTGGGCGATGGCCGCGTTGAAGTCGGTCTTCAGCTTGGCGTAGTCGTCAGGGAATTCCTGGGCGATACTGTAGGTCAGATCGCCGCGCTTGAGGTGGTCCAGCCCTTCGCCCAAGGCTGCGACCACGACCGCCTGTTCACGGGCCCTGGCGTCTGCTGCGCGCTGGTTTCTGGCGCGTTCCTCGTCCGACTGATTGCGAAGCGCCGCCCCTTCGGCCTCCAGCTGAATCTTCTCGATGGCGGCGTCGCGGAACACCAGCAGGGCCAAGCCCATCTTGCCGATCTCGTCCTTGCGCTGGGCGTGCGGCACCTCGATGGTGGTGTCGCCGCCGGACAGCTTGGCCATCCGTTCCCCGATGCCCGTCAGGGCGCTGACGATGGAGCGGGACACGATCAGGCCCACAGCCATCGCGATCAGGGTCGCGATGCCGATGGCGATCAGAGTGTTCATGGCGGCCTGGCCCACGTCCGCCGACAGCTGGGTCGACTTCTCGGCGCTGGCCGCGACCTTGGCGTTCGTAAAGTCGGTCAACTTGGGGATCACAGCCGCCATCTTGCCGTCCATCTCGGTCATCAAGGGGCCTGCCGCCTCGTCATTGGCCAGACCGAGCGCGATAGACCGCGTCGCCAGGTCGCTGACCTCTTTCAGGGGCGCACGCAACGCGTCTACCTCCGCCTTCCATTCCGGAACCAGGGTTTCGGCCTCGCTCAGCAAGGTCTCGATCGCCTGAATTTTCTGGGTCGCGTCGTCCGCCGCCTCGCGCGCTCTGGCCGAGGAACCGTCGTAAACCAGGACCTTGTAGGCGTCGTAGGCCATGCCCTGCATGGTTCGATTGACCCGAACCATCTTCACCAGGGCGACGTTCTCGACATCGACCAACTGGCTGTACTGGGCGTCGATCTTCTTCATGTTCCAGGCGCTGTAGGCGGCGCCGCCCAGCGCCACCAAGGCCAGAAGAATCAAGGGCACGATGATCTTCACCGAGATCTTCGTATCGGACAGAATCTTGTTCACACCCATCTCCAGGCCCAGGGGCCGATCGGATTCGAGACGTCGAATCCTTGATTCAATAAACGCGCAGGACGGCCCAGATCGTCTGGATACAGACCTTTCGAAAGCGACAGACGCGCGAGTCTGAAACTCGACTTGGAAGCTGCGCCGTTCGTCACGAAAAAGGGTAAACGACGAAATAGGTGGGATTACATATATCGAAGATCATTAAGAGACTTATGCAGCCTCTCCTGGTTCAGAATTCTTCCCAGCCTTCTGACGCGGCCTGAGGTTTGAGCGCGGCGCCGCCGCGACCGACGGCCTTCAGTGCCTGCACCTTGAGATTAGGGGAGTGGCCCACGCGAGCGGACGCCGTGCGTGACACCGGCGCCTGGACGTTGTCGCCCACACGAAACTGAGCCACCGAGGCTTGCAGCGACTGCGCTTCCTGGGCCAGCGAATGGCTGGCGGCGGTCGATTGCTCGACCATGGCGGCGTTTTGCTGGGTGACCTGGTCCATCTGGTTCACGGCAGTGTTGACCTCGGCGAGGCCCACGGCCTGTTCCTGGGCCGAGGCGGCGATTTCCGACACCAGCCCGTCAGTCTCGGCGACCCGGTCCACGATCCGTTGCAGGGCTTCGCCGGTTTGACCGACCAGTTTCACGCCCGAACCGACCTGGGTGGTCGAGGTCGAGATCAGCGTCTTGATCTCTTTCGCTGCCTCGGCCGAACGCTGGGCTAGGGCGCGCACTTCAGAGGCGACGACGGCGAAACCGGGACCGGCCTCGCCGGCACGGGCCGCCTCGACCCCTGCGTTCAGGGCCAGAAGATTGGTCTGGAAGGCGATCTCGTCGATGACGCCGATGATCTGGCTGATCTGCGACGACGAGCCTTCGATCGCCTGCATGGCCGACACCGCGTCGCGGACGATGACGCCCGAGGTCTCGGCGTCGCCCTTGGCGGCCTGGACGACGTCCGAGGCCTGACGCGCGCCCGAGGCCGTCTTGTTCACCGTCGCCGTGATCTCGTCCAGAGCGGCGGCGGTCTCCTCCAGCCCTGCCGCCTGTTGCTCGGTCCGGCGCGACAGGTCGTCGGCGGCCTGGCTGATCTCGCCGGCGCCCGAGCGGATGCCCGCGATGTTGGCGACCACGACCGAGACGGCCTGCTGCAACTGGGCGATGGCGGCGTTGAAGTCGGTTTTCAGCTGGGCGGCCTTGGGCGCGAACTCGCCCTCGATCCGATAGGTCAGGTCGCCGTCGGCCAGGCCGCGCATGCGCCGACCCAAGGCCACCACCGGCCTGGATACCGAGCGTCCGATGAACCAGCCGGTCGCCCCGATCGCCAGCGCGACCGCCAGCGCCATGGCGCCCAGCGTCATGGCCGCCTTGCCGACGGTGGCGGCGATCTGATCGGTATAGACGCCCGAGCCGATCACCCAGCCCCAGGGGCGAAGCCCTTCACATAGGAGATCTTGGAGGAGGCCTCTTCCTGGTTCGGCTTGGCCCATTCATAATCGACGAAGCTTTCGCACTTCTGCTGAACGACACTGACGAACTCCTTGAACATCAGAACGCCGTCGGCGTCTTTGTTCTCGCTCAGATCCGTGCCGTTCAGGGCCGGCTTCATCGGGTGCATCACCATGGTGGGATGCACGTCATTGATCCAGAAATAGTCGTCGTTCCCGTAGCGCATGGCGCCGACGGCGGCCTTGGCGGCGTCCTGGGCCTGGACGCGGGAAAGGCGACCCGCCTGTTCCTCAGCCTGATAGTGGGCCACGACGCTGTAGGCGATTTCGACCGAGGCCTTGGTGCGGTCGGCGATGTCCGCACGCATGGCGGCGTCCAACCGCATCAGCGATAGACCCGTGATGACCAGAAGCCCCGCCATGGTCACCAGGGCGAGCAGATTGATCCGCCCGCCGATCGTCAACGCCTTCATAGGCCCCGTCCCCAAATCTCACCGTTTGGGACACTGCTAACGAGGTCGTTAAATATCCGCGAAAGGGCCGGTTGCGTAAGACGACGCAACCCCTGCTTCATTTCGTCCTTCGAAACTCCAGGAAGACCGGAACGGTGTCGCCCAGCTTCTTTTCCTCATAGCGGGTGACGACGTGGTCGGCGGGCGGGACGAACCAGTCCTGATCCGGCGCGCCGATCCGCTCAAGCCCCGGCGTACGGTTCAGCCGCTCCAGCGCCCATTCGGCATAGTCCAGCCAGTCGGTGACGAAGCGCAGGGTGCCGCCGGGTTTCAGGATGCGGGCGAAGGCCTGGGCCGTCTCGTCCTGCAACAGGCGGCGCTTGTTGTGGCGCGCCTTATGCCAGGGATCGGGGAACAGGATCAGCACCCGATCGACCGAGGCGTCGGGCAGGGCGTCGACTAGGTCGCGCGCGTCGTCGGCATGGATGCGGACGTTCTTCAGCCCGCCCTCTTCCACGTGACGCAGGGCCGAGGCGACGCCGTTGAGGAAGGGTTCGCAGCCGATCACCAGGGCGTCCGGCCGCGTCGCCGCCTGGGCCGCCATATGTTCCCCGCCGCCGAAGCCGATCTCCAGCCACACCTCGGTCGCCTCGGGCATCATCGCCTTTGGATCCAGCGGCCCGGCCTTGGGTTCGGGCACGGCGATTTCGGGCAGCAGCGTCTCCATCAGCGCCGCCTGACGGGGCTTGATCGGACGGGCCTTGATGCGGCCGAACGACCGCAGCGGGCGGTCGAGATGGGGGTTTTCGTCCTCGGGACGGTCGTCGGAGCTCATGCGCCTGCCGTTAGCCGTCGCAGGGCGGGGCGTCCAGAACAAGCGCGCCCAAACCGCTGCCATGGGACGAACACCGAAACCTTTTGACGGTCGCGACCGAACGCCTTTCTATGACGGCTGCAAGCGGCGTCGGGGCTGACGCATTCGCGGGGAGAGGGATTTCGATGATCGGACATCATCTGCGGGGCGTCAGCGTCGCGGCCATCACATGCGCCGTGCTGGGCCTGTCGGCCTGCGCCACCACCGGCCAGACCCCCGACGACACCGCCGCAAAACCGTCGAAGGACCGGACGATGGCCGCCGGGCTGGATCCCGCGACCACGCTGAACCCCTATCCTTCCACCTATCAACCGTTGCCGCGCGAGAATTTCGCCGTGGTCGGCGCCACCGTCCTGACCGGGACGGACCGCAAGATCGAAAACGGCGTGGTCGTGGTCACGGACGGCAAGATCGCCGCCGTCGGCGACGCCTCCACCCCCGTCCCCGCCGGCTATCGCCTCATCGAGGCGCGCGGCCGTTATGTCACCCCCGGCGTCATCGACGTCCACAGCCACCTGGGCGTCTATCCGTCCCCCGGCGTGCAGGGCATGAGTGACGGCAACGAGGCCACCAGCCCGAACACCGCCCAGGTCTGGGCCGAACATTCGCTGTGGCCCCAGGATCCGGGCTTCAACACCGCCCGCGCCGGCGGCGTCACCACGCTTCACATCCTGCCCGGCTCGGCCAATCTGTTCGGCGGCCGGGGCGTGACCATCCGCAACACGCCCTCGATCACCATGCAGGGCATGAAGTTCCCGGACGCCCCCTATACGGTCAAGATGGCCTGCGGCGAGAACCCGTCGCGCGTCTATGGCGGCCGTAACCAGAGCCCGGCGACCGGCATGGGCAATATGGCCGGCTACCGCGCCGCCTTCATCGCCGCCCGCGACTACAAGGCCAAATGGGACAAATGGCGCGAGGACGGCGAGGGCGCGGCCCCGACCCGCAACCTGCAGAACGAGACCCTGGTCGGGGTGCTGGACGGGTCGATCCTGATCCAGAACCACTGCTACCGCGCCGACGAGATGGCCATGATGATCGATATGGCCAAGGAGTTCGGTTACCGCATCACCACCTTCCACCACGCCACCGAGGCCTACAAGCTGGCGCCGCAACTAGCCGCCAACGGCATCTGCGCGGCCATGTGGACCGGCTGGTGGGGCTTCAAGATGGAAGCCCTGGACGCCATCGAGGAAAACGCCGCCCTAGTGGACGCCCAGCAGGGCTCGTGCGCCGTCATCCACTCCGACGACGCCGAACTGACCCAGCGCCTCAACCAGGAAGCCGCCGCCGCCCTGTCGGCCGGTCGCCGCGCCGGTCTGAACATCTCGGAAGAACACGCCATCGGCTGGATCACCTCCAACGCCGCCAAGGCCATCGGCATCGCCGACCAGACCGGCTCGCTGGAGGCCGGCAAGCGCGCCGACGTGGTGATCTGGAGCGCCGATCCCTTCTCGATCTACGCCCGCGCGGACCAGGTCTTCATCGACGGCGCCCTGACCTTCGACCGGACCAACCCCGCCTATCAGCCGACCAGCGATTTCGAGCTGGGCCAGCCGGGCTATGGCCTGACCGCCGCCAACGTCGCCGAAGGAGCCCGCTGATGCGTCTGTCCCATATCCTCGCGGGCGCCGTGGCCGCCCTGTCTCTCGCCGCTCCCGCCCTGGCGCAGGACACCGTCGCCATCGTCGGCGGCCGGGTTCTGACCGGAACCTCCGTCATCGAGGGCGGCACGGTCGTGCTCCGCGACGGCAAGATCGTCTCGGTCGGCGCCGGTGCGGCACCGTCCGGCGCCCGCGTCATCGACGCGACCGGCAAGGTGGTCGCCCCCGGCTTCGTCGCCGTCGATTCCGGTCTCGCCGGGACCGAGGTCGGCGCCGTCGGCGGCACCAACGAACTGCGCAACAGCGCCAACACCCTCAGCGCCGCCTTCGACATCTCCTACGGCCTGGATCCCTGGTCCTTCACCCTGCCGGTCGCCCGGCTGGGCGGCATCACCCGCGCCGTGGTCGTGCCCCAGCACCCCGGCTCGTCCGGCGGTCATGTGCACGAGGACGAAACGGCCGGCGCCGGCGACGGCGGCTATCAGACGCCGGGCCTGTTCGCCGGTCAGGCGGCGGTCATCCGCCTCGCCCAGGGCAGCGACATCCTGGTCCAGCCGCGCGTGGCCATGGTCGCCCCGTTCGGCGAGGCCGGGGCCGACATCGCCGGCGGCGCCCGCGGCGCCCAGTTCGTCCTGTTCAAGGAGACCCTGGCCGAAGTCCGCCTCTACGCCCGCAACAAATCCGCCTATGAGCGGGCGGGCCTGCGCGACCTCAGCCTGTCGCGCGCGGACCTGGAGGCCCTGATCCCGGTCGCCAACGGAACCCTGCCCCTGATCGTCAGCGTCCACCGGGCGTCGGACATCCAGCAGGTGCTGCGTCTGGCGCGCGAGGAAGGGATCAAGCTGATCCTGGACGGCGCCGAAGAAGGCTGGCTGGTCGCCGGCGACATCGCTGCGGCGGGCGTGCCGGTGCTGCTGAACCCCATCTCCAACCTGCCCAGCGATTTCGAGATGCGGGCGGCGCGGATGGAGAATGCGGCGGCCCTGAACGCCGCCGGAGTGGTCATCGCCATCAAGGGCAACGAGGGCTCGACCCACCGCGCCCGCGAGGCCCGCTACAACGCCGGCAACGCCGTCTCGCACGGCCTGCCCTATGGCGCCGCCATCGCCGCACTGACGGTCAATCCCGCGAAAATCTTCGGCATGGCCGAACAGTTCGGCCAGATCGCGCCGGGCGCCGCCGCCGACGTGGTGGTCTGGTCCGGCGACCCGCTGGAGCCGCTCAGCCAGCCCTCGGCCGTCTTCATCGACGGCGTCGAACAACCCCTGACCAGCCGCGCCCTGCTGCTCCGCGACCGCTACCGGCAACAGACGCCGATGCCGCCAGCCTATCGCAACTGACGGCCTTCTAGGTCTGAAGGGAAAGGGCGGGACCGCAAGGCCCCGCCCTTTTTTAATTCCCCGCCCTCTGGGGGAGGTACCGCGCGTCTTCCACGCCGGGACGGAGGGGTGCGTCCGCAAGACCGGCGCCTCTGCGGCGTCCCCCCCCCCCTGTACTGCTTAGCGGTCCCCTCCCCGCAAGGCGGGGATGGGACGGGAAGGCGCGCCAAGATTTGCTTTCCGATCAGATGCGGATTTCGCAGATCACCCATAGGACTCATTCGGAGTGTCCGCTGAGCAAGGACCAGTGCGGACTCTGGGGCGACATCGCCCTGCGCCCTTCGGCGGCGATCAACATTGCATGGCCGAAACGCGCCAGACCGAATGATGACCTGTTGCTAGCAGCAGAGCTGGTCGAACTCGCAGGCCAGGTTAGCGCATCGCTGGAGAATGCTTATGGAATTGAAAGACAAGACGATCATCGTGACTGGCGCAAGCAGCGGCATTGGCGAAGCGGCCGCAGAGCTATTCACGGCCGAGGGCGCCAAGCTTGTTCTCAGCGCGCGCCGCGACTCAAATCTCAAGGGGATCGCGGACCGTATTAACGGTGCAGGCGGGCAAGCGGTGTGGCTCGCCGGCGACGTCCAGGATGAGGGCTACGCTCAGGCGCTAGTGGATCAGGCGCTAAGCGAGTTTGGCGCGCTCAATGGGGCGTTTAACAACGCTGGCTCAGTCGGAGCCATGGTCCCCGTAGCCGACATGAACCTATTCGATTGGAATGATGTGCTCGCCACCAATCTGACCAGCGCGTTCCTAGCTGCCAAGGCACAAATTCCGGTCTTGGCGAGGCACGGCGGAGGCTCAATCGTTTTTACCTCATCGTTCGTCGGCTTCAGTAATGGCGGCCTGCCGGGCATGGCCGCATATGCGGCTTCCAAAGCCGGGTTGATCGGATTGACAAAATCCTTAGGGGCGGACCACGCGGCGGCGAATGTTCGAGTTAATGCACTGCTTCCCGGCGGGACCGTGACTCAGATGGGGGGTGAGGGAAACCCCGATGTCCTGGCTTATGTAGCGGGGTTGCACCCTATGAAGCGAATGGCCAAACCCGTAGAGATCGCACAAGCTGCGCTGTTCCTGCTGGGCGACCGTTCGTCTTTCATGACAGGGAGCCCCATGTTGGTGGACGGCGGAGTATCGGTGCGGTTAGGTTAGCCGGGCCATCCTCCACTAACACCCCCAACGTCCGCTTGGCGTCACACCCCACGCTCGACGACCCGCCCCTGTCCGCGCTAGGTCAGGCCCATGCCGACCGCCCTGTACATCGACGCCGACGCCTGCCCGGTGAAGGAAGAGGTCTATCGCGTGGCGCGGCGCTATGGGCTGAAGACCTATGTGGTCTCCAACGGCTGGATGCAGGTCCCGCGCGAGGCCCTGATCGAGCAGGTGGTGGTGGACGCCGGGCCTGACATCGCCGACGACTGGATCGCCGAACGGGCGGGTGTCGGCGATGTGGTCATCACCGCCGACATCCCTTTAGCCGACCGCTGCCTGAAGGCCGGGGCTCAGGCGCTGAAGTCCAACGGACAGGCCTTCACCCAGGACTCGATCGGTTCGGCCCTGGCCGGGCGGATGGTGGGCGAGCATCTGCGGTCGATGGGAGTGGCCACCTCGGGCCCGCCGCCGTTTTCTGCCGCCGACCGGTCGCGCTTCCTCCAGGCCCTGGACCAGGCCGTGGTCAAGGCGCGCAAGGCGGCGCCCCCGAGCCAGACATGACGACCATTCCCGAGGACGAGCTGGAGTTCCACTTCTACCGCGCCGGCGGACCGGGCGGCCAGAACGTCAACAAGGTCTCGACCGCCGTCCAGATGCGGTTCGACGTCAAGAACTCCCCTTCCCTGACCGAGCCGGTCAAGGCGCGGCTGATGAAGCTGGCCGGTAGTCGGCTGACGCTGGAGGGGGTGATCCTGATCACCGCCGTCCGCCACCGCACCCAGGAGCGCAACCGCGCCGACGCCATGGAACGGCTTCAGGCCATGGTGGACGAGGCCTCGATCCGCCCGGTCTTCCGCGTCCCGACCCGCCCGACCAAGGCGTCGAAGGAGCGACGGCTGAAGGCCAAGACCAGCCGCGGCTCGATCAAATCAGGCCGGAACAAGCCTTTGATTGACTGACCGTCTCCCGGAAGCAGGCGTTCAACATTCATACCGATTGCAGTACCGACGTCTAAGCTCTTTCATCGCCGCCAATTCCCGTGGCGTCGGCTCGGGACAGGCCCTTAGAAACTCCTTCTCTGACGGCATCTCGACTTTTTCGCCGTTCAGAATGCGCCGAAGATCGTCTTCACCAAACAGCCGAGCCAGTTGAATGGTTCTCACCTGCCTCGCTTGCGTGTCAGTCAGCGGTAGCAATTCATCCAGCCAGCCCGACACAACGACCCGTCGGTCATGATCAAGACCCTCCAGCTTGTCCCATTCGTCTTTTGTAGGGTCATCCATGCGAGACGTGATCTGTGTCGCCAAGGCCAAAGCTTCGGGAGTCGGCTGGCGCCCTGTCCATTGCGTCGAAGGCGACTCAAAATCCTCTACGCTGAAATTGACACGGGTGCGGAAGGAACCCGCAACGATCCGTCCGTCAAGACGCGCTGCCTTGATGACACCACTGGCGGCAACCAACCGAGCCGCCCCTCCGAAGCCCAGCCCAGGCGTAGTTTCGGAAAGCACGCGGCAGTTAAATGGATGACCGTCCTGATCCGCTCGACACTGAAGCGTGACGGTGCCGCTAATTCCCATCCAGGCCGCAAAGGTCGGCACAAGAGAGCTAGTTAACTCACTGTCAGGAGGTGTCTCCCAATGGGTTTGGACATAGGTTTGAGCCTCGGCCGAGGCGCTCGCAGCCAAGACGGCGGCAATCAGGCCCAAATTAAAGACTTTCATCGCCCCTCCGGATCCACGCCAATGATCACAGAAGACAATGAAATGTCTATAAAGATCAGCTTTCGGCTGGGCGGAACAGCAAGGCGGCGATCTTGTCCTCGGCGTCGAAGCCGATCAGCCATTCGGTGACCTGGTTGTCGAAGGTGACCTTGAACATCTGGGCCTCGCCTTCCTGTTTGACGTATTCGACGGTCTTGACCGCGCCGAAGCCCTTGATGAGCGGGGCCATCTGGGCCTCTTGCTGGCGGATCTGGGTACCCAGATTGGTCGTGAAGTCCGAATAGTCGAATCCGGTCCCTTGGGCGGAAGCGATCACGGCGCGCAACGCCTCCTCCGAACGGGCGATGTCGGGCGCCTGGGCCGGAGCGCTCGCTGCGGGAGCGGGACGCGCCGGGGCGGTCGGCGCCTGGGCCGGTCGGTCGAAGGCGTTCGGCACGGCGCCGGCTGATGCGGACTGGGCGAAGGCGGGAACAGGCGCAAGCAGCAGCGCGGCAGCCAGGGTGGTCTTCATCAGGGTCGGCTTCATAGCGAAAGCTCCGGTCAGGACAGATAGGGCCAGAGCGAGAGGCCCAGGGCCGTCAGGGCCGCGAGAACCGCGACCGTGACTGAAGCCGTCAGCCAAGCCGGAGTTCCCGACTTTTCGATGACCACCGCCGCCGGACGCGGCGGCTCCTGCACCAGGCGCGAGATGGCGCGGGCCGCGGCGATCATCTCGTTCAAGGCGTCTCTGGCCTGGGCCTGGGGCCCCAGCTCGCGGCGGATCCAGCGTTCGACCACCGGCTGGGCCGCCTTCCACAGATCGTGGTCGGGTTGAAGGCGACGCGCCACCCCCTCGACCGAGACCATGGTCTTCTGCAGCAGGATCAGCTCTGGCCTCAGCCGCATGTCGAACAGGGCCGTGATCTCGAACAACTGGCCCAGCAGCCGGCCCATCGACACCTGGCTGGCGGCCCGGCCGATCACCGGCTCGCCGACCGCGCGCAGGGCCTGGGCGAATGTCTCGACCGAATGGTGGGCGGGCACATAGCCGGCCTCAAAATGGACGCGGGCGATCCTGTCGTAATCCCGCGAGATGAAGCCCCACAGGATCTCGGCCAGATAGCGCCGCTCGGCCGGGCCCAGCCTCCCGACGATACCGAAGTCGATGGCGGTCAAATGGGCCGGGGCGCTGGCGAACAGATTGCCCTCGTGCAGGTCAGCGTGGAACACCCCGTGGTCCAGGGCCTGGACCAGGAAGGCGCGCACCACATTGTCGGCCAGCAGATCGGTGTCCAGGCCCGGCAGGTCCGCCAGAGCCGGATCAGTCATGGGCACGCCCTGCGCCCACTCCAGGGTCAGCACCCGCTTGCCCACCCCGTCCCAGATGACGGCCGGGGCGGACATATAGCCGTCCTTGGCCATGACATCGGCCATTTCGCTGGCGGCGGCGGCTTCCAGCCGCATGTCCAGCTCCAGATCCATCGAATTGGCGATGGTTTCGACGAAGGCTTGGGGCTCCAGCCGGCGCGACAGGGGAACCAGCCGATACACCAGAGCGGCGCCCAACCGCATGGCGTCCAGACCGTCGGCGACCCGGCGCTCGACCCCCGGCCGCAGCACCTTGACCGCCACGGCCCGACCGTCGGCCAGGGTCGCCCGGTGCGCCTGGGCCAGGGAGGCGGCAGCGACCGGCGGGCTCAGGTCGATGAACAGGCTCTCGACCGATCGGCCCAGCGACTTCTCGATCTCGCGCCGCGCCTCTTCCAGCGGAAAGGGCGGCAAGGCGTCCTTCAACCGGCCCAGGTCGCGCGCGAACTGCAGGCCGAAGATGTCGGCGCGGGTGGCCAGGACCTGACCCAGTTTGATCGCCACCGGCCCCAGATGTTCGAACGCCTTGCCCAGCCGCTGGCCCGGCCGGCCCTGACGGCCGTCGCGGCCAGACAGCATCTGCACGGCGCGGGCAAAGGGACGGGCCCAGACGGGCAGCAGGGGGTTGGCCTCGCGCGGGATCAGGGCGTCATGGCGCGCCAGAACCCACAGCCAGCCCAGCAGGCGCAGAAAGGCCGCCACGGGATTATGCACCGCGACGGTGGCGGGCGGCGGCGGGGCCGTGCGATAGATCCTGCTGGTCAGATCGCCCACCCGTGGTGGATGGCGGCGATCCCGCCCGACAGGTTGGTCACGGACACGCGGCGGAAGCCGGCGTCCTCGATCAGGCCCTTGAAGGCCGCCTGGTCGGGGAAGCGGCGGATGCTCTCGACCAGATACTGGTAGCTGTCGCGATCCTTGGCCACCCAGCCGCCGATGCGCGGAATGGCGTGGAAGGACCAGGCGTCATAGACCTTGCGGATCGGGCTGGTCGTCGGACGCGAGAACTCCAGGCACAGGAACCGCCCGCCCGGCTTGAGCACGCGACGCGCCTCGGTCAGGGCCTTGTCGATATGGGCCACGTTGCGGATGCCGAAGCTGATCGAATAGGCGTCGACCGAGGCGTCCGGCAGGGGCAGGTTCATCGCATCCCCGACCGACCAGCTCATCTCGGGCTCGCCGCCCTTGTGGACCCCGGCCAGGATCATCTCGGTATTATAATCCAGCACGATCACATTGGCGTCTTCGCCGCCGCGCCGCTCCTGAGCCGCGCGGGCCATCTTTGAATAGCGTCGCGCCATGTCGCCGGTGCCGCCGGCCACGTCCAGTATGGTCTCGCCCGGACGGGGGTTCAGCTTGGCGGCGGCCATGTCCTTCCAGATGCGGTGGACGCCGACGCTCATCAGATCGTTCATCACGTCGTAGCTGGAGGCGACGGAATCGAAGACCCCCCGCACCATCTTGACCTTCTCGCGCGCGTCCACGTCGCGGAAGCCGAAGGAGGAACGGTCACCCTGCGAATGCGGGCCGTGAGAGGAGGCGTCTGTCATGGGTCACCGTCTAGCGCGTCGTCGCGGTCCCGTCACCCGATCTGACACCGGATCAGGCGGCTTGCGGCTGCGGCAATTTGAGATCCTTCATCACGTCGCGCATCAGGCCGTAACAGCCGCACGACGCCTTCTCCAGGCCGTCCCGGTCCAGCACCTTGACCCAGCCGCGCCCTCGCTGGATCAGATCCTTGCCCTCCAGCACCGTCCCGACCTCGGACACGGTGGCGCGTCGCACCCCCAGCATGCCGGCGATGTCGGCCTGGGTCAGGTCGATCCGGTCGTCTTCGGCCCGGTCATGCAGCATCAGCAGCCAGCGCGCCAGCCGCTCGTCCAGCCGGTGCTGGGCGTTGCAGGCGGCGGCCTGCTGCACCTGGGCCATCAGCCCCTCGGTGAAGCGCGACAGGGCCAGGCGCAGGCTTTCGCTTTCGTCCAGCGCCTCACCGAAGACCTCAGCGGAACAATAGGCGGCGACGCCGTCACGTTGCGAGATCGCCCGGCTGGCGGCGCGGGCGTTGAACGGTCCGCAGGTCACGCCGATCAAACCTTCGCGTCCGATGGCGGCGGTTTCGACCATCTTGTCGTCGGGCAGGATGGTCATCAGCGACACCACCCCCTTGATCGGAAACCAGACGTGGTTGACCGCTTCGCCGGCGTCATAAAGCATCTGGCCGCGCGCGATCTCGCCCTGCTTCAGATGAGGTTCGATCCGCTTGCGGTCGGCCGCGTCCAGCGCGGCGATCCAGAGATTGTCCATCTTAACCCCGCTGACGATCTGAAGATGCCCGAAGGTGACGTCTCCACGGGAACTGAAACGCGAAAGCTTGACCATGAGTTCCGAGAGCAGCCTCGCCGCTTGCCGCGATCCGTCGGGCGCCTTACGCCGGATGAAAAGAGGAAACGCGATGACCGACACTCGTCTTGACGTAGCGGAAACGCTTAAGGATTTTCCGGCCTGGCGCGCTCATGACGGCGACCGTTCGGCCATCACGCGGACGCTGAAGTTCGCCGACTTCAACGCCGCCTTCGGCTTCATGACCCGCGTCGCCCTGATGGCCGACAAGATGGACCACCACCCCGAATGGTCCAACGTCTATGACCGGGTCGAGGTGCTGCTGACCACCCATGACGCCGACGGCGTGACCGACAAGGACGTGACCCTGGCGCGCTTCATCGACGCGGCCGCCGCCGAGATGGGCGTCAAGTCGTGAGCGCCGCCCGCACGGGCCGCGTCGCGGGAAAGACCGTCCTGATCACCGGCGCCGCCGGCGGATTAGGCGAAGCCATGGCCTTGATGTTGGCCCGCGAAGGCGCACGCGTCGCCGTCACCGACATCGATGGCGATCGCGCCGCCGCCCTGACAAGCCGCATCAATGAAGAGCTGCCCGGGGCCGCCTTCGCCTATGCCCACGATGTCGCCAGCGAGGCCGATTGGGAGCGGGTCGTGACCGCCGCCGTCGCCGACTTGGGCGGCCTGTCGGTCCTGGTCAACAACGCCGGCGTCGGCGGGCCACTGGCCTTCGTCGAACAGGACACGGTCGACAACTGGCAGCGTCAGTACGAGATCAACCTGCGCTCCGTCATGCTGGGCGCCAAACATGCGATGCCGCACCTGCGCGCCGCCGCCCCGGCTTCGATCATCAACATCTCCTCGATCGCCGGCATGGTCGCCGCACCCGGCATGGGCGCCTACAACGCCACCAAGGCCGCCGTCTGGATGTACACCAAGACCTTGGCTCTGGAAGCGGCCAAGGCCGACTGGAACGTGCGCTGCAACTCGGTCCATCCGGTCTTCATCAAGACCCCGATCCTGGACCCCTTCATCGCCATGGCCGGCGGCGACGAAGACAAGGCCCACGAACGCCTGGCGCGGGGCATCCCGCTGAAGCGGATCGGGGAGCCCGACGACGTCGCCTACTGTGTCCTCTACCTGGCTTCGGACGAGTCGAAGTTCGTCACAGGCTCCGAGTTCAAGATCGACGGCGGCATGACGGCGCAGTAGGGCGCAGCAGGGCGACGGCGCCCTGCTGCATTCTTTTTGGGCCTATCGCGCTTCGCGCTGCTTGAGGCCGTTGACCTTCCTTGGCGGTGATTGAGGGCGGCCATCCGGTCGTCATCCGCGCATTCGGGATTGAGGCCGCCTGCACCTTGCTGTAAGCGGCCTGTTCCGGCGTCACGCCGCATGCGCACCCGTAGCTCAGCTGGATAGAGTACTGCCCTCCGAAGGCAGGGGTCACAGGTTCGAATCCTGTCGGGTGCGCCATCTTCTTTTTCATGACCGCATCGCAAGTCAGTCGCTCATCAAGACGAAGATCGACGCGCAAGAACTGTTTCGCCTGCGTCACAGGCAAGCGGCGATCAAAGAGCGTTCGCCTGCTAGCCCCTTGACCGTTCGTGATGTTATCTCATAACACAGCGACTTCACTCCCCGAAGGTCACTGTCATGCGTCCCTCTTCCGTTTCGCGTTCGCTCCTTCTCGCGGCCGTCGGTTCCACCGTCCTGGCGGGCGCCGCCGCAGCCCAGTCGACGAACACTACCCCTGCCGAATTGGGCGACATCATCGTCACGGGCGCGCCCTATGGCATCAGCCAGCGGGCCTCGGTGATCGCGACGGACGTGGTTGACGAACAGGCTCTGGCCACCGCACCTGCCACGTCGCTGGGCGACCTGTTGAACGGCCGGCCCGGCATCCGCTCCACCGACTTCGCTCCAGGCGCCAGCCGCCCCGTCATTCGCGGCCTCAGCGGTCCGCGCGTCCAGGTGCTGACCAACGGCATCGGCCTGATCGACGCCAGTTCGGTGTCGCCCGACCATGCGGTCGCGACCGACCCGGCCGAGGCCAACCGCATCGAGATCATCCGGGGCCCCGCCACCCTGGTCTATGGCGGATCGGCCATCGGCGGCGTGGTCAATGTTCTGGACAACCGCATCCCGACCGAAATCCCCGAGGGCGGCATTTCCGGCGTCGTCTCGACCCAGGCCTCCAGCGTCGATGACGGCCGCAGCGCCTTCGGCCGCGTCACGGTCGGCAGCGGCCATTTCGCCTTCAACGTCGATGGCGTGAAGCGCAAGAGCGACGACTACGACATTCCCGCCCCGGCCATTTCCGCCCGGCGCGCCGCCGCCGAAGGCATCGCGCGCGGCGACGGCGGCAGCCAGCCCAACAGCTATAGCGACTTGGAAGCCTGGGGCGTCGGCGGGTCCTACATCGGCGACAAGGGCTTCGCCGGCGTGTCCTACAAGAACACCGACAGCGAATACGGCACGGTCGCGGAAGAATCCG
The DNA here is from genome assembly GCF_049897645.1 of Brevundimonas sp. TWP2-1. Classification (NCBI taxonomy): domain Bacteria; kingdom Pseudomonadati; phylum Pseudomonadota; class Alphaproteobacteria; order Caulobacterales; family Caulobacteraceae; genus Brevundimonas; species Brevundimonas sp. TWP2-1. Next base: position 2,057,133 of record NZ_JAFCWR010000001.1, read on the forward strand.
TCTTCATCAAACTGAACCAGAAGCGCTGGGACGCGCGCGGCGAATACCGGTTCGACGCCGGCCCCTTCGCCGCCCTTCGCGGCTCCTACGGTCACGCCGACTACACCCACACCGAGTTCGAGGACGTGGGCGAACCCGGCACCATCTTCAACTCGGACGGCTGGGAAGGCCGTGCCGACCTGGTTCAGCGCGAACGCGACGGCTGGAACGGCGCCGTCGGCGTCCAGACCCTGTCGCGCAACTTCGAGGCCATCGGCGAGGAAGCCTTCGTCCCGACCGTCAAGATCGACGAGCTGGGGATTTACACGGTCCAGCGACTGGACCGGGGCAACCACGGCTTCGAGGGCGGCCTGCGCTATGACCGGCGCGAACTGAGCGCCACGCCCATCGGCGGGACCAGCGAGGTGAACCGCGAGTTCGACAACTGGTCAGCCTCGGCCGCCGCCTTCATCCGCCCGGTTACCGGCCTGTTCCTGGGTCTCAGCCTGGCCCATAACGAACGCGCCCCCAGCGAGGTCGAACTGTTCGCCGACGGCGTCCACATCGCCACGGCCGCCTATGAGACCGGCGACCTGAATCTGAACTCCGAAAAGGTCACGACGCTGGAGGGCACCGCCCACTATGATCGCGGACGCTTCACTGGCGATCTGCACGTCTATCACTCGTGGTACGACGGCTTCATCGACGAGCGACCGACAGGCGAAGAATTCCTCTTCGAGGAGGAGAACGAGACCTTCCCCGTCTATCGCTTCGTCCAGACCGACGCAAAATTCTATGGCTTCGAGCTGGAGGGCGCCTATGCCCTGTGGCAGGACGGCGATCGCAAACTGTCGCTGGAAGGCGCCGCCGACTATGTCCGCGCCCAGACCGACTTCGGACCGGCGGCACGGATCCCGCCCTATTCCGTCACCGGCCGCCTGGCCTGGACCTCGACCAAGTTCGATGTCAGCGGCGAGGTTCGTCACGTCGGCGAACAAGACCGCGTCGCCAACGCCTTCGAACTGCCGACCGACGACTACACCTTGGTCAACGCCTCCGTGGCGGTGCGGCCTTTCAGCCAGCAGAACGTCACCCTGTTCGCCGAGGCGCGGAACCTGACCGACGAGGAGGCCCGCGAACACGTCTCCTTCCTCAAGGACATCGCCCCGCTTCCCGGCCGTAATCTGCGCGTCGGCGTCGCCTACCGCTTCTGATCGCAACATAGCTCCGGTGGGCGGCTCTCCCCGCTCACCGGGTTTCTGAACACTCAAACGACTTTGACAATCCGGCTGCGGCTGACCCTTCGCCAAAGCCAGAACCGACCAACAGCACGACCGCAACGGCGACGACCGCCGTCAGGTGAATGTGGACGGGCAGATGTCGGAAGACATGTTCGATCGCCGTCCCGAACGCGACCCTAGACAGACCAAGATCCCCGCCCAGGTCAGTGCGCCAACCAAGTTGAACAGCGCGAAGCGTATCGCCGATACGTTCGACGTCCCGATCATCAAAGGCGTCAATGAGCGTAATTCAAACAGAAACCTAAAACTGAGCACCGACCCGACCGGGTATCGTTCAAATCCGCAGATCACGCGGGCTTGGGCTGGGCCAATGCTCGCGCGCTGCACCAATAAAAAGGAGGGGGAAGCCAAACTGGGCGACGAGGGTTTCGAACGCCCTGGCGGCGCCCCTGTGCCGGGCGAAACCTGTCCCGCTTAAGGCCAGCCACGATGCTCCAAAGCATCCCTTTGACCCACCGTGCAGCTGCCGCGTCGAAGGCGACGACCTCCTTATTATCGATGCACCACAGACTTTCCGACGGCTGGCGCGTTGTGAGCTCCATGACCGAAAAAGAACCGCGAAAAACGCCTATCGGCTACGAAGATGGGCCGGACAAGCCGACCAAGGGCGCATTTCGCCTGATCGCGCTCGCGATCGGCGTCGCTGCAGTCGTGTGCATTGCGCTCATAGTCTTTGTGATCAAGCAGAGCGGCGGCATCTAGATCCGTAGCCTGCGACTAGGTTTCGCCTGCCCCGACCAGCCTCTCCGGATCGTGATCCAAAGCCCCGTTGTGCCTTGGTTTGCGCTCTGAATGTTTCGACGTGGCTTCCACGCCTGGGTTCTGAATGTTTCCACGTGGCTTCTACGGGTGGTTTTGGGGCGCGGAATTTGGTCAAAGAAAAACCCGCTATCCTATTGGAATAGCGGGTCAAATCGTTGGGTGCGGGAGTAGGATTTGAACCTACGACCTTCAGGTTATGAGCCTGACGAGCTACCGGGCTGCTCCATCCCGCGGCAAACGGTAGTGTCGTGAAGGAAGAACGGTTCGAGAAGATGCCGTCAAGTCGCGCGAAGCGCGTTAGGGCAGATATCATGTGTGCTTGGTAGACCCGGCGACGACCTACTCTCCCGCGCCTTGAGACGAAGTACCATTGGCTCTGGAGGGCTTAACGACCGAGTTCGGAATGGGATCGGGTGGGGAACCTCCGACATAGTCACCAGGTCAACCAAGCACACATGATGTCTTGCTGGGCCTATCGCGCTTGCGCGCTTGAGGCCGACCGCTCTGAATCAGTCCTAGGGCCGATAGAGCGAGCAAGAACATCATCCAAGTTCAAACAGTGCTAGCGCGTTAGCTTGAACAAGGATGAGAAGAAGACATTGTCTGAGATTGCTTCGGTCAAGGAGCAATCATCGAATGAGTTTTGCTGAGAAACGATCAAACCGATCGGATTATTAGTACCAGTAAGCTTCATGGGTCGCCCCACTTCC